>NZ_JAKJPO010000034.1 GCF_021725675.1 Marilutibacter chinensis | reverse complement strand
CGCGCCCGATAACGCCTCGGTGTCAGCACCACCGTAATTCAGCAGGGGCCGCACGCCGGATCTCGCGCCCTGCGCCCGAACAGTTGATCGAGGTTGTCCTCGAACTGATAAGCGTGGGCCTCGGGCGCGATGCTCTCGACCGGCCAACTGTAGCGGAGAACGGACATGACGGCAGCAGGGATCGACGTGGGCAAGGCCAGCCTGGATCTGGCCGTGGAAGGACAGGCGGGCGTGACCCGTTATGCCAATACCGGGGCGGGGATTGCCAAGGTGGTCAAGCGCCTGAAGGCATTGGGCGCATCGCGGATCGTGGCCGAAGCCACCGGCGGCTATGAAGAGCCGCTGCTGGAAGCGTGTTGCGATGCCGGGCTGTGGATCGCCCGGGTCAACCCGCGCCAGGCCCGCAGTTTTGCTCTGGCCACTGGCGAGCTGGCCAAGACCGACACGATCGACGCCCGCCTGCTGGCGTTGATGGCACGGATGTTCGCCGACCGGCTGCGCTGCTACGTCGCACCACCGCCATGGCAGCGCGAGCTGCGCGACTGGCTGCGCCGACGGGGTCAGGTGGTCACTCAACTGCAGGCCCACAAGCAGCAGGTGGCGATGGCATCGCCCCAGGTGCGCAAGCTGGCCGCCCGCACCATAGCGGCCTTGGCCCGTGAGCTGGCGGCGGTGGATCGTGCCATGCAGACCTTGATCGACCAGCACACCACGCCCGCCCTGCGTTCGAGCAAGGGCTTGGGCCCGGTGTTCCAGGCCACGGCGCTGGCCCTGCTGCCGGAGCTGGGGCAACTGGGCCGCCGACAGATCGCCAAGCTGGTGGGCGTGGCGCCGATGAATCGCGACAGCGGGCAAAGCCAAGGCAAGCGCCGCGTTCGTGGCGGACGAGCCCCGATGCGGGTGGCGCTCTACATGGCCACGCTCTCGGCCGTACGCTGGGATCCGCTGATGAAAGCGCATTATCAGCAACTGCGGGCCCGTGGAAAACTGGGCAAGGTCGCGCTGGTCGCCTGCATGCGCAAGCTGCTGGGCATCGTCAATGCCAGACGGCGTGACGAGCTGCGTGCGGAAGGGGCCTTAACTGCCTGACAGCT
>NZ_JAKJPO010000033.1 GCF_021725675.1 Marilutibacter chinensis | reverse complement strand
CCGGCAAGACCGTGGTCGCCGCGCTGGCGGCGATGCTGGCGGTGGATGCGGGCAGGCAGGCGGCATTGATGGCGCCGACCGAGCTGCTGGCCGAGCAGCATCTGAACAACCTGCGTGCGTGGCTGGAGCCGCTGGGCGTGCGGGTGGCCTGGCTGGCCGGCAAGGTCACCGGCCGCGCGCGCTCGAAGGTGCTCGCCGAGGTCGCCTGCGGCGACGCCCAGGTCGTGGTTGGCACCCATGCGCTGATGCAGCAGGGTGTCGGGTTCCACGACCTGGCGCTGGCGATCGTCGACGAACAGCACCGCTTCGGCGTGCACCAGCGGCTGGCCCTGCGCGACAAGGGCGCCGGGGGCGTCGACGATGCCCATGCGGTGGTGCCGCACCAGTTGGTGATGACCGCGACGCCGATCCCGCGCACGCTGGCGATGGCCGCCTATGCCGACCTCGACGTCTCGGCGATCGACGAGCTCCCGCCCGGGCGCACTCCGGTGCAGACGGTCGCGATGAGCGCCGGTCGCCGCCCGGAGCTGGTCGAACGCATCCGCGCCGCCTGTGCCGAGGGCCGGCAGGCCTACTGGGTCTGCACGCTCATCGACGAGAACGAAGAGGGCGGGAAATCCGACCAGGGAGGGTCGGGCGCCCGGATCGAGGCGCAGGCCGCGCAGACCGCTTTCGAGGAGCTGTCCGTGCAACTGGCGGGCCTGCGGGTCGGCCTGGTGCATGGGCGGATGAAGGCGACCGAGAAGCAGGCGGCGATGCGCGCGTTCAAGGATGGCGAGACCGACCTGCTGGTCGCGACGACGGTGATCGAGGTCGGCGTCGACGTGCCGAACGCATCGCTGATGATCATCGAGAATGCGGAGCGGCTCGGTCTTGCCCAGTTGCACCAGCTGCGCGGCCGGGTCGGGCGCGGCAGTGCCGCGTCGAACTGCGTGCTGCTCTACCAGCCACCACTGTCGGCGCTGGCGAAGCAGCGGCTGGAGACGATGCGGCAGACCCAGGACGGCTTCGTGATCGCCGAGAAGGACCTGGAGCTGCGCGGCCCCGGCGAGCTGCTGGGAACCCGCCAGACCGGGATCGCCGGCTTCCGCGTCGCCGACCTCGCCCGCGATGCCGACCTGTTGCCGCGCGTGCACGAGGTCGGCGAGCGGCTGATGCGCGAGTCGCCGCAGCTCGCCGAGCGGATCGTCGCACGCTGGATCGGCGGTGCCGCACGTTACGCGTCGGCCTGAGCAGGCGCAGGAATCCGCTCTGGATCGATAGAATGGCAGGCCGAAAA
>NZ_JAKJPO010000032.1 GCF_021725675.1 Marilutibacter chinensis | reverse complement strand
AAGCGGTGGGCGGGAAGCTGTGGGAGACGTTGAAGGGGTCGCAGCGGATCCACTTCCACAACATGTACGGTCCGACCGAGTGCACGGTGGACGCGACGATCGCGAGCATCCGGGATGCGTCGGGCGGACCGGTGATCGGCCGGCCGGTCATGAACGTGCCGGTGTACGTGCTGGACGGGCAGCGGGAGCCGGTGCCGGTGGGGGTGCCCGGCGAGCTGTACCTGGGCGGGGTGCAGGTGGCGCGGGGTTACCTGGGGCGTCCTGAGCTGACGGCGGAGCGGTTCCTGGCCGACCCGTTCTCGCGGGAGCCGGGGGCGCGCATGTACCGGACGGGGGACGTGGGGCGCTGGCTGGCGGACGGGACGATCGAGTACCTGGGGCGCAACGACTTCCAGGTGAAGATCCGGGGTTTCCGGATCGAGCTGGGCGAGATCGAGTCGCGGCTGGGGGGTCTGGCCGGGGTACGCGAGGCGGTGGTGCTGGCGCGGGAGGAGGCGGAAGGCGACCGGCGGCTGGTGGCGTACGTGGTGGCGGAGGACGGGGTCACGCTGGACGTGGGGAGATTGCGGGAGGGGCTGTCGAAGGATCTGGCGGAGCACATGATGCCGGGCGCGTTCGTGCAGCTGGCGTCGATGCCGCTGACGCCGAACGGGAAGCTGGACCGCAAGGCGCTGCCGGCGCCGGACGGCAGTGCGCTGGTGTCGCGCGCGTACGAGGCGCCGGTGGGTGAGGTGGAGGAGGCGATCGCGGGGATCTGGCGGGACCTGCTGGGTCTGGAGCGGGTGGGGCGCAACGACCACTTCTTCGAACTGGGCGGACACTCGCTGCTGGTGATGCAGCTGGTGGTGCGCATGCGCGAGCGCTTCGACATCGACCTGCCGCTGCGCGAGCTGTTCGAGAAGCCGGTGCTGTCGGCCGTGGCCGAACATGTGGTTGCGGCACGTCTGTTGCACTTTGCCGAACAGGAGGTCGGTGAGGTCGAGGACGAACTGGCCAATCTGTCGGAAGAAGAGTTGCTCGCCCTGCTGGCGGAGGGTGCGCCGGATGAGCGTTGACAAGGCCCGACAACTCGAACAGTTGCGTCGTGCGGTCACGCTCAAGCGTCTGCAGGAGCGCGAGGGCGCGCGTCCGAATGGAACGAGAAAGGGGAACGAAGGCATCCCGCGTGCGGACCGCACGGCGGCGCTGCCGTTGTCGTGGGCGCAGCAGCGGTTGTGGTTCCTTGCCCAGCTCGACCCGGCGGCCGGGGTGGCCTACCACATCCCGGCCGCGCTGCGCCTGAAGGGACACCTGGACCGCGACGCATTGAAGCGGGCGCTCGACCGCATCGTCGCCCGCCACGAGAACCTGCGCACGAGCTTCACCAGCACCGACGCCGGTCCGGTGCAGTCGATCGCAGCGGAGACGGTCGGCTTCGCGCTGGTGGAGGAGGACCTGGCGTCGCTGGACGCGCCGGCGCGCGAACAGGCCCTGCGCGCGCGCGCGGCCGAGGAAGCGCGGGCCCCGTTCGACCTGGCCGCCGGTCCGCTGTTCCG
>NZ_JAKJPO010000031.1 GCF_021725675.1 Marilutibacter chinensis | reverse complement strand
CAGCAGGCGACGGAAGTTGAGGATCGTGGCCTCGTCGGGCAGAGCATACAGACCGCCCAAATGGGCGAACCGACGCAGCGTCGGAATCTCGTACAGCACTTCCTCCATCGCCAAGTCGCTCAACGCGCGTCGCCGATATCAGGGGAGTTGTTCTGACTTTCCTTAAAGCAGCGCGCAGCGACTCGCGTCGACTGCGAAGAAGATGTTTCGCGCGTGTATTGTCTCGTGACGACAGCGTGCGGTGGTTGATTGATACCGCGAGGAATATCGGCTACCTTCTTGGACAGGATACGACGGTAGAGCAGCGCAGACATCGTCGCTTTCTCGAACGCCAACCTCCGTTAGCTCAAGGCGTCGACGGCTTGCACATGCCCACATACTCGCACTCCCTCGCGACTCGCCCCGCTCCCGAGATGCCGGTGCATTCGTTCATTGATCGGGAGGAGTACTCGCATCTGACCACGCTCGTGTCCGATCACTACACGGGCAAGGGCATCATTCTTGACGCCGGATGCTTCGCAGGCTCCTCCACGCTGGCGCTCTGCGCTGGCATTCCAAAAGACGTGTTGAAGGCGGCGGATTCAAAGCTTCTGGTTGCGATCGACCGGTTTGTCGTGGGAGACAGCTATCTCACCAATCATTTTCTAGGAACCGGGGAGGACATTCGGTACGGGGAATCCTTCCTGACCGCCTTCCTCGATAATGTAGCCTCCTTTTTGCCTTGGATCGAAGTCCGTGCGGGCGAAGTCACTCAGGTTGGAAGACTGGAACGGCCCATCGAGATCCTTTTCCTAGATGTCGCCAAATCCCCTTACCTGAATGCATACGCGCTCCGGCATTGGTTTTCGCGCCTGACGGAATCAGGCATCGTTATCCAGCAGGACTTCTACTCGCCAGCGCACCACTGGATCGCGGCGAGTATGGGTGCGCTTCTGGATTGCTTTGATGTGGTAACTGAACGGGTCGGCGAAACCGCGGTGTTCAGATTGCGAACGCCGCCAGATGCTGCGGCGCTGACGGCGGCGGGACGTACCGATCAGCATCAGCAATCGCTCCGTAATCTCGATCGCATGATCGGCCGATTGAGTACGGAAAACCGTCCTCCGCTCCTGATATCGAAAGCCAAAATACTGAATCGGGGCGGCAATTCAGCCGAAGCGAAAGCGATGATGCGCGGCCTTCTGGAAGTGACGCCCGACCCAGCGATGACGAAATGGGATCAATGGTTGTCGTCGGCGCTCCAGATCATCGCGCCCGAACTGTTGGATGCGGCGCGGACCAAGGCATGATCTGGGGCATTTCCCGGTCGGAAATCATATGCCGGTGGCGAGTTGCCGCGGTGGCTCCTGATATCCGATATTATGAGCCGTGCCGCTGCGGCGGAGTCCCGCTCTGACGATAGTGGGTTCTAGGGAAAGTCTAAACAACCCACCTCGGTGCCGAAGATGGCCGCGTCAAAGCGCTGGACAGTCCTCGATCTGGTCGTGTGTGCGCCTTTTCAGGCGCGTTGGGGCGGGTTTTCCCGCCCTACAGGCGCAA
>NZ_JAKJPO010000030.1 GCF_021725675.1 Marilutibacter chinensis | reverse complement strand
GTCAATGCCAGACGGCGTGACGAGCTGCGTGCGGAAGGGGCCTTAACTGCCTGACAGCTAGGCTCACAAGACAGTTGCTGAATTAAGCCGAGCCGCGAAGCGGCTTCGGCTTGAATGAATTGTTAGGGGGCGCCGTCGGTGTAGTGACGCACCGCGGCCTTTGATGTTTGCCCCTGGCAGGGTCCGTTTGCTAGATCGGCAGCAGCCTTGGCGCTGTCCACCGCAACCCCAGCAGCCTTTTGCATTGCCGCCTCTCCGCCACCGTCCAATCGGGCCTTTTCCCAAGCAGCGGTGGCATTGGCTTGGAGCCTCTCAAACCTGGCGCTGCACTCAGCCGCGCTGAGGTGCTGAGTGCTTGCACAGCCCGAGATGCCTAATAGCAGAACTGAGTAGCCGAGGTACTTCATGTGCCCCCTAACACCAGAATTAAGCCGACCCGCGAAGCGGGTTAGGCTTGAATGAATTGTTAGGCCCCAACATACGGATGACTTGGAATGCCAGCAAGATCCTGTGGCAGCTACCGACTGCTAGACGCCAAAACGGACTTAGCGCTTTGCAGAAAATCATCCAGTTGTGCGGGGTCTGACGTAGCACCGTCCGACTCAAGCGACAGCCAAGACAACAAATCGTCTGTGGGCTGCGGGCTGCGGGAGTTGAACTGCTCAAGGAAGGCGAGCAGTACATGGAATGACTGACGAAGGCTCAGCTGCTGGTCGAAATCGGGATCGGTGATCTTGGTCATGGCCGAAGAGTCTGATTGGGGCCTAAGGCCTGAGTTAAGCCGCACCGCTTTGCGGCGACGGCAGAGCCACAATCATAGAGGCTTTGCCGACGCCGCGAAGCGGTGTCGGCTTGAACGAATTGTTAGGTGCGCACTTCAGACGCCATGCGTATTGCGGAAGGAAGCTCACGCAGCTTTCTGCAGATGGTGGTGCCAGAAGCAATTGCCGTCAATTTGCTGGCCATGTATGCGTCAGTCCTGAATATGTCCACGTATGGTGCGTGTAATGCATGTATCGCATCTGCGAAGTCAGAATGGTTGAGATTTCGAGTGTTGGAACCAAGAGAGTCCTCAATTGTCTTTGCCATGAGCTTGAACATTGCGGCCATTCCTGGACAGTGTTTCTGAATTTCAGCAGCGCTGGGTTTGATCGTTTTGCCGGACTTGGCTATGAAATTCTCGATACTCTCCTGTAAGACATCGTCCGCGATCTGACGCCATGCTCGAATAGGGTCGTCAACAAGCTTCGATTTTTCGATTGATTCGGAGAAGCGGTCAAATGTTCGATTTGATGTGGCGCGAATGAAATTTGGCACGAACGCTAAGTTGTCGTGATGATTCTGAAACCAGCGCATCATCCAGCTGACGTCGCGAAGAGATTCCAATAGTGCTCTTTCGGCTTGCGCACGTGATGCTTTTCCTGCGATGAACGAGATAACTGTCCGAGCATTCTCTGGCTTCATGGGGTAGGCGGCTATGGCTTCTTTTGCCAGATCGTCCATGCCCGATAAAAGTTCATTTGAAGCGCGCGAGCGGAGAGATCCGCCACGCAACGTCATGCTCTTGGCCTTCCTGCGTTGCTCTCTATTCAATGGGCGATCCGAAAGCGCTTCTTGAAATGACTTGCGCATATCAACTTCATCTAGTAGCGGTCCGACTGACGGAAACCAGTCGCCTTTGCTCGATATGATCAGATCACGAGTTGGCGGCGATTGCCCAAAGCTTGAAATTTCAGTTTCAAGAATGCGATCTATTGAAATGAATGTATTCCTGCCACAGAGAAGTTCGATCACTTCACTCCTTTCAACTGCCAGATGGGTAACGCTGGCCGTTAGAGGGGCACATTCTGAAACTATTACAGATGAAGAGATGAAGGTGGCTTCACCTGATTCCCTGCAAGAGGCAAGCTCTTGGAGGAGATCGTTATCCTTGGTCAGCTTGGAATAATCCTGGCTGTCTAGGTACACGAGAAGTGACATGGCTTGGGCGCACCTAACGCCTTATGTCTTGGCTTTCCCCTACTGTAAGCGCCGAGAGCCCGGCGTGCGCGCCCGATAACGCCTCGGTGTCAGCACCACCGTAATTCAGCAGGGGCCGCACGCCGGATCTCGCGCCCTGCGCCCGAACAGTTGATCGAGGTTGTCCTCGAACTGATAAGCGTGGGCCTCGGGCG
>NZ_JAKJPO010000029.1 GCF_021725675.1 Marilutibacter chinensis | reverse complement strand
AGGAACGACCGAAGAAGGCGCTAGGCGGACTGACGCCGGCCGCCTACGCGAAACGACTGGCTGGTGAACCAGCTACTATTACCCCCGGACTCTAAACCGCCCCGCTACTGAAAGCGGGGGGACGTCGATATCCTCAGCATCGAGGATACCGCGATTCTCGATGGCTTCCAGAGACAGAGGCCACACCGGAACTTTCATCATCTTTCCTTCGAGCATCGGTCTAGCAACACCTTCGATCGTTTGCTTGAGTTCGCGCCATGTCTGCAGGATAGCCGCTGTTGGATCAGTGGTCGCCATCCGCACCAAGTGGAAGCCGTATTCTTCTCCGCTTTCATTGGCTACGACGGAGCCGGTTTCCAGCTTCTGCTCTAACTCTTCAGCGGTTCGCTGCCAGTGGCTGAACTCGGCCTCCACAAAATTTCCGATTCGACCAGTCTTAATGCGGGTGAACAGATCGAAGATTGGCCGCTTGAACAGGACACCCAGAGTGACTGCCACAGCCGGCCATGCCATTGCCTTCACCATCTCTACCGCAAAAGTCAGATAGTCCATCTCCATTCCCCCTTCCTGGTTTCGATAGTAAGTATCGTATTAGCCACAAGAAGGCTTGTCCCTCTGTCGCGCGGCGGCTCGATCACGCGACTGCTGGGCGGCCATGCGCATGGCGTCAAGGTTATCAATGCACCACAGGCCATCCACCCACATAAAGCGCCCGTTCAATGCGGCATCAAGCAATTGCGGCACTCTTGCCGAGAAGAAACCGGCGCCACTGATCATTGGTTCCGGTTCCAGCTCCAACCGAGCGACAGGAATGCCGGGCAGGCACGGGTTGAAATGTCCGGACGGTGGAAACTTTCCGCCGAACTCCGTCCGCAACCGCTCCTTCCCCATACTGTTAATGAGCGTCCGGTATCGGTCGTCGCGTAGCAGCCACAATGCCTGCACGCCAGCAGCGGAGTAGCGCTGCTGGCGATCGCAATAGTCACGCAGCGACTGATAGGAGCGTTGGATCTCGACGGCGAGGTTCACCTTTCCGCGCTCTGCCAAGACATCAGCCTGCCATCTGCCGGCGACGCCTGAGCCAGGTTCCTCGATTGACGCCCGGCAGCCCAAGTTCTCCAGCTCGCTTCGAACTAGAATTTTTGCGGTCAGGTGCCATTGGCTTTCTTTCGATGAGCTACAGGCGCCGCTGGCGTGTGCAAAAAAAGGGTGCCCATTCGCGCTCACTTTGGGAATAGCCGGCGACGGACAGCATGGCATTACCAGGTCGCCTATGCGGTAGGCACGCTGCAGTTCCCGCCACTCTGCGGGCACCATTCGCAACGCGTTGACCACCCCCGTGCCGTCCGCGTACTTCGCCTCGACCACCATCGCCATGCTCGCTCCCGAATGCCGTGCTGTTAGACAGGAAGCATTGTACGACCGGGGAGAAGAGAAGGCTGGGCCGAGGCCGCTGCGGGCCAAGTGCCAACTCGAAGGTTGATCGTGCGATTGGCGGCAACTTCAGCGGCACCAGCAGGTAATGTGCGCAGTCGTCCCCCCCCATGTCGTCTGCCCACCACCTGTGTCCCTTTCGACTCAGATGTCGGGCGCCCCAGGTGCTTCACCTACTTGCATCGAGCCACCCAATGTAATGAGGCGGAATCAAAGCTCTATCCGCAAGTAGGCCCAGTGATTCTGAAGAAGTGGAATAAGTCTTTCCTTAAGCAAGTCAAGCGTCGCGTCCGTCGTTACAACGATCGCGTGCGAGCCGTCACGATTAACTTCCGTGACGCCCTCTAGCCATTCAGCCTCATGAGCGAGTGCATTGAGATGCATCTCAAACTCATGCTCTTCCGGCATGAAAGGACAATGCCTGTCGAGATCTTCGCTGGTGATCTCTCGAAACACTACACGATGCTGCATGCCCCCCCCCCTGTCAGACCTAACACCTGAATTAAGTCGGGCCGCGAAGCGGTTTCGGTTTGAATGAACTGTAGACGTCAGCGTGCTCTCGTGACCTTGCGGTCAGTGGCTACTAGCTCCAAGGGATTGCTGGCATCCAAGAGAAGTATGCGGTTGCCAAAGGTATCTGTCTCCGGGTCGACGATCGTAAATATATACACGCCATCTGCTTTTCCAGCATAAAGCGCATTCGGATTGCTCTGAAGGTAGGTTTTTCCACCAAACGTTGAGGCGCAGTATCCGCCTAGCATTAGCACGTATATTGACCCGAACAATATAAGCGAGAAAGGCGCGATGACCGAGTCTCCCGCTATTTGCTTGATGTTACTCGGTTTGTTCTTTAGAGCCCTGTCCTGTTCATTAAGTTGTTCGTCAAGTTGTTCCAAGTACGACTTGCTCTCTCCGGTCTTCTGAGGCGGAGGCCAGAAATTGTGTGACCAAAGAGCAAACAAGACTAGACCGTTTGCCATCAGCTGTTTTGCAGTGAATGCTTGTGTTGCAGCGAGAACGAAGGGGAGAAAGATTACCATGCCTGTTAGACCGCGGCCGACGATTCTAATGATTGGATTCTGCGCGCGAAAAAGATCGGCGGCGAAAGTGAACATTGCGATGAAAATAACTCCGGCAACTGCGATTGCTGCCATTGAAAAGATGATCTTTGGGATGTCGACATCGACCATTGAGGCAGGAACGCCGAAATAACTAAAGTAGCTAGATTGAAATAAAAAGGCGAGATAGGTGCCGAGAATTGGGAGTAGTGCTAGCCAGGCGTTCTCGCTCAATCTAATCCGAATGTCGCGTTGATCTGCCATGACGTCTAACGCCTTATGTCTTGGCTTTCCCCTACTGTAAGCGCCGAGAGCCCGGCGTGCGCGCCCGATAACGCCTCGGTGTCAGCACCACCGTAATTCAGCAGGGGCCGCACGCCGGATCTCGCGCCCTGCGCCCGAACAGTTGATCGAGGTTGTCCTCGAACTGATAAGCGTGGGCCTCGGGCG
>NZ_JAKJPO010000028.1 GCF_021725675.1 Marilutibacter chinensis | reverse complement strand
GTCGCGCGCGTACGAGGCGCCGGTGGGTGAGGTGGAGGAGGCGATCGCGGGGATCTGGCGGGACCTGCTGGGTCTGGAGCGGGTGGGGCGCAACGACCACTTCTTCGAACTGGGCGGACACTCGCTGATCGCGGTGCAACTGGTCACGCGCGTTCGCGAAGCACTGGGCATGGAACTGCAGTTGCGTGACGTGTTCGCTTGTCCGGTCATGCGCGAGATGGCGAGCACCATTGATGCAGCCAGCGCCGATGCGCTTCCTTCGATCGTACGCGTCGACCGCGACGGCGTACTCCCGCTGTCGTACTCGCAGCAGCGCCTGTGGATGCTGGACCAGATCGATCATGCCGCCGGTTCCGCCTACCACATGCCGTTGGCGTTGAAGCTGGTGGGTACGCTCGATGCCGATGCACTGCAGGCCAGCCTCGACCGTATTGTCGATCGTCACGAAACCCTGCGCACGCACTTCGAGAGCGTCGACGGCGCACCGTCCCAGGTCGTGGGCGCAGTCGGTGCAGGCTTCCGCCTGACCCGTCACGACCTGTCCCTGCTGGATCCGCCGGCGCAGAGTGCAGCGGTCGCCGAGCACAGCGTCGAGGAGGCACACGCTCTGTTCGATCTTTCGACAGGCCCGCTGATTCGCGGCCGTCTGCTGCGGCTTTCCGATCGCGAGCACGTGCTGTTGGTCACCCAGCACCACATCATCTCCGATGGCTGGTCGCATGGCGTGCTGCTGCGCGAAGTGAAAGCGCTGTACACCGCGTTCCTCGGAGGCGAGGCCGACCCCTTGCCGGAACTCGCGATCCAGTACGCCGACTACGCGGCCTGGCAACGCAGCTGGCTGCAGGGCAAGCGCCTTGAGGATCAGGTCGGGTACTGGCGCGAGCACCTGTCCGGTGCGCCCGCGCTGCTGGACATGCCGACCGACCGGCCGCGGCCGCCGGTGCAGAGCTACAACGGCGACCGGATCGACATCGAACTGCCTGCGCCGCTGACTGCGGCTGTACGCGACCTGGCGCAGCGTCATGGCACGACCCTGTTCATGACCCTGCTGGCGGCGTGGTCGACGTTGCTGTCGCGTCTCAGCGGGCAGGACGATGTCGTGATCGGCACGCCGGTGGCCAATCGCCAGCATTCCGAGACCGAGCCGTTGATCGGGTTCTTCCTCAATACCCTGGCGCTGCGTGTCCGGACCGAGGGCGACCCGACCGTGGCCGAACTGCTGGCGCAGGTCAAGAGGACCACGCTGGAAGGCTACGCGCACCAGGACCTGCCGTTCGAGCAGGTGGTGGAGGCGGTGCAGCCGGTGCGCAGCCTGAGCCACAACCTGATGTTCCAGGCGATGCTCACGCTCGACAACACCCCCCGTGGCGGCACCTTGTCGTTGCCGGGCGTCGAGATGAGCCAGATGGAGCTGCTGTACTACAAGGCGCATTTCGACCTCGGACTGTTCTTTGCCGACGAGGGCCAGGACGTGCTCTCCGGCGAGCTTGAGTTCGCCACCGACCTGTTCGACCGCGGCACGATCGAGCGCCTGCGCGATCAGTTCATCCTCGTGCTGGAAGCGATGGCGGCCGACGATCGGCGCCGGTTGTCGACGTTGCCGCTGACGTCCGCCTCCGAGCGCACCCGCCTGCTGGAGGTGCTGGGCAGAGGCGGGGATTCCGCGGTGGAACCGGTGCCGGCACATCGCTGGTTCGAGCGCCATGCGGCGCATGCGCCGGAAGCGCCCGCACTGTTCCACGAAGGCACGATGCTCGACTACCGCGAGGTGAACCGGCGCGCCAACCGGGTCGCTCATCGACTGGTTGCCGTCGGTGCTGCCGCGGGTACCGGTCCGGGTGGCCGTGTCGCGCTGCGGGTATCGCGCGGACCGGAAATGGTGGTCGGTCTGCTCGCCGTACTCAAGGCCGGCTGCGCCTATGTGCCGATCGACCCGGCGCTGCCGCTCGAGCGCCAGCGCTACATGCTGGAAGACGCACGTCCGTCGGCGCTGATCGCGGATGTCGGGTCGCAGCAAGACATCCTCGCGGACCTGCGTGCCGACGTGCCGGTGGTCGCGCTGGACGACGCCACATTGCAGGAGGAAAGCGACGCCGATCCGTTCGTCGACGGATTCGACATGGCCCTGCCGGCATACGTGATCTACACCTCCGGATCGACCGGCAACCCGAAGGGGGTGGTGGTGGCCCACGCACAGCTTGCCGCTTACCTGTCCTACGCCAATCGCGCCTATGCGGTGCGGGAGACTGCCGGGGCCGTGGTGGCGACGCCGCTGGCCTTCGACGCGACCGTCACCTCGCTGCTCGTGCCTTGGCTGTCGGGCAAGCCCGTCGCGCTCCTGCCCGAGGAGCCGCAGGCCTGCCTGTTGCAGGTGCTGGCCTATGCGCGGCGCCCGGAGCCGTGGCTGTTCAAGCTGACGCCGGCGCATCTGGAGGCGATGTCGAACCTTGCAGAAGATGCGCCGGTCGGTACCGCGCACGTGGTGGTCGTCGGCGGCGAGCAGCTGACCACACGCGGGCTCAGGCGCTTCCGCGATCGGGTTCTGCCGGCCGCCCGCGTCGTCAACGAGTACGGCCCGACCGAGACGGTCGTCGGCTGCACGACGTTCACGAGCGATGGTCGAGAAGTCCTGGAGGGTGACGCGGTTCCGATCGGACGCCCGATCGACGGAGTACGTATTCGCCTGCTGGATACGCATGGCGAGCCGGTGCCGGTGGGCGCGCGTGGAGAGATCCATATCGCGGGCGCGCAGGTCGCGACCGGCTACCTGGATCGCGCGGCGCTCACCGCCGAGCGCTTCCTGCCGGATCCCTTCTCGGCCGAATCCGGTGCACGGATGTACCGCACTGGCGACATCGCACGCTGGTTGCCCGATGGCCAGCTGGAGTACCTCGGCCGCAATGATTTCCAGGTGAAGATCCGCGGCTACCGGATCGAGCTGGGCGAGATCGAAGCTGCCCTGGTTGCGGCGGCGGGCGTGCGCGAGGCGGTGGTGCTGGTACGTGCCTCCGAGAGCGGAGACAAGCGCCTGCTGGCTTTCGTGGTGCCCGACGCTGACCTGGCCGTCGCCGAGTTGCGTGACGGACTGGCGGCTCATCTCGCCGAGTACATGATTCCCTCGGCCTTCATCTGCCTCGATGCGTTGCCGCTGACAGGCAACGGCAAGGTGGATCGTGCCGCGCTGCTGGCGCTGGACCAGGAAGTGGCGTCCGACGAGACCCTCGTTGCGCCATGCGGCGAAACCGAAGAGACGGTGGCGGAGATCTGGCGAGAGCTGTTCGAGCTCGAGCGCATCGGCCGCAACGACAACTTCTTCCACCTCGGCGGTCATTCGCTCATGGCGATCAGCCTGATGGAGCGCCTGCGCCAGCGGGGCCTGAAGGCCGATATCGGCATGCTTTTCACCGACCCGACCCTTGGCGGCTTCGCGGCGCAGCTGGTCCGGCAGGATGCGCCCGAATGGGAAGTTCCGGAGAACCTCATCTCCGATGCCTTCGCAGGCGCACCCGAAGATACGGAAATCGAAGAGTACAAGCTATGACACTACTCCAGCTGCTCGATCTTCTGCGCGAGCGCGAGATCGTCGTCCGGGTGGAAGACGGCGATCTCGCGGTGCGAGCGCCGCGCGGCGCCATGACCGCGGACATCATGGATCAGCTGCGGGCGCAGAAGCCGGCATTGGTCGATCATCTGTCCAGCCAGGGCGACGCCGAGGCGCCGCATACCGCGCCGCTCAGGATCACGCCTGCGCATCTGCCGCTGGTAACCCTGAAGCAGGAGGAGATCGACGGGATCGTGTCCAGCGTGCCGGGCGGCGTCGCCAACGTGCAGGACATCTATCCGCTGGCCCCGCTGCAGGAAGGCATCCTGTTCCATCACCTGCTGGAAGGCGAGACCGGAGGCGATACCTACCTGTTGCGCTCGATCGTGGCATTCGACGATCGCGCGCGGATGGAAGCCTTCATCGACGCGCTGCAGAAGGTGATCGACCGTCACGACATCCTGCGCAGTGCGCTCCATTGGGAGGGGCTTCCGCAGCCGGTGCAGGTGGTCCAGCGACGTGCTCCGTTGCCGGTGCGCGTGGTCGCCGTGGACGAGGGAACCGATGCGATGGAAGCGCTGCAGGCGGCGAGCGATCCACAACGGGTGAGAATCGACCTGCGCCGTGCCCCTCTGCTTGCCGCGAACGTGGCCGAGGATCGGGTCGGCGGCGGCATGCTGATGGCGTTGCTGAGTCACCATGCGGTCTGCGACCACGTGGCGATGTCGCTGGTCATGGGCGAGATCGAGCTGCTTCTGAAGGGGCAGGCCGATCGACTACCGGTGCCTCAGCCGTATCGCAACTTCATCGCGCGCACCCATGCGATGCCGGAGTCCGGGCACGAGGCTTTCTTCCGTGCCCAGCTGGGCGATGTCGAGGTTCCGACCGCGCCGTTTGGGGTTCTTTCCGTCCAGGGGGAACCCAAGGCTGTCACCAAGACCGGTTTGCGTTTCGAGGATTCCGTGTCCCGCCGCATCCGGGAGGCTGCGCGCCGTTGCAGCGTGCCGGCCGCGGTGTTGTTCCACGTGGCCTGGGCCCACGTGCTGGCTCGTTGCAGCGGTCGCGACGACGTGGTCTTCGGCACCGTGCTCACCGGCCGCTTGCAGGGCTCGGAAGCGGCCGACCAGGTCGTCGGCATGTTCCTCAATACCTTGCCGATCCGGATCGGGTCGTTCGATGTACCGGTGGCGGATGCGGTGCGCGCGACCTGGCGCGCTCTGAGCGATCTGCTTGCGCACGAACAGGCGTCGCTTGCGCTCGCGCAGCGCTGCAGTGCGGTCGAGCCGCCGCTGCCTCTGTTCACCGCATTGCTCAACTACCGCCACAGCTACGGTGCCGACACCGCCGAGGAGGCCGCTGCCGGCACGGATTCGGCCTGGAGCGGCATCCGCATGGTTCAGGGCGAGACCCGCAACAACTATCCACTGACCATGTCGGTCGAGGACTACGGTCTGCGTTTCGGCCTGACTGCGCTGTCGGTGGCCGGAATAGACGGTTCGAGGATGGTGCGTTACATGGAAACGGCGATGACCGCCCTGGTGGCCTCGCTGGAGGCAGGCGGTAGCGCGCCGCTGTCGTCGCTGCCGATCCTGCCGGCGGAGGAGCGCGGGCAGGTGCTCGTGGGGTTCCAGTCGTCGCGTCCGGACTGGTCCCACGACCGCACCGCACATGCGCTGTTCGAGGCCCGGGCGCGCACCCACCCCGACGCGGAGGCGGTGCGCCACGACGGGGTGTCGCTGAGCTACGCCGAGCTGGACGCGCGCGCCAACCGGCTCGCGCACCGCCTGATTGCGCTGGGGGTCGGCCCCGACGACCGCGTCGCGAT
>NZ_JAKJPO010000027.1 GCF_021725675.1 Marilutibacter chinensis | reverse complement strand
GGAGTTCGGCCGAGCCCAGTTGTGGGCGGTGTTGCAAAGAAGAAGGCCGGCCCCTTGTGGGGACCGGCCTTCGGTGTAAATGTTCAGCGATGACCTACTCTCGCATGGCTTGAGCCACACTACCATCGGCGCAGCTGCGTTTCACTTCCGAGTTCGGAATGGGATCGGGTGGTACCACAGCGCTATGGTCGCTGAACAAGCGGGTGAAGCAGCGCGAAACGCGCCCGCTTGCATGGGGAGGGAAGTAGCGAAGGTTTCTTGGAAAGTCCGCACATGGAAGTGCGGGCTCTTGCGCTGGATGCGCATGAGACAAATGTCGTCGACGTGTCGTCGAGTCCAAGGCCACTTGAGGTTATATGGTCAAGCCTCACGGATCATTAGTATCAGTTAGCTCAATGCATTGCTGCACTTACACACCTGACCTATCAACCACGTAGTCTTCATGGTTCCTTTAGGGGACTTGTGTCCCGGGAGATCTCATCTTGAGGCGCGCTTCCCGCTTAGATGCTTTCAGCGGTTATCGCTTCCGAACATAGCTACCCGGCAGTGCCACTGGCGTGACAACCGGAACACCAGAGGTTCGTCCACTCCGGTCCTCTCGTACTAGGAGCAGCCCCTCTCAAATCTCCAACGCCCATGGCAGATAGGGACCGAACTGTCTCACGACGTTCTGAACCCAGCTCGCGTACCACTTTAAATGGCGAACAGCCATACCCTTGGGACCGACTACAGCCCCAGGATGTGATGAGCCGACATCGAGGTGCCAAACACCGCCGTCGATATGAACTCTTGGGCGGTATCAGCCTGTTATCCCCGGAGTACCTTTTATCCGTTGAGCGATGGCCCTTCCATACAGAACCACCGGATCACTAAGACCTACTTTCGTACCTGCTTGATCCGTCGATCTTGCAGTCAAGCACGCTTATGCCTTTGCACACAGTGCGCGATGTCCGACCGCGCTGAGCGTACCTTCGTGCTCCTCCGTTACTCTTTGGGAGGAGACCGCCCCAGTCAAACTACCCACCATACACGGTCCCCGACCCGGATTACGGGCCCAGGTTAGAACGTCAAGCACGACAGGGTGGTATTTCAAGGATGGCTCCACCAGAACTGGCGTCCTGGTTTCAAAGCCTCCCACCTATCCTACACAGACGAACTCAACGTTCAGTGTAAAGCTATAGTAAAGGTTCACGGGGTCTTTCCGTCTTGCCACGGGAACGCTGCATCTTCACAGCGATTTCAATTTCACTGAGTCTCGGGTGGAGACAGCGCCGCTGTCGTTACGCCATTCGTGCAGGTCGGAACTTACCCGACAAGGAATTTCGCTACCTTAGGACCGTTATAGTTACGGCCGCCGTTTACCGGGGCTTCGATCAAGAGCTTCGCCTTGCGGCTGACCCCATCAATTAACCTTCCGGCACCGGGCAGGCGTCACACCCTATACGTCCACTTTCGTGTTTGCAGAGTGCTGTGTTTTTGATAAACAGTCGCAGCGGCCTGGTCACTGCGGCCCCCGACAGCTATAGCTCGCATGAGCCACCATCAAGGGCGCACCTTCTCCCGAAGTTACGGTGCCATGTTGCCTAGTTCCTTCACCCGAGTTCTCTCAAGCGCCTGAGAATTCTCATCCTGCCCACCTGTGTCGGTTTACGGTACGGTCTGCGTAAGCTGAAGCTTAGGAGCTTTTCCTGGAAGCGTGGCATCAATCACTTCGCTCTAATGAGCTCGTCTCGGTGCTCGGTGTTAAAGGGTCCCGGATTTGCCTAAGACCCACACCTACCGCCTTTCCCCGGGACAACCAACGCCCGGTAGACCTAGCCTTCTCCGTCCCTCCATCGCACTTACGCGAGGTGCTGGAATATTAACCAGCTTCCCATCGACTACGCATTTCTGCCTCGCCTTAGGGGCCGACTCACCCTGCGCCGATTAACGTTGCGCAAGGAAACCTTGGGCTTTCGGCGTGCGGGCTTTTCACCCGCATTATCGTTACTCATGTCAGCATTCGCACTTCCGATACCTCCAGCAGACCTCTCGATCCACCTTCGCAGGCTTACGGAACGCTCCTCTACCGCGCACACCAAAGGTGTGCACCCCAAGCTTCGGTTTCGTGCTTAGCCCCGTTAAATCTTCCGCGCAGACCGACTCGACCAGTGAGCTATTACGCTTTCTTTAAAGGGTGGCTGCTTCTAAGCCAACCTCCTGGCTGTCTGTGCCTTTCCACATCGTTTTCCACTTAGCACGAAATTGGGGACCTTAGCTGTGGGTCTGGGTTGTTTCCCTTTTCACGACGGACGTTAGCACCCGCCGTGTGTCTCCCATGCAGTCTGTCCTGGTATTCGGAGTTTGCCATGGTTTGGTAAGTCGCAATGACCCCCTAGCCATAACAGTGCTCTACCCCCAGGAAGATTCACATGAGGCGCTACCTAAATAGCTTTCGAGGAGAACCAGCTATCTCCGGGTTCGATTAGCTTTTCACTCCTAATCACACCTCATCCCCTACCTTTGCAACGGGAGTGGGTTCGGGCCTCCAGTTGATGTTACTCAACCTTCACCCTGGGCATGACTAGATCACCCGGTTTCGGGTCTATTGCCCGCGACTATGCGCCCTTATCAGACTCGGTTTCCCTTCGCCTCCCCTATACGGTTAAGCTTGCCACGAACAATAAGTCGCTGACCCATTATACAAAAGGTACGCAGTCACCCCGAAGGGCTCCTACTGCTTGTACGCACACGGTTTCAGGGTCTATTTCACTCCCTTCACCAGGGTTCTTTTCGCCTTTCCCTCACGGTACTGGTTCACTATCGGTCGGTCAGGAGTATTTAGCCTTGGAGGATGGTCCCCCCATGTTCAGACAGGGTTTCACGTGCCCCGCCCTACTCGATTTCATCGAATGTGCCCTTTCGCATACAGGGCTATCACCTTCTATGGCCGGACTTTCCAGACCGCTTTGCTAGAACACAATCGACTTAAGGGCTGTTCCCCGTTCGCTCGTCACTACTGAGGGAATCTCGGTTGATTTCTTTTCCTCCGGGTACTTAGATATTTCAGTTCTCCGGGTTCGCTTCGTACAGCTATGTATTCACTGCACGATACCTCTTGCGAGGTGGGTTTCCCCATTCGGACATCGCGGGATCAATGCTTGTTGCCAGCTCCCCCACGCTTTTCGCAGGCTGCCACGTCCTTCATCGCCTCTGACCGCCAAGGCATCCACCGTGTGCGCTTATTCGCTTGACCATATAACCCCAAGTCGCCTCGGAGTCTCTGTGCCCAGGAGTACAAATCCCGGACGCGAATATTGCAACGACTCAAATATAGGAATCTCTCGATTCCCGCCTTAGCCTCTACGACACGTCATGGACATTCGTCTCAAAACGCTCGCTACTTCCCATTTTTCAAAGAACGCACCCAGGCCTCAACGCCTCGGTGCTTCAAGTCTTCATGTGTGCGCAGTTACAGAGTTCGCTCGCGGAAGTGGTGGGTCTGGGAGGACTCGAACCACCGGCCTCACCCTTATCAGGGGTGCGCTCTAACCACCTGAGCTACAGACCCAATGAAACTCGTGTCGTGCTCACCGGAAGCGTGGTGGAGCCAGTCGGGATCGAACCGACGACCCCCTGCTTGCAAAGCAGGTGCTCTCCCAGCTGAGCTATGGCCCCAATGCTTTCGCCATATGGGACGCTCCCGCGTCGATCTGTCGATCAACCGGAACTCTGTATGCAGGTCACTTGTGCGGACGCCTGACAGGCAATGTGCTGTCTTGTCTCGAAAGGAGGTGATCCAGCCGCACCTTCCGATACGGCTACCTTGTTACGACTTCACCCCAGTCATGAATCACTCCGTGGTAACCGTCCTCCCGAAGGTTAGACTAGCTACTTCTGGAGCAACCCACTCCCATGGTGTGACGGGCGGTGTGTACAAGGCCCGGGAACGTATTCACCGCAGCAATGCTGATCTGCGATTACTAGCGATTCCGACTTCATGGAGTCGAGTTGCAGACTCCAATCCGGACTGGGATAGGGTTTCTGGGATTGGCTTGCCCTCGCGGGTTCGCAGCCCTCTGTCCCTACCATTGTAGTACGTGTGTAGCCCTGGCCGTAAGGGCCATGATGACTTGACGTCATCCCCACCTTCCTCCGGCTTGTCGCCGGCGGTCTCCTTAGAGTTCCCACCTTTACGTGCTGGCAACTAAGGACAAGGGTTGCGCTCGTTGCGGGACTTAACCCAACATCTCACGACACGAGCTGACGACAGCCATGCAGCACCTGTCTCACGGTTCCCGAAGGCACCAATCCATCTCTGGAAAGTTCCGTGGATGTCAAGGCCAGGTAAGGTTCTGCGCGTTGCATCGAATTAAACCACATACTCCACCGCTTGTGCGGGCCCCCGTCAATTCCTTTGAGTTTCAGTCTTGCGACCGTACTTCCCAGGCGGCGAACTTAACGCGTTAGCTTCGATACTGAAGACCTAAGTGTCCCCAACATCCAGTTCGCATCGTTTAGGGCGTGGACTACCAGGGTATCTAATCCTGTTTGCTCCCCACGCTTTCGTGCCTCAGTGTCAGTGCTGGTCCAGGTAGCCGCCTTCGCCACGGATGTTCCTCCCGATATCTACGCATTTCACTGCTACACCGGGAATTCCGCTACCCTCTACCGCACTCTAGCCTGCCAGTATCAAATGCAGTTCCCAGGTTGAGCCCAGGGCTTTCACATCTGACTTAACAAACCACCTACGCACGCTTTACGCCCAGTAATTCCGAGTAACGCTTGCACCCTTCGTATTACCGCGGCTGCTGGCACGAAGTTAGCCGGTGCTTATTCTTACGGTACCGTCAGTTCGACCAGGTATTAACCGGTCGCGTTTCTTCCCGTACAAAAGTGCTTTACAACCCGAAGGCCTTCTTCACACACGCGGCATGGCTGGATCAGGCTTGCGCCCATTGTCCAATATTCCCCACTGCTGCCTCCCGTAGGAGTCTGGGCCGTGTCTCAGTCCCAGTGTGGCTGATCATCCTCTCAGACCAGCTACGGATCGTCGCCTTGGTGGGCCTTTACCCCGCCAACTAGCTAATCCGACGTCGGCTCATCTATCTGCGTGAGGCCCGAAGGTCCCCCACTTTCACCCGTAGGTCGTATGCGGTATTAGCGTAAGTTTCCCTACGTTATCCCCCACAAATAGGCAGATTCCGACGCATTCCTCACCCGTCCGCCACTCGCCACCCAGGGAGCAAGCTCCCCTGTGCTGCCGTTCGACTTGCATGTGTTAGGCCTGCCGCCAGCGTTCACTCTGAGCCAGGATCAAACTCTTCACTTAAAACTGCTTGGGACGTATCCCAAATGCTTTGAGTGCCGAGCCGTCCAGGTCCCAAATTACATCGCTTGCATCTGCATGCATTTGAATTGACTTGGTTCCTGTTCGGACTCCAGCTAAATGGACAACCATCCACCTGCCAGACGCCCGCACAAGTCACCTGCGCACACTGTCAAAGATCTTCGGAACCGGCCTCAACGCCGCATCCCCTCTCGCTTCACCCTCCGCCACCGGCAATCGCCTAAGTGCCCGAGGGAGCCGCTCATCATACAGCAGTTTTCAGGGCCGTCAACACCTTTTCACACCCCGTTTCCTGCCTCCCCGCCACCGTTCAGCTCGCACCTCACCGCCAGCGGGCCGCGCATCTTACAGCAACTCCCCAGACCGTCAACCGCCCGCTGAAAACCGCCTCCAATACGCCCCC
>NZ_JAKJPO010000026.1 GCF_021725675.1 Marilutibacter chinensis | reverse complement strand
GTCGTCGGGGCCGACCCCCAGCGCAATCAGGCGGTGCGCGAGCCGGTTGGCGCGCGCGTCCAGCTCGGCGTAGCTCAGCGACACTCCGTCGTGGCGCACCGCCTCCGCGTCGGGGTGGGTGCGCGCCTGGGCCTCGAACAGCGCATGTGCGGTGCGGTCGTGGGACCAGTCCGGACGCGACGACTGGAACCCCACGAGCACCTGCCCGCGCTCCTCCGCCGGCAGGATCGGCAGCGACGACAGCGGCGCGCTACCGCCTGCCTCCAGCGAGGCCACCAGTGCGGTCATCGCCGTTTCCATGTATGCCACCACGCACGGGCCATCGATTCCCGGCGCGCTGAGCACGGTGAGACCGAAACCCTGGCCGCGATCCTCGACCGACATGGTCAGCGGATAGTTGTTGCGCGCATCGCCTGCGATCAGGCGCATGCCATCCCATGCGATGTCGTCGCCGGCTTCGCGCCGATCGCGCTCGCGCTGATTGCGGTAGTTCATCAGCGCGGTGAAAAGGGGCAGCGGCGGCTCGACCGCGCTGCACTGCTGGGCCAGCGCCAACGATGCCTGCTCGTGCTCGAACAGTTCGCTCATCCGCGCGTAGGCATCCCGGACCGCTTCGATCGTGGTGAACCCATCCAGGCGGAGGCGAAGCGGCAGAGTGTTGAGGAACATGCCGACCACGCGGTCGGCGCCGTCGGCTCCGCCCAGGCGACCGGACAGCACGGTACCGAACACCACATCCCCACGCCCGCTGCAACGTCCCAGCACCTGCGCCCAGGCCACATGAAACAGGGTCGACGGTGTTACCGCGGCGGCACGGGCGGCAGCTCGAATCCGTGCAGCCAGCGACGGCTCGAACTCGAATCTCGATTCCGCGCAATGCAGGCCGTCGAACCGCATGTCCAGCGCTCCCAACGGCGCGGTCGGCTCATCGACATCTCCCAGCATCTTGCGAAAGTAGGCTTCGTGCGCGGCATCAGAACCGGACAGAACGTCAAGATGGGCAATGAAATTTCGATAGGGCACCGGTGGAGGCAGCAGATCGGCACGACCGCCGAGGATCGCACCGGCTTCCTTCAGCATCAGCTGCTTGGAGTAGTTGTCCTCGACGATATGATGGATGAGGATCGCAAGGAGCCAACGATCGTTGGCGCTGTCGCGCGCCACAAAGGCGGCCAGCAGCGGTGCGCGATTGAGATCGAGACGCACCTTGCGCGTATCGGTCTGTGCGAGCAGCTGCGCCTCGACCGGCTCGTCCGCAGCCAATGCGAGCTCGTGCACCGGCAACGGCGCCCGGCGATGCACGACCTGCACCGGGCGCGACAAGCCCTTCCAGTGCACCGCGCTGCGCAGGATGTCGTGGCGCTCGATGACCTGCTGCAGGGCATCGACGAATGCATCCAGTCGCTCGCGCCCGTCGAACTCGATCACCGAGCGCAGCAGATAGGTGTCGCCTGTCTGCTCCTGTTCGAGCAGATGATGGAAGAGGATGCCTTCCTGCAGCGGGGCGAGCGGATAGATGTCCTGGATGTTCGACACGCCGCCGGCCACGCCGGATACGATGCCGTCGATCTCTTCCTGGCTCAGCGATACCAGCGGAAGCAATTCCGGCGTGATCGCGATCGTGTCGGGGGTGATCGGATTCGGGGGAACCACCACCTCCGCCCGCGCCGCCTTCTGTCCCATCCGGGTCGCCAGCGCGGCCAGCACGGGGGTAGAGAAGACGCTGCGTACGTCGACATCGAGGCCCTGGTGCCGCAGTCGTTCGATCATTCCGATCACCAGCAACGAGTGTCCGCCCAGCTCGAAGAAATGATCCTGGCGCCCCACCCGCTCCAGACCGAGCAGGTCGCACCATATCGCGGCAATGCGGGTTTCGATGTCGCCCACCGGCGCCTCGTACGCGCGCGCAGCCAACGCCGCGGCATCAGGCGCCGGCAAAGCGTTCCGGTCCAGCTTGCCGTTGGGCGTCAGCGGCAACGACTCCAGGCGCACGAATGCCGACGGAATCATGTACTCGGCCAGTTCCATGGACAGCCGCTCGCGCAGCGCTCCCGCCGAAACATCGCCCGCCAGTACCACGTAGGCCACCAGGCGCTTGTCTCCCGGCACATCCTCACGCGCGATCACCACCGCCTCGCGGACGCCGTCGCACGCCGCCAGCTTGGCCTCGATCTCTCCCAGCTCGATGCGGAAGCCGCGGATCTTCACCTGGAAATCGTTTCGCCCGAGGTACTCCAGGCCGCCATCCGGCAGCCAGCGTACGAGATCGCCGGTCCGGTACATCCGCGCGCCCGGCTCCTGCGAGAACGGATCGGGCAGGAACCGCTCCGAGGTCAACTGATCCCGGTTGAGGTAACCCCGGGCCACGCCCGCGCCCGATACGTACAACTCGCCGATTACGCCCACCGGCACCGGCTCATGATCGGTATCCAGCACGTACAATCGCAGGTCCGGGATCGCGCAGCCGATCACGCTGCCATGCGCCTGTTCGATGTCCTGCTCGGTGATCCGGCGGTAGGTCGCATGCACGGTGATCTCGGTGATCCCGTACATGTTGATCAACCGGGTCCGCTCCGCGCCGTTGCGCGCCACCCATGGCGCCAGCGTGTGCAGTTCCAGCGCCTCGCCGCCGAATATCACCACCCGCAACCCGTGCGCCGCTTCCGTCTGCGCGGGAATCAGCGCTCGGAACGCGCTCGGCGTCTGGTTCAGCACCGTCACCCCTTCGGTGCACAGCAGCTCGTAGAACTCCGACGGCGCCCGCGCCACCAGCTCCGGCACGATCACCAGGCGGCCGCCGTACAGCAGCGCCCCCCATATCTCCCATACCGAGAAATCGAACGCGAACGAATGGAACAGCGTCCAGACGTCCGTTTCACCGAAGCCGAACCAGTGGTCCGTGGCGCCGAACAACCGCGTCACGTGTCCGTGCTCGACCATCACGCCCTTGGGCAATCCGGTGGAACCGGAGGTGTAGATCACGTAGGCCAGGTGTTCTGGTCCCACCTCGACCGACGGCGCCGTGTCCGGCTCGGACGACAGCGATGCATCGTCGATCCGCAGCAGCGGCGCGCCAGCCGATGCCAGCACGCCGATCCGCTGGGGCAGATCGCCGTGCGCGAGCACCGCGACCGGGGTGCTGTCGGCCAGCATGTACTGCAGCCGGTCCGCCGGGTACACCGGATCCAATGGCACATAGCCGCCGCCGGCCTTGAGGATGGCCAGTACGCCCACGATCATGTCGACACCGCGCTCGGCGCAGATCGCCACACGGTCGTCCAGCTGCACGCCGAGCGCGACCAGGCGATTCGCGAGCCGGTTGGCGCGGCGATCGAGCTCACCGTAGCTGAGCGAGGCGCCATCGAAGCGCACGGCAACGGCATCGGGATGGCGCGCGGCACGACGCGCGAACAGGGCGTGCAGGCTCTCGGGGCGGTCGTGGCGCCCGCGTCCGGCACCGAAACCGGACAGAAGCCGAGCGCGCTCCGCTTCCGGCAGCACCGGCAACGAGCGTACAGTGCGCTGCGGCGCCCTCTCGAGCGCATCGACCAGGGCGGTGATCGTGGTCTCGAGGTAGCGCATCATGCGCATGCCATCGATTTCCGCGACCGCCAGCGCGCCGAGTCCGAAACCCGCGCCGCGGTCGTTCACCGACAGGGTCAATGGATAGTTGGTGCGGTCCTTGCCGCCATGCAGGCGGATGCCCTCGAAGATTCCTTCGTCAGCGCCTTCCCCATCATGCGCACCACCGCTGTGGCGATAGTTGAGCAGGGTCGTGAACAGCGGTGCGGGTGCGGTCACGCCGCTGCAGCGTTGCGCCAATGCCAACGGCGCGTGCTCGTGCGCGAGCAGGGCGATCAGGCGCGTGCGGACATCGGCGAGCGCCTCCACGACGTCCAGCCCGGCCAATTGCATCGGGAACGGCAGGGTGTTGATGAACATGCCGACCACGCGACCGGCGTCGACGCCGCCCTGCAGGCGACCTGACAGCACGGTGCCGAACACCACCTCGTCGCGGCCGGTGCAACGGGCCAGCACCTGCGACCAGGCCAGGTGGAACAGTACCGCGGGACTGGCACCGTGGCGTTGCGCGACCGCACGGATGCGCCGGGCCAGTGCATCGTCAAGTTCGATGCGGGTGTCTTCGATGCGCTGCCCCAGGCTGCTGACGTCCAGGATGCCGAACGGCGCAGTGGGTGCGTCGATATGGCCAAGCTGCTGCCGGAAGAAGGCCTCGTGCTCGGCCGACGGCACCGCACGCACGCCAGCGATGAAGTTGCGGTACGGCAAGGGCGCCGGAAGATCGGCTTCGCGCCCGGCAGCGATGGCATGAATCTCGGCCAGCAGCAGATCCATGGTCACGTGGTCGCAGACCATGTGGTGGTTGAGGATGGCAAGCAGCCACTCACCGCTGTCCGGATCCCGGGCCACGTGCGCGGCCAGCAGAGGCGCACGCGACAGGTCGATGCGGATCCGCCGCGGATCGGTGCGCGCCTGCATCTGCGCCAGTGCCGGCGACCCGGCATCGAGCATCATCTCGTGAAGCGGCAGCGCAGCGCGGCGGTGCACGACCTGCACCGGCTGCACCAGGCCCTGCCAGTACACCGCGCTGCGCAGGATGTCGTGTCTGTCGACCACCCGCTGGAGGGCGGCGAGGAAGGCATCGAGTTGCTGGCGCTTCGGAAACACCACGATCGAACGCTGCAGATACGTGTCGCCACCGTCCTCGTCGGCGCTTTCGATCAGATGGTGGAACAGGATGCCTTCCTGGAGGGGCGCCAGCGGGTAGACATCCTGCAGATTGGCCACGCCGCCATGCAGATCGGCCACGATGGCATCGATCTCCTCCTGCGATAGCGACACCAGCGGCAGCATGTCGGGCGTGATGCGTGGGACAACCGGCGCACTCTCCCCGACCGCCACACCGCCATTGGCTTTGCCGAGCGCGATCAGCGCGGGCTTGTGCGCCTTCAGTTCGGCGACGAGTTCGGCCGACAGTGCGCCGCGCAACGCGCGCACCGACAATTCGCCGCCGTCGACATGGATCGCCACGCCGCGCGTGCGCAGTTCCGCGATCAGCTCCTGCAGGGTCATAGCTTGAGTTCCTCGATCTGCGAGGCGTCGGCGGACGCGGCGAACGCATCCGGAATGAGGTTCTCGGGTACCACCGGAACCGGTGCGGCTTCGGCCACGGGCACGAGCTGCGCGGCCATCGCGCTCAGCAAGGGATAGGTGAAGATGGTGCCCGGCTCGATGGAATAGCCGCGCTGTCGCAACCGTTCGATCAGGCCGATCGCCAGCAGCGAATGGCCTCCGAGGGAGAAGAAGTGATCGTTGCGGCCGATACGTTCGGCGTTGAGCAGGTCTTTCCACAGCTCGGCGAGCAGGATCTCGGTCTCCCCGGCCGGCGCTTCGTACACGTCAGCGGAGCCTTGTCCGGCGTCCGGCGCGGGCAGCGCCTTGCGGTCGACCTTGCCGTTGGCGGTAAGCGGCCATGCCTCCACCACCACGATGGCCGCGGGCAGCATGTAGTCGGCGAGTCGACGGGCGAGCGCGGCGCGCAGCGCTCCGGCATCGACCGAAGCGCCTTGCTCGGGCACCACGTAGGCGACCAGGCGCTTGTCGCCTGGGGTGTCCTCGCGCGCCAGGGCCACCGCATCACGCACGCCATTGCACGCGGCCAGGGCCGCCTCTATCTCGCCGAGCTCGATCCTGAAACCGCGCAGCTTCACCTGGAAATCGTTGCGACCCAGGAACTCGAGTTCGCCGTCGGGCAGGCGGCGCGCCAGGTCGCCGGTGCGGTACATGCGCGCACCGAGCTCGGTCGAGAACGGGTCGGCGAGGAAGCGTTCCTCCGTCAGTTCGGGGCGGTTGAAGTAACCGCGCGCGATCTGCGCTCCACCGATGTGGATCTCGCCGGTCACGCCGGGCGGTACCGGTTCGCCGCGCCCATCGAGCAGGTACAGACGCATGTTGGCGGTCGCACGCCCGATCGGCACCGCGCGCGACGACGTCAACGGGGCACCCGCACGACTGGAGAACGTCGAGCAACCGACCACCGTTTCGGTGGGGCCATACTCGTTGACGATCACCGCCCGGGGCAGCACGCGCTCGCGCAGGCGGGCCACGGTGCCCGAGCCGAGCTGTTCGCCGCCGACCACCAGTACATGCGCCGTCGACGACACCGGCGCGGCCGCCAGGCCGGCCAGTGCTTCCAGGTGCGCAGGCGTGAGCTTGAACAGCCATGGCGACGCCGACTCGAACCGCGCGAGCACATGGGCCAACGCTTCCGCCTGGTCCTCGGGCAGCAGCAGCACCGGCAGACCCCGCAGCCAGGGCGACATCAGTGAAGTGACGGTGGCGTCGAAGCTCACCGGGGTGCTGACCACCGCGCCCTGCACCTCGGCTTCTAGATAGCTCGCCTGTGCATGGTGCATATAGTTCACCAGGCTGCGATGCTCGATCATCACGCCCTTGGGGTGACCGGTCGAACCCGAGGTATAGATCATGTACGCCAGGCAGCCGTCGTGCAGCCCGGGCACGACAGGCGCATGCTCGGGCAACGCGGCCGATCCGGACACGACGTCCCCCGGAGCGATGACGACGGCGTCGCCGGCGATTCCACGAACGCGTGGCTCCAGCGCCGCGCACGCGAGCACCGCAGCCGGCGCGCAGTCCTCCAGCATCCAGGCAATGCGCTCGTCTGGACAGGATGGATCGATCGGCACGTATCCGGCTCCCGCCTTGAGCGTGCCGAGCATGGCGACGACCAGGTCGAAGCCCCGCTCGAGACATAACGCGACGCGATCGTCGGGCTTCACGCCAAGCGCGATCAGGCGGTGCGCAAGACGATTGGCGCGCCGGTCCAGTTCGCCATGGTCCAGGGTCTCGCCGGCGAAGATCACCGCCGGTGCGCCGGGGGCGTTTTCGGCGCTGCGTTCAAAGCAGACGTGGGCAAGCAGGCCGGACTCGACGTCCATGCACGGACCGCGGGCTTCGCTCAACAGCGAGTCACGCTCGCTGTCGCGCATCAGCGGGAGCGAGTGGACGCGGGCAGCGTCGTCTCCCGTCATCGCTTCCATCAGGCACAGGAAGTGACCGACATGGCGGACCATCGTCGCGTGGTCGAACAGATCGGTGGCGTAGACGAACGTCCCTTCGAGCGTGTCGCCGAGATCGTACAGGGCCAGCTCCAGATCGAAGTGCGCCGAGTGCGTCGGAGTGTCCATCGCCTCCAGCGTCAGTCCCGGCAACCGCAGCTCCCCGGCGGGCGCATTGCTCAGGGTCAGCATCGACTGGAAGATCGGACTGTGGCTGAGGCTCCGCTCGGGCCGCAGGGTCTCGACCACCTGGTCGAACGGCAAGCCCTGGTGTTCGTAGGCGTCGAGCGTGGTCGCCTTGACCTGCGCAAGAAGCGCGGCGACAGTTGGGTCGCCGTCGAGCGATACACGCAACGGCAACGCGTTGAGGAAAAGCCCGATCAGCGACTCGAGTTCGAGACGGGGACGGTTGGCCACCGAGGTGCCGACCACGACTTGCGGCTGGCGACTGATGCGCGCCAGGAAGGTCGCCCAGCCTGCGAGCAAGGCCATGAACAGGGTGACGCCATGACGCTCGGCCAATGCGCGCACGGCAGCGGTCAGTGCAGGCGTGAAGGCGACGGGCACGCGATCGCCGCGGTAGCTCTGTACTGGAGGACGCGGGCGATCGGTCGGCAGCTCAAGCAGTTCGGGCGCTCCCCTCAGGCGTTCGCGCCAGTGGTCCAGCTGCGACTGCAGCGCATCGCCTTGCAGGTGGTCGCGCTGCCAGGCGGCGTAGTCGGCGTACTGGATCTGCAGCGGCGGCAGCGGATCGTCGCGCCCCTCGACGAAGGCCGTGTAGAGCACGGTCATTTCGCGCACCATCGCACCGACCGACCAGCCGTCGGAGATGATGTGATGCTGCGTCAGCAACAGGGCATGCTCCGCGTCGGCCAGGGCCAGCAGGCGACCGCGGAACAACGGGCCCATGGCCAGGTCTATCGGCGCTCGCGCCTCCTCATCGGCCTGACGCAGCAGCTCGGCCTCGCGCGCGTTCGCGGCAAGCTTGCGCAGATCGCTTTCCTGCAATGCGAAGCCGGTCGTCTCCGGCGCAATCGACTGGATCGGCCCTGCCCCGGTGCTGACGAAGGTGGTGCGCAGGTTCTCATGGCGCGCGACGATGCGGTCGAGCGTCCGTTTCAACGCGTCACGATCCAGCTGTCCCTTCAGGCGCAGGACCGCCCGCATGTGGTACGCCGCGCCCGCCGCGCGGTCGAGCCGGTCGAGGAACCACAAGCGCTGCTGAGCCCACGACAGCGGCAGCGGGGCCGCGCGGTCGGCGCGCGGAATGGCGGCGGGCGCAGCGGCACGTGGCTGCGAACCGATCTTCCTCAAACGTTGCTCGATGATCTTTCTCTTGAGCTCATCCAGCACGCCATCCTGCTCAGCCATTCGCCGACTCCTTCTCCAGCAATTGCCGCAGTTCCTCTTCGGACAGGCCGTCCAGGTCGTCCCGCATTTCCGATGTCACGATCCATTGCGCCTGCACGGCATCGGCCACGGCCGACAGCACCGGCTTCTCGAACAGCTCGCGCAGCGGCAGGTCGACGTCGAAGCGCTCGCGCATGCGCACCACCAGCTGCATCACCAGCAGCGAGTGCCCGCCCAGTTCGAAGAAGTGGTCGTTGCGGCCCACCCGCTCCAGACCCAGCAGGTCCCGCCAGATCCCCGCGATCGCCTCCTCCACCTCACCCACCGGCGCCTCGTACGCGCGCGACACCAGCGCACTGCCGTCCGGCGCCGGCAGCGCCTTGCGGTCCAGCTTCCCGTTCGGCGTCAGCGGCATCGACGCCAGCTGCACGAACGCGCCCGGAATCATGTACTCCGCCAGATCCTTCGACAGCCCCTCTCGCAATCTCCCCACGTCCAGCGTGACCCCATCCTCCGCCACCACGTACGCCACCAGCCGCCGGTCGCCTTCCGCCTCCTCCCGCGCCAGCACCACCGCCTCGCGTACCCCGGCCAGACCCCCCAGCCGCGACTCGATCTCGCCCAGCTCGATCCGGAAACCCCGGACCTTCACCTGGAAGTCGTTGCGCCCCAGATACTCGATCGTCCCGTCCGCCCGCCAGCGCCCCACGTCCCCCGTCCGGTACATGCGCGCACCCGGCTCCTGCGAGAACGGGTCGGCCAGGAACCGCTCCGCCGTCAGCTCAGGACGGCCCAGGTAACCCCGCGCCACCTGCACCCCGCCCAGGTACAGCTCGCCGGGCACCCCCACCGGCACCGGCTCCCGCTGCCCGTCCAGCACGTACACCGGCACGTTCATGACCGGCCTGCCGATCACCGGCCCGCCCGACGCATCCCGGATGCTCGCGATCGTCGCGTCCACCGTGCACTCGGTCGGACCGTACATGTTGTGGAAGTGGATCCGCTGCGACCCCTTCAACGTCTCCCACAGCTTCCCGCCCACCGCTTCGCCGCCCAGGTAGATGCTCGCCGGGCGGTGACCGCTCCCGTCCAGCAGGCCCGCCTCCAACAGCACCTGCAGCTGCGACGGTGTGCTGTCCAGCGCATCGATGCGTTCGCGCTCGATGAACGCCACCATTTCCGCACCGTTCGCCCGGATCGACTGCGGCACCGGCACCACGCAGTGGCCCGACAGCAGCTGCACGATCCCCTTCAGCGACATGTCGAAGGAGAACGCCGCATTCAGCCCCACCCGCGAGTGCGGCGCCAGCGCCGCGTGGGTGGTCTCCCGCATCACCCGCCAGAAGTTCACCAGCGAGCGGTGCTCCACCATCACCCCCTTGGGCTGGCCGGTCGAGCCCGAGGTGTAGATCACGTACGCCAGATGGCGCGGACCCAGCTCCGGCACCTGCGGCGCCGTCGCCGGCTGTTCCGCCAGCGACCCGTCGTCGACCACCACCCGCGGCAGGCCCGTCGACGCCAGCATCGGCAGCGACGCCGCCTCCGCGGCGGCCGTCACCACCGCCTTCGGCGCGCTGTCGGACAGCATGTAGGCCAGCCGGTCCTGCGGATAGGCCGGATCCAGCGGCACGTACCCGCCGCCGGACTTCCACACGCCCAGGATCGCGACCAGCATCGATATCCCGCGATCGACGCAGATCGCGACGCGGTCGTCGGGGCCGACCCCCAGCGCAATCAGGCGGTGCGCGAGCCGGTTGGCGCGCGCGTCCAGCTCGGCGTAGCTCAGCGACACTCCGTCGTGGCGCACCGCCTCCGCGTCGGGGTGGGTGCGCGCC
>NZ_JAKJPO010000002.1 GCF_021725675.1 Marilutibacter chinensis | reverse complement strand
GCGCTATCCGGAGCTGCGCGTCGAAGTGGCCGGTCACACCGACCTGTGCGGTTCGGATGCGTACAACCAGAAGCTGTCGGAGCGTCGCGCGACCGCGGTGTACGACTACCTGACCAGCAACGGCATCGACGCCTCGCGCCTGACCGGCCCGATCGGTTTCGGCGAGAGCCGTCCGCTGGAGTCGACCCCGCAGACCCTGCCGGGCTGCAAGTCGGAGGTCAACCGTCGCACCGAGCTGAACGTGCAGAACTGAGCCGTACCGGCCGGGTCGCAGGACCCGGCTACGGACTCGAAGGAAGCCCGGCCTCGCGCCGGGTTTCCTTTTTCTTCGGCCGGGGAAATCCTCCCGGCGGCGTGGTCCCCGTCATCGCCGGCCGCCGCGTGGCCGACAGACGGCAAGCAGATCAAACGCTTGGCCACGGTGTCTGCAACGCGTCGTTAAGATGTTTTAACAAACTCGTTGACAGTGTATGATCCGGTCGCAGTGACCGCGGTGCGGGCAGGAGCTCGGCGAGCGTGTCCCTGAGTTGCAACGTGCCGTGCGGAATACTGATCGGATTGATCCGATCCTGAGCCGATCCAATCCCTAGACCCTGTCCAAGACCGATCTACCCTAAGGAGTGAGTGTATGAAGATCCGCTTGTTGAGCACCGCTCTGCTCGCCGGCCTGGCGTTCTCGCAGGCTGCTGGCGCGCAGGATTACGACGACCGCTGGTACCTGACCGGTTCCACCGGCTTCAACCTGCAGGACAACGAGCGCGGCACCCGCGATGCGCCGTTCGTCGCTGTCGGCCTGGGCAAGTTCCTCAGCCCGAACTGGTCGCTGGATGGCGAGCTGAACTACCAGAACCCGAACGTCGACGCGAACCAGAACCTGAACTGGAGCCAGTACGGCATCTCGTTCGACCTGCGCCGCCACTTCATCCAGGAAGGCCGCAACTGGAACCCGTATGCATTGCTGGGCATGGGCTACCAGCGCGCCGAGGAAGAGTTCGACGCGTTCCCGAACCCGAACTCGCCGGGTGAGCGCGAAGACGGCAACCTCGCCGCCAAGCTCGGCCTGGGCATCCAGGGCGACGTCGGCAGCCGTGCCAAGATGCGTGCGGAGCTGGCCTATCGCGCCGACTTCGACGACCAGAGCGTCAATGGCGACATCGACGCCGACTGGTTCGGCGACGTGCTGGCCTCGGTCGGCGTGGTGATCCCGCTGGGCGAGCGCGCTGTCGCAGCTCCGGCCCCGGCGCCGGCGCCGCAGCCGAGCTGTGCGGACCTGGACGACGACGGCGACGGCGTCAACAACTGCGACGACAAGTGCCCGGGTTCGCAGGCCGGCCAGACCATCGGTCCGGACGGCTGCCCGGTGCCGGTGACGATCGACCTGAAGGGCGTGAACTTCGACTTCGACAAGTCGACGCTGCGTCCGGACGCGGTGGCGATCCTGTCGGAGGCGACCGAGATCCTGAAGCGCTATCCGGAGCTGCGCGTCGAAGTGGCCGGTCACACCGACCTGTGCGGTTCGGATGCGTACAACCAGAAGCTGTCGGAGCGTCGCGCGACCGCGGTGTACGACTACCTGACCAGCAACGGCATCGACGCTTCGCGCCTGACCGGCCCGATCGGCTACGGCGAGAGCCGTCCGCTGGAAGCGACTGCGCAGACCCTGCCGGGCTGCAAGTCGGAGGTCAACCGTCGCACCGAGCTGAACGTGCAGAACTGAGCACCGCCGGACGGGTTGTGAAACCCGTCCCCGGACTCGAAGGAAGCCCGGCCTCGCGCCGGGTTTCTTTTTGGTGGCGGCCCGCTCACCGACGCGTGTGGCCGATACGTGCGGCCGAGCATGCGGCTGGTGTGTGCGGGCGGTCATGTGCGCCGCTGCCGCAGGTCGCAAACCCGCATTCCGCGGTTGTCGCCGTCGCGGCACGCGCCTACACTCCGAGCACGCCCGCGCGTATCCACAGCGACGGGCGCATCGATACCAGGAGATCTCCATGCAGCGCGCCGTCCTTGCCCTCCCACTCATGCTTCTGGCCGGGGTGGTCCAGGCCCAGCAGGCCGGCGACTGCAGCGCAATGGCCGTGCCCAGGCCGATGCCGATCCGGCCGACGATCGTGGCGCCGGTGTCCGGCGAGCTGACCGTTCCCAGTCATCAGCTGGGCGCGCCGACCGGTGTGCTCGCGCACGCCTTCAACGAGGCGCAGTCGATCGATCAGGTCGTGTTCCGGCTCAAGCTCGAGAACTGCCAGAGCCTCGCCAAGGCGATGCCGGCGACGGAACCTGCCGCGATCGATGCGCAGGCGCCGGCCGCATACGTACCGCGGACCGAGTTCGACAACGGCCCGTGGCGTTTCGACATGAACCAGAACGGCAAGCGGATGACCGCCGAGGAATTCGACGCCTGGATGAAGTCGCGCGGCGTGCGCGTTGCCAAGGGCGCGCCGGCGGCCGCCGCACCGGCGCCGGCGGTCCAGGCGGACGGTCCGCAGACCGAGGGCAGCGGCGAGTAGTCCATGTCCGCATGCGTGTTGACCCGAGGGCGGCCGCGAAAGCGGCCGCTGTCGCGATGGGCCGGGTGAGCGGCCCGCCGGTCCGCCACGGACTGGCCCGCATCCTGTCCAAGCAAGGCGTCTGTTCGCGTACCGAGGCGGCGCGCTGGGTGCTGGCCGGGCGGATCAGCGTGGACGGCCGCGTCGTTCGCGATCCGGAATTCCCGGTCGTGCGCGATCGCCACCGGATCTGCGTGGACGGGCATGACCTGCAGTCGCCAGCCCCGGTCTACCTGATGCTCAACAAGCCGCGCGGCCAGGTCACCACGGTGCGCGACGAGCAGGGCCGCGACACGGTCTATCGCTGCTTCGATGGCGCGCAGCTGCCGTGGGTCGCGCCGGTAGGGCGGTTGGACAAGGCCAGCGAAGGTCTGCTGCTGTTCAGCAACGACACCGGTTGGGCGTCGCGGATCACCGATCCGGCCAGTGGCCCGGACAAGACCTACCACGTCCAGGTCGGCGGCCAGCCCGATGCCGCCGTGCTGGAGGCGCTGGTCGCGGGCATCGACGACAGCGGCGAGCACCTGGCTGCGCGCTCCGTGCGGGTATTGCGGTTGGGCAGCCGCAATGCCTGGCTCGAGGTCGTGCTCGACGAAGGCCGCAACCGGCAGATCCGCCGCCTGCTCGCGGCGTTCCAGCTGCCGGTGCTGCGCCTGGTCCGGGTCGCGATAGGCGAGCTGGCGATCGGCGACCTCGGCAAGGGAGGATGGCGCGAGCTGAGCCGCGAGGAAACCGAGGCGCTGGCGCGGCCCACCCGTTAAGGGCCTCTTGTTCATTCAGAGGTTCCGCGCGCCAGGGATGGCGCGTCCCGCGGATCGAGCATGCAAGTGCTTGATCCAGCGGAAGCAAGGTCGAGCTTGGCTCGACCTTGCGGCGTCCGAGCAAGTCCGGGATGGATCTGTGCAGACCTTTGACCGAGCCGCGCGATCCGCGGCCCTGGTGGCTGCATGTCTCAGCCGGCTTCGAGCACACCCAGCTCGTGGCCGATGCGGGTGAACGCATCGATCGCCCGGTCCAGATGTTCGCGGGTGTGCGCGGCGCTCATCTGGGTGCGGATGCGCGCCTGGCCCTTCGGTACCACCGGGTAGAAGAAGCCGATCGCGTAGATCCCTTCCTCCAGCAGCCGCTCGGCGAACTTCTGCGCCAGGGGGGCGTCGTAGAGCATCACCGGCACGATCGGGTGCACGCCCGGCTTCAGGTCGAAGCCGGCAGCCGCCATCCGTTCGCGGAAGTAGGCGGTGTTTTCCTGCAGCCGCTCGCGCAGTTCGCCGGCGCTGGAGAGCATCTCGAACGCCTTGATGCCGGCGGCGACCACGTGCGGCGGCAGCGAGTTGGAGAACAGGTACGGACGCGAGCGCTGGCGCAGCATCTCGATCACCTCGCGCCTGGCCGTGGTGAAGCCGCCGAGCGCGCCGCCCATCGCCTTGCCGAGCGTACCGGTGATGATGTCGATCTTCTCCAGCACGCCCTTGACCTCGGCCGAGCCCTTGCCGTGCGCACCCAGGAAGCCTGTCGCGTGGCATTCGTCGATGTGGACCAGCGCGCCGTACTTCTCCGCCAGCGCCGTGATCTCGTCGAGCGGAGCGATGAAGCCGTCCATCGAGAACACGCCGTCGGTGGTGATCAGCCGGGTCCTGCAGCCGGCTGCGTCGGCAGCCTGCAGCTGTGCCTCCAGGTCGGCCATGTCGCAGTTCGCGTAGCGGAAGCGTTGCGCCTTGCACAAACGCACGCCGTCGATGATTGAAGCATGGTTGAGGGCGTCGGAGATGATCGCGTCCTCGGGCCCCAGCAACGGTTCGAACAGGCCGCCGTTGGCGTCGAAGCATGCGGCATAAAGGATCGTGTCCTCGGTGCCGAAGAAGTCGGCGATGGTCTGCTCCAGCTGCTTGTGCAGATCCTGGGTGCCGCAGATGAAGCGGACCGAGGCCATCCCGAAGCCGTGGCTGTCGAGCGCATCCTTCGCCACCTGGATGATGTCCGGATGGTCGGCCAGGCCGAGATAATTGTTCGCGCAGAAATTCAGCACCGTGCGTCCGTCGGCGAGGGTGATCTCGGCCGACTGCGGACTGGTGATGATCCGCTCGGCCTTGAACAGGCCCTGCTCGCGGATCGAGTCGAGTTCCTCGGCGTAGCGGGCGGTCGGCGAGTCGTGGACGGCGTCGTTGGGCATGTTCGGCTCCGGCGTGGCTGGGAGAGTGCGGCGCGCGGCCAGCGGCGGCGCGGATCGGGCGTGGATCGTCAGCGGACCATTCTATCGCCGGCCGCCGACGGGATCGCGTGGCGGTCGCGGCCTCAAGGTGAGGGTGACCGCGCGCTGGTGTCCCGGCACCGGAGGGTTCTAACATCGGGCGGTATGGAGGTGCCCAAGCCGACGTCCGCTCCGACCGGCCTGCCGGCATGGCCGCTGCCGCTGCTCTGCGCACTGCTGCCGCTGTTGGCGGCCCATCTTGCGTGGTGGCTGTCGGTCCAGGGCGAACTGGTCGCGGCTTGCAATCCCTATCTCGATGGCTGCGTGTCGATCAGTCGTGCGGCGCGCCATGGGCTGGGCAATCTGCTGTTCCGCCTGGCGATGCTGCCGTGCGCGACCGTGCAGGTCGCGGTCTGGTGGTGCGCGGCACAGTGGCTGCAACGTGGCACCGGCGTGCCCGCGCGGGCCTTGCCATGGCTGGGGCTGACCGCAGGAGCGTTCCTGGGCTTGTACGCGGCGTTCCTGGGCAGCGAAGGCGAGACCTATGGTCTGTTGCGCCGCTACGGGATCACGGTCTATTTCGGCGCGAGCTTTCTCGCGCTGATGTCGGTGCTGCGAAGGATGTCGCGGCAGTGGCAGGATGCGCCCGCGTTCGCACCGCTGCGGATTGTCGCGCTGGGCATGCTGGCGGTGGGGCTCGCGAGCGTGACGGTCACCGCGTCGGTGGCCGATCAGCTGGCCCGCGACCGATGGGAGAACCGGCTGGAATGGGCCTTGGGGTTGTGGCTGACCGCGATGTTCGCGGTGCTCGCCTGGCATTGGTGGCGCGAACGGCTGCGTATCGTGCTCAAGTGATCGTGCTCGGGCAGATGGGGCCGTAGGAGCGGCGTGAGCCGCGATCGGGGAGTACACGGGCCGCGGCCACGCGGCGCCCCCCCCGCCA
>NZ_JAKJPO010000001.1 GCF_021725675.1 Marilutibacter chinensis | reverse complement strand
GATGGGGCCGTAGGAGCGGCGTGAGCCGCGATCGGACTTTCACGGGAAAGCGTCATCGCGGCTCACGCCGCTCCTACGGGGGGCTTGCAGGCAGGATTGGGCCGCCGGCCGATGCGGCGGTTGCCGGGCAATCCGCTGGCGCGTCAGCTCACCCAGCTCAGCACCACCTTGCCGGCCTTGCCCGATTCCATCAGGTCGAAGCCTTGCTGGAACTCGTCGATCGGCAACTGGTGGGTCAGCACCTTGCCGAGCGGGAAGCCCGACAGCACGAGCTGCGTCATCTTGTACCAGGTCTCGTACATCTTGCGGCCGTAGATGCCGTGGATGGTGAGGCCCTTGAAGATGATCTTGTCCCAGTCGGCGCCGGCGCCCTTGGGCATGATGCCAAGCATCGCGATCTTGCCGCCGTGGTACATGCAGTCGAGCATGTCGTTGAACGCGCGCGGGTTGCCGCTCATCTCCAGGCCGACGTCGAAGCCCTCCATGTGCAGGTCGGCCATCACCTCCTTCAGCGAGGTGTTGGCGACGTTGACGACGCGGGTCGCCCCCATGTCGGCGGCGAGCTTGAGCCGGTAGTCGTTGACGTCGGTGACCACCACGTTGCGTGCGCCGATGTACTTGCAGATGCCGGCGGCGATGATGCCGATCGGCCCTGCGCCGGTGATCAGCACGTCCTCGCCGACGACGTCGAATTCCAGCGCGCAATGGGCGGCGTTGCCGTACGGATCGAAGAACGCGGCCAGTTCGCTGGGGATCTGGTCCGGGATCGGCCACAGGTTGCTGGCCGGCATCACGATGTACTCGGCGAACGCGCCATTGCGGTTCACGCCGATGCCGATCGTGTTCGGGCACAGGTGCTGGCGGCCGGCGCGGCAGTTGCGGCAGTGGCCGCAGACGATGTGGCCCTCGGCGGAGACACGCTGGCCGATCCGGTAGCCGGTCACGCCCGGTCCGATCTCGACGACGCGGCCGACGAACTCGTGGCCGATCACCAGTCCCGGCTTGATCGTGCGCTGGCTCCACTCGTCCCACAGGTAGATGTGCAGGTCGGTGCCGCAGATCGCGGTCTTCTCCAGTTTGACCAGGACCTCGTTCGGGCCCGGCGACGGTACCGGCACCTCTTCCAGCCAGATGCCTTTGCCGGCTTCGCGTTTGACCAGTGCCTTCATCGTTTGCGTCATGGGTGTCGCCGGGGCGGTGGGAGAGGGCGGCAATTATACGCCCGGCCCCGCGCCGCTCCTGCGGGGGAGTGCCGGCCATGCAGCCGCGCCGTGGCGGGCGTCTTGCCGTTCGTGGCCATTGGGAAGTACCGGTTTGCCGCCGGTTGCGGAGTTCGCCTATCGTCCCGGACTTCCCGCCGGATGAACGGACCGACCATGCGCCACCGTCTGCTGCTGCCCGCCCTCGCATATGCCCTGATCGCCGCCGGCGCGACGCCCGCTTGCGCGGACGAGGGCATGTGGATGCCGTCGCAGCTGCCCGATATCGCCGGGCAGATGAAAGCGGCCGGCTTCGAAGGCCGGCCCGAAGCGCTGAGCGAGCTGGCGCAGCCGCCGATGAACGCCGTAGTCAAGGTTGGAGGCGGCAGCGGCGCGTTCGTGTCCGCGGACGGTCTGGTGCTGACCAATCATCATGTCGCATTCGGAGTCATTCAATACAACAGCACGTCCGGGCGCGATCTGATCGCGGACGGCTTCGTCGCCGCCGATCGCGCTGCCGAGCTGCCCGCCAATCCCGACTACCGGGTGCTGGTGACGACCGGTTTCGAGCGCATCACCGACAGGGTCCTCGCTGCCGCTGGCGGCAAGCGCGGGCGCGCCTACTTCGATGCCGTCGACGCCGCCGGCAAGACGGCGGTGGCCGAGTGCGAGCAGGCGCCGGCGCAGCGCTGCAGCATCGCCAACATGTACTACGGCAGCGATTTCTACCTCGTCCGACAGCTCGAACTGCGCGACATCCGTCTGGTCTACGCGCCGCCGGGCAGCATCGGCAACTATGGCGGGGAGGTCGACAATTTCATGTGGCCGCGCCACAGCGGCGACTTCACCCTGTTGCGCGCCTACGTCGGCCCGGACGGCCGCCCGGCCGATCATTCGCCCGGCAACGTGCCGTTCAAGCCGCCGGCGCATCTGCAGATGTCGACCCGCAACGTGAAGCAGGGCGACTACGCGATGCTGGCCGGCTACCCGGGGATCACCTTCCGGCACAGGATGGCGTCGGAATTCGCAGGTCAGGTCGAATGGCAGCTGCCGTCGCGCATCGCGCTGTACCGGCGGATGATCGAGGTGATCGAACGCGCGGGCGCCAGCGACGCCGAGGCGCGGGTGCGCTACGCCTCGCAGCTGCGCGGTCTGCTCAACGGCCTCAAGCGCGCGCAAGGCGAGCTCGACGGCCTGCGGCGCAGCGATGCGGTCTCCGTCCGCCGTGCCGACGAGACGGCGATGCTGGCCTGGCTCGACGGCCGGGCGGACGCCGATGCCATCCGCGCCGACATCGCCGCGGCACAGGCGGTGCTCGACGAGGTCGCCGCGACCCGCGACCGCGATCAGCTGGTGGCGCAGATCCTGCGCCAGACGCAGCTGCTGCGTGCGGCGGTGACGGTGCAACGGCTCGCGCTCGAGCGGGACAAGCCCGGCGCCGAACGCGAGTCCGGCTATCAGCAGCGCGATGAGGCGTTGATCGAGGGCCAGTTGCGCCAGGTGCAGCGCCGGTACGCGCCGTCGGTCGAGCAGGCGCTGCTGACCGATCTCGTCCTGCAGTATCTGACGTTGCCGGCCGACCAGCACCTGCCCGAGTTCGACGCGGTGTTCGGCACCTCCCCGGAGCAGGTGCGTGCATCGGTCGGCGCGCTGTATGCCGGCACCGCGTTGGGCGACGAGGAGGTCCGTGTCGCGGCGATGCAGGCCGATCGCGATGCACTGGCCGCATCGCAGGATCCATTGCTGCGGGCCGCCGCGCGGCTGATGCCGGCACTGCTGCGCCTGGAGGACGCGTTCAAGACCCACGAGGGCGAGCTGCTGCGCCTGCGTCCGGCCTACATGCGTGCCTTGACCGGCTTCCGCGAAGCCAATGGCCAGGCGGTGTACCCGGATGCGAATTCGACGCTGCGGGTCAGCTACGGCCGGATCAGCACGCTCGATCCACGCGACGGCGTTCGCTATCGGCCGTTGACCACGGTGCAGGGCATCGTCGAGAAACACACCGGCGAGGAGCCGTTCGACGCGCCGCGGCCGCTGCTCGAGGCGATCGCCCGGGGCGATTTCGGCAGCACCGCCGAGCCGAGCCTGGACACCCAGACCGTCAACTTCATGACCAACCTGGACACCACCGGCGGCAACTCCGGTTCGCCGGTGCTGGACGCCGAGGGAAGGCTGATCGGCCTGAACTTCGACAGCAACTGGGAGGCCGTCAGCGCAAGCTGGATGTACGACCCGCGCTACAAGCGCGCGATCCACGTCGACATGCGCTACCTGCGCTGGCTGATGTCCAAGGTCTATCCGGCCCCCCACCTGCTGGAGGAGATGCGGCTGCCGGCCGAATAGGCGCGCGGCCATCTCCCGGCCTGCCGGGCGATGGCCAGCGCCCGGTGGTGCGGGCGGGAAACGCGCCAGCATCGGCACGTCGGGTCCGTTTCCGAATTGTTATAATGTAACAATTCCAAAGCGGATGGTGCGCGATGAAGTCTGCCGGGCTCTACCTGCTCGATGCTTCGGCGATCGGCCTGTCGGGGCTGTGCCTGCTGCATTGCATCGCGTTGCCGGTGCTGGCGGCCTTTTTGCCGATGCTCGCGATCTGGTCCAAGGCGGCGTGGGTGCATCTGCTGCTCGTCGTGCTCGCGGCCCCGCTTGCCGCCGCCGGATTCTGGCGGTCGCACCGGTTGCGGCCGTTGCCATGGGCGTTGTGGGGATTGGCGATGGCCGGGCTGGCCGCATTGCTGGCCGGCGCACTCGGCTGGACCGACGAGAACCGGGAGACGTCCTTCACCGTGGCCGGCAGCATGTCGCTGGCAAGCGCGCACCTCTGGAACTGGTGCCGGCGTCATCGGATCGACATCGATGCCGGCGCCTGAAAGAGCCGGGCCCGCGCCCGGATCGACCATCACCGAGCTAGACTCGCCGATCGACTTCGTAGGGAGATGCATCAGATGCGTTATTCGACTCTAGCGATGGCCGCGACACTGTTCGTTGCCTGCGCAGCCGCCGGAGAGGCCCGTGCGGGCGAAGGCATGTGGGTGCCGCAGCAGTTGCCGGAGATCGCCAAGCCGCTGCGCAAGGCAGGACTGAAGCTCGACCCCGAGCAGCTGGCCGACCTGACCGGCGACCCGATGGGCGCGGTGGTGTCGCTGGGTGGCTGCACCGCGAGTTTCGTGTCCCCGCAGGGCCTGGTGGTGACCAACCATCACTGCGCGTATGGGGCGATCCAGCTCAACTCGACGCCGGAAAGCAACCTGATGCAGGACGGTTTCAATGCGGCGACGCGCGGCGAGGAAGTCTCCGCCGGGCCGAACGCGCGGATCTATGCGCTGGATTCGATCCGTGATGTCACCGCGCAGGTGAAAACCGCGATCGAAGCCGCTCCGGACGCGCTCGGCCGTACCCGCGCGCTGGAAACCGTCGAGAAGCAGCTGGTCGCCGACTGCGAGGCCGAGGACGGCTACCGCTGCCGTCTCTACAGCTTCGCCGGCGGCAACACGTATCGCCTGTTCCGCAACCTCGAGATCCGCGACGTGCGCCTGGTCTACGCGCCGCCGGGCAGTGTCGGCAACTATGGGGGCGAGGTCGACAACTGGATGTGGCCGCGCCACACCGGCGACTTTTCGTTCTACCGCGCCTACGTCGGCAAGGACGGCAAGCCCGCCGCCTACGCCGAGGACAATGTTCCATACCAGCCGAAGCACTGGCTGAAGATCGCCGATCGCCCGCTCGAGGCCGGCGACTTCGTGATGGTGGCCGGTTACCCGGGGCGTACCGCACGTTATGCGCTCGCCGAGGAGTTCGACGAAACCGCAAACTGGACCTATCCGACCGTCGGCCGGCACTACCGGAACCTGGTCGCGCTGGTCGAGGCCGCCGGCAAGCAGGACCCGGAAATCGCGGTGAAGTACGCCAGCACCGTGCGCGGCTGGCAGAACGCGATGAAGAACTACGATGGCCAGCTTGAAGGCTTCCGCCGCATCGATGCCACCGCGACCAAGCATGCCGAGGAAACGGCGGTGCTGGAGTGGCTGCGCGGACGGGGCGAGGCGGGCAGGGCGGCACTGGAGGCCCACGCGCGACTGGTGGAGCTCGACGAGCAGGCGCGTGCCCATCGCGAGCGCGACCTGGTGTTCGGCCAGCTGCGCCATACCGGCGCGATCGGCGCCGCGGTCCAGCTCTACCGTCTGTCGATCGAGCGCGCGAAGCCCGATGCCGAGCGCGAGCCTGGCTACCAGGAGCGCGACCTGCCGGCGTTCGAGGGCGGTTTGCAGCAGATGGAGCGCCGCTACGACCCGAAGATGGACCGCGAGCTGCAGGCCTACTGGCTGCGCGAGTACCTGAAGCTGCCGCAGACGCAACGCGTGGCGGTGGTCGACGAGTGGCTCGGCGGCAACGATCAGGCGGCCATCGACAAGGCACTCGACACGCTGGCCAGGACCGACCTGGGCGTCACCGAGATCCGCCTCAACCTGATGAAGTCCGACCGTGCCGCGTTCGAGAAGAGCCGCGATCCGGCGATCCGGTTCGCGGTCGCGATCATGCCGACCCTGCTCGCGCTGGAGGAGGAGGGCAAGGCACGAGCCGGTGACGCGCTGCTGGCACGCCCGCTGTACCTGCAGGCGGTTGCCGACTACAGGAAGAGCAAGGGTGGATTCGTCTATCCGGACGCCAATTCCTCGCTGCGGATCACCTTCGGCAACGTGATGAGCTATACCAAGGCCGACGGCAGCGTGCAGGCGCCGTTCACCCGGCTGGAGGAGGTCGCTGCCAAGGCCACCGGCGAGGCGCCGTTCGACGCGCCGCAGGCGCTGCTCGATGCGGTCGCGGCCAAGAATTACGGCGGCCTGACCGACCGGGAGCTGGGCACCGTGCCGGTCAACTTCATGGCCGATCTCGACATCACCGGCGGCAATTCCGGTTCGCCGGCGATGGACGCGCATGGCCGCTTGGTCGGACTGGTGTTCGACATGAACTGGGAAAGCGTCAGCTCGAACTGGGTGTTCGATCCGGCGATGACGCGGGTGATCGGCGTCGATCAGCGTTACATGCGCTGGATCATGCAGGAGGTGTTCCCGGCACCGCAGGTGCTGGCTGAGCTGGGCGTGCCGGAGAAGGACTGAAGCTCCTCATGTCGCCGGATACGCGAACGGGCCGGCACTGCCGGCCCGTTCGCGGCAGCGGAAATCCGTTCGCCCCGGGATCGGACCCCGGGGTCGCAGATGAAGTATCCGTCGGAGTAGTTGCGCGTGGCCTTGCCCCAGCTCTCGCGGTTGCCGTCGCAGCGGATCGTGCTGTAGCCGACCAACTGCCCTGCGTCGTCGAAGTAATAGTAGAACTGCCCGGGCCCGGTTCTGTGACCGTTGCCAATACCGTTCGTTCGAACCGTGCGTTCGGTAGCGGGCGTGTGGCCGGGCGCTTGGAAAGGGGCGCGGATGCTCCCCGGTGATTCTCGCCAAGAAAGGCGCCATGCGCTGGAAGCGGAAGTGTTCGACCGCCAACCATCGGTGTTGGACGTCGCCTCAAGGCAAGAATCAAGGGCCTTCCCCGACACACCTCCATCGCAAACGGATAAAGCTCCGGGATTTTTCGATTCGCCATCCATGGCTCGGTCGAAAAACGGCGCGTATCCATGCGCGCCGCCCTCCGGGTCTACAGTCGACACAGGCTGTCGGAGCGACGCAGCCGTCCCGGCGGGCGTCAGGAGCGGACGGTTTTGGTTCCTTTTGCCGAGACAAAAGGAACCCGCCGAAGGCGGAAGCCTTTGATCGTGGCTTCAGGGCGAAGGAGCCGTGCGATGGCCCGGGTCATGTCGCTGGCGTGGCGGCACTACCGCATTCACGAAGCGTCCGAGGACGCCGGCAGCGAGTAGTCGAACGTGTAGAAATGCCTGCCGTCGACGATGTCGATCGCGATGCGGCCGCGCAGGCCGGCCAGTTGGCCGTCGCCGGAATCGGGTACCACGGTCAGCGTCAGGGTTGGCGCGCCGCGGTCCATCGTGCCGCTGTGCTGGGTTACGAAGCTGCCCGGGCGGCCTTCGAGCGAGCCTTCGATCCGCTCGATCGCGACATAGGCGGCCGAACCTTCGACCGCAGTGCCGACGGCGAGCATCTGGACCACGCCGGTCGCGTCCAGCGGGCCATGGAAACGCTTGTCGAAGCGCACATGGCGCACCGCGATGTCGCCGCCGAGTTCGAGCATGCCCTGCGGTGTCGCGCTGACCTCGAATTCGCCCTTGATCTGCCTGTTCACGCCATGCGCTCCGATCGGTTGTCCAGTTGGGGATGGCATCTTCGCCCGGCCGGCGGCGGTTTCCAACGCAACTGTTGCGTCGCAGCACCAATCTGCTAGCCTCGTCGGCATCGCGGATTCCCATGCCAGCCGGCCCCGTTTCCCGACCGAAGGTACGTCCAGGCTCCGAGCCTCGGCCGTATCGACCGACCTGCAGGCCCTGCCACAGGTCCAGCCGCTCCCCGACCGGGCGGTCTCTTCCATCGAGCGTGCCGGCTGCATGCGTTCCGCGGGTCCTTCCACCCACTGGAGCATGCAATGAAAGTCCTGGCCTGCGATGGCATCCACGAAGACGGCCTCAACCTGTTCCGCGATGCGGGATGGGAGGTCGAAATCGCCCCCGAACCGATCAAGGATCCCGAAGCCCTGGCCGACAAACTGGCCGGTTTCGATGCGGTACTGGTCCGCTCGGCGACCAAGATTCCGGTCGCGGCACTGGCGAAGGCGGAGAAGCTGAAGGTGATCGGCCGCGCCGGCGCCGGTGTCGACACCATCGACGTCGACGCCGCCACCGCACGTGGCATCGCGGTGATGAACGCGCCCGACGGCAACACCCTGGCGGCCGCCGAGCATGCGATCTCGCTGCTGTTCGCGCTGGCCCGCCACATTCCGCGCGCCGACGCCGGAATGAAGGCTGGCGAGTGGCCGAAGGCCGGCCTCACCGGCTTTGAGCTGGAGGGCAAGAAGCTGGGCGTGATCGGCCTGGGCCGGATCGGCGGAACCGTCGCGCGCAAGGCCGCCGGCATCGGCATGGAGGTCGCCGCGCACGACCCGTTCCTGCCCGCCGGTGCCGCCGCCAAGGGCAGCGTGCCGTTGAAGGGGCTGGACGAGCTGCTGGCGTGGGCCGACATCGTCACCCTGCACATCCCGCGCACCAAGGAGACCACCAACCTGCTGTCGGAAGCGCGGATGCGTGCGATGAAGAGGGGCGCCTACCTGATCAATGCCGCCCGCGGCGGCCTGGTCGACGAGGCCGCGCTGATCCGGTTGCTCGACGAGGGCCATCTGGCCGGCGCCGCGCTGGACACCTTCGCCACCGAACCGCTGCAGGCCGATTCGCCGTTGCGCGGCCACCCGCGGCTGATCCTGACACCGCACCTGGGCGCGTCGACCAGCGAGGCGCAACAGGCGGTCAGCACGATCCTGGCGCGCCAGATCATCGACTTCACCGCCACCGGCGCGGTCGCCGGCTGCGTCAACCTGCCGCCGCTGACCGCCGAGGCCGCGCGCGAGGTCGGGCCGTGGATGCCGCTGATGTCCGCGCTGGGCCGTCTCGCCGCACGCCTGGTGCCGGCACCGACCCGGCTGCACGTGACCTACGCCGGTCGCACCGAAGGCCTGGATACGCGACCGCTGACCCGTTTGCTGGTGGCGGCGCTGATGGGCACCGCGTCGGGCAGGGTCACCCCGGTCAACGCACTGCACGAAGCCGCGGCGCGTGGCCTGACGGTGGCCGAGACTGTCGGCGGCGACGGCGACGGCTTCGACCGCCTGCTGCGGGTGCGGATCGAGAACGGCGAGCGCGCCCGCGAGGTCGAGGCGACCCTGCACCGGGGGCCCCGGGTCGTGCGCCTGGACGGGGTCGAGATCGAATTCGACCCGCTCGCGCCGGTTCTGCTGATGCGCAACGAGGACCGTCCCGGCATGATCGGCACGGTCGGCTCGAAGCTGGGCGCGGCCGGCGTCAACATCGTCAACTTCGCGCTCGGTGCGGCCGGCGACGGCCAGGCGCGTGCGGCGATCACCGTCGACCGCGCGGTCACCGACGCCGAGCTGGCGGAGTTGCGCGCGGTTCCCGGCGTCCTGTCCCTCCACCAGGTCTGAGCACGGGAGCCGATCGATGCGAGTACTGTTAGCCCGCCACGGCGAGACGCCGTGGAACGCCGAGGGCCGCTACCAGGGCCAGGAAGACATTCCGCTGTCGCCGATCGGTGAAGCACAGGCGCGTGCGCTGGGCGAACGCCTGCACGCGGTGCCGATCGCCCGCGCGGTGGCGTCGCCGTTGTCGCGCGCCCGCACCACCGCCGAACTCGCGCTCGGTGATCGCGCCGGCCTGCTGGCCACCGATGCGGGATTGATGGAGATCGGCCACGGCGAATGGGAGGGCCTGCTCGCCAGCGAGATCCGCGAGCGGGATCCCGAGCGCCTGCGCGCCTGGCGCGAGGCGCCGGAGACCGTGCTGATGCCGGGCGAGGGCGGCGAATCGCTGCAGCAGGTGTTCGACCGTGCCTGGCCGGCGCTGCAGCGCGCCGGCGAGGGACTCGCCAGCGACGAGACCCTGCTGGTGGTCGCCCACGACGCGGTCAACCGGGTGATTCTCTGTCATCTGCTCGGGATTCCGTTCCGCCGGCTGTGGACGTTCCGGCAGGCGCCGACCACGCTGAACCTGCTCGAGGGCGACCGGGTCGAGACCCTCGACGTGGTCCGCCTCAACGACTGCGGCCACCACACCGCGCTGTTCGGCGAAGCGGTGCACCGGGCGCTGTAAGAGCGGTTCACCGTTCCCGATGCGAAACGGCCGCCATGAAGCCCATGGCGGCCGTCCGGTTCACGGCGGTCCGGCTCAGGGCAAATTGCAGAACAGCTGGCCGTTGGCGACCGGGTGGGAGGTGCGGGTGCCGGTGTAGCTGAAGACGCCGTCGCAGCTGACCTGGTAGGTGCCGACGACGTTGCCGTTGTCGTCCAGATAGACGCCCAGCTCGCCATTGCGCGGCTTGGCGATGGCGACGCCTGCGACGATGGCGGCGGCCAGGCCCAGGCCGATGATCCACTTGCTACGCGGTTGCATGCGCATCCTGCTTCTCCTTGGTGTCTGTATGCGGTCTTCGTTGGGATGTCGGCGAACCGACCGGCCGATTCTTGGCGCGGAGGCCGGGACATGCGTAAAGACGAGGTGAGTTCCGCGATAATTGGTGCTCCACATGCCCGAATCGTGCGGTCACGCGCATCCGGGCCGTGATCGTCATCCACCCGTTCGCCGCGCGTCCGCGGCGTCTGCGCAGGAGTCCCGCGTGGCCACGCTCGCCGACTGGCTTGCCCGCATCGAGAAGCAGCACCCCAGGGCCATCGACATGGGGCTGGAGCGCGTGCGCGAGGTTGCAGCGAGGATGGGCCTGGGACGGCCCGCCAAGCAGGTGATCACCGTCGCCGGCACCAACGGCAAGGGCTCGACGGTGGCCTTCATCGAGGCGATCGCACGCAGTGCCGGCTGGCGAAGCGGCGCCTACACCTCCCCGCATCTGCTTGCCTACAACGAGCGCGTGCGGATCGACGGCAGCGATGCCGTCGATGACGCGCTCGTCGAAGCCTTCGAGGCGGTCGAGGCGGCGCGCGGTGCGACCCCGCTGACCTATTTCGAACACGGGACACTGGCCGCGCTGTGGTTGTTCGAGCGCGCCGGCCTCGACCTCGCGATCCTCGAGGTCGGCCTCGGCGGGCGCCTGGACGCGACCAACGTCGTCGACCCGGACGTGGCGGTGATCACCACCGTCGATGTCGACCACCAGGACTGGCTCGGCGAGGACCGCGAGGCGATCGGGCGCGAGAAGGCGGGCGTCGCGCGTGGCTGGCGACCGCTGGTGCTCGGCGACGACGACCCGCCGTCGAGCGTGCTGCGCCATGCCTATGCGATCGGCGCTTCGGCGCTGCGGATCGGCTGCGACTTCTTTTTCGAGCCGCCGCCGCCCGAGGGCGGGCACTGGCGCTGGCGCGAGGTCGGCTACGAACTGGAACTGCCGATGCCGGCGCTGGCCGCACCGGTGCAGTTGCGCAATGCCGCGGTCGCGATCGCCGCGTTGCGGGCACTGCCGGCGCCACCGAAGCCGCTGCCGGCGTCGGCGATCGCCACCGGCATGGCCACTGCGGTGGTGGCCGGACGGCTGCAGCGCTTCGAGCGGGATGGCGTGAGCGTGCTGGTCGACGTCGGCCACAACCCGCAGGCGGCGCGGGCGCTGGCGGAATGGCTGCGCGCGCAACCGGCGGCTGGACGGACCCGCGCGGTGTACGCGGCGCTGGACGACAAGGATGCGGCCGGGGTGGTCACCGCCCTGGCCGAGGAGATCCACGACTGGTTCCTGGCAGGGCTGGAGGATGCCGGGGCGCGCGGCAGCGGTGTCGATGCGCTGGCGGTGCGCCTGGCCGGCACCGCGGCGGCGGCCGGCCGGCGCAATGCCGACGTTGCCACTGCGCTGGCCGCGGCCCTGGCCGGGGCGCAGGCCGGCGACCGGATCCTGGTGTTCGGCTCTTTCCACACCGTGGCGGCGGCGTTGCAGGTGTTGCGCTGAAGTCCTCAGCAGGATGTCCGCGACAGCCGCGACTGAACCGTGACCCACCCCGGGAACAGGCGTCCAGGCGGGCAGGGGTATAATCGCGTCGCGAATCGTCCTGGCCTGCGGGACTCCGAACAGCCTCCTGGACCTGCCTAGTGGAACCTGCCCTGAAACAGCGCATGATCGGCGCGATCGTCCTGGTCGCGCTCGCCGTGATCTTCCTGCCGATGCTGATCAAGGGCCCGGCTCCCGAAAGCGGAGTGGCCGACATCCCGCTCGATGCGCCCGAAGCGCCGCAGGGCGAATTCGAAACCCGCGAGCTGCCGCTGGTCGCGCCTGGCGACGCGCCGGCTGGCGGCGTCGTCGGCATGGACCCGGAGAGCGGCGACGGGCGACTGCCGACCGTCGAGGCCGGCGATTCGACCGAGGCCGGTGGCGACGCGATGATGCCCGCCACCACCGCCGGCGGCGACTACGCGGTGAGCTTCGGTACCTATTCCAGTTCGCGCGACGCCGAGATGGTCATCGTCGCGCTGAAAGGCGCGCGTCTGCCCGGCTACCAGGAAACGGTGGCCGGCGATGATGGTCGCGCCCTGTACCGCGTGCGGATCGGGCCGTTCGCGACCCAGGCCGATGCCGAGGCCGCACGGGTGCGCGCTGGCGGTGTCCACGGCGGAGTCGTGCCGCGGGTGATCGCACTGAATGCCGATGCCGCCACTCCGGCCGGGTCGCCGCTGGCCGCCGGACCGGCGGCGCCCGAGCCGCCTCCCGAACCGGCTCCCGCTCCCGCAGCCGAACCGGCTGCCCCGCGCGGGACCGCGACAGCCCGGGAAGAACGACCCGGGCAGCAGGCTCCGGCGGCGGCGCCCGCAACTCGGCCCGCTGCGCCGGTTGCCGCCGCGGTGGGCTTCGCGGTGCAACTGGGTGCGTTCAGCCATGCGGAAGAGGCCGGCAAGCTGCGCGATCGCGCGCGCGCGGCCGGCTTCACCGCGTTCATCGAACAGGTCAACACCGACAAGGGCACGCTCAGCCGCGTGCGGGTCGGACCGGTTGCCAGTCGTGGTGAGGCGGAACAGTTGAAGGCACAGGTCGCCGCCCGGCTGGGCATTGCCGGGATCGTGCGGCCGCATCCGTGAGAAGGATTCTCCCGACGTCAGAAGGAGCTGGACAATGACGGCGATCGATTGGGTACTGCTGGCGATCGTGGCGATATCGGCCCTGCTCGGGCTGATGCGCGGTTTCGTCGGCGTGATGCTGTCGCTGGTGTCGTGGGTGCTGGCCGGCGCGGTCGCCTATGGCTTCGGCGACGATGCCGCGGTGATGCTGGCCGAGACCGCGAACCCGAGCATGGGCTACGTCGTCGGCGGCTACGTGCTGTGCTTCGGCACCGTGCTGGTGTCGGTGAAACTGCTGAGCTGGTTCATCCGGCGGCTGCTCGAATCGGTCGGCCTGTCGAGCCTGGACCGTGGCCTCGGACTGGCGTTCGGCGTGCTGCGCGGCGCGCTGTTCGCATGCGCGCTGGTGCTGCTGATGGGCTTCACTTCGTTGCCGGGCGATGCCCAGTGGCACCGGTCGCAGACCATCCCGTTGTTCGAGCCGGGCGCGCGCTGGCTGCGTGACCTGCTGCCGGCGGCGATCGCACAGCAGGTCAGCTTCGACAGCGCAGGTCCGTTGTCCGGCGACAGGCTGCGTCAGCAGAGCCGCGCGCTGGGGCCGCTGGTCGATGGCGGCGGCATGCTCGGCCAGGATCCGAACGAACTGTTGCGCTCGCTGGGCGGTCGGTCGGCGGACCATGGCGCTGCTCCTGCCGGACAGGCGCTGCCGCTGCCGTTGCCGGACCTGCAGAACCTGCCGGACCTGCAGGGCCTGGATGGCCTGCAGAGCCTGGAGGATCTGATGCCGCGTCCTGACGGGTCGCCACCGCGGGCCGGCAACGCGCCGGCACCCGCGGTGGATCCGGCCAACGTCGACGCCGGCAACGGCCTGGGCGGACAGGCCTACGATCCGGCGGCGGTGGATGGTCCATCGTCGGGGCCATCACCGCAACGCTCCAGGTAAACTAGCGGCCGCGGCCGGCGCGATCATCGCGGGTGGCGCGACCCCGGGGCGCCCTGGGGATTGCGCGCATCATGGATGGGCACCGGTCGCCCGCACGGCGTTCCGCATCGCCGGTGCGGATGCCGGTCGCACGGCGGCAGGCCGGACCGATCCGCGGAGCGGATCGGCGCGTGCGGATCGGACACGCGAGTGCCGATCCTGCCGGGCAAGCTCGGGTTCCGGCCCGTCTTGCGACGTCCGGGCGAATCCGGGATGGATCCGCCCAGGCCCTCCTTCATCACCCAGCAGGACATACGCGCCATGTGCGGCATTATCGGTATCGTCGGCCAGAACGACGTCGCGGCCCAGTTGTACGACGGACTCACGGTGCTGCAGCACCGCGGCCAGGATGCGGCCGGCATCGCCACCGCCGAAGGCACGCGGCTGCGCGTGCACAAGGGCAATGGCCTGGTCCGAGACGTGTTCGACCAGGCCTCGATGCAGTTGCTGCGTGGGCGCATCGGCATCGGGCACTGCCGCTATCCCACCGCCGGCAGCGAGGGTTCCGACGAGGCGCAGCCGTTCTACGTGAACTCGCCGTTCGGCATCGTGCTCGCGCACAACGGCAACCTGATCAACACCGAGGCGCTGCGCGACGAGGTGTTCGCCCAGGACCGCCGCAACGTCAATACCGAGTCGGACTCGGAAGTGCTGCTGAACGTGTTCGCGCACGAGCTGGACATGCAGAAGGCGCTCAGCCCGGCGGCGGTGTTCAAGGCGATCGAGGGCGTGCACCGGCGCTGCGTCGGCGGCTACGCGGTGGTCGCGGCGGTGCTCGGGCTCGGCCTGGTCGCGTTCCGCGATCCGCACGGCATCCGCCCGCTGGTGCTCGGCCGGCGCAGCAAGGACGGCCGCGACGAGTACGCGGTCGCCAGCGAGTCGGTCGCGCTCGACCTGACCGGTTTCGAGCGCGTGCGCGACGTGCGTCCGGGCGAGGGCGTGGTCGTGACCGAGGACGGCCAGCTGTTCGCCCAGGCCTGTTCCGAGGAACTGCCGCATACGCCGTGCCTGTTCGAGTACGTCTACTTCGCGCGGCCGGATTCGATGATGGACGACGTCTCGGTGCACAAGGCGCGCATGCGCATGGGCCAGACCCTGGGCGAGAAGATCCTGCGCCTGCGTCCGGATCACGACATCGACACCGTGATCCCGATCCCGGACTCCTCGCGCGACGCCGCGCTGGAGGTGGCCAACGTGCTCGGGGTGAAGTACCGCGAGGGCTTCATCAAGAACCGCTACGTCGGCCGCACCTTCATCATGCCCGGCCAGAGCGAGCGCGCGAAGTCGGTGCGCCGCAAGCTCAATCCGATCCCGCTGGAGTTCCGCAACCGCGTGGTGCTGCTGGTCGACGACTCGATCGTTCGCGGCACCACCAGCCAGCAGATCGTGCAGATGGCGCGCGAGGCCGGTGCGCGCAAGGTCTACCTCGCCTCCGCCGCGCCGCCCGTGCGGCACCCGAACATCTACGGCATCGACATGCCCACCCGCGAGGAGCTGATCGCCTACGGCCGCGACGAACGCGAGATCGAGGCGCTGCTGGGTTGCGACTGGCTGATATACCAGGACCTCGACGATCTGGAGCAGGCGGTATCGGGCCCGAAGCACCGGATCGCCCGTTTCGACTCCTCCTGTTTCAACGGCGAGTACATCACCGGCACCGCCGACGACTACTTCGAGCGGGTCAGGCATCTGCGTTCGGACGAAGCCAAGACCCGTCGACGCGCGTCGTGATCCGGCTGCGGCCGACGACGATGCGGGGATGCGCCGCGTGATCTCCCTGTTCGACGCCGCGCTTGCTTGCCTGGACGCCGACGCGCCCGACGAAAAGGTCGCGTCGACCCTCGCCCATGCCGAAGCGTTCGCACGCGGCGAGCGGCCGGTCGTCGTGGATGCGCCGCCACCGGAACCGATCCGCATGCCGGGCCGCCCCGCGCGCCCGCGGCTGGTTCATCCGCGCGAACTGCCGCGGCGCGGACCCGGTACCGACGAGGGGCGGGCGGCCTTCATCCATGCGATCGCCCATATCGAATTCAACGCGATCGATCTGGCCTGGGATGCTGTCTACCGCTTCCGCGGACTGCCCGATGCGTACTATGCCGACTGGGTATCGGTCGCCGCCGACGAGGCCCGCCACTTCCGAATGCTGCGTACGCGGCTGCGCGAGCTCGGCCGCGACTACGGCGACTTCGACGCGCACAACGGCCTGTGGGAGATGGCCGAGAAGACCGCGCACGATGGCCTGTCCCGGATGGCGCTGGTGCCGCGCGTGCTGGAGGCGCGCGGGCTGGACGTGACGCCGGGCATGATCGTGAAGCTGCGCGCGCTCGGCGACGAGGCCACCGCCGGGATACTGGAGGTGATCCTGCGCGAGGAGATCGCCCATGTCGCCGCCGGTTCGCGCTGGTTCAAGTGGTACTGCGAGCGGGCCGGCGTCGATCCGGCGACACGCTTCCGCGAACTGCTGGCCGAATACGCGCGCGCGGTGCTGTACGGCCCGTTCAATCTGTCCGCGCGCAGTGCCGCGGGCTTCAGCGACGAGGAGCTGGAGGCGTTGGCGCGGGCCACCGGTTGAGCGGGGCCGTCACTCCGGGTGGAAGTGGAGGTACATGCAGTACAGCCCGCCGAGGATCGTGTGCCAGACGACGACCTTGAAGACCCATCCGTCGTCCTCGACGTTGAATCCGGCCTTCCCGAATCGCGAGAAGAACGTGATTTCGCCGCGAACGAGACCCGTCAGGCCGAACAGGATCAGGATGGCGCCCGCAAGCAGATACATCGCAATACCTCCTTGTCGTCACGTCATGGACTGACGGTCACGGCAGTGGCAGGCCTTCCAGCCGGGCGCCATCACGGTCGACGCGCAGCACCGAGCCCTGTTCGTACCAGTCCCCCAGCACGATGCGCCGGCAGGCGTGGCCGTCGACGTCGAGCTCGTGCACCGCAGGGCGGTGGGTATGGCCGTGGATCAGGGTATCGATGCCGAAACGGTGCAGGGTCTCGCGTACGGCCACCGGAGACACGTCGGTGATGGTCTCGAACCGGCCGCGGTCGCCGTCCTTCATCTCCGATTGCCGCCGCATGCTGGCCTCGCGCGCCTGCTGCGCGAACGCCAGCCTGGCCTGCAACGGCTGCGCCAGGAACCGGGCCTGCCAGTGCGGGTCGCGCACCTGGGCGCGGAACTGCTGGTAGGCGGTGTCGTCGGTGCACAGCAGGTCGCCGTGCATCAGCAGGACGGGGCGTCCGTACAGCATGATCACGGCCGGGTCCGGCAGCACGACCATTCCGGCGCGGCGGGCGTAGGCGTCGCCGAGCAGGAAGTCGCGGTTGCCGCGGATGAAGAACACCGGCACGCCCGAATCGACCAGCGTCCTGACCTCGGATGCGACGGTTGCGCCGACATCGGACGGATCGTCGTCGCCCACCCAGGCCTCGAACAGGTCGCCGAGGATGTACAGCGCATCGGCATCGCGGGCCTCGCCGCGCAGGAATGCGACGAACACGGCGGTGATGTCCGGGCGCTCGGGATCGAGATGCAGGTCGGAAATGAAGAGAGTGGTCATGCGGCGATTGTAGTGGCTGCGGGTTGCCGGCCTGTCGTCGGGCGCCACCCGGACCTTCCCGGGTCCGGCACGGCGAACCGGCAACCCGGTAAAATGATCGACTTGTCCGCCGCCGTCCCAGATCACCGAATGACCACCCGCACCCGTTTCGCTCCCAGTCCCACCGGCTATCTGCACATCGGCGGCGCGCGCACCGCGCTGTACTGCTGGCTGGAGGCGCGCCGCGACGGCGGCCAGTTCGTGCTGCGGGTCGAGGACACCGATCGCGAGCGCAGTACTCAGGGGGCGATCGACGCGATCCTGCAGGCGATGGAGTGGCTCGGGCTGGACTACGACGAGGGTCCCGTCTACCAGACCTCGCGCCTCGATCGCTATCGCGAGGTCGCCGAGCGGATGCTGGCCGACGGCGCCGCCTACTACGCCTACGAGACCCGGGAGGAGCTGGAGGCGATGCGAGAGGCGGCGATGGCCGCCGGCCTGAAGCCCCGCTACAGCGGCGCCGCGCGGGATGCGGGGCTGCCATACCGCGATGATCCGAACCGGGTGATCCGCTTCCGCAACCCGCAAGGCGGCTCGGTGGTGTGGGAGGACAAGGTCAAGGGCCGCATCGAGATCAGCAACGACGAGCTCGACGACCTGGTGATCTTCCGTTCCGATGGCTATCCGACATACAACTTCGCCGTGGTGGTCGACGACATCGACATGGGCATCACCGACGTGGTGCGCGGCGACGATCACGTCAACAACACGCCGCGGCAGATCAACATCTACCGGGCGCTGGGTGCGCCGGTGCCGCATTTCGCGCATCTGCCGATGATCCTCGACGAGCATGGCGCCAAGCTGTCCAAGCGCACAGGCGCGGCCGACGTGATGCAGTACCGCGAGATGGGCTATCTGCCGCATGCGCTGCTGAACTACCTGGTGCGGCTGGGCTGGTCGCATGGCGACCAGGAGATCTTCTCGGTCGCTGAGATGACCCGGCTGTTCGACCTCAAGGACGTCAACGCCAAGGCCTCACGCCTGGATCCGGCCAAGCTGGGCTGGCTGAACCAGCAGTACCTGAAGTCCGACGATCCGGCCGACGTCGCCATGCACCTGGACTGGCACCTGCGCGCGCAGGGTCTGGATCCTTCGAAGGGGCCGGCCGCCGCCGACATCGTGATCGCGTTGCGCGACCGGGTGCAGACGCTGAAGGAGATGGCCGAGCGGGCGAGGGTCTGGTTCCAGCCGTTGACCGAATACGACGACGCGGCCGTCGCCAAGCACCTGACCGACAAGGCGCGGGCGCCGCTGGCCGACGCGCGCCAGCGTATCGCCGCGCTGCCGGAGTGGAGCGCCGAGGCGATCACCGCGGCGCTGCAGGCGACTGCGCAGGCGCTGGAGATCGGCATGGGCAAGGTCGCCCAGCCGATGCGGGTGGCGATCACCGGAACCCAGGTCAGCCCCGACATCGGCCACACGGTGTACCTGTGCGGCCGCGACGAGGCGCTGGCGCGTATCGACGCCGCGCTTGCAAAAATGCCCAAAGCGCCCTAAATCAGGATCATGGATGCGCCGCACGCCTGCACCGACCCCAAGCACCACGTCCACGACGCCGCCGGTTTCGTGCGCGAGGTCGAGCGGCTGTGCAAACAGCGCGGCCTGCGCCTGACCCCGATCCGCGCGCATGCGCTGCAGCTGATCGCCGATGCCGGGCGTCCGGTCAAGGCGTACGACCTGCTCGACCAGATGAAGGCGACCCACGATTCGGCGGCGCCGCCGACGATCTATCGCGCGCTGGACTTCCTGCTCGAGCACGGCTTCATCCACAAACTCGCGTCGATCAACGCCTTTGTCGGATGCCATCATCCGGGCGCCGAGGCGCACGCGGTGCCGTTCCTGATCTGCGACAAGTGCCAGTCCGCGACGGAGCTGGAAGACGAGGAGATCGTCGCCTCGCTCGACCGGCGTGCCCGCGCGCTGGGCTTCACTCCGCAGGCGCAGACGCTGGAAGTGCACGGCATCTGCGCCGGGTGCGCGCCAGGGAGCTGAGCCCCGGCCGGGCCGTCCCTCGCGCGCGGCAACGATTTCCTAACCACGCCGCCGGAGACGCCGGCTAGAGTGCGCCGGTCATCGTCGCGACCGGAGCAAGGATGCACTGCGGACAGGACAGGCGGGACCAGCTGGCACGGATCGCGTTGATGGCCTTCGTCGCCGGCCTGCACCTGTACGCGTCGTGGTGGCTGCTGTTCCGGTTCCAGCTCCAGGTGCCGATGTCCGCCAATGTGGATGACGAGCCGGTGCTGCTTGTCCGTTTCATATCCAGGGCGCCTACCGAACCGGAAGTCGGGACGACGGCTGCGCCGGCTGCCGTATCGCCGGCACGGGCGAGGATCGCCCACACCCCCGAGTCGCCATCGCGGCCAGTGCCGGGGGAGACCTCGGCGGTGTTCCTGCCGTCAGGCGACACGCCGGCACCGCAACGGCCGCTGGATCTGTCGGTGCCCGGGTCCGACGAACCAACCGGATTCGCAAGGCCCGATCCTCTGGCCTCGCGCGCCACGCTCGATCCGCGCAGCACGCGTTTCGCCGACGACTGGGCGACCGACGGCGACGCGGTCGAGAAACTGAAGGAGGACTCGGTGGTCGCGCGGACCCTGCTCGGTCTGTTCGGCGGCCGCGACAGCTGCACCGCGAAGGCGATCCGCGAGCGCCGCAGGGACTGCGTAGGCGCCGATCACCAGCCTGGGCTGCACGAGGCGTTGCAGGGACGTTGAACGCAGAACGGGCGCCACCTCGCAGCGGCGCCCGTGGATTTCTGCAGAGGGCGGATCAGAAGAACGCGCGTACGCCGAACGCGATCCCGCGACCCGGCAGCGGTGCAAGGTCCTTCAGGAACGAGGTATGCGCGCGCGCCTCCTCGTCGAGCAGATTGGTGCCGTCGACGAACACCTCCCAGGCGCCGCCGGACGCGGTGTCCATGTGCCAGGCCAGATGGGCGTCGACCAGGGTGTAGCCCGGCGTCGACTCCTCGTTCTCGGCGACATCGTCCTGTTCGGCATAGCGGGTCGCACCCAGCGAAGCGCGCCACGCGCCCATCGCCCAGCGCAGCTCTCCGCCGACGCGGGCGGGAGCGATCCGCGGCAGGTTGCCGCCACGCGCCAGCGCCGCGGTGTAGTCGTGGGTGTGGTCGCCGTGGGGCACGGAGATGTCGAAATCGCGGGTACCGCTTCCGCTCAGCTCGCCGCGCACGACGTCGCCGAACACGCGCAGGTCCCAGCTGCCGCTGGCGTTGTCGGCGAAATTCCAGCTGCCTTCGGCCTCGGCACCGTTGAAGCGCGCATCGTCCTGTGCCCACACCCGCACCGGACCGCCGTCGTCGATACCGGTATCGGCCAGGTAGATGAAGTCGTCGAAGCGTGCGTGGTAGATCGATGCGCCGAGCCTGAACGGTCCGCGATGCCAGTGCAGGCCCAGTTCGGCGCGGTTGGCGGTCTCCACGTCGAGGTCCGGGTTGCCCAGTTCGACGCTCGCGGTGGCCACGTGCAGGCCGTTGGAATACAGCTCTTCGGCGGTGGGTGCACGCTGTGCGCGGTCGAGGCCGAAGGACAGGTGGAAGTCCGGGCTGACGTTCCAGCGCATCGAGGCCGACAGGCTGGTGGTGTTGAAATCGCGATCGGGGCCGATCGCCTCGGCCTCGTCGATGTCGATGCGGTTGCGGTCGTGGCGCGCGCCGAGCTCGAACTTCAGGGCGCCGAACTCGCGCTGACCGATCCAGAACAGGCCGGCGTCGCGCGACTGCGAGGCCGGCACGAAGGCTTCCTCGCCAATCGCCTGGAAGTCACGCTCCGCCCACTGCAGGCCGATTGCGCCGTCCCAACCCATCAGCGGACGATGGACCAGCTCCAGCCGCGCCTCGGTGCTGTCATTGTCGAACACGGTACCGACTTCGTCGCCTTCGTACTCGGTGTGGGTGTAGTCGGTGTGGGCGATCTTGCCGCGCAGGGAGACGAACGGGCCGATGTCATCGAGGCCACCGCGCAGCTCGGTGCGGCGCTGGTCCATCACGATCCGGACCGGTCCCTCTTCCTCGTGTTCCTCTTCGTCGTGATCGTGGTCGTCGTCATGGTCTTCTTCGTGTTCGTGCGAGTGGCCGGGCACCCCATAGCGGGTGTTGAAGAGGCTGACGCCGACGCCGAGGAAACCGCGCTCGCCGACCCAGGACACGCCCAGTGCGCCGGCATCGGTACGTACCGCGCTGTTGGGCAGAGTGCCGTGGGCACCTTCTTCCTCGTGCCCTTCCTCGCCGTCGTGTTCCTCGTCCTCGTGCGCGTGCTCGCTCTCGGCGAAGCCGGGAATGTCGTAGTCGCCGGTCTCGCGATGCAGGGCGTCGAAATGGAACACGAGGTTGCCGCCGGCGGAGGTGCCGTCAAGGCGGACCATGCCGGTCTTCTCGTCGTTGACGGTGCCGGCGCGCAGTTCGGCACGACCCTCCAGCGGCCTTTCGGTCGCTGCCTCGGGAATTCGCCCGTCGATGACGTTGACCGCGCCGCCGATCGCGCCGCTGCCGTAGAGCAGGGTCGCCGGTCCCTTCAGCACCTCGATCTGGTTGGCCAGGAACGGCTCGATCGTGACCGCGTGGTCGACGCTGACCGTCGACACGTCGCCGGCGCCGAGGCCGTCGCTGAGCACCTGCACGCGCGCGCCATCGAAGCCGCGCACGATCGGTCGGCCGACACCCGGGCCGAAGTACGTCGACTGCACGCCGGGCAGCTTGGAGACGGTCTCGCCGAGCGAGTTGGCCTTGGCCTCGTCGAGCTTCTCGCCGGCCAGTACCTCGACCGGACGGGTCAGGTCCTCGGCAGTACCGGCTAGCGGCGTGGCGCGCACCTGGACCGCGTTCAGATCCACCGGTTCATGTTCGTGTTCCTGATCGGCCGCGGCGTCGGGCGCCGCATGCAGTAATGGAGAGCCGGCCATCAGCGCGGCGGCGAGGGCGATCGACAGGGGGAGGGGGCGTGGAAAGGTGCGGGAAGACATGGGCATCGGGTAAAGTGGCGTACCGGGATAGTCGAAATGTTATACTATAACTATTCGAGATCCAGCCCCTGTCGTACGTCATGCCTCCCTCCCGAATCCGTCTCGCGTTCCGTCGTTTCCTCGACCGTATCGGTGCGATCGGCTCGCTGCTGTGCGCGGTGCACTGCGCGTTGCTGCCGATCCTGATCGCGACCCTGCCTTCGCTGGGCGTGTCCGGCTGGTTCGACGACGGCTTCGAGCTGGCGTTCGTGGTGTTCGCGACCGGGCTGGGTCTGTTCAGCGTCGTCTGGGGTTACCGGCGCCACCGTGCGGTGCGGGCGCTGTCGCTGCTGGTCCCGGGGTTGCTGGTGCTGTGGATCGGCGTGCTGTACCGGCCCCTGCACGAGGCCCTGCTGCCGCACGCGGTGGCGATGACCTTCGGCGGCACCCTGGTCGGCCTGGCGCATCTGGCCAACCTGCGTCTGAACCACGGCCACGTCCACGACGCGACCTGCGCGCATTGAGCCGGTGCTGGGCACCTGGATCGATTCCGGAACCGGCTACCTGGTTGCGCGAATTCCGGGCCGCGGCCCTGCACTTCCTTTGCGGCATGGCACGCCAGGCGTTCGCCGACCCGCGCGGCACTACCGCGCCGTCGGCGCGTCGTCCTTGCCGGGGAAGCCTGGCCCAGGCCCCGGCAGCATCGATTCGCATGCTAAAATGCGCGGTCACGCCTCGTGGCGTATCCCGATAGCGCGTCCTCGCCGACTGCGCGTCATCTTCAACACCATCTCGACAGATTCGGAGCAAGGAACATGGGCAAGGGCGACCGCAAGACCGCCAAGGGCAAGCGTTACAACTCCAGCTATGGCAACGCCCGCTCGCACGCGGCGGTGACCAAGGCGACCGGTTCGGCTTCGGCGCCGGTGGCGAAGAAGGCGACCAAGGTCGCCAAGGCCCCGGCCAAGAAGGTCGTCGCCAAGAAGGCGGCCGCGAAGGAGTAAGCGACGCATCGCCGCACGAGGCGATCCGGCGGGCGGTTCGACAAAGAACGGCGGGCATGGCCCGCCGTTCTGCTTTCCGGCCCCTGTCGGCCGCCTTCCTTTCGCCGACATGCCTCCCACCGGTATGTTCCGCCCGCTTGCGACGGGAGTCAGCCGACGCGGACGAAATCGCTGACCCAGTTCGGTTCCCAGCTCCTGCCGCCGTCGGCCGAGCACGACTGTTCCCAGCGCGCGGAGTCGGCGGCGATATGCGACCAGACCACGCGGGTCTTGACTGGCCGGCCACGCAGGGTGTCGTCGCCGACCAGGACGCGGCGGTCGTCATCGGCGGCGAAGCTTCCGCCCACCGGCGGATCGAGCCGCGACGGGTTGCGGCTGTCGATCCACCAGCTCAGCCACTGGCCTGTACCCGTGTCGTAGCTGCGGACGCTGACCCCGCGCACGTCGCCGCCGGGAAAGTGCATTACGTTGTCGCCGACGTTGCCGTACCCGCCCAGTACCGGCCAGTTGTTCAGGGTGCCGTCGAATTCGTCCCAGTCGTCGCTGCCGACCAGGCGCTCGCGCAGGCGGCGGTTCCGTACCTTCCAGCGGCCGGCGAGAAAACTGAAGTCGGTGGGTGCGCCGGGCAGCATCGGCAACGGGTCCGGCGTTTCGGACGTACGAGTGAACCAGTTGCGCCAGTTCACTTCCCAGGTGGCGCCATCGTCGGGCGAGAACGCCTGTTCCCACCATGGCCGCGGACCGTGGATGTCGTTCCAGCGGAAGCGCATCAGGATCGGCTGTCCGCGAAGAGTGTCGCGGCCGGTGAAGGTGCCGGTATCGCCTTCGAAGCCGCCGCGCACGGCCGGATCGATGCGGGTCGGGTTGCGTCCGTCCAGCCACCAGATCGCCCACTGCGCGGTCTCCGGATCGAACACCCGCAGCCCCAGGCCGCGATAGCTGCCGTCGGGCAGTTCCAGGCTGTTGTCGTCGATCGTCCCCAGCCCGCCCATCGTCAGCCACATCGCGCTGCGCCCGGTGAACTCCTCCCAGCGGGTGTCGCCGACCAGGCGCTCCTTGAGCCGGCGATGATGGACGTCCCAGCTGCCGTGCAGCCAGTCCCAGTCATGCGCATGCGGGACGTCCGGACGGTCGGTCGCGGCCCGTGCGCCACGCATCGCGGGAAACAGGCCGAATGCGGCGGCGCCGCCGGCGAGCGCGGCGGCGGCAAGAAAACGGCGACGGGGTGGCGAAAAGCGGCCGTTGTGCGGTGGGTCGAATGGTGGGTTCATGGCGGCTCCCTGGATGGGCGTCAGCGGCCGCTTGCTGCAGCGGCCGCGGTCGACGCGACGTCCCGATCATGGAAGACCGCCTCGGTGTCGACGATCCGAATTCGGTCCGTTAGGCTAAGTCACACTTATGGTCGGTTACCGTCGCCTGCCGTCGCTGCACTCGATCCGCGCGTTCGAAGCGGCCGCGCGTCTGGGTGGGTTCGCCCAGGCGGCGCGCGAGCTGGATACCTCGGCCGCTTCGGTCAGCTACCACGTGCGCCGGCTCGAGCAGCAGATCGGGGTGCGTTTGTTCCGCCGCCGGCCGCAACGGGTCGAGCTCACCCGCGCCGGCCGGCTGGTGGCGCGGGAAACCAGCAATGCGTTCGCGGCGTTGAGCGCCTGCTTCATCAAGGCCGCAGAGACCGACGAGGCCTGTCTGTCGCTCACCGCGCTGCCGAGCCTGGGCACGAGCTGGCTGACGCCCAGGCTTGGCGGCTTCCGCCGGACGCATCCGGAGATCGCGGTGGAGCTGGACCTTTCGGCGGAGGCGCAGGACCTTGTCGATGGTCCGTTCGACGCGGCGATCCGGAACGGGCACGGCAACTGGAGCGGCCTGCGTGCGCTCGAGCTGTTTCCCAGCATCTTCATGCCGTTGTGCGCTCCCGGCCTTCGTGACGCGGCCGCCGCGATCGACGACCCGCGCATGCCGCTGCCATTGCCGCTACTGGGGCGACCGGACTGGTGGCGGTGCTGGTACCGCGCGCGCGGGCTGCAGGACGTGGCGTTGCCGGGACGCTTCGGGACCAGCTTGTCGGCCGAGTATCTGGACATCGCCGCGGCGGTGGCCGGTCACGGCGTGGCGATCGGTTCGCCAATCCTGTTCCGGGCCGAGCTGGAAGCCGGCCGACTGGTTCCGGCGCACGATTTCGTCGCCGCCGACGGCCGCACGTTCTGGTTCACCTATCCGGTCGCGCGTCACGACAGCTGCAAGATCGCGGCATTCCGGGACTGGCTGCTCGACCAGGCGGCGGATGCGGTGCGCGCCGCACGCCTGCATGTCCGCCGCGCGGTGGTCGCGGCAGTCGACTGAGCCGACGGTCAGGCCACCATCCGCCCGCCGGCGAACACGCCGCGACAGAGGCGGCCGCCGAGCCAGTAGCCGAGCTCGGCCGGGTGGGCGATATCCCACAGCACGAAGTCGGCGCGGGCGCCGATGCGCAGCACGCCGCGGTCGTCCAGGCCCAGCGCGCGCGCGGCGTGCACGGTCGCGCCGCGCAGCGCTTCCCCGGGAGTCAGGCGGAAGTGGGTACAGGCCAGTTGCATCGCCTGACGCAGCGACAGCAGAGGTGCGGTGCCGGGGTTGCAGTCGGTCGCCACCGCCATCGGCACGCCGTGCTCGCGGAACGCATCCAGCGGCGGCAGCTTCGTTTCCCGCAGCACGTGGAAGGCACCCGGCAGCAGCACCGCGACGGTGCCATGCTCCGCCATCGCGCGCACGTTGTCCTGGCTGGTGTACTCGACATGGTCGGCGGACAGGCCGTCGAACGCGGCGGCCAGTCCGGCGCCGCCGAGATCGCTGAGCTGGTCGGCATGCAGCTTGACCGGCAGGCCGAGCGCACGTGCGGCCTCGAATACCCGCCGGGTCTGTTCCGGACTGAAGCCGATGCCCTCGCAGAACGCATCGACCGCGTCGACAAGACCCTCGCCGTGCAGCACCGGCAGCCATTCGATCACCGCGTCGATGTATCCGTCGGCGTCGTCGGCGAACTCGGGCGGCAGCGCATGTGCGGCGAGGCAGGTCGCACGCACCTCGATGCCGAGCACCTCGCCGATGCGACGCGCGACCCGCAGCATCTTGCGCTCGTTGGCGAGATCCAGACCGTAGCCGGACTTGATCTCCAGCGTGGTCACGCCGTCGGCGACCAGCGACTTCGCGCGCGGCAGCGATTGCGCCAGCAGCGCGTCCTCGCTGGCTTCGCGCACCGCATGCACGGTCGACAGGATGCCGCCGCCGGCGCGCGCGATCGCCTCGTAGCTCTCGCCGCGCAGGCGCATCTCGAACTCGCGCGCGCGGTCGCCGGCGAACACCACATGGGTGTGGCAGTCGACCAGGCCGGGGGTGATCCAGCCGTGCGCTTCGATCACCTCGTCGGCGAGCGTGTCCTCGCGGCCGGGCAGGGCGTCGCGCGGGCCGACGTAGGCGAGCCGGCCGTCGCGCCAGCCGAGCGCGGCGTCGCGGATCTCGCCATAACCGTCGGCGCCGTCGAGGGTGGCGAGCGAGACGCCGGTGATCAGGCCGTCCCAGCGGGCGGCCCCGGAATCGGAAGGGTCGGCGGAATCAGTCATCGGAGGGCTTCGGGGTTGGCGGCGGTGTCGGTGGCGGAGCCTGCAGGTGCGGCACCAGGCGTTGCGCGAGCGCCTTGTAGATCGGCGTCGGACAGCACAGGCTGGAACAGGCGCGCGCGATCAGCACGGTGGCGAGGATCGGCAGCAGCAGTTCGTGATTGTCGGTCAATTCCATCGAGATCACCGCCGAGGTCAGCGGCGCCTGGGTCACCCCGGCCAGGTAGGCGCACATGCCCAGCAACACGATCGCGGATGGATCGACGCGCGGAAACAGTCCGGTGAGGTTGTCGCCGAGACCGGCGCCGACCGCCAGCGCGGGCGAGAACAGGCCGCCGGGAATGCCGGCCAGGTAGGAGACCAGGTTGGCGGCGAACTTGGCGATGCCGAACTCCGCGCCGGGGGCGTCGCCGCGCACCAGCAGTGCCTGCGCCTGCTCGTAGCCGGTGCCGAACACGCTGCCGCCGAGCGCGATTCCGAGCGCCGCCAGCAGCAGGCCGCACGCGGTCGCGAACAGCACCGGGCGGTTGCCGCGCAGGCGTCCGAGCCAGCGCGGACGGCCGTCCGCGGCGGCGATCACGATCCGCGAGAACAGCCCGCCGAGCACCCCGCACAGCACGCCGCAGGCGAGGATCGCCAGCCACCCCTCGCCGAACGGCAGACGTGCGCGGATATGGCCGAAATAGGCGTAGTCGCCGAGCACGCCCAGCGATACCACGCCGCCGACGATCACCGCGGTCAGCAGGGTGCCGGAGAAGCGCTGTTCGAACGCGCCGCTGAGCTCCTCGATCGCGAACACCACGCCGGCCAGCGGTGTATTGAACGCGGCGGCGATGCCGGCCGCTCCACCGGCGAGCAGGAAACGCGAGGCCTGGTAGGGATCGCTGTAGCCGACGCGCCTGCCGATCGCGTGCATGATGCCGGCGCCGACGTGCACGGTCGGGCCTTCCCGTCCGACCGAGGCGCCGCCCAGCAGCGACACCACGGTCAGCAGCAGCTTCAGCGCGGACACCTTCAGCGACAGCTGCGCGGCGCGGAAGTCGTCGCGGCCGATCCGCAGCGATGCGATCACCTGCGGGATGCCGCTGCCGCGTGTCGCGGCCAGACCTCCGCAGGTCGCCCAGGCCAGCGCGGCGAAGGTCGCCGGCGTCAGTGCCAGCGCCCACCACGGCGAGTGTGCGCTGATCGCGACGAACACGCCGAACGCCGCGTCGCCGACCTTGGCGAATGCGATCGCCGCCAGCGCCACCGCAACCGCGCCGCCCCACAGCGCCAGTCGCCGCTTCCAGGCCTCGCGCGACCACAGCAGGGCCGGGCCGTCTCCATCGGGATCGGGCGAAGGGAAAGCGCGGGAAGCCATCGGCGCATTGTAGGTCATGCTTCGGGTGCCCCGGCCCCGCATTTCAGCCGATGCGCGGCAAATGCGCGACAATCGTGGTCGCCCCCTTACGAACCGATACGACCGCCGCCGATGACCCGCAACTCGATTCCCGCCGGCATGTACTGGAGTCCCGACGACCACCGCGGGAGCGGCTGGCGCGCGGGGATGCGCGCGGAGGTCGACGGGCACGGACGCATCGCCCGGCTCCAGCCGGTACAGGCCGGCACGCATTTCAGCCGACACGCGTCGGACCGGATCCTCGTGCCCGGCGTCGCCAACCTGCACTCGCATGCGTTCCAGCGGGCGATGGCCGGAATGGCGGAACGGCAGACCCGCGATCGCCGGGAGGCCGTCGCCGACTCGTTCTGGACCTGGCGCGAGACGATGTACCGCTTCGCCGCGCGCTTCACGCCCGACACCCTGTACGCGGTCGCCGCGCAGCTTTACGCGGAGATGCTCGAGGCCGGCTACACCACGGTCTGCGAATTCCACTACCTGCACCATGCGCCCGACGGGCGCCCGTACTCGGATCCGGCGGCGATGTCGCAGGCGCTGGTCGCGGCTGCGCGTGACACCGGCATCCGCATGACCCTGTTGCCGGTGCTGTACATGACCGCCGGCTTCGACGGCGCCCCGCTCGGCGAACGCCAGCGTCGCTTCGGGCACGACGTCGATGCCTACCTGCACCTGGTCGACAGCCTGTGCGAGGACGTCGCGAGCTACGGTGCCGTGGACGGTGTCCACCGCGGCGGAACCCATCACGGCATGCTGCACGTCGGTTGTGCCATGCACAGCCTGCGCGCGGTGCCGCCGGATGCGATGCGTGCCGTGCTTGCCGCGTTGCCGCCGGCGATGCCGGTCCACATCCATATCGCCGAGCAGGTGGCCGAGGTCGAGGATTGCGTCGCGATGCGCGGAGCGCGGCCGGTGCAATGGCTGCTCGACAATGCCGCGGTGGATGCCCGCTGGACCCTGGTCCACGCGACCCACCTGGATGCCGCCGAAACGGCCGGGGTCGCGCGCAGCGGCGCGACCGTCGCGATCTGCCCGACCACCGAAGCCAATCTCGGCGACGGCCTGTTCCCGCTGCGGGATTTCCTGGACGCCGGCGGCCGCTGGGGAATCGGTTCGGATTCGCACATCTCGGTGTCGCCGGTCGAGGAACTGAGGTGGCTCGAGTACGGACAGCGGCTGGTCACCCGCCGCCGCAACATCACGGTGGGCGCCGAGACGCCCAGCGTCGGCGATGCCCTGATGCGGGGCGTCGCGGCCAGCGCCGCGTCGGCGTCCGGCCACGCGATCGGTTTGCTGGCCGCCGGTCAGGCCGCCGACGCGGTGGTGCTGGACGGCGCCGCCGCGCAGTTGACCGGCGCGACCGTCGACGATCTGCTCGACCGCTGGATCTTCAGCGGCAACCGCAATCTCGTCGACGAGGTGTACGTGGCCGGCCGGCGCGTGGTCGACGGCGGCCGCCACCGCGACCGCGATGCAATCGCCACCCGTTACCGCGACGCGCTAGCCGTGCTGATGCGGGACTGACGGCGCGACCCGGCCCCGAGCGGCGTTTCGCGACCCGGGAGCGGCCTTCGTCGGGGACTGGTGGGGTTTCGTCGCACGCCACGGCAGGCCGCACGGAGGCCGGGCAGGCTGGCAGCGTCCCCAATCAGCAAGGAGTGCCGACGATGAGCCCGAACCGCCCCAGGACCGTTTCTTCCCTCGTCGCCCCGCTGCTGGCGGCGGCGCTGGCGGTGCCTGCGGGCGCCTGCGCCGCCAGTCCATCGGCTGCGACCGGCGGCGACGCATTGAGGACGACCGTCGAAAAGCGCCTGCTCGGCGACCGCACCGGCGCCTGCTTCGCGGTCGCGGTGATCGACGGAACCGGCGACGGCGATTTCGACGTGCGCCGGACCTTTGCCTGCGCCGATGGCAGCACGGCTCCGAGGATCGGGCCGGCCAGCGCGTTCGAGATCGGTTCGGTCACCAAGACGATGACCGCCGCCCTGCTTGCCGGATTGATCGAGGCCGGTCAGGCCGATCTGGACGATCCGCTCGCAGGCTATCTGCCCGGCGACGTGCGGGTCCCGACATTCGAGGGCCAGCCGGTCCGGCTGCGTCACCTGGTCACCCATACCAGCGGGCTGCCGGCGCTGCCGCCCGGCGTCGAAATGTCGGATCCCACCGATCCGTACGCGGCGATCACGGCGGATGATCTGCTGGCCGCGCTTGGCCGCAGCACGCTTGCGCAGGCGCCTGGCGAGCGTTTCGAGTACTCCAACTTCGCTTCGATGCTGCTGTCGTATGCGATCGCCCGCCGCGCCGGTGAGGATCTGGAAACGCTGCTCGACACGCGCGTCTTCACCCCGCTCGGGATGGGCGGCGCCTACATCAACGATCGTCCGCAAGGCATCGAAGAGGCGGCCGGGCACCTGCCGAGCGGCAAGGTCACGCCGGCCTGGCGCTTCCGGACCGACCTGGCCGGAGTGGGCGGCGTGCGCGCCACCCTCGACGACATGGTCGCCTATGTGCGCGGCCAGCTCGGCGCCGCACCGGAGCCGCTCGCGGCCGCGATCGGACTGACCCAGCAGCCGCTGTCGACGCCATCGGCGCAGCCGATCGCGATGAACTGGATGCTGGCGCCGCTGGACGGTCGGACGGTGCACGCACACGAGGGCGGCACCGGAGGCTTTTCCTCGTTCGTCGCCTTCGACCGTGAACGCCGCCGCGGCGTGATCGTGTTGTCGGACACCGCGATGACGACGCTGGGCGGACTCGGCAGCCTCGGCCAGCATCTGCTCGATGCGCGCCTGCCGCTCGGCGCGCCGCGCAAGGCGACGGCCGCTCCGCCGACGCTGATCGAAGCGCTGGTCGGCGACTGGCAACTGCAGGGCGGACCGGCGATGACGCTGCGGCGCAACGGCGATGCGCTGGAAATCCAGGCGACCGGCCAGCCTGCGTTCGCGATGGGTTACGACAGTGCCGGCGACTTCTATCCGCTCGCCTTCGATGCGTTGCTCTCGCCGCAGAAAGGCGCCGATGGCAGCTACCGCTTCGTCTGGCACCAGGGCGGCGGCGTGCTGGCGGCGCGTCGGATCGACGCCAACGCCGACGCCGCGCCGACGCTCACCGCGGAAGCGCTGGAGGCATACGCCGGCGAGTATCCACTCGATCCGACCGACCTGGTGCTCAGCGTGCGGGTGCAGGGCGACGCCCTGTTCGCGCAGGCTACCGGGCAGGGGGCGTTTCCGTTGACGCCTGTGAAGGACGACGTGTTCGAGGCGGCCGCGTACGGGATCGAGATCCGCTTCCGGCGCGGCGACGACGGCGCGGTCGACGGCCTGACCCTGCTGCAGGGCGGGCAGACCCTGCGTGGCGTGCGACGCTGACATCATGCCGACGTCCGCCCCCACCGACATGCGCGCCGGGACGACCTATCCGCTCGACGCAGCGCTGCCGCCGAAGGTGCTGGTCGGCGGCAACACGGTCTGGAGCCGGTATCGCCAGTACCCGGTGTTCAGTCTGCCGTGGCTGCGCGGCCGCAGTTTGCTGTTCGCGATCGTGCTGGCCCTGTTCGCGCTGGTCGCCGGCTTCGGCATGGGGCTGTCGACCCGCGATTACGAGGTTGGAGTGCTCTCCGGCGGCCATCTGTTCGTCGCCTTCATGCTGATGGCGACCGCGGGTCCCGCATTGGCGACCTGGGTGCGCTACCGGCGCTGGCCGGCGACGCGCGAGCGCCGTGCGGTGGTACTGGCGGTGCTGGTCGGCATCGCGATCAGCTTCGCCGTCGATCAATGGGCCTCGGGCTACGTCGAGCGCGAAGTCGTGACGGCGATGCAGGAAGCAGGACAGCGGGTCTCCGGCAAGCCGGACCTGTCGGGCTTCGAGCGCGGGCTCGCATTGGCGGTCAACCTGGCCGTGTTGCTCGTGATCTACGGCCTGTTCGGCGGCGGGTTGGCGCTGCGCGCCTACTTCAGCGAACAGCGGCGCTGGGAACAGGAACGGCACCAGGTAGAGGTCGCGCGCCTGCGCCGGCTCAAGCACGACAGCGACCTGCGCCTGGGCGCGCTGCAGGCGCAGGTCGAGCCGCACTTCCTGTTCAATACGCTGGCATCGGTGCGCGCGCTGGTGCGGCAGGATCCGCTGCAGGCCGAGCAGACCCTCGACGCGCTGGTCGACTACCTGCGCGCGACGATTCCGCGGCTGCGCAACGGCGATGCCGGCAGCGCCGGCCTCGAGTCCACGCTCGGCCAGCAGCTCGATCTGTGCGCCGCCTATCTGGAGGTGATGCGGTTGCGCATGGGCGGCCGGCTGGTCTATCGGATCGATGCCGAGCCGGCTTTGCGCGGGCGCGCCTATCCGCCGCTGCTGTTGATCACCCTGGTCGAGAACGCGATCAAGCATGGCATCGAGCCGAAGCGCGGAGGCGGCGAGGTGGTGGTGTCCGCCCGTGTGGCCGACGGCATGCTCGACGTCGAGGTCCGCGACGATGGTGTCGGCCTGCGGCCGGGCATCGGCAGCGGGGTCGGCCTGGAAAACGTGCGCGAGCAGCTGCGTGCACGGTATGGCGGCCGCGCCGCGTTGCGGCTGCAGGCCGCTCCCGGCGGTGGTACCGTCGCCGGGATCCGGATCCCGGCCGCGGAGGCGGCATGAGCATGCGCGACCCATCGACCGAGGCGCCGACCGTGCTGGTCGCCGAGGACGAAGCGCCGCAACGCGCCGCGCTGCTGGCCATGCTGCTCGAGACGTGGCCGGAACTGGGCCGGGTCCAGGCGTGCGAGGACGGCGTCGAGGCGCTGCAGGCGGTCGCCGCGCAACGACCGCAGGTCGCCTTTCTCGACATCCGCATGCCCGGCGTCAGCGGCCTGGACGTCGCCCGTGCGGTGGTCGCCTACGGCGGCCAGGTGGTGTTCACCACCGCCTTCGACGAATACGCGATCGGCGCGTTCGAGGCCGGGGCCCTCGACTACCTGCTCAAGCCGGTGCAGCCCGCCTCACTCGCCCGCGCGGTCGCGCGCGTGCGCGAGCGCCTGGCCCAGCCGGACCGCGCGGCGCTGCGCGAGCGGGTCGATGCGCTGGAGGCGCGGCTGCGGCCGACCGACGGGCGCCTGGTCCGCTGGATCAGCGCCAGCATTGGTGACAGCGTGAGGATGATCGGCATCGACGAGGTGCTGTTCTTCCAGGCGCAGGACAAGTACGTGCGCGTGGTCAGCGACGACAACGAGGCGGTGATCCGGACACCGCTGAAGGAGCTGCTGGCCGGGCTCGATCCCGATGCGTTCTGGCAGGTGCACCGTGGGGTGATCGTGCGGGTCGCCGCGATCGACTGCGTGCACAAGGACGAACTGGGCAAGTGGCGGTTGCACCTGCGCGGTCGCGACGAGGCGTTGCCGGTGAGCGCCGCGTTCCTGCATCGCTTCCGCGGCATGTGAGGTGGTGGGCGGCGCCCCCTTTCCTTCCCAACTCCTCCGGAGGTCCTCAGCCGGCGCGCGCGAACAGCGCGTTGAGTTCGCCGTAGGGCACCGCGTTGTCGAATCGGCGTGCGGTATCGCCGCCCAGGAACCCGCGCACCGCCTGCAGGCCGGCGGCGAACGCATGCTGGAACACGCCTTCGCCGGCGCTGACCCGGCGCACGCCGGCACGCTGCAGTTCGGCCAGCGGCGGCAGGCCGGGCATCGCCATCACGTTCAGCGGCAGTGCGGTGCCGGCTGCGACCGCGGCGATCTCGCGACCGTCGGCGATGCACGGTACGAACGCACCGTCGGCGCCGGCTTCGGCGTACAGCGCCAGCCGTTCCAGCGTCATCGCCACCGCCTGTTCGCCATCGGCCATCCCGCGCAGGTAGACGTCGGTGCGTGCGTTGACGAACAGCGGCATGCCGTCGAGCGCGGCGCGGATCGCGCGGATCTTGCGGGCCAGCGATTCCGGGGTGCCGGCGCCGTCCTCCAGGTTGATGCCGACCGCACCGGCCTCGGCGACCTCGCGCACCAGCGCGGCGACCGCCTCCGGATCGTCGCTGTAGCCGTCCTCGACGTCGATGCTGACCGGTACCGTCGTGACCCGGACGATCTCGCGGACCTTGTCCATCAGCGCGGTGCGCGGCAGTGCACCGCCATCGGCATGGCCGCAGGCCCAGGCCATCGCGGCGCTGCTGGTGCCGATCGCCGGTGCGCCGGCGTGCTGCCACAGCGCCGCGCTGGCAGCGTCCCAGGCGTTGGCGATCAGCAGCGGCGCATCGCTGCGGTGCAGGGCGGCGAAGCGGGCGTGCAGGTCGGCGTGCGTGTCTTGGGACATCGGCTGTTCCGTCGTGGCTGGAGAGACGGCAGCATCGCAGAGGGCAGGCCAGGCGGCTCGCCGTTTCCGGACATCCTCGTCGGCCATCGATGCGAATGCGTGCGCTCAGGCGGCGAACAGGTCGTCGACGGCCTCGGCCTTCGGCAGCGCACCTTCGAGCTCCAGCAGGAACTGCTTGGTCGGCAGGCCGCCACCGAAGCCGGTCAGCGAACCGTCGGCGCCGATCACCCGATGGCAGGGCAGCACGATTGGCAGCGGATTGCGGCCGTTCGCAGCGCCGACCGCGCGCACCGCCGCCGGCCGGCCGACCCGCGAGGCCATCTGCGCGTAGCTGACCGTGCTGCCGTACGGAATCCTCGCCAGCTCCAGCCAGACGCTGCGCTGGAACGCGGTCCCTTCCGGCGCCAGCGGCAGGTCGAAGACGGTGCGCTGGCCGGCGAAATACCCGTCCAGCTGCGCGGCCACCGCATCCAGCAGCGGGTGCTCGCCGGCCTGCCAGCGGGTGTCGCGCGGCACCGGGTGGCGCTGGGCGTGGAACTCGATCGCGTGCACGCCGGCATCGGAGGTGGCGATCCGCAGCGGGCCGACCGGGCTGTGGTAGAGGCGATGGAAGATCGGGGCGGGTGCGTTCATGCGGTTTTCCTCCGCTTGGCGGCGGGACGGGAGGGGGCGTTCGGCGCGGCGCGTGCCGTTTCCGCCGCTTCGCGCCACAGGTGGATCACGGCGTAGGCACGCCACGGGCGCCAGGCCTCGGCATGTGCGGCGAGGGCCTTCGCGCCCAGCCGCGAGCCGTCGGTCGGCAGGGTCTTCTGCAGCACCAGGTCCTCGGACGGGAATGCGTCCGGGTGCGCCAGCGCACGCAGGGCAATGTACTGCGCGGTCCAGGGGCCGATTCCCGGCAGCGCGGTCCAGCGATCGACGAATTCCTCCAGGGTCTGCTCCGGACGGAAGTCGATGCGACCATCGAGCAGGGCGCAGGCGATCGTGCGGATGGTTTCCGCGCGGGCCGTGGTCAGTCCGATCCCGGCGAAGTCGGCATCCGCCAGCGCCGCAGGAGTCGGGAACAGATGGGTCAGGCCCTCGACCAATGGCGGCTCGAAGACGCTGCCGAAGCGCGTGGCGAGGCGGGCGGTGACGGTGCGTGCGGCGGCGACGCTGACCTGTTGGCCGATGATCGCGCGCACCGCGATCTCGAAACCGTCCCAGCCGCTGGGCAGGCGCAGGCCCGGGCGTCGTTGCAGCAGCGGTCGCAGCCGGGCATCGGTGGCGAGCGTGGTGGCGACCGCCTGCGGATCGGCGTCGAGGTCGAACATCCGCCGTACGCGCGTCACCACCGCCTGCAACTGCAGCGGCGGCACGCCATGCAGCTCCAGCTTCAGCGCCGGCTCGTCGTCGGGCCAGGCACCGACTCGCAACCAGCCCGGGGGACCGTTGCCGTCGACCGGCGCGATCACGCGCTGGTAGCCGTGTTCGTCCACCACTTCGACGCCCGGCAGTGCACGGCCGCGCAGGAAGTCGAGCATCGCGTCCAGCTCGTACGGCGGGCGGTAGCCCAGGCGCAGGGCCAGGGTCTCGTCGCGCGAGGCCGACGGACGCTTGCGCAGTTCGCGTGGCGCCATCCGGTAGGCCTCCTTGAAGGCGGTGTTGAAGCGGCGCAGGCTGCCGAAGCCGGCGGCCATCGCCACATCAGTGATCGACAGGTCGGTCTCCGTGAGCAGTTGCTTGGCGAACAGCAGCCGGCGGGTCGCGTGCACGCCCAGCGGCGCGGCGCCGAGGCGCTCGACGAACAGTCGCCGCAACTGGCGCTCGCCCAGATGGACGCGCTCGGCCAGCGCCGCGACCGGCGCGTCGGCGAGCAGGCCCTCGTCGATCAGACGGATCGCCCGCGCGACCGCGGCATCGCCGCGCCGCCAGTGGCCGTCGGCGGGCGACAGCTCGGGTCGGCAGCGCAGGCAGGGGCGGTAGCCGGCGGCCTCGGCCGCGGCCGCGTTGGCGAAGTAGCTGACGTTCTTCTCGTGCGCGGGCGGCGCCGGGCAGACCGGCCGGCAGTAGATGCCGGTGGTCGCGACCGCGGTGAAGAACAGGCCGTCGAAACGGACGTCGCGGCTCAGCCGCGCCTGCGCGCAGATCTGCGGCGGCAGTCCGGGGCGGTCGTGGCCGGTCGCGGTGACGGCGGTGGAAGCGGGAGAGGACATGAGTGCAGGCTAGCACCGCCTGCGTCCATCGACTCGCCGGTTTCGGACATCGATGAAGGTATGGGAAGCCAGGCCCGAGTGCTGGGCCTGTTTCCTCTCACTCCTCGCTTTCCAGTGCCGGCAGCAGCGGGGCGATGTCGCCGTCGTTCTCCGCCGGGACGATGCCGACCAGCCGTGCCAGCAGCGGATAGACATCGACATTCTCGAACGGGGGCACGGTCACGCCGTCGCGGAACGCGGGCCCATGCGCGACGAACAGAGCGCGCATCGACGGCAATGCCGGATCGTAGCCATGCGAGCCGCGGGTACCGGCGGTGCGGCGGCGTTCGATGTACTCGGCCGGTATCGCGTCCCAGCCCTCGTCCATCTGGCAGATGATCGACGGCACCCGCGGATTGCGGCCGTAGTGCCAGCGCGCCGGCAGTTCCTGCTTGCGCCAGCACTGGTAGTGCTCGTGGCGCCCCGCGGACCGTTCGACCAGCCTGCGTTCGACTTCGCCGGCGCGGCCCGGCATCGGTTCGATGCCGACCGACTGGCCGTACGACACGACCTTGCCGTCCTGCATCGATACGATGTCCTCCACCGCGATCGCCTGATCGCCCCGGGTCGCCGCCATGCCGTGGTCGGAAACGACGATGAGATTGACGGCGTCGAGCAGGTCGCGCGCCTGCAGCCCGTCGAGCAGCCTGCCGATCGCCGCGTCGGCCTCGGCGACCGCCGCTCGCGTTTCCGGCGAATCCGGGCCGTGGTCGTGGCCGGCCTTGTCGACGCGCTCGAAATACAGGGTGGCGATGCGCGGCCGGGTCGCCGCCGGTTCGGCCAGCCAGCCGAGCACGGTGTCGACGCGTGTCTCGTAGGGCATGTCGGCATCGAACGGCTTCCAGCGGTCCGGGCGCACGCCCTGGACGGGCGCCTCGCTGCCAGGCCAGAACAGCGTCGCATTCGGCAGCCCCGCCTTGTGCGCGCCGACCCAGATCGGTTCGCCGCCCCACCAGCGGCCGTCGCCCACCGCCTCGCGGTTGCTCAACCGGAACACGCCCAGCCCGGCGTCCTCCATGCTGTTGTGGACGATGCCGTGACGGTCCGGGCGCAGTCCGGTGACGATGCTGTAGTGGTTCGGAAAGGTCAGCGACGGATAGGACGGATTCATCCATTCGGCGCGGACGCCGCCGTCGACGAGGCGTTGCAGGTTCGGAGTGATGCCGAGCTCGAGGTAGTCGGGGCGGAAGCCGTCGATCGACACCAACAGCACGGGTGGTGAGGAGTTCGGGACCCGGGCCGCGGCCGGGCCGCCCCGCGCTTCATGCGGCGACGAAACGCAGGCTGCAAGGAAAAGGAGAGCGGCGGCGGCCAGAACGGCAGCCAGGGCGGCGCGCGCCGCGCGCGCACGGATCGGGATGGATGGCATGGAGCGATCTTGACGGGGAGATGTTGCAGGCGATGGGGGATGTCGTTCCGCGGAGCGGGGACCTGCTTGCGGCCGGCTGCTCAGCATTGCGCGGAGAGCCCTGCTGCGTATCGCAGGCCGCCGGCCAGATGACGGCGGAAGGTCGCGTCCGCGTACACGGCCGGATCGTGGCCGAGGCCCGTATACCAGGCCCGGCCGCCGAGGCGTTCATGACACCAGGCGATCGGATGGTCGCCGTCCATCCCACCGCCTTCGTACAGGGTCTCGTCGACGGTGGCGATCACCGTGACGCGGCCGCGTGGGTTGTCGCGATAGTTGTAGATCTCGTCGGTGACCGGCCAGTGACGCTCCCCGGGCGCGATGCCTTCGCGGGCGAATTCCACGCGCGTGCTCTGCAGGCCCGGCGGGTGGTTGGCGAACCATGCGCCGACCAGGTCCCCGTACCACGGCCAGTCGTGCTCGGTATCGGCTGCCGAATGGATGCCGATGAAGCCGCCGCCGCTCTGGACGAAAGCCTTCATCGCCCGCTGCCCGTGCTCGTCGAGCACGTCGCCGGTGGTGTTGGCGAACACCACCAGCCGGTAGGGGGCGAGGTTGCCGGGATTGAAGTCGGCGGGATTCTCGCTGGCATCGACGGCGATCGACTCGGCTTCCGCAAGCTGACGCAGCGTCTTCAGCGCATCCGGAATGGAGTCGTGTCGCCATCCTGTGGTGCGGGTGAAAACCAGCATGCGCAATGGAGGCGTCGCCTCGGTTGCGCCGGGCCCGTTCGACAAAGTGTCCCCGGAACAGGCGCACAGGCCCGCCAGCAGGCAGATCGACAGCAGGAGCCGCCGGGTTCGGTTCACGATCGGGTTCTCCATACATGGAGGCTGCAGGGGTGCGACGGTCCGGCCGCAAGCGACGTACAGGGTAATCGTGGCAACGACGTCACCTGCTGGAGAAACCATCCCATGAGCCGCGGCAATTCCATCGGACCACAGTCCATATTGGCCAGTATCGCACTCCTGTTGGGCGCATCGGCGCTGGACGCCACGGCGCAGACCGCCGAGGTGCCATCGGCGCAGATGCCCCGGGCCGCCTCGGTACAGCCGGAGAAGGGGGATGCGGAAGTCGAAGCGCGGTCCGGTGGAGTCGCCGCCGACCGCGACGGGACACACGCTCCACGCTGCATGCGCCAGACCGGTTCGAATATCCGCTCTCGCGACTGCACCGCTGCCCGCGGCCGCGCCCATGACCGCGACGACCAGGAGGCCAGCGGCCGCGCCGACGTCGGGACGCGCGTGCATGCCGCCGAGACGAGCACGCAGATACTCAACCGCGCCAACGACTGAGCGGGACCGCGCGGTTTCGGCGACCCGATTCCTGCATGGTCCGCTCAGCGGTTCCCGATCCGTTGACCATGCTGTTGGAGCGGTGCATCCGGACGTCCTCCACGACCTTCCCCCGGGTCCCGGGTGCCCGCTCCGCTGCTTTTTCGCCGGTTGCCCGTGTTTCCGGTCATCGCCGTCCGCACCCGGTTTTCTCCGTACAGGCGGCGTTTATGCCAAGTCTGCCTCCTCGGTTATCCTTGTCGGCCGTTCGCCGCCAAGGGTGCGGCACGTCGCATTTCCAGGGATGGGAGCTTCCGGTGCCCGAGCCGTCGCCACGGCTTTCGGCGCCGGCCCGCACGGCAGGCCGCGATCGCGGCCGATCCGCCGACAAGAACAAGAAGCCTTTCGCCATGGACTATTTACAGTCGTTTTCTCGGTCGCTCTTCCGGCCCGCGCTGCACCTGCGCACGGGCAACCGCTCCGGCCTTGCGCTGATCGCGCTCTGGGCGGCGCTGTGGTGCGGCGTTCCGGCAGGCGCGGATGCGCAGACCATCGACGAGCCCGGCGTGCACCTGGTCGACCCGCGCAGCGGGCAGGGCCACGACGTGGACGCGCGGGGACAGGACAAGGCGTCCGCACGCAAACCCGGGCCGGCCGGCGGACCGGGTCCGGCCTATTGCGCCGGCCGTCCCGGCAGTGACGCGCGACCGGACAACTGCATCGATACCCAGGTGCGGGAAGACGAGGCCAGGCGCAAGTCGATCGAGGCGGCCAGGCGTTCGGGCGTGGAGGTCGGTACCCACGTCCGCGACCGGATCCCGCAGCGACCGGTGCAGCGCAATCACTGATCGGGGAGGCGGGCCGGTTCATGCCGGTCCGCCTGCAGCCCGGCGAACAGGCGCTGCAGCGACCGCTCGTAGAAGTCGCGGAACATCGCTTCGTCGTAATTGAAGCGGCCGCTGCGGTACAGCGCGACCAGACCGTGGGTGTGCGCCCACAGCGTCATGGTGACGGCCCATGCGTCGTCCTCGCGCAGCGCGCCGGCCGCGATCGCATCGGCAACCGCGTCGGCGACCACGGTCAGGGTCGGCGAGCGGCGTGCGCGGAAGTCCTCCGGATAGCGTCTCGCGTCGCGCCGCGGCATCGAGAACGCCAGGTCGAACAGGTGTGGATGGGTGAGGGCGTAGTCCAGATAGAGGCGATGCACCTCGATCAGCCGGGTCAGTGGATCGAGCCCCTGCGCGCGTGCCGACCAGTGCCCGGCGATCGACTCGAAGCTGTCCTCGCCGATCCGCGCCAGCAGGGCTTCGCGGTTCTCGAAGTGACGGTAGATCGCCATCGGTGACAGCCCGACCGCGGCCGCGACCCGGCGCATCGTCACCCCTGCTGGTCCTTCACGCTCGAACAGGCGGCGGGCGGCCCGGAGGATGCGACCTGCGGAATCGGAACGGGCTTTCATGTGTACAGCGTAAACAAAACCGCGGGTTCCGGCCGGTTTCGCGCCGGAATCGACCGCGGTGCGGGGTCATCGATGCGTCGGCGGCGGTGCCGCGATGCGCGGCGGCGCGATAATGGCGGCATCGAACGCCCGCCCTTCGGGCATGACCATCGGAGCCCCTCATGAGCCAGAGCGTCCGCAACCGCCACGATCCATCCCGCACGATCCGCGCGCCGCGCGGCAGCGAACTGAGCTGCAGGTCATGGCTGACCGAGGCGCCGTTCCGGATGATCCAGAACAACCTCGATCCGGAGGTCGCCGAGCACCCGGAGGATCTGGTGGTTTACGGCGGCATCGGCCGCGCCGCGCGCGACTGGGACAGCTTCGACGCGATCCTCGAATCGCTGAAGGAGCTTGGCGACGATGAAACCCTGCTGGTGCAGTCCGGCAAGCCGGTCGGCGTCTTCCCGACCCATCCGGATGCGCCGCGGGTGCTGATCGCCAATTCCAACCTGGTGCCGGCCTGGGCCAACTGGGAGCACTTCAACGAGCTCGACCGCAAAGGCCTGATGATGTACGGGCAGATGACGGCGGGGTCGTGGATCTACATCGGCAGCCAGGGCATCGTGCAGGGCACCTACGAAACCTTCGTCGAGATGGGCCGCCAGCACTACGGCGGCGACCTCAAGGGCAAGTGGATCCTGACTGCGGGCCTGGGCGGCATGGGTGGCGCGCAACCGCTGGCGGCGTCGCTCGCCGGCGCCTGCAGCCTCAACATCGAATGCCAGCAGAGCCGGATCGACATGCGCCTGCGCACGCGCTACGTCGACGAGCAGGCGAGCGACCTCGATGACGCGCTGGCGCGGATCGAGAGGTACACCGAAGCCGGCGAGGCGAAGTCGATCGCCTTGCTCGGCAATGCCGCCGAGATCCTGCCGCGGATGGTCGAGCGCGGCGTGCGTCCGGATGCGGTCACCGACCAGACCTCCGCGCACGACCCGGTGCACGGCTACCTGCCGATCGGCTGGAGCGTCGAGCAGTGGGAGCGGATGCAGAAGGAGGATCCGGTCCGTGTGCGCGACGCGGCCAAGAAGTCGATGCGCGTCCATGTCGAGGCGATGCTGCACTTCGAGGACATGGGCATTCCGGTCTTCGACTACGGCAACAATATCCGCCAGATGGCCAAGGACGAGGGCTGCGAGAACGCGTTCGACTTCCCGGGCTTCGTACCGGCCTACGTGCGTCCGCTGTTCTGCCGCGGCGTCGGACCGTTCCGCTGGGTCGCGCTGTCGGGCGATCCGGAGGACATCTACAGGACCGATGCCAAGGTCAAGGAACTGATCCCCGACGACGCCCACCTGCACAACTGGCTGGACATGGCCAGGGAGCGGATCAGCTTCCAGGGCCTGCCGGCGCGGATCTGCTGGGTCGGCCTCGGCCTGCGCCACAAGCTCGGCCTCGCCTTCAACGAGATGGTCCGCAACGGCGAGCTGAAGGCGCCGGTGGTGATCGGCCGCGATCACCTGGACAGCGGCAGCGTCGCCAGCCCGAACCGCGAGACCGAGGCGATGAAGGACGGCTCCGACGCGGTGTCCGACTGGCCGCTGCTCAACGCGATGCTCAACGTCGCCGGCGGCGCGACCTGGGTGTCGCTGCACCACGGTGGCGGCGTCGGCATGGGCTACAGCCAGCACAGCGGCGTGGTGATCGTCTGCGACGGCAGCGAAGCCGCCGACAGGCGCATCGCCCGGGTGCTGTGGAACGACCCCGGTACCGGAGTGATGCGCCACGCCGACGCTGGCTACGAGGCCGCGAAACAGTGCGCGAAGGAGCAGGGCCTGAAGCTGCCGATGGCGTAAGGTCGCGGTCCCGGCAGCATCGCGACGGCCCGGCCGGCTCCGGGCCGTCGTCGTTTCCGGATCCCGGCCGGCGAAGGGGGTTGCATCCGCGGCGGAGTCGGAGTAAATAGTTAATAAATTAATTAACTATTGTCGCCACAATGTCGATCGATCGTGTCTTCGAGGCGCTCGCCTCGGTTCCCCGCCGCAAGATCCTGGCCTATCTCAGCGAGGGCGAGATGACCGCGGGCGAAATCGGCGAGCGCTTCGACTTCAGCAAGCCGGCGCTGTCCGGTCACCTGCGCGTGCTGGAGGACGCGGGCCTGATCGTGCGCGAGCGCCGCGGTCAGTTCGTCTACTTCCGCCAGCAGACCGAACGACTGACCAACACGCTGTTCGGCTGGATGACCGAAGCGTGTCCGGTGGCGCGGCCGCTGAAGCGCGAGAGCCGGGCCCGTGCGCAGGAGAAACGCGGCGGGCGCGGCAACGACGACACCGGATCCTCGAAGTCCTGACGCCGGAGGCCACTGATGGGTATCGCACAGGGACGCGTCGACACTTTTCCATCGGTCTCGCTCCGGTCCCGTTCCGGCGGCCTGCCGGTCGAGGTGACGCTGGTCGGGCAGCTTGGAATCGGTGAAGGGGACCGGCTGATCGCCTCGACGGCCGCGCTGCAGGCGCGCCATCCGCATCACGCCGACGCCCTGGACGAGCCGTCGGCACGTATCGGCAGCATGGATCTGTCGCGCGGCGATCCGACCGCGCTGTATTCCTTCGTCGTCGGTCCGCAGGGGCATCCATTCCATTGTCATGCCGGCCACCGCGTGTTCACCGCGGTCGCCGGCAGCGGCGGTGCGCGGCTGTGCTTTTCGACGGAGTCGCGGGAACGGATCGACGCCGATCCGCGTGGTTTTGCCCGCACGCTCGAATGCGTCGACGTGCCCCCCGATGCGATGTTCACCGTCCGCTTCGGCGGCGGCACCTGGCATCGCTTCGTTCCGCTCGCCGCGGGGCATCCGGCCCTGATGGCCCTGTCCTGTCACAGCAACGAGCTGGGCGGCGGACTGTCGTCGGAACTCGAGCGCCTGGTCCGCGCCGGGCAGGGGGACATTCCGTCGCTGACGGAGCTGCTGCCGGATACCGTGGCAGAAGCAGTCGCGGAGGCCTTCGCCGCCGGCCAGGTGCCGGCGACCGTCCTGGCGTTGTCGGCGCCCGCGGACAGCCTTGCGGGGCGGGCCTGTCGCCGCTCACGTTCGATGGCGGGCATTCTCGGTGCGCGCATGCGTCGCACGAGGAAACCCCGGGGGTTTGCCGCCCGCAACGCCGGGCACTGCAGGGTCGACGAACATCCGTCGCCGCCGCCCGGTTCGTTGCTGGCGGACGTGCTCGATGGTGCCAACGTGCATCAGGACTGGTTCGCGCTCGAGCTGCCTTCCGGGACCATGCCGGAGGCCGACGTCGAGCGGATCATGGCCTGCATGCTGGAAGGCTTCGTGTGCAATCAGGCTGCGAGCGTCACCGGGCTGATGGCGTTCCGCAATGTGCTGGTCCGACCTCTGGGGCTGCGGACGTCGCGCCTGGGCTGTCCGGCATCGTCGCTGCTGTCGGAGGGGCCTTGCCGGCAGCGCTTCGACGGACGCTTTCCGGTGCTGGATGTGCGCCGCGAAGAGAGCGGGCGCTGGGTGGAAGTGCTGCTGGGAGCGGACGACAGACATCTGTCGTTCCGTTCCTGCGTGCGCGTTGAGCGGATGACGGATGGAACGACCCGGTTCGGACTGGGAACCCGGGTCCGGCCGACGAACCTGTTTGGCCGGCTCTACATCGCGATGATCACGCGCACGCATCGCCGCCATGTCGCACCGACGATGCTGCGTTCCGCTGTCGCACACGTGGCACGGGCGGTCGCGGACGTACCGGGGATTGGCGCTCCACGCGTACTGCTGCCGCTGCCGGTCGCGTGACGGCGGCGCGTCGGCAGTTGTGGCGGAACTCGCGGGATTGCGGTTCTCGCCCCGCTCCGCCCGCGAATGCGTCAGAATGTACGGCCCTCGCGCCCCGCAGGCGCATGTTGGAACGGCTCGCGATGAACGCCTCTGCCCCTTGCCGCCAGTGCGGCTGCGAATACACCTACGAGGACGGCAACCTGGTCGTCTGCCCCGAGTGCGGGCATGAGCAGGTGGCCGGTGAAGTGGCGGAGATCGCCGGGGAGGAGACCGTCGTCGTCGATGCGAACGGCAATGTGCTGGGCGACGGTGATGCAGTGATCGTGATCAAGGACCTGAAGGTCAAGGGTTCCTCCTCGGTGGTGAAGGTCGGCACCAAGGTCAGGAACATCCGCCTGGTCGAAGGCGACCACAACATCGACTGCAAGATCGAAGGTATCGGTGCCATGAAGCTGAAGTCGGAATTCGTCAGGAAGGCGTAGCCGCGACGACCGGTGGAGCCGCCGCGGGCCCGGCACCTTCTGCGGTCCGCCGCCTGCCGTCCGTCGCGGCAGGTTCCGATGATCCTGCCTGCCCCGAACGGGCGTCGCCTGGCTGTCGATCGCGGGCATTGCCGATCGTCGTACCGATATGCAGGCCGGCCGGGTGCAGCTGTCCGTCGGCTGCCCACCATTGGATACCAGAACCATGTCAACGATGAACGAACAAGACACGTCCGTCCCGCAGTCCGGTGCGGCGGAAGCCGCCATGGCGGCCCCCTCGGCGCGGCCGTCGCTGTGGAGCGAGTTGCGCGACGCCGTCCGCGGTACCGGCGCCGACTACACGAAGATCCCGCTCCGCCGCGCGGTGTTCCTGCTGGCGGTGCCGATGGTGCTGGAACTGGTGCTGGAGTCGACGTTCGCGGTCGCGGACATCTTCTTCGTCGGCAAGCTCGGGCCATCGGCGGTGGCGACCGTCGGACTGACCGAGAGCTACCTGTTTCTGCTGTACTCGGTCGCGATGGGGCTGTCGATGGCGGTGACCGCCGTGGTCGCGCGCCGGATCGGCGAGCACAAGCCCGACGAGGCGGCGGTCACCGCGGTGCAGGCGATCCTGGTCGCGTTGCTGGCGTCGGTGCCGTTCGCGATCGCTGGCATCGTCTACGCCCGCGAACTGCTGCAGCTGATGGGCGCCGATGCGTGGACGCTCGAGCACGGCGTCGGCTACATGCAGTGGATGCTCGGTGGCAACGCGGTGATCCTGCTGCTGTTCGTGATCAACGCGATCTACCGCGGGGCAGGAGATGCGGCGATCGCGATGCGGGTGCTATGGGTGGCCAACGGCCTGAACATCGTGCTCGATCCGATCCTGATCTTCGGTCTGGGCCCGATTCCGGCGATGGGGGTGGAGGGTGCGGCGATCGCGACCAACATCGGCCGCGGCGCCGGCGTCCTGATGCAGCTGTGGGTGCTGTTCCGCGGCGGCCGCCACATCCGTGTCGCCGCGTCGCAGCTGGTTCTGCGCGGCGCGACGATGCTGAACATCGTGCGTACCTCGCTGGGCGGCATCGGCCAGATGATCGTCGCGACCACCTCGTGGATCTTCCTGCTGCGCATTCTCGCCAGCCTCGGCAGCGAGGCGGTGGCCGGCGCGACGATCGCGATCCGGATCATGATGTTCACGCTGATGCCGGCCTGGGGCATGTCGAACGCCGCCGCGACCCTGGTGGGGCAGAACCTCGGCGCCGACGAGCCGGGCCGCGCCGAGGCCTCGGTATGGCGTATCGGCTGGTACAACATGGCTTTCACGCTCGCGGTGTCGGTGATGTTCTTCTTCTTCCATGACCGCATCGTCGCCCTGTTCACCGACGAGCCCGCGGTGATCGCGATCGGCGGCGAATGGTTGCGAATCCTGTCGTACTCGTACTTCGTCTACGGCTGGTGGATGGTGTCGGTGCAGGCATTCAACGGTGCCGGCGACACCGCAACGCCGACCTGGATCAACGTGGTGTTCTTCTGGCTGATCCAGATCCCGCTGTCGTACCTGCTGGCGATCGCGCTCGACTGGCAGCACTCGGGCGTGTTCTGGGCGGTTTTCGTGTCCGAGACCGCGGTCGGCCTGTTCACGCTGTGGCTGTTCTCGCGCGGTCGCTGGAAGGCGGCGAAGGTGTAGCGGGCTGCCCACGGATGGGACGCTCCGTCCGTGCGCGCCGTCCGCGGAACGGGCGCACGGGCGGCCGGTCCCGTCGGAGGCGGCGCCCGCCTATGTCGGAGCCGCCCCAACGGCTCGCCTCGGCACCTCGGGCGCCGCGTACTTCAGGCACAACGCCCGTTTGCGTACCGGCGACAGCCGCTTGATGGCGTGCTCGGCGCGGCTGGCGGCCGAGCGGTCCGGATACTCGAAGCGGGCCAGCAGGCGCTCCGGCGGCCATGCCCGGGTGAAGCGTGCACCTTTGCCGGCGGCATGCTCCCGATAGCGGCGCTCGACGTCGGTCGCGATCCCGGTGTAGATCCGGGCGCCACGGCATTCGATCAGGTAGACGAACCAGCTGGACATCGCCGCAGTGTAGCGGCGCGGCGCCACATTGGCATTGCCATCACCTGCGCAGGTGTACTGGAAGGGGCCCGTTCCATGGCCGAGCTTCGCGGATTGTGCGAACGGGCAGGTTTCAGCGAGGTGCGCACCTATATCGCCAGCGGCAACGTCGTATTGCGCAGCGACGCCGCCAGCGCACGGGTGAAAGCGATGCTGGAGTCGGTGCTCGAAGCATACGCGGGCAGGCCGGTGGGCGTGATGGTGCGTTCACCGGAGGAAATGTCGGCGGTGCTGGCGGACCACCCGTTCCCGGACGCCGCGCCCAACCGGGTGGTCGCGATATTCCCCGATGACGCTCCGTCGGCGGATGCGCTGGACGGCGTCAGCGGGCGCAAGGACGAACAGCTGGCGCTGGGGCGCCGTGAGATATACGTCCACTACGGCGACGGCATGGCGCAGTCGAAACTCAACGTCCCTGCATCGAAGACCGGCACCGCGCGCAACATGAACACGATCGCCAGGCTGGTGGAAAGGGCGCGCGGTTGAGTTCCGGAATTGACGGCGGTTGAACGCCGCCGGTGACATGATCGGCTCGGGCAGGGGCTTGATCCGCATGGAGACCGCACCATGATCGACATCCTGCCATCCGCGCCGCACGTGGCGGCATTCCACTTCACCGGCACCCTGACCGGCGAGGATTACGACGCCTGCGTCGCCGAGATCGAGACCCGCCTGTCGATGCATCCCCGCATCGCCGTCTATACCGACCTCACCGGGATGACCGGCATGAGTGCGGAAGCGATGGGCAAGGATGTCCGCTACGCGATCGACAAGTTCGGCGAGTACAGCCGGTTCGCGCGCGCGGCGGTGGTCACCGAGCGTCACTGGCTGGCCAACGTGTCGACGTTCGTCGGCAAGCTGGTGCCGACTACCGAGCTGAAGACGTTCGAGCCTGATGAGCGCGGTGCGGCGATGACCTGGGCGTCGCAACCGGTTCCGCGCAGATAGCGGACAGGTCGGCCGCCATCACCATTCGGTCCGCCGCGGCAGCAGGCCCTGCAGTTCGGCGTCGGTGAGATTGCGCCACTGGCCCGGCTTGAGATGTCCGAGCTTGACGTTGCCGATACGCACGCGGACCAGCTGCTTGACCCGGTAGCCGAAGTGGGCGGCCATCAGTCGGATCTGCCGGTTCAGGCCCTGCACGAGAACGATTCGGAAACCGAAGCGGCCGAGCCTGCCGGCCCTGCAGGGCAGGGTCGTCTGGCCATGTACCGGCACGCCCCGGCTCATCCCGCGGAGGAACTCGTCGCTCACTGCATGATTCACCGCGACCAGGTATTCCTTCTCCAGCTTGTTCTCCGCGCGCAGGATCTCGTTGACGATGTCGCCGTTGCTGGTGAGCAGGATCAGGCCTTCGGAATCCTTGTCCAGACGGCCGATCGGGAAGATCCGCTGCTCGTGGCCGACGAAGTCGACGATGTTGCCCTTGACCCCCGACTCGGTCGTGCAGGTGATCCCGACCGGCTTGTTCAATGCGATGTAGACGTGCCGGCGCCGGCCGCGGGCGGCGCTGCGGGCATGCAGGGCCTCGCCGTCGACCAGCACCGTGTCGCCCTCGGCCAGCCCGGTGCCGATCCGCGCGCGCAGGCCATTGACGCTGACGCGGCCGGCGGCGATCAGGCGGTCGGCCTCGCGCCGGGAGCAGAAGCCGGTATCACTGATGAACTTGTTCAGGCGCATGGGCAGGGCGGGCGGTCCGCGACGCTGCCACGGGACCGGCAGGCGGGCGCGAATCCTGTCACAGCCGGGGCGTTTGCGCATCTGCCAACCGGGGATCCGTGAGCCGGCGTTCATCGGGGCACGACAGCACTGTGGAGGAACGCCACTGCCGGCACGTGTGGCGGGTGGCGTGCGCATGGCCTCCGGGCAACCGGGCGGGTCACTCTGCGGCCGTCGCGCGGGTGTAGGATGCCGGCACCCGCCGGATACGGGGGCGTGGACGGGCCGCACGCGCTGCTGGCGGGCTGCGGACAGGGAATGAACCCATGAGATGGAGGAAGGGGACTCGTGAATCTGGAACGTTGGAAGGCCGGCGTATTCGCCATCGCCATGCTGGTCGCCTGCGGCGCGGCCGCGACCGAAGCCGATGACCGCCCGTGGCAGGTCGAGTACGAGAGGATCCAGTACGTCGTCAATCAGGACGGCAGCTACTCGGAGTCGCGGGAAACGGCGACCCGGGTGCTCAGGGAGCCGGCGCTCGAGTACGCGAAGAACGCCTCGGTGAGCTACAGCACGAGCATCCAGAAGGCCGACATCCTGGAGGCGTACACGCTGAAGGCCGACGGCCGCAGGATTCCGGTCCCGCCGGGCAACTACCAGGTCAGCGCCAGCTCGGGGCAGGACGGGGACTCTCCTGTCTACTCGGACCGCTCGACGCTGACGGTGGTGTTTCCCGAGCTCGCGGTCGGCGACACGACGGTATTCTCGTACCGGCTGACGACGAATACGCCGTTGTTCGCGGGCCACTTCTCGGTCATCGAGAGCTTCAGTCCGGCGACGTACTACGGGGACGTCACCGTATCCGTCGATGCGCCGGCGGACCTCGACGCGCGCCACCGGACGTGGCAGATGCGCGAATCCACGGTGAAGCGCCGCGGCGATCGCAGGATCGTCGAGTGGCATTGGCAGAACCGCGATCCGGTGGAGCCGGAAAGCCTTCGCGACACCGTCTTCAACGTCGAACGCTATCCGGGTTACGCGTTCTCGACCTTCGACAGCTACAGGCAGATCGCGGAGGCCTATGGCGGACCGGCCAATGCCAAGGCGGTGCCCACGCCACGCATCCGCGAGCTGGCCGACGAAATCGCCGGCGACGCGCAGGAACCGCGCGAAGTCGCCAGGCGGCTGTACGAATGGGTCTCGCGCAACATCACCTATGCGGGCAACTGCATCGGGCTGGGCGCGGTGGTTCCGCGCGATCTCGACGCCGTGCTCGACAACCGGATGGGTGATTGCAAGGACCATGCGACGCTGCTGCAGGCACTGCTGAAGGCCCGGGGCATCGACAGCACACAGGCGCTGATCAATGCCGGGGGAACGTATTCGCTTCCCGACATTCCTGTGGCGTCGGTGGTGAACCACGTGATCAGCTACATCCCGGACATGGATCTGTACCTGGATTCGACCGCGGCAACGGTGCCGTTCGGCAGCCTGCCGGGCAGCGTGGCCGGCAAGCCGGTGCTGCTGGTCGACGGCCACCATCCGGAGGCGCGCACGCCGGCCAACGACGTCGGCCGGGACGGGCAGAAGCTGGTCACCCGGTTGCGGGTCGATCCGGACGGCTCGATTTCGGGCACGCAGCGCCTGGAGCTGAGCGGTCGCCTGGCGGTCGCCGCGCGCGACCAGTTCCGCGACATGCCGGCCAGCGATGTCGACGAGCTGGTGAAGCGTTATTTCCAGCAGGCCTCGCTGAAGGCCAGCGGCGAGGTCAGCTTTCCGGACCCGAAGCCATTGCTGGAGGAGTTCAGCATCGATGCCGAATTCGAGGTCGAGAAGATGCTGCCGGTTCCGGCCGGCATCCAGGTCCAGCCGTGGTTCGTCAGCTTCGCGCCGATCAGCGGCGTGGTCACGAGCAACCTGGGCAGCGACGAGCATCCGCCGGGCGAGAGCGGCTGCGCGGGCATCGTCTCCGAGGAGCGGTACGAGCTGGAGTTCGCCGACGGGTTGCGGATCGTCGCGCTGCCGCAGGATCTGTCACTGGAGTACGAGGGCGTGAGCTACACGGCGAGCTATCGCCGGGACGGCAACACGGTGCAGGTGCATCGCCTGCTCAACGACCGCACCCCGGGGCCGGTGTGCTCGCCGGAGTACAACGCCGGCTACGCGGCGATGATGCGCCGGATCATGCCGGAGCTGCGTTCCCAGATCATCTACCTGCCGACCACCGAATAGTTGCGCCGATGGCGCCTGTCCTTGCCGGCGGCATGCCGGCAGGCGGGTGCGGGTCCGGACACGGCCCGGGGTTTGCGCATCCGCCTTGCGGGGGCGCCGGCGGGCGTTCACCCGGTGATCGGGGCGCGTCCGCCACGACGACGCTAAGCTGGATATCCGAAAGTGCCCGTATGGAGATCGGCAGATGAAGCGTGTCCTGTACCGTTCGCGCGGACCGGTTCCGCAGCAGGTCGTCGAGGTCGAAACCTTCGATCCGCCGGCGCTCGCTCCTGGCCAGGTGCGGGTCGAGGTGCTGGCCGCGCCGATCAACCCGTCCGACCTGCTGACCCTGACGGGCGAATACGGGTCGCTGCCGCCGCTGCCCGCGGTCGCCGGCAACGAGGGGGTCGGCCGGGTGGTCGAACTGGCGCCGGGCCTTGACGCACCGGCCCTGGGGCAGACGGTGCTGTTGCCGGTCGGCAGCGGCACCTGGACGACCCATCTGGTCGCCGACGCCCGCGCATTGGTTCCGCTGCCGGATGGCGCGGATCCGCTGCAGCTGGCGATGCTCACCGTAAATCCGCCGACCGCGCAGCTGCTGCTGACCGGCACCGTGCCGCTGCAGGCTGGTGACTGGGTGATCCAGAACGCGGCCAACTCCGCTGTCGGCGGCTACCTGGTGCAACTGGCGCGGGCGCGCGGCGTGCGTACGGTGAACGTGGTGCGCAGGGAGTCGGCGGTCGCCGATGTCGAGGCGATGGGCGGCGACGTCGTGCTGGTCGATGGGGACGGCCTGGTCGAGCGGATACGCGACGCCACCGGCGAGGCGCGGATCCGGCTCGGCATCGACGCGGTGGGCGGTACCGCGACCGCACGGATCGCCGATGCGCTGGCGCCCGGCGGCGTCGTGGTCAACTATGGCGCGATGGGCGGCGAGCCCTGCACCGTTTCGCCGGCCGCGTTGATCTTCCGCGGCATCACCCTGCGCGGTTTCTGGCTGGCGCACTGGTACAAGGTCACCGACGCGGGCGCGCGCAACGCGTTGTTCGCCGAACTGGTGTCGTTGATCGCATCCGGCAGGCTCAAGGCGAGGGTGCAGGCGGTCTACGGCATCGACGACATTGGAGCGGCGATCGGAGCCGCCGCGGCGGGGGAGCGCTCGGGCAAGGTCCTGCTGGTGCCGTCGGGCGATCCCGTCAGCCACCGGTCCAGGCACGGATGAACGGTGCCAGCTGCGGGATCAGGTCGACCAGACCGTGCAGCGGTACCAGCAGCCACAGCGAGTGCGTGCGCGCCCACAACACGCCGAACACGATCCCCGCTGGCGCGATCATCACGATCGAGTAGGCGACCGCCCACTCCGCGGTGGCGCTTGCCACGCCTTCCATCAGGTGACCGCCGCGCAGCCAGAGGCCCGGAGCATGGGCGAGTCCGAACAGCAGCGAAGCCCAGACCACCGAAGCCGTCGGCGAGCGGGTCGAATGCGCCAGCCGTTCCTGCAGGATTCGACGGAACAGCACTTCCTCCGCGAGCCCGGCCTCGATCGTCTGCCAGAGCCAGCACAGCGGGACGGCCCAGGCCAGCGTCGTCGCCGCCGGCGCCAGTTCGCCAAGCGCGGCCAGGCCGCGGCCGAACACCGCCTGCAGTCCGAGGTAGGCGGCACCCATCACCGCGAACACGAGCCACAGGCGTCGCGCGCCGAACGGCCCGGGCAGCGGACGCGGCGTGGCGAAAAGCCACAGCGGCAGCGCCACCATCGTGGCGAGCTTCACCAGGAGCTGCACACTCGACTGCGCCGGCTCCTCCGGGAAAGCGTCGTTGATCGCGCCGAATCCCCAGCCCAGGATCAGGGCCGCGAATGCGGCCAGGTAGACAAGCACCGCCGACAGACCATGCGCACGCGTTGCCGGGGCCGCCGCCGGCACCGCCGCGGTCTGGCTCCGGGTCAGCGAAGCGGCCAGCAGCGGAAACGCGACGCCCAGCACGCCGAGCAGGAACAGCGGCTCGGCGATGGAGAAATCCGGCTGGCGCGACAGCGACAGCAGCGCCATGGCGTAGGCGATGGCGGCTACGGCGAGCGCGACGCTCGCGTGGCGGCCGGGGACGAACGATCGACGATGCATGGCGACTCACCGTGGCGGCTGCGGAAGCATGAGCCAGGCGCACGCCGACGGTATCCGCCATTCGTCGCCCAACCGATGGCAGGTTCGTCGCGGTAGCCGCGTCCCGGGCATGGCGGGACGCGGGGACTGCTTGTGGACAGGCCCAGGGAATCTCTGATCAATTCAGAGGTTCCGTGCGCCAGGGATGGCACACACGCGGATCAAGCACGCAGGAGCCTGATCCGGTGGAGCAAGGTCGAGCTTGGCTTGACCTTGCGACGTCTGAACAAGTCCAGGATGGATTTGTTCAGACCTTCCCTAGAATTTCACCAACGACTTGAATCCGCCCCAGATCATCCGTTTGCCGTCGAACGGCAGGGTCTTCGGATCCATGCCGGCGAGCCGTGGATCGGCCATCACCTTCTTGTTGACCCTGTCGCGTTGCGCGCGCGACTTGTAGACGATCCAGGCGAACACCACCGTCTCGTCGTCCTTGAGCTTCACGCTGCGCGGGAACGACGTGGTCTTGCCCGGTTCGACGTCGTCGGCGATGCACTCGTGATAGGCGAGCGCACCGTACTCCATCCATATCTTCCCGGCCTTGCGGGCAAGCTTCCTGTAGTCGTCGATGCGGTCCTTCGGGACCGGCAGTACGAATCCATCCACGTAACTCATACATCCTCCTCGGATCATCGGGCGACGCGTCGGGCGTCGCGGTGGCGGAAAACGACGGGAGCGGTTCAGCCGTCGCGCCCGCACCGGGCGGCGCGGGCCAGCAGCAGCGCACGTTCGCGCGAGTTGCGGGTCAGTTCCGCGGCGCGTTCGAATTCGCCGCGGGCCTCGTCGTGGCGGCCAAGGCGGAACAGCAGATCGCCGCGAACGCTCGGCAGCAGGTGGTAGTGCCTGAGCGAGGGTTCGCCGACCAGGGTATCGGCATGGTCCAGGCCGGCGGCCGGGCCGGCATGCATCGCGATCGCGACGGCGCGGTTGAGCTCGACCACCGGCGACGGCGCGAGGCGGGCGAGCTGCGCGTACAGGCTGGAGATGGTCGCCCAGTCGGTGGCCTCGGCGGTCAGCGCACGCGCATGGCAGGCCGCGATCGCCGCCTGCAGCGTGTACGGGCCACGCTCGATGTTGCGCGCCGCGGCGATCCGCTCGGCCTGCTCCAGTGCCGCCAGTCCGCGCTGGATCAGCAGCCGGTCCCAGCGCGAGCGCTCCTGTTCCAGCAGCAGGACCGGTTCGCCGTCGGAATTGGTGCGGGCATGGCTGCGCGAAGCCTGGATCTCCATCAGCGCGACCAGACCGTGCACCTCGTCCTCGGCCGGCATCAGTCCGGCCAGGATCCTTCCCAGCCGCAGCGCTTCCTCGCACAAGGCGGGGCGGATCAGATCGTCGCCGGCGGTCGCCGAGTAGCCCTCGTTGAAAATCAGGTAGATGACCTCCAGCACCGAGGCCAGGCGTTCGCCCAGTTCGTCGCCGCGCGGCACCTCGAACTCGACATCGGCCTCGCTCAGGCTGCGTTTGGCGCGGACGATGCGCTGGGCGATGGTGGGCTCGGTGGCGAGGAACGCGCGTGCGATCTCGGCGGTGGTCAGGCCGCCGAGCAGGCGCAGGGTCAATGCGAGCCGCGCCTCCCGCGACAGCACCGGATGGCAGGCAACGAATATCAGCCTCAGCAGATCGTCGCCGATCGGGTCATCGAGCGTGGCGAGTTCGGCGTCGTGCCGCGTCTCCTGCTCGTGCTCCAGCTCGTGGGCGATCTGCAGGTGCTTGAGATCGGCCATCTGGCCGTGGCGGATGCGGTCGATCGCCCGGCGCCTGGCGGTGGTTGTCAGCCAGGCGCCGGGATTGTCGGGAATGCCGTCCGAGGGCCACTTTTCCAATGCGGCGACCAGCGCATCCTGGGCAAGGTCCTCGGCCAGCCCGACGTCGCGCAACATGCGGGCGAGCGTGGCGATCACGCGGGCCGATTCCATTCGCCAGATGGCGTCGATGCGGCGGTTGATCTCATGGTCGCTCATGTCGCGTGATGTCAGCACTCCGGGTTCCGGCATGCAAGTGCCGATTGCAGCCGTTCAATGCCTGCGCATGGCCTGCGTTGCTCCACAAGGGCCACCGGGGGCCGCAGCGACTGGAAAACCGGGGGACGCGTGCGGGGGCGCATGGTGGCCCGTGTGGAGCAGTCCGCGAAACCGGAAGCGCTGGCCGCTACGCCTGCGGCGGCTCGCCGGCCATGTGGAACACCTCCCACACGTGGCCATCCGGGTCTTCGAAACCGTGCTGGTACATGAAACCGTGGTCGATCGCCTCGCGCGGCGTGCGTCCGCCTGCGGCCACCGCGCGGGCGACCAATGCGTCGACCGCCTCGCGGCTGTCCAGCGGCAACGCGATCAGCGCGCCGACGCTCTTGCCGGGATCGGCGACCGGCCGGGTGACGAAGGTGGCGAAGTACTTCTCGACCAGCAGCATCACGAACAGGTTCTCGCCGAGGATCATGCAGGTTGCATTCTCATCGGTGAAGGCCGGGTTGAAGCTGTAGCCGAGTTCGGTGAAGAACCTGATCGAGCGGTCGAGGTCCTTGACCGGCAGGTTGATGAAGATCTGTGCGTGGGAGGTGCTGCCGTGCGCGGCGGCGTTCTTGGCGGTCATGGCGGGCTTTCCTTGTGAACTCGTGAGTGGGGGGCGGGCTCAGGCGGCCTTGCCCGGGGTCGGGCAGTCCTCGCTGGCGCGCAGGCAGTTGATCATCCACGGCTTGCCGTAGCGGTCGACGAGCATGCCCCAGCGCAGCGCCCAGAACGTCTCCTGCAGCGGCATCTTGATCTCGCCGCCGTCGGTCATCGCGGCCCAGACGCGTTCGGCGTCCTCGGGCGTATCGACGGTGACGTTGATCGTGGTGCTGTCGGTGCCGGCGTTTTCCGGCGGCGGGCCGTCCGCGCCCATGATCACCGCGTCGCCGACCATGAGGCAGCTGTGCATCACCAGGTCCCTGGAATCGGGCGGCATCTGGTCGCACATCGGCGATTCGCCGTAGGTCATGCGTCCCACGACCTCGCCGCCCAGGGCCTTGGCATAGAAGTCGAAGGCCTCGCGGCACTTGCCGCCGAAATCGCACATATAGGGAATGAACTGCATGTCGGATCTCCTGTGGGATGGGGATGGATGGTGGTAGTTCAGTTGCCGGCGAGCCGCTCGCGCAGGCGTTCTTCCTGCTCGCGGAGCTCGGGAGTGAACGCCTCGCCGAAGTCGTCGGCCTCGAAAACGGGGCGGATCTCGATGACCGATTCGCCGGGCATCGGGTTCGGGCAGCGCTTGACCCACTCGATCGCTTCGTCCATCGAACGGACCTGCCACAACCAGAAGCCTGCGACCAGCTCCTTGGTCTCGGCGAACGGACCGTCGGTGACGGTGCGGTTCTTGCCGTCGAAGGTGACCCGGGCTCCGCGCGAGGACGGGTGCAGGCCTTCGCCGGCGAGCATGATCCCGGCCTTGACCAGTTCCTCGTTGTAGCGGCCCATCTCGGCGAGCAGCTGTTCGCTGGGCATGATTCCCGCCTCGGAATCGGCGGTGGCCTTGACGATGACGATGACGCGCATGGCGGTTTCTCCTGTCTGCAGCGGGCGGTTTTCGCCTGCTTTCGAGATCACGACGAACCAGCCCGGGACGGATCGACATCCATCGCGAAAATTTTCTGGTTCTTCTCCCGGTTGCGGGGAATAGTGACTTCGGATGGAGTGGCGGCCCATCGGGGCGGGGGTTGCTCCGTCCTCATGTCGACGTCCTGCCTCAGAATCGGGCCGCGGATCCTGCATGGTCCGCTCTCCGCCCCCCCCAACCCCGACAGACGCCGCCTTTCGCGGACGTGAAGGTTCAGGCTTCGGCTGTTCTTTGTTCAAAGCGCCAGCAGCGTGTCCAGAAGACGGTGGGTGTGGGGTTTGCAGGATCGCAAGCGGCATGGATGCCGCGCCCGAGCCCCCAGGGATGGGTTTACGGCGTGTCCTGCAAACCCCACGCCCACCGGCTCCCCTCCGTGGATACCACCGCAATCGGGAGAAGAACCAGAAAACTGCCCGGAACCGCTATGCCTGGAACGGGGGAGGAACCCAAACGTGTCATGGTGGCAAGCTCCAGGTGACAGGCGTAGGCTCGGCCGCATCTACGAAGTGGATGCAGTCGTGGCCCGGGTCGTACTCGCATCGGCATTGGCACGCTGGCTGTCGTCGGACACCGGTTCGGCGACAGGGGGCGAGGTCGCGCTCGACGCCGATGGCTCGACCCTGCGCGAGGTGCTGGACGACGTGTTCGCGCATCACCCGGGCTTGCGTGGCTACGTACTGGACGAGCAGGGCGCCGTCCGCCACCACGTCGCGCTGTTCGTCGACGGCCAGGCCGTGCGCGGCAAGGCGCTCGATCATCCGATGTCCGCACGCGCCGAGCTCTACGTGATGCAGGCGCTGTCAGGAGGCTGAAATGTCCGATACGTTGCTGGTGTCCACCCGCAAGGGCCTTTTCATCCTGGAGCGCGGCGGCGGCGCGTCCTGGCGGATCGCTCGCACCGCCTTCCTCGGCGACAACGTGACCCTGACCGCGACCGACCCGCGCGACGGCAGCTGGTATGCGGCACTGAATCTGGGCCATTTCGGCACCAAGCTGCACCGTTCGGGCGATCGTGGCCGCAGTTGGGAGGAATGCGCGGTTCCGGCGTACGCCGAGGGGCAGATGGCGCACACCGGCGACGGCAAGCCGCCGACCGCGGCGACCCTGAAGCTGCTGTGGTCGCTGGTGCCCGGCGGCGCCGACGAACCCGGCCGTTTGTGGGCCGGAACGATCCCGGGCGGGCTGTTCCGTTCCGACGATGCCGGCCGGAGCTGGCAACTGACGGAATCGTTGTGGCAGTACCCGGGGCGTGGCGACTGGTTCGGCGGCGGCTACGACTGGCCCGGCATCCATTCGATCTGCGTCGATCCGCGCGATCCGCGCTGCCTGCGGGTCGCGGTGTCGACCGGCGGCGTGTGGCAGAGCGACGATGGTGGCGAAAGCTGGCGCCAGTGCGCCGGCGGGATGCGCGCCGAGTACATGCCGCCCGAGCAGAGCCGGGAGGCGGGCGTTCAGGACGTGCACCGGATGGTGCAGTGCCGCTCGGCGCCGGACAGCCTGTGGGTGCAGCATCACAACGGCGTGTTTCGCAGCACCGGCGGCGGCGACAACGACTGGCAGGAAGTCACCGGGGTGCCGCCGTCGGCGTTCGGTTTCGCCGTCGCGGTGCATCCGGACGAACCGGACACCGCCTGGTTCGTTCCGGCGGTGAAGGATGAGAAGCGTTATCCGGTCGACGGACGGCTGGTGGTCGCGCGCACCCGCGATGGCGGGCGCACGTTCGACGTGCTGTCCGATGGCCTGCCGGAGACGCCCGCCTACGACCTGGTCTATCGCCACGGTCTCGCCATCGATGGCAGTGGCGAGCGGCTCGCGTTCGGCAGCACCACCGGCGGAGTCTGGTCCAGCGACGACCGGGGCGACCGCTGGACGCCGCTGGAGGCGCGCCTGCCGCCGGTCCATGCGGTCGAGTTCGCCGCCTGAGCGAGTGATACGGCCGGCCGGTTCACCCCGCGTTGAACTCCTTCCGGGCGTTGCCGCCTAGACTTGGGGGACCGGTCCTGCCGGCCCGAAGCCCATCCCGGTTCCGCGGGAGCCGGCCGCCGCCCATACTCGTGATGCCGATGCGATATCTCTTCCGAACCTGTGGACTGCTGCTGTTCAGTGCCGTGATCGCGGCCTGCAGTCCCGGGGGGGCGCTCGACACGGAAGAGCCGGCCGCACCGGAGCAGGCGACGTCGATGAACAGCGGCGGGCGCGAGGACTTCGGCGCCACCGTGACCGAGATTCCGAAACCGGAACCCAAGTGGGATCCCTACGAGGACATCGCCGCGGTCGACTGGACGCCGATGGAGCTCGGCTCGGGTCTGGCCCGTGTCAGCTGCGATCGCGATTACGAATCCAAGGGCGATGGCGAGCCGCTCAGGTCGCTGGGATTCTCGAGCCTTTGGAAGCAGATGCAGGCCTGCCGCGACGCCGGAGTGGTGCGGATCCGCTATCGCGGCAAGATCTCGTCGGACTTCACCGCGCTGGTACAGCGGGTGGCCGACATGGGCGACACGCTTGGGATCGGGAGCCGCATCCTCGACATCGATTCCAGCGGCGGCCAGGTCGAGGACGCAATTCGCGCCGGCGACGCGATGGCCGAGTCGGGCTGGATGATCTGGGTGCGCGAGGATGCGGTCTGCCACAGTTCCTGCGTACTGATCCTGGCCGCTGGCGACATGCGCATGATCGCCGGGTCGGTCGGCATCCACCGGATGCTGCGGATCGGTTCCAGGGCGACCTCGCGTGCCGAACTCAACCAGGAGCTGCGCGAGATCCATGAGCAGCTCAGCCAATACCTGCAGCGCAACGGCGCCGCGACGACCATCGCCGACCTGATGATGACCGTGCCCAACCGCAGCCTGCGCCTGCTGACGACGCAGGAACTGGATCTGTTCGGGCTGTCGGGCCGCAATGCGGCCGAGGACGACCTCGACCGGATCCGTCTCGCCCGCAAGTGCGGCGAGGCCTTCGTGCGCCGGCAGGATGCGTTCTTCCGCGACTACAACCTGCTGTGCGCGAACCCCGGCGAGGAAGTCGCGGGGATGGGCGAATGCGGCCGCGACCTCAAGCGGCGTTACGGCTTTCCGGATCGGGACTGCCCCGCCGACGGCCCGCTGTCCGAGTACGACTGAGCGGCGCCGCGTCAGCCCTCGCGCCGACGCGCTGGCCAGGAGGAGGGCGGACCGGTTAACGTCCCGTCCTGCATCGGCCGCCGCATCGCGGACAGGGAAGAACAGCGCGCATGATCGTACCGGAGTACTGGGCCGAGGCCAGGCTGCAGCACCGCAGTCATCGCAGGAGCATCACCGTACGCCGGTTCGGGTGGTCGGACGACAGCCCCGCCGCCGCGCAGGCCCACGCCGATGCGCGTGCATGCGAGGCGCTCGAACGCGTCCTTGCCGGCGAACCGCTGCGTCGCCGCGAACCGAAGGTCGCCTACAACGGTGCCGAGGGCGTGCCGATCCGCGAGGAGATCGTCCAGCGCCACGGCGACACCGTCGTTTCGCGCAACGGCTATGGCGCGCTGTGCCTGAACACGCCGGATGTGCTGTTCGCCGACGTCGACTTTTCCGATGAGGCCGGCGGATGGTTGCGGCTGACCGTCTTCGGTGTGCTGGTGGCGGCGGCGATCGCTTTCGGAATGCTCACGCAGTCGCACGGATGGGGCGTGGCGGCGGTGGTGGTGGCGCTGCTGTTCGGCAGTGTGCTCGCCCATCTTCTGCATCGGTGGTCGGTGAAGATGCGCGGCGGACCGGAGCGGATCGCGCGACGGCGCGTGGCAGCCTTCGTCGCCGCGAACCCCGACTGGCATCTGCGCGTGTACCGCACCCCGGCCGGCCTGCGGGTGCTGGCGATGCACCGGCGTTTCGATCCGGCCAGCGATGAGGCCGCGAATCTGTTCGAGGCACTGGGGACCGATCCGCTGTATGCGCGGATGTGCCGGCGGCAGCACTGCTTCCGCGCCCGTGTCAGTCCCAAGCCCTGGCGCATCGGCATCGGACGGCATCTGCGCCCGCGACCTGGCGTCTGGCCGGTGTCGCCGGAGCGCATGCCCGAGCGCCGCCGCTGGGTCGAGGATTACGAGCAGGCCGCGCGCGGCCATGCTGCATGCCGCTTCGTCGAAGCCCTGGGCAGCATCCGGAGCGTCGACGCAACCGCCGAGCGGGTCATGGTCCTGCACGACGATCTTTGCCGCGCGCGGCAGGCGCTGCCGATCGCCTGAGCCGCCGATACGGACGGGGAAGCGCTTCAGCGTTCGCGCAGGGGGCAAAGCCGGCGGGAGCTCAGCCGGCGACGACGACTTCGATGCGGACGTCGTCGAGCTCGACCATCTGGCCCGCGCGGATCTTGCAGGTCCTGCGCAGCTCCACCACGCCGTCGACGCGCACCGCGCCGCTGGCGACGATCGCCTTGCCGGCGCCTCCGCTGTCGCACAACCCGGCCAGCTTCAGCAACTGATTGAGTTCGACGTGTTCGCGGTCGAGTTCGAAGACGAGGGTTTCTGGCATGGCGGATCGGTTCAGAGGCGTTCGTAGAGCCGGTAGATCCAGCTCAGTTCGTAGAGCAGGGCGGCGACCACGAATGCGGCGTGGAAGCGCTGCGAGCGGGTCCGCATCGCGACCAGGCACAGCAGCACGTAGCCGGTGTTGCGGAACAGGTATTCGTGGCCGAGGCCCGCGAAGTAGCTGCGGCCCTTGATCAGGGTGTCGCCCATGTCGACCACATAGGACAGGGCCATCAGTCCGAAGAACCAGCGGCGCCGGGAGATGAAGTAGTCGCGGTAGCCGGCGTAGTCGCGCAGGTCGTCCGGGAACAGCAGCGTGCACATCAGGAAGAACAGCACGATGTAGCTGATCAGGAAGCCGTACTTGAGGAAGGTCCATTCGGAGACGTGCACCAGCCGGTATTCCCACCACCAGAAGTGCACCAGCAGCACGAACATCGTGACGGCCCAGCCGATGTGGATCCAGTACACCTTCTGCCGGTCCGGGTGCTGGACGAACTGTGCGAGCCCCTTGAGCAGGGTCGTGATCGACAGGCCGAGCACGATGCCCATCAGGATGCGGATGTGCGGGTACTGCTCCATGCCGTCCTCCCGTGCGTTGTGCCCGGCCCTGTCGGCCGGTATCCGCGTGCTTCCGTCGTCGCCGGCCGATCATCCCACGGCGGCGAAGGCGGTGGCGGCGGCGTCAGCGTCCATTGGCGCTGAACCGTCCCGGCCCCAGCAATGCCAGAGCCACCGACGCGGCCAGGAACATGCCCTGCAGCTCCAGCGCCCAGCCACCCTGATTGTTGAAGCGGCCGAGTTCTCCCATGTGCACCAACGCGATCGCGAACAGCATGTTCACCGCGACCAGCACCGCACCGATCCGGGCATGGAAGCCGACGATCAGCATCAGCGGTCCGAGCAGCTCGCCGACCAGCACGCCGTAGCCGATGAAGCCCGGCAGGCCGTGCGACTCGACCAGGCCGATGATGCCGGCCATCCCGCCCTTGAGCTTGGCGGCGCCGTGCAACATGACCAGCAGGCCGAGGGTCACGCGCAGGATCAGTTTCGCGATGTCGTGCTGGGTGGCGGGATTCATTCGGGGTCCTGGTCCGGGTGGCGGGTGCGTGCCGCGTTCCTGGCGGAGGATAGCGGAAACCCTCCGCGACGGCGGTGCCGCTCAGTCGGAAATGTCCTTGGCCTCGGCGGTCCCCAGCAATTCGGTGTGGGCAGGCTGCCGCGGGCGGCTTATCAACGGATGCACCAGCACCGCCAGCAGGATGATCGCAACGCCCAGGTAGAACCGCGGGGTCAGCTCGTGCTGCTCGCCGAGCAGCACGATCGCCAGGGCGATCGCATAGACCGGCTCCAGGTTGATCGCCAGCTGCGCGGCGAACGCGCTCATCTGGCGCAGCGCGACCAGGGCCAGCGCGAACGGCAGCAGCGTGCAGGCCAGCGCCAGCAGCAGCAACAGCAGCGCGTCCCATGTGGAGGGCGCGACCAGCAGCGGTCCGGCGAAGGCCGGGAACAGCATAGGCATCAGCGGTGCGAGCAGGGTCAGCGCGACGGTGCCGGCACCGAGTTCGAGCGCGGTCACGGTCAGCGGGTCGCCGTGATCGACCAGCCGCTTGTTGAGCGAGCCGAACACTGCCACGAACACCGCCGACAGCGCGCCCACCGCGATGCCCGGCAGCATGCCGGCGGGGACGCCGCCAACCACCAGCGCCACCCCGGGCAGTACCGCGATGCCGAGGCCGAGTTCGCGTCCGGACATCGGGCGCCGGGCGAGTCGGGGCTCGATCAATGCGGTGAACACCGTCGCCAGCGCCATGCAGGTCGCCGCGACCGAGGCGTTGGCCAGCTTGATCGCGCCGTAGAAGGTCAGCCAGTGCAGGGCGACCAGCACGCCGATCCCGGCATAGGCCCAGCGCAGCCGTGGCGGCAGCGCACGTACCCCGCGCCAGACCCGCGGCACCAGCGCCAGCGCGACCACGACCAGCAGCATGCGCCACCAGACCAGGGGCAGTGCCGGCAGCGTGATCAGCTTGCCGAGAATGGCGGTGAAGCCCCACAGCAGCACGCAGAAGTGGATCTGGAGTTGGGCCTTGGCGGTCGGCGACATCGGTGGGCGTTCGGTGGGGGCGGCACAGTGTTGCAGATGCGACGGCGTCCGTTAACGCGTCGCGTCCGCAGCGCGTGGGCAGCGCGGTTTCCGCGGTCGTGGCCGGGTAGCGGGGCCTGGCCTCAGTCCTTCGGCAGCGCGAGCAGCCAGTCGACGAAGCGTCGCGCGGCCGGCCGCAGCCGGCGGTGGGCCGGATACACCACGTAGTAGCTCCAGCGCGCCTGCAGTACCGGGCCCGGCAGCCGCACGAGCCGGCGCGCCTCCAGGTACGGCGCCGCGATCCGCTCGCGCGCCAGGGCGGCGCCATGGCCGAACGCCGCCGCGTTGAGCGCGTCGGTGGTGTCGCTGAAGGTGTGCCGTTCCTCGATGCGGACGCCGTGCACGTCGGCGGCCCGGAACCAGTCGAGCCAGCCCTGTCGTGCGTGGTCGGCGATCAACGGCAACTGCGCGATGTCGGCGGCGCCGGCAATCCCGTCCAGACCCGGGAAGTCCGGGGCGGCGACCGGGAACAAGGTCTCGTCCATCAGCAGATGGGCGGTCAGGCCCGGCCAGTGACCGGGCCCGTGGCGGATGCCGAGGTCGGGGCCACCGTCGTCGAAGCGGGTCAGCGCGACCTCGGTATCGAGGCTGAGGTGGATGTCCGGATGGACGGTCTGCAGTGCATGCATGCGCGGGATCAGCCATGTGTAGGCCAGCGAGTGCAGGGTGGTGACGCGGACGCGGGCATGCTCGTCGCGGCTGGCGCGCAGGCCGCGCACGACGCCGTCGACGTCGGCCAGCGCGCTGCCGGCGGCATCGGCGAGCTGCCGTCCTTCGGCGGTGAGCGACACCCCGCGCGCATGCCGCTGGAACAGCGTCACTCCGAGCCGGGCCTCGAGCTTGCGGACATGGTGGCTGACCGCGCTCGCGGTCAGGTGCAGCTCCTCGGCCGCATGGGTGAAGTTCTGGTGGCGGGCGGCCGATTCGAATGCCGCAAGAGCCGGTAGCAGGTCTGCGCGCAGAGCCATTCGAGCCTCAAGTCTGATTTGTGGCTGGACCTGAAAGTATGCGCTTGTATGGCCTTTGGCAACGCGGAGAATGGTTGAAAGTCACGAATCGGATTCGTCGCTCATGGCTCCCCCGAACGCCGCCGCCAGCTCCGTCACCCCCGTCGCCGCGCCAGCCGGACAGCCCGGATCGGCCGCCGCGGAGGTCCGCGCCCACGACTGGGTGACCCCCCTGGAGCTGGGCGTGCTGGGGGCGATCTGGGGAGCGTCGTTCCTGTTCATGCGCGTCGCCGCGCCCGACTTCGGCGCGTTCCCGCTGGTCGAGGTGCGGCTGGGACTGGGTGCCTTGGTGCTGATGCCGTTCCTGTGGCGTTCGCGCAGCCGGTTTCCGCTGCGGCTGTGGCCGAAGCTCGCCGGCATCAGCCTGGTCAACTCGGCGGTGCCGTTCGTGCTGTTCGCCTGGGCGGCGCAGCATGCGCCGGCCGGGGTCGGCGCGATCACCAATGCGATGACGGTACTGTTCACCGCACTGATCGGATTTCTGTTCTTCGGCGAGCGGATCGGCACGCGGCGCGCGGTCGCGCTGTTCGCGGGCTTCGCCGGCGTGGTCGTGCTCGCCAGCGGCAAGGTCGCCGGGGCCAGCATCGGCTGGGCGGTCGCCGCCGGTGCGGGCGCGGCTTTCCTCTACGGCATCGGCATCAACCTGGTCCGCCGCCACCTGACCGGACTGCCGCCGGCAGCGGTCGCCGCGGCGACCCTGGGCAGCGCCGCGCTGCTGGTGTCGCCGCTCGCGATCGCGCACTGGCCCGTCGAGCCGGTGCCCGCGCTTTCGTGGTTGTGCGCGGCGCTGCTCGGCGTGCTCTGCACCGGCATCGCCTTCGTCATGTACTACCGGTTGATCGCGCGGGTCGGCGCCAGCCGTGCGTCGACGGTCACCTACCTGGTACCGGTATTCGGCGTGGCCTGGGCATGGTGGCTGCTGGACGAGCCGTTGACGCTCACGATGGGCTTCGCCGGCGCGATCATCCTCGCCAGCGTCGCGTTCAGCCAGGGCGGCAGGCGCGCATGAGCGCCGCAGACGCGGCACGGCCGGCGCAGCATCGGGCGCTGTTCGACTTCGAGATCGACTTCAGCAACGGCGGCGGCATGCAGGGGCAGGGATTCCGCCTGGACATCGCCGGCGACGACATCAGCGATGCGGCGTTGGCCGACTACCTGGTCCGCGACATGCGCCTGCTGATGGTCGGAGCGGTACGGATCCTCGACAAGCGCATCATTGCCGAACCGCACAAGCGGCCGCGGATCGCGCCGGTCGATGTCGATCCGGAGTCAACCGCCTTGATCGCGGCCGCCGGCCTGCCGACGGCCGACCTGACTCTGTCACCGGTGCGCCTGTTCGGGATCCGCCACGATGGCGTGCTGCAGGGCGTGGTCGGCATCGGTCATCTCGGGGGCGACGCGCTGCTGCGCTCGCTCGCCGTCGCCCCTGCGGTTCGTGGCCATGGCCTGGGCGGCGAACTCGTGCGCCATGCCGAACAGGCGGCGAGGGAGGCCGGCATACATCGGCTGTTCCTGCTGACCACCGACGCCACCGGCTATTTTGCCGGGCACGGGTACACGGCGTTCTCGCGCGAGGCGGCGCCGGCAGCGGTAACGGCCACCGTGCAGTTCGCGGCGCTGTGCCCGGTTTCAGCGGTGCTGATGTCGAAGCCGCTGTAGCCCGGCGCTCCCGGCGATCAGTCCGGATGGCGCCGCTGCGCGCGTGCCAGGCGGCCGCCGGTAGCCGCCCAGACCAGCGCGATCGATGCGCCGGCGATCGCGGCGACGGCCGGCTGCTGCGCGATCATGTCGACCAAGGTCTTGACCCAGCCGCTGACCGCGTCGGCACCGCGGTAGACGACGGTGTCGATGAAGTTCTTGCCCTTGTACTTGGCTTCCGGCGAGACCACCGTGTAGAGCATCTCGCGGCCCGGGCGGACGAACGCATACTCGCCGGCGCGCCGCACGATCATCACCACCGCCAGCACCGCGAAGGTCGGCGCGAACGCCAGCCACAGGAAGCCGGCGGCCACCACCAGCGGCACCGACACCAGCAGCACGCCGATGCCCAGCCGCTGTGCGACCCGGCCGGTGATGAACAACTGCGACAGGATCGCCAGGGTCTGCACGATCGCATCGATCGTGCCGAATACCCGGGTCTGGTCGACCGGATCGGGGAATCTGGCCTCGACCAGCCGCGCCTGTTCGAAGTAGAGGAAGGTGGTGACGCTGGCCAACAGCAGCACGAACACCGCGATGCCAAGCAGGTAGGGCGAACGCAGCACGGTGCTGGCGCCGGCGAACGGACTGCCGCCGAGCCGGAGCCGCCGGCCGCTGCTTCCCTCCTGGCCGTTTCCGGCATCCGCGGGCAGCGGATGCCGGTCGCGCCAGCGCTGCAGGCCCTCGCCGGCGACGATCGCGGCGAGCAGGAACAGCGCCGCGATCGCCAGCAGGCCGCCATGCCCGGTCGTCCCCACCAGTGCGACGCCGAGCAGCGGGCCGGTCAATCCGCCGAGACTGGCGCCGGCGGCCATCAGCGCGAACGTGCGCTTGGCCTGCGCGCTCGGGAACAGGTCGACCAGCACGCTCCATGCCAGCGAGATCGCGATCATGTTGAACACCGACAGCCAGACATAGAAGCCGCGGGCCAGCCAGGCGTTGCCGGGATCGGCGTGGATCGCGGCCGCGAATGCCAGCAGGTTGGCGGCGAAGAAACCGTAGACCCACGCCAGGATGCGGCGGCGCTGCACCCGCGCGGCGACCCAGCCGAACAGCGGCATCGCCGCGAGGGTGGCGAAAAAGGTGGCGGTGAACAGCCATTGCAGGTTGTCCACGCCGCCGGCGATGCCCATCGTCTCGCGAACCGGGCGCAGCATGAAATAGCCGGTGAAAAGCAGGAAGAACAGCAATGCGCCGGCGAGCACCGGCATCGCCTCGTCCCCGCCGACGCCGAACAGGCGCGACGCCCAGCGGCCCGGCGCGTGCGGCGCGGCGTTCGGCGGGGTCATCGCTCCGGGTCAGCTCAGCAGGGCGACCAGCGCCGCGCGCTGGGTTTCGTCCAGGAACGGACCGACGCCGGCCTTCAGGTTGTCGGCCTGGTGGCGGGGCTTGGACGTGGCCGGGATCACCACGTTCACCGCCGGATGCGCCAGCACGAACTTGAGGAACAACTGCGCCCACGAATCGGCGCCGGCCTCGGCGGCCCAGTCCGGCAGCGGCCGGCCCTTCACCTGCGCGAACAGCCGGCCATCCTCGAACGCGCGGTTGATGATCACCGCGGTTCCGAGCTCCTGCGCCAGCGGCAACACTTCTCGCTCGGCGCCGCGCGACACCGGCGAGTAGTTGATCTGGACGAAATCGGGCTTCAGCCGGCGCATCGCCGCCGCGAGTTCGGCCTGGGCATGTTCCTGGTAATGGGTCAGCCCGGAGTAACGCACCTTGCCCTGCTGCTTCAGCTCCTCGATCAGCGCGAACTGGGTATCGGTGTCGCGCAGGTTGTGCACCTGCAGCAGCTCGACCTTGTCGGTGTGCAGGTCGCGCAACGAGCCGTTGAACTGCGCCAGGCCCTCGTCGCGTCCGGTCACGCCGGATAGCTTGGTGGCGAGGAACAGTTTCCCGCGCGCGTCGGCGGCGGCCACCAGGTCGCCGAGCACGGGCTCGGAGCTGCCGTAGGTCGGTGCGGTGTCGATCAGCGTCGCACCGGAGGCGACGAACAGGCGAAGCGCTTCCTGCAGCGGTTCGCGCGCGGCCATGTCGTCGCCGACGTCGAGACTGCCTGACGTGCCCATGCCGATCACCGGCAACGATTCGCCGGTGCGCGGAATCGGTCGCGTCGCCAGCGAGCCCGGTGCCGGTGCCGCCGGAGGTGGGGGAGCCGCGCCTCCGTCCGGGGGGCGGGGCGCATCCTGGCTGCAGGCGACCAGCGGCGACAGGGCGAGTCCGCCGGCGGCGAGCGAGGCGACGGTGAGGAAATCTCGGCGACTGGTCATGGCACGACCTCGTGGCAGGGATGGAAACCGCAGCTTGGGCAAGACTGCGTCAACGTTGTGCAGCCATACAGTGCCGATCGGCATGGCCGCTGTGATGGCGCGCACGCACAGGGCCCCGCAATCCGGGCGCGGCGGCGCCGCCGCCGCTCTCAGCGCTGCCGCAGCATCCCGATCAGCGCGGTGGCGGCGGCCGGATTGCGCGCCTTGGCCGCACTGATGAAGTAGATGAACACTTCGCGCGGCGCGTCGCCGCCCGTTTCCAGGGGCGCTTCGACGTGGGGCAGGTCGGACGGGTCGCCGCCGCGCGCCCACTGGTGCGCACGTTGGCCCCATTGCCGCAGCGCGGGTTCGGGATAGCCGGAATCGATCGAGGCCTGCGACCGCATCAGCCGCGCGTAGACGAAACTGCCGGTGAGATCGGCCAGCGAAGGGTACTGCTCGGAATCGGTGAACACGGTGGCGATTCCGCGCTCGCGCGCAAGCTTCAGGTAGGCCGGGTCGCGAAAGCTGTCGTGGCGGACCTCCAGCGCGTGACGGAGTGGTCGGCCGTCCAGTGCGTCGTGCAGGGCGTCGAGGAAGGCGGCCAGATCGTCGGGATCGAACACGCGCTGGGGTGCCAGCTGCCACAGGATCGGACCGAGCCGGTCGCCGAACTCGGCCAGGCCACCGTCGACGAATGCCCGCGCCTGGCCTCCGGCACGCGCGAGAGGACCGCCGTGGGTGACCCGCTTGGGCGCCTTCAGCGAGAACACGAAGCCATCCGGCGTCTCAGCCGCCCACTTGGCGTAGGTCGCAGGTTTCTGCGCGCCGTAGAACGTGCCGTTGATCTCGATGGCGCTCAGCTGGCGGCTGGCGTATTCAAGCTCGCGGCGCTGCACCAGCCCTTTCGGATAGAAATTGTCGCGCCATGGCGCGAAGGTCCAGCCGCCGATGCCGACGCGGATGCCGTGGATCGCCGGCGTCGCCGATGTTCCGCCGCCGTCGGTGGTCGTGAACAGGTCCAATCGCGTCTCCTGCGTGTGCGGTCCAGGGTTGCGCTCGACGGGCTCGCCCGTCCGCCGGACGCGGCGAGAAGCCGCGGCCGGATGCGGTTCAACGTATCGGCTCGTCCAGCAACAACTGGCGTGCGAAGCGCACCGGCGGCGAGCCGAACGACAGCAGCTTGTCGTGGTAGGCCTTCAGATCGAATGCCTCGCCCTCGCGCTCTTCGACCTCGCGGCGGAGGTCCAGGTGCTCGCTGTAGCCGACATAGTAGGTGGACAGCTGCGCGGAGGTCAGCTGAGCGCGTTCCCATTTGCCGGCCGCCTCGCGCTCCTGCTGGAAGGTGGTGACCGTCATCAGCTCCATCGCCTCCTCGCGGGTCATCCCGTCCACGTGGATGGCCTGGTCCAGCAGCGCGTTGGCCATCGCGCGCAGGTTCCACTTGCGGTTGATCAGCTGCATCAGCGGATCCTCGTCCATGTAGCCGGCGTCGGCCATGACCTTTTCCGCGTACATCGCCCAGCCCTCGATGAACGGACCGGAGCCAAGCACCGCGCGCAGGGTCGACGGATACTTGTTGGAGTGCGCGAGTTGCAGGAAGTGGCCCGGCATCGCCTCGTGGATGCTCAGCTCGTGGATGGAACGGGTGTTGTACTCGCGCAGGAACGAATCGACCTGCGCCTGGGTCCAGTCGTCGGGAATCGGCGAGACCGCGTAGAAAGTGTCCAGTTCCTTGTCGAGCGGACCGGGCGAATCGCAGTAGGCGACGGTGACGCCGCGCTGGAACTCGGGCATCAGGATGATCTTGACCGGCGTGTCCGGCAGGGTGACGAGATCCTTCTCGCGGACGAAGGCGGTCGCCTGCTCGGTGCTGCGGGTCGCGACCTCGACCACCTCGTCGCGGGCCGGACGGTCGGCATAGGCAAGCTCGAGTGCCGCCTCGATCACCTGCTGCTGCTGTTCGGGCGTGGGAGCGTCGGGCATCGCCACCGGCGCGCCGTCGCGCCCTCGCAGCACGCCACGGGCGATCCCGTACATCTCGGCGCGGGTTCTTTCGATGTCGGCCTCGACCCGGGTGCGGATCTCCTGGCGCGACAGCGGCGAGTTCAACGCGAACGCCAGCTTCTCGTCGTACAGCGTCTCGCCGATGCGGAAGTCGCCCTTGGCGTTCGGCACCAGGGTCTGGTCCAGCCAGGTCTGATGCTCTTCGACTGCCTTGCGCAGCGTTGCGACGGCTGCATCGAGCTGCTTGCGATCCTCGCCCTTGAGCCGGCCGGCGTGGGGCAGGATCAGTCCATCGACCAGGCTGAGGATGCCGGCATTCTGCGCGGCCACCTTGTCGGCATGGATCCGCGGCACCCGCGCCGGATCGAGGTTCTGGCGCATCTGCGTGAACAGGGTCGGGATCTGCTGCATGCGGGCGGTCGCAGACTTCAGCCGCTGCGGCATCGGTGCGAAGTCGCGCGCCATCAGCCCGTACAGCGCACTGCCGGCGAGCTGGCTGTAGATCTGCGGATCCCACGCCCAGCTCTGCAGCGTTTCGCCGCTCCAGATGTCGTAGCGCAGCTGGTTGCGCAGGATCGCCGCATCGACCTGGTTCTCGCGCGACAGTGCCGAGGTGTCGATGGTGTCGAGCTGGGTCAGGATCCTGCGCTGGAACTCCAGCGCACGCGTGCGGCCGCCCTGGCTGAGGTCGTCGATGCGGTCGTCGTAGCGGTGGTCGCCGATCTGGGTGGCGGCGACCGGCGACAGCTCCATCGACTTCTCCAGCCACTGTCCGGCCAGTTCCTGGAACGCCGCATCGGCCACGGCGGTGGCGGCGGCATCGGTCGCCATCGGCGCGCCTTCCGGCGTCTGCGAGGGACCGGGCTGGCAGGCGGCGAGCGCGAATGCGAGCAGGCTCGGAACAAGCAGGGCGGCGGCGATCGGGGACGGGCGCATGAGAGACTCCGGACGTGGTGCAGAGCGCAGGCGTCAAGCATACCGTTCGCGTGCGCGAGGTGGCGGCATGCCGCGCCGACCGTGCCATTGGTGGGTTTGACGGGTCCGGCGGCACCCGCAAGAATCCGGACGGTATCGGTCGGCGTCCCGCCCGGCTGCTGCGGAGAACGTCTTGCATCGCCGCGATTTCCTCATCCTCGGTGGGCTGGGCGCATGCGGGCTCGCCCTGCCCGGGCTCGGCGGCAGGGCGGTCGCGGCCGAGACCTTCGCTGCGACGCTGGAGCCGGCCTTCAAGAAGGGGATCGCCGACGCGGCCCTGTCGGCCGCCGTCGAAGCGGGCGCCGAGTACTGCGACGTGCGCATTGGCCGCTACCTGCGGCAGGCGCTGATGACCCGCGAGGACAAGGTCGAGAATGTCGTCAACACCGAATCCACCGGCGCCGGCGTGCGGGTGCTGGTCGATGGCGCCTGGGGCTTCGCTGCGACCCACGTGTTGTCCGGGGATGGTGTGGTCCAGGCGGTCCGGCAGGCGCTGGCGATCGCGCGGGCCAACGCCGGGATCCAGCGCGAGCCGGTGCGGTTGGCGCCGGTGAAGGGCGTCGGTGAGGTGTCCTGGCGCACGCCGATCCGTCGCAACGCGATGACCGTGCCGGTGGCCGAGAAGGCTGCACTGCTGCTGGACGTGAACGCGGCGGCGATGAACGCCGGCGCGGACTTCATCGCCTCGCGCCTGTTCCTGGTCAACGAACAGAAATACTTCGCCAGCACCGACGGTTCCTACATCGATCAGGACGTGCACCGCATCTGGGCGCCGTTCACCGTCACCGCGGTCGACAAGGCCAGCGGCAGGTTCCGCACCCGCGACGGCCTGTCGCCGCCGATGGGAATGGGTTACGAGTTCATGGATGCCGATCCGGACGGACAGGTGCAGTTGCCGGGAGACCTGGTCGCCTACGCCCGCTCCTACGACATGCGGGCGGACGCGGTCGCCGCGGCAAGGCAGGCACGCGAGAAACTGAAGGCGCCGTCGGTCAAGCCCGGTCGCTACGATCTGGTGCTGGATCCGTCCCATCTGTTCCTGACCATCCACGAAAACGTCGGCCATCCACTGGAGCTGGACCGCGTGCTCGGCTACGAGGCCAACTACGCCGGCACCAGCTTCGCGACCCTCGACAAGCGCGAGTCCGGCTACCGCTACGGCAGCGGGCGGGTGAACTTCTTCGCCGATCGCGTCCAGCCCGGAAGCCTCGGAGCGGTCGGCTACGACGACGAAGGCGTGAAGACGAAACGCTGGGACCTGGTCCGTGACGGCGTGCTGGTCGATTACCAGTGCACCCGCGATCAGGCCCACATCCTCGGCAAGAGCGAGTCCGACGGCTGCAGCTACGCGGACTCATGGGCCAGCGTGCAGTTCCAGCGCATGCCGAACGTGTCGCTGGCGCCGGGACGGGAGGAACTGAGCGTGGCCGGGATGATCCGCGACGTGGAGCGCGGCATCTACATCCACGGGCGCGGCTCCTATTCGATCGACCAGCAGCGCTACAATGCGCAGTTCGGCGGGCAGCTGTTCTACGAGATCAGGAACGGCGAGATCGCCGGCATGATCGAGGACGTCGCCTACCAGATACGCACTCCGGAGTTCTGGGGCGCGTGCTCGGCGATCTGCGACGAACGCGACTTCCGCTTCGGCGGTTCGTTCTTCGACGGCAAGGGCCAGCCGCCGCAGGTGTCGGCGGTCTCGCACGGCGCCGCCACTGCGCGCTTCGACGGCATCAGCGTGATCAACACCGCGCGCAGCCTGGGTTGACCCGCTGCGGTCGCACCGTTCGTGCCGGAAGCTCGCGCGTCCATGACAAAAGTCATTTGACGCCCCTGCAGGCGGGGGCAAGAATCGGGACGTTGTGCGTGGTCCGGCCACGCGAACGCCCGCCTCCATCCCCGCTGCCCGGCCCTCGCGCCGGCGGCACCCTTTCGGGAGAGCTGCCTTGCAACGACGCGACTTTCTGGCCCTGAGCGGCCTTGGACTCGGCGGACTGGTACTGCCGGCCTGGCTCGGCAAGGCGATCGCCGCCGAGGAACTGACCACCGTCTTCGATCCCGCGCTGAAGAAGGGACTGGCCGACGCCGCGCTGGATGCGGCCACCGGCGCGGGCGCGAGCTACTGCGACGTCCGCATCGGGCGCTACCTGCGACAGTTCGTGATCACCCGCGAGGACAAGGTCCAGAACGTGGTCAACACCGAGTCGACCGGCGTCGGCGTGCGCGTGATTGCCGGCGGCAGCTGGGGTTTCGCGGCGACCAACTCGCTGACCGCGGAGGGCGCCGCCGAGGCGGCCCGGCAGGCGGTGGCGATCGCCAAGGCCAACGCGAAGGTCCAGCGCGAGCCGGTACGGCTGGCGCCGGTGAAGGGCGTCGGCGAGGTGTCCTGGCGAACGCCGATCCGCCGAAACTCCATGGAGGTGCCGGTCAAGGACAAGGTCGAGCTGCTGCTGGACGTCAACGCCGCCGCGATGTCCGCCGGCGCCAGCTTCGTCAACTCGATGCTGTTCCTGGTCAACGAGCAGAAGTATTTCGCCAGCACCGACGGCTCCTACATCGACCAGGACGTGCACCGTATCTGGACGCCGATGACGGTCACCGCGATCGACAAGGACAGCGGCAAGTTCCGCACCCGCGACGGCCTGTCCTCGCCGATGGGCATGGGCTTCGAATACCTGGACGGCGATGCTTCCGGCAAGGTGGTCTCGCCCAACGGCGTGGTCAATTACGGCATGTCGTACGACATGCGCGAGGATGCGATCGCGGCAGCGAAGCAGGCGCGCGAGAAGCTGAAGGCGCCGTCGGTCAAGCCCGGCCGCTACGACCTGGTGCTGGACCCGTCGCATACCTGGCTGACGATCCACGAATCGATCGGCCACCCGCTGGAGCTCGACCGCGTGCTCGGCTACGAGGCCAACTACGCCGGCACCAGCTTCGCCACGCTCGACAAGCGCGAGCAGCGCTTCCAGTACGGCAGCGACAAGGTCAACGTGTTCGCCGACAAGACCCAGCCTGGCAGTCTCGGCGCGGTCGCGTACGACGACGAGGGCGTCAAGTGCAAGCGCTGGGACCTGATCAGGGAAGGCAGGCTGGTCGACTACCAGACCATCCGCGACCAGGCGCACATCCTCGGCAAGACCGAATCCGACGGCTGCTGTTACGCGGACTCGTGGTCGAGCGTGCAGTTCCAGCGCATGCCGAACGTGTCGCTGGCCGCCGGCAAGGAAAAGCTGAGCGTGGCGGAGATGATCGGCGACGTCGAGAACGGCATCTACATCATCGGCGACGGCTCCTTCTCGATCGACCAGCAGCGCTACAACGCGCAATTCGGCGGGCAGCTGTTCTACGAGATCAGGAACGGCGAGATCGCCGGCATGATCGAGGACGTCGCCTATCAGATCCGCACGCCGGAGTTCTGGAACGCCTGCGTGGCGATCTGCGACGAGAGCGACTACCGCCTCGGTGGTTCGTTCTTCGACGGCAAGGGCCAGCCCAGCCAGGTGTCGGCGGTCTCGCACGGTTCGGCGACCGCGCGCTTCAACGGCATCAACGTGATCAACACCGCCCGCTCGCTCGGCTGACCGGCTCCAGGAGAACATCAGACCATGACCATCTTCACCGAAGAGAAAGCCAAGGCCATCCTGGACAAGGTGATCGCCCTGTCGAAGGCCGACGAGTGCACCGCGACGCTCGCCGGGGCGACCGAAGGCAACATCCGGTTCGCTCTCAACAGCGTGTCGACCAGCGGGATCGTGGCTGACGTCGAACTGGCCGTGCAGGTCGCGTTCGGCAAGCGCGTCGGCGTCGCCACGATCAACGAGTTCGACGATGCCGCGCTGGAGCGTGTGGTGCGGCGCGCCGAGGACCTGGCCCGGCTCGCGCCCGAGAATCCGGAGTTCATGCCGGCGATCGGCAAGCAGCAGTACAGGCCCAGCCGGACCTGGAGCGAATCCACCGCGGCGATCACGCCGGAATTCCGTGCCCAGGTGGCCGCGGATTCGATCGGCCCTTGCCGGGAGGAGGATCTGGTCGCCGCCGGCTTCCTGGTCGATTCCAGGCGCTTCGTCGCCTTCGCCAACAGCAACGGCAATTTCGGGTACCAGAAGGGCACCGGTTTCAATTACACCTGCACCGTCCGCACCGAGGACGGCCAGGGGTCGGGGTGGGTCGGCCGCAGCGTAAGGGATGCCAGTGAATTCGATGCCGACCGCGACGTGCGGGTGGCGATGCGCAAGGCCAGCGCTTCGGCGCAGGCCAAGGCGCTGGAGCCCGGCAAGTACACGGTGATCCTGGAGCCGGCGGCGGTCGCCGGTCTGGTGTCCTTCATGATGAATTTCTTCGACGCCCGCGCCGCCGACGAGGGGCGCAGCTTCCTTTCCAGGCAGGGCGGCGGCAACAAGCTCGGCGAGCAGGTCTACGATCCGCGCGTGAACGTCATCGCCGATCCCTGGAGCGACGAGGCGCCGGTGATGCCATGGGACGAGGAAGGCCTGCCGCGCGAGCGCATGCCGATCATCGAGAACGGCAAGGTGGTGGCCCTCAATTATTCGCGCTACTGGGCGAAGGAGAAGGGCAAGCGCGCGGTCGGCCAGCCCGGCAACCTGCTGATGGCCGGCGGCGACAAGTCCACCGCCGAACTGATCGCCGGTACCGACCGCGGCATCCTGGTCACCCGCACCTGGTACATCCGCATGGTCGATCCCCAGACCGTGCTGCTGACAGGCCTGACCCGCGACGGCACCTTCTACATCGAGAATGGCGAGATCAGGCATCCGGTGAAGAACTTCCGCTTCAACGAGTCGCCGGTGATCATGCTCAACAACATCGACGAGCTCGGTCGGCCGGTGCGGGTGGCGGGCGACGAGTCCAGCCTGGTGATGCTGCTGCCGCCGATGAGGCTGCGCGACTTCACCTTCACCTCGCTCTCCGACGCGGTGTGACGATGGCACCCGCAGGGACATGAACCGCGCCGGGTTCCTGCGGCTGCTGGCAGGCGGCATCGCCGGCGCGTGGCTGGCGACGCCGCTTCGCGTGGCGTCCGCGGCGGTCGGCTACGATTTCTGGTTCACCCGTCTGCGCTACGATTCCGGCGACTGGGACGTGGACGCGCGGATGCCGTCCAACCTGATCACCTCGCTGATCGACTACACGGGCCTGCGCGTCGATCCGGAGGAGCACGTGGTCGACCTGGCCGATCCGAAGATGCTGCTCGCGCCGTTCTGCTACCTGGCCGGGCACAAGCTGGTCGATTTCAATCCCGCCGAGCGGCGCAATTTCGAGCGCTACGTGCGCAACGGCGGCTTCGTCTTCGTCGACGACTGCAACCACGACATCGACGGCCTGTTCGCGAAGTCGTTCGAGCGGCAGATGCATTCGATCTTCGGTCCCGATGCCCTGCGCAGGCTGCCGAACGATCATGCGCTCTACCGCAGCTTTTTCCGGTTCCCGGACGGTCCGCCGGCGACCGGCTTCGAGCTCAACGGCTGGGGCGACGACCTCGTCCACGACTATCTGAAGGGCATCGAGATCGACGGCCGGCTCGGCGTGCTCTACAGCAACAAGGACTACGGCTGCGAATGGGACTACGACTGGCGCAACAAGCGCTTCCTGGCCGAGGACAACACGAAGTTCGCGGTCAACATCGTCATGTATGCGTTGACGGCATGACAGGGCAGTCTTCCGCTTTTCCATGAGTGCCAGCCGATCATCCGGAAGCCGGTGGCCATCCCGTTGCGCGGTGCTGCGCAACAGGGATGTTGCGGAAGAACCAGCATGGCCGTGTTCACGGCGTATCGCGCAAAGGGATGGCGCCGGCTTCCCCGCAGGAACTGAACTCCCCCCATGAACGACATCACCGAATCCGACATCCAGACCCGTATCGCCGGGCTCGACAAGCTGCGCGACGCGATCGCCCGTGCCATCGTCGGCCAGGCCGAGGTCGTCGAGCAACTGCTGGTCGGTCTGCTCGCCGGCGGCCATTGCCTGCTCGAGGGCGTGCCGGGTCTCGGCAAGACCCTGCTGGTACGCACGCTGGGCCGGGCGATGCGGCTGCAGTTCCGACGCGTGCAGTTCACCCCGGACCTGATGCCCAGCGACCTGCTCGGTACCGAGCTGCTTGAAGAGGACCACGGCACCGGCCACCGTCGTTTCCGTTTCCAGCGCGGACCGGTGTTCACCAACCTGCTGCTGGCCGACGAGCTCAACCGTACTCCGCCCAAGACCCAGGCCGCGTTGCTGGAGGCGATGCAGGAGCACACGGTCAGCTATGCCGGCACGACCCACGAGTTGCCGGCGCCGTTCTTCGTGCTGGCGACGCAGAACCCGATCGAACAGGCCGGTACCTATCCGTTGCCCGAAGCCCAGCTGGATCGCTTCCTGCTGCAGATACGGGTCGACTATCCGGACGAAGACGAGGAGCGCGCGATCCTGGAGCAGACCACCGGATCCCATGTCGTCGAGGTGCCGCAGGTGATGGATGGCGAGCAGGTGCTCGCACTGCAGGCGATGGTGCGCGAGGTGCATGTCGGCGACGACCTGATGCGCTGGATCAACCGCCTGGTCCGCGCGACACGTCCGGCGGAGGATGCACCGGAGACGGTCAGGCGCTTCGTGCGATGGGGTGCCGGCCCGCGCGCGGGCCAGTCGCTGGTACTGGCGTCGAAGGCGCGCGCGCTGCTGCACGGCAGGCTGGCCGCGACCCGCGAGGACGTCGCCGCGCTGGCCGCGCCGGTGATGCGGCACCGGTTGCTGCTGTCGTTCGCGGCGGAGGCCGAGCAGGTGACCGCCGACGAGGTGGTCGCCGCGTTGCTGCGCGACTTGCCGCTGCCCGCCGCCTGAACCGGTGATCGCGGTGCAGCAGCCGGTGCCACAGCTGATTCCGCCGCAGTTGCGTGCCCGGCTGCGCGAGCTGCGGATCGTGCCGCGCCGCGCCGCGGGCGCACGCGGACTGGGCATGCATGCCAGCCGCAGCCGCGGCAGCGGCCTGGAGTTCTCGCAGTACCGGCCCTACGAACAGGGCGACGAACCGCGCCAGATCGACTGGAAGCTGTATGCGCGCAGCGACCGTTTCTTCGTCCGCGAGGCCGAACGCGAGAGCCCGCTCACCGTGTGGCTGCTGCTGGACGCCAGCGCGTCGATGGGACAGGCCGACGAGACCGCGCCGGAGCGCACCCGCATGCATGCTGCCCGTGGATTGGCCGCCTGCATCGCCGAGATCGCGCTGCAGCAGCACGACAGCAGCGGCCTGGTCGTGCTGCACGAGGACGGCATCCGGCTGGTACCGCCCGGCTCCGGTCCGCGTCATCGCGACCGGCTGCAGTGGGTCCTGCACGAAACCGCCGCCGGCGGCCGCTTCCCGGATGCGGAGCGGTTGCTGCCGGTGTGGGAGCGCATCGCCGTGGACGACATGGTCGTGCTGATCGGCGACTGCCTGGACGGGGATGGCATCGCGCTGGCCGAACGGTTCGCGGCGGCCGGTCGCGAGGTGCTGGCGATCCGGCTGTTGACGGTCGCCGAACGCGATTTTCCGTTCCGCGACGGTCGCCGGTTCCGCGATCCGGAAACCGGCGAGGAACTGCTCGGCGACGGCCCCGCGCTGCGCGAGGAGTTCCTGCGGCGTTTCGGTGCGGCGCGCCGTGAGACGAAGGCGCGGTTCGACGCTGCCGGGATCCGCCATGTCGAGCACACGCTGGACCAGCCGCTGGAGTTGCCGCTGCGACGCCTGTTCGGCCGCAGTGCCCACGAGGGCAGGCACCGCTGATGCCGTTCGGTCTGCTGCTGCCTGCCGCGCTGGCCGCATTGGCGGCGTTGCTGATGCCGCTGCTGATCCATCTGGCGCGGCGCAACGAGCAGCGTCCGGTCGAGTTCGCGGCGCTGCGCTGGCTACGGCGACGGCCCCGGCCACGCCAGCGCATCCGCTTCGAGGAATGGCCGCTGCTGCTGGTGCGTCTGTTGCTGCTGACGCTGATCGCGCTGTGGCTGGCGCGGCCGGTGCTGCACGGCGAGCAGGCGCGCACTCCGTGGACGGTGGTGATTCCGGGCGTCGATCCGGCACGGCTGCCGGCGACCGGCGACGAACGCGAGCGGATCCGCTGGCTGGCTCCGGGATTCCCCGGGATCGGACAGCCTGCACCGGAACGGTCGCCTGCGTTCGCGAGCCTGCTGCGACAGCTCGATGCCGAGTTGCCGGCCGACGCGGCGCTTACCGTGCTCGTGCCACAGCGGTTGGAGCATGCCGACGCGCAGTTGCCGGTGCTGTCGCGCGAGGTCGAATGGCAGGTGGTGCCGGGCGCGATGCCGGCGCCGCCCGCCGTCGCGGTCGCACCGCCCGCACTGCACATGGTCGCAGCCGACCCCGGGATGCCCGCGTTGCGCTACCTGCGCGCGGCCGCACACGCCTGGCGATCCGGGTCGACGGATGCGTCCGTGGCGATGGACGTCGTCGCGCCCGCGCAGTTGCGTCTGCCCGAAGAGGGTGTGCTGGTCTGGCTGGTGCCGGGCGAGCTGCCGGCGCCGGTGCGGGACTGGGTCGTCGATGGCGGTACCGCCTTGCTCGATGTGCAGACCCTGGCCGGCGATGCGCCGGCCCCGGTGCGGGCGGCAACGATCGTCTGGCACGACGGACAAGGCGCGCCGTTGCTGGAAAGTGCGGCGCTGGGGCGCGGCCGGTTGCTGCGCCTGACCCGCACGATGTCGCCGGCGGCGATGCCGCAACTGCTCGATCCCGGCTTTCCCGCACGCCTGCGCGAGTCGCTGTGGCCGCCGGCTCCGCCTGCCCGCGTCGAGGCGCGGGCGTACGCTCCGCTTACGGGAGCGACGGCCTATCCGCAACCGCCGCGGGAACTGCGGCCATGGTGGGCGGTGCTGATCGCGCTGGTCCTGCTGGTCGAGCGCTGGCTGGCGACCTCGCGTCGCCGTGAAGCGCGGCAATGAGCGGCGCCATCGGCATGGACGGCGTGCTTCGGCAGCGTTGGCGCGCGGTCAGACGCCGGGTGTTCGTCGATGCCCTGGCGGTCGCGCTGCCGATCGTGTGCGCGGTCGCGGTCGTCGGCTGGCGTGTGGGCGGGATACGCTTCGCGCTTCTGGCCGGGGCGACGGCGAGTGCGCTTGCGCTGCTTGCCGCGGTATCGCGGATGCGCCGCTTCGATGCGCGGTGGCTGCAGCGGCGGCTGGATGCGCAGGAACCCGCGATGGAGGACAGCGCCGGGCTGCTGTTCGCCGACCCCGCCGCGCTCGGCCCGCTGCAGCGCCTGCAACGCGCCCGGTTGCGGGAGCGTGTCGGTGCCGCGCCGGATCTGCGGCCGGCATGGTCGCGGCGGGCGACGGGGTTGGCGTGGGGGACCGCGGCGCTGTGCGTCGTGGGCGTGTGGCTGTGGCCGGGTGGCGGAACCATGAGGCAAGGCGACGTCCCGCCGGTGGCGGAGGCGCGCGGCGATGGCGTCCCACATCGGGTCGCGCAACGCCTGGCGATCTCTCCGCCTGCCTACACCGGGTTGCCGGAACGGGAGATCGACGCTCTCGATGCCCGGGCCCAGCAGGGGTCGAGACTGCGCTGGGCGCTGCGCTTCGAACCGCAGCCGGCGTCGGTCGCGCTGGAATTCCACGATGGCAGCCGCATCGAGATGCGGCGCGAACGCGACGAATGGATCGCCGATCATCTGCTGGAACGCTCGGCCCTGTACCGGGTCCTGCCGGCCGGCGCGCCGACGCAGCCGCTGCCGCCGCTGAACCGGCTCGACGCGATCCCGGACCGGCCGCCGCAGGTGCGGGTGCTGGAACCGGAGACCGGCCTGAGCATGATGAAGCCGGGCCAGCGCGGCTGGTCGGTCGTCTTCGAGGCCAGCGACGACCATGGCATCGACGCCGATGCCCGCCTGCACGTCACCGTCGCCCGCGGCAGCGGGGAGCAGATCACGTTCGAGGAAAGCACGCGGAGCCTGCGCGGAAGCGGCGAGCGCAGCCGCAAGCGCTACCAGGCGAGCATCGACTTGGCCGGATTGGCGCTGGCCTGGGGCGAGGATCTGGTCGTGCAGCTGGAGGTGCGCGACAACCGCCGGCCCGGGCCGCAGTCCGCGCGCAGCGCCAGCCTGATCCTGCGCAGGCCGCCGCAACCCGTGCCGGATGTCGGCGGCCTGGAAGGATTGGCGCGGCAGGTGCTGCCGGCGTACTTCCGCAGCCAGCGGCAGATCATCATCGATGCCGAGGCGCTGTTGAAGGAGAAACCATCGCTGTCAGCCGAGCGCTTCCTCGATCGTTCCGATGCGCTCGGCGTCGATCAGCGCCTGCTGCGGCTGCGCTATGGCCGATTTCTCGGCGAGGAGAGCGAAGGCGCAGGGCATCCGCCGCCGACCCATGACGCGGAGGATGCCCCGCCGTCCGCGCCGCTGCTGCCGATCGACGATTTCGGCCAGGCCCCGCGTGCCGCGGCCGAGGACAGGGACGCCGATGGGCATGCGGATAGCAGGGACGACGACCGCGACCATGACGAAGCCGGACATGACCACGACGGGCATGGCCACGGCGGACGCACCGGTGACGCGGTGTTCGGCAGCGCCGGCGATGTCCTGGCCGAGTTCGGGCATACCCACGACCTGCCGGAAGCCGCGACCCTGCTGGACCCGAAGACCCGCGAGATCCTGCGCAGTGCGCTGCGCGAGATGTGGCAGTCGGAACTGGGCCTGAGACAGGGACAGCCGAAGCAGGCGCTGCCGTACGCCTACCGTGCATTGGAGCTGATCAAGCAGGTGCAGCAGGCCGACCGCATCTATCTGGCGCGGGTAGGGTCGGAGCTGCCGCCGATCGACGAGGGCCGCCGGCTCAGCGGCGACCGCGCCGGCATCGCCCGTCGCGCGTTGCCGGCCGCGGGCGCACGGGTGCCGGACGACGTGCCGGCACAGGTCTGGCGTGTGTTGGCCGACGTGCCACGCGACGATGCCGACGCGACCGATCCCGGTGCACGGACGTCGGGTCAGCCCGATCTCGACGCGCTCGAGGCCTGGCTGGCACGCCATGGCGGGCGCCTGGACGATCCGCTGGCCCTGGTCGCGGCCATCGACGTGCTGCGCAACGATCCGCAATGTGGCGACTGCCGCGACGATCTACGCCGCCTGTTGTGGAGCGCGATGTCGCGTCCGCCCGCCGCAGTGTCCCGGCGCGATGGCATCGACGGCGAAGGCGAACGTTATCTCGATGCGCTGGGAGAGCCGTCGCGATGAACATCGATTTGACCAATGAAGGCCTGGCCCAGGGGGGGCTCGTCGCGTTGCTGGCGCTTGCGGTCGTCATCGCGTGGGCGCGACTGCTGTCGCGGCAATGGCGCGGACCCGCGCGGTCGCACGGCTGGCGGCTCGCGTTGCTGCTGGCGCTGCAGCCGCTGTGTGCGTTGCTGTTGTATCGCACCCTCGTGCCGCCGCCCGTCGCCGTCCGCAGCGGTACGCTGACCGTGCTCACCGCGGGAGCCAGCCGCGTGCAGCTGGCCACGTCCGAACAGGGCGAGGTGCTGGTGGCACTGCCGGAGGTGCCGGTGTTCGGCGATGCCGAAGCGGTACCCGATCTCGCTACCGCGCTGCGGCGTCATCCCGGAACCGCACGCATCCACGTGGTCGGCGCAGGACTCGACGCGCGCGACCTGACCGCCGTGGAAGGCTTTCCCCTGGTGTTCGATCCGGCGCCGCTGCCGACCGGCGTGACCGGGCTGTGGTTGCCGGATGAAGTCGCCGCCGGCGACGTCTTCACGGTGTCCGGACGCGTGAATGGGGTCGAGGGAGGCAGCGTCGAACTGATCGATCCGGCCGGACAGCGGGTGGATGACACCGGGTTGGAGGAGGATGGTGCCTTCACGCTGGATGCGACGGTCCGCGCCCCGGGCATCGCAACGTTCGCCCTGCGCGTGCGCGACGCTGCCGGAGAGCCCGTCGAGACACTCGACGTGCCGTTGTCGATCGCCGACGCGCCGGCACCGCGCGTGCTGCTCATGGCGGGCGCCCCGAATCCCGAACTGCGCGCGCTGCGCCGCTGGGCCGAGGATGCCGGCATGGCGCTGCATGCCCAGTTGGCGGTCGGCGGCGGCGTGCAGTTGGGCGATCCGCCGTCGCCGATGGACGCGGAAACCCTGCGCGGCTTCGATCTGGTCGTGCTCGACGAGCGTGCCTGGGCGTCGCTGGGTGAAACCAGGCGGACGTCCCTGCTTGCCGCGGTGCGCGAAGGGCTGGGCGTGCTGTTGCGCGCGACCGGGCCGTTGTCGCGGCAGACCCGGGAACAGTTGGCTGCGCTGGGCCTCCCGGTATCGGCCGGCACTGGCACCGTCGCGCTGGCGTTGCCGCACTCCGAAGGCCTGGACGAAGCCACTTTGCGCGCCCGTCTCGGCAACGGCAGCGAGGATGCGCCGCTGGACGTGGAGCTCGCCGCCGCACCGCCGCCACGGCTGCTGCGCCGGGACCTCCGCATTGGCACGGACGCCGCGGTCCCGGTGAGCGGCATCGCTGGTTCGCCCTGGCTGTACTGGCGCGCCGAAGGGCGCGGCCGCATCGGCATCACCACGCTGGTCGACAGCTACCGGTTGCCGCTGTCCGGCCGCGGCGACCTGCATGGCGAGCTGTGGAGCACGGCCTTCGCAACGGTCGCACGCGCCGCCGGCATGCCGCCGCGCTTCGAGGCCGACCCGCGCGAGGGCGTCCGCACCCGCATCTGCGCGGTCGCCGACGACGCCATGGCAGTCGCGCCCGACGGCACCGCGACGCCGCTGCTGATCGACCCGCTCGCCGGTCCCGGCCGTTGCGCCGGATACTGGCCGCGGACCCCGGGCTGGCACCGGCTGCGGCAGGGTGCCGACAGCTGGCCGTTCTTCGTCCGTGCGGCCGGGGCCGCCCCTGGCCTGCGTGCCGCCGAACGGCGCGACCGCACCCTGCAACGGGTCGGGGACGTGGTGCTTCCGCCAGCAGCGACGCGGGACACCGGCGCCACTGCGGCGCGTCGCGGCGCGTCCTGGCCCTGGTTCCTGGCCTGGGTTGCCTCGATCGCCGCGTTGTGGGGGCTGGAGCGCTGGCGGCGCGGCATCCGGATGACCGGATGAGGGACCGGCTGGGATAGTCTTGGCGCGGTCCCTTCATCAGGAAACGCAACGGATGCACTTCTCTCGAGACCGTCGTCGAATGCCCGTCATGCCGGTTCGCGCGACCGGCGGGTTGCTGTTCGTTGCGGCGTTGGCCGTATCGCTGCTGGCCGCCTGTTCCGACCCGTATGCCCAGCATCAATCCGCCGCTGCGTCGGGCCCGGCGATGGAAATGAAGGCCGCGCCCACCGATGCCGGTGGCGGTGCGACCGGGGCGATGCTCGCCTACGAGCACCATATCGCGGTCCGCCTGCCGGTCGAGGAGATCGCGCCGCGGCACGCGGCCGTGCAGGCGGCATGCCGGGAGCGCCGGTTTGGCGAATGCGTGCTGCTCAACATCAGCCAGCAGGGCGGCGATCATCCGTCCGCCAGTGTCACCGTGCGTATCGTGCCGTCCGGGGTCGAGCCGATGATCGCGATGGCCGGCGAGGGCGCCGAATTCGGCAGCCGCAGCACCCATGCAGAGGACCTGGCGGTGGTGGTTCGCGACAATGCGCTGGAGCAGGACCGGCTGCGTACCGAACTGCAGCGCCTGCAGGAATTCCAGCAGCGGCGAGACCTTGCCGTCGCCGACATGATCGCGCTGGCCGAGCGGATGGCGGCGACACGGGCGCGGCTGGACGCCGCCGAACGCGAGGGCGCGCAGCATCGCCGCCGCATCGATACCCAGCTGTTGACCCTGGCCTTCAGCCCGACCGGCGGGCAGGCCGGGCGCAACGAGATCGTGCAGGCGGTGCGCGATTTCGGCGCGACCCTGTCGATGGGGACCGCGTGGACCATCCGCGCGTTGGCGTTCCTGATTCCGCTGGGAGTGCTGTTGGCGATCGCGGTGGCTCTGGTGCGACGCTGGCGCCGCCGCGCGCGGCTGCGAAGAAGCGCCTGAGCCTGCAATGTGCCCGCCTGTGCACGGGATCGTCGACGAGTTCCCGTGACAACGGAGCCGCTGCGAAGGGGGGCGAATCCCGCGGGCCTGTTTCCTAGCGCTCCTCTTCGACCTCGAACTCGACCAGCACGTCGAGCTCGGACGCCAGCGCATCGACCGCGCGGCGGACGCGATTGGCCGAATAGGCGTTGGACACCTCCACCTCCAGCTCGTGCACCCCGGGTCCCTGGTCGTCGGGCAGGCCGGCCGAGCTCGAATCGGGGTCGTCCATGTGCGGCATGAGATCGGCGATTTCCTCGATATGGTCGACGCCCTCCAGGCTGGACAGGAGATTGGCGATCGCGCGGGCGCGGTCGTCGTTGCCGGTCACGCGCAGCCGCAGCAGGGGCATGTTCGGGACTCCGGTTGGCCTGGGCTCAGGCTAGGCGGGCGGCAGCTAAGGTCGCGTGATGGCAGTGCCGTCGCCGGTCGTGACGTGGCGACTGTCACGCCGCGCTAAGGCGCCTGGGCTAAGTTGTCGCGCATGAACGCCGAACACGACAAGCCGCCGCCGGCTTCGGTCACTCTCCGTCCGCTGGAGCGGGACGACCTGCATTTCGTCCATACGCTGAACAACAACCGCAGCGTGATGGCGTACTGGTTCGAGGAACCCTACGAGTCCTTCGTCGAACTCGAGGAGCTGTACCGCAAGCACATCCACGACCAGTCGGAGCGGCGCTTCATCATCGAGAACGACCAGCGCCAGAGGGTCGGCCTGGTCGAGCTGGTCGAGATCGACCACCTGCACCGTCGCGCCGAATTCCTGATCATGGTCTCGCCCGAATCGCAGGGACGCGGCTACGCGCGCGCGGCGACCCTGCGCGCGATCAACTACGCGTTCCGCGTGCTGAACCTGTACAAGCTCTACCTGCTGGTCGACGTCGACAACGCCAAGGCGATCCACGTCTACGAAAGCGTCGGCTTCCGGCGCGAGGGCGTGCTGGTCGACGAGTACTTCAGCGACGGCCGCTATCACAGCGTGATCCGCATGGCCCTGTTCCAGCACCAGGCGCTGGGCCGCGACGAAGTCCGCCGCGACGCCTGAGCCGGCTATGCCGGGTCGGGCATCCGCGTCGGGATCGGCACATTGCACAGGTCGATGTGCCCGGCCGGGCGCTTGTAGAAGTCGTCGCGGCGGTTGCGGCGGGCCTCGACCAGTTCGTCGAACAGCGGCGTGTCGGTGCGCAGCACCTGCAGCGGCGAGCGCTCCGCCACGGGCAGCTCGGAGGCCAGCGTGATCGAGCGGATCGGCACGTACTGCGCAGGGTCCTCGTAGAAGCCCAGCGGACCGCTGCCGCGCGGCAGCACCGACAGCCGTTCCATGCCGTCGATCACCCGGCCGACCACGGTGATGTTGCGGTCGAGCTGGCGCGGCGACTGGCCGATCACCACGTACAGCTCGCTGCCGTCGCTGGAGTCGGGCTCGAGATTGCGGCCCGCGCCGACCGCACCGTAGCAGTGGGCCATCCATGCCTGGTCTTCGCCGGTGTCGCGGCCGGCGGGGAAGCCGTCGGCGAAGCCGACTTCGGCCGCCCAGCCGTCGGCGTCGGGCAGCGGATGGAAATCCAGCCCCCGGCTGCCGCGGCTGAACTCGGCCGGCAGCTTCGCCCTGGCCGAGCCCAGCGGCTTGCCGTCCTCGTCCTCGCCGCGCGGATCGCCCCACTGCACGACGAAGTTGTCCTGGGAGCGCTTGATCGCCATGCCGTTCCAGTAGCCCTCGCGCGCGAAGGTACGGATGTTGCCGACGTGTTCGGGCGCGAACGCGGGGGCCAGCTCGATGATCACCCGACCGCTTTCCAGCTCCATGTACAGGGTGTTGGCCGGATCCGGCGTGCGCCAGTCCGATGGTTTCGCGGCATCGATGATCTCCTGCATCGTGCGCGGCTTGCCCGCGTCCGGTTCGGCGGCCGGGGCCGGCGGCGTGACGGCGCCAAGCAGGGCGGCGAGGGGCAGGACGAGCGCGGCACGGATCGGGTCTGGCACGGGTGGCTCCCTTCTGGGTGGTGGGACGGCGGCGGATCGACGGTCCCGATTCTGCCTGATCCGCCGACGCCGGTGCCGGATCCGGCGCTCGGCCCGGCCGCGAACCGGCGGGGCATGACTAGAAGCACATTTGCTATAGAGAACTGAATACTAGTATCCACTTCAAGCTAGTGAATGCATCCGTGCCCCGATCCGGCCCTGGAGCCCACCGATGACCGATCTCGAACTCCAGTTGCGCAAGTTCCACAAGGAGCTCAGCACCGGCACGGTCTCGCTGACCCTGCTCGCGGTGCTGGCCGCGGCCGGGGAGCCGATGTACGGCTACCAGATCGCCAAGCGGCTCGAACGCGAAGGCGAGGGCGTGCTCAGCGGCAAGCAGAGCGCGTTGTATCCGGTGCTGCGCAACCTCGGTGCCGCCGGCCTGCTCGACAGCTTCGTCGAGCCGTCCGTGGCCGGGCCGCCGCGGCGCTACTACCGCATCACCGGCGCCGGGCGCGAAGCCCTGCGCGACTGGGCCGCCGCCTGGCGCGCGACCCGCGATTCCGTCGATTCCGTCCTGGGGGAGCTGTCCGAATGAACGCCAACACCGTACCCGTCTCCGGTCTGCCGACCACGATCCCGGAATACCTGGCGCAGCTGCGTGCGGCGCTGAAGGGCGCCGACCCCGCGATGATCCAGGACGCGCTGTACGACGCCGAGGAATACCTGCGTTCGGAGATGGCCGAACAGCCGGGCAGGCCCGAGGCCGAGGTGATCGCCGCGGTCGCCGGCAGCTACGGTGCGCCGGAGGAGGTTGCCGAGATCTATCGCGACACCGAGGTCAAGGTGCAGACCGCGCTGCGGCCGCCGACGCCACCGCAGCGCCGTTCCGCGCTGGGGCGGTTCTTCGGTGTCGCCGCCGATGCGCGGACCTACGGCGCGCTGTTCTACATGCTGCTGGCGGTCGCGACCGGCATCTTCTATTTCACCTGGGTGGTGACCGGTTTCTCGGTATCGCTGGGCCTGTCGATCACGATCGTCGGCATTCCTCTGCTGATCCTGTTCTTCGGCTCGGTGCGGGTGCTGTCGCTGGTCGAAGGCCGGATCGTCGAGGTGATGCTGGGCGAACGGATGCCGCGCCGGCCGCTGTACAGCGTGCGTGGACGTACGGTCTGGCAGCGGATCGGCGACATGTTCACCGACCCGCGCACCTGGAGCACGCTGCTGTACATGCTGCTGATGCTGCCGCTGGGCATCGCCTACTTCACGCTCGCGGTGACGTTGCTGAGCGTGTCTCTGACCTTGCTGATCACGCCGCTGGCGCTGCTGCCCGGGATCGAGCTGGACGTCTGGCTGGCCGGGATCGACGTAGCGACGGACGCGCCGTGGCTGCTGCCGTTGCTGAGCGTGCTCGGCATACTGCTGCTGTTCGTCACCCTGCACGTCGCACGCGGCATCGGTTACCTGCACGGGCAGCTGGCCAAGCACCTGCTGGTGAAGGGCTCGCAGCACGCCTGAGTGGCGTCGGCGTCCATGCGTGGCAGGAGGCGGATTCGACGTTTCCGCACTGTGGCGGGGTTAACAGAAGTGACGCGCGAACCCCTCTAGGGTGACGCGGCGGATACGACTCCGCGTTTCCAGAACATCCAAGGAGAACAGATCATGCGTCGCATCAGGATCGTTGCCGTTGCATTGGCTGTGGGGCTGCTGGCCGCCTATTCGTTCAGCGCCACCGCGAGCTGGCAGGGCACCTGGAACTACTACGACGAGGAAGGCGTGCTGGTCGGGCAGTGGACCGCCGGCTGTGGCGAGCTCGACGGCAGCTGGGGCGTGAAGACCGAGAACCGGAGCTTCACCCAGGGCTGCTACGTCGATATGTGAGGCGGCGGGTTTCCGCTGTCCGGGGGCCCCGCCGACGCGGGGCTTTTCTGTGCGCGCTCGTCCGGCGAACCCCGGAGCCCGGACAGGCGTTGCCGTCGTGCACGCCACCACTGGGCCGCCAGCCGGCGGGCCTGCAGCAGGCCGGGGCCCGGATCGTCGAAACGGAAGGCATGCAGATGCCCGGTGCACCACTGCCGCAGCGCCCGCGACAACGGAATCCGCGTGCCGGCCGGTGCATGCAGCACCGCCTGGATGTCGCCGGCAAGGCTGATGCAGCCGACTCCGCTGCGGTAGTCGCGACCGGCCACGACCACCGGTAGCCCGAGCGCGTCCCGCCAGGCCATTTCGCAGACGTTGACCCCGCAGCGGGCGGCGAACTCGACGTACCACCAGGCGCGCGTGTTGATTTCCAGCAGGCGGTAACGGCCGTCGCGAGGATCGCGCTTGAACTCGGCGCTGAAGATGCCGCGGTAGTGCGTCGCGTCGAGCAGGCGCTCCAGTTCCTCCGCGGCGGCGCCCATGCCGGCCAGCGGCGTACTCTCGCAGTACGAGCTGTTGCCGAAGTCCGGCGGGTGGATCCGGTACCGGCGCCGTGCGAACAACCCGGTCAGGCGGCCATGGCGGTCGCGGAAGCCGTCGATGAAGTAGTGCTGGTCGGCCCCGCCGGGGATGTACTCCTGCGCGATCATCTCGAATCCCTGCGCATGCAGCCGCGTCCACAGCGCCCTGCAGGCCGCACGGTCGCCGGGCCATAGCGCCTTGTGGCCGGTCGCCTTGGAGAACCGCTGCGAGTCGATCGGCTTCAGGAACACCCGGTCGAGCCGCTCGAATGGAATACGGTCGATATCCCCGACGCGGTCGATCGCGAACGTGGCCGGGTGGGCCACGCCGTTGTCGCGCAGGCACTCGGCCAGCCGGCGCTTGTCCTGCAGCATCCGCAACGTCGCCAGCGGACTGGTCGAGGCGGGAAAGCGTCGGGCCAGCGCGCTGCCGGCGAGCCCGGCGACCCACAGCGCGGCGTCGTCGGCACCCGGGACCAGTACCGCGCGCGCGAGTCCGACCGCATCCAGCGCACTGTCCTGGCTGCCGTCGATCTCACCGTTCCAGGCCGGTCCCGGCGGCGGTGCGTACCAGCGCGAGCGGGTGACCAGGTCGTCGGCCGGGCAGGCCACATGGGTCCGGACGCCGGCCATCGCCAGTGCCCGCAGCGTGCCCAGGCCGGTGAAGCCGCGGGCGACCACGATCGCCGGCGGCGCCGCATCGCCCGTCCCGGCACGCGTCCGTTCCGCCGCTGCTGCAGCGCGTTCCTGTGGCCCGATGTCCCCCATGACATCGGAAACAACGCGGCGGGGATGCGGATGCGGTCAACCGCCGGACCGCGGTGGCGCAGGTTTGCAGGCCGATGCGGGCAGCATGCCCGCGCGGGACCTCAGCCGGCGGCGTACCTGGCGATGAACTCGCGGACCTTCGGGTAGACCTGGGTGCGCCAGCGGCGGCCGCTGAAGATGCCGTAGTGGCCGGCGCCCTTCACTTCGAGATGCTGCCTGTCCTTCTTCGCGATGCCGCTGCACAGCGCGTGCGCGGCACGGGTCTGGCCCTCGCCGGAGATGTCGTCGAGTTCGCCCTCGATCGTCAGCAGCGCGGTGCCGGTGATCGCGGCCGGATCGACGCGCTCGCCGGCCACGTCCCACAGGCCGCGCGGCAGCAGGTGCTCCTGGAATACGATCCGCACGGTGTCGAGGTAGTACTCGGCCGGCATGTCGAGCACCGCGTTGTATTCGTCGTAGAAGCGGCGGTGCGACTCGGCGTCGTCGAGGTCGCCCTTGACCAGGTCCTGGTAGAAGTCCCAGTGCGACTGCGCATGGCGCTCCGGATTCATCGCCATGAAGCCCATGTGCTGCAGGAAGCCCGGATACACGCGGCGGCCGTGGCCCGGGTAGTTGGCCGGCACCGGGTGGATCACCGTGCTTTCGAACCACCACAGCGGCTTCTCGGTGGCCAGGTTGTTGACCGCGGTCGGGCTCTGGCGGGTGTCGATCGGGCCGCCCATCATCACCATCGAGCGCGGGGTCTTCTCGCCGCGCGCGGCCATCAACGAGATCGCCGCCAGCACCGGCACTGTCGGCTGGCAGACGCTGATCACGTGCAGGTCGTCGGCGCCGATCCGGCGGATGAACTCCTGCACGTAGCCGACGTAGTCGTCGAGGGTGAACTCGCCCTCAGAGGTCGGCACCATGCGGGCATCGATCCAGTCGGTGATGTAGACCTTGTGGTCGCGCAGCAGGGTGCGCACGGTGTCGCGCAGCAGGGTCGCATGGTGGCCGGACAGCGGTGCGACCACCAGCACCGGCGGATCGTCCTTGAGCTCCTTCAGGTTGCCGGCGTCGTCGGTGTAGCGTTTGAAGCGCAGCAGCCGGCAGAACGGCTTGCGCGCCATCTCGCGCTCGATCACCGGATAGACGTTGCCATCGATGTCGATCGAGTGGATGCCGAACTCGGGCTTCTCGTAGTCCTTGCCGATCCGGTACAGCAGCTCGTAGCCGGCGGCGACGCGGGTGGCACCGGGCAGGCTGGACAGCCAGCTGCCGGGAGCACCGAACATCTTCGCGTTGGCATCGGCCCAGTAGGTGATCGGAGCCATCCAGGCGCGACCGAGTTCGTGCATCTGGTAAAGCATCATCGGGTTGCAGTCTCCAGGCGGCGCAATGCGCGGACAGGGTGCCGTTGTTGCGATGCAGCATACCCGAACGGGATTCCGGAAGAGTTAACCCGGGTCTCCCGTGCGGGAAAATCCGCGTCCGGAAAGCAGCTCATTCCCGCGGATGCTCGAGCGCGGCCAGCCCGTCACGCAGGCCGGGCGACAGCCACAGATGCGAACCCAGGGGCACGAATCCCGCCGCGATGAAGCGTTCGCGATAGAACCTCGCCGGGCGCCGCCGGAAACCGTGGGTGTCGCCGTCGATGGGGTCCTCGCGGGCGAAGGTCTCCAGGAAGGCGACCCCGCCGCAGAGTTCGACCAGGCCGGGCAGGCCGCGGTCGAGTTCGCGCACGTTGAGGTAATGCATCACGTCGCTGCAGACCAGCAGGTCGACCGGTGCGCAGGGACGCAGCTGTCCGAAGTCGGCGAAGCGGGCGAGGTGCAGGTTGCGCCGGCGGCCATGCCGTGCGATCGCGTACTCGCTGCTGTCGAAGCCCAGATAGTCCACGTTCGGGCGCAGCTTCAGCAGCGGCGCGCGCCACGGGCCTTCGCCGCAGCCGACGTCGAGCACCGTGCGCAGCGGGCGTTCCAGATGGTATTCGGCGGTGGCCACGGCCATCGCCACCTTGCGGGCGAGGCGGGCACGGCCGCCGATCGCGGCGTCCTTCAGGGCCGGATCGCGATACCAGCGATCGAAGTAGCTGCGGTCGTATTGCTTGGACATGGGCTGGGATGACACTGCGTCGACTGGACGGCATCCTATTGCACATGGCCGCCTATCTCATCACCAAGACCGCCCACCTCGTGTTCGTGATCGCCTGGATGGCGTCGGTGTTCTACCTGCCGCGGATCCTGGTGAACATCGCCGAGGCCGGTGATTCGGCCGAGGTCCGGGCGCGGCTGGTGTTGATGGGGCGGCGCCTGTACCGCTTCGGCCACATGATGTTCGGCTTCGCGTTCGTGCTCGGGCTGGTGCTGTGGCTGCATTTCGGCATCGCCGGCGGCTGGCTGCACGCGAAGCTGGGGCTGGTCGTGCTGATCCTCGCGCATTTCGTGGTTGCCGGGCGCTGGCTGAAGGGCGTCGAAGCCGGTCGCACGCTGCCCTCGGGCCGCGCGCTGCGCTGGTTCAACGAGCTGCCGGTGCTGCTGCTGGCGGCCGTTGTCTGGCTGGTGCTGGCCAAGCCGTTCTGAGGACGGTCCGCTCCGGATGTAGCCGTCGCGGAGGAGGCCGCGATGGCTACACGATCCGCGACCAGCGTTCGCCGTCGAAGGCCATCAGGTCGAAGTCGCCGGCCGACCACATCTGGCCGTCGCAGACGCTGATGCGGCGGCAGCTCGCCGGCCGATCGTTGCCGAAATCGACCTCCACCAGGCCGTTTCCTTCGATGCGATACAGAGTGGACAGGGTCGCTGCGTAGAGCTGGCCCTGGAACCCCGCCAGGCTCCATATCGTGTCACGGGTGCATCCGTGCTCGATGGTCTCCCACACGCCGTTGCGTCGCTGCAGCAGCACGCCGCCATCGCCGGCGGCGTACGCATCGCCGGCATCCGTGCAGTGGATCGTCCGCAACGCGGCCGAAGTCGGTGACTCGCAGACCTGCCAGCCGCGGTCGTCGAAGTGCCAGATGCCGCCCCCGCGTCCGACCGCGTGCAGATCGGCATCCGAGCCGCCGTCGATGGCCAGCACGTCGAAGTCCGCCGGCAGGCCGTCGTCGATGCGCGTCCACTGGCGCGGCTGGTCCAGACGGTAGGCCATGCCGCGCAGACCGACCGCGAACGCGCGTCCGCCGATGCTGGCGACCGCGCGGATGCCGCCAGTCCGGGGGACGGGTGGGAGTGGGTTGCTGTTGTCGAAAAGGTCGCCGGAAACCGAACCGGAGGCGCTGATCGCCGAGTAGTAGCCGGCACCGGCGACCGAAACCAGGCCGGGCTCGGGATGGGACACCAAGGCGAGCGCAAACGCGTCGTAGTTCGCATCGCCGCGAATGAAGCGGCCCTGCTGGTACTTGAAAGTTATCGCATGCGGAACGCCGTCGGCCTCGCGGGCCGGATCGGCGGCGTAGATGTAGCCGGTCCCGGGTATGCGCACGATTGCATCGCGGATGACCAGGCCGTGCAGGGGGGTGTTCGTCATTGCGGTCCTTCCTTGGGTTGCGTGGAGCGGGCCGGTCGACGGCCCGCGTCTTGTGTTGGAGCCGGATCAGCGGAATGCGGCCGGGTCCGGCAGCTCGACCGGCACTCCGTCGGCGTCGCAACCGCCGCGCGCGCAGACCGTCTCGCGCAGGCGCGGCGTCGCCTGCAGCATGAAGTGGTAGATCGCGTTCTGTTCGACCGAGCCGCGCACCGCGTCGCTGCCGGGACCGCGCGCCCAGATGCCGACGTCGTCGCCGCCGTGCGATTCGTCCTTCGACGGCACCAGCGCCTCCTGCATGTAGTCCGGATCGAGGGTGTCGACGTGGGTCAGGTCGGGGCGGCCGCCCTTGGCGGGCTCGAAGCGGTCGGGCGAGTGCTGGAAGCGCTTCGGGCCTTCGCCCTGCAGCTCGCTGGCGCCGACGTAGCCGGGACCATTGGCATAGCTCAGCGTCGTGTATGGCAGGCCGGTGGCGTCGCGGGCGAGCCGGCCGCCTTCCAGTTCGCCTTCGCCGAGTGTGCCGGTCACCTTGCCGAGGATCGGGTTGCCGCGCGCCGGGTAGCCGACGAAGCTCATCGTGTGCGCGTGGTCGGCGGTGACCAGGATCAGCGTGTCGTCGGCCGAGGTCATCGCGGCGGCGGCCTGCACCGCCTCGCTCAACGCGATGGTGTCGGTCAGCGCGCGGTAGGCGTTGCCGTAGTGATGGGCGTGATCGATGCGGCCGGCCTCGACCAGCAGCACGTATCCGCCATCCGCGTTCCGCAGGCGCGTGATCGCGGCGCGGGTCATCTCGGCCAGGCTCGGCTCGCCAGCAGGATCGTTGCCGCGGTCGTGCTCGAACTGCATGTGGCCGGGCTGGAACAGGGCCAGCAGGGGGGTGTCGACGGGGGCATCGGCGAGCTGGGCGGCATTCCATACGTAGCGGCCCTGCGGGTGGCGCTGTTGCCAGTCGGCGACCAGGTCGCGGCCGTCGCGGCGCTTGCCGTGCTTGTCCGGATACTCGGGGTCGGCCTGGTCCTGGCGCATGAACATCGCCCGGCCGCCGCCCATCAGCACCTCGGGGCCGTCGCCGTACGGCGTTTCGACGATCTGCCGGGCGATGTCGACGCAACCGGCATCGATGGCGGCCTGCGGCATCGCCGCGTCGTGCTCCCAGTCGCGATCGGCCGAGTGGCTGAAGGTCGCGCCGGGCGTCGCATGGGTCAGCCGCGCGGTGGTTACCACGCCGGTCGCCATGCCGCTGGTCTCGGCCAGCTGCCACAGGCTCAGCAGCGGGGTGCGCAGCGCGCCGGCGCAGTCGCCGCGCTGCGGCATCTGGCCGATGTTGAGTACGCCGGCACGGGTCTTCACCCCGGTCGCCATCGCGGTCATCGTTCCGGCCGAGTCCGGGGTCTGGGCGTTGGTGTTGTAGGTCTTGCTCAGCGCGGTGGCCGGGAAACGCTCCCAGCCGAGCCGGTTCTCCTCGCCCGGACCACCATTGCGCTGACCGTCGAGGATGCGCGCGGCGGCGACCGTCGGCAGGCTCATGCCGTCGCCGACGAACAGGATCACGTTGCGCGCGTTGCCGGCCATCGCGCCACGCGCGGCCGCCTGCGCAGCACCGTCGCGGTACCACCATCGTGGCGATTCGCCGTCCGGGTGCGCGATTGCCGGTACGTCCACCTCGAATCGCGTCGCCCCGGCGTCCTGCCCGCTGGCCGGCGGCACGCTCGCGCATGCGCTGCACAGCAGGGTGAGGGTGAGGGCGGCGATCGCGGTGCGGCTCGGGTTCATCGGCTTACGGACTGGACTGACAGGGCTGCCGATTATGCCCATCTCGATGTTTCAGCGTCCGCCGCGCGGCAGCGGGGAGCGACGGTACCGGCGGATCCGGACCGCGGAAATCGCGACGCCGGCCCCGCAGCGGCCGGAGACCGGTTGATCCAGGGCTTCGCTGGCCCTATATCGGCCAGATAGCGAGCGCAATCCGAGGACGACATGGCCGGCGGCTGGACCAGCGACACATCGGTGCAGGAGCAGATCGACGCGACCGTCGAGGATGCGATCAGGCGTGCGCGCAGCCGCCTGGCCAGCGGGCCCGGACTGCCCCATTGCGAGGAGTGCGACGCCCCGATCCCGGAGGCACGGCGCCGTGCGGTGCCGGGGGTCCGCCTGTGCATCGCCTGCCAGGACGCCGAGGACCGCTCCCGGCAGGCGGTCGGCTTCAACCGCCGTGGCAGCAAGGACAGCCAGCTCAGATAGGCCGAGCCCGTTGCGGGAGTGGCTGTAGGGGTGGCACAAGCCGCGAGTGGGCCTTCTCTTGAAAACCTGTCGTGGCTTGCGCCCACTCCCACGACCGCGACCGCGACTCAGATCCGCGAATAGCGCCACGACTGCATGCGGCCGTCGCGATACGGCATCACCCCGTGGAACGGGCGATCGTCGGCGTCGAACACCATCGGCAGGAAGTGGCGGTCGCCCTCCCACATCGGCAGTTCGTGCAGGCGGTCGAGCGCGACCCATTCCAGCGTGCCTTCCGGATTGTGCTCGAACGGAGTGCCGGTGAATGCGGTGATCCGGAACACGAAACCCAGCCAGTCCTCGCCATGCTTGCCGAACCCGGGCCAGCTGATCGTGCCGCGCAACTGCATCGCCGTGCAGTCGATGCCGGCCTCCTCGTGGATCTCGCGACGCATGCCGGCCACTACGTCCTCGTGCGGCTCAAGTTTCCCGCCCAGGCCGTTGTACTTGCCCAACTGGTGATCTTCCGGGCGCGCGTTGCGATGGACCATCAGCACCTCGCGGCCGTTCGCGGACAGCACGTAGCCGAGGGTCGCGACGATCGGCGTGTACGGCATCAAGGCCCTCCCGCGTCGCGCTGCTTTGCGATCGCCTGGTCGAGCGCGCGTTCGGCGGCATCCGCGTAGCCGGCGCAGCTCATCGGTTCCGGCAGGCGGTTGCCGGCGTCCTGCGGGGTCCAGCCGCTGCCGCCCGGGTGCGGCGTGATCAGCAGGTCGCAGGGCAGGTCGCGCATCACCGCGTAACCGCGACGGTAATCGTCGACGATGCGCGGGTAGCGCGGGTTGTCCAGCAGTTCGTAGCCGGGCGCGCTGACGCTGTCGGCATAGGCGATGCGCAGTGGCTGGCCATCGCGTTGGTCGGTCCAGGTCCAGCTCATCGACCCCGGTGTGTGCGCGGGGGTGAAATGCACGGTGAAGCGCACGCCGCCAAGCTCGACCGCCTCGCCGTCCATCACGATGCGGCCGGTCTGCGCAGGCGGATACAGCAGGTCGTCGCCGAAATGGATGTCGTCGCTGCCGCCGCGCGCGAGCAGGACCGCGGATTCGGCGTTGCTGACCAGGATCGCGCCGGTCGCGCGCTGCACCGCGGCCAGCGGCCCGGCGTGGTCGGCATGGGCGTGGCTGTGGAGGATGTACTTCAGGTCCGACGGCGCGACGCCGACCTTCGTCATGTTCGCCAGCAGCATGTCGGCCGCCTGCGGCATCCCGCCGTCGATCAGCACCGCGCCGGCGCCGGTCTTCACCAGCAGCGCGCTGAGTCCGGCGGTGCCGATGTACCAGGTGTTGTCGGCGATCCGGAACGGCTCGATCGGCTGGCGCCAGCTCTCGTGAACGGTGTAGGCCTCCAGCTGCGGCAGCGGCGCAGGCCCGGATGCCGAAGTGTCGACGGGAGCGAGGCAGGAGAGGGCGAGCGTGGCGGCCAGAGCCGGCAGGCGTCCATGACGAAGGAGCATCGATCGTGTCCGGTGGGCGGGCGCAACAGTGTCGGCGATCGCGGGCGTTGCCACCAGTGCGGAACGCGTGCGTCTCGCGGTCTCGATCGGGGGCGCCGCGTCGCGACACTCGCGTTGCGCGTTGCAAGCTGTGCATACTCGTCGCAGGTCCCTCAAGGAATCCATGACGATGGCCGTCGATCCGCCCCGCCTGCTCGCGTTCGCAGGCAGTCTGCGTCGCGAATCCTTCAATCGTCGCCTGGTGCCGGTGCTCGTCGAGGGCGCGCGCGATGCGGGCGCCGAGGTCAGCCTGATCGATCTGCGCGACTACCCGCTGCCGGTCTACGACGGCGACATCGAGGCTGACGGCATGCCGGACGAGGTGTTCCGGCTGCAGGACCTGATGGCCGAACACGACGGCCTGCTGATCAGCACGCCCGAATACAACGGTTCGATGCCGGCTCTGGTCAAGAACACGCTGGACTGGATCTCGCGTCCGACCGCTGCCGGGCCGTCGGGCACGACGCTGTTCCGCGGCAAGGCCGCCGGCATCGTGTCGGCCTCGCCCGGCCCCTTGGGCGGACTGCGTTCGCTGCTGGTGCTGCGCGATGCGCTGGCCAAGCTGGGGCTGGTGGTCGTGCCGCAGCAGGTCGCGGTCGGTCTTGCCGCCGAACGCCTGCCGGAAACCGGCGTGCTTGTCGACGAGCGCATGCGCGAAGGCGTGCACGGGGTCGGTGCGTCGGTCGCCGATCTGGCCTTCCGCTTGAAAGGAGCACGCGATGAGCGGTGAGCAGCGCGAACTGACCCTGCGCTTCCTGGCCGAGCCGACCGATGTCAATTACGGCGGCAAGGTCCACGGAGGCGTGGTGATGAAGTGGATCGACCAGGCCGGCTACGCCGCGGCGGTCGGCTGGAGCGGCCGCTACAGCGTCACGGTGGCGGTTGGCGGCATCCGGTTCGTGTCGCCGATCCGGACCAGCGATCTGGTCACGGTGCGGACCAAGCTGGTGCATACCGGTACCACCAGCATGCACTTCGCGGTCGACGTGATGGCGCGGGACCCCGGGGTGAACGCGGCCGAGGCAGGGCGCGCGAGGCTGTGCACGCATTGCGTGATCGTGTTCGTCGCCCTCGACGGCGTCGAGGGCCAGCCCACGCCGGTCCCGCCGTGGGTCCCGGTCAGCGACGACGACAGGCGGCTGGCCGAGTACGCGCTGAAGGTGATGGAGCTGAGCAAGGGCATCGAACAGACCGTCGAGCGCTACCGCGGCGCGGCACGGTAGGCTGAACGGCCGCCGCAAACGAAAGGCCGCCCGGAGGCGGCCTTTTCGATCGGGACCGGTCGCTGCGGTTCAGATGCCTTCGACGCGACGGGCCTGCATGAACTTGTGGCTCCAGTAGCCGCTGTCCAGCCGTGAGACGCTGACCGTCTTGCCGCGGCTGGGGGCGTGCACGAAGCGGCCCTCGCCGAGATAGATGCCGACGTGGTCGACACGGCCGCGGCGGCCGAAGAACACCAGATCGCCCGCGGTCATCTCTTCGCGGTCCTCGACGACCTGGCCATTGCGGGCCATGTCGCGCGAGACGCGGGGCAGTTCGATGCCCAGCGCGTTGCGGAACACGTAGCCAACCAGGCCGCTGCAGTCGAAGCCGTTGTCGGGGCTGGTGCCGCCCCAGCGATAGGGCGTGCCGAGCAGGGCCAGCGCTTTTTGCAGCACGGTACGGATGCGGCCGTCCTTGTCCTCGACCGGCTGCGCGTTCACGGCATCGGTGCGGGTCGGCGCTGCGGCCGCGAGCAGGCGGTTGATGTCGGTGGCCAGCAGCAGCGTGCGGTCCGACATGCCCATCGTCTCGGGCAGGACCGGCCGGGTGACCGCGGACGGCAGATCGGCGGAGTCGGCGGCCAGCGAAGGGGCCGGCAGCTGCTGCGCGAGCGCGGGCAGCGAAGCCGCGGCCAGCAGGGCACTCAGGAGAAGGCGGGACAGGAGCCGCGTGCGGCGGTAGTGGGTCAGACCGGGACAGTCGGTGTCGGTGTCGGGGTCGGGTCCGGAAACGTCGGGCTTCACGCGGCGATCACTGAATTGAATCGGAGCGATATTGCCCGCGAATCGGGACGTGGAAGTTCATATTTTGTTAAAAATTAGTTAAATTTTGTGACGCATCCCGCATTTTCGCTCGTTGTGGTTGTGACCGGGCCCATCTGCCGCGCCGCGGTCACTTCAGCAGTACGCGCCGGGCGCCGGTGTAGTGGTCGCGCCAGTAAGGCCCATCGAGATGGTCCAGCCGCACCGTGCCACCGGTGCTCGGCGCATGCACGAAGCGTCCTTCGCCGACGTAGATGCCGACGTGCGTGACCTTGCCGCGGCTGCCGAAGAACACCAGGTCGGCAGCGGCCAGCCGCGACGGAGCGATCTTCGGGCCTTGGTAAGCGGCCAACTGCCCCGAGGTGCGCGGCAGGCGCAGGTCGAGCATGTCGCGATAGACATAGTTGACCAGCCCGCTGCAGTCGAAGCCGCCCTCCGGCGTGTTGCCGCCGTAGCGATAGGGCGTGCCCACGAGGCTGATCGCGCGCATCAGCACCGCGTTGGCCGCGGCCGGGTCGTCGGGCGCCACCACCGCCCAGTCGCGGCCGTCCGGCCGCGGCGCACCGCGAACGCGATCGCCGCCGCCACCGCAGCCGGCGACCGTGGCCGCAAGCAATACGCCGAGCAGGAGGGTCATGTGCCGCGTCTCTGGCGCGGACGCGGGCTTGCCGGGATAATGCGCGGTCCTGTCCATGGGCCGTAGCTTGTCCGTTGGACGCGATGGCGACAAGTTCCGCCGTCGAACCGCCCATTTCCGGCCGGGCATCGCCAAGTGGCCCCGGCCGGCTCCGTCCTCCATCCTGCCGCCCGTGTCGCGGCACAGCAGCCGAGTCGCCAAGTCCATGAAGATCGAGAAAGATCGCGTCGTCCGTTTTCATTACACAGTTTCCGAAAGCCCCGTGTCCGAGGGCCAGGAGCCGCTGGAAAGCTCCGAGGGACGCGATCCGCTGGCGATCCTGATCGGCCACAACAACATCATCCCGGGCCTGGAACAGGCGATGGACGGACGCGAGGCCGGCGAGAAGTTCGAGGTCGACGTGAAGGCGGCCGATGCGTACGGCGAGATCAAGGAAGGCCTGACCCAGCGGGTGCCGAAGAAGTACTTCAAGGGCCAGAAGATCGCCCCGGGCATGCAGGCGGTCCTGCAGACCAACTTCGGCCCGCGCGCTGTGACCATTTCCAAGATCGGCATGAGCGTGGTCGATGTCGACCTCAACCACCCGATGGCGGGCAAGGACCTGCATTTCGCGATCGATATCGTCGAGGTCCGCGAGGCCAGCGCCGAGGAGATCGAGCACGGTCACGTGCACGGCGACGGCGGCGTGGAGCACTGAGCCGCATCGCGAAGGTTCCGGACGTTCGCCGGACATCGTCGCCGGCGCGATCGCCAGCTACCGACGGCCCGCCTTGCGCGGGCCGTTCGCGTTTCCGGCACGACCGGTATCGCCGCCATGGCGCCGCGGCGTCTACACTCGCCGGCTCCGGGGCGAGACAGAGCAGGACAGATGGGCGCAGGCCCTAGGACACGGCAGGACTGGGTGCCGTTGGCGGGACGGGAGCGGATCGCGGCGCTGGACGTGCTGCGGGGGCTGGCCTTGCTCGGCATCGCCCTGATGAACGTGGAATGGTTCAGCGCACCGCTGGTCGCGCGCGTGGACGGCATCGATCCCGCCGCCAGCGGCCTCGACCTGTGGCTGGACGCGGCGAGCTACGTCCTGGTCAGCGGCAAGTTCTGGGTGCTGTTCGCGCTGCTGTTCGGAATGGGCTTCGCGGTGATGCAGGCGCGTGCGCAGGAGGCCGGCCGCGCGTTCGCGCCGTTCTATCTGCGGCGCACGTTCGCCCTGCTGGCGATCGGCGTGGTTCACGCCTGCCTGATCTGGTCCGGCGATATCCTGGTCGCCTATGCGCTGGCGGCATTGTTGATGCTGGCCTGCTTCAGCCGTGCGCCGGTGCGCGGCCTCTGGGCCTGGGGGGGCGCGCTGTATTACGCGATCGCAGGCGTGGTGGCGCTGTTCGCGCTGTTGCTGGCGCTGTTCGGCGGTACGGTCGACGGGGCCGGCGATCAGGCCGAAGTCGCCCGCCAGCTGGCGCTGCAGCGCGACGAGGTCGTGGCCTACACCGGTGACAGCTACCTGGCGGCGACCGCATTCCGGATCCGCTTCCTGCTCGTCAGTCTCGGCGACACGCTGTTCTTCCTGCCGATGGCGCTGGGTGTGTTCGTGTTCGGCGCCTGGCTGGTGCGCAGTGGTGCGGTGGCCGACGCCGATGGTCATCGCCGCCTGTTCCGGAGCTTCTCATGGGGCGCCGCGCCGCTCGGCCTGGCGCTGACGCTGGTGGGCGTGGCGATCGATCCGGCACCGGATCTCGTCAGCGGGGCCGGTGCGCGGCCGATGGCCGCCGCGGCGTTCCAGCTGGCCGGAGCGCCGCTGCTGAGCCTGGGCTACCTGGGCTGGGTCGTGCTCGCGCTGCAGCGCGGCGGGCGCTGGCTGCGTCTGCTCGCCCCGGCCGGGCGGATGGCGCTGACCCTGTACCTGATGCAGTCGGCGGTCGGCACGCTGGTGTTCTACGGCTACGGTTTCGGGCTGTGGGGGCAGGTCGGCCGCAGCGCCCAGGTCGCCGGCGTGCTGGTGGTGTTCGTCCTGCAACTGGTCATCGCCCATGCATGGATGGCACGCTTCCGCTTCGGACCCGTCGAATGGCTGTGGCGGGGCCTGACCTATCGGGCGCTGCCGCCGCTGCGGCGGTCGTCCGGCTCCTCCCCTGAAGCAGCTTCCTGAATCTGTCGATGACACAACACGAAGACGTCGTGATCGTGGGCGCGGGCGTGATCGGCCTGGCGACCGCACTGGCATTGCTCGAGTCCGGACGCGAGGTGAAGGTGGTCGATGCCGGCCGCATCGGCGGCGGCACCTCGCACGGCAACTGCGGCACGATCACCCCCAGCCATGCGCCGCCGCTGGCCGCACCGGGAATGGTCGCGACCGCGTTGAAGTGGATGTTCACCCCGGATGCGCCGCTGTACATCAAGCCCGGTTTCGACCCGGCGCTGTGGCGCTGGTTGCTGCATTTCGCCGCACGTTGCAACGAGCGCGACTGGCGCGCGAGCGCGGTGGCGAAAGGGGCGTTGCTGAACGACTCGCGCGAGCGCCTGGAGCAATGGGTGTCGCGCTTCGGGCTGCAGTGCGAGTTCAGGGCCTCGGGCGAGGATTACGTGTTCCGCGATCCGCGCGAACTCGAGCACGGCCTGAAGGAAGTCGCGCTGCTGCGCGAGCTGGGCGTGCCGGTCGAGGTGGTCGACGGCGCCGCCTACGAGGCGATGGAGCCGGCACTCAAGCCCGGGATTGCCGGTGCGATCCGCTTCGACGGCGACGCATCGCTGCGGCCGGACCGCTACGTGGCCGAGCTGGCAAGGGCGGTGCGCGAGCGTGGCGGCACGATCCTCGAGCATTGCCAAGTGAAGGCGGTCGGGACCGCGTCGGGACCTCCGCACGTGGATACAGCCCAGGGCCGGCTGCAGGCCCGCGACGTGGTGCTGGCGACCGGCGCCTGGTCGCCGCGGCTCGCCGATGCGTTCGGCGTGCCGGTGCTCAAGCGCGTGCTGCAGCCGGGCAAGGGTTACTCGATCACCTACAGTCGCCCGGACCTGGTGCCACGCCGCCCGCTGGTGCTGCACGAGCGCTCGGTCTGCGTGACGGTCTGGAGCGGCGGCTTCCGCCTCGGCAGCACGATGGAGTTCTCCGGCTATGACACCGCGCTCAACCCGCGCCGCCTGGCCGCGCTGGAGCGAGGCGCGGCGGAGTACCTGCACGAGCCGGTCGGCCCCGAGGTGATCGAGCGCTGGTACGGATGGCGTCCGATGAGCCGCGACGACGTGCCGGTGATCGGGGCGGTGCCCGGGCGGGACGGACTCTGGCTGGCCACCGGTCACGGCATGATGGGCGTGAGCATGAGCGCCGGCACCGGTCAGCTGCTCGCCGACCTGATGATGCAGCGGACACCGGCGGTCGATCCGGCACCGTTCCGGATGGAACGCTTCGTCCGCTGAGCAGGGGTGCACGCGGCTGCACGCGGCTGGTAGAAATGTCGTCCCTTCCGCGCAACCGCGAGGTCCTCGTGTCCGAGTCCGATGCAAACGGAGCCCGCGCCGCCGGCGAGTTCGACCTGATCGTGATCGGTGGCGGATCCGGCGGTCTGGCCGGCGCGTTCCGTGCCGCCGAACACGGGGCCCGGGTCGCCCTGATGGAGCCCTCGGCGCTGGGTGGCACCTGCGTCAACGTCGGCTGCGTGCCGAAGAAGGCGATGTGGCTGGCGGCCGAGGTCGGCCGCCGGCTGGCGATGGCCGGGCCGCTCGGCTTCCCGGTGCAGGCCCGGGCACTGGACTGGCCGACCTTCATCGCCCATCGCGAGCGCTACATCCACAACATCCACCAGAGCTATCGGCGACGCATCGACGCCGCCGGCATCGTGCATCTGCCGCGACACGGACGACTGGTCGAACGGATGCGGTCCGGTGGCGGCGTGGTCGAATGCGACGACGGCCTGCGCCTGCAGGCGCAGCGGATCCTGATCGCCACCGGCGGGCACGCGCTGCGGCCCGACATTCCCGGTGCCGGGCTCGGCGCGGTTTCGGACGATTTCTTCCGGTGGACCGCCGCCCCGGAGCGGATCGCGGTCGTCGGTGGCGGCTACATCGCGGTCGAACTGGCCGGCGTGCTGCAGCAGCTCGGCAGCCGCGTCGAGATGCTGGTGCGCGGCGAACGCCTGCTGCATGGTTTCGATGCCGCAATCGCAGAGCAACTGGCGGACGACTACTGCCAGGCCGGCATCCGCCTGAGCCTGGGGTGCCCGGTTGCGGAGCTCCAGCGCGACGACGACGGCCAGCTGCGGGTACGCGACGGCGCCGGCACCTGGCATGGCCCCTACGACCAGGTGCTGTTCGCGACCGGGCGCGGCCCCAATACCCATGGCCTCGGGCTGCCGGAGGTCGGCGTCGAAACCGATGCGGACGGCCATGTCCGGGTCGACGCCGGCCACGCGACCTCGGCGCCGGGCATCCATGCAGTCGGCGACGTGACCGCGGACATGGCATTGACTCCGGTCGCGATCGCCGCCGCGCGCAGGTTGATGAGCCACGTGTTCGGCGGCGCCGCGGACCCGGCGCTGGACCAGACCAACGTGCCGACGGTGGTGTTCTCCCACCCGCCCGTTGGCGCCGTCGGGCTGACCGAGGCGCAGGCCCGCGAACGGCATGGCGATGCCGCGGTACGGGTCTACACGACCGGGTTCCGGCCGATGCTGGAAGCATTGACAGACACCCCGCAGCGAAGCCTGTTCAAGCTGGTCTGCATCGGAGAGGAGCGCCGCGTGGTCGGGCTGCACCTGCTCGGCGAGGCAGCCGACGAGATCCTGCAGGGTTTCGCGGTCGCGCTGAAGAAGGGCATTACCCTGCAGGACCTGCACGACACGATCGCGATCCATCCGACCAGTGCCGAGGAGATCGTGCTGCTGAGATGACGTCCCGCCGCGCTCCCCGTTCGCTCGGCGAGGGCGTGCAGGGGCCCGTCCTCCGGAGCAGGCGTGTCCGCACCATGAGCGCACCGCAACCGGGGGAGCGGCGCGGGCGCCATCTGCAATGCGTCCCGTTCCGGAGGGCCCGGCTAGAATGCTTCCATGCATTCCGACAGCGTCTTCACCCTTCACCGCGGCCACGCTCCGCTGCTGGTCAGCCTGCCGCACGACGGCAGCCTGATTCCCGACGACATCGCCGCTCGCATGGTGCCGCAGGCGCGACGCGCGCCCGACACCGACTGGCACGTCGCGCGGCTGTATGCGTTCGCGCGCGAACTGGGCGCGTCGATCATCGTGCCGGTCTATTCGCGCTACGTAGTCGACCTCAATCGGCCTCCGGACGACGTGTCGCTGTATCCGGGCCAGAACACCACCGGGTTGTGCCCGGCCGTGCGGTTCAGTGGCGAGCCCGTCTATCTCGACGGCGAGGCCCCGGACGAGGCCGAGATCGGCGCACGCGTCGAAACCTTCTGGCGCCCCTACCACGACGCCCTGCTCGGCGAGCTCGACCGTCTGCGTGCCGAACACGGCCGCGCGGTGCTGTGGGAAGGGCATTCGATCCGCAGCGTGGTACCGTTCCTGTTCGACGGCCGGTTGCCCGACCTCAACCTCGGCACCGCCGGCGGCGCGAGCTGCCGGCCTTCACTGATCGCGATGCTGGAGGCGGTGCTGGCATCGCAGACCGGCTACAGCCACGTGGTCAACGGCCGCTTCAAGGGCGGCTACATCACCCGCCACTACGGCCGCCCCGACGACGGCATCGACGCCGTGCAGCTTGAACTCGCCCAGCTCAACTACATGGACGAGGACAGCTTCGAATACCTTCCCGACCGTGCCGCGCGCCTGCAGCCACTGTTGCGCACGCTGCTGGAGACCTGCCTGCGCCCCGGGACCTGACCGGCTGCGCACGCAAGCGGCACGTAGAAGCGTCGTAGGCTGCGATCGGGTTTTCACGGGAAAGCTTCATCGCGGCTCATGCCGCTGCGACCGTAGCTTGCACGGGGAGGCGGATGTTCAGACCTCCAGGGTCGCCAGGTCGCCCTTGGTCTCCAGCCACGCCTTCCGGTCCGAAGCGCGTTTCTTGCCCAGCAGCATGTCCATCAGCGAGCGGGTGCCCTCGGCGTCCTCCACGGTCAGCTGGACCAGCCGGCGGGTGTCGGGATGGATGGTCGACTCGCGAAGCTGCGAGGGGTTCATCTCGCCCAGGCCCTTGAAGCGGGTCACGCTGACCGCACCCGCGGAGCCCTTCTTCTTCTCGGCCTTCTCGCGCTCGATCTTCTCCAGCAGGATCCGCTTCTCCTCCTCGTCGAGGGCGTAGAACACCTGCTTGCCCAGATCGACGCGGAACAGCGGCGGCATCGCCACGAACACGTGGCCGGTCGCGACCAGCGCGGGGAAGTGCTTCAGGAACAGCGCCGACAGCAGGGTCGCGATGTGCAGGCCGTCGGAGTCGGCGTCGGCGAGGATGATCACCTTGCCGTAGCGCAGGCCGCTGATGTCATCCTTGCCCGGGTCGCAGCCGATCGCCACGGCGAGATCGTGCACTTCCTGCGAGGCCAGCACGCTGCCGGAAGCGACCTCCCAGGTGTTCAGGATCTTGCCGCGCAGCGGCATGATCGCCTGGAACTCCTTGTCGCGCGCCTGCTTGGCGCTGCCGCCGGCGGAGTCACCCTCGACCAGGAACAGCTCGGTGCGCGACAGGTCCTGGCTGGTGCAGTCGGCCAGCTTGCCGGGCAGGGCGGGGCCCTGGGTGACTTTCTTGCGGGTCACCTGCTTTTCGGTCTTCAGGCGCGCCGATGCGCGCTCGATCGCCAGTTGGGCGATCTTCTCGCCGAGTTCGACATGCTGGTTCAACCAGAGGCTGAAGGCGTCGTGCGCGGCGCCCTCGACGAACCCGGCAGCCTGGCGGGACGACAGGCGTTCCTTGGTCTGGCCGCTGAACTGCGGGTCGGTCATCTTCACCGACAGCACGAACGAAACCCTGTCCCAGACGTCTTCCGGCGCCAGCTTGACCCCGCGCGGCAACAGGTTGCGGAAGTCGCAGAACTCCCTCAGTGCATCGGTGAAGCCTGTGCGCAGGCCATTGACGTGGGTGCCGTGCTGGGCGGTCGGGATCAGGTTGACGTAGCTCTCCTGCACGAGTTCGCCTTCGATCACCCAGGCGACCGCCCAGTCGACGGTCTCCGTGTCCTTGCTGAGATTGCCGACGAACAGCTCCGGCGGCAGCAGCTCGCGTTCGACCAGTTCGCCGCGGAGATAGTCGCGCAGGCCGTCCTCGTAATGCCATTCCAGCTTCTCGCCGCTGGCGACGTCGTGCAGTTTCACCGTCAGGCCCGGACACAGCACGGCCTTGGCGCGCAGCAGGTGCTTCAGCGAGCGCAGATTGAACTTCGCGGTATCGAAGTACTTCGGGTCGGGCCAGAACTGCACGCGGGTGCCGGTGTTCTTCCTGCCGACGCTGCCGACCACTTCCAGCGGGCTGTGGCGGTCGCCGTCCTTGAACGACATCCGGTACTCGTTGCCGTCGCGCTTGATGAACACGTCGACGTGCTTCGACAGCGCGTTGACCACGCTGACGCCGACGCCGTGCAGGCCGCCGGAGAAGGTGTAGTTCTTGTTGCTGAACTTGCCGCCCGCGTGCAGGCGGGTGAGGATCAGCTCGACGCCGGGAATGCCTTCCTCGGGGTGGATGTCGACCGGCATGCCGCGGCCATCGTCGGCGACCTCGCAGCTGCCGTCGGCATGCAGGGTGACCTCGATCGATCTGGCATGTCCGGCCAGGGCCTCGTCGACCGCGTTGTCGATCACCTCCTGGGCCAGATGGTTCGGCCGCGTTGTGTCGGTGTACATGCCCGGACGGCGCTTGACGGGGTCCAGGCCGGACAGGACTTCGATATCGGCGGCGTTGTAGCGGGAACTCATCGGGGCGAACTCATCGGGGAAGGCGTCGGACTGCGGTGATGCGTGCAGCGATGGTCGGGGGGCTCGGCAGGAAATTCAACCGCGCCAAACCGTTCCGGCTGTGCTAGGGCGCCGGCGCGGGGCGCGGGCGGACTTGACCGGGGTCAAACGCGGTGCCGGCCGTCGCGGGCACCCTGTGCGGCGACCGACACGGAGCCTGTCATGACCGATACCTTCAACGACCTCCAGCAGAGCTATGGCCGCTGTCTCGCCCGGCGCGGGTTCATCGAGCGCTTCTACCAGATATTCATGGCCAGCCATCCGGACATCGAGCCGATGTTCGCCCGCACCGACTTCCAGAAGCAGCGGCTGGCGCTGCGACGCGGGATCAGCGTCGCGATCCTGCATGCTGGCGGCAGCGCGATCGTCACCCGGACCTGCGCGCAGATGGCCGAGGTCCATGGCCGGCAGGGCCGGGCGCCGGTGCCGCCGGCGCTGTACCCGTACTGGATCGACAGCCTGCTCGTGGCGGTGGCGGAATTCGACGAGGACGCCGACGAGACGCTGCTGGCGCGGTGGCGGGCGGCGATGCAACGCGTATGCGAGTTCTTCACGCACCACTATTGAGTGCCCATCGCCGGCGTTCACGCAGGGGCAGGGCGCCGGGGACTAGCGTGATGGGGCCGGCCTTGGGGAAGACGGCCGGTGGCGCCGGCCACCGAGAAGCATTTCCACCCGACAGGAGAGCCCACGATGAAGATCCGGATCCTCACCATTCCCCTGGTGACCTTCGCGTTGGCGGCCGCGTCTCCGGCGTTCGCGCAGAAGGCCCAGACCGATCGCTCGGAGGACGCCCGCCAGAAGGCCGCCGAACAGGCCCGGGCCGGGAAGGAGGACGACGAGCGGGACGAGGCCGGTGCCGACCGGGCCGAATCCGCGGCCGACAGCGCCTCGGACGAGGAGGAACAGCCGGTCGAGCCCGAGGAAGAGGACGACTATCGCGCCTGATCGCCCTCGGCTCGGCCCGCGCGGCGCCCCGGTGGTCCGGGGCGTCGGTCCCGTCGTGCTCCGGCCGGGGGCGGCACGCCCGGGGCGCGGCCGTCAAGCGGTCGCGGTCGTCACGCCCACCCTGTAGACTATGGCTTTCCGGCGACAGCAAAACGCATGACTCCCCTGATCTTCGTCACCGGCGGCGTGGTGTCCTCCCTCGGCAAGGGCATCGCGGCGGCCTCGCTGGCGGCCATCCTCGAAGCGCGCGGCCTGCGCGTGACGATGATGAAGCTCGACCCCTACATCAACGTCGACCCGGGCACGATGAGCCCGTTCCAGCACGGCGAGGTCTACGTCACCGACGACGGCGCCGAGACCGACCTGGACCTGGGCCACTACGAGCGCTACGTCCGTACCCGTCTGAGCCGGAAGAACTCGGTCACCACCGGCCGCATCTACGAGAACGTGATCCGCAAGGAGCGCCGTGGCGACTACCTCGGCGGCACCGTGCAGGTGATCCCGCACATCACCGACGAGATCAAGCGCTGCATAGGCGAGGCGACCGAGGGCTACGACGTCGGCCTGGTCGAGATCGGCGGCACCGTGGGCGACATCGAATCGCTGCCCTTCCTTGAGGCGATCCGCCAGATCCGCACCGAGCGCGGCCCGGACAAGGCCTTGTTCATGCACCTGACCCTGGTGCCTTGGATCGCCGCCGCCGGCGAACTCAAGACCAAGCCGACCCAGCACTCGGTCAAGGAACTGCGCTCGATCGGCATCCAGCCCGACATCCTGCTGTGCCGCTCCGAGCAGCCGCTGCCGGACAGCGAGCGCCGCAAGATCGCGCTGTTCACCAACGTCTCCGAGCGCGCCGTGATCTCCGCGGTCGACCTCGACAACATCTACCGGATGCCGTCGCGCTTCCACGAGCAGGGCCTGGACGGGCTGATCGTCGAACGCCTGCGCCTGAACTGCGGCGAGCCCGATCTGTCCGAGTGGGAGGCGGTGCTCGACGCCAGCGAACACCCGGTCGACGAGGTCACCATCGGCGTGGTCGGCAAGTATGTCGACCACCAGGACGCCTACAAATCGGTCGGCGAGGCGCTCAAGCACGGCGGCCTGCGCCAGCGCACCCGGGTCAACCTCAAGTGGATCGAGTCCACCGACGTCGAGCGCGAAGGCGCCAGGGCGCTGGAAGGCGTGCACGGCATCCTGGTGCCCGGCGGGTTCGGTGACCGCGGCTTCGAGGGCAAGGTGATGACCGCCCGCCATGCGCGCGAGCACGGGATCCCGTATTTCGGCATCTGCTACGGCATGCAGGCGGCGGTGGTCGACTACGCCCGCCACGTGGTCGGGCTGGAGGGCGCCAACAGCACCGAGAACGACAAGACCTGTCCGCATCCGGTGATCGGCCTGATCACCGAATGGCGTACCGCCAGCGGCGAGGTCGAGAAGCGCAGCGAGGACAGCGACCTCGGCGGCACCATGCGCCTGGGCCTGCAGGAGCAGCGGATCAAGCCCGGTACGCTGGCGCACAGGATGTACGGCAAGGACGTCGTCGGCGAGCGCCATCGCCACCGCTACGAGTTCAACAACCGCTATCTCAACCAGCTGGAGAACGCCGGCCTGGTGTTCAGCGCCAAGTCGCTGGACGAGACCCTGGTCGAAATGGTCGAGCTGCCGCAGGACCGCCACCCCTGGTTCCTGGCCTGCCAGGCGCATCCGGAATTCCTGTCGACGCCGCGCGACGGTCATCCGCTGTTCGTCGGCTTCATCCGCGCCGCGCGCGAGAACAAGGCGGGCGGCCAGTTGCTGAAGGAAGCGCGGGCTTGAAAGCCGGGATAGGCCACGGATTGGCGCGGATGCACGCGGATAAGGCAGGAATAAAGCGCTTTATCCGTGTCTATCCGTGTAAATCCGCGGCAAAAACGAATGTCTCGAGGAGTGCCAAGTGAAACTCTGCGGTTTTGAGATCGGCCTGGACCGACCCTTCTTCCTGATCGCCGGTCCGTGCGTGATCGAGTCGATGCAACTGCAGCTCGACACCGCCGGCACGCTGAAGGAGATCACCGCCGAACTCGGCATCCCCTTCATCTTCAAGTCCAGCTTCGACAAGGCCAACCGCACCTCGGTTTCGGGCTTCCGCGGTCCTGGCATGGAAGAGGGCCTGAAAGTGCTGGCCGAGGTGAAGAAGCAGCTCGGCGTGCCGGTACTGACCGACGTCCACGAGTACACTCCGCTCGACGAGGTCGCCTCGGTCGTCGACGTGCTGCAGACCCCCGCGTTCCTGTGCCGGCAGACCGACTTCATCCAGAACGTCGCCCGCGCCGGCAAGCCGGTGAACATCAAGAAAGGCCAGTTCCTGTCGCCGTGGGAGATGAAGCATGTCGCCGAGAAGGCGCTGGCCACCGGCAACACCGACATCATGGTCTGCGAGCGTGGCGCCAGCTTCGGCTACAACAACCTGGTCAGCGACATGCGCTCGCTGAGCGTGATGCGCGACACCGGCTGCCCGGTCGTGTTCGACGCCACCCATTCGGTGCAGCTGCCCGGCGGCGCCGGCGGCAAGAGCGGCGGCCAGCGCGAGTTCGTGCCGGTGCTGTCGCGTGCGGCGATGGCGGTGGGCATCAGCGGCATCTTCATGGAAACCCACCCGGATCCGGACAAGGCCCTGTCCGACGGCCCGAACGCCTGGCCGCTGCCGAAGATGCGTGCGCTGCTGGAGACGCTGCTTGAGATCGACCGCGTCACCAAGAAGAACGGCTTTCTCGAAGCCGGGCTGTGATTTTCCGCCACGGGTTCGCGCGGATCGACACGGATGAAGCATCAGGGAAGTAGGTTCTATCCGCGTTCATCCGCGTAACTCCGTGGCCAACAACCTCTCCTTCCTGACTCGACTCGACCATGACCCAGATCGCCAAAGTCCACGCCCGCGAAATCCTCGACAGCCGGGGCAACCCGACCCTTGAAGCCGAAGTGACCCTCGCCGACGGCAGCTTCGGCCGCGCGATGGTCCCGTCCGGCGCCTCGACCGGCACCAAGGAGGCGGTCGAGCTGCGCGATGGCGACAAGACCCGCTACCTCGGCAAAGGCGTCCGCCAGGCGGTGGAGAACGTCAACGGCGCTATCGCCAAGGCACTGGAGGGCTTCGCCGCCGCCGACCAGGCCGGGCTCGACCGCCGCCTGATCGATCTCGATGGCACCGAGAACAAGGGGCGCCTCGGCGCCAACGCCCTGCTCGGCGTCTCGCTGGCCAACGCGCACGCGGTCGCCGCGTCGAAGAAGCTGCCGCTGTGGCAGTACCTGGCCGGCATCTCGTCGAATGCGGGCCGTGCACCGGTGTTGCCGGTGCCGATGATGAACATCATCAACGGCGGTGCGCACGCCGACAACAACGTCGACCTCCAGGAGTTCATGATCCTGCCGGTCGGAGCGGACAGCTTCTCCGAGGCGCTGCGCGCCGGCACCGAGGTGTTCCACGCGCTGAAGTCGGTGCTCAAGGGCCATGGCCTGAGCACCGCGGTCGGCGACGAGGGCGGCTTCGCTCCCGACCTGCGCAGCAACGAGGAAGCGCTGGAGACCATCCTCGAGGCGATCGGCAAGGCCGGCTACAGGGCGGGTGAGGACATCCTGCTCGGCCTGGACGTCGCTTCCAGCGAGTTCTTCGACAACGGCAAGTACAACCTCACCGGCGAGGGCAAGCGCCTGACCCCGGACCAGTTCGTCGACTTCCTCGGCAACTGGTGCGCGCAGTACCCGATCGTCACCATCGAGGACGGCATGGCCGAGGACGACTGGGACGGCTGGAAGCAGCTGACCGCCGCGCTCGGCAACAAGGTCCAGCTGGTCGGCGACGACCTGTTCGTGACCAATCCGAAGATCTTCAGGGAAGGCATCGAGCAGGGCGTCGGCAACGCGATCCTGATCAAGGTCAACCAGATCGGCACCCTGACCGAGACGCTGGAGGCGATTGCGATGGCCGACGCCAACCGCTACGCCGCGATCGTCTCGCACCGCTCCGGTGAGACCGAGGACACGACGATCGCCGACATCGCGGTGGCGACCACCGCGACCCAGATCAAGACCGGTTCGCTGTGCCGCAGCGACCGCGTCGCCAAGTACAACCAGCTGCTGCGGATCGAGGAGCAGCTGGGCGCATCGGCGAAGTACGCCGGCCGCGACGCGTTCGTGTCGCTGAACCGGTAAGCGATGGGCCAGCCGGCGGACAGGAACGGGAGATGGTGGGTATTGCCCGCCGTGCTGCTGTTCCTGCTCGCCATGATGATCTATCTGCAGTTCCGGTTGTGGATCGGCGAGGGCGGCCGTCATGCGGTCGCCGAACTGGAGGCGCAGGTCGAACAGCAGGTCCAGGACAACGCCTCGCGCCAGCAGCGCAACGATGCGCTGGTGGCGGAGGTGGCCGACCTCAAGAACCTGTCCTCCGGCGGCGCCGCGGTCGAGGAGCGGGCCCGCAGCGAACTGGGCATGATCAAGCCTGGCGAAGTGTTCTATCGGGTCGTCGAGCCGGACGGTGTGCCGGCGCGGATGGCCGACCCCGCGACGCCGCAACGGGACGAACCAGTGCAATGAGCGGTGCCGACATCTGGGCAGTGGTGCCGGCAGCCGGGCGGGGCACGCGCTTCGGCGGGGATACCCCCAAGCAATATCTGCAGGTCGACGGCCAGCCGCTGCTGGCGTATGCACTCGATGCGCTGCTCGCGCATCCGCGCGTCGCCGGTGCAACGGTCGCGCTCGCCGCGGTGGACGCCAGCTGGCCGGGCTGGAGCGAACGGCAGGGCAAGCCGGTCCTGTGCTGCACGGGCGGGGGCGAGCGGGCCGATTCGGTGCTGGCCGCGTTGCGCGTGCTGCCACAGGTGGCAGGCGCGGATTCGCTGGTGCTGGTACACGACGCGGCGCGGCCGAACCTCGCCCACGACGATCTCGACCGCCTGATCAGCGTGGCCGAGGCGGGATCCGACGGCGCGATCCTGGCCGCACCGGTGCGCGACACCCTCAAGCGGGCCGACGATGCCGGTCGCATCGTTTCCACCGAACCGCGCGAGCGGCTGTGGCGCGCGCTGACTCCGCAGGCGTTCCGCCGCAAGCCGCTGATCGACGCGCTGCAGCGCGCCCGCGACGACGGCGTGTCCGTGACCGACGAGGCGATGGCGATGGAGCGGCAAGGACGACACCCGCGGCTGGTCGAAGGCAGGGAAGACAACTTCAAGGTCACCACGCCGGCCGATCTCGAGCGCTTTCGCTTCATACTTTCGCAGCGGCACGCGGGCTTCGCGCAGAACCCGTAGGCACGGCGCAAGCCGCAATGAGGCTTCCGCGGGAAGGCCCGATCGCGGCTTGCACCGCTCCTGCGAAGGATCCGCAACGAGGAAAAGACCATGCAAGGCAATCTGAACATCCGCATCGGCCAGGGCTTCGACGTCCACGCGTTCGGCGAGGGTGACCACGTGATGCTCGGCGGTGTACGGGTGCCGCATGCGCAGGGCGTGGTCGCGCATTCGGACGGCGACGTGGTCATTCATGCGCTGTGCGACGCGATCCTCGGTGCGCTCGCGCTCGGCGACATCGGCCAGCACTTCCCGCCCAGCGATCCGCGCTGGAAGGGCGTCGACAGCAGCGCCTTTCTCCGGCACTGCAACGCGCTGGCGCGCGAGCGCGGCTGGACGCTCGGCAACGCCGATCTCACCGTGATCTGTGAACGGCCGAAGATCGGCCCGCACGCGCAGGCGATGCGCGAGACCCTTGCCGCGACGCTCGGGGTCGACATCGACGCGGTCAGCGTCAAGGCGACCACCTCGGAAAGGCTCGGCTTCACCGGCCGCGGCGAAGGCATCGCCGCCCAGGCCGCGGTGTTGCTGCAGTCCGTCTGAGCGCCATCGCGGAGCCGCCAGGATGTCCGATCCACGTCCCGCTGCGTTGCCGCGCGCGCATGGCAAGCCCGTGCTGGCCGCCCGCCTGCGCAGCACGCCGGAGGATTTCTTCGTCGAGGAACTGGCCGGCTTCGAGCCCACCGGCAGCGGCGAGCACCTGCTGCTGACGGTCGAGAAACGCGGAATGAACACGGCCTGGACCGCACAGCGGATCGCGCAATGGGCCGGCGTGGAGGTGGCCGCGATCGGTTACGCCGGCTTGAAGGATCGTCATGCGGTGACCCGTCAGCGCTTCAGCGTGCACCTGCCCAGACGCAACGCGCCCGCGGTGGAGTCCCTCGAGTACCGGGGCGAGGGCGGCGAGGCATTGCGCGTGCTCGCGCACGACTGGCACGCGAAGAAGCTGCCGCGCGGTGCTCTCGCCGGCAACCGTTTCGTGCTGGTGCTGCGTGGAGTCACCGGCGAGCGTGGCGTCCTCGACGCGCGCCTGCAGGCGATCGCCGCGCGCGGCGTGCCCAACTACTTCGGCGAACAGCGTTTCGGTCGCGGTGGCGACAACCTGCACGCGGCGCTTTCGATGTTCGCGGGCCGGCGGGTCGGCCGCGAGCAGCGCACCCATCTGCTGTCGGCGGCCCGTTCGGCGCTGTTCAACCGGGTGCTGGCCGCGCGGGTCGCCACCCACTGCTGGGACACGCCGCTGGACGGCGAGGTCTGGATGCTCGACGGCAGTCGCAGCGTGTTCGGTCCGGAGCCGCATTCGGATGAGCTGGCCCGGCGCCTGGCGCTGTTCGACATCCACCCCAGCGGCCCGTTGTGGGGCCGCGGCGAGCTGCGCAGCCGCGGCGACGCAGCCACGATCGAGCTCAAGGCCCTTTCCGAGCCGCCCGGCGATGCGCTGCGTGCGGGACTGGAGCGGGCCGGGCTGAAGCAGGAACGGCGTGCATTGCGGCTGCGGCCGGGTGGATTCGAGTGGTCGTGGCAGGCCAGCGACGTGTTGCAACTGCGTTTCGACCTGCCGCCGGGCACCTACGCGACGACGGTGCTGGCCGAGCTCGGCGATCTCCGCGACGCCTCGTTCGACCCTGTCTGAGCACGCGCACCGGCGCGGCGACCGTCCGTCGGAAGCGTGGCAATTGGCACTGGCCCCTGACCGGAGGCAGGTATATGCAGAAGGGGCAGGCCCGGCAAGGGGTCGGGCCCTGGCGCGACGGCACCGTGCAACGGCAATGGCCCGCCGCGCCGACTATCCGGAGGTATCGTCATGAACGCCAGTCTCCGTGCACTCGTGTTGTCCCTCGCCGCCGTCGGCCTCGCCGCCTGCGCCAGCATGCCGGAGAAGTCCGCGCAGGCCGAGCGCGCACCCACGATCATGGACGCCGACGAAGCCTATGTCGCCTACGTTGAACGCGTTGCCCGTCGGCGCGGCATCGAGGTGGTGTGGGTTAACGTCCCGCGCGCCAAGGTACCCACCGAGGACCGGGACAACTGATCCGTCGACCGGAGTCCTCGCGACCGACCGCGGCAGGACTAGCGCCGCCTGGTTGGTGCCAACAGCACCAGGACCGCCCCGGCGCCCCCCTGCGCGGGTGGCGCCGAGTGGAAAGCGATCACGTCCGCGCGGTGGCGGAGCAGGCGGTCGACCAGATTCTTCAGCACCGGCGCACCGTCGCCGTGCAGCCCTTTTCCGTGAATCACGCGCACGCAGCCCAGTCCATGGCGGTGCGCATCGCTGATGAATGCACGTAGCAGCGCCTCGGCGGTGCGCGCGTCCGCGCCGTGCAGGTCCAATTCTTCCTGAGCCGAGATCTCGCCCCGCCGCAGCCGTTGCCAGCTGCGCACGGAAACGCTGTCGCGCCGGTACGCCAGCAGGTCGCCGGATTCCAGCGGCGGAGTGTCGTGGCCGCGCCGGAATGCCTGGCGGGCGTCGCTTTCGTCCAGTTCCGCCATCCGGGCCCGCGGTTTCGGCTTCGGCGCCGCCGGGGCAGGAGGCGAGGCCTTGAGTTCGCGGACTGGACCGATCGCCTGGCGGAACAGCGCCGCATCGTCGGCGCCGGGCGGTGTCGAAGGCATGCGGCGTTTCGTCATGCGGCCAGCGTAGCGTGGCCGGGCGCGTTCGCAAGGCGCGATGGCATCGTCCAGGGAACGAAGGCCGGCGGTCCATCGGCTATCATGTGGGCTTGGCCGACGGGAGCGCGGACAGGCGCCCCCGATCGTTCCGTCCGCAGCAACGCCGTAGCGCTTCACGTCCATAGGGAGTCCATGCGAGTTCTGGTCAGCAACGACGACGGTGTCGACGCCCCGGGCATCCGTTTCCTTGCCGAAGGCCTGCGCGCCGCCGGCCACGAGGTCCTGATGGTCGCCCCGGATCGCGACCGCTCCGGCGCCAGCAATTCACTGACCCTCGACGCGCCGGTGCGGGTCGTCCAGCTCGACGACAGCACCTGGCGCGTCCACGGCACGCCCACCGACTGCGTCCATGTGGCGATCACCGGGATGCTGGAAGCCGAGCCCGACATCGTCGTGTCCGGCATCAACAACACCGCCAACATGGGCGACGATGTGATCTACTCCGGCACCGTCGCCGCGGCGATGGAAGGCCGCTTCCTCGGCCTGCCGGCGATCGCCGTCTCGCTGAACACCGCCGATCACGTTGGCAGGCACTACGAAACCGCCGCCCGTGCCGCCGTCGAGATCATCGCCCGGCTCAGCGTCGATCCGCTGCCGGCCGACACAATCCTGAACGTGAATGTCCCGGACGTGCCGTGGGAGCAGGTGCGCGGTTTCGAGGTCACCCGCCTGGGCAACCGCCATCGTGCCGAGGACTGCATCCCGCAGCAGGACCCGCGCGGCCGTTCCTGGTGGTGGATCGGTGCGGCCGGTCCCGAACAGGACGCCGGCCCGGGCACCGACTTCCATGCGCTGCGCACCGGCCATATCGCGATCACGCCGATCCTGGTCGACCTGACCCGCTACCAGGCGCTCGACCAGGTCGCCAGTTGGGTCGATGGCCTGTCCGTCGCGCTGCATCCGGCGGCCGAGGTGCAGCCATGAGCCTGCGCATGCGCCTGCAGCCGGAGGCGCTGGGCACCGGCATGACCTCTCAGCGCGTCCGCGACCGCCTGGTCGAACGCCTGCGCGAGGAGGGCATCCGCGACGAGCGCGTGCTCAACGCGATCCGCACGGTGCCGCGCCACCTGTTCGTCGACGAGGCGCTGGCGACCCGCGCCTACGAGGACACCGCGCTGCCGATCGGCCACGGCCAGACCATCTCGCAGCCGTGGGTGGTGGCCCGGATGACCGAGGCGGTGCTGTCGGTCGCACCGGAGAAGGTGCTCGAGATCGGTACCGGCTCCGGCTACCAGGCGGCCGTGCTGGCCGCGCTCGGACTGGAAGTGCATACGGTCGAGCGTATCGGCGAGCTGCTGCGGGTCGCGCGCAAGCGGTTCCGTTCGCTCGGCATGAACATCCGCAGCAAGCACGACGACGGCCGCATCGGCTGGCCGGAAAACGGGCCGTTCGACGCGATCATGGTGACCGCGGCCGCTCCGGCCCTGGTCGATGCGCTGAGCGCCCAGCTCGCGCCAGGCGGCACGCTGGTCGCGCCGGTCGGAGCCGCGGCCTCGCAGTCGCTGGTGATGCTGCGCAAGCAGGCCGACGGCACGCTCAGCCAGCAGGCGCTGGCGCCGGTCGTGTTCGTGCCGCTGCTGTCCGGAATGATCGACTGATGCCGCCCGCATGTGGCGCGCTCCGCGGCCGCCGGTTCGCGGGTCCGCACGAGGATGCCCGCCGCCTGTTGCGTGGAGCCCGCCCTGGGGAACAGATCGCATGAGGCCGGTCGCATGAAGCTCTTCGGTCCGATCTACGACCGCTGCCTGGTATGGGCGGCGCACCATCGCGCGCCGCGCTACCTCGCTGCGCTGAGCGTCGCCGAATCGGTGTTCTTCCCGGTGCCGCCCGACGTGATGCTGGCGCCCATGGCGCTGTCGACTCCGCAGCGCTGGATGCGCCTGGCCGCGATCTGCACGATCGCCTCGGTCGTCGGCGGCGTGCTCGGCTATATGCTTGGACACTTCGCGCTGGAAGCGATCTGGCCATGGATGCTCAAGCTCGGCTGGGACACGCCGTTCCTCAAGGTGCAGGCGCTGTTCGAGCGATACGGCTTCTGGATCGTGTTCGTCGCGGCATTCACGCCGATTCCCTACAAGGTGTTCACGATCGCGTCGGGTGCGACCGGCATCGGGCTGATACCTTTCCTGCTGGGCTCTGCCATCGGGCGTGGCACGCGTTTCTTTCTCGTTGCCGGACTGGTCGCATTCGGCGGCAAGCGGCTGGAGGAAGGCCTGCGCCGCTATATCGAGGTACTGGGCTGGGCCGTGGCCGTGCTGGTGATCGGCGCGGTGGTCTGGCTGGAACTGCGCGGCTGAGCGCGTGTCCAAGCGGGACCGGGGCCAGCGTCCGGTTGCCGCGAAGACGATGACAAGCAACCGGAGGCCAAGGATCCGACGCATGACCATGACCCCAAACTCCATTTTCCGTCAGGCGGTGCTGTGCGCATTGTTCGCGATCGGCGCGGTGGCCTGTTCCAGCACCGTTGTCCGCGAGAGCGGCTCCGGCCGCTCCGGCCCCGTTGCGGTGTCCAAGCCCAGACCGGGTGCGACCGTCGTGGTCCGCCGTGGCGACAATCTCTACCGCATCGCCACCGACAACGGCATCACCCTGCACGACCTTGCGGCGTGGAACGGCATCTCGCCCCCGTACACCATCCATCCCGGACAGCGGCTGCGACTGTACCCGTCGGGCACCGGCAGCGCATCGGTCGCCGCATCTGGACAGTCGACCCGCCGGCCCGAGCAGGCTTCGTCCGGCAGCGGCGGCCGCACGGCTGCCGCCGCCCCTCCGGCGGCTCCGGCCGCGGCGCCGGTCGACAGCGGGTTGTCCTGGCGCTGGCCGGCCGACGGCGAACTGGTCAGCCGGTTCGCCAATGGCGACCCGACCCGGCAGGGCGTCGACATCGCCGGACGCAGCGGCGCGCCGGTGCGCGCTGCCGGCGACGGCGTGGTGGTCTACTCGGGCGCCGGGCTGGTCGGCTATGGTGAGCTGATCATCATCAAGCACAACGACCAGTGGCTGTCGGCCTACGGTCACAATCGCAACCGGCTGGTCGCCGAGGGAGCGGTGGTCAAGTCCGGCCAGCAGATCGCCGAGATGGGTCGCAGCGGCGCCGCCCGCGACATGCTGCACTTCGAGATCCGCTACAACGGCAAGCCGGTCGATCCGCTTCAATACCTGCCGAGACGCTGAACGCCATCGGGCTCCGTCCGGGAGCGGATCCCCGGCCCGGTGCAAGCGCACCGGGCGCTCGCCGGCGCGCGGCCCAATGGGCCGCAGGCGGCGCCGGCTCGCCCGCTACAGCGGCAAACCGGTCGATCCGTTGCAGTGCCTGCCGGGGCGCTTAACGCCGTCGGGCTCCGTCCGGGAGCGGATCCCCGGCCTCGGGGGCCGGACCGAAGCTCAGCGGGCGAGGACGAACGCGGCGACCACGCGGCGGCCTTCGCCGGCGAGGACGTTGAAGGTACGGGCGGCGGCGGCATTGCTCATCACCTCGACGCCGATTCCTTGAGACAGGCAGGCGGCCATCGCCGCCGCCGACGGAAACACCTGGGTTTCGCCGGTTCCCAGCAGCACCACTTCCGGCTTCAGCGCCAGTACCGGAGCCAGCTCGCCCGCGCCCAGGGCGCCGATGTCGGCAACCGCCCAGTCCTCGATCAGGCGATCGGGCGCCAGCACGAAGCTCGACTCCAGCCGGCGTTCATTGACCAGCGCGCTGCCGCCATCGGCGCCGCGCAGGAAGAACTCGTGGTCGGGACGTTCGAGGGTCAGTTGCATTGAAATCAGGGGTGAGGGCTGGAGGCTTTCGCAGGAGCGGCGTAAGCCGCGAGGGGGTTCCCATGAACAACCGGTCGCGGCTTACGCCGCACCCGTGGGCGTACCCGCGACATCTCGCGGTCCGTGCGGTCGAGAGCCGTTCACGCAGTCCGCAGGACCGGGAGGTTCGTCGCACGCATGCGAACAACCGGGCCCCGACGCCCGTATGCGCTCACGCCCGCGGCAGCACGATCTGACGCTTGTCCCTGCCCGGACGATACAACACCGCAGTGTGGCCGATGCGCTGGACCAGTGCCGCGCCGGTCCGTTCGACGACCTCGTCGATCATCGCGTCGCGGGCCTCCCGGTCCTCGGCGGCGACCTTGACCTTGATCAGCTCGTGGTGCTCGAGGGCGTTGTCCACTTCGGCCACCAGCGCATCGGTGATGCCCTTGCCGCCCACCTGCAGCATCGCCTTCAGGCCATGGGCCTGGCCGCGCAGGAAACGGGTCTGGGCGGCGGTCAGCTGGATCGGCATCGGGGTCACGTGAACGGGCTGGAGGGCCGCTCAGGGTATCATGGTGACCGCTTCCCGATTCGATCACAGGGCTTTCCCAGCGCCCATGGCCGCCCGCAGCAAGTCATCCCGCAGCAAGTCCAGCCAGCGCTGGCTGAAGGAGCATTTCTCCGACCCGTTCGTGAAGAAGGCCCAGGCCGAGGGTCTGCGCTCGCGGGCCGCATTCAAGCTCGAGGAGCTGGCCGAACGCGACCGCCTGCTCAAGCCCGGGATGGTGGTGGTCGACCTGGGCGCCGCACCGGGTGGATGGTCGCAATGGGTGCGCCAGGAGCTCGAGCGCATGGATCCGGGCCGTCCGGGCCGGGTGATCGCCCTGGACATCCTCGAGATGCCGCCGCTGGCAGGGGTGGAGTTCCTTCATGGTGATTTCAGGGAGGATGCGGTCCTATCGCGGCTGGAAGCGTCGCTCGCGGGCAAGCCGGTGGACCTTGTGCTGTCGGATATGGCCCCCAATAAGAGCGGTGTGGATGCGGTCGACATGCCGCGCGCGATGTACCTGGCCGAGCTGGCGATGGACTTCGCCGACCATCACCTCAGGGTGGGCGGCGCGTTCCTGATCAAGCTCTTCCAGGGCGTGGGGTTCGATGAGTACGTCCGCGAGCTGCGCCGCCGCTACGACAAGGTGGCGATCCGCAAGCCGGCGGCATCGCGGCGGCGCTCGCCCGAGGTCTATGCCCTGGCACAGGGCAAGCGGGCCGCGATCAAGTAAGGTGTCGGGAAACATGCGTGGTCGGTGCCGGTGCCACGCCGGTCGGACCGGATTCCAGGGGCCCGCGCCACATTTTTCCGGTGTGGGTCATCACTAGGTTGGGCAACAGGTAACGTAACTACATGAACGATCTGGCCAAGAATCTCCTGCTCTGGGTTGTCGTCGCCGTCGTGCTGATGGTGGTGTTCCAGGCGTTCGGGCCGCGCACCGCGGGCACCGAGACCTTGGCCTACGACCAGTTCGTCCATCAGGTGCAGAACGATCGCGTCGAGAAGATCAAGATCGACGCCGACCGCACCACGATCACCGGTGAGCGGAAGGACGGCACCAAGTTCACCACCTACAACCCCGGCGACAAGGATCTGGTCAACGACCTGATCAACCACAACGTCGCGGTCGAGCAGACGCCGCCGGACAGCGGCCCGTCGCTGTTGTACATCCTGATCAACATCCTGCCGTGGCTGCTGTTCATCGGCATCTGGATCTACTTCATGCGCCAGATGCAGCAGGGCGGCAGCAAGGGCGCGATGAGCTTCGGCAAGTCGCGCGCGAAGATGCAGGGCGAGAGCGAGGTCAAGGTGACCTTCGCCGACGTCGCCGGCTGCGACGAGGCGAAGGAGGAGGTCGGCGAGCTGGTCGAGTTCCTGCGCGATCCTTCCAAGTTCCAGAAGCTCGGCGGCAAGATCCCGCGCGGTGTGCTGATGGTCGGCCCGCCCGGCACCGGCAAGACCCTGCTGGCCCGTGCGATCGCCGGCGAGGCCAAGGTGCCGTTCTTCAGCATCTCCGGCTCCGATTTCGTCGAGATGTTCGTCGGCGTCGGTGCCAGCCGTGTGCGCGACATGTTCGAGCAGGCCAAGAAGCACGCGCCGTGCATCATCTTCATCGACGAGATCGACGCGGTCGGCCGCCATCGCGGCGCCGGCCTGGGCGGCGGTCACGATGAGCGCGAGCAGACGTTGAACCAGCTGCTGGTCGAGATGGACGGCTTCGAGGGCGGCGAGGGCGTGATCGTGATCGCCGCGACCAACCGTCCGGACGTGCTCGATCCGGCGCTGTTGCGCCCGGGCCGCTTCGACCGCCAGGTCGTGGTGGGGCTGCCCGACGTGAAGGGCCGCGAGCAGATCCTGCGCGTGCACATGCGCAAGCTGCCGCTGGCCGACGATGTCGAGCCGATGACGATCGCCCGCGGCACTCCGGGCTTCTCCGGCGCCGACCTCGCCAACCTCTGCAACGAGGCCGCGCTGTTCGCCGCCCGCGAGAACGCGCGCGAGGTGCGGATGGAATTCTTCGACAAGGCGCGCGACAAGATCCTGATGGGCGCCGAGCGTCGCTCGATGGCGATGAGCGAGGACGAGAAGAAGCTCACCGCCTATCACGAAGCCGGGCACGCGATCGTCGGCCGGGTGGTGCCCGAGCACGATCCGGTCTACAAGGTCACGATCATCCCCCGCGGCCGCGCGCTGGGCGTGACCATGTACCTGCCGGAAGGCGACAAGTACAGCATCAACCGCGTCGCCATCCAGTCGCAGCTGTGCTCGCTGTACGGCGGCCGGGTCGCCGAGGAGCTGATCTTCGGCGCCGACAAGGTCACCACCGGCGCGTCCAACGACATCGAGCGTGCGACCAAGATGGCCCGGAACATGGTCACCAAGTGGGGCCTGTCGGACGAGATGGGGCCGATCGCCTACAGCGAGGACGAGGACGAGGTGTTCCTCGGCCGCTCGGTGACCCAGCACAAGAACGTCTCCGATGAGACCGCGCGCAAGATCGACGTGGTCGTGCGCGGCATCCTCGACAAGGCCTACGGCGAGACCACGCGGATCCTCAAGGAGAACATCGACAAGCTGCACGTGATGGCCGATGCGCTGCTGCAGTACGAGACCATCGACGCGCACCAGATCGACGAGATCATGGAGGGCCGAGTGCCGGGTCCGCCAGCGGACTGGGTGAAGTCGGGCAGGGCGCCGAAGGACGACGCCGACAGCACCCCGCCCGGGGCGGTGGTCGGGCCGGCGGCGCAGACCTGAGCGGGTGACGCACGGGTCCGCGACGGACAAGGGCCGGAAGGGTGACCTTCCGGCCCTTGCCGTTTGGACGGCGCGGTCGAAGCGGACTGCTCGCCGGATGGGTGGTCGGTATCCGGCGCAACGGCTGCGCGAGGCTGGGCGCCATCCGCCGGTGGCGTTGCCCCGACGATGGCACACTGTCCGGCACCATGGGCCGGTGAACTCCGTGCCGCGCCGGGCCTCCCCCGCAAGTACGGAATCCCCCGTCGCGGCTTCGTCCCACCGGTCGCCCTTCCTCCAGCGCTGAGCATCAGTCCTTCAATGTTCGATACCGCCCCTTCGCTCGACTGCAATGGCCGCCGTCTGATCCTCGATCGTCCGCGGATCATGGGCATCGTCAACGTCACTCCGGATTCCTTCTCCGACGGCGGCGAGCACGCCGGCACCGAAGCCGCGGTCGCGCACGCGTTGAGGCTGGTGGAGGAAGGAGCCGACATTGTCGACATCGGCGGCGAGTCGACCCGACCGGGTGCCGACGCGGTGCCGGTCGACGAGGAGCTGCGACGGGTCGTGCCCGTGATCGAGGCGCTGGCGGCGCAGGTCGAAGTGCCGATCTCGGTCGACACCTCCAAGCCCGAAGTGATGCGCGCCGCAGCCGCCGCCGGCGCGGGGATGATCAACGATGTCCAGGCGCTGCGTCGCGATGGCGCGCTCGAGGCCGCGGCCGACTGCCGCGTGCCGGTGGTGTTGATGCACATGCAGGGCGAGCCGCGCTCGATGCAGGCGGCGCCGTCGTACGATGATGTGGTCGCCGAGGTGCACCGGTTCCTGGCCGAGCGGATATTCGCCGCCGAGATGGCCGGCATCGACAAGAAGCGGATCGTGGTCGATCCCGGCTTCGGCTTCGGCAAGACGCTGGAGCACAACCTCGCCCTGCTGGCGCAACTGCGGCGTTTCGGCGAGCTGGGCGTGCCGTTGCTGGCGGGATTGTCGCGCAAGCGCAGCATCGGCGAACTGACCGGCCGCGACGATCCGCGCGAGCGCGTCCATGGCTCGCTGGCGGCACATCTGATCGCGGTACAGCATGGCGCGGCCATCGTCCGGGTGCATGACGTTGCCGCTACCGCCGATGCGCTGAAGGTCTGGAACGCGGTTGCCGCGGTCCCACGGCCGCTGCCCAGCGCATCCGCGCGGCCTGCGCCCCGCTGGCCCGACGAAGACTAGGGAAGCTCTGCCCCCATTCCGGCCGTGTTCGGGCGTCGCAGAGCCAGGTCCGTCCCCTGCTCACGCCGGGTCGGGTAGCGTTGCCTGCTCGACCCGTGGATGCGCCGTTCCGTCGGAGACCACGCTGTCGCCGTGCGTCAGCGACGCTGGGCTGAACCAACCGCGTGGCCTGTTCCAAGGCCGGAGGCGGGCGGGTGATTCAGGATTTCTCCACGCGCCGCCTCCGGCCCGGGCCGGAGGCGATGCTGAATTTCGTGTCGCCTGGGCGCGGCGGCCTGTCCGGAAAATATTATGTTTCGATGACTAATCGATATTGAATGGAATCTTCACCTGGCGATTATAAATGTCACTTCGCACCGGATTTAAGTGAAAAAGGTCTGCGCAATGGTGAATGCGGAAGGGGAGAGTGGAATTTTCGCCTTTCCAGGTGTTCTGTGATTTGAATCACGGTGAAATGCGGTATCCGTCGAAATACTGCCGTCGGACGAATGTGCAGCATGAAGGGCGGCATATTCGTCCGTGAACAAAAGGAAAGTTCTGATAATCAACGGAGGGAAATTTCGATGAAAATCTCGAAGATGACGGCTCTGGCAGTCCTGTGTGCGGGCGCCATCCTGGGTACGGCGAACGCGGGCGAGTTCCAGAAGACCAACGAGAAGGCGAGCTTCATCCATGGCGACAATCTCGTCACCAATGCGATGCCCGATCCGGGTCCTGCGGCCACGGCGCGCCCGCAGACGCCGCAACAGAAGGCCGAAGGAATGAGCGCGGTCATGGTGACCCGCAACGGTGATGTCTACGAGTCGAACGTGAGCCCGGAGGACGCGTTGCTGCTGGAGGAGGCGATCCGTGCGCTGGAGATCCTGGGTCGTGGGTCCATGACCATGCCCGGCGCAGAACCGACGGCGCCGATGCAACTGCTTGGCGGCGGCGATATCCGGGTCAAGCCCAGCGTCGTGATCGGCCCTGACGGCCGCGTCCAGGTCACCAATACGGTGGCCTCGCCGTACTGGCACATCGGCCGCATAGGCATCGGCTGCACCGGCACCCTGATCACGCCCAAGCACGTGCTCACCGCGGGCCATTGCGTGTCCGACGGTTCCGGCAACTGGTACTCCAGCCTGGATTTCACCCCGGCGCAGAACGGCAGCTACAAGCCGTGGGGCACCACCTCCTGGGCCACCGCCGTGACGACCTCGGCCTGGCACAACAACAGCAATACCAACTACGACTATGCGTTGATCGTGCTCTCGGCGCCGGCGCATGGCGGCCATGCCGGTTATGGCACCTACTCGGGCGGCACTCACACCATCACCGGCTACCCGGCCGACAAGCCGTTCGGCACGATGTGGCGGATGTCCGGCGGTGTGTGGACCAGCGGTTCCTACCGGCTGTGCTACACCATCGACACGTATGGGGGAAACAGCGGCAGCGGCATCTATGACAGCGGCAATGTCGTGCGCGGCGTGCACACCACCGGGTCGTCCACCCAGAATTGCGGGACGCGGCTGACCAGCACGGTGTTCAACCAGTTGCAGAACTGGATTTCCACGTACCCTTGATCGGTTTCGACCGGTTTCGACCGGTTTCGACCAATGGGAATTTCCGGTCTGCCGGGGATGCGTTCGCGAAAGCGGCGCATTCCCGGCGCTTGCGCCTGAATACATTCAGCAGGAGGGGTAACCGATGGCATCGTCTTTACCTGGAATAATATCCGCCGGGGCAATCCGGGCGGTAATGCTGTTCGCCCTGTCGGGATGCGCGGACGGCAATGGCCACCAGGACTCCGGACCTGCACCGGGTGGGGGCGTCATGCTCGAGAAAGTGATGATTGTCGGTAGCGCCGAGACACCCGATCCGGTGCTGGCGCGAGTGCGCGAGCTCGAAGCGCGCGGCCAGGTGAGGGATGTCGTCGTCCGCGAATCGTTCCCTGTGCAGATCGAACTGCGTGCCACCCGGGAGGTGATCGACGAACTCCAGGCCATTCCCCGCAAGGGCGGATTGCGGTAGCGGGGAAGGCTCCGGCCGCCATCGGCACGGCAGGGTAAGCTTGCCGGCGGGAAGGGCCGCGCCGGCCCCGGGGAGAAGCCATGACCGCCGATACGCCGTTGATCGTCACCTTCGCCGTCTATCTGATCGCGACGGTCGCGATCGGATTCATCGCCTGGCGCTCGACGCGCACCTTCGACGACTACATCCTCGGTGGCCGGTCGCTCGGCAGCTACGTCACCGCATTGTCGGCCGGCGCTTCCGACATGAGCGGCTGGCTGCTGATGGGCCTGCCCGGCACGCTGTACGCCAGCGGCGCGTCGAAGGCATGGATCGCGTTCGGCCTGATCATCGGCGCGTGGGCGAACTGGCGCTACGTGGCCGGTCCGCTGCGCGTGTATACCGAGCGCACCCGCAACGCGCTGACGCTGCCGGACTACTTCACCCACCGCTTCGCCGACCGCAGCCGCATCCTGCGGGTGCTGTCGGCACTGGTGATCCTGGTGTTCTTCGCGGTCTACTGCGCATCCGGCATCGTCGCCGGCGCAAGGCTGTTCGAGAGCGTGTTCGGCGTGCCGTACGCGCAGGCGATCTGGTACGGCGCGGCGGCCACCATCCTGTACACGTTGATCGGCGGCTTCCTTGCGGTCAGCTGGACCGACACGGTGCAGGCGACACTGATGATCTTCGCGCTGATCGTCACTCCGGTCATGGTGATCGTGGGCAACGGCGGTCTCGCACCGAGCCTGGCGGTGATCGAGCAGGTCGATCCCGCGCGCCTGCAATGGGTGGGCGCGGGCGGGATCGTCGCGATCGTCTCGGCGATGGCGTGGGGACTGGGTTACGTCGGCCAGCCGCATATCCTGGCCCGGTTCATGGCCGCCGACAGTGTCGCCACGATCCCGAAGGCGCGCCGGATCGGAATGACCTGGATGGTGCTGTGCCTGTTCGGCGCGATGTCGGTCGGCTTCTTCGGCATCGCCTGGTTCGGCGCTCATCCGAACGTCGCCGCGCCGGTCAACGCCAATTCCGAGCGCGTGTTCATCGTGCTGGCCGAGCAGTTGTTCAATCCCTGGGTGGCCGGCGTGTTGCTGTCGGCTATCCTGGCGGCGGTGATGAGCACGTTGTCGTGCCAGTTGCTGGTGTGCTCGAGCGCGCTGACCGAAGATTTCTATCGCGGCTTCATCCGCAAGGACGCCGGACATCGCGAGCTGGTCTGGGTCGGCCGCGCGATGGTGCTGCTGGTCGCGCTGGCGGCGATCGCGATCGCCTCGAATCCCGACAGCCGCGTGCTGGGCCTCGTCAGTTATGCCTGGGCCGGTTTCGGTTCCGCGTTCGGCCCGGTGGTGGTGTTGTCGCTGGTGTGGAAGCGGATGACGCGCAACGGCGCTCTTGCCGGCATGGTGGTTGGTGCGCTGACGGTGATGGCCTGGAAGCTGATCGCTGTCGAAAGGCTGGGTAGCGGGCTGTACGAGATAGTGCCGGGTGTGATCGCCGCGACCATCGCCATCGTGGTGACCAGCCTGCTCGGCAGGACGCCGCCGCACGAAGTGCAGACGACTCACGAACAGGTGCGCCTGAGTCTGCGCGAGAACGGCTACTGAGCGCGCGGACCTGCTTTTCCGCGTGGTTTTGTCAAGCGTTCCGGGTGGTCATTTTTTCGCCATGATCGTGCCGACCCTTGTGGCGCAAAGGGATCCCGGCGTTGTTCCCGATGCTGTCCGCAGGCTTGTCCACAGGCATTGTGGACAGCTGAAACGTGCTGGTCAAAAAATGTCCAGGTTCGCGCGGACCCTTGCGGCTGCAGGGCCTCGTGCGGTTCTCAACAATGTTGTCCCAGCGGTTTTCCACAGGCTGTGTGGAAAGCGACGACGGGGCGGATCGCAAGCCGGTGCCACGCCATCGGCTTCCGTCCAGCCAGGGCCCATGCGATTCTGGATCGCCCCGACTTGACCGATCGACATGCCAGCTGACCCGCGCCCGCTCGCGATCGCCTTGATGGGTCCGACCGCGTCGGGCAAGACCGCGCTCGCACTCGACTGGGCCGCGCGTTTCGGAGGCGAGATCGTCAGTGTCGATTCGGCGCTGGTCTATCGTGGCCTGGACATCGGTGCCGCGAAGCCGAGCCGCGACGAACGTGCGCAGGTTCCACATCACCTGATAGACGTGTGCGATCCGTGGCGTCCGTACTCGGCGGCCGAGTTCGCCGCCGACGCGCACCGTGCGCTGGATGCCATCATCGCCCGTGGACGCCTGCCTGTCCTCGCCGGCGGCACCGGTCTGTACTTCCAGGCTCTGCTGGAAGGCCTGTCGCCGATGCCCGAGGCCGACCCCGTCACGCGTTCCGCGATCGAGGCCGAGGCCGCGGTGCACGGCTGGCCGGCCATGCACGCCGAGTTGGCCGCGATCGACCCCGAGGCCGCCGTCCGCATCCATGCGACCGACCCGCAACGGATCCAGCGTGCGCTGGAGGTCTGGCGCTTGTCGGGACGCACGATCAGCGACTGGCGCCGCGAACCGCGCCGTCGGCTGCCGTACCGGGTGCTGAAGCTGGTGCTTGCGCCGTCGGACCGCGCGATGCTGCATGCGCGGATCGTCCGGCGCTTCGATGCGATGCTGGCGGCCGGCTTCCTCGACGAGGTGCGCGCGCTGCGTGCGTTGCCCGAGCTGCGGGCGCATCCGGCTCCGCTGGACCTGCCGGCGATCCGCGCGGTCGGCTATCGCCAGGCCTGGGAGTTCCTCGACGGCCGGGCCGGGGAGGGCGACTTCCGCGATCGCGCGATCTTCGCGACCCGCCAGTTGGCCAAGCGCCAGCTGACCTGGCTGCGCGGCCAGCTGGACGCGCGCTGGTTCGACCCGCAATCGCAACGTCGGGAGCTGGACGACGCGCTGGGGTTGTTCCTGGACGGACGCTAGCGATGGAAGCGGAACGGAGGCGGATGGGCGGGCAGGCGCGACGCTCCGCTCGCGGTACACTTGCCGACCGGACGGATTTCACGGAATTCGCCGCAGATGCGTTGCCAGCGGTGCCGGTGCGCTACCATCGGCCGGTCGCCGGCGTGGGGAGCGTGTCCGGCGGCATGGCCCGCGCCTGACGTGCGGCCCACCTATAACTAGAACAGCATGGGGAAATTTTGATGTCCAAGGGACAATCCTTGCAGGATCCATTCCTGAATGCGCTGCGGCGCGAGCGCGTGCCGGTTTCGGTCTATCTGGTCAACGGAATCAAGCTGCAGGGCACGATCGAGTCCTTCGACCAGTTCGTCGTCCTGCTGCGCAACACCGTCAGCCAGATGGTCTACAAGCACGCGATCTCGACCGTGGTGCCGGCCCGCAACGTCCGTGTCGGCCCTGGGGGCGGCTATGTGCAGACCGGCCACGGCGATGGCAACGGCAACGGCAACGGCCACGACGAGAACGAAAACGAATAAGCCGCTGCGGCGCAGGGAGGCCCTCCGGGGTCCTCCCTGCGGGCCCGGGCGGCGGCATGCGGGCGTTGCGGGTGCGCCGGGCCATTGAAATCGGCCCGTCCGGCCCCGACTTCGATGGCGATGACACTTCATTCCGCCCACTCTCCGGGGAATCCCGGTCCTGCCGGCAATTTCCAGGTGGCTCCGCGAGGTCTGACCGCGCGTGTTTGAACGATCCCGCAAGGGCGAGCATGCATTGCTGATACAGCCGCATGCCGGTGGCCCGCCGGACGAGGACCTGCTCGAGGAGTTCGCCGACTTGGCCCGCTCGGCCGGCGCCAGCGTCGCGACCCTGCTGACCGCCCGCATCGACCGGCCCAATCCCGCGACCCTGATCGGCAGCGGCAAGCTGGAAGAGGTGAAGGCCGCGGCCGAGGCCAGCGGCGCCGACCTGATCCTGGTCAACCACGCGCTGAGTCCGGTGCAGGAGCGCAACCTGGAGCGTGCCCTGCAGAGGCGGGTCGTCGACCGCACCGGGCTGATCCTCGACATCTTCGCCCTGCGAGCGCAGAGCCACGAGGGCAAGCTGCAGGTCGAACTGGCGCAGCTGCGTCACCTTGCGACCCGGCTGGTGCGTGGCTGGACCCACCTGGAGCGCCAGCGCGGCGGTTCGATCGGCCTGCGCGGCCCCGGCGAAACCCAGCTGGAAACCGACCGCCGGCTGCTGCAGAAGCGCGTCGACATGTTGCAGAAACGGCTCGACAAGGTCGAAGTTCAGCGCACCCAGATGCGACGTGCCCGCGTCCGCAGCGAACTGCCGCGGGTCGCGCTGGTGGGCTACACCAACGCGGGCAAGTCGACCCTGTTCAACGCGCTGACCGGTGCAGACGCCTACGCCGCCGACCAGCTGTTCGCGACCCTGGACCCGACCGTGCGCCGGATCAACGTCGCTTCCGGAGCGGGGCAGGGCGGTGCCGGCTCGGCCGGCGACGTGGTGCTGGCCGACACCGTCGGCTTCGTCCGCGATCTGCCGCACGAGCTGGTGGCCGCGTTCCGCTCGACCTTGTCGGAGGCACGCGAAGCCGACTTGCTGCTGCACGTGGTCGATGCCGCCGACCCCGCACGCCACGATCGCATCGCCCAGGTGGATGCGGTGCTGGCCGAGATCGGTGCCGGCGACCTGCCGCAGGTGCTGGTGTTCAACAAGATCGACCGGCTCGCCGGAGAGGTCGAGGAGGCGGGCGAAGCCGCGGCAACCGATGCAAGCACCCTCCGGCCGTTCGCGCCGCGCCTGGACAGGCCGGCGGAGGGCCGTCCGCGGGTGTGGCTGTCGGCGCGCGACGGGCGCGGGCTGGAGCTGTTGCGGCAGGCCCTGGCCGAGGCACTGGAGCTTCGGCACGTGAGCGGCCGGGTGCGGGTGCCGCCGCAGGCGGCGCGGTTGAGAGCCCGACTGCACGAGCTCGGCGCGGTGAAGGCCGAGAGCGCCGACGAACATGGCTGGCAGGTCGATGTCGACCTGGCCGTGAGCGACGCGCGCCGGCTGTTCGCGCAGCCGCACGGCGAATGGCTGCGGCCGCTGATCGAGACCGGCAGCGACGAAACCGCTGGCCTGTATTGAGCCGGTGACGCCCGCGCGCAGGCTCGGACGCGTGACCGGTGGGATCCGGTTGCGGCCTGCAGCGGCGACTTGCTTGAGGCCTGTCCGGACCCCACCTAGAATCGACCGGCGTCGCATTCCCCCGGATTCAGGTTCCCACCGGGCCGTTTCCGTCGCGACAACGACTTCAGAACTGGAGCAGGCATGGCCTGGAATACCCCTGGCAACAACGACTCCGGCGGCAACCGTCCGCCGCGACGGCAACGTCCTGGTGGTGGCGGCCTCGACGCCGTTCTCGACCAGTTTCGCAACATCTTCGGCGGTGGCGGCGGCGCCGGCATCGGTCGCTGGCTGTTGCTGGTGCTGGGCCTGTTCCTGGTCTTCAACTGCTTCGTGCTGATCGCCGAAACCCAGCGCGGCGTCGTGTTGCGCTTCGGCCAGTTCTCGCGGGTGATGCAGCCCGGCCCGCACCTGAAGCTGCCATGGCCGTTCGAGCGGGTGACCAAGGTCGATGCGACCCGCATCCGTACCGAGAGCTTCAACGTGCCGGTGCTGACCAGCGACGAGAACATCGTCCACGTCGAGATGAACGTGCAGTACCAGGTCAGCGATCCGCAGCGCTACCTGTTCGGTACCCGCGATGCCGACGAGGTACTGCGGCAGGCCGCGCTGAGCAGCATGCGCGAACAGGTCGGCCGCTCCACCCTCGATATCGTGCTCGGAGCGCGCAACGCACTGGCGGTGTCCTCGCGCGACCAGTTGCAGGCCTCGCTCGACGCCTATCGCACCGGCCTGGTCGTGACCGAGCTGAACCTGCCGAATGCGCGCCCGCCGGAGCAGGTCAAGCCGGCTTTCGACGACGTCAACAGCGCGCAGCAGGAACGCGAGCGATTGATCAGCGAGGCCCGCGCGTATGCGGCCCGGATCGTGCCCGAGGCGCGAGGCACTGCCGCACGCGTGCGTACCGCGGCCGAAGGCTACAAGGCCGAGGTCGTCGCGCGTGCGCAGGGCGACGCCGACCGTTTTTCCCTGCTCGTCGATGAGTACAAGCAGGCTCCCGAGGTGACCCGCAAGCGCCTGTGGCTGGAGACCCTCCAGCAGGTGCTGAGCGACAACCGCAAGATCGTCGGTGGCGATTCGCGCCAGCTGATCTACGCGCCGATGGGCGCCTCCCGCAGCGGTTCGACCGCGCCGATCGCTCCGGAACTGCTGGCGCCGACGCTGAGCACGCCGGAACCGTCCACCCCGCGCCCCGCGCGCACCGGTCGCGAGCCGCGCAGCGGCCGTGAGGAGCCCCGTCAATGAAGGCCCCCATCTGGATCGCCGTGATCGTCGCGGCGCTGTTCACCCTGCTCGGGTCGGTCTTCATCGTGAAGGAAGGCGAGACCGCGATCGTGCTCAACCTCGGCCGCGTCTCCCGCGCCGGCCTGGGTCCCGGCCTGCACTTCAAGGTGCCGCTGATCGAGAACGCGCTGGTGTTCGACCGCCGCCTGCAGGTGCTTGACGCCTCGCCGGAGCGCTATCTGACCTCCGAGCGCAAGGACATCAGCGTCGATTTCTTCTCGCTCGGACGGATCGACGACGCCACCGCCTTCTTCCGCGCCACCGGCGGCGACGAGAACGTGGCGGTCGCGAGGCTGGTGCCGATCGTGAAGGACTCCCTGCGCAACGAGATCAATGCGCGCACGCTGCAGCAGGTGGTGTCCGGGGACCGCTCGGAGATCATCGACGCGCAGCTGGACAAGATCAACGAGGGTGCGGCCACGCTTGGCGTGCGCATCGTCGACCTGCGCATCAAGCAGATCGACCTGCCCACCGACAGCGAGGTCATCACCAACGTCTACGCCCGGATGAGTGCCCAGCGCCGACAGGTCGCCAGCGCACTGCGCGCCGCCGGCGAGGAGCAGGCGCGCCAGATCCGCGCCGAGGCCGATCGCGACCAGACCGTGCTGGTGGCCGAGGCCGAACGCGATGCCCAGCGGCTGCGCGGCGAGGGCGATGCGGAAGCGGCGCGGGCATATGCCGCGGCGGCCAGCAAGGATCCGGCATTCTATGCATTCCAGCGCAGCCTGGAGGCCTATCGCGCAGCGTTCGACGACGGCCAGGCGCTGATCGTGCTGGATCAGGACGATCCGTTCCTGCAGTACCTCGAAAACGACCGCTGAGGTGTACGGCGAGCTGCTCTCGGCGATCTGCCTGGTCGCGGTGCTGGAAGGGCTGTTCCTGTTCGTCGCACCGCGTGGCTGGAAGCGTGCGGCCGAGCAGTTGCACGCATTGCCGGACCGGCAGCTGCGATGGATCGGCGCGACCTTCGTCGGCATCGGTCTGATCGCGTTGTGGTGGACCCGGCGGGCGTTCTGAAGCGGAGTCCGGAAGGGGACTGAACACGGGTTGGCCGGGGATGGAACCCGGGGCCGGCGGGCACTGGCCCCGGCACCCCGAAACCCGGATAATGCACAAAAGCCGGACGGGCCTGCTCCAAACGAGCCGCCCGCCGGCTTTTTCCGTGTCCGGCCCTGCTAAGGAGCGGCGTCAGCCCCGAGCTGCCGGGTCCAATGCATTTCGCTCCTGTCCGGGGCGGTTGAAACTGGAGAGTGGTGATGGGTCAGTCAGTCGTGGTGTTGGGTGCGCAGTGGGGCGATGAAGGCAAGGGCAAGATCGTCGATCTGCTGACCGAGGAGATTGGCGCCGTCGTCCGTTTCCAGGGCGGCCACAACGCCGGCCACACGCTGGTCATCGGCGGCAAGAAGACCGTGCTCCACCTGATTCCGTCCGGCATCCTGCGCGAGGGTGCGCTGTGCCTGATCGGCAACGGCGTGGTGCTCAGCCCGGCCGCGTTGCGCAAGGAGATCGACGAACTGGAGTCGACTGGCGTCGACGTGCGCTCGAGGCTGAAGATCAGTCCGGCGACACCGCTGATCATGCCGTACCACATCGCCCTGGACCAGGCGCGCGAGAAGGCCGCCGGCGGCAAGGCGATCGGCACCACCGGCCGCGGCATCGGGCCGGCCTACGAGGACAAGGTCGCGCGCCGCGGCATCCGCGTCGCCGACCTGCACTATCCGGACCAGTTGGCCGAGAAGCTGCGTGCCGCGCTGGACTACCACAACTTCGTGCTGACGAAGTACCTGGGCGTCGACGCGGTCGACTACCAGAAGACGCTGGACGAGGCGCTGGAGTTCGGCGAATACGTGCAGCCGATGAAGTCTGATGTCGCCGGCATCCTCCACGACCTCCGCAAGCAGGGCAAGCGGGTGCTGTTCGAGGGCGCGCAGGGCTCGCTGCTGGACATCGACCATGGCACCTATCCGTACGTCACCTCGTCCAACACGACGGTCGGCGGCGCGCTGGCCGGCGCTGGCGTTGGTGCGGACGCGATCGACTACGTGCTCGGCATCTGCAAGGCCTATGCGACCCGCGTCGGCGGTGGTCCGTTCCCGACCGAGCTGCACGACGAGATCGGGCAGGGCATCCGCGATCGCGGCCAGGAGTACGGCGCCACCACCGGTCGCCCGCGTCGCTGCGGCTGGATCGACATCGTCGCCCTCAAGCGCGCGGTCGCGATCAATGGCATCACCGGACTGTGCATCACCAAGCTCGACGTGCTCGACGGCATGGACACGCTGAAGATCTGCATCGCCTACGAATACCGCGGCAAGCGTACCGAGTACGCGCCGCTGGACGCCGCAGGCTGGGACGAGTGCACCCCGGTGTATCTGGAGTTCCCCGGCTGGGAGGAGAACACCCACGGCATCACCGAGTGGGACAAGCTGCCGCCGGCCGCCCGCGCCTACCTGCGTGCGCTGGAGGAACTGGCCGGTTGCCCGCTGGCGATCGTTTCCACCGGTCCGGACCGCGAGCACACGATGGTGCTGCAGGATCCGTTTGCCTGATCACCTCGTCGGCGATCATTCCGCCAGCCATGCCGCATGCTGCGAGCTGAAGCGTCGGGGCGGTTTCCAGGAACGGCTCCAAGGGTTGCATCGGGTCGTGCTTTGCGCCTGTGCCATCGCACATGAAAAACGGCGGGGCTCCATGCCCCGCCGCGAACTGGTGATCACGGACGAGGTTTACTTCGCGTTCGGAATGTTGACCTTGTCGATGCCATGGATCAGGCCGTTACTCGACGGTATGTCGGCGAGGGTGATTTCCGCACCGTCGATGCTGAGTTTGTCGCCGTGCATTTTCACGGCTGCCGCCTGGCCGTTGACCGTTCGTGCCGATTCCCATTTGCCGATGTCGGCGACGCTCTTGCGACCGTTGACCACGTGGTAGTTGAGCAGCGAGGCGAGCTCGGCCTTGTTCTCGGGCTTCATCAGGTTGTCCAGTTTGCCTGCAGGCAGCTTGTCGAAGGCGGCATCGGTCGGTACGAACAGCGTGTACGGGCCCGTGCCGCTGAGCGTGTCCTTAAGGCCGGCCTGCTCGACGGCTTTGCCGAAGGTCTTGAAAGATCCGTTGGCAGCGACGGTATCGAGGAGGTTGCTGGTGCTGGTGGGGGATGGCTGGGATGAGATGTTCATGAGAATGATTACCTTGGGGTTTTGATCCGCTGATGTACTGGATCAAGAGCGGCCGAAGCCGTGTCTCCTGCCAATGGCGGGAGTACGAGGCTCAATGCGGGTTGGGGGTGGATGTTGCTGCGCCTGAGTGGCCGTTGCGACATTGCATCGCAGTGCCAAGCCACAGTGCGCGCCCAGGTGTTAGCTGACTGTGATTTGAAGGGCGCCTGTCCATCGGCTTCAGCCCGCGTTGTGCATGCCATTGCGTCATGCGACCGCCGGTCCGATCGTTGCGGGCGATCATGCGGATGCTGTTATGGTGATGGTGCCCACAAGGGCCGGTGCGCATCCTGCGCTCCAGTGACTTGTCCGCTATCGCAGGACGATCATATGAAATCCATCAAGGGCCATCGTATCGTTCGCGAGAGCCGCCCTGGCTCCTCTCGTGCCGGTTGCGATTCGGCAATCGAACGTGCCGAGAACGAAGGCTGGCCGATCCCATGCCAACCAGCCCGCCCGCCAGTGGTCCGCAAGCATGCGGCATGGCTTTGGTTGCGTGGCTCCAGTCCGGTTTCATGGCGCGTATATCGCGACAAGATCGCGGAGGCGCGCAGCCGGTTGGTCCGGTACCCTCCGCCGTAGGTCGTCAGGGAATCCTGGCGCAAGTCCCCTGCTTCGAGCGAGTATTCTCACCGTCGGACAGGGAGCAAAAGGGCTGTAGCCGGGCAGTCGGCAGGATGGTTCCGCGCAGGCGGAATCACGGCGGCAGAATCACAACCGCGAGGTAGACAGCTTCATGTCGGCCGGCCTCATATCGGCATTGGCCCAGGCTGTCTCGAACTCGGCATCGGCCTGACGTGCTTCGCGGCTCTTTCCCTGCGCTTCCAGACTGCGGGCCAAGCCATGCAGCGACCAGCCGTTGCCCGGGTTACGCCTGAGTTCCTCGCGGTAGACCTTCTCGGCTTCCCCGGCCCTGTCGGCGTCAAGCAGGGCTGCGCCGAGCGTGTACCGGGTCGGAGCATGCCAGCCGGGCGGCTCGTTCTAGGGGATCGAATCCTCGACCACGACCGCCTCGCGCAGTGTCGCGATCGCCTTCGGCCAGGGCGATCTCGGCGGACAGTGAGCGTTCTGCGATGCGCGCGGCATGGGCGAGCGGGTAGCGTTCCCATACCAGCATCCGCTCCATCATCGGGTCGGCGGCCAGCGGTCGCAGGTTGGGCCCTGCTCGACTACTCGGCGACCAAGGGCGCGATCCATGCGTTCACGATGAGCCTGGCGGCGCAGCAGTTGCTCGCACGGGGCATTCGGGTGAACGCGGTGGCACCGGGAAAGGAAATGGCCAGCTTCGGCGCCGGCAGCGACATGGGACGCCCTGCGCAGCCGGAGGAAATCGCTCCCGCCCACGCCTATCTGGAGCCGCCTGTGATGTCGTCCTATGTCCGTGGCGTGGCGTTGCCGGTGATGGGCGGGTCGCGGGGTTGACCATCCGCCATGCCCTGCCTCAATGCATGATGTCTGGCCCGGCACGATGGCGCCGGGCCAGACATTCATCGCGATCCGGCCAGGCAGGCGATCCGGTCCGGCAACCCGGCTCAGTGGTGAGGCACGGCGACGCCGCGGGTCAGCTTGCCGGCGGACCTGTGTTCGCCGCTGTGGGCGAAATCGGCAAGCGACACCATTCCCACCAGATCCTTGTTGCGGTTGACCACCGGCAGCCGACGGACCTGAAGATCCGCCATGTTGGACGCAACGTGGCTGACGTCCTCGTCTTCATAGCAGTAGCAGACATCGCTGCTCATCGCGTCCTGGACCTTGGCGTCCGGGCCCAGCCCCCTGGCGATGCCGCGCACCACGATGTCGCGGTCCGTCAGCATCCCGACCAGCTTGCCGTCGCTGCCGACCGGCAGGCAGCCGACGTCCTTGCTCAACATGTTGTCGGCGGCGCTTTGCAGGCTTTCGGACGGATCGGTCAGGTGAACGTCGACCGTCATGATCTCGGCAATCTTCATGCTCTTCTCCTCAGTCTCCGGGAACTCGGCAGGCGTGGCTTCGGACTCTACTTCGCATGCCAGTCGCCGTCGCTGCCTTTTTCGTACTTGTCCTTGACCGCCGACCACGCGACCCGGTGCGCGGTTTCTTCGCGACTGGCGTCGCCCCGGCGATCGTCGGGATCCTTGTATTCCTTCCAGGCGCTGTTGTAGGCCTCCTTGTAGATCTCCTGCGCGTGCTTGGGCGTGTGGTCCCGCACCGAGTCGGGGAGATCGCTGATCGATTTGTAGGGCATCGTTGAGCCTCCGGTCTGCAGGAACGTCCCACGACACTGCTCCCCCGGCCATTAACGCGGCGGCAAACGGGCGAGAAGGAATGGTTGTCGCGTGCAGGCGTTCATCCCGCGTGCACCACACACACCGCAGCAGCTTCGATGAATCGACGCCGGGGGCGGATTCATCGTCATGAACATGTCTTGCTCGTCTTCACGACGCGCTGTCCAGGTCATGTCCAGACTCGGAAGGATCCGAGGAGCGTGCAGATGGACACCGACACATCCAGACGTCAGTGGAGGCGACAGTGCCGGCGGTCAGGCGCATGCGGGGTCCGGGGCGATGCCGGCCCGGCAGGACCGGTCGGAGCGGCTTGCGGCGGGGAGCGGCATTGATGGACCTTCCTCCCGTGGCCGACAGTTTCGAAGCGCTCGTGCATCGCTGCGACCTGATCGAAGTGAAGCTGCCCCAGTTGCGGGTGGAGTTCGCCGAGACCTCGGCCTTCAACGCCGCGTTCGCCGCGATCGCATCGGCGCTGCTCTCCAATGCCGAGAAGATCGAAGACTCACCCGTGGATGCGGCCGCATACGTGCGCAAGCGGCTGGACGCAATGCTGGAGACTCCGGATACCGATGGCGGATCCGGCGGCGAACCTTCGCGGCGCTGACTGCGCGCGGCTGGCGTGCCGGCGGTCTACAGATCCGGCAGGGACTGCCGGAGGGTCGAGATTCCCTGCCACGGGTCCGAGCCGAGGCTCGCCGCGCGCCGCCGGGCTCGGGTCAGATCATAGGCATCGGGGGCCCGGATCCGTCCCAGTTCGTCCCAGCGCAAGGGCATCGCGACGGGCGCGCCCGGACGCGCGCGCAGCGACCACGAGGCGACACTGGTCGCGCCGCGGGCGTTGCGTAGCCAGTCGATGAAGATGCGACCCTTGCGTTTGGCCTTGGCCATGCTGGCGAGATAGCGGTCCGGTGCCTGCGTGGCCATTGCGACCGCGAAGCCCTCGCAGAACCGGCGCACCTCGTCCCAGGAAGGTCCGGGGGCGATCGGCACGACGACGTGCAGCCCCTTGCCGCCCGACAGGCGTACGAAGCTCTCAAGATCGATCCACGCCAATCGATCGCGGACGTCGCGCGCGGCCGCGATCATGGTCTTCCACGCGACGCCTTCTCCCGGATCGAGATCGAACACCATGCGATCGGGACGCTCCGGCGCCTCGACGGTCGCGCCCCACGGATGGAATTCGATGGTGTTCATCTGGACGAGTTCGATCACGCCCTCGATCGCGTCGACATACAGGTAGTCTTCCCGTCCGCCGCTCTTCTGCTGCAGCGGTACCGGGTGGACGTGGTCGCCGAGGCCGTCGGAATGGTGCTTCTGGAAGAAGCACTCGGACTGGCTGCCGTCGGGGCAGCGGAGCAATGACAGCGGCCGGCCGACGAGTTCCGGCAGCAACCAGTCGGCCACCGAGCGGTAGTAGTCGGCGACGTCCTGCTTGGTATGGGCGGCATCGGCGAACATCACGCGGTCGGGGTGGGTCAGTTTCACGGTGGTCTCCGGTTCGTGGGTGGACGTCGCACGTTCCGGTTTGCGGTCCGTGGCGGTCCTCTTCGCGGTATCCCGGTCGTTGCCGACTTCCTCCGGCGTCTTGTCCGGACGCATCCGGAGGAAACTCGCCTGGCGCAGCAATCCTTCCTTGCCATGGCCCCGGAACGCGACCTCCGCCACCTCCCTGGGCCGGACCCAGGTGATATCCGCACGCGGAATCCGTACATGCCCGGGTAGATCGAACGGTGCATCGCGGGCGCGGATCTTCCTGAGCCGTTCCAGGATGCGCTTGAGATCGTCGGAGCCGAATCCGGTCCCGACGCGTCCCATGTAGGCGAGGCCGCCGTCGTGCCGGCTCGCCAGCAGCAGCGAGCCGAAACCGCTGCGTGAACCTTTCGGCCGGGTATAGCCGACGATCACGAACTCGTCCGAACGCGCGTGCTTGGATTTCACCCAGTCGCCGGAACGCCCGCTTCGGTACGCACTGCCGACGCGCTTGCTCACCAGCCCTTCGATTCCAGCCCGCGCCGTCTGCTCGAATACCTGGGCGCCATGGCCGATCACGTGTTCGCTGTAGGCCAGCGCGCCGGTGCCGTCGCCGAGGAGATCCTTCAGCAAGGCCTTGCGATCGGTCAGGGCCACCTTCCGCAGGTCGACGCCGGCCAGGCCCGGAAGGTCGAACAGCAGGTACCGCAGGGGCGCGCGTGAACTGCCTTCGATCACCCGCTGCAGCTCCGAGAAATCCGAGTGGCCATCGGCATCGAGAACGACCAGTTCGCCGTCCAGACATGCATCGCCGACCGGGAGCGACTCCACCGCGGCTGCGATCTCGGGAAACGTGCCGGTCCAGTCGAGCCCGTTGCGCGAGCGCAGGCGGGCCCCACCATCGACGAGGTCGACCAGCAACCGGTAGCCGTCCCATTTGAGCTCATGCAGCCAGCGGTCGCCGGCAGGGGGGGCGTCCTGCAGGATGGTCAGGGCGGGATCGAAGCCGATGGGCATGGCGCCGTCGAGCGCGCCCTTCAGTGCCAATGCGCGATCGCGCCAGCCCGCCTCGTTCTTTTTCCGTGTGTGTCGCGCTCTTCGAACACCGGGCTTAGGCTCTGCTCCGGATGTCCTGTGGATCCGGCCCGTTGCGGCGGCATCCGATTCCGCGGCGCGGCCACGCGATTTGCGCCTGCCGTCGCGATCGACGAGATCGTCGGCCTCGAGGTCGGCGGCGTGCGCATCGTCACGCTTGATGAGGAGCCATTGGCGCTGCCGGCCACGCATCCGCGTGCGAACCAGTGACCAGCCTCCCGAGAGCTTGCCGCCGGACAGGGTGAACTCGAGCTTTCCCTTCGCATGCAGGGCCAGAGGATCGCCGTCGCAGGCCCAGTGACCGCGATCGAAAACTTCGACATGACCGGCGCCATAGTGCCCCCGCGGTATGTCGCCCTCGAACGTCGCGTAGTCGAGTGGATGGTCTTCGACTTCGACTGCCAGCCGCTTCTCGCCGGCGCGCAGGGACGGACCCTTCGGCACCGCCCAGCTCTTCAGGACGCCGTCGATCTCCAAGCGGAAATCGTAGTGACGGGTGCTGGCGTGGTGAAGCTGGACGACGTAGACGGGGCGAGTGCCGGGGCCGGCATCCCCACCAGACGGCTCGGGGGTCGTGCCGAGGCGCCGCTTGCGCGCATAGTCGCGCAGCGACATCGCTCAGCCCGCCTTGCGCTGCCGCGATCCGCTCCCGGACGACTTGCCGGCCGTCTTCTTCTTGCCGGCCTTCTTGGCGGTGGACTTCCTCGTGCGGCTCTTCCGGGTGCCCGTGGCCGGCTTCTTCGATGCGGATTTCTTTGCGGCGGCCCCGCCTTTTGCCGGCGTGCGCTTCTGGCTCTCGATGCTCTTCTTCAGCAGTGCCATGAAGTCGACCACGTTGGTGGTGGCGTTCTCGTCGAGATCGCCGGCAGGTTCCTCGGCCCGGGTGGTCGTGCCCTTCGACTTCACCTTCCTGCGGATGATGGACTCGAGCTGGGCGCGGAACTCGTCATGGTAGTCGTCCGGCTTCCACGGACCCGACATCGAGTCGATCAGCTGCCGCGCCATCTCGTGCTCCTTGCCGCTGATGCGGTAGTCGCCCGCCTTGCCTTCGGGAAGGCGGTAGTCGGCCGGATCGACGAGTTCCTGCGGGTATCGCATGAGCACCAGAAGCAGTGCGTCGCCCTGGGGCATCACCGCGCTGAGGTACTCGCGGGTCCGGATCACGACGCGTGCGATACCGACCCTGCCGGTTTCCTCGAGCGTTTCCCTCAGCAGCACATAGCCCTTCTCGGCCTTCTTGGCCGGCACCAGCACATAGGGCTTCTCGAAGAACTGGGGCGGAATGTCGGCGGCGTCGACGAAGGTCTCGACCTCCACGGTCTCGTGGCTCTCGGGCGCGGCTGCCGCGATGTCTTCCTTGTCGATCACCACGTAGCTGCCCTTGTCGTACTCGAATGCCTTGACGATGTCCTTCCATGGCACTTCCTCGCCGGTCTCGGCGTTGACGCGTTCATAACGGATCGGCGTGTTGCTGCGCGAGTCCAGCATCCGGAAGTGCAGGTCGACGCGCCGTTCGCCGGACATCAGCGAGACAGGAATGTTGAGAAGGCCGAAAGACAGCGTGCCGGTCCAGATGGGGCGTGCCACGGTCGTAATCCTCACGGGCGGCCGACCGGCGCCTGACGGCATTCTCCGGTCATTGCCGGGTCCTCGACCCTAAGGCGCGCCAGGTGATTCGGGGGTGAATGAAGCCGGCGCGCGCTTGCCATGTGGCAGGCGGATCGTCGCGGGGAATCGCATCCCTTGCCGGGGTCTCCATGCCGGCCGTTCCGCTGTCCGTATCCTCGTCGCCGGCGCGGCCACGATGCATGCGTCAAGTGGTCGCGACTGCCGGCCTGCCCACCGGTTCCGCACGCGTGGCGCATGCGGATCGAACGGCCAGCTCGCGGCCGGGAAGCCCCGTCCGCCGATCGTTGCGAGACAATGGCGACCGGCTTGCCGATCATCGACCGTCTTGAGACCCGAACGCCTGCTGCCATTGATCGTTGCGACCGCGCTGTTCATCGAGAACATGGACTCGACCGCGATCGCGACCTCCCTGCCGCAGATGGCGCTGGACCTGGGCGTGGAGGCGGTGTCGCTGAAGCTTGCATTGACCACCTACATGCTCGCGCTGGCGGTGTTCATCCCGATCAGCGGCTGGGTGGCGGACAGGTACGGCGCGCGACCGACGTTCATGGCGGCGATCGCGGTGTTCCTGCTCGGCTCCCTGGCCTGTGCGGCATCGGGATCGCTCGGTACGCTGGTCGCGGCGCGGTTCCTGCAGGGTGTGGGCGGGGCGATGATGGTGCCCGTGGGGCGCCTGGTACTGCTGCGCAGCGTGCCGAAGCCGGAGCTGGTGCGTGCGCTGAGCTGGCTGACCATTCCCGCGCTGCTGGGACCGATGCTGGGGCCGGTGCTGGGCGGCTTCATCACCACCTACAGTCACTGGCGCTTCATCTTCCTGATCAACATTCCGATGGGACTGCTCGGAATCTGGCTGGCCTGGCGGCATGTTCCGTTGCTGCGGTCGCAGGTGGGCCCGCTGGACTGGCGCGGGTTCGCATTGACCAGTTGCGGACTGGCGCTGGCGATCTTCGGCTTTGCGACGATGGGCCGGCACCTGGTCGGCATGCCGGTTGCGGTCGGTTGCGTGCTGCTGGGTTTCGCCTTGCTGGGGCTGTACGGCCTGCATGCGCGCCGGCATCCGCATCCGCTGCTGAGGCTCGACCTGTTCCGTCTCCCGACCTTCCGCATCGGTGTGATCGGCGGTTCGTTGTTCCGCATCGGCGTCGGTGCCACGCCGTTCCTGCTGCCGCTGATGCTGCAGCTCGGGTTCGGGCTCAATCCGTTGCAGTCGGGACTGCTTACGTTCACTTCGGCCGCAGGCGCGATGTTCATGAAGACGCTGGCGGCACGGATCATCCATCGCTTCGGCTTCCGCCCGGTGCTGGTGGCGAACGCGCTGCTGGCGTCGCTGTTCCTGTGCGGATTCGGCCTGTTCCGCGCCGATACGCCATACCCGCTGATCGTCGGCGTGCTGCTGGCCAGCGGCTGTTTCCGCTCGCTGCAGTTCACCAGCCTCAATGCCATCGTGTACGCCGATGTCGACGATGCGCGCATGAGCCAGGCCAGCAGCCTGGCGGCGATGGCCCAGCAGGTGTCTCTCGCGATGGGCATCACCATCGGCGGCTATGCATTGAGCATGGCGAGCGTGGCCACGGGGCGGCCGATGGACGCGGCGATCAACTTCACCTTCGCGTTCCTGACCGTGGGCCTCGTCTCGGCCAGCTCGTTGGCGATGATGCTGAGGTTGTCTCCGGACGCGGGTGCCGAGATGTCGGGCCGTGCACGGCCGGGAAAGGAGGTCGCCGAACCGAAGCCGACGCCGCGGCCGGGAACATGAGTCCGCGACGCGGGCAGGCGGGGGCGGATTCCAGCCGAATGCGTTCACCGGTCGTGCCGGCGGCTGGGCACCTTGCGTCTTCTCCGCAGCGGATGGATCCGTCCGCTTGACCGAAATCAAGATGGACGGGCCGCCGCGTCGCTACCCTGCCGGCCATGGCTACCTCCTCCGTCCTTTTCGATCCGGAGCTCCTGCGCCGCTACGACCGGCCGGGGCCGCGTTACACCTCTTATCCCACCGCGCCGCAGTTCCGCCCCGACTTCGGCGAAGCGCAACTGCGTGAGGTGGCGGCCCTCACCAACGGCGACCCGATTCCCCGGCCGCTGTCGATCTATGCCCACATCCCCTTCTGTGCCAGCCCGTGCTTCTACTGCGGCTGCAACCGGGTGATCACCCGCGACAAGGCCCGCGGCGATGCCTACCTGGTCCGGCTCTACCGCGAGATCGGGATGATGTCGAAGCTGTTCGATCGCGACCGCGACGTGGTCCAGCTGCACCTGGGGGGCGGAACGCCCAATTTCCTCGACGCCGGCCAGATCGCCGAAGTGGTCGACGTGGTCCGTCGTCATTTCTCGTTCGCGCCGGAGGACAGGCGCGAATGCTCGATCGAGCTGGATCCTCGTTTCGTCGATCCGGACGACATCCGGGTGCTGGCGGAGGCCGGCTTCAACCGCGCGAGCCTGGGCGTGCAGGACTTCGATCCGGCGGTGCAGAAGGCGGTCAACCGCGTCCAGGGCGTGGAGCAGACGCTGGCCATCATCGATGCGTGCCGCGGGCATGGCATGCGTTCGGTCAACGTGGATCTGATCTACGGGCTGCCGCTGCAGACCCCCGAGGGTTTCGACCGGACCCTGGAGATCATGCTGGAGGCGCGTCCCGACCGCCTGGCGATCTACAGCTACGCGCATCTGCCGCAGTTGTTCCGGCCGCAGCAGCGGATCCGTGCCGACGATCTACCGACGCCGCAGGCCAAGCTGGCCTTGCTGCAGCTGGCGATAGAGCGCCTGGGCGAGGCGGGCTACGTGTACATCGGCATGGACCATTTCGCGCTGCCCGGCGACGATCTCGCGCAGGCCCAGTCGCGCGGCGACCTGCATCGCAACTTCATGGGCTATACGACCAGTGCCGACAGCGACCTGATCGGGCTGGGGGTGAGCGCGATCAGCCACGTGGGTCCCAGTTTCAGCCAGAATCCCCGCGATCTGCCCGGTTGGGAGCAGGCCATCGACGCGGGCAGGCTGCCGGTCTGGCGAGGGATGCGACTGGAAGAAGACGATCTGCTGCGGGCCGACGTCATCCAGGCGTTGATGTGCCACGGCGAGATCGACATTCCGGCAGTGGAACGCCGCCACGTGGTGGCGTTCCGGTCGTACTTTGCGGGTGCGATGGACCAGCTGGCGAAACTGGAGCAGGACGGGCTGGTCGAGCTGTCCAGGCGGACGATACGCGCCACCGCGCGCGGCAGGCTGCTGCTGCGAGTGCTGGCGGCGTGTTTCGACCGGTATCTCCTTCCGCAGGGCGACGTTGCCGCGGTACAGTTCTCGCGAACCGTGTGATCCGGCCCCGGCCTTCATGAATTCTGGCGTTGTCTTTCCCCGCCTCAATCGGAAGATCCTTGCGGACGATGGCGACGAGCTGACGTTCTGCTCGACCTGCGCCTTCTCGCAGGCGTGTCTTTCCGAAGGCATGGACAAGAGCGCGTTGATGGACCTGCATGTGCTGGTCGAGCACGTCGGCCCATTGCGCGCCGGCGACCACGTGTTCCGCGAGGGCGACCCGTTCGAGGCCATCGCCGCGGTGCGCGCCGGCACGGTCAGGACCTATACGATCGATCCGGAAGGGCGCGAGCAGACCCTGGGTTTCCACCTGCCCGGCGAGGTCATCGGTCTCAATGCCATCCACGACGACCGCTATCCCTGCAATGCGGTGGCCCTGGACACGGTGATGCTGTGCCGGTTCTCGTTTCCGCGCATCGCCCTGCTGGCCACCCGGCTGCCGAACCTGCAGCAGCACCTGTTCAGGCTGATGAGCCGGGACATCGGCGTGGCTTCGCTGTTCGCCGGCAATCATTCCGCGGACGAGCGGATGGCGGCGTTCCTGATCAGCTTTTCCCGCCGGCTCGCGCAGCGTGGGTTCTCGCCGCGGCGCTTCCAGCTCACCATGTCGCGCACCGATATCGCCAATTACCTGCGCCAGGCACCGGAGACCGTCAGCCGCGTCCTGCGTCGTTTCGAGGACAACGGGCTGGTGTCGATCAAGCAGCGCGACGTCGAGATCCTCGACATGCCGCGTCTCGAATCCATGGCCCGGACCGTGCTGCGGAACTGAGCGAAGGCCGTTCGACGGAGGCCTTCTCCCCGGCTTCATCACCCTCCTCGTCCTGTGATGCATCTGGTCCCCGCTTGACCTGGGTCATGGAGCGCGGGGGCAGGGCAGGCGGAACATGCCGACGTTCCTTCACGGAGTGCTGACATGAACTCGACCCGCAAGTTGTGGGCAGGCCTGGCGGTCCTGCTCGTCGCCTCGTTCGCCGTCCTGTTATGGGTCGGCAGCGAAATCCACCGCCAGTCCCCGCCCATGCCCGAACGGGTCGTTGGTCCAAGCGGAGAGCTCGTTTTCACGCGCGACGACATCGAGACCGGCCGCCAGGTCTGGCAGTCGATCGGCGGCCAGCAGCTCGGTTCGATCTGGGGGCATGGCGGCTACGTCGCGCCGGACTGGAGTGCCGACTGGCTGCATCGCGAGGCCGAGGCGGTGATGGACCTGTGGGCCGTGCGCGAAGCCGGCGTCGACAGCTACCGGAAACTCGACGCCAGCGTGCAGGCCGCGTACGCCCAGCGTATCCAGTCGTTGATGCGGCCCAACGGCTACGACGAGGCGACGCGGGTCATCCGCCTGGATGGAGACCGCGTGGACGCGATCTCGCGCGTCGGTGGTCATTACCAGAGCCTGTTCGGCAATGATCCGGCGACGGCGGAGCTGCGCGAGGCGTACGCGATGCGCGAGAACACCGTGCCGGACGCGGAGCATCGTCGCAGGCTGACCGCGTTCTACTGGTGGACGGCCTGGGCCGCGGTGACGGAGCGGCCGGGCTCGGACATCACCTACACCGCGAACTGGCCGGCCGACGGCCTGGTCGGAAACAAGCCGACAACCGACGCCTTCATCTGGACCGTGTTCAGCGTGCTGTTCCTGATCGCCGGCATCGGCCTGCTGGGCTGGCACTACGCGGTCAACCACGGCGACGAACTGGCACCGGTACTGCCCCGCCACGATCCGCTGGCGTCGATCAGGGTCACGCCGTCGATGAAGGCGACCGCCAAGTACTTCTGGGTGGTGATCGCGTTGTTCCTGGTGCAGATCCTGCTGGGAGCGGTCACCGCGCACTATCAGGTCGAGGGGCAGGAGGCGTACGGCTTCATGCTGTCCGACGTGCTGCCGTACTCGCTGACCCGCACCTGGCATACGCAACTGGCCGTGCTGTGGATCGCCACCGCCTGGCTCGGCATGGGCCTGTACATCGGCCCGGCGATTTCAGGTCACGAACCGAAGTTCCAGCGTCTGGGGGTGAACCTGTTGTGGGTGTGCCTGCTGGTCATCGTGATCGGCGCGTTCGCGGGGCAGTGGCTGGCCGTGATGCAGAAGCTGGGCCTGGAGCACAACTTCTGGTTCGGTCACCAGGGCTGGGAATACACCGACATCGGACGCTTCTGGCAATGGTTCCTGTTCATCGGCCTGGGCCTGTGGCTGACGCTGGTGGGGCGCGCGTTGTGGCCGGCGATCCGCAACGGCGGGGAGTCGCGCTCGATCGTGGTGCTGCTGTTCCTGTCCACCGTCGCGATCGGCCTGTTCTACGCCGCGGGCCTGATGTGGGGCGAGCACACCTCGCTGTCGATGGTCGAGTACTGGCGCTGGTGGGTCGTCCACCTGTGGGTGGAAGGCTTCTTCGAGGTCTTCGCGGTGGCGGTGATGTCGTTCCTGTTCACCCGCCTGGGACTGCTGCAGGTGCGTACCGCGACCATCGCCGTGCTGTTCGCGACCATCGTCTTCATGGCCGGTGGCGTGCTGGGTACGCTGCACCATCTGTACTTCACCGGCACGCCGACCGCGGTGATCGCGCTGGGCGCCAGCTTCTCCGCGCTGGAAGTGGTGCCGCTGGCCTACGTCGGCTTCGAGGCCTTCCACAGCTACCGGATGGGCAAGGCGACGCCGTGGATGCAGCGCTATCGCTGGCCGATCATGTTCTTCATCGCGGTGGCGTTCTGGAACCTCGTAGGTGCGGGCCTGTTCGGCTTCCTGATCAATCCGCCGCTGTCGCTGTACTACATGCAGGGCCTGAACCTGACCCCGACCCACGGCCACACCGCACTGTTCGGCGTGTACGGCATGCTCGGCATCGGCCTGATGCTGTTCTGCCTGCGTGGTCTGAAGCCGGACGTGCAATGGAACGAGAAGCTGCTGGGTACCAGTTTCTGGGCGTTCAACATCGGTCTGGCGGGGATGGCGCTGTTCACCCTGCTGCCGCTGGGCATCCTGCAGCTGAAGGCGGCGCTGGAGCACGGTTACTGGTATGCCCGCTCGGCCGAGTTCATGCAGCAGCCGATCGTCGACCTGCTGGTATGGATGCGGGTGCCGTCGGATACCGTGTTCAGCGTAGGCGCACTCGCCCTGGCCTGGTTCGTATTCCGCCTGTGGGTGGCGCCGCGCCGCGTTCCGATAACACAAGCACTTCCGGCCAACACCTGATCGGGCTCGATGGTTTGGTCCTTGAGCCGCCCGCGTGAGGTTTTCCCGGGCGGTTTTTTGGGACTCTTCCCATTGCGGGGAGATGATCGTGGGGAAGCCGGTGGCCATGGGGTTTGCAGGACACGCCGTAAACCCGTCCTTGGGGGCTCGGGCGCGGCATCCATGCCGCTTACGGTCCTGCAAACCCCATACCCACCGTCTTCTCGACACTTGGTCGGCGCTTTGAGCAAAACCTGCCGAAGTCCAACTCTTCACACTCGCGAAGGCGGCGTCTGTCGGGGTGGGGGTTGCGGAGAGTGGGCCATGGATGGCCCACGACCCGACTTTGAGACATGGATTGTCGATCGGAGGGCAGAGCAACCCCCACCCCGGCGGGCGGCGACTCCGTCCGAAGCCGATTCCCCTGAAAGCCGGAGGGAAGACCTTTTGCCAACCGCCTGACGTGGATCAAGGCAATCCTGACGGGGTACGGCAAAACTGGAGCCATGCTCCAAACCGTCTTGAAATCACGCATCTCTCCCCGCCAATTGGTGCAGGCGCCGCACCGGCTGATGTTCTTCATCGGTGCCGGCAACATCCTGCTCGCGATGTTGTGGTGGGCCGCGTGGCTGTTGGCGGCCCGTTGGCCAGAGGTGTTCCCCGCACTGCAGCCGCCGGTCCCGGCAGGATGGCTGCATGCCTTCGTGATGCAGTATCTGGTGTTGCCGAGCTTCTTCTTCGGCTTCCTGCTGACGGTGTTTCCACGCTGGATGGGATTGCCGGACCTTGCACGTTGGCAGTACGTACCGGTTGGTGCAGGCCTGATGGGCGGGCAACTGGCGATCCTGGTCGGCGCCTGCGGATCCGAGATCGCGTTCTTCGTTGGCCTGTTGATGGCGGTGGCGGGCTGGACCGCGGGGCTGGCGATCCTTGGACGGCTGCTGCTGCAGGAGCGGGGAACGACGTGGCATGCGATTTCCTGCTTCGCCGCACTGGTGCTGGGTTGGGTGGGGTTGCTGTCGTTCCTCGCGTATGTGCTTGGCGCGTCACCGATGCTGGTGATGCTGAGCATCAAGCTGGGTACCGTCGGCCTGCTGGTACCGGTCTACGTTACCGTCGCGCACCGGATGTTCCCGTTCTTTGCCGGCAATGCGGTTGCCGGCTACCGGCCGTGGCGACCGATGCCCTGGCTTGCGCTCGTCTGGGGCCTGCTGGTCGCCCACCTGCTGCTCGAACTGCTCCATGCCTACACGTGGCTATGGTTGGCCGACCTGCCGTTGCTGGCCGCGACCTCATATGCGCTGTGGCGATGGTGGCCACGGGCGAGCATGCCGGGACTGCTTGCGGTGCTGTTCGTGGGGGCCCTGTGGCTACCGGTCACTTTCGCGCTGTACTCGGCTCAGAGCCTGGTCTACGCATGGACCGGCGTGTTCGAACTTGGCCGTGCTCCCGCGCATGCGCTGTTCATCGGCTTCTTCGGCAGCCTGCTGATCGCGATGGTCACCCGCGTCACCCAGGGACATTCCGGCAGGCCGATGGTGATGCCGGGCGTTGCATGGTTCGGCTTCGTTGCAGTGCAGCTGGTGGCGACGATGCGGGTTGCCGCCGAGTTCGTGCCGGACGCCTACGCATGGCACGCGGCAGCCGCGATCGCATGGCTGGTCGCATTCCTGCCATGGGCGGTACGGCTGGGCTGGATCCATCTGTCGCCACGGGTCGATGGAAAGCCGGGATAGGCAGGGAGGCGGCGCGAAATGATCGACTTCTATCCGCAGATCAAGCTGGCGCACATCGTGGCCATCGTCTGCAGTGGTGTCCTGTTCTTCATGCGCGGGTCGGCCCTGCTCGCCGGAATGCGCTGGCCGATGGCGGCGCCGGTACGCTATCTCAGCTATGGCATCGATACGGTCCTGCTGACCGCCGCGATGATGCTGCTGACGATCCTGCCCGGCGCGCTGTTCGCGAACGGCTGGCTGCTGGTCAAGGTCATGCTGGTCGTCTGCTACATCGTCCTGGGCGTGTTCGCGCTGCGACGCGGACGAAGCCAGAACGTCCGTGGGGTCGCATTCGCCGCGGCGCTGCTGGTGTATGCACAGGTCTACTTCACCGCGCGCACGCACCATCCGCTGGGCGTCCTGTATCTGTGGTTCGCATGACGGCAGGCGTGACCACGGGTCCCGCTTGACCTGGATCAATGCGGAACCACCACCGGGAACCTACTGTGGATCCAATGGCCAAAGGCCTTCCACAAGGTAAGCAGTCCATGATCATCGAGACACGGAGTTTGCTGCGTCATGCGCTTGCATGCGTGCTGGGCGTGGGTGCCACGGTCGCATGCGCATCGGATCTGCCCGGTGCGACGGAACCCGCTTCGTCGATGCAGACGGTCAGGGCCCTGCTCACGGCACCGCCACACGTGCCGCCCGCCATCGATCGCGACGAGCCAGCGAAGGTGATCGTCGAACTGGAGGTGGTCGAGAAGGAGATGCGGATCGCAGACGGTGCCAGTTATGAGTTCTGGACCTTCGGCGGCAGCGTGCCGGGCAGCTTTATCCGCGTGCGCCAGGGCGACACCGTCGAGTTCACGCTCACGAACGCGCACGACTCGCACATGCCGCACAACATCGATCTGCACGCCGTCACCGGGACCGGCGGCGGTGCGGAGGCGACGTTCACGCTGCCCGGCCACCAGACCCGCTTCACCTTCAAGGCGATGAACCCTGGGCTGTATGTCTACCATTGCGCCATGCCGCCGGTCGGCATGCATATCGCCAACGGCATGTACGGCCTGATCCTGGTCGAGCCGACGGAAGGCCTGCCGAAGGTCGACCGCGAGTACTACGTCATGCAGGGCGACTTCTACACCGAAGGCAAATTCGGCGAACCGGGACTGCAGCCTTTCAGCCTCGAGAAGGCGATAGACGAACATCCGACCTATGTGGTGTTCAACGGCGCCGACGGCGCGTTGACCGGTGACAATGCGCTCGCGGCCAGAGCGGGCGAGACCGTGCGCCTGTTCGTGGGGAACGGCGGACCGAACCTGGTGTCCAGCTTCCATGTCATCGGCGAGATCTTCGACAAGGTCTATTTCGAGGGTGGCACGAAGTTTCAGGAAAACGTGCAGACCACGCTGGTGCCCGCCGGTGGTTCGGCCATCGTCGAATTCGAGGCCGATGTGCCGGGCACTCTGGTGCTCGTCGACCACAGCATCTTCCGCACCTTCCACAAGGGAACGCTTGGCCTGATCAAGGTGGAAGGAGAGGAGGATCCCTCGATCTACACCGGCCAGCAGTTCAGCGGCGAGTATCCCGCGCCCGCGGGAAGCGGACACTGAGCGGCCATCCGGAGGCGCGATTCCATGATTGCAGGCTCCTTCATGCTGTTCGCGTTGCTGGCAGCGCCATCGACAGCGACGCCGGACTTCATCGACGTACCCGGCGGGACGTTCGTCTCGGCGGTGAGCTACGAGGGGGATACGCGCATCCATCGGTTGGAGGGATTCTCGATGTCGAGCCGGCCCGTCACCGTCGCGGAGTTCGAGGCGTTCGTGCGCGACAACCCCCGCTGGAGACGCGACCAGGCGCCGACGCTGCTGGCCGACGGCGGCTACCTCGCCCGCTGGCAGCATGCCGATGCTGCGGGGAACGCGCTCGATGGCGACTCGCCGGTGTCGCAGGTCAGCTGGTTCGCCGCCGACGCGTACTGCAGATCGATAGGCGCACGCCTGCCCGACTGGCTGGAGTGGGAATACGCAGCCGCCGCCGACTCCGTCCGTCGTGACGCACGTGGCGATGCATCGTGGCGAGGTCGCCTGCTTGGCGACGGCACGCCGCATGCGCTGGACGCGCGGACGGAGGCAGTACCCAACGTCTACGGCCTGTCGGGTCTCCACGGCGCGGCTTGGGAGTGGGTTGGAGACTTCTCGACCCTGCTCGGAGATGCGGACCTGCGCGGCGGGGAGGACGGCGACCGTTTGAAGTTCTGCGGCGCGGCCGGTCTGTCGTTCGCCAGCCGCGACGACTACGCCGTGCTCAAGCGCGTCACCTTGCTGGCGGGACTGGAGCCCCGAAGCACCCTGGCCAACCTGGGATTCCGCTGCGTCCGGAGCTCATCATGAAGCGGGGCCGCCCTTTCATCCTGGCTGTGATTCTGTTCGCCCTCCCGGCACTGTCCGCGGCAGTGGATGACAACCTGCCGGGCGATTCCGTCTATCAGGTCCAGGCGCAGCTGACCGACCAGGCGGGGCGTGTCCGGCCCTGGCGGGAGCTGCGCGGCCGTCCGACGGTCGTGTCGATGTTCTATGCCAATTGCCACCTGACGTGCCCCCTCATCATCGCCAATGGCAAGGCATTGCAGGCGCAGCTGTCCCCGCACGAGTACGCATCGCTCGATTTCGCGATGCTCAGCATCGATCCGGAACGAGACACGCCAGAGGCACTGATGGAGGTTGCGGAGGTCCATCGCCTCGATCCCGGACATTGGCATCTTCTGCGCCCCGAGCAATCCGATGTGCGCATGCTCGCGGCGGTGCTGGGAATCCGCTACCGCGCCCAGCCCGACGGTTCGTTCAACCATACCAGCGCGCTGATCCTGTTGGACGGTGACGGCCGCATTGTCGCGCGCAGCCAGGTCGCGGGAGTCCAGCCGGATCCCGGCTTCGTCGTAGCCGTACGCGAACACCTGTCGGCCACGCGTTGATCCGGGCCGTCGTAGCCCCGCCTTCATCTACGAACCGATCACCTCCAACTCATCCAAGGAATCATCATGAAGATCCTGTCCACAGCAATCCTGCTTCTTGGCCTGGCCGCAGCGGGCCAGGCCCAGGCGGCCGATACCTGCAAGATCTCGCTCAAGGGCGACGATGCGATGCGATTCGACCTCAAGGAGGCGACGGTGTCGGCCGCCTGTCCGAGCATCACCGTGGAGCTCGTCCATGTCGGAAAGCTTCCTGCGGCCGCGATGGGCCACAACGTCGTCATCGCCGCCACCGGCGACGTCGACGCGGTCAACCGCGACGGCATCAGGACCGGAGTCGCCAGGCATTACGTCAACAAGGACGACCCACGGGTGATCGCAGCGACCGCATTGGTCGGCGGCGGGGAAAGGACCACGATCACCTTTCCCGGCGGAAAGCTCGCCGCCGGTGGCGACTACACGTTCTTCTGCAGCTTCCCGGGGCACGCGACGCTGATGAAGGGAAAGCTGACAGTCACCCGGTAGCCGCCGGGGAATGCCGGTTCGATCGCGGCCCTTCCCGGCAGTGGAGAAGGGCCATGAAGCCGGCGGCGGCCGAAGGTCCGCTACCAGCGCCTGGCGAGCGTCAGCCGCCATGATCTCGGCGCCTGCGGATAGATCTGCGAGAAGCCGCCGGTGATGTAGTAGCGCTCGTCGGTGACATTGTCGAGATTGAGCAGCAGTTCGACCCCATTGCCGAAGGCGTAGCGCGCGTTGAGGTCGAGCCGGGTGTATGCGGGGAGGAAGAGGGTATTCGACGAGGTCGTCGCCTGATCGCTTCCGTGGAACACGCCGCCACCCACGGTCAGCCCGGACAATGGACCGTCGAAGGCCCAGGACGTCCACAGGCTGGCCTGGTGGCGGGGAACGCCGGCAAGGCGGTTGCCGACGATGGCGGAGTTGGTGTCTTCGAGGATGTTGGCCTCGGTATAGGCGTAGGACGCGACCAGCGTCCAGGCATCGTGCAGGCGTGCGGATACCTCCGCCTCCACGCCGCGCGTACGCAGTTCTCCTGTCTGGATCACGAGGTTCCAGTCCACCGGATCGGAGACCACGGCGTCGTGCTTGCGCAGGTCGTACAGCGCCAGGGTGGCTTCCATGCGGCCGTCGAGCAGGATCGACTTGGCGCCCAGTTCGATCTGTTCGCCGCGGGTGGGCTTGGGCGTGATGCCGCTTTCCAGCAGGCCGACGTCGGCCTCGTTGCGGAACGACCGCGCCCAGCTGGCGTAGAACGAGAGGTCCGGGGTGGCGAGGAAGGTCAGGCCCGCGCGCGGCGAAAACGGCGAATCGCGCCGGGTGACGGCCGGATCGACTCCGCCGGTATGGAACGACAGCGTGTCGGTCCATTCCTGGCGCCCACCCAGCAGCAGGCGCCATCGACCCCAGGCGATTTCGTCCTGCAGGTAGAGCGCGCGGGTCTCGAATTCATAGCGGCTGTCGCCGGTGTCGACGTAGTCGTCCGGCCTGCCGGTCTGCACCGGATCGTGGAGGTCGATGGGATTGCCGTACGAGATCCGGCCATCCAGGTAGGCGAGCCGGTCGACGTTGCGCTCGGCGCCGATCAGCAGGCGATGCCGCAGCGGACCGGTGTCCACGTTGCCGTAGAGCTCCGCCTGCAGCGTGGTGTCCTTCTGCCGTTCGCGGTAGCTGACGAAGTTGCGGTTGACCGTGCGGCCGTCCAGCGCCGGGAAGCCGTAGTTGAAGAATTCCTCCTCGGGCACGCGCACGTCCGACCAGAACATGCCCGCACGCAGGCGCCAGTCATCGCCGAGCATGCGGTTGAACTCCAGGCTGCCGGTCCACTGTTCCTTGCGGACGCGCATGAAGTCCTCGCCGTAGTTGCGGCTGATCGGCACCTGCAGGAACAGCGGATCGTTGCCGAGTCCGCGGTCGAACGACGCGTCCCTGTGCAGGTATTCCACGCGCGCGATCAGGCTGGTGTCGAGGTCGGGACGCCACTCCAGTACCGGCGAGACGAAGGTCTGTCGATTGTCGATGCCGTCGCGGAAGCTGTCGGCGTCCTCGTGCGCCAGATTGATCCGTCCCAGCAGCGAACCGCTGGCGTTCAACGGTCCGGTAAGGTCGATGCCCAGGCGGCGATGGTCATGCGAGCCGGCAGTGAGCGACGTCGTGGCGGCGAAGGTTTCCTGGGGCCGCTTGGACACGAAGTTGATCACGCCACCGGGTTCGAACCGGCCATAGAGGGCGGATGCGGGACCCTTCAGCACCTCGATGCTTTCCACGCCCTGCAGGTCGATCTCGGGCTGCGAGACGCCCTGGCGGAAGCCGTCGCGCAGCGTGCTGATCGCCTGGAAACCCCGGATGCGGAAACGCTGGTTGCCCGAGAAACCGATCGTGCGTTCCACGCCGCTGATGGTTTCCACCGCCTGGCCGATGTTGGAGACGTTGCGCAGGTCCAGCAGCTCGCGCGGGACGATGTTCACGCTGAACGGCGTCTCCAGCACGGGGGCGCCGGACTTGGTGGCGGTCTCGCCGGGGATGCGGCCGAGCGGACGGCCGTAGACCGTGACCGTGTCCAGCTCGGCTGCGCTGTCCTCCATGGCCGCATCCACGGTGTTCGTTTCGCCGGCGCCTGCCGGAAGGCTGATGAGGGCGAGGGTGAGGGCTGCAGCCAGGGAGTCGCGCATGAAAAAGCTCGGAGTCGAAAGTTGAAATGAAACGATATAACATTTCCGCATTCCCGGTCGATACGTGATCGGTCGGGTTTCGACACCTCCAGGATCCGGATGCCCATGAACTGCCGTCCCGGTTTGCGCTGCGTCATATTGGTAATGGTTCTCCTGCTCGCCGGCTGCGAGCGGCCCGGACCGGCAGGCGTGGCGGCCGACGCCGCGGCCGGGGAGCCCATCCCCTTGCGGCATGCGCGCAACCTCACGCTGGAGCGCCACGAAGGATTCGTGGTCGCGCGGTTCAGGGCCTCGCTGGCGAACGAGCGCGGTTCGTCGGACGAACGCTCGGCAACGGTGGTGCTGGCCCCGGCCGATGGTCCGGAGCCGCAATTGCACGGCGAACTGCGCGATGCCACCGTGATCCGCACGCCGGTGCGGCGGATCGCGAGCAATGCCGGTTCCGACGAGGCCTTCCTGGCGCAGCTCGGCGTCGAGGACCGGCTGGTCGCGGTGGGCGGACTGGCCTCGTACGACGATGGCATCCGCCGCAAGGCGCGCTCCGGGAAGATCGGACTGGTGGGCTACAACTGGCACTCGCCACCCAACCTCGACGTGCTGCTGGCGGCACGGCCGGACGTGTTCCTGATGCGCCTGAGCGATCCGGCGCACACGCCGGTCATGCAGCGTGCGCAGCAACTCGGCATCGCCGTGCTGCCGACGCTGGCGGAAGAGGAACAGGACTACCTCGCGCGTGCGGAGTGGATCCGCCTGTACGGCATTCTCACCGGCACCGAAGAGCGCGCCGAACGGATCTTCGGCGAGGTCCAGGCGCGTGTCTCCGAGCTCAAGGCGCAGGTCGCGGGCCGGCCGAAGCCCCGGGTGCTGTGGGCCTATCCGAACGGCGCCGACCGCTGGATCGCCACCGTGCGCGGGGCCGAAGCCAGCTACATCACCGACGCGGGTGGCATCAACCTGATGGCGCGCCCGGAAGATCCGAAGCGGTATTCGGCGGAGACCGTCTCGACCGAGGTGATCCTGCCGCTGGCCGACGAGGCCGATGTCTGGGTGATCGGCGACATCCATGCGGTGCCCCCGCGCAACCAGGCGATCGAACGCAGCTTCAGGGCTTGGCGGGACGGCCGCCTGTTCGGCAATACCGGACGTATCGCCGCCGATGCCAATGCCTACGACTGGTACCAGACCGCCCTGGTGCGGCCGGACTGGGTGTTGTCCGACTTCGTCAAGGCGCTGCATCCGGAACTCGTCGAGGAACCGTTCCGCTTCCTGAAACCCTTGCCGCAGGGGGAATACCAGTGAGTGGCGCCATGACGATGGCGCCGCTGTCCGGACGCCGCAACGCACTGCCGCTGCTGTCGGTGGGCGCGCTTCTGCTCGTGCTGTTCGCAGCGCTGGTGGCCAGCCTGGCGATCGGTCAGGTGGTGCTGTCTCCTGCCGAAGTGCTGCGCGGGATCTCCGGGTTCGAGAGCGGCACGACCGAGTCGCGCATCGTCGTCGAGCTGCGCCTGCCGCGGGTATTGGCCGCGGTCGTTGGCGGTGGAGCGCTGGCGCTGGCCGGGTTGTTGATGCAGACGCTGTTCCGCAATCCGCTTGCCGACGCCTGGTCGCTGGGGCTGATGGCGGGCGGCCAGTTCGGTGCGGCGCTGGTGGTCGTGGCCGGCGCGGTGGTCGGCCCCGCGGCGCTGGAGCTGATCACCGGCCTGGCCGGCCTGGGCATCGTCGCCGGCTCCGCGCTGGGTACGCTGGCCGTCGCGCTGGCGATGGCGGCGATGGCGCGTCGCGTGCACACGGTGACCCTGCTGGTGCTGGGCCTGATGCTGGGCTTCCTGGCGCAGGGCATGATCAGCGTGCTGCTGCACTTCACCAATCGCACCCAGTCGCGCCTGTTCTCTTCATGGAACGACGCCACGTTCGCTTCCGTGGTGTGGCCGGATTTCGCAACCCTGCTGCCGCCGTTGCTGGCGGGACTGGCGCTGGCGGTGTGGCTGGCGAAACCGCTGACCGCGCTGCTGCTGGGCGAGACCTATGCCGAGAGCCTGGGCGTGAACGTACCGCGACTGCGCCGTCTGGTGCTGACCGCCACGATCCTGCTGGCCGCGCCGGTCACCGCGTTCTGTGGGCCGGTGGCCTTCGTCGGCTTGATCACGCCGCATCTGGCGCGCGGGCTGACCGGCTCCGCACGGATCGGCGCGCTGATTCCGGCGACCGTACTGCTGGGGGCGCTGTTGGCGTTGAGCGCGGACTTCGTCGTGCACCTGCCGTGGAGCCAGCACTTCCTGCACCTCAACGCGATCCTCGCCATCCTCGGCGCACCGATGGTGATCGCCCTGCTGCTCAGGTCGCGCAGCCTGCGCGCGACGGGAGGCTGACATGCTGGTACTGGAAGGTCTGCAGATCGGCTACGGCCGCAAGGTGCTGGCGACGCTGCCGCCGGTCACGGCGGTGGCCGCCGGCGAGTTCGTCTGCCTGCTCGGCCGCAACGGACAGGGCAAGTCGACCTTGCTGCGCACGCTCGGCGGCTTCCTGGCGCCGGTCGCGGGCCAGGTACGGCTGCATGGCCGGCCGGTGACTGCCTTGCGCGGGGTCGAGCGCGCGCGACGGATCGCGGTGGTGCTGACCGAACGTCCGCAGGTCGGCGCGCTCGGTGTGATGGAGCTGGTCGAGATGGGGCGCCAGCCCCATACCGGCTGGGCCGGCGTCCTGTCGGAAGAGGACCGTCGCATTGCTGTCGCTGCGCTGGATCAGGTTGGCGGGGCGCACCTGGCCGCTCGCATGGTCGACAGCCTCAGCGACGGCGAACGGCAGCGGGTGATGATCGCGCGCGCGCTTGCGCAGCAGCCGGACATGATGCTCCTCGACGAGATCACCGCCTTCCTCGACCTGCCGAGCCGGGTCACCATCATCGACACCCTGCGCAGGATCGCCGCCGAGCAGGGCGTTGCGATCGTCCTGTCCAGCCACGACCTGGAGCTGTCGCTGCAGACCGCCGACCGGCTGTGGCTGCTGCCGGGAGGGGGGCGCTTCGTCGACGGCGCGCCGGAAGACGTGGCGTTGTCCGGCGCCGTCGGCTCCGCGTTCGACCAGGAGAACCTGGCGTTCTCGCTGGATTCCGGCCGCTTCGAGAGCGCCATGGCGGCCGGCCGTTGCGTCCATGTCGAAGGCGACGACGTGGCGACGCTCTGGCTGTCGCGCGCGTTGCGCCGCTGCGGCTATGGTCTGGAGGGGAATCCCGACCGGGCGGCGCATCGGATAGTCCTGGCCGCGCCGGGCCGTTGGCGGATCGACGATGCGATGGAAGCCTCGACCATCGCCGAAGCGCTGGACGTACTGTCGATGCGCCGCGAAACTTGTTGAGTGCGGAATGGCCGGTCCGGCGGCCCCGCAATCGACGCCATCGCGATGCCGGGGTTTCGGGGCGACCAGCGCCGGTGGCCTCTGCTGCTTGAGCGGGACGTGCGTCGTGGCCATCCCGGATCCGCAGGGCGAGGTGATGCGGCTGCCCTTCGGGCGGAAAGCGGTCCATCGTCCCGGTCCGCACACGGAAAACCCCGCATGTGCGGGGTTTCCGTGTGACCCAGGCTGGTGGAAGCTCAGGCTTCGGTAGCTTCTTCCTCGTCCTTGAACGCGTCCACCGGGATGCAGCTGCAGAACACGTTCTTGTCGCCGTGGACGTTGTCGACGCGCGCGACCGGCGGCCAGTACTTCTGCTGCTTGAGCACCGGCAGCGGGAACGCGGCCAATTCGCGCGGATAGGCATGCGCCCATTCGCTGGCGGCGACCATCGTTGCCGTGTGCGGTGCGTTGACCAGCGGGTTGTCATCGCGTTCCAGGCGGCCATCCTCGATCGCGCGGATTTCCTCGCGGATCTCGATCATCGCGTCGATGAAGCGGTCCAGCTCGTGCAGCGACTCGCTCTCGGTCGGCTCGACCATCAGCGTGCCAGCGACCGGGAAGCTCAGGGTCGGGGCATGGAAGCCGAAGTCGATCAGGCGCTTGGCGACGTCCTCGGCAGACACGCCGGTGGCGTCCTTCAGCGGACGCAGGTCGAGGATGCACTCGTGCGCGACGAGGCCGTTGCGGCCGGTGTACAGCGTCTCGTAATGCGGCGCCAGTCGCCGGGCGATGTAGTTGGCGTTGAGCAGGGCCACCTGGGTCGCGCGGCGCAGGCCTTCGCGGCCCATCAGCGTGATGTACATCCAGCTGATCGGCAGGATGCTGGCGCTGCCCCAGGTCGCCGCGCTGACCATGCCGACGCCGCCGCCCGCCGCTGCGGCATCGCCGCCGAACGAGTTCGGCAGGTACGGCGCGAGGTGCGCCTTGACCGCGCAGGGCCCGACGCCCGGGCCACCGCCGCCGTGCGGAATGCAGAAGGTCTTGTGCAGGTTCAGATGCGAGACGTCCGAGCCCCACTTGCCCGGTTTGGCCAGGCCGACCAAGGCATTCATGTTGGCGCCGTCGGTGTACACCTGGCCACCGTGCCGGTGGACGGCGTCACAGATCGCGACCACATCCTCCTCGAACACGCCATGGGTCGAGGGATAGGTGATCATCAGCGCGGCCAGGCGGTCGCTGTACTTCTCGGCCTTGGCGCGGATGTCGTCGACGTCGACGTTGCCGTTGGCATCGCACTTCGTCACCACGACCTGCATGCCGCACATCTGGGCCGAGGCCGGATTGGTGCCGTGCGCGGACTCGGGGATCAGGCAGATGTCGCGCTGCGGCTGGCCGTTGGCGCGGTGGTAGGCGCGGATCGCCAGCAGGCCGGCGAACTCGCCCTGCGCGCCGGAGTTCGGTTGCAGGCTGACCGCGTCGTAGCCGGTGCACTCGACGAGCATCTTTTCCAGCCCGTCGATCAGTTCCCTGTAACCCTGCATCTGCTCGGCCGGGGCCAGCGGATGGATGTTGGCGAACTCCGGCCAGGTCACCGGGATCATCTCCGCGGTGGCATTGAGCTTCATCGTGCAGCTGCCCAGCGGGATCATCGTGCGATCCATCGCCAGGTCCTTGTCGGCCAGCGACCGCATGTAGCGCAGCAACTCGTGCTCGCTGTGATGGGTGTTGAACACGGGGTGGGAGAGGAACGCGCTGGTGCGGACCAGGCCGGCCGGCAGCGCGTCGGCCACGGATGCGTCGAGCGCATCGACGTCGAGCGCCGCGCCGAACAGTCCGGCGATCGCGACGATGTCCTCGCGGGTGGCGGTCTCGTCGAGGCTGATGCCGACGCGGCTCCCGTCGATCCGGCGCAGATTGATGCCGGCCGCGCTGGCCCTGGCGTGGATCGCCGCGGCATCGACGCCGCAGACGTGCAGGGTGTCGAAGTAGCCATCGTCGACCGCGACGCCGGCCGCGCGCAGGCCGCCTGCCAGGATCGTCGCCAGCCGGTGCACGCGACGGGCGATCCGGGTCAGGCCCTCCGGGCCGTGGTAGACCGCATACATGCCCGCCATCACCGCCAGCAGCACCTGCGCGGTACAGATGTTGCTGGTCGCCTTCTCGCGCCGGATGTGCTGCTCGCGGGTCTGCAGGGTCAGGCGGTAGGCCGGCTTGCCCTCCGCATCGACGGAAACGCCGATCAGGCGGCCCGGCATCGAGCGCTTGTAGGCGTCGCGGCAGGCCATGAATGCGGCGTGCGGGCCGCCGTTGCCGAACGGCACGCCGAAGCGCTGGCTGTTGCCGACCACGATGTCCGCACCCCATTCGCCGGGCGCGGCGATCAGGGTCAGCGCGAGCAGGTCGGTGGCCACGCAGACCAGTCCGTTGCGCGCATGCACGGCCTCGGCCAGCGCCCTGTAGTCGTTGATCCGCCCGAAGGTGTCCGGATACTGCAGCAGCACGCCGTAGCTGTCGACGTCGGCGGCCGCGGCATCGGCACCCACATGAAGCTCGATGCCCAGCGGCTCGGCGCGGGTGCGCAGCACCTCCAGCGTCTGCGGGTGCACGTTCTCGGAAACGAAGAACACGTTCGACTTCGACTTCGACGAGCGTTTGGCCAGGGTCATCGCCTCGGCCGCGGCGGTGGCTTCGTCGAGCAGAGATGCGTTGGCGATCTCCATGCCGGTGAGATCGGCGCACATCGTCTGGAAATTGATCAGCGCCTCCATCCGCCCCTGCGAGATCTCCGCCTGGTATGGGGTGTAGGCGGTGTACCAGGCCGGGTTCTCGAGGATGTTGCGCAGGATGACGTTCGGCGTATGGGTGCCGTAATAGCCCTGGCCGATGAAGCTGCGGAAGACCTGGTTGCGGCCGGCGATGGCGCGGATCTTCGCCAGCGCCTCGACCTCGGTCAGCGATTCCGGCAGCGCCAGCGCCTGCGCCGACTTGATGTTGGCGGGAACGATCGCGTCGGTCATCGCATCGAGCGAGTCGTAACCGATCACGCCGAGCATGTGGGCGATTTCCGCGTCGTTGGGACCGATGTGACGGGCGATGAACGCGTCGTGGTGCTCGAGCTCGTTCAGCGACGGCTTGCGCTGGGAAGGCGTATGGGTCATGGCAGGGGCGTCCGGAATTGGCGATGGCCGGGCGTGCGTCGCCGCACGTGAAGCGCCCCTCTGTCCTTTTGCCTGAGAGTTTGGAAGCGTGCCTCGACAGGCGGCCGGGGGAGGATTCACCTCCTGGAGGCCCTGCTTCTTGCCCCTTCGGCGCCGGTGGGGCCCGGGAATCATGGCGGGCCGCCGGTCTCTCCAGAGTTTTGGAACCACGGGTGGTGCTGGGCCTGAGCGATTACGGGCGTTGCGCCTTCGGCAGCGGCCGGGACGCAGCCGAGGGCTGCGCAAGTACCGGTCGCTTCTCCCACCACGTGGACGCGACGATTATAACGGGTCGGGCCACCGGTTTGGCGCGTCGCCGGGGGCCGGTTCAGCCCGGCCGCGGACCGGTCAGAGCCGGTCGGTAGGTTCCAGTGCGGCGGGCTCGCTCGGACACGTCGGGGTGCCGCCGAAGCTGACCTCCCAGCGCCAGAATGCCCAGCCGAGGAATGCGAACACCGCCGCCCCGATCGCCAGCCACAGCGGTTCGCGGCTGAGCAGCGGCGACACCACGCCGGCGACCAGCGAATGCAGGACCAGGCCGGTGAAGGCCTGCAGCGACGATGCCGAACCGCGCTGGCGCGGATACATGTCGAGGATCGCCAGGGTCAGGATCGGGAACACCAGCGCGATGCCGAACGCGTTCAGCACCATCGGCAGGATCGCCCAGGGCACCGACGGCTGATCGGCCAGCAGGGTGTAGCCGATGTTCGACAGCACGGCGACCCCGCAGCAGGCGAAGCCGATCCGCGACAGCCGGGTGCCGCTGATCCGCCCGGCCGCGCGTCCCGACGCGAACGCGCCGAGCACCATGCCGCTGATCATCGGGATGAAGAACCAGCCGAACTGCGATTCGTCCAGGTGCAGGATGTCCATCACGAACACCGGGGCCGAGGCGATGTACAGGAACAGCGCGGCGAAGTTGAACGCACCCGCCGCCGCAAGCCGCTGGAAGCGCGGATTGACGAAGATCGCCGTGTAGTCGCGCAGCAGCCGGCGCGGTACCAGCTGCAGGCGCGCCTCCGCCGGATGGGTCTCCGGCAGCACCATCCAGGTGCCGGCGAACAGCAGCAGCGAGAACAGCACAAGGAACCAGAAGATCGCCGGCCAGTGGCTCCAGCCGAGGATCCATCCGCCGATCACCGGCGCCACCGCCGGCGCGATGCCGAAGATCATCGACACCTGGCTCATCAGCCGTTGGGCGTCGTCGCCATGCAGCACGTCGCGGATCACCGCCCGTCCGACGATCATGCCGACGCCGGCCGAGAGCCCCTGCAGCACGCGGAAGGCCAGCAAGGTGTGCAGGTCGGGCGCCAGTGCGCAGCCGACCGAGGCGACGGTGAACACCGCCAGCCCCCCGAGGATCACGCGGCGACGGCCGAACGCATCGGACAGCGGGCCATGCACGATGCTCATCAACGCATACGCGACCAGGTAGGCGCTCAGTGTCTGCTGGATCGCGACGCGGTCGACGCCGAACTGCGTGCGCATCTCGCCGAATGCCGGGAAGATCGTGTCGATCGCGAACGGGCCGAACATCGCCAGTCCGCCCAGCAGTACCGCCAGGCGGCGCAGCGGGATAGCGGGTGCCTGCCCGCCTGCGGGGGGGGAGGGCATCAGGACGTGGCCGCCATCGCGATCGCGGGGACGTCCGGCGGCCCCTTCAGCTCGATCATGTTGCCCTCCGGATCGAACAGGTACTGCGACGGGCCCTCGCCCATCGCGCCGTAGCGCGAACCGAATTCGCCGACGCGTGCGCCGTGCGCCTGCAGGTGGGCGACGATCGCCTCGCGTTCGAACGGTTCCACCGCGAGGCACAGATGATCCATGTTGCGGCCCTCGTCGCCCGGCGGTGCTCCGCCGGCGCGGCCGATACGGCCCTCGACATCGACCAGGTCGATCAGCGAGCTCCCGGCGCGCAGCTGCACCATCGAGACCGCCGGCTGGCGCTTCTCGACCGTGCAGCCCAGCACCTCGCAATAGAACACCTCCATCCGCGCGATGTCACGCACGCGCAGGACGACGTGGTCGAGTTGCAGCAGCTTGAACGGGGGCGTTTCGGCGGCAGGCATGGGGCGCTCCGGCGTCGGGGGAGGTGGTCATGGTACCGGGCCGTCGGGGACGAAGGCGCCAGATGCGGCAAGCCGCCGTGGTCCGCGGGGCGACATGGCCGGCAGCCGGCCGCGCCAACGACGTCGCCGTCCGGCTCCGCCAGCGGGAGCCCGGGCCTGCAGACTGCGTTCCGGCTTGTCAACGGGTATCGCCCGGCGCCGGGGGTTGCCACAATCGGCGTCCCGTACCTAAAAGGCCCTGCACGTCCCGATGTCCGAAAGCCGCTCCGCCTCGCCTGCCGTCGCCGCCCACATCGCCCGCCAGATCGCCGAGGAGATCGGCGCCCAACCCGCGCAGGCGGTCGCCGCGATCGGCCTGCTCGACGAAGGCGCGACCGTGCCGTTCATCGCCCGCTACCGCAAGGAGGTCACCGGCGGCCTGGACGACACCCAGTTGCGCAATCTCGAGGTGCGCCTGACCTACCTGCGCGAACTGGAGGATCGCCGCGCGGCGGTGCTGGCCAGTATCGAGGAGCAGGGCAAGCTGAGCGACGAACTGCGCGCGGACATCGAGGCGGCCGACAGCAAGGCCCGGCTGGAGGACCTGTACCTGCCGTACAAGCCCAGGCGCCGCACCAAGGCGCAGATCGCCCGCGAAGCCGGACTGGAACCGTTGGCCGACGGTCTGCTCGCCGATCCGGCGCAGGAGCCGGAGTCCGCGGCCGCCGAGTACGTGGATGCGGACAAGGGCGTCGCCGATGCCAAGGCCGCGCTCGACGGCGCACGCGCGATCCTGATGGAGCGCTGGGCCGAGGATGCGGCCCTGGTCGGCGAGCTGCGCCAGTGGCTGCAGGAGGTCGGCACGATCCGTTCGCGCGTGGCCGAGGGCAAGGAGGCCGAGGGCGCCAAGTATCGCGACTACTTCGAGCATGCCGAGCCGCTGTCGAGGATTCCCTCGCACCGGTTGCTGGCGCTGTTCCGCGGCCGTCGTGAGGAGTTCCTGTTCCTCGACCTCGATCCGGGCAGCGATGCCGAAGCCGGACATGCGCAGGCCGAGGGTCGCGTCGCCGCGCACGTCGGAGTGAGGGCCCAGGGACGAGCCGCCGACAAGTGGCTGCTTGATACCTGCCGGCTGACCTGGAAGGCCAAGCTGCATCTGCACCTGATGCTCGACCTGTTCGGCCAGGCCCGCGAGAAGGCCGAGGCGGAGGCGATCGAGGTGTTCGGCGACAACCTGAAGGACCTGCTGCTGGCCGCGCCGGCCGGACCGAAGGCCGTGCTCGGCCTCGATCCGGGGCTGCGCACCGGCGTCAAGGTCGCGGTGGTCGACCGCACCGGCAAGCTGGTCGACACCGCGACGATCTACCCGCATGAACCCAAACGGCAGTGGGACGCATCGCTGCACGTGCTGCGCGCACTGTGCGTCAAGCACGGCGTGGAGCTGATCGCGATCGGCAATGGCACCGCCAGCCGGGAGACCGACAAGCTGGCCGGCGACCTGATCAAGCTCGCGCCGGAGCTGAAGATGCAGAAGATCGTCGTCAGCGAGGCCGGCGCCTCGGTGTATTCGGCGTCCGAGTTCGCGGCGAAGGAGTTCCCGGGCCTCGACGTCTCCCTGCGCGGCGCGGTGTCGATCGCGCGGCGCCTGCAGGACCCGCTCGCAGAGCTGGTCAAGATCGAGCCCAAGGCGATCGGCGTCGGCCAGTACCAGCACGACGTCGACCAGTATCGGCTGGCGCGTGCGCTCGACGCCCGGGTCGAAGACTGCGTGAACGCGGTCGGCGTCGACCTCAACACCGCATCCGCCGCCTTGCTGGCGCGGGTGTCCGGTCTGTCGACGACGGTCGCCGAGAACATCGTCGTCCATCGCGACCAGAACGGCCCTTTCGCCAGCCGCAGGGCCTTGCTGAAGGTGCCGCGGCTGGGCGAGAAGACCTTCGAGCAGTGCGCGGGCTTCCTGCGCATCAACGACGGCGAGCAGCCGCTCGACGCGTCGGCGGTGCACCCGGAGGCCTACCCGGTGGTCGAACGCATCCTCGCCGCCTCGGGTCGCGGAGTGAAACAGTTGGTCGGCGACATCGCCGCATTGCGCGCGCTCAAGCCCGAGCAGTTCACCGACGACAGGTTCGGCGTGCCGACCGTGCGCGACATCCTGAAGGAGCTTGAGAAGCCCGGCCGCGATCCGCGTCCCGAGTTCAAGGCGGCGAAGTTCGTCGATGGCGTCGAAGACATCAAGGACCTGCGCGAGGGCATGATCCTCGAAGGGGTGGTCAGCAACGTCGCCGCCTTCGGGGCCTTCATCGACATCGGCGTGCACCAGGATGGGCTGGTGCACATCTCCGAGCTGGCCGATCGTTACGTCAAGGATCCGCGCGAGGTGGTCAAGGCCGGCGACGTGGTCAAGGTGCGGGTGCTCGAGGTCGACATCCCGCGCAAGCGCATCGCGCTGTCGCGGCGCCTCGATCCGGCGACCGCGCCGCAGCGGGAGCCGCGCGGACAGCGTGACGATCGTGGCCCTTCGGGCGGACGCGGCGGCGCCCGTCAGGGCGGGCGCCCTGACGGGAATGCCGGGCGCAGCGCGCCGCCGCCGAACAACGCGTTGGCGGCGGCCTTCGCCAAGGCCAAGGGGCAGGGCTGATCGCCCTGCTTTTTGGCAGTTGCCGTTGATCGATTGTGTGGGCTGGTGTCGCCCGGCTTCTCTGGCTTCTGTGGGAGTCAACGGCTTCCGCCACCCATGTGGCGGAGCGGATGCTGGCGGTCTTGCCCGTCCGGAATTCACCCAGCGCCGGAACCTGAGTCAGAGGTTCCAGAGCTTTGAATCAAGATCAAAGGCTTCCGCCTATCGGCGGGTTCCTTTTGTCTTGGCAAAAGTAACCAAAACCGCCTGCTCCTGACGCCCGCCGGGTCGGCTGCGCCGCCCCGGTCCCCTGCGCTCCTCGCTCGAAGCGGCACGGTGCCCAAACTCGCGCCGCTTCGCGACGCTCAGACATGGGCACCTCTACGACCGCTTCGACCTGCGGTGCTCGGCGTGCTTTAAGTCGCCGAAGATCGACAGCAACAGCATCAAGCCGATCTTGATCTCCCACTGGAGCCACGCCTGCCCGCACCGCGCGCCGTTTTTCGATCGAGCCATGGATGGCGAGTCGAAAAATCCCGAAGCATCCACCGTTCACGATTGAGCTCTGTCGGGGAGGCCCTTTCTTTTGGTGACTTTTCTTTGGGCCAACAAAGAAAAGTTACCCGCCGCCTTGGTGGCGGAAGCCTTCGACCTTGATTCAAAGCGCCGGAGCCTTTGCTCATGCGCAAAACGGTGACAAGGCAAAGCAAAAGGGCCGGCAATCGCCGGCCCTTTTGTTGCAGCGCGATGGCGGCGATCAGCCCTTGGCCGGCTGCTCCTGTTCCGCTGCGGTATCGCCACCTTCGGCGGCCGGGGCGGCCGGTGCCGGGGCGGCGCTCGCCTGCCAGCCGCAGGTCTTGCCCTCGTTCTGCTGCTTGAGCCAGTCCTGCAACGGCGCGAAGTACTCCAGTACCGCCGAGGCGTCCATGGTCTCGCCGCCGGTCAGCTCCTTCAGGGTCTGCTGCCACGGCTGGCTTGCACCCTTGCCGAGCATCGCCTGGAATTTCTCGCCCGCTTCCTTGTCGCCGTAGAAGCTGCATTCGTACAGCGGGCCCTCGTGGCCGGAGGCATCGCACAGCGCCTTGTAGAACTGGAACTGCAGCACGTGCGAGAGGAAATAACGGGTGTACGGGGTGTTGCCCGGCACGTGGTACTTGGCGCCCGGGTCGAAGAACTCCTCGCCGCGCGAGGTCACCGGGGCGACGCCCTGGTATTTCGCCTTCAGGTCCCACCAGGCCTTGTTGTAGTCCTCCGGCTTGATCGTGCCGTCGAACACACCCCAGCGCCAGCGATCGATCATCAGGCCGAACGGCAGGAACGAGACCTTGGCCAGCGCCATGCGCATCTGCGCGTTGATCAGCGCCTGCTCGCTCTGTTGCGGCTCGCCGACCAGGCCGATCGAGTGCAGGTACTCCGGCGTCATCGCCAGAACGATGGTGTCGCCGATCGCCTCATGGAAGCCGTCGTGGGCGCCGGCCTGGAAGATCGGCGGCTGGTCCTTGTACAGCAGGTAGTAATAGACGTGGCCGAGCTCGTGGTAGATCGTGGTGAAGTCTTCCTCGTTCGGCTTGATGCACATCTTGGTGCGCACATCGTCGGCCATGTCCATCGGCCAGGCGCTGGCGTGGCAGACCACATCGCGGTCGCGAGGCTTGATGAACTGGGTCTTGTCCCAGTACGTGGCCGGCAACTTGGGCATGCCCAGTGAGGTGTAGAAGTCCTCGGCGCGCTCGGTCATCTGGCGGGCGGTGGCGAGGTCGGCAGCGCGCTCCATCTCGACCAGGTCGGACGCATTGCGCTCGCCACGGTGCCTGGCCATCTCGGTGGAGAAGTTCTGCTGCCACTGGCTTTCCAGTGCGCCGGTGATGTCGAGATTGCCGGCGCTCCGGTACGGCGCGAGGATGTCCCACAGATTGCCCCAGTCCTGCTGCCACATGTTGCCCATCAGGTGGGCCGGCAGCATGCCGCCTGCGACCGCGCCCCTGTCGGCACCGTACTTGGCCTCCAGACGCGTGCGGGTATAGCAATGCAGCTGTTCGTACAGCGGCTTGACCTGGCCCCACAGCCGGTCGGTCTCCGCCGCGATCTCGACCGGGGTCATGTCGTAGCCGGAGCGCCACATCTCGCCGGCGTCCGCGTATCCCATTTCGCGGGCGCCGTCGTTCACCAGTTCGACGAAGCGGGTGTAATCTTGCCGCATCGGCACCGAAATGGTGTGCCAGCCCCGCCAGGCATCGAGCTGGTCGTCGTAGTCGCGGTCGTGGCGCAGCACGTCCTCGAGTTCGCCGAGCTGGCGGCATTGCTTGTCGTCGCCTTCGCCCTTGCAGTAGGTACCGGCGCCGTACATGCCTTCCATCTTGGTCGCCAGCTTGGCCAGTTCCTCCAGCTTGGCCGGATCCTTCGGTGCCGGCATCGACGTCCCGAGCTTGAGCAACTGGATCGAGCGCGCGGTCTGCGGCGACATTTCCTGGCCCTCGAACTTCCGGGCCTGCTCGATCCAGCTGTTGAGCTGGGCGAGCATGCGCTCGTTGGCCTTGGACGCGATCAGCTGGCTGTCGCTGTTGATGTAGGTGGAGGCGAGCCACTGGGCCGAGGTGATCTCCGGATACATCGCACGCATTTCGTCGTTGACGCGGGCGATGAACTGGTCGGCGGTCTCGCCTTCCGGCGCGGTCGCGGTGCCGGCGGCATCCTCGCCGCCGTCGCGGGAGCAGGCGGACAGGCCGAGCACGGCGGCGGTGACGCTGAGCGCGAGTAGCGCGCGGACGGGTTTCATGGGTAGCTCTCCTCGAACAGGGTCGCGTCGATGCGCTGAACTGGGAAGGCTAGAGTTCCCCCGTAGCCGACGCAAGTGAGATCAGTGCCGGCCCGTCGCGACGGTGGTCCGTCCGGGGGCGGACGGTGGGACCAGCCTGCGCGACACGGCGTCGGCGAGACCGCGGGCCTGCAGCCACTTCCACGCGGCACCGGCATCGCGCTCGAAGTAGTCCCGCGCGGACCCCAGCCTGAAGGTGTAGCCCCAGGCGTCCATGTCGGCGAGCACGCGTGTGCGACCCACGCCGGGGAGGGCATCGCCGAGCAGGGCCTGCAATACGCAGACGGCGTCCTCCTCCTCGATCGAGTCGGTGGCGTCGGTGTGGACGGCGGCGCGGCGCTCCGGCGGCAGTACGATCAGGTGCGCCGCCTCGTGCAGTAGCGAATGCACCGGCGTATCGCCGCGGGCGTAGACGGTGCAGCCGATCAGTCCGGCCTCGCAGTCGCCCCAGTAGCTGCCGGGGATTCCGGCGCCGTCGGCCACGCGTTCCAGCCGAAGGCCGTAGCCGGCGAGCAGGCGGGCGGCGTCGTCGAAGGCGATGTCGGCGAGGGTCAGCATGAACGGGGGAAGCGGGTGAAGCGTCGGGAGTCAGGCGGCCGGGGCAAGAACGGAGTTCCCGGTATGTCCCGCCTTCCTTCCGCTCTCACGCCTGGGCGGTGTTTTCCGGCAGCGCGACCGAGATGTCCAGCACCTTGTTGTCGCCTTCGCCGATCAGGTCGACCTTCACCGCCTCGGCGTCGACGTTGACGTACTTGCGGATCACTTCCAGCAGTTCGCGCTGCAGGGTCGGCAGGTAGTCGGGACCGCCACGGGTCGCGCGCTCGTGGGCGACGATGATCCGCAGGCGGTCCTTGGCGACCGAGGCGGTCTGCTTCTTGGCCAGCAGGAAGTCGAACAGTCCCATCATCAGCCTCCGAACATCTTGCTGAAGAAGCCCTTCTTCTCCACGGTGGTGAAACGCATCGGGCGGGTGTCGCCGAGCAGGCGGGCGACCGCGTCGTCGTAGGCCTGCGACGCGTCGGATTCGGTGTCGAGGATCACCGGCTCGCCCTTGTTCGAGGCGTTGAGCACGTCGGTCGACTCGGGAATCACGCCGATCGTCTTCAGGCCCAGGATCTCCTCGACGTCCCCGACGCTGAGCATCTCGCCGGTCTCCACGCGCTTGGGGCTGTAACGGGTCAGCAGCAGGTGTTCCTTGACCCGCTCGCCGTTCTCGGCCTTCTTCGTCTTCGAAGACAGCAGGCCGAGAATGCGGTCGGAGTCGCGGACCGAGGAGACCTCGGGATTGACCACGACCACGGCCTGGTCGGAAAAGTACATCGCCAGGTAGGCGCCCTTCTCGATGCCGGCCGGCGAGTCGCAGACGATGTAGTCGAAGCCGTCGTCGGCCAGTTCCTTGAGCACCTTCTCCACGCCTTCCATCGTCAGCGCGTCCTTGTCGCGGGTCTGCGACGCGGCCAGCACGTACAGGTTGTCGAAGCGCTTGTCCTTGATCAGCGACTGTTTGAGCGTGGATTCGCCGTTGACCACGTTGACGAAGTCGTACACGACGCGGCGCTCGCAGCCCATGATCAGGTCGAGGTTGCGCAGGCCGACGTCGAAATCGATGACCGCGACCTTGTGCCCGCGGCGGGCGAGGCCGCAGGCGAGGCTCGCGCTGGTGGTGGTCTTGCCGACGCCGCCCTTGCCTGACGTGACTACGATGATTTCGGCCAAGTTCAAGTCCTCCGATGGTGCGGCATCAGTCCAGTGCCGCGATTTTTAGTTGTTGGTCTTCCAGCCAGATCTGCACGGCTTTGCCGCGCAGGTCGGAAGGGATGTCTTCGAGCACGCGATAGTGCCCGGCCACGGCCACCAGCTCCGCGTGGAACTCTCGGCAGAAGATACGGGCTTTTTCGTTGCCCTGGGCGCCGGCGAGCGCGCGACCGCGCAGCGGGCCGTAGATATGGACCGAACCGTCGGCGATCACCTCCGCGCCGGCGCCGACCGAGGTCAGCACGGTCAGGTCGCGGTTGTCGGCGTAGATCTGCTGGCCGGAACGGACCGGCGCGGCCTGGATCAGGCCGGGGCTGGGTCCGGGCCCGGCGGCGGATGCCGGGGCGCTAGCAGCCGCGGGGGCCGGACGGGGCGCTTCCTGGGCCGCGACCGGCGCCGGAGCGGCCGCGTCGCTGCGCTCGTACTGGGCGCGGAACTTGGCCAGCAGGGGCAGTCCCAACGCCTCGGACAGGCGCTCGGTCGCGGTGGTCCCGTAGGCGAGGGCGACCGGCAGCACGCCGGCGTCGCGCAGCCCGTCGAGCAGGGCGCGGGCGGTGGCCTCGTCGGGGACTTCCGGCAAGCCGCCGAAATCGATGACCACTGCCGCCCGGGCGAACAGCCGGGGCGCGCGCTGGACGCGCTGGCGCATCTCGTCGATCAGGCGCGTCACGTCGAGTGTGCGGACGCGGAGGTTGGCGATACCGACCTGACCTATCTTCAGTTCGCCTGCCTGTTCATAGTCCATTGCCGCCGCGCTCATCGGCCGGTGGTTCCGGTCAGGCGCGGCGTGGTGGCGACCGTCCGGCGCGCGCGGACCCAGTCCTCGTCGGGCAGGTCGTCACCGTAGGTCTCGCGAACCCAGGGGTAGCTGCACAGCGCCTTCATCAGCATCGCGGTGCGGATGCCAACCTCGGGCATCACGTGCTGGCCGACCTCGCGGAAGCCGAAGCTGCCGTGGAACAGCAGCGCCGGGTCGTGGCCGCCCTCGAGGAACACCTCGCAGGCCATCTGCGGATAGCGCAGCTCGGCGTAGCTCTGCGCGTCGGCATAGAGCGCGCGGCCGACGCCGCCGCCGCGGCGCCGGCTGGCGACCACGATGCGGTCGATGTAGAAGAAGTCCGCGTGGCGCTCGCGGAACCAGCGGAAGTTGCTGCTGTCGTGGTCCGAGCCGCTGCCGACGCCGATCAGGAAGCCGGCGAGCATGTCGTCGCGCAGGGCGACGCGGAAGTACTCGGCGGTATCGTAGAAGTGACGCACCCGGGCCGCATCGAGCGGCAGGATGGCGGGTCCGGCGGCGTTGTTGAGGGCAAGGACGGAATCCAGCTCGTGCTCGCGCACGTCGCGGACGACGATCGACATTCCTGACTCCATGATGTTTCGGGCCGACGCGTGCGGCGCCAGCATCGCGGATTATCGCATGGCTGCGGGGTCCGGGCGACTGGGCGATGACGATTCCATGACTTTCGGACGGCTACGCAAGTCCCTGATAGGGCTAGCATGCCGGGATGCTGAATCGCCTGAACCATTCCCGACTGCTGCGCTATGCGGGCCTGTTCACCTGGGTCGTGGTCGGGGTGCCGCTGCTTTACCTCTATTCATGGTCCTGGCTGCTGGAGGCGGGCGGGATCCTCGATGGCGCCGGCGCGCTGCAGTCGGTGCCGTGGGCGGCGATCTCGGCCTACGCCCTGTTCGGCATCAGCTACGCCTGGCTGACCCGTCAGCTCGGCTTCCGCCAGACCGGCTGGTTCGACCAGGTCTCGTTGCTGGTGCTGACCGCCAGCGCGGTCGGGGTCAGCTACTTCACCGAAACCGGGCTGGGCAGCATCCTGCTGATGGTGACCGCCAGCGTCCTGCCGTGGATGCTGCCGTTGTGGGTCGGTATCGCGTGGCTGGTGATGAGCCAGCTGATCATCGTCCCGGTGTATGTCCGCCTGGACCTGCCGATCTTCGAGGCGGTGATGCAGTCGGTGCTGTACGCCGGTTTCTCGGGCTTCGTGTTCGTGACCAGCCTGGTCGCGCGCCAGCAGTCGCTGGCCCGCGAGGAGCAGCGGCGGCTGAATTCGGAACTGCGCGCGACCCGTGCCCTGCTGGCCGAGAGTGCCCGGGTCAACGAGCGCACCCGGATCTCGCGCGAGCTGCACGACCTGCTCGGTCACCACCTGACCGCGCTGAGCCTGAACCTGGAAGTTGCCGGCCACCTGTCCGAGGGGCGGGTCCGGGAGCACGTGCGCCAGGCCCACACCCTCGCGCGGCTGCTGTTGACCGACGTCCGCGAGGCGGTCAGCCAGTTGCGCGAGGGCGGGGCGATCGACCTGGAGGCGGCGCTGCGCCCGCTGGCGGAGAACGTGCCGTCGCTGCGGATCCACATGGACATCGAGTCGCCGCTGACGCTCGACGACCCCGAGCGCGCGCACATCCTGCTGCGCAGCACCCAGGAAATCATCACCAATACCGTCCGCCACGCCGGTGCGGGTAATCTGTGGGTGAAGGCGTACCGGGACGGCGACATGATCGTGATGGAAGCGCGCGACGACGGCCGGGGTGCCAGCTCTCCCGTGTCCGGCAACGGCCTGCGCGGCATGCGCGAGCGGCTCGGCCAGTACGGCGGCGACCTGAAGATCGAAACACGGCCACAGGCAGGCTTCGCCTTGCGCCTGATGTTGCCGGCCACGATGATCCCCCCTGAAGGAGCGGTTGCATGATCCGCGTATTGCTTGTTGACGATCAGACCCTGGTCCGGCAGGGGGTACGGTCCCTGCTGTCGCTGGCCGAGGGCATCGAGGTGGTGGCCGAGGCCGGCGACGGGCGCCAGGCGGTGGAAATGGTTCCCGAGATCAAGCCCGATGTCGTGCTGATGGACATGCGGATGCCGGTGATGTCGGGGCTGGAGGCGCTGCAGGCGCTGGCCCGGACCGACAGCCTGCCGCCGACCATCATCCTGACCACCTTCGACGACGACCAGCTGGTGCTGGCGGGGCTGAAAGCCGGTGCCAAGGGCTACCTGCTCAAGGACGTCTCGCTCGAGCAGCTGGTGGGCGCGATCCAGACCGTCGCCCAGGGCGGTTCGCTGGTGCAGCCGGCGGTCACGCAGCGGTTGCTATCGGGACTGGAGCACATGCGCAACGACTTCGTCAGCCTGGATCGCCCGGATCCGCTGACCGACCGCGAAACCGAGATCCTGCGCCTGATGGCCGGCGGTTTCTCCAACAAGGAAATCGCCAACTCGCTCGGCGTGGCCGAGGGCACGATCAAGAACCACGTTTCCAACATCCTGTCAAAACTCGGCGTACGCGACCGCACCCGGGCGGTGTTGAAGGCATTCGAGCTGCAACTGGTCTGATCGACAGGATGCCCGGCCCGCCGCAGCACGGCGGGCGCTCGCGGCCAGGCCAGGCGATGCCTCGCAGGCGTTGGCCGCCCGCCCTGTCAAAACTCGGCATACGCGACCGCACCCGGGCGGTGTTGAAGGCATTCGAGCTGCAACTGGTCTGATCGACGGGATGCCCGGCCCGCACGACGTGCTCGCGTTACGCTGCTCTCTCCGGCCGGGGACGGGGCAGGTGCCTGGTGCCACGCACCGGCCCGGCGGGGTGGCGGCTGTCATGAAAACCCCGCCTCCGCCGGCCGGCGAACCTTCTGCCAATGGGTAATGCGCCCGGCCCGGCTTCCTTGTTAGGATTAGGGGTCTGCGCCCCGGTCTGGTCCCGGGTCGGCCCTGGAGAAAACCTGAATGACCCGTCTGATCGAGATCCTGATTTCCGTTGCCATCGTGACCGTGCTGTTCCTGACGGTCGGCGTCCTGCTGCCCGACCGCCGCCACCTCGAGGAAAGCGTCGAGTCCAACCGCAAGCTGACGATCGTGTACGACACGATCAACAGCCTGCGCCGCTTCGACGACTGGAACGCACTGGTGCTGCATGATCCGGCGATCGAGCTCAAGCTGTCCGGCCCGGAATCAGGCGTCGGCGCGCGAATGGACTACGAGTCCGACGTCGAGGAAGTGGGCAGCGGCAGCTGGGAGATCATCGGCAACGAGCCGAACAAGAGCGTGACCTACGCATTGACCTCCAACCCGAAGGGCAACAATCCGTTCCGGGGACGTGGCAAGAACGAGCGCACCACCTACACCCTGACCCCGACCGGTCGCAGCGGTCGCAACGTGATGATCACCCAGACCTACGATGTCGAGTACGGCTGGGACCTGCTGGGCCGCTACTCCGGCATGTACGTGACCAGCAATTTCGGCCAGGACATGAAGTTGAGCCTGAGCCGACTGAGCAACATGCTGGCGACGGTGCCGAATCATGACTACTCGGTGTTCGGCGAGGACGACCCGAGCAAGGCACCGCAGCTGTCGCAGCGTCCGGCCGAGAACCTGCTGATCGTGCGCGCCGCGGTGCCGCGCGAGAACGAGGCGGTCGCGCGCCAGATGAAGAGCAACATGGAGTGGATCAAGAAGGTGATGGACGCCAATGACCTGGTCGCCGCCGGCCCGGTCCGCATCATCACCAACGAGTTCGGCGCCGAGACCTATTCGTTCGACGTCGCCCAGCCGGTGCGCAAGAAGGGCGGCGCCGACAGCGAGGACGAAGGCAACGGCAATGCCGAAGAGGGCGAGGACCAGGCCGAGGCTACCGCCGCCGCCGCGCCGGCCGCCGATGCCGTCAAGCTCGACATCAAGGTCGAGGGGCCGGTCGAGGCGGTCTACTCGGAAGGCTCCAAGGTCGCGATGGTGCCGTTCGTGGGCCACATGGCCAACCTCGCCAAGGTGCGCGATGCGCTGCGGGCCTGGGCCCTGACCCACGGTTACGAGACCGTCGATCGTCCGTACGAGGACTGGAAGAACGGCATCGAGAAGGGTTTCACCGAGGAAGGCGACTTCAACGTCTACTGGTCGGTCAAGTAAGCCGACAGGGGGCAATCCTGTCGCAGCCGGTCCGTCCGCACGGATCGGCCCCGGGAAAGGCGCCGCCTCGTGCGGCGCTTTTCTTTTGCCGGCCTGATATCGTCGGGACCCCGACGCCGCCCCCAGGTTCGCCATGCTCGAAGCCTCCGCTGCCCTTCTCCTGCCGACTTCGCCGCTGCAGCGGGGGCTGGCCAGCGCCGGGGCGTTGCTGGCGGCGCTGTCGATCGCCCTGGCCGCCTATGCCGCGCATGCGGCCGGGGTGGATGCGAGGGCGCAGCTGCAGCTGGCAGCGGCATTCGTGTTCGGCCATGGCCTCGCGTTGTGTGCGCTGGCGCCGCGGACGATGCGTCGGCTCGGACGGGCGGCCCTGGCCGGATTGTTGGTCGGCGTGTTGCTGTTCTCCGGCAGTCTGGTCGCCGCGCATGTGCTGGGCTGGCCGACACGGCTGGCGCCGGCCGGCGCCAGCCTGATGATCCTGGCGTGGCTGGGCTACGCCGTCGACGCGGCGAGGCACTGAACGATGCCCCGTCACGTACGTGGCTTCGACACCGACGCCGCTTTCGCGCATCTGGCGCGATGCGATCGCAGGCTGGGCACTTGGATGCGCCGGATCGGGCCGATCGGCCCGGATCCGCGCTGGCGCCGGCGCTTCGATCCGGTCGACGCGCTGGCGAGGGCGATCCTGTTCCAGCAGCTCAGCGGCAAGGCGGCCTCGACGATCGTGGGGCGGGTCGAGGCTGCGATCGGCAGCACCCGCCTGCATTTCGACACTCTCGGTCGCATCGACGATGCCGGGCTGCGTGCCTGCGGCGTGTCCGGCAACAAGACCCTGGCGCTGCGCGATCTCGCGCTGCGCGAGTCGCGTGGCGAGATCCCGACGCTGCGGCAGATGGCTTCGCTGGACAACGAGGCGATCATCGAGGCGCTGGTGCCTATCCGCGGAATCGGCCGCTGGACGGTCGAGATGATGCTGATGTTCCGGTTGGGGCGGCCGGACGTGTTGCCGATCGACGACCTCGGTGTGCGCAAGGGCGCCGGCATGGTGGACAAGGCCGAGCAGGCACCGACGCCGAAGGCGCTGCTTGAGCGCGGCGAACGCTGGGGACCGTATCGCACCTACGCCAGCCTCTATCTGTGGCGGATCGCGGACAGTGCCAGCGAGGCGGTGACGCCGACCAACCGTTCGCAGGGCTAGTGTCCGTCTGCGGGTTTCCTGCACTTGACCCGGACCTCGTCCAGCCCGCGTCCCGAGCGATTTCCGCCGCGTTCCACGGGTGTGCCCGACCGCTCCGTGGCACGCGCCGAAGCGGATCCGCCATCGGCCTGAAGGCGGTGTCCGGCCGACGGACCGGCGATCATGGCGGTTTAATGTGCGGGCGCGATCATGCACCCATCCTCTCCCCCAAAGAGGTATGTGTCATGCGTGCGATTGGCAAATGTTCCGTGTCGCGCCCTGCCATGCCCAGTGCCAGGGCTCGTAGACGATCCCGTAAGGGTTGTCGCGTGGATAGCTCATCACGAAGCCGTGGCCACCGGCGTTGTCGACCAGCCACGCGAACGCGTCGGTGCGCTCGAACGACTCCTCGGCCGGCGGTTCGCCCGGAGTGCCGATGTCCAGCGCGAGCCCTGAATGGTGTTCGCTGTAGCCGGGCGCCGCGTTGACCTTCAGGATCTCTTCGACGCTCTGGCCGCGGATGAGTTTGCGCTCGAAGATGCCGAGCTGGTAGTCGTGGCTGCGATAGCCGGAGATTGCTTCCAGCACGACGTCGTCGCGCAGGGCCTCGGATTGCAGGTGTTGCCAGGCCCGAGCGGCGTCCACGTGCAGCCAGAGCGGACGCCGGTAACGGTCGAACCCGGCCAGCGCCAGCCAGTCGGGCTCGGCGACCAGCGGCAGGCCGGTGCGTTGGCCGTAGCCATGATCCAGTCCCAGCGCATCCAGCCGCTGCTCGAGCCGGGCCAGCGGCAGCTGGCCTACCCGCTCGATGCCCGGGCGGCGATGGTCCGACGCCGCGTCCAGCGCGGCAAGGGCGCCGTCCAGGCCGGGTTCGCGCGCCAGTCGTGGTACCAGCGCCAACAGGCCTTCAGGCAGTTCGGCGGCGAGATAGCGACCATCGCGCTTGCGTCGCAGCACCCGCCGCGCGCGGGCGAGCGCGCGTGCATCGCGGTTGCTGCGTGCGCGCAGCAGATACGCCGGCCACAGCTCGACCTCGGTGGTATTGATCAGGATGTCGGACGCGCCGCGCATGGGGTGAGCTTAGAGCCTGTTCAATGCTTCTGCATGCAGGGGCATCGAACGCGCGCCTAGTTCCGGGGTGCGTTCCCCGCCAGCTCGCGCAGCTGCGAGAGCATGGCCTGTGGGCGTTCGGGGCTGAGCAGCAGGTAGCGGCCGTTCCGTTGTGGCAGCACCAGCACCCGTTCGCGATCGGTCAGCAGGCAGAATGCGCGCGTGCGATTGCGCAACAGGCAATGGCCGGCGGTGAAGCCGGGCAGCGACATGCCGAACAGGCGCAGCCAGGGGCGGTACTCCGGGTGTTCATCGAGGTTGACGATCCGGGCCCGCTCCAGATCCAGGTCCGCGATGGCGATCGTGTGCGTGAACACGGAAGCTGCCATGACCCGCAACGCGCCGCCCTCGACCCGGATGCGCCGATACTGCAGAAGGATGAAGGGACCGATGACCACCAGCGCGCAAGCGAACGGCGTGATCAGCCACGGGGGTACCGGTTCGGTCGTGGCCGGCCGCGCGGACGGAGTCATGTAGGCCACGATCACGATCAGCACCCACAAGGCGGGGAAGAACCAGGTCGTGCGATGCGCCAGCGGCGCGGACGGAAAATCCCGGGTGTCTGGGGAGCTCAAGGCTGATCCTCTTCGCTTCGTGGACACGTTGGTCTCAGGGCTGCCGATGGCTGACGGGCTCAGCGCAACAGCAAGGTGATGAGGCCGCCGCAAAGCAGGGCCAGCGAGGCGGTCAGCAGCAGCGTGACGATCCGGCGGGCGTGCCCGGGATGACGGCGTTCGATCAGCTTGACGACGTGCAACATGGTGATCTCCTCGTGGGACTGGATGGCCGGATCGGGCGGGACCGGGATTCCGGGCGGCGGCGCCGGGACGTCAGGCGGGTTTCTTGAAGAACAGGCGGATCGAGTCGGCGGCGTTGGACTGCACGACCGCGACCAGCTCCCAACCCTGCTGGCCGTGCTTGTCCAGTTCCTGCTGCACGCGCTCGGTGTGGTTGGCGAAGAGCTTGTACGCGATCTCGACGACCTTGTGCTGCCAGCGGCTACTCATCGTGGGATTCTCCGTTGTGGACGTCTTCGGCCGGCTCCGGCGACGACCGGGACTGCGGCCGAGCCAACCGTCCGGCCTTGCGCAACGCGTCGCGCAGTACGTACTCGATCTGTGCGTTGAGGCTGCGCAGCTCGTCGTCGGCCCAGCGCTGTGCAGCCTCCAGGACCTCGGCGTTGATGCGCAGCGGATACGCCTTCTTCGGCGTGCCTGGCGACTTCTCGCTCACGGCTGTCCGTTCCCTCCGCCGTGTCGTTGCCCCGGCGGCAGGTAGTCGCGTCTGGCGCGTCGTATGGCGAGGACCAGGGCGACACCAAGACCGTTCACCGCGATCAGCAGGCCCACCGTGACCGCACCCACGCGTGCCTGCATGCCGCCGGCCCAGTACATGCCGGCGGCGCCGAGCAGCAGGGCGACCCCGACCAGGCCGAGCAGCCGCGACATGCGCGCCGCGATCCGCTGCGGGTCGCGCAGCCGGCCTGCATCCAGCCCGTTGAGCCAGTGCAGGTCGCCACGGGCCACCCGGTAGGCGATCGCGAACATCGGCAGGCTGCCGGCGGCGAGGAGGGTGGGTACGAGCAGGTCTGTCATCGGTAGGTTTCCATGAAGAACCCGCGCGTCGACGGGCGGCTTCCTGCGCATGAATACGCGATCGCTCGAGAAATCCGCGTACGGGTGTGCGGGTTCCTGCGCATGGACGTGCGATCAGTAGAGCGTGCCGGCGTTGACGATCGGCTGGGTGCTGCGATCGCCGCACAGCACCACCAGCAGGTTGCTGACCATCGCCGCCCGGCGCTCCTCGTCGAGATCGACCACGCCGTTCTTCTGCAGTTCCGCCAGCGCCATCTCGACCATGCCGACGGCGCCGGCGACGATCCGCGTACGCGCCGCGATCACCGCGTTGGCCTGCTGCCGTTGCAACATCGCGTGGGCGATCTCCGGCGCGTAGGCGAGATGGCTGATGCGGGCCTCCAGCACGTCCACGCCGGCGGCGGTCAGGCGTTCGTCGAGGTGCTCCTTCAGGCGGTCGGAGATCTCGTTGGGATGGCTGCGCAGCGAGATCTGGCCGTCCTCGTGCTGGTCGTAGGGATAGCTGGTCGCCATCGCGCGCAGCGCCGCTTCGGACTGGATATGGACGAAGCTCTCGTAGTCGTCGACGTTGAACACCGCCTCGGCGGAGTCGACCACTTTCCACACGATCACCGCGGCGATCTCGATCGGGCTGCCGTCGAGTTCGTTGACCTTCAGCCGGCCGCTCTCGAAGTTGCGCACCCGCAGCGAGACCTTGCGCTTGCTGTAGAAGGGATTGTTCCAGCGCAGGCCGTTCTCGTGCACCGTGCCGACGTACTTGCCGAACAGGCTCAGCACCGCCGACTGGTTCGGTTGCACGGTGTACAGGCCGATCAGGCTGAGCAACGCGAGCACGCCCAGCAACACGCCACCGACCAGACGGATCGTGGAGGGCTCGCCGGTCTGCGGGTCGGCCGCGGTGCCGCTGACGAACAACCAGCCGGCGAAGAGGGCGGTGGCCAGCACCCCGAGCAGGAACGGGATGCCGGACAGGGAGCGGATCGGGTTCTCTTTCATGGTGTGGGCCTCGTTTGGATGTCTGGAATATTGATATCAAATTGATATCAAAATCAATGGAGATCAGACGAACGGTACCCGCGACGGCCGGCTCCGGTCCGTCGATTGCATGCGAATTCCTTTGGAATCAGGAAGATGTGGGGGAGTCAGAGGCCGACGCGGAAGGTGCGCCGATCAGGTAGAGCGGCGCGGGGATGAACTCGCCGGTCGTGAACACGCCGCTGCCATCGCGGTTCCATCCCATCGCCTCGGCCTGTGGCAGCCACGGCAGAGCCGTCAGCACCGGCGCCCGCGAAACCGCCTGGCCCCAGTTCTCGGCGCCGATGCGGGAGTAGAACAGCAGGTCCTTGTAGGTCATCACCGCGAGCGTGCGGCCGTCTGGCGAGACGTCGGCAGCGGTGACCTGGTGTTCGACCTGCGACCGCCGGGGGGCGTTTTCGGGCAGGTCGGTCGCGGGTGCCGGGACCCCGGCCAGCGCGCCGATCGGACTGGCGGTCTGCAGGCCGGTGCCGTACGGGCGCAACGGCAGCGAGAACAGCTCCGGCGGCGTGCGCTTCTTCGACACCAGCAGCACCTGGCCGCCTGCGGCGTCGACCGCGACCGCTTCGCAGTCTCGGGCGCCGTCCGGCCAGCGGAACGCGATCGACCAGGCCGGGGTCAGGCGGGCATTCTCCAGCGTCTCCGGCTCCTCGAAGACATGCAGTTGCAGGCTGCGGCGCAGGCCACCGTTGTCGCCGGTGTCGGCGACCAGCAGATAGGAGGTGCCGTCGAGTTCGAAGCTGGCCATGTCCTCCCAGTCGGTCTTGGTCACGCCCTCGACGCGGAAGGTCGCCAGCCGGGTGCCGCTCTCATCGGTCGCGAACAGGCGCTCGGGATTGCCGCCGTCGTCATGCATCCAGATCACCCCGGGATGGCGGCGCGAGACCGCCAGGCCGCTGATCTCGCTCATCTGCGCGTCCAGCAGCACGCCCATCAACTGCGTGCCGTGCTCCTCCACCGCATGGTCGCGGCCGCTGCAGGCGACGACCAGGCACCCCGCCAGGCATCCTGCCAGCGCCGCGCGCACGGCGCGGCGGGCAAGCGTGCGGGTGCCACGCCCCCGTGGAGGGGCGGTCGGCGACGTGGACACTGGCGGCGGCGCGGGCGGCATCGCCGAAGGATCGCATGGCCGTTGCGGGCACCCAAGCCGGTCGGGCGTCGAAGTTAGACTAGTGCCCCATTCCCGCCACCGAGGCCCCGCATGACCACCGTCGGAACCCCGCTCTCGCCCCACGCCTTCCGGGTTCTGCTGCTGGGTTCGGGTGAGCTCGGCAAGGAGGTCGCGATCGAGCTGCAGCGCTTCGGCGTCGAGGTGATCGCCGCCGACCGTTACGCCGACGCGCCGGCGATGCAGGTCGCCCATCGCAGCCATGTCCTGGACATGCTGGACGGCCAGGCCGTGCGCGAGCTGATCGGTGCCGAACGCCCGGCGCTGATCGTGCCGGAGATCGAGGCGATCCACACCCAGACCCTGATCGAGCTGGAGCGCGAGTTCGCCGAACGCGGTTCCGATACCCGGGTGATTCCGACCGCGCGTGCCGCGCGGCTGACGATGGACCGCGAGGGCATCCGTCGTCTTGCCGCGGAGACGCTCGGCCTGCCGACCTCGCCATATCGTTTCGTCGACACCGTCGAGGACTATCGTGCGGCGATTGCCGAGGTCGGGCTGCCGTGCGTGGTCAAGCCGGTGATGTCGTCTTCCGGCAAGGGCCAGAGCACGGTGCGCGGCGAGGCCGACATCGACGCCGCGTGGGAGTACGCGCAGACTGGCGGCCGCGCCGGCGCCGGCCGCTGCATCGTCGAGGGGTTCGTCGATTTCGATTACGAGATCACCCTCTTGACCGTACGCCATGCCGGCGGTACCGCGTTCTGCGCGCCGGTCGGCCACCTGCAGCGCGACGGCGATTATCGCGAGAGCTGGCAGCCGCAGCCGATGTCGGCGAGCGCGCTGCAGCGCGCCCAGCAGATCGCCCGCGCGATCACCGACGACCTCGGCGGCTGGGGGCTGTTCGGGGTCGAATTGTTCGTGAAAGGCGACGAGGTCTGGTTCAGCGAGGTGTCGCCGCGTCCGCACGACACCGGACTGGTCACGCTCGCCTCGCAGGTGCTGAGCGAGTTCGCCCTGCACGCGCGGGCGATCCTCGGCCTGCCGGTCCATGCCGATGCCGACGGCTGGATCGCGCACATGGGCCCCACGGCCTCGTGCGCGGTGCTCGCGCAGGGGCATGGCGTGCCGGTGTTCTCACGGGTCGATGCGGCGTTGGCGGAAGCCGGCACCCAGCTGCGCCTGTTCGGCAAGCCGCGGGTGGAAGGGCAGCGCCGGGTCGCGGTGACACTCGCCCACGGCGACGACGTCGAGCAGGCGCGCGCGAACGCGCGCGAGGCGGCGTCGAAATTGAAGGTTGACTTGCGTTGAATGCAGAGCATCGGCCTCGGATGGCGCGGATGAACCCGGATGAAGCCTTTCAATGTGCTCCATCCGCGTCCGTCGGTGTCGCTCCATGGTCGCCACATCCGGATGGGAGCAACGAATGAACGACACCCGCGGCTATGCCGTGTTCTTCTTTCCGCAGGCCGTCGAGGCGCTCGGCGGGGCGATCAAGCCCTATCTGCAGGGCGAAGCCGGCGCCGAGCACGTGATGTGCCGCGAGATCGACACCGGCGGCGCCTTCATCAAGATGATCATGGACGGCCGTACCCCGGCCGGCGACACGATCGAGCTGGAACTGATGGTGCCGGCCAACATGGTACGGATGGTGGTGTCCGCGCGCAGCGAAGAAGCGTTCGGTTTCGGACCCAGGACCGCGTCCGCGGCGAAACCGGCCGCGACGGAGCCGGGCAAGACCCCGAAGTGATCCGGTATGGCGCTCAGCGCCCCGGGGCCGCATCGTCCGTGCCGATGGCGGTCCATTCGATGTCGACCCAGACCAGGCGGTGATCGCTCGCCGTGACCAGCTCCGCGCCGGGCTGGCCCGGCTTCGGCCAGAACACGCCGCTGCCGCGCACCGCCATGCCGACCGAGGGCAGCACGTAGTCCAGCCGCAGGGTGCCGACGCGCGCACCGTAATCGCCGGTCGCATGTGCCGCCGCGCCGCGGCGGACGAGGTGCGGATAGCGTGCGGCCGTCTCGACGGCGCCCTCGCTGCGTGGTGTCGGCATACGCGCGACCCGCGGATGTTCGAGCAGTTCGAGGATTGCGGCATGGTCGCCATCGCCGTCGGATGGGTCGTTGTTCAGGTCGCCGACGATCACGAAGCGCGCATCCTCCGCCAGACCGCCGCAGCGACCGGTGTCGTCGCACAGCCATGAGAGGTCGCCGCCGCCGATGTACTCGCGCCACAGCCTGATCTCGTCCGCGTTGCGCGCGCCGTTGCGATCCTCCGGACCGTCGAAGACCGGAGGGGTCGGATGGGCGGCGAGCACGTGCAGATCGCCGCCGGGCAGGCGCACCGGCACGTCCCAGTGCGACTTCGAGGAAAGCCTCAGCCGGGACCAGATCGCCGGCGGATAGTGGGCGATGCCGGTGGCGGGATCGCGTGGCTGGCGCGCTCCGGGCATCGCGCTCCATTTCAGGTGCTGGAACGTACGCGCGGAGGCGGCGTCTATCGGATATCTCGAAAGCAGCAGCATTCCGTACTGGCCCGGGTGCAGGCCGTAACCCCAGGCGTCGTTGCCGCGCTCGCGGCCGCCGCCTCCGACCTCGCCATTGCCATCCAGGTCCAGGCCGCTCGGCACTCCGGTGTTGACCGGAGCGAGGTAGCGATAACCGTAGTGCAGCGGCGCACCGCCGCCGGGCTGCGCGATTTCGAGATAGCGGCGCTGGAACAGTTCGGCCGCGCGATGCGCGCCGTCGTAGTCGAATTCGTTGAGCAGCACGACGTCCGGGCGCACGCGTTGCAGCACGGCGGCGATCCTGGCGGCATGGCCATCGCCCGCCTGGAGCCGGCCGACGAGACCGCCGGTGGCCTCGTCGTAGAGCGAGGTGTTGTAGGTCGCCAGGCGCAGGGTGGGCGGGGATGGGGCAGTCATCGATCCGGTGGAGTCGGGGGCGCCGTGGACCTGCACGCGCACGCAGCCCGTCAGCGCCAGCATGGCAACGGTGGAAGCAAGGGCGAAGGCGCGTGGCAGGACGGTGACGACGCGGCAGCGCGTCGATGTACGGCGGGACAGGGGGGTCATGCGTTGTCCGTGATGTCGTCGTCTGCGGCAGGAGGGACGTCCGTCAGGAGGCGCTCGGGCGCCTCGCACTCGTCGAACGCGTGCCAGCGGCGGCCGTCGAAGCTCTCGAGCGGATGGAAGCGGCGCTTGTAGTCCATCTTGGCGTGGCCGGCGATCCAGTATCCGAGGTAAAGGTGTTCGCGGCGTTCGCGGCGGGCCCACTCGATCTGCTTGAGGATCGCCAGCGTGCCGAGACCGCGTCGCGCGAAGTCCGGGTCGAAGAAGGTATACACCGCCGACAGCGCGTTCTCGGTGACATCGGTGACCGCGACCGCGAGCAGGCGCCCCGGGCGCGGCGGCCCGGCCTCGCGCAGCTCCATGAAGCGGCCATCGCTCCAGCTGCCGATCAGGAACTGGTCGAACTCGACCGCGCCGTGCCCGTCCATGCCGCCGCCGGCGTGGCGGGCAGCCAGGTAGCGCCGATACAGCGCGAGCTGTTCGCTGGTGCGCACCGGCTGGCAGATCCGCATCTCGACGTCGGCGTTGCGTTTCAGACAGCGGCGCTGGCTGCGGTCGGGGCGGAACCGGTCGACCGGAACGCGCACCGCCACGCAGGCCCGGCAGCCGTGGCAGTGCGGCCGATAGACGATGTCGCCGGAGCGTCGGAAGCCCCACTCCAGCGCCAGCGGATAGCGCTGGGCAAGGCGCGGGTCGCGCGGATCCAGCACCAGGTCGCGGGCGATCCGTTCGGGCCAGTAGCCGCACGCGTGCTCGCCGGTGTGGAACAGGCGCAGATCGTTCTCGTCCGGGGCGGGGGAGTTGCCCATGTCGTCAGTCTAGGGCCTGTCGGCGCCGGCTGCGCAAGCCAGGGTGTCCATGGGCTGAACCGCGCTGCCGCGCCGTTGTCGGCGTGTTGTCAACGCGAACGGCAGGCAGGCGTTGTTGGGGACAACGGCGCATCCCGAAGCTGCTTCCCGTCCGCCGCGCCGCAAACCGGAGAACATTCGATGAACCGTCCCATTCCCTTCCGTCACAGTGCTTTGGCCGTGGCAATGGCCCTGGCTGCCCTGGTCGCCGGCACCGCCTTCGCAGCGGGTGCCGACGGCAACCGAGAGCACGGCCACCCGCATCGCATGGCCAAGCTCGACAGCAACGGCGATGGCTCAATCGACCGCAACGAAGCGGCGGCGGCCCCACGCCTGGCCGGGCACTTCGACAGGCTCGATGCCAACGGCGATGGCCGTCTCGACGCATCGGAGCGTCCTGCCCGTCATGCCCGCCATCGCGATGGCCGGGGCCACGGCCGGCACGGTGGGCTGGCGCGCATCGTCGCCCTGGACACCGACCAGGACGGCCGGATCAGCAAGGTCGAGGCCGCCGAGGCGCCGCGCCTCGCCGGTCGTTTCGACGACATGGACGGCAATCGCGACGGCTACATCGTCCGCAGCGAGCTGCGCACCTACCGCGAGCGCATGCGCGCCGAGCACGTCGCCAGGGCGGCCGAACGACGCGAAGCGAAGTTCAAGCAGGCCGACGGCAATGGCGACGGGCGGTTGAGCCGTTCCGAAGTCGAGGCGGGCATGCCGCGCATGAGCGGCGCCTTCGCCTTCATGGACGAGAACCGCGACGGCTACCTGAGCCGCGAGGAACTGCAGCCGCCGCGGCGTCGCTGACCCGTCCGGACGTGCAGACGGAACGCCGGCCGGGGAGGTGCCCGGCCGGCGGATGCCGTGTTGTCGCGTCGTGATGTGCGCGGGCGGGGCGCGAAGCCGGTACCGCGACGGCTCAGGTCGCCTGGTACAGCGGGTACAGGTTGCTCTCCTCGCGCTCGATGCGCTGGGCCAGCAGACCGCCGACCGCACTGTAGTCGCTCACGAACTGCTCGCGGACGTTCGCATCGAATGCGGCGAACTGGTACTTCTTGACGAAGTCGACGACGCCACGCGCGATGGTGTTCATCTCGCGGCGGAAGTCGCGCATCAGGTCCATGTCGTGCGCGTCGGGCAGGTGCTGCTCCAGGTACACATAGAAGCGCACGTTCTCGGTGAGGATGTGGGCCTCGAAGCGGGTCTTGAAGTTGACCAGTTCGCTGCGGATGTCGCCGAACTGGCCCGCTTCCAGCAGAGTGCCGATTCGCTGGTACAGCGCGACCAGATCTTCGTGATCGCCCTTGAGCCGCTCGATCAGCGTCGGGTCGTAGCTGATGGCCCTCGGCGCTCCGGAAGGATGCGCAACCGCGACCGGCGCCGCCGGCTCCTTGTTGCCGAACAGCCTGCTGAAAAACCCCATGATGGTGCTCCCCTGAATCATGCCGCTGGAATGGATGCCCCAGTATCGGCACAGACGGCGACAGGCGCTGCGGCCAACAGACGGATATGTGATAGCCCCCCCATTTTGATGAGGCATGTCGCAGGTTCAACGCGCGCTCGGGCGTTGCCGCCTGGCAGGCCGACGGCGTCGTACTGTGAAGATCCTGTCAATTCGACGCGTGCGCAGCGATACGCACACAGCATCCCCGGTCGCCGGAAGGTCCGCGGCTCCGCTCGCCCGCGTAAGCGCCGCCGGATGAGGAGGCGGTCACGCCTGCGGTGCGGCCGCCGTGCTCAGATCGCGATGTTGCGCAGCACCCGGGTGACCTGCCAACGGCCATCGGCCCGCCGCACTTCGAGGGTGCGGTAGTTCGCGAACATCCGGTGGTGATAGGCGCTGAAGTCGACTTCTCCGGCGTCGGCGGCGGACGGCCGGAAGTAGCTGACGTCGAACATCAGCGCCGGCCGGCCACTGGCGATGTGGGTGCTGCCCTCGGTTTCCTCGGCATTGCGCATGCAGGCCGAGGCGGAAACCAGCTTGAGCGCGCTGTCGGCCGGCAGCGAGGCCTGCAGCGATTCGATCAGCGGTGCGGGTGCGTCGCGGCCGTCGATCGACAGGCACGCGATGTCGAGCCGGGCCTGCGGCAGCTCGTGCGCGAACACCGCCTCGGCGACTGCGGGCAGCGTCGGTTGCGGGGTGCCGTCGAACGGCGGTTCCGGCGTCTGTGGCCGTATCGAGGTGGCATCGGTCGCATCCGGTGCAGGTGCGGGGGACGCAGCCGGTGTCGACGCAGTCGACGGTGCCTGCGGCCGGTTGCGGATCATCGACATCGTCATCGCGCCGGCTGCGATCAGCAGCACGACCAGCAGGCTGTACTTGATTCGCGAGATGCGGCGCCGGCGCGCATCGGCCTGGGCGACTTGAGCGTCGTCGCTGCGGAAACTGGCGACGAAGCTGTCGCGATGGCGGGTCGAGTCGATCAGGCCGGCTTCGCGCAGGATCTCGCGCGCGCGGACCTGGTCGTCGGACTTGACCACCCACACGGCCGGCTTCGGCACATCGCCGTCACGGTAGCTGAAGGTGCCGCGGCGGTTGCCGCGGTAGGAGCGACCATCGGTGATCCGCACCTCGATGCCGGCGTCCTCCAGCAGACGGGCGACGCCTTCGACGTTCTCCAGACGCTGGCTGCTGAATACCTGCCGCATCGCCCTAGGACCTGTCGTCGCCGTCGGGGCCGGCCGCACCCGTGTGCGCGGGAGGCGGCGAAGTTCGGGTGTCTATCGGCATGAGCTTCCTCGTTCTTCCAGGTTCTGCGCGCGCATGACCGTGGCGCGATCGATCGCGATGGCGTTGACGGAGCCTAGTCCCTGGCCGGAACGTGGCGGGCGGCCGAGGCGTCGGCGACCACGCGGATCAGGCCTTCCTGGACGGTGCTGGCGACCAGGTGGCCGTCGCGGTCGAAGATCTGTCCGCGCGCCAGGCCGCGGCCGGCCTGCGCGCTGGGGCTGTCGATCGAGTACAGCAGCCAGTCGTCGGCGCGGAACGGGCGGTGGAACCACAAAGCATGGTCGAGCGAGGCCATCTGCACGTTCGGCTGGTAATAACTGATTCCGTGAGGAAAGGTCGCGGTGCCGAGCAGGTGGAAGTCGGAGGCGTAGGCGAGCAGGGCGCGGTGCAGCTCGGGTGCATCCCCGACCCGCTCGGCGAGCCGGAACCAGACCTGCTGGAACGGCGGACGCTTGGGCGGATTGAGTTCGTCGCGCGGGTACACGTGGCGGAACTCGAACGGGCCGCCGCGCGACAGCCAGCGCTGGATCTTGGTCGGCAGCTTGGCCATCACCTCTTCCGGCACCGGTGGCGCCGGGGCGATGTCCTCGGGTTTGGGCACCTCGGGCATCGACAGCTGGTGCTCGGCACCGTCCTCGTGCTTCTGGAACGAGGCGGCGAGGAAGAATATCGGCTGGCCGTGCTGGATCGCGGTGACCCGGCGCACCGAGAAGCTGCCGCCGTCGCGGGTGCGGTCGACCTGGTAGACGATCGGCGCCTCGATGTCGCCGGCCTTCAGGAAGTACGCGTGCAGCGAGTGCGCCGGGCGCGGTTCCTTCATCGTCGCCTGCGCCGCCGACAGCGCCTGGCCGAGCACCTGGCCGCCGAACACGTACTTGGTGCCGATGTCGCGGCTCTGCCCGCGGAACAGGTTGTCCTCGAGCCGCTCGAGCGACAGCAGTTCGATCAGTTCCGAAACGGGGGAGGCCATGCAGCGGACCAGGCGGAGTGAGGCAGGCCAGTATACCGGCGGCGTGGCGTCCCCAATGAGTTTCGTCCCGCACGGAGAGCGACGGGACGCGGGTCGCGGAGCCCGCGAAACCGCAGATCGCACCATCCGGTTCGCTGGCATGGCGTGTCGTGTCGGATACGCCGTTCGGTCATTTCGACCGGAGCGACCCGCGACTAGGGAATGCGTTCGAGCGGAACGGCTTCGAGCACTTCCCCCCACGGAAACAACGGACCCGGATCACGCTTGCGGCGCACCCGTTGCGCTGGATCATCGAGCGCGGGCACCTCGTCGGTATCCAGGTCTTCGTGGCCGGCGATCTGCCGCAGCGACGGCAGCGCGTCGCACAGATGGACGAGCAGGTCGATCAGCGCCGCGATCTGCGCGGCGGTGTACGGCTCTTCCATCGCCTGATGGGTCGCGTCGTGCCAGTGCGGCCAGCGGCCCCGGTTGACCAGCTCGATGCCGATCGCACGGGCGTTGTAGCCGCGCACGTGATGGGCGATGCGGGCGGGGTCGACCCACTGCTGCACGCTGCCGTCGCGATCGAGATAGAAATGGCCGCTGTTGCCGGTGCCACTGCCGGGGTAGTGGATGCGCTCGCCGTATTCGCGCGCGGTCGCCAGGTCCGGCAGTTCGGTGCAATGGATCACGACCAGGTCGACGCCGGCGATATCGCGCGCCTGCAGGCGGTTTTCGTAAGGCAGTGGTGCGTGGAGGATGGGTGGGGCCGGCATGGCCGGATGCTACCATCCGATCCCGGCTTTGCCGTGCCCTGCGCACGCTGCCGCGCCTTCCGGAGCCTCCTCCATGACCTTGCCCCCCGCCGACTCATCCCTAGGTCGCCTGATGACCCGTCTGCCGCGTACCGGCCGGGTCGAATGGATCGGACTGCGTCCGGCGCGCAACGTGTCGATGCGCTCCGTCGACCGCGTCGAAGCCCGCGCCGGCGGCGGCCTGGCCGGCGATCGCTACGCGGGCGGCAGCGGCAAGCGCGGCATCACCCTGATCCAGGCCGAGCACCTGCCGGCCATCGCGGCACTGGCCGGACATGCCTCGGTCTCGCCGGAGATCCTGCGCCGCAACCTGGTGGTGTCGGGCATCCCGCTGATCGCGCTGAAGGGGCTTCGCCTCCGCATCGGCGGACTCGTGCTCGAAGGTACCGAGGCCTGCGATCCATGCTCGCGGATGGAGGACGCCCTCGATCCCGGCGGCTACAACGCGATGTGCGGCATGGGCGGGCTGTGCGCCCGGATCGTCGAGGGCGGCGTGCTCGCGCTCGGCGGCGCCGTCGAGGCGCTGGCCCCGCACCACGGCGACGAGAACGGCTGAGACATGCGCGGACACTGCATTCTTTCCCACGGTTTCGAGAGCGGTCCGGACGCGACCAAGGTCACCGCGCTGGCCGAGGTCGCCGGGCGTCTGGGCTGGAGCCACGAGCGCCCGGACTACACCGATCTGGATGCCCGTCGCGAGGTCAGCGAACTCGGCGACGTGCCGGCCCGGTTGCAGCGGCTGCTCGCGCTCGCGAAGGCGGCCGCCGTGCGCGGCCCGCTGCTACTGGCCGGTTCCAGCCTGGGCGCGTGGATCTCCGGGCGGGTGTCCCTGCAGGTGCCGGTGGCGGGACTGTTCCTGATGGCGCCGCCGGTGCGGATGGGCGAGGCGCCGCCGCTGGAGGCTGCCGCGGTGCCGACCTCGGTCGTGCACGGCTGGCACGACGAACTGATCCCCGCTACCGACGTCGTGACCTGGGCGCGGCAGCGCAATGCACGGCTGCTGATGGTCGACGACAGCCATCGCCTTTCCGGTCACGTCGAGGACAGCGCGGAGGCGTTCGCCGCCCTGCTGCGTTCGCTGGCCGGGCCGGTGCACGCATGAGTGCCGGTACCACCGCCGAAGGCCATCGTTTCTTCGCCAGCTGCGGCAAGGGCCTGGAATACCTGCTTGCCGACGAACTGCTCGCGCTGGGTTGCGCGTCGGCGAAGGCGACCGTTGCCGGGGTCAATGCCGAAGGCATGCTCGCCGACGCGCAACGCGCGGTGATGTGGTCGCGGCTGGCCAGCCGTGTGCTGTGGCCGCTGGCCGAATTCGACTGTCCCGACGAGGCGGCGCTGTACGCTGGTGCGCGTGCGCTCGACTGGGCCGCGCAGCTGGAACCGCGCCACGCGATCGCGGTCGATGCGCACGTGTCCGGTGCCGCGATCACCCATGCGCGCTATGCCGCTCAGCGGGTCAAGGACGCCGTCGTCGACGCGATGCGCGAGGCCACGGGTACCCGTCCGGACGTCGACCTGGAGGCGCCCGACCTGCGCCTCAATCTGGTCGTGCGCAAGGGCCGCGCGATCCTGTCGGTCGATCTGGGGGGCGGTCCGCTGCACCGCCGCGGCTGGCGTCGCCGGCAGGGCGAGGCGCCGCTGAAGGAGACCCTCGCCGCTGCCGTCCTGCTGCGCGGCCAGTGGCCGAAGCTGCACGCGGCCGGGGGGGCGTTGCTCGACCCGATGTGCGGCAGCGGCACCCTGGTGATCGAGGGGGCGCTGATGGCGGCCGACGTCGCCCCGGGCCTGTCCCGCTACGAGGGCCTTGCGCCCACCCGCTGGCGCAGCTTCGATGCGAACGGATGGCGCGCGCTGGTGGACGAGGCGCAGGCGCGTGCGGCGGCCGGACGGGCAGCGCTGCAACCGCGCTTCGCCGGTCGCGACAGCGATCCGCAGGCGATCCGTGCCGCGCGCGAGAATGCCGCGCGCGCCGGGCTGGAGGACATGATCGACTGGCAGGTGGGGGATATCGCCACGCTGGAATCCGGGGCGCTGCCGATCGCCGATGCGCCTGGGCTGGTGGTCTGCAATCCACCCTACGACGCGCGCCTGGCCGCCGATCCCGCGCTGTACCGCCTGCTCGGCGACGCGCTCGGGCGCGCGGTGCCCGACTGGCGCGCGAGCCTGCTGTGTGGCGACGCCGAACTCGCGCGCGCGACCGGCCTGCGGGCCATGAAGGTCTATCCGGTCTTCAATGGCGCGATCGAGTGCGCGCTGATCGCCGTCGACCCGGTCCGCCCTCCACAGCGTGTCGAAGATGGTCCGCGCGAACTCAACGATGGCGCGACGATGGTCGCCAACCGCCTGCGCAGGAATCTGCGGAAACTGAAAGGCTGGCGCAGGCAACAGGGCATCGGCTGCTTCCGCGCCTACGACGCCGACCTGCCCGAATACGCAGCGGCGATCGATGTCTACGAAACCGATGAATCGCCGCCGCGCACCTTCCTGCACGTGCAGGAGTACGCCGCGCCGGCCAGTATCCCCGAGGCGGATCAGCGCCGTCGCCGCAACGAACTGCTGGCCGCCGCGCGCGAGGTGTTCGGCGTACCGCGCGAGCAGCTCGCGCTGAAGACCCGTGCGCGTGGCAAGGGCGGGAGCAAGTACGGCGCCTTCGACCAGCGCGGCGAACTCCTCGTCGTGCGCGAGGGCGCGGCGCGACTGCGCGTCAACCTGTTCGATTATCTCGACACCGGCCTGTTCCTCGACCATCGGCCGATGCGCCAGCGGCTGCACGAGGAGGCCCGCGGCAAGCGCTTCCTCAACCTGTTCGGCTACACCGGCGCCGCCACGGTGCAGGCGGCGGTCGGCGGTGCGGCCGCTACCACCACCGTCGACCTGTCGGCGACCTACCTGCAGTGGTGCGCGGACAACCTGGCCGCGAATGGCATCGGCGGCCGCACGCATGCGCTGGTGCAGGCGGACGTGATGGCCTGGCTGGCCGCCGACCGCGGCGAGTACGACCTGGTGTTCTGCGATCCACCGACGTTCTCCAACTCCAAGCGCGCCGACGACTTCGACGTACAGGCGCGGCATGTCGAACTGCTGAAGCTGGCGGTGGCGCGGCTGGCACCCGCCGGGGTGCTGTACTTCTCCAACAACTTCCGCCGCTTCCGCCTCGACGACGCGGCCGTCGCCGTCTTCGCCGACTGCGAGGAGATCAGTGCCGCGACCATCCCGCCGGACTTCGAGCGGAACCCGCGCATCCACCGCTGCTGGCGGCTGACCCGCAGGCGCTGAGCCGGGCCTCGGGACCCAGGACCTGGAGCGCGAAGTCCCGGGCTTGAAGCATCGGGTCCGGGACCTCACGCGCGAGGTCCGGGACTTGATGCGCCAGGTTGCGGATTCGAAGCGCGAAGTCCCGGACCAGAAGTGCCGGGTTCCGGAACTGGTGCGCGAGGTCCTGGACCTGAGGCGCCAGGTCCCGGACTGGAAGCGCCAGATCGCGGATTCGAAGCGCGAAGTCCCGGATCTGGTAGGGACTCTGGGCTGTCGCTCTGGCGGCATGATTGAGCGCATTAGAGCTTCGGCTTTGATCATCGTTCCAATTTTGGAACGAATATGCGCCCCGACACGCGTTCCTGTCGGCCTGTCCGGGCGCATCCTTTCTCCAGCCCCATACCTGCCCGTGCCGATACCGACGGCTACCGGCCAACCGATTGGAGACACGACCATGAACACTTCCTCGACCGACACCCGCGATGCCCGGGTCAACCGCCTGGTTCGTGGCCAGCCGGCCTCCGACGGGGCCGGCGTGCGCCTGACCCGCGTCATCGGCGGGCCGGTGCTGCCCGATCTGGATCCGTTCCTGCTGCTGGACGAATTCGGCACCGACCGGCCCGAGGACTATCTGGCCGGGTTTCCGGATCACCCGCACCGCGGCTTCGAGACCGTGACCTACATGCTCGACGGCCGCATGCGGCACAAGGACAACCACGGCAACGAGGGTGTGCTGGTGCCCGGCAGCGTGCAGTGGATGACCGCCGGCCGCGGCCTGGTGCACTCGGAGATGCCCGAGCAGGAAGAGGGGCGGATGCGCGGCTTCCAGCTGTGGGTGAACCTGCCTTCGCGCGACAAGATGACCGCACCGCAGTACCAGGAGTTCGCGCCCGACCGCATTCCGCAGACGACGCCGGCGCCGGGTGTTTCGGTGAAGGTGATTGCCGGCGAGGTTGGCGACAGCCGCGGCCCGATCGTGCAGCCGGCGACCGATCCGGTCTATCTCGACATCGCGCTCGAGCCTGGTGTCGCCTGGACGTACGGGCTGCCCGAGGGGCACAGCGCATTCGCGTACGCCTACGAGGGCGGCATCGCGATCGGCGAAGGCGAGGATGCCCGCGACGTGCCGGCGCAGACCCTGGCCGTGCTCGGCGGCGGTGAACGCCTGCTGCTGCGCGCGGGAGAAACGGCGGCGCGTCTGATCCTGGTCGCCGGTCGCCCTTTGCGCGAGCCGGTCGCCCGTTACGGTCCGTTCGTGATGAACACCAAGCAGGAAATCATGCAGGCCTTCGTCGACTACCAGGAAGGCCGGTTCTGAGGGACCGCCCCCGGGTCCGCAGGAAATCGACAGAAGGAGAGCACCGATGGCAAAACGCGAACATCGCTACCGGATCACCGTCGAGCATCTGGCGGCGCCGCGCGGGGGCATGCTGCTGCATGACCCGCTGGTGTTCGAGGACGGCAACCACGACGACCTGTTCCGGATCGTCGGCTTGCAGCGCGACAGCGGCCGCTTCGCCAGCGAAGACGAGGCGGCCGCGTTCGCTGTCGGCCTGAAGCTGCTCAGCGAGGCGGTGCTGCGCAACCGCGATGATCCGTTGCTGCAGTCGCTGAAGCCGGCGCTCGGCGCGTTCATCGGCAAACTCAAGGCAGTGCACGAGGACGACGGAGTCTGAGCGCCGATGCCTGAAGCGAAGAAGGCCGCCCCCGGGGGCGGCCTTCCGTATTTCCGACCGCAGTCGCGGTACTCAGCGGTCGCCAACCACGTCCGGCCGCTCCGGCCCCAGTGCCCTGTAGAGGAAGCCGCCCAGCAGTCCGCCGAGGATCGGCGCCAGCCAGAACAGCCACAGCTGCGACAGCGCCCCCGAGCCGGCGAACACCGCTACGCCGGTCGAGCGCGCCGGATTCACCGAGGTATTGGTGACCGGGATGCTGATCAGGTGGATGAGCGTGAGTGCCAGGCCGATCGCGATCGGGGCGAACCCCGCCGGCGCGCGGCTGTGGGTCGCGCCCATGATCACGACCAGGAACATCGCCGTCAGCACCACTTCGCACAGGAACGCAGCCGCGACCGTGTAGCCGCCCGGCGACAGCGGTCCGAAGCCGTTGCTGGCGAAATTGCCGGCCGCGGACGGATCCGGGGCGAAGGCCGGCGACCCGCTGGCGATCTGCCAGAGGATGAAGCCGGCGAACAGGCCGCCGAGTACCTGGGCGACGATGTACGGCACCAGGTCGCGCATCGGGAAGCGTCCTCCGGCCCACAGGCCGAAGCTCACCGCCGGGTTGAAATGCGCCCCCGAGATGTGGCCGAACGCGTAGGCGCCGGTCAGCACGGTCAGGCCGAACGCCAGCGACACTCCCAGCAGCCCGATGCCCAGCGGGTTGCCTTCGCCCCCGAAGTTCGCTGCCAGCACCGCGCTGCCACAGCCGCCCAGCACCAGCCAGAACGTGCCGAGGAACTCCGCACCGAGTCGTTTGATCATGGACTTTCTCCCCGAAAGTAGAATGGGCGGCGCGTGGCGCCGGTCAGCCGGGCACGGCCGAAGCCGACGCTAGTGCAAAGGCCGTGAAGGAATGTTCCAAATTGGTTAAGGGGCGGGGGCGTCCTGGAAGCACCGCGTCCGTTGCAGATGGCGCAGAGGGTCCGAACCTTGGGGGTGGGGGCCGAGGCACTGTCAGGCAGGGCCGAGGGGCGGCGTGCGCGCGGTTGCGCGTGCGGCCACAGCGGGCCGTGCGGTAGTCCGACGCGAGCGGGCGCAGTGCCCGGAAGAAGAGCGACACCGGCCGATCGTTGCCGATCCCCGACGCCGGGGACGTCAGCGACCCGACGCGGAGAGCGACCGATCATCGCCTCCGCGCCCGGCCATCGTCTGCCGCCGCGTGCCGGTCAGTTGCTGCTGAGCTGCCGCTGCGGGTTGAAGCGCAGGTCGGCGGCCTGCCGATAGGACTCCTGCAACTGCTGCTCGTCCTGTGCCTGGACCCAGATGTGGGCGGTCCGGTTCTTGCCCACCTCCAGCAGTGTCTCGCGGGCGATCACGTCCGGCTTGCCGGCCAGCTCGCTGCGGTACCAGACCACCGCCTGCCCGTCGATCCGCCCGTCCTCGGCCTTGTTCGAGCGCTTGGGCTCGAATGCCGGATCCTTCGAAATGTACATGCCGAAGGCCTCGCTGCCGTCTTCACGCAACGCGCGGCAGAAATCGGCACCGTCCATGCCCCGGTATTCCCAGGTCAGTCCCGTCTCGGCCGGAAGTTCTGGACACCCTCCCTGGACATCCTGTGCGTGCGCCGCGGCCGTGGAAAACAGGCCCAGCAATGGCAGGGCCAGCACGCAGAACGTCTTGCAACGTGTCCCCATCTTCATGAAATCCCCCTGGCTACCGCGTGATCCAGGTGTTGCCACCCGGAATGGGTGTGCCGGCCACCGCGTGACCAACGTCACGACCATAAAGCAGACGGAGGGGATTGACAAATCACGCGGTCGTCACGTCGCGTGATATTTGTCACGATTTCGTGAATACGTCTGCCTCCGCGCCGATCAACGGTCGGGCAGGGGGATGAACTCGTCGTCGCCCTCGATCCGGCCGAACCGGCCCTCGAGCCAGTCCTGCTTGGCCTGTTCGATCCGCTCCTTCGAGCTGGAAACGAAGTTCCACCACAGGTGGCGGCGGCCGTCGAGCGGTTCGCCGCCCAGCAGCATCGCCTTGACCGTCGTCTTCGCCCGCAGCCGCGCGCGGCTGCCGGGGTCGAGCACGATCAGGTGCCGCTCGGGGATGTCAGCGCCGTCGAGCTGGGCCTGCCCTTCCAGTACGTAGAGCGCGCGTTCGGCGTGACGGTCGTCCAGCGCCAGTTCGGCATCCGCATCCAGGTCGATCGCGACGTACAAGGTGTCGGCAAACACCTTCACCGGCGACTCCTCGCCGAAGCCGCGGCCGGCGACCACCCGCAGCCAGCTGCCGTCGCGGCGCTGCTGCGGCAGGGTAGCGGCCTGGTGATGATGGAAGGATGGGGCGGTTTCCTCGTCGGCCAGTGGCAGCGCGACCCAGGTCTGCATGCCATGCAGCGGGTGCTCGCCCTCGCGCAGCGGCGCCGGCGTGCGTTCGGAATGGGCGATGCCGCGGCCGGCGGTCATCCAGTTGACGTCGCCCGGGTTGATGTCCTGCACGCTGCCAAGCGTGTCGCGATGGGTGATGGTGCCCGACCACAGGAAGGTCACCGTCGCCAGTCCGATGTGCGGATGCGGCCGCACGTCGATGCCGCGCCCGGGCTCGAACACCGCCGGGCCCATGTGATCGACGAAGACGAAGGGGCCCACGCTGCGGGCCTGAAGGGTGGGGACGGCGCGTCGGACCTGGAAGCCGCCGAGGTCGTGCACGCGGGGCGCGATGATCGTGGTCATGGTGGTGATCGTGATTGCGAGAGGCTCAAAGCTTGGCATCGTCGGCGTGAAGGCGAAGACCGGCGGTCGCGACACAGCGTTGCAGCGGCGGACAACGCGTGGGCGCGCGATGCGACCCCGTCGGGGCCGAGTTCAGGGCGCCGGACTGCCGCCCAGCCGCGCCCGCCCTTGGCGGTCGATGTCGATGACGTGGCGGTGGTCGTACTCGTCCTCGCCGATCGGGGCGATCTCGCAGCCGCACAGTGCGGAAGCGATCGCGGGCACGGTGTTGCTGTGGCCGACCACCAGCACCGTGCCGTGCGGATGCGCGGTACGCAGTGCGTCGACCAGCGCCGAGGCCGGCTGGTGCGGATCGTACTCGCTGACCTGCAGACCGTGCATGCGTGCGGTCGGCGATGCGGTGTCTCGGGTGCGGCGGTACGGCGTCGCATACACGGCCACCACCGGATCGCCGACGAGCGAAGCGGCCAGCCGCACGGCGCGCTCGCGGCCAGCATCGGTGAGTGCGGGATCGTCCGGTCTGGCCGTCGCCGCGTCGCCGCTTTGCTTCTCGGCATGCCGGACGATGACGAAGCGTGAAGCCTGCGGCTCGGCCTTCGCGGTATGCCCGCTCGTGGTGCACGCAGTCAGCGCCAGCGCGAGGGCGGCCATGCAGTGGAACTGCATGCGGTGGGACAGGAGGGCGGATCTGCTCATCGTGCCGGGCCGCTCAGGCCTTGTTCCTCGCGAATGCCAATGCGGTGGCCGCCGAGAGTACCAGCAGGGCCGCGATCCCGAAGGCCGGATGCTCGATCAGGAACCGCGGCATGTCCATCGGTGCCGGACTGCCCGGGCCGTGGCCGGAGAAACGGTGCGCCAACACCGATACGCACAGACATGCTGTTGCGGTCACGACCAGGGCCGCGCTGCCGCGAAGCCAGGCACGGTGTCTCGCAGGAACGGTCGGCGATGGCGGGTATCCGGTGGAACGCTTCGCGGCGGCTCGCATCAGCAGGCAGGTAGCCGCGGCCGCCAATCCGGTGCCGGCCAGGACGATGGCCAGCAACAGGGACGCGGAGTACAGCAGGTCCATCGTATCGCCCATCCGTACGCCGGCCGGCGCTGATCATCTCAGCGCGGTGCCTGCGTGGCCTGCGCTGCACGGAGAGGAGAACCGTCGATGCCGCCCGCCGCCTCGCTCTCCTGCTGCAGCGTGGGGTCGTCGACCTCGATCACCGCGTACCGCTCGCGGGCGCCTCGCGCCACCCGGCAGCGCACCGCGACATCGTCGCCGTGCACGCGCAACCGGCCCTGCACGTACAGGACGTTGCTGCGGTCGTGATACGAGGCCGCCCACTGGTACGGCGTCATGCCCAGGCCGATGTAGAGCGCCTCGGCCTCCTGCCGGCACCACGGCACCAGCTCGCTGGCCTGGTAGAAAACCCATTCGTCGTCATCGTGCGCGGACGCGGGCGCCGACAGGCACAGCGCGAACGCGAGCAGGACGTTCGTCAGCAACAGTCGCATCGTCGACCTCCATGTGCTTCCGGGACTCCCGCAATCTACCCGAATCGCAGCAGCGGCGGGCGCACTACACCGCCCGGGATTCAGGCACGGTACTGAACGCGTGAGCAGCCGGACGACGAGGCTCCGGGCCAGTCTGCCGGGCGTCGGATGCGGGAGCATCCTGTATCAATCTTCACGCCTGTCCCGGTCCTTGTCGTTACGAGCGGCGGCGATGCGGATGGCCCGGTTGCGGAAGAAGTCGACGAGAACGAGGGCGAGAAAAAGCACAGGAACGCCGACGAAGGCGTGTCCGCGATAGCAAAGAAATCCTCCGATCGCCGTCGTGACGACCGCGGTCGATCCCAGCAGGGCCAGTGGGAGGAATCCGGGAGTCAACGCCTGGTTCCAGTGGGAAACATGTCGCCGCGAACATGTTGCCGGAGCTCATGGGGATCGTGTTTCCGCCGCTGGAAAAGATCGATGTTCATCGTATTGCAGCTTATCGCAACGCAAAGGTCTGGAGGCGGCTGCTTCGTGGGCGCGCCAGTCGTCAGTGGTCGCGACTGGCCGGGTCATGATCGTGCGGGCGAGTTGCCGATGGCAAGGCCAGATACGAAATCCGCGACCTCGAGGGCGCATGGCTCTGTTGCAGCCTGCAGCAGCAGATGTGGTCCGGCGACGGTGACGGTACGGCAATGCGGAATGCCGTGCGCCACCAACTGGGCAGCAGATCGGCCAAGCAGCCGGTCGCGACTGGCCACCAGATGCATTGCCGGCATTCGTATGGAAGGCAAGACGGCCGACACATCCACGCTCATCGCCGCTGCGGCCCGGGCGCGTAGTACCGAGGGCACGACCGTATGCAGCGCCGACTGAAGAGCCGAGCGGAGGGGCGGCGTCGCCCACGATCCGAGCAGCCACCAGTACAGCAGCGGCATCGGCGGGCGAGCCGGGGCGAAGCGGACGAGCCCGGTCAACGGCGCCAGGGCGGGCACGGGCGAACGGGCAAAGGTAGTGGACAGCACCAGTCCGGCCAGGTTGGCCGGCGGCCGGGCCGCGATACGGATGGCCAATGGCCCCGAAAACGACTCGCCAAGCAACACGAAGGGTTCCGAGGCAGGCAATTTGGCTCGAACCAGGGATTCGAGCTGGGGATAGCCCAGCACGCGATCAGGCGGATAGGCGGTGGTGCGAGCCGGCAGCCCCGATTGCCGGATACGGGAGCAGAACGCTTCGAGCAGGGCCGTGGTGCCGTCGAGCCCGGGCAGTATCACGAGTGCTGTCATTCCATCCTCGACCCGGAGTGGGGCGACGTAGCCCCAGCAAGAGGTGTCAGTACGGCGGGAGTGGCGAGCATGTCATGCCGGCGAGAGCAAGAGGGACCGTCACTCGGAGCAGTTGCAGGAAAATCTGCATGAATCGTCCGAACATGATCAACGGCCTGGCACCCGCGGAGCCCCCGGCATGGAGCGATACCGGAAGCCTGCGTCAGGCGGCATCAGGAGACAAGTGCGACGGTCGCGTCTATCTCCGTTCCGGGATCTCGGGTGGATACGCAAAAGCCCGCCGATGGCGGGCTTTTGCGGGCGTGGTGCGTGCGCATGACGAACATGCGTGGCTCGCCGCGCGGGTGCCTGTCTCAGCTGTTGTCTTCGATGTCGGTGCTGGTGCCGTTGTGCTTAACCGATTCGATGCCGGCGTCGCGCGAGGCGGCGCTCGTGTACATCTGGCTGTTGCCGATCACCTGGTGGTTTCCGGCCTTCAGGGTGAAGTAGTGCTTGCCGGTCGATGTCTCCTTCTTCTCGTAGCGGGCGTCGTCGCTGCAGTTCTTCTGGACCGACGCGATGCCGTTCCTGGCCGAGTCCTTGGATTCATACATTTCGCTACTGAGGATGATTTCGCCATTGCCGGCCTTGAGGTTGAAGTGGAACTGGCCGTTTGCGGACTTCTTGAGTTCGAACTTTCCTGCCATCTGGCTTCTCCTGGTTTGGCACGTGGTCTGCGGCGCCGGACGCGGAGGCGCGACCGGGTCGCCGTCGGGTCCCATCAGGGTCCATTCGAGGGATAACGTCGAAAGGTACTCCCCGTGACGTGTACACAGTGGTCGCGCGACATTCGGCCCGGCCATGCACAGGTCCTGGCCGAGTCTGGTCGGGTGGTGTTTCACTTGCAACCGGCGCGGGAGCGAGGATTCGCCTCGTCCGGGCTCGTCGCGGTGAACTGCGCCATCGTCGGGGTCCGGTAGGGCGCGAATCGCGATAGAGTGGCCGGCAGTTTTCAGGGTGATGGATACGGGCCTGCATGCAGTCGATAGAGGATGTCCGCCTGGCCGTGATCGGGCTGGGTTACGTGGGGTTGCCGCTGGCGGTGGCGTTCGGCCGCCATCTGGACACGGTCGGATACGACATCGACGTGCGTCGCGTCGAGCAGCTGAGGCAGGGCCGCGACCGCACGCTGGAAACCTCGGCAGGAGAGATCGCCGCGGCGGGACGCCTGTCGTTCGCCACCGAACCGGCGGAGATCGCAGGCTGCAACGTCTACATCGTCACGGTGCCGACCCCGGTGGACGAGGCGAACCGCCCGGCGCTGGGCGCGGTCGAAGCCGCGAGTCGCATGGTCGGTGCGCTGCTGAAACGCGGCGACACCGTGATCTACGAATCCACCGTCTACCCGGGCACGACCGAGGAAGTCTGCGTACCGATCCTCGAGCAGGCGTCCGGACTGCGCTTCAACGAGGACTTCCATTGCGGCTACAGCCCCGAGCGGATCAATCCCGGCGACCGCCGGCGCCGGCTGGCGACGATCACCAAGGTCACTTCGGGCTCGACGCCGGAGGCGGCGGATTTCGTCGACCGCCTGTACGCGACCATCATCGAGGCCGGTACCCACCGTGCGCCGAACATCAAGGTCGCCGAGGCCGCCAAGGTCATCGAGAACACCCAGCGCGACGTCAACATCGCCCTGGTCAACGAGCTGGCGATGATCTTCAACATGATGGGGATCGACACCCGCGACGTGCTCGACGCGGCGGGGACGAAGTGGAACTTCCTGCCGTTCACGCCGGGTCTGGTCGGTGGCCATTGCATCGGCGTCGATCCGTACTATCTGACCCACAAGGCGACCGTGCTCGGTTACCACCCGGAGCTGATCCTCACCGCGCGCCGGATCAACAGCCGGATGGGGCTGCACGTCGCGCACCAGGTGTTGCGGCTGATGGCCGGCAAGCGCATCCACGTGGTCGATTCGAAGGTGCTGGTGCTGGGCCTGACCTTCAAGGAGGACTGCCCGGACCTGCGGAACACCCGCGTCGGCGAGATCGTCCGCGAATTGCAGGCCTCGCACGCGCGGGTGGACGTGCACGATCCGCTCGCCGACCCGGATGAGGCCCGCGAGGAGCTCGGCATCCGGCTTCTGGAAGCGCCGCGGCCGGGCGAGTACGACGCGGTGATCCTGGCAGTGCCGCATCGCGTGTTCCGCGACGGCGGAATCGCGATGGCGCGGGGCTACGGCAAGCCGGGTTGCGTGGTCTACGACGTGAAATCGGTACTGGGCGCGGAAGGCGTCGACGGGCGGCTGTAGGTCCTGCGCGGGCGATCTCACGGTCTGCGACCGCCCCGGGTACAGTGGATGTCCGTGTGAACGCATCGCCAGGAGCCGGCTTCCGGCAGTGATGGGTGCGGAACCGTCAGACCCAACACTCAACCCCTCCCCCCGAACATGTCGACAGTCCCCTCGAAGTCCGCCAAGTCCAAGGCCCGCACCGCCTATGTCTGCGCCGAGTGCGGTGCCGACCATTCCAAGTGGCAGGGCCAGTGCGCCGAATGCGGGGCCTGGAACTCGTTGAGCGAATTCGTCATCGAGCCCGCCGCTGCTGCCGCCAAGGGGGCGGCCGCGCGGCGCAGCGGCTGGGCCGGCAAGGTCGATCCGCCGAAGGTCACCGCACTCAAGGACGTCACCCATACCGAGGCCGAGCGGGTTTCCACCGGAATCGGCGAGCTCGACCGGGTGCTTGGCGGCGGCCTGGTGCATGGCTCGGTGGTACTGGTCGGCGGCGACCCGGGTATCGGCAAGTCGACTCTGTTGCTGCAGGCGGTCGCGAAGATGGCCGGCACGCTGCCTTCGCTTTACGTGACCGGCGAAGAGTCGCTGGCGCAGGTCGCCGGCCGAGGCGCTCGCCTCGGATTGCCGCTCGATGGCGTACATGCGCTGGCCGAGACCGGTATCGAGAAGATCCTCGAACAGGCGGCGGAAATGCATCCGCGGCTGATCGTCGCCGATTCGGTGCAGACGCTGTGGACCGAATCGCTGACCGCCGCCCCGGGTTCGGTCAGCCAGGTGCGCGAAAGCGCGGCGCGGCTGGTGCGCTACGCGAAGGAGACCGGCACCGCGGTGTTCCTGGTCGGCCATGTGACCAAGGAAGGGGGCATCGCCGGCCCGCGCGTGCTCGAGCACATGGTCGACGCGGTGCTGTACTTCGAGGGCGAGAGCGGCAGCCGCTTCCGGGTGTTGCGCGCGTTCAAGAACCGCTTCGGCGCCGTCAACGAGCTGGGTGTCTTCGCGATGGGCGACAAGGGCCTGCGCGAGGTGCCGAACCCGTCGGCGATCTTCCTGTCGGGCAGCCGAGAGCCGCAGCCGGGCAGTTGCGTGATGGTGACCCGCGAGGGTACCCGGCCGCTGCTGGTCGAGGTGCAGGCGCTGGTCGACGCGTCGCCGCTGTCGAATCCACGCCGGGTCGCGGTCGGCATGGAAGGCAACCGGCTGGCGATGCTGCTGGCGGTGCTGCACAGGCACGGTGGCGTGGGGGTCGGCGACCAGGACGTGTTCGTCAACGTGGTCGGCGGCATTCGCGTGCAGGAAACCGCCGCCGACCTGCCGGTGTTGTTGTCGGTACTGTCCAGCCTGCGCGATGCGCCGCTCGCCGAGCGCACCATTGCCTTCGGCGAGGTCGGCCTGTCGGGCGAGATCCGCCCGGTGCCCAACGGCGAGGAGCGCCTGAAGGAGGCGGCGACCCACGGTTTCAAGCGGGCGATCGTGCCCAAGGCCAACGCGCCGCGTTCCGGCCAGGTCGGCGAGATGCAGGTGGTCGCGGTGGAGCGCCTGGCCGAAGCGGTCGAGGCGGCGATCTGAGTCCGGGCGACGCTTGGGCTGTTGCCCTGTTCAGATTCGTGCCATCATCCCCGGCCCCGCTCAGCGGGGCAACACTAAAAAGACAATATCAGGGGGTCGAAATGGAATGGATGTTGATGCCGCTGCGTCGCTACGCGGATTTTTCGGGGCGCTCGCGGCGCAAGGAATACTGGATGTTCGTGCTGTTCCAGCTCATCGTGTTCGCGGTGCTGATGATCCCGGTCTTCGCGGGCATCGATACGCAGGGCGGTGGCATGGGCATGCTTTCCAAGATCGGTTTCGGACTGATGGTGATCGTGGCCCTGGCGCTGATCGTGCCGTCGCTGGCCGTCCAGGTGAGGCGCTTCCATGACCAGGACAAGTCCGGCTGGTTCGTGCTGCTCGGACTGATCCCGTACCTGGGCGGGCTGATCGTGCTCGTCTTCATGTGCCTGGAGGGTACCCGCGGTGCCAACCGGTTCGGCGACGATCCGAAACAGGCCTGAGTCCTGATCCGACAAAGAAGGCCGGGGAAGTCCCCGGCCTTTTTCATTGCTGCGCGCCCCTGCCGATCGCGATCGGCGAGCCGGGGCGCTATTTCAACGGCATGCAGATCGCGGTCTTCCACTCGCTGGGCGGCAGCGATTGCGGGTCGTTGAGGTATTCCTCGACCACCGGCGTGTCTGCGGCCTCTTCGCCGCTGGCAGGCAGCCATTCCCCGAACAACCAGCGATAGGGACGCTCCAGTTCGGCGTAGGGTCCGGTGTGGACCAGCACGGCGTAGCGGCCGCCGGCGATGGTGAGCGGACGGATTTCGCCGTCCAGCGGCTGCCCGGCCGCCATCTCGATGCAGGCATCGGCCACCAGTTCGTCGGCCGGCTTGCTTTCCGGGTCGTCGTAATAGATGCCGAAGCTGCGCTGCCGGGCGAATCCCATGCCGTGACCGGCCGCCCAGGCGCCCAGCCTTTCGAAGGCGCGTCCAATCTGGTGATACGGGCCGACGTGCCGCAGCGCGGCCACGTGGTGCGACGGCAGGGCCTCGATCTTTACCTCGTACATGTCGGTGTCCTCGGATGAATCGGAGTCGGGACAGGACAGGCCCGCGATGGGACGGTCCTGGCGGCGACGGAACGCCCCCGGCGGCATGCCGTAGGCCTGCGCGAACGCGCGGTTGAATGCCGCGCCGCTGCCGTAGCCGCAGCGGCGCGCGACCGTCTCCAGCGTGTGCCGGCCGTGCACGAGTTCGACCGCCGCCCGGTGCAGGCGCATCCGGCGCAGGGTCTCGGCCACCGTTTCGCCCATCAGCCCGCGGTAGATGCGGTGGAAGTGGAAGGGCGAGAAGTGGCCGATCGCGGCGAGCTGCTCCAGTTTCAGCGGCTGGTCGAGGCGGTCGGCAAGGTGTGCGACCACCTTTTCCACCCGGGCCGCGTAGCTGCGTCGTGTCGCGGGTCGTTTCATGCGGGTCTCCGTCGTTTCCGCCCCGTCATCCTGCCGGGACCGGATTGATGGAGGTTGCTCAGTGCGTCCCTGGTCCGCAACCGCTTATGGTGCCGGCTCAATGACCGCCGGCCGCGCCGCCGACCTTGGCGGCGAGCGGCGGCCTGGCGGACCAGACGGACACGCTCACCCGCAGCAACAGGATGCCGAGCAGGTGGAAGATCTCGTTGAAGCCGATCCGCATCGCCTGCTGCCGGGCATGATGCTGGCCGAGGCAATATTCGCCAGTGCGGATATTGCTCGGCGAATTGCTCTTCAAACGGATGTATTCGGCCTGCAGCCGCCGTGAGGCAAGTTGGGGGGTGCGGCTTCAGGCGGTCCGACCGAGCACCAGCTCGAGCACGGCCTTGCTGCCGAAGAACGCCAGCACCAGCAGCGCCATCGCGACCAGGGTCCAGTGCACTGCCTTGGTGCCGCGCCAGCCCTGCCGCCAGCGCCCGACCAGCAGCCCGCCGAACAGCAGCCAGGAGAGCACGCTGAGCACGGTCTTGTGGACCAGGTGCTGGGCCAGTAGGTTCTCGACGAACAGCACGCCGCTCAGCAGGGTCGCGCTGAGCAGGATGAAGCCGACGGTGATGCTTCGGAACAGCAGTATCTCCAGCTCCACCAGTGGCGGCAGTGCCCGCAGCCACCCGTGGATGCGGTGGCGGCGCAATGCGCGCTCCTGCAGCCAGAGCATCCCGGCGAGCAGGGCCGAGATCGCCAGCGTGGCGTAGGCGAGCAGGGCCAGCCAGGCATGCAGCTGCAGGCGCCAGTCCAGTGCTTCCGGTGCCCGCGGCGTGTGCAGGGCGAACCCGAGCAGGGTCGCCGCGGCGATCGGGAACACCACCACGCCCAACGCCGCCATCCGGCCGCGCGCGCCGAATACGGTGGTCAGCGCCGCCATTCCCAGCCCGACCAGCGACAGCGCGGCGAAGAAGTGCAGATCGGTCGCGCCGCTGGCCTGCCAGGCCAGGAGGTGGCGCCCGCCGTGGAGGAGGGCGCCGGCCAGCGCCAGCCACCACCACGGGCGCAGCCCACGGGCCCGGTCGCGGCCGAGGTCCACGACCAGGCATCCGGCGGCGGCGAGGTAGGCGACCGTGGCGATGAGAACGATTGTCATCGACGCAGTGTCGCATATGCCCGTGGTGCCAGTAAGGGCCGCAGGTCCTGTCCGCTCCCGTGAGCTTCCACCACCTCGCCGGCGGCATCGGCCGACGCGGGGAGGCTCCCGGCGGCATGGCCGGTGGACGCTATAATCCGCCCCCGTCTTTCGATTGGCTGTACCGCGATGTTCGAATCACTGACCCAGCGCCTGTCCGGCACCATCGAGCGCCTGCGCGGCCGTGGCCGCCTGACCGAGGAGAACATCCGCGAGTCGCTGCGCGAGGTGCGCATCGCGCTGCTGGAGGCCGACGTTGCCCTGCCGGTCGTGCAGGCGCTGATCGAGCGCATCAAGGTGCGCGCGGTCGGCCAGGAAGTGCTCAAGTCGCTGACCCCGGGCCAGGCGCTGATCAAGGTCGTGCGCGATGAGCTGACCACGGTGATGGGCTCGACTGCGAGCGACCTGAACCTCGCCACCACGCCGCCGGCGGTGATCCTGATGGCCGGCCTGCAGGGTGCGGGCAAGACCACCACGGTCGGCAAGCTCGCCAAGCACCTGAAGGAGCGCCGAAAGAAGAAGGTGATGGTGGTGTCGGCCGACGTCTACCGTCCGGCCGCGATCGAGCAGTTGAAGACACTGGCCGAACAGGTCGGCGTGCAGTTCTTCCCGTCCTCGGCCGAGCAGAAGCCCGAGGCGATCGTGCGCGCCGCGATCGCCGATGCGAAGAAGTCCTACGTCGACGTGCTGCTGGTCGACACCGCCGGCCGCACCAGCATCGACGACGCGATGATGGCCGAGATCAAGGCGCTGCATGCGGCGGTCGATCCGGTCGAGACCCTGTTCGTGGTCGACTCGATGACCGGCCAGGACGCCGCGGTCACTGCCAGGCACTTCAGCGAGGCGCTGCCCCTGACCGGTGTGGTGCTGACCAAGACCGACGGCGACGCCCGCGGCGGCGCCGCGTTGAGCGTGCGCTACGTCACCGGGCGTCCGATCAAGTTCATCGGTGTCGGCGAGAAGCCCGACGGCCTGGACGTGTTCCACCCCGACCGCATCGCCAGCCGCATCCTCGACATGGGCGACGTGCTGTCGCTGGTCGAGCAGGTCGAGCAGCAGGTCGACCAGGACAAGGCGCGCAAGCTCGCCGAGAAGGTCGCCAAGGGCAAGCGTTTCGACCTCAACGACATGCGCGAGCAGCTCGAGCAGATGCAGAACATGGGCGGCCTGTCCGGGCTGATGGACAAGCTGCCGGGCGTCGGCCAGATCCCCGACCACGTGAAGAACCAGGTCACCGGCAAGGAAGTGCCGCGGCTGATCGCGATCATCAACTCGATGACGCTGAAGGAGCGCCGCAATCCGGCCCTGCTCAACGGTTCGCGCCGCAAGCGCATCGCCGCCGGCGCCGGGGTCACGCCCGCAGACGTGAACAAGCTGATGAAGCAGTACCAGCAGATGGAAAAGATGATGGGCAAGCTGGGCCGCGGCGGCATGAAGGGGATGCTGCGCGGCATGCGCGGGATGATGGGCGGCCGCGGCGGCATGCCGTTCGGCTGAGCCTGCGGGCCATCCGCGGTCGGTGCCGTCCGGTCGCCGGCGGATGATGCTCCGATGGGTCCGGATCGCGCCCGGAACCCCCCCGCTGCGGTGCGAAGGCGATGTGAATCCGGCCAGTCATCGGGATGTCACCGATGGACGGCGGCGGAGCTGTTGCGCCACTGCGTCGGCTGGGTCTACAGTCGGCGGCGTTGTGCAGGCTTCAGCGCAACGCCCCGCGCGCCGCCGCAACGGCGGTGCCAGGGTGAACGACAGGGGGAGAAGTGGCAGGTCCGCAGTCCCGCCGGACGCGCGGTGTTCCCGCGTGCGTCCGACCGTCCGTTGCCATTGAGGGGATTCCCATGAAGTACTTCGATTCCAGGTTCGGGGTCGTGCTCGGCACGGCCCTGGTTGTGGTTGCAGCAGCAGGAATGTCCGGCGTCTCGGCGCAGTCGATGCCGGGCGGGTCCGGAGGCGGCGCTCCGAAGGGGCCGGCCGCGCAGGAACAGGGGCCCAGGGAGATCTACATCGTCGGCTACACCGAGCCGGCGCTCGCGAACTACCAGGGCGACCAGGCCGGTCTCGCCAGGCCCACGCGAAAGGCCAGCGGGCGGCTCGACGTCGCCAGCGCGGCAGCGCGCGCCTATGTCGCCGATCTGGGGCAACAACAGGCCCGGCATGAGGCGGACGCCGCCCGCATGCTTGGCCGCCCGATGGCGATCCGCAAGCGCATGCGTCACGCGCTCAACGCCGTGGTGACGGAACTGACCGCCGACGAGGCGGCCGCGGTCGCCACGATGTCCGAAGTCGCGTTCGTCGAGCCGTATCGCGAATACGAGCTCGATACCGACCGCGGACCGACCCACATCGGCGCCGGCACCGTCTGGAATTCAGGCAGCGGTCTGCCGCCCGGCCAGACCCTGCCCGGCACGCCGCACCTGGCCGGTGCGCGTGGCGAAGGCATCGTGTTCGGCATCGTCGATTCGGGCATCAACTTCGGCAGCCCGTCGTTCAGCGCAACCGCCAGCGACGGCTACCAGCACGTCAATCCGCTGGGCTCCGGCAACTACCTGGGCACCTGCGCGCCCGGTGGTGTCGACGAGGGCCGCTGCAACGACAAGCTGATCGGCGGTTACGACTTCGTCTGCGATGCGCCCGGCAACCGCTGCGGCGTGGCCGGCATCCGCGAGGAGCCCGGCTTCGGCGACACCAACGGCCATGGCTCGCACGTGGCCTCGACCGCGGCCGGCAATCCGCGCACCGTCGACTTCCGCGGCGCCCAGGTCGGGATTTCCGGCGTCGCGCCGCGCGGCAACATCATTGCCTACGACGTCTGCTATACCAACATCAGCGACGGCCGCGGACTGTGTCCGAACGTGTCCTCGGCGGCGGCCATCGACCAGGCGGTCGCCGACGGCGTCGACGTGATCAACTTCTCGATCGGCGGCGGCAGCAGTCCGTGGAGCGAGGCGGTGTCGCAGGCCTTCCTCGGGGCGGCCGACGCCGGCGTGTTCGTGGCCGCTTCGGCCGGCAACTCCGGCCCGGGAGCCGGCACGCTCGGTCACCACGAGCCTTGGGTGACCACGGTCGCCGCGGCGACCCACGGTCGCCAGGGCTACGAGTTCCTGCTGAGCCTGACCGGTCCGGGCGTTCCGCCGGCACCGCTGCAGTCGGTGGTGCTGACGCCCGGCAGCAACGGCGTCGCGCACACGATGGCGATTCCCGGCACCACGCCGTTCGTCGTCGCTCCGGATTTCGACAGCGGCAGCGACGGCTGCGCGGCGTATCCGGGCGGTACCTTCCAGGGGGCGATCGCCTTCGTCCGCCGCGGCGGCTGCTCGTTCTCGATCAAGACCAACAACGCGACCGCCGCCGGTGCGATCGCGGTGGTGATCGCCAACAACGCCGCCGGCGGGCTGATTCCGTCGGTTCCGGGTACCACGATTCCGGCGTTCGCGATCACCCAGGCCGACGGCGACGCGGTCCGCGATTTCGCATCCGGCGCATCCGCCACTGCAGGCATCGGCTATCCGGCGACGCCGGTGGCCAACACGCCCGATGTCCTCGGCGGCTTCAGCTCCCGCGGTCCGGCCAACTACGAGCTGGTCAAGCCCGATGTCACCGCTCCCGGTGTCGCGGTGCTGGCGGCCGATGCCGGCGACACCCTTGAAGGCTTCGAAGACCTGGTCGGCCTGAAGAACGGCACGTCGATGGCGTCGCCTCACGTGGCCGGCGCGGCGGGCCTGCTCAAGCAGCTGAACCCGTCGTGGACGCCGGCCGAGATCAAGTCGGCGCTGATGATGACCGCGACCCCGGAGGTGTTGATCGAGGACGGCGCGACCCCGGCCGATCCGTTCGCGATGGGGGCCGGGCGGGTGCAGGTGCGCAATGCCGCCCGTGCCGGCCTGGTGATGGACGAGACCACCGAGAACTACCTGGCCGCCAATCCGGTCGACGGCGGTGACGTCAGCGAACTCAACCTGCCGGGCCTGAACGAGCAGGCCTGCGTCGGGATCTGCACCTTCACCCGTACGTTCCGCAGCGTCCGCCGCCCCAACGTGCTGTGGACGGCGCGGGTGGAAGGGCTGAAGGGCTTCGTCTGGCCGGCGCTGTTCCGCGTCAAGGGCGGAGAGCAGGTCAAGCTGACGATCGTCGTCGACGGCCACAAGCTGCCGGCCGATGGCAGCTGGAACTTCGGCAAGGTGGTGCTCGAGCCGGTCGGCCACTCGCCGCATGTCGCCGACCTGCATCTGCCGATGGCCATATCGGTACCGCCGCCGAAGATCGCGCTGGCGCCGTCGCCGGTCGAGGTTTCGCTGAAGGCCGGAAGCCAGGGCTGGACCCGCGCCAGCGTCGACAACGATGGCGGCGGCTGGCTGGAGTGGAGCTACCAGTCCAGCGGCGCGGTCAGCAACGTCGTCCATGCCTCCAGCAGCGAAGGCGTCACCACCGGCACGCTGAGCGCCTTCATGACCGACTACGGCAGCGGCTTCTATGCGGCCGACGACTTCGTCATGGAAGAGGGCGGTACGGTCGACTTCCTGGCGGCGCGCGGTTTCACCGTCAGCGGGGCGGATCTGCTGGCGACCGCCAACAGCATCACCTGGTCGATATACGCCGACGACGGCGGGCAGCCGGCCGGTTATCCGAGACTGGCGCCGGAAACCGCGCTGTGGACCTACACGGCACTGCCCGGCAGCCCGGGCATGGGGCTTTCCGATGGCTGGCTGCAGCTGGACCCGACCCTGGCCGGACAGGACGTGCAACTGCCGCCGGGCACCTACTGGCTGCACGTGCACGCCGACACCAACATCGCCAACCGCTGGGCCTGGTACCAGTCGCTGCAGGGCGTGGGCAGCCAGGCCAAGGTGGTGCAGTCGCCCGAACTCGGCGGTGTCTGGACCGATACCTCGGCGACCAACCCCGGCCTGACCTTCCAGGTCAATGCCGTCGCACAGTGCGGCGCCGCATGGCTGGGCGCCGTGGTGCCGGGCAGCGGACGGATCTGGGGCGGCCAGTCCCGGCCGCTGTGGTTGAACGTGAACGCCGGCGGTCTTGCCCCGGGCACGTACGCGGCGCGGGCCTGCTTCGCCAGCAACGACCCCGGCCAACCGGTCGCCAGCGTGCCGGTGAGGCTCACGGTCACTCCCTGAGCCGATTCATCCGTGCGTCACGATGGCAGACGAAACGCCGGGCCCGCGAGGGCCCGGCGTCTTCGTGAACGGTCACACCGAGAGGAAAGCCGAGAAGGCGGGCCGCACCACGGCACCTTCCGCGTGGCGCCCGATTCCGCTATAGTTGCCGGCTTACCCCGCCATTCCGGCGGCTGGGCAACACAGGAAAGCAAGCAATGGTCAAGATCCGTCTGGCGCGCGGTGGCGCCAAGAAGCGTCCCTTCTACCACATCATCGTCACCGACAGCCGCAATGCCCGCGACGGCCGCAACATCGAGCGCGTGGGCTTCTACAACCCGGTCGCGACCGGCGGCGAGAAGCGCGTCGAGCTGAACACCGAGCGCGTCAAGCACTGGGTCGACAACGGCGCGCAGCTGACCGACAAGGTCGCCACGCTGTACAAGGACGCGCTGAAGTCGACCGACGCGTCGGCTGCCGCCTCGGCCTGATCCGGCCGGCCGCGCGACAGCGTGGCCGCCCTCGCGATACGCGACAGATGAGCGAACAAGGGCGCCGCATCCTGTTGGGCAGGGTGCTCGGCGCCTTTGGTCTGCGTGGCGAACTGAAATTCGAATCCTGGACCGAGCCGCGCGCGGCGATATTCCGCTATCAGCCGTGGATCCTGGTCGATCCGGCCGGCGGCGAGCGGGAGCTGCGCGGAGCACGGGGGCGCGAGAGCGGCAAGTATCTGGTCGGACATCTGCCCGAGGTGACCGACCGCGATGCCGCCGAGGCCCTGCGCGGCACCGAGATCCACGTGCCGCGTGATGCGCTGCCGCCGCCGAAGCCCGGCGAATACTACTGGGTCGACCTGGAAGGGCTGCGCGTGGTCACCACCGGGGGCGTGCCGCTGGGCACCGTGTCGCATCTGTTCTCGACCGGCGCCAACGACGTGCTGGTCGCCCGCGACGACGAGCGCGAGCGCCTGATTCCGTTCGTGCAGCCGCAATACGTCACCTCGGTCGATTTCGACGCCGGTATCGTCACCGTCGACTGGGACCCGGAATTCTAGATGGGTCTGAACGGATCCAGCCTGGTCCACAGTCCCTCCGCGTTCGAGCCAGATCCGGTCCTATCCTTCCCGAGCAGGCGCACGCACGCCAGGTCGACAAGCACGGCTTCCATGGTGCGTTGAATCTCCGATCTGGCTGAAACGCCCGACACAATCGAGAACGCGCCCTGGGGCGGGCCCGCCCCGGGATGACATCAACGCGCCGGCGCTGCAAAGTGCCCTCAGCCCTCAGCCCTCAGCCCTCAGCCCTCAGCCCTCAGCCCTCAGCCCTCAGCCCTCAGCCCTCAGCCCTCAGCCCTCAGCCCTCAGCCCTCAGCCCTCAGCCCTCAGATGCGCATCGACGTCGTCACCCTGTTCCCGGACTTCATCGCCCAGTGCGCCGCGTTCGGCGTCACCGGCCGGGCCGGGGAGCGTGGCCTGTTGTCCCTGCACGCGTGGAATCCGCGCGACTACGCCGAGGGCAACTACCGCCGGGTCGACGATCGGCCGTTCGGTGGAGGTCCTGGAATGGTGATGCTGATCGATCCGCTGCGGTCGGCGATCCACGCCGCCCGCGCTGCCGCGCCGACGCCGGCGCCGGTGGTCTACATGAGCCCACAGGGCGCGCCGATGACCCAGGCGAAGGTCCGTGAGCTGGCGTCGCTGGATCGGCTGATCCTGCTGTGCGGCCGTTACGAGGGGGTCGACGAGCGGCTGATCCGCGCCGAGGTCGACGAGGAGTTGTCGATCGGCGACTACGTGCTGTCCGGCGGCGAGCTGGCCGCGGCGGTGGTGGTCGATGCGGTCGCGCGGCTGCAGGACGGCGCCCTCAACGACGCCGAGTCGGCGCTCCAGGACAGCTTCGAGGCTGACGGCCTGCTCGACTGCCCGCACTACACGCGCCCGGTCGAGCATGAGCTGGGCACGGTGCCGGCGGTACTGATGTCCGGCAACCACGCCGAGATCGCCCGCTGGCGCCGGATGCAGTCGCTGGGGCGGACCTGGCTGCGGCGTCCGGACCTGCTCGACGAAACGGCGCTGTCGCCGGCAGATCGCCGACTGCTGGAGGAGTGGCGGGCCTCGAACGACCGCGAGCCGGCTGCCGGCCGCGACGACCGCTAGATCCTTCGGGTCTGGCCCCTGCGCCGGCCCGAGCCTTGCCGTTGCGGTCGGCCTCTGGCGCCGGCAGGAAAAAAGCCGTTATAATGCGCGGCTTAGCTCCATCCATGCCATGACGCGGGTCCACGTGCACTCGCGCAACAACGCGCCATCCGGTTCCGGTCGGATGGACCAGAAAAGCGACATCGACAAGGCTCTACGACCATGACCCTCAATACGCTCCTGCAGGAATTCGAAGCCGAACAGGTCCAGCGCAAGCTGCCCGCGTTCAGCCCCGGCGATACCGTCGTCGTCAACGTGAAGGTGAAGGAAGGCAACCGCGAACGCATCCAGGCCTACGAGGGCGTGGTCATCGCGATCAAGAACGCCGGCCTGAATTCCTCGTTCACCGTGCGCAAGATCTCGCACGGCTACGGCGTCGAGCGCGTGTTCCAGAACCACAGCGCGATCATCGATTCGGTGCAGGTCAAGCGTCGCGGCAAGGTCCGCGCCGGCAAGCTGTACTACCTGCGCGGCCTGGAAGGCAAGAAGGCGCGCATCAAGGAAGACCTGTCGGCCTACGCCAAGTCCGCCGACTGAGTCGCGGGCGGCAGCATTGCCTACGACGGCCGCCCTGGGCAACCCGGGCGGCCGTCGTCGTTTTCGGACACCTGTCGACGGGCGGCGCATGCCACTTGATCGATGCGGCTCCCGCACCCATGCAGGTGCAGGTGGCCCGATCGACGACTTCGACACCTGAGGGATCGCCACCGTCCGTGGCCACCTTCCAGGTCGATCTTCATGAGTACAGACGCCAATACCATCGACGCCGTCCGCCTCGACCAGTGGCTGTGGGCGGCCCGCTTCTTCAAGACGCGCAGCCTGGCCAGGCACGCGATCGAGACCGGCAAGGTCGAGGTCGGCGGCCAGCGCGCCAAGCCCTCGCGCGCGGTGCGGATCGGCGATACGTTGCGGATTGCCCGGGCGCAGGAGGTGTTCGAGGTCGAGGTGCGCGGGCTCAGCGACACCCGCGGACCGGCGCCGGTCGCGCAGGCCCTGTATGCGGAGAGCGAAGCGTCGAGGTCGGCGCGTGAGCAGGCGCGCGCGCTGCGGGCCGCTGCAAACGCCGGTTACCGCGCACCGGAAGGCAGGCCGGACAAACGCGCCCGGCGACTGATCCGCGCGCTCGGCGATATCGACGCCAGCTAGCGGCCGGCGCAGAACCGCGGCCGGCGGGATCGGGAGCGGCCACGCGGAGAAGGCGGGTCGCGCAAGCGCCATCGCCGATGGCCTGGAAATGCGAGGTTGGCGCGTCCCCGGCGACGCGCGAACGGCTGCCGATCGCGCTAGTCGTTCGCCCCCGTGCGCCGCTCAGCGGCTGCCGAAGATCGAACCGCCCAACCGCATCAGGTCGTTGATGTCGAGATCGCCGTCGCCGTCCTGGTCGAGTACCGCTCCCAACAGGCCGCCACCGAGCCCGCCCTGCTGGCGGATCTGGGTCTGTTCCTGGCCGAGGATGTCGCCCAGACCCTGCGGCGTCAGCGCCGGCGCGGCGCTGGTGCTGGAAGGCTGGGCGAACATGCGCTTGGCGAGGTAGGCCATCACGATCGGCGCGAGCATCTTCAGCAGCGCGCCGGCCTGGCCCTCGTCGAGACCGGTAGCGGCGCCGAGCCCGCGCTGTGCGTTGGCCTGGCGTCCGCCGAGCACGTGTTCGAGGATGCCTGCTCCCTGGCCGCCGCCGCCGAGTACCGAGCCGAGCACGCTGCCCAGGTCGAGTCCGGCATGGTCCCGCTGCAGCGCCCCGAACAGCGCGTCGGCGCCCTGCGGTCGGCTGGTGTTGCGACCCAGCGCTCCGAGCAGCAGCGGCAGCGCCGCCGACACCGCACCGGCGGTCTGCGATTGCGACAGGCCCAGCCGATGGCCCATGTCGGCCAGGGGCTGTCCCTGGAGCTGGTTGAACAGGTCGTCGGTCAGCGAGGCGGTCATGGCGTCCATCCGGTTGGGGAAACCGTGATCCTAGCCTCCCACTGTCCAGAAGCGGTAACCGTAACCGCAGTTGCGACGGTAGCCGCATGCCGGAGGCAGCCCGGCGATGATCCCGGCGGGCTGCCTCCATCGTTGCGGCACCGCGGCGGAATCGCGGCGCCGGAGTGGGGTCATGCCAGGTCGAAACGGTCCAGGTTCATCACCTTGTTCCAGGCGGCGACGAAGTCCGCGACGAACTTCTGCTGGCCATCCGAGCTTGCGTAGACCTCCGAAAGCGCCCGCAGCACGGAATTGGAGCCGAACACCAGATCGACACGGGTCGCGCTCCACCTCGTCTTGCCGGTCCTGCGGTCGCGGCCCTCGAACGTGTCCCGCGCGTCCGAGGTCGGCTTCCATTCCGTCCCCATGTCCAGCAGGTTGCGGAAGAAGTCATTGCTCAGCACGCCTGGGCGGTCGGTGAACACGCCATGGCCGGAGCCGCCGTGGTTGGCGCCGAGCACGCGCAGGCCGCCGACCAGGACGGTCATCTCCGGCGCGGTCAGGGTCAACAACTGGGCGCGGTCGACCAGCAGATGCTCGGCCGGTATCGCGAAGCGTCGCGCGGTGTAGTTGCGGAAACCGTCGGCGACAGGCTCCAGTGGCGCGAACGAGTCGACGTCGGTCTGCTCCTGCGAGGCGTCGGTGCGACCTGGCGAGAACGGCACGCTGATGGCGACGCCGGCATCTCCTGCGGCCTTCTCGATCGCGGCGCAACCGCCGAGCACGATCAGGTCGGCCATCGAGACCCGTTTGCCGTCGGATTGCGCGCCGTTGAAGTCGCCGCGGACGCCCTCGAGCGTCTCCAGCACCTTCGCCAGCTGCCTGGGCTGATTGACCTCCCAGTCCTTCTGCGGCGCGAGCCGGATGCGGGCGCCATTGGCGCCGCCGCGCTTGTCGCCTCCGCGGAAGGTCGAAGCCGACGCCCAGGCGGTGGAGACCAGGTCGGACACCGACAGCCCGGAGGCCAGGATCTTCTGCTTCAGCGCGGCGATATCGGCGGCGTCGATCGCCGGATAATCGGCGGCGGGTACCGGGTCCTGCCAGATCAGTTCCTCGGCGGGCACTTCCGGGCCCAGGTAGCGCGAACGCGGTCCCATGTCGCGATGGGTGAGCTTGAACCATGCGCGTGCGAACGCGTCGGCGAACTGGTCAGGGTTCTCCAGGAAGCGACGCGAGATCTTTTCGTAAGCCGGATCGAAACGCAGTGACAGATCGGTGGTCAGCATCGTCGGCAGCAGCTTCCTCGACTTGTCGAAGGCGTGCGGGATCGACGGCTCGGCGTTCTTGGCGACCCACTGGTGGGCGCCGGCCGGACTCCTGGAAAGCTCCCATTCGTGGCCGAACAGGATCTCGAAGAAGCTGTTGCCCCACCGGGTCGGAGTCTTCGACCAGGTCACTTCCAGGCCGCTGGTGATCGTGTCCGCGCCCTTGCCGCTGCCGAACCTGTTCTGCCAGCCGAGGCCCTGCTCCTCGAGTTCGGCGCCCTCGGGCTCGGTGCCGACGTTGTCCGCCGGACCGGCGCCGTGGGTCTTGCCGAAGCTGTGGCCGCCGGCGATCAGGGCGACGGTCTCCTCGTCGTTCATCGCCATGCGGCCGAAGGTGTCGCGGATGTCGTGCGCGGCAGCGACCGGGTCCGGGTTGCCGTCCGGGCCTTCCGGGTTGACGTAGATCAGGCCCATCTGCACGGCGGCGAGCGGGTTCTCCAGCCGGCGCGAATGCATGTCGCCATCGGCGTCGTCCTCCGTCACCAGCACGCCCTCGTCGCCAGGCGTCTCGACGCCTTCCGAGCCGTGGGCGTAACGGATGTCGCCGCCCAGCCAGGTGGTCTCGCGACCCCAGTACACGTCCTGGTCGGGTTCCCAGGTGTCCTCGCGCCCGCCGCCGAAGCCGAAGGTCCGGAAGCCCATCGTTTCCAGTGCGACGTTGCCGGCCAGGATCATCAGGTCGGCCCAGGAGATCTTCTGCCCGTATTTCTGCTTGATCGGCCACAGCAGCCGGCGTGCCTTGTCCAGGCTGACGTTGTCCGGCCAGCTGTTGAGCGGAGCGAAGCGCTGCTGGCCGCGGCCACCGCCGCCGCGGCCGTCGCCGATGCGGTAGGTGCCGGCGCTGTGCCAGGCCATCCGGATCATCAGGCCGCCGTAGTGGCCGAAGTCGGCCGGCCACCAGTCCTGCGAATCGGTCATCAGCTCGGCGAGGTCCTTCTTCAGCGCCGCGTAGTCGAGACTGTTGAACGCCTCGGCGTAGTCGAAATCCTCGTCCAGCGGATCGGAGCGGGACGAGTGCTGGTTGAGGAGGTCGAGCCGCAGCCGGTTCGGCCACCAATCCTGGTTCTGTGTGCCACTGCCGGCAGTGGCGTGGAAGGGGCATTTCTTCGCGTTGCTGGACATGGGACTTTCCTCTGGCTGGCTGTGTTCGGCAGGGCGACCGCGAGCGGGACGCGGTCGGTCGGATCCGGATCGCCACGACGCATGCGACGTGCACGCCGTCCGGGTGCCGGCGATCCAGCGGCCGGGCCTGCCTGGCCTGGAGGAGCGCTCGGGACGGAGAGTTCGTTGCCCGTCCAGGCGGTTGCGAAGCGGCTGCGGTGTCGTGGTCCACGTTACGCCCGGTCAATTGATTTCTGAAATAGAATGTTTTGTTTGAATTGATAGTTCAGCACTATCAGAAATTCCGCGGCAGCCTGCAGCCCGCTCCAGTGGCTCGCTGTAGACGAGGATTCGTTCGCAGGCGGTCCCGGCTCGTGCCCTGCTCGTGCCGGGGAGAGCGCAGGCGACGCGGTTACCATGGGCCGTCCACAGCCATTCCCGCCATCGCACCGACATGAGCGCAATCCAGCCGGCCGCCCGCGCGCCTTCCGATCTCCTCGACCAGTGCGCCGGACACTTCCGCGACCGCGGCTTCAGTGTGCTGCGCGGGGTGTTGGCGCCGCAGGAGGCCGAACTGTGCGCGAACTACGCGGTGATGCAGACCGGCGTTCCCGGTTACTACACCCGCGAGGACAGCCTGGGTTCGCAGGGACGCTACGCCGACACCTTGAGCGAATGCCTGCTGCTGCGGATGCTGCCGTTGATGGAGCGGGTCGCCGATGGCCCGCTGCATCCGTGCTATTCCTACCTGCGTGTCTACATGCCCGGTGCCGAGCTGCCGCGCCACCTCGATCGGCCGTCGTGCGAGATCAGCACCTCGCTGACCCTGGGCTTCGACGCCGACCGTCCATGGTCGCTCGGAATCCAGTCCGATGGCGAGGATCTGGAACTGCCGCTGGGAGCGGGCGACATGCTCGCGTATCGCGGCGCCGATCTGCCGCACTGGCGCGGGCGTTTCGACGGACGTTACTGGGTGCAGGCATTCCTGCATTACGTGCGCGCCGACGGCGAGTTCGCCGAGTACCGCTTCGATGGCCGAGAGCGGGTCGGCCCGTTCGACCCGAGCCGCCAGACCCGTCGTTTCGACGCCGCACGCACGAGCGGCGCGGAGGCCGGCGGCGAGGGCGCCTAAGTGTCGTGGGGTCTGACGTCGCCGAGTTCGCCGTAACGGCTGGCGAGCACCACGACGTAGCCATCCGGGTCGCGCAGCCAGCACTCGCGGTGGTTCGCGCGCGGGTTCACGTGCGCCGGCTCGATGACCTGCGCCTGCAGCCGCATCGCGCGTTCGAGTGCGGCATCGAAGTCGTCGACGCGGAACCACAGCACGGTGCCGTAGCCGTGCACGGCGGCGTCGGGATCGCCGAGATTGGGGTGCGCGTGTTCGCCCCAGGCATGCAACTGCATGAAGAACTCGTCCTCACCATGGGCGAGCAGCTGCTCGTAATGATCGCCGCCGTGGCCGCTGCGGCAGTCCAGCAGTGCGCGGTACCAGGCGCTGCTGGCGGCGACGTCGCGCACCGCGATCAGGGTCTGCATCTTCATGCCGGGCCTTCTTTCCGCTTCTCCGTGAAGCGTCCTATTCGCGCTGCAGCTGCTTGAGCCTGTACAGCGCTTCAAGCGCCTGTTTCGGCGTCAGCTCGTCCGGATCGAGACCGGCCAGCGCCTCCATCGCCGCCGACGGCGCGGCGAACAGGCTGGCCTGGCGCGGCGCGTCGAGCGTCTGCGGCACCATCGGCGCGGGCGGTGGATTGTCGTGCCCGCGCTGCTCGAGTTCCGCCAGCCGCGCCTTGGCCTGTTGCACGACCGCCTTCGGCAGGCCGGCCAGCGCGGCGACCTGCAGGCCGAAGCTGCGGTTCGCCGGCCCGTCCTTGACCGCGTGCATGAACACCAGCCGGTCGCCGTGGACCTTGTCGTGATGCTCGATCGCATCCAGGTGCACGTTGGCGATGCCGCTGCCGGGTTCGGCCAGCGCGGTCAGCTCGAAATAGTGCGTCGCGAACAGCGTCCAGGCACGGTTGTGCGCGGCCAGGTGGCGTGCGCAGGCCTCGGCCAGGGCAAGGCCGTCGTAGGTCGAGGTGCCACGGCCGATCTCGTCCATCAGCACCAGCGAGCGTTCGGTGGCGTGATGGAGGATGTAGCTGGTCTCGCTCATCTCGACCATGAAGGTCGACTGGCCGCGGGCGAGGTCGTCGCCGGCGCCGATGCGGGTCAGGATGCGGTCGATCGGCCCGATCGCCGCGCGCGTTGCAGGCACGAAGCTGCCGATGTGGGCGAGCAGCACGATCAGCGCGTTCTGGCGCATGTAGGTGCTCTTGCCACCCATGTTCGGTCCGGTGATCACCAGCATGCGGCGACCGTCGCCGTCGATGTCGTCGGGTGTGTCTCCCAGGATCAGATCGTTGGGCTCGAACGGCTCGCTGCGTACCGCCTCGACCACCGGGTGGCGGCCGCGCTCGATGTGCAGCCTGGGTTCGTCGGTCAGCTCCGGACGCGACCAGTCCAGCGCCTGCGCGCGCTCGGCCAGTCCGGCCAGCACGTCGAGCTCCGACAGCGCGGCCGCACAGGCCTTCAGCTCCGCAAGGCGTTCGTTGAGCGTGTCGAGCAACTGCTCGTAGAGCAGGCGTTCGCGGGCGAGAGCGCGTTCGCGCGCGGACAGCACCTTGTCCTCGAATTGCTTGAGTTCCTCGGTGATGTAGCGCTCGGCATTGGTCAGCGTCTGCCGGCGCGTGTAATGCGTCGGCGCCTTGCCGGCCTGAGCCTTGCTGATCTCGATGTAGTAGCCGTGCACGCGGTTGTAGCCGACCTTCAGGGTCGGGATGCCGCTGGTCTCGCGCTCGCGGGTTTCCAGGTCGACCAGGAACTGGTCGGCGTTCTCAGACAGCCGGCGCAGCTCGTCGAGCTCGGCGTCGTGGCCCTCGGCGAAGACGCCGCCATCGCGCGCGAGCACCGGCGGCTGCTCCACGAGGGCTCCGGCGAGCAGCGTCGCCTGGGCGTCGTGCTGGCCCAGTTCGCCGGTCAGCTCCGCCAGACGCGGCGCGTCCAGCGGCGCCAGCAGCGCACGCACCGCGGGCAGCAGGGCGAGGCCGTCGCGCAGCGTCGACAGGTCGCGCGGGCGCGCGCTGCGCAGTGCGATCCGCGACAGGATGCGCTCGAGGTCGCCGAGCGCGCGAAAGTGCCCGCGCAGGTCGTCGCCGGCACCGGATTCGATCAGCGTCTCGACCGCCTGGTGGCGCAGACGCAGGACGTCGCGGTCGCGCAGCGGGCGATGCAGCCAGCGCCGCAGCAGACGCCCGCCCATCGGCGTGACCGTGCTGTCGAGCACGCCGAGCAGGGTGTTGCGGGTGTCGCCGTCGACGCGGGTGTCGAGTTCGAGGTGGCGGCGGGTCGCCGCGTTCATCGCGATCGCGCCGTCGCCGGACTCCACTGCGATCGAGCTGAGGTGCGGCAGGCGCTGCTTCTGGGTCTCCTCGACGTAGCCGAGCAAAGCGGCCGCGGCGGCGATCGACGTTGGCTTGTCGTCGATGCCGAAACCCGAGAGGTCATGCAGATTGAAGAATTTCAGCAGTTGCCGGCGGCCGCTGTCGGCGTCGAACAGCCATGGCGCGCGCCGGCGCAGGCCACCGCGTTCGAGCACGAACTCCGGCCAGCCTTCCTCGTCGGCGAGCAGCGTCTCGGCGGGCTCCAGCCGGGCGAGTTCGGCTTCCAGTGCGTCCTCGCTCGTCACCTCGTTGACCAGGAAGCGACCGGCGGCAAGGTCGGCCCAGGCCAGGCCGTAGCCACCCTTGCTGCGTGCGATTGCCAGCAGCAAGGTGTCGCGGCGCTCGTTGAGCAGGGCCTCGTCGGTGACCGTGCCGGGGGTGATGATCCTGACCACCTGGCGTTCGACCAGGCCCTTGCTTGCGGCCGGGTCGCCGATCTGCTCGCAGATCGCGACCGATTCCCCCAGTGCGACCAGCCGTGCCAGGTAACTCTCGGCCGAGTGGTGCGGCACCCCCGCCATCGGGATCGGCGCACCGCCGGAACTGCCGCGCTGGGTCAGGGTGATGTCGAGAAGGCGCGCGGCCTTGCGCGCGTCGTCGTAGAACAGTTCGTAGAAATCGCCCATCCGGAAGAACAGCAGCACGTCCGGATGCTCCGCCTTGGCGGCGAAGAACTGCTTCATGAGTGGGGTATGCTCCACCGAACCCGTTGATTTTTTTGATTGTTCTTTTTTATCAGACATTTAGCGCGTTATTCAGTCTAGCGAAAGTGGGGGTCAGTGCATGCATGTGGAAGGGTCTGGAGACCATTTTAGTAGCCAAAGGTAGCCAAACTCCTGCATGCGTCGATTCGTGCCAAAATTTGGCTACCCGCGACAGGGTCGCGATCGATGCGTTGAACAGGGAAAGGTGGCCGCCGTGGCATTTCGACTGAAGCTCAACCCAGAACAGCTGCGACAGCTTCGCAGCACCCAGCGCCCGAAGCTAGACAAAGCAGGGGGCATCGTCACCGGCGCAAAGGGGTTTGCAGTCCTCGAACCCAATCCCGATGGCAAACAGTGGAGGTTCCTCGACGCCTCGCCGGGTGCCCCCACGGGGTTCGGCGTCTTCGTAGGGAAGCTCAAGTCCACCTACGAAGTTCAACGCAAGATCGGCGGCAAGGTCATGCGGATCAGCATTGGGGACACCAGCGAACTGACCTTGAAGGACGCCCATGATCTGGCTGGCGTCAAAGTCGCCGGGGCGAAGAAGGAAGGCAAGCACCCCAAGGTCCTGGCGGAGAAGGAACTGTCGATCCAGGCCACCAAGGCACTGACCGTCAACCAAGCGATCCAGCTCTACCACGACATGCTGGCCCGTCGGACCCGCCCGGCGACCGAGGGCACGCTCAAGACCCTGACCAACTCCATAGCGCGCCTGGCCCGTCCGGAGGTGGGAATCGGCGACACCCCGATCATGGACCTGGACGAGGAAAAGGTGACCAAGGCGTTTGAAGCCACCCGGCTGTCCGCCGCTCTCCATTCCAACAGGTTGTCCCAGCCCGTAAAGGACTTCATGGAGCGGACGGGGCGGGTGGATCTCACCGACGCGGAGCTGACCAAGCTGGGAGTGACCAGCGAAGCAATGCGCTCGCGTATCCGCGCCGCTGGCGTGTCCGCGGCCGAGCAGACGTTCGCCACCGCCTTCCGCGCCGTCAATTACGTGGTGGACAAGGAAGCGCGCGCGGCGAAGAAGGCCGAGCGCAAGGCGGTGCTGTTCGGCAACGACTTCGGGGTGTTGTGGGAGGAAGGCAAGATGCGCGACGCCGCAGGCCTCCACGACTACTACGAAAAGGCGAGGGTGCGAAATCCACTGGGCAGCGAGGACAACACACTGGGCGACGCCATCGAATACCTCTGGAGTCGGCGGGAAGCCCAGCGGGGGCAAAACGAGAGCGGGGTCTACTACCTGCTGACGACCCTTTTCCTGGGCGCCCGTCGCAACGAGACGGCCAAGCTGGCGTGGTTCGACCGGTTGAGCGAGAGCGAGCGGGCCACGAAGTCGTGGGTGTGGCTGGACGAAATGGACCCCAAGGCGTGGCGCGCCGGAGTTCCATCGGTCAATCCGGCGACCAAGAAAAAGGGTCCTCAGGTGTTCTTCGCCAAGACGAAGAACCGCCGTGACCATTCCATGCCCCTAGGTCCAATCTCCGTCCAGCTCATCAAGCACCGGTTTGAGAAGCGGCTGGCTGAAGACGATCCGCGGGCGCGTTGGGTCTACCCGGCGCGCAGCAAGCGGGCGGCAGAGGGGCACTACAAGGACAGCAAAGCGATCATGAAGGGGCTGGGCGAGAAGCTGTCGGTGGAATTCGGACCCACCCCCCACGATCTGCGCCGCACCCTCGGCCGTTACGCCACGCGTGTGGGAATTTCCGATCGCATCATCAGCCGGCTTTTCAACCACCTGCCACCCAAGCGGGACGACGAGGACGAAGGCGCGAAGTCCTCGGTTCGATACCAAGAGCCAGAGTGGTTTGAATTGCAAGACGCGTTGCAGAAGGTGGAGCACCTGATGGCATCGAGCGCACCCAGCTTCTACAACATGCTCAAGCCCGCCGACTGGCCATTGCTGCCGGCCCGTCAGGTGCCTGGACCTTCCGAGGAATAGCCCGCCGTCGATACACTGGGGCCATGGACGGCTCCTTTCCCCTCCAACGCGACCCCGATCTGGCCTCACCGGCGCCCGACGCCCAGAAGTGGCGCCAGGAGATCGCCGACGCCAAGGCCGGCGTGCGTGCCAAGGTCAGCACCAAGGCAGCCGCCCTTTACATCGGCGTTCACTACACAACCTTGCGCGACTGGGTGCGCGAAGGCAGGGGGCCCCAGCCGATTCAGAACCCGGGCAAGCCCGGCACGACGGCGCAGAACCAGCACTTGGGATTCACGCTGGAAGCGCTGGACGCGTTCCTGGCCACCCGAAGCGGCGAGCCTATCACCCGTGGTAAGCGCACCGACACCGGCGACGTGCTCAAGGAAGCCGAACGCATCGAGGCCCTCATCGCGTTGAAGGAAGCCGAAGATCGGCTCGCCAAGACCAAGGCGCGCGCACGACGCCTGGGCATCGTCTGCTTCCAATCCCTCACCGACGCGCTGGAAATCCAGCCGTGGTCTACGGTGGACGGCCGCATCGCCGGTCATGCCTGGGCGGTGGACGATGCCACGTTCAACGCCGCAGACGATGAGCAGTGGGAAGGGTCGTTGGAAGAAGCACTGGCTCAGCCCTGGATCAACACCGAGAGCCGACAGCCCTATCAAGATGCATTCGTGGCCGTCCTATCCGCTACTCAGCATGCCATCGAGGCGGCACGGTCGCGCCAGCGTGCCAGTGACCTGGAAGAGCGGTTGAGCGGCAATGTGGTGGAAGGCAATGGATTCCGGCCGTTCGAGAAAGGGAAAGGTCGGCTTTGAGCATGCGCGAAAATGGCCTCATGGGTGGACGGCCGGGCCGTCCCTCGAAAGCACCTGGTCCGCTTGCGTTGACCGTCACCGAAGAAGAAGAGCTGGCCAAGGCGAAAGCGGGTGCGCGCGAATGGGTGGGGCCAGGGGTCGCGGCCTACATGCTGGGCATCTCCAAGGATGCGCTGAAGAAACGTCGCCAACGCAACGAAGGACTGATCCCCGAGCACCGGCAAGCGAAAAGCAACCGCCAGGGTGCGCAATACCGATGGTCATCGGTGGTGCGATGCGCCGGTGCCGAACGCATTCAATCCGACGTCCTGGCGCAACGCCTCGACGACGTCGTGGCCGCGCTGAAGAAACGTGGCCTTGAAGGCCTGGAGCAGGACCTTCCCTGGGCCTACAACCACGTCGATCGCCTGGTGGGGTTTGCGTCGCTTCACCCCCAGTTGCCAGCGCGTGCCCTCACGGTTCTTGAAGCTCTTGATGCCCCGTGGGTGAGCAGCGAAGCACGTCAGCCGTTCCACGACTGGGCCATGGGCATGCTTCAGGCCGCCGCCGAACGCGCCGTTCAAGCCGCCGGCTAAGTTTCACATCCCGATCTTTTTAACGGGAAACGCTCAAGCGAAGCGCACCAATGCTTCCCGGCCGTTATCGGGACAGTTGTCCCGATAAAGCGGCGTTTTCGCGTGGAAGGCCTACAGGGTCAGAACTGCAATCTCGTGTCCGTTCCGATCGGGAACGACAGACGAGATCGACATGCAGTCCAACGTTCTTCAATTCAAACCGGCATTGCGCCCCAAGCGCCTCTCAGCGCCCAAGGCCGCCCGGCTCACCACCGCTTGCTACAAGGCTTCCGACAAAGATCATTCGACCGTCGATTGGTATACCCCGCCGGCCATCGTGGAAGCGCTGGGTGGCAAGGAAGGGTTTGACCTCGACCCTTGCACGCCGGAAGACCCCTCTCGTCTGCCGGCACCTACGGCCCGCCGGATGATCCCGCCCAGCCAGGATGGCTTGGCCACACCGTGGTGGCCGAGGGCCTTCGTGTGGTTGAACCCGCCCTACGGGAAGGGGATGGACAAGTGGATGGCCAAGCTGGCCAACCACCCCGGTGGCGGTGTCGCGCTGGTGCCGGCGCACATGGATCCGGGCTGGATGCACGAGTTCGTGCTCAACCACCCCAACACGACCGCGATCCTCCTCACCCGGGGCCGGCTGAAGTTTACGCGTCCTGATGGAACCACCGGAACTGCCGCGCCGACCGGATCCGTGTTCGTGGCGTATGGCGCACGAGCTGCACGCAACCTCCAGAAGGCGCAGGAGGACGGTGTGCTGCGCGGAAAGTTCTTTGCCATCCAGCGGGTGACGAAGGTGGCTTGCGCCGATGGCAACAGCGCGAACCAATGACTCTCGGAGAAATAACAAGCACTTGTTACACCCGTCACGGGCGCTTGTTACGGAGCAATCTCCAGTTGATTCAATGGCTTTGCAATTGCGGCAGTGCTTGTAACGGGTGTAACGGGTAGGTGGGTATTACTTCCCAGTGCATTGGAGAGACTGGCGTCAAATGTCGTCTAGTTTTTCAGATTGATGGATCCACTTGTTACACCTGTTACACCCGTGACAAGCCTTGTCTGGCAAGGGTTTCAGCGGTAACAGGGGATGTAACAAGCACCTGTTACACCATGGGTTAAAAGCGCGAACTACCTCACGCATTTGAAAAAAAATGCTGTTGAGGCAGCAGAAATTGGTTTTAGTCAAAAGATCGGTCTGGACAAGTTCGTGAGCTCTGTTTGGATGGAGTTGTGGCCACAACGAGGCCACATCATCCAGGACACGAGCAATGACGAACATCCAGACATCGAAGAAGGCGACTCAACCGCGAGACGAATTGTTGAAGGCTCGGGTAAGCCGGGCGTTCAAGCAGCGGCTACAAGCGGCGGCTGATTCCCAGGGCAAAACGCCATCAGAAGCCATGCGCCAAGCGCTGGTGGAATGGATGAGTCGCGTCCAGCAGGCCGCGTAACCAATAAAAAACCCCGGCGGCAACCGGGGTTCGAAAAGGACAACACACACATGAACGATACAACACCAACTTCGGGTGTCAATGGACGCCCCACCAACATTCTTTCCTTCCGGGGAAATGCGGCGCCCAAGGCGGCCTTTGGCGCGCCAGCGCCCAAAGCAACCTTGAGTGACCAAGCGTTTGAGGCCGATTTCGCCGACCACCTGAAAGCCACGGAAGAGTATGCGATCGGCGGCAAGCTGCCGGATGGCGACGACGATTGCAGCTTCTTTCGTTGGCTGCCCGAGCAAGGCTACTGGGATCGGTGCTCCGAGAAAGACATGGCCGCCAAGGCGCTTTCCTGGCTTCGATTGGAGCGTAAGGACAAGGCGAACGCAGGTCACGCCACCAGCTGCATCAACACCGCCGTGCTTGAGCTGATGGGGAATCGGCAATGCTGGCTGCCCAAGAAGTCCGATCGCCGGGCCATCGTTCCCCTCAAGGGTGGCTACCTTGAGATCGTCAAACCGGACGAACCGAGCCGTGCTCCCGCGGCGGGTGGTGGTGAAGAGGTGGTCGATCAAGACGTCTTCTCCCCCACCTACGGTCAGAGCTTGGGACTGAGGCAGGCCATCCTGTTTCCGGAAGACGTGGCTACTTCCAGGGCGCGTATCCGGGTGTTGGCGCCGAGCAAGGAACATGGCATCACTTACCAAGTCCCGGCCAAGCTGCGGATGGATCAGGTTGACGGCGATGGCTACTACACCCCCAAGCCGTTGAACCCCAATTCGAAATTCGGTCAATACCTGGATCTCTTCCAGCCTGATCTGGAGGTGCGTGCACTCCTTCAGGAGGCGGTGGCCAGCTCGCTGATGTCGATCTGCTTTGAGAAGGCGTTCTTCCTGGTTGGGTCTGGCAGCAACGGCAAGTCCACGTTCCTCCACATCCTGCGCGCCCTTCACCCTCGAAACGTGTCGCTGCGTCTGGAGAAGCTGGACGGAACCTTCGCCATGGCCCCGTTGGTGGGCAAAAGCGCCTACATCGTCACGGAGACGCCAAAGGTCCTGGCCGCTTCTATCCAGGAAGTGCTGAAAGCGCTCATTTCGCGTGACCCCATGCAGGTGGAGGCCAAGCGCAAGGACGCCTACACCACGCTTCCGATCGGCACCCTGTTCGCCAGCGTCAACTCCTGGTTCACGGTGTCAGGGCATGAGCACGGGTTCTGGCGAAAGGTCTTGGCCATCCCCTTCAACGTTCGGATGGGTGAGAAGACCCATGAGGGTGCGAAGGGTGGAGATGGAAAGAGGCGTGAGCCCGACTTCCACCTGCAGATCACCGAAAGCGAGGAAGAGATGGCTCAGGTTCTGGACTGGGTGCTGGAAGGCGCGCTGCGCCTCATGGAGCGGGGCGGCTTCTCCGAAAAGCTGCCCGACGCCGTGCTGGCGCTGGCCGAGCAGAACCGGATGGAGTCGGACACCACGATGGCCTACATGGCGGACCGCGATGCCTCCTACGACAGCGGTGTTTGCACCGACAAGACCGCCATCTACGCCGACTACCGCCAATACGTATTAGAGGAACTGGGCAAGAAACCCGTCAACGCGGAGGACTTTTGGAAGCGCGTTCGCGAGAAGTTCCCAGAAGCAGGCATCTACCAGATCTCCCATGGTGGCAAGAAGCCGCGTGTGGCCGAGATTCGGATTGCAGGCATCAAGCCGCTGCGGGACATGGCCGATTTGGAGACGCCCGTATGAATCCCGATCCTAACCTCCAAACTTGCCTGGCCCAGGCCGCATACCGGGGTGACCTCAAGGAATGCCGCCGCCTGCTGGCCCAGGGTGCGGACCCGAACGAGGGCGGGCCTTCGTTTCCGCTTCCCCTGAACGTCGCCGCGGAACACGGCAGCCCTGCGGTGGTGTCGGCTCTGCTGAAGGGTGGGGCAATCCCCAACCTACGCGACGCGCACGAAAAGCAAACGCCGTTGCACCACGCCCTTGCGCGTGGCCATGTCCGCATGACGGCCACGCTCTTAAACGCCGGTGCGGATCCCAACGCGCTCGACGGCAACGGTCACACACCGCTTCATTACGCTGTGACAGCGAAGTCACCGAAGCCCGCGATTGTTTCGGCGTTGTTGGACGCTGGTGCTGATCCGAACTTGCGCAGCGGTGCCTTGTCGGATCCCGGTGACGAATTCAGCGATGACAAATTTCCTGTGCCGCCGCTTCTCTCCACCAACCGCGCGGACATTGCTTCCCTGCTGTTGAACGCCGGAGCCGACCCAAACGTGGAAGCTCGCGTTCACTGTCCACCACCCAACACGTTTAGCGCGTTGCTGGAGGCCGTCTATTACCGCAACGCGGACTTGGCCGCCGTCTTGCTGGCTGCCGGTGCGGATCCCGAGCTTTACAGCTTTGAAGGCAAAACCGCGCACGACTACGCGCGCGAATTTTGCGATGACGCCTTGTTGGGTGTGTTCGCCCACCACCGCAGCGTCCAGTTGCAGGAGCGCCTGGCGCAAGTGCCAGTAGAAGCCACGGATCGCTTTGTGCACTCTGAAACCGCTGGGATTACGCAACCTTTCGTAAAGGATGAAGCTCTGGCTAGCCATTTGACGACCCTACCTGCGGCTCCCCATGCAAGCAGCCCCTCCACGCCTTCCATGGTGATCGGCGGTGCGGTCTGGAACGCCCGCGATGCTGTTCAGCCACAACCGGCCGACGTCCAGCAAGCGCCTCGCCAGAGGATGCGCTTATGACTAAAACGACGGCGGTCGAGATGATGAGTTCTTCTGAAAACTCTTCCTTCTGCACCCCTTGCGCGTTTCCCGCCAAGCGGTAGAACAAAGGTAGGGAAGGTTCTCCTGTTGAGGTCGAACTGCCCCACCTTCCGCGAAAGCAGATGGAGGGTGCTTCTGACCACATCAACCGGAGAGACTATGAACATCGAGGCAACAAACAAAGAGAAGTTCGGCAGCTTGTTTGAGTGTGTTGAGCGCGGCGACGTTGAAGATCTACGCGCCATGGTGGCGACAGCTGATCTGTCTGATCTTGAAGCGCTTCAAAGAACGTTTAGAGCCGCCATTCACGCGGACGACTTCGAGAAAGTTACGGTGCTCTTGGATGCAGGTGCGCAGCCCGATAGTTCCGCCATGCTCCGCGCCGCTCAGTTTGCTCAGGAGGGCATCCTCGCCCAGCTTTTGTCGGCGGGTGGAGATCCGAATGCCCGAGAGTGGCACCTGTCGCCTCTTATATTTGCAGTTGAGCAGAAAAGCACGGCGAAGGTGTCCATGTTACTGGACGCCGGTGCAACACCGAGCTCGAGTGCGATGTTCGAGGCTTCAACGCTCGCGGACCCCAGCATCCTCCGCCAATTGTTGGCAGCAGGTGGAGATCCCAATGGCGGAGAGAAGGGGGCTCGGCCCCTTCATATCGCCGCCGTCCGTGGTAATACGGCAACGCTGAATTGTCTTCTGGAAGCAGGGGCTGACCCCAACATGGAGGGCGAGGGAACGTTTCCACTTCACTGGGCTTGCTTTATGGGGAACACGGAAGCCGTAGGACAGTTGCTAGCAGCCGGTGCTGATCCCAATGCCAAATGCGTTGCCAACCATTCCAGCAAGAGTTGGCCTTCCCCTGCCTACTATGCAGGGGACGCCCCCATCGATCTCATCTATTCAAATTCATCGGTTGGCACGTTGGAGGTCTTACTGAAAGCCGGTGTTGACCCGAACCATAAGTCGGACGCGTCTGGTCTCAGTATCCTGCATCACGCTGCTATGGTTAGCGAGGACGCCTTCATTGCCAAGCTATTGGAGGCAGGAGCTGATCCAAACCAAGCCAGCCTCAACGGTGATGGGCCATTGCACGGTGCTGCGGTGATGGGTAGGGCGGATGTGTTGTCAACTTTGATGGCAGCTGGAGCTGATTCGAACAGGGGAGGTGTGGATGGAGCGACCGCACTCCATCGAGCGGCCTTCGTCGGTGATGAGGCCATCGTGGCCAAGCTGTTAGACGCAGGACTCCATCCTGACGTAGTCGACAACAATGGCAATACGCCCTTGCAATATGCCGCGCGGAGGGCCCACACCGAAGTGGTTGAAGCATTACTGACCGCAGGCGCTGATCCCCACCACGCCAATCAGAAAGGGAGAACCGCTCTTCATGCGGTTTGTTCATACGATGCAGAAAAAGTCGATCCGACGAATCTGAGCGATACAGCAAGGATGCTTTTGGAGGCAGGTGCGGACCCCAACGCGCGCGACAACCGGGGCGAAACTCCGCTGTTTAAGGCAGCCGCAGCTGCAGATGAGTATGGGGAAGCCGTAGGGTTGAGTATTGACTTGATAGAAAACCTGGTTATGAAGGGCGCTGACATCCTGGCTAAGGATGGCAACGGGAAGACCGCCTCATTCCGTGCTTTCCATCAAGAAGTCCACACATTCCTGATGACCGCCGAGGCCCAAGCTCGCCAGCAATTGCTCGAAGCGAAGCTTCCAACAGTTAGCGAATGGGCACCCCCGAAGCGGCAATCGAGCGACGGTCCCCGCATGGTGATCGGGGGTGAGGTTTGGAATCCGCGTGACGACGTCCAAGCCCAGACAGTCGCTGCCCAGCAAGCGCCTCGCCAGAGGCTGCGCTTGTGACTGTGCGAACGGCCAGAGAATTCGGGATTTGCCGTTAATGATTTGGACCGCGGTGCGGGAAGAATTGGATGGAAGCGCCAGACAGATGGGCGGCTAGCACCCCCCTCTCCGAGCGGGCTTGGGTTCAGCTGGAAAGTCTCCATGTTTAATCGAATCGACCGTGGTGAGCAGGGGATGCTGGAGCAGCGGATGGCCAATGTCGGACGGAATGACCCCTGCCCGTGCGGCAGCGGGACAAAGTTCAAGAAGTGCCACGGCGCGCACAACGTGCCTGCGACGAAGCTTCCGCCTGGTCCATCTCAGGCTGTGTTTGAAGCGTTGATGCGTCGCACCAAGGCAAAGCAGGTGCAGACTGTTCGTCAACAGGGTCATGGCCGACCCATTATCTCCAACGTGATCGACGGGACACGGTTTGTTGCCGTCGGTAAGGAGGTTGCCTACGGTCCTTGGAAAATCTTCCCTGAATTCCTGCTTCATTACGTGCGAGCACGACTCGGTTTCGCTTGGGGCGAAGCCGAGAAATCCAAGCCCGAACTGGAGCGCCACCCGTTCGTCCGTTGGTGGGAAGTTTTCGGTGCCCAGCGAGTGCGTCACACTACGTCGGCCGAAGGCATCAACAGCATGCCCATGTATGGCGCGGCTAGCGCCGTGCTCGGTCTCGCTTACGATCTCTACACCGTCGAACACAATGTCGAAAGCGAGCAAGACGCCCTCTCATTTCAGCGAATGCTGGCCCGGCTGCGCATCGCCGATCAGTTTATGGGCGCCAGGCACGAAGCCCGGGCGGCCGGTATGTTGCTGCGCGCCGGGTTCAAGTTGGCCTGGGAAGATGAGCAGGTGCGCCAGAGCGGCGGACACGGCGAATTCGTGGCCACGTTCCCCGAGACGGGCCGATCGTTCTGGGTCGAGTGCAAGATGCGCCAGCCCGAGCGTGAAGATGCCCGCTTTCACTACACGCACCTGGTAAGCGACGCCCTCCAGAAAGCCACTGGGCTGGAAAGGTTGGTCTTTGTGGAGCTGGCCTACACCGGCGCACCCTTGAATGAGGAAACGGGCGGGTGGGCAGGCATCGCCGTAAACCAGTTGCGGACGCTCGAGCAGCAGCCTACGTCTGCGACTCTTCCCCCGGCCCTGATCGTGTTGACTAACTTTCCGGAGCATTGGCAGCTGGATCAACCCATGGAAGGCACGGGCGTAGTTATGGAAGGGTTTCGAACGGAGCGATATCGAATGGGCCAGGAAGAGGAACTGTTGGCCGCGATCGAAGCTAAGGAGCGTAACCGCGAGATAGAGTTCTTGTGGTCCTCGCTTCAAAAGCACTCGCGCGCTCCAATCACATTCGATGGCTCGTTACCGGGCATTGATCCCGACAAGCAGCTGGTTGTGGGTGGTTCTTACCACCTGCCCGACGGCCAAGTCGGCGTGCTGGAGGAAGCCACGGTTGTAGAAGAGTGGAAACAGGCTGCGTGTTTCATGCGCCGTGCCGACGGAACGCGCGTCATGATCAACATCGACTTGAGTGAGGATGAACTGGACGCCTGGAAACGCCACCCCGACACGTTCTTTGGCGAGCTTCGGCCCCACCACCCGCCGGCAAAGAACGCGATGGATCTCTACGAGTTCTTCCACTCCAGCTATTCAAATACTCCGAAGGAAAAACTGCTTGAGTTCATGGCGCATAATCAAAGCATCGCAGAGCTGCGCAAGCTTACCCAGCCGGAACTCGCCAAGCGCTACGCCTACATGTTGGCTGCTACCGTCGCCGAGCGCGGCCCGGAACCAACTAAGCCCACTTGGCAAAAGCGGCTGCGGAGACCTCCTGTAAAGAAGTAGCGCAGGTAGTCCGGGGCGCAGAGTCAACGTGTATGTTGATCCGATGCGTCTGGGCTGGCGAGAGCGTCTAGGTTGTCTGGGTTTCTGCGGCCAACCGATTGGCGCTTAGCATTCACCGGGGCTTGCCAAATCCCGACGCCGTCGCATGCTGAAGCCATGGACCATTCCGACACCCTCCACGAAGCCGCCCTCGATCGCCAGGATGCCTTGGCAGCGTCTCCCCGTTTCGTGGTCCTGAAGACCCCCGGCGGCATCCGCCTCCAGCTTCAGGACGACGACGGGGACCCCGACACCCGGCTGACCATCGACCGAGTAATGGCACTGCTGGAGACCGCGTTAGAGCAAGGCCGCGCCGTCACCCTCCACGATTAACCCATCCACCAATATCCGCACCGCCGACAGGGTGCCTCTTCCTCCCCGGAGATCCCTGTCGTGTCCGATTCAACCAACGAGAGCTTCCTTCAGCGCCACTCGCGCGACGTCGTCGAACGCCTGATCCGGCAAATGGAGGAGGGCACCGGCCCCTTCGTCCAGCCCTGGGACGCCCGCATGGATTTGGGGCTACCCATGAACCCCACGACCGGCAAGACCTACAAGGGCGGCAACCTGCTCCACCTCTGGGCCCTTCAGAACGCCTGGGACGTGAAGGACAACCGGTGGATGACCTACAAGCAGGCCGCGGCCGTCGGTGCGCAGGTCCGCAAGGGCGAGAAGGCCAGCGTCATCGAATTCTGGGATTGGTCACCGGTCGAAGAGGCGAAGAAGAGCGGCGACCCCGAGCTCATCGCCAAAGCGCACCCCAAGGTGTTCTTCCCCCGCGTATTCAACGCCACGCAGATCGATGGCTTGCCGGAACTGGTGCTGGCGGCGCCGCGGCCGGAACTAGAGATTCACCAGGCGTGCGAGAAGGTCATCCAGGACAGTGGGGCCAAGATCCACCACGACGGGGGCAACCAGGCGTTCTACCGCCCGATGACCGACAGCATCCACTTGCCCGAGCGCAACACCTTTATCCATTCAGCGGGTTACTACTGCACGGTATTGCACGAATTGGCACATTGGAGTGGGTTCCCCACCCGCTTGAATCGCCCGATGAAGGGCGGCTTCGGCTCCGCGGACTACGCCAAGGAGGAGTTGGTGGCCGAAGTGTCATCCATGCTGATGGGCGAGCGCCTGGGCATCGGCCATGACCCCACCCAGCACGCAGCCTACATTCAACACTGGATCCAGATCCTCCGGAACGACCCCCGTGAGCTCTTCCGAGCAGCCGCTGCGGCCGAACGGGTGGTGGAGTTCCTGAAAGTCCCCGAGCTCGTCCACGAACCGCTGCCGAAGGTGGAGAAGGAACGGCAGCAGGTGGCGGCCAACCAGCAGGAGCTTGAAAAAGCTAACACCAAGAGTCGCACCAATGCGAACAGTCGTGTGAAGCTGCGAGAGCACACGATGGTGGCCTGATCCCCTTGCCAGCTGTCGGTTCTTTGTTAGGAGTGGAGTATCCCACTCATGAAGGAGGACCAATGCCAAGCAAGATTTATGTGGATAACAGCAACTACTACCTGTGTGGCCTAGACCAAGCCAAGGAGAGCGGTAACCCCCATCTTGTCGGCTCCGACTACAAGGCGCTCTACGACATGCTGACGTTCGGTGAAGCGCCCCGGTGTGCCCGCATCTACTCGGCCCGCCGCCCAGGTGGAAACGAATTCGATCACGAGCGAGCGCGCCAAGCGGGGTTTGAAGTTGTCTTGGCCGAACGAGTCATGGGTCGGGAGAAAGGTGTGGATGCTTCACTGGCCATCGCCTTGTTGAGCGACAGCTACGAACTTCACCAGCCAGGTGATCTGGTCATTCTGGTGGCCGGCGACCTGGACTACGTCCCCGCTGTTCAGAACCTGCGTAAGCGAGGCATCGAAGTCTATGTGGCGTTCTGGTCCAGCGGCTTGGCCATAAAGCTCGCAAAGGTGGCAACCAAAGTGGTGTGCTTGGACGGCCATCTCAGGACACTGATGCGGCCTGCGCGACGCAGGGTGGCACCGGCTGCAGCTGCCGAGCATCGTCAGGAATTTCCAATCGCCTGACCCCTTGCGCATCCGCCAATTCGAGTTATGCATAGGGATACCTACTCACGAATTGGAGCTGTCCCTTGAAACCCATCGTTCTCGCCGTCGCACTGGCCTCACTCGTTCCCTCGGCCTTCGCCGCCGACAACACCTCCTCGCGCCGCTACAGCACCTCCAAAGCCCCATCCGTCCCGCAGGTGGCTTGCGGTAACGGAGCGTGCTTGAACAGCGATCCATACACTTGGTTGGGCGAAGTGCGATTGGGCGAGGTGCGATTGGGCGAAGTCCTGATGGTTCGCGCAATCCAGATCAAGAGCGACAAGAAGGTCAACGCCGGTTCGGCCATCGGAGCCGCCGTGGGCTACGGCGCGGCCCGCAAGGTGGACGGGGACTACCGCAATGCCGCCCGTGTGGCCGGTGGGGTCATCGGTGGGTTGGCCGGCACGGCCATCCAGAACGGCTTCTCCGGACGCCGCGCCATCGAGATCTACGTGCGCGACCTGAACGACAACCGCCAACGTGTCATCGCGATCGTCCAAGACGCCGACTCGGACGTGCGCCAGGGGGATCAGGTGTTCCTGGTGGGGAAGGGCAGCAAGACCCGGGTGGTGCCGATCCCGCGGTCAACCATGACTTCGGTTTCTGGTGGGGAAGGACTACCTAAGGTGGCTTGTGGGTGGGGTGGGTGCTCGAACAGCAATGCAGAGGATGGTCCGTGGAACGGAACGACGCGAAGCAGCCTCGGTCAAGACTCCTGCGGCCTCATGTGCCCAGATGGCTATGAGGTAGCGCCTGGCTGCCTCTGCACCCGCATTTCGCCGCTGACCAGGGGGCAGCAATGATGGGTATTTCAATTTTTGATGGCCTTCTTATCGTTCTCTACCTGTGGCTCCCTTTCTGGGTTGGTGGCGACTTGGCGAAGATCATTCTTTGCTTGCGTGGGTTCGCAAGTCGCGAGAGTGATAACTGGCGACATCATGTCTCCCTTTCACTCAGCACGGTCTCTCTGATGGCAGGTCTGATGCTGATGGTGGGGATCTGGTCGAAGGCTATTCACATCGCGCTTGAGAACCAATCTTCTCTCTACCTGTTTTATGCAGCGGTGCTTGTTCTGGTTCAAATCACGTTGATGGTTATGACCCACATGGACAAGACCAAGAAGGCTGCTGATACGGTTGTTCCATGAAAGGTGGGTCCATGCTGATCTCACACGGCCTCCCCAGCCCCGACCCGGTCGACCTGCGTGACCCATCCGATCTCCTGTTCGAAGCCAACGGGCAGCGCGACCCACTGCTCCAGGCCCTCTACACGGAATCGCTGGTCAACCGCCGGGACGTGGACGCCATCGACCGTCTGCTGGACGCCCACCGACTGGCCTACGGCGAGCCCGAGCAGGTGGCCTACGCTCAGCAGCGGGATGTCCTACATGACCGGCCATTGCCCTTGGTGAGCAGCGATTGGTGCGCTGAGGATGCTGACCTCCAGCGCTACTTGGAGGAACACCGCGCCTGGAATCCGGTCGCTCAGCGGGAGCGCGAGCTTCGTGGCCAGCTCAAGTTGACCAGCGCATGAGGTCAGCGGAATACGCTGCTGCGGTGAAGCACTGGCAGGCCAATCGTCGGGCCGTCTTGGCGGAAGTATTCATGCCCGGCATGACGGTGAGTGAGGCGGCCGATGCGCTGGCCATGGCACTCGGGACATCCTTCTCCATCGCCACCGTTCGAAATGATCTGCTGGAGCTGGGACTCACACCCGCCAACGGAACGGAGCGGCGACGGGTGGCCACCAAGTCCAGGCGCGAGGAGGTCAGGGCGCGTGTGCTTGCAGGTGAATCTCCCCGGGCCATTGCCCAGCAACTTCACGCGGCCGTGGACAGGGTCAAAGCCGACATTCAAGCTCTCGTCGCCGAAGGTGAACTCCCCGAGGAGATGATCGCCCGAGCATTTGCGATGCGTCAGATCGATGCGTTGGCCCGCTACATACCGGCTCTCGGTCCCGATGCTCAGGCGGCCTACGAAAAGCTACGTCGGGCCGTCTTCTCTCACTGAGCCGCGATGCTCGAACAGCCGCCATCTTCAGGGCGTCCTCTCACAAGCTGCTTTCGCTACCCACTCCTCTCAAGCCAGGCCCTCAAGCCGACGGGTCGCTTCGGCATCCACCGGGCAGTGGCCTCTTCATTGGGAATCCTGGCTCCGCTTGCCCCTCCCGCAAGGGCGGGCCTCCTCCACGGTGTTCTGGCCCTACGCTGCGCGCCTGGCGGTGCTCGCTCCCGGGTGCGGGAAGGGCTGATCGCGTCGCCCATCGGTTCCCAGAGGCGCATCCCGCGCCGGTGGAGAAAGCAGATGAAGCGAGCGAACGACATCCGGGCCCAATACCAACTGACGATGGACGAGGAGGGCATCCTCCTGGCCGCCTCGCAAATCCTGGAGCGCCGCCTGCAGCGCCAAGGCGCCATCACCGACCCCAGCGGCGCCGCCGACTTCCTCAAGGCCCGCTGCGCTGGCCTGCCGCACGAGGTGTTCGGCGTGGTCTTCCTCGATACCCGCCACCGCATCATCGCCACCGAGCACCTCTTCCAGGGCACCATCGACGGCTGCGAAGTTCACCCCCGCATCGTGGCCAAGCAGGCCTTGGACCACAACGCCGCGGCGGTCATCTTCTTTCACAACCATCCCTCCGGGGAGCCCGAACCGTCGGCGGCCGACCGTGCCCTGACGGCCCGTCTGAAGCAGTCGCTGGCACTGCTGGACGTTCGAGTGCTGGACCACCTGGTGGTCGCGGGAACCTCGCACGTGTCGATGGCTGCACGGGGGTGGGTGTGACCACCCCCTTTATCACTCAGGAAAGGCCTTTCGCCGCCACCGGCCGCTGCGCGACCGGCGATCTGAAAAGCCCTCGATGGAAGAAAAGGCAGCGACGCCTTCGGCGCGGATTCGATGCTAGGAATATTTGCGTGAAATTCAGCAGATTTTGATTTTAGTCTTGAAAAGATCCATTGCAGCCATGGACATATTCCAGTGGCGATCTACTTTGGATGTATGGAAGGCAATACAGCCAGCCGACAACCAAGGACCTCGCCATGAACAACACGAAGCTCATCACCAACGGCACCATCACCATCAAGGAAGCCATTCAACGCGGCTTGCTCGACGTTAGCCTGAGCCAAGGTTGTCCAACCATTGATTGGTCGGATGAGAAACGGAGCCGTCAGATACTGGACGAGCATCGAAGAATTCTAAGATCGATACGTGGTCGATCCTCTCGCCCCTATGTTCAAGCCAAGTGGGACGCCCGCAAGCGTGCGCGCAGCCTGGCAAATACACTCAATGCCACGCCGATGATCGAAGCGCCCGCGAAACCTCGCCCCCGGCTATGAGGTTCTCTCGCCGTTCTTTCGGCACCCCTTGCCAACTCGCCGATTCCAGGTATCGGTAGAGGGATGGTCCACGTCGGGCCACTCACCCCTACTCACATTCCTAACAAGGAGCCGATACCCATGAATCGCAAGTCCATCCTCCGTTCCATCCTTCCCATCGCCCTGGTCGCAATGGCTGCGCCCGTGTTCGCCGACGAGGTGTCGGAAAACCTGATCATCAACGGCCAAGTTCTTCCAGGGTGTCAGTTGCAGATCTCTCCGCTGGACAACCTGGACATCAACTCGCTATCGCTCTCGCAGGTGGCTTCGTCGCCGACGGGCATCGGCGCTCGCTGCAATACCGGCACCGCTTACGAGATTGCCCCCGGTGATGGCCTGAACTACGGTTTGAACGCCGATTTCCCGAATCACCGCAGTCTGTCGGGCCCTGGTTTTTTCCTGGCTTACTCTCTCCACCGGGATATGGTGGGTGGTGAAACGTGGGGCACGGGCGCAGATCAGATTTCCGGGGTCGGCAATGGCGAGTGGCAGTTCATGCCTTACTCCATCGCCTTTCTGGGAGCGAACAAGGCGCCCAACGGGTTTTACAGCGACACCGTCCAGGTCACCCTGACCTACAACTGATCGACACTCGATCTGCACGACGAGAAGCCCCGCACCTGCGGGGCTTTTCATTGTGAGTGGGTATGGGTTGACGAAACGTGGATCGTCTCTAGCTTGAAAGGTATCCCCCGACAGGAGATGCCTCCATGCGATCGCTAGTGTTTTTCTTCACTCTTTTGGTTTTCAGTTTGCTCCCGTTCTCCGCAGGCGCTTCCCAAGTGTCCTTGACCCCGACGGCGCTTCTGGGCGAACCCTCCACGAAAGCGCACGCGGTCACGCTGATCAATTCAGACGACATGCCGGTGAGCTTTCAGGTCACTGCCTACCAGTGGCTGCAGAAGGATGGAGTCGACCAGCTGGTGAATACCGGTGATGTGCTGGCTTCGCCATCGATCATCTCCATTCCTCCGAAAGGGCGGCGGGTGGTTCGGGTGGTGAGGATCAGTGGAAGTGGGGCGGTGGGCTACTACCGCGTCATCTTCAAGCAGCTGCCGTCCCCTCCCGTCGAGAATGGTGGGCGGTCGAACGTCTCGCTGCTCGTGAATCATTCCCTGCCGCTGGCGTTTGAAGATTCGACGCCTGACGTTCGCTTGACCGCGGCGCTGTCGCCGGACGGTTCGGGCTACCGCCTGACCAACACCGGCACCACCGCCGCGCGCGTGACCACCATTGGGCCTTCCTCCGGCCAGTCGTGGCGCGAAGGCGCGCTGGGGTGGGTGCTGCCCGGGCTGAGCAAGGACATCCCGCTCAAGCCGGAGCACCGCGCCTCGGCGTTGACCCTGACCGTCAACGGTCAGACGGTCTCGCTCGCCGTCGCCCCTTGAGCCATCCATGCGCCGTTGGGGAGTTCTGCTCGCGCTTTGCCTGGCTGCGCACGCGGCCGGCGCTGCTGTTCCCCAGGGCGTGGAGCCCAGCGTGCTGCTCCCCACCGTTGGCGGCAAACCTGCGAAGGAACCGACCATCTTCTGGGAGCAGCAGGGCCAGTGGTTCGCCGATGCCACCACCTGGTCTGCCTTGGGCGTGGTGTTGATGGAAGGCGAGAGCGGTCCGCTGTCTGCTCAAGCGTTGGGCGTGGTCCTGGCGGTGAAGGAAGAGGACGCCACCGTGGCCATCACCATTCCCCCCGATCGCGCACCGGTTCAATCGGTCAAGCGCCACGAAACCACCGGTTCACTCTCGCCCGCGGCGCCCGGCGTGCTGATCAATTATTCGCTTTCAGGGCGCGCGACGCAGGAAGCCCAGGGCGCGTCCCTGTCCCACGAGGTGCGCACCGCCGGACGGTGGGGCGTGCTCTCCACCACCGGGCAGCTCAACGTGGATTCAACGCGGGGCGGGGAGTATCGCCGCGGCATCACGCGGTGGCAGAAGGACGATCTGCCACGGCTGGTGACTTACGAAGCCGGTGACGTGTTCACCGGGCCACCGTCGGCGGTCGTGAACCTGGGCGGCGTGCGCATCGCCAAGGACCCCAAGGCCCTCGACCCGATGACGCCCACCTATCCCATCCCCACATTGGGTGGCTTGGCGTTGGATCCGGGCACCGTGGAGGTCATGGCCAACCAGGCCCGCGTGCTCCAGCGGGACGTGGAGCGCGGCCCCTTCATCGTCGAAGGCAGTCCGCTGTCGGCCGGTGCAAACCAGGCCCAAGTGGTGGTGCGCGACCGATTCGGCCGCGAGGCGGTGGTGAGCGATCAGCGCTACTACATCGCGCCCACTTTGCTTCGCCCAGGCCTCACCACCTGGGACGTGGCCGTGGGCCAAGTGCGCGAGGACGAGAACCGCTATGAGAAGACCGGTGCCAGCGCCTCACTGGCTTGGGGCGCCTCCGATCGCTGGACCCTGCGCACGAACGCGCAAGCCGATGGGGAAGGGAAGTCAAACTTGGCCCTGGGCGCCACCACCACGTTGGGCACCCTGGGCACGCTCGATCTGGAAGTCGGGCGCTCCAGTGGGGGCGGCCGGCGCGTGGCCGCCGCCTACGATTACCGTGGCCCGACCTTCGGTGCGCGCCTCGAGCACGAGCGCAACGAGGACTACTGGCGCCTGCGACCGGAACGGGCCGCCGACGTGCTGGAGCGCACCCGCGCGTCCTTGTTCTGGCGACCCAGCCGCGACCTGTCCCTGCGCGCCGGCTACACCGACCTGACGACCGACCGGGCCCGCGTAACCTTTGCCGACGTGGGCGTGAACTGGCGCAAGGGGCCTCACCAGGTCGGCGCCAGCGTGCTGCGCGACATCGGGCGCGGCGACACCCGCGTGGAAGCCGGCTATACCTACGCCTTCGGGGCCAACCGTATGGGCGTCAGGGCACGCGCGGCCCCCAACGCTGACGCCTGGGCGCTTCGCTACTCCGGCCGGCCCACCCTCGGCGACACCCCGGTCAGCGTGGCGGCGGAAGTGGAGCGGGGCGAGCGCGGCAATCAGGTGAGGGCCGCCGCCTCCTGGAACACCGACACCGGCATGGCCCGCCTCGACGCCGGCACCGGGCACGGCATGCCTTACGTCAGCGGGGGCTACAGCGGAGCGGTCCACATCGACGGGAAGGGCGTGACGTTCCTGCGCCCGGCGCCCCAAGGCTTCGCGGTGGTGGACGTGCCTGGCCAGCCCAACGTGCCCGTGCGCGTGGGCGGCCGGGTGGTGGGCCAGACCGATGCCAAGGGCCGCCTGGTGACCGGCGACGTGGCCGCCCTGGTTCCCACCACCGTGCGCATCGACGACAAGGCACTGCCCCTGGGCACCCAGGTGGGAGAGACCGAGAAGAACGCCATGGCGGGACGCCAAGCCGGGATGCACGTGGCGTTTCCGGTGCTCACCGAAACCGCGCGCTCCTACACCCTGACCGGTTCCAACATCCCGCCCGGCACGGTCGCCACCACCCCGCGGGAGACCACCCAGGTGGGCTTCGATGGGGCGCTCTACCTGCAGCACCCGGAGCCGGGGCAGGTGGTCGAGGTGACGGGGGTCTGCAGGGCCCAGCTGCCGAAAGACCTTGGCTCTGCGCAAACGGTGGTGTCGCTGGCCTGCCAGTGATCCGCCAATCCTTGGAAAACAAAGGGTTGAACCGTCTCAGGCCTTGCGAAACTGGCCCTGCATCCTTTGGCTGAACGATACTGGGGGCCTGTCTTAGGGGATCACTGGATGCCACTGCTTTCTTGGTTCAACCGCGACGCGGATCTCACGCGCGCCGCCCTGGCTCCTTACCGATTGTTGGAGCCAGTCGCCAAGCTGTCCCATGGGGAGGAGGACTCCCCGAACATGCTCATCGAGGGGGACAACCTGGAGGCGCTCAAGGCCTTGCTCCCGTATTACGGTGGGCAGGTCAAATGCATTTTCATCGATCCGCCCTACAACACCCAGTCGGCGGTCAGTGAGCACTACGACGACAACATTGAACACTCTCAATGGTTGTCGATGATGTATCCCCGCCTTGAGCTATTGAAGGAACTCTTGGCCGATGATGGCTCCATTTGGATCACGCTGGACGACAACGAAGCCCATTACTTCAAGGTTATCGCCGACGAGATTTTTCAGCGAAAGAACTTCATTGCAAATGTCATCTGGCGAAAGAACTACTCGCCCAAGTCTTCCGCTCGCCACTTTTCCGTAGACCACGATCACCTGTTTGTCTACGCCAAGAACGCTGAAAAGTGGGTCCCCAATCTGGTGCCGCGAACAGCGGCTCAGGACAAGGCCTACAAGAACCAGGACAGCGATCCCCGTGGACCTTGGAAGGCCAGCGATCTTTCAGCGCGCAATTCCTACAGCTTGGGCATCTACCCGGTCACCACTCCTAGCGGCCGGGAGATCCCCGGCCCCCCTCCGGGTCGTTACTGGTCCATCTCCAAGGCCAAGCTGGAAGAGCTCGATGCCGACAATCGCATTTGGTGGGGCAAGGACGGGAACAGCGCCCCTTCTTTGAAGCGGTTCCTCACCGACGTGAAGCAGGGCAGGGTGCCGCAGACCTACTGGCACTACGACGAAGCGGGACACACGCAGGACGCGAAGAAGGAAATCGTGAGTCTGTTCGGCGGTGATGTTTTCGGCACCCCCAAACCAGAGAAGCTGATGCAGCGGGTCCTGGAGATTGGTTCTGCACCGGGAGAACTGGTGCTAGATAGCTTCTTGGGATCGGGCACCACGGCCGCGGTGGCCCACAAAATGGGCCGGCAGTGGATCGGCATTGAGATGGGTGAGCATGCACGCACTCACTGCCAGCCGAGGCTTGTGAAGGTAGTGGACGGCGAACAAGGCGGAGTGTCGAAGGATCTCAACTGGAAAGGGGGCGGCGGCTTCCGCTTCTACAAGCTGGGAGTGCCCGTCTTCGACGAGGACGGTCACATTCGGGAAGGCATTCGCTTCGAGCACCTGGCCGCGCACGTGTGGTTCGCCGAGACCGGCACCGCGCGATCTACACGGGCACCAAAGAAACCCTTTCTGGGTGAGCATCACGGTGTGGGCTACTACTTGCTGTTCAACGGGATCCTTGGCGACGAGAGTAAGACCGGCGGCAACGTGCTGACCAAAAGGGTGTTGCGAGGACTGGAGCCGTTCGACGGACCCAAGGTGATTTACGGTGAGTCCTGCGACTTGCCGAAGGAGCGGCTGGAAGAGCTCCAGATCACGTTCAAGCAGACCCCCTACGACATCAAGGCGCGTTGATCATGGCTCTCTCCTTGAAGGTGTATCAGCAACGGGCCCTGTCCAGCTTGGCCCAGTTCCTCGAAGACGCGCGGCTGACAGGTCCCGTATCTGCATTTGAGAAGAACGTGGATCCGGGCCTGGTCACGAACTACAAGCCCATGCCGGGCATGGGGGCCACTCCTTACGTGTGCCTGCGCATCCCCACGGGCGGCGGCAAGACCGTCATGGGCGCGCACATCATCCAGGCTGCCGGCGATGCTTATCTGGAGCGCACATATCCGCTGGTCATGTGGATGGTGCCCACCACCCAGATCAAGACCCAGACTCTGGAAGCGTTCAAGGATCCTCGCCACCCCTACCGTCAGGAGTTGGATGAGGCCTTCGGTGGCAAGGTGGCGGTGTTCGACGTCGAAGACTTCACTCACATTCGCCCCGCCGATCTGGGCACGAAGGTGTGCGTGGTGATTTCCACGATGGCAGCGCTTCGCGTGGAGAACCAGGACGGCCGCAAAGTCTACGAGCACCACGAGGACTTGGAGGCACACTTCGCCGGAAGCGTGTCCGATCTGCCTTATCTGGAGCAGAACGCAGCGGGCAAGGCCATCGCCTCGTTCGCCAACCTTCTCAAACTCCACGGGCCGCTGGTCATCACCGACGAGGCGCACAACGCCAACACGCCGCTGTCATACGAGGTCTACCAACGCTTAGGTGCAAAGGTGGTGGTGGAATTGACCGCCACGCCGGAAGCCAGCAAGAGCAACGTGCTGGTCAGCGTCAGCGCCTTCGAGCTAAAGGTGGCAAACATGATCAAGTTCCCCGTCGTGCTCAAGGAGCACGTGGGGCAATGGGAGGCGGCGGTGGGCAGCGCTGTGGCCCGTCGCAACGAGCTGGGCAAAACCGCGCTGGGCGAACCGGACTACATCCGTCCCATCCTGCTGATCCAGGCGGAGAACGCCAAGGGCACGGCCACGGTGGAGGAGGTCAAACGCCACCTCATCGACAACGAGAAGGTCCCAGAGAGGGCCATCGCCATTGCCACCGGTGACCAACGGGAAATCGACGGCGTCGATCTGTTTGCCAAGGATTGCCCGATCGAGGTCATCATCACCAAGCAGGCCCTCAAGGAGGGCTGGGACTGTTCGTTCGCCTACGTCTTCTGCTCTGTGGCCCAGGTCAAAAGCGACAAGGACATCCAGCAGTTGCTGGGCCGTGTGCTGCGGATGCCGTATGCCACGCGCCGCAAGCAAGAGGCCATGAACAAGGCCTATGCCCACGTCACCACAACCCACTTCAACCTGGCGGCGGCGGAGCTCACCAAGTCGCTCATCGACATTGGATTCAATCCGTTGGAAGCCGTGGGCGCCGTCCAGCGTGAACCGACGCCCGGGCCTGGCCTGGGCCTGCAAGGCGGATCGAATCCTGTCCCCGCACCGCCCAAGACCACCGTGGCGGTCAGCAAGCCACCGGACCTGACCAACGTCCCCGAGCGCGACCAGGGCAACGTGGTGTTCGTGCCCAACGAGGAAGGCAAGGGCGGCACGGTCGAGATCACGGGGGAGGTGGACGATTCCACGGTGGAGGCGATCACCCTTGCCGCACCCGCAAAGGAACGCGAGGACGTTGCCGCCACCATTGAGCGTCACCAGATCGCTTCCAAGGCCGTCAAGGCTCCCAGCCAAAACGGGGCCGTTTTCAGTGTGCCCCGGCTCTGCGTCATGGAGCAGGGCGAGCTGGAGTTCATCGAAAGCGGCGCGGTGCCCCCCGGGTTCACGTGGGATCTGCTGGCGTATCCACCGGATCTGTCCAGCCTCAAGTTCAACGCCGACAGCCAGACCTTCGAAGTCGATCTGGTGGATGAAAAGGTCACCTACACCAAGATCGACGACGACGTGAACACCTACCTTCCGGGCTTTGCCAAGGACCGGACCGAGGCAGACCTGGTGGGGTGGCTGGACCAGAAGATCCGCGACCCGGCCGTGAAGCAACCCGTATTGCGGGAGTGGGTGCGCCGGGCCATCAGCGGTCTGTCCCAGGATCGGGGCTTCTCCCTGTCCCAGCTGCTCAACGGCCAGTTCGTCCTCCGGCGCAAGCTGAGTGAGCAGCTCCAGCTCGCCAAGGTCGAGGCACTGAAGGACGGCTTCCAGCAGGCCCTGTTCGGCGATGCCGCCGAGGTCGTGGTCAGCGACGAGCCCGACGCGATGTTCACCTACCCGGCGGACATGACGTTGTATCCGGCCCACTCCTACTATCAGGGTGGCACCTACCGGTTCCGCAAGCACTACTACCCCTTCGTGGGCGACCTTCAGTGGAAGACCGCCGGCGGCAAGGTGGGCGAGGAGTTCCTCTGCGCCCAAGCCATCGACCAGCTGGACGAGGTCGAGTTCTGGGTGCGCAACCTGGTGGATCGCAGCCAGTTCTGGATGCCCACGGCCAAGCAGCGCACCTATCCGGATTTCGTCGCTCGTCTCAAGGACGGGCGCTTGCTGGTCGTGGAATACAAGGGCGGGGACCGTTACTCATCCGACACCGAGAAGGAAAAGCGGATGGTGGGCGAGCTCTGGGCGACCAAGAGCAAGGGCAAGGGGATCTACCTCATGGCCCAGCTGAAGGACGAGAAGGGCAACAGCGTCACTGAGCAGTTGAAGGCAGCGATCGGAGCATAAGCGCGGAGGCGACATGGAAAAGCCAGGGGAAGTGCAGAAAGTTGTCAGGAAGACAGCCAGCAGTGGCAAGCTGGACTACGCACCGCCGGTCGTGCTGAACGAGACAAGCAAGAGTCGGCTAAAAGCGACAGCATGGTTCATCACGCACAACGACGGCAGCACCGATCTCTCGCTCAAGCTTGAGGGATTCAAGAAGGACAAGAACCAGCCTTGGATCGAAGATAGGACGAAGACCCTCACTCTCACTCACGCTTCTTCGCTTCAATTGCTTAAGTATCTCCAAAGTCATTTTCCTGTTGCTGAGCAATCTGAGGCAGGTGAGTTCATCCTCATTCGAGTGTCCAACGGCGAGGCCGTGTTGAGTGGCCACGATCCGCAAGCGTTGGTTGGCGCACTGACCAACGTGCTTTCACAAGCGGAGTTGCTGGACCATCTTTCAAGCACGGAACTTACCCACGAATTGAGTGTGGCTTTGCGCGGCTCTATTCGTTTAAGCGAGATGAGATCAGCAGTAGCCGAATTGCACTCGAATCTGAGTAGCGGTGAGGCGGGGGAACAAACGTATCAGGCCTGGTGTGAGAAGCACTGTTGGGCGTTCGGAAACGCTTATGTTGTCCGTGACGAAGTCAGGGCCATTTCCACGGGCGACAACCTCGATCTGTTGTTGCCAAATGTTATTGCGGGCTATCGGGACATCGTTGAGTTGAAGCGGCCCGACAAAGAGGTGCTGCTCTACGACGCTGCCCACAAGAACTACTACTTTTCGGCAGACGTTTCGCGGGCCATCGGCCAATGCCACCGGTATCTGGACATCCTCCACCAGGCTGCGAAGGAAGGCCTTCAGGACCATAAAGAAGTGGTGGCCTACCATCCACGGGCTAGCATTGTCATCGGCCGATCCCACGACTGGACCGACGAGCAGCAGCGTGCACTTCATGGGCTCAATCGCCGTCTCCACGGGATCTCCGTAATGACCTACGACCATCTGCTTGCTCAAGGCGAACGCCTTGTCGAAATGATGAGCCCCGCAGCGGGTGCTGATGCGGAGTCGGCGGTTGAGGAGGACGATATCCCATGGTGATCATTCGCCGAATCGTCGGGACCTGTCCTAGAGCCTCGCGAAGCCACCCATGTCCAGCTTGAGTCCTCGCGAGAAACGGAAACTTGAAGATCTGTTCGGCATGAGCAGTGGTTACGTCCTCGATTTTTCGAACAATTCGTTTGCTCGGTTCTTCGAAGAGGAGGTCAATCGAGACATCTATGGCGGGGCATACAGTGGCAATGGCTCGTCCAAAGCCAACCACCTACGCAGCTTCTGGACCAAAGAAGATGACTCGTTGGTGGGGCGGGTCATCCACGGACTGCTAGAGCACTGCCGGGACACCGGGCATTCGGCATTGGAGCGGCAGGCACTCTTCAGGGATTGCGAAGCCATTGCAGCGCGACTGGCGCAAGCCAAGCCTGTGGAGGACATTGAGGCCATCGACGGCGACACTGAAGACTTCCAGAAAGTGGCTAAAGCCGCCCGGGAGTGCTTCGAGCGTAACGAGCCAGAGCAAGGCTTGGATCGGCTACATACGTTCCTCGTCAAGTTCCTTCGCAAGCTTTGCGAGGAGCACGGCATACCCAGAGACCGTTCGGTGCCGTTGGGTGGCCTTATGGGCGCCTATGTGAAGCGCGTCAAGGAAGAAGGTCTTCTGACTTCCCAGATGGCAGAGCACATCTTGAAAGGCGCGACCACGATCTTCGGTCAATACGATTACGTCCGGAACAACCACACGATGGCCCATGACAATCCGGTGCTGGCATACGACGAGGCACTTCTGATCGCCAGCAACGTTGCCAGCACGGTGCGCTTCATCAAGGCCTGTGAGGAGCGATGGAAGCTCGCACGGCAGCAAGAAGAGGCTTCTGCCGAGGGCATGGACATTCCGTTTTAGTCGCCTGGTAGGTTGCTATCGCACCCGAACAAGCTGATCCCACCGGGTGGTGTAAGCCGGCGACAAGTTCTTCTGGTTCATCGCCCACACGGGCTTGGCCAACGCCGGCCCCTTCGACCGCCAAGCCGACGACGCCATGCCCATGGTGCCCCGGCCGAACTTCGCATTCGCCTGGTCCATGACCTTCATGAGCGCTTGCGAGCGGGGGTCGATGCCCGCGAAGAGGTCGCCCTGGTGGACATCGCCGTGCGTCAGATCCAGCAGGCCCACGCCGGCTTTCTTGTAGCGGTAGCCGGTCTTCCACATGGCCTTGGCCAACCCTTGGGCGACCAGCAGCACTTCGCGCGTGTCACTCGTGGGGCCGATGAAGTTGAACGCCTTGCTGGGGTGATACTGCGCCGCACCGGGCTTGAAGGGGTTGGTGTTGAGCCACACCCACACCCCACTGGCCTGCAGCGAGCGCGACCGTAGCTTTTCGCACGCCCGCTGGGCGAACGTGGAGACGGCTTGCTGGAGGTCCTCCAGCGACGTTACTTCTTGGCCGAAAGAGCGCGACACGACGATCTGCTGCCGCTCCGGTTCCACTTCCTCCAGGTCGTTGCACACCACGCCCTGGAGTTCCCGTTGGGTGCGCGCCAAGGTCACCCCGTAGCGAGCGCGCAGGGTGTCGGGATCGGCTCTGGCCAGGTCCGCCGCGGTGAGGATGCCTTCGGCGCCCAGCTTGGCGGTGAGCTTGCGCCCCACGCCCCACACGTCTTCCACCGGATAGGTTTCCAGCTCGGGCGAGCCGGGCAGGGCGGTGACCACCCCGTGCGGCGTCTTCTTGGCCAGCTTGTTCGCGAGCTTGGCCAAGGTCTTCGTGGGACCGATGCCCACGCAACACGGGATGCCCACCCACTGGAGGATCTGGGAACGCGCCTGGCGGGCCATCGCCTCGCGTTGCTCCGCCGGCACCCCGTCGAACGTCACGAACGACTCATCGATTGAATAGACCTCCACGCGCGGAAACCATTCCCGCAGCACAGACACTACGCGGCCTGACAGGTCCCCGTAGAGGCCGAAGTTCGCCGAGAAGATTCGCAGCTGGCGGCGGATGTGGGGCGGCACCTCGTGGATGGGCTGGCCCATCTTCACGCCCAGCCGCTTGCACTCGTCGGACCTCGCGATCGCGCAGCCGTCATTGGAGGACAAGATGCACACCGGCTGGCCGCGCAGGGAGGGATTGAAAACCCGCTCGCAACTTGCGTAGAAGTTGTTCCCATCCACCAAGCCGAACATGTCAAAGGGTCCTCGGATCCACGTTGTGCCACTGACTGATTTCTCGTTCCAGGCCATCCCATGTCGCCTGGAGTTGCCGCCTGTCACCAGTGAAGAGTGGCTGGTCCAAGTGCGCGAACTGGTCGAACTGCGGGTGGGGCAGAACGGTGCCGATGCCGCTGAAGCAGAACCACTCGCCCACCAACTGGGCAATCTGAGCGAGTTCCTTGATGGCGCCCTTGGCATCGTCCAGGTTCCATTGCTGGAGCACGCGGCCGGTGCGGCTGAACTCTGTGGCCGCATGTGCGATCTCGACGTTGACGTGTTCCACCACACCGTCCAGGCGTGCCAGACGGCGATCCAACGTATCGAACACCTCTTCCCGAATCAGATCGTCTGGGGTTGACGTTGCGGGAGTGGTTCCGCTCAGCCAGTCGAACACGGCATGCCGTTGGACGGACGGTTCGAAGGGATACTCGCGAGGCACCCAGTGGGTTTGCCCAGGCGCTTGGGCGCGCAGGAACCGCCCATACCGTGCTTCGATGGCCGCGTGGTTGTATTCCAGACCCGCAATGTCTTCCACAAACACCTGACGGGTGATTCGGTGCCGAACCTCCCTCGCATCCTTGAGCAGGCCACCAATGGAGCACACCCCATATCGGCCGTGGATGGTTTCTCGCTCGGCCAGTCGCCGAACGCCTTGCATGGTGGTGCTCCAGAAGCCCGATACGAGCATTTCCAGCACCATGCCATTGAGCCGCTTGCCTCCATCGGCATCGGGCGCCTGGCGGACCATTTCCACGACGCAGGAGAACGCGGCCAGATCCCACGTCAGCTTGGACAACGCCTTGGAAATGGCGTTGTCGTCGGTGTCGAAGACGCGTTTCCAGAGCTCGATGCGCTGACGCATTACGCCTCCTGGACGATCGACACCCCAGCCAGTGCATCGCCCTCGCTGTCGCGGCGCCGCACCTGGGACAGCACGCCCTCGAACCGTTCCAGCTCGCCTTCGTCGGTGGCGGCCCGCCGGTAGGTGTCCCCGTCGTCGAGCACGTCCACCACCACGGCCACGCCCGTGCCGTCCTCGGCCAGGGTCACCTGGCTTTCATAGATGCACGTGCCGGTCCACGAACGCCAGCAGCGCAACGTATCCCCGTCCAGATGCACCGCCCACCGGTCGTCCATGTCGCGCGGCCAGAGGCCCTCGCGCAGGCGCACCAGATCCTCGGCGGAGAAGACATGGCCACACCGGATGGGCCAGCGGGGACCTTCCAGCGGTTTGAGCTTGCTCCAGCGGCTTGCGTCGTCCATGTGTCAGCGCCTCAGTTGCTTTCGGAAGGACCAAGTCACCACGCCCCACACGTCGAGCTCCACGTCCTCCGGCACGACGATGGGGGCGTTGGCAGGATTGCCCGAATGGAGCTCGTAGCGGCCCGCGCGCAGCCGCAATTGCTTGATCGTGAAGCCGCCTTCCCAGCACACCATGACGATGTCCCCGTGGCGGGCGGTGAGGGAGCGGTCGACCACCAGGGTGTCGCCCGGGAAGATGCCGAACTCGACCATCGAGGTGCCCGTGTCCGCTTCGACGTAGAACGTGGCCACCGGGTTTCGAACGACCCGCTGGTTGATGTCCAGCACGTCCTGCGAGCCATAGAAGTCTTCAGCAGGCGAGGGGAAGCCGCACGTGGCCCGCACCGGCAGCAACGGCAGGTGCAGCGGCAGGGGATGGAGATGGGCGGCGCCCAGGTAACCGGGCGGGAGCGTGGTGTCGAGCATGGCGGAAGTCTCTACAAGTCAGAATCACCCGGTGAGACGCACCGGGGAGACAGGCTAGACCGGCCCCAAAGGAGCCGCCAATTAGTATTTCGCTGAACGGGCGCAAGCCCTTGTCACTGCGAGGGTGGGCGAGGCCGTGAAACCGAGGGTGCGGTGCGCAGCGTCGGTTCCACGCGCAAACGCTCAGGGACGATCGGGTGGTCCGAATGCTCTTTGGTCCAGGAGGTCGAGCAATGTCTGCGCCACGTCGAGGGCGGCACGACCCCATTCGTCGTCGTCGCCATCGAAAGGTTGCTCGCCCGGATCTTCTTTGCCGCCATGGAAGAGGTTGTTGCGCACGCGCTTGGTCGCTTCCACTAAGGCGCGGGCGTCGGATTGAACTTCGTTGGGTGGCTGAAGAGGGCGAGGCTCGAAGGTTGCCTCGCGCCGGCCACCCGCATTGACGACCACCTGAACTTTCGGTCGATCACGGGCTCCCCCAAGCATCTTCTGACGAGTAACTGGCCCCACCCGAAGGACGAAGTCGGCAGGTGGAAACCTGTCCACCTGCGCCTTCACTTCGGACCAGTCCACCATCGCATTGCCGAACCGATCCGCTTTCAGAAACGCATGACGGCGCTTGAGCTGGTATTCGAGCAAGGCGAATGCGCGAAACAATGGGATGGCGAGGTTGTCAGAGACGGGCATGACCACATCGTAGCCCAGCCTCCTGCAACCCCGCAGCCTTCCACGGACGCCCCTGGCGGGCAGCTATATCCGCCGCGTCCTCGACCCCTTTCATCCACCAGTGGGTGTCGTCCAGGTGTGGCAGCGCGCCGCGCTCATCCAGCAGGCGGTCCAGTGCTTCGCACACGGCGAACTCCGCGTCCCGCTCTCGGCTGCCCGGTGGGTGCGCGTGCGCCCGACCGTGGCGATATGCGACCAGGGTCTTGGCGCCCATGTTCCGGCTTTGGGCCAGGTTCGTGCTCACCAACGGATCAGCTCCGTTGTCCAGCAACGCCCGAACGGTCGGTGCGTCAGCGGTGAGCAGGGCGACGTGGAACGGCGAGTAGCCACGGGCGCGTCGTGCGCGTTGGGTTGGGCCCCGCGTCCGATCGCCGCGGCCACCAGGGCGGGGTTGCACTGCTGGATTGCAGCGAGCAAGTCGGTGTTGGTCATGTGTCCTCCTTTCCCACTGATTTACCGCGGCAGCGGAAATGCGCAAGGGACAGCGAGAGGCACGTTGAAAAACTGTCGGCCCACCCCAGCAGTTTTTCGCTTTAGTCAGTAAAGCCCTCTGGACAAGTCGCTGACCTCTGCTTGCATGGGGGTGAAGGAATACAAACGTATTCCGTGGGGGCTGGCATGAATTTCGTTGCAAGTATCAAGAAAGGTGTGCAGGGATGGTTAAAGGATTTGCGTGACCCACTAAATCTATTTCAAGAGCCGATCTGGAAGCTTCGAGTGGAGTTCCTTGTCTTCACGCTCCTGTCTCCGATATTGATCCCATGCCTTGCCCTCAGTGAGCGCGTTCGAGAATGGCGGCGAAATCGCAGGCAGCCACCCATCTTTCGGCTTTTTGAGTGTGAAGGTGGCTTTCAACTAAGCGAGCTTGAGAAGTTGATTGCGAGTGGTGTCGATGTTAACGCTCGGCAGGAGGGCAGCGGTGAGACGCCACTTATTTATGCGGCGCGCGTGGACCGTCCATGGGATCCAAACTGCAGGGGGGCGCTCGACGTCTGTCGTGTGCTCCTCGAGGCTGGCGCAGATCCGAACGCAGACTGTGGAGGTTGTTACGATGATCGTGCGATAAGGCCGTCACCCATCTATTTTGCCTATATGAGTGGCAACGTGGATCTGCTTGACCTTTTGCTAAAGGCTGGTGCAAATCCTCGTTCCGAGGCGTGGTTGCGTTTAGTCAATGCGAAGCCGCATCCCGATGCGTGGATTGAATACCAGCGTCCGGAAATACAAGATCGTTTGCGCAAGTGGAAAGCGGAACAAGAGGCCAAGCGTTTGGATGCAACGCTCGATGGTGCAACGGAAGCAACGGGAGCCGTTCCGAATAGCAGGGCACGGCTCTGAGGAGGACCCCATGAACCTGCAACTCACCTGCATCTGCCGGGAGGACATGTTCGCCGATGGGTTTTCCTTCGCAGAACTGCTGGGCTCGCCCTTGGCCGCGCTGCGCTGGGGTGGTGCGTGGCTGACCCAGTTGAAGCCCGATGGGCCAGTGACCGAGGAGGCCATGCGGCGCCTCGCTATGGGCCAGGATTTCGATGGGCAGCAGCGGTTGTGGGAAGGCGAGGGCCACCACACCTGTGCGGCGGGCTACCGCGTCTCGCTGCGCCTGCCCGAAGGGTTTGCAGCGCTGCTGGATACCGATGGCGAGGAGAGGGCACGGCTACAGGCTGCCCACCGTCACGCCGTTGACCATGCGCTGTCATCCCTGCCGTTCCAGCGTGATCACCGGGTGCTCTTCGTTGCATCCGATCGGTTGGAGGACGACTGGACGCACCACTGGTTGTTCGCGATGGCTTGCGCACCAGACGGAACGTGGGAGCGGTTGACGCAGAGCTTGCGGCAGCCGGTGAGCGAAGAGGCCTACGCCGAAGCCATGGACGCCGTGGTGGAAAGCGAAAGGCTGGAGCGCTTCTTCCGCCGAGTGCCCTTCGGTCAACCCAGGCTGCGGCTATGACCCTGGCCGCAAAGCCACCCCTCTCGGCGGTCCTTCCGAAGGTGCCACTCCCAGCAACGCTGCGTGCCTCGCTGATCGCACATGCCAGGGCCGCTGGGGTGGGTGAGAGCGAAGCCGTGCGCCAATGGCTCACCGCCCACCTGGCGCGCCCCCAACTGCTGCGCTCTCCCGTCGCCGGCCCCAGAGAAGACCGCTTGCCGCCCATCCGGGCTTCCCAAGACCTCGTCGACCGCGTCCGCCAGGAAGCACAAAGGCAGCACGTGAGCGTCGCGGAGCTCATCCGGCGGGTCGTGGCGATGCACGCGGTTTGACGCGCAGCTTGGCCACCCCCGGTAGGTGCCATTTCCCCTTCGCCAGGCGCTTCTGCACGAAGGCGCGGTAGGCCTCGGGTGAGGGCGGGGACTTCCGTTTGTGCCGGCGTGAGTTGCAGAGCCAGCAGGCCGCGGCGATGTTGCCGGCCACGTCCTTGCCGCCGTCCTGTTGGGCCACCAGGTGTTCGGCGGTGCAGCGCAACGGATTGGCCGTGCGGGAAGGCAGGCCGAAGGGTTTCAGTTCATCGGGTGAGGCGTTCCACATCGGCAAGCTGCAGTAGCAGCAGCGGCCCTTCTGGGCGTGGAATGCATCGGTTCTTAGGCGTTGGAGTTTGGGCATGCTTAATCTCAGGAAATGACAGGAAAAACTCTCCCGACGTCTCTAGGCGAGAACGCTTCGGGCACCTGTTGCCTTGAGCTAAGCAGGCAATACACCGGGGGTAAGTTCCCACGCGGCAGGGGATTTATCGCGCCGTAGGGTGGCCGGTGTCAAGATAGCGCCATGACCTCCCTCGACCAGCTCACGACCTTGCTCGACGCCCTGGAAGCCAAGCTTCCGGACCTGCTCGCGGCCTACCCCGCCGATGGCGACTTCTGGATGGCGTTTGCCGGCGAGGCCGACGCGATCGAAGACCAGGCCGGAGAGCACGTTGGCGTTGTGAACCAGCGGATCAACGCGATGCTTGCTCAGCACGGGCGTTACATCGCCGGGATCGAGGTGGATTGAATGCAATATGCCCTGGTTGATGGTGCGCGCAGTGAGGCGTTCCCGAAGGGCAAGGGCACCTGTGCGACCTGCGGCAACGCCACGCTGGCCAAGTGTGGTGAGCGAAAACTTCACCACTGGGCCCATCGTTCGCTGAAAGACTGCGACCCGTGGTGGGAGAACGAAACCGACTGGCACCGGGCCTGGAAAGCCCACTATCCCGAGGAATGTCGGGAGGTGGTTCACGTCGCGCCGGATGGCGAGGTGCACCGTTCAGACATCAGGGCGCCGGGCGGGATCTACATTGAAGTCCAGCATTCACATATGCCGGAGCCCGAGCTGCGCTCCAGGGAAACCTTCTACGGCAACTTGATCTGGATCCTGGACGGCCGCAGCTGGCGGAAGAACTTCGACGTTTGCCATGCGCTGCCAAATCCGCGCTCGCCCATGGCCGCGGACCTGGTGTGGTTTCAGGCCAAACGCGGATATCACGGGGCAAACAACGGCATGTTCCTTCGCCTGTCAGAAAATCCACCGCACACAAAGACGACACTGCGGGGCGGTGAGATCCATTCGTTGCGAAGCATCGCAGCGGAGGTGCAAGCCAACTATTCCGGCCACCACCAGTTTGCATGGACACGCCCGCATGAAGCGTGGCTGGAAGCCGGGTGCCCGGTTTACATCGACTTCGGCGAGCCCTTCATGGCTCGCCTGCAGTCTTACGATGAAACGGGTCTGCGTTGCGTGCGCATGGTCCGCCGGGACGCGTTCATTCAAGCCACGATGACCGCCTCCCGAGCGGTCGATCTGTTTCCCGATTGAGGAGGGTTTCCCATGTGTTATTCCGCTGAAGCCTGGACCCTCTACGATAATTACGTGAAGGAGTTCGGAGCCGACATCGACATCCGCGAATTCTGGGAGGTCTACCTCAAGCGGGACGAGGCCTACCGCATTCGCAAACCGGCGAAGTTCACCCCCAAGATTCCCAAGGGGATGGACCTGAATTTCCTGCCCCCGAAGTCCGACCTGGAGCGGCAGATCCAGGAGCTCATTTCCGAGTGGAACGGGCGCAAGCTCGCTGAAAGCGAGGCCGAGCTGGATACGCAGAAGGCGCGCCTGGCTGCTGCTGAGGCGAAGCTGGCGAAGAAGGAGACCAAGGCTGCGCTCAACGATCAGCGCATCGCCGGGAACAAGATCAAACAGATGGAGCGCTGGATCGCTGACGCGAAGCGCACCAAGTTGGAGCCAGCCAAGGACAACCGGATCTTCCCCGACTGGTATGTCCCTGTCCTGATCTCGGAGAACGGGCGCAAGGTCGTCCGGCCCATGCGCTACCACTGCCGCCCCGCCGGCATGGATCCCTCGATCGACTGGACCAAGGACGGGCGCGTGTCGGGCACCTACAACGCCAGGCGCGACAACCTCCAGCGTTTCTGGCGGAACCAGTTCGGATACACCCACGGCCTGATGCTGGCTGAAACGTTCTACGAGAACGTGGACGACGGGAAGGGTGGATCGAAAGAAATCCAGTTCCGCCCCCGCACCGGGGAGACCATGTATATCGCCTGCCTTTATTCCCATTGGGTGGACCCGAAGGGCGAAGAGCCCGACTTGTGGTCATTCGCTGCGATCACCGACGAGCCCGAGCCCGAAGTGGCCGCGGCCGGTCACGACCGCACGATCATCAACATCAAGCCCGAACACTTGGATGCCTGGTTGAACCCGGATCCCAACAACCTGGACGCGTTGTTCGCGATTTTCGACGACAAGCGCCACCCGTATTACGAGCTGGTCAAGGCCGCAGCTTGATGCGATTCGGCGAGCGCGAAATCGGCGCGCTGGTGCTGGCACTTGCCGTGGGTGGTCTGCTGTTCGCGTTGCTCGATGAGCCCAATCTTCCATCTCGGTGCGCTGACGGTTGGCACTCGCCCTCGATCGGGGAAACCGGCGCGTGTTCCCATCACGGAGGCGTGGTGCCCGGACGCGATCCCACCCCCTGGTGGAAACGCGCGCTCCCCATCGGAGCTGGCTTGGTGATTTTCCTGGTGCCGGCTTGGCGCAACGGGGCGTTTCGACGCCAAGCGCATGACCCCATGGCCGCGTTCACCGATCCGGTGTCGATGGTGATTCGCCAGGCAATGGAGGAGGGCAGCGATGTTCGCTTCCTCTACACGAAAGAAGATCAGACGCCGGAATGGCGCACCGTCACACCCCTGGAGTTGACCCACCTCCATCGGGCCAGCCATGCCTCGAGGTGCGTATTGGCCTACTGCCATCTGAGGCAAGCCAAGCGCCACTTCGTTCTGTCCCGCATAGAGCAGATAAGCCGCGTGGCGGCTATGCGCTCGTAATCTAACTTTCGGCCACTATTTGGCCGTTATCCAACCTATGGGCTATAACCCATGGTTCCCTTGAACGGAGGTGCCCCTTGGCCCTGACCACCCTGCAGTCGATCAACGCCGAGATCAAGAATCTGGAAGCCCAGCGAAAGCTGGTGGAAAAGCGCGACGGTGAAGTGCCCAAGGCGCTGGCCGTGCTTCAGAAGTTCGCGAAAGTCCTCAGCCCCGCCCAGCGTCGCCAAGTGGCTAAGATCATTGGGGAGACGCTCGACAACAAGCCGGCGCGCGCGCCCAAGGCCGCTCCTGCCTCCCGCAAGGGCCGCAAGCTCGGCATGGTGGCCCCGAAGTATCGACTGCCGACCGGGGAAACCTGGGCGGGCCGCGGGCTGACCCCCAAGGCGTTTGCCGCGTGGGCGAAGTCCGCCGAGGGCAAGGCCTGGGCCCAGGCCAACCCTGGCGCGAAGTTCCCGCCAGCCAGTGGGGCGGTGAAGAAAGCACCGGCCAAGGCCGTTAAGAAGGCCGCGAAGGCGGCGAAGAAGACGGTGAAGAAGCCTGCAAAAAAGGTCGCGAAGAAGGCTGGCAAGAAGGCGGCGACAAAGGCCGCCAAGTAGCTCGATAGAGGACAGGTGGGGTGGCCATCTCCTTCGCTTTCGACGGTGATGACGTGGTGTGGACGCAGCGGCTTGAACGGCCTGCCGTTTACCTGGACACCTTTGCCATCCGCGAGATCGCCGACAGCGACGAGTTGTCGGCGCGTTTCGCCAAGGTGTTGAAGGACCGTAAGGGGACTTGGCTCATTGCTGCGTTGTGCATGGGCGAATTCGCGCGCCTCACGGACGCTCGGCATGGTGAGCGCGCCGAGCGATTGCTCGCCCAGGTGGTTCCGCAAATCTACCTGTTCCTTTCCGAGTCGGACGAAGAGCGGATCAAGCGCGGCGAGACGGACTTGGCCACGCGCTCGCTGCCTCGTGCTGACGAGCGGAACATCGACTACTTTTCTCGGCGCTGGGCCAAGCAGCAATCCTTGCCGGAAACGTTCCGGGGCATGTTCCAGCTCGTCCATGAGCACCCGAATCAGACGAACGCGGTCTTGGACGACATGGCTCCCGAGCTGGCGGCCACCCTGATGCGCCTTCGCGAACAAGACGTCTTTCGCAGCAACGCCAAGGCTGCCCGTCCCGATGGCATGCGGACCCGCAAGCAAATCATTGGGGGCGATCTTCTGCGCGAGTTGGTGCTCGACCCCAACGCGCCCATCTCAAACAACGAAGCCTTGGACGTGATGCATGCGTTGGACGCGGTCGACTACTGCGACCTCGTGTTGCTTGATAAGGCGTGGGAGCGTCGGGTCAACGCGCTTCACCAACGAATCGCCGACGCCGAAATCACCATGCCGGTGGCCAGGTGCTACTCGAAGAGCAAGGGTGGGATTGAACGGTTCCTCGAAGCACTGGAACAATGGCCGGAGTAAGGCGACAGGGGATGAGTGTGAGGGGGATGTTTCCGAAGAAGAAAAGTCGGCTCTCCGCGCAGGGAAAAGCCGTGGTGGCGGCCAACGTGCTTCTCGATGCCGTGGAAGGGAAGATCGACGAGAAGATGGCCGGTGTTCGCCTTCGCGAAGCGATCGGCCTCCAGTGGTCGTTCCTGACCTGCATCCAATACCTGTCAGGGCAAGAAGCCCTGGTGGCACTCAAAGCGTTGCCCAACGACTGGTCCGAAGCAGGACGGCAGAAGCGTCACGTGTTGACTGCTGCCATCCTTGCGGCACACATGGTGGCGAACTTCCGCTCGGAGGGCCCGATGTTGTGTGCCAGTCACATGGCGGAGGAACTCAAGGGCAAGACCGTGGAGCAGTGGCTGGCGGAAAAATCCGAAGCCGAGCGGGAAGAAGTCTGACCCCACTTAGGTTGGGCAGCTGATGGCAGGTGGTCACGCGCTGTTGGACCATGGCCCCGTCGTCCTGGCCACTTCACCCGGCAATGGGGGACGGGGGCGAGAATCCCCATTCAAGCGCCGACGACCGAAGCCCCCGCAAGGGGGCTTGTTGTTAATTTCGGTTGTAACCGTGCTCCCGTGACAGCAGGACGGATTTCCAATGGCTCTCCCGCTCGCAGAGGTCTTCCTCGGTGGCGGAAAGGTCGGCGATTTCCAGGACGGCGAAGCGCAAAGCGTGCCGGCGTTCTTCCGTGGCCTCGATGCCAAACTCATTTCGCAAGGCCACATTGCCGCCGTGCCCATTGGCCGCATAGGCGCACCAGCGGCCCCAGATGCCATCCGCGCCTGATGCCTTGCCGACGTAGAGTCGGCCGGTGTCCGTGTCGGTGATGACGTAGATCCCTTTCACCGACGACAGAGCCGCACGCCAGGCCGCTGTTTGGTGGCGCACCACGGTGTCCAATTGCGCCTTGGTCAGATTCACCGCCTTGAAGCCCGGGAAGTCTGAAATGGACAACCGCTCGGCCAGCAGCTCTGTAACCGTTAAGTCATCGGCCAGTGTTTCGCCCTTGGGGTAGGAGTGGCGTTCTGTGTATCGGCTTTGAAGGTAGAGACGCCCCACCCATTCCTCGCACGAGGGAACCCGTTCCAACGTGTAATAGAAGTGAGGCTTCGGATCGAACTCCTCGACGTGGTCGAGGGAGCGGAAAAGGCCGGCGTAGAGCCAGCGCGTGGGCGAGCCCGCGCTGACCAAGGACACGACGAACTCGCGTTGGAAGTTTCGCTTGTTCTGCCAGCGCTGCCATTCGTCGAACTGGCCCTCCAGGAACACGTCCAGTGGGCGCTCGTTGCCGTTGTAGCGCGCCAGATGGACCTTGGCCTTCTTAGCCTCGAAGGTCGGTTCCCATACCTTGAGCAAGTCGAATAGATTCATGGAAGCAAACATTGGGCTTGACGGGCCATGCACGCCGCTGCGTGCTCTGCAAGATGGCTTGGGTTGGGCCGATAGGCTAACTCGGAGGGTAGGGCCAAGGCCTTGCCAACCAAGGTCGCGTATTCGGTGGTGAGCAGCGATGGTGCTAGAGCAACGGTATTCTCGGGTGTTACCCAGAGCAGCCCGCAATCGAAGAGCGTGTGGAGGTCAGCACGCAAGAGTAGGCCGTTGTCCAAACGGTTTGTGTGCTCGCCCCTGTAAGGGAGCACGTGAGCCGCCTCTAACACCTCTACCGCAGAACACCCGGTGATCGCGCAGCGGCCTCCGTAGGCATCCAGTAGCTTGGCTCGGAACAGCGGTTGACCACGGCGCTGAGCTACCGCGCGCATTGCCCACACACGGGCGTCGTGGTCGTTGTTCAGCGGCGCATCGAAAGCCTCGGCTTGCGCTTGAGCTTCTGCCCGCGCCTGGTCGTCCAGGGCCAAGGGCACCGCTTGCCACTTCTTGTTGTCACCCTGGAGCAGATTCCAGTGCCCATGCGCGGCTGGATTGAACATCACGTAACGGGTGCGGCGTGGTGGCCCCACATCCACCACCTTGAACAACCGATCGTGGGGATGGTCCTGGTCGCTTCGCCAGTTTGTGCGCGAATAGTTGTAATGCGCACGGCTGGGGCTGTTCACCGTGAATAACTCCAAGTCGGCGCGGGCGTTTCCCAATGGATCGTGGGGGAAGTGGGCGCGGTCCCATGCCTCGACCTCAGCCAAGGTGGCACTGCCCAACTCGGCGATGGCATCGGCTGCCCGCCAATACTTCACCCCGTCGCGCTTGGTGCGTGTCTGCGGCATTGATTACGCCTTTCGTTTCAGTGTCCCGTGGGGGTCGAGTGTGGCCCAGTAGTGATCTCCGTTCAGTTGCCTCAGTGTTTCAGCGAAGGACGCCAGCAGTGCCGGGTTGCGGGCCAGTTGGGCGTGGGCCGTGGACAAGAAGGCATTGCGATCCTCGCGCAGCCCGTCCACCCTGGCGGAGATCGCCTCCTGGATTTCGGGGTGATCGTGGGAACCGACGCGTTTGAAATCCGGCAAGGGATGGCGTTCGATCGCTGCTTCGGCCGCCTTCGGTCCGGATGCTTGGACCCTCAGGAGTTCGGCATACGATTGCTCAAACCGCGCACGAAACTCCGGACCTCTAGCCGTCAGCTGGTTCTCCAGGTCCAAGGCTTGTTGAGAAGATTTGAGCGCGGTTTCTATCGTTCTCCTCTCTGCTTGGAGGTGACGTGACAATTCGGTCGTTGCCGACTGCAACGCGAAGGAGCGATTGAAGGAATGCGACATCTCTCCCACCGCGTGGTTGACCTTATCCAGGAACGATAACGAGCCCTTCTTAGGTTCCTCGGAGACAGGGGGCAGACGGGGCGGGGTTGCAACACGCGGTGCGGGGCGAGGCACGGCCCGACTGCGCGTGGCAGGGCGTGGTGGGGCGAGCGGAGACGGTTCCACGCCACGCCGCTTTGGCTTGTAGCTGCACGAGGGGAAGTTGGAGCAGGAGTGAAATTCTCCGTAAGGCCCCGTGCGGAGCACCAGCACGCCTTGCTTGCATGCTGGACAAGTCTCCTCTTCGACGGCCTTGCCCTCGGTGTCGGTGACCACCACGGCCCCGTCCTCCTCTAGTTCCCGAAGGAACGTCGAACACTGGCCCCGAGCGGTGAACATTGCCACGCTGCGCCGGGCACGGGTCAAGGCCACGTAGAACAGCCGGCGTTCTTCGCCCAGCGGGAAGGTGTCTCCCTCGGGCATGGCCAAGGCCAGCACGGGATCATCAGCGCGGGTGTTGGGGAAGCTGCGTCCCTTCAGGACCGTGAGCATCTCCGGCAAGATGACGTAGTCCGCTTCGCTGCCCTTGGAGCGGTGGATGGTCAGGAACGACACGTCCACCCAGCGGTTGAAGCGGTGCTGGTTGGTGGGCACATACTGCCGATCGGCGTTGTATCGGCCCAGCACGTAAACCGACACCTTTCCGTTTCGGCCAGGTGGAATCGTCCCGTCCCTTACCTGTTCGCCCAGATTCACCACGAACCGATCGATTGCATCGGCTAGCTTTTCCTTGCTGTCCACCTGAAACGCTTGAAGAACCGGACCCTGGGGAGGCGTCGTCGAGTGAACGCGTTTGGCAATCTGAGCGGGGTTCTTGGAGACAAACGCGCTGGACACATCGCACAACGCCTGGGGGCAACGGAACGTTTGCTCCAGCTTGAGCACCTGGCCGTGGCCAAACCATTGCCGGAATCCCGTCATCACCGATACGTCGGCGCCGGCGAACCGATTGATGGACTGCCAGTCGTCTCCCACGGCAAACAAGAACCGGCCCGGCGCCTGGACCAACGCGCGGCACAATCGCGCCCGCGCCCGTGATGCATCCTGAAACTCATCGGCCATCACCAAGTCGTAGGGCGATTCCACGCAACCGCTCTCCAGGTGCTCGGCGGCCTGGTTGAGCATGTCCTCGAAATCGATTCCGCCCTCCGCGGCCAATGCCTTGTCCCAGGCGTCCATGATCGGTGCGGCAATGTCGAGGAACATTTCATAGCGGTGCTTGAAGGCATCTGCAGGAAGTGAGCTCAGCTTCTGATGCAGCATGGGAATGGTGAGGCAGTTGCTTTTGGCATGGCTCATGAACGTGCGAACGAGCCCGATAAGCTCCACGGAATCCATGGGTCTCTGCCCGCCCTGGGGAATCTCCCGCTCGGGGTTGGGATCCATCACCACTCCACGGGATGTCAGTTCGGCCTCGAGGCGAGGGAGATCAACCTTGGACCGAAGACCGTGGGAGGTGGTCTCGAACAACGTCGTTCCCATGTCCTTGTGCAGCTGTCGCTTCCACTGGACGCCCTCCAGATAGCCTTCGAAGTCGGGTGGGGGAAGGCCTTGGGCGTTGAGTGCGAAATGCTCGTGGTAGAGGTCCAGCTCGGGGTAGTAGAAATCGGGTCTGTATTGGCGGTGAGATTCGTCGGCTGTGCGATGCTGGTAGGGGGGTTCGTATTGGTAGTCGACACCGTTCAAGAACAGGAAGTTGGCGATCATCACTTCCTCCTGGCTTTTGACACGCTCACCCCGAGTGGTGACGAGCGCACCCTTGCCCTGCGCATCCCAGACGTCGGCAGATTCCGGGGTGCCAAAGGCCGGCAGGTCTTTCCCGAAAACAAAACGGAACAAGTCCCATTGGTTGCGAAACTCGGAGGAGCGATCCTTCAACTCGTCCACGATTTCGGTGAGTTTGCGCACCCCCCCGGCTGCGTCCGTGGCCCACTCGGGTATATCGGGTTTTTCTCTGGTGGCCTTCCCGATGAGGCGCAGGCCCAACGCATGGAAGGTTGAGGCCTCCACGGTCACTTCCGCCATGCCCAGCCGCTCGAAGGCTTTGGCGGCACGCTCCTTGAGCTCCTCAGCGGCCTGCTTGTTGAAGGCCAACAGAACGATCCGCTTGGGATCCACGAACCCGCGGTGGATGGCGTAAGCGGCCTTGGCCACCATCGTGGAGGTCTTGCCCGAGCCGGCCGAGGCCACCACCTGCACGCGGTTGTCGAAGCACACCACGGCCCTTGCCTGTTCCGGGGTGAGCGGCTTACTTTCGACACGGTCGAACAGAACCCTACACGCCTCCAGCTCTGAGACGGTAAGGACTTCGTTGTGGAACCAGACAGCGGCGGCGAGACTTCTATCCCACGTCTTAAGCGATGACTCTAGGCTCGCCGCGTCCTGGCCCAGTCCTGCCCTAACTTGGGGGTCGGAGAGCAAGGCTCGAATGGCAGACACGTCGATCGCTGGACGAGCGGCCTTCAGGGCAGCCAGCATTTCGTGAGTGAACCAGCGGCGTGCGCTGTTGGCAGCCTTCAACTGCTCGGTGTTGTTCTTCTCCCAATTCGTGATCTGCTGGAAGGCCCGCTTCACCAATGCCACGCTTTCACGAATGCGCTTGTCGGCCAACGCCACCTTCAGCGCATGGACGAGAGATGCACCTTGGGTGTTGGGCAATCCGTCGGCTTTGGCTTCGTTGCTTTGCCCGGGATGGAGGGTGATGTCCGTCCAGAACGTTCCCGCTTGGACGCGATAAGTGGCCGCGTCCTCAACGTTGACCCGGTGGGTGCGGCCGTCCAGCGTCAGGACGAGTTCCATGCCCTCCAGTCGCAACCGCCAATCCGATGATCCGGTCAGGTGCTGGCCCAGCCATGAAGGGTCCCATTCCTTTGCCATTCCTTGTCCCATGTTTCCCCTGGTATGCCGCAGCGCAAACTTCCCCAACCTCCGGCTACTCCATGGTAAGCCGGGCAGCCGCCGAGGTCATGTCGCTCGGGGGGCCGCGACGGCGCATCTCATCCCGTGAGAGCTTCCGGAGGCATCCTGGCCCCCGTAGACTGGACCGGGGCGGGCCCAAGGTCCGAAAAATAGGGGAAGGGGATGAGGCACTTTGTCTGGGCCGGCGCGTTGGCGATGGCGTTGATTGCAGGGCAGGCCCACGCCGATCCGGCCAAGCTGGGTTCGACGCCGGCACCGGTGGTGACAGTTAAAGGGCGCAGCGTCCAGGACGTCCAGAACGCCATCGTGGCGATGATGCTGCCGGCGGGGAAAACCCCGACCCGGCAGGACCAGAACGTCATGGTCTATGAGTTCCCGCTCTCCTTCTGGCAGTCCATTGGCGTCCAAATGGCGCAGGGGAACAGCGGCTGGCAGGAGCCTAAGGGGCGCCTGACCTTCACGATGGCCCAGATGGGCCCTGACGTGATGGTGAGCAACAAGTTTGAAACCGTGGCCACCAACATGTTCAACGCCAGTAATTCGGTGGAGATCACCAACCCGGTGGTCTACAACGAGAACCATTTGGGGCTGCAGCTCGTGGCGGCCTTCGCCGAGGGGCGCATGGTGCCCGGCGAGCACAATGCGTTAGGCATCCAGGCCTACGAAAAGCCCACCCGGAAGACCCGTAAGGTCGGGGCTGTCATCGAAGCGCTGGTGCCGGGCGCGCCTGCTGAGCAAGCCGGACTGCGTCCCGGCGACGTCATCACCCACATTGGCGGCGTCCCACTCGCCGAGCAAAGCCCGGCGACCATCCAGTTGCTCGGTTTCTTGCAGATCGGCGAGGCAAAGCTTCAGGTGCTCAACAAGGGTGAGATCATCGTGAGGAAGCGGCCTGCGCCAAGCAACACGCCGGTCGAAAATACCACCGTAGTGACACCGCCTGTTTCCACGCCTGTTGCTTCTCCATCTGCTCAGTCTCAAACGACGCCGGCCACGCAGGATGGAGGGCAGGGGTGGTGGCAGAAGCAGAAGCAGGGTGACTGACTGTGAAAGGCATGAGCTGGGGCGTCATTGGCGTGTTGCTTGTTGCGGGGTGGTTGCTCCAGACCATCGGTGAGACAGGGTTCACTGTCGTGTTCTGGATCGTCGTTGGTCTGATCGTGCTGGCTCAGGTCCTCAAGCTCCTGGCACAAATGGGGGTGTTGCGTTCCCCTGAAGCCTCAGCTTCTGGGCGGGTGAATCAAGCCCATGAAGCTAAGTGGCATCAATCTCAGCAGCGACGTCTACGTAAAGTAGGCGAGCTGCTATTTGCGCTGGAGCGGCGCAATTCAGTTGAGGTAGAGCGCTTAGTGCTGACTGATAATGTGAGCCCATACGAATCGGGCTCTTTCCATGGGAAGGTCGGGATAACTGGATACAACTACGCCAAGGAAATCGGCTTCGATGCCGCCGTGGCGTTTTTTGAAGCGTGGACGCGCGAGGGTGCCTCGGCCCGCATTCAGCGTTGACGCGTGAACGGCGCGTGTTCCAGTTAAGAGAATAAGTCGGCCTCACTGGTCCCGGTGGTATCGGTTGGCCTACGGCCAAAATCACCATTGCCGGCAGCGCAAAGCCAAGGCGGCCCTTGTCAGGTTCAGCCACCCCGATTTCGAACGCTGATTCGCCAGGACTTTCCTCGACAGCTGAGCGAGGCGAGGGCGGGTGGGAGGGGCCATTGCATGGCTCCGTTGGGCGCGGTTGCTTCATCGCGACAGGATCGGTCGCCTCGTCCCTGCGCAAGTGCGTGGCACTCCTCCTCTGCGTTTCGGCCCCTCTGGGCTCCTGCGCTGCCGCTGCGTTGCTGCCGGGGTGCTGCAAGGCCTGGACGGCTTCCTTCACCGGTTCGCGAGCAATCCGCTCGAACCCAACGGAGAAAGATCATGGCCAAGAAGAACCAGCCCGCCAACGACCGCCTCGACGCCTTCCTGGTCGAGGAATACGAAGTCCAGGGCGAGAAGCGCAGCAACTGGTCGAAGATCGGCGCGGCCTGGCCGCACCAGGACGGCAAGGGCTACCGCCTCGTCCTCAACGCGGTGCCGGTGAGCGGCGTGGTGGTCCTGCGCCTGCCCGAACCCAAGGAAGACTGACCGCCACGGGGCCCTTCGGGGCCCCTTTCTCTTCCTCAAGGAGAACACCCATGACGACCATCACCGCGACCTGGCGTGACGCCTTCAACGCCGCTCTTCAGTCGCACTTCGCCATCACCATCGGCGACGCTGGCCTAACCGACGCCGAGCTGTCCCGCTACGCGGATCTGGAGCCGAAAGCCGCGGCCCTTCAGTTCGGCGAGGACTACGACCTCGACCGAGTTGACCGGGGTTGGCGCTGATACACGCAAGGGGCCTTCGGGCCCTCTTCGTGTCCTTGCCTAACAAAGAAGCGAGCGGCGCTTCGCGATTCTCAACTTTAGTCTGCAAGGTCCTCTTGCGCGTTTGTCGTGCAGATGTATCCCAGAGGTATGACGAACGGGATACGAGCGTCATACACCGACAAACGAAACGCTAGGGGAGAAAAGACATGTTCATCGGTTTCAGAGTGACGCGGGAAGGGGTTGTCAACGTCATCGTCGTTGTCATCTTGGCCTGCCTGTTCTTCATGGGCATGGACGGAGTGGACCGCTTCTCCAGCGATTGGAATCGTGTGACCGGCGCGAGCATGCCCGACTCCAGCTTGATGCGCGAGAAGGTCGGTGACGTGCGTTCAGGCCTACCAGACGAGGGGGAGGAATTTCTGGCTCGTGCAGAAGCGAACGCCAGCAACAGCAAATCATTGCTGGACGTATTGAGAGGCATCGCTGACATGCTTCATTCGGATGCCGCCCATCTGAACTCTGCGCCAGCCTACGGCAGTATCGATAACCAGGAGAGCCCTTATGACCATTTCGCCGATTAAGTCCTTGAAGCCCATCACCCTGCGGGACTGTTACTCCTTGCCTATGGAAGGGTGGGCACTGATCGCCTATTGCGGTCACATGGTTGCCAACACGAATGCGACCGTTGCCCAGCGTCGCGACGCATCGCTTGGCCTTGTCGGATGTTATTCGGTCATCAGCGCGTGGCTTATCTTTCCCACGATGATTCTGGCAGGTGCTGCATGATCACCTTCGGTGCCATCGTCACCACCGCCTGGGTGGTCCTGTTCCTCTTCATCGTCTTCTGCATCGCTGGTATTCACTGGAAGAGCGCGAAGCGACAGACGGGTGTTGCCCGCCGCCGTTCACTCCTGAAAGCCGCGATCATTGCGGGCCTGGCCGTGGCGGTGGTGCTGTCCTTGGCGTTGCCATGACCCGGCCGGCCTACGTTCAAATGGCCGTGCGCGTGCCCAGGGAGCTGAAGGCGCAGATGGAACTTCTGGCGACCGAGCAGGGCAAGCACGTCAGCGAACTCGTCCGCGAACTGCTGACGGAGGGCATGAAGGACAGGGGAGCCCCCATCAAGCCGCCGGTGACTTCACGATCCGGTGGTTGAGCAGGGGGCGAACGAAGTTCGCGGGACCCGACTTGTCCAACGGCTGCGCCCTGACCTGGTATTGCCCGGTCTCGCACAATCGCAGCAGTTCGGCTTCGTCGGTGACTTCCCGCTGGCCATCCTTGGTGTTGCCCATCTTCGCCAGGCGAAAGGCGACCAGGCCGGTGTCCTGATTCTTCATGCGCACCGGCACAACCTTCCGGCCCTCGTTGCTGACCAGATGAAAGGTCTGGGCGAAGCGCGCATCCAGGCGGGTGGGAGCCGATGCCTGGGATACAGGCGAGGTGGGCTTAGGAGGTGTGGGGCGAACTGGTGGTGGAGTGGTGACAGGCCGAGTCTCTGTCGCTGAAACGCGCGCAGGAGCTGACGCACGGGATGGGACGGCGTCAGACGGTTTGCCGAGCGCGGCGAGCGCCAACAAGCGCTTGCGGCCCGACTCGGTCGACCCATCGCCGGCCACCCATTCCCCGAACGTGCCGTTGGCCCCGCTGGGGTGCGATGCGAACACCCAAGTGCGGCCCTGCGCTCGAAAGGCCACGTCGTTGACGTCCTGGTAGTCAGAGAACTGCTCGCGCAGCAGGCCTTTCACCCCCTTCACGTAAGCATCGGTGGTGCCCAGCATGACCACCGTTTCCACGCTCTCCGGAAGAGGGGCCAAGTGGCGGCCGATGCACGTCTTCATGGCCTGGAGTGGAAAAGGTGCCTTGGCTGCCTTGGGCATGATCGTGCCACTGCTTTTGAGCTGCCCGTTCTCCATCACCGACAGCCCGCAACGGATCAGCGATGCCGCGCCCAAGGCGCGCCCGCCCGCTGACAAGGCTTCGTCGATACTCTGCCCATCGAGATCGAGGCCGAGCCCGTCCAGCACCGCCTTCAAGCGGGGGCGCATCCCCGCGAAAGCCACCGCATCGAACTGCCCTCCCGCGGCGGCAGCGATCTGCGTGGCACCCTTGGAGAAACCCAGCACGAGAACCCGGGGGGCTTGAGCACCCCAATAGCCGGGGTTGGCCCGCAGGTGCCAATCCCCTTCAATGCGAATGTCCTGCCCTGGGTGGTGGCACGCCCTGCATGGCTGCCAGCCGTGTTGTGTCGTCATGATCGCCCCCGTTTGGTATTTCGAAGGGCCCTATAGTTAGACCACGGAATGGGCGGCGGCAACCGTTTTCTTTAGGCAGTTTTTAGGCGATGAGAACGGGTCTCGACAAGCTGGCGAAGTGGGCGCGAGCATGTCTCATCTTTTGCGACGGATGCACGGTAGCGTTGTGGAATGGAAAGTCCCGTCCGATACGTTCCTGCCTCGAAGCGTTCCCATGACCTTGTCTGGGACCGGGTGAGCGGTGACACCCTCACCCTCGACGACTTCATGCAAGGCCGGGACTATGGGGAAGTGGTCCGGGACGGTCGTCTGGCTGCGGAGCTCGAATTGCTGGACGGAATGCCGCGCTACGTCTGCCCTCACTGCAAGGATGCGATGGGGGTCAGGTCCAAGGCGATTCGGGCGCGCACGGAAATCCGGTTCTATTTCGATCACCTCACGGCGCGCTTCCGAGAAACTTGCACCGGGCGCAAGGGCCACTCCCCCAAGGCCATCTTGGCCCGCAAGTTCGGGCTGCACAAGGAAGGCGCCCTCCACAAAGCCTTCAAGCAGTGGGTGAAGGACAGCCTGGATGCCGACCCGTCGTTCTTCAACACCGAAGTGGAGCGGCGGTGGTGGGACGTGGACGGTGCGAAGTGGCGCCAGCCCGACATCCAGACCCAACGGAACGGTCAGCGGTGGGCCATCGAGATCCAGCTCTCCACCACCTTCGTGCACGTCATCGCCGAACGCATGAAGTTCTACCGCGAGAACACCGGGCACATGCTCTGGCTGTTCAAGGATCTGGACTTGTCTAAGTTCCGGTTGGCCGAAGACGATCTGTTCTTCTCGAACAACCGCAATGCCTTTCGTGTCACCCCGCAAACGGTGGCCCGGTCCCAGCGGGAGGGGCGCTTCTACTTGGAGGGCGCCTGGCTGGAGCCCCGCCTCACAAACGGGGTGGTGGAGGATGTGGAGGTGCGCCGAGAGGTGGCCTTCGACGAGCTGACATTCGACACCTGCAGCCGCGGCGTTCCCAGGGCCTACGCCTTCGACTACGAAACGCAGAAGGCGCTTGCCGAGCAAGCCCGTGAGGCTTGGCGGGAGGATCAGGTCTGGGCCAAGCGACGGGAGGCCTTCGAGACGTTCTATGTGGCACTGCTGCGCGGGGAGATCGAGGACTACAAGGAGCGTGATCGGCGGTGGGATGAACTGCGCCGCTCGTTCGCGCAGGTGGGAATCACCCTGCCTCAATACGCCAAGGGGCAAGGAGAGCTGGACCGGCTGTTGGTGGCCGGCTACTCGGCCAAGCATGGCCAGGGGAACCCCATCGGGATCGGGTTCGAGACCTTGGCCGAACTCGGTCATCACATCCACAAGGTGTGGCCCAAGACGCTCTGGTTCTACCGCTGCATGCTCCGCGCGCACGGCCAGTTGAAGACCGTGTTGGAGCAGGACCGAACCAGAAAACTCCAGGGCAAGATGAAGGACGTGTTGTCCAGCCTGGCCAAGGGCGAGAGCAGCTTTCAGCCCGATCGCACATGGGACGGGTTATTGATGCGCCTGTTCCCCGAAGTGGCGGATATGTGGGCTGCCGACCCAAGGCAATTGGCGAAGAGTGTCTTGAGGCCTTCGACTGCAGCCAATGAACGTGAGAGGGTGCTCCCGTGATCGATCCGGCACTGCTGGGCGTGAAAGACTGGCCTGAGGAGATCTCCTTTCTGCCCTACGTGGGACGTCGCTATCTGAAGGGATTCGCTGGGCGCCGATTGCTTTTGCTGGGGGAGTCCCACTACCGAAAGGAAGGCTCAACGGTTGATGAGGGCATAACACGTTCTTTCACTCGCGAGACATTCAGCGACATGGAGACTCCCGAGCGGAAGGGAGGTGGGAAGTTCTTCGATGAATTGGATCGCTTACTGACGGGCAAGAGAGCACCATCGCTAATGGAGGCCGCTGAGGCCTGGCAGCGTGTCGCCTTTTGCAACCTATCGCAGCGTTTCGCGGGCACTGCTTCGGGGCACCGCCCGTTAAGCGCTGACTTCAGGCATGGAGGGCGGGTGCTGGTCGAGAACATCCTCCCCATTCTCTGTCCTGACGTTGTCTTAGTGCTCGGGCGCACCACGTGGCGCATGCTTGACTACGGAGAACAGTCAGACCTGCCCACCTTCCATGCCCGCCACGTGAATTCCGAAGGACGGCGGCGCCGATACTTGGAAATGCGGCAGGTGTGGTCCCTTGGTTACGATGGTGGGGCGGCGTGGATGACCTGGGTCTACCACCCATCCTGGAACGTGGACCGCTGGGAGGATAGGGCGGCTGCGCTTACGCATCTGTTGAATTGTCCTCTTGGCAGGTCAGTGGCATGAGCAATGACGCGTTGAATCAGGGCATCCAGGCAGCGCTGGGCGCAATGCGCCATCGCCGACGGCAACCCACTGATCAAGACATCTCCCGCGAAGCCAGTGAGGCCCGAGCCGCCTTGGAAGCCAACATGGCGGGCATGGAGCAGCTTCACATTCCACCGAACAGTGAGCGCCACCGCGTGACGTTCCAGCTGCTTCGCGCTTCCATGGACTACGGCCGGGCTCTGCTGTTCCTACTGGAAACCCACCCCATCGACTTGCCCGCGGTTGCGTTGGGTTTGCATCGATCGCAGATCGAACAGTTTCTGCGTGCGGTATTCGTCCAGTTCATCGCTGACGACGAGCAGTTGCGGGACTTCCTCGATGAGGACAGCGGTCCCCGGCGGAAGAACGAGAAGGGAAAGTGGGTGCCCATCCGTCTGAAGGACTTAGCGGCGGAAGTCGAAGCCACGGTAGCTCGACTCGGGCAAGACGATGGGCCGCAAAAGCTGGCCCGCATGGTGACCAACGCCTGGGATCCCCTCTGCGGACTGGTCCACGGGGGCAAGGCCATCCGGGTGATGTATGAGGACCCCAACGGGCAGATAGGGGCGCACGTCCCCGCGGCCATCCTGTTTCAGACGACGGTCAACACGGTGGCCACGACCAACCTCTGCATCATCGCGGCGCTGACGGCCACTGGGGTGGGTGCTTACGATATCAATGAGGTGGTCTCGCGGGTAGCCGGCCACATGGGTCGCTACATGGAGCAGCGAACAGCAAGGGTGGGCGAGCTGGCGCTATAGCTGCGCGCGAGCACGGGGTCGCTAACCCGGTGTGGTCTTCATTCCTTCTTCGGCGGTAGTTGTAGAACGCCTGAGCTCGCGATGAAGATCGGCCCTCAAGCACTCGAACTCGGCGTTGAGTTGGCGGGCCGAGCGGCGGAGGGTGCACCAGTGGGAAGACCTTCTTCCGGGCGATGGCACCTGGGAGGCCAAGGCGTTGGCGGCAAGCGAGAAGGTTTCGAGGCGCTGCCTGATCGCCGCAGGCAGTGGATCATCTTGCTGCAGCAAGGCCCGGGCCTCTGCGAGGTTGAGGTCGAGCATGTTCAAGTCCACCAGCGCGGCCAGTTCGGCCGGAGGCAGTGGGTGGGCGGCGGGTGGGTTCTTGGGAGAGAGCAGGCGGGAAATCCATTTCCACATCGTCGGAATCCTTTCCGTGGGAGGGGCTACTTCACCGATAGCTTCGCAGTGAACGCGCGAATCCGGACCAGCAGTTCTTCCTGCTTCTCCAGCGGGAGCTTGGACATGAGCAAGATGGCTTCCGCCAGAGGGTCAGACGCCGCATGGAAATACGCCACCGGCAGGTCCAAGGCCTGCGCCAGGGCTTCCATCGTCTGTTCGTCTGGCATCCTTTCTCCGCGCTCGTATCGCGAAACCCGCGGCGCGCCCGAGTTGCCGTCTTCCAGCCCAAGCCGCTCGCCGAGCTCCGCCTGGGTCCAGCCTCTGGCCAAGCGCGCCTGTCGAAGGCGGCGGCCCAGGGTTGTTGCGGCAGGCAAAGGGGCGGGCATAGGCTGGCAGAACGGTGGCTGACTCGGCCCGCCAGTTTGACCTTTCCAAGTGTGCATCGCATTTGCCAATATGGCAAATAGGCCAACAAGGCCAATTGGACCGACAGGGGGTTCCAGTGAAGAAGTGGACGTTCGTGGCTGGCGCAGCAGCGCTGGCCTTTGCATGCCATGCGCAGGCCGGTGACGGAAAAGGCTTGTTAGACACGATAGGGCGAGCCCTGGGCAACACACCCCGGGTGGCTGCAGAGAAGGCTCGCAGTCCCTACCTGGATCCAGCAGGAACGTATTGGGATCTGGACCAAGAGACGCTGGAGGGGGCGCAGCACCTCCGGGTGGGCCAGACAGCAACCGGTGGGGCGGGTTCGGACATGTGCGACACGGACCTGCTCGCGATGGCGCACTCGGACTACCGCCAGGACGCCAAGCGTCGCCAGTGGTGCCTCTACCAGTGGTGGGTGGCCGACACGAAGATCAACGGCCCCAACGGGATTGAGAAGACGCAAGCGGACGCCATCGAACGCCGCTATGGGCCAGCGTTCGACGCGCGACTGGAAAAGTTCAAGACCACGCGCCGGTTCGCCGTGCGCCCGCAGTTCGTGTCGCTGGGAGGCATCGAATACAACGCTGACCGAGGTGTCATGGAGGTCTACGTCCCCATGCCGCAGATCTCCGCCTCGGGGTTGTCGGTGACGGGCAAAGGCTTCGTGCCCTGGCATCGGGTCACCCACACGGGTGTCTCCAGTCCACCCCACGCCGGGCGTTACGAGCTGCTGATCCGCATGGACGCAACCGAGGCGGCCAACCTCGCTCGGCAAGGCCGCGACGCCCGCGATGACCTGGTGGTCTTCTCCGTCAACCGCGTGTGGGTCGAGAACACCGTGCCGAAGATGGACGTGACCGTGGAGCGGGTGCGCGTCGGTTACCGCAACGAAACGATCGAAGTGGATCTCACCAAGAAGCAGGGAGCAGGCGCATGAAGAACGCAGCAATCGCAGTGGCACTACTGACGTTGTCGCTGGCAGCGTGCGGGAGCAAGGCAGACATGCCCTCGGCAGAGCAGGTAGCCAAGGCCTACGAAACCCACCTGAATGCGAATCTGGTCGCCCAGCTGGGGCAGCGGATGGAGGTCCGTGGCTGGGACGACCTGAAGGTGGATTGCACGTCCATTGGCCCCGAACGGGTCACCTGCGTGACCGGTGGCACGCTGGACCTGGTGGGGTTCCACGGCGGCGTGCAGATGAAGCCCGAGCCGGTTCCGGTGCCGGCGGAGTTCGACATCACGTTCGCCAAGCAGAACAACACGTGGGTGCCGATCAGCGCGCAGAAGAAGAGCTGACCTTGCCAGTTCGCCAGAACGCGGTATGAGTAGGGGAAGCAACCCATTACGGAGGTCCACATGAACATGAAATCGACGTCGCAGCACATGAACTGGGGCGCTTTGCTGCCCGCCTACGTCATCCTGGGCGGTGCTGCCCTGCTGGCTTTGGGCGGGGCGCAGGAGATCAGCCAAAACAATGGGCACCCCTTCGGCGTGGCTCTTGCGCTGCTCGCGAGCGCTGCCCTTTTCGGTGTGCTGGCCGTTCTGACCTGGATGAACTGGCGGGCGGCGCGCTTCCGCGCCTCGCGCTGGGGACTGTATGACCAGACCGGGCAGAAGGGGGGCTTTCTCAAGGGCCTCCTGTTGGGGCTGCTGGGTGTCTTCGTGGTCCATGTGGTGTTGTTCTTCGCAGCGTTCACGCCTGCAGCACCAGAAGCGGTGAAGGCCATTGCGTCCATCGCCCTGCTACCGTTTGCGGTCCTTTACACCGTCGTGCCACTCGTGACCGGCTACCTGACGCGCTTCGTGCGGGCCACGCGCATCTGAGTGCATAAGAGCAAGTGAGCTACTTCAAGCCCCCGAAAGGGGGCTTTTTTGTGCCCAGCGAAAAGCATCTGAAAAGCACCACCTGGCGGTGGAAGGCACTTCGCCTTCGGCGCCGCATTGTTGTTAGGAATATTTGCTTCGCCAGGCCGCAGTTTTGCACTTTAGTCAAAAAAATATCCATAGAAGATCTGGACAAACGTGCATGGCGATCTACCTTGAAATTGTGGAGAGGAAATCACGCCCTCCGAACTATCCAGGTAATCGTCATGAAAAAGAAGATCATCGCCATCAAACCCCACGAGTTGTTGAAGGCAACCTCTGCTCTGCGGCGTTACCAGCGTCGCCAGGCTCGTCTGGAGCACCCCGAAGGTAAGTTCGACAAGGGCGGACGTTGGTATCCCGAGGGAAAGGACGAGGAGGTGATGGGCGCCGTCCGCTCGCCATCCCGTTCGTTCCCTAATTCTTACAACCTCGCTTGCCGTTCCTTGGCCCATTGCGAGCGTCTCGAGGATGCGGATCATCAGGTGGTCTTGCTCATCAAGCGTGAGCTCAAGAAGGCCGGAATTGAGGACTTCGACAGTGAGGAAGCTGAAGCACTGATCCACGGACTGGGCTTGGATGCCGTGCTCGACGAAAAGCTGCCTGTTGCCACCTTCAATCACCAACCTTCGCGCCTCTAACTCACCACCCACAACGGAGAACCAACTCATGAACGTCCAGATCGCCCAATCTATGAACAACGCCACGAATGATCAGGAGCGCTACGCCATCCTGGCCGGCTTTGCCCGCGGCAACGCCGAACTGCGCGCAAGGGGTGCCGCGGAAGAACTGGTGGACGCGCTCTATTTCGCGGGCGCCGCCTTCAACCGGTGGAAAGCCATCGCCACCGTTCGCGAAGCCGCGGCGGTCTAAGGGGCTGTCAATGCTGCCCTTGCGCAACCCCCGCCTGGACCAACCCACGGGCCGCCTCCCGACGGCCCACGTGGACGCGCGCGATGCCGAACAGCTCCGGCAACTCGCCGACCAGGCGGGAATTTCCATGCCTGAGGCCCTCCGACAAATCCTGGCGCTCTACTTTCGCCAACCTTTCCTGTTGTCACCAAAGCGAATGGCTCACGCGGGCGGCGATCGGTTGCCCCAGACAAAGGCACCCCAGCACATCGTTGAGGGAATCGACACGCTAGCTAAGGCCTTAGGCCTAACCCGGGGCGAAGTCATGCGCCAGATCGTCAGGGGAACTCTGAAAAAGCACCATGCCCTCCATTGATCGCACACCACCGCCACCCGGCAGTCCCAGCGCTGAGCTCATCCACGCCTGCGTCGATGGAAACCTGGTTGTCGTGCTGCAGGCCCTCCGGGAGGGGGCGAATCCCAACGCGTGGCGCGAGAACGAAGGCGCGGCCATCCACTCGGCATTGACCTGGCCGCGCATCGTCGAAGCCCTGATTGAGGCAGGCGCGGAACCGCACGCGCGGAACTACTGGAGCGAACGGCCCTTGGAGAAATTGGCTGCTGACTACCAGGCCAGCGAAGACCAAGCGGAACGCCAACGGATGGAGCAGACCGCTCGGATCCTGCTGCGGCTCGGTGGAAACCCGCATCGTGGCAGTCCGTTTTGGGCCACGGGCACGCTTCGTGAAGCAATGCCAGACGTAGTTGCAGAAATCGAAGCAGAAAAGCGAGCAAACATGCTGCACCACGCACTGGTGGAGGCGGACGAAACGCCGTCGGTAACACGGCCGCGTCTGTAAAAACAGAAGCAACAGCGCAGCGCCGACACCGACTGCTTCGCAGCCGGTGATCTGATAAAGCATCGATGGGGAAAAGAGCCGGGGAGAAGCAACGTCATCGGCGCGACATTGTTGTTAGGAATATTTGCTTCGTTAGGCCGCAGTTTTTCAGTTTAGTCAAAAAAAGATCCATAAACGATCTGGACAAAATTGCATGGCGATCTACCTTGGAGTTGTAGGAAGGCAATAACGCCGATCAATAAAACAAGGGAAATACTATGAGTAACGTTACCGTCCGCGTCGAAAATGGCAGTGTCTACGTGCGCTCCCCCTGGAACGAGGCCTTTGTGAAAGATGCTCGCGAGAAACTGAGCGGAAAATATACTGGTGGAGAGTGGGTGTTCGACGTATTCAATGAGCAGCGGGTTCGTAAGACGTTAATGGCGATCTACGGCTGCGACGGCATCACGACCGACACCTGCACCGTTCGCGTAACTCTGGACGGGGACGACGATGCCGGGCAAGGACCGATCACCATCTGGGGCCGCCCAATTGCCCGGGCCACCGGTCGCGACAGCGGCGCCACCCTTTCCCCCGGCATCGTCATCGTAGAAGGTGGATTCACTTCGGGCGGTTCAATGAAGAACTGGACGACTAAGGTGAAGGACGGCCACGCGGTGGTCCTCATTCGCGACTTCCCGGGCGTCACCGCACGCCGCCTGGTGGGCGAAGGCAAGGACTGGATCAGCATCGAGAAGGAGGCTGTAAGTATTGACCGCGCTGCACTCGAAGCCGAACGCGATCGCCTGCTGACTCGCCTGGCTGAGATCGAAAAGCTGATGCCGGCCACCCAAGGCGAGCTCTTCGCAGCCTAGTCTGGAACTCTCACGACAATGCCACCACCACCAGGACCGACAGTCATGAGCCTTTCCATCCTCGCCATGCTTGCTCCCATCGTGCTTCCCCTAGGCATTTTACTCGGTGCTCGCATTTCGGACGCCATCGAAAACGCCACCTGGGCGTCCTGAGGCCGCCATGGCAACGCGGCACTACTATTTCGCTTACGAGCGCACCGACGGCGAGGTGTGCTACCTGCCAAAGCTTCTGCACGAAGGCATCCAGAGATACCCGCACACTATCGGCCATTACCACCTGACCCAATGGCTGGGCGTCAGGAAGCTACTGACGCCCGAGCAATACAGGGCCGTGGGCTGGATGAAGCGAGGGGCAGAGAAAGTTGAGCGAACTTCCGATATAAATGCGCATCGGCTCATTGCCATGGGGGCGAGCTGACAACCGGGGAAAGTCTATGCAGAAGAATATCTTGTCGCCAGCAGGTGCTGCGCACATGCTTTACGAGATCGACGGGCATTTGTATACAACGTTTGTTGTCGCAAGGCTGGCTGGTCTGCCCGTGTCCCGTGCGCTGGAGCTTGCATGGGGTTGTCAGGTGCCCGACGCCAATAGGAGGTTCACGGCTGTAAGCGCCGCATGGAACTCGCTATGGGAAAAGTATTCCGCTGACATCATGAAAATCCTCCATTCCATTCATGGTGGAAAGGAAGAGCAGGTCCTGAGAAGGCGTGGGGACCTTAAGCAGCTTGTTGCCGAAGCAATCCAGCGAGGTGAGCCGGACTGGCGGGTTGGGCTGATGATACATGCCTATGGTGATTCCTATGCCCACACCTTTATCAAGATGGGGAAAGAGCACTCTTACCGTCCCCCACATGGGCATGCAGGGCACGGTCATAAGCCAGACAAGATCGGCAACTTTCCCAAGAAGTATCTGGAATATGTGGCTGGGCTCTACCTCGCGTTAGGGGGGCAGGGAGATTCAAAGGCAGCGCTTGATAAGTTGATAAGAATTGTTGGAGACAACAAGGGGAACAATTCCAAGATCAGTTCGTCAATTGTTTCTTACGCCGCGGAGCTGGGGATGACAGAAAGCGAAAGCGATGCTGTCAAGGATCGTCTCCTCACAGCAGTATCTGAGAAGGATGTCGTTGAAACCATGGCTTTCATGGAAGCAAAGTTCAAGAGCGATTGACTCAGTGCCAGATGGCCTAGAGGGGAGATTTCTCCCCTCAACATCTGATGCGACTGCGGGCACAATGGATGTATGAGTATCGACGCTGCCTCCGACCACGACGACGTTTTCCTCCACGCCCCGGCCTACGGTCTGCTGCTCGGTCAGACCTCCTGCCATTTCTGCCACGCCCAAACGCCCACGGCGGCGGTGTGGGTGCCGTCCTTCGAGGAGCGCGACGAAGAAGGCGTGACTGACCAGGGCGGGGGCGCCTTGCTGCGCTACATCGAGCAACTGGATGAGAGCGCCACCGCTTTCGTAACTGGCCACGCACCCTGGCTTCGCTACGCGTCCACCCGCTCCTCGGGGCAGGTCTACCTGGCCCACCACTGCACCACCTGCGGGGCGCTCCAGGGCGATCATTTCGTCTTCTCCCCCGACGGCCCGTATTGGCCCCAGGACGACACCCAGCTGGCGTCTCTTCGCTTCATCCGCGGGCTGGGCCCGCTCACGGCTCAGGCTTCCGCGGGGCAGAGTGCCTGGATGGATAAGGTGCAGGAGGTTTGCGGCCACGTATAAAGGACATGAGCTAGCTATCCGCTTCCTTGAGGGTGACTGAAAGCGAGAACTGACAAGCTGGGTGGTGGCAGACTATGGGTAACTGATGATGGATAGTCGCCATGGACGAAGAATCTCGGCGTGTCATTCTCTATCGATGTGTTAAGTCGCGCGAACAGAACAATCGCCTTCGGACCCTATTGCCAGCTACAGGGGAAACCGCCCTGCGATTGGAGTTCGCACGTTGCGCTATCGACCTGGCCTTGGAGCACCACTCCGCCTTCATTCGACTCGTTGAGGCCGAGGAATACGGGTCCGCGGCGGCGCTGCTACGCCCCATTCTAGAAGCGTCAGCAATCGGCTACTGGTTCGTCTATGTGGCGCCATTGAAAACAATCCAAGGTCTGGCTGTAGATCGTCAGGACAATCCAGTCGACGACGTGCCGATGTTGCGGGATATAGCGCAAGCTCTAGTCCCGTTCTTCCCGCCTATCCAGGCAATGGTGGATGGATTCAAGAAGGGTGGGGCCGCAAAGTGGCTGCACAAATATGCGCATGGTGGAACACCCCAACTCAATCGCCGGGTTGGTCCCGGCTGGGTAAAGGATGACGTCATACTTGGTCTTATAAGAGCTGATCTCTTCTGTGTTCTTGCCGGTTGCCTTGAGACAGTGTTATCACCGAATTCTCCCCTGACAGCATACGCATTCCCAAAGCGAGACGAGTTGGGAGAAGAGTTTCGTTTGACGTTTGACCAACCACCGATTCCCTCACAACCTCACGAGTTACCGAGGGCTCCCCTTTTGGAGGAGGTATGAGAACGAGGCTTCATCATTCGCGCGTTATGTTGTGGAGCTATATTGATTCCGCAACAATCTTGAAGAGTCACAAGGAAGGGTAGGTAATGGAGAAGTTTGATTGGTCGAAGGTGGAGTTCGCACGCACTCGCTGGCGTAGTCAGGTCATTCCAGACGCGCTGCCCATCCTCATCCGGTGGGCCCAGGAGGGTGAAGCCCATTCCTACAGCGATCTGGCCCAGGAGCTGCATGACACCTTCGGGCACGAGATCAAACCCCGCAAGGACCTCTACGGCACCGTGGCCGGGGGCGTTGCCCAAGCCCTGCAGTGGCTCAGCGAGCAATGGAAGGAGCCCATCCCACCACTCCACGCGATCGTGATCAACAAGGCCACCAAGCACCCCGGGGAAGGCGCCATTACCATCTCCCCGGCTTACTTCGCCGGCAAGAAGCTGGACACCGAAGACGAGCGACGCGCCCACCTGCGAGAGGCGATGGAAGACGTTTTCACCTACCCGGACTGGGACCGGGTCGCCCGCGCCCTGGGCGCCACGATGCTGACCCCAGCAACGGGAGCGTTGCTCGAGGTGGCGGCCGACGCGCCGCTGCCGCTACCGAAAGTCCAGGAGGGCGGCAAGCCCGAAAGCGACGAGCACAAAGCCTTGAAGGCGTGGGTGGCCAGTCACCCCGAGGAGTTCGTGGATTACGGGATCTTCCCCGCCGGCAACAACGAGAAGTTGCTGAGCTCGGGTGATCGGCTGGATGCACACTTCGACAACGGTAAGCAGCGGTTGGCCGTGGAGGTGAAAACCAGCCGATGCAGCGAAGACGAGCTGCAGCGGGGTGTCTACCAGGCGGTGAAGTATCGTGCGATCGTCCGAGCGGAGCAGAAAGCCATGCGTTTCGTGCCTAACGGGGAAGCGGTCCTGGTGTGCACGCGCGCGCCGAACGCGGAAACCCGAGCCCTGATCAAACGTCTGCAGGTTCGGTTTCAGCAGGTTCCGTTGGGGGCCGAGCAGAAGTGACCAAGGGCGAACTGGATCAGCGGGTCCGGCAGATCGACGGTTTCATTCGCGTGTTGACCCAGGAGTGCCACATCCTGGACGAGCGGCGGCACATCCTGTCGCCGCTCATCCAGGACACGGAGATTCAGGACGGCCTGAAAGCAATGCTGGACAGAACGATTGGCGCCGGAGCATGGGGGCATGTGGCGCCTCTGCTGGCTCAGGATTTGGTCCGCGACCAAGCCCGACTTTTCTTAGACAACGGCGCCAAGACAGGAAGCCTGCCCAATCTCTGGCGCAAGCTCAATGCTGATCCGGATATCAAGAACCACTACCGACGAAGCTACGGCCGGATGTTCGATAAGTTGCACGTGGGGAGTTTCCCCAATCTTTCAGCGAAAAGCTCTGCTGCCCTCATGAAGCGATTCAAAGATAAGGATCGGCGAAAAAATTACGCGCTCTTCGACAAGAGTTGGGCAAAGTTGAGTGCGGACATTCCTGCTTTGAAAGCTGACCACGTGGCGATCAAGATCAGCACGTATCGAGACAAGTATGTGGCCCACCTGGAGATGCGTAAGCTCGATGAAGAGCCGGGCGCCTTCAACGTAAACGTCCTTGGGCTCACCTTCAGCGATGTGCTCGGCTTTGCAGATAAGTGCCAAGGAATTGTTTCTGAGCTGGGTCTATTGTTGACGCATACCTACTGGGATCCTCAGCAGTTTGCTGAAGGCCATGCCAAACAGGGCACGGACATGTGGAGAACATTGGCAGGCCTCAGTCCGTCACCGAAGTGATACATGTCAGGCGCACCGTGCGCCACGCCACCTGGCCAGAGCCGAAGGCATGGTGCCAGCGCACGTTCTCGATGACCTGGCCCGCCGTGTCGCTGGTGCAAGCCGGGGGAGCGGGCAAGTAGGTGTTGACCACGCACCCCGGTTGGCCCGTGCACACGGTCGAGGATTGTGAGGGCGGGGTGACATCCCGCTGCCAGACATAAGGATAGTTGGACTTGCCACGCAGGGTTGACTCGCACTCCAGGCGGCACACTTCGTAGGAGACCGTGATGTTGTGCGAGCTGTAGTCGCAGTAATGCATGCCCATGAACGGCACGCACGTGAACGACTCGGCGTAACCAAACTTGACGTTGCCCTCGTGCGTGTAGGACGTGCACTGGGAGTGGTAGAACCCATCTCGGTTGAAGTCGAGCGGGTAGTTGCCACCGGGGTGAGACGAACCCGGGTATTCGTTGTAGGTCCACGTCGCGGCGGCTTCGGCCGCGGCCAAGCTGGCGCCTTCTGCCGGAGTGGGGTTTACCCACACGTCCGCCGGCCAGCTGGCATTGTTGCTTCCGCTGTTCCCGGTGTAATTGGCGGCGAACCAGGCTGGGATCTTCAATGACCCATCAGCGCACCGCGGACGGCTCACAACGCAGGCGTCCACTTCGTTTCGTCGAGTTCCGTTGTCGGCCCAGGCGGTCCAGCCGGTGAAGGATGCTGGGGGCATGGCAACCGTGCTGGCGGGGCAGTTGTAAGAGCCCGCGCGCGTGCGGGATTGAAGCTCCTCCCACGTGTGCGTTCCCGTGGTGCCCGAGGGGCATGGTGCAGACGCAGGCACCCACTGGTATTCCGTCTGGTTGAACGGTGCGGGGCAAGCCGCGCAGGTGTTGGAAGCCAAAGTCCAGCTTCCCCACGCGCCGGATCCCGAGCACACGTAAGCGCGTTGCTCCTGGATTGCACCGAACGTGCCCGCAGGGCAGCCCACAGCGCGACTTTCAGGGGCCGGGCAGGCCGTGCAAGTGTTGTCGGTTTGCGTCCAGGCTCCCCACGAGCCCAATCCCGAGCAGACGAACGATCGTTGCTCACCGATGGAGCCCACCTGGCCACTCGGACACGCCACGGTGCGGCTTTCTGGAGACGGGCAAGGCGAACAAGTGTTGCTGGTGTCCGTCCACGGTCCTGCCGTCGTCGCTCCAGCCCACGCTTCGTAAACCGAGGGGTCGGGCCCGCAATGATGACGGCGGGATTGGTGGACCTGGCCGACTGAACCCGCAGGGCAATTTGCCGTTCGGTTCTCCGAACTCTCCACGCATGCTGCCACGGTGGTGGGCGGAGGGAGTGGAGGTGTCGCCGGAGGCGCGGGCGGTGTGACCGGAACGACGGGAGTGGCCGTCGGCGGCGCAACCGGTGCCGGCGATGGAGGGGGGAGGGAAGGAGCTGAATTGATCGGGCTTATGGGAGCGGCGGGACCCACTGGCCCTGCAGGGCCCACGGGACCGCCCAGGGGAGGAGAGCCGGGAGGGGTGTTTGAGGTCGGGGTGGGGGAAAGCTGCAGCGGTGAGGCTGCCACCGCAGCTCCCGCCACCAGCCCGGTGTGGTAGACGAACGCAATGCGGCCATCGCCGCCCGCGCAGGCATCCGTCAATGCTTGAAGATCGAGGCGCCCCCCGTGGATGCGGATCACCGACACGTCCGACACCTGGACGTCCCACGGGTCGCGCGCGTTGACGGCCACGAAGTCGGCGCACGAGCGCGCGGGCACCTGGTGGTGGACGATAGAGAACCCATCCCCGAAGCGGGTCACGGTGTAGGGCTCGACTGTCACTGCACCGCCCCAGGCGTTGGTCAACAAACCTTCCCCATGGGTCAGTCGTTCGGGGGCGAGGCCATCGCGCACGAGCGCGTCGGCGCTGACGCCCGCGAAGGTGCCCAGCAATCCGAAGGAGTTCTCCACCCGTGTGGACAGCTCGCGCAGGTTATCGGTCTCGTCCGAGACCTTGGACTTAGCAGACACGTGCGAATAACTCGCGAAAGCAACGACGGAGAGCACGGTCAGCCCGGCCAGGGTGAGCAAGGTCTCCAGCATGCCGAAGCCCAGCGCTGAGCGAACCCCGCTGGAAAGGCGAGAGGGGGAGGGATGTCTGCGCAGAGAGGGAGGTGTCTTCATGCATTTCAGCATGCGATGCAAAGGTGGTTTGGCAAGCCCCTGTTTTTAGTCAGACTTTCTGCGATTTACCCCCTTGACTCGACCTGTCGGTGTGGTTGCATGGGGTTAAGCCGATTAGACGAGTGGGGCGACCTACTCATAAACGGTCAAACCTAAACCGACAGGAATCACCCCATGCACCAAATCTTACTGGCCGTGCTCCAACCCCGCTCGGGCTTGTTCATGAACGCCGCCAACGAGCCTTGCCGAGGCTTCGTTGAAGCCGCCCACATCCCCAACTCGAAACGCCATCGGCTGGTTCGCCTGGCGAAAGAGAGAGCCCACTTCGAGCAGAAGAGCCGAAAAGAGGCGAAGTGGAAATGAGCGCCCTCAACCCCAAAGAGCGCTTCGCCCGCGAGCTCCACGCCGCGGTCCAGGCCAACAACCCGTTTCTGCTGCGCCACTTGGTGCGCCGCATCCATCAGGCCCGCATCGACGCCTGGACGTCAGGGGACGACAACGCCATCTTCCCGTCCCTAGATGCCCCGGTGAGCCCGCAGGGAATCACCGCTTTCCACTTGGCCTGCATGGGGTGGAAGGCATACCGCGGCAGTCCCCACTTGGCCTACGGGTTCAACCAGATGGCCCTCATCTTGGCCGCCGCGGGCGCGGACCCCTTCGCCGAATACTGGATCGGCAAACAGCGCCGAACGATCTTTGAGGAACTGGAAGGCGATGTTCCGCCCGCGTTGAAGGACTGGATGGCTGAGCAGCCCTTTGATCTCCACGTGTCACCGTCCGAAGCGATGATCACCCACAGAACGCTTCCCCCCGTCAGAGGTGGCGTGAGGTCGCTCCAGAAGTGCGCCGGGTTCAAAGAAAAGAGTCTGGCGGCTTAACGGCTAAAAGTTTTGCAAAAACATGCACTTGCGTTGCATTTGACTCTCTGTAGAGTCGGTTGGGCTACCCCTACCTACTCATACAGACGGAGTTTTCCATGCGCTTGTGCTGCTTCTCCCTGAAGGGCGGTGTCGGCCGCACCACGTTGGCCCTCAACCTGGCCGGGTGCTACGCCCGCGACCCCAGGCTGCGTGTGCTGGTCAACGACAGGGACCCCCAGGGCGGGGCCAGCGCCTTTGCCGCCCTGTCCGATGAGACGCCATTTTCGGTGGGCCGCTCGCGCTCACCGGGGTTCCAGATTGAGATCACCGACACTCCGCCCAGGCTCCCGGACAATGAGGTGATCCCCGAAGCTGACCTCTACCTCGTCCCCACGCTGCTGGACGGTGCCAGCTTCCTCATTTTCCTGCGAACGGTGGAGGTGCTGGAGAAGAAGGGCAAGCGTTACCTGCCCATCGCCAATAGGGCCAACGAAAAGCGGTCTTCGCACCGTCGCCGGCTGAAGCACCCCAAGATGGCTGGGGCGGTTCTTGTGCGCGACCGGGCACTGATCGCGGACTGCTACGAGCAGGGCCAGACGGTGTTCGACGCCGCCGACCGGTGGGCCCTGAAAGCCCAGGAGGAAATCCATGGGTTGGCCGTGAAGGTGCGCCACACCCTCAAGCGTGACGCCAAGGGGAGGGCTGCGGCATGATGGACCTTCCATTGGTTTCCCTCCCTGACCTACCCATGGCCACTCGCAAAGCTCCCGCCAAGAAAGCGGCGACGAAAAAAACTGCCAAGCGCACGCTGGATGACGTCAAGAACGTCACTCACACCAAGGCGTCGCGCCAGAGCACGAAGGCCGAGCCGGCGATCGGGCGCATTCCTGAGCACATCCTTCTGGGGCCGGGCGACTACCCCGAGCGGAAGTCCTACTTCGACTACGACGATAGCCAGCGGGCGGGCACCGTCGCCGGCAAGCGGGTCCACATGGTTATGCCGCGATCGGTCACCCTCCACGACTACCGTCGGCGCGAGGATGGCCTGCGCCACCACCGCGCGATGGTGACGATCCCACCGAAACTCCGGGAGAACATCGCCAAGTTGTTTGGCTACGAGGACTCCGAGGACGCGGGCAGAGAAGTGGCTTTGACCACGGCGATGGTCGCGCTGGCCGACTATGCCGCCGCGACGCTGATCAAGAGCAAGACACTCCTGGTCGTGAGCTCGCCGGCAGACGCGCACGCCGAGGAACGGAAAGCCGCCAGGGTGGCCGTGAGGAATCGGGGCAAGGCCAGGAACGGGAAGATCTACTGACAGGGGAAGGGCCCGCGATGCTCACGGACGACCAATTGGAGCAGCTTCGATACAAGGGCGAGGGCTCGGATCTGGACTACAAGGCCGATCGCTACCCGTTCGCGTCCGCCACGGAAGATGCGAAGTCAGAGCTGTTGAAAGACATTCTGGCCATGGCCAATGCCCACCGAGACGGCACCGCCTACATCCTGATCGGTTTCAAGGAGAACTCACCGCACCCTGCTGAAGTGGTGGGTGTCCCTGCAGAGGGGGCAATCGATGATTCCAGAATCCAGCAGTTCGTTAATGAGAAGCTGGAAAGCAAGCTGGACTTCCGCTATGAAGAGCGGATATTCGACGGGAAGCACGTTGCAGTCCTTGCTATACCTAAGCAGCCACGGCCCCTCTATCTGAAGAAGCCCTACGGGAAGCTGCTTAAGGATACCGTTTACATCCGGCGGGGAAGTTCGACTGGTGTAGCTTCCCCACGTGAAGTGGCCATGATGGGGGCTAGCAACACCATCCGAGCGCCAGCCAAAATTGACCTCGAGCTAAAGGGGGACGACAACCTTCCCTTGGCTCAGAACTTCCAGCTGACATTCTACGGGTCATCCTCCCCCTATCCTGACTACAGCACGGGCAATCGTTCTTTTGAAAGCTCCTTCGAGCTGACACCTTTTAGCTTCAGAACGCACGAGGACAATTCGGATTTCTGGAGAGATGCGGCTGAGCACCTATTCCTGCAAAGCCGTCTGATCACTCTTCGGGTGAAAGTGACCAACCGTTCAGAGTTTGCCTTGAGCGGCGCAAAGCTGGAGATATCGGCGAGTGGACCAAGTGAAAAGAGCGTTGAACTTGATCTCGTAGACAATCTGCCAGAGATGCCCGCGCCGGGATGGAGCATGCTAGACCGAAGTTTGCGGAGTATGGTTCCGGGAGCTCGTCACGTGAACTACGTGCCTCAGATGGAGGTGGACACCAAGGAAGGCCATCACATCTGCCGTGTCCGATTGGGCAGTCTGTTGCCGGGCGAGTCAGCATTCGGGGATGAAGTCTTAGCCGTGCTTCCAGAAACAACTGGCCCCCACCTTCTGAAGGTCCGAATACTCGCCCAGGAACTCAATCCGCCTTTGACCTTCGAGCACATCTTTGAAGTTCAAGGAAAGAGCGAAACGCTCGATCTCGACGGGTTGAAGTCACTGATTTATGAGTCCATCAAAGAAACAAAACCCGATTAGAGCTACTGGGGTTTCACATCGCGTCCGAGCAATAGACGGCGCGCTGAAAGCCATTGGTGGGCAAGATCGTCTACATCGGCCTGCAGGGCCGCCCGCTCCCCAGGAAGCCATTCCCGAACCTGGCCGGCGTCCACCGCAGCGTCCCGGTGCTCCAACCGGTGCCGGGCTTCCAGCCACCTCGCTTTCGTTTCCGCCTCCCTTGACGCTCGCCGCTTCTCCCGCATGCGCACTGAGCCAGCCTTCTCGCTGTATGCCCTGATCTGTCCATTGACGGCAAGTGGCCAGGGTGTTTCGTGGGCGCCTTTGCGCCGCTGGCGGATCTGGCGCAAGGTCGGATACCGCGCCATCCAGCTGTTCTTACCGGTCCGCTCGCGGTGGGCGGCTTCGTCTGGGCTCAGGTCGATGACCAGGGCATGGAACTCGATGAGCTGCCAGACAGCGGTTTGAAAAACTTCTTCCGATACGTCGAAGCCCACCACCTCCCCGTGCTCCACCCATCGGGCTTGGTGCACCTGGCGCAGCAGGGCGGCGGCTTCGTTGCGGGTCGTGAGGGTCCGCTGGCCCACCGGCCAACCCACGAACCATCCGTTCTCATGGCGTTCGACGTAGACGAGAAAGCGGGGATGCTTCCAGCGCTCACGGAGCAGGTCCAGCACGGTTCCGTCTTTCGCGTAGCGACCCACAGAGGTCAGGTGATTGTCCGAGCGTTGCAACACTCCCAACCGGGCTTCCTTCAGCGGGTTCAGGTGTTCGGCAGGCACCTTTGCAGCCAGCTCTTCCCAGGCCAGAAGGTCGCGCGCGCCGCGTTCGACCGCGCACTTCTTGCAGGCCATCCGTAGGTTCGACGGTTCGACGGGGCCGCCCTGGTTGAACGGAACGAGGGGTGACAGACCCCACGACTGCCGCCGGCTCACGTCGATGGGCGAGCAGCAGAACGCACACGTCGGGTTGTCTTGTCGCCGCAGCAGGTCGAGCGCCCACCGGGGGTTATCGGCAGCACGGGCGCGGTGTTTCTCCAGCAGCCGTTGGACGAATGCCTGGAAGTTTGAGGTGGTCATGGGGTGGCCTCAAGCGAATGGCAAGCGCTCCGGAATGGGGTGTCATGGATGGGGCGCAAGCACTTCAACAGCCCCCTCACCGGATTGACTAAAACGAAATGGCGCACGGAAGTTCGGGCCACGAGTCGGTTTGCGAGGGTGACTGCTCCCATTTGACTAAAGCGACCCGCACCGTGAATCCAGCGTCCCCCAACTGGTTTGACTAAAACGAATGCCTCAACGGTTTTCGAGTGCGGCGCCGATGGGTTGCGGTGGTCACGGACGAGGGTTGGCCGGCGAGAAGAAACGGGTGGCCGAACGAACGCAACTGGCTTTCCGTGCGAGGGGCGACGGAAGGCGAGAGGGGCGGGGGAGCGTGGGGTCTGGGAAGGCATGGCGTGAACGTGGGAAGAGATGAACCGGTTTGGGGATGAACTACCAATACCTCTGCACTGGGGAATCGCAAGGGGTGGCGAAAAGCAACGGCAACAGCTCCGCGTCGGTTGAAGCAGTGTCGGCCCAGGCACCAAAGCAGAAGCCTGGAGGGTGCCCTGGACTCGTCATACACATGACGCACTGAAGTGGGTGTGCGCTTCGCGCCAAAAATCTGCGTCACGAACGGCGAAAGCTCAATGCAATCAAGACCCGACCGTGTCACAAGCGTCAGGAGACAAGGTCGGCGGTTGTTAGCTCGTTTCACCCTTGCTTTTCAGGCTCCTGCGGTGGGGCCTTGCCAACTCGCGGATTCCAGGTATCGGTGGAGTAATCCCGAAACGGAGTCACTCGACCAATGGCGTTCGTTCGTCAAAACGTAAACCTCGACCGCGAGCAACTGAAGCTGGCTCGCCGTCTCGCTCGCGAGAGCGGGGTGGCGTTCAGCGCTTACATGCGCGATGCACTGGAGCGGCACAACGCGAGCGTCACCTTGACGGCGGCGCTGGAGAACTCAAACGCCCACCTGGAGTTTCTGCTCGATCAGCTCCGCGAGGAGAACGCGACCCTGCGCCGGTCTCTCCAGGAAGACCAGAAGCGGCTGCGCGACGAGATGAAGGCCGAGCAAGACCAAGCCATTAAGCGCTACGAAGACGCGCTTCGCCATGTCCTTTTGTCGATGAGCACCGCATCGGCCATTCCAAGAAGCAGTCCCGCCACGCGTGGCGCGGGCCTTCCCGTGAGCAAGCCCAACGTTTGAGCACCCCCACCAACCCCACTAGGAGATCCATCCATGAAACGTTCCACCCTCCCCATCACCCTTTGCCTGATCGCCTGCCTGCCCATGGCAATGCCGCTGCAGGCACTGGCTCAGTCCAACCCGTCGGAGCAGGCCGCTTCCTCCGAGGCGAAGCCAAAGACCGATAAGAAGCGCGTCTTCAAGGCCGGCGGTTTTGGCTGCGTCGCCGGTGGCGCCTTGGCCTACCTGACCGGCAAGAAGGACCGAGCCATTGCCGCGTGCGCCGCGGGTGCGGCCGTAGGCGCCACGGCCTCTTACCTGAAGCAGCAGCGTGAGCACGCCGAGGAGGCAGCTGAGGCCGCGCGTGCCGCTGGCATGAAGGCCGAAGTTGTCACGAAGACCGAGACCGTCGAAGGCAAGCAGGAAGCCTTCCTGGATTCGTTGCGTTTGAACTACAGCCCCGAAGACATGAAGCGGCTGGACAAGGAAACCCAGGCGTTCCTGGACAAGTTCGCCGGCTTGCTGACGAAGTCGACCAACGGGCTCACGGTCGTGTTCCAAGGCGCCGACAAGGCCGCCTGCCAGGTGCCCATCGTTGAGCTGGCCAAACGCGGTGCGCTGTCGAAGGTGACCGTGGACGACCGCTGCGGCAGCGGTGAGCCCGTGATCGTCGTAACGCCGGTGCCGGACGTCCGGTAACAACCGAGGCCCGAGGGTCCATCGGCTCTCGGGCTCCCCCATCGAACACGGAGGAAGCTATGTCAGATATTGAAAAGCAACGGCGCATGCGGGACCGGGCTCGTGAGCAACGCAAACGCGAGCTTCAGACGACCCGTGACGACACGTTGGGTGTATCCCCCCTCGGGGACAACAAGGTGGTGTCCGACAACACCAAGGAAGCCTTGAAGACTGCCGGTCACTGGGCCGGGGTGATCGGGAAGCGTGCCGCCGAGTTGACCCACAAGGGCGTTGCTGCTGCAGCGGAGAAAGCTAAGGAAGCCAAGGCACAACTGAACGCGAAAAGGTCAAAGACCGCGGAGGAACGACTTAAGCCTACAGAAGCCAAGTCGAGCACCCTGACGGTCCAGCCGGCCAAGGTCGATGTGGTGCCCAATTTCTTGAAGACCGATACGGCGGGTTCTCTCGTGGCGGACGGAATGGCTCAGGACCATGTCCGTGTAAATGGCGACGATATGGAGGACAAAGCCCCTTTCGAGGAAATGGCAGCTGAGGACTTGGTCGAAGCGTTGTCCGTCCATGAGCCAGCCGCCATTGCCGGCGAAGCTGATGCGGTTGAGGTGGGCGAAGCGGTTCTTGTCGCAGCCCTGACTGAACAACAGCCGGTCGTGGAAGCGCCTGGATTGGCACAGGAGTTGAATGCCCTTTCGGATTTACCAGCAGAGGCTCTCGTAGAGCCTCAGGTGACCTATGACGTTTCCATCGGGCAGAGCGAGTTGGCTCTCGGTGCTGTTGAGGAGCCTAGCAACTCACCCGACGGCACTCCTCCAGAGATACCGCAAGCGTCATTGCAATCCATGCCCGGCTTTCGTTGGCCTTGGGTCGTGGGCGGCGTGGTGGCGGTGGCATTGGTCGCTGGGGCGATCTATTTCCTGCAAGAGAAGAACGACCAGCCGCCGCCGAGCGCTCCCGCTCCCGTGGCACCGGTTGCCACTCCGGTGGTTCCCGAGCAGCTGCCCGAGGTGGTGGAAGCCCCCGTGATCGCGCCGTCTCCAGCCTTGCTTTCAGAGCAGGCCAGGCCCGAACCCACGATTGAGAAGCCTGAGCCTGTCGTTGGTCCCGTGGTGGCGGACTCAGCGCGGAAAGAGGACCAGCTCAAACCGTCAACGCAGCGTGCGCCAGCCACGATGCCGAAGAAGGTCAGAGCACCGGTTTCCGAACCGAAGAGCGATTGGCAGCAGAAAGCCAACGCGGACTTGGATGCTTGGGCGAAGAAGTCGGGGATCGAATGATCCCCCCCTTGCGCATCGGTGGAAATGCGCTATTCGTGAGTAGGTCAGTTCTAAGGAGGCCCACTCATGATCTTTGATCAACTCTTCAAGCAGTATCGGAAGCGCAAGCTTTCTTTCGGAAGCCGATGGCTTCACCTCCATGGAAAGCTTTTCCTCGGTGAGCCAAGCAAACTTGGATTGGAGCGGGACGAAGTAGGTGCTGGGGTATATGACAGTTACTACTACATCCCTTCCGATCGGGTTCCAGTTTGCTCCACGCCTGAAAGTCGCAAACAGTGGCAGCTCGGTCAGCTCAATGCCACCCAGATCAGGGTGGCCAGCCAACCCCACATCAGCAAGGGCGTCTCTTTGGCTTTGCTAACTTTCACGCTGGCCTGCGTGGCGCTGGCGTCAGCGATTTCCAACAAGAGTGAGTCGTCCGAAGCCGCTCTGTTGAGCCCAGCGGAATCCCAGAAGGTAACCGCTTCGAGCCTCATCTCCACCTTAACTGGTCTTGTTAGTGGTGCGAAGAAGGAGAAGGAGAAAGCTCCTCTTGAGTTGAGTTTGACTCAGTGCCAGCAGTTGACCGTAGCGGCTGCGCAAGGGCTGAGCGATTTCACTAACGAGCAGGCAGCAGCCTGTAACAAATACAACCCGCGCTAAGGAGGCCACGATGACCATTGCTATTCCTACAGTTTTTGATGTGTTGTCACTGGCCGGACGTGTGGTTCCTGGACGCTGGCGGCATCAGGTGGACGCCGCAGAAGCTATTCGCCAGGAAGCCGAAGACCTTTATGAAGAGGTTGTCGGTCGCTTTGATGTGTCCTCTCGAATTCCCAGTCGAGAGCTGGTCAACGTCATCACCGACGAAGACAAGGAGGACGTCAAGGACCTTGGGGCCGTCTACAACGAGCACACCCAGCGCTGGATTGTTCCGGAGTCCATTCAAGGTCCCGCCTTTGAGCGCTTCTCCTTTTGGTGGCCAGAAACGCCAGCCGATCTGCGAGATACCACGCCCCGCCATCTGATGACCAAGAGCGGTCGTCGCTACGAAAGCATGGTCCTTGCACAGGATCGAGGCAAAGGCGGCGACAGCACCGCCACCAGTTTCATGTTCGGCGCGCTGCCGGCGTTGGCGGCCTTCATCTTCCTGACGGCTACTGCCGGTGGGGGCTGGCTTCTGCTGACCCTGGTAGCCATGGCGCTGACCATTCCCTACTTGGTGACTCTGAAGCAAGGCGAAGGCTTGGGCGCCACGCTGAAGGCGTTTGTTCTGACCTTCGTGCTCCCATTGCTGTTCGCCTCTGGTCAATCCTTTGTTCCAGACGTGAAGGGCAACACGCTTTCTATGCTAGTTGCTGGCATGGCCGTGATGGCGTTTGGTGCGATCGGATTGGCGGTTTGCGCTGTCCAATCCCTCACTGATGTTCACAAGGGATTTTGGCTGGGCTTCACCGAGCGTGCAAAAGCTATGGTTGCCTGGACAGTGGCTGCAGCCGTGCTCGGTGCGATTTGCCTGGTGCTCCCTGGTGACATGGGCGCTTTCCTGGGGTTCGGCCTGGCGTCGTTGTATCCGATGGTTTACACCGAAAGGGAGGCTCTTGAGCGTGCTGCCAAGCTCTGGCAGCAGGGCGAGAAATACAACCTGGGCACTCAGGGCGCACTGGCCAACACCCACGTGAGTGCGCGCGTTCAGCAGGCCGAAGCCGCGCTCTTGGACAAGACGCCACTGATCAACTTCGGCCAGGCCACCGGTTGGCTGACCCGCAAGCACTATGGCATGGCTCCCGATGCAGGGATGCCCATGGTGTTGTCGGAGCTCGACCTTACGATGCATCTGCTCTTCTTCGGGGAGAGCGGCATCGGCAAGACTTCGACGGGTCTAATTCCTGCCTTCTTGCAGCACCGTCTCTACGGTTACGGCGGGACGTTGGTCACGGATGGCAAGATGGCGCTGGCTGGGGAGTTGCGCAAATGGTTGGACCTCATTGTCGAATCTGGCATCCGGTTCGCACCGTTCCAAGGATTGGACGCCCAACAGCTTTGCATTGCCATCAATAGTGTCAGTGGCGAATTCGACCGCAACGATAAGAACGCGGTGTGGGAGAGCGGCGCACGGGACTACATGGACCACGTTACTGTCGTCCATGAAGCGCTCAAGGACCACGAGCTGGCGATGCGCCAGCACGCCATCCAGGAATCTCGACGCCTGGAGGTTCTCATCGATGATCTGGCTTGCCGCCGCGCCGACGCCATGGCCAATGGGGATGACGTGTCGTCGATCGAAGCTTCCCTGGCCGACTTGAGCGATCGCTTGTCTCGGTGGAGCGATGAGGCAGAGCGGGATCGGGCCTGGTTCTGGACCCCGGCCACGTTGGACAAGCTGCTGTCGTTGGCAAATGAGCCTCGAAAGGTGGGCGAGGAGTGGGTGGCTGGATCAGCCTTCCAGGAGTTGGCTTTGTGGTTGGGCTTCGACCCCGGTGAAATCAAAGGGCTGTCGCAAGATGCAGGGCTGGCAGTGGACTACAGCAGCCGTGTGGCCACCCAGCCCAACTCCATCCATCCTGACATTGGCATGCCTGGTTCGTTATTGTCGGCATCACTGGATTACTTGCTGAACAAGTGGCCTGGCATGGAGCCGGAACACCGCAACAGCTTCATGCTGAACGTGCGTGCCAAGGTGGGGGTATTGCTTCGCGGCAAGCACCTCCGGGACAACAACGGCATTCCTTGGCATTCAACGGAGGAAGGGGTGGACGTTTCCATTGCCCTTTATGGAAAGCACGTCGGGGTGTGCTTGCCCACCGCTGTCCACGGCGACGCTGGCCTGTTGATCGGCGCACTGGTGACCCAGCGGGTTTACAGCGGTATCCAGAAGCGGGCCTTGGTGGATCCCGCCGTGTGGAAAGCAGAAGGCCAGCGGCCCATGTGGGACCTGAAAGACGAATGCCAACTCATCGTGAGCAAGGTGGAGCGCGACCTGTTGCCAATCGCACGCAGCCTGGGCATGGCATGCGTCTACGCCACACAGAACTATGAAGGCCTTGTGGCGAAGTTCAAGGACGTGTGGTCAGCGCGGCAGTTTGTCTACTCATTCCTGTCAATCATGTGCTACCGGTCAACGAACGAGACCTACGCGCTCATGGCTGAACGCTTGGGGTCGGCACTGCTCACGACGTTCGAATCCCCCACGACGGGCTTGGACTACGAGGCAGGCTTCTCCAATCTGCTCAATTCGCCTCTGAACGATCTCAATCACCCCAACGCGGTGTTCATGAGTCACTTCGAGCGGATGGGCGGAGGCCAGATGATGGCGCTGGATCAGCCACCGGGTTCTTCCATGCGCTGGCACGGTCCCAAGGCGCAGGCGGAGATTGACGCTGAAACGTCCAAGGTCGTTCGGGTTCCGAGTGGCGGCAAGCGCGAAGTCCAACCGTTGTTCAAGCCGGAGGAATTTAGCTCCCTCTTGGCTGGGAAGGGCGACGCCATCGCTTACTTCAATCGCGCAGGGGTTCGCCGCGTGGATCTCATCAAGGTGTCCAAGCCTGGAGCATTCCAGGACATGGTCCCGCCCGCCGAGCCGGAGGTGGAGGAGGCAGCCTAATCAGCTGCTTCCCCCCTTGCGCATTTCCGATCCGTCTTCAATCTGAAAACTATCCCTTTCCCCACCACGGAGAACAACCATGCAAGAACAGTCAACCACCCCACGTTCCGGCTCTCGCCTGATGGACCTTGACCTTCAACTCACTACGCTCCGCGACCAGCGGGACGAACTCCGCCTCCAGGGGCGTCCCAATCGCTTTCACAAGGAAGAGCGCTCTGCATGGGAGGAGAAGGTCAGCGGACTGAGCAAGACCATCGAAGACACCACGATGCAGCGGAACGAAGCTTATGCCGCGGCATCTCCCGAGGAGAAGAAGCAATTCAAGGAAGCCCTTCAAGACCGCGAGCTGAAGCAAGCCGATGAAGGAGCAAAACGCCTGGGAAAGGAGGAGCTGCCGAGCCAGATTGCGACGACGGCTCAGGCAAAGGAGGAACACATCCAGTCCGCTCAGAACGAAGCTGCTCAATCATGGGTTCCCCAATCGGTTTCTGATTGGCGGTCGCAGAGGACGTCTCAGGGCCAGTCCCATACCCAGCATCAGTCGCAGGGAAGGGGGCAATGGGAGGCTTTCATGGACGCCGAGAAGCAAGAGTCGGTTGAGCGGCAACGTGCCCGCGAAGCAGAGCGTCAACGATACGGTCAGTCTCGCTAAGAAAAAGCCTCAACGAGTATCAAAAACTGCCCGGTTCTTCACAGAATCGGGCATTTTTGCGACTTGACACCCAGTTCTGGTGTGGTTACCTGAAGGTGTAAAAAGAGTAGACCGACCTACCCATAAATATCACCAAGGAGACCGACATGTTGATTGAAGCCCTCAAAGATTTTGCCTTCGCCCACCTGGTTCCGCTGGTGGTGACCGCCTTCGTGCTCATCGCAGCCTTCGCCGCAGCCTTCACCTTCTATCCGCTCGCCGTGCCCGTGCTGTTCAAGGTGGTCCTCATGATCGCGGTGGCCACTGCTGTCTGCGCAATTCTGTCCCGATGCTCACTTAGCTGATGAATGCTTCTTACCGGCGTTGTCGCATCTACCTCCGGCGGAGCCTCCGCCGGTTCGATGGGGACGAGTTCATGTTCTGGCTTCACCCTCTCTGGGTCATCACGGTGCTTGTCTGGACGATCTTGGCACCCATCCCAGGTTGATCATCGCGCAGAACCGCGGAGCTTCATAAGGGTCAGTAGTCCGGTAATGCAGCCGGGGCAGTCTGTAAAACTGATGGCAATGTCCCTTGTAGGTTCAAGTCCTACCTGACCCACCATCCCTGGCATGTTTGCCATTCGCTTGACGTCCGGCAATTCGCCTTTACAACCATGGGGATGGACGCCCGTGAATCTCTTCAACACCAACTGCGCCCCCTGGGCCTCCACCGAACGGAAGTTCTGGTGGATGCCCTACTGCGGGAGTTCGGCAACGAGCCGCAGCACGCTTCCGTCGTCCTGGCCCGTGCCCATGTATTGAGCGTGTCTCCCGTCGAGGGGCGACGTGGTGATCTGACCTGGCAGGTGCGCCAAGGCGACGCGGAGAGAGCTCCCCAGGTGGACCTCCGGTGGGGGCTTCACCGCTTGACCTTCGACGCTCCCGAGAACGCCTCGACCCTAGAAATGGTCCGGGCGTTCGAGCGGCGGCTGGGCGACAAGAACGAACCCATGGCGTTCAGTGCCATCGCTGATCACGTTTCGCGCCTCACCCCTGCCCAGCACACAGGGTTGTTCCATGACCTGTCCATGGCGGCTGAAGAAGCGCGGGCAGCTCGCGCCGACGCGCAACGCCTCCAGGATCATGGCCCCTGGCAAGCGTGGTTGACCGGCGCCTCCCGAGCGGGCCACGAAGCGGCGCTGTTGGCCTGCATCGGCATGGGCGCCAGCGTGCGCATGCCCGACCTCAACGGGAACACGCCGCTCCACCACGCAGCCCGCTTCGGCCATGCCCACCTGGTCACCCCCTTGGTGGAGGCCGGTGCGGACGTGTCGGCGTTGAACGGGCAGGGCTGGGCGCCGCTCCACCTCGCCTCGCTCCACAAGCACGCCCGCGTGTGCCTGCAGTTGATGGCCCACGGCGCTAACCCTCAGCAGCCCGGCTGGCGTGGACGCACCCCCACGCGCATGCACCAGCATCAACACCGGCATGAGCAAGCCCAAGCCCTATGACGCCCTGGGCGAGGTGCCCGGCAACGTCGCCCCTTCGCAACCGGTTCGCTACTGGCACCGCGCTTTGCTGGGCAGTGGGTTCGTGTTCGGGGTGGTCTACGTGGGCGCCATGGGCATTGCCTGGCTCATCCCCAATCCGGATGGCCAGCTGATTCGCTCCGGGGATGCCTTGAAGGGCGGCTTGGTGACCGGCTACCACTTCCTAACCGCTGGCATTTCGGCTCGTGCTCCCGCGCGGGAGTTCATCGAGCTGGTGTCCTATCACCACCCGGTGGCCACCTGGACACGCATCGGGGTTTCGCTTGCGTTGGCGGGTTACTTGGCCGTCCGTGTGTTCCTGAAGGAGGCCAAGCCGGTGAGCAACACCTGGCACTTAGCGGGACCGAAATTGTTGGAAGGTCAGGAAGCCATTGCCGAGGCGCGGCGCCGTTCGCTGACGCCGAAAGAAGCAGAGGCAGATCCGTTCTCCATGGCCTTGCATCCCGACCTGGTGTTGCCGAAGAAGCAATGGTCCAAGCACGTGATCATTTCCGGCTCCAGTGGGTCCGGCAAGTCCGTCATCATCAATGGGTTGTTGGAGCAGTTGGTCGCGAAGAAGCAGGCCAAGTTGTTCCTCTATGACGTCAAAGGAGCCTTCACCAAGATCTTCGGGCGGCCGATCATCGTCAGCCCATTCGATTCGCGCTCCTGGACGTGGGACGTGGCCGCCGATGTGCGCACTCCAACCCAGGCTGCCGCCTTCGCCGCCTCGCTTATTCCGGAAGGGGACGGGAATTCGAAGTTCTGGACCATGGCTGCCCAGGATCTCCTTATCGGTTGCGTGCGTGAGCTGCAGAACACGCAGGACGGCACCTGGGGTTTCCCAGAGTTGGCCAAGCTGTTGCGGCGACCTGCGGCGGCCATGTGCGAGGGCATGCGCCACCATTACCCCCGCGGCGCAGCCCTTGTCGTTAACCCAGAGAGCCAGACCACTGCAAGCGTGTTGTCCACGCTGGGGGGCTTCACCCGCCTCATCGATGACCTGGCCACCGCATGGCCAACTCGTGGAAAGCGACGTTTTTCAATGACCCAATGGGTTCGCGACAATTACACAGGCCGCAAACAGGTGGTCGTTCACGCGGGTGTGGACCCGATCCTGACTAAAGCCTACATCTCCGCCATGATTAACGTTGCGGTAATGGAGATCGATTCCAGCCTGGAAGACAACGAGGCGGGCAGGGGAATCTACTTCGTGCTGGACGAGCTCACAAGCGCGGGGCGGCTCAACATCGATTCGCTCTTGGACAAGGGGCGTAGCCGCGGCGTGGTCGTGGTGGCTGGCGTCCAAGACCATTCCCAGATCGAACTTGTTTACGGCGACAAGCTCGCCCAAGCGTTCAACAGCATGGTTGGCACACACGTCTACTGCATGACCAAGGGCGAGACCCGAACCAAACTGGCGGCTCAGTTAGGCAAGAAGAAAGTGGCGTGGCGTTCACATGATGACAAGGCCACGGTCCACGAGGAAAGCCGCAGCGTGGTGTCCCCAGAGCAGTTGACCGACGCCCTTGGTTTTCGGCGTGGGAAGGCTTACGGGCCGGAGCGTTGGGGCATCAACGCGATCGTCTATACCCACGACGATCCCTTGTTGCTCTCCTTCCCAGGTAAGAGCTATCCAAAGGTCAGAGACGATCGGGTGCCTGCCGCATGGACCACCAAGCCCGCTGGGCCCGTTGAAGGGGAGGCGACGCAGTCGGCAACGTTGCCGGGCGGGGCGTTTGCGTTCCCTATCACCCAGGGGGGCGTCGAAGACGTCCAGCGCGTTCTGGCCATGACCCCCGAAGAGATCGACGCCCTGTTCAAGCGCTGAGTGGCCTTGCCAACTCTCCGATTTCTGGGACCTTGGATCATCCCACGGTTTCGGAGGCCCCATGATTAACTGCACACGTATCGACGCCCGCGGCCGCAACAAGGGCAACGGCAACATGTTCGACTACATGCTCGCCACCGAGCGCCTGTCCATCGACAGCGCGGTGGCTTACTACGCCGGAGGCGGGCCCGATCCCCGCGAGACCCTCAACTGGGGCGGCAGCCTTGCGTCCGTTCTGGGCCTCGATGGACAACCCGTGACACGCGAGGTGATGGAACAGCTGGGCAAGGGCTTTTCACCCACCGGAAGGCCGTTGTGCAAAAACGCGGGCGAGGAACCCCAGCTGGTCATCAAGACGGATCGCTGGGGCAACGTGCGCTTGGACGACGATGGCAAGCCGATGGAGAAGTGGCAGGGCGGCCATCGGGTGGGGTTCGATCTGACCATTTCCGCCCCCGGGGACGTGAGCGTGGCCTTTGCGCTTGCGGATGAGCGCGAGAAGCTGGCCATCCTGGAAGCCCACCGCCAGGCCTGCGCCGTGGCCATGGGCTACATCGAGAGCAAGGTGGAAACCCGCCGGGAGAAGGGAGGAAAAGAAGTCATCGGAACGCAGGGCCTGGTGTGGACCGCAGCCGATCACGTCAGCAACCGGAACGTGGAACCCGACCTTCACACCCATCACCTGGTCTACGGGATATCGAAGGGCGAGGACGGCAAATGGGGCACGTTCGATGCCATCGAGATCTACCGTCACCGCCATGCGGCCGATCATCTCTACAAGGCCGAGCTCTACAGCGCGATGAAAGCGCTGGGCTATGGGATCCAGCGGGAGCGCGAGGTGGACGTGATGGAGCGCGAGACGGGCCAGATTCTCACCACCATCGCCGGCATTGACCGGGAGCTCGTGCTCCAGACGAAGACCCGCCGCCAGGAAATCCTGGACTACGTCAAGGAGCACCCATCGGCCAGTCACGACGAAGCCTGCAAGGCCACCCGCAAGAAGAAGGAAGAACCGCCGTTCGAGCAGGTGGTCAAGGACTGGCAGCAAACTTTCGCCAACATCGCCAAGGAAAGACCGGATCTGGTCCCCACCACCCAGTCCCTCAAGCAGACCAAAGGCCAACACCTGGACCCGCATACGTTTGACGAGGTCTTGAAGCGCATGCACGAGAACGAGGCGATGTTCTGCGAGCATGACCTGGTCCGGGAGCTCGGGATGGAGTTCGCTGGTCAGAAGAACGCTGAGGAAGTGCTGCAGATGGTGAAGGAGTTCACCGAGCAGGACGACCTGGTGCGCGTGAAAGCCGAACACCTCCACGAAGACGATCGGGGCAATCGGTTGGCGCGAAAGCACCGCGAGGACCGATTCGCCGCCACCTGGATGGTCGAATGGGAAGCCGAGATCATCCGCCGCTCGAAGGAGCGGGAGAACGAGACGGACCTGAAGCTGTTCCGCTCCACGGTTGACCGGGAGATCGCCGCGTATGAGAAGCGAAAGGGGTTCACCCTCACCGAGGAGCAGAAGGCCGCCATCGGTCACCTGACCTATGGAACCGCAGGTGTCGGCGTCATGTCGGGGTTGGCCGGCACAGGCAAGACGACCGTGGCTGAAGTCTACAAGCAGTGCTTCGAAGCCGAAGGGAAGCGGTTGATGGGGCTGGCAGTCGGTGGCAAGGCCGCCAAGAAGCTGGAGGAAGAGTCCGGCATGCCTTGCATGTCCGTGGCGAAGTTCTTCTCCCAGGTGCGGCAGGGCAAGGTGGCCCTGACGAAGAAGGACGTGGTCGTGCTCGACGAGGCTGGGATGATCGCCACCGGCGATACCTTAAAGCTGATGACCTATTGTCAGCGCATTGGCTGCAAGCTGTTGGTCCAGGGAGACACAGATCAGCTCCAGCCCATTGCGGCCGGCAACGGCTTCGAGCTGGCAAAGATGGCCCTGGGCGACACGAAGTTGACCGAGATCCGTCGGCAGAAGAACGCCGGTGACCTGGTCACCGCGAACAGCTTTTACGAGCGGGACCACCACGGGAGGGTCAAGGACATGCGCCGCGGGGACCGCAGCCGCCAAGGAACCCTCGATATGGGTGCGCAGATCCTTCGCAACCTCAAGGAGCGCAATTGCATCGACGACTTCGGCACGGAGAAGCAGGCGATCAAGGCGTTGGTGGACGACTACTTGAAAGACCCCTCCCCGATGGACGAGAAGCTGGTGCTGGCCCACACCCGGGGCGAGGTCGCCACCCTCAACATGGCCATCCGCAAGGGTCTGCAGAAACAGGGTGTGCTGGACGAGGAAGAGTTCACGTTCCGGTCGATTGCGAAAGGGCAGTGGGAAGACCTGACGCTGTCCCGTCGGGACCGGGTGATGTTCACGGCGACGAACAACGATTTGGGCGTCATAAACGGCACGGAAGGCACCGTGGAAAGCATCCGTAAGGACAAGGCGGGCGGCTACGACCTGGTGGTGCGCATCGAGGCCTCGAACCCGAAGGAGAACGGGCGTCTCGTGCGGTTCAACACGAGCGAGCACAACGCGCTGGCCCACCGGTATGCCATGACCGTCCACAAGTCCCAAGGGCAAGGCAAGGCAGAGATCTACCACCTGGCCACCAACATGGGCATGCTCGACCAGCAATCGGCCCTGGTGGCGTTCACGCGCCTGACCAAGGGCAGCTACCGAATGTATACGACGGACGACGTCATGGAGCGCATGGCCGAACGCCTGGGCACCGAACGCCATAAGGAGATGGCACTGAGCGTCGGACTGTCCGAGACCCAGGCCGCTCCCGTGCGCAACCTGGTCCAGGACGTCGAAGAATTGCTGGCAGGATTGAAGCCGAAACCCCAGGTGCCGGTGGAAAAGCAGAAAGGGCCCGTGCTTACCCTATGACGCATCGGGCGAGCAGCAAGAGGCTGGCTCCCGCGAGAATCCACGGCCACCACCGGATGCGTTCCGAGGGACGCCTGCTTGGCGTGCCCAAGGTCCATCGGCACTGGAGGGCCAGGCATCGCACGTGGGGCGTTGCTCGACGGTGGGGGTTGATGACGATGCCAGGTGGCTTGGCGTAGACACGCCAGCCTTCCTTCGACGCCCTCACTCGCCAGGCCTGTTCGTGTGCTTCGGCTTCCGCCCGGGTGGCCGTCACCACGCCCAGCACATGGAACTGGAAGGGACGGTGCCAGCCGCCCTGGCGTGATCGGTGTTGCTTCTCGCGTTGCTCCGGGTTCGAGCTCTGGCCGATGTAGCAGCCCCCGTCGTCGAACAACAGGGCGTAAAGGGTGCGGGGCAGGGCGTGATACTTCTCGCTGCGTCCGAGGTTGTGGCGGTGGGTCATGGTCTCTCCGTGAGTGAAACGACCCACTCACGAATAGATCAGATTCGAGGACTGGCAACCCCTTGCGCGTTTCCGATGCCGATCTACCGTGGCTTATCGACCTCGAGAGGGAGCAGGCCTTGGACAACCGATGGATGCGCGCGGCCCGCGTGGGCGACACCGACGAGCTGAGCCGGCTCCTGCATTTGGGCATGGATCCTGGCCGCTATGTGCTGGTCGATCAGGGCATGGTGTCCACGATGGCTGAGCAGGTGACGGCGCTCCACCTGGCCGCTTTCGGGGGCCACCTCGATGCCTGCCGAATGCTCATTGCGAATGGCGCGGAAGTGGATGCCCTGACATTGCCCTTGGAGCGCAGCGCGAGCGGAGACACGCCGTTGATGCGTGCCGTCTGGGGGCGCTCGCTCGCGGTGGCCGAATTGCTGCTGGAGGCAGGGGCGGACGTGGACGACGTCGACGGAATGACGGGGGACACGCCGTTGCTGGCCGCGGCACGGTCGGGCCAGCCGTCCATGTGCCAGCTAATGCTTGAACACGGAGCGGACCTAGAAGCGTTCAATCAGGACGGCGAGGGGGCCCTGGACCTGGCTGACGATTCGGAAACGCTTGAAGTTCTTCAGGTCTGGCGAGCGACCAAGAAGGCGGAGCGCCTGGCACAAGCATGGGCGATGCCGCCTCCTGATCCGGCGACCCGTGCTCGGCTGTAACCGCATAAAAGAAAAGCCCGGGACTAGCCCGGGCTTTTCGTGTGGGTCAGCAGGGAGCGGGGCTCACCGTGCACTGACCAGTTGTAGTAATAGGAGCGCGCTTGCTCCAACAGCAATTGCCGTGTCGTAGCTGACTTTGAGGCCCACGCCGAGAGCTCTGCAAAGGGGGTGCTTTTTCAAGCGGGTTACTACAATTCCATTTTCTTCTCTATCCATGATGTCGTTCCTCGAGCTGTCAGTAATGCATGGGTTCTTATCCTTTGCGTTGGGGTTGACACATCCCCTGACGGCTTCCAGGGCGATGGCAAACAGCGGCGCTACTACGACGGCGACAGTCACTGCAGGTGGGGTTGTCAGCCCGGCTCCTACACTGAGTTCGTTGGGAGCCGATTATACGCTGTCCAGCATCCCTAATCAAGTTTAAGTAATTGAATTTAAAGAAATCACGGCCACGAACAAGGGCCCCGAAGGGCCCCTGCCGAGACGGATCACCTCCTTTTTATCGACCCAAACGAATGGAGATCCCGACCCCGCCCATGGGCTTGGTCTTGCCGCTGCCGAAGGACAGGCCGGCGCTGACGTTGACGCGTTCCGTCAGGCGGGTGGACCAACCGACGGCGATGGCAGCTTCGTTGCCGTAGAAGCCAACACCGGCGTTGACGGCCACTTCTCCGACGGCCAGACCGTAAGGGCCGCCAGCTGCAGCCATCTGGGCCATCGCGGCAGTCTGGGCACCCAAGCCGTTGATGCGCTTGTCGGTGTGGTTGAAACGCCGATCAATCTCGATCCACCGGTCATCCAGCGACTGCTGGAGGTTCCACAGCTGCCCACCGTTGACGGCATCCGTGGAGCCTTGCGCCACTCGGCCGTCGGCCACCTGGGTGACTTGGCGGTAGCCCATGGCCACCTGGTTGGATCCCGTGGTGCGGGTGTTGGCGCCGATGGCTACCGAGTTGGTGTGCGTGGCGCTGGCGTTCACACCGAGAGCCGTTCCGTTCACCCCAGCCGCCGAGCCGGCGCCCACCGCGGTTCCGTTTCGCTGAGCAACCGTCGCAGAGCCGACAGCAGTAGCGTTGTCCTGCTGGGCCTGCGCGTTGTTGCCGAAGGCAGAGGAGGCGCGACCGGAAGCCTGGGCGTTCGGACCCACGGCGGTGCTAACGTGACCCGTGGCCACAGAGCCCATGCCAGCGGCGAGGCTGGTGTCGCGTGCGGTGGCGCCCCGGCCGAAAGCGGCGGAACCACGGTCCTGCGCAGTGGCTTGGTCGCCCACGGCGGTGGTTCCACCACCCGTGGCGCTGGAGCGGGGGCCGATGGAGACGGCGCCTGACCCATCCGGACCGGAGTTAGCACGAGCGTCCTCGCCAATGGCCACATCGCCGAAGCCTGCTGCAGCGGCGTTGCGACCGGCCGCTACGCCGCCAAGCTTGTCTGCCTGCGCATCGTCCGAACCATCTTCGTTGCCGTTCGCCTTGAAGTAGTGGTTGGACTCGGTGCCTTGTCCGTCTTGCCCAGCTGGGCCCTGCGGTCCGACGTCGCCCCGCTCACCCTTCAGCGACGCCAACCAGTCGGCTTCCGTTCCGGCGAAGCCATTGGTGACGGCCACCTGATAAGCACTCGCGCCAGCGGGACCAGCTGGACCTTGGGTGCCGCCGGTGGGGTTCTGTTCCAGGGTGTGAAGCCGGCCGTCCAGGTCGTAGATCGCGGCGGTCACGTTGGTGTGGGTGTTACCACTGGACAGGGTGATGGATGGCGGCACGAACGCGCCATTGACGAAGCCGGCACCGCCACCGATGGCGGTGGCCATGGTGCGCAGCTGGCCAACGGAGGCTGCATCGGTGTCGTTGATCCCGTTGGCGAGATTGGTCACGCGGCGGTAGATGCCATATTCCGCATTGCCAACACTGGCCTCATCCGAATTCGAGCATTCGCTGACAGAACCCAAGGCAACGCAACCATCCGCGTCAGCTTTCGACATTGCTCCGATGGCCGTGCCGCGGGAGGCGCCTGCAGAAGCACCTGATCCGAGGGCCGTTCCGAACGTGCCGGATACTGAAGTATTGGAACCGATGGCGGTTCCGCTGTTCGAGGCGGAAGCCCCTGCGCCAAACGCGGATGAATTGACGCCCATCGATTCGGCTCTCGCGCCAACAGCGGTCGCACTCGGCCCGGTCGCGTGGCTCATGTGCCCCAGCGAGGTGGCGCTGCAGCCCTGGGAAGTGGCTTCGTTGCCAACCGCGGTAGCCCCCACGCAGGGGTTTCCGTCAATCGTGCCGCCATCTGCCAAGGCTCGTGCACCGATGGCCGTTGAGAGGTCCGTGACCGCATGGGCGCCGTCGCCCACGGCGGTGGTTTCGAGGGCGGTCGCGGTGGCGTTGTTGCCAACCTGGACCTGCGCCATCGCCGTGCCCGAGAACAGGCAGGCGAGCAGCGCGATGTGGATGAGGGAGCGTTTCATGGTGGGTGTCCTCCGACGAGTAGGGGTGTCTACTCACGAGTAACACGCAGCGGGAAACGCGCAAGGGGGGGGTAGAAGAGCTTCCCGACCCGACTACGGGACCGACAGGAGACCTCATCGGGCCGGGAAGCAGCAGGCAAGGAGAAGGCCTGCCTCTTCTTTTCTATACAAGGATTTCGGATTGGCAAGGGGGCCTTGCGCGTTTCCGATTTTCCTTTTGCATGAAGAGTAGACCCGTATGAGTAAGGAGGCCTACTCATGAAATCTCGTTCAATGGAGGCGCTGCTTGCGTCCATCCTGTTGCTTGCGGTTGGCGTGCCGGCTCTTGCCCACGTTCCTGCCGACTCGATCGCCGATGTCCACGGCAAGAAGCCGGGGCTGTTCAAGCGGTTGTTCCACCGCCACACAGATGCTCCTCAGTGGGACGGCGTCCACCCCGACCTTCGTGCCAAGCTGGAACGGATCCAGCAGCAGATGAAAGAGGAGGGCTACGACCTGCGACTGGCCGAGGGCTACCGGTCGGAGGAACGCCAGGCCGAGCTGCTGGCCAGCCAGAAGGGCGTGACTCAGGTCGGCCCGGGTCGAAGCTGCCACAACCACGGCTTCGCCGCCGACATGGTCATCCACAAGCGGGGGCGACCCAGCTGGAACCTCAAGAACGACCACGTTCGCCAGGGATACGAGCGCTACGGGGAACTGGCCCAGGCGGCCGGCTTGCGGTGGGGTGGGGCTTGGACCGACTTCAAGGACATGCCCCACGTCGAGCTTCGGGCGCCCTGCCTTCTGGCCATTCGTTCTATTCGTTCTTATAGGGCCGGGCAGGAGGTAAGGGTGGCGGCCGTGGTGCCCGAGCCCTTGCCGCCCCTTTGGCCTGGTCTGGACCCGCTGGCCATCACGCCAGCTGAGGAGTGCGTCGGCTTCGTGTGCCGCCGCCCATGGGAGTGGAGCGTGTCCACGTCGCGTCTCGACTGGAGCGCGTGGTGGTCCTTGCCAATGCCCGTGTTCGAGGGGCCTCAACAGTGCCCGGTGAGCACGGACTTCCGTTCCCCGTGGAAAGCATGAGTGGGTGCATCCACTCATGACCTTGATCCGCGCCTCAATGGCAGTCGTCAGGAGCGTGTGTTCTAGGGAATGAAGGCTGGGGAAAGGGTCGCCAACGGGTAGCCAAAACGCCGAACATCCCGAAATGGCGAAGGAGAAGCCTAATTAAAACAGATGGATAGGGACGTAAGTAAGTCGCACGCCCTTACTGCTTCATCAGGGGGGTGTGTTCGGGCGTCTTGTCGGCGCTCTTGGACATCGTGCTCGTGGGGTCGGTCGGGGCGCGGTCGTCGCCGGCATGGCCGTCGATTGTAACGGCATGCCCCGGGAGCTTGGGCGGCGAAGGCCGCGATCTCCAGTCGTCGCTTTCAGCAACTGGTGCAGCAACTGTTGCCGCGCAGGGGCGGGCGGGGCGGCGCGGGAGTATTGTCTGCGGCTGCCGTTTCAACCGCGCCGGAAGCGCCGGCCAGCATCCGCGTCGCCAGGTCACCCTTCCGCTCGCTGTAGCGGTTGGTCAGGTAGTCGCTGCGGTCGCGCACCATCAGGGTGAACTTGAACAGTTCCTCCATCACGTCGACGACGCGATCGTAGTACGGCGACGGCTTCATCCGCCCGTCCGCGTTGAATTCCTTCCAGGCCTGGGGTACCGACGACTGGTTGGGGATGGTCACCATCCGCATCCAGCGGCCGAGCACGCGCAGGGTGTTGACCACGTTGAACGACTGCGAGCCGCCGCAGACCTGCATGACCGCCAGCGTCCGGCCCTGGGTCGGGCGCACGCCGCCGTCCTCCAGCGGCAGCCAGTCGATCTGGTTCTTGAACACCGCGGTCATGTTGCCGTGCCGTTCCGGGCTGACCCAGACCTGGCCCTCCGACCACAGCGAAAGCGTGCGCAGTTCCTGCACCTTGGGGTGGCCGGTATCGACGCTGCCGGCCATGGGCAGGTCGTGCGGATCGAACACCCGTGTTTCGGCGCCGAAGTGTTGCAGCAACCGTTCGGCCTCCAGCGCCAGCTTGCGGCTGTAGGACTCCGGCCGCAGCGAGCCGTACAGGATCAGGATGCGTGGCGGGTGTCCGGCGCCGGCCAGGCCGAGTTTGCCCGGGCTGGGACTGTCGAGTGCTTCAGGTGTCACGTTGGGCAGTCGCATCTCTGTCATGGGGGATTGCTACCGTTCTGAATATTCGATTATTCTAGATATATGGAAATTGAAGATGCAACCCTCGCGCTGTCCGCACTGGGCCAGAGCACCCGGCTGTCGGTGTTCCGTCTGCTCGTCGAAGCAGGCCCGGAAGGGGTGCCGGCCGGCGGAATCGCCGGTGCCCTGTCATTGCCCGGAGCGACCTTGTCCTTCCATCTCAAGGAGTTGTCCGCTGCCGGCTTGGTTGAAGGCGAGCAGCGTGGCCGCAGCATCCGCTACCGCGCCCGCTTCGAGACCATGAACGCCTTGATCGAATTCCTGACCCGCAACTGCTGCGGAGGCGACACATCACGTTGCGCCCCCAGGGAGAAAAGTTGTTGAACTGCTTTTCCGTGAGCGCCGACAACCTGTCCGGAAGCCTGCGGGCACGGGGTTGCGGGACCTTCGGAGGCAGGGGCGCCGACGATGACCCTACAGGGATGCACTTGCGGCGTGTCCCGCAACCCCGTGCCCGCAGGCTTCCCTACCCAATCGAACCGAAAACAAATCCATGACCATCAGAACCGGCATCAACGGATTCGGCCGCATGGGCCGTCTGACCCTGCGTACCGCGATCGAACGCGACGACCTCGCCGCACTCGAGTTCGTCCGCATCAACGACCCCGGCGCCGACGCCGCCACCCTCGCGCACCTGCTCAACTTCGACTCCGTCCATGGCCGCTGGCAGCACGAAGCCCGTCACGACGGCGACGACCTGCTGATCGGCGAGCGCCGCATTCCGGTCACCCGCAACACCGCGATTGCCGACAGCGACTGGTCGGGCTGCGACGTCGTGATCGAAGCGTCCGGCAAGTTCCGCAAGCAGGCCGTGCTGCAGCCCTATCTCGACCAGGGCGTGCCGCGTGTCGTCGTCACCGCGCCGGTCAAGGAGGCCGGCGTGCTCGACACCGTGGTGGGCGTCAACGACCACCTGTTCGATCCGGCCGCGCACCGCATCGTCACCGCCGCCTCGTGCACCACCAACTGCCTCGCGCCGGTGGTCAAGGTGATCCACGAAGGCCTCGGCATCCGCCACGGCAGCATCACCACCATCCACTCGCTGACCAATACCCAGGTCATCGTCGATGCCGCGCACAGGGACCCGCGTCGTGCCCGTGCCTGCGGCAGCAGCCTGATCCCGACCTCGACCGGTTCCGCTACCGCCATCGCCGAGATCTTCCCGGAACTGCGCGGGCGCCTGGACGGCATTGCCGTGCGCGTGCCGCTGACCAATGCCTCGCTGACCGACTGCGTGTTCGAGGTCGAACGCGCGACCACGGTGGAAGAGGTCAACGGCCTGCTCGAAGCTGCGTCGAGGGCCGTGCCGCTGGCCGGCATCCTCGGCTTCGAGACACGCCCGCTGGTATCGGTCGATTACCGCAGTGATCCGCGTTCGAGCATCGTCGACGCGCTCTCCACCCGGGTCATCAACGGCACCCAGGTCAAGATCTACGCCTGGTACGACAACGAATGGGGCTACGTGAACCGCACCGCGGAACTGGCCCTCAAGGTCGGCTCGACCGGACGATGACCGGCGACCGCGCCGCGCTGCGCCAGTATGCGCTGATCACCGGCAACTACTGGGCGTTCACCCTGACCGACGGCGCGCTGCGCATGCTGGTGGTGCTGCACTTCCACCAGCTCGGCTACGGCGCGTTGCAGATCGCGCTGCTGTTCCTGTTCTACGAGGTGTTCGGCGTCGTCACCAATCTGGTCGGTGGCTGGCTCGGCGCGCGCATCGGCCTCAACCGGACCATGAACATCGGCCTCGCCATGCAGGTGATCGCGCTGTCGATGCTGGCGGTGCCTTCGGTGTGGTTGACCGTGCCATGGGTGATGGCCGCGCAGGCGCTGTCCGGCATCGCCAAGGACCTCAACAAGATGAGCGCCAAGAGCGGCATCAAGCTGCTGGTGCCGGATGCGGGCGGCACACTCTACCGTTGGGTGGCGGCGCTGACCGGCTCGAAGAACGCGCTCAAGGGTGTCGGCTTCTTCCTCGGCGGCGTATTGCTGGCCTCGCTTGGTTTCCGCGGTGCGGTGCTGGCGATGGCGGCTGCGTTGGCGCTCGTGTGGATGGGCAGCCTGGTCTGGCTGCGGCGCGACCTCGGCAAGGCCAGGGCGAAGCCGAAATTCAGCCACTTGTTCTCCAATAGCCGGCCGGTCAACGTGCTGTCGGCGGCGCGGCTGTTCCTGTTTGGCGCGCGCGACGTGTGGTTCGTGGTCGCGTTGCCGGTGTTCCTCGTCGCCGTGCTCGGCTGGGACGACTGGCAGGCGGGCGCCTTCCTCGCCGCCTGGGTGATCGGCTATGGCGCCGTGCAGGCCTCGGCGCCGCGCTTCGTGCGTGGGCGCGAAGGGCATCCGCCCGGACGCGGGGCCGCGTTCGCATGGGCGGCGGTGTTGTCACTGGTGCCGATGCTGATGGCTTGGCAACTCGGCGGAGATGCTTCCCCGCATACGGTCCTGATGATCGGGCTGGGCGTGTTCGGCGTGCTGTTCGCCGCCAACTCGGCGCTGCACAGCTATTTGATCGTCAGCTACGCACGTGAGGACGGGGTCTCGCTCGACGTCGGCTTCTACTACATGGCCAATGCGATGGGCCGCCTGCTCGGCACCGTGTTGTCGGGCTGGGTCTACCAGAGCAGCGGACTGGTCGCCTGCCTGTGGGTATCGGCGACGTTCGTCGTGGTGGCGGCGCTGGTGGCGCTGGCGCTGCCGGCGCATGCCGGCAGCGATCGGTAGCTCAGCGCAGCAGCAGCACCGGGATCGTGCAGCTGCGCAGGACCTGGGTCGTGGTGCTGCCGACGATCAGCTGGCGGATGCGGGAATGCCCGTACGCGCCCATCACCAGCAGGTCGATCGCCTGCCTGGCGACCTGCGCGGCGATCACGGCGTCCGGGGTGCCCGGCACGACCGCGGTGTCGATCGCGAAGCCGGCTTCGCGCAACCGCGCTGCGGCTTCGTCCATGCCCGCAGGTGCACTGTCGCCGGCGGCGAGCAGCACGCCGGGCAGGCCCCTGAGCAACGGGCTGGCGACGACCATCTCCACGCACTTGCGGGCGGTGGCGCTGCCGTCGAACGCGATCATGAAACGCTGCACCGGCCTGAAGGCGCGCGAGGCGACCAGCACCGGCCGGTGCACGGCGCGGACCACGCGTTCGAGGTTGCTGCCGAGATGGCCCCGGGCGAAGTCGGCGTGCTCGCCACGTTTGCCGATCACGAACAGCCGCGCCTCGTCCTCGGCATCGAGGAGGGTGTCGACCAGCGCGCCGTGGCGCAGCCGGGTGTCCGCCTCGAGGTCGAAGCGCTCGGCGACATGATCGACCGCATGGGCGAGCAGCGCCCGGCCCTGTTCCTGCGCCAGCTTCGCGCGTTCGGCGTCGGCCGTCGTGAGCTGTTCCAGCAGCGCCTCCTGGCTGCCGAACGCGAGGTTGCCGCTCAGGTCCCTGCTGGGAGCGGCGCCGTCGCGATCGAGCGCGTGCAGCAGCACCAGCGGCGCGCCCGTCTTCGCGGCGGCCCAGCCGGCGTGGTCGGCCACGCTGTCGGCGTAGGTCGAGGGGTCGAGGGCGGCCAGCACCTGGCCATCGGTCTTGATCAGAGAGCTCATCGCATGTCCTCAGTGGCCGCCCATCAGGCGCTCGGCATCGGGTTTGTCGTGCACGCCGAGCCGGTCGACCATGGTACGGCTGGCTTCGTTCAGGCCGACGACGTCGATCCGCGCGCCCTCGCGCCTGAACTTGATCACGACCTTGTCCAGCGCACCGACCGCGCTCAGGTCCCAGAAGTGGGCGCCGGACACGTCGATCACCACCCGGTCCAGCGCCTCCTTGAAGTCGAATGCCGCCACGAAGCGCTCCGCCGAGGCGAAGAACACCTGCCCGGTCACCGTATAGGTGCGCTCGCGACCGTCACCGCTTGCGGCCGAGCCGACGTGCAGCACCCGTCCGACCTTCTTCGCGAAGAAGATGCCCGACAGCAGCACGCCGGTCAGCACGCCCTTGGCGAGGTCGTGGGTGAACACGGTGACGATCACGGTGCCGAGCATGACCACGCTCGACGTGCCCGGGTGGGTGCGCAGGTTCTTGATCGAGCTCCAGCTGAAGGTGCCGATCGAGACCATGATCATCACCGCGACCAGCGCCGCCATCGGGATCTGCTTCACCCACGGTCCGGCGAACACCACCAGGATCAGCAGCACGACGCCCGCGACCAGGGTCGACAGCCGTCCGCGACCGCCCGACTTCACGTTGATCACCGACTGGCCGATCATCGCGCAGCCGGCCATGCCGCCGATGAAGCCGGTGGCGATGTTGGCCACGCCCTGGCCGGCGCATTCGCGGTTGCGGTCGCTCGGGGTGTCGGTCAGGTCGTCGACGATCTGCGCGGTCAGCAGCGACTCGAGCAGGCCGACCACGGCGAGGGTCGCCGACACCGGGGCGATGATCTTCAGTGTCTCCAGGTTCAGCGGCACGTCCGGCAGCAGGAACACCGGCAGGCTGTCGGGCAGCTCGCCCTTGTCGCCGACGGTCGGAACCTCGAGGCCGAAATACAGCGCCAGCCCCGTCAGCAGCACGATTGCGACCAGCGGCGATGGCAGCACCAGGTCGCGGGTCCACCGGAACAGCACTGCCGCGACGCCGAGGCCGATCACCGTCACCGAGTAGAGCAGGCGCGCTTCCACGCTGCCGGCTGCCAGCGCGAAGCCGATCACCAGCAGGATCAGGCCGATGCCGGGGAACAGCATGCGCCCAAGCCACGGTAGTCCATAGATGACCAGCAGGCCGAGCGCCACCATCGGATAGACCCCCCACGGAACCGCGATCAGCTCCGGCAGCTGGGCCATGAAGATCAGGATCGCCAGCGCGTTGACGAAGCCGGTCACCACCGAGCGCGACACGAAGCGCATCAGCGCCCCCAGCTTCAGCAGGCCCGCGACGATCTGGAACACGCCGGTCAGGACGGTCGCGGCGAGCAGGTATTGCAGGCCGTGGTCCTTGACCAGGTCGACCATCACCAGCGCCATCGCGCCGGTCGCCGCCGAGATCATCCCGGGCCGGCCGCCGGCGAAGGCGATCACCACGGCGATCGAGAACGAGGCGTACAGGCCGACCTTGGGGTCGACCCCGGCGATGATCGAGAACGCGATCGCCTCCGGGATCAGCGCCAGCGCGACGACGAGGCCGGCGAGCACGTCGCCACGGATGTTGGAGAACCATTGCTGGCGAAGAGTGTTGAGCATGAACGGGTTCCACCGCGCCAGGGCACGGCATGAAAATGCGAGAGGAAGGAGGGCGCAGCCGGAAAACCGGCCGGTCATGCGCGCGGCCTGGACGGCGGCGCGGAGGGAACGCTCCGGGCGCTAGGGTGGACCGGCCGGGGCGTCGTGGGCATGCATGGCGGGCAATGATACCGGAAGCGGCCGCGGCCGATCCCGTCTGCTGCGATGCGGCACACGGTGCCCGGCGGACATGATAGTTTCAGCTCCGTTCCAGGCCGTATGGCCTGCGGCATGGCGCGTCATGGCCCGGGGGGCGCGGGAGCGGCCATGTCACGGGTCGCCGGGGACCGGATGCCGACCAGAGGGGCATCGTCCGGGCAGGCGGCCGGATGTGGCGAGGGAGCGCCTGGAGTTGGCTGACCATCGACCTATGCACTTCGGGGGAGGAGTGTGATGAACGTCCGCAAGCCCGTAATCAGTCTGTTGACCCTGGCCATTGCCGGCGCCATCGCCGCGATGCCGGCGATCGAAGCCCAGGCGCAGGAAGCCGCGACCACCGATCAGGAGCGCACCAGCGAGGAGCGCGTCGATCAGGTGCAGGCCGAAGAGGAGCGCGCCACCACGCTGTCCGCGCTTGTCGTCACCGCGCAGAAGCGCGAGGAGATCCTGCAGGACGTGCCGATCGCGATCACCGCGCTGCCGGAGGAGCTGCTTCGGGACACCGGAGTACGGGACGTCAGGGACGTCCAGATCCTGGTACCCGGCCTGACCGTGAGCAGCACGCAGAGCGAGGTGCAGACGGTTGCGCGCATCCGCGGCATCGGCACCGTCGGCGACAACGCCGGCCTGGAGTCCTCCGTCGGCGTGGTCATCGACGGCGTCTACAGGCCGCGCAACGGCGTCGGCTTCGGCGACCTCGGCGAGATCGAGCGGATCGAGGTGCTGAAGGGACCGCAGGGCACGGTGTTCGGCAAGAACACCTCGGCCGGCGTGATCAACGTGATCACCCGACGCCCCGACTACAACACCTATGTCGACGGCGAACTGACGATCGGCAACTACGGCGCGCTCGGCGTCGCCGGCACGTTCAACAGTGCGCTGGGCGAGAACTCGGCGATGCGCATCTACGCCGCCAAACGCAAGCGCGACGGCTGGATGGACGTGCACACCGGCGGCGGCCCGCGGCGCGAGGACGAGGATTACGACCAGAATTTCCACTCGCTCCGTGGTCAATTGCTGCTGGAGCCGACCGATACGCTCGACATCAACTTCATCGCGGACTTCACCAGTCGCGAGGAGAACTGCTGCAGCGCGGTCACCCTGGTCCGCGGTGCGACCGCGGCGATCATCGACGCACTGGCGCCTGACGAGGGCGTGATCCCGGTTGCCGACCCGTCCAGGCGCGAGGCCTGGAGCAACCGCAGCACCGAGCAGGACTTCAAGGACAAGGGCCTGTCGATGGAAGTCAACTGGGAGACGCCCTGGTTCGGCGGCGCGACGCTGACCTCGATCACCGCCAGGCGTGACTGGGAGGCGATCAACGGCCTCGACTTCGACTTCAGCACCGCCGACCTGATCTACCGCAACGCCGATCGCGACGAGTCCCTCACCGGCTTCGAGACGCTGACCCAGGAACTGCGCCTGACCGGTTCGACCGACGCCTTCGACTGGATGGTCGGCGCGTTCTATTCCGACGAGGACCTCGAGCGCAACGATTCCTACCGGGTTGGCGCCGGCTATGAGCCCTATCTTTCGACCCTGGTGTTCCAGCGCGTTGCCGCGGGCGTCGCCGGGCTCGGCCTGCCGATCGACACCAGCAACCCGGCGACGTTCTTCTCGCAGGTGACCGGACAGCCGTTCGGCGCGGGGTTCACCGGGCTCGGCGCGCTCGACCGCTACCAGCAGAACGCGAAGAGCTACGCGTTGTTCACCAACAACACCTGGCACGCGACCGACGCCCTCGACCTGACCCTGGGCCTGCGCTACACCCGCGAGGACAAGGAGCTCGACTCGGTCTACAGCAATCCGAACGGCAGCCCGGGCTGCGCCGCCGCGCTGGCCAATCCGGCCGGCGGCCTGGCCCAGGCACTGCTGGCCCGGGGGGTGCCGCTGGGCGCCCTGACCCCGGAACAGCAGGCGGCGCTGCTCGGCCAGCTGGCACCGCAGGTGGTCGGCTTCATGTGCCTGCCGTGGGCGAACGCGCTGCACCACGGACGCGTGACCCATCAGGAGCGCGAGGAGAAGGAGTGGTCGGGCACGCTGAAGGCCGCCTACCGCTGGAACGACAACGTGATGACCTACGCGTCCGCGGCGCGCGGTTACAAGGCCGGCGGCTTCAACCTCGACCGCGTGCAGTCGGCCGACGGCCTGTCCAGCAGCGGCGCCGGCATCGTGCCGGTCGCCGATACCTCGTTCCCGGGCGAGTTCGTCGACAGCTACGAGCTCGGTGCGAAGACGACCTGGATGGACGGCAACCTGCTGCTGAACGCGACCCTGTTCCACCAGACCTACGACGATTTCCAGCTCAACAGCTTCCTCGGCACCAGCTTCGTGGTGCGCTCGATCCCCGAAGTCGTCTCGCAGGGCATCGACACCGAGGTGCTGTGGCAGACGCCGGTCGAAGGGCTGATGCTGCAGGGTGGCCTGACCTACGCCGACACCCGGTACGGCGATGAGACCCCGACCGCCGAGTTCGTGTTCCCGGGCCCGCTGTACAAGCTGCCCGGCAGCCGCGCCAGCTTCGCGCCGCTGTGGTCGGCCACGGCCTCGGTGACCTACGAATGGGAGTTCGGTGGCAGCCTGGTCGGCCGCTTCAACCTCGGCGGCAAGTACATGTCCGACTTCAACACCGGTTCGGACCTGGACGCGGAAAAGGTGCAGGAAGGATTCGCGGTGTTCAATGCGCGCCTGGGCATCGGTTCGCGCGACCGCCGCTGGATGGTCGAGCTGTGGGGGCAGAACATCTTCGACGAGGACTACATTCAGGTCGCATTCGATGCTCCGCTGCAGGCGCCGGGTTCGCCGACGCCGGGCGACCCGCTGAACTCCTACAACGGATTCCCGGGTGCGCCGGCGATGTATGGCGTGACCCTGCGCGTCCACTACTAGCGGGTGCCGGCCGCCGCCGAAGAACGCCGGTTCTTGGCGCTCCGGTTCGGCGCATCCATGGGTCTCGTCCCGCGCCACGCGGGGAGCGGAGCCCATGTCCGCCGGCGTCTGGCCGGTGCGCGCAAGCAGCGGGTCCGGCATCGATCTGGACCGCTCCCGACAGGTCGTTCGCCTGCGCGGTGGCTTCATCGGTGCGGCCTTCCGGCTGTGCTGCAGCGGCTTTCGACAGCCAGCTTTCGATAGCCTTGGGGTCCCGCGGGACCTCGCGCCCGGCGGGTCGCGTGCCGCGGGTGTCGTGCAGCGCCCGGCGGCCGGTATAGTGCGGCCATGAACGCAGACATCACCGACATCGCCCTGCACCAGCTTGCCGAGCAGGTGGCGCAGACCGCGATCTCCCAGCACCATCGCCTGGTCTCGGCCGAAAGCTGCACCGGCGGCTGGATCGCGAAATCCCTGACCGACATTCCAGGCGCGTCCGACTGGTTCGAGTGCGGGATGACCGCCTACAGCTATGAGGCCAAGCAGGCGTTGCTTGGCGTGCAGCCGCACACGCTGGAGCAGCACGGCGCAGTCAGCCGCGAGACGGTGATGGAGATGGTGTCCGGCGCGCTGGTGCATTCCGGCGCCACCGCCGCGGTCGCGGTGACCGGAATCGCCGGTCCCGGCGGGGGCACCGAAGACAAGCCGGTCGGCACCGTCTGGATCGCCTGGAAGCGACGCGGCGGCTACCCGACCGCGGTGGTGTTCCACTTCGATGGCGACCGCGACGCGATCCGCCGGCAGACCGTTGCCGCCGCCCTGCACGGGCTGATCGAGCTGATGAGCTGACTCGGGACTCTCGCTCGGTGCCGGACGCACCATCAGGAGCGGCGTACCCCGCGATGGCTTTCATGGGAATACCTCATCGCGACCAACGCCGGTCCTGCAGAAGCTCCTGCGCGGCGCCGGCAACGAAGGAGCGGCGCCGCGCTTGACTCGGTCGCAATGTCGTTAGTAGTATTGCTACTAATATGGACATCACCGATACCCAGCGTGTCATCTGGCATCTGATCGCCGAGCGGATCGAGGCCGAGGGCATGCCGCCATCGCAGACCGAGATCGCCCGGGCAATGGGCTTCAGCAGCGTGCGTGCCGCCCAGTACCACTTGGAGGCGCTGGAGCAGGCCGGTGTGATCGAGCGCGTTCCCGGACGTGCCCGCGGTATCCGGCTGTGCCGGCTGCCGAGCGGCATGGAGGAAGCGTCCGACCCTGCCGATTCCCGGCTCGCCGCCGCCAACGACGATGCACTGCGGTTGCCGGTGCTCGGCCAGGTCGCGGCTGGCGTGCCGATCGGCGCCGACATCGGCTCCGACCAGGTGGTGCTGCTGGACCGCAACTTCTTCTCGCCTGCCCCGGACTATCTGCTGCGGGTCAAGGGCGATTCGATGCGGGACGAGGGCATCTTCGATGGCGACCTGATCGGCGTCCACCGGACCCGCGACGCGCGTTCCGGGCAGGTCGTGGTCGCCCGGATCGACGATGAGATAACCGTCAAGCTGCTCAAGCTCGGCAGGGAAAGAATCCGCCTGCTGCCGCGCAATCCCGATTTCGCGCCGATCGAGGTCCAGCCGGGGCAGGACTTCGCGATCGAGGGCCTGTACTGCGGGTTGGTGAGGCCGAGCCGTTGATGTCCGGCATCGTGGCCAATGCCCTGGCCCCCGGCTGTGCTTCGTCCACCACGGCCGTACGGGTGTCGGAAGTTTCCTACCCGTTCCTGCGTGGCGATCGGAGCGGACTCTGCCGCGTTTCCCGGGTGATCGACGCCGCGACAGGCGCCAATCTGGTCACCGGACGGCGAATCTCAATCTCTGCGAACACCGCCCTCTAGACTCACTCCATACCTCTCAGCGACCTGTCTAATAAAGGATTCCACGATGGACGAGAACAAGAAGCGCGCCCTTTCCGCCGCCCTGGGCCAGATCGAGAAGCAGTTCGGCAAGGGCTCGGTCATGCGCATGGGCGACCGTGTGGTCGAGGCGGCCGAAGTCATCGGCACCGGTTCGCTGATGCTGGATATCGCGCTGGGCATCGGTGGCCTGCCGAAGGGGCGTGTGGTCGAGATCTACGGACCGGAGTCTTCCGGCAAGACCACGTTGACCCTGCAGGCGATCGCCCAATGCCAGAAGGCCGGCGGTACGGCCGCCTTCATCGATGCCGAACACGCCCTGGATCCGATCTACGCGGCCAAGCTCGGCGTCAACGTCGACGAGCTGCTGCTGTCCCAGCCCGACACCGGCGAGCAGGCGCTGGAAATTGCCGACATGCTGGTCCGCTCGGGTGCGGTCGACATGGTCGTGGTCGACTCGGTCGCGGCGCTGACCCCCCGGGCGGAGATCGAGGGCGAGATGGGCGATCAGCTGCCCGGCCTGCAGGCGCGCCTGATGAGCCAGGCGCTGCGCAAGCTGACGGGCAACATCAAGCGCAGCAACTGCCTGGTGATCTTCATCAACCAGCTGCGCATGAAGATCGGCGTGATGATGCCCGGCCAAAGCCCGGAGACCACCACCGGCGGCAACGCGTTGAAGTTCTATGCGTCGGTGCGTCTGGACATCCGCCGGATCGGTTCGATCAAGAAGGGCGACGAGATCATCGGCAACCAGACCCGGATCAAGGTGGTCAAGAACAAGATGGCGCCCCCGTTCAAGCAGGTCATCACCGAGATCCTCTACGGAGAGGGCATTTCGCGCGAGGGCGAGCTGATCGACATGGGTGTTTCCGCCAAGCTGGTCGACAAGGCCGGCGCCTGGTACAGCTACGGCGACGAGCGGATCGGGCAGGGCAAGGAGAACGCGCGCAACTACCTGAAGGAGAACCCCGAGGTGGCGGCCAAGCTGGAATCCGCCTTGCGTGAACAGTTCGTGCCGTCCGAAGCCAGTCGCGACGGGAACGACGATGCCAGCGACGGCGAGGATTGACACCGGCATCCGCCGCCCGCGCCGCGGCAAGCGGTGTGTGGTAGCGGCCCGATCCGGCCCCGACGGCCGGACCGGGCGGGGTTGACCCTGTATGGACGACCGGATGGACGAGGATCAGGAAGATCCGGGCCGGGCGATGGACGCCCATGGGGCCGGGCGGCGCAGGATGCGGCCGCACCGGACCCCGATCCAGCGTGCGCTTGCCCTGCTGGTACGGCGCGAGCATTCGCGCCGGGAGCTGATCGACAAGCTCACCGCCCGCGGGTTGGAGCATGAAGAAGTGGTGGCGGCGGTCGACCGCCTGGCCGGCGAAGGCTGGCAGGACGACGCCCGCTTCGCCGAGCAGATGGTTCGCAGCCGGGCGGGCGCCGGTTATGGCCCGATCCGGATCCGTGCCGAGCTGTCGGTGCATGGACTCGATGACGACGCCATCGAAGCGGCAATGGCGACGTTCGGCGGCGACTGGGTCGAGTTGGCGCGGTCACTGGTGATGCGTCGCCATGGCGTGGCCGATTCGCTTTCGGACCTCAGCGTTCGGCGGAAGGCCGCTGACATGCTCGCCAGACGGGGATTCACCGGCGAGCAGATCCGCATCGCGACGCGTTTCGATCCCGACGAGCTGGCCTGACCGCCAGCCCTTGTCCCTGACCAGGTCGGACTCGTCCTGCCACGTCGCACTCGGCGGGAGTAGTCGCGGGACGGCTGGGGATCGGGGGAGGGCCGGATTCCGACGGGGCGACGTTGCCATGCGGCGATCCGCGCGGGTGGGCAAGCGGGCCGTGCGGAAGGATGACATGGCCGGGCGGCATGACCGGAAGATACACGGCCTCCCGCAGCCTGCTAGGCTATCGGGCTTCCCGTTCGGTTGCCTGCTCCGGTCGCTGCCCCCATTCTGTGGGCTGCGACGGGGCATGGCGCCCCGGCCCAGCCCCAGATCCCGCGCCAGGCATGAGCACCCCTTCCGACACCGTCCGCAAGATCAGTACCCATCAGGTCCGCAGCGACTTCCTCGAATTCTTCCGGGGCAAGGCCCACACCATCGTGCCGTCAGCCCCGCTGGTGCCGGCCAACGACCCGACCCTGCTGTTCACCAACTCGGGCATGGTGCAGTTCAAGAACGTGTTCCTCGGCAGCGAGAAGCCCGGGTACGTACGCGCAGCGGACGTCCAGCGCTGCCTGCGGGCGGGCGGCAAGCACAACGATCTCGACCAGGTCGGCTACACCGCCCGTCATCACACCTTCTTCGAGATGCTGGGCAACTGGTCGTTCGGCGACTACTTCAAGGAAGACGCGATCCGCTGGGCCTGGGAGCTGCTGACGGGAGTCTGGAAGCTCGATCCGGGGCGCCTGACCGTCACCGTCTATCACACCGACGACGAGGCCTACGCGATCTGGCGCGACCAGGTCGGCGTGCCGGCCGAGCGGATCATCCGCATCGGCGACAACAAGGGCGCCCCGTACGCATCCGACAATTTCTGGCAGATGGCCGACACCGGCCCTTGCGGCCCCTGCACAGAGATCTTCTACGACCATGGTCCGCAGATCCCCGGCGGCCCTCCCGGTTCGCCGGACGAGGATGGCGACCGTTTCATCGAGATCTGGAACCTGGTCTTCATGCAGTTCGACCGCCAGCCCGACGGCACCCTGGTGCCGCTGCCAGCACCGTGCGTCGACACCGGCATGGGCCTGGAGCGCGTCGCTGCTGTCCTGCAGGGCGTGCATGGCAACTACGAGATCGACCTGTTCCAGCGCCTGATCGCCGAGGCAGCGAAACTGACCGGCATCGCCGACCTCGACAACAAGTCACTGCGCGTGATCGCCGACCACATCCGCGCCTGCGCGTTCCTGGTCGTGGACGGCGTGCTGCCGAGCAACGAGGGCCGCGGCTACGTGCTGCGCCGGATCATCCGCCGGGCGCTGCGCCACGGCTGGATGCTCGGACAGAAGCAGCCGTTCTTCCACCGCATGCTGGCGCCGTTGATCGAGGTGATGGGCGATGCGTATCCCGAGCTGGTGGAGAAGCGCGAGCTCGTCGAGCGTGCGCTGCTGGCCGAGGAAGAGCGCTTCGCGGAGACCCTCGATGCCGGCATGCGCATCTTCGACGAAGTCGCGGCCCGTGCCGGAGACCGCATTCCAGGCGCCGACGCCTTCCGCCTCTACGACACCTACGGCTTCCCGGTCGACTTGACCGCCGACATCGCCCGCGAGCGCGGACTGACGGTGGACATGGACGGGTTCGAGGCCGCCATGGAGGAACAGCGGCGCAAGGCGCGCGAGTCCGGCAGGTTCGGCAACGCGACCAGTCTGCCGGCCGAGCTGGCCGCGCAGCTGCCGGCGACCGCCTTCCTCGGCTACGACAAGTTGACCGAAGGTGGCCTGGAAGTGCTGGCGCTGCTGCACGACGGCACCCCCGTCGACCGGCTCGAGGCCGGCCAGGCCGGCGTGGTGATCCTCGACCGCACGCCCTTCTATGCCGAGAGCGGCGGCCAGGTCGGCGACACCGGCGAACTCGACGAGGCCGGAACCCGGTTCGTCGTCGAGGACACGCTCAAGTTCGCGGGCCAGTTCCACGGTCATGTCGGCCGCCTCCAGGCGGGCACGCTGAAGCGCGGGGACCGCGTGCTCGGTGCCGTGGACGGACAGCGCCGCGCGGCGACCGTACTCAACCACTCCGCGACCCACCTGCTGCACGCCGCGCTGCGCGCGGTCCTCGGCGAGCACGTGACCCAGAAGGGGTCGCTGGTCGCTCCCGACCGCCTGCGATTCGATTTCTCCCACTTCCAGCCGGTGTCGGCGGTCGAGCTGGCCGAGATCGAGCGCCGTGTCAACGCCGAGATCCGCCGCAACCATGCGGCCGAGATCCATCACATGGGCATGCAGGAAGCACTCGACTTCGGCGCCCTGGCCCTGTTCGGCGAAAAGTACGGCGACGAGGTCCGGGTGCTGCGGATGGGCGACGCCTCCACCGAACTGTGCGGAGGCACGCATGTCGGCCGGACCGGCGACATCGGACTGTTCAAGATCGTGTCCGAGGGGGGTGTCTCCGCCGGAGTGCGCCGGATCGAGGCGCTGACCGGGCAGGGAGCGCTGGACCACGTGGCGCTGGAGGAGGCACGCCTGGACGAGGCCGCCCGGATGCTCGGAGGCCAGCCGGCCGAGGTCGCCGACAAGCTCAGGGCCCTGATCGAGCGCCAGAAGAAGCTGGAGCGCGAGTTGGAGGCCGTCAAGGCCAAGGCGGCGGCGGGGGCGACCTCCGATCTGGCCGGTTCAGCGAGCGAAGTCCGTGGAATCCGAGTAGTGGCGGAACGTCTGGAGGGGTTCGATGCCAAGGCGCTGCGGGAGGCGGTGGACCGTCTCAAACAGCAACTGGGGGACGCGGTTATCGTTCTGGCGGGAACCGCCGGGGGCAAGGCCGCCCTCGTGGCCGGAGTCAGCGGCAATGCGGCTGGACGGGTCAAGGCGGGGGAACTGATCGGCTTCGTGGCCGGTCAGATCAATGGAAAGGGCGGTGGGCGTGCCGACATGGCCCAGGGCGGCGGCGAGGACGGTCCGCAGCTGGCGTCGGCCCTGGCCGGAGTGCCGGCATGGGTTGAACAGCGCCTGAGCTGAGTGGGGCATGGGGGTTTTTGCCGCTTGTGGCGAGCCCCATGCAATAGGATAATTGTGAATTGTGTTTTTCACCGGAAGCATCACCCGTTCCTGACGGCAGTGATGCAATCGTCGGCGCGGAAGCGTCGGCATGAGGAGATTTCTCGATGCTAATCCTGACGCGTCGCGTCGGTGAGACCCTGATGATCGGCGACACGGTGACCGTCACCGTGCTCGGCGTGAAGGGCAACCAGGTGCGTATCGGTATCACTGCCCCGAAAGACGTGGCGGTGCACCGCGAAGAGATTTATCAGCGTATCCAGCGCGGCGAAAACGCGCCGGATGATGCTGGCAAGGCGGCGAGCTGAGAAAAAGTTTGCCGCGGGAAGGGTGAGCCGTTATGCTTTCCGCCCGCACAGGCTTGCGTGTCGCGGAGAGTTGCCCGAGAGGCTGAAGGGGCTCCCCTGCTAAGGGAGTATAGGGTCAAAAGCTCTATCGAGGGTTCGAATCCCTCACTCTCCGCCAGTTCTTCCTGTCCTGGCTCCTGACCGGTTTGTCCATGTCCGACGGTGATCGGTTCGGACAGGCCGTTGCAGACGACGGAACCTCGTGGCGTCACCGGGCCACCGCAGCTGCGGTGGCCGGGGTCTGTTACCACCGGTTCGCGGGCCTAGACCGGAGTGGACGGACATCGGTCTCGACGGGATGACGTTCGAAGGGCCGCGTCGCCGGCGATCGAGAATCGACGACGACGGCCGGTGTTTGATGAAAGAAGAGAAGGAAAATTGTTGACGAAGGTGGCGACTGACGTCATAATTTTTCGACTACGCGCCCGTAGCTCAGCTGGATAGAGCACCAGGCTACGAACTTGGGGGTCGGAGGTTCGAATCCTTCCGGGCGCGCCATACAGATGCAGAAGGGCCGGCGATCAATTTCGCCGGCCCTTTTGCTTTTCCGGGCCAGGGAACGTCCTGCCGCGCACGCGATCGATGCGCGAATTCGCATGCTTGCGATGCCGACCTGATTCCGGAGGCCGTCGACCTGCACCCTCGTCGTGCTTTGCGTGGCCGCTGCGGAATCAGCCCCGCCAAGGATTCTGGACATAGCGCGCAGGTGCCTTCCACGAGATCACCCGCGCGGGATTGCCGGCGACCGTCGCATCCGCGGGGACGTCCTTCACCACGATGCTTCCGGCGCCGATCGTGGCGTTGTCGCCGATCGTCACACCTTCGACGATCGAGGTCCCCGGACCGATGTACACGCGGTCGCCTATCCGCGCGGCGTTGTCGTGATTCGATCCGATCGTGGTGAACTGGCCGATGTTGCAGTTGCTGCCGATCGTCGCCGTCCAGTTCACGATGATGCCCATGTGGTGGCCGATGTAGAGTCCCGGCCCGATCCGTGTGCGTGCCGGAATCTGTATGCCGTACTTGTTGGACAGGTACCGATGCATCAGCTTTGCGATCACCCTGACGATCGTCCATGGCGATCGGCAGGCCCTCAGCCAGAAGCAGTACCTGAAGGAGCGGTTACAGAGCAGGTGATGGAACAGGGCCGATGCGGATGTTCGCCCGGCATGGCGGAACAGGTCGCTGCGGATCAGGGTGATGACGTCGTGTTCCGGCTTGCCCTCGGGTGCTTCAATGATGGACGCCATGATTGTTGTCGCCGAAGGGGTGGGGCGGACCAGTCGACGTCGGTCCCATGCATGAGGAGAGGCTGTTTCGAGGGTTTCCGGATGCAGGTTCCTGCTGGCTGCGGGCTCAGTTCGGTTTGCCGGATGTGCTTTCGTCGCCGAATCGCCGGTGCAGTCGCGCGGTGGGCGAGAGTTGTGTCCGTAGTCGCGAAACCCATCGGCTCGCGCCATCGAGCGCGCGGTTGCAGGTCCGCTTGAGGGCTCCGGCGCACCGACGCTCGATCTGCGCGTGCACCAGATACGACGCCGCCAGGACCAGCAGCAGCGTGCCCCAGAACACCAGGTGCGGATTGAACGCGGGGTAGGCGATGTTGAAGATGATGTACCCGATGTTCTGGTGGATCAGGTACAGCGGATAGGTCAGGGCGCCCGCGACCATCCAGCGGCGCCGGCCGAACGCACCGGTGCGCCGGGTCGCGATCAGCAGCATCACCGCGAAGTAGGATGCGATGATCGCGACGACGACGATGACGTTCATCCGGGTGTCGAAGTGGCGCTCGAAGCCCTCGATTCCACCAAGCGAATCGCGCAGCGCCAGAATGAAGCAGATCCCGATCATCCCGTAGCGGAGCCAGGAGCTGCCGCGCGACCAGATCAGGAAGGCGGCCGCGCCTGCGATGAAATAGGCGGCGTAGTCGGTGATCAGGAGGAAGCGCAGCGGCGCGACCGGGAACAGTTCGAGCAGGATCGTCGCCGCCAGCCACAGCGCCAGAAACATCTGCGCCTGGGAGATCCTGCCGATCATCAGCACGCCGGCGACCATTGCGTAGAACTGCAGCTCGACGAACAGCGACCAGTAGACGCCGTCGATGGACGGTACGCCGACGAAGCCGCTGAGCATCGTCATGTTGACCAGATACTGCGAGAACGATGCCGAGAAGCGGTCGCCGCCGAACAGCACGATCGCGACGAAGGTCAGCGTGCAACATGCCCAGAACGCGGGATAGAGCCGCGCAAAACGCGAAACCGCAAACGAGCGCAGGCTTCCGTTCGACGCGGTCATCAGGATCACGAACCCGCTGATCATGAAGAACAGCTCGACGCCCTTGAACCCGTACTTGGCGACCGACTCCAGCAACGGATAGGGCATGATCGTCCGGTCGCCACCGGCATAGCCGCGAAAGGCATAGTGGAAGAAGACCACCGCGAGCGCGGCGATGAAGCGCAGCAGGTCGATCTCGTTGACCCGTTCCCTCTTCGCCGACGCGCGCGCGTCCGGCGCATCCCCGGTCATCGCATGTTCGTGCGGTCGATCCGGCGAAAGGACGGGCACGGACATCGGCGGTCCTCAGCCCATCGCCTGGACGGCCGGCCTCGGCAGCTCCGCTGCACCTGCCGCGTGCGCGGACATCGCGATCGGAGTGGCGAGACGGAAGTAGAAACCGTGGTAGCAATCCACATCGTGCTCGGGAGAGAACGGCACGTGGAGACTGCGTTCGAAGGATTCCCAATGGTCCTCCACCCGGTAGCCGAGCCGCTCCATGTCCGCAATGAAGTCGGGTACCGCCGGCACCCGGTACGGACATATGGCGAAGCCGATGTTCTGCAGGGTGAAGAAGTTCATCCGCCTGTGCATCGGCGTGAGATTGATCAGCACGTGCGCCGGACGCTTTCGCAGCGGCTTCAGGAGCTCGGCCAGGGTGTAGTCCAGGTACTGCAGCGCACCGCAGGAAATCATGATGTCGCTGCCGTCCACGCCGTTGCGCGAATCGGTGAACTGGAGCAGGCCACGCTCGTCCTTGCGTCTGGCGAGTTCGCGACCGGCGACGACCACCGCGTTGACGTCATGGATCGTCCATCGCATGTCCGGCGGATAGTCGAGATAGCGCGAGAAGCCGTAATAGCTGATCCCGACGTGTCCGCCGAGGTCGAACACCGAGCGGTTGCCGAGCGCAAGCAGGCGCGACAGCCAATGGATCATCGGATAGTCGCTGACCCTGACCTGGTCGAGCCGGTCGTGGTACATCCGCCCGGATGCGGTCGTGTCGTACGACTTCGGCAGGGTGGCCGGGGCGGCGGATGCGGCTTCGGCATAGCTGTCGTAGATGCCGTAGTAGCACGCCTCCTCCTGGAACGGCCGCCGGAACATGCGGCGATAGACGGGTTGCGCCAGCCGGCGCAATCCCGGCAGTTGCGCGGCTTCGGCGGCGATCCTGCGCAGCCCGGAGCGGGTTTCCGTGAGCGTGGCGTGCGGCACTTCGGACCTGCCTGTGCGGAAGTTCATCTCCCAAGGAAAAACGTCGGCCGCGTCCCCGTCAGGACAGGGCGCGATTCCGGTTTTCCGGTTTCTGGCCCGAGAGCCATGCGATGCGCGGCCGGGCCTTTTCGCCGGAGGGGCGACGCGCGCCTCGCAGGCGATGCATTCCGCCGTCGCGGGGCGGATGTCCGCAGCCCGCATGGCGGACTTGGAGGCAGGGAGGCGGCGGTGGCCGGAACGCCGCCGTATTGCGTTGATGTCAAGACGTGGTGTTCCCTTGCTACCGGGCGCCGCGAAGACGTTCACCGTGACGGCGGCAGCCGCGCGACCCCTGCCGTGCATGGCGAGGCGACGCCGTGCGGGCGATCGGCCGGGACCGTGAGTCCGGGAGCGACCTGGCAGACGTGGCGACCCGTCAGCGGTGGGAGATGCGTAGGTGACAGCCGTTTCGAAGAGCCGCACCAGCCGGGCGGTACGCCTGCTCTGGTTGCTGGAGACCCTCGTGATCGTCGCCGCCGCACAGCTCGCGGTGTGGCTCAGGTTCCTCGACGATCCCGACGGCCTGCGGATATTCCTCGACCGCGGGCAGCTGCGACTGTGGCTGGTGGCGGTCTTCATCGTGCTCGCGATGTCGTGCTTCGGGCTGTATCAGGCCTATCTGCGCCATCGGCGATCCGAGTTCCTGCTGCGTCTGGCGCTGTCCTTCGCGTTCGGCGGGATAGGCCTGCTGGTGCTGTACTACCTCGTGCCGTCCACCCACGTCGGCAGGAGCGTACTGTTGATGACGATGGGTTTCGGCTTCGTCGGGGTGGTCGCGCTGCGCTCGCTGGCGCGCCGGCTCACCGGCACGGACATCTTCAAGAGCCGGGTGCTGGTGTTCGGCGCCGGCAACAACGCCGCCCAGATCAACAGCAGTCTGCGGCGGGCGGCGGACCGGCAGTCGTTCGTGGTGGCTGCCTTCGTCGCCGTGCCGGGCCAGCCGGTGAAGGTCGCCGACGCGCTGTCGATCCACGAGCCGCACGGCCTGGTGGATCTGGCCGAACGGCTGGGCGTCGACGAGATCGTGGTCGCGCCGGACGAGCGGCGCGGCTGCCTGCCGATGGAAAGCATGCTGGCCTGCGCACAGCGCGGCATCGCGGTCTCGGATCTTTCCACCTTCTTCGAGCGTGAGGCGGGAATCGTCAAGCCCGACGTCGCCGATCCGTCGTGGCTGGTGTTCTCGGGCGGCTTCGACCATTCGCTGGTACGCCGGTTGAGCAAGCGCCTGTTCGATCTGGTCGCCGCCAGCGCGCTGCTGCTGATTGCATGGCCGGTCATGCTGCTGGTCGCGCTTGCGGTCTGGCTGGAGTCCGGCCTGCCGGTGCTGTACCGGCAGACGCGGGTCGGAGAGAACGGCAGGACCTTCGAACTGGTCAAGTTCCGCAGCATGCGGGTCGATGCCGAATCCGACGGCGTAGCCCGCTGGGCCAGTCGCGGCGACGACCGCAGCACCCGGGTCGGGCGCTGGATCCGCGTGACCCGGCTCGATGAGCTGCCGCAGCTGTTCAACGTCCTGCGGGGCGAGATGAGCTTCGTCGGTCCGCGCCCGGAACGGCCGCAATTCGTCGAGATGCTGAATCGCGAGATCCGCTACTACCACCTGCGCCATAGCGTGAAGCCGGGCCTGACCGGCTGGGCGCAGCTGCGGTATCCCTATGGCGCGTCGGTGGCCGACGCCGAGAAGAAGCTCACCTTCGACCTGTTCTACGTCAAGAACCAGGGGCTGCTGTTCGACGTGATGATCCTGCTGCAGACGGTGGAGGTGGTGCTGTTCCGGCGTGGTGCGAGGTAGGCGAAGGGGCCGCGGAGATCAGGCGGAGATCAGGCGGATATGGGGCGATCCCGTTCGGACCGGTCGCCTGCATGGCAGCGACGTGGCGCCCGGCACCGGGTCCAGCGGGGCCGGACAAGCCCACGCCGGTGCCGGTACGCGAGGTCAGCCAGCTCCACGACGCCAGCAGCACGATCAGCGCGACGAACAGCGCGATCAGGGTGAGGGTGGTCCGCACCGGGCCAGGCCGCTTGCGCTCGGGTTCTTGCGGCGGCCACGCCGGCGAGAAGATGTCCGATGGCGCAGGTGATTCGGCTTCGGGCTGGGGCAGGGCGCCGGGCATCCGCCCATGGCGCCGGTGGAAATCGCAGACGCTGGCGTGCAGCGCAATCAGCGTCCGCAGGGTGTGTTCCATCTCGGGGGACAGCTCTCCGCCGCGACGATCGGGGTGCAGTTGGGCGACCCGGCGCCGATACGCGTACTGGAATTCCTCCAGGCTGCAGTCGGGCCGCAGGTCGAGCTGCGAATAGATGTCGGCCAGATCCGCCTTCATGGGCTCCCCCGATCAGCGTGCCGCAACCGGCATTGCCCGGACATCCTACTCCGTTGAGCCGTCGCTCCGGAATCCATCGGGCTGGCCGAATCCGCCATCGGGAACCGTTGTCAGAGGATAGCCGCAGGATCTGCTGTCGTTGTCATGCAAGGGTCTTCCATGCAACAGATCGGATGCATCCGTCGTTTGAGTCTTCGTCCGATCGCTGCGGCCGCTGCCGCGGATGCGAGCGACTTCGCGCCGTCCGGAATCCCACCGCTGGATGCCATGACGAAGGGCGCCGGCAGCCATGGGTGAGCCGGCCATGCATGCCGGCGCCTTCCCGCAGGCGTCAGCGCTGCTCGATGCGCTGCCTGGACGGCCGGCGGACGGCGAGTCCGGCTGGCAGCGCACCCGGATCCCGCTGCCGGAGCCGCTGCGCGCGCCGCTGGGCGTGCTCGACGGGGCCGCACGCGTCGATCTGCTGGTCGTCGCCCTCGCGCTGGCCGAGGGGCGGTTGAGCGGGGTCGAGCGTGTCCTGGCCACCCGGATCGGCCCGGATGGCATCGAACAGGGCGAGATCGCGATCGCGACGGGCGAGGCCGTTCAGGAGGGTGCCGGCAACGGGATCGCGCAACTTGCGCACGTGGACGCGGCATGCGCGTGTGCGTGGGTCGTGGACGGATGCGGCGCCGGTGGCGATGACCTCGCGACGGCTTCGGTCTGGAGCTTCTCCGCCGGCGGAGCTCTCGCGCTCGAGATCGCGTTCCGGGCGCCGCTATCGACGCAGGCGGTCGAGACGATGGCCGCCGCGGCAATGCGTGCGCTGGAAGCGTTGCTGCAGGGACAGCCGCTGGATGCGATCGACATCGCGACGCCGGGCGAGTGCAGCTGGGAACGACCGCCGGGTTTCGATCCGGATGCGGCAGCGGGCGGCACCGCTTCGGTGGTATCCGTATTCCAGGCGGTCGCCGGACGCCAGCCGGGGGCGACCGCGGTCGTCGACGGCGTTTGCACACTCAGCTACTCGCAGCTGGATGCCGGTGCGGATGCGTTGGCCGCGCGGCTGCGCGGCGCCGGAATCGTCCCGGGCATGGTGGTTGCGGTCTCGATGCGGCGTTCGGTCGACGCGATCGTGGCCGTGCTTGGAATACTGAAGGCAGGCGCGGCCTATCTTCCGCTCGACGATGCGTATCCGCCGGAGCGTCTGGCCTTCATGCTGGAAGACGCCGACGTCGCTGCCGTCGTCGTCGGTGCGGATGGCGGTCCTCCCGGCGTGATGGAAGGTGTCCCGCGCGTCGTCGCCGATGCGATGCATCAGCCTTCCGGCGAAGCACGCGCCAACGTGGCTGGCGATCGATCCGACCTGCGCAGTGCGGATTCTCTGGCCTATGTGATGTACACCTCGGGCTCGACCGGTACGCCGAAGGGCGTTGAGATTCCAGACCGCGCGATCCTGCGCCTGGTGTGCGGCGTCGACTACATCGCGCTGGGGCCGGATACGCGCATGTTGCACGCGGCACCACTGGGCTTCGATGCATCGACCCTGGAGATCTGGGGGCCGCTGCTCAACGGGGGCTGCGTGGTAGTGCATGACGAGCGGTTGCCGACCGCGGCCGGGCTTGCGCGATCGATCGACAGGCACGCTGTGAGCACGGCATGGCTGACCGCTGCGCTGTTCAACACGGTGGTCGACGACGACCCGCGTCACCTCGCCGGCCTGAAAGAACTGTTCACCGGCGGCGAGGCGCTGTCGGTGCCGCACGTGCGGCGGATGCTGCAGGCCGTGCCGGGAATTCGCCTGCACAACGGCTATGGACCGACCGAGTGCACGACCTTCGCCTGCACGCATCCGGTCGGGACGGCATCGGCCAGCGATGCAACGTCGATCCCGATCGGCAGACCGATCGCCGGTACCCGGATCCGCGTGCTGAACCGGCAGCGACGTCCGCTTCCGGCGGGCGTGGCAGGCGAGCTGTTCATCGGTGGCGCCGGTCTGGCGATCGGATACCTGAAGCGTCCGGAGCTGACCGAGGAACGCTTCGTAGCGGATCCTTTTGCAGATGGCGCGCGGCTCTACCGGACCGGCGATCTGGTGCGTGCGCGGGCGGACGGCGTGATCGAGTTCATTGGCCGCGCCGACACCCAGGTGAAGATCCGCGGCTACCGGATCGAGCTGGGCGAGATCGAGGCGGCCCTGGCCCGGCATCCGGGTGTGCGCTCCTGCGCGGTCGAGGCGCGGGCGGGCGTATCCGGCGAGAAACGTCTGCTGGCCTATGTGCTGCCGTCGGAGCGGCCGGCAGCACCGTCGCAACTGAGGGAATTCCTTGCCGGCAGCCTGCCGGAGTTCATGTTGCCGGTTCGCTACATCACGCTCGACGAATGGCCGCTGACGCCGAACGGCAAGCTCGATCGCCGACGGCTGCCCGATCCGGATCCGCGGCGCCCGGACCTCGCCAACGCCTACGAGCCCCCGGTCGGCGCGGTGGAGAACGCGATCTGCGATGCGTTCGGCGCGGTTCTTGGAATCGAGGGCGTCGGTCGCCACGACAACTTCTTCGAGCTCGGCGGCAGCTCGCTGCTGGCCGTGCGCCTGGCCGAGACGCTGACCCGGTCGCTGCCGGACCATCCCCCCGAATCGCCGGACGCACCGACCTGCAGCGTCGCCACCACCAAGGTGTTCAGCCACCCGACGCCACACCGGCTGGCCGCTGCACTGGCTGCCCGGTGCGACCGGCACGGGACCGCGGGAACGAGACCCGCGCAACCCGCGCACGCGGCGCATGAGAGCGCCGGGGCGGGTGCGGGGAAGGATGCCGACGACCCGGTCGCGATCGTCGCGATGGCCGGGCGCTTTCCCGGAGCGGCGGATGTCGAGGCGTTCTGGGACAACCTGTGCGAGGGCCGCGACACCATCACGTTCTTCGCACCGGATCGGCTCGATCCGTCGATTGCACGAGCGGAGCGCGAGGATCCGCGCTACGTCCGCGCACGCGGCGTGATCGACGGTGTCGACCGGTTCGACGCCGCGTTCTTCGGAATCGGTGTCCGCGAGGCGGAGCTGATGGATCCGCAGCAGCGGATATTCCTGGAAATGTGCTGGGAATGCCTGGAGCGGGCAGGGCATGTTCCCGACGACGCGGGCGGCAGGGTCGGCGTGTTCGCGGGGATGTACAACGGGACCTATTACCAGCGCCACGTCGCGCCGCGCCAGGACCTGGTGGGAACGATCGGCGCGTTCCAGGTGATGCTCGGCAACGAGAAGGACTACATCGCGACGCGTGCGGCCAACAAGCTCAACCTGACCGGCCCCGCGGTGAGCGTGCACACCGCATGCTCGACCTCGCTGGTGGCGGTCTGCCAGGCGGTGCAGGCGATCCGCTCCGGGCAGTGCGAGATGGCGCTCGCCGGCGGGGTGTCGGTGACCTGTCCGCCCAACAGCGGCTATATGTACCAGGAGGGTGCGATGCTGTCCCCGGACGCCCGCACCCGCACCTTCGATGCGCAGGCCCGGGGCACGGTGTTCAGCGACGGTGCCGCGGTGGTGCTGCTGAAGCGGTTGTCGGCCGCGCGCGCGGACGGCAATCGCGTCTACGCGCTGGTGAGAGGCATCGGCGTCAACAACGACGGCGGACACAAGGCCAGCTTCACCGCGCCGAGCAGCGAGGGACAGGCGGCGGTGATCGCGATGGCGCACGACGATGCCGGCATCGATGCCCGCAGCGTCGGCTATGTCGAGACGCACGGAACCGCGACGCCGCTCGGCGATCCTATCGAGATCGAAGGCCTGACCCGTGCGTTCCGGCGCACCACCGGCGATAGCGGCTTCTGCCGCGTGGGGTCGCTCAAGAGCAATGTCGGCCACATGGTGATCGCCGCGGGCGCGGCCAGCGTGATCAAGACCGCGCTGGCGCTGAGCGAGCGACGGATCCCGGCCAGCCTGCATTTCCGGACGGCGAATCCCGACATCGCATTCGCCGGCTCGCCGTTCGTGGTCAACGATGCGCCGTACGATTGGAGGGAATCGGCGGGACCGCGCCGCGCGGGTGTCAGCTCCTTCGGCGTCGGCGGCACCAATGCCCATGTCGTACTCGAGGAAGCGCCCCGGCCGGAGCCGGCCGAGCCCGCCGACGGCCCGCAGCTGATCGTGCTGTCGGCACGCTCGCCCGATGCATTGCAGGCGTCGTGCGCGCGGCTCGCGGAGCACCTGGAAAGCAATCCGGAGATCAATCTGGCCGATGTGGCATGGACGCTGGCGCGCGGTCGCAAGACTTTTTCCCATCGCACCGCAGTGGTCTGTCGCGACGCCGGCGATGCCGTCGCGCAGTTGCGCGGCAGGGAGCTGGAGTCGGCGATCGCACGCGGCAAGCCCGCGCGCGAGCCGGACGTGGTGTTCATGTTCCCGGGACAGGGCGCGACCTATGCGGGGATGGGCCGTGCGCTGCATGCGGTCGAGCCGGTGTTCCGCGACGCGATCGACCGTTGCGCGCGGGCGCTGTCGGAAAGTCTCGGCTTCGATCTGCGCGAGAAGATGTTCGGCGACGATCCCGAAGCCCTGCTGCCGACCGCGGTCATGCAGCCGGCGACGTTCGCGATCGAGTACGCGCTGGCTCGGATGTGGATGGCGCAGGGCTTGACGCCGGTCGCGATGATCGGTCACAGCGTCGGCGAGTTCGTCGCTGCCACCCTGGCCGGAGTGTTCGCACTGGAAGACGCTCTGCGGCTGGTCGCGCGGCGCGGTGCGTTGATGCAGGCACAGCCGTCCGGCGGAATGCTTTCGATCCGGCTGTCCGTCGACGCCGTCGCGGCGAGGTTGCCACCGGGGCTGCAGATCGCCGCCGAGAATGCCCCCGGCACCTGCGTGGTCGCGGGTCCGCACGACGCGATCGCCGGACTCCGGAGCGAACTCGAAGGCGACGCCGTGGTGTGCCGGGAGCTGCGCACCTCGCATGCGTTCCACTCGGCGATGATGGATCCGGTGGTTGCGCCATTCGAGGCCGAAGTCTCGGCAATCGCATTGTCGCCGCCGTCGCTGCCGATCGTGTCGACCGTTACCGCGACGCTGCTCGCCGATGAAGAGGCGACATCGAGCCGCTACTGGTCGCGACATCTGCGCGAGCCGGTGCGGTTCGCGGCGGCACTGGAGACGATCGCGTCCGCGCCCGGCAGGGTGCTGCTCGAAGCGGGGCCGCGCAGGACCCTGAGCGGTCTGGCCCGACAGCATCCGGCAGTACGCGAGAGCGGCCTTCGCACGGTGGAGAGCCTGGCCGACGATCCGGCGGCCGAGGTCCACGCTGTCCTCCACGCAGCCGGCCAGCTGTGGTGCTCCGGCGTGAATCTCGACCCGGCCGGTTTCGACCATCGCCGGCGCAGGCAGCGGCTGCGACTGCCGACCTATCCGTTCCAGCGCAGGCGCTTCTGGATCGAAGCGGCGATTGCCGAGCCTGCACCGCCGACCGGCGGGCGCGACGAGGTCGGTGACCCTGGCCGGCCGGATCCGCCGTTGCCCCATCCGTCCATGCCAATCCCGGCGGAAACGCCATCGACCGCCGCGACCGCGGCCACGGAGACGCAAGTGTCCATCACGCCCACCGGCAGCGCCGCAAGCGCGCCGCCGCCACGCGCGCTGCGCCTGCGGACGCGGCTGAGCGAGCTGATCGAGGATGTCGCCGGTTTCGACCTGTCCGACGCCGACCCCGACGACAACTTCATGGAGCTGGGTCTCGACAGCCTGATGCTGACCCAGGTTGCGTTGCAGCTGCAGAAGACATTCTCGGTGCAGATCGCGTTCCGTCAGCTGATGGGCGAGGGCTCCAGCCTCTCGCGGCTGTCGGCGATTCTCGACGCGTTGCTGCCACCGGAAGCCGAGCCGGCGCCGATGCCTGCGCCTGCCGACATCCCGGTGCCGATGCCGGGCGGATCAGCGGCCGCCATGCCGTCAGCGGTTCCGGTGTCCGTGCAGGTACCGGCGCAGGCGCGGGCGATGCTGTCGACGGATGGCGCCTCTGGCAGTGGTCTTGTCCGTGACGTGATCGCACAACAGATGCAGCTGATGGCCCAGCAGCTGGCGCTGCTGGGCGTGCAGGCTCCGGCGATCGCTGCGACGCCGGTGCCGGTCACCGAGGCGTCCGCGGGTGAATCGCGACCGGCGGCTCAGGTCGCGCCGTCGCCGCCGGCTGTCGCCGATGCCGAAGGCGTCGACGAGGAAGTCGCGCTCGCGCACACCCGCTACGACGTGAAGAAGGCATTCGGTGCGATCGCGCGGATCCACAACTCCGCCGACGAGTTGACCGGACGCCAGCGGGCCCGCCTCGACGCCTTCATCCGCCGCTACACCGCGCGTACGCAGCGTTCGAAGGAGTACACCCAGGCGCATCGCCCGCATCTGGCCGATCCGCGCGTCGTCAACGGCTTCCGCCCGCTGCTGAAGGAGATCACCTACCAGATCGTCGTGTGCCGCTCGCAGGGGGCGAGGGTGTGGGACCTGGACGGCAACGAGTACGTCGACGCGCTCAACGGCTTCGGCATGAACCTGTTCGGCTGGCAGCCGGAGTTCGTGCTCGATGCGGTCCGTCAGCAGCTCGAGCTGGGATACGAGATCGGCCCGCAGCATCCGCTGGCCGGCGAGGTCGCCAAACTTGTCTGCGAGGTCACCGGTTCGGCGCGCGCGGCGTTGTGCAACACCGGTTCGGAGGCGGTGATGGGCACGATACGCATCGCCCGCACGGTGACCGGCCGCAACACCCTGGTCATCTTCACCGGCTCGTACCACGGCATCTTCGACGAGGTCATCGTCCGCGGCACCAAGAAGCTCAAATCAGTTCCGGCGGCGCCGGGCATCCTGCGCAATACCGCCGAGAACGTGCTCGTCCTCGACTACGGCACGCCGGAAACCCTGGACATCATCCGCGAGCGGGCGCACGAGATCGCAGCGGTGCTGGTGGAGCCGGTGCAGAGCCGGCGGCCGGACTTCCAGCCCGGCGGGTTCCTCAAGGAGCTGCGCGAGGTCACCGCACGGTCGGGGGCCCTGCTGATCTTCGACGAGGTGGTGACCGGCTTCCGCGCCCATGCCCGCGGCGCGCAGGAGATGTTCGGCATCGACGCCGACCTGGTCAGCTACGGCAAGGTGGTCGGCGGCGGCTTCCCGATCGGCGTGATAGCGGGCAAGCGCGAGTACATGGATGCGCTCGACGGCGGTTACTGGCAGTTCGGCGACGACTCGATCCCGACCGTCGGCGTGACCTACTTCGCCGGCACCTTCGTCCGCCATCCGCTGGCGTTGGCGGCGGCGAAAGCGGTGCTTGAACACCTGCGCGACGCCGGGCCGTCGCTGCAGCAACTGCTGAACGCGCGAACCGCCGCGATGGCCGAGGAGATGAACGCCTTCTGCGAGGAGGTCGGCGCGCCGATCGCGATCAAGCACTACACCTCGTTCTGGAAGGTGGCGTTCGCCGAGGACCATCCGCTGCAGGACCTGCTGTTCGCGATGATGCGCAGCCGCGGTGTCCACATTCTCGACAACTTTCCGTGTTTCTTCACGACGGCGCATTCGGAGACGGACTTCGCCAAGGTCGTGGATGCATTCAGGGAGTCCGTTCTCGAGCTGCAGGAGGCCGAATTCATTCCGCGGCGCCGGGAGCCCGAAGCCGTCTTCGACGCCGGCAATCCGCCCGTCCCCGGCGCGCGCCTGGGACGCGACCCCAGCGGAAAACCCGCCTGGTTCGTCCGCGATCCCGCCACGCCGGGCAAGTTCCTGAAGGTGAGTGCATGAACAGCCAGGAATCGGCGAGCTTCGAAACCGTCGACTACGATCCGTTCGCCCAGACCGCGCTCGAGCGGGTGGTGCCGGTCACCGAGCCGCAGCGTGAGGTCTGGCTGGCGGACAAGCTCGGGCGGGAGGGATCGCTGGCCTACAACGAATCGGTGTCGCTGCGGCTGCGTGGCCCATTGGACCCCGAAGCGCTGCGCCAGGCGGTGCAGGAACTGGTGCAGCGGCACGAATCGTTGCGGGCGACGGTCGGCCCCGATGGCGACGAACTCTACATCGCCGAGCGGATGGAGATCGAGGTCGGCACGCACGACCTGGGCGGCATGGATGTCGAGGTGCGCGAGACCCGCATCGCGGATTACCTCAAGACTGCCGTCGAGACGCCGTTCGACCTGGAGCAGGGGCCTCTGTTCCGTGCCGACATCTTCCGTATCGACGACCGGGACCATCTGCTGGTCATGACCGCGCATCACATCGTCTGCGATGGCTGGTCGTTCGGCGTGATCGCGCGCGACATCGCCTCAGGCTACCGGCGTCTCGTCGCAGGGGAGCGCGACCGTGCCCTCGCGCCGGCGCAGTCCTTCGCCGAGTATGCCGCCGAGCAGGCGGCGTGGATGCAGTCCGCGCAGAGCCGGCAGGACGAGCAGTACTGGTTGGGCCGCCTGGGCGATCCGTTGCCGACTCTCGACCTGCCGCTGGACCGTCCGCGTCCCCGCCACCGCACGTTCGTCGCCGCACGCGAGGATGTCGTGCTCGATGCAGGGCTCGTGGCGGCGGTGCGCAAGCTCGGCGCGCGCCACGGCGCCAGTCTGTTCTCGACGCTGCTGACAGGATTCTCGACCCTGCTGCGACGGCTCGGCGGCCAGACCGACCTGGTGGTCGGCATCGCCGCGGCCGGGCAGGCCAACGGCGGCCACGACGAGCTGGTCGGGCATTGCGTGAACATCCTGCCGGTGCGGCTGGACGTCGAGCGCGGCACTGCGTTTTCCACGACTCTGGAGCTGACTGCGGAGACCCTGCTGGACGCGTTCGAGCACCAGCGCTATACCTTCGGCACCCTGCTCAGGAAGCTCGCGATTCCGCGCGATCCGAGCCGGCTGCCGCTGGTCAGCGTGCTGTTCAACCTCGACCAGAAGGTCGACGACGATGCGCTGGGGCTCGAGGGGCTGAGCTGCGAGTTCAGCGCCAACGCCCGCAGCCATGAGAACTTCGAGCTGTTCGTCAATGCGGTGCCGGCCGGCGGCGCGATCCGGCTGGAGTGCCAGTACAACACCGACCTGTACGACGCGGCGACGATCCGGCGCTGGATGGCCGCGTTCGCCGAACTGCTGCGCAGCGCGGTCGCCGATCCAGGAACCGCCTGGGATCGACTCGGGTGGCTGGACGCGGAGCAGAAGGCGGCGCTGTCGGCATTGCAGCCGGCGCCCACCGCGTTCGATCCGGAGCGTCCGGTGCAGATGCGGTTCGCCGACGTCGCCGCCGCCTCGCCCGACAGGATCGCGATCGTCCACGGGCTTCTCGATGCTTCCGGCGCGCCTGCGAAGACGATCAGCTACGGCGAACTCGACCGGCGTTCCAACGCGCTCGCACGCGTCCTGCAGGGACGCGGGCTCGGCGCGGGGGATCTGGTCGGCATCTGCATGCGCCGCGATCCCGAGCTCTACACGGCGGTGCTGGCGGTGCTCAAGGCCGGCGCCGCATACGTGCCGCTGGATCCCGACTATCCACCGGACCGCCTGAAGTTCATGGCCGAGGATGCCGGCCTCGCATGCGTGATCGAACTCGGCGGCGCCGCGCAGGCGCTGGGCCTGCCGCGCGAGCGGGTGCTGGCGCTGGACGCCGACATCGATGCGCAGGCCTGGAGCCGCACCGGTACGCCGCGCGCGGGCGGTGCCGGTCCGGAATCACCGGCCTATGTCATCTATACCTCCGGCTCGACCGGCAGGCCCAAGGGGGTGGTGGTGCCGCACCGCGCGCTGGTGAACCTGCTCACCAGCATGAGCCGCGAGCCCGGTCTCGGCGCCGACGACCGTCTGGTCGCAGTGACGACGACGTCGTTCGACATGTCGGTGCCCGAGCTGTTCCTGCCGCTGGTGACCGGCGCGGGCATCGTGATGGCCGGTTGCGAGGTGCGCGACAGCGCCGGACTGCGGCGGTTGCTCGAATGCAGCGGTGCCACCGCGATGCAGGCGACGCCGTCGGGATGGCGCGTGCTGCTCGAATCAGGCTGGAGCGGCGGCCGCGGGTTCAAGGCCCTGATCGGCGGCGAAAGCGTGCCGCAGGAGCTCGCAGTGGCACTGCGTGCGCGCTGCGGCAGCCTGTGGAACATGTACGGTCCGACCGAGACCACGGTGTGGTCGACCTGCGCGTGCCTGGACCATCCTGAACGGGGCATCACGATCGGGCGCCCGATCGCCAACACCTCGGTGTGGGTGCTCGACGAGCATGGCCAGCCTTGTCCCGTTGGCGTGCCGGGCGAGATCTACATCGGCGGGGCAGGGGTGACGCTGGGTTATCTCAACCGTCCGGAACTGACCCGCGAACGCTTCCTGCCCGATCCGTTCTCGGCGGTACCCGGCCCGATGGCAGCCGGCGCCGCCACGGCCGGCGACCGCATCTACCGCACCGGCGATCGCGGCCGCTGGCGCAACGACGGCACGCTGGAGCATCTCGGACGGCTGGATTTCCAGGTGAAGGTGCGCGGCTACCGGATCGAGCTCGGCGAGGTCGAGGCCAACCTGGCCGCCCATCCCGGGGTCGCGCACTGCGCGGTGATCGCGCGCGAGGATCGTCCCGGCGATGTCCGCCTGGTCGGTTACGTCGTGCTCCGGCAGGCCGGCGCCGCCGACGAGGAAAGCCTGCTCGAACACCTGCGCAGGTCGCTGCCGGCCTACATGGTGCCGCAGCACCTGGTGTTCATGCCTGCGATTCCGTTGTCGCCGAACGGCAAGGTCGATCGCAAGGCGCTGCCGGCTCCTTCGGTCGAAGGCCGGCGGGCGCCGGAACGGGTGGCGCCGCGGACAGGCACCGAGCGCGAGGTGGCGACCCTGATGGAGCAGGTGCTCGCATTGCCCGGCATCGGCGTCGACGATGATTTCTTCTCCCTCGGCGGGCATTCCCTGCTGGCCGCGCAGCTGACGGCGCGGATCAACAGGCAGCTGGGCGTGAGCCTGTCGATGCGGGCGCTGTTCGATGCGCCCACCGTGGCCGGCCTGGCCGCGCTGATCGAACGCGGCGAAGGACGCGGTGATGGAGCGTCCGGCGCGGCGGAGGGCGCCCCGGTGCCGCGCCTGCCCGATCGCCGTCGCGCGCCGTTGTCGCTGATGCAGGAACGCCTGTTCCGGCTGGAGCGCTTCAATCCCGGCCAGGTCACCTACAACACGCCTTCCGCGCATCGCCTGACCGGACCGATGGACGTCGCTGCGATGGATGCCGCGTTGCGCGCGCTCGCCCAGCGGCAGACCGTGCTGCGGACGGGCTTCGAGGTCGTCGATGGCGAGGAGGTGCAGATCGTCCACGACGACATCGGTCCCGTGATCGGCGAGGTCGAGGACCTGTCCGGGCTGGCCGTGGAGGAGCGCGAGCAGACGCTGCGCCGGAGGATCCAGGAGCTGATCCACGTGCCGTTCGAGCGCCTCGACCGCGCGCCCCTGTTCGTCGTACGTCTGTTCCGGCTGCGCGAGGACGAGCACGTGCTCTTCTTCATGCCGCATCACCTGATCTGGGATGGCTGGTCGTTCGACGTGCTGTACGCGGAGTTGTCCGAGCTGTACGCCGCACGCTGCGAGGGGCGCGAGCCGGTCCTGCCGGAGCTGCCGGTGAGCTACGGCGACTTCTCCGCCTGGCATCGCGGATGGGTCCAGGGGCCCGGGTACGCGAGGCAGCTGGCGTTCTGGCGCGAGCGGATCTCCGCGTATTCGAGGGACCGGCAGGTGCCGAAGGCATTGCCGACCGACCACCCGCGCCGGCGGGGGATGTCCGGAGAGGGGCGCAGCATCACCACCAGCGTCCCCAGCGAACTGACCGCGCGCCTGCACCGGGCCGGCCTGGACGTCGATGCGACCTTGTCCATGGTCCTGCTGACCGCGTACTGCGTGGTGCTGGCGAGGATGAGCGGGCAGTACGATCAGGTCGTCGGGACCCCGGTGCGTGGCCGCAATGCGGCCGAGCTCGAGCACCTGATGGGCTACTTCACGACCCTGCTGCCGCTGCATGTCCGGATCGATCCCGAGGGCACGTTCGCCGACGCGGTGCGCGGGATCAAGGCCGAGGTTCTGGACAGCTTCGCCAACCCGGACGTGCGCCTTGAGGATCTCGCGGCGGACCTGAGCCTGCGCGGCAGTGCCGACGGCAACCCGACGGGCAGCCCGATGTACCAGTCTCTTTTTTCGTTCCAGGACGCCCGCAACCGGCCGGTCCGCTGGGGCGCACTCAGCCACTCGCGGGTGCCGGTGTTGCAGCCGGGCGCGACCGAGGACATCGGGCTGTGGTTCGTCGAGAATGCCGGTGGCCTGATCGGCGGACTGGTCTACAACGCCGAGATCTACGAGGCGTCGACGGCAGAGCGGATCCACCGCCGTTACCTGTCGATGCTGGAGGCGATCGCCGGCAATCCCAGGCAGCTGCTGCGCGAGCTGGCCCGGTTCGACGATGGCGAGCCGTTGATGATCGGCGCTGCTCCCGTCGCCGTTGAAGCGACCGGAACCGGCAGCCGGGAAGGCGCGGCGGCCGAACCCGCGACGGCCGGGCATGTCGCCGCGGACGCCGGCACGAATGGCGGTGCGCGGACGAGCCTCGACCCCAAGGAGCGCTACCTGGCGGCGATCTGGGAAGAGATGCTGGGGATTCGGGTGAGGCCGGACGACAACTTCTTCGATCTGGGAGGCAATTCGATGCAGGGCATGCAGATGGCCGAGCGGGTCGCCCGCGAGACCGGGCTGCAGATCAAGCTCGTACGCCTCGCGTCGCAGGGGCTTTCGGAGATCGCCGTCGATCTGCCCGCCGACCCGGGCTCGGGGCCGAGACCCGGATTCGGGGCGCGCCTGAAACGGCTCTTCGGCGGTGCATCCTCGAAGCATGTCTCCGGCTGAAACCGGCTGGATGGCCGAAACGGGCGCACGGCATCGACAGGAAACAGAGACCCATCGAGTGGACATGCGGGCGACCCAATCCATGCAGGCAACAGCGAACGGGCGAGCGCCGGCGGGCGAGCCGCAGGTCCCCATGCGGGAAAGCCGGGACGGCGCCGATGTCTGGCATCCGCAATGGGCGGGAGAGCCCGGACGCCGGCTCTACACGGCGGTGCACATGCCGCGGGGCCACAGGCTGCGGGTGGGCGTGCTGCTGGTGGCGCCGCTGTTCCACGAGCTGCCGCGCAGCAGGCGGCTGTTGAGCGAGATCGCGCATCACCTCGCGTCGCTCGGCTTCGTATCGATGCAGTTCGATTTCTACGGCATGGGCGACTCGATGGGGCTGGGCGAGGACACCGACTTCCATTCCATGCGTCGTGACCTGTGCGTGGTCGAGTCGGCGCTGCGCGAACGCCTGCGCGAGCAAGCCGAAGGCGTGTGCGGAGTCGAGCGCCTGGTCGTGGTCGCGTTCCGTGGCGGCGCGTTGCCGGTGATGTCGTGGATCGGGGAAGGGGCCCGTCCGGATCTGGTCGTGTTGTGGGAGCCGATCCTGGACGGACTGAACTGGCTGCAGGAACTGGAGCGCGAGGATGCCGCCGAGCGACGGTCGCCAAGCCGCTATTCGATCCTGCGCAACCGCCGCATCTCGGTCCCCGATGCGGGCGACGATGCACAGCTGATGGGCATGAACGCATCGCGGCAGTTGCGCGAGGATCTGGCGGCGTTCGGGATGCCGGCACCCGTGGTGCGATCGCAGCTTGCGTTCTGGACGGTGACCCGTCCGCACATGCGGACGCTCGAGCTGGAGCCCGAATCCGGTCTGGTACTCGATGCGGATACGCCGGCCTTCGGCGGCAGCACGCGGATGGAGTCGGCACTGTTCATGTCGCCCGGCCTGCACCGGGTCGTCGACGCACTCGGCCAGGCCCTGTGCCGGTGGTCGACGGCCGTGCCGGCGGCGCACGGCGGCGTTGCGGGGGGCCAGGGCGATGGATGAGATCCTGAGGTTCGGACCGCATTCGCGACTGTCCGGGGTGCTGACCGGGACGCGTTCGGACGGCGCCCCGATCCTGGTCCTGCCCAGCGCCGGATTGATCCCGCGGGCCGGGCCGTTCCGCCTGCATGTCGAACTGGCCCATCGGCTCGCCCGCCATGGCATCCGCACGTTCCGATATGAGTCGCCGGGAGTCGGCGAAACGCCGCGGCTGAAGGGCTGCGGACCGCGCGAGGCCGCGCTGGAAGCGATCGGGACGCTGCACCGCGAGACCGGCCAGACCCGCTTCGTCGTCGGCGGCGTCTGCAGCGCCGCCGACGCTGCCTGGATGGCGGCGCAGGACGATACCCGCGTCGGCGGACTGGTCATGATCGACGGCATCAGCTTCATCGGGCCGTGGTTCCATCTCGCCCGTGCCCGCGACGTGCTGCGCCGCGGGCCGCAGGCGTGGCCCGGCATCGCCGCGCGACTGGTGCGCAGACTGCCGCCCGGCGGCCGCGCGGGCGGCGACAGCAGCATGTATCGCGAGTGGCCGTCCCAGGCGGTCGCCCGCCGGCAGTTCACAGGACTGGTGGAGCGCGGCGTGCGTTCGTTGTGGATCTTCACCGGCGGCTATACCGACAGGTTCCTGCATCCGCGCCAGTTCTACTGGGGCCTCGGGGCCGGCACCCGCGATCCACGCGTGTCGATGCGCTATTGGCCGGATTGCGACCATACGTTCTACGCGCGCAGCCACCGCGAGCGCCTGCTCGACACGATGGAGGCGTGGCTGACCGGCATCGCATGGTCCGCGGACACTACCCCCGTCGACAGCAGGCCTTCGGCCGTGGAGGAGGCCGCCGCATGATGCAGGTGCCGGACAGTCCGCGTGGGGCCCCGTCCGGCGAGTCGAACGCGCCGTCGGATGTCTCGCCGCTGTACCTGGCGGACGTGCGGCGTGCCGGACCGCTGCGGGTCGTGCTGGTGACGCCGGCGACGATGCCCGGCTGGCTCGACGACTTCATGCGCCTCGCCGGCCGTGCCGGATGGCTCGATGTCGACGTGTTGCCGGTAGCGGGGGCGAAGCTGCCCGGCAGTGACTGCCGCAGGCCGGAATTGCGGATGGCGCTGGCGGTCGAGAGATGGCGTTCGCCGGCCGGCACCGGCTTCGCCACCGTCGTGCCGGTGCCGCAGTCCGGCATGGCCCGGCCTCCGTCCGCGCCGGAGTCCGGGCGGGACGCCGCGCTCATGTGGCTGCGGGAAAGGCGACCGGACCTGGTGATCCTGGCGGCCGATCTGGAAGGGGCGGCCGAAATCGCCGCGGGCGCCCGCCGCGGTTGCTGGCGACTGGACGCATCGCTGCTGCACGAATGCGACGCGACATTCGTCCTGCTGTCGCCGCTGATCGAGCCGGCGGCGACGACGGTCGGACTCGAGGCGGATCGCGTGGACGGGACATGGCGTCCACTGGCCGTCGGCACGGCGGCGACCTACCGGGCGTCGCTGAGCGGACAGCGGGAGCGGGCCTGCCGCAAGCTGCCGGCGTTGCTGCTCCGCGGGCTGCTCGCGGAATTGCACGCGCCGGAGCCCGCAGCCGGCGACCGCCGCGTCGTCTCCGTGCGGCTCGTCCCTCCATCGTGTCGCCCAGGGCGGCTGGCGACGGTGCGTGCCTTCGTCGCCACGATCGGCGTGCGCGTGCGCGATCGCTGGAATCGCGCGTGTTCGCGTGAAGGACGCTGGTCGGTACTTGTGCGTCGTCAGTCCGAGGCGATGGATCCCGACCTCCCCAGTGCCAGCGGATACTGCCCGCTGGTCGCGCCGCACGGATGCTACTGGGCAGACCCATGCGCGATCGATGGGCCGGATGGCGATTTCGTCTACGTGGAAGAATGTCCCGACGAGGTCAATGCAGGCGTGATCGCCTGCCTCCGTGTCGATGCGGCGGGGCAGGCCGAGCGTCTCGGCGTTGCCCTGCAGCGACCGTGCCACCTGTCGTTTCCGCAGGTGTTCGATTGGGAAGGTCGCCGGTTCATGACCGTGGAATCGGGGCAGGATTGCCGCGTCACCCTGTACGAGTGCGGCGGATCACCGCTGGACTGGCGGCCGCTCGCGGACCTGATCGAAGGCTGGCAATGCGTCGACCCTGTGCTGCACTTCCACGCCGGGCACTGGTTCCTGTTCGTCAATGTCGCCGAAAGCGGCGCCAGCTCGTGCGACAGCCTGTTCCTGTTCGTGGCCGATACGTTGACCGGACCCTACCGGCCTCATCCGGCCAATCCGATCGTCGACGACGCAGGACGCGCCCGGATGGCGGGGCGGTTGTTCGTCGACCGCGGGCGCTTGGTGCGACCCGCGCAGGACTGCGTCGGCAGCTACGGCGCGGCGATCGTGTTCAACGAAGTGCTCGAGCTCGGCCCTGATCGCTATCGCGAGCGGATGCTGGGCAGGCTCGACGCCGAAGCGGCCGGTGCGCGCGACGGATGCCATACCTACAGCCGTGCCGGTGCGCTGGAAGCGATCGACGTGCGTGGATTCGGGCTGCGTGATGCAGTCCCCGCATCGCGCCATCCCGGGCATGACTCCGGAGGAAACCTCCGGCCCGGCGGGATGTCGACGGGAGCGACGGCGCGCGGGTAACGGTTGCCTGGAACGCTCGCGCAGAAAAAACGGGCGAGTCGCCTCGCCCGATCGCGTGTCGCGTTCCGGGAGGCGGCAAGCCGGCCGGGAACGCTGCAGATGAATTCCTCCCCCCGACGATGGAATCGTTGGGGGAGAGGGGTCGCGGTTCCCTAGCGGATCACCTTGAACACCGCCGTGGCGGTGACGGTGTTCCCGTTGACGGTAGCCGTCGACTTGACGGCGTAGTCGCCGGCTTCCTTCTTGTTGTAGCCGATCGAGTGGACCGCTTCGAAATGGCCGTCGCCGTCGGTGGTCGCGTACAGCTTCTGGATGCTGCCGTTCGGACGGTAGACGCGGATGTCGACGCGGGCGCCTGCCACCGAGTCGCTACCGTCCAGCACGCGGCCGCTGATATGGACGTTGTCGCCGAGGCCGTACAGGCCCTTGTTGGTCTCGATCTCCTGGGCCAGTTCGCCGCCCTCCGGCGGAACCACGACCACCGGCGGCTCGGTCGGGTCGGGCTCGACCGGGGCCGGCTCGACCGGGTCGGACTGACCGGCGCCGGCGTCGTTGACGGAGAAGCCGGTGGTCGAGGTCACGCTCTTGCCGTCGACGGTGGCGACCGCACTCAGGCCGTAGTTGCCGATCGAGCTCGGACCGGTGCCGCTGACGAAGCTGGCGCGGGCGTAGCCCTGGGCATCGGTGGTCGCGCTCATCACGATCTCGATGCCGTTCGGCTTGGTCGCGGTGAACCGGACCGTCGTGCCGGCGACCGCCGTGCCGTCCTGCTTCACCAGGGCGCTCATGTAGACGGTCTCGCCGCCGATGTACGCGCTCTTGTCGGTGCCGACCGCCTGGGTCACCTGGCCGCCCGAGGTGTTGACCTCCTTGACGTTGAACACCGCCGATGCATTGGCCGTGTGGCTGCTGCCGACGGCGCTGCTGGCGCCGGCGCCGATGTTGTAGGCACCGGCGACGGTGCCGTTGCCGGCCGTCACGCCGAGGGTGACCGTCGAGCTCGCGCCCGGTGCCAGGGCAACGCTGCCCGCCGAGAGCGTTCCGGTCCACCCGCTGGGTACCGAGCGTGCGAGCGAGAAGCTGGTGTTGCTGCACCCGGCGCTGTCCTTGTTGGTGATCTTCAGCGAGTAGTTGACGGTCAGCCCGACCGCGACCGCATCGGTGGGGCCGGTCAGCGATAGCACCGGTCTGGCGCGGCTGCAGGTAGGCGTCGGAGACGGCGTGGTGCCGCCGGCCTGCACCTCGACCGCACCGATGTCCGACTTGCTGCCCGCCGGACGCGGCGCTTCATAGAAGTCGGTCGTCACTCCGGAAAGCACCGCCACCGCGTCGACTGCCGGGCTGCTGGCCAGCGGGGTCGCATCGAAGTCGTCCAGGCTCAGATTGGTCAGCTTCGGGTTCTGTCCGCAGATGCTGCCCGACGGACACTGGTTGTTCTTGACGTTCCAGACCAGGTTGCCGGCGTAGACCGATCTGGCCGAGCTGTTGTAGACGATGTGCGCCACCGCCAGCTGCGGGCTGCCGGCGACCGTCGCCAGATAGTCGTTGGCACCGACCAGGACGTTGTTCTGGATCGTCGTCGTCGCGCTGGCATCGCCGTCGGTGGTCATGATCAGGCCATCGCCTTCACCGGTGATGGTGTTGTGGCGGATGAAGACCTTGTCGTTCGGCGACAGGGTGACCGAGATCGCGTTGCCCGAGGCGCGGCACATGTCGCCGGCCTGCATGTAGTACTTGCCGGCGAAGTAGGCGCAGTTGCCGACCACCACCGAGTTCTCGATCGTGCTGTTGCCCCTGACCTTGAGCTGGTTGCCGGCATTGTCGACCGCGTACACGCGACGCATCGTCACCGAGCTGCCGTCGGCGCCGTCCATGTACAGCATGTCCAGGCCGTCGGAGGTGTTGTGGTGGACGAACATGTCCTCGAACAGCCACTGGCCGCCGGTCTGCAGCGTGCCCAGGCCGTCGCCGTAGCCGCCGGCCTTCTGGCCCCAGCAATTGACCGGCGCACCGGTGCTCGGATTCTCGCCGCAGCCATTCCAGGCGATCTCGCCATCGCGGAAGACGATGCTGCCGGAGTTGCTGCTGGCGCTGCCGACGTTGCCGTCCCAGCCCGCCCAGCCGTTGCGGTTGATCTTGACGCGTTCCAGCGTCCAGTTGCTCAGGCCGCCCGCGTTGATGCCCTGCAGCGCCAGGCCGTGGATGTTCACGTCGTGGATGTGGACGTTGCCGGAGTTGCTGGCCGAGATGCCGATCGAGGCCCAGTTGCCATACGGCGCCGAACTGCGGTTGCAGGCTGCGCTGGCCACGCTGTGCGCCGAGACGCACTGGTCCTTGTCGGTGATCTCCAGGTGACCCAGTTCGACGTTCGAGCTGCCGTCGAGGCTGATCACGCTCCAGGTGCGCTCCGCGCCCCAGAGTTTCGGCGGCGATTTGCTGTCGCCGAGGATCCGGGTCTTCTGGCTGGCGCTGGGGCCGCTGGGCACCTTGCCCAGCGAGCAGGCGCTGCGGTCGCCGGACGCGCAGCCGCCGGCCATGCCCTCGGCGCCGTAACCGATCTTGTATTCACCCGGGCCGATCATCAGCGTGTCGCCGCCTGCGATGCGGGCGGTGCCGCTGCTCGGCAGGGCGTAGTAGGGGTGCTTCCAGGCACAGGACTGGTTGCTTCCGCTGCCCGGATAGGCGGTGTTCGAGCGGCCGTTGCATTGGGTGGCGTTGCCGCCGTCGGTACGTACGTAGTAGGTGGTCGCCGCATGGGCCGAGCCAACGGCGGCCAGGCCAAGCGGTGCAAGAAGAACGCAGAGAGCGCGTTTGCTCAGATTCGATTTGATCATTGTGTCCAACAGACTCCGACGCCAAGGACGCCATTCACTGAAATGCCAAGTGGAATAAAGAAAAAAGCGGCTCTCCCCGAAGCCGGAAGCGATGCTATGGACGGGTCGCTGGGGCTGTTGTGCGCTGTGTCGCGCAAACAGCGACGAAAAAAGGAACTGCGTCATGGACTTAGCGCGACGTGGATTCGATTCACGCAGCAGCAGGTTGTCGGGTCCGACAGGGTTCGGATGAACGGGGGGCGGGACATTCGGAGCGCTGCGGGCGGATGCGCCGGGTCCGTGCCAGGAAGGTTGTCCGCGTTGTGCTGCCCGTCACGTTCGGATGGTTGACGCGAACCGTCATCCGGGCCGCCCGTGGGCTTCCTACACCGCCCGGACATCCGGGCGTGCGGCCATGTCGTCGACCCTGCGAGCACCGCCTTGACCGACCGCGCAATCGCCCTGGACATCCGACAACGCAGCGGAGGGACGCTCGCGACGGCGGCCGCTCCCACGCGGGCTGGCAGACCGTAGATGGGCATGCAGCCGAACCTCAGCCTGGGCCGGCACTACCTGCGCTACTCGGGCGCGACGGTATTGATCATGGCCGCCGGGTTCATCTCGTTCCCGGCGCTGACCCGCATGCTCGACAACACCCAGTACGGAATACTGGGCTACTACGACACCTGGCTGATGCTGGCGATCGCCGTGGTCAAGCTCGGAGGCCAGCACGCGATCCTGCGCCTGTATCCGTTCGGCGGCGACGAGGGGCGGCTGCGGCACTTCGCGACCAACCTGGTGTTCGTGCCGATGGCGGTCTCGCTGGGGTTGTGGAGCGTGTTGGCGCTGGTTGCGATGGGCGTGATCGGCTTCGGCGGCGTGCAGGTATCGCCGGTGTTCTGGGGCGCGTTGATGCTGATGCCGCTGCTGGTGTTCATCAGCCACGTCGAGATGACGTTGCGGGTCAGCGAGCGTTCCGGCCTGCTCAACGTAAGCCGGGTGTCCTGGCGCTGGATCGAGCTGGTGCTGATCCTGTCGTTCGTCTACTGGGTCCAGCGCAGCGCGACCGCCGTCTACGCGGGGAAGATCGCCGCCGCACTGCTGCTGGCCGGAGGCTACGCGTGGTGGGTATTCCGCAACCTGTCGTTCTCGCGGAAGTCGCTGGATCTTTCCGCCTATCGCGCATCGCTCGCCTACAGCCTGCCCCTGGTCGTCAACGAGATGGTCGGCATGTTGCTGGTGTCGATCGATCGCATCATGCTCAAGCACATGCTCGGGGACTACGCCGCGGTCGGCGTCTACACGATCGGCTGCGCGCTGGCGATGCAGGTGTCGGTGATCATGAGCGATCCGCTGTGGGGCGCGTTCAATCCGGTCGCCAACCGTGTCCATGGAACCTCCGGTGCGCAGGAGGTGAGGGCGCTGAAGCTGCGCGTGCTGCAGCCGGTGACCTATGTCTCGATCGGGGTGGGCGCGGCGATATGGGCGGTGGGCGCCGACGTGCTGGAGGTCCTGACCGGTCCCAGCAAGAGCGCGTCGGGGCCGGTGTTCATGTGGCTGGGCGCACTGTTCGCGCTGCTGCCGATGCTCGACGTCAGCGGCTACGGGCTGCTGCTGAAGAAGCGGACGATGACCGTGATGCTGCTTACGCTGGCGGCCGCCGCGGCCAACATCGGCCTCAACCTGCTGTGGATTCCCGTTCACGGAGTGATGGGATCGGTGTACGCGACCGTGGCCAGTTACCTGATGCTGGCACTGTCGCGGTGCGCGTTCTGTCCGCGGGACCTGCTGCAGTTCCCGGCCGGCCGGGAACTGCTGCTGGCGCTGGGCGCGGCCGCGATGTTCATTGCGTCGATGGGCCTGGTTGGGCCACTGGACGGGGCCGCGCCGCTGTTGCGGGTCGTCGTGGGCGGTGTGCTGTGGCTGCTGCTCTATCTCGTTCCGGTGTTCGCCCTGGACAGGAAGCTCCGCGAAACGGTCTTCAGGCTGAAGACGACGGGTGTCGCATGAACGGGCTCCAGGTCCCTGGCATGACGGCCCGCGGAGATCGAGCATGTGGATGCTGTCGCCGCTGAGCTGGCTGCTGGTTGCCCTGGCAGGGGCGTGCCTGTGCGCGCGCTCGCACGCGCGATGGGCACGGCGGCTGTTGCGCGTCTGCGTGGCGGTTGCCGGGCTGGCCGTGCTGGCGACGACGCCGCTGGTGGCGAACCTGCTGGTCGGCGCGCTGGAGGCGCCGGCGCGCGGCGTCTCGGCCGTTTGCCGGGACGCCGCTGCGGACGTCGCCGTGGTGCTGGCCGGCGCAGTCGACGGCGCGTCCGGCGATGCCGATGGTTTCAGTGCCCTCGGCCTGACCAGCCGGCGCCGCGTCGAGGCCGCCGTCGACTGGTGGCGTGCGGCGCCGGGACGCGTGCTGGTGATGTCCGGTGGCCCGCAGCAGGCGGCGGACGGCGGGGGCGACACCTCCCGCCCCGTCGCGGCCGCGATGCTGATGGCGCGTTACGCGAGGCGTCTGGGCGTTGCCGCGGAAGCGCTTCGGGTCGAGGACGGGTCGACGACGACCCGGGACAACGCGCGCCGACTGGCCCGGCTGCGGCCGGCGTTGCCGCGCGACGTCGTCCTGGTGACTTCGGCAATGCACGTGCCGAGGGCGCGTTACGCGATGGCGCGTGCCGGTTTCGACGCCTGCCCGCTCGCGTCGGATTACCGGCAGGTGCCGTTCGCGTTGCCGGGATCGCTGATCCCCCGTGCCAGCGCGCTGGTCAAGACCGAGGATGCGCTGCATGAATGGGTCGGCATGGTCTATTACCGGTGGCTGGACTGGCGACAGCACCACGGCGATGGCGCTCAATCGCGCGGACGGGCCTCGATCGCGCCAATGTCGGGCGTGCCGTCGCGGGCCCTGCCGGAATAATCGGTCTCCAGATCGTCCAGCGGCTTTCCGGCATCGATCAGCGGGCTGCCCGGGGCCGGCGACCAGCGCAGCACCTCGTCGTCGGACGGCTGCAGCCCTGGTGGCGTGTCGCAGAGGCTGCCGGCGGGACACGATCCCGGTTTGACCTGCCAGAACAGGTTGCGCTCGAACTCCAGCTGCGCGTCGCCGTCGACGGTGTAGTGGCCGCAGGTCGGTTCGCCCTCGATGCGGTGGTCGGCGACAGCGGCGTCCGGCTGCCATTGAACGCCGCCGACGAACAGATTGTTCACGACCTGCGCGCGGGCCCGCGACGAACCGCCGGTGGTGACCAGCAGGCAGTCGCCCTCGCCGGAAATCGCGTTGTTGCGGATCACCGCCCGGGAGTCGCCGGTAAAGGAAACCGACAGGGTGTTGCCCATCGCCCGGCAATGGTCGCTGCCGGTCATGATCGAACGTTCCGGCTCGGCACGTTGCAGATCGGCGAAGTAGCCGCAGCTTCCGGCCAGGATCGAATTCTCGATCCGCATCGGACCGGAGGTCTTCACCTGGTTGCCGGCGTTGGCGAACGCGAGGACCCGGCGCAGGGTGACGCTGCCGCTGCCGTCGAGGTAGAGCAGGTCGAGTCCGTCGGAGGTGTTGTGATGCACGCGTACGTTCTCGAACAGCCAGTCGCCGCCCGTGCGCGCGGTACCGAGGCCGTCGCCGTAGCCGCCCTGCTGCTGTGCCCAGCAGCCGGTGATCGTGCGCTCGGGATGGCGTTCGGCGCAGCCGTTCCACGCGATCTCGCTGTCCAGGAAGCGGATATGTCCCTGGTTGCCCGAGTCGGGCTCTGCCTTGCTGCCGACATTGCCGTCCCAACCGGCCCAGCCGTTCGCATGCAGGCGCACGCGCCGCAGGGTCCAGTCGCGCAGCCGGCCCGCGCGGATGCCGTTGCCGGCCATGCCGTGGATGTCGAGATCGCGCAGCAGCACGTTGCCGGCGTCGCGGGCGACGATGCCGTCGCGGCCCCAGCCCGCGCCGGTACCGGGCGTCTCCGCGCAGCGCAGGTCCTCGCGCGCGCCGTCGCCGCGGGCCGGATAGCCGACGATGCAGGCGCTGTGATCGGTGATCTCCAGGCACCCGATCTCGACGTGCTCGATGCCGTCCAGACGGATCACCGCGCGGTTGCCGGCGGACGCCCACAGCTGCGGCGGTGCCGAGCAGACGTCTTCCGAGGAGCCGCCGAGCAGGCGGGTCGGCTGTTGTGGGGAAGGGCCGCCGGGAAGCGTCGACAGTGCGCAGTCGCCGGTGGCGGCACAGTTTCCCGAGTCGGGTGCGCCCGGTCCGATCTCGTAACCGCCGGGCCGGACGATCAGGGTGTCGCCACCCCGGATGCGTGCCGGAGCCGACGGCGGCAAAGCGACGAAGGGGTGGTTCCATGCGCAGGCCCGGCCGTTGCCGGCGCCGGGATAGGGCGCGTCCGCAAGACCGCTGCACTGGGTGGCGTCGCCACCGTCGACACGGACGTGGAAGGTGGCCGCATGCACCGGCGGCACGATTGTGGACGCACTGCCGATGCATCCGGTGGCGATGGCCGCCAGTATCCGCACCTGCCTCAGGACGGCCTGCTTCATGACGGTGTGTGCTGGCGACCCGGCATGTGCCGCTCGGCAAACCGTTCGCCGGAGGCGTAGCGGCCGGGAAGCGCGCGTGCGGACAACGGGAAACAGGCGCCGATCACCCGCGGGTCGGAGGCCTCCGCGGTGTCCGGCGCAGGCGCGGGTGCGGCATCGGCCTTCAGTGCCACGTAGTGCTCGATCAGGCCGCACAGCGCCCAGAAATTGCCCATCACCAGGCCGTCGAAGAACGGTGTTCCGTATACATTGCCCAGCGCCATCGCCAGGGTGGCGCCCATGAAGCCGACGTACAACGCCCGGCTCTCGTGATCGTCCGGCAGCGTCACCTCGCGGATCGCCAGGCCCAGCTTCAGCAGCCGCCACAGCAGCCACAGCATCGCGGCCACGCCCAGCAAGCCGCATTCGGCCAGCATGAGCACGAACGCGTTGTGGGCGTCGCGCGATTCGTGGGTCGACGAGTAGTCGCCCAGGTAGTGCGGGAAGCGGTTGATGCCGACGCCGAGTGGGTGGTCCTTCCACATCTTCCATGCGCCCGACCAGATCTCGAAGCGGCTGGCGGTGCTGCTGTCCAGCTGGACCGCACCTACCGCGTCGTACTGCTGTGTGCCGGCGATGCGTTCGCTGACCGCATCCGGCAGCAGCGCCGCCGTGGGAATCGCGATCAGCGCAAGCATCGCCGCCAGCAGCACGCTCCGCCGCAACAGCAGCAGCGCCGAGATCACGATCGCGATCAGGTAGGCCTGGCGTGAGAAGGTCGCCATGATCCCGATCGCGAGGATCGCGCAACCCAGCAGTGCGGCCAGCCTCAGCTTCGGCCGGTCCCGGTTGAACAGTGCGGTCGCCAGCAGCAGCGGCAGGAACATCGCGTAGAAGACCCCGGCGCGGTTGGAGGCGTTGACGCCGCCGAATGGCCCGGCGCTGCGCTGCGCATCGGAGTACTGGCTGGTGTCGAAGGACAGGGCGTCGATCGCCGCGTCCAGTCCGGCGAAGACCGCCACCGCCATCGAAAGGTGGATGAGCCGCCGGGTCCAGGTCAGGTCGAGGCCGCATCGGCGGTAGACGAAGTACAACAGCGGGAAGAACACGAGGTTCTTCAGATGGGTCAGATCGTCGACGAAGCCCATCGGCGAGGTGATGATCGCGATGGCGAACCCGATCGTCAGCGTCGCCACCCACAACAACAGTGGCGATGTCATGATGCCGGTCGTCGCCGGCGCCTTGTCGCGGTCGGACAGCGCCAGCGCACCGATCAGCAGCACCAGCAGCAGGTTGGCGGGGTTCAGGCCGGGAATCGCCGTGCCGAACTTCAGGTACAGCAGGTTCGGCATCAGGATGATCGCGATGGCGAGCGTCATGCGCAGCAGCACGGAACCTCCTCCTGCGCCGTCGTGTCCAGGAACCGCCTCGCCCACAGTTCGAGACAGGTCACCTGCCACAACGCCTGATCCCGGTTGGCCCGGCCAGCGAGGTGGTCATCCAGCAGCGCCTGCGCGGCGGCCGGATCGCACAGGCCGCGTTCGCGGAACGCACGGCTGGCGAGGGTGTCGGCGACCAGCGGACGAAGCGGGCCGCGGAACCACTCCGCCAGCGGGACCGCGAACCCCTGCTTGGGTTTGTCGACGGCCTGTGGCGGCAGCCATCGCGATGCGACACGTCGCAGCAGCACCTTGGTATCGGCGCCGGACACCCGCAGGCGCTCCGGCAGGCTGAGCGCGAACGTCGCCAGCTCCGGCTCCAGGAACGGAGAGCGTCCTTCGAGCGAGTTGGCCATCGCCATCCGGTCGAGCTTGACCAGGATGTCGTCGGGCAGGTAGCTCTGCAGGTCCATCGCCACCGCGCGGTCCAGGGCCGAGTCGCCGGCACCGAGGTCGGCGCCGGGGTCGTCGATCGCCGGCAGGTCGTAGTGGCCATGGCCGCCGGCGCGGGCGTTGAGTGCGGCCGCGGTGTCGGCCCGCATCAGCGCGACGCCGCTGAGATAGCGCTGGCGGAACGGCAATCGCAGGCGTTCGCCGATCCGTTGCAGGCGGCCGCCGAGCGGGTCGGGCAGGGCCGCACCGGCGATCCGCATCGCGACGCCGGCCGGTCCGCGCAGTGGGCCGAGCCGTTCCATCGCCAGCAGCCGCCGGTAGCGGTCGTAGCCGCCGAACAGCTCGTCGCCGCCGTCGCCGGTCAGTGCCATCTTCACGTGGCGGCGGGCCAGCTGCGATACCAGGAAGGTCGGCACCGCAGAGGAGTCGGCGAACGGCTCGTCGAAATGCCAGACCAGCCGCTCGAGCAGTTCGACCGCGTCGGGTTCCACGACCAGCTCATGATGCTCGGTGCCGAGGTGGCGCGCGACCCGTCGCGCATCGGCGAGTTCGTTGAACGCCGCTTCCCGGAAGCCGATGCTGAAGGTCTTGACCGGCTGGCTCAGGTGGCGGGTCATCAACGCGACCACCGTGCTGGAGTCCAGGCCGCCGCTGAGGAAGGCGCCGAACGGCACGTCGGACACCAGCCGGCTGGAGACCGCGCGGTCGAGCAACCAGGCGAGCCGCTCCCCGGCCGCGTCCTCATCCAGCGGCGTGCGCACGGCGAGGCTCGGACGCCAATAGCGCCGCAGTTCGATGCGGCCTTCGCGGAATCTGAGCAGATGCGCGGGCGGGAGTTTGCCCACGCCGGCGAAGATGCTCAGCGGGCAGGGCACGTAGCCGTAGGCGAGATAGGCGGACAGCGCGGCCGGATCGATCTCGCGCGGGCAGTCGGGAGACTGCAGCAGCGATTTGAGTTCGGATCCGAACAGCAGGCCCCAGGGGCCGTGGGCGTAGTACAGCGGCTTCTCGCCGAAACGGTCGCGCGCCAGCAGCAGTTCGTTGCTGCGTTGGTCGCGTATCGCAATCGCGAACATGCCGTCCAGCATCGCGATCGCATCGGCGCCGTGGCGCAGATAGGCATGCAGGATCACCTCCGCCTCGCCACGGGTGTCGAAGCGGGCACCCTGCTTCTCGAATCCACGGCGCAGCTCGCGGAAGTTGTAGATCTCGCCGTTGAAGACCAGGCACACCTGGCCTTCCGCGGCATAGGCGGGCTGATGGCCGCCGGCGACATCGACGATCGACAGCCGGCGCATCCCGAGCACGGCCTGTTCGTCGCAATGCAGGCCATGGTCGTCGGGGCCGCGATGGCGGATCACGTCGATCATCCGCCTGCCCAGCTCCGTCGACGGGGCCGGCCGGCCGGGGGCGGCGACGATGCCGGCGATGCCGCACATCGTTCAGTGGCTCCGCTCGACGTCCGCCGCCGTGCAGACGGCGTCCCGACGGCCTTCGTAGACGGCACGCAGACGGCACAGCACCGCATCGATGCCTGCCTGGCGCAGGACGGTCTCGCGTGCGCGGGCGCCCATCGCGCGGCGCGTTTCGTCGGGTGTGTCCGTGGCTGACAGCAGCGCGGCGACCAGGCCGGCGCGGTCGCCTGGCTCGAACAGCCAGCCGTTTTCGCGATCGCGGACGAAGTCCTCGTTGCCGCTGATCCGGCTCGCGATCATCGGCAGCCGCGCCGCCATGCATTCGAGCAGCGCGTTGGAGAGCCCCTCGAAGCGCGACGGCAGCACCCCGAAGTCGGCGCCTGCAAGCATCGCCCGCACGTCCTCGACGTGGCCGGTGAACTCCACCCGGTCGGCGATCGCGAGTGCATCGGCGTGGGCGGCGAGGACGTCGGCCAACGGCCCCGACCCGACGATGGCGAGCCGCAGTGCCGGCCTGGCGGCCGAGGCTTCGGCGAACGCCTCCAGAAGGGTCGGCAGGTCCTTCTCCTCGACCAGGCGGCCGACGAACACCAGCCGGGTTCCGTCGCCGTAGCGATTGCTTCGCGACGCGATCCCGGCCGTCGCGCGTATGGCGCCGCAGTCCACGGCATTGGGGATCGCGACGATCCGCGCCGGTGGCATGCCGCGACTGGCCAGCGTCGACGCGATTCGCCGGCTGATCGCCTGCCAGGCATCCGCGCGCCGAAGGCACAGGCGGGCGATGCGACCGGGCAGCCGAGCGTCCGGTGCCAGCGCGCCGCGTTCGAGATCCCAGGAGCCGGACACCTTGATCACCACGCGCTTGCCGAGCAGCGGCCCGACCAGGCTGCAGACGACCGCCAGGCTGCGCGCGACGTGCACGTGGCAGACGTCGTAGCGCCGACGCCGGGCGAACAGGAGGCCGGCCAGCGCCAGCCACAGACAGGGTCCGCCCAGCCGGCGGATCCGTGGATAGCGCAGACGGCAGACCGGCACACCGTTGACGCGCGAGACCGGCGTCATCGGCCCACCGGCGGCCATCGGCGTCACCACGGTCACGCGCTGCCGGCGTTTTCGCATCGCCGCCGCCAGCAGGCCGACCTGGGCCTCGGCGCCGCCGCCGCGATCGGACGGGAAGGGACCGTCGAGTACCATCAGCACGCGCGGCGCGTGGCGGCGCCCGTCGGAGATGCGCGCGCTCACGCGTCCCCCTTGGCGGCCGCGCGCGCAGCGCCTTCGCCGGCGGGGGCCGGCCGGACCTGACGGATGCAGCGTTCGTAGATGCGGCCGGTGCCGGCGATCATCCTCGCGATCGAGTGGGTAGCCAGCATCCGCTCGCGCGCGGCGCCGGCCAACCGCTGGCGCAGCGAGGGATGCCCGCCGAGGCGCTGCAGGCACAGCGCCAGCTCGGCGTCGTCGTCGCTGGCGAACAGCAGCCCGGTCCGCTCCGGATCGATCAGCTCGACGTTGCCGCCAACCGCCGAAGCGACGACCGGACACCCCGCGGCCATCGCCTCCATCACCGCATTCGACATGCCCTCCTGCCAGGATGGCAGCACCAGCATGTCGGCGATCTGCATCAGCGCGACGGCATCGTCGCGTTCGCCGAGGAAGCGGACGTCGGCCTTGAGGCCGGCCGCGGCGACCTGTTGCGCCAGCCTCGGCCGCATCGGGCCGTCGCCGGCCAGCGCCAGCCATGGCCGCTGTTCCCGGGGCAGTCGGGCCAGCGCACGAATCAGGCAGGGCAGGTTCTTCACCTCGACCAGGCGCCCGACGAACAGCGCGAACGGACGCCCCGGCGGACGGCCGATTCCGCGCTCGGTCCGTTCGCGTGCGGAGTCGTCCAGCGGGGGCGCGACCAGGATCCCGTTGGGTACCACCTCGAAGCGCCTGCGCTCGACGCCGGTACCCGCCGCCGCCGCATCGGCGCATGCCTGCGCGTTGGCGACGACCGCGCAGCTGCGCAGGGCGATGAAGCGCTTGATGCGCCAGAAGGTGTGCGATGCATCGAGGTAGAGCCCCCGTACCGAGGCCACCAGCGCGGGCCGCCGGCGCGGGGACATGGCGATCGTCGCGGCGATCGTGCTCCACAGTTCGGCGGTCAGCGAGAACGCATGGACGAGGGCGAAGCGGCGCCTGCGCAGCAACGCGGCATAGGCAAGCAGGAAAAGCGGATCGACCCGCCCGCGCTTGCGCAGCTGATGCACTTCGATTCCCTGGCGGCGGACCTCGTCGACCAGGCGCGAGGGACTGCGGAAGAACAGCAGCTCGGGCTGCCAGCGCTGCCGGTCCAGTCCGGCGAGCAGGTGGACGATCTGGCGCTGGCTGCCGCCGACCTCCATCTCGTCGGTGACGATGAGGATGCGTTCAGGCGGCATGCGCGATCTCCTGCATCAGCGCGTGCAGCCGGCCGGCCTCCTTGCGGGCGTCGAACTGCTCCTCGATGCGCCGGCGTGCCTGCAGCGCGAGGCGGGCGCCCAGCGCCTCGTCCTCGACCAGGCGCTGGATCGCGTCCGCGAGGGCTTCGGGATCGCCTGGTTCGACCAGCAGGCCGTTGGCTCCGTTCTCGATCAGCTCCGGGATGCCGGAGACCCGGGTGCTGATAACCGGACAGCCGCTGGCCATCGCCTCCATCAACGCGACCGGAATGCCGTCGCGGTTGCCGTCTGCGGCCACCTGCGACGGCAATGCGAACACGGTGGCGGAGTTCATCCACGCGCGGATGAGTTCCTGCGGTTGCGCACCGGTGAACACGATCCGATGGGCGACGCCGAGGGCGGCGGCCTGACGCTGCAGAGCATCGGACAGCGGCCCGTTTCCGACGAGGCGGCAGTCGACTTCGACGCCACGTCGCGCCAGCAGCGCGATCGCGCCGATCAGGGTGTCGAAGCCCTTGACGGGATCGAGCCGGCCGACCGCGAGGACGGTCCGTGTGTCGCGCGTTCCCGGTCGCCACGGCGAATTCTCCATGTCGACGCCGCAGTGGACGATCCTGAGTTTTTCGCGCGCGATCGGCGTCGCGCGCGTGCTCAGCCATTCGACGTTGAAGCGGGATATCGTCACCGCCAGTGCGGCATCGGCGATCTTGTGCGCCAGCAGTTGGTTCTCCACGTAGATGTCGTGCGCGTGCGAGGTGAAGCTGAAGGGGCGGTCGAGCACGTGCGCCAGTGCCCAGGCGGCGGTCGAGGGGTAGGTGGCCCAGTGCGCGTGGATCACCTGCGGGTCGAAATCCTCCAGCCAGCCGGCGTGCTGGAACGCGCGGAACAGCGCCCCCAGCGACTTGAACGCGACCAGCGGTCTTCGCCAGCCGTCGGCGACGACCAGCGCGACGGCACGCAGCACCGTGGCCGGTGCATGCGCGAACGCAGCGCCGACGCCGGCCATGGCGCGGTACCACGGCAACGGGTGGCGCACACGGTCCAGCAGTGCCGCCGAGCCGGTCTGCACGAGTGCCTTCGAGGGATTCTTCAGCGAGATGATCCGTACATCGACGCCATGCGCGACCAACGCTCCGATCTCGCGCGCGATGAAGGTCTCCGAGACGCAGGGAAACAGCGAGACGACGTAGACGACACGTGTCAGCGGCCGGGGAGAACTCATCGGCCGCTCTCCTGATAGCGGGTGGTCTGCCACAGGTGCGCCCGTGGATTGCGCAGATAGTCGCCGAGTGCGAGAGCCGCGCTCGCGTTCAGGCTCAGGAACGCCGCGGCCACGCGCGCCGGCGGAAAACGGCCGGCGAGCCACGCCGATCGTCGACCGAGGATCGCCAGAGCGTAGGCGCCGGCCTGCAGCAGGAACAGCGTCAGATACAGCCGGCTGCCTGCCGCCGCGAGCAGTGCGCTGCTGGCGAGCGCGGTGGCCAGCAGCCACGGCACCAGCAGTCGCGACCACTTGTGCCCCCACAGCCGCAGCGACAGCGGATGCGCACCGGGCAGCGCCAGCCGAGGCAGCCGATGCAGCAGCTGGTAGTTGCCGCTCAGCGTCCTGCGCTTGCGCCGCTCCTCGGCGGCGGGATCGGGAGGTGCGTGGTCGACCGCGATCGCGTCATCGACCGCGACGATCCGGTAGCCGGCGTCGGCGACCGAGAGTGGGATCCACATGTCGTCGAGGATCAGCCCCGGCGGCACCGGACCGATCAGTTGCCGTCGCGCCGCATAGAGGGCGCCGGTCGCGCCGACCATCGATCCGGTGGCGCTTTCCAGCCGGCGGATCGCCTTCTCGTAGCGCCAGTAGGCGTCGACCCCGGCCGCGAAGCCGGTGGGATCGCGTATCACCAGCTCCCCGCTCGCCGCGCCGACCGACGGATCCGCGAGCGCGGCGGTCAGTGCCCGCAGGGCGTGGGGAGCGAGCGTCTGCCTGACGTCCACGAACAGGACGACGTCGCCGGTCAGCGTCGGCAGCAGGTCGCCGATGCAGGCGGACTTGCCGCGTCTTTCCGCAAATACGGTTGCCCGGACACGTCCCGATGCCAGCCGCCGGGCAACGGCGGCGGTGGCGTCGGTGCACCCGTCGCAGACGACGTGGACCGTCAGGCGCTGCGCCGGATAGTCGAGCCGTTGCAGGTTCGCGACCTTCGCTTCGAGCGCATCCCCGGCGTTGTGCACGACCAGCAGCACGTCGACCGGCGGAGTCCACGCACGCGGGACGACCGGCCATGGATCCAGGGACCGTCGCAGGACCAGGTAGGCCGGGTAGCCGGCATAGGCGAGCACGACGCCCGCGACCGACATCCAGAACATCGGTTCGGTCATGGTGCCACCGCCGGTCGCCCGCGCCGGTCGCGTCCGGCAGCGCTGACGCCCGTCATGTGGCGTGCATCGCCTGGCCGGCCGATGCGGAGCGGGCCGGTTGGCAGGCGGGCGTCCGTGGCACGCATCGCGGACATCCTCGCATCAACGCCGGTAGCTCAGGCTGACGAGGACCGCATTGCTGTCGAAGCTGCGTCTGTCGACGTTGCTGTCGCGTTCCTGGTGCAGGAAGTCGATGCGCCCGGTCCAGTGGCGGGTGAAACGGTTGGCCAGGCCGATGCTGTAGGTGAAATCGTCGTCCTCACGGTCGATGTCGACGAACTCGCGGTTCTCCCTGAGCGCGTAGAAGGTCGCGGTCAGGCGCGGTCGCAGTCTGTAGGAGGCGGAGACGATGACGCCGCGCCGGTTCTCGTCCTCGAGCGTGGCGTCCAGATAGCGGACGCGTCGCGCATAGGGAATCGCCTGCAGACTCAGGCGGTCGCCGCGATAACGGTAGCGTCCGCGGAGCTGGCGTTCCTCGAATACGCTGGGCTCCACCAGGTAGGGCACGTTGAAATCGTTGAACCGGATCTCCTCCAGCTCCAGCGGCCGGGTCATGTCCTCGCCGCTGTCGGTGAACTGTTGGCGGACGGACAGTCCGATCAGGCTGCGCGGCGACAGCTCCCATTCCAGCGACGCACGTACCAGCGCGGTCGAATCCTCGCGGCCGCTGCCGTCCAGCTCGACCCGCGAATGGCCCAGGTCGATATCGGTTTCCATGCGCGCGTGGCGGCTCGTCAGATTGACGAAACCCTCGTAGCGGCGGTAGTCGCGCAGGTCGCCGGACTGGTCGAAGTCCGCGTCCACCACCGCCAGGTTGACCGACATTTCGCGGGTCGGAGACAGGTCGCGGGCGAGCCGCGCGGCGGCGCTGTAGCGGTTGCCATTGAAGCTTTCGCTTTCCTCGGCGTGGTTGTCGGCGTAGCGCAGGTCCAGCTGGCCGCGCATCGCAGGTCCGAAGCGCGCCTTCAGGGTGGGACCGGCGACGAACACGTTGATCTGCTGGGTATTGTCCGGCGCGTAGGCAGCCAGCGGATCCACCGGTTGCTGGCTCAGGTAATCCCGGAATACGAACTCCAGCCGGTCGGGAATCGCGACGATGTCGAGCTGGCCGTTGAAGCGTGCGCGGGTCTCGTCGGAGAAGGTGTCGTCGAGATAGTCGAAGTACTCCAGCGCGCCCTGGCCGACGAACCTGAGGCGGGGACCGTCCTGCCGGGCCTCGAAGTAGGCGCGCGGGGATACCACCGTTTCCGATATCGGATCCCTGCCGGATGCGGTCAGTGCGATGTTGTCCTGTCGCTTGACCGCGACGCCGATCTCGTAGTCGAGGTCGACCGCCATCGTCCGGGCCGGCACGCAGGCCAGCAGCGCGAGCGCGAGCGGAGCCAGGCTCCGGGCCCGCGCCGGGGGCGGGCAAGCGGTTGCGGTGGTGGGTCGCGCAGTCCGAGGGCCGCGGCTGCCACGTTCAGATGGCGGGTTCACCGTCATGATTCCCCCTCGCGTCGGCCGGTTCCGGGATCCACCGCCCTAGACGCCTTCGTTGAACACGACTCCCGCGAACTTGCCGGGGTCGAAGTTGGCGGCGGCCTCGGCGATGGCCTCGGGCGTGTCGCGGCCATACCCGGCGACCAGCACCACGACATCGGCCAGGTGGGACAGCAGTCGTGCATCTGGCGCACCCAGAACCGGCGGGCTGTCGAGAAACAGATAGCGGTCGGGATAGCGGTAGCTCAGCGAGTCGATCAGCAACCGCATCTTGAAGCGGGTGAAATACTCGTTGTCGGGCCGCGGCGCGGTGCCCGCCGGGATCAGCCGCAGCCTGGCGATGCCGGTCTCGTAGAGGATGTCGGCCACGTCGGCGACCGGGTCGTCGAGGTAGTCGGTCAGCCCGCCGTTCCCGGCGTCGATGCGCATCGTGGTGTGCTGCGACGGATCCTGCAGGTCGCAGTCGACGAGCAGCGCGTTGCGTCCTTCCTCGAACGCCATCGCCGCGGCCAGGTTGCGGGCGACGAAGCTGCCGCCGCTGCCCTTGCTGACAGGCGCGACGACGGTCGTGATCGACTGTCCGCCGGCGATCGCCAGCAGCCGGGTGCGCAGGTTGCGGAACGCGTTGACCTGCGCCCTCGGCGCGGTCGACGCGCAGATGATGGAGATCTCGCGACGTTGCTCGGGACTGAGCAGGCTGGTCTCCGCCGGCCGGCCGACGGACTTGTCGGGAAGCTGGAACCGTTCACGGAGGTCGCGCTCCAACGATGCGATACCTGGGTCGTTCATGGGCGGGTCTACCTGAGGATCATCGCGAGTGCGAACGCCAGCGGCACCGAGGCGACCAGGGCCGCGGCGATCGTCAGCCGCTTGCGCACCTGGGCCGTCCGCGACGGCGTGTAGCTCATAGGTACCGAGCCAAGCACCGGAAGTCCGATAGAAGATTCGATCTGCGAAGCGGTGCGGATGCGCGGGTCGAGCTTGACCCAGGCCAGCAGTGCCAGTACCGGAAGCGCGACCGCGAGCATCAGTCCACCGAGCGCCACGTACATCAGACGCAGCCCGGTCGCCTGCAGCGGCAGCGCCGCCGCCTCCTGGATCCGGAAGCTCAGTTCGCCGTGCTCGGCGTCCAGCAGCATCGACATGCGTGCGTTCTCGCGCCGCTCGATCATGTCGTTGTAGAGCACCTTGCTGGTGTCGTAATCGCGCTGGAGCTGGGCCAGCTCGCCTTCCATCAGCGCCAGCTGCTCGCTGCGCTGGCGTTCTTCGGCGATCAGCCGCTCGGCGGTCGCGACCCGTTCGGCGGATGCGGCGCTGCGGCTGCGGGCGTCGGCCAGCCGTGCGCGCAGGTCGCTGTACGCCGGCGTCGCGGTGGCCGGCACTGCAGCGATCGCCGGAGTCGGATTGCTGCGCTCGCGCCGCAACTCGGCCTGCAGATCGCCCATCTGGTTGCGGATGCGGCGGATGTCCGGATGCTGTTCGGTGTAGTTGAGGGCCAGCGTGTCCAGTTCCTTCTGCAGCGTCGCCAGCTGCTGCTGGATCTGGATCGCACGGACGCTGGCGCCGAGCGAGTTCTCGCGGCCGAGGTGCGACTGCAGTGCGCTGGCCTGCGCACGCTGGTCGATCGCATCCATCCGCGCACGGTCGGTCTCGCGCTGCAGTTCGCCGATCCGGCGGCTGGATATCTCGCTGGTTCCCGGAAGCGCCTCGGGATGTCGGCGGTAGTACGCGGCCAGTGCGCTTTCGGCTTCGCCCAGTTCCTTCTCGTACTGGCGCGCCTGCGCATCGATGAACTCGTAGGCGGTCCGGCTCTCGGCGGCCTTGCTCCTGAGATTCACCGCGATGATGGAATCGGCGATCCGCTGGGCCACGCGCTGTGCCCGCTGCGCGTCGACGTCGGCGTAGCTGATCTTGATCAGGTTGTTGTTCTGGTGCGGGTTGTAGATCTCGGTGCGGGCGACGATCTGGTCGCGCAGGCGATCGACATCGATCGCGCTCATGTCCTCGTGCGGCCAGCCGCCGGCCCGGATGACGCCGTCCAGCACCTGCTGGCCGAAGGCGATCTCGCGGGCGATGCCGGCATGGTCGACGACCGTCGTGGTCATCGCCCGGCCCTTCATCAGCGGCTGGATGATGCTTTCCTCCTGTACCCGGACGGTCGCGGTGGCGGTGTATTTCTTCGGCGCGGACAGCCCCATCATCAGCGCGACGAAAGCGATCGCCGCGAATGCCGCGGCCAGCAGCACCGGGTGCCGCCGGCCTTCCTTCAGCGCCATCCCGGCCAGCGGGATGGCCGGGGAGACGCGCCCGATGCGCTGCAGCCCCTGCCGGGGAGCGGCACCTCCACTCCATTCGGAGAGTTCGGTACTCACAGGGCGCGCTCGGCCACGGTGATCACATCGCCGGGAGCCACCGGGTAGTTGGTGCTCAGGTCCGATCCGTTGAGGATCTCGTCCAGCTGCACCTCGTAGGCGCGATAGGCGTCGTACGCGCCCCTGCCGTTCTTGCGGTGAAGGCTGCTGCGGTTGCCCGCGGCGAACTCGGTCACCCCGCCGGCGGCCAGCACCGCATCGAGGACGGTCATGCCCTGGCGGTACGGAATCGAGACCGGCTGGCGCACCGCACCGGTGACCCGCACCCGCGACAGGTATTCATGGCTGCGCAGGTCGGTGAGGATGACCGCGACCTGCGGGTCGCGGACGTAGGCCGAGAGCTTCTGGCCGATGTCGGCGGCGACCCGGCTCGGGGTCAGCCCGCCGGCCTGGACATCGCCGATCAGCGGCACCGAGATCATGCCGTCTGGACGTACCGGTGCGGTGATGCCGAGGTCGGGATTGCGCCAGACGGTGACCTGGACGATGTCGTCGACACCGATCTGGTATTCGTCGACGGCGGTCGCCGCGCTGCCCGGCGGCGGTCCGGAGCCGGTGCCGGGCGTGGTGGCGCAGGCACCCAGCAGCAGGACGAAAACGATCAGCAGCAGTGCGGTTATCTGGCGCATGACGGCGTTCCCCTTGTTCAGCAATAGACAACGCAGCGGCACGCCGGGCCCGGCCAGTCGCGATGGACGTCCGGATCAGGCGTCGTAGTACTCCCGGAACCACTCGACGAAGCGGCGTATGCCGATCTCGACAGGCGTGGTCGGCGCGTAGCCGACGTCGCGACGCAGCGCCCCGACGTCGGCGTGGGATTCGGGCACGTCGCCCGGCTGCAGCGGCAGCAGGTTGCATTCGGCGCGGCGGCCGAGGCATGCCTCGATCAGGCGGATGTAGGTCATCAGCTCGACCGGACGGTCGCTGCCGATGTTGTAGAGGCGGTACGGGGCCGCCGAGGCGGCCGGCGTGGCATGGGCGAAGTCGTAGCCGGGATCGGGCGCGGGCACCCGGTCCAGGGTGCGCACGACGCCCTCGACGATGTCGTCGATGTAGGTGAAGTCGCGGCGATGATGGCCGTGATTGAACACGTCGATCGGTCGCCCGGCCAGGATGTTGCGGGTGAACAGGAACAGCGCCATGTCCGGCCGGCCCCACGGGCCGTATACGGTGAAGAAGCGCAGGCCGGTGGTCGGCAGGCCGTACAGGTGGCTGTAGGTGTGCGCCATCAGCTCGTTGGACTTCTTGGTCGCCGCGTACAGGCTGACCGGATGGTCGACGTCGTCGTCGACCGAGAACGGCAGCCGGGTGTTGGCGCCGTAGACCGAGCTCGAAGACGCATAGACCAGATGCTCGACCGGATGGTGGCGGCAGCCTTCCAGCACGTTGAGAAAGCCGACCACGTTGCTGTCGATGTATGCGCGTGGATTCTCGATCGAATAGCGCACCCCGGCCTGTGCCGCAAGATGGACGACCCGTTCGGGCGCGAAGGTGTCGAAGGCCCGTTCGATCGAGTCGCGGTCCTCCAGCGAGGCACGCATGAAGCCGAATCCCGCGTGCGTCCGCAGCCGTGCCAGGCGCGCTTCCTTCAGCTGCGGATCGTAGTAGTCGTTGACGTTGTCGTAGCCCAGCACCTCGTCGCCCCGTGCCAGCAGCGCCTGGGCGAGATGGAAACCGATGAACCCGGCGGCGCCGGTGACCAGAACCCGCATGTCCGTGTCTCTCCCGGTTGGCAACCCATCTGGGGGTGGCCTGGTGATGCGGCCGGCGACGGCCGCGTCGACGGAGCCATCGCGCAAGCGCCTGCTCCGCCGCGAGCGGGTCCGGGCCAGCCCCGGCCCCGCGATCCGGAAAACGCACCGTGGGTGCGCTTTCCGGCAGCCTGTCAGAGCCTTCCGTCCACTTCGGTTCCCGGCAGCACGCCCTTGACGTCGAACAGTGGCGTGCCTGGCTTGCCGAAAGCGCGCAGGCCGGACGCGCCCATCGCGACGAACTGGTGGTGGGCGACGGCCAGCACGACGGCGTCGTAGCCGGCCGGACCCGGTGCGTCGACCAGTTCCAGCCCGTACTCCTGGCGGGCCTGCACGGGATCGACCCAGGGGTCGTGCACGTCGACCCCGATCCCGTACTCGCCGAGCTCCTGGACGATGTCGACCACCCGGGTGTTGCGCAGGTCCGGGCAGTTCTCCTTGAAGCTCAGCCCGAGCACCAGCACGCGGCAGCTGGGCGGATGGCCGTCGTGCTTCTGGATCAGCCGCACCACGCGCCGGGCGACGTGCTGGCCCATGCCGTCGTTGGTGCGGCGTCCGGCCAGGATCACGTCGGTATGGAAGCCGACCTGTTGCGCCTTGTGGGTCAGGTAGTACGGGTCCACGCCGATGCAGTGGCCGCCGACGAGGCCGGGCCGGAACGGCAGGAAGTTCCACTTGGTGCCGGCGGCGGCCAGCACCTCCTGGGTATCGAGGCCGAGCCGGTCGAACAGCAGCGCCAGCTCGTTGACCAGGGCGATGTTGACGTCGCGCTGGATGTTCTCGATCACCTTCGCGCCTTCGGCGACGCGGATGCTGGAGGCCTTGTGGGTGCCCGCGCCGACGATCGACGCGTACAGCGCATCGATGAAGTCCGCGGCTTCCGCGGTCGATCCGGAGGTGACCTTGGTGATGGTCTCCAACCGGTGCTCCCGGTCGCCGGGGTTGATCCGTTCCGGGCTGTAGCCGACGTGGAAATCGCGATTGAAGACCAGGCCGGATTCGCGCTCCAGGATCGGCACGCAGACCTCCTCGGTCGCGCCCGGATAGACGGTGGATTCGTAGATGACCACGTCGCCATGCGACAGGACCTCGCCCACCGTGCGGCTGGCCGCCTCCAGCGGACGCAGGTCTGGACGCTTGTAGGCATCGATCGGCGTCGGGACGGTCACCACGTAGACGTTGCAGTCGCGCAGGCGACCCGCGTCGGCGCTGAATCTGAGCCAGGTCGCCTCCTGCAGGGCGGACCGGGTCACCTCGAGCGTGTGGTCGTGGTGGCGTTCCAGCTCGTTGATCCGGGCCAGATTGACGTCGAAGCCGAGGGTCGGCCAACGCCGGCCGAACGCGACGGCCAGCGGCAATCCGACGTATCCCAGACCCACGACGGCCATCCGGATCTGCTCCGGTTTCGGCAGCGGGGCATCCATAAATGCTTGAGGTCTCCGGAAGTGTTCGGACGGCGGAAGGTCTGGGCATGTCCATCGACGGCAGGCAGCTCGATGGCATGCGCGCGACGACTCGGCGTCGTCGCTCTGTACGGACCGAACGGGGAAACAGGGGATTTCCGGCAACCTTTCCTGTCGCCGGCGTCTTTCGCGTTGTTCCGGTCAGGCAGGCAAGCCGTCGAGGCGCTGATGCGAGTTCTGGTTACCGGAGGGGCGGGATACATCGGTGCCCATGCCTGCGTGGTCCTCATCGAGCGCGGCCACGACGTGGTCATCGTCGACAACTTCCGCAACAGCTCGCCCGAGGCGGTGACGCGGCTGGAGCTGCTGCTGGAACGCCCGATCGCGGTGGAGCGGCTCGATCTGCGCGACCGCACGCGCCTGGCCCGGGTGTTCGCGCGGAACCGCTTCGACGCGGTGATCCATTTCGCCGCGCTCAAGGCGGTCGGCGAGTCCTGCGCACGCCCGCTGGAGTATTTCGACAACAACATCGGCGGCGCGATCGCGCTGCTGCAGGAGATGGCGGCGGCGGGAGTGAAGCGCCTGGTGTTCAGCTCCTCCGCGACCGTGTACGGAATGCCCGACACGGTGCCGGTACGCGAGGACGCCGAACTCAGGGTCACCAATCCCTACGGACGCACCAAGCTGGTGACCGAACAGTTGCTTGCGGACGTGGAGGCGGGCGATCCCGCCTTCCAGGTCGCCAACCTTCGCTATTTCAACCCGGTAGGCGCACACGCATCGGGCCTGATCGGCGAGGCGCCCGGTGGCGTTCCCGGCAACCTGATGCCCTACGTCTGCCAGGTCGCGGGCGGGCGGCGGGAGCGGCTGCAGGTGTTCGGCGGCGATTATCCCACCCGCGACGGCACCGGCGTGCGCGACTACCTGCACGTGATGGACCTGGCGCGCGCGCACGCCGATGCGCTCGATCATCTTGCAGGGGACCGCGGCGGCCTGACCGTCAACCTGGGTACGGGGCGCGGTGTCAGCGTGCTGGAACTGGTGCACGCCTTCGAGGCCGCCAGCGGCCGGCCCGTCCCCTACGAGATCGTCGGCCGGCGCCCCGGCGACGTCGCCGAGGTGTTCGCCGACCCTTCGCTCGCCCGGGAGCGGCTGGGGTGGCGTGCCGAGCTCGACATCGAGGCGATGTGCCGCGACGCCTGGCGCTGGCAGTCGCTCAATCCGGACGGCTACCGGACCCGGGCGGTCGCGGCGATGCGCGCGCGTGCCGCGGTCGCCTGACGGGACGAGCGCATCCGGAACGGCTCAGTCGTCGTCGGCGGTCAATGCCTCGACGACCGCCGCCGGCTGCTTCATCCAAGCGAAGTGGTCGGCGCGGGTGCCGAGCGCGGCCGAGTCCAGCAGCGCGTGGCTTACCTCGGCACGGCCGAACCTGGACAGCAGGAAGTCCAGCGAGGACTCCGGCGCCAGCCAGTCGCGGGCGAACGCGACGGTGCGGACCCTCGGCGCCAGTGCGGCCATGCCCGCTTCCAGATCGGCCTCCAGGCCGCGTGCCCGGTAGCGACCGCTCAGCGCGCTGCGCGCCCAGTCGCCGATGAGGCTGCGCGCCTCTTCGCCGCCGAAACCGATGTGGCGGCCGGGCAGCGCGCCGCGGGCTTCGGCCAGCCACGGCAGGAAGCGGTAGGCCAACGGCAGCCACCACCGGGTCGGAGGCGGGAACGCGCGCCAGTACGGCGAGCCGCTGGCCACCAGCCACAGCCGGTCGGCGACGGCGGGTACCATGCCGAGCCTGCAGCAGGCCAGCTGTCCGCCCAGGCTGTGCCCGCCGAGGGTGCGTCCGATGTCGGGGAACGCGCCGGCCACCGCCGTTTCGGTGACGGGCAGGTCGGTGGCGAGCAGCTGTGCGTAGCCCCAGTCGGTGTGCCTGTCCGGGCGCAGCGAACTGCTGCCGCTGCCGCGCCATTCGTGGATCGCCGTTGCGACGCCGCGCTTGGCAAGTGCCTCGGCAAGGGACTGATAGTGGCGCGCGGCCACGCCCAGCGCCGGCAGCCAGGTCAGTACCGTTCGCGGGGTTCCGGCGGGGCGATGGATCAGCAGCGACCAGCGATGGCCGTCGGCGGCTTCGCAGGGCAGTTCGATGGCGGGCGCGGAACCAGGCATCGCGCTCATGCCGCCTCCGCCGCGCCGAAGTGGTCCAGCACCAGTACTGCGCCGCGGCCGGGCCGATAGCCGCCGCGCAGGGCCCGATGGACGTAGTCGGCGGCGAGTTCGCAGGCTTCTGGCAGCGCGTGCCCGAGCGCCAGCCGCGCGGCGATCGCCGAAGCCAGCGTGCAACCGGTTCCATGGGCGTCGAGATCCAGCCGCGGGTGGCTGTACCGGGCGATGCGGTCGCCGTCCCGGTAGCGGTCGATCACGAGTTCGTCGCGATCCAGGTGGCCGCCCTTGAGCAGCACCGCGCGCGCGTCCAGGTCGTCGATGAACTCGGCCAGCGCCGATTCGGCGGCGGCCGCGTCGGCGACCGGATGGCCGAGCAGCAGTTCGGCTTCGGGGATGTTGGGGGTGACCACGCTGGCCAGCGGCAGCAGCCGGGTGCGCAGCGCATCGAGAGCGTCGTCGGCCAGCAGCTTGGCGCCCGAGGTCGCGACCATCACCGGATCGAGCACGACGCGTGCGGGACGGTACGATTCCAGCGCGTCCGCGACGGCATGGATGACGGCCGCGTTCGCCAGCATCCCGAGCTTGACCGCCTCGACCCGGAAGTCGTCGAAACAGGCATCGATCTGGGCCCGCAGGAACGCGGTCGGCGGTACCTCCACCGCGGTGACGGCGCGGGTGTGCTGGGCGGTCAGTGCGGCGAGCGCGCTGAGTCCATGCACGCGGTGCGCGGCGAAGGTCTTCAGGTCGGCCTGGATGCCGGCGCCGCCGCCGGAGTCGGAGCCGGCGATGGTCAGCACGCTGGCAGGGCGTTGGTCGGGAGTCATGACGACAGTGTGCCCGTTCCCCCGCGCAGCAGGCGATAGCCGACGTAGGCGATGCCGGTCGATCCGGTCAGCGCGGCAGGCAGATAGAGCGTGTCGTAGCCCAGGTGCCGGAACAGCATCGCGCCGGCCACGCCGCCGAGCAGGAAGCCGACGATGATCACCAGACACAGCCACAGCCGGCGCTGGTCGGACGGCATCCCGCGCAGGCGGTGGCCGAGGAAGACGCCGAGGTCGGTGAACATCCCGGTCAGGTGCGAGGTACGCACCAGGGCGCCAGAGTAGGTGGCGGTCATCGCGTTCTGCAGCCCGCAGGCACCGGCCGCCAGTGCGGCGCCGGCCATCTGGTGACGGTGCAGCAGCGGTACCGCCAGGGCCAGCAATGCGGCTTCGATCATCAGCGCGACGCCGTAGCGGCGTCCCAGCCGCAGGGTGCTGTCCTGGATGATGATGCCGCTGAGCACCGCCCCGGCGACGAACGCGGCCACCATCAGCGACAGCCGCAGCGCGTTGCGGCCGTCGCCCTCGGCCAGCGCCGCGCCGAGCAGGCTGGTGGTGCCGGTGAGGTGGGTGATCGCCTGGTGCTCGAAGCCCAGGTAACCGACCACGTTGACCATGCCGGCGACCACGGCCAGGCTGCCGGCGCCCAGCCATACCCAGGCCGGCAGCCGCGAGATCATGGCGTCGGAGAGCCGGCCCTCGGGCCGACCTTCGGCACGCTCGCGACCGTGCGCCGTGCGCTCACAGCACTTCGGATGCGTAGTCGGCCAGCCGCGAGCGCTCGCCGCGGCGCAGGGTCACGCTGGCGCTGTGCTCCCAGTGCTTGAAGCGATCGACCGCATACGTCAGGCCGGAGGTGGTCTCGGTCAGGTACGGGGTGTCGATCTGTTCGACGTTGCCGAGGCAGACGATCTTGGTGCCCGGGCCGGCGCGGGTGATCAACGTCTTCATCTGCTTCGGGGTCAGGTTCTGCGCCTCGTCCAGGATCAGCCAGCGGCTGAGGAAGGTGCGCCCGCGCATGAAGTTCAACGAGCGGATCTTGATCCTCGACGCCAGCAGGTCGTTGGTCGCCGCGCGACCCCAGCTGCCGCCGTCCTGGTTGTGGGTGAGCACCTCCAGGTTGTCGGTCAGCGCGCCCATCCATGGGGTCATCTTCTCTTCTTCGGTGCCGGGCAGGAAGCCGATGTCCTCGCCGACGCTGACCGTCGCGCGGGTCATGATGATCTCGCGGTAGCGCTGCTGGTCCATCGTCTGCGCCAGGCCGGCGGCCAGCGCCAGCAGGGTCTTGCCGGTGCCGGCGGTGCCGAGCAGGGTGACAAAGTCGATCTCCGGGTCCATCAGCGCGTTGAGCGCGAAGTTCTGTTCGCGGTTGCGTGCGGTGATGCCCCAGACCGCGTGCTGGCTGTGGCGGAAGTCGTCGACGATCTGCAGCACCACCTTGTCGTCGCCGATGCGCAGGACCTTCATTTCCGACTCGTCGTCGCCGGGCAGGTACAGGAACTGGTTCGGGTACCAGGGGTCCTCTCCGTCGCCGGGCTCGGGGCGGGCGATCTCGTAGTAGGTGCGGCCCTTCTCGGTCCACGACTTCAGGTGCTTGCCGTTGCGCTGCCAGAAGTCCTCGGGCAGCGCGGTCGCGCCGGCGTAGAGCAGGCTGAAGTCGTCGAGCGCGCGATCGTTCTCGTAGTCTTCCGATGCGATGCCGGCGATCGAGGCCTTGATCCGCAGGTTGATGTCCTTGGAGACGAACACCACCGGCACTTCAGGCTGCGCCTCCTTCAACGCCAGGATCGCGCCGAGGATCGCGTTGTCCGGGATCACCGCGCCGAAGCGCTTGCCGGCGTCGAAGTTGTCGGTCTGGAACAGCAGCCGACCGCTGCTCTGTTCGCCGCGCAGTTGCAGGCCGTTGGGGCGGCTGAGGACGATGCCTTCGTGCAGGTTGCCCTTGCCGCCCTGGGCTTCGATCAGCTCGTTGAGGAAGCGGCTGACCTGGCGCGCATTGCGGCTGGCCTCGGAGGTGCCCTTCTTGCCGTTGTCGAGCTCCTCGATGACCTGCATCGGCAGGAACACGTCGTGCTCCTCGAACTTGAACAGGGCGGTCGGGTCGTGCATCAGGACATTGGTGTCGAGCACGTAGATGCGCTTGCTTCGCGTCATTCGGGCTTCCTGGGGGTGGGGCGGGGACGGACGGCTCCGCCTGGCGGCGGACAGGGCAAAGCCGCCGTGGCCCGCGGGGCGGGACGGCGTCGGATCGGGCGGGCGGGGCGGGTCACTGCGTCTGGGCAGCCTTGAGTGCGTCGAGGACGGCCTGGGCATGGCCGGGAACTTTCACCTTGCGCCATGACTGGGCGATGACGCCCTCGGGGGAGATCAGGAAGGTGCTGCGCTCGATGCCGACGTACTCGCGGCCGTACAGCTTCTTCGGCTTGATCACGTCGAAGGCCTTGCACAGCGCCTCGTCGGTGTCGCTGACCAGCGGAAACCTGAAGCCCTGCCTGGCGCAGAAGCTGTCGTGCGAACGCACCGAGTCGCGCGAGACGCCGAGCACGGCGGCGCTGGATCGTTCGAACTCCGGCAGCAGCGCGTTGAAGTCCAGCCCTTCGGTGGTGCAGCCCGGCGTGCTGTCCTTCGGGTAGAAGTAGAGGACAAGCCATTGACCTGCATGCCCCTGGCCGACGAAGTCGCCGAGGGTGGCGCTGTCGCCGCCGGACAGGGCCAGCGGCAGCTTGAGTGTCTTGGCGGGGAGTTTCTTGCCGTCTTCGGCCATGTACTTGATCGCCTCGGTCAGAACTTCATCGGATCCATGATGGCGTCGAGGTTCAGGTGGTCGCAGAACTCCAGGAAATCGTCGCGCAGCGCTGCGATGTGCATGTTCGCAGGCACCCCGATGGTGACCTGGGCGGAGAACATGTCCGCGCCGGTCTGCATCGCACGATAGCGCGAACAGTGCAGGCTCTCGATGGTGATGCCCTGGCGGTCGAAGAAATCCGCCAGCTGGAACAGGATCCCGGGCTTGTCGGCGGCGACCACCTCCACGACATAGGGCAGCAGGTTCGACTGGATCTGCTTGGCGCCGGTGCGGTACCAGACCAGTTTCAGCCCTTCCTCGCGCTCGAGCCGGGTCAGCATCGCCTCCAGCTTGGCCACCGCGTCCCAGGAGCCCACCGCCAGTGCGGTCACCGACACGTCGCGGCCGACGGTCGCCAGGCGCGCGTCGACGAGGTTGCAGCCGCTGTCGCTGATCCGGCGTGTCACCGACAGCAGCGGCGACTCCGGATGCGTCGTATAGGCGTTGATCAGGAGGTGGTTTTCCGTCGGCGACGGCCGGGGAGCGGAATCGGTCAAGGCGGCGCCTGCGCTGGAACTGGAGACGGATGTGACGGGTGATGCGTGTCGCGGTCGGCCCGTTCAGGGACCAGCCGCCTGCGGCCAGCATACTTGCCCGCGCTTTCGCGCCGCAAGTAACATCGGCTCTGCGCCTGCGCAGCCGTGCGCGCATCACCGTCCGCCACGCCGTGCCCGTCATTCCGAAAGGTCCCCCCTTGCAACTATCCGGCAGCATCACCGCGCTGGCGACGCCCTTCGACGTCGCACGCGAACTCGATCTCGACGCCTGGCACAGGCTGCTTTCGATGCAGCTCGAGCAGGGCAGCCAGGGCCTCGTGGCCGCCGGCTCGACCGGCGAGGCCGCGGCCCTGTACGACGCGGAGTACGACCTGCTGTTGCGCAGCGCGGTCGAGTTCGTCGCCGGCAGGGTGCCGGTGCTGGCCGGGACCGGGCAGCCGAATACCGCCAAGACCATCGAGCAGACCCGCCGTGCCGCCGCGCTCGGCGCCGATGCCGCACTGGTCGTGACGCCGCCATACGTGCGTCCGACCCAGGCCGGCCTGGTCGCCCATTACCGCGCGATCGCCGACGACGGCGCGCTGCCGATCGTGCTCTACAACGTCCCGTCGCGGACCGGCTGCGACCTGCTGCCGGAGACGGTCGCCGAGCTGGCAGGACATCCGCGAATCGTCGCGATCAAGGAAGCGCGCAGCGAGCCCGAGCGCATGCAGGCCCTGCTCGGGTTGCAGGACCGCGATTTCACCGTCCTCAGCGGCGACGATCCGACCGCATGCCGGGCGATGCTCACCGGTGCGCGTGGCGTGATCTCGGTCGCCTCCAATGTGGTGCCGGCAACGTTCCGCCACCTGTGCAACCTCGCCCTGGGCGGGCAGGGCGACAAGGCCCGCGCCTGGGATGCGCGTCTGCAGGAGGTCTATGCCTTCCTCGGCATCGAACCCAATCCGACCCCGGTCAAGGCCCTCCTGGCGCTGCAGGGGATCGGCCATGATCTGCGGCTGCCGTTGCAGGTATTGTCGGAGCGCCATCGCGATGCGGCGACCGCCATGCTGGCCACGATCCGCGGGATCGAGGACGAATGCCGCAAGTCGCTCGCGGCCTGACCCGGTCGTCGCCGACGGCCTTTCCGGAGAGTTCCATGATTTCACGCTTCCCGATGATTTCCCGCGCCGCACTGGCCGCTGCGTTGGCGACCGCCCTGGTCGCGACCGCGGGCTGCAGCTGGTTCCGCAAGGGCGACGACCTGTACGCCGCGGATCCGGCCGACCGGCCGCTGGAGGTGCCGCCGCCGCTGCCGTCGGCCGACGATACCCAGGCCGGCGGAAGCGTGACCGCCAGCTCGGTGATCGAGGCCCGCCGCGCCGGCGCGGCGTCGGCACTCGGCTTCAACGCCCAGGGCAGCCGCGACGAGGTGTTCGCGCGGATCGGCGAGGCGCTGGAGAGGATCGAGGGCGTCACCATCGTCAGCCGCGCACAGCTGCTGGGCGCGTACGACGTCAACTACCAGGGCAGCAACTTCCTGGTCCGGGTCAGCGACACCGAAGGCGGCGCCTACGTGTCGGCGGTCGACCCGCGCGGGGTACCGGCCTCGGGCGATGCTCCGGCCCAGCTGGTCCGCTCGCTGCAGGAGGCGTTGGGCGGGCAATGACGAGCTGCGTCCGCGCACCGGCCGGCAGGCGCGGGCCGGGTCGGCGGCGTGCGCGGAAAGGGCGTCGATCGACGCCCTTTTTCGTTGATCGGGCGCGGAGTGGCGTGGCCGCGCTCAGCGTTCCAGCAGCGGCAGTTTGTCCGGCTTGCCTTCCCAGTCCTTGGCGTCCGGCAGCGGCTCCTTGCGCGCGGTGATCACCGGCCACGCCTGCGACAGTTCGGCGTTGAGGGCGACGAATGCTTCCTGCCCGGCCGGTACGTCGTCCTCGGGGTAGATCGCATTGATCGGGCACTCCGGTTCGCACAACGTGCAATCGATGCACTCGTCCGGGTCGATCACCAGGAAGTTCGGGCCCTCGTGGAAACAGTCGACCGGGCACACCTCGACGCAGTCGGTGTACTTGCACTTGATGCAGTTCTCGGTGACGACGAAGGGCATGGCGGATTCCTTGGAGATGCGCCGGTCATTCTATCGGCCGCTGCCGGGGAAGCCCATACTCGTGCCGGCCCGGGGCGCGTTTGTCCACCCGCGGCCGAGAAGGGAGCTGCCCTGACGGCTGCAGCGTGCGACGCCGATAGGCGCGATGCAAGGAAAAAGGCCCCGGCCTGCTGGCGTGGGCCTTCGGAACAGGCTACCCAGGGGATGGACGCGGCACATCCCGGTGGCGCGCCCTTCGGGCAGCCTGCGGCTGTCCGGATTCGTTGCTGACGAATCTGTCGAACCGTTCAGATCCCCCAGGGCGTGTGCCGCAAAGGAAAAGGCCCGTGCCTGGCGACACGGGCCTTTGGAATTGGCGCTCCCTAGGGGATTCGAACCCCTGTTTTAGCCTTGAGAGGGCCACGTCCTAGGCCTCTAGACGAAGGGAGCAATGTTCGCCGCAATCCGTTCAGGATCAGGGCGGCCTGCTAGTATAGTGGGCTGTTGCCCGCGTTGGCAACGATTCCGCAAGACATCTTTTACCTTCCATTGAGCTGCGGCAAAGTCCGCCCGAATGCCAGCCGATCACGACACCGACAACTCCGCCTCCGGCGCTTCGCTCCGGATCGTTCCCCGCGACCAGCACTGTGTCTCGCGCAAGGAGATCAGCTCCAATGCGTTGCGGGTGCTGTACCGCCTGCGCGACGCCGGCTTCGCCGGATATCTGGTCGGCGGCGCGGTGCGCGACCTGCTGGTCGGCGGCCACCCCAAGGACTTCGACGTCGCCACCGACGCGACCCCCGAGCAGGTCAAGCAGTTGTTCCGCAACTGCCGCCTGATCGGCCGCCGCTTCCGCCTTGCGCACGTGGTGTTCGGCCGCGAGATCATCGAGGTGGCGACCTTCCGGGCCAACAGCGACGACGGCAGCGGCGATCGCGAGGTCGACGGCGGCCGTCTGGTCCGCGACAACGTCTACGGCACGATCGAAGAGGACGCGATCCGGCGCGACTTCACCGCCAACGCGCTGTACTACTCGATCGAGGACTTTTCCGTCCGCGATTACGTCGGCGGTTTCGACGACGTGCGCAACCGGACCCTGCGCCTGATCGGCGATCCGGAAACCCGCTACCGCGAGGATCCGGTGCGGATGCTGCGGGCGGTCCGGCTGGCGGCCAAGCTGGGGTTCGAGATCGAGCAGGCCACCGCCGCGCCGATCCGCGGGCTGGCGCCGCTGCTGGCCGAATCGGCGCCGGCACGGCTGTTCGAGGAATGTCTGAAGCTGTTCCTGTCGGGCCACGCGGTCGAGAGCTTCCTTGGCCTGGAGCGCCATGGCCTGCTGCCGGCGCTGCTGCCCGAAAGCGCCGCCGCGCTCGCCTCCAATCGCAGCGGCGCGTTGCGGCGGATGCTGCTGGAAGGTCTGCGCAATACCGACCGGCGGGTCGCCGACGACGAGCCGGTGTCGCCGGCTTTCCTGTTCGCGTTGCTGTTGTGGCCCGCGTACTGCCGGACCCTGGCGCAGCTGCAGGCACAGCAGGTGCATGCGGTCGAGGCGCAGCGACGGGCGGCCGACCGGGTCACCGTGCACCAGCTCGATACCGTGGCGTTGCCGCGTCGCTTCTCGCAGCCGATGCAGGAAATCTGGCTGCTGCAGTCGCGCTTTTCCGGGCGCCAGCGCAAGCGGGTGTTCCGCCTGCTCGCGCATCCGCGTTTCCGTGCCGCGTTCGACTTCCTCAGCCTCCGCCTCGCGGCCTCGCCGGAGCACGCCGACGACGTCGCGTTCTGGCGCGAAGCCCAGACCAAGCCGGGCGACGCGCTGGCCGCGCAACTGGAAGCCGGCCAACATGCCGACGACGACTCCGAAGGCGCATCACCGTCGCGCCGCCGTCGCCGTCGCCGTCGCAAACCGGCCTCCGGTTGAGCGGGAAGGTCGGGAGCGGAACGCAGAGCCGATGACGCAGTCCGTGGTCGCCTATCTCGGGCTCGGCGGCAACCTGGGCGACGTGCCGGCCACCCTGCGCGGAGCGCTCGCCGCGCTCGCCGCCGTGCCCGGCGTACGCATGGGGGCGGTCTCCAGGTTCTATCGCACGCCGGCCTGGGGCATGACCGCGCAGCCGGACTTCATCAACGCGGTGGTCGCGCTCGAAACCACGCTCGCTCCGCAGGCGCTGCTGGCGGCGATGCTGGAGATCGAGCGCTGTGCCGGCCGCGATCGCGGCGACGATGCTCTCCGCTGGGGGCCGCGCACGCTGGACCTGGACCTGCTGCTGTACGGCGATGCCAGGCTCGATCTGCCGGGTCTGCAGGTGCCGCACCCGCGTCTGCACGAACGCGCGTTCGCGTTGCTGCCGCTGGTGGAGATCGCGCCCGACGTGGTCATTCCCGGCGTCGGTCCGGCGCGCACGCGGCTGCAAACGATGGCGGTCACCGGCATCGAGGCGATACGCTAGGGACTGCTAGCGCTGACAGGCTCCAGGCACATGTACGCCCCCACTTCCAAACAGGCCCGCGCCGCCGAAGACAAGCCATGGACCGTGCCGGAGTTGCGGCAGGCCAAACAGGACGGCCGCAGGCTGGTGATGCTGACCTGCTACGACGCCGGTTTTGCCCGCACGATGGATGCCGCCGGCGTCGATCTGGTGCTGGTCGGCGATTCCCTCGGTATGGTCGTGCAGGGGCGCGACAGCACGCTGCCGGTGACCGTTGCCGATATCGCCTATCACACCGCCTGCGTCGCCCGCGGGCTGTCCAAGGCCCTGCTGATCGCCGACCTGCCGTTCGCCGCCGATGCCGACCCGCAGCGCGCGCTGGAGGCGTCACTCGCGCTGCTTCAGGCAGGAGCGGGGATGGTCAAGCTGGAAGGCGCTGGCCACAAGCTGGAGGTGGTCCGGTATCTGGTCGATCGCGAGATCCCGGTCTGCGCCCACCTCGGCCTGACCCCGCAATCGGTGTTGCGACTGGGTGGCTACAAGGTGCAGGGGCGCGATGAGGCCGCGGCCGCGCGCCTGCGCGAGGACGCGCGCGCGGTCGAGGCGGCCGGCGCCAGCCTGCTGGTGCTCGAATGCGTGCCCACCGCGGTGGCGACCGCGATCAGCGCGGACATCGAGATCCCGACGGTGGGCATCGGCGCGGGTCCCGGTTGCGACGGGCAGGTGCTGGTCCTGCACGACATGCTCGGCCTCAACAGCGGCCACCGCCGGCCGCGCTTCGTCAAGGACTTCCTCGCCGAGGGCGGGTCGGTGGCCGGTGCCTGCGCGGCCTTTGCCGACGCGGTCCGCGAGGGTCGATTCCCGGACGCCGCGCATTCGTATGCATAGTTCCTGGCACGGATTCGCGCGGATGAACGTGGACAGTGCTTTTTGATCGTCGTTTCCGGTTTCGCCTTGTCCGTGTTCATCCGTGTAATCCGTGGCTGCCCCTGAGTTGCGCTCATGCTCGAAACCCTCACCGAACTCGATGCGCTGCGCGAACGCGTCGCCGACTGGAAGCGCGCCGGCTTGCGCGTGGCGCTGGTGCCCACGATGGGCAACCTGCACGCGGGCCACTTCTCCCTGGTCGATCTGGCGCTGCGCCACGCCGACCGCGTGGTCGCCAGCGTGTTCGTCAATCCGACCCAGTTCGGCCCCGACGAGGATTTCGCACGCTACCCGCGTACGCCCGGAGCCGACGCCGCCGGGCTCGAGACCGCCGGCTGCCATGCGCTATGGCTGCCCGCGGTGGAGACGATGTATCCGTTCGGAACCGGCGGCACCGTGCAGATACGGGTGCCGGGAGTGACGGAGACGCTCGAGGGTGCCCATCGTCCCGGTCACTTCGAGGGCGTCGCCACCGTCGTCGCCCGGCTGTTCAACCAGGTACAACCCGACGTCGCAGTATTTGGACGCAAGGACTACCAGCAACTGGCGGTGATCCGCTATCTGGTGCGTGAGTTGTCGTTCCCGCTGGAGATACTGGCCGCGCCGATCCTGCGCGAGGCCGACGGGCTGGCGATGAGTTCGCGCAACCAGTACCTGTCGGCCGAAGAGCGGCCGTGCGCGGCACGCATCCACGCGACCCTGCTGGAGATGCGCGAGGCCATGCGTGCCGGCCGGCCGCTGGCGCAGGTCGAAGCCGCGGCCGTGCAGCGGCTGGCCGAAGCCGGCTTCGCGGTCGACTACGCGGTCGTCCGCCGCCCGGACCTGTCCGCGCCGGCCGCGGCGGCGGTTGCGGGCGGAGGTGCCCTGGTGGCGCTGGTCGCGGCCCGGCTCGGGCGAACCCGTCTGATCGACAACCTCGAATTCGGGATCTGAGCGCAACGCAGTGTTGCGCGGCTCGCTGTCGCCGGCACCCGTCGCGTCAGGCCGGGTTATGTTGCGGCGCGCCATCCGCTGCTAAACTCGAAAGCCCAGGGCCGGCTTCTGATCCGGCCCGATCTCCAGAGTCCCCGCCGAAGCCGTCCCGCGACGGAGAACCGACATGCTGCTGAACCTGCTCAAGGCCAAGATCCACCGCGCCACCGTCACCCACGCCGAACTGCACTACGAGGGCTCGTGCGCGATCGACGGCCGCCTGCTCGACATCTCGGGCATCCGCGAATACGAGCAGGTGCACATCTTCAACATCAACAACGGCCATCGTTTCGTCACCTACGCGATCCGCGGCGAGGAAGGCAGCGGGGTGATCTCGGTCAACGGCGCCGCCGCCCACCTGGCCCAGCCGGGCGATCTGGTCATCATCTGTGCCTACGGCCAGTGCGACGAAGCCGAGGCGGCCAAGTTCAAGCCGACTCTGGTCTACGTGGACCGCGAGAACCGGCTGACCCACACCAACCACTCCATCCCCGCCCAGGCCGCCTGACGGCCGCCGGCAAAGGCCTTCGATGAGCGCCACGGACAGGATCGACACCGCACTCCAGCCCCACGTGGCGCGCCTGAAAGAGCGGCGCACCTCCGACCTGATCCAGGCCGATCCCGGCCGCGCCCGCGAACTGGCGCTGCGGGTCGGTCCGGTCTACGCCAACTTCGCCCGCCAGGGCTACGACCGCGACGCGCTCGGCGCGCTGTTCGGGCTGCTGCGCGACGTCGATGCCGAAGACCGGATCCGTGCCCAGTTCGACGGCGAGAAGATCAACCTGACTGAAGATCGCGCGGTCCTGCACACCGCGCTGCGTAGCGATCTGTCGGATGCGCCGGCGGCGAGGGCCGCGCATGCACAGGCATTGCAGGCGCGCACGCAGATGCGCCAGTTGGTCGCAGCGCTGGAGGCCGACGCGGTCACCGACGTGGTCAGCGTCGGCATCGGCGGCTCCGATCTCGGTCCGCGGCTCGCGGTCGATGCGCTGGCCGATCCCGCCGGTCGCGGCCTGCGCGTGCATTTCCTCTCCAACGTCGATGGTCATGCGGCCCAGCGCGTGCTGGCGGGCCTCGACCCGGCGCGTACCGCCGGCATCCTGATCTCGAAGACCTTCGGGACCCAGGAAACCCTGCTCAACGGCCAGGTGCTGGGCGAATGGCTCGGTGCGGGCGCGGCGCAGCGGCTGTATGCGGTGTCGGCCAACGTCAAGCGTCCGGCCGAGGTCTTCGGCATTCCGGCCGGGCGCATCCTGCCGATGTGGGATTGGGTCGGCGGACGTTACTCGCTGTGGTCGGCGGTCGGTTTTCCCATCGCGCTGGCGATCGGCATGGACGCGTTCGAGGATTTCCTCGCCGGCGCCGCCGAGATGGACGCGCACGTGCTGCGTTCGCCGCTGGAGCGCAACCTGGCGGCCTGGCATGCCGCGACCGGCCTGTGGAACCGCAACGCCCTCGGCCATGCCACCCACGCGGTGCTGCCGTACGACGACCGCCTGAAGCTGCTGTCGAACTACCTGCAGCAGTTGGTGATGGAGAGCCTGGGCAAGTCGGTGCGCCGCGACGGTTCGCCGGTGGCCGGCAATACCGTGCCGGTCTGGTGGGGCGGTGTCGGTACCGACACCCAGCACAGCTTCTTCCAGGCCTTGCACCAGGGCACCTCGATCGTGCCGGCCGATTTCATCGGCGTGGTGCGCGCCGACGCGCCTTACACCGACAATCACCGGGCCCTGCACGCGAATCTGCTGGCCCAGACCGAGGCGTTCGCCAACGGCCAGGCCAGCGACGATCCGCACCGCAATTACGCCGGCGGCCGTCCGACCACCACCATCCTGCTCGATGCGCTGACTCCGCGCGCGCTCGGTGCGCTGCTGGCGCTGTACGAGCACAGCGTCTATCTGCAGTCGGTGGCCTGGGGCATCAACGCCTTCGACCAGTTCGGCGTCGAGCTCGGCAAGCAGGTCGCCAGCCGCCTGCTGCCGGCACTGGACGGCGAGGCCGAGGCCGACGACCCGGTAACGCGGGTCCTGCTCGAAGAACTGCGGCGGCGATGACATGATCCGCCTCGATCATTTCGTGTTGACCGTCCGATCGATCGAGGCCACCTGCGCGTTCTATCGCGACGTGCTGGGCATGGAGGTGGTCGTATTCGGCGAGGGCCGCCACGCGCTGCGCTTCGGTGGGCAGAAGATCAACCTGCACCAGGCCGGCAACGAACTGCGGCCGCACGCCGTCGCGCCGACCAGGGGCAGCGGCGACTTCTGCCTGCTGACCACCGAACCGCTGGCTGCGGTGATCGAGCGGTTGCGTCGGCTCGAGGTCGCGATCGAGGCGGGGCCGGTGCCTCGTACCGGCGCCACCGGACCGATCCTGTCGGTGTATTTCCGCGATCCCGACGGCAACCTGGTCGAGATCGCCAACCCGGCCTGAGCCGCCACGGCTCCTGCAGGAAATCCGTGCCCCAACGACAATCGAGCCTGACCCGGCCCCCTGAGTCAGGGGCGATTCGCGCGCAGCGCGAATGGGGTGTGGAAGCGCACCGGCGGGGCCCAAGGTTTGCGAAGCAGACTTGGGGATTCCCGGGCGCAGCCCGGAATCGCGGCTTGCGCGGCCCCTACGGTCCCCTGCGCGTCGTGTCCGCATGCCGGGCCAGCGCCCATTCGACGTGCTCGCGGACCAGTGCGCTGTCATGCCCGCGGCGCGACTCCAGCGCAGCCACCACCTCCGGCGTGGTCGGCGCATTGCCCAACGCGACGGCGATGTTGCGCAGCCACCGCTCATGTCCGCTGCGGCGGATCGCCGAACCTTCGGTGCGGCGCAGGAACTCGTCCTCGTCCCAGGCGAACAGCCCGGCCAGGGTCGCGCGGTCAAGGTCGTTGCGCGCACGGAAGTCCGGCTCGTCGGTGCGCCGCGCAAACTTGTTCCATGGGCACACCAGCTGGCAATCGTCGCAGCCGAAGATGCGGTTGCCGATCGGCTCGCGCAGCTCTTCCGGGATCGCGCCCTCGTGTTCGATCGTGAGATAGGCGATGCAGCGGCGCGCATCGAGCCGGTTCGGCGCGACGATCGCGCGGGTCGGACAGATGTCGATGCAGCGGGTGCAGGTGCCGCAGTGCGCGCTGGCCGGTGGATCGACGGGCAGCGGCAGGTCGACGTAGATCTCGCCCAGGAAGAACCACGAGCCGCCGTCCCGGTCGATCAGGCAGGTGTGCTTGCCGATCCAGCCCAGTCCGGCGTTGCGCGCCAGTGCGCGTTCGAGCACCGGCGCTGAGTCGACGAACACGCGGTGACCGAACGGGCCGACCTCGGCCGCCAGCCGTTCGGCCAGCCGCTGCAGGCGCTGACGCATCAGCTTGTGGTAGTCGCGACCCAGCGCATAACGGGCGACATAGGCGCGTTCGCCATCGGCCAGCGTCTGCCAGGCGTCGTCGCCGTCGCTGTGGCCGTAGTCCAGGCCGACCGAGATCACCCGCAGGGTGCCCGGGATCAGTTCCGACGGCCGCGAACGCTTGTCGCCATGTCGCGCCATCCAGTCCATCGAGCCGTACAGTCCCTCGGCCAGCCAGCTGCGCAGGTGCGCTTCGTCCTCGCCCAGCTCGACCCCGGCGATGCCGCAGCGCTGGAAGCCGAATTCGCGCGCCAGTTCGCGCACGCGTGCGGCCAGCGCGGTGTAATCGACTTCCTGGGCGGCGACAGTGTTCACGACAACGCAAGTATAGAATCGCGCGATGCATGCCGAGTCCGCCCCGGGCAGATCGCCGTCCGACGCCTTTCCGACCGGCGCCGGGTTGTTCGACATCGTGACGCTGCGTTCGATCGAGGCGCGGGCCGCGCAACGTCTGGGCGATGCTGCCGAACTGATGCGGCGGGCCGGCCAGGCGGCCTGGCGCACGCTGCTCGAACACTGGCCGGATCTGCAACGGATCGCGGTCGTCTGCGGGCCCGGCAACAACGGCGGCGACGGCTACGAGCTGGCCCGCCAGGCACTCGGCGCCGGGCGCGATGTCGTGGTGGTGCGGCTGGACATGCATGCGCCGCGCAGCGAGTTGGCGATCGGGGCAGCCGAGCGCTATCGCGCCGATGGCGGCCGCGTCCTCGTGTTCGAAAGTGCGCTGCCGGCGTGCGACCTTGTGGTCGACGCGCTGTTCGGCATCGGCCTGGCCCGTGCGCCCGAGGGCCAGGCCGTCGGGCTGATCGCCGCGATCAACGCCGCAGCGGTGCCGGTGCTGGCGCTGGACGTGCCCAGCGGCGTCGATGCCGCGAGCGGCGCGGTCCTGGGCGTCGCCGTGGTCGCCGACCGCACCCTGGAGTTCATCGCTGCCAAGGCCGGGCTGGCCACCGGCGCGGCGCTCGACCACGTCGGTGAGCGCAGTCTGGCCGACCTCGACCTGACCGCGGCCGACCGGGAAGGACGGCCGCCGGTCGCCGGCCTGTTGAAGGCGGACGATCTCGCTTGCTGGCTGCGTCCGCGCCGGCGCGACAGCCACAAGGGCGGCAACGGTCGGGTGCTGTGCGTCGGCGGCGATCTCGGCCACGGCGGCGCGATCCTGCTCGCGGCCGAGGCCGCGCTGCGCAGCGGCGCCGGCCTGGTCGACATCGTCACCCGCCCGGCGCACGTGGCGGCGGCGCTGGCGCGGCGGCCGGAGGCGATGGTGCATGGGGTCGATGCCGTCGCGGAGGGCTTGCTGGAGCCGCTGCTGGAGAAGGCCGACGTGCTGGCGATCGGGCCGGGACTCGGTCTGGACGAATGGGGCCGAAAGCTGTTCGGAACGGCACGCGGTGCGCGGCGTGCCGTACTCGATGCCGACGCGCTGAATCTGCTTGCGCAGGGAGCGCCGGCGCCGGATGCCGGCGTGGTCCTGACCCCGCATCCAGGCGAGGCGGCGCGTCTGCTCGGCCGGTCGGCCGCGGAAGTGCAGGCCGATCGCCTCGGCGCGGCACGCACGCTGGCCACGCGCTTCGGCTGCGCGATCGTGCTCAAGGGCGCCGGTACCGTCATCGCGGCACCGGACGGACGGCTGCGCGTGCTCGCCGCCGGCAATCCCGGTATGGCTGTCGGCGGCATGGGCGATGTGTTGTGCGGGGTCGTTGCCGCACTGCTCGCGCAGGGGCTGGACGCCTTCGATGCCGCGTGCTGTGGCGCGCTGCTGCACTCGGCGGCCGCCGACGCGGCCGCGGCAGGCGCCGGCGAGCGCGGACTGCTGCCGTCGGACCTGATGCCCTGGTTGCGGCGGCTGGGCAATCCCCTGCATCGTTTCCCGCCCACGTCACCGGAGGCTGCCCGCGATGAATGACGCGGTGCTCGAGTTCCAGCTCGCCGACCCCGATGCGACCGCTGCGCTGGGGCGACGGATGGCGGCCACCCGGCCATCGCGCGCGGTGGTCTACCTGCGTGGCGATCTCGGCAGCGGCAAGTCGACCCTGGCGCGCGCGATGTTGCGGGCGCTGGGCGTCAGCGGCACGATCCGCAGCCCGACCTACACCCTGGTCGAACGCTATCCGCTCGCCGACGGCGGCGAGGCCTGGCACCTGGATCTGTACCGGATTGCCGACGCGGGCGAGCTGGAATACCTGGGGCTGGACGCCGACGATGTCGCGCTGTGGCTCGTGGAGTGGGCGGAGCGCGGCGCAGGGGCACTGCCTCGTGCGGATCTGGTGGTGGAGCTGGCGGTCGCGGGGAGCGGGCGGCGGGCGCATCTGGTGCCGGCCTCGGCTACCGGAGTCCACTGGTTGGCTGCGCTGGAACCGGAGCGCTGACCGCCGACGCAGGCCTGCCGCCCGGCGATGGGAATCGTTAGTTGCCGGCTACTCCTGAACGGAAATGAAGGAAGTGTCGGCAGGTATCGGATTCGTAAGGGAAAAAGCTTGCAAATGGTTGCCCGTGGTGCTTGACTAGCGTCCATGCGTGCAAGGGGAACCACCGTTCAGAAACTCCTGCTGGCCACAGCGCTGCTGGGCGCGTTGGCCTGGAATCTTGCGCACGCCTCCAAAATCAATGACTTGCGTCTGAGTTCGGGCGCAACCGGCACCCGTGCCGAGATCCTGCTGGATGCCGAGGCCGAGATTCGCACGCTGAGCCTGACCGGTCCCGACCGCCTGGTCGTCGACCTTCCCGGCTCCGAGCTGGCCGGCAGTCTGAAGCTTCCGGCGGGGTCGGGGATCGTCAAGGCGGTCCGTACCGGCCATCCGGTACCGGGTACCACCCGCATCGTGTTCGACCTGGCCCAGCCGGTGGCGGTGCTGAAGCCGCGCATGGAGCCCGGTGCCAATGGTCCCAGCCTCGTGCTCGAGTGGCCGGGCGACGGTACCTCGACCCTCGCGAGTTCCGTGCAGCAACCTGCCGCGGCAGGTGCGGTGACCTTACCGGCTTCGAATCCGGCGACATCGTCGGGCTCGATCCCGGCCCGCACCGTGCAGGGCGCCGTCGCCGGCAATGGTCCGGAAGCAGCCCCGGAAGCAACTGACGCCGGGGCCGATGCCGCGGCTTCGGCGGCCGCGACGACCCGCCTGATCAGCGAGCTGGCGGCACGTGCCGCGGCGACCCAGCCGCCGTCGACCGCCGCCACCCAGCCCCAGCGGACGGGAGCCGCCGCGACCGGACAGGTGCTCGCCAGCGCCGCGCCACCGCGCCCGGCCGCCCCCGCGTTGTCGGAGTCCGCCCAGCGTGGGCGCACCCTGCAGGACATGAGCCGCGGTGTCGGGATGCGGCCGCTGATCATCGCGATCGATGCCGGTCATGGCGGCCAGGATCCCGGCGCGATCGGTCCCAACGGCAAGCGCGAGAAGGACGTCACCCTGGCCGTCGCGCGCGAGCTGGCGCGGCAGGTCAATGCCACGCCGGGCCTGAAGGCCTACCTGACCCGCGACACCGACGTGTTCATCCCGTTGAACCGTCGCGCGGTGCTGGCGCGTCAGGCCAAGGCCGACATGTTCGTCTCGATCCACGCCGATGCCGCGCACAACCACAGTGCCCGCGGCGCGTCCGTCTACGTGCTGTCCCTGCGCGGCGCGACGTCGCAGCGCGCGCGCTGGCTGGCCGACAAGGAGAACGCCTCCGACCTGATCGGTGGCGTGCGTCTGCAGGAGACCAGCAACACCCTGGCCAACGTACTGATCGACCTGACCCAGAGCGGCCAGATGAAGGCCTCCGAGGAAGCGGCCGGGCACGTGCTCGAAAGCCTTGGCCGGATCGGCCACAAGCGCCGGGTCGAGAAGGCCAACTTCGCGGTGCTGCGTACCTCCGACATGCCTGCGATGCTGGTGGAGACAGGCTTCATCTCCAATGCGGAGGAAGAACGCCTGCTGACGAGCCCGGGGCACCAGCGCAAGCTGGCTGCCGCGGTGCTCGAAGGGGTCAATGCCTATTTCGTGCGGCAGCCGCCGCCGGGCACCCTGTACGCGGCCCGCGCCAGCGCCGGCGGCACCGAAGCCGGCGGGCCGGGCGGCAGCCCCTGACCGTTCCCGCCTCCTGGCGCCGGACGCTCTGCGGACGGAAAGGCAGGCGCCCGTGGGCCACGGATCGACACGGATGAACGCGATCCGAAGCCGCATGAATGATCCGGTCCGGATCCATCCGCGCAATCCGCGGCCAAAGCGCTGCGTTGTCGTCTCCGGCCGATCATCTCCGGCAGGCAGGTGTGAGTCGCTCACGGACTTCCACGCACCGGCTCCGATCCACAGCCGATCGAAAGGCTCTGATCCACGCAATCCGTGACCCGGCTTTGCCGTTATCATCGCCAGGGTGACGATCAAACAACTGCCCGACATCCTGATCAACCAGATCGCTGCCGGAGAGGTCGTCGAGCGACCCGCCTCGGTGGTCAAGGAACTGGTCGAGAACGCCCTCGATGCCGGTGCCAGCCGCGTCGACATCGATCTGGAGGAAGGCGGCGTGCGGCTGATCCGCATCCGCGACAACGGCGGCGGCATCGGTGCCGACGAGCTGCCGCTGGCGTTGTCGCGGCATGCGACCAGCAAGATCGCCTCGCTGGACGATCTCGAAGGCGTGGCCACCCTCGGTTTCCGTGGCGAGGCGCTGCCGTCGATCGCGTCGGTCAGCCGTTTCTCGCTGAGTTCGCGATGCGAGGACAGCGCACACGGCAGCGTGCTCGAGGTCGAGGGCGGCCGGGTCGGCGATGTCGAGCCCAGGCCGCATCCGCAGGGCACGACGGTCGAGGTCCGCGATCTGTTCTTCAACGTGCCGGCGCGACGCAAGTTCCTGCGCGCCGAACGTACCGAGCTCGGGCATATCGAGGAATGGCTGCGGCAGCTGGCGCTGGCCCGTCCCGATGTCGAACTGCGGGTGACCCACAACGGCAAACCCACCCGGCGCTGGAAGGGCGAGGGCTCGTTGCTCGACGGCGGCGCGCTGTCGGACGTGCGACTCAACGAGACCCTCGGCGAGGAGTTCGCCCGCAACGCGTTGCGCGTCGACCATGCGGCGGCCGGACTGCGCCTGCACGGCTGGATCGCGCAGCCGGCCTACAACCGCGCCAGCACCGACCAGCAGTACCTGTTCGTCAACGGGCGAGCGGTGCGCGACCGCAGCGTCGCCCACGCGGTCAAGCAGGCCTATTCGGACGTGCTGTTCCACGGCCGTCATCCGGCCTACGTGCTGTTCCTCGAACTCGACCCGCGCCGGGTCGACGTCAACGTGCATCCGGCCAAGCACGAGGTGCGCTTCCGCGACGCACGGCTGATCCACGACTTCGTCTACCGCACGCTGCACGAGGCGCTGGCCGGTACCCGCGCCGGCATCGTCCAATCGGTGGCGGCAGTCGCCGCGGCAGGAACCGGTGAGGCGGCGCTGGCCGGCGCAGTCGCGAACGCCGCAACGGCCGGCGCCATGCCTGCCAGCACCGGCTACATGCCGCAGTCGCCGCTCGGCCTGCAGGTCGCCGAGACCCGCGCCGGCTACGCGGCGCTCTACGGCGGCCGAGGAATCGACACGGCGTCGCCGCCGCCGCAACTGCCCGACAGCGGCGACGCGACCCTGCCGCCGCTGGGCTATGCGCTCGCGCAACTGCACGGGATCTACATCCTGGCCGAGTCCGCCGAAGGCCTGGTCGTCGTCGACATGCACGCGGCCCACGAACGCATCGGCTACGAGAAGCTCAAGAGTGCCCACGACGGCGCGGGTCTGAGCACCCAGCCGCTGCTGGTGCCGGCGACGCTGGCGGTGTCGGAACGCGAGGCCGATGTCGCCGAGCGCGAGGCGGCCACACTGGCCGAGCTCGGCTTCGAGGTCACCCGCAGCGGCCCGCAGTCGCTGACCCTGCGCAGCGTGCCGGCGCTGCTGGCGCACGGCGACGTCGAAGCGCTGCTGCGCGACGTGCTGGCCGACCTGCGCGAGCATGGCGAGTCGAGGCGGGTCGCGGCCGCCCGCGACGAGCTGCTGGCGACGATGGCCTGCCATGGCGCGGTGCGCGCGAACCGCCGTCTCACTTTGCCCGAGATGAATGCCCTGTTGCGCGAGATGGAGGCGACCGAGCGTTCCGGGCAATGCAATCATGGCCGTCCGACCTGGACGCGCTTCGGCCTGCCCGAGATCGATCGCTGGTTCCTGCGGGGGCGCTGAGGTTTGCATGGTGCATGGGGGCGAGAATGACCGGTAATTCGATTGGCAAGAGGTGGACGATGATGGGCCTGCTGGTGACGGGTGTTGCGCTGGGCGGCTGCGGCGGCGGCGATGTGCCTGGAGACGAGGCGGCTGAGGCCGCTGCGAACACCGTCGCGGATGCATTCCAGGCCGAGCAGCAACGCTGGCGCGAGCAGCGCGCCGCGAGGCTGACCGCGGCCGATGGCTGGACCACCCTGGTCGGCCTGCACTGGCTGGAGCCGGGGCCGCACTACATGGGCAGCGACGCCGACAATGGCATCCGGCTGGCGGTGGGGCCTGCCCACATGGGCATGATCGAGCTGAAGTCGGGGCAGATCCGCTTCGTGCCCGAGAAGGGCACCGCCCTGACCCTGGATGGCGAACCGCTGACCGCTCCGGCCACGCTGCGCGCCGACGACGATGCCGCTGGCCCCAGCGTGATCGGCTTCGACGAGGGCAGGGGGCTGTTGACCGTGCTCAGCCGTGGCGACCGTCACGCCCTGCGGGTGAAGCACGCCGACGCGCCCACCCGGACCGGCTTCAAGGGCATCGAGTACTGGCCGGCCGACAGCGGCTGGCGGATCCAGGGACGTTTCGTCGCCCATCCTCGCGGCAAGACGCTGCCGATCGCCAATATCGTCGGTACCACCGACGAGGTTTCCAATCCCGGCGTGGTCGAATTCGAGCGCGATGGCCAGACCTACCGGCTGGAAGCGCTGGACGAGGGCGACGAGCAGCTGTTCCTGGTGTTCGCCGACCGCACCAGCGGCCACGGCAGCTACGGCGCCGGCCGCTTCCTGTATGCGCCCAAGCCCGATGTGCAGGGTCGGGTGCTGCTCGATTTCAACCAGGCCTACAACCCGCCATGCGCGTTCACCGCATTCGCGACCTGTCCGCTGCCGCCGCTGGAGAACCGCCTCGACCTGGCGATCACCGCCGGCGAGAAGGCCTACAGCTTCTCCGCCAAATGACCCTTCCCGGAACCTTCGCGAAGCAGCGCGGGTTCCACCACCTGATCCGACAAGGAGTCCCATGCGCATCCGCCCTCTGAGCCAGTCGCTCGCCGCCACCGTGCTGGCCATCGGCCTGTCCTTCGCCGCCTCCGCGGCCGAGTCGGCGGGCACCGCCACTGAACCGCCGGTGCAGCCGGATGCGTCCGCATCGGCACCGGTACCGCTGTTGTGGCAGGTGTCGGACGACGACAACACGGTCTACCTGCTGGGCGCGTTCCATCTGCTCAAGGCCGCCGACTACCCGTTGTCGGCTGACGTCGACGCGGCGTTCGAGGACGCCGAGCGGCTGGTGTTCGAGGTCTCGCCCGAGCAGATCGACGACCCTTCCAACACTGCCAAGTTCCTGCAGGCCGCCGGCTACGCCGATGGCGGCAAGCTCAGCGACGTGTTGCCTTCGCCGACCTACGACAGGCTGGCCACGGTGATGGGGGGGGCGGGGCTGCCGATGGCGGCGTTCGACCGCTTCGAGCCCTGGTTCGTGAGCCTGTCGTTGCTGATGGGAATGGCGCAACCGTTGGGTTTCAGCGGCGAGCAGGGGTTGGACCGGCACCTGATGGTGCGGGCGAGGGAAGCCGGCAAGCCCGCGTCCGGGCTCGAGACGCTCGAGCATCAGCTCGGCGTGCTCGACGGCGCGCCGATGGACGAGCAGGTGATCGGCCTGACCGAGCTGGTCGAGGCGCCGGAGGAGGCCGCCCGCAAGCTCGACGAACTGCACGCGGCCTGGCGCGGCGGCGACATCGAAGCCCTGGAGCGCCTCGCGATCGACGAGATGAAGGAGAAGACCCCCGAGACGTATCGGACGGTGAACGTCGAGCGCAACCAGGCCTGGCTGCCGCAGCTGCGCGGGATGCTCGACGAGGCCGGCGAGGACGACGTGATGGTCGTGGTCGGTGCGATGCACCTGGCCGGCGACGACGGCCTGATCGAGGGCCTGCGCGAGGCCGGCTACCGGGTCGAGCGGATCTGTTCGGCCTGTGCGGCGGACTGAGGGACGTCCTTTCCCCGCGTTGGAGCACGTGCCGGGCGCTGTCGTTCGCCCAGTTCCATGGGGACCGACCGGATCGGTCCGTCGGTCCCGAATGAAACGGCGCATCGAGCCCCTGGCCCGATGCGCCGTTGTCGCAAGGGCCGGCTGCATCTCTTCCGTGTCGGCCTATTCGCTGACCACGGCGGTCGCGTCAGGCTCGACCAGCGGCCTTGCGGCCTCCATCAGCTGCACGAAGCCGCTTCGCTCGCCGGAAGGGTCGTTGCCACGCGCGCCGCGTGCGGTCGCCAGCACCGCGTCCCAGCCCCAGTCGTCGAAGCGGCTGCCGCCCCGCAGCAGATCGGCGAAACCGGCGACCGAGGCGGCGAAGCGCAGCGACGGGCTCGGCGTGGCCGCCAGTTGCGACGTGCGGATCGGGGTTTCTATCAGGCGGCTGTCGTTCTCGCCGGGACGCTTGTAGCGCAGCCGCAGGTGGGCGAGTTCGTCCTGCAGCCTCGCGCCCTCCGCGCGCGCGGCCTCCTGTCCGCCGTAACGCAGCGGCGGCAACCGCTCGGCGCCCGAACCCACCGGAGTGATCTCGTACAGGGCGGTGACCTCGTGACCGGCGCCGATGTCGCCGGCGTCGACCTTGTCGTTGGCGAAGTCCTCACGCGCGAGCATGCGGTTCTCGTAGCCGATCAGGCGATACTCGGCGACCTGGGCCGGATTGAACTCGACCTGGATCTTCACGTCGCGGGCGATCGTCATCAGGGTCGAGCCCATCTCCTCGACCAGCACCTTGCGCGCTTCCTGCGCGCTGTCGATATAAGCATGGTTGCCATCGCCGACGTCGGCCAGCTTCTCGGCCAGCGCGTCGTTGTAGTTGCCGCGGCCGAATCCCAGCGTGGTCAGGGCGATGCCCGATTTGCGCTGGTCGGCGACCAGGGTCTCCAGCGCGTCGTTGTCGACGGTGCCGACGTTGAAGTCGCCGTCGGTCGCGAGGATCACCCGGTTCACGCCGTTCTCGACATGGGCCTGCCGCGCCATCGCGTAGGCCAGGCGGATGCCTTCGCCGCCGTTGGTGCTGCCGCCGGCCTGCAGTTGCTCCAGCGCCGCGAGGATCTCGCCCTGGCGGTCGCCCGGGGTCGGCGGCAGCACCAGGCCGGCCGAACCGGCGTAGACCACGATCGAGACCCGGTCCTGTGGCCGCAGCTCGCGCGCCAGCATCGAGAACGCACGCTTGAGCAGCGGCAGCTTGTCGGGCGAGTTCATCGAGCCGGAGGTATCGATCAGGAACACCAGGTTGGCCGGCGGCAGGGTGGTCTTCGGTACCTCGTAGCCCTTGATGCCGATCATCAGCAGTTGCCGCGTGGCGTTCCACGGCGCCGGCGCCAGTTCGGTCGAGACCCGGAACGGCACCTCGCGGCTGGCCGCGGCCGGATGGCCGTAGTCGAAGTAGTTGAGGAACTCCTCGGCGCGCACCGCGTCGGCGGGCGGACGCATGCCGTCGCCGATCATCCTTCGCACGTTCGCGTAGCTGCCGGTGTCGACGTCGATCGAAAAGGTCGACACCGGCTGTTCGCGGGTGCGCTGGACCGGATTGTCTTCGCGCTCGGCGTACTTCTCGGTGTTGGCCGGCTGCGAGTAGTACGGGGGCGGCGGCGGAGACGGCGGCGCCACCATCGCGGCAGGAGGCGCGTAGGCGATCTCGGCCGGGGCGGCCATGCTGGCTACCGGCTTCAGCACGCGCGAGCGGCCTTCGCGGCGCGCGCCGGTCACTTCGACCCGGTCCAGCGATGCCGATTCCTCGTGCGCGGCCTTGGCCTCGTGTTCCTGCAGGACCACGGCAGCGGCGTCGCCGGACTGGTCGGCCGGCTGCGCGGCCGGTGGGACGGCCGCGGTGGAGGTATCGTGCTCGAGGTCGCCGCCGGATTGCGGTCCGGCCGACTGGCAGGCGGCCAGCAGGCAGGCGGTGACGATGGCGACGGCGAGCGGGGTTCGGCGGGCGATGCGGTTCATGCAGGACTCCGTTGCGGTGGTGGCGTTCATGGTCTTGAACGCACCGCATCGGAGAACGGGGTTGACGGCCCGGAGGAATGCCTAACAGGCATGATCGCCGTAGCGGCGCAAGCCGCGATTGATCTCCGGGTAAGCCTCGTCACGGCTTGCGCCGCTCGCGCGTCCGCTTCTGCAGGTGGTCATGCGCGGCGGCCGGGGGCAAAGCGTCCCAGGATCCGCCGCACTGCCGGCAGGTATCCGTCGCCGAACAGGTTCAGGTGATTGAGCAGGTGGTAGAGGTTCGGCAGGCCGGCACGCTCGCGCCAGCTGCCGTCGATGTCCGCTGTTGCCTGGTAGGCATCGAAGAAAGCCATCGGCGGCTCGCCGAACAGCACCAGCATCGCCAGGTCGACCTCGGCCCAGCCGTGGTGGACCGCGCCACCATCGATCAGCGCCAGATCGCCATCGCCGCAGGCGTGCAGGTTGCCGCTCCACAGGTCGCCGTGGACCAGCACCGGCGGCGCGTCGGGCATCAATTCCGGCAAGCGCGCGCACAGCGTCTCGATGCGGGCGATGTCGCCGTGGCCGAGCAGGCCGCGGTCGCGCGCGCGGCGGGCCTGCGGCAGCAGCCGGCGTTCGGCGAAGAAACGATGACCATCGACGTCGCGGGTGTTGTCCTGGCGGCTGTCACCACACCAGCCGTCGGCGCCGAACCCGAATGCGGCGCCGCGATTGCGGTGGAGCGCGGCCAGCGCGATGCCGGCGGCGGCCCATTGCGCGTTGCCGGGCCGGCCATCGCCAAGATCCTCCAGCACGATGCCGGCATCGCAGGCGGCGAATACCTCGGGCACCCGGAGGGTCGCGGTTGCCCGCAATGCCGCCAGCCCGCGCGCTTCGGCGGCGAAGAAACCCGTCGGCGCACCGATTCGCCGCTTGACGACGACCTGTCGCCCGCCAAGGTCGCGCCGGTGCAGACCGTCGCCGCTTTCCTCCAGCAGTCGCAGTGCGTCCTCCACCTGCTCGTTTTTCTCCCGAAGTCCGCGTGGAAACGGCGCAAGCCGCGAGCGGGCGGTCCGGCAGGCCAACGCGGCTTGCGTGGGTCCTGCGGACGGTCGGGAGCCCCCGACGTCCGTGCTCAGCCGCGGATCACCAGCAGCCTGGGTTCGGTCATGTCCTCGATCGCGTAGCGCACGCCCTCGCGGCCGAGGCCGGAATCCTTTACGCCGCCGTAGGGCATGTTGTCGACGCGGAAGCTTGGCACGTCGCCGACCACCACGCCGCCGACCTCGAGCCGGTCCCAGGCGCGCATGGCGTGGGCGAGGTTGCCGGTGAACACGCCGGCCTGCAGCCCGAAGTCGCTGTCGTTGACGGCGTCGATCGCCGCGTCGAAATCGTCGAACGGCTCGATCATCGCGACCGGGCCGAACGCTTCCTTGCGATACAGCTCGCAGGTCGGCAGCACCTGCTCCAGCAGGGTCGCCGGGATCATCGTGCCATCGCGCCAGCCGCCGGCCAGCCGCTTTGCGCCGCCGGCACGGGCCTCGTCGATCCACGCTTCGATCCGCTGCGCCGCGGCCTCGTCGATTACCGGGCCGATGAAGGTGCCTTCGTCGCGCGGGTCGCCCATCGGCAGCTTCGCGACCGCGGCCCTGAGCTTCTTGCGAAGCTTCGCGTAGATGTCGGCGTGGGCGTAGATGCGCTGCACGCTGATGCAGCTCTGGCCGCTCTGGTAGTAGGCGCCGAACACCAGCCGCTGGACCACGTGATCGAGGCTGGCGCCGGGATCGGCGTCCACGATGCAGGCGGCGTTGCCGCCCAGCTCGAGGGTCACCTTCTTCCTGCCGGCGCGTGCCTTCAGCTCCCAGCCGACCAGTCCGCCGGTAAAACTCAGCAGTGCGATGCGCTCGTCCTCGACCAGCAGCGCGGCGTCCTCGTTCGAGCACGGCAGCACCGAGAACGCGCCCTTCGGCAGGTCCGTTTCGGCCAGCACCTCGGCGATGATCAACGCGCCGATCGGCGTCTTCGCCGCCGGCTTGAGCACGAACGGGCAGCCGGCGGCGATCGCCGGCGCCACCTTGTGCGCGACCAGGTTGAGCGGGAAGTTGAACGGGGTGATGAAGCTGCAGACGCCGACCGGCACCCGCTTGGTCATGCCGCGATAACCGCGGGTGCGCTCGGAGATGCCCAGCTCGAGCACCTCGCCGCCGAGCCGGGTCGCCTCGCCGGCGGCGATGCGGAACGTGTCGACCAGCCGGGTGACCTCGCCGCGGGCGTCGCGGATCGGTTTGCCCGCCTCGATGCAGAGCGCCAGCGCCAGTTCGTCGGCGCGCTCCTCGAAACGGCGCACGCAGTGTTCGAGGACGTCGCGGCGCTTGTCGGGCGGGAACGCGGCCATCGCCGGGCGCGCCTTGTGCGCGGCGACGATCGCCTTGCGCACCGCGGCGGCGTCGGCGAAAGAAACCCTTGCCGCGCGCTTGCCGCTGTATTTGTCGAGCACTTCCAGCTCGGTCTTGGCGGTGACCGGACGATTGGCGAGGTAGTAGGGATATCTCTTCTTGAAGTCGGGCTTCTTCAAACCGCAGCCTCCGATGCGTTCGACCTGCGACACCCTAGCGCAATGCGGGTGGCGGGAGCGTGGATTCTGCGATCTGCGGCGCCGATGTGTCCTGTCGCCGTGCGCGGCAGGCATCGGGGAGGACGGCAGAGCGCTGGCAGGAGCAGCCGCAGGAGCGGTGTCAGCCGCGATGAGGCAAGGTCCTGTCCGGCTTGCGCCGCTCCTGCACGCGCAGCGGTCAAGCCGAACGACGAAGCAATCAGCGTGGTCGATCGTCGCCGGTTTCGACCCGCACCCGCAGCGAGCCGTCGGACAGGCGCGCCTGCAGGCGGTCGCCGGGGGCGGCGTCGAGCACGCTGCGGACCACGCGGCCATCCTCGCGCAGCACGATCGCATAGCCACGGGCGACGGTGGCCAGTGGGCTCACCGCCTCCAGCGAGCGGGCCAGTCCGCGCAGGCGCAGGGCCTCGTGCGAGAGGCGGCGCGCGATCGCTGACTGCGGTCGCGCCGCCAGCGCGCGCAGCCGTTCCCTGAAGCGCTCGATCCGTTGCTGCGGATGTGCAGCGCGCAACACCGCCGCCGTATGCCGCAGGCTCGCCCGCTCACGCTCGATGCGCTGCCGCCATGCCGAGCGCAGCCGGCGCAGGGCGTCGGCCTGGCGCTGGCGCAGCGCGGCAAGTCGCGCCTGCGGTCGCAGCGCGTGCAGCCGCAGCGCGGCGCGGTCGGCGCGCTGGATCGCCTCGCGCAGGCGCTGGGTCTGATGCTTGTCGAGGCCGCGGGCAAGCGCACCCAGTCGCTGACGAAGGTCGTCCCGACTGGGCACCAGCAGCTCTGCGGCGACGGATGGCGTGGGCGCGCGCAGATCGGCGGCGAAGTCGGTCAGGCTGAAGTCGACCTCGTGCCCGACCGCCGAGACCACGGGCACCGGGCAGTCCGCGACCACCCGAGTCAGCGCCTCGTCGTTGAACGCCCACAGGTCCTCGAGCGAGCCGCCGCCGCGGGTCAGCAGCAGCACGTCGTAGCGACCCGATGCCGCAGCCGCGCGCAACGTCGCGGTGATCTGCGCGGCCGCACCGTCGCCCTGGACCGGGACCGGGAGTACCTCGGCTTCCACGAGCGGGAAGCGCCGCGCCAGCACGCTGAGCACATCGCGCACCGCCGCGCCGGTCGGCGAGGTGATCACGCCGATCCGGCGCGCGAAGCGGGGCAGGGGGCGCTTGCGGTCTTCGTCGAACAGGCCCTCGGCCTGCAGCCGGGCCTTCAGTTCGTCGAACGCGCGGCGCAATGCGCCTTCGCCGGCCTCTTCCATGTGGTCGAGCACCATCTGGTACTCGCCTCGGGCTTCGTACAGGGTGAGCCGGCCGCGCACGCGCACGTGCAGGCCTTGGCGTGGCTGGAACTTCAGCCAACTGCTCTTGGGCCTGAACATCGCGCAGCGCACCTGCGCGCGGGCATCCTTCAGGGTCAGGTAGAGGTGCCCCGACGCCGGCCGCGACACGTTGCCCAGCTCGCCCTCGACCCAGACCAGCGGAAAGCTGTCCTCCAGCAGATTGCGCGCGAGCGCGTTCAGCTGGCTCGGAGTGAGGGTGTCGGGCGTCGTCATGGGAGGGGCACCCTACACCTGCAGGCGAGGGGTTCCAAGCGTCGGCGTGCGCATCGCTGCCGGCACCGGAGCCGGGCGCAGTCGGCCGCTGCGTGGTTCAATGGTCGAAATGGCGGAGGAAAGTGCGGATGGGCATGAGCGGCCTGGCGTTGCGTGCGGGCATCCTGGGAATGGCTGTGGCGGGTCTGGCCGCCTGTACGGCGGCGCCGGAGCCGGACGACGCCGGTGCGGACGCGGCATTCACCCGCGCGGTGCCGCTGCCGCTGCCCGTCACGGCCAGCGCCGCGCAACCGGACCTGGCGGCCAGCCCGGACGGCAGCTGGCTGCTGGGCTGGATCGAACCGGTCGCCGATCCCGCCGGCGACGGTGTCCCGGCCGGACACCGGCTGCGCTTCAGCCGCGCCACGCCGGGGCGGGACTGGTCGCCGCCGCGCACGATCGCCGAGGGCGACGACTGGTTCCTCAACTGGGCGGACACGCCGCACCTCTACGCACTTGCGGACGGTTCGCTGTGGGCGCACTGGCTGCGCAGCACCGGGCCGTCGCGGCTGGACTACGGCATCGAGCTGGTGCGCTCGGGTGATGACGGTGCGACCTGGTCGTCGCCACAACTGGTGCATCTGGTCGATTCGCCCGGCGATCACGGCTTCGTCAGCTTCTGGCCGCAGGGCGACGGTGCGCTCGGCATCGCCTGGCTGGACAGCCGGCAGAAGGCCGCCGCCGGCCAGACCGGTCACGATGACGGCCACCATGGCGGCGGCGCGCCGATGATGCTGCGTGCCGCCGTGTACGAAGGCACGGCCCCGGCCCAGGTTTCCGAATGGCCGCTGGATACGTCCACCTGCGACTGCTGCACCACCGACGCGGCGGTCACCGATCGGGGGGCGGTCGTGGTCTACCGCGGGCGCAGCGACGGCGAGATCCGCGATACCCGCATCGTCCGCCTCGAGAATGGTGCCTGGACCGTGCCGCGCGATGTCCACAGCGATGGCTGGATGATGCCCGGCTGTCCGGTCAATGGCCCGGTCGTCGAGGCGCGCGGCAACACGGTCTGGGTTGCCTGGTACACCCAGGCCGACGGCGCCCCGGAGGTGCGGATCGCACGTTCGGACGATGCCGGCGACCGTTTCGGCGCGCCGGTCGCCGTCGCCAAAGGCCCGCATGTGCTCGGGCGCGCTTCGATCGCATTGGCCGGCGAGCACGTCCTGGTCGGCTGGCTGGAGGAAACCGACACCCAGCGCTTGCGCCTGGCCCGCTTCGATGCCCGGCTGCGGTCGCCGCCGCACAAGCTGGACGTTGCGACCCTGGCGGTGCGCGGCCGCGGCAGCGGTGTGCCACGGCTCGCGGTGCAGGGCGACGAGGCGCGGATGGTGTGGACCGACGTCGTCGACGGCAAACCGGTGCTGCGCGGCGCGACGATCCGCTGAGCCATGCCGGCACCCGGATTTCCCAGGAGGCGCCGGTAGGGGTGACGTGAGCCGCGACGGGCCTTCCCGACACTTCGGATCGCGGCTTGCGCCGCTTCCACGATCACTCCCGCAAGGATGCCGGAGGTAGGGTCCGGGTCATGGCTCCCGGCTAGAATAGGGATTCGCCCCCGATTCGCCGTGCCGATGAACGCCGTCCCCAGTCCGCTTCCCTGTGCCACGCCCGCCTTCGGTCCCGCTCCGCGCCGCGATACCGTCGCGGTCGGCATCGGCAAGGTCGTCGTCGGCGGCGGTGCGCCGGTGGTGGTGCAGTCGATGACCAATACCGACACCGCCGACGTCGCCTCCACCGTGAAGCAGGTCGCCGAGTTGTGGCGCGCCGGTTCGGAACTGGTCCGGGTCACCGTCAACACTGCCGAGGCCGCCGCCGCGGTGCCGCGCATCGTCGACAAGCTGGCGATGATGGGGATCGAGGTGCCGATCATCGGCGACTTCCACTACAACGGCCACCAGCTGCTCACCGCAGAGCCGGCCTGCGCCGAGGCGCTGGCCAAGTACCGCATCAATCCCGGCAACGTCGGTTTCGGCAAGAAGAAGGACGCGCAGTTCGCGACCCTGATCGAACTGGCGATCCGGCACGGCAAGCCGGTCCGGATCGGCGCCAACTGGGGCTCGCTCGACCAGGCGCTGGCGGCCAGGCTGATGGACGAGAACCACGCCCTGGCCGAGCCGCGCGAAGCCGCCGAGGTGCTGCGCGAGGCGCTGATCCGCTCGGCGCTGGATTCGGCCGCGCGCGCGCAGGAGATCGGCCTGCCGGCCGACCGCATCATCCTCAGCGCCAAGGTCAGCGGCGTGCAGGAGCTGATCGCGGTCTATCGCGAGCTCGCCCGTCGTGGCCGCTACGCGCTGCACCTGGGCCTGACCGAGGCCGGCATCGGCAGCAAGGGCATCGTCGCCTCCAGCGCGGCGCTCGCCGTGCTGATGCAGGAAGGCATCGGCGACACCATCCGCATCTCGCTGACCCCCGAACCGGGCCAGGCGCGCAGCAACGAGGTCATCGTCGCCCAGGAACTGCTGCAGACCATGGGGCTGCGCGCGTTCACGCCGATGGTCACCGCCTGCCCGGGCTGCGGTCGCACCACCAGCACCTTCTTCCAGGAGCTCGCGCAACAGGTGCAGTCGCACGTGCGGGCGAAGATGCCGGAGTGGAAAGTCACCCATCCGGGCGCCGAGAACCTGACCCTCGCGGTGATGGGCTGCGTGGTCAACGGACCGGGCGAGTCGCGCCACGCCAACATCGGGATCTCGCTGCCGGGCACCGGCGAGGCGCCGTCGGCGCCGGTGTTCGAGGATGGCGAGAAGACCGTGACCCTGCGCGGCGAAGGCATCGCCCGCGAATTCGTCGAACTGATCGACCGCTACGTCGAGCGCAAGTTCGGCGCCGGTGCCGATGCCTGATCCGCACGCGCGCGAGGACGCGCTTTCGCCGCGGCCGGACGCGCAAGCGAGCGACGAAGGCCTGCGGCATCCCTGGCGGACCCTGGGCGGCGCAACCGCGGCCCTGCTGCGCTTCGTGCGTCGCCACTGGCGGCGGCTGGCGCTGGCCTTCGTCGGCCTGCTGCTGCCGCTGTGGGGTTTCGCCGAGATCGCCGACGAGATACACGAGCACGAGGCGGTCCACTTCGACGAGCCGATCCTGCAGGCCCTGCAGCAATTGCATGGCCCTGCGCTGGACCGCTTCTTCGTCGTGCTCAGCCAGCTTGGCTACCTGTACGGCGTGGTGCCGTTCGACGTCGCGCTGGTGGTCTTCCTCAACCTGCGCGGCCGACTGCGCGAGGCGATCTTCGCCGGCATCGCGCTGGCGGGCTCGGGGTTGCTGAACGTCGGTACCAAGCTGTTGTTCGCCCGCGAGCGGCCCGAGCTGTGGCAATCGATCGCGCCGGAGCACAACTACAGTTTCCCCAGTGGTCACGCGATGGGCTCGATGACCCTGGCCTGGGTGCTGATGCTGCTGGCCTGGCCGACCCGCGCGCGCTGGTGGGTGGTGGCCGGCGGCCTGTCGTTCACCTTGCTGGTCGGCGTCTCGCGGCTGTATCTGGGCGTGCATTTCCCGACCGACATCCTCGCCGGCTGGGCCGCCGCCAGCCTGTGGGCGGTGTCGGCGTATCTGGTCGTGTTCCACGGCACGCGGCCGTGGGGACGCGAGCGCCGCTGAGCCAGGGCGGGCCCGCCGACTCAGCGGTTTCCGTAAGCCGCCGCAGGTTCCTGCACGCGCGGCGCCGCGACCACGACATGCGCGCGCAGCCATCCGGCGAAGCCGGCCTCGTCGAGGCTGCCGTCGGCGAGGGCGATGTATTGCGGATACAGCTCCAGGTCGCTGGCGTCGAGGCGCGCACCGTTGAGCACCAGGAAAGTCTCACAGGCGACTGCTGCGGTGCGCTTGTTGCCGTCTACGAACGGATGATTGCGCGCCAGGCCGTGGGCGAGTGCGGCGGCAAGGTCGGCCAGGTCCGGTGGAGGATCGCCGTAGGCCTGGGTCTGCAAGGGGCGGGCCAGTGCCGATTCGGGCAGGCCCTCATCGCGAACGCCAGTGCCACCACCGTGTTCGGCCAACTGCCGTTCGTGGATGGCGAGGATGAGAGCCTTTCCGATCCAGATGATCATCCTTGAGCCCTCCCTCTACTGCGCGAGCTTGTGCAGCAGGGTGCGGCGCCTGCGCATGACCTCTTCGGCCACTTCCATCTGCGCCGCCAGCTCCGGATCGAAGGTCGTCAGCCGGATCCCGTCCGGCGTCTCCAGCGCGTACAGCGCGTCGCCCTTCTCCAGGCGCAGCCGGGCCAACAGTTCCTTGGGCAGGATGACACCGGCGGAGTTGCCGATGCTGGTGATCTTGAGTTTCATGACGGACCTCCATTGTTATGACTAACGTTATAACATCGGCATTGGCATCGCAAGCGGTCTGGCAGCCGTGGCATCGGTCGTGACGGCCGCGCGAGCCTGCCGCCGTCCCGCAGGCGCATCGCGTGAGGCCTGCGCCCATCTCACGCACATCGGCCCGAACCGTGATGGCTTATCCTGAACCGCTCGCGAGGGGGAGGGAGCAGGCGATGCGAACGGCGGTCGGAACCTGGATGGCGGCAAGCGTCCTTTTCGTCCTGGGCGCATGCAGCCGAGCGCCGGAACCGGAGCCGCAGCCGTCGCGCCCGCAACAGGCCGGTCAGCCGCTGGACCCCGTCGAGACCGCCGCGAACCTCGCCGCCCTGCGCGCCGCGGCCCTGTCCGGCGACCAGGAGGCCACCCGGCGCCGGTTCGAGGCCATGCACACCGACCTGATGCGCTCGATGAAAGTCCCCGATACCCGTCGCCCGATCGATCCCGAAGCCGCCCGGGCCGCCGCGCGCGGCGTCGCAGGCGTGCGTTCCGTGGCCTGGGTCGACCGCAGCAATCTGCTCGCGATCGTCGAACACAACGAACAACGCAGCCAGGCGACCGTTGACGCGGTCTGCCTCGCGCTGGAACCGCTCGGCGACACCCTCGCCGTCGTCGTCCACCTGCAGAGCGCCGCCGCCCGCACCGGCGACGAACTGGAAGTGCTCAGCCGCAACTGCCAGCTCGCCCCCGGCGACCGCGCGCTGTTCCAGCAGAATCGTCAGCTCGACGTGATTCCGCCCGAGATCCGAGTCCGGCACCAGGCCGAGAAGGCGCGGCTGGAAGCGAAAGCAGAAGCCCAGCGCCCGAGCAAGGCCGATGAAGAGGCGTTGATGGCGATTCCGGAGATGTAGGAACCCCTTTTCGCAGGGGGTAGAGCTTAGGCCGCCCTCCCGTTGCCGTGATTTTTCACTATCAGAACAACGAATGAACCAATCCTCGCTTTCCGCCTTCATCTGGTCCGTCGCCGACTTGCTGCGTGGCGACTACAAGCAATCCGAGTACGGCAAGGTGATCCTGCCGTTCACCGTGCTGCGCCGCCTCGACTGCGTGTTGGCGCCCACCAAGGACAAGGTGCTGGCCGAGAACAAGAAGAAGTCCGATGCCGGAGTCAACCCGGACCCGTTCCTGCGCCGCCTCGTCGGCGCGGCGAAGTTCTATAACGTCTCGCCGTTGGACCTGCCCAAACTGCTAGGTGACCAGGACCACATCCGCCAGAACCTCTATGCCTACATCCAGGGCTTCTCGCCGGAGGCCCGGGACATCTTCGAGCGCTTCGACTTCCACACCCAGGTCGAGCGCCTGGCCAAGGCCGACCTGCTGTACCTAATCACCGAGAAGTTCGCCAACATCGACCTGCATCCGGACAAGGTCGACAACGCCCGCATGGGCCACGTGTTCGAGGAGCTGATCCGCAAGTTCGCCGAGCTGTCCAACGAAACCGCCGGTGAGCACTTCACTCCGCGCGAAGTCATCCGCCTGATGGTCAACCTGATCTTCATCGAGGATGACGAAGTGCTCAGCGCCGGCAACGCCGTGGTCCGTACCGTCTACGACCCCACCGCCGGTACCGGCGGCATGCTCTCGGTTGCCGCCGAACACCTGGCCGAGCACAACCCGACCGCGCGTCTGACCCTGTACGGGCAGGAACTCAACGACGAGTCCTACGCCATCTGCAAGGCCGACATGCTGATCCGCGGCCAGCCGGTCGAGAACATCGTCGCCGGCAACACCCTCAGTGACGACGGCTTCCCGCAGCGCAAGTTCGACTACATGCTGTCCAACCCGCCGTTCGGCGTGGAATGGAAGAAGGTGCAGAAGGCGGTGCGCGCCGAGCACGAGCAGAAGGGTTTCGACGGCCGCTTCGGCCCCGGCCTGCCGCGCGTGTCCGACGGCTCCATGCTGTTCCTGCTGCACCTGGTCTCGAAGATGGCCCCGGTCAAGGGCGGCGAGGGTGGCAGCCGTTTCGGCATCGTCCTCAACGGCTCGCCGCTGTTCACCGGCGGCGCCGGCAGCGGCGAGAGCGAAATCCGCCGCTACCTGCTGGAGAACGACCTGGTCGAGGCCATCATCGGCCTGCCCACCGACATGTTCTACAACACCGGCATCGCCACCTACGTCTGGATCGTCTCCAACAAGAAGCCCGCCCACCGCAAGGGCCAGGTGCAACTGATCGACGCCAGCCGCTTCTGGCGCAAGATGCGCAAGAGCCTGGGCAGCAAGCGCAAGGAAATGGGCGACGAGCATATCGCCGAGGTCACCAAACTGTTCGGCGACTTTGCCGAGGCCGACCTGGTCACCGTGCTCGATGCCAACGGCAAGGAAGCCGGCCGCCACGTCCTGCGCGACGGCGATGCCGACCCGAAGGCCCCCGAAGGCGGCAAGCTCAAGCGCGCCCCGTTGTCGCGCCGCTTCCGCAACGAAGCCTTCGGTTACACCACCATCACCGTCGAACGGCCACTGCGCGACGAGGCCGGCAATATCGTCCTCGGCCAGAAGGGCAAACAGAAGGGCCAGCCCCAGTCCGACAGCAAGCTGCGCGACACCGAGAACGTGCCGCTGGGGCAGCACATCGGCGAATACTTCGAGCGCGAAGTGCTGCCGCACGCCATGGATGCGTGGATCGACGAGAGCAAGAGCAAGGTCGGCTACGAAATCCCGTTCAACCGCCACTTCTACGTGTTCGAGCCGCCGCGCCCGCTGGAGGAGATCGATGCCGAGCTGAAGCAGGTGTCGGCCAACATCATGAAGATGCTGGAGGAGTTGGCGGAATGAGTTTGCCGAGGTATCCGGAGTACAAGGACAGTGGGGTGCCTTGGCTTGGAGATGTTCCAGCCCACTGGAAAGTACAGCGATTCAAGTGGGTCATTGAGCAAAACGACGGTGGTGTATGGGGCGAAGACCCTGACGGAAGCGATGACACGGCCGTACTGCGTTCTACTGAGCAGACGGTAGACGGGTATTGGCAAATAGGCGAGCCTGCTATGCGCAAGCTTGCTGATAGGGATAGGCTTTCTGCCCTGTTGCAGGAGGGCGACCTGCTGGTCACAAAGTCAAGCGGTAGTGCGTTGCACATTGGTAAGACAACGCTGGTTGACGAGAGTGTCGCGGCCATGGGCGCCTGTTACTCCAACTTCATGCAGCGCTTGCGTCTTGATGGGCAGCTTAGTCCGAGGCTAGCTTGGTACCTCCTCAACAATGGATTGGCACGTACACAGCTGGATTTGCTGTCTAACTCCACAACGGGTTTGGCCAACCTCAATGGATCCATCATAGGTGAGATTCGATTGGCCACGTCGTTGCAGGATGAGCAGAACGCAATCGTTGCCTTCCTCGACCGCGAAACCGCCAAGATCGACGCCCTTATCGCCGAGCAGGAAAAGTTGCTGTCGCTGCTGGCAGAAAAGCGCGAGGCCACCATCTCCCACGCCGTCACCCGCGGCCTCAACCCCAACGTCCCGATGAAGGACTCCGGCATCCTCTGGCTGGGCCATGTGCCGGTGCATTGGGAGATTGCTCCTTTCAGATACTGTGTCGACTTTCAGGAAGGGCCGGGAATCCTCGCCACCGACTTCCACGATGAAGGTGTTCCCTTGCTAAGGGTCTCAGGTGTGCAAGGTAGATGGGCCACACTCGATGGCTGCAACTACTTGGCCCCGGCGCGAGTGGCTGAACAATGGGAGCACTTTCGCGTAGCAGAGGGCGATCTGTTGATCAGTGCCAGCGCAAGCATGGGTACCGTGTGCGAGGTTGGTCCTGATGTGGCTGGCTGCATTCCCTACACCGGGATTATCCGCCTTCGAAGTGTGTCAGGAGTTATGCACAAGCCATATATCCGGCACCTTGTTGTGTCCAGTCAGTTCATTACGCAGATCGACTTGCTGAAGGCTGGGACAACCATCCAGCACTTTGGGCCAACGCATCTCAATCAGACGGTCATAACAAGGCCGCCAGAAGCGGAGCAATTGGAGATAGGGGCCTATCTTGACGAGCAACTTTCGATCATGGCCAATCTTGAGAAGGAGGCTGTTTGTGCCATCGATTTACTCCGAGAACGCCGCAGCGCCCTGATCTCCGCCGCCGTCACCGGCAAGATCGACGTGCGTGGCGCTTCCTGAGTTCAAGGGGGCGGGGTGATGGCAAACAAGTCGCGTGAACGTTGGCTTTTGCAGCAGGCCGGAAAGATCGACCCACTCTTACAGGTCGGTATCATTGAAGATTCCGAGGTGCCTGACTTCATCCTTAGATCGACGGATAGGTCCATCGGCGTCGAGGTCACCGAGTACTTTGCCGCCCCGGTGGCCGGTCGGCCCCAACAGGAGATTCAGAGCAGGAAGAACGCGGTGGTCCGAAGGGCATGGGAGCACTATCTGGGATTGGGTGGCCCTGCTGCATACGTCAGAGTTTGTTTCCAGAGCCCGGAAACTCTCGACAGGAAACGCTGTGATGCTCTCGTTGCGCCTATCGCGCATGTGGTGTTGTTGCATGCTGCCGGGCTGAAATGGCCTCAAAGCAGCATTGCCATCCTTGACGGGTTGCCCGCGGGGGTCGCATCGATCCGCGTTGGGCCAAGCCTGGATGGTCGAGATCAGTTGTGGCATGCCGAGCAAAGTGGCTGGGTTGGAGAGGTGAAGGCGGGCGATGTTCAGCGTGTCATCGACCGGAAAAACAAGAGTGCGGCGAAGGCCAAAAGCAGATGCGACGAGCTTTGGCTCCTGATCTGCTACGACTGGTCCTCCGGCGGAGAGCTGGTAGAAGTGAGGGACTCGGTCTTGCGCTCCGCCAGCAGTGGTGCATTCAACTCCGCGTTTGACCGTGTGCTTTGGCTTGAACCTCAAAAACCCCGATTGCTCAAGCTGTTTCCGCGCGAACCTGGTCGGCAGAAGTGGTACAGGGAGGAAAGGAACGTATGAGCGATATCCAGTTGTTCCGGCTGTCCGCTGGTCAGGCCACCGAGCTGCCCGGCCGTGTCGCCGCGATCGAGAAGGAACTTCAGAACTTGATCGAAGCGCAGATGCCGGCCTTCCTCGGAGTGCAGTTCCTCGCCAGCGAATACGCCACCGGCAAGACCCACAAGGGCCGCATCGACTCGCTCGGGCTGGACGAGAACGGTTGCCCGGTCATTGTCGAGTACAAGCGCCACAGCAACGAGAACGTCATCAACCAGGGCCTGTTCTACCTGGACTGGCTGCTCGACCACCAGGCCGAATTCCGCTGGCTGGTGATGGAGAAACTGGGCAAGGACGCGGCCGACGCCATCGACTGGTCCGGCACCCGCCTGCTGTGCATCGCCGCCGACTTCACCCGCTACGACCAGCATGCGGTGCAGCAGATTCCGCGCAACATCGAGCTGCTGCGCTACAAACTGTTCGCCGACGACCTGCTGCTTCTGGAACTGGTCAACGCGGTCAGCGTGGCCGACGTGACCACGACCAAGCCGGACGCGGCCTCCGCGCCCAAGCCGAAGGGCCCCAGCAAGGACAAGAGCTTCGACGAGCAGTACACCGGCTCGCTGCCGGAGACGCGCGCCGTCTACGACGCGCTGGCGGCCCACGTCCTCGCCCTGGGCGACGACGTGCAGGAGCGCAAGCTCAAGCTCTACACCGCCTTCCGCCGCCTGAAGAACTTTGTCTGCGTGGTGATGTACCCGAACAAGATGCTGGTGTACCTCAAGGTCGCCCCGGACACGGTGGCGTTGGAGGAGGGCTTCAGCCGCGACGTGCGCCAGATTGGTACCTGGGGCACCGGCGACCTGGAGCTGACCCTGCACAGCATGGCCGACCTGGAGCGCGCCAAGCCCTTGATCGAGCGCAGCTACAACGAGAGTTGAGAACTGCACAAAGTGAAATAAGGCAGTGCTTCGGCCTTCTTGTTGCAGGCTGGATTGAATATGGAGCGCAGCCGCCTCTATAGTAAACTCAGGCTATCGCATGGAGTGTCGCCCGGCCCATGCGCAACTCGGGGAAACGCATGAGCCCGCAAGTCGCTTCAGCCCGCGCCGGCCGCTACATCCGCCAGCCGACCGGCTACAGCGCTTTCCTGCCCGCCGCATTGCCGCCGGACCCGCCAGTGGCCTTGGTCGGTGAGTTGCCGAGTCTGTTGTCGCAAGCCGACCGTGCCCTGGGCCGGTTGGATGGTTCGGTGTTGACCCTGCCGAACCCGGATCTGTTCGTTTTCATGTACGTCCGCAAGGAGGCGGTGCTGTCGAGCCAGATCGAGGGCACCCAGAGCTCGCTGCAGGACCTGCTGGCCGCCGAGGCAGACCTGTTCGACGAATCCATGCCGCGTGACGTGGACGAGGTGGTCAATTACGTACGGGCCATGAAGCATGGCCTGGCGCGCCTGGACGAGTTGCCCGTGTCGGTGCGGCTGATTCGCGAGATCCATGCCGAACTGATGCAGGGGGTGCGTGGCGGACGCCTGCAACCGGGGGAACTGCGCCGCAGCCAGAACTGGATCGGTCCGGCCGGTTGTACGCTGGCCACGGCCAGCTTCGTGCCGCCGCCCCACGAAGAGGTGCCGCAGGCGCTGGGTGACCTGGAGCGTTTCCTGCACCGGGACGACGGCCTGCCGCTGTTGGTCAAGATCGCGCTGGCGCATGTGCAGTTCGAGACGATCCACCCCTTCCTGGATGGCAACGGGCGGGTGGGGCGCCTGCTGATCACTTTCCTGCTGACCGAGTGCGGTGTACTGCACAAGCCCGTGCTGTATCTGTCGCATTACTTCCGCCGACATCGGCAGGCCTACTACGACCATCTGCAGGCCGTGCGCGATCGTGGCGAGTGGGAAGCCTGGCTGGAGTTCTTCCTGCGAGGCGTGATCGAGGTGGCCGGGGAGGCAGCGGAAACGGCACGGCGCATCCAGTTGCTGCGCGAGGGGCACCGAATGGCGATTACCGAACGGCTTGGGCGCGCGGCCGGCAATGGTCACCGCGTGCTCGAGAGCCTGTTCGATCGCCCCATTGTCACCGTGGCCGATGTAAAGGGGATGACTGGAACGACCTATGCGGCAGCGAATAATCTGGTCGCAAAGCTGGTCGAGCTGGGCATCCTGATGGAGATGACCGGATACGCGCGTAACCGCAGGTTCCGTTACGAGCCCTACGTGCGCCTGTTCACCGATGATGTGCCAGCCGAGGGGGCGGCCTGAGCATGAACCTGCACCAGGAACACCACTTCGAGTCGGAAATCTGCCGGCATCTGGCCGCCAACGGCTGGTTGTACGCCGAAGGCGATGCCGCCCACCACGACCGCGCCAGCGGCCTGTACCTGCCGGACTTGTTGGCGTGGATCGAGGCCACCCAGCCGCAGAGTTGGGCCGCGTTGAGCAAGACCCACGGCCCTGCTGTCGGCGAGCGGCTGGCGGACCGCATCCGCAAGAACCTGGACGAGCGCGGCACGCTGGACGTGCTGCGGCGTGGGGTGGAGATGGTGGGGCTGAAGGCGCCGTTGTCGCTGGTGCAGTTCAAGCCGGCGCTGGCGATGAACCCGTTGATCCAGCAGCACTATGCGGCCAACCGCTTGCGGGTGGTGCGGCAGGTGCGCCACTCACCGGACAAGCCGAATGACGCGCTGGACCTGGTGCTGTTCGTCAACGGCATAGCGGTGGCAACTGCGGAGCTGAAGTCGGACTTCACCCAGAGCGTCGGCGATGCGGTGGACCAGTACCGTTTCGACCGCGACCCGCTGCCGAAGGGCGGGCGGCGCGAGCCGCTGTTGGCCTTCCCGGGCGGCGCGTTGGTGCACTTCGCGGTCAGTCAGGCCGAGGTGATGATGACCACCCGGCTGGCCGGCAAGGACACGTTCTTTCTGCCGTTCAACCGGGGCAACAATGGCGCGGCGGGCAATGCGCCCAATCCGGGCGGCTTTGCCACTGCCTATCTGTGGGAGGAGGTCTGGCAGTGCGACAGCTGGCTGGACATCCTGCACCGCTACCTGATCGGCAAGCGTGACGACAAGAAGCGCCTGACCACGGTGATTTTCCCGCGTTATCATCAGTTGGACGCGACCCGGAAACTGGTGGCGGATGTTCGCGCTAACGGGGCGGGGCAGCGCTACCTGATCCAGCACTCGGCCGGTTCGGGCAAGACCAACTCGATTGCTTGGAGTGCGCATTTCCTCGCCGACCTGCACGACGATGCCCACAACAAGCTGTTCGACAGCGTGCTGGTGGTGTCCGACCGCAACGTGCTGGACGCGCAGTTGCAGGAAGCGATCTTCGACTTCGAGCGCACGACCGGCGTGGTGGAAACCATCACCAACGAGCACGGCAGCAAGAGTGCCCAGCTCAGCCAGGCGTTGAAGGACGGCAAGAAAATCATCGTCTGCACCATCCAGACCTTCCCGTTCGCGCTGCAGGCTGTGCAGGAACTGGCGGCCACCGAGGGCAAGCGTTTCGCGGTGATTGCCGACGAGGCGCACAGCTCGCAGACCGGCGAGGCGGCGGCCAAGCTCAAGCAATTGCTCAGTGCGCAGGAGTGGGCTGAGTTGCAGGATGGCGGCGAGGTCGATACCGAGGCCTTGCTGGCGGCGCAGATGGAGGCGCGCAGCGGTGGCAGCGGCCTGACCTACGTGGCCTTCACCGCCACGCCCAAGGGCAAGACGCTGGAGCTGTTCGGGCGGCCGGGGCCGGATGGGCTGCCACAGCCGTTCCATGTGTATTCGATGCGGCAGGCGATCGAGGAGGGCTTCATCCTCGACGTGCTGCGCAACTACACGTCCTATGACCTGGCTTTCCGGCTGGCGCACGAAGGCAAGGAGATCGACCACAAGCAGGTCGAGCGTTCGGCGGCGATGAAGGGAATCATGCAGTGGGTCCGCCTGCACCCGTACAACATCGCCTCCAAGGTGCAGATCGTGGTGGAGCATTACCGCGAGAACGTGCAGCCATTGCTGGATGGCAGGGCCAAGGCGATGGTGGTGGTGGCCACGCGCAAGGAGGCGGTGCGCTGGCAGAAGGCGATCCGTGGCTATATCGAGCGGCAGGGCTACCCGCTGGGCGTGCTGGTGGCGTTTTCCGGCGAGGTGAATGACCCGGAGAGCTTCCCGGAAGCAGTTACCGAAACCAGCAAGCTGCTCAACCCTGAACTGAAGGGAAAGGACATCCGCGAGGCCTTCGCCTGCGAGGACTACCACCTGCTGCTGGTGGCCAACAAGTTCCAGACCGGTTTCGACCAGCCGCTGCTGTGCGGCATGTACGTGGACAAGATGCTGGGTGGCATCCAGGCGGTGCAGACGCTGTCGCGCCTGAACCGTGCTCACTCTGGCAAGGACACGACCTACATCCTTGACTTCGTCAACGACCCGGCCGAAGTCCTCAAGGCGTTCAAGACGTACTACGAAACCGCCGAACTGGAGGCCGCGACCGATCCCAACCTGGTTTATGACCTGCGTGCCAAGCTCGATGCCAGTGGCCATTACGACGAGTTCGAGGTCGAGCGGGTGGCTAAGGTGGAGATGGACCCTGCCGGAACCCAGGCCCAACTCAGCGCTGCCCTGGCACCGGTCGCGGAGCGGTTGCTCAAGCGCTACAAGGCGGCACAGCAGGCCAAAACCACGGCAGGGGCAAGGGATGATGAAGCGGCTGCGCAGGCTGCCAAGGACGAGCTGGAGGCACTGGTGCTGTTCAAGGGCGACATGGGCACGTTCAACCGGCTCTATGCCTTCCTGTCGCAGATGTTCGATTACGGAAACACCGACATCGAGAAGCGCTTCATCTTCTACCGGCGCCTGATCCCGTTGCTGGAGTTCGGCCGTGAGCGCGACGAGGTCGACCTGTCGAAGGTGGTATTGACCCATCACACCTTGCGCCGGGGTGCCGCGCAGAATCTCTATGCCGGGAGCGGAGAGGCATTGAAGCTGCCTCCCGTGGATGCTGTTGGCAGCGGCCATGTGCAGGAGAAGCAACGGGCTTATCTGGCAGAGATCATCGAGAAGGTGAATGGCTTGTTCGAGGGGCAGATTACCGACGACGACCAGCTACGTTTCGTGGATGGGGTAAAGGGTCAGATGTTGAATAACGGAACGCTGGTCTCACAGGCGGTTAGCAACACCAAGGAACACTTCTCCAACTCCCCTGACCTGAAGGAAGCGCTGATGCACGCGATCATGGATTTCCTCGATGTGCACACTACGATGAGCAGCCAGGCCTTGGGCTCCGAGCGCATCCGCGAGGGTTTGAAGGACATTCTGCTGGGGCCGGGGCAGCTGTATGAGTCGTTGCGGTCAAAAGGCATCCGGGATCAACCCCAGACCTGATAGAGAGCCGCATTCGGCCCCCATCCAGCTTCACCGTCCTACCCTGCGAGGACCCTTGGAAGCAGCGGAGGTCGCGATGTCCACGGAGAACAAGACGCCGCTCGAGCATGTCAACGACGCATTGGCGCAGCTCAAGGAGATGCGGCATTACTCGAAGAATTACGTCGAGCAGCTGACCGCGCAGTGGCTGCTGTTCGATGGCGAGCTGTCGAAGCTGAAGCAGGCCGGCAGGATCGAGGACCTGATGACGCGCCAGGGCGAGCTTCACGATGCGCTGGAGGCGCAGATCGCGGAGCTGGAGGCGTTGGCGGCGGAGTTGCAGCCGGCGCCGGACGAGGGTGCCGGCTAGAAGCGGGCGTGCCGGCTTCGCCCCCTGCTTCGGGAGGGGGCGAACGGCGCATCCTCAGTACCCCGGCTTGGCGCCCTCCACCGGCGCCGTGGTCGCGGCGCGGCGGGCGAGGACGGCCTCGCGGTGGGCGATGTAGGCGTTGGCGGCGAGGATGATCGCGGCGCCGGTCAGGGTCCAGCGGTCGACGCCCTGGTCGAACAGCAGCCAGCCGAGCACGGCGACGATCGGCAGCTGCATGAAGCTGATCGGGGTCAGCGCGGAGACCTCGCCGAGCTTGAGCGCGCGGGTCCACAGCATGTGGCCGCCGGTGCCCAATACGCCGGCGGCGATCACCCACAGCCAGGTGATGCCCTGCGGCCATTCCCATACCGCGACGGCGGGAAGCAGCGACATCGGCACCCACAGCAGGGTGGTGTAGATCACGATGCGGTCGGCCGGTTCGGTATTGGACAGCTGTTTGATCTGGATCGCGACAAGGCCGCTCAGCACCGCCGCGGCGACCGCGATCAGGGTACCCGCGGTGAAGCCTTCGGTGCCGGGACGGACGATAACCAGAACGCCGATGAAGCCGATCGCCACCGCGGCCCAGCGACGCGCGCGGACCTGTTCGCCGAGCCAGAACACCGCAAAGATGGTCACGAACAGCGGCGATGAGTACGACAGCGTCACCGCCTGCGCCAGCGGCAGGTGGCCGATCGCCCAGAAGCCGCAGAACATCGAGACCACGCCGATGAAGCAGCGGAACACGTAGCGCGGCAACTGGTCGGTCCTGAGGATGCCGGCGCCGTGGCGCATCAGCAGCGGCACGGTCGCGAGCATGCCGAAGAAGTTGCGGAAGAACGCGACCTCGAAGGTATGCAGCGTTTCGGAGGCCAGCTTGATCGCGATCACCATGAAGGCGAAGAAGATCGTGCTGCCGAACATCAGCAGCGCGGCGCGGGCGTGTGTGGTCCGGGCGGGAGCGGTCATGGCACCAGGGGGGCGGGCGGGGGAGTGAAGACGAAGCGGTGTGCGCCCGCGCGGTCGCGGGCGGCGCAGGCGAGCATGGAAGCCTCCGTAGGAGCGGCGCAAGCCGTGATGGGCGAGGTCGCGAGCGTCCAATCGCGGCTTGCGCCGCTCCTACAGGCAATGCCGCCGCAAACAGACAGGCGGGCGTCGCGCCTACGGGCGGCGCGAGAGGCACGAATCGGGTGCGGGTCGCGGCCTGCGCCGCAGCTGCGGAATATGCGCGGTTCGGGGATCACCACTGAGCGCCGACGATGCGCGGCTCGGGCTCGAGTGCGACGCCGAAGCGTCCGGACACCGAGCCGGCGATGCGGCGGGCGAGGTCGAGCAGCTGTTCGCCGCTGGCATTGCCGTGGTTGACCAGCACCAGGGCATGGCTGGCGGCGATGCCGGCATCGCCGTCGCGATGGCCCTTCCAGCCGCAGGCGTCGATCAGCCAGGCTGCCGAGAGCTTGCAGAAGCCGCCCTGCGGAGTGTCGCCGTGTCCGGCGGCATCGGCCGGAAACGGCGCGACCGGATAGACCGGCAGGCGCGGATGCTCGCGCCGCAGCGCTTCGGCCTGTCCGGCGGCGACGATCGGGTTCTTGAAGAAGCTGCCGGCGTTGCCGGCCACGGCCGGGTCGGGCAGCTTGCGACGGCGGATCGCGATCACGGCTTCGGCGACGTCGCGCGCGGTCGGCACGTCGGTGCCCATCGCGGCCAGCTCGTCGCCGATGCCGGCATAGTCGAGCTTCGGCGCGTGGCCGGCATCGGCCCGCGGCAGCTCGAACTCGACGGCGGTGACGATGTAGCGGTCGCGCTCGCGCTTGAACAGGCTGTCGCGGTAGGCGAACGCGCAGGCGTCGGCATCGAAACGGTGGATCCGGCCACTGGCCGGCTCGTAGGCCTCGACCGCATGGACGAACTCGCGCACCTCGACGCCGTAGGCGCCGATGTTCTGGATCGGTGCGGCGCCGACGGTGCCGGGAATCAGCGCCAGGTTCTCCAGCCCGCCGAGCCCGCGCGCCAGCGTCTCCATCACGAAACCGTGCCAGTTGGCGCCGGCTTCGGCGCGAACGCGCACCCGCCCGTCGCCGGCATCGTCGTAGCGGAGCTGGTGTCCGGTCAGTGCGACCATCGGCACCGTTGGATCGCCGACGAACAGAAGGTTGCTGCCGCCGCCGAGCAGCAGCGGCGGCTGCGCGGCGAACTCGGGGCGGTGCAACAGCTCCGGCAGCGCCGCGGCATCGGCGACTTCAGCCAGCAGCGGCGCGCGCGCGGCGATGCCGAAGGTGTTGCGCATGCGCAGAGGCGCGTCGCGGAGCAGGGTGAACGGCGATGTCATGAGACGCGTGATGTCCGGCCCGTGCATGTGCGGTGAGGCCGTCGGCACCGGCCGGTGGTGCGCGCGCCGCTCGTCCTCGTCCCCGTGCGTACGGAGGTCGCCATGGCCGTCGGTTCCGGGGGTGTCGGCAACTCAGCGCCCCGGCTTCAGCGGTCCGCTGCTCGGGGCTTCCTTGCGACGGCGCATCGCCTCGACGCATTCGCGGATCAGCCCGGGACCGCGGTAGACCATGCCGCTGTAGAACTGGACCAGGGTCGCTCCGGCCGCGGTCTTGGTGACCGCGTCGGCGCCGCTGAGGATACCGCCGACACCGACCAGCGGGATCGACTCGGGCAGGCGCGTGCGCATCATCCGCAGCACCGTGGTCGCCTGACCCATCAGCGGGCGCCCCGACAGGCCGCCGCTTTCGCGGGCGAGCGGATGGTCTTCGACCGCGGTGCGCGAGACCGTGGTATTGGTCGCGATCACGCCGTCGACCTCGAGTTCGGTCAGCACGCGCGCGCAGGCGTCGATGTCGGCGTCGCTCAGGTCGGGGGCGATCTTCACCAGCATTGGCACCCGCTTGCCATGCTTGGCGCCCAGCCGCTCCTGCTCCTCGCGCAGGATGCTGATCAGCCGGCGCAGCTGCTGTTCTTCCTGCAGCTCGCGCAGGCCGGCGGTATTCGGCGAGGAGATGTTGACGGTCACGTAGTCGGCCAGCGGATAGACCCGCGACAGGCAGTACATGTAATCGCCGTCTGCGATCTCGTTGGGCGTGGTCTTGTTCTTGCCGATGTTGATGCCGAGGATGCCCTTGTCGCGCAGCTTCGCGCGCTCGACGTTGCGTACCAGCGCATCGACGCCCTGGTTGTTGAAGCCGAGCCGGTTGATCACCGCCTCGTGCTCGGGGAGGCGGAACATCCGCGGTTTCGGATTGCCCTCCTGCGCCTTCGGGGTGACGGTGCCGATCTCGACGAAACCGAAGCCGAGCGCGAGCAGCGCGTCGATGTACTCGCCGTTCTTGTCCATGCCGGCGGCCAGGCCGACCGGGTTCGGGAAGTCCAGGCCGAACGCCCGGGTCCGCAGCGGCGCGGGCGGCGCGGCGAGCAGCGGGCCCAGGCCCATCCGGTGGGCCTTGTCGAGCGCACGCAGGGCGACGCCGTGGGCGTGCTCGGCGTCGAGGCTGAACAGAAAGGGGCGGGCGAGCGCGTACATCGGCTCTCAGTTCTCCATTGAAGTGCGCCCGGTGGCGAGCGCATGGGCCCAGTCCGGGCGGCCATTCCTTGCGGCCCGTTCGGCCGCGGCCAGGTGATCGTATTCGACCTCGACGATGCGCGCATGCCAGCCGCGGGCGTCGCGCTCGAGCAGGGCGTAGCGTGCCTGCGGGGAGCCGGTCTGGATCGCATGCGGTGGACCGTCGATGCCGTCGGCACCGCCGCGGATGTGGATCGCCTGCAGGCCGACGCTGCCCGGATTCACCACCAGGCGTCCGTCCGGCAGGGGCACGATCCGCGGGCGATGGGTGTGGCCGCAGAGGATGACCCGGGCCGGGTTGCCGCCGCTGCGGGCGGCCACTTCCTCCGGACTGGCCGCGCGGGCCTCGCCCGGTGCCGGCGATTCGACGAAGTAGGCCATGTCGTCGTCCGGCGTGCCGTGGCAGAGGAAGACCTCGGCGCCGGGGCCATCGGTCGCCAGCCGGCGGGTCGGTGGCAGCCCGGCGAGCCAGGCCCGGTGTTCGTCGCGCAGGGCGTCGAAGGCATGGGCGTCGGACGTGCCCATCGCCTCGCGCGGGGTCTCCAGCAGCTCGCGCTCGTGGTTGCCGCGGATCGTCGGCCAGTCCTGCGACAGCAGCAGGTCCGCGGTTTCCGCCGGCCACAAAGGCCCCGACAGGATGTCGCCGAGGTTGACCACGACGTCGCAGTCCCGCCCGCGGATGTCGGCGATGACGGCCGACAGCGCGGGCAGGTTGCCGTGGATGTCCGAGACGGCGGCCAGGCGCATGGGGGAGGGGCCGCCTGCCGTCAGAGGTCGAACTTGATGCCTTGGGCCAGCGGCAGCGCGTCCGAGTAGTTGATGGTGTTGGTCTGGCGGCGCATGTAGGCCTTCCACGCATCGGAGCCCGACTCGCGGCCGCCGCCGGTCTCCTTCTCGCCGCCGAACGCACCACCGATCTCCGCGCCGGAGGTGCCGATGTTGACGTTGGCGATGCCGCAGTCGCTGCCCGCCGCCGACAGGAACGCCTCGGCGGCCTTCAGGTTCTGGGTGAAGATCGCCGACGACAGGCCCTGCGGGACCGCGTTCTGCAGCGCGATCGCATCCTCGAGCCTGCTGAACTTCATCACGTAGAGGATCGGCGCGAAGGTTTCGTGCTGGACGATGTCGGCATCGTTGGACAGACCGGTGACGATCGTCGGCAGCACGAAGTTGCCGGCACGGTCGATCCTCGCGCCGCCGGTCTCGATCCTGCCGCCGGCGGCCTTGGCCGCCTCGATCGCCTCGAGGTAGGCGTCGACCGCGTCGGAGCTGTTCAGCGGCCCCATCAGGTTGGCCGGGTCGGTCGGATCGCCGATCTTGCCCTCGACCTGCTTGTAGGCGGCGACCAGCTTGGCCAGCACGTCGTCGTAGATCGACTCGTGGATGAAGGCGCGGCGGGTGGTGGTGCAGCGCTGGCCGGCGGTGCCGACGGCGCCGAACACGATCGCCGGGATCGCCAGCTTCAGGTCGGCGCTGGCATCGACGATCATCGCGTTGTTGCCGCCCAGTTCGAGCAGCGAGCGGCCCATGCGGCGGGCGACGCGTTCGCCGACGACGCGGCCGACCTTGGTCGAGCCGGTGAAGCTGACCAGGGCGATGCGCTTGTCGTCGACGAAATGCTGGGCCAGTTCGGTGCCGGCGTCGTTGAACAGGAAGAAGATGTCCGGGAAGCCGCCCTTGCGCAGCGCCTCGTTGCAGATCTTCATCGAGGCGATCGCCGACAACGGGGTCTTCGGCGACGGCTTCCAGATGCTGATGTCGCCGCAGACCGCGGCGATGAAGCTGTTCCAGGCCCAGACCGCGACCGGGAAGTTGAACGCCGAGATGATTCCGACCAGGCCCAGCGGGTGCCACTGCTCGTACATGCGGTGGCCGGGGCGCTCGGAGTGCATGGTCAGGCCGTACAGCTGGCGCGACAGGCCGACGGCGAACTCGCCGATGTCGATCATTTCCTGGACCTCGCCGTCGCCCTCGGGCTTGGACTTGCCCATCTCCAGCGCGACCAGCGAACCCAGCGCGTCCTTGTGCAGGCGCAGGGCCTCGGCGCACAGGCGGATCGCCTCGCCGCGGCGCGGCGCCGGGGTCGTGCGCCAGACCCTGAACGCGGCCTCGGCGCGCTCGACGATGGTGTCGTAGTCGGCCTTGGACGAGGCCTGCACCTTCGCCAGCACCTGTCCGTCGGTCGGGTTGACCGGCTCCAGCACGCCGGCGTCGCGGGTCTTCGACCACTCGCTGTTGCCGAGGTAGGTGCCGGATTCGGTGCCGGTCAGGCCAAGGGCGGAAAGGACGGGGTGCGTCATCGGGAACTCCATGTTGGGGGCGTGGCCGGGAACCACGAAAGGCAAAGCCCGCACGCAAGGCGCAGGCTTTTGCATTGAAAAGTCCGCACATGGATGTGCGGGGTTGTCGCGAATGGACGCGCGAAAAACAATGGCGACCCCGGCACGATTCGAACGTGCGACCTTCCCCTTAGGAGGGGGATGCTCTATCCAGCTGAGCTACGGGGCCGTAAAGACGATATTTTCGCACGAACCGCCGCCGGTACGGAAACCCGGGACCGACGGCGGCGGCGATCGGTCGCCGCCGTCCCGTTCCGGACCGGTCACCGGGCCAGGACCTCGAGGATCTCCAGGGCCATCCTGCGGCGGCTCGGCGACAGCCTGCGGAACTGGGTCAGCGCCAGGCTCTCGTGTTCGTCGCGGGCGTAGTCGTCGATGATCACCGCCGGGATCGGTTCGTTGCCTTCGCAACGGGTCGGGCCGCGGCCGGTCGCGAGCCATTCGAAGTTGACCCCGGTCTCCAACGCCAGCCTGATCAGGTGATCGACGCTCGGTGTGGTGCCGGCAGGGTGCTCCCACTGTGTCACCGCGCTGCGCTTGACCCCGATCTTGCGGGCGAGTTCGGCCTGCGACAGGGTCGCCTGGACCCGGGCCTTCCTGACTCTGAGCGATAGCGCGCCCACCCTGCCTCCTTAATTCCGCGATCCCTGCCGATGGAGTCCGATCCGTCCGCCGCCGCTGTCCGGTAAGGGATTCTTGCCTGAAGTTGTCCCGTTCCGCTGTCAATCGCGGACGGAGGTAAACGCGGCTTGCGCCCATGATGAACGGTCAGCGCGACTTGCAGCGGCCAGCAACCGCCCGGACTTCCGGCACGCATGCGGATATGAGAAACATGTCACGAAGGCAGGGGACGACGTCGGTGCCGCCGCGGATGCCACCGCCGCGGCATCGGCCCCACGGGGCGGGAATGTCCGGACGGCGCGCCCGTCCGCCACGGCAGGAGCCATCACGCGATGCTCAGAATCCGGCTGTTCGGCTCGTTGTCCGTCGCCAGCGGCGACGGTGGCGAGGGTGTGGCCATCGCCGGGCGTTGCGCGAACCTGCTGGCCTACCTGGCGCTGGGGCACGGGCGCTATTTCAGCCGCTCCGAGCTGCTGGCGAACCTGTGGCCGGAGCGCACCGCCTCGTCGACGCCGGGATCGTTCAACACCGCGCTGTGGCGGTTGCGGCGGATGGTCGAACGGCCGCCGCTGAAGCAGGGCGACCTGATCGTCAGCGATCGCCGCGGGGCGATCGGGCTCAACGGCCCGGCCGGGGTGTGGCTGGACGTCGAGGAGTTCGAGCGGCTGATCTCGCCGGGCCTGGCCGGGGCGCCGGAACGGCTGAGCGATGCCGACATCGACGGCCTGCGCCGCGGCGTGGCGATGTACAAGTCCGACATTCTGCTCGACGTGACCGACGACTGGGCCCTGCGCGAGCGCGAGAAGCACCGTCGCAGCTATCTCAACGCGCTCGGCCGGTTGATGCAGCTGGCGACGATCCGCCGCGACTACGAGGAGGCGATCGCTCGCGCGCAGGCGATCCTCGACAGCGATGCGCTGCGCGAGGACGTGCATCGCGACCTGATGCAGCTGTACGTGATGAGCGGACAACGCGCGCAGGCGCTGCAGCAGTTCGAATGCTGCCGCGACCTGCTGCGGCGGGAGCTGGCGATCCAGCCGATGCGCGAGACGATGGAGGTCTACCGGCGGATCGCCGACAGTGCGGTCGGCATGCCCGCACGCGAGCGCGCGTGGACGATGCCGGAGTCGGGACCGTACTCCCCGGCAACGGGGCAGTCGCGCGATGGGGATCCTGCCGATCCGTGCATCCTGATCGAACTGGCGAGACGGCAGCTCTCCGAAGCCGATGCGCAGCTGCAGCTGAGCCTGACGTTCCTGCGGCGGTAGCCGCCCGTCCTCCCGTTGCCGATCCTCCGCGGAAGCGGCCGGCGCCGCGTGCGTCCGGCCCATGCCTGTCCCTGCCGTGCCGCCCGGGCAATGCGCCGATGTCGGCTCGCGCGCCCGTCACACCTCCATCACGCGTCGCGTCGCCAGCGTGATCCGCGTGTGATGCGGCGGTGATCCGCTCGTGAGGTGGGCGGCGCAGGCTCGGCCCAGGCCTCACTGCATGGGCGGGTTGTCATGGCACTGCTCGAGGATCGCACCGCAGCATTCATCGTCCGCGTCTGGAGCGAGCGCAGCGACCGCGAAACCGTGGCCGCCGAGTGGCGCGGCTCGGTCGAGCACGTGCAGTCCGGGCAACGGGTGTTCTTCCGCCACCTCGAAACGGTGGTCGAGTTCATGAAGCCCCATCTGGAAGGCATCGGCATCGATGCCCAGCAGCGTTTCTGGGAACGCGTATCCACGGTCATCAACGGCGCCGACGACCAGCCGGTCTCGCTGACGCTGGAGCCGCGCGCGCCGGGCCCGGCCCTGGACGTCGAGGTTCTCCCCATTCCTGCACGCAAGCGCCGCTAGGAGTTCAGCCATGGCAGTCATCCGAGCCAACCGCGAGTCGATCGACGATCGCTTCAGCGTGCTGGGCTTTACCGTCCGCACCGACCTTCCCCTGTTCGAGATCGGCCTGGCCACCGATCCGGAACTGCTCAGGCCCGAGAACAGCGGACTTCGTACGACCCACAATTTCTTCTCCAGCCGCCTGCTGAGTTCGGGCGGCGGTGGCGGCCGCTATGCCGCCGGTGGCCGCGAATCCGTCTACCTGGTACCGCCCGGCGTGGTCGCGCGCTTCGTCGGCCAGTCGCGGTTGTATTTCGGCCTGGCGACCTACCAGGACAAGGACCGCAGCCGGCCGATCTCGGTCAAGGTGCCGGATGCCGGGCACATGTACGTCAGCCTGTCCGGGCTGACCGAACGCGGGCTGCGCCGCACCGCACGCAACGGCCTGGGCGACAGCAATGGCCATGCGCTGACCTGGGGCGGCGACGTGCTGGCCCCCGCGCAGGCCGGCAGCGGGAATGGCCGCGGTGCCGCCGCGACCAATGGCGGCAGTGGCGTACGCGCTACGGCGCCGGACGATACGGTGCCTTACAGCGACGGCTATCCCGACGACCTGTGGCAGCAGGAGGGCGGTTCCCCGACCGCGGACGCCATCGGTACTATCAACGGTAACGGCAACGGCCATGCCAACGGCAATGGCGGCAGCGCCTCCAACGGGAACGGTGCCAGCGGCAACGGGCGGGGCAGCGCGGCGGCGATCGCCACTCCCGCGCCCGCCGTGGCGCAGTCGCTGCGTGGCTACAGCCTCTCCCACCGGATGCGCCGGCCGGTCGCGCGGCCGTCGGCGGGGCAGGCGCCGGTACGTTCGCTGAAGGTCGTGTCGTCCTACTACCAGCCAACCGGCTGGTGGGATGCATTGACCACCCAGGCCGGCTTCTTCCTCGAAAGCGCGATGTGGTGGCTCGGCGTGTCCGACACCACGGCGCCGCCGCACTCGGCGATCTGCCAGGTGCGCAACAGCGCCGACGGGGAACGCGGCACCGCGTTCTTCATCGGTCCGCGCTTGCTGCTCACGGCCGCGCACGTGGTGCGTGGGCAAAGCGAACTGATCATCGTGCCGGCCAAGAATGCGTCCAATGAACCCGCTGGCCGGTTCCGTGTGCGTTCGTCGGATTGGCAGATGCATCCGTCGTACGTGGTCGGCAATCGCGACTTCGACATGGCGCTGATCCATGTGCCGGCGGCGAACGCGGCTTCGTCGGGCAACTATTTCGACCTGGTCGAGGAGCTGACCCAATCGCGGCCTGAAGGCGTGGTGGTGTGCGGCTATGCCGCGTATTCCGATCCGGCCGATACGGTCGATCAGTTCGTCAACGAGACCATCGACCCGAACAGGCAGCACATGATGGGCGGCCACATCCGCAGCCTGCCCACCGACGAGACCTTCGACTACGACCTGCAGACCCTCGGCGGCACCAGCGGTTCTCCGGTGTACTGGATCGAGGAGGGAGCGAACCCGCAGGCGCACATGGTCGGCGTGCACGTGGCCGCGCACAGCGAGACCACCAACCTGGGTTGCCGGATCACCCCGGCCAAGCTCGACTGGATCCGCTCGGCCGCGGCCGGCTGGGGGCTGACGCTGTCGTTCGCGCTCGGCCGCGGCGCCCGTGGCCGCACCCGCGCGCTCGGCGCCGGCGGCGAGGACGAGGACAGCCGCCACGGCATCGAAGGGCCGATCCCCGACGACGTCGCCACCGCGCAGGCGCTGGCGCGTCGCGCGCATGCGCTGAACGCACCGGCGCCCGAGTATCCGCAGGCCGACCGCTTCGTCGCGGCCCACGGCGGCAATTTCCGTGCGACCTCCGGCGGACGCACGATCGAGCGCATCGTCATCCACATCACCGACGGTGGCGCCAACATCAACGGCACCATCGGCTGGTTCCAGAATCCCGACGCCAAGGTCAGCGCCCACTACGTGATCGGCCAGGACGGCGAGGTGGTGCAGATGGTGCGCCACGACGACGTCGCCTGGCACGCGCGTTCGGCCAACGGCACCAGCATCGGCATCGAGCACGTCGCCAACACCCGCGGGTTGAATCCGACCCCGGCGCAGATGTGCGCATCGGCGGCGCTGGTGTCCTGGCTGTGCGACCAGTACGGCATACCGGACGACCGCACCCATATCCTCGGCCATTCCGAGGCCGATACGAGCACCACCCACACCGGCTGCCCGAATGCGGTCTGGGACTGGGACTACTACATGGGCATGGTCACTTCGCGGACCTGCTACGAGCCCGACGCCGCGCCGGCGCCGACCTCGCAGGGACTGCGGGCGCGCGGCGGCCGTCGCGCCTACTCGCGCGCGCAGGAGATCATCGCGCCGTTCTACGACCCCAGCAATCCGTCGACGGCGCTGCAGTGCACGCTGGACGCGTTCAGCCAGGCCCGCGAGGAATGGTTCGCGGGGGTCTCGGACACGCGCCAGTTCCCGCACTCGGCGATCTGCCAGCTGATCATGACCAAGGCCGATGGCAGCCAGTACCAGGGCACCGGCTTCTACATCGGCCGCAACCGGATCCTGACCTGCGCCCACAACCTGCATGGCAAGGCGACGGTACAGATCATCCCGGGCCGCAACGGTACCGGCGGCATGCCGTTCGGCGATGCGACCGTCGACGCATCGTCGTGGCGGATCGCGCCGGGCTACACCGGTCCGGGGGACTGGGACAACGACCTGGCGGTGATCGACGACGTGCCGATCGAGGCGCCGCACGGCCAGTTCTTCCGCTTCCTCAACGCCAGCCCGTCGACGCAGCTCCCGGTGGTGGTCTGCGGCTATTCGGCCGGCTCGCGCAAGGTGCCGGAGCTGGATCTGATCATCGACGGCGACATGCAGCATCTGCATGGCGGCTACGTCAGCGAGGCGCCGACACCGGACACGATCGACTATCCGATCCTGTCGCTGATGGGCGCCAGCGGTTCGCCGGTGTACACGGTCAGCGGCTCCGGAGGCGACCTGCAGGCGCTGATCTGCGCGGTGCACGTCAGCGGCGAACCGGTCGACCGCGGGCTGAACCGCGGCTGCTTCATCACGCCAAGGAAGATCGACTGGATCGAGGGCCGGGCCACCAGCTTCGCCCTGGACAGCGGCATCCGCATGCGCGGTCGCGCGCCGGTCCGCGCGCAGGCGCCACGCGCGCGCGCGCAGGGCGCATTCGACCTGCTGCCGGTCGACCTGAAGCTGCGCGTGTTCATTCCATCGCCGGCGATCCTGATGGAGCGTCCGGTGGTCTCCGATCGCGCGTTCGGCGGCGACGGCCGCGGCTTCCAGCACGATGGCGGCGGCAGCCGTGCGGAGGTCGCCGCGCGCCTGCATTTCGGCGACGGCGAAACGCGGGCCCGCCTCGACGTGATCGACCGTCACTGGGGCGAGTCCACCGAGTACGCGGCCGGCGACACCGAGGCCGTCGCCGGCAAGCCCAGCTGGTACCGCAACCTGAAGCAGGGCGCGCATCCGAGCGCCCGGGAGACCCTGGCGACGACCGACGACAACCTGAGCGTCCAGCTCGGCGGCAGTTCGCACAACGGCATCATCAGCATGGCCGAGGGTTCGATCGTGGTCAGCTTCCACGTCGAGGGTGCGCTGCCGCTGGTCGCGTTGTCACCGGACATCGACGCCAACCTCGCCGTGCACGTGCGGGTCAACGGCGACCGGGTCGAGGCCCGTGTGGTCGGCGGCCATGACGAGTTCCCGGCCTACGAGCTCTACGCCAACGGCCAGCGGATCTACGCCTACAATCCGCTCGATCATGGCGGTACGCCGCTGGGCCTGCTCGGAGACGGCAACTGGGACGTCGAGGTCGACTCCAGCTACGTCGACTGCGGCCCGGCCAGCGAGTACCGCATCGTCGGCCCGGTCCGGATCGGTTCGGCCGCGCAGGCGCTTTCGCAGTCACTCGAGATCCCGCTGGATCCCGGCATCGGCGGACAGTCGATCGGCCCCGATGCGCTCGCACCGGGCGACATCATCGTATCCACCGCGCGCCACGCCGTCTCGTACGCGATCCGTGCCGGCACGCTGTCGGCGATCAGCCACGCGATGATCTACGCCGGCGACGGCAACGTGATCGAGGCGGTCGGCGAGGGCGTCCGCGAGGTGCCGCTGGCGACCGCGATCGACGGCGCGATCCTGGCGGTGGCCTACCGCGACCCGCGGGTGGACGAGGGCCACGCGCAGGCGATCGTCGACTTCGCCCGGGCCCAGGTCGGCCAGCCGTACAACTACGCCGGCGTCGCCCGCATCGGTCACCGGATCCTGTTCCCGTTCTCGAGCCGTGTGCTGGACGCGATCCGCGATCTGGCCGGGGTCGACGACGATACCGCACGTTCGTTCTACTGCTCGGAGCTGGTGTACGCGGCGTTCGAGGCGGCCGGCATCGCCCTGTCGACCGAGTCCGGCGATCCCGGCACGCCCGACGATCTGGTGCGGCTGCGCAACGGCACCCTGGCCTACGTCGGCCACCTGAAGGCGCGCGACGAGCTGCTCGGAATCGCCCTGGCGCTGTCGACGCAGGCGCTGCGCGCTCCGGAAACACCGCGGATGCGGGTACGCGCGTTGCAGGACGACGGTCCATCGGACTACCCGGTCGCGCTGATTCCGCAGCCGGACAAGAACGCCTGCTGGGCCGCGTCGATGGCGATGCTGCTGTCGTACCGCCGCAACCAGTCGATCTCGCCGGAGACGCTGGCTCAGGAAGTCGGCACCTCGCTGGCGACTTCGTATGGCTGGGACCTGCTCGACGACGTGCGCGACCGCTACGGCTTCACCGTGATTCCGCAGCCGTCCAACGCCAGCCTCTACCATTCGCCGCGCGAATGGGCGCGCTGGCTGAGCCTGCACGGCCCGCTGTGGGTGGTGATCGTCGGCGCACCGCATGCGGTGGTGGTCGCCGGCATCCGCGGCGATCTGGACGATCCGGCCGCGACCGAGGTCAAGGTGCTCAATCCCTGGGACACCCGGGTCGCGTTCGACGGCGATCCGGTCGCGTTCAATCCGCGCAATGGCGGCTACGAGGACTGGCTGCCGTTCGCCGACTTCGCCGCCGATTACGGCAACATGGCCGAGCCGGACTACGGCAACTGGCGGGTGCTGTACCTGCCCGCGACCACGGCGACCTCGCATTCGCTCGGTGCGCGGGGGGCGGGACGTACTCCGGTATCGAACCAGCGCGGCAGCGGCCGCCTGCGCCTGGCGCGTCCACCGTCGCCGGTGCGGGCGCTGGAAGGCGGCAACGGAACGGGCAACGGCAACGGCGCGGCGACCAGCGAGCGCATCGAACCGGTCGAGCCCAGTCGCGTCGCCGGCACCCGCATGCACCTGCTGCGCGGCCAGGACGACAACAATACCTGGGCGCTGGAGCAGCTGGAGGGACTGAAGGCGCCGACCACGGCCGCCACGAGCGGAAGCGGCGAGCCGACCGAGGTCCACATGGAACTGGGCGGGTGGCCGGCGCTGGAAGGCCAGCCGGCGCCGTTGCCGCTGACGGTCAGTTTCCGTGCCGCACAGGGTTCGGTCGGCGATGTCCGCATCGCCGTGGCCACGGCGAACGGTCACCCATCGGGGCGGGTTCGCGATGGGACCGCCCCGGCGCAGTCGCTGGCGCTCGACCACGGCGTCGACGTGGTCGCGCGGATAGAGAACGCCGACGACGTCGATGGCGTCGCCGCGCTCAAGGTCGGCATCGACTACCGCTTCGTCGGACTGGCCGAAGGCAGTCCGCTGGCGAGGATCGCGCTGCGCCTGCTGGGCGACGGCCGCTACGAGCGCCAGAACGGTTGGGTGACCACGGCCTGAGGAATGCATCGTGTCCGAGCGCAACGGCACCGGCAGCAGGATCTTCCCGCCCCGCGGCGGCTCGCTCCCCGTGCGCGCGCTGGCGGGCGAGGGAGAGAACACCCAGGCCGGCGCCGGCTCGGCGCCGAAGCCCCAGGCGACGGAGACCATCGCCCGGCGTGCCGGCGCGATGGTCAACGAGATCGACTTTCCCGGATTCGTCGCCCAGCTCGTGCACGGAACATTCGATGCGATCGTCGATGCGTCGATCCGTCAGATGGAGAGCTACTCCAGCCTGGTCACCGCTGTCGCCAAGACGCTCGAACAGTTCACCGAGGAGAACGTCACCCCGAACCAGGCCCGCGACTGGCTCGCCAGCCGCTACCCTGGCGACGTGCAACTGCTGCTGCCCGATGGCGGCGAGCGGGTCGAGCCGCAGCTGGTGCCGCGAAGCGACGGCCTGGAGCCGGCCTGGCTGGCCGAGTACGGCGTCGAGAACGAGAGCCTCACCACCGAGTTGCTGGAGCAGCGGATCCTGCCCCAGGTCCGGCTGAAGGTCGGCGGCGAGCGCCAGCAGCTGCTGGCGACGATGGTGATGCTCGGCATGAACCGCGTGGTCGTGCGCGACGGCAGCATCACCAGCAAGGTGATGTTCCGCGCCGCCGCGCAGGACGCGGCCAAGGTCGGGTATGCCGCCGGCACCGATCCCAAGGCCGTCGCCAACTGGGGCGAACGCGGCAGCCTCAGTTACGAGGGGCAGAGCTCGACGATGGTGTCGACCGTCGCGGTCAACGCGCAGAACGAGTCCAACGTCCGCGCCGACCTGTTCGGCGAGGTGAAGCTGAACTTCGTCAGCGAGACCCTGCCGCTGGAGCGCATGGTCGAGCCGGCCAAGGCCGCGCTGATCCAGCGTCACTCGCCGGCGATGCGGCCGCAGCCCGCGGCAGCCCAGGCGCCGGCGCCCGCGGTTCCCGCCACCGCGCCGGTTCCGCCGGCCGAGGGAGGTGGATGATGCTGCGCGAGCTGTCCCGCCTGCTCGATGAACTGCACGACGGCCTGCTCGCGGTCGAGGCACGGGGCGGAGTGCAGCTGGCCGGGGTCGAGATGACCCTGCCGCTGGAGCTGCGTCCGGTCCTGCGCGACGGCGGCTGCGTGCTGCTGGCCGACGTGCCGCGCAGCCGCGGGCCCGGCGACTGGCAGACCGCGCCGTCGAAGTTGCGGCTGGCCTGGGGCGGCGCGGTCGAAGCGGAACATCGTCGCGACGACGGACACGACGCCGGAACGCATGGGGAGGCGTGGCCATGAGCGCACAGATTCCGGCCCTGGTCCGCGACAGCGGCATCCCGTTCGATCTCTTCATCCAGGCCCTCACCGAGCAGCTGGACAAGGCGCAGGCTGCGATGGCGATCAAGGCCCGTGTCGGCAAGCTGCCGTTGACGTTCGCGGTCAAGGACGTCTCGCTCGACCTGCGCGCGTTCGTGCAGATGGTCGATGAGGAGGTATTCCTGCGTCCCGCCGGCCCGGGCGAATCCGAGGCCAGCACGATCAAGCTCGCGCTGACCACGATCACCAAGCCGATGATCGAGGAGAACGCGGTCGACTTCAAAGCCGAGGACCCGAAGTTCAGCCTGCGCGAGGCGCTCGGCGACCGCATCACCGAGGACGAACAACGCCGCCTGGAACGGATCGGCGTGCGCACCGTCACCCAGCTCAACGAACTGAAGAAGAGCGCCGGCGCGGACGTGATCGCGCGGCTGTCGCGGATGCCGGTCAATCGTCTGCAGCAGGCGTTGATGAGCGCTGCCGCGCCACGGGTCACCCGTGTCGAGGCCGGCGCCGCGAATGGCGCGGGGCGTCGCGTGCACCTGAGCACGCCGTCGCTGCGCGGCGGACGCCTGCCGCTGGTCCGTGCCGCTGGCGAGACCGTACCGGTGGTCGAATCCGTCGAGGACGGCATCGTGCTCGCACCGCTGGCGCACCAGCTCGGTTGCGAGGCGGAACTGGACTTCGGCGACGGCGAGATCGCCCGGGTCGAGCTCAGCGAGGGCCGTCTCGGCCAGTGGGGAACGCCATGAACCGTCATTCCATCGGCTCCGGCACCGGAAGACCACGGGCGCGCATGCCGGCGTGGGTGCCTGGCCGCCTGCTGCTGACGCTCCGTCTAGGCGAGGTTCCCGAGCACGTGCCCGGGCTGCGTGCGGTGGTCGGCTACGGCACCGACAAGGCCGAGCATATCGACGGTGGCGTGATCGACCGCCTGCTGCGGCACCACGGCGGCGCGTTCCGGGTCACCCGCCTGCACAGCGCCCGCAAGCGGCGTATCGAGCGACCGGTGCCCGGTGCGCGCCGCTTCGACGATGTCGAGCAGATCAGCGGGGTCGCGCGGGTGCTGCGCATCGAGGTACGCGATCCGGCCGGGGTGCCGGCCCTGCTGCAGACCCTGGCCGAGGTGCCGGTGGTCGAGCGGGTGTGTCTCGATCATCTCTGCCGCGGCCCGTTCGCGGTCGCCGCCGATGCCGATACCGACCGCGCGGATCTGGAGCGGGTCGATCCGCGCACGGTGGCCGACCCGCGGTGGGCGCGCGAGCTGCTGCGGCTTCCCGAAGCGCTGGCCTACGAGCCGGGCGACCCGGCGACCGTGATCGGCCTGGCCGATACCGGCGTCGCGCTCGAACACGAGGAACTGCATGCGCGGCTGCGCGCCGGTTTCGACAGCGTCGATCTCGATCCCGAACTGGTCGGCGGCCTGACCCTGGTCGGCGACTACCGCGAACGTGGCGAGCAGCCGCAGGACGAGGTCGGCCACGGCACCGGTTGCGCCGGCATCCTCTCCGCCCAGGGGCGCGGCATACCGCCGGGCGGTGCCGGTGCGTGCGGGCTGACGCCGGTACGTGTGCTGGGCGCGGCGCTCGGTCCGGGCGACCGCCGTTTCGGGGTCGGCGCGCTCGATAACATCGATGCCGGGATGAAGCGGTTGATCGACCTCAACGTCAAGGTCGTCAACATGAGCTTCGGCACCCCGGAAAGCGCGCTGGCGGGTGACGCGCCGCGACCGCACGAGGAGGTCATCCGTTATGCGCTGGCGCGTGGCGTGATCCTGGTCGCCGCCAGCGGCAACTCGGGGCTCGAGGAGCGCTACTACCCGGCGGCCCATGACGGCGTGATCGCGGTCGGCGCAGTCGGCCGCGACCTGCAACCGGCCAGCTTCAGCACCCGCGGACGCCATGTTTCCGTATGCGCGCCCGGCCGCGAGATCCTGACCTGCGGGCTGCACGGCTACCAGAACGCGACCGGCACCAGCTTCGCCGCTCCGTTCGTCGCTGCGGTCTGCGCGCTGCTGGCTTCGCGCGCGCAGCGCCGCGCATGGCCACTCGACAGCGAAGAGACGCGCGAACTGCTGGTCGAGAGCGCGCGTCCGTTCGGCCGTGCCGGCGTCACCGGCTGTGGACGCGGCGTGGTCGACGCGATGGCCGCGCTGCGGCTCCTGGACCGCCGTATCGACCGCGACCTCGCCGAGGCGTCCGCCGGGGAAGACGCGACCGGCACGCCGGAGGCCGGACACACTGGAGAACGTCCGCCGCAACATTTCCCTGAATCCGGGGCCGACCGCGTCGCGGCCTGATCACTGCAAGACCGTTGCCATGCGACCGCACGGCAACACCCATGCACCGCTGCCGAGGAGAACCCCCATGGCGAGCAAACGAAGTTCCTGCAAGTCCCGCAAACCGGTGGGCACCGCGGCGGCCGTTCCGACAGTGCGTCGCGCCCGCTCCATCCACTCCGTTCCCGATAGGAGAGAACAGTCATGAAACGCATCCTGCTGGTCGACCTGGGCGAGCGCGAGCTGAAGAAGCGCCAGGAGCTGCGCGCCCGCCTGCAGGTCCTCGAAACCATCGACAAGACAGCCGAAAGCAGCGGCGGCCTGAACAGCAAGCAGCTGGACGAGCTGGCGCGGATACGCAAGCAGCTCGGCAGCGACGTGGTGATCGATCCGTTCTACCGGCTGGTCGCCGCGACCCATCAGCAGAAGGACTGGAGCGAGTTGCGTCGCGACAACGCCTTCGTGCACGAGTATGGCCTGCTTGGCAGCCAGCGCATGCTCGGCAACCTGCTCGACCCGCTGGAGAAGAACGAGCGCGAGATCGCGTCGATCTGCGGTCTGCTGCAGATCGACGGCTACACCGATGCTTCGCGCCCGGACTTCGTGCAGAAGATCAGCAGCGCCCAGGGCGAGTATCGCCGTCATCGGGCGCTGTTCGATGCGGTGTACGCGCAGTTGAGCCAGCGTTACGAGGTCAGCCTGAAGTCGCAGATCGATGCAGGCCTGGTCGATCCGGCGATCGTCGGTTGCGTGGAACCAGGCGGCGACCCGCAGAGCCGTGCCGAGGTGCTCGACCACGCGATGGCCAAGCGCGCTGCGATCAACGCCGCGCAGGGGGCCGCGACCCGCGCCGCCGAGGCCGAACGCGCCGCCCAGGCGGCGAAGGAGTCGGCCCAGGCCCTTGCCCGCACGGTGAAGGAGAAGCAGGCCGAGCTCGATGCCCTGCAGGGCGGAAGTTCGCGTGGCAACAAGGAAGTGACCGCCGCCAAGCGCGCGCTGACCCTGGCGACCAAGGCCGCCGACGCGGCTGCCGAGCAGGCGAAAACCGCCGCGGTGCTGGCCAGGGAAGCGCTGGCCACCGCGAAGGAGGCGAAGGCCGAAGCCAGCGATGCCGCGGTCGCCGCCTCCATCCGTGCGAGCCTGGCCGCATTCGAGCCGGGGCCGTCCGAGACGATCTGCGCGCTCAGCGGCCGCAACGTCGCCGCGGTGGTGCGTCGCCTCGCCAACGAGAAGGTCAGCGCCAACGATGCCTGGCTCGCCAGCCGCATCCAGAACGCGTACGACATGGACACCGGCGTCGTGGCCGGCGCACCGCCGTCCTCGATGGAGATCGTGCTCCCCGACCTGGACGAAAGCACCGACGTCGAGATCGTCCGCGAGAACCTGCACGCGGTACAGGCGATCTACTTCTCCTGGATGCTGGAGGAGATGCACCTGCCGCAGGTGGTCGAGCGCATCGTCGAGCTGTTCCGCGCGGGACTGCTGCCGCTGGGACGCGGCAAGGCCGGCGACTACCTGTTCAATTACTACAAGCGTGCGGTCGACCGGATCACCGAGGGCGAGCGCCGCGACCTGTACATGCGGGTGTTCGGCGCACCCGGCGGCGACCCCAACGGCAACCAGCCCAACCGCGAGTTCAACGACCTGTGGCTGCGCTTCGTCTCGGCGGTGTCCTCGTTCGCGCGCCAGCTCACCGTCGACCGGCTGCTGCGCAGCAACATCCCGGTGGCGGTGTCGCAGGAGCAGGTCCGCAAGGCCGGCCGCGATCTGGCCGCGAATCTTTCGCTGCATGGGTACGGCATCGCCTATTTCGCCGCGACCGAGTTGCAGTCGATGATCCGCGAGTACCTGGAGAAGCTCAACGATCCGGAGCTGCGTACCGCGTTCGGCGCACGCGACATCTGGCAGGTGATCGACCAGGTCAACGCCAACTATCTTGGCGGGCCGCGCAATACCCACCGCTACCGCACCCAGGCCCATGCCGGTGCGGTGATCATCCGCTGGCTGGCCAATCACCACCAGCGTCTGGGCGGGCGGTTCGGCGAGGTGATCTCGCTGGCGGCGCTGACCAATCCGCAACTGCGCGGCAGCGATCGGCCGACGGTCGAGCCCAATGACTGGGATCTGGTGCAGGCGTGCGAGCAGTGGCTGGCGGTAGGCGGCGTGCAGGACGACCACGTCGAGCAGTTCGCGCAGCCGGTGGAGTCGCCGGTCATCACCAGCAAGCCGATCGAGATGCCGGCGTTCGCGCGCGAAGCGCTGGAGTCGTTGACCGGCGGCATCGGCGGCAGCCTGAACGGCGCGTTGCCGCCGCTGTGAACCGGCATCGCCACGTCATCGAGGGCCTCACAGTCATGGGAGCAAGGCCATGAACAAGCCAATCAGCCACACCGGCAAACGGCCGATGGCGGCCCACGTCAAGCGTTCGCTCAGCAGCGCGGCGCGGGCGCTGGGTACGCGCGATCCTCTGCCCTATCTGGACTCGCTGATCGACCGTACCTTCAGCCTGCCGGAGGACGACATCGCCTACACCCGCAATGCGCTGACCCCGGGTGCGGTGCCGTACGAGCCGTCCTTTTCGGAGGCGGAGCCCGGCACGCTTCGCTTCACGATCGAGCCGCTCGGCCCGGAAGCGTCGCCGGTCGCGCGCCGCGACGAAGCCACCCGCGAGATGCGGCGACTGGTGTGTCCGGTGTTCGGCCGCGATGCGCTGCGCTGGTTCGATTCGCGCAGCGAGGAGTGGCGCGGCTTCGGCGGCCTGGGCTGGATGAGCTATGGGGCCTGGTTCGGCAGCGCGTTCGACGAGGACGGGCTGTACGCGACCAAGATCTACTACGAGCTGCTTCCCAGCCAGATCGACGCGCTCGCCGCACCGCTCGCACGGCTGACCCGCCAGGCGATGAACGAGATGCCGAGCCTGATGCCGATCTTCACCTCGATCGGTTGCAACCGGGAGGCCGGCAGCCAGCGGGTGACCTTCCTGCACCGTGGCCCGCTGATGGTGTCGGCGCTTGGGCCGCTGATGAACCGGCTCGGGATCGGCCATCAGTTGCCGAGCCTGATGCGGATCGTCGGCGTGGCCCTGGGCGGGCGCTTCGAGCTGCCGTCCGGCGGCGTGCTGATCGGCATGCGCAACACCCCCGGTGGCGTCGAGATGAAGCTCGAGATCCTGCTGGCGTCGTTGCCCGACCTGCCGGCGCGCTTTCTCGATCTGCTCAAGCTCGGCCTGGCCGAGCGCCCGCGCCAGCTGGCCGCGCTGTCGCGCTGGCTGGAAGCATTCGGCATGGAGGCGGGCGAACAGGGGCATTTCTCGGTGCTGAGCATCCGGGTGACGCCCAACTCGCCGGCGCGGATCAGCCTGTACGTGCGGCCGATCGAGTTCGAGATGCGCGAGCAGTTGGAGGAGGCGAGGGCGCTGCAGTGAACGCCGTGGTCGACAACCCGTCGGAGCGTCCGGCAGGAGCGGCGTAAGCCGCGACAGGGACTTCACGCAAAGCTTCATCGCGGTTTGCGCCGCTCCTGCGGGAACCCGGCTCCGACGTCGCCATTCCAGTTCAGCATCAACCCCTATCCGGAGCACAGGCCATGTCCGCCATATTTCCCAAGACAGTCCCCTCGGCCCGTGCGATGGCGGCGTCGACGGGTTCTCCCGCGGCCGCCCCGACGGCCAGCCGGGAAACCACCGATGTCGTGCGCCGCAAGGTGCGGCAGATGTTGGAGCAGGCGCAATCGTTCCAGGACCTGGCGCCGGAAAAGCGCGAGGCCCTGGCCAAGGGGCTGGTCCAGATCGGCAGCTATCTGGCCGAACCGGACGGCATCCGCCTGAAGCCGCATCAGCAGAGCCCGCAGGTACGCGCGCTTGCAGGCGATGACAGCGAACCCCTGCCGGCGTCGGATCAGCCCGAGTTCGGCACCGCGCTGAAGACCGGCGTGCAACAGGCAGGCGCACTGATGCAGGCGGTCAATTTCCCCGAGTTCGTGACAGGACTGATCGACGGCGTATTCAATTCGATCGTCACTTCCTCGATCCAGCAGATGGAGGCCTACGCCAAGCTGGTCGCGGATGTCTCCAAGAGCCTGAACCAGTTCCGCGACGACAACACCACCCAGAACCAGGGCCGCGACCACCTGGTCGAGCAGTTCCCGGACATCTTCCAGCTGCAGATGGGGGGCGGCGACTGGGGCGATTTCGGCGGCTTCGGCGACGAGCAGCCCGGCAACGAGCCGCGCGTGGTCGTGCGCCAGGACGTCGACGAACGCCGGGCGATCGAGCGCCTGAACCAGTCTCTGCCGCTGGAGAAGCCGATCACCCGTCTTGACGACGAGCTGGTCGAGGCGTTGCTGGTGCCGGCCGCGCGCACCCAGATCGCGACCGGCCGCCAGCAACTGCTCGCGACCCTGGTGATGCTGGGCATCAACCGCATCGTGGTCACCGACGGCCGCATCTCGGCCAAGGTGATGTACGACTTCCAGGCCCGCGACAACCTCAAGTACCGCCACAGTGCGGCCAAGATGGATCATCAGCGCGATGCGTACGGCAACATCGCCAAGACCCGCAACCGCGAGGGCGAGTACGACTACCAGTACGAAGGCGGCAGCGGCACGGGCGAGAACCGCCAGGACGCGAGCTGGTACTCGAAGGGCAACTACAAGTACACAGAGCAGCCGATCATCAAGATGATGAGCACCTCGCAGCTGCAGAACGACGCATCGCTGCAGGCCCGCGCGAGCCTGGCCGGCCAGGTCGAAGTGAACTTCAAGAGCGACTATCTGCCGCTGGAGAAAATGGCCAACCCGGAGGCGATCGCGGCGATCCAGATGAACGCGCAGCCGGGCATGGTCAAGACCATGGCCAATCGGCCGCCGCCTGCGCAGTCCGGCACCGCGCCCGCGACCGGCGAAACCCCGGCGGCCGCCCCTCCCGCGGCCACGCCCTGACCAGGGGCGCGGCCACCGAACCGACACGGAGCCCACGCCATGAGCGAACCCGTGCCACGCGCAGCCCATAACCCGGCCTGGCTGGATGACGAAACCCTGGCCGCGGTGCGGCCGCAGGTGCGACGGCTGCTCGAGTCCTCGCAGGGGTTTCGCGAACTGCCGGTCGCCGAGCAGCAGGAACTGGCCCGCAACATGGTGCGGGTCGCCTCGTACATGTCGAATCCGGATGGACTCGCCAGACAGGAACTGACCCCGGGACGTGGCGTTCTGGCCAAGGACGAGGCGCCGCAGGGCGGCCTGGCGCGCGCGTTGGCCGGCGAGGTCGATGCGGCCAAGCGCAAGGCCTCGGAAAAGGTCGGCACCTTCGCCGGCAGCGACTTCGAGGCCGGCTCGGTCGAACAGGGCGCGACCAACTTCCGCAAGTACATAGGCGCGGTGGATTTCCCGGCCTTCGTCGGCGGCCTGATCCAGAACGTGTTCCAGGCGATCGTCGACGCCTCGATCCAGCAGATGCGCGCCTACGGCGAACTGCTCAAGTCGGTGTCGCAGACCGTCGACCAGTTCGCCTCCGACAACATCAGCCTGAACAACGCGCGAGACTGGCTGGTCGACCGCTTCCCGGGCGATTTCCGCATCGAAACCGGCAGCGACGGCTTCGACGAGGGTGCCGGCCCGCGCATTGCGCTCGTGAACGAAGACAATGCGCAGGAGGTGATGGGCCGGGTCAACCAGGAAATGCAGATGGCCAAGCCGGTCACCGACCTGTCCGACCCCGAGCAGGAAGGCCGGCTGGCGCAGGCGGCGCGGATGCAGATGGCGCGCAGCCGCCAGCAGCTGCTGTCGTCGATGGTGATCCTCGGCATCAACCGGATCGTGATCACCGACGGCGCGATCAACGCCAAGGTGGTGTTCGACTTCCGCGCTTCCGACCAGGCCCAGCGCAGCGCGGCCGCCTCCCTGTACGACCGCGACACCAGCTACAACCGCAACACCACCGTGGCCGGCGCGCACTTCGGATGGGGCGGTGCCGCGACCGCCAATACCAATGTGCAGACCCACATGACCACGGTGTCCTCGTCGGTGGACGAGGAGTCCGAATCCAAGCAGGAGATGAAGGCCAAGCTGACCGGCGAGGTGCGGGTCAACTTCAAGTCGGATTACTTCCCGATGGAGAAGCTGGCCTCGCCGGCGATGATCGCCGCGATCCAGGGCAACTCGACTCCGATCGATCCGAACTACGTTCCCTCCACGCGCAACGCGGCCGCCGGCAGCGGCGGCTGAGCGGAGCACGCGCATGCGCCTGGCCCCGCCACCACCGGATGTCTGTCTCCTTCCACGACACGAGCACGACGGGCTGTTGCGCTCACTGTCGCTGGCGATGGCGGTGCTGGGCGACCGCAACGTGCTCGCATCGGCGCTGGCCGGCCCGGGCATCGACGAACTGGGCGCGATCGATCTGCCGCCTGGTCCGGCCGGCGGTCTCGACCGGGTCCGGCTGCGTGCGGCCGCGCCGCTGTACTTCGCCGCCAAGCTCGAGGATGCAGGCCTGCTGGCGACCGCGGAACTGATCGCCGGGTTGTTCGCCAGCGGCGCGATCACCCAGCCGATCGGCCCGGTTGCACGCCTGCTCAACGACTTCTGGCGCGCACGGCGCGAGCGTCTGGGCGAGGGCGAACGCGCTGCGATCTTCGCCCGGGCGATCGAGCCGCCGTACTTCGATCAACTGATGGCCGGGCTGTGCGAAGCCATCGTCGTCCAGGCCGACGGCAGCGACATCCGCGAACGCGTGGTGCTGGAAACGGCGATCGGCTCGCTGGCCGAGTTCCTGTCGCTGCGGGTCGACCCGATGGCGGCGATGGCCGCACGCGACATCGTCGAGAACATCAACCAGGCACTGGGATTCATGCGCGATCGCATGCTGCAGACCGCATTCGGCGTTCATTCGCTGTGGGCGCTGGTCGCGGTCGCCGGTGACACCCGGGGGCAGGGAGCGGGTCTCGTGCAACGCCACGTCGATCTCGGCCGCGCCGGCCAGACCGTGCTGCTGTGGCTGGCCGATCATGCAGGGACGCCGGCTCCGACAGTCGATCCGGGCGACCTTGAGCTGATCGGCGCGGCCCAGCGCTGGCTGAGCGGCCGGATCGAGAATGACAGGCAGGCGGCGACAACGGGTGGAACGGCGCTTCCCGCATTGCCGGCGGTGGCCTGAGATGGCGGCCGTGGCGGCCCCCGGTTTTCATGGTTCCTCTTCCGGGATGGCGTCGCCGCCCGTGGTTGCCAGGGGCGGGCAGGCGCCCGCACCGTGGATCCGCAGCGCGGTGCGCGAAGTGCTGGAACGGGCGCCGAACTATCGCAATCTCTCGGCCGACGACCGCCGTTCGCTGGCAGGCGCGATGGTGCGGGTCTCGGCGCTGGCCGCCGAACTCATCGACGAGGAGGGCCAGGCGCAGCAGGCGATCGTACGTGAGCTCGGCGGTGGCGACCAGGGACGGCCGGCGCCGATGCCCATGGCCCGGGCACAATCGCAGCCGGGATTCGCGGCGGCGGCGGACCGCGTCGCGGGCACCACCCAGGCGGTGCTGAATGCGGTGTCGTTCCCGCGCTTCGTGACCGACCTGATCAACGGTGTGTTCCGCGCGATGCTCGATTCCAGTACCCAGCAGATGCAGCAGTACGTGCAACTGCTCAACGCAGTGTCGGCTTCGGCGGAAGGCTTCGAACAGACCCAGTTCGGCCTCGCGCAGGTGCGGCAATGGGTGGCCGACCATTTTCCGGACTCGATCGAGTACGAGACTCCAGACCCCGATTTCGAGCCTGATCCGGAGGAGGTCGCGGAGAGTCGTCTGCGGCTGCGCAGCGGAGCTTCGATGCCGGACGAGGAGGCGATCCGCGCGACCCTCGGCATGGAGCCCGGCGAGTCCGTCGATGCGAGCAATCCCGAACAGCTGGTGCCGCTGGCGCGCCGCTACCTGGCCCGCCAGCGGCAGCAGATGCTGGCGACGATGGTGATGATGGGCATGCACCGGATCGTCATCGACAGCGGCCGCATCAATGCGGCGATGCGTTTCCACGTCGACACCCGCAGTGCCGCCAGCGAGGACCGCGGCAGCCAGTTCAGCCTGCAGAACCGGGTGCGTGCCGCGGGGAGCTTCGGGGTCGGGCCCTGGGGCGCCAGTGCCGAGATCGAGAACAACATCGGTTACGTCTCGACCCAGCGCAACCAGAGCACCGAGGAGATGAACACCGATCTGGAACTCAACTCCTCGGTCGAACTGAACTTCCGCAGCGACTACCTGCCGTTGAACAGAATGGCGGCGCAAGCCCAGGCCGACCGCATCCGAAACGCCTCGATCAATCCGGTCGCCGAAGCCGATCCTTCCGCCGCGCGCACCGCCCGCCTGCAGGCCCAGCACGAGTCGGAACGCGCCCGCCGGAGCGCGATGGACACCGCGATCGGCGAAGCCGGCCAGACCTCGATGGCGGAAACCCCGCTGGAAGTGCCGAGACCGAACAGCACCCCTCAACGCCCGCAGGCGGGTGGGCGTGGCACGACAGGCGGAGCAGCGACAGGCGGGACCACGACAGGTGGAACCACGACAGGCGGGACCACGACAGGCGGGACCACGACAGGCGGGACCACGACAGGCGGAACCACGACAGGTGGAACCACGACAGGTGGAGCCACGACAGGTGGAGCCACGACGGGTGGAGCCACGACGGGTGGAGCCACGACGGGTGGAGCCACGACGGGTGGAGCCACGACAGGTGGAGCCACGACGGGTGGCCGTCGTTGACCGTTAGCGCAGAGCTTTCTACCAGGCCTATGCCGTCTCAGATGTCTGAAGAAGGGAAAGTGCAGCCAGCGTGTCCTCTGGAAAGATACTGAAGAGTGGACGGCGGCCCCAGCCGTTTGAGAGAGACAGCAACTGGGAGGTACCACGGACAGCTGTTTTAAAGACATCCCACAACCATGTAGGAGGTCTTCACGGCAGCCGGTGATACGGCGTCGCCTCCTTGGTTATGGGCGTCTTCCGCGCAAGCACGCCGGACGCGGTCACAGCGTTGCCCACCTCGCGCAGGGCGCGTTCGTTCCTGGCGGTGGACGCTACTCCGCGAACGCAGGCCACTATCACCACCTGCTCGACGCTGCCGTCCACCGGCATCGTGACGATGCCCATGTCGCAGGCGCGGCGATGCTGGGTTCCGGTCTTGTGCGCGAAGCGCGCGTGGCGGGGCAGGCCGGCCTTGATCCGCCGCGCGCCGGTCTTCGCCCGCGTCATCGTGTCGAGCAGGTAGGCCGTTCCCTCCCGGCCCAAAGCCAGCCCATCCGCGAGCCTCGTCAGCATGCGGCCGAAGTCTTGCAGCGGCGCGGAATTGACGTGGGTGGCATAGTACGCCTCGAAGGCGCTGTCGAGGTCGGGGTACAGGAAATCGGTGGGTGTCACGCCCAGCAGTTCCGCAAGCTGGTGGACGCGTGCGGGACCGACCGCGGCACGGCGAAGGGCGAACATGTCCTGCGAATCGAGGTCCGCGGCACCGGGGTGGAACATCCCGTACGCGCGACGGCGGACGTCGGCGAGGCTGGTGATCACCAAGCCGCCGTCCTCCAGCAGTTCGGCCGCCACCGCGTTGACCGAGTCCAGGCCGACGGTCCGGATCAATGCGTCCGTGGCGGTATTGTCGCTGTAGACCAGCATCTGCTCTAGCAGGTAGTCGATGCGCAGCGGCGTGCCGACGGGATGGGCGTTGGTCTGCCCGGCGCCGTCCACGTAGTCGCCGGGCTGCAGCCGGATACGCGACTCGAGGGCGAGCTCTCCGTCCTCGATGCGGCGGAGCACCGTGATCGCCACCGGCACCTTGATTCCCGAAGCCAGATACCAGCGCTCCTCGGCGCGGTACGAGAAGGATTCGTCGAGGCCGACGTGGTGGACGTACACGCCGATCTCACCCGGAAAGCCCGCATCGACCGTTTCGAGCCTGTCGCGCAACGCCCCGGTCCATGCCGGCGGCGGCACGACCGGTAGAGGCTGGGCGCTGGCCCGGCCGGTCGTCGCCAACGCCAGGATGACGAGAAGAATGCGGAATGCCCGGATCATCGTCGTAGAGCCTGCGGGCAGGGTCACGACCTGCGCTGAACCTTCCGCAGCAGCCAGATCCAGGCCGCCGTGGCCAGCACCAGTCCGAGGCTCAAGGTCAGCGCGAACCCGTAGGACACGTCGTGCAGATAGCCCAGTGCATCGCGGAACAGGACGAATATCACCACGATGTGGAACACGAAGGCCATCAGCGCGTCGCTGCCGATGACGGTAACGGGTCGCAGGACGCGCGCCAGCCATCCGCCGCCGGCGATGGACAGCGCCAGCAGGCCGAACGCCCCGCCCATGCTGAACAGCATGAACATCAGTTCGGGCGGGTGCTTGCCGGCATTGCGGGCGATCGCCTGCAACTGGTCGTCGAGTCCGGCGCCCGCCTGCACGCGGAAGGCGACAAGGAGCCCCACCGCGACCAGCGCCAGCGTGCCGGCCAGCGCCAGACGTGCGCGCGTGCTGGCATGGCAGCGCAGCAGCACGCCGCCTATCAGCATGCCCAGCAGCACCAGCGGCCCACGGGAGAGCTGGCCCCAGGTGTAGTAGTCGGGGTGCTCGACCAGGATCGCCTGCAATTGCGGCACGCCCCAGAAGTCGAAGTTTTCCAGCAGCCACCATGACGCCAGCGCCAGCAATGCCGGGCTCGCCCAACGCAACGGAGCGGGCGTACGCGCCCAGATCGGCAGCAGCCATGGAATCCACAGCAGCGAAATGGCGTAGAAGCCGAGGATCTCGACGTAGGAGGGAAAGTTGCGATACAGCAACGTACCGAGGATCGCTTCGCGATCGTGTTGCGCATACATCTCGACCACGGTCAGCGCCTTGTACCAGAACAGCACCACCAGTCCGCGCCACAGCAACCTGTTGCGCCGCCGTGGCCAGTCCGTCGTGCCCGTTTTCGGTACGAAGGCGACAGCCAGCGCGATGCCGAACACCATGATGAACAGCGACGAGGCAAACTTGGTGATCGCATGCAACGGCACCATGCCCCAGTCCGCGAAGTCGTCGAACTCCAGCAGGCCGTTGACGCCATGGCTGAGGATCATCAGGCATACCGCAACCCCGCGGGCGAGATCGATCGCCTCGATGCGTCCATGGGCCGGGCTGCCGGAGATCGCCGCGGCCGTCCGGCCCTGGTCATTTGCGGCGGTGCGCGAGCCGGTGGCGCTGTCATTGGCCATCAGGAGCGACTCTCCGGATCATGCTGCGGGATGGCCGGTCCACGCCGTTCACGCCATTGTCGAGGGGCGTGGAACCTGGGTGGGCTGCGTCGGGATCCTGCCCCGGCACGGCGGGCCAGGTGGCCGCAGGTCACGGCGTAGCCGTCCCGGTGATGCGCCAGATCGCGTTGCCGACGTCGTCGGCGACCAGCACGGCGCCGTGCGCATCGACGGCTACGCTGACCGGCCGGCCCTGCGCCTCGCCATCGGCATTCACGAAGCCGCCGAGGATGTCTTCCATCGGTCCCGCCGGCCTTCCGCCCGAGAACGGCACGAACACCACCTTGTATCCCACCTTGGGAGAGCGGTTCCAGGAACCGTGCAAACCGATGAAGGCACCGTTGCGGTAGCGATCGGGCAGCGCCTGCCGCGCATCGGAATCGACTGTATAGAAAGCCAGACCGAGCGGCGCGACGTGAGAGCCCAGCGCGTAGTCGGGCACGACCGCCTTCGCCACCAGATCGGGCCGCTGCTGCTCCTCGTCGATGCGCGGATCGCGATGCTGGCCGAAGTAGCTGTACGGCCAGCCGTAGAACTCGCCGTCCCGCACCGACGTGAGGTAGTCCGGAACCAGGTTGTCGCCCAGTTCGTCGCGCTCGTTCACCACCGCCCACAACATGCCGGTGCCCGGATTCCAGTCCAGCGCGGTCGGATTGCGCAGGCCGGAAGCGAACACCCGGGTTGCGCCGCTGTCTGCGTCGACTTCGAGTATCGCCGCGCGGTTGACTTCCATCTCCATGCCGTTCTCGCCGACGTTGCTGTTGGAGCCGACGCCGACGTACAGCCGGCTGCCGTCGGGACTGGCGAGCAGCGCCTTTGTCCAGTGGTGATTGAGTGGTCCTCCGGGCAGTGCCGCGACCTGCGTCGGAGTGGTCGTGATCCGGGTCGTGCCTTCGGAATAGGGCACCTTCACCAGCGCGTCGGCGTTGGCGACATACAGGGTATCGCCAACGAGTGCGATGCCGAACGGCGACATCAGGTCTTCCAGGAAGGTCGTGCGTGTTTCCGCGACGCCGTCGCCGTCCGCGTCCCGCAGCAGCGTGATGCGGTCGGCGCTCGGAACGCCCGCGCCGGCGCGCTTCATCACCGCTTCCATGGCCTTGCGCTTCAGGCTCAGGTCCACCTTCTGCGGTGGGGCGTTGCTCTCGGCAACCAGCACGTCGCCGTTGGGCAGCACGTAGACCGTGCGTGGATGGTCGAGGTCGCGTGCGAATGCGTTGACCGCAAAGCCTTCCGACGGCGTCGGCTGCGCGTCGCCTGCCCAGCCGACCGCCGGCGCGATGTCGACGGTAGGTATCAACGACGTTCGGGGTTCCGGAAGTTCGGGGTCTGGACCGGTGCCCTGACCGTGGGTTCCGGCTGGCGCCGGTTGCGGCTGCTGCGTGGAATCGCCGGGCGGAATGCCGCGGCTGCTGCACGCGGCAAGCATCAGGACGGCCAATGCGGTGGACAGAGTGGCAGCCCTCGGATCGAAAAGCGGGGAACTCATCGCAGGCTCCTGTACGGACACGATGGCGGATGGCAGCGGCCTCTTCATGTCCTCGTGGGACGTCATGCGGTGGCGGCCATCGCGACCAGCCTGCATCCGGCGGCATTAACTCGATGGCAAGCCGGCGAGAAGGAAAGGTTCGCCGTTGTCGCGTCCGGATGCAGTTGCTGCGGCGTCATTCGGCGTACTGGCCGCCGCAACCGTGATCCTCGCCGCCACCGGTTTCCAGCGTGGCCAGGAGCGCGGCAGGCGGCGTGACGCTGGCCAGGGTGAGCGCGATCGCGCCGCGTACGCCCAGTCGGCCCATGTCCGGATGAATGTCCGGGTCCCGGAACGTACCTTCGAGTACCAGCGGCGAGCGCAACGTCAGGATGCTGCGGTCCTTCGGGCGTGGACGCAGTTCCAGGTCGAACGTTTCCTCGCGCAGGCTGATCTCGCCTTCACCGACGATGATGGTGTCGGTAGTATCGAACGCCAGCGTGCGTGACGTCATGACGCCGTCGTCGACGCCGAAGTCTCCGAATGCGCAGCGGATCGGGACGTTGCGGTCGCCGGTCAGCAGAAAGCGCAGTGCTTCGGCGATGTCCAGGCCTGCGTATTCGAGCAGCAGGTTGCTGATCTGCCCGCGTCCCATGCCGACTGCGATATCGCCGTCGGCGCTGCCGAGAATGTCCGCGACGGAGTTGCCGGTACCGGAGATCGCAAGGTGGCCTCCGATCTTGCCGAAGGCGTTTTCCGTCAGCTGCGCGTCGGTGAACAGCTTGTCCAGGGCGATCCCACGCACGCTGCCGTCCACCCGGGTGCGGATCGTGTCCTGGCGCGCGTCCATGCGGATGTCGGCGCGGACGTGGCCGTCGGCGACGCCGAAGTCCAGCGGCTTCAGCCGGAGTACGCCTCCTTCCAGTTCGAGCCTGGTATCCAGGTCGTCCAGCGGCAGTCGCGGCGCATCGATGCGTAGCGCGCGCAGGCGCACCTGTGCGTCCATCGCGCGCAGCTTGTCCAGGCGATAAGGCGTGTCCGGAAGCACGCGACCGCTGGCGTCCGGCTGTTGCGGTTCCGGCTCCGGACCCGTTGAGGCGCCGTGACCGGCATCCAGGCGGGGCGTGGCACCGACGAAACCCGCGAGGTCGTCGAAGTCCAGCCGCTTCGATACGAGATCGGCACGCAGGTAGGGACGCGGCCCGGAGACGGTGACGCTGGCGGAGCCTCCCAGATCGCTGTCGCCGACCTTTCCGTTGAAGCCGTCGTAGCGCCAGGTGTCGCCGATCCGGCTGAAGTGGCCGTCGAGCGCGTAGGGCGGGGTCGGTGGCAGCGCGATGCCGATCAGCGGATAGAGTTCGTCCAGATCCTGTCCGGACAGCTCCAGCTGCAGGTCGAAGTCCCGCGGCCGCAGCGGGTCGACCAGTTCGCCGCGTGCGTGCGCCCGCGTGTTGCCCGCGCGTGCACGAAGATCGATCCGGTAGGACGGGGCTTCGTCCTGCAGCGCCAGCGGTGACTCGGCGCGGCCTTCCAGCTCGAACGCGGCGCCCTTCCAGCGGCCCTTGCCGGCGACTTCCACGGGAGCGACGGTCCCCGGCGTCGGGCTGCGGCTGGAGAGCGAAAGGTCGATGTCGGTCTTCTGCGACGCGTCCAGGAACCGCAGCCGCCCGTCGTCGATCCAGAGCCCGCGTGGCCGGACCGGCTCGCCGTCGTCGCCGGCGGGAAAGTTCCAGTTGCCGCCGCCATCGGGATTCGCTTCCAGCAGCAATCGCGGCTGGGTCAGCCGGATCTCGGGTATCCGCACCCGGCCTGCGAGCAACGGCAACGTGCGGACCTGCAGCTCCAGGCGTGCGGCGCTGGCCATCGTGGGGTGCTCCGACCAGGCCGCGTTGCCAAGCTTCACCGCACCGGCATGGATGCGGGTGATGCGGCCGGGCCGGACGTCGAGGTCGCCGCCGATCTCGAAACTGCGCCGGGTGCGCGCCTCGACGATCCGCTCGACAGGGCCCTTGAACCAGTTCCAATCCCATAACAGCGCCAGCACGATCGTGGCCACAATCAGTCCGGCGACCGCGCTCCACCAGGGATGGCGCGCGACCGCCGCGAACGGACGGGGGGAGGCGGGCTGTTGCGGTGACATGCGAGTGGGCCGGCGCTTTGCGGTCCACCATCGGCGGCGCCCGGTCAAGTCCGGGTGAATGGTGGCGATCGACGGAGCGCGGACCCGTCGCGGGATTCCGGGCGGAGAAACGAAAAAAGGCCGGAATTCGCCGCTTTCGCGACAGTTGCCGGCCTTCCTCGAACTTTAGCGCTGGATGAATGGTGGAGCGGAGGAGGATCGAACTCCCGACCTTCGCATTGCGAACGCGACGCTCTCCCAGCTGAGCTACCGCCCCACGAAGGCGGCAAGTGTAGCGGGCGCCGCCGCATCCGCCAAGCCCCGGTAGCGCGTGCGCCGGGCCGCAGGACAGGAGGGATTCCCGCCTGCAGCGGTTCCGCAATACCGGTGCCGACGCAGATATCGGAGCCGGCCCGAGGCGCGGATGCGGTACGGAGCCGGTGCCGGAAGCCCGGGTGCCTGCCTGGGGTGGAAAGAACCGCCCGCCGCAGTGTCGAAGGGGCGCCCGGCCCGCGGTTCAGCCTTCCGCCAGCAGCGGCGCCAGGGTCGGCTCCAGCGCTTCGCGGCGCCAGCCGGCGAGGGCGTCGGGCCAGGTGCCCTGGTCGAGCAGGATTTCCAGCCAGCGCCGCGACGCGAGCACGCCGTCGGGCAGGCCCAGTTCGGCGCTGCGCGCGGCCACGGCGCTCTGCAGTCTGCGCAGGCGGTTGCGGTCGCGGCGTTCGGCGATGCCGGCGTCGGGGATGTCGGTTTCGTCGTCGAGCGGGGTGTTCAGCACCTCCCACACGGTCGCGGCGAGCTTGCGCGGGGCCTTCGGATGGCTGTCGAACTCGCGCTGCAGCCCGGCCAGGTCGATCGGCGGATTGCGGGCGAGGGCGCCTGCCAGTTCGTTGTCGAGGATCCAGGACTTCGGGCGATCGCTCTGTCGCGCATGCGATTCCCGCCAGCGCAACAGCCGCAGCAGGCGCCGCTGCGCATCGATGTCGAGGAACTGGGCGCTGCGCATCGACAGGTGCGGCCACGGCTCCAGCGCGTCGCTGGCGGCGAGGGCGACGGTGCGCGCGGCGTCCTCTGCCAGCCAGTCGCGACGGCCGAGTTCGCCCAGGCGATGATCGAGCACGTCGTGCAGCTCGAACAGGTGGCGGACGTCGTCGGCGGCATATTCGAGCTGCGAGGCGGACAGCGGCCGGCGCAGCCAGTCCGAGCGGGTCTCGCCCTTGGCCAGTGTCACTCCGGTCAACTGCTCGACCAGCTTCTGATAACCCAGGCCGCTGCCGATCCCGGCCAGGGCGGCGGCGAGCTGGGTGTCGAACAGTGGCGCCGGCACCGTGCCGCAGGCGTGCCTGAACGCGACGAGGTCCTCGCTGGGACTGTGCATGATCTTGAGGATCGCCGGGTCGGCGAGCACCGGGGCCAGCGCCTCGACGATACCGGGCGCGAGCGGGTCGACCAGCACGATATCGGGTCCCTCCGGACCATCGATCGCGATCTGCACCAGCGCCAGCTGTGGCCAGTAGGTGCGTTCGCGGATGAATTCGGTGTCGAGCCCGATGCGTGCGGGGCGGGGGGCGAAGCGCGCCTGGAGCGCGGTGGGGTCGGTGATCGGGGCGGACACTGGCGGCGTCGGGCGGAGGGCCGGGCGGAAGTTGCTGGAGCGGGCGACAATAGCCTACTTTCAGCGGGCACGATAACGGGCACGCCGCCCGTGGCGGTCCGTGCACAGGCCCCGCGGACCCGTACGGAGGACGTTTGCGAGCGACGATTCCAATCCATCAGCGCATGACGTCCGCCGCCGCGGGCGGCCGTGCGGCTGCCGCCCGTTCACGCTGGTGTGGCGCTCTGGCAGGCGTGGTCGCGCTGCTGGTGTCGATCGCCGTGGTGCTGGCCGGATGCTCGCGCGAGCCGGCGCAGCAGGGCGTCGAGGCTCAGGCCCCGGAGGCCAAGGAGCAGGCCGGGCCAAGCGTCACCGTCAGCGACGATCAGGCGCTGGGGCCGGTCCCGGACTGGCAGACGCCAACGGTCTCGGTGACCGATGAGAATGTCGAGGCGCTGCAGGCCGGGGCCGACGAGGCGCTGCAGGCCGGCAATCTGTACGAGGATTCGGAAAGCGCCATCCCGATCTACCTGGCGCTCAAGGCTCATGCCGGCGAGGATGCCGAGGCCGCCCGCGAGGCCGACGAGGGCCTGCAGCGGGCGATCGCGGCGCTGATCGAACAGGGCGACGCGGCCCTGGCCGGGATCGACACCGCGCCCGAGGGCCTGCAGCGGGCCCAGCAGGTCGTCGCGGTCGCCCGCGCGGTCGCCGCCGACGCCGAGCCGGTCGTCGCCTATCTGGAACGCGTGGAGTCGATGGAGCGGGTCCAGCAGGCCAGTCGTGCCGGCGAACGGGCGCTGGAGGCCGGTCGCATTGACGATGGCAAGGATGCAGCCGTCGCGCATTTCCGCCATGCGCTGGAGCTGCGCGAAGGCGACGCGCGCGCGCTGCAGGGTCTGGCTGCGTCGGAAAGCGCGCTGATACGTCGCGCCGAGCAGGCGGCGGAAGCCTACGACTACGAACGGGCCGAGGCCGAGCTTGCGCGTGCGGCGAAGGTCCGGCCCGGCAACGACACCGTCGCCCACGCCCGTCAGCGGATCGCGGCGAAGCGGGCGTCGCGGATCGGCGACCTGCGCGATCTCGGCATCGCGGCGCTGTCGCGCGAGGATGGCCTCGACACCGCCCGTGAACACCTGGCCGAACTGCTGCGGATCGCGCCCAAGGGCGATCCGGCCGCGGCCGAACTGCGCGAGCGGATCGAGCTGGCGACCCACTACGGCCTGTTCCGCCCTGGCCAGGTGTTCACCGATGCGTTGAAGAACGGGGGCCGCGGGCCGCAGATGGTGGTGATCCCGCATGGCGCGTTCACGATGGGCGCGGCCGACGACGAGGAAGGTGCCAGCGACAGCGAGCGGCCGACCCGCAACATCCGTTTCGATCGCGGGCTTGCGGTCGCGCGGACCGAGGTCACCGTCGCCGAATTCCGCCGCTATGTCGAGGCGACCGGCAACGAGCCGCGCGCGGTCCGCCGCGGCTATTCGACCGTCTACGACGAGCGCAGCGGCAACCTGGTCCGTCGCGGCGGGGCCGGCCCGGAAGACGGATACACGGGCAGGCCGGCCGACGACGACATGCCGGTCGTCCACGTCAGCGCCGCCGATGCCGCCGCCTATGCCAGCTGGTTGTCCGAGCAGACCGGTCACACCTACCGGCTGCCGAGCGAGGCGGAGTTCGAGTACGCACTGCGTGCGGGCAGCCAGGGCCGGTTCCCGTGGGGCGACGGCGCACCGCCGGCCGGTGCCGGCAACTTCACCGGCGGCCTGGACACGTCGCCCAGCGGCCGCCGCTGGCGCAACGCGTTCGAGGGCTACGGCGACGGCGCCTGGGGGCCGGCCGAGGTCGGCAGCTATGCCGCCAATGCGTACGGGCTTCACGACATGGCCGGCAATGTGAGCGAATGGGTCGCCGATTGCTGGCACGACAACTACCGCCGTGCGCCGCGCGACGGCCACGCCTGGGTCAATCCGGGCTGTCGCGAGAAGGTGGTTCGGGGCGGCTCCTGGGCGAGTTCGCCGGAACAGACTCGCTCGGCCTGGCGACTGTCGGTACGCGGCGACACCACCAATGCCCGGGTCGGATTCCGGGTCGTGCGCGAGATCTGAACGGCCGGCCCGGTCGATGATCAACCGGCGAGGCGGAAACGGGGCAGGACATGAGGAGCGTGCGATGAGGGTCGAGACGACGGGCATGGGACGAGGCGGGGCCGGCGGCCGCCGCCGTGGCGGCAAGTTCCGCTGGTGGATCCTGCTGTTGTTCGCCGGCTATGCCGCCTGGCAATGGTTCGGCAATGCCGAGGTCGATCCCTATACCGGCGAGACCGCGCACTACGGCGCCAGTGCCGACGAGGAAGTGCAACTGGGGGCGCAGGCGTTCCGCCAGGTGCTCGGCGACGCCAACGCGCAGGGGGCGCTGCTGCCGCCGGACGCACAGGCCAGCCAGCAGATACGCACCATCGCCCAGAGGTTGATCGGCAAGGTGCCGCAAGTCACCGCCGACCTGGCGGCGATGCACAACCAGGCGATGCCGACGACCCACCAGAACTTCCAGTGGGACGTCGCGGTGATCCAGTCCGACGAAGCCAATGCGTTCTGCCTGCCTGGCGGCAAGATGGCCGTCTACACCGGCCTGATTCCGATCGCGCAGAGCGAAAACGCGATGGCGGTGGTGATGGGACACGAGATCGCCCATGCGCTGCTGCGCCACGGTTCGCAGCGGATGGCGCAGCAGAAGCTGGTGCAGATGGGGCAGGTCGCGACCGGCATGGCGGTCGGCGGCATGGATCCGCAGCAACAGCAGGCGATCATGGCGGCACTTGGCGCCGGTGCCCAGTACGGCCTGATCCTGCCGTACGGCCGCAATCACGAAACCCAGGCCGATCGTGTCGGGCTGATGCTCGCCGCGGCGGCCTGCTACGACCCGAACGGGGCGGTACCGCTCTGGCAGCGGATGAGCCAGCTCGGCGGCGGCCAGCGGCCGCCGGAGTTCGCCTCGACCCATCCCGATCCGGCCAACCGCATCGCCGAGCTGCAGGCGCTGATGCCGCAGGCGGAGGCATTCCGCCAGAAGTATTGCGGTGGGCAGTAAGCGGATGCCGCAACCCGTTGGAGCGGCGTAAGCCGCGATCCTGGGGCTTCGTCGGGAAATCCCGAGGTTGGGCTGCGCAACCCGGCCCCGCCGTTGCGCTTGCGCACCCCGATTATTGCCCGGCGTCACATCCCTTCCTTCAATTCGTGCCTGCGGCACGAAACGTCCCTGGTTCAGGGACGGGGCACGGCGCAGGAGCGGCGTAAGCCGCGGGTGAGGCTTTCTCGGAACGGCCGACCGCGCGGCTTACGCCGCTCCTGCGGGGGACACTGACGGGAGCGCGGCGTACGCTGCGCTTGCGAGCTGGGCGTGTCGCGTGGGGTCAGCGTCCGCGCTTGTTGCCGCCTTCGCTCTTGGCGTCGGGGCGGGAGGAGGTCGGAGTCTGGCCGACGCTGCCGGACAGGTTCTGCTGGAACTCCTTCCACATCGCCAGATTGCGCTCGGTCAGCTGGTTCATCATCGCCCACGGCGTCTCGCCCATCAGCCCGCCCATCTGCTTGCGGAACTGCTGCTGCTGGTCCAGGAACAGCTGCATCGAGCGCTCCAGGTAACTACCCATGAAGCCCTGCAGCGAGTCACCGTAGAAGCGGATGATCTGGCTCAGCAGTTGGGTCGACAGGACCGGCTCGCCGTCCTGCTCCTGTTCGGCGATGATCTGCAGCAGCACCTGGCGGGTAAGGTCCTCGCCGCTGCGGGCATCGCGCACCTCGAACGACTCGCCGTCCACGATCAGCTGACGGACGTCCTCGATGGTGATGTAGCTGGATATCTCCGTGTCGTAGAGCCGGCGGTTCGGGTACTTCTTGATGACACGGGTTGCGGCCATGAAGCGTGAACTCGGATTCGTGGTGCCCCGCAGCATGGCGCAGCCGCAACGGGCTTGCAACTGTCGCGCGGCTGCCGCAAGCATGGAAACGGTTCCCGGCCCCCGCCCCTTGCAACAGGAGTGCCGCCGAAGAAAGCAGTCTGGGGTCAGGAGGGGAATTCGCGCCGCAGGCGCGAATTGAAAGAAGGCCTGCAAGCGCCGCAAGCGCGAATTGACAGAAGGCCCGCAAGCGCCGCACGCGCGAATCGAAGAAAGCAGTGGCGCTGCACGCGCGAATTGAAAGAAGGCGTGCAGTGCCGCAGGCGCGAATGGGGCGTGGAAGCATGCCCATGGGGCCAAGATTGCCCAGTGAACTCCGGGAGATATCCGGGTCGTACCCGGACGTCCTCCCTTCCTGAATCAGGGGGCGGCTCGCGTCACGCGCACACCGGGCGGAGAATATCGACGGGGCCGGAACCCTGCGCGGTGCTTCTTCTTCGGGAGTTGCCGGGCACGGCCCGGCGGACATCCGTCTCACCAGCCCATGTGGTGGCCGCCATTGATGTCGAGATTGGAACCGGTGATCCAGCCGGCCTGCTCGTCGACCAGGAACGCGACCGCATAGGCGATCTCGTCGGGCTCGCCGAGGCGGCCGGTCGGGATGTCGGCGACGATCTTCGCGCGTACCTCCTCGGGTACAGCCATCACCATGTCGGTGGCGACATAGCCGGGGGAAATGGTGTTCACGGTGATGCCCAGGCGCGCGTTCTCGCGGGCCAGCGAAATGGTGAAGCCATGCATGCCGGCCTTGGCCGCGGCGTAGTTGGCCTGGCCGTACTGGCCCTTGAGACCGTTGATCGAACTGATCTGGATGATCCGGCCCCACTTGCGCTCGCGCATGCCCTCGATCACCGGGCGGGTGACATTGTAGACAGAATTGAGGTTGGTGCAGATCACGTCGTTCCACTGGTCCGGCTTCATCCTGTGGAAGGTGGTGTCGCGGGTGATGCCGGCGTTGTTGACCAGGATCTCGATCGGTCCCAGCTGCCGCTCGATCTCGCGCACCATCGACTCGGCCTGCTCGGGCGAGGTGACGTCGCCCGGCGCCATCGTCACTTCCACGCCCTCGGCTTTCATCTTTTCCTGCCACGCTCTGGCGCGGCCCTCGTCGCGGTAATTGGTGGCGACCTTGTGCCCCGCCGCGGCCAGTCGCTTGATGATCGACGTACCGATGCCACCGGTGCCGCCGGTGACCAGTGCAACGCGTGACTGCATGTCTTCCTCTCCTCGGCCGAAACGATGCGGCCCCGCTCCAATATAGCTCCAGGATGTGTTACTGCCGCAACCGGTCAGGTCGCAACCGGCATCGCGGATCCGGTGGCGGGCAACGCGCGCGGGATGCGGTCAGGAGCGAATGCCGCGCGGGCGGCGGCCAGCAGCCCGGCGAGGTCGCCGGCATCGGCGAGAACACGCGGATCCTGTCCGAGCGCATCCCAGGCCAGGCGCAGCGTCGGCAACGGATCGTCCGCGTGCACCGGCCACGCCACGTCGGACTTGGACAGTTTGCGGCCGCGGGCATCGGTGACCAGCGGCAGGTGCGCGTAGGTCGGCGTCGGCAGTCCCAGCGCGCGCTGCAACAGGATCTGGCGCGGCGTCGAATCGAGCAGGTCGGCACCGCGGACCACGTCGGTGATCCCTTGTGCGGCGTCGTCGACCACGACGGCGAGCTGGTAGGCCCAGAGGCCGTCGGCACGACGCAGTACGAAGTCGCCGACCGTGCCCGCGACCTCCTGGGTTTGTGGTCCCTGGATCCGATCGTCGAAGGTGATCGTGGTGCCGTCGGCGACCCGAAGCCGGATTGCCGGTTGCGGGCGCCGGGAGTCGGCGACGCAGCGGCGGTGGATGCCTCCGGCGGCCGCCAGGTCGGTGCGGCTGCAATGGCATTCGAACGCCGCGCCGGACGCCAGCAGGCGATCGAGTGCGTCCTGGTACAGCGCGTGGCGCTGGCTCTGGAACGCCACGGGCGCATCGGATTCGAACCCGAAGCCGCGTAACGTGGCCAGTTGCCGCCCGGCCGCGCCGGCGACCTCGCGCGGAGGATCCAGATCCTCGATCCGCACCCACCATTCGCCGCCGGCACGGCGGGCCAGCAGCCAACTGCCGAACGCGGCCAGCAGTGAGCCGGCGTGGAGATCGCCGGTGGGCGAGGGGGCGAACCGGCCGCGATACGGCACCGGCTTTGCACGTTGTGCCGGATCAGCCGGGGACCGGTCGGAGGCGGGGTCGGCCACGTCGTCTGTTCACTTGAAATTGCCCGGAGCCTGCCACACTTCGGCGGTATCGCGCACGTGGCGCGGAGGAAGCAAGCATGTTCAAGCGAGTCGCCCTTTTCCTGGCCACCAACCTGGCCGTGCTGGCCCTGATCAGCATCGTGCTGGCGGTGCTGCAGAAGGTCTTCGGCATCAACATCGGCACCGGCAGCAATGCCGGCCTGCTGATATTCGCGTTGCTGTTCGGCTTCGGCGGTTCCTTCATCTCCCTGATGATGTCGAAGTGGATGGCCAAGCGCGGTACCGGCGCCCATGTGATCGAGCAGCCGCGCAACGAGGCGGAACAGTGGCTGGTCACGACCGTGCGCCGCCAGGCCGAAGCGGCCGGAATCAGGATGCCCGAGGTGGCGATCTACGACGCGCCGGAGATCAACGCGTTCGCGACCGGGCCGAGCCGCAACAATTCCCTGGTCGCGGTGTCTACCGGCCTGTTGCGGGCGATGAGCCGCGACGAGGCCGAGGCCGTGCTCGGCCATGAAGTCAGCCACGTCGCCAACGGCGACATGGTCACGATGGCGCTGATCCAGGGGGTGCTGAACACCTTCGTGATCGTGCTGGCGCGCGTCGTCGGCCGCGTCATCGACGGTTACCTGAGCGGCGGCCGCGATACGCCCGGCATCGGGTACTACGTGATCGTTTTCGTGCTCGACATGGTGTTTGGCCTGTTCGCCAGCATGATCGCGATGTGGTTCTCGCGTTACCGGGAATTCCGCGCCGATGCCGGCGGCGCGCGCCTGGCCGGCCGCGACAAGATGGTCGCCGCGCTCGAGCGGCTGTCGGTGACCTACGGCGAGAGCACCCTGCCCAAGCAGGTCGCCGCGTTCGGCATCAGCGGCGGCGTCGCCCACGGCCTGCGCCGCCTGTTGATGAGCCACCCGCCGCTGGCCGAGCGCATCCAGGCGCTGCGCAATGCGCCGGTCGAGCCGGTAGGCGGACGCGTGCTTGGCTGATCCGGCGAAGCTGCCGGCACTGCAACGAAGAAGCCCGCCGGATGGCGGGCTTCTTCGTTTCTTCGCCGCAATGTCCGAGGCGCCGGACAGGCCGCAGGAGCAGCGCGAGCAGCGATCCCGAGGCTGCGTCCGGGAATCCCCCGAAGTCTGCGGCGCAAGCCGGGCCCCGCCGTCGGGTTTCCATACCCGTTCGCAGCTGCGGTGCGACTCGCTCCCTCGGTCACTGAGTCGGGGGCGATGACATAGGAGCGGCGTAAGCCGCGATTGGTCTTCATCCGAAAGCCCCATCGCGGCTTGCGCTGCTCCTGCGGAAGCATTCCCGGCCCTCGGCCCTCGGCCCTCAGAACTCGTAATTCATCTCCGGTCCGGCCGGAGCGAGGAACTGGCCCTGGGCGTAGTCGATCCCGGCGCCGAACAGGATGCTCATGCTGGAGGCGTCCTGGACGAACTCGGCGATGGTGAGCCGGTTGTTCTCGCGGGTCTTGGCGGTGATCTCGCGGATCCGCGCCTGGTGATCCGGGTTGTTCGGCAGATCGTCCATGAAGCTGCGGTCCAGCTTCACCAGGCCGGCATCGAAATGGCTCAGCAGCTGGAACGAATTCAGGCCGCGGCCGAACTGCTCGAGGCCGACCCGCACGCCCAGCTTGGCGGCGCCCTGCTGGAAGGCCTGCGCAGCCCGCAGATGGGTGAACACCTTCGACTCGGGCAACTGCAGGACCAGTTGCCGGCCCTCGGCACCGTGGCGCGCCAGTTGCTCGGCCATGTGCTTGAGCAGGCTGTCGTCCTGCAGCGACACCTCGGTGATCTTGACCAGAACGGTGGTGTCGTGGCCGGCTTTGCGGCGTTCGCCGATCACCGCGATCGCGTGGCCGACCACCCAGCGGTCGATCTCCCACAACAGGCCGTGCTCCTCGGCGATCTGCAGGAAGGTCATCGGCTGGACCAGTTCGCCGTGCTCGTTGAGCAGGCGCAGGTAGGCTTCGTAGATCTGGTCCGGTGGCCCGTGCAGGCCGACCAGCGGCTGGAAGTGCATGATGAAGCGGTCGTGGTCGATGGCGTCGCGGATCCGGCCCACCCAGGCCTGCACGCGTTCCTCCTCGGCGCGGTCGGCCGCGCTGGGGTCGAACAGCTCGATCCGGTTGCCGCCGACGCCGATCGCCGACAGCACGCCCTGGCTGGCCTTGCCCAGCACCGAGGAGACGTTGGCGATCTTCTGGCCGATCTGGACGCCGCCGATGCTGACGGTGGCGTTGAGCGAGCGGCTGCCGGTATCGAGCACCGCGGAAGCGAAGGCGGCCCGGACCGTCTCGGCCAGCGCCATCGAGTCGGCATGCTCGCTGTTGCGGCGGAGCACCGCGAACTGATGCTCGCCGAAGCGGGCGGCGATGTCGTCCGGGCCGAGCACCTCGCGCAGGCGGCGTGCGCAGGCGGCGACCAGGTCGTCGGCCTCGTCCAGGCCGATGTCCTGCAGCAGGCGCGCGTAATGGTCGGGTTCGATCAGCAGCAGCGCGTGCTGGCTGGCCTTCTCGGCGGCGTCGGCGACGGTGTCCTCGAGGGCGCGCAGGAAGGTCGGGCGGTTGAGCAGACCGGTGACCTGGTCGCGCTGGCGCAGCTCCTCGACCTCGCGGGCCAGCTCGGGGTCGAGCTCCTGGCGGCGCAGGACCACCTGCTGGCAGGGTTCGCCCTCGTAGGTGGCGGCGGTGAACTCCATCACCGCGGGAAACGCGCTGCCATCGAGGCCGCGGGCCTCCAGCTCGTAGCGCGGCGGCGGCGGCTCGCCCCGCGACAGCTTCTTCAGCAGTTGCTTGAAGTCGTCCACGTGCTGGGGCGCGACCATGTCCAGCAGCGACATGCCCTCGATCTCCTCGAAGTCCTCGAAGCCGAAGGTCTCCAGGTAGGCCGCGTTGGCGCGGATGTGCATGCCTTCGTGGATGTAGGCGATCGGGTCGCGCGAGGACTCGATCAGCGCGTCGCAGCGGCGTTCGGTCTCGCGGACATGGTTCTCGAGCTTGCGCAGCGAACGTCGCGCCTCGAGGTCCGCCCACTCCCGCATCACGGTTTCGCGCAGCAATTCGGGCTGCGGACGCAGCACGATCCCGCGCGCCCCGATCGCGGCAGCCCGGAGCAGGCGCGGAGTGTCGATGTCGTCGTGCAGGACCAGGACCGGCAGATCCTTGCCGCTGGCGTCGACGCGCTGCATCACCTCCTCGAGCGCGACGGTGGTCGCATCGTGGGCGGCGAGGACGATGTCGAACGGCTGCCCGGCGAGCATCTCCGCCAGCGCGTCGGCATTCTCCGGACGGCTGGGCCTTACCGCGATGCCGCTGTTGCGCAGCAGGCTGACGATGGCCTCCGCGGCCTCTACGCTGTCGTCCACCACCAGGAGCCGGAGTGGCAGGTCTTTGCCGAATTGCATGAGTGATCGTCCTCCCCACGCCGTTATGGCATGAATGCGGTCGGCGCGTCCATGCGCATCATGATGGTTTGCCCAGTGGGTCGCAGTGCGGACCGGCCGCGATCGCCTTGTGGGCCTGCCGGGTAGTCGACAGCTTCGACGTTGCCGTTCCGGGACAGCGGGATCCCGCCGGGGCGGATCCGTACGGGTACCGGGTTCAGAGCGGCCGCTTGCCCGGGTCGCCGGCGACTTCGCGGACCAGCCGCGGCACCAGGTAACCCGACAATCGTGCCGCGACCGCCGCGTGCAGGCGCCGCGCCTCGGCGTCGTCGACCTCGAAATGGGCGGCGCCCTGAACGCGGTCGAGCTGGTGCAGGTAGTAGGGCAGCACGCCGGCCCTGAAGCCGCGCTCGCTCAGGTCGCACAGGGCGTCGACGCTGTCGTTGACGCCCTTCAGCAGCACCGCCTGGTTCAGCAGGATCGCCCCGGCCTCGCGCAGGCGCGCCAGCGCGGCGTCCACGTCGGCGTCGAACTCGTTGGCGTGGTTGGCATGCACGACCACGGTGACCGGCCAGGGCAGGCCCGCCAACCAGTCCAGCAACGGCGCATCGACCCGCTCGGGCAGCACCACCGGCAACCGGGTGTGCACCCGCAGCCGCTTGAGATGGGGTATGCCGGCGAGGGCGCCGGTCAGTTCGGCCAGCTTGTGGGAGGCCAGCGACCATGGATCGCCGCCGGACAGGATCACCTCGTCGATGCCCGGATCGGCGCGGATCAGTTCGACCGTATGCTGCCAGCCCGCGGCCGCGGCGGCCTCCTCGGCATAGGGGAAATGGCGGCGGAAGCAGTACCGGCAGTGCACCGCGCAGCTGCCGGTCGCGACCAGCAGCGCGCGGCCGCGGTACTTGCGGATCACCCCGTCGGCGGCCTTGGCCGCGGCGTCGCCGACCGCGTCCAGCGCGAAGCCGGGCATCGGCCGCATCTCATCGTCCAGCGGCAGTACCTGGCGCAACAGCGGATCGTGCGGGTCGCCGGCGCGCATGCGGGCGACGAAGCCGCGAGGCACCCGCAACGGGAACTGCGTCGCCGCCGCGTCGCCGGACTTCAGGGCCGCCGCATCCAGCCCCAGCATGGCCAGCAGCTCGCCGGGTTCGCGCACCGCATCGCGCCAGAGCTGCTGCCAGCGCTGGGGGGCGGATGCGGCCGCGGGGCCCGCGGGCGAGGTCGACGGCTGCATGGAGGCGGGGGCTGCGGGTATCATGTGCGACTGATTTCGTGCCTGCGGCGGTGTGCGTGAACGGCTCACGCGACGGCGCAGCCCGACATTCTACCGCCGACCGCGTGCCGGCGACCGGCGCGGCCACGGCACGTGGCGCCCCGGGCCGCATGCGGAAGGCCTTCCGGTTGCAGAACGTTTTCCCGAAACACTTTCACCTTTCAAGAACACTGCAGGAGTTCCACGATGGCCAGCTATGGCATGAACGACGTCAAGAACGGGATGAAGATCCTCGTCAACAACGAGCCGTGCATCATCACCGACACCGAGTACGTCAAGCCGGGCAAGGGCCAGGCGTTCACCCGCGTGAAGTACCGCAACATCAAGTCCGGCCGCGTGGTCGAACTGACCATGAAGGCGACCGACTCGCTGGAGGCCGCCGACGTCGTCGATACCGACATGCAGTTCCTGTACGCGGACGGCGAGTACTGGCACTTCATGAACCCGGAGAGCTTCGAGCAGGTGCAGGCCGACGAGGCCGGCATCGGCGACGCGCGCAAGTACCTCAAGGGCGAGGAGGAGTGCGTGGTGACCCTGTGGAACGGCACCCCGATCGCGGTGCAGCCGCCGAATTTCGTCGAGCTGAAGATCACCGAGACCGACCCGGGCGTGCGCGGCGACACCTCCGGCGGCGGCGGCAAGCCGGCGACCCTGGAGACCGGCGCGGTGGTCCGCGTGCCGCTGTTCGTGAACCAGGACGAGGTGATCAAGGTCGACACCCGCTCGGGCGAGTACGTCGGCCGCGTGAAGTGACGATCCGGCCCGCGGCCACCCGCGGCCGCGGACGGAGCGGATCCGCCTCCACGGTGGATGGCGTCTCCGGCCCCAGCGTCCGATTCGTTGACGCCCGGCGGACGGAGAGAACGGGATCCCCGCCCGGGCGGGGATCGCTTGCAGAAGGAAACGAATGACGACCGAACATGCTCCGCAGTCCTGCGACCTGTTGATCGAAGCCGGCTGGGTGGTGCCGGTCGTGCCGCACGGCGTGGTGCTCGAACAGCATGCGGTCGCGGTCCGTGACGGCGTCATCGTCGCGGTGCTGCCGATCCGCGAGGCGCGCGAGCGCTTCTCCGCCGGGCGGACCGTGTCGCGGCCCCACTCGGCGCTGATCCCGGGCCTGGTCAACGCCCATACCCACAACCCGATGACCCTGCTGCGCGGAATCGCGGACGACCTGCCGCTGATGGAGTGGCTGCAGGGCCACATCTGGCCGGTCGAGGGCGCGGTCATCGGGCCGGAATTCGTCGCCGACGGCATCGAGCTGGCGGTCGCCGAGATGCTGCGCGGGGGCACCACCTGCGCCAACGAGAACTATTTCTTCCCGGACGTGCAGGCGGCGGTCTACAAGCGCCTGGGCTTCCGCGCCCGGGTCGGCCTGCCGGTGATCGATTTTCCCACCGCGTGGGCGCAGTCCGACGACGAATACTTCGACCGCGCGATCGAGGTGCACGACCAGTGGCGCGACGATCCCTTCATCGCCACCTCGTTCGTGCCGCACGCGCCGTACACGGTGTCCGACGCCAGCTTCGAGCGCATCCGCATGCTGGCCGACCAGCTCGACATGCCGGTGCATCTGCATACCCACGAAACCGCGCAGGAAGTCGAGGAGTCGAGGCAGAAGCACGGCCAGCGCCCGCTGGCACGGCTGGACCGGCTCGGCCTGGTCTCCGACCGCCTGGTCGCGGTGCACATGACCCAGCTGACCGATGCCGAGATCGCGCTGTGCGCGCAGCGCGGCGTCTGCGTCGTCCATTGTCCGGAGTCGAACCTGAAGCTGGCCTCGGGTTTCTGCCCGGTCGGCAGGCTGGAGAAGGCGGGAGTGAAGATCGCGATCGGTACCGATGGCTGCGCCAGCAACAACGATCTGGACATGTTCGGCGAGACGCGTACCGCCGCGCTGCTGGCCAAGGCAGTCGCCGGCGACGCGTCCGCGTTCGACGCCGCCAGCGCGCTGCATGCGGCGACGCTGGGCGGCGCCCGTGCGGTCGGTTTCGAGGACCGCATCGGCTCGATCGAGCCCGGCAAGCAGGCCGACCTGGCCTGCGTCGACCTGGCCCGGATCGAGACCCAGCCGCTGCACCATGTGATCTCGCAGCTGGTCTACGCCGCCGGTCGCCACCAGGTCACCGACGTCTGGGTCGCAGGCCAGGCCAAGTTGCGCGAGCGTCAGCTGGTGGACGTCGACGCCGATGCGCTGGTCGCCACGGCGCGCGAGTGGCGCAAGCGGATCGCCGCGATCCGGATTTCCTGAGGAGCGTCATGAACCCGACGGCATTTTCCCGACCCGATCGCGCGCCCGGCGGCGGCTTCCGCCAGGCGGGACCGGACACGTACGGCGCACGCTGGCGGGGCGAGTCGCCGCATCTGCGGGCGATTGGCTTGCGTGGCGGGCAGCGCCCGCGGATGGCTGCGCGGGCCGGGATGGCGGATCCTGGACGTGGATGGTTCGAAGCGGAGCAATGTCTGTGACCGGCGCCGAGGCAAACGAGAATTTCCGTCAGTCGGAGCTGGACAAATTCGGCGCCCTGGCTCAACGCTGGTGGGATCCGGAAGGCCCGCAGAAGGCGCTGCATGCGTTGAACCCGGCGCGGCTGGGCTATGTGACCGCGCGGGTCGCGCTGGCCGGGGCCCAGGCGCTGGACGTGGGCTGTGGGGGCGGCCTGCTCAGCGAGGCGCTGGCGGGCGAGGGCGCCGAGGTCACTGCGATCGACCTCGCGCCCGAGCTGGTCAAGGTCGCCCGTCTGCATCGGCTGGAGACCGGGGTCGGCGTCGACTACCGGCTGCAGTCGGTCGAGTCGCTGGCCGATGAGATGCCGGCGCGGTTCGACGTCGTCACCTGCATGGAAATGCTCGAACACGTGCCGGACCCGGCTGCGGTCGTCCGCGCCTGTGCGACCCTGCTCAAGCCTGGCGGACGGCTGTTCCTGTCGACCCTGAACCGGACGCCGGCCGCGTTCGCGCTGGCGATCGTCGGTGCCGAATACGTCGCCCGCGTCCTGCCCAAGGGCACCCACCAGTACCGCGACTTCATCCGGCCGTCCGAACTGGCCGCCTGGCTGCGCGCCGCCGGCCTGCAGCTGGAGGACGTCAGCGGACTGATGTACGAACCGTGGCGCAACGGCGCCCGGGTGATCTCCCGTACCGACGTCAACTACCTGGCATGCGCGTTGAAGCCGGAAGCCGATGCGCCGGCCGCCGGTCGGAGCGGTGGCTGAGCATCGGCAAACCGCAGTGCGATACCCGACGACCGCAACCGCCAACCCCACTTTCCCTTCGATGCACTTTCCCAAGGCCGCGCTCTTCGATCTCGACGGCACCCTCGCCGACAGTGCCCACGACCTGCTCGCGGCAGCGAACGCGATGCGGGTGGCGCGCGGCCGGGCGCCCATGCTTCTTTCCGAGTTCCGGCCCTGTGTATCGCGCGGCGCGCGGGCGATGCTGCAGGTGGCGTTTCCGGATCTGTCCGAGACGCAGCGCGAGGCCTGGATTCCCGAACTGCTCGACCAGTACCAGCGCCAGATCGGACGCCATGAGGGCGTTTTCGAGGGCATCGAGGCGATGCTCGGTGCGCTCGAGGCGGCCGGCACGGTCTGGGGCATCGTCACCAACAAGCCCGAGTATCTCGCCCGCGAACTGCTGCCGCACCTGGGCTGGCACACCCGCAGCGCGGTACTGATCGGCGGCGACACCCTGCCGGTGCGCAAACCCGACCCGCTGCCGCTGATGGTGGCGGCCGACAGGCTCGGTCTCGCGGTGGCCGATTGCGTCTACGTCGGCGACGACAGGCGCGACATCGTCGCCGCCCGTGCGGCCGGGATGCGCTCGGTGGTCGCCCTGTGGGGTTACCGGCTCGCGGTCGACGACCCGGTGAACTGGGGCGGCGACGTGATGATCGAGCGTCCGGCCGATCTGGTCGATCCCATGCGCTGGCCGCAACCGTGAGCGGAGCCGACGATCGCGACAGCCGCGTCGTTGTCGACGACGACCGCAACGGCGGGATTGCCGCCGGGAATCGTGCCGCGCTCGACAGTTTCATAGCCAAGTGGCGGCAGCGCTGGCCGGAGTGGGGCGTGGCGGAGGTGTTCGTGCCCGCGCCCGGACGCTCCCTGGCATCGGCATGGGCGGCGTTGCTGCAGGAATGGACCGATGCTGCCTGGGGTGGCCGCGATCCACGTCCCGGCGAGGCCAAGCTGGCCTGGTGGGGCGAGGAGCTGGAAGGCTGGGCGCGCGGCGCGCGGCGGCATCCACTGGGCGCGGTACTGCAGCGGGAAGCGGTGGACTGGCCGGCGCTGTCGGCGACGCTGCCGGCGCTGCGGGCCAGCCGCGAGCGTCCGCGCGACCACGCCGAGGCGTTCGCGATGCTGGATCCGTTCGCCGCCGCCGTTTCCGAGGCCGAAGACAGGCTGTTCGGCATCGACGCCGCGGTCGCCGCGGAAACGGCGATCGCCGGTCGCGACGCGGTCGCCGCGAGCCTGCTGCAGATGCGCTTCTTCCACGAAGGCGACGGCCACGTGCCGCTGGCGGTACTCGCGCGGGCCGGCGAGGGCGCGCCGCTGGCGATCTGGGCCGAACAGTTGCGCCAGCGCTGGCCCCAGGCGCCAGCCTCGACCCTGCCGCGCCGGCTGTGGGCGGGACTGGCCCGGGCCCGTCTGGCCCGGGCCGACCCGGGACGGCCGCTGAAGCCGTGGGTCTCGCTGGCGGTGGGCTGGCGGGCGGCGCGGGCGCGTCCGCGCAACTGACTGTTCCGCCCCCGCCCGGGGCCGGCCGGCAGCGGGCCGTTACAATGGCGGCCGACCGGCGCGGTTGCATCCGTGGCCGACGTCCCCACTTCCGACGGGGTGAGCGAGATGACCCTGCAACGAACCAAGGCCCAGCCGTGACTTCGCCCTCCAGCCCGACCCGATCGCTTCCCGACGTGGCCTTCGAGGCCGCCGCCGAGGCGCGTCCGCTGCAATGGGTCGGCATGTCGCATATCGCGCTGCCGCTGCGCATCGCCACGCCGGGCGGCGAGCCGGTCCAGGTCGCCGCGTCGGTCGATGTCGCGGTCAGCCTCGACGACGCCGATGCGCGCGGTATCCACATGTCGCGCCTGTACCTGCGGCTGCAGGATGCGTTCGCCAGCGAAGCGGTGACTCCGGCCGGCCTGCGCCGCGTGCTGCAGTCGCTGGTCGACTCGCAGGAAGGGCTGTCGTCGTCGGCGCGGCTGGTGCTGCGCTACGACCAGATGCTGCTGCGGCCCGCGCTGGCGAGCGGCAATGCGGGCTGGAAACGCTATCCGGTCGAGATCGAGGCACTGCTCGAAGGCGGCCACCTGCGCCTGTCGCTGGCGTTCTCGGTCGAGTACTCCAGCACCTGTCCGGCTTCGGCGGCGCTGTCGCGCCAGCTCAACGCCGAGCGCTTCGTCGCCGACTTCGCCGACGCGCGGCCGATCTCGACCGCCGTGGTCGGCGACTGGCTGGCCTCCGAGCGTGGCCTGGCGGCGACGCCGCATGCCCAGCGCAGCCGCGCGAGCGTGCGCCTGCAGTTGCGGCCGCAGTTCGAGGAACTGCCGCTGGCGGCCCTGATCGACGCGCTCGAGCAACGCCTTGCGACCCCGGTCCAGACGGCGGTCAAGCGCCAGGACGAGCAGGCCTTCGCAGCCCTGAACGCGGCCAACCTGATGTTCTGCGAGGACGCGGCGCGGCGGGTGGCGTCGGTGCTCGCGCACGACCCGCACGTCGAGCGCTTCGAGGCCGAGGTCGCGCACTTCGAGAGCCTTCACCCGCACGATGCCGTGGCCCGGGTCAGCGGCGCGGGCCCGGCCTCCCGCCAGACGTAGCGCCAGCTTCCGGAGAACCGGGGGCCCCGCCATCGCGCAGCCTGCCGCGCGCGGATCGGCTATGCTCGGCGGGTGCGTGGCGGACGATCCGGGGGGATGTCCTTGCGTCGGGGATGGCGGGCATTCGCATTGACGTTGTTGCTGGCTGTCGCGACCGATGGGGCCGCGCAGGCCTTGGACGTGTCCCGTCTCGAAGGCGACCCGGTCCCGGCGCGGGTGCTGACCGGCGATTTCGACGACGATTTCGTCCCCCATGGCGACGGACGCACGATCCGCGAGGAGCGGATCGGAATCCACTGGTGGCGGATCACCGCATTGGAGGCCATCCCGGCCGACCGCGACCCGCGACTCGTCCTCCACTTTCCATACCTGAGCCGGGCCGAGATCTGGCGCCCGGGTGATCTGTTGCCGTTGCGGCGGGCATTGATGGGGCAGGATGCGGACCTTGCCCATTCGGCCCGTGCGTTCTTCGTTCCGCTGCCGCGCGGTCTGGAACGCGGCCAGCACGTCGACATCCGCCTGCATACGCCCACGCCGATCGCCATCGAGGTGTCGGTGGAGCCGGCAGTCCAGAGTCACCGGCAGGACCTGGCGTACGCGAGCTGGCGGGCGGCCGTGCTGGTGACGATGATGGTGCTGGCGGTGCTCGCGTTCGGTTTCTGGGGCGGGGTCGGCGAGCGGGCGTATCTCTACCTGATGATCGCGCTGTTGTGCCAGGTGCTGTACCTGGCGACCCTGGGCGGCGATCTGCGGGTGTTTCCGGAACTTGCGGAGCGGTTGGCCGGCGACCCGCGTGCCGGGCGCGTGTTCGGATTCCTCGCGCTGGTCACCAGCAACGGTTTTCTCGCCCACTTCATGGAGCTGCGACAACACCAGCCGCGGGTGTTGCGTTCGCTGCACATCTGCAACGGGCTGGCTCTGCTGCTGGCGGCGCTGGCGGTGTTCAGCGTTTCGCGGTACGTGGCGCTGGCCGGCAACCTGGTGATCCTGGCTTCGGTGTTGCTGGTGTTGTTCGCCAGTGTCAGCGGCAGCCTGCGCGGCCAGCGGTCGGCGCGCTTCGTGCTGGTTTCGTGGTTGCCGCTGATGGCGCTGGTCACGATGCGGGTGCTGCAGGTGCTGGGCGTATGGGCGGGACCGTACTGGTTGGCCTACGCCTATCCGGCCGGCTTCGCCATCGCCGGCTTGGTCGTCACCATCGGACTGTCCGACAAGATGCAGGAACTGCGTCGCGACCGCGACCAGGCGAGCCAGATGGCCTCCTACGACGCACTGACCGGCACCAGCTCCAGGCCGGTGATCGAGGATCTGCTCAGGACCAGTGTCGATGAGGCTCACAAATCCGGAATGCCGTTGTCGCTGGTGTTCTTCGACATCGACCACTTCAAGCTGATCAACGACACCCACGGTCACCGGGTCGGCGACGAATGCATCCGCATCGTCGCGCTGCGGGTGCGCAATCGTTTGCGCACCTACGACCAGATCGGCCGCTACGGTGGCGACGAGATGATGGTGCTGCTGCCGTGCACGGGGCTGAAGGAAGCGATCGGCGTCGCCGAGAACATGCGCTCGGCGGTGAACTGCCGGCCGATCGCGGCCGAGGACGCCGTCGTCGACGTCACCCTCAGCCTCGGGGTCGCCGAACTGCAGCCCGGCGAGACGCCCGAGCAACTGCTCGAGCGCGCCGATGCCGCCCTGTATGCGAGCAAGTCGGCTGGGCGCGACCGCGTGATCGGCCATATCCGGCCGATGTTCTCCGGACGCGGTGCGCGTGCCTGAGCACCGCTCCGGACCCACGGCTGCCGCCGCTTCCGGGTGAGGGAGCGGCCGATTTCCAACAATCGCCTTCAGGGGGGAGGCAAGTGATGAACGAGCATTCGGTGGTGCGGCCGATCCAGACGGTGGCGGCGGACGTGGTCCAGCCGGGCGACGTGTTGCTGATGCGGGGACGCAGCGAGCTGTCGACGCTGATCGCCTGGGCCAGCGACAGCGTGTACAGCCACTCCGCGGTGATGGCCGACGATGGCCGGCTGTACGAGTCGATTACCCACGGCATCATGTCGGTCCCCTTGGCCCCGCGACTGGCCGAAGGCAGCCCGGTGTACCTCGTCGATGCGTTCCGGCCGGTCGCCTACGACCGCAGTCCGCTGTCGGAGCAGGAGCGGGCGCAGGTGGTCGCGCACGGGACCGGGCTGCTCGGGCTACAGTATGCCACCAGCGAGCTGGCGATGATCGGCATCGTGGTCGCGGTGCGAGGCAAGAGCTTCCCGGGCGCGCCGATGTGGCTGCGGAGCGTGCTGCGGGCCGCCTTCGACAGCCTGCTCAGCGACGACGCGGGCAAGATGACCTGCAGCGAATTCGTCTATCGCTGTTTCGCCGAGAACGCAGCCAGGCCGAAAGGCCGGCTGGCGCCGGAGATCGTCGTCACTCCGCCGCCGGACCCGCCGCTGCCGTACACCGGCAACGTCCGCAAGCTGATCGAGGAGGTCTGGTCGCTGCTGAGGCCACAGCACAAGGCGCGGTTCCTGCAGACGGAGGTGGACATGGCCGGATCGGCGACGCCGACCGACCTGGAACGCCGGATCGGTGACGTTTCCGCTGCCGAGCTGGAGGCGCTGGCGAGCGAGGTGCGGGCCCGCCTGGGCATCGGCGAGCAGGTCCCGGCGCAGTTCAAATCGGCGGCGCGTTCCGCGCTGCAGGGTCTGCCGGAGGCGGTGCTGCCGTTCGCGGCCACCCACCCCAAGGGCGTCAGCCCCGGCGATCTGGCCCGCACCCCGAGCCACCAGCCGCTGGGTCGCCTGATGCAGGCGCCGGATTGGCACGGCTGATCCTCACGAGAGGTCGTCCGCAGGAGCGTCGGTATGAGCGCCGTCCGCAACGGGTCGATGCGGTGGTGAACCGCGCCAGGCGGGCGAGCGGCGACCGATCATGACGAACGCGCCGCCGCGCGTGAGAAGGGTGAACGATGGGGCGGGTTACGGTCCGTGCCCGACCAGCAACAGGGGGTCGATGCGGGTGGTGAACCGCGCCAGGGGGAGCGGCGGCGACCGATCATGACGAACGCGCCGCCGCGCGTGAGAAGGGTGAACGATGGGGCGGGTTACGGTCCGTGCCCGACCAGCAACAGGGGGTCGATGCGGGTGGTGAACCAGTTCATCCCCCAGTGCAGATGCGGTCCCGTCGCACGGCCGGTCGCGCCGACCGCGCCGATCGTCTGGCCCTGTTCGACCCGGTCGCCGATCTTCACGTCCAGTCGCGACAGATGCAGGAAGTTCGAGCTGACGCCGTGGCCGTGGTCGATCAGGATCGTGCCCCCGGTCAGGTACATGTCCGGGTTCGCATAGGTCACCATGCCGCCGGCAGGGGCCTTGACCGGGGTGCCGTTGGCGGCGGCGATGTCCATGCCCGAATGCGGCGACTTCGGCGTGCCGTTGTAGACCCGCTGATTGCCGAAGCGGCCGCTGATCCGGCCCTGCACGGGCCAGACGAAGGTCTGTGCGAAGTCGTCGCGCGCATCGTCGCGCCGGCGTGCATCGGTCACTTCCGCCTGTTCGCGGGCGATACGTTCCGCGATCGCCCGCGGCGGGTCGACGGTCTTCGGAGGCACGCCGCTGACGCGCTCGACCGGCCAGTCGCGCGGGGTGACCGCAATGCGCTGCACCAGCACCTGGCCATTGGCCTGGACGATGCGGACCACGGCCGGGCCGGTCGCGTCCCGGCCGATGCCGAACACGAAACGTCCCTGTGGCGAGACCCTCAGCGTATGGCCGTCATATTCGACCCGGGCCTCGGGATCGGTCAGGCCGACCACCAGCGAACCCTGCGGCACCGAGGTCGGCAGGAAGGTGACCCGGGCAGGCCGGGCGACGGGCTGGGCGACGGGGGGCAGGGCCGGCGGCCGGTCGGCCTGCGCGGACGGCGTCGCACCGGCCGGCGGCGGGTGAGCGGTGCAGGCGCAGAACAGCAGCAGTACGGACATCCGGCCGGTCCGCGCGACCATCGACGCGCCGTTCACCGGGCGAACGTCAGGCGTTGGCCGTTCGGGCCGCCGACGAGGCGTTCGCCATCCCAGGCCAGGACGCCGTTGACCCATGTGGACGCGATCCGCGAGCGGAAGCTGCGCCCCTCGAACGGCGACCAGCCGCACTTCGACAATACCTGGTCGCGCTCCACGGTGAACGGCGTGTCGTCGATCAGGACCAGGTCGGCGAAATAGCCTTCGCGCAGGAAACCGCGTCCGGCGACGTCGAACAGCTGGGCCGGGGCATGGGCGAACTTCTGCACGACCTGCGCGGTGTCCATGTGGCCCTCGTGGACCAGCTCCAGCGCCGCGACCAGCGCGAACTGCACCAGCGGCAGGCCGCTGGGCGCGCGCACGTAGGGATTGTGTTTCTCCTCCAGCGTATGCGGCGCATGATCGGTCGCGAGCACGTCGATGACGTCGCCGGCCACCGCGCGGATCAACGCCTCCCGGTCGGAGGGCTCCTTGATCGCGGGATTGCACTTGATCAGGTGGCCGAGCGTCTCGTAGTCGCGGCGGTCGAAGCGCAGGAAATGGATGCAGGTCTCGGCGGTGATCTGCTTGCGGCTTCCGTCGGCGCGGATCAGCGGTCCCTGTTCGAACAGCGCCAGCTCGTCGGCGGTGGAGATGTGCAGCACGTGCAGGCGGGTGCCGTGGCGGCGCGCCAGCTCGAGCGCGAGCCGGGTCGACTTGATGCAGGCCTCGCGCGAGCGGATGTCGGGATGACAGGCGGCGGGGATGTCGTCGCCGTACTTCGCCTTGTAGCGGGCGGTCTCGGCCTCGATCATCGGGGTGTCTTCGCAATGGGTGATGATCGGGGTCGGGACGTCGCGGAAGATCGCATCCAGCGTGTCCGGGTCGTCGACCAGCATGTTGCCGGTCGAGGCGCCCATGAACACCTTCAGCCCGGGCGTGGCCTTCGGGTCGATCACACGGATCGCCTCCAGATTGTCGTTGCTCGCGCCCATGTAGAAGCCGTGGTTGCCCCAGACCCGACCGGCGGCGCGGCGATATTTGTCCTCAAGTGCGGCGGCGTCGAGTGTCGGCGGGCTGGTGTTGGGCATGTCCATGAAGCTGGTCAGGCCGCCGGCGACCGCCGCGGCGGATTCGGTCGCCATGTCGGCCTTGTATTCCATGCCCGGCTCGCGGAAGTGGACCTGGTCGTCGATCATGCCCGGCAGCAGGCGCCGGCCGCCGGCATCGATCACGGTCTCGCCGGCGTGTGAGGCGAGTCCGCCGCCGATCTCGACGATGCGGCCGTCGGCGATGCGCAGGTCGCCCTCGATCTCGCGGCCTTCGTTCACCAGGCGGGCGTTGACGATCAGCGTCTGTTCGGGGGATGGCATGTGGGTGCGTCCGGGTTCGGTTCAGAAAGGGCGTGCTGGCCTGGGGCCGGCGGGACCGGGTCGAGCCCGCCCGGGTTCAGCGGATGGCAGCGGGCGAGCCGACGAGCGGCGAGCCAGCTGCCCTTCAGCGCGCCGAATCGCGCGATCGCCTGCATCGCATACACCGAGCAGCTGGGGTGGAAGCGGCAGCGGGGCCCCAGCAGCGGACTTATCCACCGTTTGTAGAGGCGCAGCAGGGCGATGAGCAGATGATCGATCACGACGTGTAGGATGGCGGAAACCCGCAGGGCGTGCGGTTGCCGCGGTAGCCGTGGCAGGGTATAACAGCGCGCTTTCCCGTCACAAGGGAACCAGAAGGACAAGTCGCCCGTGGCAGTGAAGAAGAAATCAGCGAAGGCCGCAAAGCCGGCCAAGAAGGTCGCCAAGCCCGCCGCCAGGAAGGCCGCGCCGAAGAAGGCCGCCAAGAAGGCCGTGGCCGGCAAGCCGGCGGCGAAAAAGTCCCCCGTGAAAAAGGTCGCCGTGAAGAAAGCCGCGAAGAAGCCTGCCGTGAAGAAGCCCGCCGCCGCGAAGAAGGTCGCTGCCAAGAAGCCGGCCGCGAAGCCTGCGGTGAAGAAGGCGTCTGCGAAGGCCGCGGGCAAGACCGCCGCAACCAAGAAACCCGCCACCAAGCCCGCGCCGAAGAAGGCGCCGGCGAAGAAGGCCGTTGCCAAACCGGCTGCCCAGCCGGTCGTGGCCAGGAAGGCCGCCGCCCCGGCGCCGGCGAAGCCGGCCGTCCGCACCACCGTGGTGAAGAAACCGGCTGCCCGACCGGCCACCAGGACCGCACCGGCCAAGGCCGATGGCCCGGCCGACGCCAAGGCCGTCGCCAAGCGCTCGGCGGGCAAGGTCGCGGTCGCAGTGGCCGCACGTCCGCCGGCGCCCGCACCGAAGAGCAAGTTCAAGATCGTGCCGTACAAGACCGACCCGGCCAGCGGCCGCCCGATCCTGCCGGAGGGCTACAAGCCCGGTCCCGACGAGGAGTACATGAGCCCGCTGCAGCTGGAGTACTTCCGCCAGCGCCTGCTGCAGTGGCGTGCCGATCTGGTCGAGGAATCCAAGCAGACCATCGAGAACCTCAAGGAGGAGGTCCGCGACGTCGGCGACGAGGCCGAGCGCGCGACGCGCGAGACCGAGAACTCGCTGGAGCTGCGGACCCGCGACCGCTACCGCAAGCTGATCAGCAAGATCGACAGCACGCTCAAGCGGGTCGACAGCGGCGATTACGGGTTCTGCCTCGACACCGGCGAGGAGATCGGCCTGGAGCGCCTGGAGGCGCGCCTGACCGCCGAGCGCACGATCGACGCACAGGAGCGCTGGGAGCATCTGCAGAAGCAGATGGGAGACTGAGATTTACAGGCTATGCCTGTAAATCTTGCCCAAGGTTTGCTGCGCAAATCTTGGGCCTCGGGACATGCTGACACCCCCATTCGCGCTGCGCGCGAATCGCCCCCAGCTTGGGGGGCTGGATAACAAAGGCCCCGCTTCGGCGAGGCCTTTCGCTTTTCCGGGACGAGGGGTTGCTCCTACAGGTGCTTTGCCGCTTCCGCGCGGATGAAGGCCAGCAGCGAAGCGAGGCCGTTGCTGCGGGTCGGCGACAGGTGCCTGGCCAGGCCGATGTCGGCGATGTAGTCGGCATCCGTCGCGGCGATCTCGGCGGCGCTGCGGCCGGAATAGACCCGCAGGGCGAGATAGATCAGGCCCGACACGATCGCCGAGTCGCTGATCGCGTGGAAGTCCAGCCGCGAGGCATCGCCCTCGGGGACGATCCAGACCATCGACTGGCAGCCGTGCAGGCGGTGCTCCTCGGTCTTCCACCCCTCGGGCAGCTCCGGCAACTTGCGGCCGAGGTCGATCAGGTACTGGTAGCGTTCGGCCCAGTCGCCGAAGAAGGCGAATTCGTCGCGGATGGCCGCCTGCGCGGCGGCGGCCGTGGGCTCGAGAGGGAAGGGCGAAACGGGGGCGGTCACTGCATTCATCACGTATCCGATTCTACGCCCCCGCCGGCAACGGCCGATGAGGCGATTGTGTAGCGGCCAGGGCCCATTGCCGGGAACCGCACGCGGTAGGAGCGACGTATGCCGCGATGAGGCATTGCCGACGCAACGATCGCCGCTCCCATGGGGCAGGGGGCAACGTCGATGGCGCGCTACGCGTGCTTCCTGACCCAGCGCACGCCCTGCGGGGTGTCCTCCAGCACGATGCCCTCGGCGGCGAGCCGGTCGCGGATGGCGTCGGCGCGGGCGAAGTCGCGCGCCTGCTTGGCGGCGACGCGCTCGTCGACCAGCGCCTGGATGCGGGCGTCGTCCTCGCCGGAGGCGCCGCGCGCGAACCATGCAGCCGGATCCTGCTGCAGCAGGCCCAGCGCGAGACCGGCGCCGAGCAGCTCCGACTTCAGCCTCTTGCGATCGGCGGCGTCCACTGCCTTGCGCGCCTCGCCGGCGATCCGGGCCAGCTCCGCCAGTGCCTGCGGGGTGTTGAGATCGTCGTCGAGGGCTGTCTCGATCGCTTCCGGGATCCGTGCCTCGGCCTCGACATCGGCGAGATCGCGCAGGGTGCCGTACAGCCGATCCAGCGTCCGCACGCTCTGTTCGATCAGCGCGTCCGACCAGTCCAGCGGGCCGCGGTAGTGCGCCGACAGCAGCGCGTAGCGCAGCGCCTCGGGCGGGTGTTCGCGGACCAGGTCGTGGACGCGGGCGATGTTGCCGACCGACTTCGACATCTTCGCGCCGTCGAAGTTGAGCATGCCGTTGTGCAGCCAGAAGCGGGCGAAGACCGTGCCGCCGTGCGCACACTCGCTCTGCGCGATCTCGTTCTCGTGGTGCGGGAACTGCAGGTCGACGCCGCCGGCATGGATGTCGATGGTCTCGCCCAGGTGCGCGGCGGCCATCGCCGAGCATTCGATGTGCCAGCCCGGACGGCCTCGGCCCCAGGGGGAGTCCCAGCCCGGCAGATCGTCGCTGGAGGGCTTCCACAGCACGAAGTCGCCGGGGCCCTTCTTGTACGGGGCGACCTCGATGCGGGCGCCGGCCAGCATCTCGTCCGGATCGCGCCGCGACAGCTTGCCGTAGCCGTCGAAGCTGTCGACCGCGAACAGCACGTGGCCGTCCGCGGCATAGGCGTGGCCGCTCTCGACCAGCCGTTCGATCATCGCGACGATCTGCGGAATGTGAGCGGTGGCGGCCGGTTCCAGGTCCGGCGGGGCAACGCCGAGTGCGGCCATGTCCTCGCGGTACGCGGCGGCATAGCGGTCGGTGATCGCCGAGATCGGCACGCCCTGTTCCGACGCCGACGCATTGATCTTGTCGTCGATGTCGGTGATGTTGCGCGCGTAGGCGAGGGTGCCGAAGCGCCGGCGCAGCAGATCGGCGAGCACACCGAACACGACCGGCCCGCGCGCGTTGCCGATATGGACGTAGTTGTAGACCGTCGGACCGCACACGTACATCGTGGTGCGCGCCGGATCGGCCGGCGAGAAAGGCTCGACCCGCCGGGTCAGGCTGTTGTAGAGGTGAAGGCTCATGGGAGGCGCAGCAGGATTTGAGGGCATTCTAGGGCCTGCCGGCGCCATTGGGCAGGCCGCGGGGTACTCGAGCCGATGGGGCCGACGGATCCGCACGAAGGTGGGGATGCTCGCATGGACGGATGCCCGTGTGACGGAAACGCGTTGCCCGCCGTCGAACGTGCGCTCCCGGCCTGGCCCGGCAGTTGCCGCAAGCGGTGATCACGCAAGCGGCGATCACAGGCCCGCGCGAGGTCCGGCCGGGTCGCGACGCCGCATCCCCGCGTCGGCCCGTTGCGAGTGGTGGTATGCATCCGGTGGAAGACCCGGGTCCGGCCTACGGTCGATATCGGTCGGGAGGGATGGCCTCCCCGGGCGATGAGGATCCCGCAGCGGGATCGATGGCAGCTTATAGATGACAGCTTGGGTTCATGCCATCGGCGGGGTCTGCCCATACAATTTCTGTACAAACCTGACCGCGCCCGCGAGATGCTCCGACCCCTCCCGTTGTCCCGCCTGCTGATGACTGCCGTGCTGCTGGCTGCCCTGCCGGCGGTTCAGTCGCAGGCACAGGACAGCGTCGTCGTGCAGGCGGAGAACGTGCGCTACGACTATGCGCAGGTGCTGCGGGTGACGCCGGTCTACCAGACCCTGACCGCGACCCGGACCGAGGAGGAGTGCGACCAGTCGCCGCGCCCGCCGAGCGAGAGCGACTCGCGCCTTTCGCGGATGGTCGGAGCGGTACGGGACGCGCTGACCCGCAACGGCGGCCGCGAGGAGGAGGGGGAGAGCGAGGCGATCGACTGCCGCGCGGTGCAGGTCGAACGCGAGTTCCACCGGCCGATCGCCTATGACGTCGACTATCTCTACAAGGGGGCGAAGTACCGCTCGCGGCTGCGCGACGATCCGGGCAACCGCCTCCGGATCCGGGTCTCGATCACGCCGGTGGTTCCGGTCGCGAACGACCGCTGACGGCGGTGTCCTCCCCCTGCCGGCCGCCGCGCTTGCGCCTGCGCGCGCGCCATGCGAGCATTCGCCCCCTGATGAACGCGACCTATGCCGACGCCGATATCCTGACCTCCGCCTGGATGGCGGCGGGCATGACCTCGCGCGCGCGCCGACCGTACCCGCCACGACCGGCTGGGTAGGCGACATCGCCTGTTTCCATGGAGCATCCGCATCACGTGGATGACACATGAAAAGCCCAGCCTCGCCGCTGGGCTTTTCTGCTTTCGGGGCCCGGCAATCCTCTCCCGGTACCGCCACAGGTACCCCCGCCTTGGAATCCGCGATGAAGCATTTCCTGAATACCCAGGACTGGTCCCGTCCCGAACTCGATGCGCTGCTGCACCGGGCCGCCGCGTTCAAGCGTGACAAGCTGGGCGACCAGCTCAGGGGTCGTTCGATCGCCCTGGTGTTCTTCAACCCTTCGATGCGCACGCGCACCAGCTTCGAGCTGGGGGCGTTCCAGCTCGGCGGCCACGCGGTGGTCCTGCAGCCGGGCAAGGACGCGTGGCCGATCGAGTTCGACCTCGGCACGGTGATGGACGGCGACACCGAGGAGCACATCGCCGAGGTCGCGCGGGTGCTGGGCCGCTATGTCGACCTGATCGGCGTGCGCGCGTTCCCGAAGTTCGTCGACTGGGCGCATGACCGCGAGGACGTCGTGCTGAAGAGCTTCGCGAAATACTCGCCGGTGCCGGTGATCAACATGGAGACGATCACCCACCCCTGCCAGGAACTGGCGCACGCGCTGGCGCTGCAGGAACACTTCGGCAGCAGCGACCTGCGTGGGAAGAAGTACGTCCTCACCTGGACCTACCACCCGAAGCCGCTCAATACCGCCGTCGCCAATTCGGCACTGACCATCGCCACCCGCATGGGCATGGACGTGACCCTGCTGTGTCCGACCAGCGACTACGTCCTCGACGAGCGCTACATGGGCTGGGCCGAGCGGAACGTCGCCGAGAACGGCGGCTCGCTGACAGTCAGCCACGACATCGAGAGCGCCTATGCCGGCGCCGACGTGGTCTACGCCAAGAGCTGGGGCGCGCTGCCGTACTTCGGCAACTGGGGCCCGGAAAAGCCGATCCGCGACCGGTACCGGCACTTCATCGTCGACGAGGCCAAGATGGCGCTGACCAACAACGGCGTGTTCTCGCACTGTCTGCCGTTGCGCCGCAACGTCAAGGCCACCGACGCGGTGATGGATTCGCCCAACTGCATCGCGATCGAAGAGGCCGAGAATCGTCTGCATGTGCAGAAGGCGGTCATGGCCGCGCTGGTCGGCGCGTGATCCGGCCGACTTTTCCGTACTCCCATCGCTTACCACGACTTTTTTCCGGAACCCCCATCTCATGAGCAACGACATCGTTCTCGCCTTCTCCGGCGGCCTCGACACCAGCTTCTGCGTACCCTACCTGCAGGAGCGCGGCTGGAGCGTCCATACCGTCTTCGCGGACACCGGCGGCGTCGATGCCGAGGAGCGCGACTTCATCGAGAAGCGCGCCGTCGAACTGGGCGTGAGCTCGCATCGGACCGTCGACGGCGGTCCGGCGATCTGGTCGGGTTTCGTCAAGCCGTTCGTGTGGGCCGGCGAGGGCTATCAGGGCCAGTATCCGTTGCTGGTGTCCGACCGCTACCTGATCGTCGAGGCCGCGCTCGAGCGCGCCGCCGAGCTGGGGACGAAGGCGATCGCGCACGGTTGCACCGGCATGGGCAACGACCAGGTGCGTTTCGATCTAGCGGTCAAGGCGCTGGGCGACTACGAGATCGTCGCCCCGATCCGCGAAATCCAGAAGGAGCACACCGAAGTCCGCGCGTACGAGCAGCGCTATCTGGAGGATCGGGGCTTCGGCGTCCGTGCCAGGCAGAAGGCCTACACGATCAACGAGAACCTGCTCGGCGTGACCCTGTCCGGCGGCGAGATCGACCGCTGGCAGGCCCCGGGCGAGGGCGCGCGCGGCTGGTGCCGGCCACGTGCCGAGTGGCCGGCCGAGCCGTTGCGGGTGAAGATCCGCTTCGAGAACGGCGAGGCGGTCGCGCTCGACGGCGAGAAGATCCCCGGCCACGTCATGCTGGCGAAGCTCAACGGCCTGTTCGCGCGCTATGGCGTCGGCCGCGGCCTGTACACCGGCGACACCACGATCGGCCTCAAGGGCCGCATCGTCTACGAGGCGCCGGGCCTGTCCGCGCTGCTGGCCGCGCACCGCGCGCTGGAGGAAGCGGTGCTGAGCAAGCAGCAGAACCGCTTCAAGCCCGACGTCGCGCGCAAGTGGGTCGAGCTGGTCTACGAAGGCTTCTTCCATGATCCGCTGAAGACCGACCTGGAGGCGTTCCTGGCGTCGAGCCAGTCGACCGTCAATGGCGAGGTCACGCTGGAGACCAGCGGCGGCACGGTCGACGCGGTCGCGGTCGAGTCGGCGCACATCCTCAACGCCAAGGGCGCGACCTACGCGCAGGCCGCGGACTGGGGCGTGGCCGAGGCGGAAGGTTTCATCAAGCTGTTCGGCATGAGCAGCACGCTGTGGGCGGAGATCAACCGCGGCGGCAAGGGCTGAGGGAACCCGACGTGCTGTCCAAGACCCTCAAGCACCTCGAAGCGCTGGTGTCGTTCGACACCCGCAATCCGCCGCGGCGGATCGGCACCGGCGGAATCTTCGACTACCTGCGCGAACACCTCGGAGGCTTCGACGTCCGGGTGACCGACCACGGCGCCGGCGCGGTGTCGATGCTGGCCGTGCGCGGCGATCCCCGTCGCGTGTTCAACGTCCATCTCGACACCGTACCGTCTTCGGAGGCGTGGTCGGCCGATCCGTTGAAGCTGCGGATCGACGGCGAGCGGGTGATCGGCCTGGGCGCCTGCGACATCAAGGGCGCGGCTGCCGGCCTGCTGACCGCGGCGTCGGTGACCGCCGGCGACGCCGCGTTCCTGTTCAGTACCGACGAGGAGGCCAACGATGCCCGCTGCATCGCCGCTTTCCTGGAGCGGAACGTGCTCGCCGGCGACCATGGCTTCAGCGAGGCGATCATCGCCGAGCCGACCCGCTGCGAGGCGGTGCTGGCGCACCGCGGCATCAGCTCGGTGCTGATGAAGTTCCGCGGCGTCGCCGGGCATGCGTCCGGGGCCAACGCGATGCACGCCAGTGCGTTGCACCAGGCGATCCGCTGGGGTGGACGCGCGCTCGATCACGTCGAGGCGCAGGCGCACCAGCGCTTCGGCGGACTGACCGGGCTGCGCTTCAACATCGGCCGGGTCGAGGGTGGGATCAAGGCCAACATGATCGCCCCCAGCGCGGAGCTGCGCTTCGGATTCCGGCCATTGCCGTCGATGTCGATCGATGCGCTGCACGAGGCCCTGCGCGGGTTCGCCGACGAGGCGGCGCTGGAGAGCTACCAGGAAACCTTCCGCGGTCCGTCGCTGCCGGGCGGCGACGTCGCCGATGCCGAACGCAGGCGGCTGGAGGCGCGCGATCTCGCCGACGAGCTCGGCCTGCCGATCGGCAACGCGGTCGACTTCTGGACCGAAGCCTCGCTGTTCTCGGCCGCCGGCCTGACCGCCTTCGTCTACGGCCCCGGCGACATCGCCCAGGCCCATACCGCCGACGAATGGGTGGAGCTGGCCCAGTTGCAGCGCTATACCGACTCCATCGTCCGCATTCTCGACACGGGGGCGCAGGCGTGAACATCGCGATGAACGATACCCGCGAACCCAGTCGCGACATGGCGCACGACATCCAGACCCGGCAGACCATCGTGCGGCTGCTGTCGAGCATGGCCAGCGCGAAGGAGATCAGCCAATATCTGAAGCGCTTCTCGCAGCTGGACGCCAAGCGTTTCGCCGTGGTCAAGGTCGGCGGCGCGGTGCTGCGCGACGATCTCGACGCCCTGACCTCGTCGCTGGCGTTCCTGCAGGACGTCGGCCTGACTCCGATCGTCATCCATGGCGCCGGCCCGCAGCTCGATCAGGAGCTGACCGCGGCCGGCATCGAGAAGCGGACCGTCAACGGCCTGCGGGTGACCTCGCCGGAGGCGCTGGCGATCGTGCGCCGCGTGTTCCATGCGCAGAACCTGAAGCTTGTCGAGGCGCTGCAGGCATTCGACGCGCGCGCGACATCGATCGTCTCGGGCGTGTTCGAGGCCGAGTACATCGACCGCGACACCTACGGCCTCGTCGGCCAGGTCGGACGGGTCGAGCTGGCGCCGATCGAGGCCAGCCTGAAGGCCGGCTCGATACCGGTGATCGCCAGTCTCGGCGAGACCGCCGGCGGACAGATCCTCAACGTCAACGCCGACTTCGCCGCCAACGAACTGGTGCAGGTGCTGCAGCCGTACAAGATCGTGTTCCTGACCGGCACCGGCGGGCTGCTCGATGAGCGCGGCAAGGTGATCGACTCGATCAACCTGACCACCGAATACGAACACCTGATCCAGCAGCCCTGGGTCAATGGCGGCATGAAGGTCAAGATCGAGCAGATCAAGGCGCTGCTCGACACGCTGCCGCTGACCTCGTCGGTGTCGATCACCAAGCCGTCCGAGCTGGCCAAGGAACTGTTCACCCACAAGGGCTCGGGCACCCTGGTACGGCGCGGCGAGCGGGTGCTGGAAGTCACGCGCTGGGACGAGCTCGACCTGTCGCGGCTGCGCACGCTGATCGAGTCGGCGTTCGGCCGCCAGCTGGTCGGGAGCTATTTCGACGACACCCGCCTGCACAAGGCCTACGTCAGCGAGAACTACCGTGCCGCGGTGATCCTCACCCGCGAGGAGGCCGGCGTGTACCTGGACAAGTTCGCGGTGCTCGACGACGCCCAGGGCGAGGGGCTCGGCCGCGCGGTCTGGCAGGTGATGCGCGAGCAGAATCCGGGTCTGTTCTGGCGTTCGCGCAACGGCAATCCGGTCAATCCGTTCTATTTCGCCGAGTCGGACGGCTGCCTGCGCCAGGAGAAATGGCGGGTGTTCTGGTATGGCATGGAAGGCTTCGATGCGATCGCCCGCTGCGTCGAGCACTGCGCCAGCCGGACGGTCACGTTGCACGAGTCCGTCGTGCAGGGCGGCGCCGAATGAACGGCTGCACTGCCGCGCATTGGACGCCGGTCGCGCTGGAGGGCGAGGGCGTGCGGCTGGAGCCGATGCGGGCCGGTCATGCCGAAGGGTTGGCCCGTGCCTGTGCGGATGGACGATTGTGGGAGCTGTGGTTCACCAGCGTGCCGCGACCGGAGGCGATGGCAGCGCATGTCGATGCTTTCCTCGACCGCCAGGCCCGCGGCGAGGCGATGCCGATGGTCGTGGTCAGGCGTTCCGATGGCGAGGTGCTGGGACAGACCAGCTTCTTCGGACTCGACCTGGCCGCTCCGCGCGCCGAGATCGGGTACACCTGGTATGCCGCGTCCGCGCAACGGACTGCGGTGAACACCGAGACCAAGCTGCTGATGCTGTCGCATGCGTTCGAGGCGCGCGGCTGCATCGCCGTGGAATTCCGCACCCACTGGTTCAATCATCGCTCGCGCGCCGCGATCGCCCGCCTCGGCGCGAAGCAGGATGGCGTGCTGCGCAACCATCAGCGGCTGCCGGATGGCAGCTTCCGCGATACCGTGGTGTTCTCGATCATCCAATCGGAATGGCCGGCGGTGAAGCGCAACCTTTTGCATCGGCTGGGGCGCGGAACCCGGCCCGGAGAATCCTGAGATGACCGCCACCGTGGGCATCGTCGGCGCGCGCGGTCATGTCGGCGCCGAACTGATCCGGCTGATCGCCGGCCATCCCGGCTTCGAGCTGGGCTATGTCTCGTCGCGCGAGCTCGACGGCCAGCGCGTGTCCGACCACATCGACGCGTATCGTGGCGCGTTGCGTTACAGCGCGCCGTCGCATGAGGCGCTGCCGTCGCTCGGCGCCGATGCGGTGGTGCTGGCGCTGCCCAACGGCAAGGCCGGGCTGTGCGTGGACGCTTTCGACGCGGCGGTCGCCCGGGGTACCGCAGCCGATCCGGTCATCGTCGATCTGTCCGCCGACTACCGCTTCGATCCGGACTGGTACTACGGCCTTCCCGAGCTGACCCGCAACCGTTACGCCGGTCAGCGCCGGATCAGCAATCCAGGCTGCTATGCGACCGCGATGCAGCTGGTTCTGGCGCCGATGCTCGACGTGATGGCCGGGCCGGCGCAGTGCTTCGGCGTGTCCGGCTACTCGGGAGCCGGCACCACCCCGTCGGACAAGAACGACACCGCAAAGCTGCGCGACAACCTGATGCCGTACGCATTGACCGGCCATGTGCACGAGCGCGAGGTGAGCGCGCAGCTCGGGCACGAAGTGCAGTTCCTGCCGCACGTCGCGCCGCATTTCCGTGGCCTGACGATCACCGCCAACATGCCGTTGACGCGGGCGCTGGAGCTCGAAGAAGTGGCCGCGCGCTATCGCGACCGCTACGCCGGCGAGCCGTTGGTCCGGGTCGTCGACGAGGCGCCGTGGGTCAGCCGCATCGCCGGCCGCCACCATGTCGAGATCGGCGGCTTCACGCTGTCGCCGGACCGGTGCCGGCTGGTCGCGGTCGCGACCGAGGACAACCTGCTCAAGGGCGCGGCGACCCAGGCGCTGCAGAACCTCAATCTCGCCTTTGGATACGACGAGTGGGCGGGCATACCGGTTTGACTCTCATGCCGCGGATTGCGCGATGAACACGGACAAGGCAATGCCGGACTTGTATCGGGGTGTTGCTTCGTCCGCGCATGTCCGCGTCGATTCGCGGTCCGATGGACCAGCAGGCGCAAGTAGACAGGTGGGTACATGAGTCAGTTGCTTTGGCAGAAGCCGGGCGTCAAGGTCGACGCGCGCATCCAGCAGTTCCTCGCCGGCGAGGACGTGATCCTCGACCGCGAGTTCTTCCTGTTCGACATCGAGGCCAGCCGTGCGCATGCCGAAGGGCTGGAGGCGATCGGCATCCTCGACGAAGACGAACTCGAGTCGCTCCGGCGCGGGCTCGCCGAGCTGGCGCAGGACTTCCGCGCCGGTCGCTTCGTGCTCGACGAGCGGTACGAGGACGGTCACTCGGCGATCGAGGCACGCCTGGTCGAGCGGCTGGGCGATACCGGCAAGAAGATCCATACCGGCCGCAGCCGCAACGACCAGGTGCTGGTCGCGACCCGGCTGTGGCTTCGCGACCGCCTCGAATGCGTCGCCGCGATCTCGCGCGAGATCGCCGAAGTCGCGCTGGCCCGTGCCGATGCCGAGCGTGCGGTACCGTTGCCCGGTTACACCCATCTGCAACGTGCGGTGGTGTCTTCGCTGGGCATGTGGTGGGCCGCCTGGGCGGAGGGCTTCATCGACAACGCGTGGCGGGCCGCGCAGACCCGCGACTGGCTCGACGCCAATCCGCTGGGCAGCGCGGCCGGCTACGGCGTCAACCTGCCGCTGGACCGCGAGCACACCACCGCGGCGCTGGGTTTCGGCCGCATGCAGCTGTCGGCGACCTACGCCCAGCTGTCGCGCGGCAAGTTCGAGATGGCTGCGATCGAGGCCCTGGGCTCGGCACTGCTCGACCTGCGCCGGCTGGCCTGGGACCTGAGCCTGTTCACCAGTTCCGAGTACGGCTTCATCGAGCTGCCTTCGCAATACACCACCGGCAGCTCGATCATGCCCAACAAGCGCAATCCCGACGTGATCGAGTTGATGCGCGCCAGCTATTCGGCTGCGGCGGCCGCGCGGACCGAGATCGAACAACTGTTGTCGCTGCCGTCCGGCTATCACCGCGACCTGCAGTTCTCCAAGGGCGCGATCTTCCATGCGTTCGGCCGCGGGCTGATGGCGCTGGAACTGCTGCCGGACCTGCTGCGCAACCTGGAGTGGCGCGAGGACCGGATGCGTGCGGCACTGGAGCCGTCGATGTACGCAACCGACCTGGCGGTCGAAATGGCGCGGCAAGGCCTGCCGTTCCGCGAGGCCTACCGGCAGGCCGCCGATCCGCAGCGCTGGGCGCAGGGCGATCCGCAGGCGAGCCTCGATGCGCGGGTCTCGCCGGGCGCGGCAGCCGACCTGCGCCTGGAGGCCTTGCGGCAGCGGCTGGATGCGCTGGCCGAGGAATGACGGCATGACGCTTCGTCATCGCCGCCCCGGCCGACGTTATCCAGACTGGGGCGACTGCCATCCGGGCCGGTGCGGCCGGGGACGCGGTGAGGAAGGCATCCGGTCCGGATGTCCGCCGACACCACGCGCTCCCTGCCGCTCCCAGATCACCAGCCGATGAACGCATCCGACTTCACATCGCAACCCCTGCCCCCCTGGCGCCGTGCGGTGCTCAAGGTAGGCAGCAGCCTGGTGGCCGGCGAGTCCGGTCTCGACCCCACCCACGCGAAGGCGCTGGCGGGCTTCATCGATGCCGCGTCCGCACAGGGACGGGAGGTCGTGCTGGTCTCGTCCGGCGCGGTCGCGGCCGGCCGCGGGCGGGTCGATGCCTCCGGCAGCGGTCTGGTACCGAAGCAGGCGATGGCCGCACTGGGACAGGCCTCGTTGATCGGGTTCTGGCAGCGGCTGGTCGGCCTGCCGGTCGCGCAGGTGCTGCTCAGCCACGACGACCTGCGCAACCGCCGCCGTTATCTCAACGCCCGCGCGACCCTGCGCGAGCTGCTGCGTCTACGTGCGCTGCCGGTCGTCAACGAGAACGACACCGTAGCGGTGGACGAACTCAAGCTCGGCGACAACGACAATCTCGCCGCGGCGGTCGCGTCGCTCGTCGATGCCGACCTGCTGCTGATCGCGACCGACATCGGTGGGCTGTACAGCGCCCATCCGCAGCGCGAGCCGGCGGCGCGGCCGATCACACGCGTCGAACGCGTCACCGACGAACTGGTCGCCATGGCCGGCGGCGACGCAGGGGCGCTCGGCACCGGCGGCATGCGAACCAAGCTGGAGGCGGCGGCGAAGGCGGCCACCGCCGGCATTGCCACCGCGCTGTTCTGCGGACGCGACCCGGACGTCGTCACCGCGCTTTGCGAGGACCGCCTGTGCGGCACGCTGGTGAGTGCCGGGGGCGATCGCCTGCGCGCACGCAAGCAATGGCTGCGCCACGCACCTGGCGCGGGCGCGCTGTTCGTCGATCAGGGCGCCGCCGATGCGCTGCAGGTGCGCGGCGCGTCGCTGTTGCCGGGAGGAGTGGTGCGGGTGATCGGTGACTTCCGTCGTGGCGACGTCGTCGAGATCGTCGCCGAATCCGACCAGCTGGCGCTGGGCCGCGGGCTGGCCCAGTATGCGGCGGACGAAATCCGCCGCATCGCGCGCCGGCGCAGCCACGACATCGAATCGATGCTGGGGTTCCGCTATGGAGAATCGGTGGTCCATCGCGACGATCTGGTACTGCTGGGGCCGCGTCGGGAGCCGGCGCTGCACGAATCGCGGCATCGCCAGCCCGGACAGGAGAACGACGCATGAATGGTCACGTACGCGCCCTGGCCGAGGCGGCGCGGGCCGCACAGCCGGCGATCGCGGCATTGTCGCCGCAGCGGCGACAGCGGCTGATCGAGCGCATGGCCGAACGGATCGAGCGCGATCGGGAGCAGGTGCTCGCCGCCAACGCCGACGACACGGCCCGCGGCGAGAAGGCCGGCCTGTCGACGGCGATGCTGGACCGGTTGCGCCTGGACGGCGTCCGCCTGGCCGCGATCGCGCAGGCGCTGCGCGAGCTGGCCGCGCAGCCGGACCCGGTCGGCGCGGTCACCCGTCGCGAGGTCCGGCCCAACGGCCTGGTGATCGAGCGCCAGCGGGTGCCGCTGGGATTGATCGCAATGATCTACGAGTCGCGGCCGAACGTGACCGCGGATGCGGCCGCGCTGTGCCTGAAGGCCGGCAATGCGGTGCTGCTGCGCGGCGGTTCGGAGGCACGCTCGAGCAATGCCGCGATCGCCGCCTGCCTGCATGCCGCGCTGCGCGAGGAGGGGTTGCCGGAAGCCGCGGTGTCGCTGCTCACCGACCCGGCCCGTGAGCACGTGCTCGAGCTGCTGCAGCTCAGCGACCTGGTCGACCTGGCGATTCCGCGCGGCGGCGAGGGACTGATCCGCTTCGTCGCCGAACATGCGCGGGTGCCGGTCGTCAAGCACTACAAGGGCGTCTGCCATCTGTACGTCGACGCGGCCGCCGACCTGGATCTGGCCCGCGACCTGCTGGTCGACGGCAAGGCCTCGCGTCCGGGCGTCTGCAACGCGCTGGAGACGCTGCTGGTGCATGCGGACGTGGCCGCCAGGTTCCTGCCGGCAGCGGTCGGAGCGCTGATCCGGCGCGGTGTCGAGGTGCGCGGCTGCGAACGGACGCGGGCGCTGTGCCCGCAGGCGGTCGCCGCCGACGAAGCCGACTACGCGGCCGAGTTCCTCGACCTGATCCTCGCGGTGCGGGTCGTCGACGACATCGACGACGCGCTGGCCCATGTCGGCAGATACGGTTCCGACCACACCGAAGTGATCGCGACCGCCGATCCCGCGGCGGCCGAGGCCTTCATCCGCGGCACCCGCAGTGCCGCGGTGATGGTCAATGCCTCCTCACGCTTCAACGACGGCGGCGAGCTCGGCCTCGGTGCCGAGATCGGCATCTCGACCACCCGTCTGCATGCCTATGGCCCGATGGGTGCGGAGTCGCTGACGATCGAGCGTTTCGTGGTGCGTGGCCAGGGCCAGGTCCGTCATCGGCAGTCGCGTACCGCGTCCTGATCCAGGGGCGCCGCCGCCGCTCGCGGTGCCGGTTCCGCTTTGCCGGATGGTGGATGCCGGTGCGCAGCAGCGAGTGGCCGGGCCTTGTCGTCCATGCTGACCACGGTGATCTTCCCGCTGCGCAGTGCGCTGGCGACGACCGGAGTCGCACCCAGTGTGTCGGCCACTTCGGCTGCGGTCGCATCGGGCGTCGCCGAGCGGCGCTCGCGGTTGCGGAAGCGCGCCCGGTTGAGCTCGGCCCAGCCGGTCAGCAGCGCCGCAACCCCCAGAGCGACCAGCGGCAGCACGATCAGCATGAACGGCTCCACCTGGTTGTTGCGCAGGTACAGCTCGGTGACGGCGGTATGCACGCCGAACAGCCACAGGATCAGGGTCAGCAACGGCAGCCAGAGATAGGCATACAGGCCCCAGCAGATCGCGGTGACCACGCCCCAGGCGGTACGGACGGCCAGCGGGCGCGCGGTGGGGCGCTCGATCAGCAGCGAATCGTGTTTCATCGTATTCCCCTGTCCGGGCTGACCCATACCGCCCGGGTGTTGCGACGCTTGAGGATGCCCTTGGGCAAGGCCACCACGGTGGTCAGCATGCCGACCAGCCAATAGGCCATCGGGTACCAGATCATCCAGTAGTAGTTGCGGCCGACCCGCGCCTCGTAGCGCCGGTCGATGATGATGCTGGTCGCGAACTGCAGCAGACAGACCAGCGCCAGGATCACCCCGTGCCACTGCGGCAGCAGCGTCTCGATGTGCAGTGCGGGTGGCAGCGCGATGAACTTGCCCAGCGCCCACAGCACGATGATCAGCAGCATCGTGTAGGCCCAGGCCACGCTGAGCAGGTACTCGCCCAACACCGCCCACATGCGCCGCTTGCGCCACGACAGGAGATCCCGGCTGTGCTGAAGCATGACCTCGACGCCGCCCTGCGCCCAGCGCAGGCGCTGGCGCCACAGGCCCTTCAGCGTTTCCGGCATCAGGATGAAGCACAACGCGTTGGGCTCGTAGCGGATGTCCCAGTGGTCCATCTGCAGGCGCCAGCTGATGTCGATGTCCTCGGTGACCATGTTGTCGGACCAATAGCCGATCCGATGCAGCGCGGTGCGGCGGAAGGCGCTGATCACTCCGGACACGGTGAACAGCCGGCCGTACACGCGCTGCGCGCGTTTGATCATCCCGATGATCGAGGAGAACTCGCCGACCTGCATCCTGCCCAGCAGGGTCGAGCGATTGCGGATGCGTGGGTTGCCGGTGACCGCGCCCACGCGCGGACCGGAGGTCAGGTGCCAGACCATCCAGTGGGTCGCGTATTCGTCGAGCAGGGCGTCGCCGTCGATGCAGACCAGATACTCCGAGCGTGCCGCGAGCGCGCCCATGCGCAGGGCGTTGGCCTTGCCCATGTTGCGGTCCAGATGGACCACCCGCAGGCGTTCGTGACGCCCGGCGAGCCGGTCGAGCTTCTCCGCGGTGTCGTCGCTGCTGCCGTCGTTGATCGCGATCACCTCGAAGTCCGGGTAGTGCTGTGCGAGCGCGGCCGCGATCGTTTCGTCGACCTGCTCACCCTCGTTGAAGCAGGGGATCAGGATCGAGACCATCGGCATTTCCGGCATCGGCGGCGGGCTGGTGCGCGGCGGCACCTGCCGTTCGCGGCGCAGGTAGTAGTACAGCCCGCCGGACATCCAGAAGAACGACATCACGATCGGGTAGTAGAACGCGAAGCCGAACAGCCAGAAGGGAATGCTTTCCATGCCGTGCCTCAGGGTTCCAGGTAGGGGAAGGAGCGCGCCGAGATCGCCTCGCGCGCATCGGACATCGGCGGTACGTCGTCGATGAAGTTGTCCGGATACCAGGCCAGGTGGCGCGCGCCGCGGGCCTGCAGGCGCCTGACCTGGGCCTTCAGCAGATCCGCCGGGATCGGTTCGCCGGTGTTCCAGTCCACCGTCTGCAGTTCGAACACGGTGCGTTCCAGTGCGCGCGGGTGCCGCCGGACCTCGTCCATCAGCCGGTCCAGCCACGCCTGCGGCCGGCTGCTGCCCTCCATCCACGGCATCGCCATCACCGCGGTGTAGTCGTAGGCGGCGTTGAACGCGTCGAGCCGCTGCGCGAACCATGCTTCGCTTTCGGGCTGCAGCACCGGCGCGGCGAACAGGTTGCGTACCGACTGCAGCTTCGGACGCCACTTGCCGGCGGCGTCGCGCAGTTCGAGGGTGAAGTCGATCAGCGCCTGCGTACGCGCGGCCGGATCGGAGGGGGCGGTACCGACCAGCTCGTCGTCGCGCAGCAGCGCATCGTCGTGGAACAGCAGACCCTCGAAGTATCCGCTGGCGGCCAGGTCCTCGTAGATCCCGGAGATGATGCGACGGGTCTCCGGTTGGAAGAGGTCGAGGCGGAACGTCTCGGCCGGATTGCTGCCGTCGATCGCCAGCGACCGACGCAGCGACGCGTCCGGCAGCTCGTAGCCGAGCACCGGCAGCCAAGCGAACACCTGCACGCCGGCGCGGGTGCGCAACTGCCACGCGACCCGGTTGAACAGATCCGCACGCATCGGCAGGTGCCGGTTGGGGAAGTAAAGCGCATCGGCGGACCCGTTTCCGTCGGGGTCGGCGAAGGCCTGCAGGAATACGTGGCTGGGACCGATCTGCTTGACCCGCTCGACCAGCGCGTCGAGGTTGCGCTCCATCTGGGCGGGGTCGGCGTCGTACACGTAATCGAGGTCGACCTGCAACGCACGCATGCCTTCCAGGGATTCGTCGTGACGCAGCTCGTAGGCGAGGTCGTCGATGCCGGGATTGTCGAACAGCAGCAGGCGTGCGAGGCCGTGCAGCCCGTCGCCGTGCATGCCCGGCACGATCGGCTGGTTGCGACCCTCCAGGTCGAAGGTCACCTTCATTCCGAGCGTGTCGGCGATGGCATTGACCTGGCTGTTGTACGCGGCATAGGGCCAGACCATCGCGCGTGGCGCGCGGCCGAGCTCGCGCTCGATCAAACTCGCGCTGGTGGCCAGGTCGTCGCGCACGCGTGCCAGGTACTCGGCCTCGCTCTCGTAGCGCTTCGCTGCCGGATCGTAGATGCGGGTGACGGCGGCCGGGGTCGAATTGCCTTGCGGATTGGAATTCACCCCGTGGTGCATGTCGTGGCTGTGCGAAGCGACCTCGACCAGGCCGCTGGCCTGCATCTCGCGCAGTTGCGTCCAGGTCAGGAAATCGTCGCGCGAGAACATCCGCGGGCCGTAGTCGATCTGGCGCCCCGCCGGCATGTCGACCCAGTCGGTCACCACCGCGACCAGCGCCGGATAGCCATACGCGCGCAGCAGCGGAAAGGCGTGGGTATAGACGCTGCGCAGGCCGTCGTCGAAGGTCAGCAGGACCGCCTTGTCCGGCAGCGGCCGTTCCCCGTTCGCAGCGGCGATCACGTCGGCGAGCGCGACCGGCTGGTAGCCATGGCCGGCCAGCCAGTCCAGGTGTGCGGCGAAGTTCTGGGTGCCGACCGCGTACAGGTCCGGGTCGCCCTTGCGGGCGACGTCGTCGCGGATGTCGTGATAGCTGATCACGAGCAGGTCGCCCCGGCCGGGCTCGCCGGCATCGGCCCGTCCCGGCGCCAGCGCTGCGGCGAGCAGAACGAGAATCGACAGTACGAAGGCAGGAATGCGGTTCATGTCGGTGCGGTCCATGTCATTCCCCCCAGCGGAACGCGAGGTCGAAGCCGAGGTGCTCTTCGCGCACGCCGTCGTAGACCGGCCGCGACCAGTTCACCCCGTACTGCAGCAGGCGCCCGGTACCGAAGCGCCATTCGTGTTCGTAGCGCAGTTGCGGCACCCAGGCGCTGCCATGGCCTTCCTGCCAGTACGGCCCCGCGCTGGCGGTGAAGCGCTGGCGGAAGTGACGGTCGTAATGGCGCCAGGCGATGTGATCCAGCCGGGCGCCGATCCGCAGCGAACGGTCGCGGCGGGGGTTGAAGTAGGGGGCATCGTCGAGGCTGCCGCGGCCGGCATGGCCGCCGGCGAGCCCGTCGAGCAGCAGGTGGGGGCGCGTCAAAAGGCGACGCTCAGCGTCAACAAAGAGCGTCTCCCGCCGGTTGCCGTCCTCGTAGCGGAGCTGCTGCAGTCCGGCATCCACGCGGCCGTGGTCGGAGGGGGCCCAGCTGGCGTGAAGACTCAGCTCATCGGCCGTGATGCCTGAACGGCGCGCCTGCAACGAGCCATCCGGCGTGTTGTGCCGCCATCCGGCGCCGATCCGCCAGGTGTCGCCCAGACGCCAGTCCGCATTCAGGTAGTAGCCGGTGCCCTGGTCCGTCCAGCCGTCGTGCGCCCGGTCGACGCCGGCATTGGCGGTCAGCCGGCCAAAGGCGTGGGACAGGCCAAGGCCACTGCGGTGGTCGTGCACGCGCGCGCCCTGGAAATCGGCCCAGGCGTCGCGGGTTTCGGCGGTGATGCGCCAGCGGTCGTTCAGCAGCGGGCTCTGTACCGCGACCCGGTAACTGCCGTCGCGGTTGCCGAGGGGCGAGGCGCTCCCGCCGCCATCGTCGCCGTCGCTGCGCCCGCTGGTGGCTTCCAGTTGCCACTGCCAGCCCATCCGGTTGTCCCAGTCCCGGGCCATCTGCCGTACCTGGACGTCGCGCGGATGCTCGGCCAGCAGGCGGTCGTGCAGCGGACGTGCCAGATCGACGCGATCCAGATCGAGCAGGCTGCCGATCTGGCCGATCGCGGCGCCGACGTGTTCCGGTTCAAGGGTGGCGGCCATCTGGAAGCGTTCCAGCGCCCGCTCGCTCCAGCCACGCGTGCGGTAGACCTCGCCGACCGCGCTCTGCAGCCCGGCGTTGTTGGGGCCGATCGCGGCCAGGGCCTCCAGGCGTTGCTGCGCACCGGCCGTGTCCTGCCCGTACAGGTGCAACAGCGCGAGGTTGCGGTCGGCATCGAAGTGGCGGGGATTGGCGTGATCCCGACGTGCCCCGGGCGCACGCAGCCACGCCGGTTCGGCGGCCTTGAGCGCCTGCAGGTGGTCATAGGCGGCGTCGAAATCCTCGCTTTCCGAATAGGCGTAGCCCAGCAGCAGGTGGGCGTCCCAGTCTTCCGGCATCTCGTGGCCGACCTGCTGGAACAGCGGGATCGCTTCGGCGGGGTGGCGTTCGGCGAGCAGGGATTCGGCGACCCGCGCCAGCGCATAGGGGGGCAGTTCGACCTGCTCGGCCTGCAGCGTACGGTAGCGGGCGACGACTTCGTCATGGCGCTCGAGACGGTTGAGCAGCACGATTTCGTCGAACCGCGTTCGCAGATCGGAAACGGCCGAAGATGCCCGGCGGTCCTGCAGGGCCTGCTCGGCCAGGGCCAGGTTCTGCGTCCTCGCCTGCTCGGATTCGGCGTACAGACCGCCCCAGGTGACCAGCCGGGCCAGCCGCGCGCCTTCGAGCCGTTCGGCCTCGCTCCTGTCGAACAGTTCCGGGCGGACCCGGTAATGCGCCCACGCCTGGTGGCTGCTGCCGAGATCGAGCAGGGTCAGCACCTGCAACCGGTACAGGGCGGGGTCATCGGGAGCGTCGGCCCGGGCTCGTTCGATCGCGGCCAGTGCGTCGAGCCACCGGTGTTCGCCGCGCAGATGTTCGATCTCGACGATCGCCGTCTCATGGTTTGCTGCGATGCCGACGCCGGGCGTCATGCCCAATGCCAGCGCCAGGGCGACGGCGAGATGCTGCTTCGAATGCATGATCGGTCCGTGATGGAGTGGATATTCGAATGTGAGATTCGTCACAAATTTATGTAAAAGACAAGCAAAATGCGTGCCACGCTGCCGCGGGGCGCGTTCCAGTGGAGGCGGCGCCGAAGCTTTCCCCCACACCCTGCCGCCCGCTCGGAGGCTCCCGCGAGTCGCACGGGCGCTGTTGCAATGGCTCTCCGGCCGCGATCGGTGTCGGGAGGAAACGGCCTCCATGGGACTTCCGCCAACCCGGAAGGCGGCGGAATCCCGACATTCGGGCTGCGCGGGGCGGGAGCGGGGCGACTGTCCATCGAGCCGGCTGGCGGCCGATGAGCCCCATGGGGGAACTGAATGAGCGAGAAATTGTATGTGATGACCATCACATTTATGAATCACCGAAACTCACCTTTTCTCACCTTTCCGACCTGCAGTCGTCCAGCCAGCCGCAAGAAAGCCGGGGCGTGATGCGGATCAGGATGCGCTCCGGGGCACACGGGACCGGCGCTCGGCCGGCCGATGGCGCGGTGCCGGTGGCGTGGACACGGCGACGCGGGAGCGAGCGACGGTTGCGGAGAAATCCTCGGCAGCAAGAATCCGGCCGATCGCGACGCGGTGTTGGAGACGTGCCGGGGTGGACACCGCCTTTGGCGGCCTCCCGGTGCGCGGCCGCGCTCAGGTCAGGGCGCGATAGCGGAAGTCGCTGAACCGGGCGGCACCTTCGCCGGCGCTGTACAGCGCGAGCCGCAGGCTGAGGAAACCGCCGAACACGTTGTGGTGGATGCCGGCGACTTCCATGCGGGCATCCAGCCGGGTCCATGTGCGGCCGCCGTCGGGGGCCAGCACCGGTAGATAGATGAAGTAGCGGTCGCCGTGCCTGCACAGGTCGACCGCCCAGACCGTGCCGACGGGTTCATGCAGCGCCGGGCCGAGCGGTGTCCAGTCGACCAGGTCGGTCGAGTGCCAGATCAGCAGGCCGGGGCAGGCATGAACGACGAGAACGTCATGCAGTGGTCGTCGCCGTCCTTGAGGATGGTGGGATCGGGACGGTCGCCGGCGACGACCGGATTGAGGTAGCTGCCATCGCCGAGGTCCGCCTTGTGCTGGCCCTCGATGCCCGCGGCATGCCGTGGCGGCGGAGTCGCGCATCCGGGAGCCGCGGCGATGCCCCGCGACAGCGGCCAGCGGCCAGTCCCGCGAGTCCGGCCTTGAACAGGGTGCGGCGCGAGGCGCCGGACAGGGAAGTTCCCGTGATGGTGCGGTCAGCGGCGGACCGCGTAGGGGCCGAACGTGTTGCCGATGAAGCCGCCGGCGGTCTCGACGCTCAACAGGCTGGCATCCTGTCCCGTCGCGACCGGCTTCCACTCGCCGGACTCGGGTGCATACTCCGCATCCAGACGCGGACCGTCGATCCGCAGGCGCAGCGACACCGGCATCGCCTCCGTGTCCAGCGGGATGCGCGCGAGGCGATCCCCGTGTGGCGTCCCCTCGCGGCCCGCACGCCGGTAGAGCGACACCGCCAGTCCCTGCGCGTCGCGCTCCACTCCGAGCACGTAGTGGCCGTATTCGTTCTGCACCAGCGCCAGACCGGCGAGTTCGCCGATTGCCGGGTCGAACGAGGCCAGCGTGGTCTCGATCGTCGCCTTGTGGTGCTGCAGGCGGTGGGCGAGGTAGGCCGGTTGTCCGGGTACGCTGCCGAATGCGCCGATCGGCATCGTCGAAGGGGTGAGCGTCAGGCCGGAGGCGCCGGTCGCGTACCACGCCGTCTCCGGCGGGTGCATCGTCATCCACGACGGCGGCAGCGATGGCGCATGGAAGCGCTCGGTCCACGCGATCGGCCCCGTTGTCGGCAGCGGCTGCGGGTTGCGCGGCAGGCCGGGCCGCTGCACGACCGCCGGCACCCGCTCGCCGCGCGGCAGGATCAGCGGCCAGCCATCCTCCCACGTCACCGGCAGCAGGAAGGTCTCGCGGCCCAGGTTGTACTGGTTGCCGCGATACGGGCGCGTGGCCAGGAAGACCGCCCACCAGGTGCCGTCCTTCAGCTGGATGAACTGCGCATGCCCGGTGGACGTCACCGGGTCGGGACGGTTCGGGTCGAGGTCGCGCTGCGTCAGCGACGGATTGCCCGGAAACGGCTGGTATGGGCCGGTGAGCGCGCGGCTGCGCCAGACCATCTGCGCGTGCTGCTCGCCGGTGCCGCCCTCGGCGGCCGTCAGGTAGTACCAGCCATCGTGCCTGAAGATGTGCGGACCTTCGACGTGCTCGGGATTCGTCGCCGGATCGGCACCGCCATCCACCAGCAGGATGCGCTCGCCGACGCGTTCCCGCTTGTCGAAGTCGAACTGCTGCAGCCAGATCGCGCGGTGGCCGTCATAGCGCAGCTCGCCGTCGGGCACGCCGTTGTGCACGATCCACGCGCTGCCGTCGTCGTCGAAGAACAGCGACGGATCGATGCCCGGGATGCCGAGCCAGATCGGGTCCGACCACGGACCGGCCGGGTCCCTGGCGGTGACGACGAAGTTGCCGCGGTCGCAGTAGAAGCAGGTGTTGGCGACGTAGAAGGTGCCGTCGTGATGCGCGAGCGTGGCGGCGAACAGGCCGCGCGTCAGCTCCTCCTTCTGGCCGTAGTCGATCTGTCCCGGGCGATGGATGGCGTTGCCGATCTGCGTCCACGACACCAGGTCGGTGCTGTGGAAGACCGGAAGGCCGGGAAAGTAGCCGAACGTGGACGTGACCAGGTAGAAGTCGTCGCCGACGCGGATCGCGGACGGGTCCGGGTAGAAGCCGGCCACCACGGGATTGCGATACTGGTTGGCCGCGACCGGCGGCCCTCCGTCGTCGCCGCGGTAGCGGACCTCGCGGAACACCGCGTCGCCCGCCCAGGCGGTGCCGATGGTCAGGCCGGCAATCAACGTCAGCACGCATCGCTTCAGCATCAAGTGTCCCTCAGGTGGTGGCGGTGGCCATGGCGCGCCGCATCCACAGCGCATGCAGGCCGCGCGCGGCGAGATCTTCCGGATGGCGTTGCACGCCCACGCCCAGCGACGTCAGCGCGTGCGCGTAGGAGGTCAGCAGGCGGTCATTGCCGATCAGGTGCACCTGCGCGGGACGCGGCGCATGCGAGAGCAGGCCGGAGGCGCGCAGCTCGTGGCCGATCAGCAGACCCGAGAGGTAGGACGGCAACGCAGCTTCCGCGAACTGCTGGAACAAGCCCGCGGCGCGCACACCAAAGAGGTGGTGCAGCAGGCCGCCGGTGTCCGCGCTGCGCTTGATGCCGGCGTCGAACGCGTAGCCGTCGAACCGCGTCTCGCCCGCCGGCATCAACTGGCCGAGGGTGCCGTGCTGACGGAGCAGGGCATACAGCTCGCCGGTCATCGCGGTGGCGATGCGCTGCACCTGCCCGTCGCGCACGGTGACCCACTTGCTGTGGGTACCGGGCAGGCAGACCTGGTGCGCGCCCCCGGGCAGCACGTCGAGCAGGGCCGCCAGTTGCGTCTCTTCGCCGCGCATCACGTCCGGCACGGCATCGGATCCGCTGTCGCGCAGGCCCGGTACCAGCCACAGTGCGCGATCCTCGAAGCCGGGCGGCAGGAAGCGCTGCATGCCCATGGCCAGCGCATGGTTGCCGGCCGGACAGGGCAGGTAGGGCATCTCGTGCCAGCCGCCGCGCCCGCCCACCATGCCGCACAGCAGAACATCGGTGTCGTCCCAGCCGACGATCTCCCGGGCCAGAACCTCGCCGAAACGTCCCGCGCAGGCCATCACACCCTGGTCGCTGCGGCGGCGTTCGCGGACCTGGCCATCGTCGGCCATCCGGTACAGGCGCAGACTGCTGGTACCCCAGTCGACCGCGATCATGGCAGCCGGACCCTGTCTTCCGCGCGGGCGAGCGGGCGCTCGTTGCGATGCGCGAACACACCGCCCGACAGCGGATGCGCGGCCAGTGCATCCGCGTCAAGGCCGACCCTCGCGCTGGTGACGTACAGCGTGTCCTCGCGCAGCGTGCAGCACGAGGGTTGCGGGGCGGGCACCGGCACGATGCGGTCGATGCGACCGTCGGGCAGGTAGCGTACCACCCGGCCTGCGCCCCACTGCGCATTCCACAGCGCGCCCTCGGCGTCCACGATCGATCCGTCGGGTTCCGCGCCGGGAACGTCCAGTTCGACGAACACGCGGATGTCCGACACCGTTGCGGTGACGCTGTCGTAGCGGCACTGCAGGATCCGCGGCGTCACCGAGTCGCAGAAGTACATCCGCGCGCCGGCGGCGTCGAAGCAGATCGAATTGGGAATGGCCGCGTGTGGCAGCGCGAGTTCGCGCAGGCCATGCGCCGCGGTGTACTGGTAGAAGCGGCCGGCGCGACGCAGGTCGCGATGCTCGCTCTTGGTGCCGAAGACGAAGCCACCCTGACGGTCGGCGCGGCCATCGTTGACCCGCGTCAGCGGGACGTCGGTCTCGACGTCCGCCAGTTTCGCCAGCTCCAGCTCGCGCGAAGCCGGTTGCGCCTCGACGTCGCTCGCGTACAGGCCCTTGGCCAGTCCCAGCAGCAGGCGCCCGTCCTCGCCCAGGGCCAGGCAGCCGAGCGGACCGGGCAGGGACCACGTATGCGTGTGTCCGGTGTCGGGATCGTGGCGCCACAGCTCGGCGGCGAGGATGTCGGTCCAGTACAGGACCCGGCGGCGATCGCACCACAGGATGCCTTCGCCCAGCGTGCAGCGGCTGTCGACGGCCAGGGTCGCCATCGTCGCCGTCATGCCCTCACCACTCGGCGACGCTGCCATCGGCGTGTCGCCACAGCGGGTTGCGCCAGCGCGGCGGGTGTCGGCTGGCGGCCAGCAGGCGGTCCTCGTCGATCTCCACGCCCAGCCCCGGCTTCGGCAGCGCGGCGATGCTGCCGGTGTCGTCGCAGCGGAAGTCGTCCTTGTTCAGCACGTAGTCCAGCAGGTCCGCGTCGGAGTTGTAGTGGATGCCGATGCTCTGCTCCTGCAGCATCGCGTTGTGGGAGACGAAATCCACCTGCAGGCACGCGGCCAGCGCCACCGGGCCGAGCGGGCAATGCGGCGCCAGCCCCACGTCGTGCGCTTCGGCCATCGCGGCGATCTTCACGCATTCGGTGATGCCGCCGGCATGCGACAGGTCCGGTTGCAGGATCGCCAGCCCGCCGGCGGCAAGCACCGGCTTGAATTCGGCGCGCGAGTACATGCGCTCGCCGGCGGCCAGCGGGATCGAGGTGGCGTCGGACAGCGGGCGGTAGTACTCCCACTGTTCGGGCAACACCGGCTCCTCGACGAACAGCGGCTTGAACGGCGCGAGCTCGCGCAGCAGCACGCGTGCCATGGGTGCGCTGACACGGCCGTGGAAATCGATGCCGAAGTCCACCCGCTCGCCCATCGCCTCGCGGATCGCCGCGACCTTCGACACCACCGCGTCGATCGCACGCGGGCTGTCGATCAGTTTCAGCTCCTCGGTCCCGTTGAACTTGAAGGTGTCGAAGCCCAGCGCCTGGTAGCGTTGCATCTGCGCCACGATGTCGGCGGGGCGATCGCCGCCAACCCAGCGGTAGGTCTTCATCCGTTCGCGCACCAGCCCGCCCAGCAGCTGGTACACCGGCACGCCGAGCGTCTTGCCCTTGATGTCCCACAGCGCCTGGTCGATGCCGGCGATGGCGCTCATCAGGATCGCGCCGCCGCGGTAGAAGCCGCCGCGGTACAGCACCTGCCACAGGTCGTTGATGCGCGCCGGATCCTGGCCGATCAGATAGTCGCCGAGCTCATGCACGGCCGCTTCCACCGTGCCGGCGCGGCCCTCGATGACGGGCTCGCCCCAGCCGGTCACGCCCTCGTCGGTCTCGATCTTGAGGAACAGCCAGCGCGGTGCTGCGTGGTACGTGCTGAGGCGGACGATCTTCATGCAATGTGGTCCAGATAGGCCTGGCGGAAACGCCGCGCGTGTTCGCGCGTCCGCTCCACGGGCTGGCCGGGCTTGTAGAGCTCGCCGCCGACGCCGGCGCCCTGACAGCCGGCTGAGAGGTAACCGGAGAGGGTGTCGGGCGTGACGCCGCCGACGGCGAACATGGGGACCGGCGGCAGCACACTGCGCAGGGCGCGTACCAGTGCCGGGCCGTAGACGGAAGCGGGGAAGAGCTTGAGCATCTGCGCGCCGGCCTCCAGCGCGTCGAACGCTTCGCTGGCGGTGGCGAAGCCCGCCGCCACCTGCAGCCCTCGATCGACCGCATGGCGGACCAGCGCCGGACGCGTGTTGGGGGTGACGGCCAGCCTGCCTCCGGCGTCGACCAGCGCCTCCACGTGCGCGGTGCTCGTCACCGTGCCGGCGCCGATCGTCGCGTGCGCGCCGTGCTGGCGCACCGCCTCCGACACGCTGCGTTCCCAGTGCGGGGAGTTGGTCGGAATCTCGATGGCATCGAAGCCTTCCTCCACCAGCGCGCCCACGTGCGCCGCCGCGTCCCGTGGCGCGATGCCGCGCAGGATTGCGATCAAGGGCAGGCGGAAAGGCGAGGGGGCGGTCGCGTCCATGCGGCTCAATCGTGGTAGACCTGCGATCGACCGCCATCGATGGCGATGTCGGCGGCGTTGATGAAGCGGGCTTCGTCGCTGGCGAGGAACAATGCGGTGTAGGCCACTTCCTCCGGGGTTCCGATGCGCCGGGGTGGCAGCAGGGCGGTCTGGCGTTCGCGTGCGCCGGGCTCGCGTTCGAACCAGGATTCGATGCGCGGCACCAGGATCAGGCCCGGGGATATCGAGTTCACACGGATGCCGCGCGCGGCGTATTCGATGCCCAGCGCACGGGTCAGGCCGATCAGTCCATGCTTGGCCACCGGGTACGGAAAGCAGCCCGCGATGATCCGGTGCCCGTGCACCGAGGCGATGTTGACGATGGCGCCCGCACCCCGCGCCAGCATCGTCGGCAGCACCGCACGGCACAGGTGCCAGGCGCCTTTCAGGTTCAGCGCAAGGCAGTGCTCCCAGTCTTCGTCCGACAGCGACAGCGGTTCGGAGAACACGTCGGCGCCGGCATTGTTGACGAGCACGTCGACGCGGCCGTGTGCGGCCACCGTTGTCTGCACGGCAGCCTCGACGGCGACGGCGTCGGTGATGTCGGCCAGGCAATGCCCGATGCCATCGTCCGGCGCGGGTACCGGGCGGGTGTCCAGTCCGACGACCGTGGCGCCCTCGCGCGCGAACAGCCGCGCCGTGGCCAGGCCGATCCCGCTGGCGGCGCCGGTGACCAGGGCGATCTTGCCCGACAGGCGGCCGCTCACGGGTTCGGTTTCCCGTACGGCGAGGACGCGGCGATGGCGCCGGCACCTGCTGCGCCGTCGGACTGCGATGTCGCCATGGGCCCTCCTTCCGGCGTTGATCGGATGCGGGAACCGCCCGCGACGGGCCTGCGTCGGCCGTCATGGAGCATCTTCCGGCGGGGTGGTCGGACATGGCCGCCGGTCGGCGCCTGAAGCGTGGCATAGCGTCGCGTGCACATCTATGCACGACAAATGAAATTTTTGTCATAAGCTATTCCTTGCGTGAATAGTTTATGTGCCCGAGGTCTCCCATGATCCAACCCACCACCGGCTGGTTCGGCGCCACGCGCCTGAAGACGCGCCACCTTCACCTGCTGCTGCATCTGTACGAACAGCGTTCGGTCGTGCGGGCCGCGGAGGCCGCCAACATGTCCCAGCCGGCTGCCTCCAAGCTGCTGGCGGAGATGGAAAGCCTGCTGGACGTGCCGTTGTTCGAGCGCCATGCCCGGGGGGTGGAGCCCACCTGGTATGGGCAGGTGCTGATCCGTCGCGCGCGCTCGGCGTTGTCGGAGATCGGGCGCGCCCACGACGAGATCGCCGCGCTGCGCAGCGGACGGATGGGGCAGGCCGCGATCGGTACCGTCGTCAATCCCGGGACGAACCTGGTCCCGCAGGCCATCGCGGCGGTGAAGCGCGACTTCCCCGACATCCTGATCAAGGTCGAGATGGACTACAGCCGCCCGTTGGTGGCCAAGCTGCTGGACGGGCAGCTGGACATCGTGGTCGGCCGCATCATGGACCCGGAAGGCGCGGGCGAACTCGATTTCGAGCCGCTGGCCGACGAACCCCATGCGGTCATCGTGCATGCGGGGCATCCGTTGACCCGGCGGCCGCACATCACCCACGCCGACCTGGCCGACTACGGCTGGATCATGCCGCCGACCGCCAGCGTGCTGCGTTCGCGCCTGGACGCGGTGTTCCTCGAGCACGGGCTGCCGCCTCCGCAGAACATCGTGGAGACGGCTTCGCTGCCGGTGATCATCCATCTGCTGCGGCACAGCGACCTGCTGACCGCGCTGCCGACCGAGTCGGTGGGGCCGTACCTGCAGACGGGCCAGATGTGCGTGCTGCCCCTCGACCTGGGGGTGCGCATGGAGTTCTTCGGCATCGTGCGCCGCCGCGATCAGCTGCTGTCGCCCGGTGCCGAACGGGTGCTGGATGCCTTGCGCACCACCGCACGGCGCCTTTACGCCGAACCGGCGACCTCGCGCGCGGGCATGCCGCCGGTCGCGCGCAACGGAGAAACCGACTGATCGGGGTTGGGGAAAGCATGTATTCGCATTGGGTATAGTTCGCGCCCAATATTTCATTGGTATGGCATGTGTGGGCCGCCTATGCTCGCGCCGCAGTCAAGGGAAGGCGGTCCCAGGGCCGCCGGGTGATCGCCCGGGCCGGCCGGAAGCCTCGACCATCCCGGCATCCCCCCACGGATAGCAACGCAATACCGACGACCGCGGCCCGCAGGCCGTTGGCGCCGGGCGCTTCATCCGGCCATCGGGCGCGCAGATGCCTGCGGCCGGGATCACAACCCGATCGATTGCCATGTGTCCTGGGAGGGAACATCCATGTCAATGCGTCAGCGCCGCTCCGCGGCCTGTCTCCGTGCGGGCCGCTCCGCCGGCCGCCATCCGCAACCCGCCATACTCGCCCTGAGCATCGCACTGCTGTTGTCGATGCCCGCCTACGGGCAGGAAGCCGCGACTTCCGAACAGGACGATGAATCCAAACCCTCCGTGCAGGAAGAGGAGGCCACTGATCTCGATGCCGTGGTCGTCACCGGCATCCGCGCTTCGGTCTACCGGGCCCAGGACATCAAGCGCGACGCCGACACCTTCGTCGATTCGGTTACCGCGGAGGACATCGGCGCATTGCCCGACCGCAGCGTCACCGAGACGCTCTCGCGCATTCCCGGCGTGACCATCGATCGCTTCCTGTCGGTCGGCGATCCGGAACACTTCTCCGCCGAGGGCAGCGGCGTGCAGGTGCGCGGCCTGACCCAGGTACGCTCGGAGCTCAACGGCCGCGACAGCTTTTCCGCGAACGGCGGCCGCGCCATCGGCTTTCAGGACGTGCCGTCCGAGTTGATGGCCGGCGTCGACGTGTACAAGAACCAGAAGGCCGAGATGATCGAGGGAGGCCTGGGCGGCACGGTGGACCTGCGTACCTTCAAACCTCTCGACTTCGACGGCCAGAAGATCGCTTTCAGCCTCAGCGGGAACTACGGCGACTTCACCGAGAAGTGGAAGCCATCGGCCTCCGCGCTCTACAGCAACCGGTGGAATACCGATGCCGGCGATTTCGGCATCCTGGTCGACGTCGCCCATTCGGAGCTGGCCACCCGCACCGACGGCATGTTCGTGCGGCCGTTCTTCGAGACCGCCACCACCGATGTCGACGGCGACGGTGCCAACGACCGTTTGTGGCTGCCTCGCGGCGCCGACTGGCGCACGCTGGAGTACGAGCGCGAGCGCCAGGGCGCCTATATCGCCCTGCAGTGGCGCCCGGTCGACGGCGTCGAGTTGTACGCCACCGGCTTCCAGAGCCGGTACGACGAGCTCTGGTACGAGGACGCGATCTTCGTCGGCAACGATCCCACCGCGGTCGCGATCGACACCAGCCAGCCTTTCGATCTGGACGGCAACGTGTTCCGCTCGGGCCGGCTGGTCCAGTCCGGCGACATCCCGATGGGCACCGACATCCGCGCGTCGCACCGCGAATCCAAGACCACCGATCTCGCGTTTGGTTTGAAGTGGAGGCTCACCGACCGCACCGAGCTGTCCACCGACATGCAGTACATCAAGGCGACCACCGAGGCGCTGGATTCCACAGTGGCCCTGGGCGTCAACGTGCCCTATATCGATGTCGACCTCAGCGGCGGCCAGCCATCCATCGGCGTCGACGAGCAGTTCACCGGGAACCCCGACAACTACTACTGGGGTTTCACCATGGACCATCGCGACGACAACGAGGCCGACCAGCTGGCCTGGCGCGCCGATCTCAGGCACAGCTTCGACAGCGGCTTCTTCCGGGCTGCCAAGTTCGGCGTGCGCCTGACCGACCGCGCCGCGACCAGTGTCGATACCGGCTACGACTGGCAGGCTGTGTTCCAGCCCTGGATGCTGGGGTGGGCGCTGAACGAGTTGCCTTCGCTGGATCTGAACGACCAGGTCAACTCCAGCCTGGTGCACCAGAACACCTTCGAGAACTTCTTCCGTGGCGACGCCAGCACGCCAGGCTCCTTCTTCGCGCCGGTGCTGGGGACGGCGCTCGGTTTTCCAGGCAGCTATCTGGACATCCACGGCGCCGCTACTCCCTACTACGACTGCTGCTTCGGGCAGATCACGCCACGCAACATGCAGGATCCGCAGTGGCGCAACGAGCAGAGCGAAACCACCACTGCCGCCTACGCGATGCTGGATTTCGCCCTGGACAACGTCCTCCTTGACGGCAACGTCGGCGTGCGCGTGGTGCGCACCAAGAATTCCACCAGCGGATTCCTGGTTTTCCCGAACCAAAGCTATGCGCCGTATCTGGGCGCCGGCGAATCGGTGCCGATCACGGCCAACAATTCCTATACCGATGTGCTGCCCAGTCTGAACGTGCGCTGGGAACCGGTCGATAACCTCATCGTGCGCTTCGCCGCTTCCAAGGCCATCGCCCGGCCGGCCTTCAGCGACATGCAGGCCTACCAGACGTTGAATGTCGACCTGAAGGATGGCGTTACGCAGGATCCGAACAACCCCGGCGAGGTGCTGCCGGTCACCGATCTGGATCTCACCAGTACCGCCGACAACCCCTTCCTGGAACCGATGAAGGCCAACCAGTTCGATCTGTCGCTGGAGTGGTACTTCGATCCGGACAGGGGGGGCATGGCCTGGGTCAATTTCTTCCACAAGGACATCAAGGACTATTTCCGCAACCAGGCGCGACTGGAAGCCTATCCGGGTACCGACGGCAACGAATACGAATACCTGGTCACTCGTCCCATCAACACCGGCGAGGCGCGCATTCAGGGTGCGGAGATCGGCTGGACACAGTTCTTCGACTTCCTGCCGGCGCCGTTCGACGGCTTCGGCGTCTCGGCCAACTACACCTATATCGACAGTTCGACCGATGTCCCGGCCGAGGATGATGCGCAGCCGATCGATACCGACGGCTCGACGTTCGGCGATCTGCCGGCCGAGGGCCTGTCCAAGAATTCCTACAACGTGGCCGCCTTCTACGAGAAGGGACCCTGGCAGATCCGCCTGGCCTACAACTGGCGCAGCGAGTACCTGCTGTCGATAGGCCCCAACGGCTACAACGGCACCAACAACAATCTCGATGGCGAAAGCATCGCCTGGAAGTTGCCGGTATACAGCGATGCCTACGGCCAGCTGGACGGTTCGATCTTCTACAGCGTCAATGACAACATCAAGATCGGCCTGGAGATGAACAATCTCAACAACGCCGAGCAACGCACGATCATGGACCAGAACGGCGGAGGCCGTCGCGTCACCTCCTGGTACGTGAACGACACGCGCTACGCCGCGACCGTCCGCGTGACGTTCTGACGGTACCGCTGCGGAACGGCCGGGTTTCCCGGCCGTTCCCGGGAATGTGTGCTTCCTGCCGGCACACCGGCTGTCCCTTCCGACAGGAGATTCCGTGCTCTCGCTCCGCCTGGCTTTCGCGATCATCGTCTTCCTGCTGGCGCCCGTTGCGGCGGCGAAGGACGACGTCACCGCCTACCACTGGCGCAACGTCGCCATCGGCGGCGGCGGCTTCGTCAGCGGGCTCGTGTTCCACCCGCGCGAAAGAGGGCTGCTGTATGCGCGCACCGACATCGGCGGCGCGTATCGCTGGATGCCGGCGGAACGGCGCTGGCAGCCGCTGATGGACTGGATGGGATACGAGGACAGCGGCCGCTTCGGCGTGGAGAGCCTGGCGCTGGATCCTTCCGATCCGGACCGCCTGTACCTGGCGGTCGGCACCTACCTGCACGAGCGCGGACAGAACGGAGTGATCCTGCGTTCGACCGACCGCGGCGTGACGTTCCGGCGCACCGGATTGCCGTTCCGGTTCGGCGGCAACGAGCAGGGGCGGGGCAACGGCGAACGGCTGGCGGTCGACCCCAACGACGGACGCGTGCTGCTGTTCGGCACGCGCGCCGACGGCCTGTGGCGCAGCGACGACGCCGGCGCGACGTGGCACGAGGTGCCGGGCTTTCCCGCCATCGCAAAATCATCCGCGGCCGCGGCGATCGGCTGGCGCGACCCGCGTCCGGTCGGTGTCGCCTTCGTGGTGTTCGATCCTGCCAGCGGCAGCACGGGTTCGCCGTCGAAGACGATCTATGCCGGCGTTTCGACGAAGGAGACCAGCCTGTACCGCTCGCATGACGGCGGCGCCAGCTGGCACCCGGTTCCGCGGCAGCCGGTAGGCCTGCGCCCCAGCCACATGGTGCGAGACGGGCGTGGCCGCTGGCTGCTGAGCTATGGCGACGAGCCGGGGCCCAACAACATGAGCGACGGCGCGGTATGGCGCTTCGACCCCGCCGACGGAACCTGGGAGAACATCACGCCGGTGCCCCGTCCCGCCGCCGGGGCCGGATTCGGTTGGGGCGCGGTGGCGGTGGACGCGACCGATCCCGACGTCATCGTCGCCACCACCTTCCGCCGATACCAGCCGCACGACGACCTGTACCGCAGCACCGACGGCGGTCGCACGTGGATCGCGACGCTGCCGCGCTCGGATTTCGACCACGCCTCAGCGCCGTGGACGGAGGACGCCACGCCGCACTGGATGGCCGACGTCGAGATCGATCCGCACGACCCGGACCGGATCTGGTTCGTCACCGGCTACGGCGTGTGGGTTTCGGACAACGCGCGGGCGTTCGATGCGGGCGCGACGATGCAGTGGCGCTTCGAGCAGGCCGGCTTCGAGGAAACCGTGCCGCTGGCGCTGGTCAGCCCGCCCGATGGCGCGCACCTGGTCAGCGGCCTCGGCGACATCGACGGCTTCGTCCACGACGACCTCGACGTATCGCAACAGCGCTTTGCAGGCGCGCGCTTCTCCAATACCGAAAGCCTGGCTTTCGCCGGCCGGGCGCCGCGGCTGATGGTGCGTACCGGTCATTTCCACGACCGCCCGCAGGGTGCGACGCGGGGTGCATGGTCGGAAGACGGCGGCCGCACGTGGAAGGCGTTCGCGACCGAGCCGCCCGACGGCGAAGGCGCCGGGCAGATCACGCTGGCCGCCGACGGCGAGCGCGCCATCTGGCGACCCCGCAACGGCGAACACCATTGGATCACGGCCGACATGGGGGGGCACTGGCAACAGGTGGAGGGGCTGCCGAAGACCGCGGTGGTGGAGGCCGACCGCATCGACGAAGGCATCTACTACGGCTTCGATGCGGCGACCGGCAAGCTGTACGTCAGCGGAAACGGGGGCGTCGCCTTCCGGGAAGTGGATGCGGCGGTCGGCGAGGTCGGCGACTGGCATCGCGCCGAGATCCGCCCGCACCCGTGGAAGACGGGCGAGGCATGGATCGCGGCCTCGTGGCGCGGCCTGCTGCACTGGTCGCCCGGCAGGCTGGAGCGTGTGCCGGGCGTCGACAACGTGATGTCGGTGGGGCTGGGCAAGCCGGCGAAGGATGGCGATGCGCCCGTGCTGTTCGTATTCGGCGAGGTGCGGGGCCAGCGTGGCCTGTACCGCTCGGACGACGGCGGGCGCCGCTGGCAGCGCATCGATGATGACGCCCGGCGATTCGGCGGCGTCGTCCGTCACGTGACCGGCGATCCGCGCCTGCACGGCCGTGTCTACTTCGGCACCGAAGGGCGCGGCATCTGGTACGGGGATCCACAGTGAGGCCGCTGCTGCGGGCCCTGCGCCTGTTCCCGGCGATCCTCGTGCTGGCCGTTCCGGTCGGGGCGGGGGCGCAGGACGGGTATCGCCCGCTGCCTGCCGATGAAGCGGCGGCAGGGAATGCTGCACTGGTGGAGCCGGCGGAGCCGGGCGATCTGCCGTCGCTGATCGCCAATGTCGCGGGGCGCTCGACACGCTCGCTGGACGGCCGCTGGCAGGCGATGGTGGATGCCTACGGCGCGGGAATGGGCGACTGGAAGGCGGCATGGCGCGATCGTGTACCCGAGCGGCGCGACGAGTTCCTCGAATACGGTTTCGATGATGCCTTCACCCTGCAGGTGCCGGGCGATTTCAATACCCAGCAGCCGGAGCTGCACTGGCTGGAAGGGTCGGTCTGGTACCGCAGGCAGTTCGATTTCGACGCGGCACGGCTGCGCAAGCAGGGTCGCCGCGTCTTCGTGCATTTCGGCGCCGCCAACTACCGGGCCGACGTGTTCCTCAACGGCGAACCGGTCGGCAGCCACGAGGGAGGCTTCACGCCATTCCAGTTCGAGCTGACCGGCAAGCTGAAGCAGGGCGCGAACCGCCTGCTGGTGCACGTCGACAACCGCCGTCGCCGGGATTCGGTTCCGGCGATGGGATTCGACTGGTTCAACTACGGCGGGCTGACCCGAAGCGTGCGGCTGGTGGAGGTGCCGGCCCAGCACGTCCACGACTATCACCTGCAGCTCGCACCCGGCGGCGGCCAGGAGATCCGCGGCTGGGTACGGCTCGAGCCTGCGCAGGCCGGGTTGCCGGTGAAGGTGGAGCTGCCCGAGCTGGGCGTGTCGTTCCCTGCGCGCACCGACGCGAACGGACGCGCCGAGGTGGCGTTCAGTGCCCCCCTGCAGGCGTGGTCGCCGGAGCGGCCAAAGCTCTACCGCGTACGCGTATCCGGCGCGGGCGACACGGTCGAGGACGAGATCGGTTTCCGCAGCATCGTGGTGCAGGGCGACCGGATCCTGCTCAATGGCGAACCGCTGCGCCTGCTTGGCGTCAACCTGCACGAGGAAATCGACGGCCGGCGTGCCGCGTCCGACGACGACTACCGGCGCCTGCTGGAACGGGTGAAGGCGCTGGGCGCCAACTTCGCGCGCACCTCGCACTATCCGTTCGGCGAGGGCTTCGCGCGCCTTGCCGATCGCATGGGCATCCTGTTGTGGGAAGAGATCCCGGTCTATCAGGGCATCGACTTCGAGGATCCCGGCACGCGCAAGCGCATGCAGCAGATGCTGGCCGAGATGATCGGACGCGACCGCAACCGCGCGGCGGTGATCATGTGGGGCATCGCCAATGAAACGGCGCCAGGCGATGCGCGCAATGCCGTGCTGTCCGCGCTGGCGGCACAGGCCCGCGCAACCGATCCGACCCGCCTGATCGCCGCGGCGTTCTATGGTCCGGGCTTCCACGGCGCACGACTGGAGATGCACGATCCACTGTTCCAGGCGCTGGATGTGATCGGGGCCAACATCTACTACGGCTGGTATGTGCCGTGGCCGGTCGCACCGGAAGAGGTGGAGTGGATATCGCCCGGAAAGCCGTTGCTGATATCCGAATTCGGCGCCGGAGCCCGCCACGGACGTCACGGTCCTGCCGACCTGGCCAGCGACTGGAACGAGGAGTTCCAGGCCGAGTTCTACCGCAAGCAGTTCCGCATGATCGAACGTCTCCCGTTCGTGCAGGGCACGCTGCCATGGGTGCTGTCGGACTTCCGATCGCCGGTGCGCATGCATCCGTACCAGCAGGGTTTCAATCGCAAGGGACTGCTGTCGGAGAGCGGCGAGCGAAAACTGGCGTGGGAGGTGGTGGCGGATGCCTATCGATCCGATTCGACCGCACCGCGACCCGATCCAGACGGAGCTTCACCATGATTCATGCCGCCTCACTCCGTTCTGGCCTGCTGTTGGCCGGCCTGCTCATCGCGGTATCCGCGCCGGCGGTGGAACTTCCGCGGATCTTCGCCGACGGCATGGTGGTGCAGCGCGACCAGCCGGTGCGCGTCTGGGGGCATGCCGTGCCGGGAACGCGGGTGAACGTCGAGTTCGCCGGCCATCGCGACGCGACGACAGCGGACGACCGTGGCGAGTGGATGTTGTCGCTGCCCGAGCAGAAGGCCGGCGGTCCGTACGAGATGCGGATCGACGACGGAGGGCGTGCACGCGTGCTGCGCGACGTGCTGGTGGGCGACGTCTGGCTGGCCAGCGGCCAGTCGAACATGGAATGGCCGATCGCACAGTCCGCGAACCCGGAAGCAGAGATCGCGCGTGCCACCGATCCGCAGATCCGCCACTTCAAGATTCCCAAATCATGGTCGGGCGAGCCGCAGGCGCAGCTGGCCGGCGGCGAGTGGGTGGCGTCGTCGCCGCAGGCCGCCGGGAGCTTCTCCGCCGTCGCGCATCATTTCGCGCGCGAACTGCGCAAGGCCACCGGCGTACCGATCGGCATCGTCGACAGTACCTGGGGCGGCAGCAGCATCGAGGCATGGATGGATGCGGCCGCACAGGGCGTCGACGCGAAGGCGCTGGCTGCGCGCACCGATGAATTGCGCGAGGCGGATGCGCGCGCGCTGGCGCAGACGCGGCGCAATCTCGAACGCTGGCCTGCGGTCCCGGTCGACGACGCCGGCTGGCAGGAGGCCGGTCTCGACGACAGCGCCTGGGCGCCGATCCAGGTGCCGACGCTGTGGGAGGCCGTCGGCTTCAACGGCATGGACGGCGTGGCCTGGTATCGCGCCACGTTCGTGCTGACGCAGGAGGAAGCACGCGCCGGTGTCACGCTGGGCGTGGGGCGCATCGACGACTCGGATGTCACCTGGGTGAACGGCACGCAGGTCGGCAAGACCCGCATGCAGTACAACCTGCCGCGGCGCTACGTCGTGCCGACGTCGGCACTGCGTGGGGGCGTCAACCAGGTCGCCGTCCGGGTATCCGATTTCGGCGGGGGCGGCGGCATCCACGGCGAGGCGGAGGAAGTGTTCGTGCAACCGCACGGTGGCGAGGCGCGCCCGCTGATCGGCTGGTCGTTCCGGCCGGCCGACGTCACGGTCGCGCTGATCGACGACAAGAACCAGCATCCGACGCTTCTGTACAACGCCATGATCCATCCGCTGCTGCCATACCCGCTGCGCGGCGTGATCTGGTACCAGGGCGAGTCCAACGCGGGCACGGTCACCGATGCGCTGCGCTATCGCGAGCAGTTCCCGGCGCTGATCGGACAGTGGCGCGCACAGTGGAAAGCGCCATCGCTTCCATTCCTCTGGGTGCAGCTGGCGAACTTCTCGTCCGGTGCGGACAGCGGCGACCAGAGCCCATGGGCGGTGTTGCGCGAATCGCAGTCGGCCACGCTTTCGCTGCCGGCGACGGCGCAGGCGGTGACGATCGATATCGGCGATGCGGACGACATCCATCCGCTCAACAAGCAGGAGGTCGGCAGGCGCCTGGCGCTGGCCGCACGCCATGTTGCCCACGGCGAAGCCCTGATCTTCCACGGACCGGTGTACCGGAGGGCACGTTTCGAAGGCGGCGCGGCCCATGTCGACTTCGACGGCGCCGGCGGTCCGCTGGCCGTGCGTGGGGGCGGCAACCGCGTGCATGGCTTCACGCTTGCGGGAGCGGATCAGTTGTTCCATCCGGCCGAGGCGATCCTGGCGGACGGTCACGTGATCATACGCAGCGAAGCGGTGCCCCGGCCGGTTGCAGTGCGCTACGCGTGGCGCGACAACCCCGAGGATGCCGATCTGGTCAACGCCACCGGCTTGCCCGCCTCGCCCTTCCGCAGCGACGCGTGGTGAGCGATGCGTCATGAAACAGGAGTGCTCCCGATGATGTTCCAGCGGCTTGCCTTGTCGTTCCTTGTGGTCCTGATCATGAGCTGGCCGTTGACCGCCTGCCGTCCGGCGCCTGAAGACGGCAAGGACCAGGTCGCGGCATCGGCCAGTGGCAGGGTACGGGCGACGGACGCGTCGCCCATCCCGCGGATCGTCAGCGAGAACGGCCGCCATGCCTTGTTGGTCGATGGTTCGCCTTTCCTGGTGCTCGGCGCGCAGGTCAACAACTCCAGCAACTGGCCGCAGGCCCTGGACGACGTGTGGCCGGCGATCGACGTGCTCAAGCCGAACACGGTGATGGTGCCGGTCGCATGGGAGCAGATCGAGGCGAAGGAGGGCGAGTTCGATTTCTCCTTCGTGGATGTATTGCTCGGGCAGGCGCGCGAGCACGACGTGCGGTTGATCCTGCTCTGGTTCGCCACCTGGAAGAACAACGGGCCGAACTATGCGCCGGCCTGGGTCAAGCTGGACAATGCGCGCTTCCCGCGCGTGATCACGTCCGATGGGCGCACGCTGAACTCGCTGTCGCCGCACGCGCCGGCCACGCTGGACGCGGATCGCAAGGCCTTCGTGGCGCTGATGACGCACCTGAAGGAGGCGGACCCGCAGCGCACCGTGATCATGGTGCAGCCGCAGAACGAGCCGGGTACCTACGGCAGCGTGCGCGACTTCTCGCCGCTGGCGCAGGCGGCGTTCGACGGCCAGGTTCCGGAAGCATTGCTGAAGAAGCTGGGCAAGTCCCCCGGCACCTGGCGCGAGGCGTTCGGCCCCGATGCCGACGAGTTCTTCCATGCCTGGCACATCGCACGCTACATCGACCAGGTGGCCGAAGCCGGCAAGGCAGCATATCCGCTGCCGATGTACATCAATGCCGCGCTGCGCGGCCCGTTCAATCCGGGTCAGCCGGGGCAGTACGCCAGCGGCGGGCCGACCGACAACGTGCTGGACATCTACGAGGCGGCGGCGCCGCATGTCGACCTGTTCGCTCCGGACATCTACATGCCCGAGTACATGCACTACACCACGGTGCTGGATCGCTACTCGCGCGGAGACAATCCGCTGTTCGTCGCCGAGACAGGCAATCGCGAGGAGTACGCGCGCTACTTCTTCTCCGCGCTGGGCGAACAGGCGATCGGCTGGTCTCCGTTCGGCATCGACTACTCGCGCTACTCGAACTGGCCTCTGGGCGCCAAGCACGTGGACGAGGATACGCTCGAGTCGTTCGCGCTGAACTACGCGATCGTCCGCCCCGCCGCGCGCGTCATCGCCCAGGCGAGCTTCGAGGGCAGGGTGCGCGGAGTCGCCGAGCAGCCGGGCCAGCCGGTGCAGACGGTAAAGATCGACGACCGCTGGAACATGGTGGTGACCTATGGTGTGCCGCAGTTCTGGTTCCAGGGGGAGCCGCCCGGCAATCCGGAGCCGATCGGCCGCGCGCTGGTCGTGCAGTTGGGGCCGGACGAGTTCCTGGTGGCCGGCGCCCATGCACGGGTGAACATCAACGCGTCCGATCCGGCGATGGCCGCCCGGCAGATCTACGAGTACGTCGACGAAGGCACCTACATCGACGGCGAGTGGGTGTTCCGCCGTCGCTGGAACGGCGACCAGACCGACTATGGACTCAACTTTTCCAGCGTCCCGCAGCTCCTGCGGGTAAAGCTGGCGACCTACTGAACGATCAATGGAACGGGATGCCGGCGTGCATCCCCGGGAGGAGCAGGCGATGGGTTACTTGAAGACGTTGAGCGTGCCGCTGCTGGCCCTGGTCGCGGCATGCGCCGGCGCAACGGGCAGCGGCGCGGTGGAGAGGGTCGATCATGGCGTGATCGTGAGGCCCACGGACGCGGCGGCCGCCGACGTGAAGGTTGAAGCGGTGGCGCCGGGCATCCTGCGGGTCATGGCCGATCCTGATGGCGATTTCATCCGCACGCCCAGCCTGATGCGCGTCGAGAACGGCGCGCCACCCGAAGTGAAGATCGACGAGGCCAACGGGGAGGTGACGCTGGCCACGGAGGGCGTATCGGCGAAGATCGACGCGCGCACCGGCCGTGTCAGCTTCTTCGATGCCGCAGGCAAGCCGTTGCTCACCGAGCGCGAACGCACCTTCACGCCGGTGACGCTCGAAGGCCGGGACTACTACAGCATCCGCCAGCGCTTCGAGTCGCCGGACGACGAAGCGTTCTACGGCACCGGCTTGCACCAGCAGGGCTGGATGAACCTCAAGGGCCGCGATGTCGAGCTGCTTCAGCACAACATCGACAAGGCGATCCCGTACCTGGTCTCCACGCGCCATTACGGCATCCTCTGGGACAGCAACGCCATTACCCGCTATGGCGATCCCCGCGGCCTGCTGCCGCTGGACGCCACGCTGGACCTGTTCGACGCGCATGGCGAGCCGGGTGCTCTGACCGCACGCTACAGCGTCGACGGCAAGCAGGTGCTGGAGCGCCGCGAGTCCACGGTCAACTACCAGTACGTTCGCGATCTGGCCGATTTCCCCGAAGCCGGAAAGAACCTGGCCGAGGGAGGTCGCAGCGAAGTGGTGTGGGAAGGCGAGATTGCCGCCCGCAGCGACGGCCGCCATACGTTCTCGCTGTACAACAGCGAGTACGCCAAACTCTACATCGATGACGAGTTGGTGCTGGACCGCTGGCGCCAGAACTGGAACCCCTGGCATCACGAGTTCGCCCTCGAGATGAAGTCCGGCCAGCGCCACAAGGTCAAACTGGTGTGGGACCGCATCGAGCCGGCCTACATCGCGCTGCTGCACCGCGACCCGCTGCCTGCCGACGAAGCGAAGGACCTGTCGATCTGGTCAGAAGCCGCGCAGGCGATCGACTATTACGTGGTCGCGGGCGGTGATGCCGACCAGGTACTGGCCGGCTACCGGACCCTGACCGGCAAGGCCGTGCTGCTGCCGAAATGGTCGTACGGCTTCTGGCAGAGCCGCGAGCGCTACAAGACCCAGGCCGAACTCACCGGCGTGCTGGACGAGTACCGCCGCCGCCGGCTGCCGATCGACGCCATCGTGCTCGACTGGTCGTACTGGCCGGAGGACGCGTGGGGGTCGCACGATTTCGATGCCGAGTACTTCCCCGATCCGGACGGCATGGTCAGGCACGTCCACGACCAGCATGCGCAGATCATGATCTCGGTATGGCCGAAGTTCTATCCGGCCACAGCGCACTACAAGGAGCTCGATGCCGCCGGTCACATGTACCGGCGCAACGTCGAGGTCGGCGAGCGCGACTGGATCGGCGAAGGCTATCTCAGCTCCTTCTACGACCCGTACTCGGAGGAGGCCCGGGACATCTTCTGGCGCCAGGTCAATGACAAGCTCAACAGCAGGGGCTTCGATGCCTGGTGGCTGGACGCCAGCGAGCCCGACCTGCACAGCAACCTCGATGTCGGCGAGCGCAAGGCGCGCACCACGCCGACCGCGCTGGGGCCTTCGGTGGAGTTCTTCAACTCCTATCCGCTGGTGCACTCGGAGGGCGTCTATCGTGGTTCGCGCGAGGTTGACCCGGACAAGCGCGTCTTCATCCTTTCGCGCGCGTTCTTCGCAGGCCAGCAGCGCGCCGGTGCGGCGTTCTGGAGCGGCGACGTCGTGCCGCGCTGGGACGACCTGCGCGAGCAGATTTCCGCCCTGGTCAATGCTTCGATGGCGGGTGCGCCCAACGTCAGCTTCGACATCGGCGGCTTCTCGCCGGAGAAGCGCTACGAGACGCAGGATCCGGCGCACCTGGCCGAATGGCGCGAGCTGAGCCTGCGCTGGTTCCAGCACGGCGCGTTCGTGCCGATCTTCCGCCTGCACGGACAGTTCCCGTACCGCGAGATCTGGGAAATCGCACCGGAAGGCACGCCGCACTACGACAGTTTCGTGCACTACCTGAAGCTGCGCTACACGCTGCTGCCCTATATCTACACGCTGGCCGGCGATACCTACCATCGGGACGGCACGCTGCTGCGGACCCTGGCGATGGACTTTCCGGCCGATCCGAAGGTGCGCGACATCGCGGACCAGTACATGTTCGGGCCGGCCTTCCTGGTCGCGCCGGTGACGGCGTTCAAGGCCACGACGCGCCCGGTCTACCTGCCGGCGGGCACGACCTGGATCGACTTCGAGACCGGCAGGCGTTACGAGGGCGGCCAGACCATCGAAGCCGCGGCACCGCTGCAGCGCATGCCGCTGTTCGTTCGTGCGGGCTCCATCGTGCCGCGCGCGGTGGTTCAGCAGTACGTTGACGAACAGCCCGACGCACCGGTGACGATCGAGGTCTACACCGGCGCCGACGGCACGTTCTCGCTGTACGAGGACGACGGCCGCAGCTACGGCTACGAGCGCGGCCAGTCCAGCCGCGTTCCGCTGGTCTGGGACGAAGCCAGGGGCGAACTGACCCTGGGGGCGCGCGAAGGCGACGGCTTCCCGGGCATGCCGGCCAAGCGCAGCTTCCGCGTGCGCTGGATCGATGGCCCGGGCGAGGACATGGGGCAACTGGAACCGGGCTTCGACATCGAGGTCGAGTACGACGGCAATCCGGTCGTGGTGCCGCGTCGCGCCGCGGGCGCGTAAGGGTTGGCCATGAAGGGTGGGCGGCATTGCCGCCACCCAACGGATTGCGAGGTACCGATGCAAGAGCGCGACAACCGCCAAGGCGACATGAAAGCGAGCGATGCGACGACGCCGGGATCGCCGGTGGAACCCTCCCGGCGCCTGTTGTTCAAGGGCGTTGCCGCGGGCCTGGCGATGGCCGGACTTGGATGCGCCGGCACGGCGGCCGCAGGCATGCGGGAGGCCATGGCTTCGCCGATTGGCGCCGGTTCCGCCGGCGCGACCGCGTCCTCGGCGGGCGAGGGTGCGCTGACGCTGTGGTACCCGCGGCCGGCCATGCAATGGGTGGAAGCGCTGCCGCTCGGCAACGGACGTCTCGGCGCGATGGTCTGGGGCGGCGGCAAGCACGAGCGCCTGCAGCTCAACGAGGACACGCTGTACGCCGGCGGTCCTTACGATCCGACGCCACCCGAAGCGCTGGCCGCCCTGCCCGAGGTGCGTCGGCTGATCTTCGCCGGACGCTATGCCGAGGCCGAGGCGCTGGTCCAGGCGAAAATGATGGCCCGGCCGATGAAGCAGATGCCTTACCAGCCGCTCGGCGATCTCGCGCTGGATTTCATCGAAGTGTCGGACATCGGCGAGTACCGCCGCGAGCTGGATCTGGACAGCGCCGTCGCGGTCACCTCTTTCCATAGCCGCGGCGTGCTGCACCGTCGCGAGACGTTTGTTTCGCCGGTGGACCAGTGCATCGCCGTGCGGTTGAGCGGGGACAAGCCCGGCCGCCTCAGGGTGCGCATCGGCCTGGACAGCGATCACCGGGTCACGGAAGTCGTCGCCGATGGCGACGATGGCTTGTTGCTGCGCGGCCGCAACGGCGCTGCGTTCGGCATCGACGGTCGCCTGCGCTTCGCGCTGCGGCTGCGCGTGCTGCCCAAGGGCGGCCGCATGCAGCGGCAGGGCGACCGCATCGAGGTCGCCGATGTGGACGAAGTGGTGCTGCTGCTCACCGCCGCCACCAGTTATCGCCGCTACGACGACGTCGGCGGCGATCCCGAGGCGATCACGCGGGAGCAACTGGATGCGGCCGCGCGCAAATCGTGGCAGGCGCTGCTGGACGATCACGTGGCCGAGCACCGGCGCCTGTTCCGCCGCGTTTCGATCGATCTGGGACGAACGCCGGCCGCCGACCTGCCGACCGACGAGCGCGTGGCGCGCTTCGCCGAAGGCAACGATCCGGCGCTGGCGGTGCTGTATCACCAGTTCGGCCGCTACCTGCTGATCTGCAGCTCCCGTCCCGGCAGCCAGCCGGCCAACCTGCAGGGCATCTGGAACGACCTGCTGTCCCCGCCGTGGGAGAGCAAATACACGATCAACATCAACACCGAGATGAACTACTGGCCCAGCGAGGCCAACGCACTGTCCGAATGCATCGAGCCGCTGGAGCGCATGCTGTTCGACCTTGCCGAGACCGGCGCGCACACTGCGAAGGCGATGTACGGCGCGCCCGGCTGGGTGGTCCACCACAACACCGACCTGTGGCGGCGGACCGCGCCGGTCGATGGCGCGAAGTGGGGCATGTGGCCGTTGGGTGGAGCATGGCTGCTGCAACAACTGTGGGATCGCTGGGACTATGGGCGCGATCCTGCGTACCTGAAGAAGATCTGGCCGCTGTTCAAGGGCGCGGCCGAGTTCTTCGCCGCGACCCTGGTCGAGGATCCGAACACGGGCACCATGGTCACGGTGCCGTCGCTGTCGCCCGAGAACCAGCACCCGCATGGCGCCTCGGTCTGCGCAGGCCCGTCGATGGACGCGCAGATCCTGCGCGACCTCTTCGGCCAGTGCATCGCCATCAGCGAAATGCTGGATGTGGATCGCGACTTTGCCCGGCGACTGGCGACGTTGCGCGACCGCCTGCCTCCGCACCGCATCGGCAGGGCAGGGCAGCTGCAGGAGTGGCAGGAAGACTGGGACATGGATGCACCCGAGATGGATCATCGCCACGTCTCGCACCTGTACGCGCTGCATCCCAGCAGCCAGATCAACGTGCGCGACACGCCGGATCTGGCCGCCGCGGCGAGAAAGTCGCTGGAGATCCGCGGCGACGAAGCGACCGGTTGGGGCATCGGCTGGCGCATCAATCTGTGGGCCCGCCTGTGGGACGGCGAGCGTGCGTACAAGGTGCTGGGCATGCTGCTCGGCCCATCGCGTACCTATCCGAACCTGTTCGACGCGCATCCGCCGTTCCAGATCGACGGCAACTTCGGCGGTACCGCCGGCATCCTCGAGATGCTGGTGCAGAGCTGGGGCGGATCGATCTTCCTGCTCCCCGCGTTGCCCGCGGCGTGGCCGGACGGCGACGTCGAAGGTGTATGCGTGCGCAACTCGGCGCGCCTTGATATGGCCTGGAAGGGGGGGCGGCTGGCCCGTGCCACGCTGCATTCCGCACGCGGCGGCCGCTACCAGCTGGTGCATGCCGGCCGCACGCTCGAACTCGATCTCGTCGCGGGTGAGTCAGCGACGGTCCGGTTGCACGGTGGCGCGATGGTGAAGGCATGAACACGAAGGGCACCAAATGAGTCTGGTCGCTGGCATCGATGCGGGTACGCAAAGCGTCAAGGTGGTGGTGTACGACGCCGCACGGCGCGAGGTGGTGGCGACGGTGAGTTCGCCGCTGGCGTTGATCAGCGACGATGACGGCGGTCGCGAGCAGCATCCGGCCGACTGGGTGGCCGCGGTACGGACGTGCTTCGACCGGATCGATCCGGCCGCGCGCGCGCGCATCGCCGCGCTGGCGGTGTCGGGCCAGCAGCACGGCTTCGTGCCGGTGGACGCCGACGGCAACGTCCTCGCGCCGGCCAAGCTGTGGTGCGATACCAGCACGACCGCCGAGTGCGCGCGGATCATGGACGCGGTGGGCGGGACCGCGCGCGCGATCGCGCTGGCGGGCAACCCGGTCCTGGCCGGCTACACCGCCTCCAAGCTGCCATGGACGAAGACGCACCGCCCGGACGCCTATGCGCGGCTGGCGACCATCCTGCTGCCGCACGACTACCTGAACTTCGTGTTGACCGGGCAGCGCTTCTGCGAACACGGCGATGCGTCCGGCACCGGTTGGCTGGACGTGCGCACACGGAGCTGGTCGGCCGACCTGCTGCACGCGACCGATCCCGATCGCGATCTCGGCGCCTGTCTGCCACCGATCGCCTCGCCGGATGCGCTGTTCGACATCGCGCCTGCCATGGCCGGGCAGCTGGGAGTACCCGCGACGGTGAAGGTCGCCGTCGGCGGCGGCGACAACATGATGGCCGCCGTCGGTACCGGCTGCGTGGAGGCAGGGCGGCTGGCGATGAGCCTGGGCACGTCCGGCACGCTGTTCGCGTACTCCGACACGCCGGTGATCGACGCGGAAGCGCGCTGGGCCGCCTTCTGTTCGTCCACCGGCGGCTGGCTGCCGCTGATCTGCACGATGAACTGCACCGTGGCGACCGAACAGGTCGCGCGGCTGTTCGGTTTCGAGGCGCGCGAGGGCGATGCGCTCGTTCGCGCCACGCCACCCGGGGCCGGCGGGCTGGTGATGCTGCCGTTCCTCAACGGCGAGCGCACGCCGGACCTGCCACTGGGGAAGGGCGTGCTGGCCGGACTGGACACCACGAACACGACGCCTGCGCATGTCTACCGCGCCGCGATGGAGGGCGCGACCTACAGCCTGAAGTACGGCTTCGATGCCTTCGTCCATGCCGGCATGCGCTTCGAGCGCATCGTGCTGACCGGCGGCGGCGGCAACAGCGCCGCCTGGCGGCAGATGGTGGCCGACGTGTTCGGGCTGCCGGTCGATGTCCCCGCGCAGGCCGAGGGCGCGGCCTTCGGTGCGGCGCTGCAGGCCTTGTGGGCGTTGCGCCGGGCCGGTGGCGATGCCGCTTCCATCGCCGAGATCGCCCGCGAGCATGTGACCGCCGATCCGGCGTTGTCCGTAACGCCGGATCCTGCACGCACGCCGGCCTACGCGGCCGCCTACCGCCGCTTCCTCCAGCACCTCGACGCCGTCACGCCGCTGCAGCGCGGCTGACGTCTTCCTCCCCGCCCATCCACAGGAACACCGCACCATGAGCACGCAGCCCTTCATCGGCGCACAGGAGTACTTCCCCGGCATCGGCGCCATTCCGTACGAGGGCACCGGTTCCGACAATCCGCTGGCCTTCAAGGTCTATGACGCGCAGAAGCGGGTCGGCGGCAGGACCATGCGCGAGCACCTGCGTTTCGCGGTCTGCTACTGGCACACCTTCTGCAATGCCGGCCACGATCCGTTCGGTCCGGGCACGCGGCGCTTCCCGTGGGAGAAGGGCGAACCGATGGCCACGGCCGAGGCCAGGGTCGACGCCGCGTTCGAGTTCTTCACCAAGCTGGGCGTGCCGTACTACTGCTTCCACGACATCGACCTGGCGCCGGACGCGGACGACGTCGGCCAGTACGAGAAGAACCTCCGGCACATGGCTGCGATGGCCGGGGAGCGCCAGCGGGCGACCGGCATGAAGCTGCTGTGGGGCACGGCCAACCTGTTCTCGCATCCGCGCTACATGAACGGTGCGGCCACCAATCCGGATTTCGCCGTCGTGAGCCGTGCCGCGGTACAGGTGAAGGCGGCGCTGGAGGCGACCGTTGAGCTGGGCGGCGAGCATTACGTGTTCTGGGGCGGCCGCGAGGGCTATGCCTGCCTGCACAACACCGACATGAAGCGCGAGCTGGAGCACTTCGCCCGCTTCCTGGCCGCTGCGCGCGACTATGGCCGGAGCATCGGCTTCGAGGGCAAGTTCTTCATCGAGCCCAAGCCGATGGAGCCGATGAAGCACCAGTACGACTTCGACAGCGCGACCGTCGCCGGTTTCCTCCATGCCCATGGGCTGCAGGACGACTTCATGCTCAATATCGAGGCCAACCACGCCACGCTGTCGGGCCACACCTTCGAGCACGACCTGCAGGTCGCATCCGATCACGGCCTGCTCGGCAGCATCGATGCCAACCGCGGCAACGCCCAGAACGGCTGGGATACCGACCAGTTCCCGACCGAGCTGTACGACACCGTCGGCGCGATGCTGGTGGTCCTGCGCCAGGGCGGACTGGTGGGCGGCCTGAACTTCGACGCCAAGCCGCGTCGGGAGTCCACCGATATGGAAGATCTGTTCATCGCCCACATCGGCGGCATGGATGCCTTCGCCCGCGGACTGGAGGTGGCGCATGCGCTGCTGACCGCCTCGCCGTGGGAGCAGTGGCGCCGCGACCGTTACGCCAGCTTCGACACCGGCGACGGCAAGGCGTTCGCGGAAGGGCGGCTGGGCCTGGCCGACCTCGCCGCGCTGGCAACGAAGAACGGCGAGCCCGCGCAGGCCAGCGGCAAGCAGGAGCGCTACGAGAACCTGCTCAACCAGTACCTGCTGCGTTGAGCGTGGCGAACCGGCATCACGACACAAGATCACAGAGGGTGGCTCAATGAGTACAGGTACAGGGGAGAACACGCGGCTGATCGTGATGGTCAGCATCGTGGCGACGATCGGCGGTTTCCTGTTCGGTTTCGACAGCGGGGTGATCAACGGCACGGTGGACGGCCTGCAGCGGGCGTTCGACTCCGATTCGGTCGGCACCGGCTTCAACGTGGCCTCGATGCTGCTGGGATGCGCGGTCGGCGCATATTTCGCCGGCCGCCTCGCCGACCACTACGGACGGCGCAACGTGCTGATCGTGGCGGCGGTCTTCTTCCTGGTCTCGGCCTGGGGCTCGGGCATCGCCACCGGATCGCTGGAGTTCGTGCTGTACCGCGTGCTGGGCGGCCTGGCCGTCGGCGCGGCCAGCGTGATGTCGCCGGCCTACATCAGCGAGGTGTCGGCCGCGCATTACCGCGGACGGCTGGCGACGGTGCAGCAGATCGCGATCATCGGCGGCCTGTTCGCGGCGTTCCTCAGCAACTACCTGCTGGCGAAGGTGGCGGGGTCGTCGATCACGGAATGGTGGCTGGGCCACGAAGCCTGGCGATGGATGTTCTGGGTCGAGATCGTGCCCGCCACCCTGTTCCTGGTGGCGCTGCTGTTCATCCCGGAGAGCCCGCGCTACCTCGTGGTGAAGGGCCGCAAGGAGCGCGCGTTGTCGGTGCTGACGCGGCTCTACGGCAGCGACGCCGGCGCCCGCAAGCTGGCCGAGATCGACGCATCCCTCGCCGCGGACCATCATCGTCCGCGCCTGTCGGACCTGATCAGCAAGGCGACCGGAAAGATCCGTCCCATCGTCTGGGTCGGCGTCGGCCTGGCGACCTTCCAGCAACTGGTCGGCATCAACGTGGTGTTCTACTACGGCGCGGTGCTGTGGCAGGCGGTCGGATTCTCCGAGAGCGACGCCCTGCTGATCAACGTGATCTCAGGTGCGCTCAGCATCGGTGCCTGCATCGTGTCGATGTTGCTGGTGGACCGCATCGGCCGCAAGCCGCTGCTGTGGGTCGGTTCGGCCGGCATGGCGGTCACCCTTGGGTTGGTGGCGTTCGCGTTCTCCACCGGCAACCTCGACGCGGCCGGCAAGCTGCAGCTGTCGAACGACATGGGCGTGCTGGCGTTGGTCGCGGCCAATCTGTATGTGATCTTCTTCAACGCGTCCTGGGGGCCGGTGATGTGGGTGATGCTGGGCGAGATGTTCCCCAACCAGATCCGTGGTTCGGGATTGGCGGTGGCGGGCCTGGCGCAGTGGGGATCGAACTTCCTGATCACCTGGACCTTCCCGATGCTGCTGACCGGCATCGGCCTGGCGGCAGCCTACGGCCTCTATGCCGTCGCCGCGGCGATCTCGGTGTTCTTCGTGCTGAAGTACGTGCACGAGACCAAGGGCAGGGAACTGGAGCAGATGGAGGGATGAGCACGATGACGATGCATAGCCTGAGCTTCCCGCGCCGGGGCGCACTGCTGGCCGCGCTGGTCCTGGCGCTGGGCGCCTGCAACGGCGACGACCGGACCGGTGCGCCGGCACCGGCGGCGGACGCCGACCCATGGCCGCAGGTGACCTGGCCACTGGCCGAGGATGCCGCGCTGGAACAGCGCATCACCGAGCTGATGGCCACGATGACGGTGGAGGAAAAGGTCGGCCAGCTGGTGCAGGGCGACATCGCCAGCATCACGCCGGAGGACGTGCGCAAGTACCGGCTGGGGTCGGTCCTGGCCGGCGGCAACTCGGATCCCGACGGCCGCTATGACGCCTTGCCTGCCGAATGGCTGGCGCTGGCCGATGCGTTCTACGAGGCGTCGATGGATACCTCGCAGGGCGGCAAGGCGATCCCGGTGATCTTCGGCATAGACGCCGTGCACGGCCAGAGCAACATCGTCGGCGCCACGCTGTTCCCGCACAACATCGGCCTGGGCGCCACGCGCAATCCGGATCTGTTGCGGAAGATCGGCGAGATCACCGCGCTGGAGACGCGCGCCACCGGCATGGAATGGGCGTTCGCACCGACCGTGGCGGTGCCGCAGGACGATCGCTGGGGCCGGACCTATGAAGGCTATTCCGAATCGCCCGAGGTGGTGGCCAGCTTTGCCGGCGCGATGGTCGAGGGCCTGCAGGGCAGGGTCGGCACGCCGGAGTTCCTCGACGGCCGTCATGTGATCGCCTCGGTCAAGCACTTCCTGGGCGATGGCGGCACCACGGGAGGCAAGGACCAGGGCGACACCCGGATCACCGAGCCGGAGCTGGTACGCGTCCATGGTGCCGGCTACCCGCCGGCGATCGCGGCCGGCGCGCAGACCGTGATGGCCTCGTTCAACAGCGTCAACGGCGAGAAGATGCACGGCAACAGGCCGTATCTCACCGACGCGCTGAAGGGACGGATGCAATTCGGCGGTTTCGTCGTCGGCGACTGGAACGGTCATGGCCAGGTGCAGGGCTGCAGCAATACCGACTGTCCGGCGACGATCAACGCCGGTCTGGACATGGCGATGACGCCGGACAGCTGGAAGGGCTTCTACGAGAGCACGCTGGCGGCGGCGAAGGCAGGCACGATCAGCGAGGCGCGCCTGGACGATGCCGTACGCCGCATCCTGCGGGTGAAGTTCCGGCTCGGTCTGTTCGAAGCGGGCAAGCCGTCGTCGCGCGCGGTCGGCGGGCAGTTCGCGCTGCTCGGTGCGCCCGGGCATCGAGCGGTCGCACGACAGGCGGTGCGCGAATCGCTGGTGCTGCTGAAGAACGCCGGTGGCGTGCTGCCGCTGGCGCCGGGGCAGCGCATCCTGGTGGCCGGCGACGGCGCCGACGATGTCGGCAAGCAGGCCGGTGGCTGGACGCTCAACTGGCAGGGCACTGGCACCGCACGCAAGGACTTCCCCAATGCGGACACGATCTACGAGGGCATCGCGCAGCAGGCGAAAGCCGCCGGCGGCGAAGCGGTCCTGTCGATCGACGGCACGTATGCGCGCAAGCCGGACGTTGCGGTCGTCGTGTTCGGCGAGAATCCATACGCCGAATTCCAGGGCGACATCCCGAACCTGCTGTACAAGCCAGGCAACGATGCCGACCTCACGCTGATCAAGCGGCTGAAGGCCGACGGCGTTCCGGTGGTCGCCGTGTTTCTCAGCGGCCGCCCGCTGTGGGTCAATCGCGAGCTCAATGCCGCCGACGCGTTCGTGGCCGCGTGGCTGCCCGGCTCGGAAGGCGCCGGGATCGCCGACGTCCTGCTGCGCAAGGCCGACGGCAGCGTGCAGCACGACTTCAAGGGCAAGCTCAGCTTCAGCTGGCCGCGCACGGCGGTGCAGTACGCCAACAACGTGGGGCAGGAGGACTACGATCCGCTGTTCGCGTTCGGCTACGGCCTGAGCTATGCCGACAAGGGCGAATTGGAACCGTTGCCGGAGGACTCCGGCGTTTCCGGCGAGCAGTCGGCCAGCGGCGTCTATTTCGCCAAGGGCAAGCCGGCCGTCGGCCTGGCCCTGCAGCTGTCCAGCGCATCGCAGGCGAACATGCCAGCCACCACGGTCCCCGTGGCGCTGGCCGACGGCAGTCTCAGGCTCAGTGCCACGGACCACATGGCGCAGGAGGACGGCCGCCGTCTGCAGTGGTCGGGCGCCTCGCCTGCAAGACTGGTACTGGCATCCGCCACGCCGCTGGATCTCACCCGCGAGAACAACGGCGACGTGCAGCTGCAGTTGACGCTGCGCCGCGACAGTGCCGTCGAGGCGCCGGTATGGCTGGGCGTCGGCTGCGGCGGGGACTGCGGCGGCCGCGTCGACGTGCAGGCGACGCTCGCAGCGCTGCCGCAGGGGCAGTGGACCGTCGTCGGCGTTCCGCTGAAGTGCTTCGCCAAGGCGGGAGCGGACGTGGGCAGGCTGGAACAGGTGCCGGTGCTGGAAAGCGCTGCCGCACTGGACCTGTCGGTCTCGCGCATCGCTCTGGGTGCCCTGAACGAAGCGCAAGTCACGGTGGATTGCCCGGTCCAGTGACCGGGCACCCGCCTCGTCCGCCGCCGAAGGGGAGAACGGCATGGGTTTGTCGACACTTGATATCACCATCGTGCTTGCCTACCTGGCCGGCATCTTCGTGCTGGCGCAGTGGGTGTCGCGCGAGAAGGCAGGCCACGCCAAGGACGCGAAGGACTACTTCCTCGCCGGCAAGGCGCTGCCATGGTGGGCGATCGGCGCGTCGCTGATCGCGGCCAACATCTCCGCGGAGCAGATCATCGGCATGTCCGGCTCGGGCTACGCGCTGGGCCTGGCGATCGCCTCCTACGAGTGGATGGCGGCGGCCACGCTGCTGATCGTCGGCAAGTTCTTCCTGCCTGTGTTCCTGCGCAACCGCATCCACACCATGCCGCAGTTCCTGCAGGAGCGCTACGGCAATCGCATCCGCATCCTCATGGCGGTGTTCTGGCTGGGCCTGTACGTCTTCGTCAACCTCACTTCGATCCTGTGGCTGGGATCGCTGGCGATCTCGCAGGTGTCGGGCCTGGACCAGATGACCGCGCTGGTGGCGCTGGCGCTGTTCGCGCTGGCCTACCAGATCTACGGCGGCCTGAAGGCGGTGGCGCTGACCGACATCGTGCAGGTCACGCTGCTGGTGCTGGGTGGCCTGTTGCTGGTCGGGATCACCCTTGACCAGCTTTCCGGCGGGGCCGGGCTGTGGGCCGGGTTCGAGCGTCTGCGCGCCGAGGCGCCGGGCCACTTCCACATGATCCTGTCGCCGGAAAATCCCTTCTACAAGGACCTGCCGGGCATCAGCGTGCTGATCGGCGGCATGTGGATCATGAATCTGAGCTACTGGGGCTTCAACCAGTACATCATCCAGCGTGCGCTGGCGGCCAAGGACATCGCCGAGGCGCAGAAGGGCGTGCTGTTCGCCGCCTTCCTCAAGCTGTTGATGCCGGTGATCGTGGTGGTGCCGGGCCTGGCCGCGGTGCTGTTGGCGCCGGACCTGGAACGTCCCGACCAGGCCTATCCGGCGATGATGTCGCTGCTGCCGACTGGCGTGCTCGGCCTGGTGTTCGCGGCGCTGATCGCGGCGATCGTCTCGTCGCTGGCATCGATGACCAATTCGATCTCGACCATCTTCACCCTGGACTTCTACAGCCACGGTCGCGATCACGGCCAGCGCCAGATCGTGCGCACCGGGCGCATCGTCGCCGTGGTGGCGATGGGAATCGCGATCCTGACCGCACGGCCGTTGCTGGGCAGTTTCGACCAGGCCTTCCAGTACATCCAGGAATACACCGGCTTCTTCACCCCGGGCATCGTGGTGATCTTCCTGCTGGGCCTGTTCTGGAAGCGCGCCAACGAGGCCGGTGCGCTGGCCGCGGCGCTGGGCTCGTTCGTGCTGTCGATCGTGCTGAAGCTGGCGTGGCCGGCGCTGCCGTTCATCGATCGCGTCGGCCTGGTGTTTCTGCTGGCCCTCGTGCTGGCCGTGGGGGTTTCGCTGGCCGCCCCGCATGTGCCGGAGAAGGACGTCATCCAGACGCGTGACGTGGACTATCGAACGGACGCCGTCTTCAACACCGGTGCCGTGGCCGTGCTGGCGATCCTGGCGGCGCTGTACGCGTTGTTCTGGTGACGCACCTGGGTTATCCACGGTCATCGGATACGGCGCGTAGCGGACGGGCGGAGACAAACAGGACGGAAGCGTTTCGAGCCGGAAGGCCTTCCGTCCTTCTTCCCGGGATCCAGTCCGCCAGGATCGAAGATCGCCTGTGGCGGGACATGCTGGAGGCGGAGATCCGGCGGGCGAGGAGAATCGGCAGGTCCTTGGCGCCAACAAGGCATGGGTGCCATGGCCACGTCCGGGATGCCGGTTCAGCCGGAGTTCCTGTGCCGACGTTTGCCTTCGCGTCACGCTCAGGGGCATGGCTGCAGTTCGCATGGCGCTTCGGCTCGACCGTATGGCGCCCGCGCGGGCCTGCCGGCCCGCAGCTCGATCCCGATCCGGCCGGCGGTTGCGGGAACGCTGCCGCGGAAGCGCTGCAGAACCTCTTGGGCACGAAAAACCCGGCGCTAGGCCGGGTTCTCGTAAGTGCTTGAATCTATTGGTCGGGGAGACAGGATTTGAACCTGCGACTTCTACGTCCCGAACGTAGCGCTCTACCAGGCTGAGCTACACCCCGACGGCAGAGCCCGGCATTGTAAAGAGGCGTTCGGAAGGTGGCAATAGCCCCGCGCGAATTTTGGTGCCTCGTCTGTGTCGGCGATGCCGCAGCCGTTAGACTGTCGGGCTTGCATCTCGATAGTCCGCGCGCAGGAGCCGGCACGCCGTCCGGCCCCTCCCGACAGGAGTCCTTTCTTGTCCAGTCCGTTTTCGTCCAGTCCTCCGATCAAGCCACGTACCCCGGCCGGGGTGATGGAGCTGCTGCCGCCCGAGCAGATCGCCTTCCAGCGCCTGCTCGACACCATCCGCCGCAACTTCGAGCGCTTCGGCTTCCTGCCGGTCGAGACCCCGGTCATGGAGCTGTCGGAAGTGCTGCTGACCAAGTCCGGCGGCGAGACCGAGCGCCAGGTCTATTTCGTGCAGTCGACCGGCGCGCTCGAGAAGGCCGGCGAAGGCCTGCCCGAGCTGGCGTTGCGCTTCGACCTGACCGTGCCGCTGGCCCGCTACGTGGCCGAGCACGAGCACGAGTTGGCATTTCCATTCCGCCGCTACCAGATGCAGCGCGTGTACCGCGGCGAGCGCGCCCAGCGCGGCCGCTTCCGCGAGTTCTACCAGTGCGACATCGACGTGATCGGCAAGGACAGCCTGAGCGTGCGCTTCGACGCCGAGATGCCGGCCGTGATCCACGCGGTGTTTTCGGAGATGGCGATCGGCAAGTTCACCATCCAGATGAACAACCGCAAGCTGATGCGCGGCTTCTTCGAAGCACAGGGCATCGCCGACCCGGAGCGCCAGGCGCTGGTGCTGCGCGAGGTCGACAAGCTCGACAAGCGGGGCGAGGACCACGTGCGGGAGACGCTGACCGGCGAGGGCTTTGCGCTGCCGGCCGAGGCGGTCGCGCGGATCCTCGAGTTCGTCAAGGCGCGTTCCAGTTCGCATGCCGACGCGATCGCCCGGCTCGACGCGCTCGTCGACGATGCCTCCGCCAATCAGGCCCTGCGCGACGGCGTTGCCGAACTGCGCGAGGTGCTGGAGCTGGTCCGCGCACTGGGCGTGCCGGAGGACCACTACGCGCTGAACTTCTCGATCGCGCGTGGCCTCGACTACTACACCGGCACGGTCTACGAGACCACCCTGGACGCGTATCCGCAGATCGGTTCGATCTGTTCCGGCGGGCGCTACGAGAACCTCGCCAGCCACTACACCAAATCGAAGCTGCCCGGCGTCGGCATCTCCATCGGCCTGACCCGGTTGTTCTGGCAGTTGCGCGATGCCGGCGTGATCGACGTCGCCGACAGCACCGTGCAGGCGATGGTCGCGCTGATGGATGCCGATGGCCTGACCGATGCGCTCGACATCGCGCGGCGACTGCGCGCCGGCGGCATCAACACCGAGGTGCAGATGGAGCCGCGCAAGCTCGGCAAGCAGTTCCAGTACGCCTCGCGCGCGGGCATCCGTTTCGTCGTGATGGCGGGCGAGGACGAGAAGGCGCGCGGCGTGGTCGCGGTCAAGGACCTCAAGCGCGAGATGCAGTTCGAGGTCGCCCGCGAGGAGCTGGCCGGCTCGCTCAAGGTCGAGCTGGAGCAGGCGCGGGTGCTGGAAGGACGATGAGGCAGGGATCGGGCATGGATTCCGCGGATGAACGCGGATAAGGCATTTCGTTCATTCGGATCCGTTCGCGTTCATCCGCGTCGATCCGCGGCTCAAGGGCTTTTGAAGACTCAATGAAACCGATCAGACTCGATGGCCGCTCGCTGACGCGGACGCAACTGGTGGACGTCGCCTACGGCGCGCACGTCGAACTCGCGCCGGAACAGTTGCCGGCGGTGGCGCGCGCGGCCGAATTCCTGGCCGAGCAGGTCCGCCGCGAGGAACCGATCTACGGCGTTTCCACCGGATTCGGCAGCAACGCCGACCGCCTGCTCGGCGCGCACCGCCTGCGCGAGGCGTTGCCGGGCGTGGCCGCCAGCGACGAGACCCTGCACGAGGAACTGCAGCGCAACCTGATCGTCACCCATGCGGTCTGCGTCGGCGAGCCGTTCGCGCCCGAGGTGGTGCGCGCGATGCTGTGCATCCGCATCAACACGCTGCTGCGCGGGCACTCGGGCGTGCGGGTGGAGACCCTGCAGGCGTTGACCGCGATGCTCAATGCCGGCGTGGTGCCGGTGGTGCCGCAGCTGGGGTCGGTCGGTGCGTCCGGCGACCTGGCGCCGCTGTCGCATCTGGCGATCGTGCTGCTCGGCGGCGGCGAGGCATTCCACCGGGGCGAACGCATGCCGGGTGGTGAAGCACTGGCGCGCGCGGGTCTGGAGCCGGTGCGGCTGTCCTACAAGGAAGGCCTGGCGCTGAACAACGGCACCGCGCAGATGCTGGCCTGCGGCGTGCTGGCGCTGCACCGGCTGGAGGACCTGCTCGATACCGCCGATCTCGCCGCGGCGATGACGATCGACGCCTTCGCCGGCCGCCTGGGCGCGTTCGCCGAGGAAGTGCACGCATTGCGCCCGCATCCGGGGCAGGTCCAGGTCGCGGCCAATCTGCGCCGCCTGCTCGAAGGTTCGACGCTGTCGGACATTCCCTACCACCTGGTGCCGCGCTTCCGGCCATGGCTGCCGCACAGCTGGAGCGTGCTGTCAGCGAGTCTGCCGGGAGCGCATGCGCTGCGCTTCGACATCGGCTGGGACTGGGTGCCGCTGGACCAGCGCCACGGCCGCGAGAAGTTCTACACCCGGTTCCGGCCGTTCCGCGGCGGCAAGAAGCACCAGCCGCAGGACAGCTACTCGCTGCGCTGCATCCCGCAGGTGCACGGTGCGGTGCGCGATGCCGTCGCCCAGGCCGCGCGGGTGCTGGAGATCGAGCTCAACGCGCTGACCGACAACCCGATCGTGTTCCCGGATGCCGACAGGCAGCACGTCGAGGAGCAGGTCATCTCCGCTGGCCATTTCCACGGCATGCCGCTGGCGCTGGCGATGAGCTACGTGAAGGCAGCGATCCCGGTGCTGGCCAGCATCTCCGAGCGCCGCCTCAACAAGCTGGTCGACCCGGCCACCAACGACGGCCTGCCGGCATTCCTGATCGGCAACGAGGACTCGACCGAGTCCGGCCACATGATCGTGCAGTACACCGCGGCGGCGATCGTCAACGATCTGTCCAGCCGCGCGATGCCGGCCTCCGTGTATTCGATCCCGACCAGCGCCAATGCCGAGGACCACGTGTCGATGGGCGCGAACGAAGCCCGCCACGTGCTGGCGATGGTCGCCGACCTGGGCAAGGTGCTGGCGCTGGAGCTGTACACCGCGGCGCAGGCGCTGGATCTGCGCCGGGACATGATCAACGCCGCTCGCGACCTGTCGCGGCACGCCGATGCCGACGCGCTCGCGGCCAAGGTCGCCGGGATGCCGGCCAGCGACGCGCCGGCCCGCGACAGGTTCATGGCCGAAGTCGAGGGTCTGCGTGCCGAGCTCGCCGAGTCGGGCGAGTATGGCCCCGGGATCGCGGTCGCGGCCGCGCACGCGGCGATCCGCGAGGCGATTCCGTTCCTCGAGCGCGACCGCGCGCTGGATGCCGAGGTCGCGACGGCGGTGCGCCTGGTGGAGGACGGGCGGGTGATCGCCGCCGCCCGCTCGGCGCTCGGCGTAGACTGAGCGTCAGCTCGCCGTTTCAGCCGGCGACGGTGGAGGTCCGCACGCAGTTGCGGCCTTCCGCCTTGGCCTGATACAGCGCGCGGTCGGCGCGCTCCAAGGCGGCGTCGATCCCGCCCGCCGTCGCGATGTCGATCTGGTGCACGCCGATACTGGTGGTCACCACCGTCTTGCGGTTGAGCGCTTCGCATGGCGCCGAGTCGAGCTGGTGGCGGATCTTTTCCGCCGCAGCGGTGGCGGCAGCGAGATCGTGATCGGGCAGGGCGGCGACGAACTCTTCGCCACCGAAACGCGCGACCAGCGCACGATGCGGGCGCAGTGCATCGCCGATCGCATGGGCCGCCCAGCGCAGGCAGGCGTCGCCGGCCAGGTGGCCGTGACGGTCGTTGATCTCCTTGAAGTGATCGAGGTCGATCATCAGCAGCGACAGCGGGCGCCCGCCGGATCGCGCCTCCTCGAGCATCGGCGCCAACTGCTCGTGGAAATGCCGGCGGGTGTGCAGGCCGGTCAGTGCGTCGCGCTGGCTGGATTCGCGCAGCCGTGCATGGGCATCGCCGAGCTGGCCCAGCGCCTCGCTCAGCTCGCGGGTGCGTTTCTCGACCTGGTGCTCGAGCTGCCGTTTCGCGTCGCGGACAATGCGCTCGTTCTCGTTGCGCAGGGCAGCGTAGCGGTGTCCGAGGGCGATCGACAGCAGCAGCATCTCCAGCGCAGAGCCGATCTGCACGCCGTACTCGGTGACGAAGGTCTTCGGCAGCAGCGCGAAGGCGACCGAGGCGAACATCGCCGTCCCGACCAGGAACGTCGCCCACGCAAGCAGGAATATCCGTGCCGGCGCGTAGCCGCGACGGATCGCCACGATCGCTTCCACCGCGACCCAGCCGACGCTGATGAACACGCTCGCCGACGCGAACGGCGTCGAGATGCGGTACGGGAGGAATGCCGAAGCGACGCCGAGCAGCAGGAAGAAGCCGATCAGGCCGAGCCCGACCCGGTCGCCGGTGGGCCAGCGGTTGCGCAGGTCGAGGAACCTGCGCGCGAACTGCTGGACGCCGACCTGAGCCAGGCATATCGACAGTGGCACCGATCTGTCGGCCATCCAGGCCGAGTCCGGCCACAGGTATTCGAAGCCCAGTCCGTTGAGGGTGAACAGCACCAGTCCGAACGCGGTCAGGTGGAACACGTACCAGAAATAGCTCGAGTCGCGCGTGGTCAGCCACAGCACCAGGTTGTAGAAGAACAGCGACAGCAGGATCCCGTAGTAGAGGCCGATTCCGAACTGCACGTCGCGCGACATCTCGGCGAACGCGGTCGGCGTGTAAAGCCGCAGGGGGACCTGCATCGAGCTTTCGCTCTGGATGCGGATGAACAGGTCGACCGGCTGGTCCGCTGGCAGGTCCAGCCAGAAATTGGGGTGCCGGTAGCGGACACTGCGTGCCGAGAACGGTCGGTGATCGCCCCCCTGGTGGTGCTCCATCCGTCCATCGGGATGCAGGGCGTAAAGGTCGATACTGTCGCTGAGCGGGTACTGCTGGACCAGCAGCCACTGACTCTCGTCGGGATCGCGGTTGACGATGCGTGCGTGGAACCAGAACGCGCCGTCCTGGAAGCCGAACGAGTTGTTGCCGCCGGGCAGGGGAGCGAAGGCGCCGTCGCGCCGTGCGGCGACGGCATCCTCCAGGCGCATTCCACCGGCGACGTCGTGCAGGAAGCTGACGTGCGGGGCGAGGACGAACTCGGACGAATCCTTGGGCAGCAGTGCCGGCGCCATCTCGCTGGCATGGCCGGGGTGGGCGTGGAATCCGGACAGCAGCAGGAGTCCGAGCACGACGCCGGGCCAGAAGCCTCTGATCCGCATCCGCAAATCCTTGAGTGACAGTTGAACAACCCCCTGTGGCGCCCTGAGTGTACTTCGGAGCGCGCCCGGACAGAGCCGGTGTTCCACGCAGGGGCTTGACGACGGCCACCACGGTCGAATAATGTATTAACGCGTTAATACATTATTCTGTAGATGGGCAGCGCGCTGCGATGAAACGACGCCAACACGATGAAGAGACCGGGGATGCGCTGGCCGAGCTGGCCCAGGCGCTGGCCGGGCTGCGCACGGCCGAGCAGGTCCGCGCGTTCCTGGAGGACCTGTGCACCCCGGCCGAACTGGAGGCGATGACCGACCGCTGGCGGGTCGTGCCGCTGTTGGCCCGGGGGATCCCGTATCGCGAGATCCACGATCTGACCCAGGTCAGCGTCACCACGATCGGGCGGGTCGCGCGGACGATGGAGCGCGGTACCGGCGGTTATGCGATGGCGATGGCGCGCACGCGCGCGGCAACCCGTTGAGGACGGAGCAGGAACGATGAATCCGAAGACCGGCAACGGCGCGCGCGACCGCCTGCGGATCGCGATACAGAAGTCCGGCCGGCTGGCCGAGCCGGCCCGGGCGCTGCTGACCGCCTGCGGGCTGAGCTGGCGCGAGAGCCGCGATCGCCTGTTCTGCTACGGCGAGAGCCTGCCCGTGGACCTGCTGCTGGTCCGCGACGACGACATCCCGGGCCTGATCCGCGACGGAGTCTGCGATCTGGGCGTGGTCGGCCGCAACGTGCTGCTCGAGCAGGACATCGCGCTGAAGGCCGGGGGTGGGAGCGAGGCGTTCCGCGAATGGCGGCCGCTCGGCTTCGGTGGCTGCCGGCTCGCGATCGCGGTGCCGGAAACCTGGGCCTGGCAGTCGCAGGCGCAGCTCGCCGGCACCCGCCTGGCGACCAGTTACCCGGCGATCCTGCGCCAGTGGCTGGACGGACAGGGAATCGCCGCCGAGGTTGTCGAGCTGTCGGGCTCGGTCGAGATCGCGCCCCGGCTCGGACAGGCGGATGCGATATGCGACCTGGTGTCCAGTGGCGCGACCCTGGCCGCGAACCAGCTCAAGCCGGTGATGACCCTGCTGGAGAGCGAGGCGGTGCTGGCCGGGCCGTCATCGGCCACGAGCGGTGCATCCGGTCTCGACCAGGCGACACCCCGCCAGCCCGCGTTTGACGGGATCTGGGACGACGCCCGTGCCGGGCTGGCCGAGCTGCTGCTGCGCCGGCTCGACGGGGTGCTGCGGATGCGTCACAGCAAGCTGCTGATGTTCCAGGCCTCGCGCGAGGCGATTCCATCGCTGCTGCCTCTCCTGCCGGATGCGGAAGCGCCGACGGTGATGCAGATCGACGGCGGCGACGGCCTGGCCCTGCAGGCGCTGTGCCACGGTGCGGTGACCTGGCAGCGGCTGGAGGAACTCAAGCGGGCAGGCGCACGCGGGCTGCTGGTGCTTCCGGTGGAAGGGATGCTGGCATGAACCGCGTCGAATGGGCCAGGCTCGATCCGGCGCAGCGTGAGGCGGTGCTGACGCGCCCCGCTGCCGCGCAGGCGCCCGAGGTGACGCGGACGGTGGCGGCGATGCTGGACGACGTGCGCGTCCGCGGCGAGGCTGCGCTGCGCGAATACGCGCGTCGTTTCGACGGCGTGGACCTGGACGGCTTCCAGGTCGGCGAGGACGAGTTCGAGCGGGCCGCAGACAGCCTGCCGCCGGTGCTGCGCGACGCGATCGACGACGCGGCCGGACGGATCGAGCGTTTCCATCGCGACGGCATGGCCGTGGCCTACGCGGTCGATACCGCCGATGGCGTCCGCTGCGAGCGCATCCTGCGCCCGATCGGGCGGGTCGGATTGTACGTACCGGCCGGTTCCGCGCCGTTGCCGTCCACCGCGCTGATGCTGGGCGTGCCTGCGCGCCTGGCCGGCTGCCGCGACGTGGTGCTGTGCACGCCGCCGCGCGCCGATGGCAGCGCCGATCCAGCCGTGCTGTACGCCGCTGCCGCATGCGGTATCGGTGGCACGCCGCGCGGCGGGGTGTTCAAGCTCGGCGGGGTGCAGGCGATCGCGGCGATGGCTTACGGCGCTGCCGGCGTGCCTGCCTGCGACAAGCTGTTCGGGCCCGGCAATGGATGGGTCACCGAGGCCAAGCGGCAGGTGTCCGCGGGCGGCGCGGTCGGCATCGACATGCCGGCCGGCCCGTCGGAGGTGCTGGTGATCGCCGATGCCGGCGCGAACCCGGCCTTCGTCGCCGCCGACCTGCTGTCGCAGGCCGAGCATGGTCCCGATTCCCAGGTGCTGCTGCTCAGCGACGATCCGGCGCTGATCGAGCGGGTCGGGCGGGCGCTGGAGCAACAGCTGAAGGCGCTGCCGCGCGAAGGGATCGCCCGGCAGGCGCTGGCCGGCTCCTACCTGATCCATGTCGAATCGCTGCAACAGGCGTTCGACATCAGCAACCGCTATGCGCCCGAGCACCTGATCCTGGCCCTGCGCGACGCGCGTGCCCAGCTGGACCGGGTGCAGGCGGCGGGCTCGGTGTTCCTCGGCGACTGGGCTCCGGAGGCGCTCGGCGATTACTGCAGCGGCACCAATCACGTGCTGCCGACCGCGGGTGCCGCCCGTTACTGCAGCGGCGTCAGCGTCGCCAGTTTCCAGGTCGCGATCACCGTGCAGGAAGTGCAGCCGCGCGGATTGGCGGCGATCGGCCCGTGCGCGGCCGAACTGGCCGCCGCCGAAGGGCTGGAGGCGCACCGGCGCGCGGTCACCCTGCGCCTGGAGGCTGCGGCATGAGCGCGGACACGGTCAACGGCGTGCTCGACCTGGTCCGCCCCGATCTGCGCGACTTCGCCGGTTACCGCTCCGCGCGCAGCGACCGGACCGAGGGCCGGATATGGCTCAACGCCAACGAATCGGCCTGGGACAGCCCGGCCGCGGCGGGCGCCGGACTGCGCCGCTATCCGGAGCCGCAGCCACAGGCCTTGCGCGAGGCACTCGCCGGCATGTACGGGGTCGCACCGTCGCAGGTGCTGGTCGGGCGAGGCAGCGACGAGGGCATCGATCTGCTGATCCGCGCGCTCTGCCGTCCCGGCGCCGATGCGGTCGTGATCACCTCGCCCACCTTCGGCATGTACGCCGTGTGCGCGCGGCTGCACGGTGCCCGGGTCGTCGACGTGCCGTTGCTGGACACCGCCGACGGCTTCGAGTGCGATTTCGAGGCGGTCGCCGCCGCCAGCGAGCGCGCGGCGGCGCGGATCGTGTTCCTGTGCTCGCCCGGCAACCCGTCCGGCACCCTGTTGCCGCGCGATGCGATCCGCCGGCTTGCCTCGCGCCTGCGGGGCCGGGCGGTGGTCGTGGTCGACGAGGCCTACATCGAATACGCGCAGGCGGCTTCGCTGGCGAGCCTGCTGGACGAGTTCGACAACGTCGCGGTCCTGCGCACGCTGTCGAAGGCGCACGCGCTGGCCGCCGCGCGGATCGGCACGGTGATCGCGGCGGACGCGCTGATTGGCGTGCTGCAGCGTTGCCAGGCGCCGTATCCGCTGCCGCTGCCCTGCGTCGAAGCGGCGCTGGCTGCCGTCTCCCGTGCCGCCCGCGACGTCACCGTCGGCCGCGTACAGGCGACGGTTGACGAGCGCCAGCGCCTGTATGCCGCGTTGCGGAGCCTGCCGGGCGTGCGCCGGGCGTATCCGTCGCGCGCCAATTTCCTGCTCGTTCGGTTCGACGATGCCGGGGGCGTGTGCCGCCGGTTGCTCGATGCCGGCGTGGTGGTCCGCGACATGCGTGCCCAGGACGCGCTCGGGGACGCCCTCAGGATCAGCATCGGCACCCCCGAGCAGAGCGCGCAGGTGCTGGAAGTGTTGCGGCGTGGAAGCGGCGCCGGAGCCCGGGTGGCGGTCGCATGAGCAGCGCACTGCGACCGATCCTGTTCGTCGACCGCGACGGCACCCTGATCGCCGAGCCGCCCGACCACCAGATCGACAGCTACGAGAAACTGCGCTTCGTCGACGGCGTGGTGCCGGCATTGCTGCGACTGCGCGACGCCGGCTACCAGTTCGTGATGGTCAGCAACCAGGACGGGCTGGGCACCGAAGCCTACCCGCGCGAGAGCTTCGAGGGGCCGCACGCGCTGATGATGCAGCTGTTCGAGAGCCAGGGCATCGTGTTCCGCGAGGTGCTGATCGACACCAGCTTCCCGGACGACAACGCGCTCACCCGCAAGCCGGGGATCGGACTGGTGCTGCACTACCTGAAGGATCGCAGCGTCGACTGGACGCGGTCGGCAATGGTCGGCGACCGTCCCACCGACAACGCGTTCGCGCGCAACCTGGGCATCCGCGCGTTCCAGCTGCGCAACGGCGAGTTCGGTGGCGACTGGGACTGGGCGGGGATCGCGCACGCGCTGGCCGACGCGCCGCGGACGGCGAAGATCAGCCGCAACACCCGCGAGACCCGGATCGAGGTCGAAGTCGACCTCGACCGCGCAGCCGAGCCGCGCGTGTCGACCGGGATCGGCTTCTTCGACCACATGCTCGAACAGCTCGGCAAGCACGGCGGTTTCGCGCTGACGCTGAGTTGCGAGGGCGATCTGCACATCGACGAGCACCACACCGTCGAGGACTGCGCACTGGCGTTGGGCCAGGCACTGCGCGAGGCGCTGGGCGACAAGCGCGGGATCGGCCGTTACGGATTCGATCCGTCCGAAGGTTCCGGGCCCGTGGCGGGCAACGGCGGCGGACATGGGTTCACCCTGCCGATGGATGAATCGCTGGCCAGCGTCGCGCTGGACTTCTCCGGCCGTCCCTACCTGGTGTTCGAAGGTACGTTCCGCAGTGAGCGGATCGGAGGACTGTCGGCGCAGATGGTGCCGCACTTCTTCCGTTCGCTGTGCGAAACCGCCGGGATCAATCTGAACCTGCGGGTCGACGGCGACAACGACCATCATCAGGTCGAGGCCTGCTTCAAGGCGTTCGCCCGTGCGTTGCGCCAGGCGATCCGGCGCGAGGGCAACGAGCTGCCCAGCACCAAGGGGTTGCTGTGATGGGAGAGCTGTGATGCAGGTGGTGGTGATCGATTCCGGCGGCGCGAACATCGGTTCGGTGCGCTATGCGCTGGAGCGGCTCGGCGTGGATGCGGTGCTGAGCGCGGATCCCGACCGGATCCGGGCCGCGGACCGGGTGATCCTGCCTGGAGTGGGCGCGGCGGCCGCGGCGATGGCGCGGCTGCGGCGGCTGGATCTGGTCGAAGTCATCCGTGGCCTGCGTCAGCCGCTGCTCGGGATCTGCCTGGGTATGCAACTGCTGTACGAGTCGTCGGAAGAGGGCGATGTCGATTGCCTCGGTCTGTTGCCCGGACGCGTCACCCGGCTCGAGGGTGGCCCCGGGCTGCGGGTCCCGCACATGGGCTGGAATGCCCTGGATATCGACGCCGACAGTGCGCTGCTGGCAGGCATCGAGCCCGGCGCCTACGCGTACTTCGTCCACGGCTACGCAGCGCCGGTGAGTGCGGATACCCTGGCCAGTTGCAGCCACGGACGCCGGTTCGCTGCCGTCTGTGGCCGCGGCAACCGCTTCGGTGCGCAGTTCCATCCCGAGCGCTCGGCCGCCACCGGCGCACGCATCCTCGAGAACTTCATCGCCCGGGGCGAGGCGAGGGCGGCGGCATGACGTGGGCCGCCCCGTTCCGGGTCCTGCCGGCGATCGACGTTCGCGACGGCCGCGTGGTCAGGCTGCTGCAGGGCGACTACGACCGCGAGACCCGCTACCCATCGACACCGCTGGAAACCGCACAGCGCCATGCCGAGGCCGGTGCGCGCTGGTTGCACCTGGTCGATCTCGACGCCGCCCGGGTCGGCGGCTACACCCTGCTGCCGCTGCTGGAGGCCATCAAGGCGACGACGGCGTTGAAGGTCCAGACCGGTGGCGGCGTGCGCGACCGCGACGGCATCGCGGCGATGCTGGCCGCGGGCGCGGACCGCGTCGTGATCGGTTCGCTGGCGGTGAGCGAGCCGGAACGGGTGATCGACTGGGCGACGCAGCTCGGTACCGATCGCGTCACGGTGGCACTGGATACCCGCCGAGACGATGCCGGCCGCTGGCGCCTGCCGATTTCCGGCTGGACCGCGACCGCCGAAGCCGGGCTCGATACCCTGCTGCGCCGCTACGCCGATGCGGGCCTGCGACACCTGCTGTGTACCGACATCGACCGCGACGGCACCCTGCGCGGGCCCAACCTCGGGCTGTACCGGCACGTGCTGGAGATCGCACCGGAGCTGCGCCTGCAGGCTTCCGGCGGCATCCGCGACGTCGAGGACGTGCGCGCCGCGCGCGAGGCCGGCTGCAGTGGGGCGGTGCTCGGCAAGGCCCTGCTCGACGGCCGCCTCGACCTGCCGGCGGCGCTGGCGCTGGAGGCTCCGCCGTGCTGAGCCGCCGCATCATCCCGTGCCTGGACGTGCGCGACGGGCGTGTCGTCAAGGGCGTACGCTTCCGCGACCACATCGACATGGGCGACATCGTCGGGCTGGCGCTGCGCTATCGCGACGAAGGCGCCGACGAGCTGGTGTTCTACGACATCACCGCCAGTCCGGAGCGGCGCCGGGTCGACCGCGACTGGGTCGAGCGGGTCGCGCGTACGATCGACATCCCGTTCTGCGTCGCCGGCGGAATCCGCAGCGTCGAGGATGCGCGCAGCGTGCTGTACGCCGGCGCGGACAAGATCTCGATCAACACGCCGGCGCTGGAACGGCCGGCGCTGATCGCCGAGATTGCCGACGCGTTCGGGGTGCAGTGCGTGGTGGTCGGGATCGACAGCCTGCGCGACGAAGATGGCCAGTGGCGGGTGCGCCAGTACAGCGGGGACCCTGCGAAGATGCGGGCGCTGGCCCGGCGCACGCTCGACTGGCTGGTCGAGGCGCAGCGGCTGGGTGCCGGTGAGATCGTGCTCAACTGCATGGGCAGCGACGGCGTGCGCGGCGGCTACGACATCGGGCAGCTGCAGGCCGCGCGCTCTTTGTGCGAGGTGCCGCTGATCGCATCCGGCGGCGCCGGCGCGGCGGCGCATTTCGCCGAGGTCTTCCGCCACGCCGATGTCGACGGTGCGCTCGCGGCCAGCGTGTTCCACTCCGGCACGATCGCCATTCCCGCGCTGAAGCGCGAACTGCGGAGTCAGGGAATCGAGGTGCGCGATGGAGGGTGAGAACCAAGCGGGCTGTCTGCGGAAGGCCGCGGCTTCGATGGCGGACTTCCAGCTCGACCGGCTGGCCTGGGACAAACAGGGCGGGCTGCTGCCGGCGGTCGTGCAGGACGCGGAAACGCTGCGGGTGCTGATGCTGGGCTACATGGACCGCGGTGCACTGGAGGCGACGCTGGCATCGCGACGGGTCACCTTCTTCAGTCGCAGCAAGCGGCGGTTGTGGACCAAGGGCGAGTCCTCCGGCCATTTCCTGGACCTGGTTTCGCTGCAGGCCGACTGCGACGGCGACACCCTGCTGGTGCTGGCTCGGCCGAATGGGCCGACCTGCCACCTGGGCAGCCCCAGTTGCTTCCCTGACGCGCCCGGCGACTTCCTCGCCGAACTCGGCGCCGTGGTCGAGCAGCGTGAAAAGGAGCGCCCGGCAGGCAGCTACACCACCCGGCTGTTCGATGCCGGCACCCGTGCGATCGCACAGAAGGTCGGAGAGGAGGGCGTGGAAACGGCGCTGGCCGCGGTCGCGCAGGACGAGGCGGCGTTGGGCGACGAGTCCGCGGACCTGCTCTACCATCTGCTGGTGCTGTTACGCGCGCGCGGCCTCGCGTTGTCCGACGCCGTCGCGGTGCTGCGGCGGCGGCACGGCTCTGGGTGATCCGCCAGTCGATGAGCCAGTCGATCGGCCAGTCGATCCGTCAGGACCGGCCCTGTGTCGCTCTGTTGTCGCGGCCGGCGGGCATAATCGGCCTCCCCTGAACGAGAGCCGATGATGGAGCCGATCCCGATGCGAATGACGTGCGCCTGGGCGGTTCTTGCCGTAGCGGTCGCGTTGGCGGCCGGGCGGCCCGCGACGGCGCGTACCGCGGCGCCGGATTGCGATGGCGGCACCGTGTATCTGGATGCCGACCGCGATGGCCATCGCGATGCCGGCGAGCCCGGGCTGGCCGGGGTGAAGGTGTCCGATGGCGCCGTCATCGTCGAAACGGATGCGAACGGGCGCTACCGGCTGCCGGCGATCGATGGCCGCAGCCGCTTCGTGATCAAGCCGCCGGGGCACGCGGTGCCGACGCGGGCGAACGGGCTGCCGGACTACTGGGGCAATCTGCAGCGCGAGCCCGGCCCAGGCCTGGAGTACGGCGGTGTGCCGGTCGGCACCGATGGCTGTCGCGACTTCGCGCTCTGGCCTGCGCGCACGGCCGACGACGTGACGGCCGCGCCGGACGGACGGGGACTCGACGTGCTGGTGTTCGGCGATCCGCAGCCGAAATCGCAGGTCGACGTCGACTACTACCGCCGCGACATCGTCGAACCGCTGCTGGCCGCGTCGACCGCACCGGGCCGGGCCGACGCCGCGCTGGGCATCAGCCTGGGCGACATCGTCAACGACGATCTCTCGCTGTACCCGGCGATGAACGCGGTCACCGCGCGGATGGGCATTCCGTGGCTGCACGTGCCCGGCAACCACGACCTCGACTTCGACGCGCCCGACGACGTCGCATCGCTGTCGACGTTCCGCCACCACTACGGCCCGGAGACCTTCGCCTGGGAGGAGCCGCAGGCATCGTTCGTGGTGCTCGACGACGTGATCTACCGGCCCGGGCAGAGCCCGCGTTACGTCGGCGGACTGCGCGAGGACCAGTTCGCGTTCCTGCAGCAGTACCTGGCGCGCGCACGACGGGATCGCCTGCTGGTGATCGCCGTGCACATCCCGTTCTTCGACACCGTACCGGGGCAGGAGACCTTCCGTCGCGCCGACCGCGAGCGGCTGTTCGCGATGCTGCAGCCCTTCGAGCACGTGCTGCTGCTGAGCGCACACAGCCACATGCAGCAGCAGGTGTGGCATGGTCCGGACAGCGGCTGGCATGGCGCGAATCCGCTGCACGAGTACAACGTCGGCGCGACCTGCGGCTCGTTCTGGTCCGGAGTGAAGGACGCGGAGGGGATTCCCGACACCACGATGCGCGACGGCACTCCGAACGGCCATGCGCGGCTGCGGGTGCGGGCCGACGGCAGCCATGCGCTGCAGTGGCGGGTCGCGCGGCTGCCGGCGGATCGCAGCGACCTGACCCACGCCATCGCGCTGCATGCGCCGAAGGTGCTGCGCCGCGGTGCCTGGCCGGGTTACGGCGTGTATGCGAACGTTTTCATGGGCGACGCGGACACCCGGGTCGAATACCGGGTCGACGGCGGCGAATGGCAGCCGATGCGGCGGGTGCTGCGTGCCGATCCGCGGGTGCTCGCCGAGAACGCCGCCGACGATGCCGCGGCGACGCTGCGCGGCTACGATCGCCAGGCCGACGCCGAGGTATCCAGCCATCTGTGGCGCGGTGCGCTGCCCACGGATCTGGACGTCGGCGTTCACCATGTCGAGGTGCGGGCGTTCGACCGCTGGCAGGGCGAACAGCGTGCAGGTATCGATTACCGGCTCGCCGAGGCGCAGCCATGAACGCGGGGAGCTGACCATGGCTGCCGGGAACGGAATGGAAGCTCCAGCGGCCGCTGCGTTGCCCGGCGACCTGCCGGTCAGGCGTTTCGCCACCGTCGCCGCGTGGGACAGATGGCTGTCCACGCATCCCGGTGCGGCCGGGCTGTGGCTGAAGATCGCAAAGAAGGACGGCGGCGCGACCAGCATCGGATATGCCGAGGCGCTCGACGTCGCCCTCTGCCATGGCTGGATCGATGGCCAGAAGCGCGCCTGCGACGCGCGGTTCTTCCTGCAGCGCTTCACTCCGCGTCGTCCCGGCAGCGTGTGGTCGAAGATCAACGTCGGCAAGGCCGAGGCACTGATCGCGGCCGGGCGGATGCGCGAAGGCGGCCTGCGCGAGGTCGAGGCGGCGCGGGCGGACGGGCGCTGGGCGGCGGCCTACGAGTCGGCCAGCCGCATGCAGGTGCCGGCCGAACTCGAGGCGGCGCTGGCGGGCGATCCGGCGGCGCAGGCCTTCTTCGATCAGCTCGACCGGACCAACCGCTATGCGTTCTGCTGGCGGGTGCAGACCGCGAAGAAGGCCGAGACCCGAGTTGCCCGCGCGGAGAGGTTCGCGGCGATGCTGGCGCGGGGCGAGAAGCTGCACGGCTGAACGGGGATGATGTCGGCTGCGCCCGGACATCTCCCGAAGTCTGCTTCGCAAACCTTGGGCCCCGCCGTTGCGCTCCCACACCTCCATTCGCATCTGCGATGCGAATCGCCCCCCTGACTCAGGGGGCAGGGTCGCTCGCCTCCACGTGTAGGAGCGGCGTGAGCCGCGATGAAGCCTTCCCATGCAAGCCCGATCGCGGCTTACGCCGCTCCTAAGGGAATGATGGGTTCCCGGTCAATCCTGAAGCTCGAGCTTCATGCCTTCATGCGAGGCGACGAATCCCAGCGACTGGTAGAACCGCAGCGCGTCGGGGCGGCGCTTGTCGGTGGTCAGCTGGAGCAGACGACAGCCGCGTTCCCGGGCGAGCCCGGTCGCCCATCCGAACATCTCCCGGCCCAGCCCACGGCCGCGCATGGACGCGGCGATGCGAACGCCTTCGATCAACGCGCGGGATCGGCCCTGGTAGGTCAGCGATGGAATCACGGTGAGCTGGAGAACGCCCACGATCTCGTCAGCGCCGTCGACAGCGACGATCAGGGTGTTGTTCGGGTCGCCCGCGATCGATTCGAACGCCACGCGATAGGTATCGGGAAGCGGCACGGCATAACGTTCGCGTTCGCGGCCCAGCGCGTCGTCGGCCAGCAGCCTCACGATCGCCGGGAGGTCGTCGGCCTGCGCCTCGCGGAACGCAATGCCGGCCAGCGAGCCGGACTTGCCGGCGTTCACGGCCCGACGCCGAGTGCGTCGAAGGTCTCGCTGCGCGGGTGGCCATGGGCCGCGTCGCCCTCGCGCGGCTGCGGGTAGTCGTCGCGGCGGTCGATCAGCGCGGTGGCCAGGCCGGCCTCGCGGGCGGCGTCGAGCTCCTCGACCACGTCTGACAGGAACAGGACCTCGCCGGCGGGAACACCGATCGCCTCGACGATGCGGCGGTAGCTGTCGGCCTCGCGCTTGCCGCCGATCTCGGTATCGAACCAGCCGGAGAACAGCCCGGTCAGATCGCCGGCATCGCTGTGGCCGAAGAACAGCCGCTGCGCCGGCACGCTGCCGGACGAGTACACGTACAGCGGCAGGCCGGCGGCGTGCCAGGCTTCCAGCGTGGCGGCCGCATCCGGATAGATGTGCGCGGTGAAGTCGGCGCTGCGGTAGCCGTCGGCCCAGATCATCCCCTGCAGGGCCTTGAGCGCGGTGTGCTTGCGGTCCTCGTCGATCCAGCCCTGCAGCACCTCGACGATCATGCGGTCGCTGCAGATGCCGCCGTTCTCGGTCGCCACCGCGTCCAGCCACTTGCGCACCCCCGGCTCGTTGCCGCGCGCCTGCACGAAGCCGGGCAGGGCGCGGCGTGCGTACGGGAACAGCACGTCCTTGACGAAGGAGATGCTGCTGGTGGTGCCTTCGATGTCGGTGAGGATGGCTTTTGGCATTGGCTCAGGGCATTCGGGGCTGCGGGTCAACGCGGATGCATTCGGATAAGGCGCAGCGCATTCCAGAACGCCATATCCGTATTGATCCGCGACATCCGTGGCGGGAAGGAATCACTCGTAGCGCGGGAACTTCTGCGCGATGTCGGTGCCGGTGAAGTGGCCGACCCAGCCGTCGGGTTCGGTGAAGAAGCGGATCGCGACGAAGCTCGGTTCAGGCCCCATGTCGAACCAGTGGGTGGTGCCGTCGGGAACCCCGATCAGGTCGCCGGCTTCGCACAGGATCTCGTAGACCTTGTCGTCGACATGCAGGGTGAACAGACCCGAGCCGGCGACGAAGAAGCGGACCTCGTCCTCCTTGTGGAAATGCTCGTCGAGGAACTTGCCGCGCATCGCCTCGCGCTGCGGGTTGTCCGGCGCGATGCTGACCACGTCGACGGTACGGAAGCCGCGCTCGGCGACCAGGCGGTCGATGTCGGCGCGGTAGGCGTCCATGATCGCTTCCGGCGCATCGCCCGGCCGGACCGGTTGCGTGGCCTGCCATTGTTCGAACGAGACGCCGATGCGACCGAGTTCGCGGGCCATCTCGGCATGGTCGTGCGTCGTCAGGTGCGGTGCCGATGGGTCGTGGTCGGAGAATATGCGCAGGCGGCTCACTCGTGTTTCCTCCAGGTTCCGCCGGGCCATTCCGGCGGTTTCGCGCCCGGGACGGGCGCGGTTGCGGACCGGCGCGGCCGACGCTCCCGGTCCGCCGCAGGCCGGGACCGGCCTCAGAATTTCCTCATTTCCAGCTCGCAGCCGAGCAGGAACTCGAACGCCTCCAGGTGCCGGCGGGCCTCGGCCATGTCGCGGCCCCACGCGTAGAGGCCGTGGCCGTCGATCAGGTAGCCCCACATCGGCTGGGCATCGAGCAGCGCGTCGACCTGGGCGGCGAGGGTCGGCATGTCCTGGCTGTTGGGCAGCACCGGCAGCTCGACCGTCATCTCGTGGGTGGTGTTGCCGGCGAAGGCTTTCAAGAGCTCGTAGCCTTCCAGGTGGATGTGGCCGTTGCCGGAAAACAGGCGCGAAGCCACGGTCTGGACCAGCGAATGGGTGTGCAGGACGCAGCCGATCTCCGGGAAGCGCCGGTACAGGCGGGTGTGCAGCAGGGTCTCGGCGGAGGACTTCCTGTCGGTGGCGACCGGCTGGCCGTCGAGGTCGACGACCATGATGTCGGCCTCGGTCAGCTTGCCCTTGTCGCGTCCGGATACGGTGATCGCGACGTGCTCGTCGTCCATCCGCAGCGAGAAGTTGCTGCTGGTCGCCGGGGTCCAGCCGCGTTCGGACAGCTCGCGGATGTTGACGATCAGTTCGCCCGCGCAATGGGACAGGCGGGCGGGGTCGTAGGGGAGAGCGCTCATGCCGCAATTCTAGCGTGCGTGGTGGGTGTGCGAGGGGAAGCCGGCGGCTTCCGGACAGTTGGCCGGCGCTTCAAGCCCCCTTGGTAAGGGGGCGGCTCGCGCCGCAGGCGCGAGCGGGGGATTGGGAGTACGAGCCGGGACCCAAGGTTTGCGCAGCGAACCTTGGGGTGGCATGGCCGCAAGGCGGCAATGCCATGCTCCCCCTTGGTAAGGGGGCGGCTCGCGCCGCAGGCGCGAGCGGGGGATTGGAGGCATGGCCTGGGGCCCGAAGTTTGCAACGCAAACTTCGGGAGCTTAATTGGCGCATGCGCCAATTAAGCCAGCGCGTTGACCAGCACCATCAGTACCAGCAGCGGGGCGACGATCCGCATGATCCAGCGCCACAGCGTGAACAGCCATTGCGGCAGGCCCGCGAGCTGCTCGCGCAGGATGCTTTCCTTCACCACCCAGCCGGTGAACAGCGCGATCAGCAGGCCGCCGAACGGCAGCATCAGGTCGTTCGAGATCAGGCCGATGAAGGTCATGATGTCCTGGCCGAACGGCCGTACGTCGGCGAGGTGGTTGAAGCCGAACACCGACAGCAGGCCGAGCATCCAGCACAGCCCTGCGAGGGAGAACGACGCGGCCCGGCGGCTCATGATGCCCTGTTCCACCAGCCAGGCCGTGCCCGGCTCGAGCAGCGAGATCGACGAGGTCCACGCGGCGAAGGCGAGCAGCACGAAGAACAGCAGCCCGTACACGGTGCCGAACGGCATCTCGTTGAAGGCCAGCGGCAGCGAATTGAAGATCAGGCCGGGGCCGCCGCCGGCGGGATCGATGCCGAAGGCGATCACGATCGGGAAGATCGCCAGTCCCGCCAGCAGCGCCACCGTCGTGTCCGCGGCGGCGACGGTCACGCCGACGCGGGGGATCGAGATGCCGTTGGGCAGGTAGGCGCCGTAGGTGATGATCGAGCCCATCGCCAGGCTGAGGGTGAAGAAGGCCTGGCCCATCGCGCTGGCGACGACCGAGGCCGACACCTTGCTCCAGTCGGGCTTGAACAGGAACGCCGCCGCCTCGCCGAGGTGGCCGGTGGTGGCGCCGTAGCCGACCAGCACCAGCAGCAGTACGAACAGCGCCGGCATCAGGAACTTCACCGACCGCTCCAGGCCCTTCTCGACGCCGAGTGCGACCACGCCGACGGTCAGCAGCATGAACAGCAGGTGCCAGAAGGTCAGCGTGCCGGCGCTGGCGAGCATGCCGTTGAAGCTGGCGGCGGGGTCGCTGATCGGATCCGCGCCGAACAGCTGCGCGAGGTAGAGCCAGGCGTAGCGCAGGGTCCAGCCACCGACCACGCTGTAGAAGCTCAGGATCAGCACGCCGGCGAGAATGCCGTTCAGGCCGGCGCCGCCCCAGACGCGCGAAGCGCCGGACTCCTCGGCGGTACTGGCCAGCGAATTGACGGGGCTCTGGCGCCCGTGGCGGCCGATCAGGATCTCGCTGAGCAGGATCGGCAGTCCCAGGACGGCGATGCAGGCCAGGTACACCAGCACGAAGGCGCCGCCGCCGTTGTCCGAAGCCAGGTAGGGAAAGCGCCAGATGTTGCCGAGTCCGACCGCCGACCCGGTGGCGGCGAGGATGAAGGCCAGGCGGGAGGACCACATGCCGTGGATCGATTTCTTTTCCATAACGCTTCGCTGTGCCTCGCGGGGATGCAGGTATCTACGGGGTTACGGCTGTGGGGAGGCCGGTGTGGAATGGTCGGTCGCGGACACCGCCGCCTCGGCATGCGGCGTCACGCGCAGGATCTTGAAACCGGCGTAGGCGAGGATCGCCGACACGAACGGGCTGACCAGGTTGAAGAACGCGTACGGCAGGTAGTCCAGGGTGGCGACGCCGAGGGTGACCGCCATGTAGGCGCCGCAGGTGTTCCATGGAATCAGCGGCGAGGTGATCGTGCCGGCGTCCTCGAGCGCGCGCGACAGGTTGACCGGAGCCAGGCCGCGGCGCGCGTATTCGGGCCGGTACAGGCGGCCGGTCAGCACGATCGACATGTACTGGTCGGCGGCGATGGCATTCGCGCCGACGGCGGTTGCCAGGGTCGCCGCGATCAGCGAGCCGGTGGTCCGGGCTGCCTTCAGCACGCTGCGGATCATCCGCTCGAGCAGGCCGGTCTTCTCCATCACCGCGCCGAAGCCCATCGCGCAGATGATCAGCCAGATCGTGTTGAGCATGCTGCTCATGCCGCCGCGGCTGAGCAGCTCGTCGGCGGCGGCATTGCCGGTGCCCGCCTTGTAGCCGTCGGCGAGCGCGCTCCAGACCCCGGCCAGCATCGCCAGCGGCCGCGACAGCGCTTCCTTGTCGGCCAACGCGACGACCCGGTCGGGCTGGAACGCCACCGCGAACACGCCGCCCAGCAGCGCGCCGATCAGGATCGTCGGATAGGCCGGGAACCGGCGTACCGCCAGCACGAACACGACCACCAGCGGAACCAGCAGGTGCGGGCCGAGGTTGAACTGGCCCGCCAGCACCGTCGGCAGGTCGTCCAAGCCGCCGCCGCCTTCGCCGCGGGAGGCGCCCAGCCCGACCACGGTGAACAGCACCAGCGCGATCACGATGCTCGGCACCGTGGTCCAGGTCATGTGGCGGATATGTGCGAAAAGCTCGCTGCCTGCCGCGGCGGGGGCGATGTTGGTGGTATCCGACAGCGGCGACATCTTGTCGCCGAAATAGGCGCCGGAGATGACCGCGCCGGCGGTGATCGCCGGCGACATGTCGAGCCCCTGGGCGACGCCGATCAAGGCGACGCCGAGGGTGCCGGCGACCGTCCACGAGCTGCCGATCGCCAGCGCCACGATCGCGCAGATCAGGCACGCGGCCGGATAGAAGATCGACGGGTGCAGCAGCTTCAGGCCATAGACGATCAGGGTCGGTACCGTGCCGCTGAGGATCCAGGTGCCGATCAGTGCGCCGACCGCGAGCAGGATGAAGATCGGCACGATCGCCAGCGAGATGCCGTGGACCAGACTGTCCTGGATTTCCTGCCAGCGTTGGCCGTTGCGCAGCCCGACCAGCGCGGCGACGCCGGCAGCCAGCATCAGCGACACCTGGTTGGCGCCGTAGGAAGCGTCCGAGCCGTAGACGTAGACCGCGCCGGCCAGCAGCACGGCCAGGAAGACAAGGGGCGTCAGCGCCTGCAGCAGGCTGGGTTCGCGTGGAGTGGACATCATGCGATCAGCCCCGTGCACGGCGCAGCTTGCTATGGCCGTAGCCGTAGCCGAAGTAGATCAGGAAACCGACCGCCGTCCAGGCCGCCAGCAGGGCCCAGTTGTACCAGCCCATGAAACCGACCAGCGCAAGGCACGACAGCGCACCGAGAATGCAGATCAGCGGCGCTGCCGGCACCCGGAACGAGCGCGGCAGATCCGGGCGGGTGCGGCGCAGGATCAGCACGCCGACGCATACGGTGGCGAACGCGAGCAGGGTGCCCATCGAAACCAGGTCGCCGAGCACCCCCAGCGGGAAGAAGGCGGCCAGGATGGCGGCGATGATCGCCACCACCACGGTTGCCTTGTGCGGGGTGTGGTGCTTCGGGTGAACGGCGCCGAAGAACCTGGGCATCAGCCCGTCGCGGGACATCGCGAAGAAGATGCGCGGCTGGCCCATCAGCATCACCAGGATCACCGATGTCAGGCCGGCGACCGCGCCAACCTCGATCGCGAACTTCAGCCAGCCCAGGGCCGGATAGTTTTCCAGGGCGGTGGCGACCGGCTTGGCGGTACCGAGCTGGGTATAGGGCAGCATGCCCGTCAGAATCGCAGCGACGACGATGTACAGGATTGTGCACACCACCAGCGAGCCGAGGATGCCGATCGGCATGTCGCGCTGCGGATTCTTAGCTTCCTGTGCCGCTGTGGAGACCGCATCGAAGCCGATGTAGGCGAAGAACACGATCGATGCGGCGCGCAGTACGCCAGGCCAGCCGAAGCGGTCGCCGCCCTCGTTGGCGGGAATGAACGGAGTCCAGTTGTCGGGATTGACGTACTGCGAACCGAAGCCGATCAGCGCCAGGATCACCGTCACTTTGACCGCCACGATGACCGCATTGGCGGTGGCCGACTGGCGGATGCCGATGTAGCACAGGTAACCGACGCCGCAGACGATCAGCACCGCCGGCAGGTTGAACAGCGAACCGGTCGCGGCGAACTGCCCGTTGGCGTATGTCACCGGCGCCGAGACGAACATCGCCGGGAACTTCCAGTCGCTGCCCATCATCTGTGCGGTCGATTCCATCAGGCTGACCGTGTAGGCCGACCAGCCCACCGCGACCGCAGACGCGGCGAACAGGTATTCCAACACCAGGCTCCAGCCGACGAACCAGGCCACCGCCTCGCCGAGGGTGGCGTAGGTGTAGCTGTAGGCGCTGCCGGAGACTGGAATCATCGACGCGAACTCGGCGTAGCACAGGCCGGCGAACGCGCAGGCGATTCCCGCGAGAACGAAGCTGAGCATGATCGCAGGGCCGGCATGATTGGCAGCCGCCTGGCCGGTCATCACGAAGATGCCCGCTCCGATGATTGCACCGACACCTAGCAGGACCAGATGGCGGGCGGTCAATACACGTTTGAGATTCGCCTCCCCTTGCAGCGTGCCCTCCACCGGCTCACCGGCATCGACGTGCGCGGCGGGTTCCACCGGTTTGGTGACGAACAGATCTTTGAACATCGGGTTCCCCTGGGGATGGTGATCCGCCGCCCGTTCAGGCGGCGCAGCGAGCGTATGGCCGTGGGGGGCGCGCCACCTTAACCCACGCGGGAAAGCAGCGGCAAGCGGGCGAAACCGGCCTGCGCGCCCGCATAATGGCGCCCCCTTCCGCACCCGCGCCGACGATGACGGACACACCCCGGGAAGCCATTCACGTCCTGCGACAGGCTCTGTTGGACTACGCTGGCCGCTGGCCGAAGGAAGCTGGTTTCGAGCCCTTCATCGCGTTGCTGGACGCCCCTCAGGATCCGTTCTCGCGCTCGCGCCTGGCCGGTCACTTCACCGCCTCGGCCTGGCTGGTCGACCGTTCCGGGAGCCGGGTGCTGCTGACCCACCACCGCAAGCTCGGTCGATGGCTGCAACTGGGCGGCCATGCCGACGGCGACCGCGACCTGGCACGGGTAGCGCTGAAGGAGGCGGAGGAGGAGTCGGGCCTGTCGGGCCTGCAGGTGGAACCGGAGCCGTTCGATCTCGACCGCCACTGGATTCCCGAGCGCGGCGCGGTGCCCGGCCATTGGCACTTCGATGTGCGTTACGTGGTCAGGGCCGGGGAGAACGAGGATTTCGTCGTCAGCGAGGAGTCGCTGGACCTGGCCTGGCGCGACATCCGCGCGCTGGCCGAAGACGCAGGCTCCGACGAGTCGATGCGGCGGATGGCGGTCAAGTGGTTGCAGCGCGGGTAGGCGGTAGCGCGGCGCCCTGACGGTCCGGTCAGGTCATGAACGATCGCGGCTTACGCCGCTCCTGCGGGAAACGCCGGACTGACGAACAGACGGCTTGGGTTGGAGCGGTCTTCGCAGGAGCGGCGTAAGCCGCGATCCGAGCAGCGCGGCATGCCCGGACCCGCCATCGGACGGGGCCGGGTCGGCGCATGGCCTCAGTCCGCGCGGCCGGAGAACTCGCCGGTGGTGGTGTTGACCAGCACCCGCTCGCCGTTGCCGATGTACTCCGGGACCATGATCTCGATACCGGTCGACAGCCGGGCCGGCTTCGGACGCTTGGTCGCGGTGCCACCCTTCAGCTCCGGAGGCGTCTCGACGACCTCGATCGCGACCGTCTGCGGCAGTTGCAGCGCGACCGGCTGCTCGTCGATCAGCTGGACGTAGCAGCCTGAGAGATCGTCGACGATGTATCCGGCGGCGTCGCCGACGACGTCGGCATCGAGGGTGTAGGGCGCGTAGTCCTCGTCGTCCAGGAACACGAAGGCCTCGCCGTCGCGGTACGAATAGGTCGCCTGGCGCCGGCTGAGCTCGATCTCCTTCAGGTCGTCGTCGGCATCGAAGCTGGCGTCGAGCTTGTTGCCGCCCGGCACGCTGTACATGGTGAAGCGGAAGCGGACGTTGCCGCCGCGGCCCTGCGGCGAGCTGCGGTCGATGTCGCGGACCTGGTAGACGCCGCTGTTGTATTCGACGACGTTGCCTTTCTTGATGTCGCTGGCTTTCATTTTTTTTAGGGCTGATGAGGTGCGGGGATAGGGAACTCGAGCGGGAGGGCGGCCGGGGTCGTGAAGGTCGTCCAGCCCTCTGCCCTCGGCCCCTGCTCGCTACTTCGGTGCCAGTCGGGTCGCGCCGTCGAGGCGGATCGTCTCGCCGTTGAGGTAGGTGTTGCCGAGGATGTAGGCGACCAGGTCGGCGAATTCCTCCGGCTGGCCGAGGCGCGACGGGAACGGGATCGACGCCGCCAGCGACTGCTGCACGCTTTCCGGCATGCCGTCGACCATCGGGGTCCAGAACACGCCCGGCGCCACGGTCATCACCCGGATGCCGAACCGGGCCAGCTCGCGCGCCATCGGCAGGGTCATGCCGACCACGCCGCCCTTCGACGCGGAATAGGCCGCCTGGCCGATCTGGCCCTCGTAGGCCGCCACGGACGCGGTATTGACGATCACGCCGCGCTCGCCATCGGTACCGGGCTCGTTGTGCTGCATCAGGTTGGCCGCGGCCTTGGCGACGTTGAAGCTGCCGACCAGGTTGACCATGACCGTGGCCTGGAAATTGCCCAGCGGCATCGGCGCCTCGCGGCCGAGCACGCGGCCGGCGCCGAGGATACCGGCACAGTTGACCACGGTATTCAGGCCGCCGAGGAACTCGCGCGCGGCCTCGACATTGGCCGCCACGCCGTCTTCGGAGGTGACGTCGGTCTTGAAGTAGCGGGCACTGGCTTCGCCGAGTTCGGCGACCGCGGCCGCGCCCTTCTCGTCGTTGACGTCGAACAGGGCGACCTTGCCGCCATGGGCGACCAGATGGCGGGCCACGGCCAGACCGAGGCCGGAAACGCCACCGGTGACGATGGCCAGGGAGGAATCGAGCTGCATGTCGGTACGGCTCCAGAAGCGGGGCGAGCCGGACATTCTAAGGCCTGATCCCGCTTTTCCGCGGCAATGGGGCTGGCAGGCGAGCGTGCGCGACCCGCAGTCGGCATCTCCTCGTGGGGTCGAACTCGACCCGGGCAACGGGTATCCGCGCGACGCACGCCCGGCGGATATCTTCGTCGCGCGAATCAAGAAACCCGATGGCTTGGCGATGTTCGCGGCCGGCGAAGAAGAATTCGTATGCATCCGGGTAGTCGTCGCTGCCGTCGTCGAAACGGCAATCCAGCACCCGGAATCCGCAATCGTCATCCTCGACCAGGGTCAGCCGCGGAACATCGTGAAAGTCGCGGTAGGCCATGGTGGGAAGCCACTTCCCAGTGCCGGGCATCATCCGTTCCGCCCCGTTCCGCATCAGCCCGACGCATCCGTCCGGTAGCGCTGCAGCAACTGGTCCGGCGGCAACCCCGGCGCGAACAGGAAACCCTGGCCGAACCGGATCCCCAGTTGCAGCAGGAAGTCGCGCTGGGCCTCGTGCTCGACGCCTTCGGCCACCACCTGCAAGCCGAGGCTGTTGGCGATGCCGGTCACCGCCTGGCAGACCGCGATGTCGGACTGGTTGCCTGGCACGCCCTGGATGAACAGCTGGCTGAGCTTGAGGCCATGGATCGGCAGGCGCCGAAGGTAGTTCAGTGCGCTGTAGCCTTCGCCGAAATCGTCGATCGACAGCGATACGCCCATCGCCCGCAGTTCCTCGAAGGCGCGCAGGGTGTCCGGTTCGTCCTCGATCAGCACACGTTCGGTGAACTCCAGCTCCAGCATGTGGCCGGGCAGGCCGCTCTGCCCGAGCGCTTCCCGCACGCTCAGGATCAGGTCCTCGCTGAGGAACTGGCGGTAGGACACGTTGACCGCGATGCGGTCGAGCGCCAGGCCCTGGTCGCGCCAGCTGCGCAGTTGGCGGCAGGCTTCCTGCAGCACCCAGCGGCCGATGCCGACGATGTCGCCGGTGGACTCGGCATGGTCGATGAAACGATCCGGGCGCATCTCGCCGAGCGAGCGGTTGCGCCAGCGGATCAGCGCTTCGGTGCCGAGCAGGCGGCCGCTGCGCATGTCGACCTGGGGCTGGTAGACCAGATGGAACTCGTCGTTGTGGACCGCGCGGCGCAGGTGGGTTTCCAGTTGCAGCCGCTGCAACTGGCGCTCGGCCAGCTCGGGCGTGAAGGCCTGCGAACCGTTGCGGCCGCGCCGCTTGCTGTCGTACATCGCCACGTCCGCGCACTGGATCAGCTGTTGCGAGGCCAGGCCGTCCTGCGGGGCGTGGGCGATGCCGATGCTGGCGGTGATGTTGAACTCCTCGCCATCGAGGCGGAACGCGGTGCCGAATGCCTGCAGGATCGCCCCGGCAAGGCGCTGCGGCCGTTCCGGATCGTCCTGCGCCATGCAGATGACCAGGAATTCGTCTCCGCCGAAGCGGGCGATCAGGCCTTCCAGCCCGACCACGTGGGCGATGCGCCGGGACGCATCGATCAGCAGGCGGTCGCCGGCGGCGTGCCCGAGCATGTCGTTGACGATCTTGAATCGGTCCAGGTCGATGTAGAGCACGGCGATGCGGGTGGGCTCGGGTTCCTGCAGCCAGCCGTCGAGCTCCTCCAGGATCGCGTCGCGGTTGAGCAGGCCGGTCAGAGGATCGGTGCGCGCCTGGAGCCGCAGCACTTCCTCGGCCTGCTTGCGCTCGGTGATGTCCTGCAGGGTGCCGGTCAGCCGCGCGCTGTAGGCGGTGCCGACCAGCGGCTCGCCGATCACCCGGATCCAGAACGGCTTGCCGCTGCCGTGCACGCCCTGCAGCTCCATGCTCAGCCCGTTGCCTGTGGCCATCGCCCGGGCCAGCGCGTCGCGCAGCCGTTGCCGGTCCGGCACCCGCAGGCAGGCCATGAAGGCGTCCATGTAGCGCGGCGCGGGATGGCAGCCGATGATCCGCTGCGCCTCGTCGGTCAGGTACAGCTCGTCGCGGCCGCTGTCCCATTCCCAGCCACCGATGTGGGCCAGCGCCTGGGCGCGGTCGAACAGGGCGCTGTCGCGCTTGAGCGCGGTCACGTCCGAGTACAGCGACAGGATCTGGCGCGGACGGTCGCCGCCGGCAGGGTAGTGCGGCACCGAGGTCACCGACAGCCAGCTCAGCTGGCGGCGCTCGCGGTGGTAGAAGCCCAGCAGCGTGCTCTCGATCGTGCGGCCCCACTGCAGCGCCCGTTGCGCGGGCCATTGGCTGGGCGGCAGTTCGCGGCCGTGCTCGTCGATCACCAGCCAGTTGTCGGGCCGCATCTCGTCTTCGAGGAACTTTCCCTTGCCGATGCCGAAGATCCGCATCGCGGCGGCATTGGCGAACATGTAGCGCCCACTGGCGTCCTGCACCAGGATGCCCTGGTCGAGGGTCTCGACCAGCTCGCGGTAGCGCAGCTCGGCGTCGCGGCGACCGCTGAGGTCGCGGGCCACGGCGACCAGGCATTCGCGGCCGTCGTACTGCAATGCGGCGGAGTGCACCTCGACCGGGAAGCGTGTGCCGTCGGCGCGCATGTTGGTGACTTCGATGACGTAGGTGTTGCCGCGGCGCAGCGTCTCGACCACCGGCGCCATGTGGTCGGCCGGCAGGTCCGGGTTCAGGACGTGGATCGGTCGGCCGACCACGTCCTCGCGTGGACGCTTGTAGGCGCTCATCCCGGCGCGGTTGAGGTCGAGCACGGTGCCGTCGTAGTCGATGATGCTGACCGGGTCGGGAACCGCATGGAACAGCGCGTCGTAACGCTGCCTTGCGCTGTCGGCATCCGCGCGTGCCCGCACCAGCGCATCGTGCGCATCGCGCAACAGGGTGCGCACCGGCTCGGGCTGGGCGGAGTCCTCGAGCGCGCGTTCCAGCGCCGCCAGCACGTCGTCCGACGACGCCGGGTCGGCGCCGGAAGCGGGGCGTACGGGCGGCGACACGGTCATGAGGCCGCCAGTGCCTTCGCCACCTTGCTGCCGCTGTCGCGGCCGAGCAGTGCGGCGAGCCAGCGGCCGGTTCCGGCGAGCGCGTCGAGGTCGATGCCGGTTTCCACGCCCATCCCGCGCAGCATGTAGACGACGTCCTCGGTCGCGACGTTGCCGCTGGCGCCTTTCGCGTAGGGACAGCCGCCGGTGCCGGAGACCGCCGCATCGACCACCGCGCCCCCTTCCTCCAGGCAGGCGAGGATGTTCGCCAGCGCCTGTCCGTAGGTGTCGTGGAAATGCACCGCCAGCGCCGCGGCCGGCACCTCGGCGGCGACGGCCCTGAACATCGCCCGCGCCTTGCCTGGCGTGCCGACGCCGATGGTGTCGCCGAGCGAGACCTCGTAGCAGCCCATCCGGTGCAGCGCAACGGCGACCCGCACCACGTCGGCGAGCGGGACCTCGCCCTGGTACGGGCAGCCGAGCACGGTGGAAACGTAGCCGCGCACGCGCACGCCATCCTCGCGCGCCCGCGCCATCACCGGCGCGAAGCGCTGCAGCGACTCGTCGATGCCGGCGTTGATGTTCCTCCGGTTGAACGCCTCGGACGCGGCGGTGAACACTGCGATCTCCTCGACCCCGACCTCGCGGGCGCGCTCGTAGCCTTTCTCGTTCGGCACCAGCACAGGGTAGTGCACGCCCGGCCGGCGGGCGATGCCGGCATAGACCTCGGCGGCGTCGGCCAGCTGCGGCACCCATTTGGGGCTGACGAAACTGGTCGCCTCGATGCTCTGCAGCCCGGTCGCCGACAGCCGGTCGATCAGCGCGATCTTGTCGGCGGTCGCGACCAGCGCTTTCTCGTTCTGCAGGCCGTCGCGCGGGCCGACCTCGACAATCCGGACCTGGGCGGGCGTGGCGGGCTTCATGGCCGTCATGATGCCAGCGCTACCAGCACGACGTCCGCATCGACGAAGTCCCCGACCGCGGCCTGGACCTGGGCCACCGTGCCGCCGCGCGGTGCCTTCAGGCTCAGCTCCATCTTCATCGCCTCGATCACCATCAGCTCCTGGCCCGCCTCGACCTCGTCGCCTTCGCCGACCCGGACCACCACGACGCGTCCCGGCATCGGCGCGGTCAGGGCGTCGGCGGCGGCCGCATCGCCGGTGGTGCCGGCCTGGTACATCGCCACCGGCTGCAGTTGCAGGCGCCGGTCGCCGTCATGGACGACCCGGGTACGGCCGTCGTCGATCACCGACATGCGCAGCCCACGGTCTCCGATACGGAAGCTGATCCGGCCGTCGGCCAGGCGCGCGCCGGCGATCCGGTGACTGTCGCCGGCGAACTCGATGCGGTAGTCGCCGCCGCTGCCCTGGGCATGCAGCTCCAGCCGCTGGCCGCGGTGGAGCAGGGCGATGCTGCGGCGACTGCCGTGGCCGAGCCGCCAGCCGTCGGCGATCGCCCACGGCGAGTGCGGGTCGGCCGAGGCCAGCGCCCGCTCGCGCGTCAGTCGTTCCTGCTCGATCAGCACGGCGACCGCGGCGGCGAGCACCATGTCGGCGTCGGCCGCCTCATCGGTGCCGGTGAACTCGTCGAGGTGGCGGTCCAGGTAGCCGGTATCGATCGTGCCCCCGACCACCGCCGGGTGGCGCACCAGCCGTTCCAGGAATGCGACGTTCGACTTCGGCCCCTCGATCGCGCATTGCGACAACGCATCGCGCAGGCGGGCGAGGGCGGTCGGGCGGTCGCGGTCGTGGACGATGAGCTTGGCGATCATCGGGTCGTAGAAGATCGTCACGGTGTCGCCCTCGACCACGCCCGCGTCGATCCGCACCCCCGCATCGGGCCGCGGCAGACGCAGCCGTTCCAGCCGTCCGGAGCCGGGCAGGAAGCCGGCCTCGGGATCCTCGGCGTACAGCCGCACCTCGATCGCGTGCCCGTCCTGGCGGACCTCCTCCTGGGTCAGCGGCAGCGGTTCGCCGGCGGCGATCCGCAATTGCCACTCGACCAGGTCCAGTCCGGTGACCATCTCGGTGACCGGGTGTTCGACCTGCAGGCGGGTGTTGATCTCCATGAAATAGAAGTTCGCCCCGGAAGCCGGTCCGTCCTGGCCGACGATGAACTCGACCGTGCCGGCGTTGACGTAGTCGATCGTGCGCGCGGCCAGCACCGCCGCCTCGCCCATCGCGCGACGCAGTTCGGGGCTGAGGAACGGCGACGGCGATTCCTCCAGCACCTTCTGGTAGCGGCGCTGCGCCGAGCACTCGCGCTCGTTCAGGTGCATCGCCCCGCCGAAGCGGTCGCCGAACACCTGGATCTCGATGTGGCGGGGCTTCTCGACGTAGCGCTCCAGCAGTACGCGGTCGCGTCCGAATGCGTTGGCTGCCTCGCGCTGGCAGCTCTCGAGGCTGGCAACGAACTCGCCGGCCTCGCGCACGATGCGCATGCCCTTGCCGCCGCCGCCGTGCGCGGCCTTGATCATCAGCGGATAACCGATCCGGTCGGCCTCGGCCTGCAATGTCGCGGTCGACTGGTCTTCGCCGGTGTAGCCCGGCACCACCGGGACACCGGCGGTCTCCATCAGCTGCTTGGCACCGGCCTTGCTGCCCATCTTGCGCATCGACGCGGCCTTCGGGCCGATGAACACCAGTCCTGCGGCCTCGACCGCGTCGGCGAAGTCGGCGTTCTCGCTGAGGAAGCCATAGCCGGGGTGGATCGCCTGCGCGCCGCTGTGTCGGGCGACGGCCAGGATCGCATCGCCGCGCAGGTAGCTGTCGGCCGGCCGCGGACCGCCGATGCAGTAGGCCTCGTCGGCCTGGCGCACATGCTGGGCATCGGCATCCGCCTCGGAATAGACCGCCACGGTGCGGATGCCGAGGCGACGGCAACTGCGGATGACCCGGCAGGCGATTTCGCCGCGATTGGCGATCAGGATTTTTTCAAACATGCCGTCAGCCTCCGATCCATTCCGGCTTGCGCTTGTCGAGGAAGGCGGTCAGGCCTTCCTGGCCTTCCGGCGACACCCGCAGGCGGGCGATCAGGGCGGCATTGTCGTGGTCGTGACGGTCGCGGTCGCCATGGGCGACGACCTGGCGCACCAGCCGCTTCGCGGTCGCGGCGGCCACCGGGCCGGCCTTGAGCAACAGGTCGATCTCCCGCTGGACCGCCTCGTCCAGCGCCTCGGCGGCGACGACCCGGTGCAGCAGGCCGATCCGGCGGGCCTCGTCGGCGTCGAGGATCTCGGCGGTCGCGAACAGCCGACGCGCCTGGCGCGGGCCGATCGCGGCGATCACGTAGGGCGAGATCACCGCCGGCAGCAGGCCCAGCCGGGCCTCGGTCAGACCGAACCGGGCCCCCTCGGCGCCGATCGCGATGTCGCAGCAGGCGACCAGGCCGACCCCGCCGCCGAACGCCGCGCCATGGACGCGGGCGATGGTCGGCTTCGGCAGCTCGTCCAGGGTGCGCATCAGCCGCGCCAGGGCGAGCGAATCCTCGCGGTTCTCGTCCTCGCTGGCGGTGGCCATCGAACGCATCCAGTTCAGGTCGGCACCGGCGGAGAACGAGGCGCCTTCGCCCTCCAGCACCACCACGCGGACGCCGTCCTCATCGGCCAGCCCTAGCAAGGCCGCCGTCAGCGCGGCGATCAGGTTGGCGTCGAAGGCATTGTGCAGATCCGGCCGGTTGAGCCGGAGGCGGGCGACCGCGCCATCGCGCAGGGTCAGCAGGGGAGAGCTCATCGGGAGTTTTGCCGGGTCGGTCGGAACACCCGGCAGATGATAAGGCAAGGCCGGAAAGCCGCTTGCGCCGGGCGTGCCGGGGACGGGCGAGCCGTTGCTGGACGCGCTAATCGCGGCATGTCGGTGCTAGAATTGAGAACAATTCCTATTTGCTCAGGTGCGCGACTTGAAGCTGTCCGAACTGCCGCGCCGCGTTGCGGCCATCGTCGAGTGCGTGGAGGACGCGATTCCGAACGATGCCATCGCCCGCCGTCTGCGCGAACTCGGCTTCGTCGCAGGTGAGCGCGTCGAACTGATGGCGGCCGGTCCGTTCACTGCCGAACCCTTGCTGGTGCAGGTGGGCTTCACCCGCTTCGCGCTGCGCCGGGCCGAGGCCGCACGCGTGCGCGTCGCGGTCGAAGGAGGCACGGCATGAGCGAGGCACCCGCCCTGCGCCTGGCCCTGGTCGGCAGCCCCAACTGTGGCAAGACCGCGCTGTTCAACCAGTTGACCGGCAGCCGCCAGAAGGTCGCCAACTACGCCGGCGTCACCGTCGAGCGCAAGGAAGGCCGCCTGCGTGCGCCGTCCGGCCGCCACTACGCGGTGCTCGACCTGCCCGGCGCCTACAGCTTCCATGCCGCCAGCCTCGACGAGGCGGTGACCCGCGACTTCTGTCGCGGCTTCTATCCGGGCGAGGCCGCGCCGGACGTGATCGTCTGCGTGGTCGATGCGACCAACCTGCGCCTGCACCTGCGCTTCGCGCTGGAGGTGCGCGCGCTGGGCAAGCCGATGGTGCTGGCGGTCAACATGATGGATGCCGCGCGCCGGCGCGGGATCGAGGTCGACCTGCAGGCGCTGGAGCGCGAGCTGGGCGTGCCGGTGGTGGCGACCGTCGCGGTGCAGCGGCATGGGGCGCGCGAGCTGGTGGCGAAGATCGACACGCTCGGAAGCGAACTGCATCCGCCCAAACGGCAGATGCCCGATGGCGCCGCCGAGGATCCCGACGCCCTGCACGCGGAGACGCGGCGGCTGCTGTCGCTCGCGGTCGGCATGCCGCGCCGCACGGCCGCGATCGACGACGCGCTGGACCGCTGGCTGCTGCATCCGGTATTCGGGCTGGCCGCACTGGCGGCGGTGATGTTCCTGATCTTCCAGGCGGTCTATGCCTGGGCTACGCCGGTGATGGACCTGATCGACGGCAGCACCGGCGCGCTGGGAGAGTGGGTGACCGCGACCCTGCCGGAGGGGCCGCTGACCAGCCTGCTTGCCGACGGCATCATCGCCGGCCTCGGCGGCGTGATCGTGTTCTTGCCGCAGATCCTGATCCTGTTTGCGTTCATCCTCGCGCTGGAAGAGTCCGGCTACCTGCCGCGCGCCGCGTTCCTGCTCGACAAGCTGATGGCGTCGGCGGGGCTGTCGGGGCGCTCGTTCATCCCGCTGCTGTCCAGTTTCGCCTGTGCGATCCCGGGCATCATGGCGACGCGCTCGATCCAGGACCCCCGCGACCGCCTGGCGACGATCATGGTCGCGCCGTTGATGACCTGTTCGGCTCGGCTGCCGGTCTATGCGTTGCTGATCGGCGCGTTCATCCCGCAGCGGGACGTCGGCATCTTCAACCTGCAGGGCCTGGTGCTGTTCGCGCTGTACATGGCCGGCATCTTCAGCGCGCTGGCGGTGTCGTGGGTGATGAAGAAGTGGCGCCGCGACAAGGGCGAGCATGCGTTGCTGCTGGAGCTGCCGTCCTACCGCGTCCCGCATCCGCGCGACCTGCTGATCGGCCTGTGGGAGCGGGCGTGGATCTTCCTGCGCCGGGTCGGCGGCATCATCCTGTCGCTGACCATCCTGCTGTGGTTCCTGCTCAGCTTCCCCGGCGCGCCGGAAGGGGCGACCGGTCCGGCGATCGACTACAGCTTCGCCGGCCGCATCGGCCACGCGATGACCGCGGTGTTCGCGCCGCTGGGCTTCAACTGGCAGATCTGCATCGCGCTGATCCCGGGCCTGGCCGCGCGAGAAGTCGCGGTGTCGTCGCTGGCGACGGTCTATGCGCTGTCGGCGGCCGACGACGAAGCGGCGACCCAGGCGCTGACACCGGTCATCAGCGACGGCTGGTCGCTGGCGACCGCGCTGGCGCTGCTGGTGTGGTTCATCTATGCGCCGCAGTGCATCTCGACCCTGGCGACGATCAAGCGCGAGACCGGCTCGTGGAAGCAGGTCGCGATCTCGGCCGGCTACCTGTTCGGCCTCGCCTATCTGGCCGCGATGCTGACCTACCAGGTCGCGGTGGCGTTGGGGGCGGGATGATGGAGACCGGTCTGCTGCTGCAGTACCTGCTGATCGCGTTGGCGGTAGTGGCCAGCGCGGCCTACGTGCTGAACCGGCAGTTGCCGGCGTTCACCCGCCGGCTGCGGGTGGCATGCGCGGTGCCGATGGTACGCGAGCGCCGGCCCGGCTGGATGCGCGCGCTGGGACGCTGGATCGCCCCGCGCGCAACGGGAGCCGCCGGCGCCTGTGGAGGTTGCGACGGTTGCGGACCGGCGGACTGAGCGGACCTTCAGGCCACGGCCATCGCGGGTCACGCCGCTCCTGTAGCAGCGGCGTAAGCCGCGATGGGTTCTGTTGATGGCCGCCCATCGTGCGGGCGGCAGAGCTGGGGGCCGTGCGCGCGGGCCGCTCAGTGCCGGCTGCGTCCCTTGCCGGCGCGGTAACCCTTGACCTCGAACGCCTCCACCGCGAGCGTGAAACTGCGTTCCTCGCCCGGGTAGAGCGCGCCGACGCCGATCACCTGGCGATCGATCTCCTCGCCGCGCTCGTTGCGGATCGAGACCACCATCGTGTATTCGAGCGCGCCGTCGGTCGGCTGCGGCCGGATCGTGCCTTCCACCCGCAGCGGCACCGTGCGCTGCGCCTTCGACCCGACCGCGTCGGGATCGAAGCGCAGGTGGTGCTGGCACGCGGGACAGACGTTCGCGCTTTCGAGGATCGTGGTCTTGCAGTGCGGGCAGGTCCGCGTCGCGCCAGGCGTGCCTGGGCGGAGCGCGCTCATGCGCCGGCGCCGTTCTCCCCGGCGGCACCCTTGCCGTTGCCGGAACCGTTCGACTTGCCGTCCTTGCCGCTCCAGCCGAATTCGACCTGGCCGCGCATCTTGGAGCCGGCCGCGACGGTCACGGTGCCGGCCTTGATGTCGCCGATCATCGCGCCGCTGTCGAGCAGTTCGACACGCTCGGCCGAATCGATGTTGCCTTCCAGCTCACCGGCAATGATCACCTTGCGGGCCTTGACCCCGCCGTTGAGCTTGGCGCCGACTTCGATCGTCAGATCGCCCTGCACGTTGACATCGCCCTTGAACTTGCCGGCCAGGCGCACGTGCCCGGAGCCCTCGATCTTGCCCTCGATCGTCAGGTCGGAAGCGATCACCGATTCCTTCAGCTGGTTCGCCGGCGCGCGCTGGGTCGCGGGTGCGGGTGCGGTGGCCGGGGAGGCGAACGACGGCTCGGGGCGCGTTTCGACCGCGCGCGGCGTCGGAGTCTCCGGCGGCGGCGCGTTCTCGCGCTTCTGTGGGGAGGCGGGACTGTTGAAAATGGCCATCGTGCGGGACTCCTCTGGCGGGACTTTGGGGGGCGCAAGCCGCGGAAAAATCGACAACAACCGAGGCTAGCACGCAGGTGGCCGGTGTCCGCTGTGACCGCTCTCAACAATCGGCCAACGGTAACCTGGGTGACACCTGTTCAGTTGTCCGCCGATCGATCCGCACGACTCCCTACGCGATCGCCCCTTCGTGACAGGCCCGGCGCCGACGTCCCGCCTGACGGCTACATCCGGAACACGCCGAAGCGGGTGCCATCGCGGCCCGGGCCGCTCTCGATCGGCGCATTGAGGCTCGCCGACAGGCCCAGGCCGAGCACGCGACGGGTGTCGGCCGGGTCGATGATGCCGTCGTCCCACAGCCGGGCGGTCGCGTACCACGGACTGCCCTGGGTTTCATACTGTTCGCGGATCGGTGTCTTGAAGGTCTCTTCGTCCTCCATGCTCCATTCGCCGCCGCGCGCCTCGATGCCGTCGCGGCGCACGGTGGCCAGCACGCTGGCCGCCTGCTCGCCGCCCATCACGCTGATCCGTGCGTTCGGCCACATCCAGAGAAAGCGGGCGCCATAGGCCCGGCCGCACATCGCGTAGTTGCCGGCGCCGAAGCTGCCGCCGATCACCACCGTGAACCTGGGCACGTGCGAGCAGGCCACCGCGGTGACCATCTTGGCCCCGTCCTTGGCGATGCCCGCCTGCTCGTACTTCTTGCCGACCATGAAGCCGGTGATGTTCTGCAGGAACACCAGCGGGATCCCGCGCTGGTTGCACAGCTCGATGAAGTGCGCGCCCTTGAGCGCGCTCTCGGCGAACAGGATGCCGTTGTTGGCGACGATGCCGACCGGGTAACCGTGGATGTGGGCGAAGCCGGTGACCAGTGTCTTGCCGTAGCGCGCCTTGAACTCCTGCAGTTCGCTGCCGTCGGTGACCCGCGCGATCACCTCGCGGATGTCGAACGGGCGCCGGGTATCCCTCGGCACGATCCCGTACAGCTCCTCGGCGGGGTAGAGCGGCTCGGCCGCCTGCCGCGTTGCGACCGGCAGGGTCTTGCGGCGATTGAAGGTGCCGACGATGTCGCGCGCGATCTGCAGCGCATGGCGATCGTCCTCGGCGAAGTGGTCGGCGACGCCGGAAACGCTGGTATGCACGTCGGCGCCGCCGAGGGTCTCGGCATCCACGACCTCGCCGGTGGCGGCCTTCACCAGCGGCGGACCGCCGAGGAAGATCGTGCCCTGTTCCTTCACGATCACCGACTCGTCGCACATCGCCGGCACGTAGGCGCCGCCCGCGGTGCAACTGCCCATGACCACCGCCACCTGCGGGATGTTCTCGGCGGACAGCCGCGCCTGGTTGTAGAAGATGCGGCCGAAGTGTTCCTTGTCCGGGAACACCTCGTCCTGCAGCGGCAGGAACGCACCGCCGGAGTCGACCAGGTATACGCAGGGCAGGTTGTTCTCGCGCGCGATCTCCTGCGCGCGAAGGTGCTTCTTCACCGTCATCGGGAAATAGGTGCCGCCCTTGACGGTCGCGTCGTTGGCGACGACCACCACCTCCTGACCCATCACCCGGCCGATCCCGCAGACCATCCCGGCGGCCGGCGCGGCATCGTCGTACATGCCTTCCGCGGCCAACGGCGCGATCTCCAGGAACGGCGAACCGGGATCGAGCAGGGCGGTGATGCGGTCGCGGACCAGCAGCTTGCCGCGTTCGGTGTGCTTGTCGCGCGCCTTGTCGCCGCCGCCCAGCGCGGCGCGGGCGAGGCGGGCGTCGAGCTCGTCGACCAGGGCGCGGTGGTAGGCCGCATTGTCCTGGAAGTCCTGCGAGCGCGGGTCGAGCTGGGAAGTGATCGCGGGCATGGGCAACGGCATCGGGAACGAGGTCGGCATCAAACCACAAAGGTCCCGGAGCGGCCAGCGCGCCGCCGTCCGGCGAAACCATGCGCAGCGCCGCTTGCGGGCCGTCCACGCGCTCGCCCCGTTGCACCGACGCGCCGGCCAAAAAACAAGGGCCCGCGAATGCGGGCCCTTGCGGAACGCGTGGTCGGATGCGGCTCAGTTGCCGGCGTCTTCCTTGGCTTCCTCGGCGGCGGCCTGCGCCTTGTCGGCGATTTCCTGCGCCTTGTCGGCGACCGCATCGGCGGCATCGGCGCCTGCGGCGGCGGCATCTGCAGCGGCGGCGTCGGCCGCAGCCGCGGCCTCGTCGGCGGCGCCTTCGACTGCGGCGCCGGCTTCGGCAGCGGCCTCGCCGGTCGCGGCGGCGGCGGCATCGGCGCCCTCGACCACGGCGGTACCGGCGGCGTCGACGGCGTCGGCAGCAGCGGCGCCGGCCTCGTCGGCGGCGGCTTCGGCTTCGGCCGCGGCGTTCTGGGCGGTGGAGGTCTCGTTCTGGCAAGCCGTCAGAGCCAGCACGGAAGCGATGAGGGCAACATACAGCTTGGTGTTCATGGGATCTCCGGTATCTGTCTGTGGAACGGTGGGCAGCCTAGGCTGCGGAATGTGGAGGGCAGGCGAAGATGGCGAGGCCTTCCGGCCTCGACTCGTGTCAACGGGTCCACCCGGAAGCCCGACCGCCTTCCCTCAAGGAAAAAGCCGCCGGCAGGCGCCGGCGGCTTTCGGATACAGCTTGAAGCGGCAGATTACTGCTTGACTTCTTCGGCAGCAGCCTCGGCATCGTCGGCAGCGGCTTCGGCCGTGTCGGCAGCCTGTTCGGCCATCTCGGCAGCCGCGTCGGCGGCGGCGTCGGTGGTCGCGTCCACAGCGGCGTCGGCCGAGGTGGCGGCGGCGTCGGCAGCGGCAGCGGCCTCGTCGGCAGCAGCCTGGGCAGCGTCAGCAGCCGCGTCGGTGCCGGCTTCGGCAGCGGCGGTGGCAGCGTCGGCGGCTTCGGTGGCAGCCTCGGAAGCGTCGGCAGCAGCGTCCTGAGCCTGCTGCTGATTGGTGCATGCAGCCAGGGCAAAGCCCAGGGCCAGGGCGAGCAGCGCCTTGTTCATGGTCATGATTCGGAATCCTCGTCGATTTGGTTTGGCAACGCGCAACTGCGCGCCGATAACATGATGACAAGCCGGTGACGCGTGTCAAGCGGCTTGTTCATCTATCTTACCGGGGCATGTTAACAGGCGGTTATCCGTGTCCGTAACCCACGGTACGGAGGGCGTTTTTCGCGCCTGCCGTTCTCCGCCGGTCAGGCCAGTTCGATCGCGATCGCGGTCGCTTCGCCGCCGCCGATGCACAGCGATGCGACGCCGCGCTTGCCGCCACGGACCTTCAGGGCGTTGAGCAGGGTGACGATCAGGCGGGCGCCGCTGGCGCCGATCGGATGACCCAGGGCGAGTGCGCCGCCATGGACGTTCAACTTCTCGTGCGGGATGCCGAGATCCCTGATCGGCGCCATCGCCACGCAGGCGAATGCCTCGTTGACCTCGAACACGTCGACGTCCCCGACCTGCCAGCCGGCCTTTTCGAGCACGTTGGCGATCGCCTTGACCGGAGCGGTGGTGAACCGTTCCGGCGCCTGCGAATGGGTGGCGTGGGCAACGATGCGCGCGATCGGCTTCAGGCCGCGCCTGCCCGCCTCGTCGGCACTCATCAGCACGGTCGCGGCGGCGCCGTCGGAGATCTTCGAAGAGGATGCGGCGGTCAGCACGCCGTCCTTGCCGAATGCGGCGCGCAGGGTCGGAATCTTGCCGGTGTCGATCTTGGCCGGCTCCTCGTCGCTGTCGACCACGACTTCGCCCTTGCGGGTCTTGACCGTGACCGGAACGATCTCGTCCTTGAACACGCCCTCGGCCTGCGCCTGCTGCGCACGGCGTGCGCTCTCGGCCGAGTACGCGTCGAGCGCCTCGCGATCGAGGCCGTACTCGGCGCAGGTGGCATCGCCGAACACGCCCATCGCCTTGCCGTCGTACGGATTGGTCAGGCCGTCCCACGCCATGTGGTCGAGGAAGTCGGCGCTGCCGTAGCGGATGCCGGTGCGCGAGCCGTTGAGCAGGTGCGGCGCGTTGGTCATCGACTCCATGCCGCCGGCGACGATCACGCTGGCCGAGCCGGCCTTGATCAGGTCGTGGCCGAACATCACCGCCTTCATGCCCGAGCCGCAGACCTTGTTGATCGTGGTGCAGCCGACCGCGGCAGGCAGACCGGCGCCGAGCGCGGCCTGGCGGGCCGGCGCCTGGCCGAGGCCGGCCGGCAGCACGCAGCCCATGATCACCTCGTCGACCTGGTCGGCGGCGACACCGGCCTGCTCCAGCGCGCCGGTGATGACCGCGCTGCCGAGCACCGGCGTGGGCGTGCCGGTGAACTGGCCGAGGAAGGAACCGATGGCGGTGCGCTTGGCACCGACGATGACGACGTCGCTCATGGAGAACTCCTGCACAGACGGTACGACCGTGGGGGTCGGGAATTCTCGATTATGGGCCGCGATGCCGCAGTGCGGCAAACGTCGGGCGAATCGGGCCGATCCCGCCCATGTCTGCAGGGCCGCGGGTCGCGGGTCGCGGCACCGCTCCGCAGGCAAAGCGAAGCATCACAGACCGGCAAGAAACGACTCGATGGCCTCCACGCTGCCGGGCTCGTCCAGGGTCGGCGCATGCCCGCGCTGTGCGATGGTGACCGACTGCAGGCGCGGGTGATCGGCCTGCATGCGCTCCAGCGTCGCCGGCGCGAGGATGTCGGAGTGCTCGCCGCGCACCACCAGCATCGGTGTTGCCGCCAGCGCGGGGAACAGCGGCCACAATGACAATGCGGCGCTGTCGCCCTGCGCGGCGCGGCGGATCTCGGGGTCGTAATCCGGTTGCGGGATGCCCTGCGCATCCTCGCGATAGCCGAGCCGGGTGAAGGCCTGCCATTGCGCGTCGTCGAAATCGGGATAGGCCACCCCGTAGCTCAGCCGCGTTTGCGCCACAGCTTCGTCCCAATCGCGTACGGCGGCGTTCTGGCCGACGTAGCTGCGGATCCGCGCCACGCCTTCGGGGGCGACCTCGGGGCCGATGTCGTTCAGCACCAGTCCGGCCAGCCGCCCGGGCCGGGCCGCCGCGATCAGCATGCCGACCAGCCCGCCCAACGAGGTACCGACCAGGGCCACCGGTCCGGGGTGCAGTGCGTCGATCAGTCCCAGCACATCGGTGGCGTAGACCTGCGGCTGGTAGTGGCTCCAGTCGGGGTCGCGGTCCGAGCGGCCGCGGCCGCGCAGGTCCGGGGTGATCACGCGCCAGCGCACCGCCAGTCGCCGCGCCAGGGCCTCGAAGTCACGGCAGTTGCGGGTCAGTCCGGGCAGGCACACGACGGCCATCGGCGGCGACGTCCTGGGCCCCGGGTAGTCGCGGCAGTACAGCGTCAGCCCATCGGCGGCGCGGCAGTGGTGCTCGGTGTAGTCGAGGGTCATGGTGTCCATTTTCGTTGCCGTCAGAAGCTGTAGCGCAGCGAGACCGAGTAGTTGCGCGGCCAGCCGTAGTAGGCGGTCTGCACGTTGGCGACGCTGGAGAATTCCTGGGCGTCGGTCTTGTAGACCTCGTCGGTGAGGTTGCGTACGCCGGCGCGCAACTGCCAGCGCAAGTCGGCCGAGTCCCAGCTCGCGAACAGGCCGACCAGGGTGTAGGCCGGCTGCCGCAGCGTCGCGCGGTTGTCGACGCTCAGCCAGGTGTCGTCGCGATAGGAGACGTCGCCGCCGACCGTGAGGGTGCTGCCGTTGCCGAGCCCGAAACTCTGGCTGAGCGCCAGCTGCGCGGTCCAGCGTGGCGAGAACGGGACGTGATCGTGCAGGTTCGCCAGATTCGGATCGAGCACGGTACGCGGGTCGTCGAACGACTCATAGCGTGCATCCATCCAGCCGACCTGCGCCGACAGCCGGGTGCCTTCGCCCAGCAGCGCCGTACCTTCCAGTTCGACGCCGTCGATACTCATTTCCGCCGCGTTGAGCACCGGAAACACGAAGCTCGGAACCGGCGAACCGGGATCGGCCACATCGGCCACGCGCGCCTGGAAGTCGCGATAGTCGCTGTGGAACGCGGTGATGTTGCCGCGCAGGCGACCGTTGCGGCTGGTCGACTTCAGCCCCAGCTCGTAGGTCCATACGTATTCGGGATCGAACGGGCGCGTCTCGGCGTCGCGGCTGGCGCGGCCGTTGAAGCCGCCGGACTTGAAACCGCGGTTGGCCGACGCGTACGCCATCACGTTGTCGCCGAAGGCCTTGCTCAGGCTCAGCGAGGGCGTCCAGGCGGTCCAGCTCCGGCTGCCGGTGAAGCTGAAGCGGCTGTCGAGCGGCGGCAGGCTGGTGATCGCCGCGTTGACGCGCCGGTAGTCCTTGCGTTCGTGGCTGTAGCGCAGGCCGGCGCCGAGCGTCCAACCCGGTATGAACTCCCACGACACCTGGCCGAACGCGGCGCTGCTGGTCGCCTTCTGCCGGTCGTCGCTGAGGGTGCGGTAGGCGACCGGCATCGGACCGAAGCGCAGCACGTCGTCGCTGACCACGTCCTGGTGACCGTCGTATTCCTCCTGCAGCCAGTACAGGCCGTAGACGGCGCGGATGTTGCGACCGTTGTCGTATTGCAGCTGCAGCTCCTGGCTGAGCTGGTCCTGATCCAGCGTCGCGTAGGTGTCGCCCAGCCGGAACGGTGAGGCATCGATGTCGATGTAGTAGGCCAGGTCGAGGTCGCGGTAGGCACTGATGCTCTTCAGCAGCCAGGCCTCGTTGAGCGCGTAGGACAGCGTCGCGCTGATGCCCTGGTGGACCAGGTGCTGGCCGCGGCCGGCGTCGATCGAGGTGTTGCTGACGAAGTCGTAATCACCCGATGACGGTACGAACAACAGATCGCTGCCGCCGGTGGCCAGGTCGACCCGGAACAGCGGCGCTTCCGGATTGCCCAGCGTCAGCGCGTTGTTCTGCCGGGTGTAGTCGACGGCGAGGGTCGCGGTGAACGCATCGCCCGGACGCAGCGACAGCTTGACGCGGCCGGCACCGGTGCTGTCGTCGTTGTAATGGCGGCCGGAGTCGTCGCGGACGTATCCGTCGTTATGGCTGGAAATCAGCGCGGCACTGACGCCGACGGTGTCGCTCAGCGGCGTCGCGGCGTACCCGCGGAAGTCGGCACGGCCGTGGTCGCCGAATGCCGCTTCGACCATCCCGGTCGTGCTGTCTCCCGGCTCGCGGGTGACCAGCTTGATCGCGCCACCGGTCGAGTTCTTGCCGTACAGGGTGCCCTGTGGCCCGCGCAGCACCTCGATGCGCTCGATATCGAACAGGTTGAACAGCGCGCCCTGGATGCGGGAGTAGTAGACGTCGTCGACATAGATACCCACGCCCGGATCGAAACTGGGCAGGGCGTCGGGCTGGCCGATGCCGCGGATGAACACGTTGGCCGACGAGGCGCTGCCGCGGCCCTGGGCGACGTTGAGGTTGGGCACCGCGCCCTGCAGTCCGGACAGGTTGTCGGCCTGCAGGTCCTCGAGCTGGTCGGCGCCGAACGCGCTGACCGCGACCGGCACGTCCTGCACCGATTCGGCGCGGCGCCGCGCGGTGACGGTGAGCGCATCGAGCGTGGTTGCCGCTTCGGTCGCGGCCGGCACCTTGGCTGCCGGCATATCCGCGCCGGCCTGTTGCGCCCACGCCGCGGTGCCGGGCGACATCGCCAGGCCGGCCCCGATGGCCGCCGCCAGACAGTTCTTGCGCATGCAATCTCCCAGTACGTTGCAATGACACCGTTATAGCCAGCTCGGCCGTGCGTCGTTTCACCGTAGACGCACGTCTGGTTGACCGCAGCCGTACAGCCCGTGGCGTTGCGCTGGATGCCAGGGGCGGTGGGGCTGCCGGGCGCAGGCCGAGGCCGTTCACCGCGCAAGTCGTCTACTCTCCCCCGAGGACCCGCAGCAGACCGGTGCCGGCGAAGCGGGCGGAGGCATTGACCGCATCGGAGCCGAGCGCGCCCCATGAGCCGGGGGCGACGAAGCTGGCGCCACCGTTCAGCGAGAGCGCACCTACGGTGCCGGTGCCCGTGAACGCAAGGTCCTCGGAGGCCGTGGCATCGGCGACCAGAATCGCGTCGTCCGCGAGGTAGTCGTGTGAGGTGCCATGCGAGAGCTGCAGGGTGGCGGTGTCGACGACGATCACGTCGCCCGCGCCGAGCATGCCGTCGGCGTGAGCGCGCAACGTGCCGGTCCTGACGATGGTGCCACCGGAGTGGCTGTTGGCCGCGTTGGTCAGCGCGGTATGGGCGGTGGCGTAGGCGTAACCGAGGTCATGGTTGCCGTTGAGGCCGGTGCCGTCCTCGCGCCAACTCCAGGTGACGTGCAGGCGGCCGTTCCGGTCGTAGCGGAACGGGTTGGGATAGGCGCACCGACGGCCCTTGCCGGCGTAGCTGCCCAGCCGGGAAAAGAGCATGCCGACATATTTCCAGCCGGTGGCGCCGTACTCGTAGAAATGCCAGTCGCCGCTGCCCGAACCGCCCAGCTGGAACACGAACTGGAGCTTGCCCTGGGGCTGGTGAAAAAGAGTGGGTAGGTGACGTCGGGCGTGATGGTCATGCCCGGCACGAGCTCCGAACGGATCGGGCCGGAAGGGGCGAGACCGGCAGCAACAGAACGGCAGCGATAGTCGTGAAGGTTCGGGCTCCCATGGGCTTCTACTCCGCGATGGCATCGTTATGGCCAGCCGAACCGGGTACGGCTTCGCCGTCGGCGCACGTTCGCTTGACCGCAGCTGCGCCGCCGGTGGCGCAGCGCAGCGTGCGTGGGGCGATATTGTCCCTATGATCGGGGCGTCCGATGTCCGACCCGGAGCGTGAAGATGTCCATCGTTGCAAGCAGGCCGCGCCTTCCGGTCGCGCCCTATCCGGCGTCGCGGTACGACGTGGCGCGCGTGCCCTCCTGGCAGACCATCGCCGATCCCCAGTGGGGCGAGCTCGACATGCTGCCGCATCGCGAGGACTGGCGGCTGGACCGGCTTGGCACCCGTGCACTGGGCGCACTGCGCTACAACCATTTCGCGATCGACGGACTGCGACTGCGGCGTACGCCACGCAATCTCAGCCGCTTCGACGACCCCTGTTATGTGGTGGCGCTGCCAATGGCAGGCGCATCACGCAATCGCATCGACAGAGAGAGCATCGAAATCACGCCGGGCCGCATCTATTTTCTGCACGGTGCGGTATCGGCCGACATCCAGCCGCAGGGGCGCTACGAAACCTTCAACCTGAAGATTCCCACTCATCTACTCAAGCAACGGGTGGCGAGCCTGCCCACGGCCCATGCCGCCGAGCTCGACGGCAGCAATCCACGCGCTGAGCTGCTGGGTCACCACCTCCGCCATGCCTATCGCGTGGCCGAGCACCTGGGCGCCGGCGAGGCAAGCCTGCTGGAAGGACAGATCTGCGATCTGGTCGCGTTGATGCTGCGCGGAGCCCCCGGCACTTGTTGTGACGACCGCTCGCTGGTGGCCGCACACAAGCGCCGTGTGCTCGATTTCATCGCCGCGAATCATGCGATGGAAGGCCTGACTGCCGAGGGCATCGCGCGGAGCTGTGGCATCTCCGAACGCTATCTGCACAAGCTCTTCCATGACAGCGGACAGCCGGTGATGGAACGGCTGAAGGAACTGCGCCTGCAGAAGGCGAAGGCGATGCTGGTCAATCCGGCATTGTCCAGCCTGCCGGTGTCGGAAGTGGCCTATCGCAACGGCTTCCGCTCACTGTCGAGTTTCTCGCGTGCATTCCGCGTCCGTTTCGGCGCCGCCCCCAGCCGGCTGCGCGGCGGCGGGTAACCGGCGAGAGCCGGCATCCGGAAGACCGGCCACAGCAGACTAGCTGTTGCCGTTGAACAGCTCGCGGCCGATCAGCATCCGGCGGATCTCGTTCGTGCCGGCGCCGATCGCGTACAGCTTCGCGTCGCGCAGGATGCGGCCGGTCGGGTACTCGTTGATGTAGCCGTTGCCGCCGAGCGCCTGGATCGCCTCCAGCGCGACCTGCACCGCCGCGTCGGACGCATGCAGCAGGCAGCTGGCGGCATCGATGCGGCTCTTGTGGCCGGCGTCGTAGTCGCGCGCGACCTGGTAGGCGAACGCGCGGGCCGACTGCAGCGCGGTGTACATGTCGGCGATCTTCGCCTGCATGATCCCGAACGTGCCGATCGCCTGGCCGAACTGGCGGCGCTCGCGAACGTAGGGCAGGGCGATGTCGAGCGCTGCCTGCATCAGGCCCAGCGGACCGCCGCTCAGTACCAGCCGTTCGGTGTTGAGGCCGCTCATCAGCACCTTGACGCCGTTGTTGACCTCGCCGAGCACGTTCCCGGCCGGGATCTCGCAGTTCTCGAACACCAGCTCGCAGGTGTTCGAGCCGCGCATGCCGAGCTTGTCGAGCTTCTGCGCGGTCGAGAACCCCTTCATGCCGCGCTCGACGATGAAGGCGGTCATGCACTTGGAGCCGAGCTCGCGGCTGGCCGTGCGCATGTAGACGATCAGCACGTCGGCCTCGGGACCGTTGGTGATCCACATCTTGTTGCCGTTGGCGACCCAGACGTCGCCCTTCAGCTCCGCGCGGCAGGACATCGAGCCGACCACGTCGGAGCCGGCGCCGGGCTCGCTCATCGCCAGCGCGCCCTTCCACTCGCCGCTGCACAGCTTCGGCAGATACTTCTCGCGCTGCGCCTGCGTGCCGTTGGCGAACAGGTTGGAGACGCAAAGGTTGGAATGCGCGCCGTAGCTCAGGCCGACCGAGCCGGACGCACGCGAAATCTCCTCCATCGCCACCAGGTGGGCGAGGTAGCCCATCCCGCTGCCACCGAACTCGCCCGGCACGGTCATGCCCAGCAGGCCCATCTCGCCCAGCTTCGCCCACAGGTCCTGCGGGAAGACGTTCTCGTGGTCGATGGTCTCGGCGCGCGGCGCGATCTCGGCCTCGGCGAAACGACGGACCGCCTCGCGCAGCGCGTCGATCTCTTCGCCTAATGGAAATGGACGCATGGCTTCTACCTAGTCCCTGTGGAAAGTGTGGGCACCGCCGTCTTTATCTGGCGATTGGCGGAGCCCCCCTTTGCTGAAGGGGGGCGGCCGCGGCAGCGGCGGGGGATTCGGATGCACTGCAGCGGGCCCAGGGTTTGCATTGCAAACCTTGGATTGATCTGGACAAGGCCCAGATCAATGCCCGCCGCGGATGCGTCCCTGGAAGCGCGGGGTGGTGCGGCCCATCGGCAGCTTCAGCTTGCCCATGATGTCGATGCGCTCCTCGGCCATGCGGTCGGCGGCCTTGTAGGTCGGGATGCTGTCGCGCTCGGCGATCTCGAAGATGCGGCCGAGGTTGTGGTAGATCGTCCGCATCATCCGCATCGCGCGCTCGCGGTTGTAGCCGGTGATCTCCAGCGCCACGTTCATCACGCCGCCGGCGTTCACCGCGTAGTCCGGCGCGTACAGGATGCCGCGCTTGGCCACCTCGTCGCCGATCGCGTTGTTGGCCAGCTGGTTGTTGGCCGCGCCGCAGATCACCTTCGCCTTCAGGCGGGGCAGGGTCTGCTCGTTGACGGTGCCGCCCAGCGCGCACGGCGAGTAGACGTCGGCGTTGACGTCGTAGATGTCGTCCAGGCCGACCGCCTCGGCGCCGTACTCGGACACCGCCTTGTCGACCAGGCCCTGGTTGATGTCGGTGACGAAGATCTTCGCGCCGCGCTCCTTGAGCAGCTTCACGAATTCCATGCCGACGTGGCCCAGGCCCTGCACGGCATAGCTGTACTTGCCGACTTCCTCGTCGCCGAAGCGCTTGTTCAGCGCGGCCATCAGGCCCTGCAGGGTGCCGTAGGCGGTGAACGGCGACGGGTCGCCGGAGCCGCCGTGGACCTGGTGCACGCCGGTCACGTACTCGGTCTCGCGATACACGTATTCCATGTCGTTGACGTCGATGCCGACATCCTCGGCGGTGATGTAGCGGCCGCCGAGCGAGTCGACGAAGCGGCCGAACGCGCGGAACAGCGCCTCGGACTTGTCCTTGCTGGGGTCGCCGATGATCACGGCCTTGCCGCCGCCGATGTCGAGCCCGGCGACCGCGTTCTTGTAGGTCATGCCGCGCGACAGGCGGAGCACGTCGTTGAGCGCTTCCTGCTCGGTCTTGTACGGCCACATGCGGGTGCCACCCAGGGCCGGACCCAGCACCGTGTTGTGGATCGCGATGATGGCCTTCAGGCCCGCATCCGGGTTGTGGCAAAACACGACCTGCTCGTGGCCGTAGCTTTCGAGTGTTTCGAAAATCATCGGGTGCTCCGCGTCGGCGAGGCCCGATGCACCAGTGCATGGGACGCGAGGCATCTCGCCGACAGTTCTTTTTTGGGGAGTGGTGCCGGATCGGATCCGGGTCCTGCGTCTGCGCGGCGGTGGTGGGGTGGCCGTCGCAGGGGCGCTAGTCTAATCCATTAGTCGGATACGGCTAGGTATGTTCGATGCTGCGCTGCGGCATGCGGGGCGGGGCTTTTGCCCCGTTCAGGCACGCCTTCCGCAGCGGCTGGGCACGTTAGAACGTGCGGTAGCGCCGCTGCCGGATCCACAGCGTCGCCAGCCATTTCTCGCCGGCCCGCACCGGGCAGCCGGCATGCAGCGAGGCCGGCTGCGGCTGGCCGTCGCCGTCGAGGTTGTCGAACACCACCGCGCGTCCCGGTTGCGGGGCCACCTTCAGCGCGGTGTCGGGGAACTCGGTCTCGCCGCCGGCCTGCACCGGATTGAGATAGACGCAGATCGTGCGCAGCCGGTTGCCGGCCTCGGGATGGTCGGCGGCCAGCGTCGACGGCGGCAGGTAGTCGCGATGCGGGCGGTATTCCTGGCCGGGCGCGTAACGCAGCACGATCAATTGCTCGGCATTGCGCAGCGGCAGCCCGGCCGCGCGCGCCATCCGCAGTTGCACCAGGCGCAGCGCGAAGTCCTCGTGCAGCGGGTCGAAACCGGCGTCCTGGCTGGTGCGCAACGGATTGGCGACCGCCGCGCCGGTAACCGGGTCGACCGTCATCGACGGGTGCAACAACGGTTGCGCCGACGCCGCCAGCAGCCGGCATTCGTCGGCCGACAGCAGGCCGTCGAACTGGCGCACCGCGGGTGTCGCCGACAGCGTCGCCGAAGCCGGCAGCCGCAGCGCCTCGGCGAAGTCGAGAACGCCGGCGGCCGTGGCCCGCCCCGGCGATGCGTCGTCGGCCGGCGGGCTTGCGACCGGCACGCCCTCGATCGCCGGCAACCGCGGCACGCCCGCGCGCGCCAGTTGCGTCCACAGGTCCTCCGCCGCCTGCGGCTGCCGAGGGCAGCCCTCGCCGCGCGCCAGCCGCTCGGCCAGCAGTTGCGCGGCGACGACATCACCACGGCCGGCCGCGCGTTCGAGCAGTTGCAGGCAGCGGGTCTGGTCGTCGGAATCGGCGCTGCGGCCGAACAGTATCGCCGCCGCGCGCAGTGCCGGTGCCAGCTCGTGGCGCATCGCGGTCAGCATCCACTGGTTGATTTGAGTGATGACCCGCGCGGCGATGTCCGGGTCGCCCCCGCCACCGCCGGCCGGCGTATCGCCCGATCCCGCGTCGCTCAACGACGGGTCGCCCAGCGCCACCATCGCCAGCAGGTAGCCGGCCGCGGGATGGCCGGCCGCCTGCGCGCGCTGCAGCCACTGCACCGCCTCGTCCGGATCGGCCGCGGCATCGATGCCGTACAGCCGCATCCGTGCAAGTTCCAGCTGCGCGCCGGGGTGACCGACCTGTGCCGCCTCGCGGTAGCCGGCCGCAGCCTGCTCCAGCCGCTGCGCGGCGACATCGGCCTGGGCCTGGCGGAAGCAGGACTCGGCGCGTGCACGCACCTCGGCGGTCACGGGGCGGGGCGTGGCGGATGACGGACCTGCGTGTTCGTTCATCCCTCAAGCCTAACCCGCGCGCCGCGAGACGGATGATCCATCCGCGTCCCGCCGCGAGCGGTGGGTACCCGTAGGAGCGGCGTAAGCCGCGATGGGGCTTTCCTCCGGAACCTACCAGGTCGCGGCTCACGCCGCTCCTACGAAATCGGGTGCACGGTTCGCGCCGCTCCTGCGGGGATGCGGCAAGGGGCTCGCCAAGGGCGGTGGGTGCGGGCATACGCAACGGCACGGGAAGCCGGCCGGGGCGGCGCGTTACAATCCGGTTCTTGCCTCAACCGTATTGAGCCGCGCCATGAGTAGCCCCGCCAGCCACGCTCCCGTCAGCCAAGGTCCCCAGGCCGATACCGAAAGCACCCCGCTGCGCTTCGTCACCGCCGCCAGCCTGTTCGACGGCCACGACGCCGCGATCAACATCATGCGCCGGCTGATCCAGGGGCAGGGCGCCGAGGTCATCCACCTCGGCCACAACCGCTCGGTCGAGGACGTCGTCCGCGCCGCGCTGCAGGAGGACGCCGACGGCATCGCGCTGTCGTCCTACCAGGGCGGCCACGTCGAGTACTTCAAGTACATGGTCGACATGCTCGCCGAGCGCGGCGCCGGCCACATCAAGGTGTTCGGCGGCGGCGGCGGCACCATCACCCCGGAGGAGATCCGCGAGCTGCAGGCCTACGGCGTCGAGCGCATCTACCACCCCAACGACGGCATGCACATGGGCCTGGTGGCGATGATCGAGGACGTCGTCCGCCGCGCCAGCGAAGGCCGCAAGGCCGCCGAACACCCTGCGAAGGCGGTCGACATCGACGACGAGATCACCATCGGCCGCATGCTCTCCGCGATCGAGGAAGGCGCCGTCGACGAGGCCGAGCTGGCCCACCAGCGCAAGCAATGGCAGCTGGCCGGCGGCAAGACCCCGGTGGTCGGCATCACCGGCACCGGCGGCGCCGGCAAGTCCTCGGTCACCGACGAGCTGCTCAACCGCTTCCTCGCCCAGTTCCCGCAGATGCGCATCGCGGTGATCTCGGTCGACCCGACCCGCCGCCGCACCGGCGGCGCGCTGCTGGGCGACCGCATCCGCATGAATTCGCTGCGCAGCAAGCGCGTCTACATGCGCTCGATGGCGACCCGCCGCCAGCACGCGGCGACCAACGCGGTGCTGAAGGACTCGATCGGCTTCCTCAAGGGCCTGGGCTACGACCTGGTCATCGTCGAGACCGCCGGCATCGGCCAGTCCGACTCGGAGATCGTCGACCTGGTCGACTTCCCGATGTACGTGATGACCAGCGACTTCGGCGCGCCCAGCCAGCTGGAGAAGATCGACATGCTCGACTTCGCCGAACTGGTCGTGCTGAACAAGTTCGACAAGCGCGGCGCCGAGGACGCCCTGCGCGACGTGCGCAAGCAGTGGAAGCGCAACCGCACCGCGTTCTCGATGAAGGACGAGGACGTGCCCGTCTACCCGACCATCGCCAGCCAGTTCAACGACCCCGGCATCAGCTGGATGTTCGCCAACCTGTGCCGCCTGCTGCGCGAGAAGCTCGAACTGCCGGCGGAGAAGTGGTCGCCCGACATCGACACCTCGCTGAAGGAACCGCGCGCGACCGTGCTGATCCCGGGCAACCGCGTGCGCTACCTCGCCGAGATCGCCGAGCAGGGCCGCGGCATCAACCGCCAGATCGAAACCCAGGCCGAGATCGCCGACCGCGCCCAGGCCTGCTGGCAGGCGCTGGAAGCGCTGGAGGACGCCAAGCTGCCCAGACAGCTCGACCTCTACGACGCCGGCGACCTCACCGACGGCGGCGACAAGACCCTGCTCACCCTGCGCCAGCGCTACAACGACGCCATCCAGTCGCTGTCGTCCGAGGCGCTCAAGCTGCTGCGCGAATGGCCCGCGCGGCTGAAGTCGATCACCGACGAGGTCAACGAATACCAGGTCCGCGACAAGACCATCCGCGTCGACAACTACCGCGAGTCGCTCAGCCACCAGCAGATCCCGAAGATCGCCGCGCCCACCTACAAATCCTGGGGCGAGCTGCTGACCTTCCTGCAGAAGGAAAACCTGCCCGGCGCCTACCCGTACACCGGCGGCGTCTACCCGTACCGCCGCACCGGCGAGGACCCGATCCGCATGTTCGCCGGCGAGGGCACCCCGGAGCGCACCAACCGCCGCTTCCATTACCTCAGCGTCGGCCAGCCGGCCGCGCGCCTGTCCACCGCGTTCGATTCGGTCACCCTGTACGGCGAGGACCCGGCCCCGCGCCCGGACATCTTCGGCAAGATCGGCAACTCCGGCGTCAACATCGCCACGCTGGACGACATGAAGAAGCTGTACTCCGGCTTCGACCTGTGCGCGCCGACCACCAGCGTGTCGATGACCATCAACGGCCCGGCGCCGATCATCCTGGCGATGTTCATGAACACCGCCATCGACCAGCAGGTCGAAAAGTACCTGCGCGAAGACCAGGCGCGCTGGGATGCCGCCCACGACACCATCGAGAAGCTGTTCGAAGGCAAGAGGCGGCCGGAGTATTCCGGCCCACTGCCCGAGACCAACGACGGCCTCGGCCTGGGCCTGCTCGGCGTGACCGGCGACCAGGTCGTCGACGCCGAGACCTACGCCCGGATCAAGGCCGAGACGCTGAAGACCGTGCGCGGCACCGTCCAGGCCGACATCCTCAAGGAGGACCAGGCCCAGAACACCTGCATCTTCAGCACCGAGTTCGCGCTGCGGATGATGGGCGACATCCAGCAGTACTTCGTCGACAAGGGCGTGCGCAACTTCTACTCGGTGTCGATCTCCGGCTACCACATCGCCGAGGCCGGGGCGAACCCGATCAGCCAGCTCGCCTTCACCCTGTCGAACGGCTTCACCATCGTCGAGTACTACCTCGCGCGCGGGATGAAGATCGACGACTTCGCGCCCAACCTGTCGTTCTTCTTCTCCAACGGCATGGACCCGGAGTACACCGTCATCGGCCGCGTCGCCCGCCGCATCTGGGCCCGCGCCATGCGCGAGCGCTACGGCGCTTCCGCGCGCAGCCAGATGATGAAGTACCACATCCAGACCAGCGGCCGCTCCCTGCACGCGCAGGAGATCCAGTTCAACGACATCCGCACCACCCTGCAGGCGCTGTACGCCCTGTTCGACAATTGCAACAGCCTGCACACCAACGCCTACGACGAGGCCATCACCACGCCCACCGAGGAGAGCGTGCGCCGCGCCGTCGCCATCCAGATGATCATCAACAAGGAGCTGGGGCTGAACTTCTGCGAGAACCCCTGGCAGGGCAGCTTCATCGTCGACAAGCTCACCGACATCGTCGAGGAGGCCGTCTACAAGGAGTTCGAGGCCATCAGCGAGCGCGGCGGCGTGCTCGGCGCGATGGACACCATGTACCAGCGCGGCAAGATCCAGGAAGAGAGCCTCTACTACGAGCACAAGAAGCACGACGGCAGCCTGCCGCTGATCGGCGTCAACACCTTCCTGCCCAAGGACCACGCCGGCGACATCGTCACCGAGATCGAACTGATCCGCTCCACCGAGGCCGAGAAGGGCCAGCAGATCGACAACGTCCGCAACTTCCAGCAGCTGCGCAACGATTTGGAACCCTCTCCCGCTCGCGGGAGAGGGCAGGGTGAGGGCGCGCCGCCCAGCGGCGCAGAGGGCAACTCAGGCCTCGCCTACCTCCAGTCCGCCGCCCGCGAGCGTCGGAATGTGTTTGAATCGCTGATAGAAGCGGTCAAGACCCACAGCCTGGGCCAGATCAGCCATGCACTGTATGACGTGGGTGGGGAGTATCGGCGGAATATGTGAGGTATAGGCGGCCGAAGGCATATGCGCGGAATTTGTCCATAGGAGGAGGTAGATTTGGCGCGAAATGGTCAGGGCAATCCGAAGGCCCGCTGGCGGCAGGTCGTTACCGCAGAACAGAGAGGGGCAAAACGAATAGCTCGCAAAGGGCGGAACTATGTGCCTGATCGCTGGTCTACAGAACATCAGCCGAGGAAGAACCCTAGGTTTCGTCTGAAAGGGAAATCTCGTGGATCAAAGATGATCGAATTTCCGGAGCGGCTAAGCCTTGAAACATTGGCGGATGTCGAAGTGGTTGCGAACTTGCTGAGGGAAATTCGAAGTGCGGCGCTAGGTGGTAACTTTAAGAGGATTACGCTCGACCATACAAATGTGCGATGTATGTCGCCGGATGTTGCGCTCATGGTTGTTGCAGAGATTCAACGCTGTGAAGTGTATTGCGGGAGTCGAACAGTTATAACGGGGACGCATCCCAAGTCGCATGAAGTGACCGAATTGTTGTCAGAAGTTGGATTTTACGAAGCGCTAGACATTAAGCCCCCTAAACTTCCCGCGTCATATAAATCTAGAACATACGTTCGAGTTGAGCGGCGAAATAAAACGCTTCCGAGGGTCGTTGATTCATTGTTGGAGTGCTTTGCGAAAGAATTTTCTTTTGAGGAAGCTGATCGGAAAAGACTTCACGTTGCGCTGATCGAGTGCATGGATAATGTGTTTGAGCATGCATATGAAGTTGTTTCGGATCGGCCGTATCTCTACAAGGAGTGGTGGCTAGTTGGGTACGCGGATCATCAGGAGTCTTCGATTGGGTTCGTGTTCTATGATCAGGGGGCTGGAATTCCGACTACCATTCGAAGAAAGAAGAAAAAGCGAGTTCTAGCTCGTCTTGCCGGTTGGGCGGATGGGCAATGGATAGATCGTGCGGTTCGTAAGCCTATCTCGCGTTATGCGTCAAAACGGCGTGGTCACGGATTGGATAAATTGAAGCAATTCTTGGATCAATTGGGTGTCGAAGGATCGCTTCGTGTGATCGCCAATTGTGGTGACGTTGAGTACGTCACAACTGGCGGCGGGGCGAGTATTCAATTGCTGAATGGTGGAATTGATGGATCACTTATTGTTTGGAAGCTGCGTGGCGTCACTAAGGACTTCGCTGCTGTCGCAGCTTAATCGAGGGTGCAACATGCCTAGTTCATTTACATACGTCGTTGCCAAGAGCTTTACGAGGTTTCCTGGCGGTAGGCGTAGGAAGCACGGTGAACACTCTGGCGAGGAATTTCGCGAAACAATTGCGCTCCCTCTATTGGAAGAATACGAATTCGTTACTTTCGACTTAAGTGGAAGTGCTGGGTACAGTTCTGGCTTTCTAGACGAGGCCTTTGGGGAGTTGGGAGCAAGATTGGGCCTTGATGAAGCCAAGAGAAGGATGACGATTATTGCCTCGGATGACCCTGACGCAGTTGCTACTGCCTGGCGCCGAATTGAGGATGCAGCAGCAGAGAAGAGATCACACTGAGATGGGGGCGGCGTCAGGGGGGGTGGCGTCCGGAGCGCCTTGGTGGCTCACAATTGTCCTGCCTATTATTACGGCGTTGATTGCTCATCACCTTACCGTGCTTCGAGAGCGTAGCAAGCATGATCGTGATTGGCTCGGTAAGTGGCATGGCGATGCGAAAATGTTGTTGGCTAAGATATCCAACTCCGCCATACAGCACTACGTCGATAGTGATTCCGTCCGCAAAACTGCTCTGTCCGCTGGCTTGATTATCAGTGACATTCGACGGCTTCGTGTGCTTGTGCATGAAGCCGTCTGCATCGACCCGTCCGATTCAAAGATCACGACGGACGCTATTCATGCGTTTGATGAGGCGATTTCGTCGCATGACGACTTTCAGAACACCGAGCGAGTTACGTTGCTTGCAACGGACACGGTATGTACATCTATCCGGGCGTGCGAAGAGCAGCTGGCAAAAGCGTTAGGGCGACCGCGGAAGAGGCGTGTGGTCTAGAAGGGGAAAGGGTCTCTATGTAACCGTTGGGGTCAGCAAGGACGAAAAAGATTCCCTTAAGCTTGAGCTCATTCTCAGCAGAGTTGATCTCTACTCACTGCTTATTGCTTGCATGAATGCTGCACGAAAGGAGCTGCTAACCTTTCCCAAGGTTATTAGTTTTTGAACAGCATTTGTGTCCCCGTCTGCTCCTTTGGCAGGAAAAAGATCCATTTGCTTAGATACGTACGGAATTACGCTGTAGTTTCGACAGATTAACTCTATTCTGTTCTTTTTTAAGAAGTTGTGCGCGCTAATGACTCTTTTTATATTGGGGCCATCATATAAGGTGAGGTGTGGATTGAATCCGTATTTTTCTATTGGAAAGTCTGGCTTGTTCCAGACTTTCTTCAAGTTTGGGCTTTCGACTCTCAGGTATACGGCCGATCCTAGGCGCGTTTTAAATATGCCTGGATTCGCTATAAGTAGCGCGTCATCATTCAACCTGTCTTTTATGGATTGAATGTCTCCTGCTGTGGGTTTTTCTGAAAATGGCCCCTGGATTGTCAGGTGTGGCGGGGTTCTCCATCGTCTGCCATTTAAGGCTTCAGCCAAGAAGTCAAGCACGCCGACGACATGCGGGTCATCAAAAACAATAAAGATAAAGTGATCCACTGTTTATGGACTCAAGTATTATAGAGTCAAGTAGCGTGCATTATCTTTGTATGCCTCGCTGTTCAAAATTCTGCTAAAAAAGCAGGATATGGACTCGGCTCGTTGTCTTGCTTCGATTTTTGTAGAGTCATCTGTCAAAATACTCTCTGTGCCTTTTTCATCTTTTAGTCGTAGAAACCATTCGTAATTGTCAAGCAGCTCATTGAATCCTTGAGTTAGGCTTGGATCACCACTCTGGTCCAAGGATCTTGCAAGCCTTTCAAATGGCGTCAGTGAAACTAAGGGCAAAAATCCTTCTGCTTTGCCTGGCCGAAAGGCGAGTAATGCTACGACAGTCGAGAATACTGTAGATAAACGGCTAAATCGAAGATTTAGATTCTTCTTGCGCCATCGCTTGGTTGGATCGGAGCGAGTTCCTTCATAGTTCAAGCACAAAGTTCTCCAATATCTTAGGAGGTCGTTAAGTAAAAATAGAGGGCGAAAATCCTTCTTGCCTTTGTTGTCTCGAAAGTAGTTGTTAGCGACAGCGGCGGCTATTTGATTGTAAGCTAGATCCCCGGCGACGCATCGACTCTCCAAAAGCAAGAGCATTCTTGCCGTAAAGGAATTCTCTGTGTCGTCGACTGGCTTTCCTGTGTGGTCAATTAGCTCGGATTGGGTGTAAATTCTGAAGAAGCGCATTTCCTCGTCGAGAGGAGGAAATCCAAGCCGGTCATTGATGTCAGCGATGGATGCCAGAAGTCGGACCTGATCGAGTGGAGCTATATTGTTGCCGTTAGCTACAACAAAGAGGTCCAGGTCAGAAGATACGCCTGCTTCTAGTCGGCCATATGAGCCTGCAGCGAATACTGTAACTCCTGATAGCTCTCTGACACGCTCAAGCGTGTTCAATTCTTTCGTAAGCTCTTCAAGCTTCCTTGACGATTGCTCCCGCCTTTCTCTCAGGCCTGCATGGCCTTGTAGTAATTCGCCAGCTCGCATGTTCGCCCCCTGTGAGGTATGCCATGGCACCCCTAGCGTAGTACGGAAAGCGATTCCTTGCGACTAAAGGGGGCGGAGTGAGCCACTCCTGATTTTTCGGACACCATATAGCGGGGACAATCCTCGTATGGAGGTGTTCGATGCAGAAGCATCAACGGTTCACGGCGGAGTTCAAGCGCGAGGCGATATCACTGACCATGCGTGCCGAAAGACAGGGGCAGAGTAGACTTCCTCAGAGGCAATTGCCCGGCAGCCTTGCACGCCTAGCTCACCTCTTGACCCACCCATCAAAGCTATTGCAGACTCACCCTCAAGGAGCGTCGAAACTCCTCACGTAGCGGTACCCACCTCCGTCAAACCGGTGGGTTTTTTGTGCCCGTACACTTGCGGGCGCGACCGACGCGACGCCTGCGTCGGGAGGGCGGCTAATACAACACCCTTCGGGGAAATACGCCCGCCGTCTACGTGCGGTTTCGAACCTCCCGACTTCCCGTCCGCCGTCCCGGTGGGCGGGCACTTCACGGAAGGAGGAGGCGACGATGTCCAAGCGCAAACCCGAAGAGACGAAGGCGGTGGGCTACGTCCTGCCCGCGGACGGCCAGGTCCGGCTTAAGAGCCTGTACGAGCACATGCGGCGCTTGTCGCATCTGGCACAGTCGCGGGCGCGCGACGGGGCACCGGCAGGGGCCCCCGGGGCCGGCGCGGGCGAACTGGCGGTCTGCCTGGAGCTGCTGGCCGAACAGGCCGAGCGGGTGCTCGACGCGCTGTCGTCGCCGGCAGAGCGGGAGGCCGCACCCACGTCGCGGCAGGTCCAAGATGCGCCTGCCAGGGCGACGTCCACGCAGCAAGTGGCCGAAGCGCAGGGGGGCTTCTTCTTCGGCGTCACGGTGGACCAGATCGACGCGCTGCAGACATTGGCCGCCAAGCTGTCGGCGCATGGCGACGTGGTGACCGGCAGCGGCGACGCCGCGTTCGCGGACCAGACGCTACCGACGATCGGGCACGCGATCTTTGAAGAGGCGGAGGCCCTGCGCGGGATTCTCTGGCAGGTGAACACGCAGCGCCTCGGCGGCCGGGTGGGCGAAACGCGGCCCGTCTACGGCGTCGTCCCGGTCCGGGAGCGGATCACGCACGAGCCTGCCGACCTGATGCTCCCATCGCCCACGTTCCCCACCCGGCGGCACGACACCGCCACCCGGCACTGAGCCGGCCGGCATGCGGCGCCGGGCTATCCTCACCGTGGGAGGTGGCGGCTACCGGGCGCACCAAGTGGGTGTGTTCGATCGTCGGCGATAACATCCGGTATCTTCCTTGTTGATCTGAAAGGCAGAGAGAATGAACACGCTTGCAATCATCAATATTGCGATTTTCCTTTACCTGATACCGGGGTTCCTGGTCATCAGGGATGGAAGGAAGAGCGCAGTATCTCGGCTGGTCGGATGCGCCGCGGTCCTGGGGTTTTCCTGGATTGGCTTCATTGTCTACAAGTTGGCATCCAGGAAGGCCGGCGCTGAGACTGCCACCCACCATTAGGCGCGCATGAGGAAGCTCCAGGCATCTGCCTGGGGCTTCCACTCGTTGTGCTCGGTGCGGAGGCACCGGCGGTGACGGCGATCAGGCCGCGGAACGTTGGGCCAAGCGCCGGGGCAGGGCCTTCTTCCCGGGCACGAAGCAAGGGGCAGATTCATTTACGGAGACTATTACGATGCGAATTACTAACGCTTGTGCAGCAGGATTGATTGCCGCGTTGGGAATGGGAATGTTCGCAGTCCCAGCAGTGTCAGGGACGAGGTCGGCTGAGCAGTCCGAGCAGGATGCACTCTGGAACTTTGTGGCCACACTGAGCAGTTCTGTCGAACGCGGGGGGCAAACCGTAATTGATACGTGGCCAGTGGCAGATCTGGAGGTCAAACAGAGAGATAGTGGCAGGGTGGATGCGACCGGTGGTTCTTTCGTGATCGGGGGGAGGTTGCGGGTTGATGCGGCGGATATCCGCATCCGTGAGTCCGGGCAGGTAGGCATACTCATTGCCGAACTGGGTGGTGCATGTGTTTCGCACGAAGATGTGCTGCGGCAATATCCCGATGCCACGCGCAGTGCCGTGCCCTCACCAGGCGATCCGAACCCACATCACTATCTCGAAATCCAACAAAACAAGCTGAAGGTCAGCTTCGGTTTCCCCGATAGAGGCCCCGACTGCATGGCGAGAGTTGTCTTTAGCCCTGCCCCGGAGCCAGCGACTGAGTAAGAGTGCATCATGGCGCTGGGCGAGGGTCGCCTCACGGGCGGCCTTTGGAGAGGGAATGCGGTCAGTGTGTGGTCCACTATGCATTTGAACGGCTTATGGGTCCCGGTGGCGCAACGAAAGGAATGGAGACGACTTGTAAGCTAAGATCTCCAATGACGGAGGATGTCATCCTTGAATAGCCGCTTTGCACCTCGGGTGCCAGATGTGAGTTCAAGTTGCCTTTCCTTGGGGGTTTCAATAGTCATCACTGATGAGATGCAGCTACGCCCAGCCTCATAGGTCGTTGCCGGCGCCTGACCCGCTGCCCGAACCGGTTCTGGTGCGTGGAGCCGGCGTTCCTTATCGCCCGGAGCCCGTTACCGACCCGTTCGAGCGCTGGCTGGCGCTGATGGAAGTGGTCGAAGCCCTGTGCCCGCGCTGGCCTGCGCGCAGGCCGCGGCCCCGATTCCACGACATGAGGCTGTAGCCGAGCCGGCGCAGGAGCGACTCCTGCGCCGGCATCTACAGCGTTGCCCGTCAGGCACTTACCCGTGCGACGGCTTCCAATCCCCCGACGGCACTGTGTTCACCATCCACGGGACGCCGAACCTGTCGATCAGGGCGCCGTAGCCGGGCGACCAGAAGGTCTCGGCGAACGGCATGACGGTCCGGCCGCCTTCGGCCAGCCGGGTGAACCAGCGCTCCGCCTGCGCGATGTCGTCGGTATGCAGGGTCACGTCGAACCCGTTCTTGGGCTTGTCCACGTTGGGCGCCCACTCCACGTCCATGTCCGCGCCCATCAGCGCCTGGTCGCCGACCTCCAGCCAGCAATGCATCAGCCAGTCCTTGTACTTGTCGTCGGTGATCGGCATGTCCGGCGGCGCCTCGCCGTAGGGGAAGGCGGCGGTGATCTTGCCGCCGAGCACGTCGGCGTAGAACTCGAACGCTTCGCGGCACTGCCCTTGGAAGCTCAGGCTGGTGACGATCTTCATGGCATCTCCTGGAAGTGGGGTCAGGTGTGTTTTTCGATGGAGCGCGCAGGCCAACCGCGGTTCTCAACCGCGCTGCGCCGCCTCCGCGGTGCTATCGAACCACCGGCAGATGATGTTCTTGCGGATCATGTCGATCTTCCGGCCGGGTTCGACGGTACGACGAACGGGCGGGGCGATATTCGACACCTCCGGGGCATCCCGTTCGCGGGTGCCCGCAGGCCAGGCGCGCGGTGGTAGGGGAGGCCAACGCCAGCAGGCCGAACAGGCCGAACGGGTGCTCGATGCGCTGTCGTCGCCGGCAGAGCGGGAGGCCGCACCCACGCCGCGGGAGGTCTACGATGCGCCTGCCAGGGCGACGCCCGCGCAGCAAGCGGCCGAGGCACAGGGCGACTTCTTCTTCGGCGTCACGGTGGACCAGATCGACGCGCTGCAGACGCTGGCCGCCAAGCTGTCGGCGCATGGCGACGTGGTGACCGGCAGCGGCGACGCCACGTTCGCGGACCAGACGCTGCCGACGATCGGGCACGCGATCTTTGAAGAGGCGGAGGCCCTGCGCGGGATTCTCTTGCAGGTGCACACGCAGCGCCTCGGCGGCCGCGTGGGCGAAACGCGCCCCGTCTACGGCGTCGTCCCGGTCCGGGAGCGGGTCACGCACGAGTCCGCCGACCCGATGATCCCGTCGCCCACGTTCCCCACCCGGCGGCAGGACACCGCCACCCGGCACTGAGCCGGCCGGCATGCGGCGCCGGGCGTGGCAGGGATGCCCCCGGCGTCGCGGAAAAAGCAGGTTCATCCCGCCGGATGCAGTTCCTGCCAGTCATGTCCGTCGAACAGGGCGACATGGAAGTCGCAGGCGAACAGCAGGTTTTGATCCTTGTATGAGAGGTGCCCGCCTCCAGGTGATGGCGGCAGGCCGGTGTCCACCGGGCTCAGCGCGCCATCCCTGTCGATGCAGAACAGGTTGCCCTGGTCGGTGCTGAGATAGATTCTTCCAAATGCCGCCTCGATGCCTGAGAAGGTTTCATGTGTGGCGTCGTGCTCCAGCGTGTGCAGGGCTTCTCCGTCTCCCATGACGATCGTGCCTTCGGCTCCGGCAGCGATGAATCTCGTGCCGCCGAGATGCTTGATGGCTTCCAGTCGGACGTGGGTGGGGCTGTCCAGCTTTTTCCATGTCCCGGATGTCGAGAGCCATATTTCCCCACCGAGCCCCGCCGCAACCAGCCAGTTTTCGTCCGCGCCATCAATGTCGTGGAAGCTGCCGATTTCGTCGCTTGAACGAGGAATGACGCAGCCATGGTCGCTGCGCGTCCATCCTGTCTCGCCAAGCTTTCGCCTGAAGACCTGGCGTGCCGTGCCGGCCACGTAGGCATGGCCGCCGATGATCCGGATACAGTGCAAGGGGCACAGGATGCCGGGGCCGGTTTCATTGGCGCCCACGGTGATGTGTTCTTCTTCGGCCCCATCGAAATCTGCCGTTTCGATGTGTCCATCGATTCCGGCAGTGATGAGCTTTGCAACGCCGTTCTCCTCGTAACTGGCGATTCCGGCCAGTCGATGCTCGAAGGACCATCTGTCCCAGTCGCCATCGGCATGCTCAAACAGGATGGCGTGATCGACGCCATCGTCCTCGAGTTCCACAGCCACTCCGGCGACATAGATCTTGCTGGCATTCAGGACCGAACAGCAGGTGAAGCCAAACTCCTTGCTCATGTTTTGATTTCCTGGAAAAGCAGGTGCGTGTGGGGTCAGCGTCCGTCGTGGGCATTGCGGGCATGGCCCGACTGGCGGCAGTCCGCCGGTGCCGTCACGATCTTGCCCCCACGCAGCCACTCTACGACACCCACCGGACCAGGCTAGGAAAATTCCTACCCCGCCAGGCGCAGTTGCCCGACTGTCTTTCCGGCCGATTGCCCGGACCATGCGTGGGCGCCCGGCATGGGCGCCACCGGCCAGCAGCGCCGGTCCCACACATGGAATGTCAAAGGAGTGCCTACGTGTCCCAGAACCTTGTTGAAATGACCCTCACCGATGCGCAGATCGCCGCGGTGGTCGCCGGCCTGCAGCAGATCGAGGAGGCCTTGCCCGCGCTGCTGTCGATGGAGAGCGGCGACCGCCGTGGCCTGATGCTGATGGGCCCGCGCTCGGAGCCGTTCGCGCGGCAGGTGCTGCGCGTGCTGGAGCAGAACCCGACCATCGTGCCGCCCAGCCTCGACCTGGCCGCGGCGCAGGCCGACCTGCTCGCCTTCGACCAGCTCAAGCCCTTGCTGGAGCGCCTGCAGCGGTTGGTGTCGCGGGTGGACGACACCGTGGCGGCCCTGGGCAGCGACGTCATGGACGTGGCGCTGGAGGGCTATGGCCAGATCAAGTTGTCCGGCGCCGCGCAGGGCCTGGACGAGCTGCGTCGGGAAATCGGCGGCCGCTTCGCCCGCACCCGCCGGAGGGCCGTCGAGCCCAGCTGACCCGGCCCCACCGCGCAGACACGACAGGCCGCCTCCGGGCGGCCTGTTGCGTTCCGGGCCCCGCCCGGCATGCAGGCGCCCGCGCGGGGCGGGCGGCAAGGCGCACTCCAGGTGCGAGTGCCGGGGTGAAATGGATGCCGCGTCGCATAGGTTGGATGCGGTTCTGGCACGGATCAACCGGATGGCGGGTGACCACTTGCGGTCAAGCGCGGACCTGTCAGGCGATGTTGAAAACATCGGCGAAGCGACTCGGCGCGCCACCTTGCATGGTCTCTAGATAGGGGTATGGCTTGATTGCGTCGAGCCAGGCGAAATAGCTCGCTTCCGACACGTGCCTGCGCGCACCAGCCAGTACCGCCTCACAACGGTCCGGGGACAACAAGGGCAGCGGCGATGGCGATGGTTCGTGAACACCGGAGAAGTCTCCCTTCAGTACGTGCGCCCCGAGCCACACAACGTTTGTAGACAGGTCGGAATCGAGCTTGGCCAGCTCCAGGACGCGCCCCGCAAGCAAAGGATGGGCTGCCAAAAGCCAGTTGTAGAGTTGCGACGTCCACAGCGGGCAACGGATTGCGAATACCGAGTCGAGCCAGGCGTCGAGTTCGTCCTCGTCGAGGTACTTCGCGCAGAAGAACATGCCCGCCGAGAAGTCCCCGCACGCCACGTTCCACTCAAACGCAGCGCGCCGCCCGCCTGCGAACGGGTCTTCCGGCGCCGGAACCGCCAGCCGATCTCCTGTCCAGCGGGACGGATCCATCAGGCAGCGGCCCAATGTCTGCCGCGCGTCATCGGCGAAACCGGGGTATGGCTCGTCTATGCGGCGCGGATGCACGGCGATGAACGCCGTGACGAGGTGCTGGTACAGACTGTCGAACGATCGCTCTGTGTGGCGGGGGACGAGCTGTGCCAGCAGGTAGCGATACCAGGCGGTCCACTCGTCCATGGGGCCGAAACTGGAATTTCCAGATGCAATCTCCTCGAGCGGTTCGCGCAGCTCTTCTAGCGAAAGTTCCTCGAGGTCGCCGAGCAGCAGATCGAACATCCGCCGCTCGCCCATGAACCAGGCTTCACCCATCGGTTCTGCAGGACGACGGAAGTGGTCGCGCATACGCTGAATGCAGCTGGCATGGGGGCCGTCACCTGGACGCCAGACGAAGGGGCGCGGAATCTCGGGCTGTGGATGTTTGCGAGGCGAGGGCATTCGACGATTCTACCGGCCTCCGGGATGCGTGGCTCTGTCGCTTGCGACCCGCTCCCGAATGCCAGCCCCGGGTCGGAAGCGGCCGAGCGATCGGTACCGGCAGACCGTGCATGGCCAGCCTTCACGGTGTTCCGCTGAATCGAAATCCGCATGCCTGGTGCCCGACATCAGCCGCCAGATCGCCGACGTCGCCCGTCAGATCAACGACTTGAACGATGGAGTCAACGACCTGGAGCGTGAAGTCAACGACCTGGAACACGAGGTCATCGACTTGACGCGCGAAGTCGGCGATATGAAACGCCAAGTCACCGACCTGGAACGTCAGGTCACGGACTTGATGCGTCAGGTCGACGACTTCGCGTGCGAAGTCGCGTACGTGACGCGTGGAATCAATGGCTTGGCGCACGAAGCCCATCACTCCGGGCGGCCCCGCAAGGGCGATGCCGGGCTTGGCGCCACGCTGGCGCAGGCTTCACCGGGAGTTTCCTAGGCTGGGCCCCTCCACCTCCGGAAAGGTGAGCGCATGGCAACGAAAGCCACCAGGAACGCCGGAAAGCGGCCGCGCAGCGCGACAAAGAAAGCGGCCAGGAAGCCGACCCGCACGCCCGCGAAGAAGGCCGCGGCCCAAAAGTCGGCGAGCCGCGCCACGAAACAGACGACCAAGAAAACCGCAACGAAGAAGACCGTCGGAAAGGCGAAGAAGAAGCCCGCCACGAAGCGGGCGAAGAAGACAACAGGCTCCGGCCCGCGCCTGCTGTCGGGCGGCAACCCGCAGATCCCGAAAGGCGAGGGCAATGCACCGGTGCGCGCCTATCTTCAGGCGATCCCCGGGTGGAAACGCGCCGTCGCCAGGCGCCTTGACACGCTGATCGGCCGCACCGTCCCTGGCGTGCGCAAGGCAGTGAAGTGGAACTCCCCGTTCTACGGCGCTCCGCGTGCCGAGGGCTGGTTCCTCTCGTTCCACTGCTACGACCGTTACATCAAGGTCACGTTCTTCCGCGGCGAGTCCCTGCACCCGGTGCCGCCGGAAGCCTCCAAGGTGCCGGATGTCCGCTATGTCCACCTGCGCGAAGGCGACGCCTTCGACGCCCGGCAGCTCACCGATTGGGTGGAGCAGGCCAGCCGCCTCCCGGGCGAAAAGATGTAGCGCATGGGCTCCGCCGTTCCCGTGGAGCTTCGAGAATGAACGGGATGGCGGCTGTGGGCCGTCGTCAGTGCGAATGCATCGCGGTCAGCGACGCGTTCAGGTGGTTTTCCTCCAGCAGCTGGCGCAGGCGCCGCTCGACCTCCGGCAGGTCGCGCAGCTGGTGCGCGGCATACAGCGAGTACGTCGGCCGTCCGCGGAAGAGGTTGCGGGCGACGCTGACCTGCGGCGTCTGGCAGGCGCGGGCCCACAGGGCGTGCAACTGCGCCGGGCCGATGCTCTGGCTGGGGCTCAGGGTGAAACGGAAGACCGCCATATAGGATTTCATCGGATGCTCGCGCAGGTGGGGTCAGTAGAGGACGAGGGGGATGCCGCGCGTGCGGTGGTCGCGGTAGTCCTCACGGACGGCCTGGCAGTACGGCCCGTCCATGACGAAGCGGCGGCACACCGAGGGGCGGCTCTCGTAGATGGAGCAGCACATGCGCGCACCGTCCAGCGCGACGCACCAGCCATCCTTGTCCTTCGCCATGACGTGCAGGCCGGCGGCGGTATGGGTGGTGAGATGTCCGGCGACCCGGTCTTCCGGCTGCAGGACCACCGTGAGGCGGCAGCACACGGCGTCGCAGCGGCTGCACAGCGGGACGTCGGCGGCGACGGCGCTCATGCGCGCGGCCGCTCGCGGGCGGGTGGGGTCGGGGCGGGGAAGGAATGGCCTGGCATGGGCGCTCCCGGGAAGCGACACCCGAAACGGGTGGTCACGCATGGAGGGAGCGAAACCGGCGACGGCAGTCGGAGGGGACGCGCGAATGCAACGGTGGTGCGGCTGCCAGCTTACACAACTAAACCCGTGGCGGGGTGACGGCGCGGTCGGCAGTGCCCGGGCAGCGGCCCTGCGCGCCCGCAACGGTGGGGCGGAACCTCCATTCCGCGCCATCTTCTTTCGGGCGCGTTTCTTTCGGACGCGGCTGTTCAGGTCCCGGTGGCCGGTCTTCGCGGGAATGAAGGCCGGGTTCATGTACCCGGGGGCTTCGTCGGCGTTCCTTTTAATGACTCAAATCAACATGCCGGCGCCCATGCTGGCGGAGGATGCCTGCTGTTTCCACAGCGGAGAACCGGCGTGGACGAGACGATCCGGCGGAAGATCCAGGCGCTGCTCGATGCGCACCGCATCATGACCATCGCGACGCTGCGCCCCGATGGCTGGCCGCAGGCAACCACGGTGGGCTATGTCAACGAGGGCCTGGTGCTGTATTTCCTGTGTGGGCTCGAGAGCCAGAAGGCCGCGAACATCGCGCGCGACGACCGGGTGTCGCTGACCATCGACCACGACACGCCGGACATCATGCGCATCACCGGTCTGTCGATGGCCGCGCGGGCGAGGCCCGTGCTCGACCCCGCGGAGGGCGGGCGCATCCTGCGCCTGCTCCCCGGCAAGTACCCCGAACAGAAGACGCCGCTGCCGATACCGATGCCCACGGCCGACCAGGTCCGCATCTTCCGCATCGAGCCGGTGGTGATCTCGGTGCTCGACTACAGCCTGGGCTTCGGCCATACCGACCTGGTCACGTGTTGAGCGCCCTGGCATGGCCGGCGGCGGCGCTGGCCGCGCCCGGCTGTCGCCTCAGTGGCACGGCCCCCGGTAGTCGCCGTGGCCGAGGTGGGCGCTGATCGCTTCGGGCGGCAGCTCCAGTGTCTTCTTGCCCTTGTGGCAGACCAGCCGCTTGCCGGCGGGGCCGCCGAAGTCTCCCGGCAACATGACGCAGGCGGACAGCGGCAGGACGAGCAGGAGGACAAGCAGGTATTTCATCGGGGACGTCTCGGGATGGGATGACGCCCAGCGTAGCAGCGCGCCCGCCGTGGTGCCGTGATGCGTGTGGGGGTCGAGGGAGCGGAACGTGCAGGTCGTCAGCCAGTCGAATCGCCTGACCAGCCAATTCCCACCGTGACAGGAGGGAGTCGGTCCTGTCGCTGGTCCTCGCCGCCGCCTAGGATGCAGGGTCGGAATCCATTATGGAGAGGCACGGGACCATGGCCGATACGCTGACCATCTGGACGTACGATTGGGTGCCGCCGGGGCCGCGCGGCTTCGTGCGCGACCTGCGCCTGCGCTGGGCCGCCGAGGAGGCGGGGCTGGCGCACGAGGTCCGGACGGTGCCGTTCGATGATCGCGAAACCAATCATCTCGACCGCCAGCCGTTCGGGCAGGTGCCGTTCCTGACCGACGGCGAGGTCTCGATCTTCGAGAGCGGGGCCTGCCTGCTGCACCTGGCGGGCAAGAGCGAAGCGCTGATGCCGCGCGATGCGTCCGGTGCGGCGGCAACGCTGCAATGGGTCGTGGCGGCGCTCAACTCGATCGAAATGGTGACCGTGCCCTGGTGGTTCCTGTCGCTGTCCGGCCAGGAGGACAACGGCCTGACCGGCTGGATGGACAAGCGGCTGCAGCAGTTGGAGGCGGTGCTGCGCGAGCGCGAGTGGCTCGCCGCCGACCGCTTCACCGTCGCCGACCTGGTGATGGCGGACGTGCTGCGGGTTTCGAAGCTCCGCGCCCACGGCGAGCGCCCCGCTTCAGAGGCCTATGTCGCGCGTGTCACCGACCGTTCCGCCTTCCGCAAGGCGCACGCCGCCCAGTTCGCGCATTTTGCGGCGGCGGACGAGAGGCGGGCATAGATCAGTCCGTTTTTGCGGTTGCCGGACAGGGGAGCTCGTTCTTTCCCGGTCTTGCGAAGCCGTTTGTCGCCGCGATGACGAAGAGGAGGCTGCCCATGACGTACCCGATGAACCGCCGTTCCTTCCTGGCCCATGCCGCGACGGGCGTTGCCGCCGGATTGGCGGGCGTGGGAGGCCGGCTGGACGCACAGCCGGCCCCGGGTGCGACGGGCGACTCGCTGGACGCGCTGGTCAAGGCCGAGCGTGCGGCGATCGTCGCCGGGATGGCGGCCCAAAGTGTCGAAGGCACGGCTGTCTGCCTCCTCGATCATGGCCGGCCGGTATGGGTCGAAGGCTTTGGCAAGACGGGCGGTCCCGACAGCGTGGACGTGGACAGCGAGACGATCTTCAGCATCCAGTCGACGTCCAAGCACTTCACGGCGGTGGGTGTCCTGCTCGCGGCCCAGGAAGGACTGCTGGACCTCGACGTGCCCATCGTCCGCTACCTGCCGCGATTCAAGGTTTCGAGTCGTTTCGAGGCCAACCCGCAGGACCGCATCACGCTGCGGCTGCTGTTGTGTCACCGGGCGGGACTCACGCACGAGGCACCCACGGGCAACAACTACGAGCCGCAATCGCCCAGCTTCGAGGCGCATGTCCGCAGCATCTCGGATACGTGGCTGCGCTTTCCCGTAGGCGAGCGTTATCGCTACTCCAACCTCGGGTACGACCTTGCGGGTTTCATCCTCCATGAGAGGACCGCAATGCCATACGCGCAATGGCTGCGCCGGAAACTCTTGGAGCCCCTCGGCATGCACGACAGCACGGCCGATCCGGAGGTCTACACCGCCCGGAGGAACCGCGCCGTAGGCCACGAAGAGGGATACGACACGATTCCCGCGGTGACGCCGCTCGTGGCTTCAGGCGGCGTGTACGCGAGTGCGCGCGACATGGCCGCGTACCTGGCATTCCACCTCGACGGCGGACGGGTGCGCGGTGACGCATTGCTGGATCCGGATATCTGGCAGGAGATGCACGGCTTCGGACTGGGCGGCGACTACGGCCTGGGTGTCATCCGCAACGAGGTCCGCTATGGAGAGACCCCCGTGCGCGTGTTGAGCCATCAGGGCGGCGGCTTCGGTTTCGGCTGCGTTTTCGTTTACTGTCCTGCCGCCCGGCTCGGCTGGGCGGCGATGTTCAATCGCCGGGCGTCCGCACCGTACCGCTTCGGCAGCAAGTTGATCGAGGGAGCGCTGACCGGTCGTTTTGGTGCGGCCATGCCGCGGCTGACCGCGAAGGCCATCGCGCCGATCCGGCCGACCGCCGCGTTGCGGCGCGAACTTGTCGGCTCCTATGTCGGCAGGAACGTCACCGCGCGCATCAGGGAGGAGGGCGACGGGCTGCGCTTCGACGAAGACACGGGCGGAACGCACGGCCCCCTGCTGGTGAATGCACCGACGGCGTTCTTCACGGCCGCGCCGGACGGAGACCTCACGGGATACCAGTACGTTCCGGCGGCTGACGGTCTCCCTGCCCATCTGGAATGCGGCAAGGGCGAGGCAAGCCTCGATTACAACGAAGGGCCGAACGATCCACCCGGTCCGGATCTCGACACCTGGGCACGCCATCTCGGCACGTACACCGTCGACCAGTGGGGTAAACCTGCGTTCGACGTAAAGGTGGAACGCCGCAACGGCTACCTGTTCATCAACGGCGTCCGCCTGGTGGTCGAGCAGGAGCCCGGGCTGTTCTTCACCAGCGATGGCGAAGCCGTCGACTTCCGCAAGGACGTCCCGAGATGGCGGAACCTGCGGCTTCGTCGGGGCTGAAGGTTTCAGGCGTCCGGGACAAACGGCGTCGGATGCACCTTCTAGGCAGGAGCCGGTGGTTCAACCGGGCCTGTTCCTGCGTTTCCGCTACCGCGCCTTCGCCAGAAGCTTGCGACGGATGAATTCGGAATGCGGAACGGCGAGCAGGTCGGCCACGCGGCGGACCATCAGCTCCTCGTGCATGTCCAGCCGCGCGTCGGCGAATGCGACCCGCCACAGCCATTCGACGAGTTCGGCACGCTGCTCGGGATCGAGTCCAGGTCGCAGGCCGCGGGTGAATTCATGCAGCGATATCGATTGACGCCGTGCCTCGTGTGCCTGCTCCATCAGCGATTCGAGCTCGGCCGGCGCCATGCCGAATACCTTGGCCATCGCCTGGTGGACCACGTCCAGTTCGACCTGGTCGCCCCCTTCGGCGGTGACCGCCATCTCCAGCAACAGCGCGGCGGCGGCCCGGGGCAGTGCATGCGGGTCGGGCGAGGGTTCGTGATTGTTGACGATGCTCGTAAGAGCCTTGAACCAGTCGGTCAAGACGGTGCCTCCGAGGCGGTACGGCCGAGTTACAGAAGCTGGGGCCTTCCCATGCGATCTCAACCCGACTAAAAGGGGCGGAGACGGTCGTTGCGCCCCCTCGCCTGGGAAGCGTCCACCCCGACCGGCTTTCGAGGAATCGAACCCGTGAATACCCCGTCCCATGTCCCGGCACCTGGTGAGGAAGGCCAGGGCGAACAGTGGGATCGTGTTGCAGCCGGCTGGGAGAAGTGGTGGCGCACGATCGAGAACGCGGCGCGATGCGTCAGCGAACGGATGCTGGAACTGGCGGAGGTGGAACCCGGGCAGCGGGTGCTCGACATCGCAACGGGGATTGGTGAGCCCGCGTTGCTGGCGGCGAGCCGCGTCGGACCCGCGGGACGGGTGGTCGCGACGGACGTTTCATCGCGGATGCTCGACATCGCCCGGGAGCGGGCGGCCAGGGCGGGGATATCGAACGTGGAGTTCAGGCAGGCCGATGCAGCGCGGATGGATTTCCCCGACGGCAGCTTCGATGCGGTTCTTTGCCGATGGGGCGTGATGTCCCTGCCGGATCCGCCGGGTGCGCTGGCGACGATACGCCGCATGCTCGTGCCCGGCGGTGCGTTCGCCACGGCGGTGTGGGCAGGGGCCGGCAGCCGCCCGCTGGCGGATCTTGCGGAGGCTGTCGCCCGGGAAACGTTCGGTCTACCGGCACCAAGGCCACAGGCGCCTTCGTTGCCCGGACCGGCGCAGGACGCGTTGGAGAAGGCGATGATCCACGCCGGATTCGCGGACGTCCGCGCCGAACCGGTCGAGCTGACCCTGGAGTGGGCATCCACCGACGAGTGCACGCAGTACGTGCTGGACGTGTCTCCGGACCTTGCCGCCCTGTTTCTCGACAGGCCGTCCGGGCAGCGGACGGAATATCGGCGCCGGCTCGCCGAAGGGCTTCGGCCGTACCTGTCCGCCGATGGCAGTGTCCGCATCCCGAACACGACGATCTGCGCGGCGGGGCGGCGCTGAGGGACCGCTGTCATCCCGCCATGGCCGGGCCTGCTGAACCTGCGCAACCGGCCTGACGGCGGGTCGACGACGTGCGCGATGCATTGATGCATCGATGGCTCGATGCGGCGCGCATTGCGTTCTACGAAACCCCACCCAGCCTGTGGGGCATCTCGGCGGGCGGAATCTATGTCAGGGAGGATGCGAATGTCGCGCAGGCCAGGCGCCTGATGGCCGATTGCCAGGCGCAACGCCGTGCGCGCCGAGCGCGAGGCCGCGGTCCGCGACGGGACCGCGGAGACGTTCTGGACCGTGCTGCGTGCCGGACCCTTGCGCATCGTGCTGACGGTGATCGCGATCGTCCTCCTGCTCGGTCTGATGGCGCTGCCGATGATCCGGCTTCGTGGGGGCTGAAGCGGGGGGCGAACCTGTTCAGGTTCATTCCCGCGCCTGAATCGTCCCTGTTCCATTCCCGGCAGCATCGGCGCCGTAGTGCGAGAATGCCGCCCCCTCCGTGCCTTCCGCGCCGCGACTTTCCTCCAGGATTCCATGAAAACCCCCACCGCGCTGCAGGCGCTGATCGACGACGGCGTCATCGACGCGGTGCTGCGACCACTCAAGAGCGGCAAGGAGGCGTCGGTCTACGTGGTGCGCAGCGGCGGCGAGGTGCGCTGTGCGAAGGTCTACAAGGACATGGCGCAGCGCAGCTTCCAGCAGCGCGTGCAGTACCAGGAAGGACGGAAGGTGCGCGGCAGCCGCGAGATGCGCGCCATCGGCAAGGCGACCCGGTACGGGCGCAAGCAGCAGGAAGCGGCCTGGAAGAACACCGAGGTGGATGCGCTGTACCGGCTGCGCGACGCCGGCGTACGCGTGCCGGAGCCGTACGGCTACTTCAACGGCGTACTGGTGATGGAGCTGGTGGTGGACGCCGATGGGCATTCCGCGCCGCGGCTGGGCGAAGTGGAGCTGTCGCACGACCAGGCCTGCGGTTTCCATCGCTTCCTCATGCGGCAGGTCGTGAAGATGCTGTGCGTTGGCCTGATCCACGGCGACCTGTCGGAGTACAACGTGCTGGTGGCGCCCGACGGCCCGGTGATCATCGATTTCCCGCAGGTAGTCGACGCCGCCGGCAACAACGCCGCGCGCACGATGCTGCTGCGCGACGTCAACAACCTCACCGCCAGCCTGGGCGCCTGGGCGCCGGAATTGCTGGAGACCTGGTATGGCGAGGAGATGTGGGCACTGTTCGAGTCCGGCGCGCTGCGGCCTGACAGCGAGCTGACCGGGGAGTTCGCCCACGACGAATCGGTGCCCGATATCGATGGCGTGCGACACGCCATCAACGATGCACGCGAGGAAGCGTTGATACGCCAGCAGGGCCGTGAAGCCGCGGCGCAGGACGGCTGAGACCATCCATCGGTGCGTCGAGCGGGCGCAGTTCATGGCTTTCCGGTCGGCATCGATCGGGTCAGGGGCGAACTGTCGCTGCCCGTTCCGCCCTGTCGCAAGGACCCGATCGACGTGAGCCTGTAGTTGGGTGCGCCGGCAGGGCCGCAAGTCCGATCCACGGTGACGCCAGAAAGACGAGGGTCGGAGCCGCTTCCCCCGGACATCGATCGGGCGGGCGGCTCGCATGGCCGCCCGATCGTCCCGCGCAGGGCCAGGGCCCCTCTGTCCGGTGATGTGGAAAACAGGGGACAGGGTGCGCTTTCCTCGAACAGGAAGACCCGGATTCTTCCGGGTCTTTCGTTTTGCCTGAGCGGGGCAGGCTTCAGACCGGAGCAAAGCCCTTGGTCGCCTTCTTGTCGCGCTTCTCGGCCCGCTTCTCCTTCATCGACTTGGCCGGCTTCTTCTTCTGGTCCTTCTTCTGGTTCAGGCCCTTGCTCATGTGCTTCTCCTCGGCGCCTCGGCGCTGGACTGCGGTCGCAGTCGGTCCGCGGAGTATGCGCCCAAAAACCGAGGGCAGAGCGAGCACCCCGACAACAACCGGGGATCTTGATCCCATGGACAGCAACGAGCAAGAAGGGCGGAGGGAGGCGGCGGCAAGGCAAACTGCCAGCATCCTTGGTACCTCTGACAGCCCGGATGACCCAAATCCTGGACTTGTCCAGACCTTGCAAGCGGAAGTCGGGGTCGGCCCCGCTCTCGTCGAAACGATCGCCTGCAGTTTGATTGGCGCACCGTCCATGGCACGCGGTACCGCAGAGCCAGCCAGGTTCTCTAAAGGGCGTCGAGAAATGCCTTCACATCGTCGCCAGAAAGATCTTCGAAAGAGGCGCGCCTGGCGGACTTGTTTGGGGGCCAATAGCCGCCCACCGGCGTATACGCACGTATTGCGCCGCCAACTTCCACCTTCTTGGCGAAAAAGAAGATGCCGCTCCCTTTCGAAGACAGGACGCTGTACTGCAGGTTATGGGTCCTGGCGAGTTTCAAGGATGCTTCCGCTGATGCTAGGTCGGAGAGCCCGAGAGCCGTGACTGATCCGGATGCACCTACCTCGAACACCGCGGCCCTGCTTTTCGCGAGTGCAAGCGTATAACGGTCAACCTCGGCAATTCTCATGACCAGCCAGAGCGAGTTGAAGCCGATCTGCCGCGGGTCCACCTTGCCGATGGCGGTCCTGGCCGACGTCAGGAACGCTGGCATGTTGACCGGTTCCTTGTAGCTGAGCCCTTCGGCCACGAAGAGGTAGGATGTGTTCGATTGAAATTCGACGGTGATCCCCGCTTCGTCAACGCCGAGACTGCTGCCTGGGATCGTGGGCGCATTGCCCTTGAGCTTGGAGGTGGCCTTCACGCCGGTCGCGCTCTGCAGGCTCAGCTGCTCGGCCTTCTTCGTTGAGTGCAGTTCCTGCGGCTCTCCGCCGAAATTGTAGATGCTGCCGATCTTTTCGATATTGCTCTTGTTGAACGTGCCAATGGAATAAAGGTCGCCGACATTCGAGCTGTTGCCCAATGGTTGTGAAGGCAGAAATCCGGCGAGGTTCGCGTGAATCGATTTCGCATACTCCCTGATCGCGGTCATAACCGTTCCCCTGTCGATTCTGTTTGATCTGCTTCGGTCGACTCAGCCTGGCTTCCTCTGGCAAGTCGATGGGAGTATGTCGATTGAAACGAGGTATGTAAAACGGCAATAAAAGGACGGGGAACCACCTTGCGGGTCATTGCCGGGCCGGTTTGCATGCGTGATCGACAGGTCTCTCCCAGGTTGCGCCGGGTCAGAAGAAGGGGGGTGATAAATGGGAGATCCCATGGGGTCTGCGGCGGATTATCCGCGTTCAAGAAGGCGATGCCGCGATCTCGGTGGCGTGGAACTGGTGAGTCCGGTGTCATTCCAGTCCGTCCAGTATCTGCGCTCCGCCGATGGACTGATCGCACGGTTTGCCGTAACGAGGGACATCCCGTGTGCGATGGCAACCAGGTTTACTGTGATGACGGTAAGGTCGAACAGGCAAGTTTGCAGCCTGCATGCCGAGGCATCGGCAGTGCAGGCCGGAGAGTCTTGGCAGCCCTCTATCGCAGCCGTGCGTCCAGCCCTTGCCGTTCGGCCATGCGCCCGATGAGCCAGACGAACGGTTCGACCTGGCCGCCGAGCACGCAGCCGCCCCCGATGACGCTGTCCAGCAGGCTCTGCACGTCGGATACGCACAGCGCGGAGATCGCGCGGTCGTCGGAGAGCTGCAGCGTGCAGGATGGCGCATGCGGGGCAGGCGGGCCTGCCAGTGCGACGTCGCGCCCATCGATCCGTATCGCGACGGGGGCGCCGTCGTCCGGCAGCCCGATCGACACCGCGAGGCTCGGCATCGGACCCGACGACGCGGCCAGCATCTTCTGGAGATGGCTGGCGAAGGCCGCTGCCCACGCCTCCACGCCGGGACGCCCCGGATGGGCGCCGCGCGCTTGGGTCTGCTGGCCCGGTGCGCCGGTGTCCTCGTCGGATGCGATCGACCGGTCTGCTTGCGATCCATTGTCGCCGGCCGCGTGAGCGGTCGCGGCCGGGCGTGCCGCCTTCGCTTCGCGTTCCACGTCGATCAATGTCTGGAGTGTCCTGTCCACGTCCTCGCGGGTATGCGATGCCGAGCAGATGAACCGCAGGCGGCCGCGTCCGCGCTCCACGATCGGATAGGTGACGGCGGTGGTGTGGATGCCGCGCGCGTGCAGGCCGCGCGCGATGGCGTAGAGCAGGTCGCTGTCGAAAAAATGCGGAGTGACGATGGGGCCGTCGCCGGTGCCGAGGTCGTAGCCGGCTTCGGAGAAGCGCTCCCGCATGTAGCGGGTGGTGTCCCAGAGCCGCTCGCGCAGCGCGTCGTCGGTGCGGAGCCGCCGCAAGGCGGCGAGCGCGGCGGCGATGTCGGCGGGCGTGGCGGTCGCCTGGAAGACATAGGCCCGGGCGGAGGTCTTGAGCAGGGCGACGTGCTCCTCGCTGGCAGCGATCACGCCGCCGAGGCTGCCGAGCGCCTTGCTGAGCGTGGTCATGATGAAATCGACCTGGTCGGTGACGCCCTGGGCCGCGCAGATGCCGGCGCCGCGTGGACCGTAGAAGCCGAACGAGTGCGCCTCGTCCACGAGAACGAGCGCACCGTGCCGTTTGGCGGTGCGCACGATGTCGGCCACCGGCGCGGTTCCCTCTCCCATGCTGTAGACGCCTTCGAGCACCACCAGGGTCGTGTGGTAGGGAGATGCTTCGGCTTCAAGCACCGACTGCAGGTCGGACGCATCGTTGTGTTTGAAGGTCCGGATCCTGGCGCCGCTCAGGCGCGCGCCGTCGACGATGGACGCGTGGCAGAGCTGGTCCATCACGACCACGTCCTTGTCGCCCACCATGCCCGCGATCACGCCGAGATTCGCGGTGAATCCCGTGGAGAACAGGCATCCGGCAGGCTTGCCCACCAGCTCCGCGAACTCCTTCTCGAACTGCAGGTGGAGATCGGTCATGCCGGATGCGGTCGGGGAGGTTCCCATCCCGGTGCCGAAGCGTTCCAGGGCCGATCGGGCTTCCTGGATGACGTCCTTGTCGCGGTTCAGGCCGAGATACAGGTTGGTGCTCCAGATGATCGCTTCGTGCTCTTCGCCGGTGTGCACGTCGGCGACCGTGCCCTTGTGGCCGCTGCCTGTGCGTACCAGCTTGCTGTACGGCTCCCGTCCCGAGCGGGTGAGCAGGCTCTTGAGCGCGCGGATGAGCGTGCCCTTGTCGGTCGCGGACCAGGCGGGTGCCCGTGCCGCCAGGAACGGCGGATGGCCGGACTGGATCTGCGCCTGGAAATGCCCCAGCGTGTCGGCGGCCGCGCGGCTCGCCCGGTCGTGGATCCGATCCGCGGCGCCGCTTTCCAGGACATCGAGCAGGTGATCGGTAACGGCGGCGGGCGTGGGGTATTCGACCAGGATCGATGCGGGCAGCTTCCGGCCCAGCACCGTGGACAACCGATGGCTCAGTTCGACCGAGTCCAGCGAGTCGAGGCCGAGGACTTCGAACGCCTGGTGCGGCGGAACCTGTGCGGGATCGCGAAGGCGGAGGAAGCGCGCGATCTCGGCCTGGATGGTCGCCAGCAGGGCCGCATGCCGTTCGCTGCTCGACAGGCCCGCAAGGCGAGACGACAGTTCCCCGGCCTTGTCGGAGACCTTGATGCCTGCATGCGGGTCCGCCGTGTCGGATATGCCGTAGTCCCGCCCCAGTTCCGGGCGCGGAAGCCGTTTGCGGTCGAGCTTGCCGTTGGGGAGGCGCGGCATGTCGGCGAGCCGCATCACCACCTGGGGCACCATGTACCTGGGCAGCCGCTCCGCCACGCGCATGCGCACGGCCTCGTTGGTCACCGCCTCGTCCCGGCTGGTCACGTACCCGACGAGCAGGGTCTTGCCGCCCTCGACGTCGACGACCGCCGCCGCTGCATCGTCGACGCCCTCCATCGACTCAAGCGCGGATTCGATCTCCTCCAGTTCGATCCGGAAACCGCGGAGCTTGACCTGCTGGTCGAGTCGACCCAGGAATTCGATCTCGCCGTCTTCCGTCCAGCGGCATCGGTCTCCGGTCCGGTACAGCCGTTGGTCCGGGATCTGGCTGCCCGCAGGTCCGTTCGGATCCACCTCGACGAACCGCTCCTTCGTGCGCGCTTCATCGTGAAGATAGCCACGTGCGAGCTGGTCCCCCGCCAGGTACAGCTCTCCCGGCACGCCTTCCGGCACTGGCCGCAGGGCGTCGTCCAGGATGTAGGCGCGGCAGTTCAACGCGGGTCTGCCGATCGTGACCGCCTTCACGCCAGGCGGAAGTTCGACGGCGGTGCAGTAGACCGTGTGCTCGGTCGGCCCGTACACGTTGAGCACGCGCGGCCGTTGCGCCAGCGCGTGCAGTTGTTCCACCAGCGGGAGCTTGAGCACGTCGCCGCCGAGCACGACGCAGCGCACGCCTTCCGGCAGCCCGCCGGCCGCGAGCAGGCCCTGCATCGCCGACGGCACCATGACGGTCGTGCGTACCCGGTCCGCCGACGGCAGTTCCGGCAGCGCCAGCGCGTTTTCCGACAGCACCACCGTTCCGCCGAGCGACAACGTCCCCAGGATCTCCATGACGGAGGTGTCGAAACAGATCGAGGCCGCCGCCAGCACGCCCGAGAGCTCTTCGTCGTCCAGCAGCTTGCGCATCGACCGGGTCATCGCCACGACGCTTCGATGTTCGACCGCGACGCCCTTGGGCTGTCCGGTCGAGCCCGACGTGTAGATGACATAGGCGAGATCCCGTGCCGAGGGGCCGGGTATCGTGTCCGGCAACCGTTCGCCTGTCGCGTCGAGTCGCACCAGCTCGGTTGCCCCGGCGCAGAGCCCGGCCTGTTTCTCGCCGTCCACGATGACGGCCGCCGCCCGGGCGTGCTCCAGCATGTAGCGCACCCGCTCCCGCGGATATTCGGGATCCAGTGGCACGTATGCGCATCCTGCCCGCAGGACGCCCAGCAGAGCCGCCACCAGTTCCCAGGTGCGGCCCATGCACACGCCGACCAGGGCTCCCGGCTGCACGCCCCGCGTCACCAACTTGCCTGCGATGGCGTTCGCCCGTGCGGCCAATTGCGCGTAGTCGATCTGCGCATGTCCGTCGATGATCGCGGTGCGTCCCGGATGTGCCTGTGCCTGTTTCTCGAAGAGCCCCCAGATGGTTTCCATCCGGTCGTAGGGTTGCGCGGTCCGGTTCCACTCGACGAGCACGCGGTGCGCCGCATCTGCCGTCAGGGAGGCGGCGCTCCCGGCGGGTGCGATTGTGTTTTGCGTCACGTTTTCCTGCGTGTGACGTTGTTCCGACCGCTGCATCGAGCACTCCTTGCTGGGAAATCGGCTTGGCAGTCTAGTCCCTGTGTCGGCGAAAGGGCATGCCAGGGAGCACAAGATGACGCGTCTGCGTGCTGTTCAGGCGGTGTATGGCGCAAGCCGCCGGGCGGGCGCTTGACGATGGATCGAGGCAGGCAGGGAAAGGCCGGGCGGGCACGGCACGATGCGCGGTTCGCTGCAGCGTCTGCTGCGGTCGCACACGCGAGAAGTCCGTGCGGGCCAGCCGGATGCCGCGCTCTCACGCCCGATGCCGGGCAGGCTTCCCGGTCGCGGCGTTTCCGGCGAACACCGCCCGTTGCGCGGCGAACGCACGCTGATAGGCGGGTCGCGACTGACCGCGCGCGACGTAGGCGACGAGGGTGGGGAAGTCTTCCAGGATCTCCATGCCTTCCAGGCGACGCAGCACCATCACCATCATCAGGTCGCCGGCGCTGAAAGCGCCGGCGAGCCAGTCGCGAACGCCGAGACGTCCGGAAAGCTGGCCCAGCCGGTGACGGATCCGCTCTTCGAGGAGGGGCAGGCGATGCGCGTACCAGGGCTTGTCGCCTTCGGTGTACGTGACCTGTTCGCGCTCGACGATCGGCGGCTCCACCGTATTGAGCGCGGCGAACATCCAGGCGATCGCACGGGCGCGGGCATTGGCATCCGCGGGCAGCAGGCCCTCGAAGCGTTCGGCGAGATGCAGCACGATCGCGCCCGACTCGAACAGGACCAGGTCGTCGGCTTCATAGGTGGGAATCTGCCCGAAGGGATGAAGCGCCAGGTGTGCGGGTTGCTTCATCTCCTCGAACGACAGCAGGCGCACGTCGTAGGGCCGGCCGACCTCCTCAAGCGCCCACCGCACGCGCATGTCGCGCGCGAGTCCCCGGCCGCCATCGGGCGAAGCCCGGAACGCGGTGATGGTCGGTGTCATTGCAGGTCTCCCGATGCGGATCGAAGTGTCCGTCTACCGGGTCGACGAGCCGCGGGGCGGGAAATCGACAGCACTGCCGGAGCAGGGACAGGCCCGGCAGCGGCTTTGCAGGACTGCCTTGGCCGCAAGGCGGAGCCGGCCTCCAACCCGGGAGCGACGGATCCGCCGTCGTCCCTTGGGGAAGGTCTGAACAAATCCATCCTGGGCTTGTTCAGACGTCGCAAGGTCAAGCCAGGCTCGACCTTGCTCCCGCCGAATCAAGCACTTGCGTGCTTGATTCGCGTGTCGCCATTCATGGCGCACGGAATCTCTGAATTGATCGGAGAGGTTCCTTAAACCTTCCGCACCCGGAACTTCCTTCCCTTGATCTTCCCCGCCTGCAACCGCGACAGCGCCTGGTTGGCCTTCGACCGCGCTATCGCGACGTAGCTGCGGGTCGGGAAGATGTCGATCTTGCCGAGCGCGTCGACGGGCAGGCCGGCGTCGCCGGTGAGGGCGCCGACGATGTCGCCGGGGCGCAGCTTGTCGGTGCGGCCGGCGTCGATGCGCAGGGTGGCCATGGTCGCGGGCGGGGCGGCGCCCGGGCGCAGTGCGGCGATCGGCGGCTTCTGCCAGTTCAACGGCGTGCCCTGCAGTTCTTCCAGCGCCCGGGCGCGGGCGATCTCGCGCGGGGCGCACAGGCTGAGCGCGACGCCCTTGCGGCCGGCGCGGCCGGTGCGGCCGATGCGATGCACGTAGACGGCCGGGTCGGTGGGTAACTCGTAATTGATGACCGCGCCGATGTTCTCGACATCCAGTCCACGCGCGGCGACGTCGCTGGCGACCAGCACCTGGCAGCTGCGGTTGGCGAAGCGCACCAGCACTTCCTCGCGGTCGCGCTGCTCCATGTCGCCGTGCAGGGCGGCGGCGGAGAAGCCCAGGTGGGTCAGCGAGGACACCACTTCCTCGGTGTCGCGGCGCATGTTGCAGAACACCACTGCCGATTCGGGGTTGTATTCCATCAGCAGGCCGGCGAGGGCGGCGGGCTTGCGCGCGCTGTCCACCTCGAAGAAGCGCTGTTCGATGTCGGCGTGGGGCTCGCCTGTCTCCACCGCGACCGTCAGCGGGTCGCGCAGGATGCGGTCCGCGACCGTGCGGATGCCATCCGGCCAGGTGGCGGAGAACAGCAGCGTCTGCCGCTGCTTCGGAGTGCGGGCGACGATCCTGCGGATCGGTTCCTCGAAGCCCATGTCGAGCATGCGGTCGGCCTCGTCGAGCACCAGTACGCGGATGTCGCGCAGGCCCAGCGCCTGCTTCTCCAGCAGTTCCAGCACGCGCCCCGGAGTGCCGACCACGACGTGCGGCGTGTGCGTGAGCGATGCGAGCTGCGGTCCGAGCGGAACGCCACCGGTCAGGGTCAGCAGCTTGAGGTTGGCGATGCCGGTGGCGAGCCTGCGGATGTGCTTGGCGACCTGGTCGGCCAGTTCGCGGGTCGGGCACAGTACCAGCGCCTGCAGGCGGATCTGCGCGGGGTCGAGGTGGTGCAGCAGGGCCAGCCCGAACGTGGCGGTCTTGCCGCTGCCGGTGGGCGCCTGGGCGATCAGGTCGCGGCCTTCGAGCAGGGCCGGAAGCCCCTGGGCCTGGACCGGCGTCATCTGCACATGGCCGAACGCATCCAGGCCCTGCAGCAGCGCCGGATTGAGCGGGAGGTCGGAAAACTCGGGGAGGCGGTCGGTCATGCGGTGGCATGATACGGATTGCGCCCCGGGCGCGTCGGCAATCGCAGGAATATGCCGGCGGGCCCGGAGAACCTGGATGCCGACGGCGAGGATGGTGGCTGCATGCGGACCGGGTGCGGCGCTTCCATGTGAGGGCCGGCGCTCCGGGCATCGGCCCGGGCGGGCCCGGCATCGCACCCTGCCGGCGTGCGCAGTGCGCAGTGCGCAGTGCGCAGCGCCTATCCGTTCTTCAATCGATACCGGCAGCGGCTGACGCTGGTGGCCATGGCGGTTCAGGAGCCGACGCTGAGCTACGTCGATCCGCAGGACGGGGAGACCTTCTCCCGGGATGAGTTCGTAGGCTTCGCCCGCGACTACCTGGGGGTCGAGATCATCTTCCGGAGCCCGGCGGCGCCTTGGCTGCAGCAGGACAGGGCACCGCAGCCGCCACGGCAGCCACCCGCCTTTGCACCGGAATTTCGTGTGCGTGCCAGAGCCATCGGCGCGAAACTCGGCCTGACTCGCTGCAATGGCCTGATGCCCGATATTGACGTTGACGAGCTGCTGCAAGGTACGGGCGCAGGTGCAGCCCGGTTCTATTCGTCTACGGCATAGCAGCTGTTCATTATTTCATTTGTGACATGAGGCCAACCGGGTGAAGCTCGAACACGGTGGGGATCATGACGATCGCGGTCGCTGTCAGTCAGTGTACTGACCAGCGCCTGGCCGAGCGCTTCGCGTAGAGAATGTCCTGAACCCGGTTCGCTTCACGGTCACTCGGAGAGACGAATTCGATCATGCGTTACCTGTCGCTGAGCATCACATCAGCAGCTCTTGCCATGGCCGTGTCGCTGCCGTCGTGGGCGCAACCGCCATACGTCGTCGAGTCGCCCGATCGCCGTGTCCGGCTGGAAGTCACCGCGAGCGAGGGCGCTCTGTCCTATGCGGTTGTCCGGGACGGCGTCATGGTCATTTCGTCATCACCGCTCGGGCTCGTCACCAACGAGGGCGTCATCGACGGCAGCTCGATGAAGCTGCAAGGTGCAGAACGCGAGAGGGTGGACGACGTCTATCGTCCTGTCGTGGGCAAGGCATCGAGCGTTCCCGACCGCTACAACCAGCTTGAACTGACGTTCTCGGGAGAGCATGCCTCCATGGGCCTGCGCCTGGTTGCCCGGGCCTACGACGAGGGCATCGCGTTCCGCTACGTACTGCCGCAGCGCGATGATGCCACGGAGCTGAACATCATCTCGGAGTCGACGGGCTTCTTCTTCCCGGCCGACTACCGCTGCTGGGGTTTCAATCCGGGGCGCCATGAGAACTCGCACGAGGGCGAATTCGATCCGATCCGCGCGTCGGCCATCCGTGCGTTTCATCTCTTCGATGCGCCCCTGGTTTGCAAGGCCAAGACGGAGCAGGTCACGTTCGCCATCGCCGAAGCCGACAAACGCGACTACGCGGGTGCGTACTACAGCGGCCGGGGCGACGGCGGGCTGGGCCTGCAGTTGGCGCTCTCACCACGTGCCGAAGTGGAGCCGCGTGCGGGATATCTGAGGCCGGCGGTACGTGCATCGCTTGCCGAGAAGCCGCTCGTCACTCCCTGGCGTGTCGTCATGATGGCCGATACGCCCGGCGGTCTCGCGGAGTCGAACCTGATCGCGACGCTCGGCAGCCCGTCGGCACTCGCGGACACCCGCTGGATAAAGCCGGGAAAGGCCGCCTGGGACTGGTGGAACGGCTGGGCTGTCGATCTCCCCGACGCGGGCGTCAACACGGCCACCTACAAGGCATACATCGACCACGCCGCTTCGATGGGCCTGGAATACATCCTGATCGACGAGGGCTGGTATGAAGGAAGCTCGACGACGCCGTCGCCAGCCGACGTCACCAAGCCGGTCGCGGAGATGGACATGGCAGCCATCATCGCCTATGCGCAGGAAAGAGGGATCGGTGTCTGGATCTGGCTGCAATGGGAACAGCTGGACCGGCAGATGGACGAGGCGCTGCCCTTGTACGAATCGTGGGGCGTCAAGGGCATCAAGGTCGACTTCATGGATCGCAGCGACCAGGACATGGTCGGCTTCTATCACAGGCTTCTGGGCAAGACGGCCGAACACCGCTTGATGGTCAACCTGCATGGTGCCTATCCGCCGGATGGCCTGACCCGTACCTATCCGCACTACATGACCCAGGAAGGCGTGCTTGGTGCCGAGTACAACAAGTGGAGCACGAGAGTCACGGCCACCCACAACGTCACCTTGCCGTTCACGCGCATGATCCTGGGGCCGATCGACTACACACCCGGTGGCTTCCGGTCGTTGACGCCGGAACGGTTCGCCGTCCAGAAGCGATCCACCCGGCCGTTCGTACAGACCACGCGTGGCCAGGCCGTGGCCATGTATGTGGTCTACGACTCGCCGTTGGTGATGGTCGCCGATAGCCCCGAGGCGTACACGAACGAGGACGGCAGTTGGGCGGATGGTGCTCGCTTCATCGGCCAGGTGCCGACCACCTGGGACGAGACGCGGGTTCTCGAAGGCGACATCGGCCAGTACATCGTCACTGCCCGCAGAAAGGGGCGCGACTGGTACGTCGGCGCCATGACGAACGAAAAGGCGCGGGTTCTCGATGTGCCACTGGCATTCTTGGAGGATGACGTGGCTTACCGCGCGTCGATTCTCGAGGACGGCAACGACATCAACAGTCTTCGCTCCAGCGAGAGGCAGGTAACGGCGGCAGGCCGGATGGAACTGTCGCTTGCGGCTTCAGGCGGGGCGGTGGCCGTTCTGTCGCCCGTATCGAGATAGAGCATGGGGCCGGATGCGACCCTCGGAGTCGCGGGAACTCGGATCCCGATGAAGATGGCGCCGGCTTCACCGGTTCCAAAGTCGCGAGGCAGACGGTCTCGAAGGCGGCCCTTCTCGGCTCTCGAATGGAGATACGGTCTGGTCGGGGTGCCTTGAGTAGCGAAGCCCCTGGATCTTCATGGCACCCTGAGGATGGTGACAGGGGGGCGTGAACAGACGAGGACGGGCCCTGAGCCGGCGTTCTGATGTGTCGGTCAACTCGACTGGCGCGGCCCCGCATGCGCAGGCGACTTCATTTTCCAGGGTGGACGAACGCGATCGGCGCGTTCGCCACTCTGTTCGACGGCTTCGCGGAACACGCGCGAGTCCGGCGATCCGGCGTAGCGGATGTTCGTCACCCGCACGCCGTGCGGTCCCAGTTCGCTGGCCAGGTCGCACGAGAAACTCTCGATGGCACAGCAGGCAGGGCCGAAGCCGCCGACGTTGGGATAGCCGATGCCGCCGGGCGTGGCGGTCAGCGACAGGATCACACCGCTGCCATGGGTCTTCATCCTGCGAGGGCGTCGACGGCGTCGCGGTCGGTCGCATCGACGTGGGCGGCCTGCGCGTTGCCGCCCGTGGCGCGGATCGCGGCGACAAGGTCTTCCACCGGTTCCAACCTGCGGCCGCTCAGCATCAGTTTGGCGCCATCACGTGCGAAGGCGCAGGCAACGGCGCCGCCCAGCGAACCACCAGCGCCGTAGATCACGGCAATCCTGTTCTCGAGCATCATCTGCGTTCTCCTGTCCGGGGACGCGGAGCTTCATCGCCTGCATGGCGGGACCCGGCCGTCCGCGCCCGCGCCCCGTCCTGCTTGGGTGACGGTCGGGTGGGCCGGAGTTCGACACGCGGAGGCGTCAGGTCACGGGGCGGGCACGGTCTTGAGAAACGCCCGAACCGGCGGGCCGCGCTCCGGGCCCGCCGATGAAACGTCCACAGACCGGATGCTCCATGCCGCGAGAACGGCGGCAGGGACAGAGTCGAAGGGCGGGCGCAGGACGCATGGCAGCCGAGCTGCCCGATGGTCCGCAAGCGGAACATCGACCGGACGGGCCTGACGATCGACACGGGGCGAGATTCCCGGATCCGGCTAGCATCGGCTGGAACCGGAGTGGAGCAGATGCATGGATGACTCGCGGCCCGGACGGGTATCCCGCAAGCGTTGGTTGGCCGCGCTGATCGTCGGTGCGGTCGCCTGGCTGGTGGCGACCATCGCGTCGCAATGGATACCCAGCGTGCTGCTTGGGCTGGAGCTGCAGGGCGCGGCGTACGCATGGGTCGCGCTGTTCCAGCTCGTGCTCGGTCCTGCGGCGGTCCTGCTGGGGCTGCGCATCGCAGGGTATCGGTTGGGCGATGTCGGTTGGGTCGGTGCCCACTGGCGCGTCGACGCGCTCATCGGGGCCGGGACCGCTGTCGTTTTTGCCTTGTTGCAGTTCCTGGTGGTGATTCCGGCGACCGGAGGTGCCGATCGCAGCGACGTGGTCGCCAACTCGGCGCAGATCGGCGATTCCGTCGGCGGCCTGGCTGCCTTCATCGCGCTGGCCTGGGCCGGAGCGCTGAGCGAGGAGCTGTTCTTCCGGGGGCATCTGCTGGCTGCGCTGCGTGGAATCCTGGGCCGCGGGCGCGGTGCATGGGTCGCGGCGATACTGCTGGTCACGGCGACGTTCGCCGCACTCCACGGCTACCAGGGTGTGGCTGGAATGATCGATACCGGCCTCTATGGAGGTCTGGCGATGACGCTGCTGTATGTCGCCCGCGGCTGTCGGCTGACCGCGCCCATCGTGGCCCACGCCATGTGGAACACGATCGCGAGCGTGGTCATCTGGTGGCAGTACTGAGCGATGCCGGACGGACGCGGTGTGTCGGCCGGCTTTCAGCGCCGCGCAGCCAGCCAGCGGTCCAGCTGGCTGGCGAACACTTGCCGGTCGCGCGCGCCGAACGGGGCGGGCCCGCCGGTCTGCACGCCGGCGCCGCGCAGCTCGTCCATGAAATTCCGCATCGACAGCCGTTCGGCGATGTTGTCGGCGGTGTAGCGTTCGCCACGCGGGTTGACGGCGTCGGCGCCCTTCGCAACGACGCGGGCGGCCAGCGGAATGTCCTGGGTGATCACCAGGTCGCCGGGTCGCGCCCGCTCGGCGATCGCATCGTCGGCGACGTCATAGCCGCCCTGGACCTGCAGCGCCCTGATGTAGCGCGAGGTTGGCGTGCGTAGCCACTGGTTCGCGACGAGGGTGACCTGCACCCGTGTGCGCTCGGCCGCACGGAACAGGATGTCCCGGATCGGCCCCGGACACGCGTCCGCATCGACCCAGATCTGCGGGGTCGCCGGCGCCGTGTCGTTCATTCCGATTCGTCGGCGGACGTGGGCGAATCGTCCTTCGTCGCCTCGCGCTCTGCGCGCTTCCTGGCGTTCTTCTCGTCCTTCTTCTTCTGCTTGGCCAGCTCGCGCTGGCGCTTCTCGAATGAATAGTTGGGCTTCTTGGCCATGGGCACTCGCTGGGTGGGTAGGCCCCCAGTGTACGGGAGTGCGCCGGATGGGGCTTGATCCGGTCCATTGCTCTCCGTCAGTGGCGGACTCGACCCCGCCGGACCGCTTCGATCGTGGCGATGTCGATCCTGCGCATCTCCATCATGGCGTTGAACGCGCGCCTGGCGGCCCCGCGATCCGGGTCGTCGATCGCCTCCGTCAACGCACGGGGCGTGATCTGCCAGGACAGACCCCTTTTGTCCTTGCACCAGCCGCCGGCGCTTTCCCGGCTGCCGTTGCCGACGATCGCATCCCACAGACGGTCGGTCTCGGCCTGGTCTTCGGTCGCCACCTGGAATGAGAACGTCTCCTGTGCTTGAAGGTCGGTCCGCCGTTCAGGCCAAGACAGGGGATGCCAAGCACGGTGAACTCGACCGTGAAGACATCGCCCTGGCTGCCGGACGGGGAGTCGCCCGGTGCGCGATGTACGGCGTCCACCGAGCTGTCCGGAAAGGTCTCGGCGTAGAACGTCGCCGCATCGTGCGCGGCATCGTCGTACCAGAGGCATATCGTGTTCTTGCGGGTCATCTGGATTCTCCGGAACTCGGGTGGGTCGTCGATCTTCAACGTTTTCGGAAAGCCGGTCTTGCGGTCATGGGCCGCTACTTCCGGATGGGTCGGCCGTAGAGCTTGCGCAGCTCGTCCTTGGCGGACTCCAGGATGTCGCGACGCCTGGCAGGCAGGTTCTTTCCCGCACGGTTGATGTAGAAGGTCAACATCGACATCGCCGAGCGATACGGATCGCTCTTGCGACGCCGGCTGTCCTCGGCCGAGCGCTTGAGCGAGCGCGCCATGGCTGCGGGATCGTCGAGCGTGAACACGCCTTCCCGCAGGTCCAGTGCGTCGCTGGTCTCGGTGACGTGCTGCGACCAGCGCCGCGTGTCCTTCTTCGCATGTCCGCCTTTCCGGCGGACGCCTTTTGCGCGTGCGGCTGCGGCCTGCGTCGGTTTCGATCCGTGCTTGCGGGGAGGGGGCATGTCTTCGCGACTCCGGTCGGTAGCCCGATCGGCAATCCAGTCCAGCTGGCATGCGGGCGGGGTGAAATCCACATTGGACCAATGCGAATCGAGGCCTGGCATCCATGTACAGGCGCGGATCCGCAGCCGCACGCGGCCCTGCTCAGATCAGCAGCCGGTTCCAGTTCCCGTAGCGCATGCGTATCGGCCCACGCCGCAGGCTCAGCGCGATGAGCGCGACTCCGCAGACCAGGCTCGACCCGGTCTGGACTGTCGTGGCGCCAAGCATGAACGGCGTCACCAGCAGCGCCACGCCGAACCCGATGTTGATCAGGCGTACCGGGCGCGCGATTTCCGCAAGCGCGCATACCGCCACGGTGATCACCAGCGAACCAATCAGGTGGTCGGCATTCGCCATCGGGCCCTCGGCGCCGACCGTCAGCCGTGTGAACATCAGCCACACGCCGATCGCGATGCACAGCAGCAGGTTCCATGGCGCGTTCACGTTGCCGCCGCCGACATCGCGCAGCACGTCCATGGGGGCGCGGTCGAACTCCCTGCCGTCGTGCGGGACCCTGCTGTCGTCGTCGGTGTCGCCGGCGAAGAAGACATAGAGCAGGTTCCTGCCCGCTTTCCGGCGCCGATGGAGGAACTGCCCGGTGGCGACCAGTTCGTCCAGCGAGTAGGGGATCTGCAACACCATCGCCGCGGCACCGATCAGGCACAGCGTGCACCAGGTGCCGATGACGATCGGCTGGATCACGATGAAGGTGATCGACACCACGCCCAGCGGCACGATCAGGAAGCCGAAGAGCACCACCAGCCAAGGCATGGTGCGCCAGCGCCGGGTCGATCCGATCAGGCCGGTCAGGATCTCGAGCAGGTAGACCAGGGCGCCAAGCCCCGCATCGGGCACCGGCCACGCCTCCGATACGCTCGAGGTGATGATCGTCTCGGTGCCGTTCTTCGGGCCGGCGACGTCGAAGAACGGTTCCCAGACGCCGTCGACGTGACCCAGCTGGTAGGCCGCCATCGCACGCGAGACGAACAGGCCGACTAGCGCCAGCGCGATGATGGGAAGCCGCTGGCTCCAGTCCGACGGCGAGTATTCCCAGCCGGGCGGCACCGTCGGTCCCGAGCACGCGGCCACCGGCGAGACTCCCGGACTGGGCGGAAGCGCCACGGCGAATCCGATCGCCAGGGTGCCGACCAGGGAGTCGTTGAGATAGGCCGCCGCGTTGCCGGTCCAGAACACCAGCGGCGAGAACAGCACCCACAGGCCGACCGCGGCGGCCAGCCAGCGCAGCGATGCCAGGCGCCACGACAGCGTCATCATTCCGAGCAGCACCAGGGCGATGCCGGAGAGACTGTCGCTCCAGCGAAGCGCGGCCGGGATATCACCAAGCGTCACGGGCGAGGCGACCAGCCACAGACCCAGCATCGCGACCGCGAACGGGCCATACAGGTGCCGTCGGTGCGCGTCGCGGAACGTGTCCTCGGCATGCTGGCGCAGCGCTTCGGGCCGGTCGACCTTGTCCGCCGCCTCTTCGAGCCACGGCGGCGGCGTGATCCCGTTGTCGCGATACCATCCGACGGGGTCGCGCTCCAGCGACGCGACGATCCGGGGAAGCATGTCCTGGATGCGGTGTTCCGGCTCCCAGCCGAGAAGCTCGCGCGCCCGGCTGATGTCGAGGGCGTAATGATCGCTCGAGATCTCGATCATGAACGGCCGGATGAAGGGCTTCTCGCCATGGTCGATCGCATCGGGCACCACCGGCTCCGCCGCACCCTGCAGCCAGGCGCCGGCCTTTGCGAGCGGCCGTGGCAGGTTGATCGTCGTCCACTCTTCGCCATGGATGAGCTCGCCCAGTGCGTCCTGCAGCTGGCGATAGCTCATCGCCTCGGGCTCGCCGACCAGGACCGTCGTCCCGGAGGGGAGCCGGTCGCGACGGTCGATCGCGCGGCGGAAGGCGTCGATCATGTCGTCGCGATGGATCATCGACTGTCCGGCGTCCTCGTCTCCGGCATGCACGTAGCCGGTGAAGTCGCGCTCGTAGATCCGGGCGATCTGCTGCGCCAGGGTCGGCACGGCCGTGCGCCCGTCGTAGAGGCCGGCCAGGTGCAGCAGTACGTAGGGAATGCCGCCATGTTCCTCGGCGATCACCCGTTCGGCGCGCGCCTTCGACTCCGGATAGGCCCAGCGTGGCCGGATCGGCGAATCCTCGTCGATGCGCTCTCCGGGGACGGTCGCCTGGTGCACCAGCATCGTTCCCGAGTACACGAACTGCGCCACCTCCAGCGACTGCAATGCGCGCAGCAGACGGCGCGTACCGTCGACGTTGACCTTGTCGTACAGGGGTTTGTACTCGCCCGAGAAGTCGAAGTACGCGGCCAGATGCACGACCGACGCGATGCGTTCGCCATGGCGCTCGCGGAACTCGCGTACCGCGCCTTCGACCGACTTCCCGGAGGTCAGATCGATCTCGATCCAGTCCACCGCGACTTCGGGTTCGGCCACGTCCATGCCGACCACGCGATAGTCCCGTGCCAGCGCCGACGCCAGCGCCGAGCCGACGCTGCCGGCGATGCCGGTGATCAGGACGATGGGCCTGTCATCGGGTTTGGCGTTACGGCTGTTCATTCACTCGACTCCCTGGCGTGCTCGCGCGCTATCAGCAGCACGCTCGCGAACACGATCGCGAAGCCGATCAGGTGGATCCACACGAAAGGCTCGCCCAGCAACAGGTACGACAGCAGCAGCGCGCTGACCGGCATCACGCCCATGAAGCCGGCGGCGGTACCGCCGGGTACCTTCGACACGCCGCGGTACCAGAGCACCGAGCCCAGTGCCATCGTTCCCGCCCCCCACCAGCCCAGCGCGATCCAGTCGCGCGGCATCGCCCGTCCGGCTTCGAAGTCCGGCCATTGATGGATGGCGAACGGCAGGAAAAGCAGCGTCGCGATGATCGCCGCAAGGCCGGCGATCGTCACCGGCCGCGCGTGCTCGCTGGCCCGTTTCCCTAGCAGGGTGTATGCGGCCTCGCTGCAGACGGCACCGAACACCAGCAGCATGCCGACCAGCGGGTTGCCGCCGCCGTCCGGTCCGTCCGATTTCCCGCCCAGTTGCAACACCAGCACGCCCGCGACCGCGAGCGCGACCGCGGCGGCCTTGATCCAGCCCAGGCGCTCGCGAAGGAAGACGAACGCGCCGAGCGCGGTCACCGCGGGCGTCGTGCTCATGACCACGCTGCCGACCACGCCGGATACCTGCTGCATGCCGAACAGCATGAACACGCTGAAGCCGAACATGCCGATCGCGGCGATCGCGGTCGTCAGCAGCCAGTCCCTGCGATCGAAACGCCGTACGTTCCTGCGATCGGCCAGGACGAACGGCAACAGGACCAGCGCCGCGAGCGCCATGCGCAGCCCGGACCCCAGGAACACCGGGAACGCCGAGGTCACCAGCTTGCTCACCGGCGTGCCGCTGCCGAACACGGCCATGCCCAGCGCGAGCGAGGCATACGTCGACAGTGGAGCGGAGCGGTTGTTGCGGGGCATCGGGATTGATCGCGGCGATGTCGATCCATGGATCAGGAGCCTCGAAGATCGCAGGTGTCCGTTCGACGCGCCGTGAAATCCGGAGCATGAAAAAAGTGCACGAAAACACGGAAAAATCGCGAGTGCAGGCATCACTTCAGCGGCGTCGCTCGCTCTGCGTCGGCAGGCAGGTGTCCAGTCTGGATGCCAGTCCATCGGGTTCGATGCCGAGCGTTTCGAAGCCGGGTGCATCCGGGCTGACCACATTGTCGCGTTGCATCAGGATGACCTGGTCCACGGTCAAGGGTGGATTCCTGAGGACGACACCCGATGCGGACGCGATCAGTTTCCAGATCGGGAAGGGCAGGGGAAGCAGCCACCTGCGCCTGCCAAGATGCGCAGAGACGATGCGTACGAGTTCGCGATAGGTGTGGACCGTGGCGCCCCCCAGCTCGAAGACGCGGTCCTGCGTGTCCGGGCGTTCGATCACCGCGGCAGCCGCGGCTGCGACGTCCCGGACGTACGCGGGCTGCAACCGGGTGTCGCCGGACCCGAACAGGGGCACCACGGGCAGACGCGTCACCCGCTCCAGGCTGGAGAGCAGGGCGTCGTCCGGTCCGAACATCGTGCTGGGCCGCAGGATCGTCGCCGTCGTGAATGTTCCGCGCACGGCGCGCTCCCCGTAGGCGCGGGCGCGGACGAACCGGGAGGCGGAGGCCGGATCGGCGCCTATGCCGGACACATGCACCAGCCTGGTCACGCCCGCCTGCCGGGCGCACCGCGCCACGGTCCGCGCACCGTCGACATGTATGGTCCCGAAGTCGAGGTCGCCATGCTCGACGTACAGCGAGACCGCATTGACCGCGCCCCAGGCGCCGGTCATTGCTGCGGCGATCGCCGAGGCATCCCGGATGTCCACCTTCACCCGCTCGGGCTCGGGCCTCAGCTCGCCTAGGTCGAGTGCATCGGGATGGCGGGCGGCGATGCGCACCCTTGCGCCGGACGAAGCCAGTCGCCTGACGATCTCGCTGCCGAGGAACCCCGTCCCGCCGAAAACGGTGATGGTGCGATTGTCCATGGCCAGGCGAACCTAGCACTGCAGCGGTCAACGCACCGTGGACTGCTGCGCTTCACCGTCCTACATGTAGAACCACCGGTCCCCGAGGTACTCCACGACGTGTCCGGCAAGGTCCGACGTGAACAGGTTGTCGGAGTTCCCGAAGATCACGACGCCGTCGCCGGTGTCCCTGTAGAAGTGGCAGTAGGCCCTGAAATCGCCGTTGTTCCCCGAGTGGTAGTACCTGAACCCCTTCCCGGTTTTCTTGACCGGGAACCCCAGACTCCGGTGCATCTCGCCGCGTTCCGGCGGAAGGGCGGTCTGCAGGGAAAGCAGGTCCTCGACCACGGCGGCATTCGAACCGACCGGGCGCATCAGCGCGATCAGGAAACGGGCGTAGTCGGAGGGCGTGGTGATCAGGCTGTAGGCCGCGCCGAAGTTGCGGTCATGCCGGTCGTTGTCGGTGACGGCCCCGTTCCTGTGGCCGAACGCCTTCAGGGACGGGATGGCGTCGTCCCAGGTGTACTGCATGTACCGCGCACCTGCGGGGTCCGCGACTTCACGCTTCAGGTGCGCCTGGAGACCTTCATCGTCGGTGCGCAGGATGTGCCCGAGCACGGACTTCAGGTACTCGTACGCTTCGCCCGAGTATCCGAACCGTGTCCCCGGCTCGAACAGCAGCTTCAGCTCGCCGCCCGTTTCGCTCCTCCAGTTGGGCAGGCCCGATGCATGGGCGAGCACCATGCGCGCGGTGAGCAGCTCGTGGCGCGGATCCGGCACGAGGCTTTCGTGGGGCAGGTACTCGTGCAATGGACGGTCCAGGTCCAGCAGCCCCTTGTCGACCTGCAGCATCGTGAAATAGGCGAACACGGGCTTCGACAGGGAAGCGGCCTCGAACAGCGTCCGCTCGGTGATCGGTTCGCCTGTTTCGAGGTTCGTCACTCCGAACGCGCCGCGATAGACGATCGCGCCGTCGCGGATGACGGCCATCGAAAGTCCGGGCACCCCGGCGCTCTCCATTTCCCGGACGATCAGTCGTTCCAGTCCGGCGAAATCCGGGTCTTCGTGGCGGTCCGCCCGATCCTGTGGCGGTGACGCGTGGCCCGGTAGCAATGCGCCGAGCAGGCAGGCCGTCGCCATCCATCGGCCGATGCGACGGAAGCGGCCCTCAGTCATTCCGGGGGAGGTCGTAGTTGTAGCTGCTCTCCGTCGTCACGCGGACCCAGGTCACGATCCCGTCCTTGCCTTCCAGGAACTCGTAGGTCGTATGGCGCGACGGCAGGATGTATTTTCGATCGGCCACCTGCACCAGTGCCTGCGGCGATTCCGCGGAGGCCGTGAGCACGTGAAGCGCGTCGTCCTGCAGCGAAAAGACGAGCGTCTGGGAAGCGTCGGCCCGGTTGCCGAAGCGGCCGGTGAAACGCTCCGGATGGTCGAGGGGCGTGGATACCGGCCGATAGACCACGGGCTCGAGCGGCGCCCAGCCGTACTCGAGTGCCACCGACCTGGCGATCGAGGCCATAAGACCGAAGCCGTTGTCGCTGTTGGTCATGATCACCAGACCCTGCCTGTCCTTCAGCGAGCCGACCATGTAACTCGTGAAACCCGCATTGCTGCCCCAATGCTCGAAGATCAGGTCATCGTCGGCGCCGAGCTTCTTCGCAAAACCGAGCCTGACTTCCGATCGGGAGAAGACTTCCTCCGCCATGCCTCTCGATATCAGCGTACCGCGGCCGGTGTGGTAGTCGTCGATGATGGTTGCCATGAACGTGGCCAGATCGCTGGGCGTGGTCCACAAGCCTCCGGCGGCCTGGAATGGAAAGATCATGTAGGGGTAGGGGCGCAGTTCGTTCGAGTAGCCGGTAGCCGCCCTCTCCATCAGGCGTGCCGGAGCCGGCTGGCTGAAGGAACTGTCGTCCATGCCGGCCAGAGTGAAGACGAGCCTCTCGACGACTGTCTGGAAATCCTGTCCGGTGGCGTCCTGCACCAACTTCTGGACGATGGAATACCCGGGATTGGAGTACTTGTAGCGTTCGCCAGGCGTCGCGACGACTGTGACGGCCGGATCCACCGACGGTCCGGTGCCCGCAAGCATCTGCTCCAGCGTCGGGATGTCGTCGTCGATGCCGTACGACGTCGACACGTGATTCTTTATTCCCGCCGTATGGCCGATCAGATGCCGCAGCGTGACCTTGTGGTCTGTCAGGAATTCGCTTTCGGGAATCTTCCAGTCGACCAGCTGAGCGTTGACGTCTCCGTCCAGCTCCAGCTGTCCACGATCGACCAGCGCCAGAGCCGTCATTGCAGCCACCGGCTTGCTCAACGAGGCGGCCGTGAACACCGTTTCCGGCGTGACCCGTTCCGCATCCGCCAGGCGGCCGTAGCCGTAGGTCAGGCACCATGCGATCTTCCCGTCGTCGACGAAGGCGATGCTGACGCCGGGAATGTCCTGCGCGAGCATCTGCTGCGGAATGGAGCTCGTCGAAACCTGGCCTTCGAGATAGTGAAACGGCAGCAGGTTGTTCTGGATACGCGCGGCCGCAGCCGTCTCCGTGCACGCGGGCTCGGCTGGATCCGGAACTCGCGAGCCTGCGACCGCGTGCAGGGAGGTCATGACGGCGAGACAACAGACGACCGTCCCGACCTTCGACCGCATGTTGGTGCTGCAAGCAGGGGAATCCTTGATCATTCGCCAAGCCTCGAATCCGGTTGTCCGCACGTGATGCGCCAGCTGGAGCATCGTGCCCCGTTGCTGCCATCGCGGACTGGACCACGAGAGTGCGGAAGCCGGACGATGCAGGGCGAGTGCCGATGGTCACTGGCGGCCCGATGCGGATGGCAGGCCGCCCCGTCCGCGGCCGGATCCGGCCGCACCTGGCCGCAGGCATCACTCGATCGCCAGTGCCTTGAAGTCGTGGTTCGTCCGCAACTGCTCCTGTACCGGCCGTTCGCGCAGTCCGGCATCGGTGAAGCCGCGGTTCGGCCTGTTGAAATACGCCAGTGCACGCTCGTATGCCGCCCGGAGCGCCCCGCTCCTGCAGGCGGAATACCGTGCCGGTCGAGCTGTTCTTCACGGCCACAGGCACGGGGTGGCGGGTTCGCTTGTGTTTTTGCGACTACCCCTGCGAACCGGAGCCTGGGCATCGGCACACCGCTCGGGTTCGGTCCAATGACGCCGCAGGCGATCACCGGCTCCGCGACAGTCGCGGTGACGATCCGGCCGGACGGCGACCCACAACCCATCTAGAGGCAGAAGCACGATGAAACTCCGCACGACACTCCTGGCCGGCTCGATCCTGATCGCCGCAATGTCTTCCGCGCATGCCGCCGGTCCCCGGCCGCTGTTCCAGTTCCCGGCCGAGTGCGGCCAGATCTGGGATGCATCGACCTACAGCAATCACTGGCCGGATCCGGACAGCATCGACATCACCGTCCGCGGCAACAATCTGGCCAACATCGGTGCGGGCGAACCGGTCCTGGCCTCCGCCGCGGGAACGGTGACGTTCGCGGGCATGGTCGGCGACGAGTACCGCGTCTATCTCGACCACGGCAATGGCTGGGTCACCCACTACATCCATCTGGAGACGGAGACCCCGCTGCCGATCGTGGTCGGACGCCAGGTCGCCCAGGGCGAGCAGATCGGGCGTACCGGCAAGAGCGGCGCGCAGGCGATCCACCAGCACTACACCCAGTTGCGCGACAACGATGCGGTGCGGATCGCGTTCGCGGGAGCGTTGATCAATACGCACGCCGGCAATCCGAGTTCCTACGGCACCTGGGGGACGAACAGCGCGGAGAAGATCATCAGCCTGAACTGCGCCGGCAACACGTTCATGGGCTGGACCCAGACCGGCTACCAGTACGAGCTGCTCTACAAGCCCGGCTCGGGCCAGACCAAGATCGTCCGGGTGAACGCGGGTGGTGCCGGTGTGACCACGACCTGGGAAGGGTCGTGGAGCACCGGCTGGACGAACTTCATGCCCTACCATCTGGCGGCCAACGGCCATCCGCATGCGATCGTCTACAAGTCGTCGACGGGAGAAGTGCGCTTCCTGCGCATGAATCTCCACGGCGCCGGCGTGACGAATCTGACCAGCGGGACCTGGTACAAGGGCTGGACCGACTTCGTCCCGCTGACACTCGACGGCGACAAATACTTCATCGCCTACGACTCGGTCCACGGCTACGCGAACATCGACCGCATCCGCGCGAGCGGCGACGGCTCGAGCAACGTCTACCGGCGTACCTGGGAAGCCGGGCGCACCGCGCTCATTCCGTACAAGCTCGGCAACGCGCAATACCTGCTGATGTACAAGGGCGGCACCGGCGAGGTCGAGATCGACCGGATCACCGGCAGCGGCACGAACATTGCCGTCGACGAAGTGTGGTCCGGCACCTGGACGAAGGGATGGACGAACCTGGTTCCGGTCTCCCATCAGGGCCAGCAGTTCCTGCTCGGCTACAAGGCGGCGAGCGGGGAGGCGAAGCTGATCAAGCTCAAGTCGGGCGGACAGGGTGTCGAAGTCACCTCGGCGATGAGCTGGACAACCGGCTGGACGGCGTTCTCGCCGATGCTGATCAACGGGAGGGGCCACGTGCTGCTCTACAAACTGGGCACCGGCCAGGCGAAGATGATCCGCTTCAGGGACGATGCCAGCGGTGTTGACGTCGTCTGGCAGGGCAACTGGACGACGGGCTGGAAGTAGCAGGGTCTGGCCCGGCGGGAAAGCCGGAAGAGCGCCCCGCGATCGCGGGGCGCCATTGCCTGCGCGCCATCGGACGAGGCCCGGCGGCCGGTTCCGCGGCCGGCCTGGACGAGCCAGTGCCGCGGCCCGCCGCGAGCGGCCAGGCGTCGCCGGGAAGAATTGTGGCCGCGGCCGCGACCCCGCACGCGATCAGGCGACAGAGGCGGCTGACCTCAGGCGCGCGCGGCGGTCGCCGCAAGGCGACGAACGTTGCCGACGACTCGTTGCGCAAAGAAGCGACGGTCAGTCGCTCGCGGACTGCTGCCGGGCCTTCTCGTACCACTGCTCGTACTTGGATGCCAGCGGCGAGCCCGGGTCGAGCAGACGGATCGCCTCCGGCATCGCGGCCAACGCCCGCAGGTTGGGGGCGTTGAACAGGATCACCAGGCCGTCGCCGGAGCGCACGTGGATGTACGACAGCGCAAGCTCCGACCAGTCGCTGCCGCCGTGCGTCAGCAGCGTGTCGTCGTCGTAGTGCAGAACCTGCCAGCCGAGGCCGTAGCCCTGCGACACCGGGCATTGCCGGGGGGCGACCCGGGCGCAGTCGACCGGGTTCTGGTCGCCGAGGTCGACATGCACGCGATCGCGTTGTTCGCGCATCGCATCGCTGTAGCCGTCTCCGCTTCGGGCGAGGCTGAGGAAACGCGCAAGATCGGTGACGGTGATCGCCATGTCGTCGGCGGCGGAGTAGGTGCCGGGCTTCCGGCACCAGCCGTTCGGGCGGCAGTAGTGTCCATGGAACCGGCCGTGCCCGTCGCGCGCTTCGGCCAGTCGCGCGAACGTATCCTCGCGAATGCTGTAGGCGGCACCGGACATCCCGGCAGGCTCCAGCAGGTACTGGCGTACCAGATCGCCGAAGTCGGCGTCGAGCCGTTTGCCGGCGTACTGCGCCAGGTACTCGTAGCCTTCGCCCGAATAGCCGTAGGCGGTGCCCGGGTCTCGCACGAAATGCAGCTTCCGTTCCGGCGACATGAACCGCCAGTTCGGCAATCCGGTGGTGTGGCCAAGCGCCATGCGCGGCGTGAGCTGCCGATGGCGCGAATCGTAGGCGATGTCCGGGTCGACCCAGTACGGGGCCATCGGTTCGTCCAGCGACAGCTTGCCCGCATCGGCCAGGCGAAGCACGGTTTCGGCGGTGAACACCTTCGTGATGGACGCGACGTTGAACAACGTCGTCTCCGATGCCGCTACGCCGGGGCTCTGTTCGCCGTAGTAGCCGGTCCACGCGATCTCACCGCCGTCGATCAACGCCACGCCAGCGGTATTGATTCCGTGGCGACGCACCAGTTCGGCGAACGCTTCGTCGACGGCTGCGGCATGCATGGAGTCCGGCGTTGTAGCGCGGGGCCCGGCAGTGGAGATACACCCGGACAGTGCGAAGCACGCGCTCAGACACACTGCAACAGCTACGCTCTTCTTCATTGCCCTTCTCCAATATGGGTGTCGGCGCCGGCTGAATGCATTGGACCGTGCGATGGCGACACCGGTTGGCGTCGGTGGCCAGCTGCGGTCGCAAGGCGGCCGGGGGCGCATGAAAGCCGGGAGGTCGACGCAAGCGTGCCCACCTGCGATTGCACGGGCACGTGCCATTGGTCCCGCGCCGAACGCGGACACGCCGATTCAGCGCGTGGGCGCGTCCGCCGCTGCCAGCCACTCGACCAGACGTTGTCTGTTCGCCGCGTCGAGATGGATGAAACGCACTCCCGCGAGAATGCTGCCGTCCGGGAGGCGCTCCTGGTGGATCACCTGCATCCCGCCTTCTACCGGCAGTCGGCGGTCGCCGAGCTGCAGTTCCACCTGCACCTGGTACAGGGCGTGGTCGACGAGCGGAGCAGCGACTTGCACCTTCATCCCGCCGCGCGAGATGTCTCGCGTGAGGCCAAGCGCACGTCGGGTCATCGCGTTGATCACCGGAACGAGCACGTCGACGTGCTGGCGTGGCGTGCGGCGGCCCTCCGCGCCAGTGTCCTCGGCGCTCACCGTGCGCCTCCGCTGCCGGCGAGCAGCCAGGCCCGGCCATCGGCGATCAGGCGCGTGATGGTGTCGACATCTATCCATGCCTCCTGGCCGCTGTCTTCGCTGGCGAGCAGCACGCGATGGGTGTCCCGGCGATGGTCGCGCAGCCGGGCGCGCATGATGCCGCCGTCGCGACTGAAGCCGATCAGTGCGCCCTTGGGCAACGCATCGATGCGGGCCTGCAGGCGCCGGGCGGCCGGTTCCGCACCGCTGGCCGCGATGGCGTCGCCACCGATATGGATCAGCGCTGTCGCCAGGCGTTCGCACTCGTCCGGCGCATAGTCCAGCAGCGCAAGCGATCCGGCTATCCATTCCCGGGTCGCCGGGTCGATGGAGCGGCCGGCGCGGAGAGCGTCCACGAGCTCGGCGACGATCATCCTGCAGCGCATCCATTCATCGGAGTGCGAGCCGAAGCGCGACACCAGGCGCACCATCGCGGCTACCGCGCCGTGGTACTCGGCCAGCCGGTCCTTCGGCAACGAGCCGGGCGGCATCAGTTCGTCGAGCGCGGCATTGACGATGCGTACCGCCTCCACTTCCGACAGCAGGGTATCGTCCGTGGCCGATGCAGCCGTCGGCATGCGCTGCCGTCCGCGGCCGGGGTGATGCGCCGAGTCGCGCGCAGGCAAGGGCACGAAGCTCAGTCCGGCCAGCACGCCGGCCTTGTCCAGCAGGTCGTTGACCGCAAGCACCAGCGCTTCGTAGCGTGGACCGTTCTGGGTGTCGTACACGCCATACAGCGCCATGCGCGCGTGGATCGGCAGCCCGATTTCGTGCGCGGCGTGGCGCAACGCACGGCAGAACGCCCGCGGGCCGAGCGGCAGTGCCGCGGCATCGAGCGGCGGGCGCTCCAGCAGCACGGCGAAACGGTGGCCGAGCAGCATCAGCTGCAGACCGGCGCGCGATTCGTGGCGTGCGGCGATCCCGGCGAGCGCACCGTCCTCGTCGACGATGTGTTCATCGAGCAGCATCAACGGCTGCAGGCGATCGCGGGACATGCCGGTCGACAGCGCGGGAGCCAGATGATCGCGGGCCGTGAGGAATTCGCGTCGCAGCATGTCGATGAGCGATGGATAGAAGTCGGCCCCACGCTGTCCGAGCGCCTGTCGCGAACCCATCCATTGCGCGAGCATCTCGTCGTCGCGCTCTTCGCGCGCACGCTCGATCATCGCATCATCGAGGCGCAGGAGGAGCAGCTCGACGTCCGGCCGCAACCGTTCCGCGACCAGGTCGAGGACCTGTCCCATCAGCTGCTGCGCATGGCGGGGCAGCGCGTCCATGGCCCCATTCAAGCCTCGTTTCGATCTACGGACGGTGAATGTCCCGGGCGCATGAAAAAGGGCGCCCCGGAGACCCGGAGCGCCCTTGCTGCGAACCAGCGGCGGAAATTACGGGCTGGTACGGAGGGTCAGCCCGTAGGCGCTCAGGATCGGGTTGATCGGCGTGTAGTAGCTGTTACCGCCGCCGGTCCGGCCCTGGCGGCCCTTGCAGCTGCCGCTGCCGCCCGACAGCACGCCCTGGGCCTGGCCGGCCCCGGTGATGAACGAACCGCCGGAATCGCCGCCCTCGGCACAGGCGGAGGTCCGGGTCAGCCCGGTGACGGTGCCATCCGGGTTGCCGGAGCCGTCGACGTAGGACACGGTCTGGTTCTTGCTGAGGATGGAGCCGCAGCGCCAGCCGGTGGTGCGGCCGGAACGGCACAGCGCGGCGCCGACCGGGGCCTCGGTACTGCCATGGACGGTGACGTCGCCCTTGCCGTAGCCGTAGACGCTCGGCTGCAGGGTATGGGTGCTGTCGACCTGCACCCAGCCGCGGTCGGGGCCGGTCTGGTTGCCGTCCGGCATGGTCGAGGCGGCGAACGAACCCAGGCTGACGCCGAGCGACCACTGCGACAGCTCCTGGTAGACGATCTCTCCGGTGTCGCCGCAGTGGCCCGCGGTGGCGAAGCCCTTGGTCGAGCCCTTGGTGACCGAAAAACCGATCGAGCAGGCATACAGATAGCCGTCGCCCGGGTTGCGCAGGATGCCGCGGCCGCCCTGGATGTCGACGCGCCGCTGCGGCGCCTCGGTCATCGTTTCGAATCGCACCGTGTTCGCATCCAGTCCGCTGCGGGCGACGAAGTCGATCGCCGCATCCTCCGCGCCCGGTGCGACGCCGACCACGACGCTGTTGCTCGGCAGGTCCACCGCCCAGCTGTACACGCCCCTCGGAACTCCGCCGGATCGGCCGAGCTGGCTGTCGAGCTGGCCCTTCGCCGCATTGAGCGCGGCGAGACTGTGGCGGGCCTGGCGCGTCTCTACGCCCGCGGGGCCCCGGGCGGCGACGGGCGAAGTGCTGGCCACCACGAGGCCATACGAGCCGTTGGCCTTGCGCTCCAGCCAGGCGCCGGCGAAGTTGCGGCCCATCTGCCTCTGCAGGAGCCGCTCCTGTTGCGTGGCGAGGCGCTCGGTCTTCAGGTACTGGGCCAGCTGCGTCCCGGACAACCCCAGGTCGCGTTGCATGGCCGCCTTCAGTGCGGGCGGAAGATCGTCGGCGGCGAAAGCCGCTCCTGACACGGCCATGGCGACGGTGGCTGCGAGGACCGACATACTGAACTTGCGCATTCCGAAACTCCTTGGAAAAGAATGGAAGTGGACAGCAATGACGGCAGGCCGGGCACCAGGGCCGATCGCAGTTGACCTGGGGGGCGTGCTGGCGAGCCGTGGCGACCGGAACGGACGCACGCTCGTACCCCCTACCCATGAAGCAGGACCGCTTTCACGGTTTGGATGCGCGGCGGGATGAAGTCCGCACCAGGGCGGAGCGGTGGATCCGGGGCGATGGCGTTCGCGTGCCACTGGCGCTGGCGTTCGTCCCGGCTGATCGACCGGTCGATCGCCCCGAATCTATTCTTCGAATTCGATGCCGGGATACCAGCCACTCGCCGCAAAGAACGCCTCCGGATCTTCCATCCGCAGCAGCTCGCGAAAGGCCCGGCGTTTGTCGTCGGCGTGCAGGTAGTAGGCCTTGACGATCCGGTAACCGACCCAATAGCCGAGATCGCCCGGCTTTTCCGCGCTGCTGTTGTCGAGCCAGGCTCCGAGGTCGGTCTTGTCGACGTCGGCCTGGAACGCGGTCTCGATCTCCTTCTCGCGGCCAAGCGTCAGCGTGTCGAAATGCGCATAGGCGGTGCTGCCCGAGATCAGCTCGGCGGCGAACTCGGCCGCGCCTTCCATCAGCGATCGCTCCAGCACGGTGGCCTGTTCGAGGTTGGCGCTCTCCGGGGCCAGCTGGACGTGTGCATACTCATGCGCGATCACGTGGACGAAGCGGTCTTCCAGGTCCGGATTCATCCAGTCGACCGCGCACAGGGCTTCCAGTCCGATCTGCAGTCCGCTGTCGGGGTAGCCGATGCCGACCGGCTTGCCGCGACCGACCACGATCGTCACCGGCGGCAGGTTCGCTTCCGGGTAGCGCGTGGCCAGGTTGTTCAGTGCCTGGCCAAGCCGTTGCTTGACCTGCGGCATCACACGCATGCAGCTGCGGGCCTGCTCGTACAGTTCCGGCCGTTTGTCCAGGGTGGCGGCGATCGCTTCGCCGGTGACGCGGCGCAGCCGGGCGAAGTGGTGCAGGCCGTCCGATCCGGGGTCGAGATAGTCACGCTGCAGCCGTCCGGCGTCGGGCATTCTCCCGGCAGCGTCGTAGATGCGATAGAAGCGCTCCACATCCTCGATCACGACCGCTGGCGCCGCCGGCCCGGTCGAGGCGGCGTCGCGGGCGAACGCGGCGGTGGCAGGACAGGCGAGGGCGGCGAGTACGAGCAACCCATGCGATGCGATCCCGACGGACCGCGTCCAGCCGCCGCGCTCGATGAGTGCGCGCTGCGGGGGTACGACCACGGGCACCATCGGGACAGGTGTTGCGGGCATCGCGTTCTCCTGGCAGGACCACGGCAACGTGGGGCGCCCGATGATAGCGGACCGGGCATGGCGTTGCGGGTGGCGCGCATGCCCGACATCACGCGCCAGGCGCGGTTGGCAGCGCGTGCCGGTGGGAACGTCGGCAGGACAGGACGTCGGCGGTGGCGTCTGCTGCCATCCCGACAGGCGGGTGGAGGTCCTCGTGTGGGTCCTTATCTGTCACCGCCGCTCATGGCGTGACCGTCAGTTCGTACTGTCCCGCCGGTACTGCATCCGGACGCCGTCCGGCACGAAGGGCCTCGACGATCACCCGCGGATCGCTGCTGAAGGCTACTTGTCTCGCGACGCCGGTGGCCACCGCGTCCATCGATGCGACCTCGTAGGCGAGGACCTCGTCGAGGTAGGGCACCGCAAGGCGCTGGTCGCGAACGAAGCGCGCGAAGCGGGCGGCCTCGCGGCCGGCGAACGGCTCGGGCATCGTTTGCTCCCAGTACGTCTCCATGAGCGTGCGCACGCGCGGTTCGCCCAGGTACAGCACCATCAGCCGATAGCTCAAGGTCAGCAGGTCGACCAGCATCCCAGCGCGGACATTGGTCACCAGTTGCTGCAGGATGCCGATGGCCGGGTCGTGGATCCAGGTCGCATCGGCAGGTTCCGGGGTATGCCGCCGGTTGACCCGTCGTGCCAGCGTGTTCTCCCATTCGCTCTGCGAAGGCAGGTCGGCGCCGACATCGGGCGAGGTCTTCCTCGGGCGGGAGCGTGCAGCCCGGCGGGCACGTGATCCGCGTGTTTCCCAGAGATCGCGGATGGCTTGCAGCTGCGCAAGGAGCGCATCCGTGTCGATGCCCTTGGCGGGCAGGTAGTCGGGAATGATCTCGAACACCACGGACTTCAGATTCGGCAGCCGCGGAAACCAGTGCCTGCACAGCGTCATCAGCGGATCGGGAACAGGTCCGGAATGGGCGTCGAGCCAGAACCCGTCCATCGCGTCGCCGCCGGCAAGATGCACTTCCCAGACGCGCTCCAGCGGCAATGCCGACAACACTTCGTCGACGCTTTGCCGTCCGTTGAGCTGATTGCACCAGAGGTTGTGAAGGTCCAGCAGGATGCCGCAATCGGCGCGTTCGGCGATCTCGGCCAGGAACGCTCCGTCGCCGATCTCGCCAGGCAGCGGCCTGAGATAGTTGGCCGGATTCTCGAACGCCAGCGGACGCCCGACGGCCGCCTGCATCCGCCGGATGTTGCGCACGCTCGTCTCGATGGTTTCCTGCGACTGCAGCGGCGGCAACAGGAAGCCGGTGTTGAACGCCCGATGCGGTGGGCCGGCACGCAGGAACGCCAGGTGCTCGCTTATCCATGGTGGGTCCAGCCGCGCAATGGATTCGAGGAAAGGCGCGATCTGCGGCATGTCCAGGCCCAGGGTGCCGGCCAGCGGCATGCCGACGCCGTGGACGAGCTTGCGCTGGGGGCGCGCACGCAGACGGTCGAAGGCACGTTCGTCGAGACGCGGACTCCCGCCGGCCTGCGAGTCCATGAGCCACAGCGGCTGCGGCTCGACTTCGATGACGTCGATCAGTCCCTTTCCCGCGTCGAGCAGGGGCTCGAGCGCGGGAAAGTAGACGATCCCGACACCCAGTTCGGGAAGAGGTGCCATCAGGTCAGAAGCCCGGAGCGGCAGGCCCGTCGTTCGCCAGTACGTTCAGCTTTTCGTCGACGAGGAAGTTGCGTTGCACGTCCCATCGGATGTCCCAACCGGAACAACAGGCCAGGCATCCGAGCCGGCCGAGGATGTCCTTCTGCACCTTCTGGAAGGTGCTCAGATCGTAGTAGGCGCTCGCAGGAAGTGAGACTTTTATCACGTTTCCAGCCCGGAACGGGCCCTGTGCCTGGAGCTGAGTGCTCTTGGTCGATTTCATTTCAATCCCTCGATATGGAGTCGTGATTCCATGCCACCTGAGCCGGGCCACTCGTTTGCGGCCCGGGGAAACACCGCAGGCATGAATGGCGTTTCCATCCAGGCCAAACGACCGGATGCGGGCAAACCGGTCATGGCCGCACGAAAAATGGTGCATGCGTCACGGTTTCGACGCTGGCCGTCCGTAGTGCCGGTCCACGCCGGGTCGAATACAAGAGCGACACTGAAGTCGAGCCGGACGAATCGGCTTCTTCTCCCGTTCGCGTCGGGCACGGGAAGAGGCATTTCCCGGCAGCGATGCGGTCCGATTGCGTTCCCCGACGCGATTCTGGGGGCGATCCTGGTCGCCTACGCGCCGCCGCCGTGAGAGGCCAGGGGCAGGACCGCACCGGTTCGGTCGTGCGATCCGGTGCAGTGGCCTTTGCCTCGCGCCCGCCGGGCTTTGCCGCAATCCTTGTCGATCAGTCGGCAATCCGCAGGCCCGGCCGCTCGTTGTCCCAGATCATGTGGATGATCCGCCAGCGGCCGTCGGCTTCCCGGTAGAGCTGGATGCTGTTGATGCCGCGCCGTTCGGGCCGCGGTGCATCGGGCGAGGTGCGGGCTTCGTAGCGGCTCCAGGCATGGGCGATGTTGCCGAAGATCCGCAGTTCGCGGTGGGTCTCGACTTCGTAGAAGTCCATGCTCGACAGCAATCGGTCGGCATTCTCCCGGTATTCGGCCAGTCCGAAGCTCTGCATCCACGGCGTTCCATCGGCATCCGCCCCGGTACGGATCTGTCGGCATGCGGGATGGAAGAATTCGTCCTGACGGCTCCAGTCGCGTGGCCCGGCGGGGCCCGAGATCATCGCGTACATCGCATCGAGGACGGTACCGATCGCGGCTTCGTCGTCGTTCATGGATCGACTCCGGTAGTGAGAGGTGACAAGGAGGCCACGCGAACGCGCATGTGCGGTCCTGTACGAACATGCGGTTCCCGTGCGTCTGCCGGTGCCGGCAGCGTCGCCGGCCGTCGCAGGTGAGGCATCAGGGACGACCGTGGCGCGCACGGTCCGCGGTCGCTCCTGTGGGCGCAGCGGGAACGGCGTCTCCCTCCTACTGCGGGTACTCGACGAAGCAGGCCTCCATCGTGGCCTCGACGGCCGCTGCGGCCGCCAGTTCCTTCAACATCCGGGCCGTCTCCGGATCGGGGGCCCCGGAACTCTTGATGGCGGCCTCGGCCCGGCCTTCCGCGAGCTCTTCCTGCGTGACCGCATCGTTGATCGTCTGCTGCATCTGGTCCCGCGTCATCGGCGTCAGCGGGATGCCCGCCAGGGCGATACGCAGGTCGTTGGTCAGGCGGCGCAGGGCGCGCCAGGTCAATTCTGGAATCCGCTCCCGTCCGGTACTGGCATTGGCGACGAGGGTCTCGGCCTCGGACAGGGCCCATCGATTGAGGGCAGGATTGTCGGCGGCGTTGAGTATCGCCGCGTCGCCCAGCTTCATGCTTTCGGCGGTGGCGCGCGCCCGGCTGCGGGAATCGCCGGTCAGTCGTTCCAGCTCCTTCTGGTCAAACACCGCGGGTGTCAACGTCTTTTCCAGGCAGGCCGCCCGCGCTTCGGCCTTGCGCAACACGACCTGCTGGTCGGCGAGCCGGTAGCGACCGGTGAACAGCCCCGAAAGCGTTGCCGCTCCGGCGCCCGTGTTCCTCACTCCGACCTTGTCGATCGCCACGCCCAGTGCGGCCAGAAAGGTTCCATAGAACGTGGCCTCCGAGGCGATGATCTCCGCCTTCTGGCGCGCATCGGTTTCCTGCGCGAGCAACTGGCGTACGCCTTGCACCCGCTTGAGCGCGCCTTCCGGATCCGCGGCCAGAAATGCGTCCTGGGTCGCGGCGTCGTCGATTTCGTCTGCGCTCCATCTTGGCGCGACCGGGTAGATCGCGCACCCGGCGAGGCCGGCTGACATGAACATCGCTGCTACGATCGTCTTCACGTGTATTGCCCCCTGTTGAAGCTGGATCCGTATTGCGTCTGGATGGGTACGGCCGGATGGTTATGGGACAGCGTCCTCCCTCGGGTGTCCTGTTGCGATCGTGGTACTGAAGAATGTGCCGCGCCGGCGCCGGAAAGCACGAATCCTGACCGATGCGAAGGCTGTGGGCGGGAAGCCGATTGTATGGAGAATCTTGCCCATTGCATGGTCGGGATGGATCGCGCAACGACGGGAGTGGTCCGGGAGCGGTCCGCCTGGCGGGCAAGCGATGCATGCCGGGCCGGAAGCTGCCTGGCGGTTCCCTCGCCGGTGGGCATTGCGCCGGACCGCGAAGCTTCACGACGTCGACGTTCCGGGGCGCGGGTCGGGAAGCTGTGCTGCCGTCCGCCGATGAAGCGGGAGGGTCTCGCGCGCCATGGACCGGCATGGCGATGGCCGCTCCCGTATCCTGTGCCCCTTGCCGCGAACCGGGAGCACGTGTCTGGCCGCAACCATCCGTCCGCGCTACGAGGTCATCGATGCGCTGAGGGGCTTCGCCCTGGCCGGCGTCGCCGTGGTCAACCTGCGTTGGTTGTCGCTGTACGAGTTGATGCCGAAGAGCGTGCGCTCGGAACTTCCGACCGCGGGATTCGACGGCGCCGCGATCGCGGCGATGTCGCTGCTGGCCGACGGCAAGTTCATCACCGTGTTCTCGCTGCTGTTCGGGCTGGGCTTTTCGCTGCAGTTGGATCGCCCGGCGCACGACACGGGTGTGCGGCGCTACCTGCGGCGGATGTCGGCACTGGCACTGATCGGCCTGGTGCACGGCTATTTCATCTGGTGGGGCGACATCCTGTTGACCTATGCCGTGGTGGGCGTGTTGATGCTGCCATTCCGGCATCTGCCTGACCGCGCGCTGCTGGCGACCGCCTTGGCGATTGCGGTATTGCCACCGCTGGTCGCGCCGACGGTGCGCTCGTGGCTGCCACAGATTCCCGCCGGCAAGGAGGTCTTCGCGCAGGCCTGGCAGGCGTTCTCGACACCTTCCTGGATGGCCGCCCTGCACGGCAACATCGCGGTCGCCAACTGGGCGCGGCTGGCGAACTGGGCGCTGCTGTGTTTCGTGCTGTCGCGCTTCCTGCTCGGATACTGGGCGGGGCGCAAGGGATTGCTGCAGGATCCGTGGCGGCATCGCAGCCTGCTTCGGTGGCTGTTCGCCGGCGGCCTGGCGGTCGGCCTGGGGTTGATGGGACTGTCCGAGGTGCAGGCCTCGTGGCGGGCCGCGCATCCGGACCTCGACACCCGGACGTTGAAGCTGGCGTTGCGGATGCTGGCACGTCTGGAGCCGGTCGCGCTGGGCGTCGCCTACGCGGCGGGATTCGTGCTGGCGTTCTGCCATCCACGCCTGCGCCGATGGCTGGTGCCGTTAGCGGCGGTCGGGCGGATGGCCCTGACTCACTATCTGCTGCAAAGCGTGGCGGCAGTGGCGCTGTTCTACGCGATCGGGGCCGGTGTCGGCGGTGGACACGGCCTGGCGCCGGTGCTGCTGTTCTGGCTCGTGCTGTTCGGTCTGCAGATGGCGATGAGCCATTGGTGGCTGGCGCGTTTCCGATATGGGCCGGTGGAGTGGCTGTGGCGGTGGATGACCCGCGGACAGCGCCCGTCGTTCCGGCGTCACCAGCCTGAACCTGTTGCGGCGTGATCGCGGCCGGTCTGGGGGCGTCAGGACAGAGCGTTGACTGGCGGTTTCCGCTCCTGCAGGCGTTGGACCAGGAACTCTACCGTCGCCCGGACGCCTGGGAGCAGTCCGCGCCGGTGCGGCATCACCAGGGTCGTGGTCACGGTGCCGGCATTCCATTCCGGCAGCACCCGCGTCAGGGCAGCGGAGGCGAGTGCCGCCCGGCACATCCCCTCGGGCAGGCAGGTGATCCCCAGTCCTTCGATCGCGGCCTGCGCCAGCACGGTCGATTCGTTGGCGATCATCGCCGCGTGCGGCTGCACCCGCAGGCGTTCGCCGGAATGATCGAACAGTGTCCAGGTGGTGGCGGACGCAGCGGTCAGCAGGCCATCGTGGTGTTGCAGTTCGTCGGGCGACAGAGGGACGCCGCGTTGCGCCAGATAGGCCGCGGATGCGACCAGCACGACGGGTTCGACCAGCAGTTGCCGCTGCACGAGCCCGGAGTCGGGCAGGGGTGAGAAGTGGCTGCGCACGGCGATGTCGAAGCCTTCCTGCTGCACGTCGACGAAGCGGTCGGTCACATCCAGTTGCAGTTGCAGTTTCGGGTGCCGCCGCGCCAGCAGCGGCAGGGCGTCGGCCAGATACGACTGGGCGACCGGGACCGATGCGGTGATGCGTACGGTGCCGCTGGGCTCGGCCTGGCGGCGGCGGACGATGGCCTCGGCGGCTTCGGCTTCTATCAGTGCGGCACGCGCGTGTTCGTAGAAGTCGCGGCCCAGCTCGGTCAGGGTGAAGCTTCGCGAGGTGCGATGGATCAGGCGGATCGACAGCGCGTCCTCGAGCGCGGCGACGCGCTTGCTGACCGTGGACTTGGGCAGGCCCAAGCGACGCGATGCCGCGGCGAAGCCGCCTTGCTCGACTGCGGCGACGAAGAACGTCAGGTCGTTGAGATTGAGCGCCATCAAAGTCTCTGTTCGTGGATGATAAGTCCAATTCTGCCCGTCTACTCAGTGAAGGTGCACGAACATAGATTGTTGGCACCGGGTCTGCGACCGCCGACCCGAAACCAGACCAAGGAGTTCGTGATGTCCCCCGTCCTTTTCTACGGCGTTCCTTCAGGTTGCTCGTTCGGCTCGATCGTTGCCCTGGAGTGGCTGGGCCAGCCCTACCGGCTCAGCCGGGTGGAGATGCCGGAAGTCGTTACCGGCGAGGCCTACCGGCGCATCAATCCGGTCGGCGAAACCCCGACCCTGCTCACCGCCGACGGCGCCTTCCTCAGCGAGAGCATGGCGATCCTCAACCACATCGGTGCACGCGGCGTCGACCGCGGTATCGGGTTCGCGCAGGGCACGCCGGAATTCGATCGCCTCAATCAGATGCTGGCTTTCCTCAACACCTCGTTCTTCGGCGCCTACGTTCCGTTGTGGTATGCGCTGGAGCACGGCAGCGAGGGCACGGAAAAGCAGGTCCTGGGCGAGTTCGGACGCGCCAAGGTACGCAAGGCGCACGCAGACCTGTCGGCGATGCTCGGCGACAAGCCCTGGCTGCTGGGCGGGCACCGCACCCTGGCCGATGCCTATTTCATCGGCATCGCCCGCTGGAACGAGTACCACCAGGCCGTCGATCGCCGCGACTATCCGAACCTGCAACGCCTGTTCGACAGGCTGCAAGCCGATCCGGCGGTGGCCTTCGCCCATGCAGTCGAGGAGCAGCGGACCGCGGTGAGCGCGGGCGGCTTTGCCGGCGAAGTCGCGTTCGACCAGGCGCTCGCCGGGATCGGTTTGGCCGCCTGACGGGGTCCATCCAGCCGGTCAGGGACATGATCTTTCCGTGTATCGGGGAGGAGGGGCAGCCGACTGCCTCTCCCCCTCCAGTCCCCACCGGAATTCTGCTGCACTGCAGCTTGCCCCATCGGCCAATGCCGCGGCCGTCGGCGCTGTGGCCCACTGGCGGCATCCAGGGTCGCGGGAGTCGACGATGCCGATCGCAATGTCTGGGTGTGGGAGCCGGAAAGGACATCGATGGCGCGGGGCGCTGACGGCAACGCTGCTGCTGGTGGCGGCAGCGCCGGTGTCGACATTGGCGCAGACCGAGGTCGCCGGCTTCGGCAGCAATCCAGGCAATCTGCGCATGTTCAAGCACGTGCCCGCCGGCCTGCCGGCTGGCGCGCCGCTGGTGGTCGCGCTGCATGGTTGTTCGCAGAGTGCCGCGAGTTACGATGCCGAGACGGGCTGGCAGATGCTGGCCGACCGCTGGCAGTTCGCGCTGGTGTTGCCGCAACAGCAGAGCAGCAACAATTCCAGCGGATGCTTCAACTGGTTCGTGTCGGGCGACACCGCGCGTGGACAGGGCGAGGCGCTGTCGATCAAGCAGATGGTCGACCGGATGATCGCCGACCACGCCGTAGCGCCGTCGCGGGTCTACGTCACCGGACTGTCCGCCGGCGGTGCGATGACGGCGACGATGCTGGCGACTTATCCGGACGTGTTCGCCGGCGGCGCGATCCTGTCCGGCCTGCCGCACCGCTGCGCGACATCGCAGACCGCGGCCTTCAGTTGCATGAATCCCGGCAGCGACCTGTCTCCCGCGCAGTGGGGCGACAAGGTGCGTGCCGCGTATCCGTCGTGGGACGGGCCGTGGCCGATCGTGTCGATCTGGCACGGCGATGCCGATTACGTCGTCCGGCCGATGAACCTGACCGAGAGCATGCAGCAATGGACCGATGTCCATGGCATCGACCAGGTCGCCGACGTATCCGACAGCATCGCCGGCTATCCGCACAAGGTCTACCGGGATGCCGCGGGGCAGGCACGGGTGGAGACCTATACGATCACCGGCATGGGCCACGGGACGCCGGTCGATCCCGGCAGCGGCGAGAGCCAGTGCGGTACAGCAGGCGCCTACATCCTCGACGCGAACATCTGCTCCAGCTATCACATCGGCCGTTTCTGGGGACTGGACAACCTCGATGGCGTCGCCCCGGTGGTATCGCTGACCGCACCGGCCGACGGCGCGGTCGTCGCCGGCAACGTCACCGTCAGCGCGGCTGCCAGCGACGACGTCGGTATCGAGCGGGTCGAGTTCCTGCTCGACGGCGCGCTGCTCGGCATCGATGCGGATGCGCCCTATGCCGTGGGCTGGGATGCGTCGGCCGCGACCAGCGGACCGCATCGGCTGCAGGCGAGGGCGGTCGATCTTGCCGGCAACACTGGCAGCTCGGGGGCTGTGAACGTCACCGTGGAAGGCGGGTCGGGTGGCGGCAGCGCGATCACCGTGACATTCGACAACGAGGACGCCAACGATGGTTACGTGAAGGCCGGCAGCGGCGGCGACGCCGCGGCGGTAGGGACGCTGGAGGCCTACTACGGCCTCGCGATCGGACGCGGCACCGATGGCAAGTTCAACCGCGCGCTGCTCTCGTTCGATACATCGGCGATCCCCGACGCCGCCGTGGTCACCTCGGCCACGCTGACCGTGACCTACGGCAGCGCCTTCGGCGATCCGTGGTCGGACCCGTCCGGCAACGCGCTGGTGATCGATGCACATCCGGACTGCATCGGCGCCTGCACGATCGAGACGGCCGACTGGAGCCATGCCACCGCTGCCAGCGACGTCGCCCGGCTGCCGCCCTTCAGCGGCGGCATCCAGGCCAGCACGTTGTTCTCCACCGACGGACTGGCGGCGATCGACAAGGACGGGCGGACCCAACTGCGGCTGCGTTTCAGCGACGACCAGACCTCGACCGCGTACCTGTGGGTCGGTCGTGGTGCGGGCGCGAAGCTGACGGTGACCTACCTGCCGTGAGCCGCGTCCCGGGCATATGCCAGGCCGCCGCCAGGAACGGTACTCCGGCCGGTGGCTGCCGCCCGCGTGAAGGAACGAACGCTCCGGATCCGCAGCGCTACTTCGTCATCTCCAGCACCGGCGCGAAGCCGCCGTAGATCAGGCGCTTGCCGTCGAACGGCATCGGGTTCTTCGCGGGGTCCATGCGCGGGTCGCTGCCGGCCATCATTTTCTTCATGCCGGCGTCGCGGGTGGCCTTGTCCGGCCATTCGATCCATGAGAACACGACCGTCTCGTCGTCCCGGGCCTTCACCGCGCGCCGGAAATCGGTCTGCTCGCCGTCGGGCACGTCGTCGCCCCAGCACTCCAGCACGCGTAGCGCACCGTACTCGATGAAGACCGAGTCGCCGGTACGGGCGTGCTCGATGAACCGGGCCTTGTTGGCGGTGGGGACGGCGATGACGAATCCGTCGATATAGGACATGGTGACCTCCGGGGCAGGCGGAACACGGGATGTGCGCCTTCGGAAGGGCGACGAACGAGGAAGGCGGGGATCGACATGGCCGTGGCCGGATGAGGGGCGAAAGCCGTCGTCGCCAGCCGACGACGACGGCTGCGACCGCACACCGGGATGTCCGGGTGATCGGCCGGTCCCCCGCGCCCGTGTCGCGGAAACCGCCGCCAGGCCCATGCCGTGCGTCACGGTCGTGACCAATGGCGCATGGGTGCGCGTGCGAGTTGTCGGACCATCGCTTGCGACAGGCGGGCCGCCGGCCTCGCACCGTGAGTATCCGTTGCGCCGGTTGGCGCGCGACGGCAGACGAGGGAGCACCGAATGGGCAGGGCTTGGATGAGGATGGGATCGCTGGCATTGACGCTGATGCTGCCGGCTGCGGTACAGGCGCAGGTCGATCTGACCGGACTGGACGCGGACATGAGCGGGCAACCCGCGCGGGTGCTGGTGCTGGGCTCGGTCCATCTGAGCGGGATGCCCGAGGACTTCGAGCCGACGTCGCTGGAGCCGGTGATCGAGCGGCTGGCGGCGTTCCGGCCCGACATCATCACGATCGAGTCGATGAGCGGCGAGGAATGCGATCTGATGGTCCGCCATCCGAAAGTCTATGCGCTCGACTTCTGCGCCGACACCGACGCAGCGGAGGCCGCGACCGGTCTCGACGTGCCGGCGGCGATCGCCGAGGTACGGGAAATGCTGGAGAACTGGCCGGACCGGCCTGCGCCGGCGCAACGCCGCCGCCTGGCCTCCAGGTTCCTGGCAGCCAACGACCGTGCGTCGGCGCTGGTGCAGTGGTGGCAGCTGCCGGAGTCGGAGCGGCGCGCGGGCGACGGCCTGGACGCAAGCCTGGTCGAGATGCTCGAGGCGCTGGAGACGCGCAACAACGAGAGCTACCTGATCGGTGCGCGGCTGGCGGCACGGCTGGGCCTGCAACGGGTGCATGCCGTCGACAACCACACCGGGGACAACCTGAAGATCGTCGATGAGGAAACCTTCGGCAAGGACCTGATGGCGGCGTGGAACTCCGACCGGACCGCGCTGGACGCGGCGGAGCAGCGGCAGAAGGAACTCGCGGAAAAGGGCGACATGCTTGGCCTGTATCGCAGGATCAACCGCCCCGGAAACCTCGAGATGCTCGCCGACGCCAACGCCGGCACCGCGATGCGCTTCTCCTCGTCCGGCCGCTACCCGCAGATATGGGTGGCCGGCTGGGAGATCCGCAACCTTCGCATGATCGCGAACATCCGCGAGAGCTTCCGCGAACGTCCGGGCGTGCGCGTGCTGTCGATCGTCGGTGTATCGCACAAACCCTGGTTCGATGCCTGGCTGGGGCAACTGCAGGGCGTCGAGATCGTCGACGCGACCGAGGTACTGAAGTAACAACCGGTGGGTCGTGGAAGCCGCGGATGGTGAGCCGGGTCAGCGCGTACGGGTGTAGGCCGGCGCGCCGGCGACCTTCTTGACCTTGTTCGCGATCCTGCGCTGGTTCGGCGCGGTGATGGCCATGAAGCTGCCTGGCAGGTCGACCGCATCGACCACCCGTTGCAGGTTGCCGCCCTCGGAAAACACCAACCCGCGCCACGACACCAGCATCACGTAGTGCGGCAGCTCGTCGGGATCGTCGCTGACGTGCTTGCGGACGATCCATGCCCGCTTGACCGTGTCCAGCCGCTCCAGCTGTCCGCGCACGGCATCCAGCACTTCTTCGTCCAGCCCGTGCGGCAGCAGGGTATCGGAGGCAGACACCTTGCCGCGCCGGGCGGCAACCCGCTGCCGTTCCTCGTACAGCTGTTCCAGGGCGCTTTCGGCTTCGGTCTGGCCCCGGACGTCGCCGATCGACGCATAGTAGTGCATCAACAGCTGCGACCCCGCTTCGATCGCGCCGGCATCCAGGCGCATCGCGGTACGCACGTGCTCGACACCCGAGGCATCGCCGCGCATCAGCAGCAGATTGCCGAGCCGGAAGCGTGCCGAGGCATCGTCCGGCGCCAGCTCGACCGCATGCTCGAACAGCGGCAGCGCGTCGGTCTCAGGGCGCAGTTCGTCGACCAGGTGGGCATGCTCGACCACCTGACCGGGGGTCGGCGCTTCTATCCGCTCCAGTTCCTCCAGCCGCACCCGCGCATCGGCATGGCGGGCGTGGTTGTGCGTCCAGGCCGGTTCGACCTCCTCACGCCACTGGCTGCTGAAATGTTCCTCCAGCGTGCCTGCCAGTGCACCGAGCAGGACTTCGGCCGACGAGGGGCCGGCGGTCCGGTCGATGCTCAGCGACTCCACTCCGAGCGCTTGCAGGCGCTGGGCCAGCGTGGGATGGGTGTCGTCGTAGCCGCCACCGGCGCGAAGCGCCTCCTGCATCTGTTCCGGGGATCCGTCGCCAGCGTTGCGCAGGTGCTGGGCCATGTCGTGATAGAGGCGAGCCGGCGGTTGCGGTTGCCGCAGGTTGTCCTGCCTCAGCCGTGGCCAGAATTCGCGCTCGAGCCGGTCGCTGCCCAGGTGCACCCGGGCCAGGGCGCGGCCGGTGTTCTCCGCGCCGCTCACTTTCGCCGCGGTGGCATCGGCCTCGTACTCGTTCGCGCGCGCCAGCGAGAAGCTATAGGCGTCGAAGAACGGCGCGTACCAGTGGAAGAAGCGCGTGAACGGCTTCGACGCCCAGGCATCGCTCTCGGAGAGCGCCGACATCACCCGGTACCAGCTGATCCTGACCCGGTGTATCCAGCCGCCGAAACGGTTGTGGCCACCGCCGAAATGTCCGAACTCGTGGGCGATCACCGCCGCCATCTCTTCACGCCCGAGCAACTGCATCAACGGCAGACCGAGCACCAGATAGTACGTGTGACCGAACAGTCCGGAAGCGCGGGGAACGCTCGCCGCGAAGGCATTCAGCTCGGGGGTGATGATGATCGCCTCCAGCTTCGGCGCCCGGGTCGCCCGACGCAGGCTCTCGACCTCCGCGACCAGCTCGGGGGCTTCGCCCGGTGCGAGACGATAGCCGTCCGGCGCCTCGAAGCGTACCCACAGTGCCTTCAGCACCAGCCAGCCGAACGCAATCGGTATCCAGATGATCTTGATCAGCTTGATCAGCAATACCGGGCTGACCAGGTACAGCGCCACCACCAGTCCGACGGAGACGGCCAGCGCGACGACGGCCGAGCCGCCGAGCACCAGAAAGCCCAGTCCGGCAAGCAGGGCGAGTTTGAACTTGTAGAGAGCCGGTGACTGGAGCGACTGGCGGTCTAGTCGTTCGACCAGAGCGGCGCGACTTGCAACTGACTGCATGGATCCTTCCCCCTGTTGGCGCAGCGAATCTACCAAAAAGCTGTGACCCGGTTCACGGTACGCCGGATCCGTCCGCCATCGGTCCGGCCGTCGGGATCCAGCCACGGCCAGGCGGTCGGAGCCGGTCTCCCGTCACGGTCCACCACTGCAACGCGATGCCCGTGCAGTGAGCGCCACCGTCCTGTCCCGAGGCGCCGCGCCGCAGGCAGGGGCCCCGTCGGTCGTCCGTGTTTGACCGGCTCGGCGACAGGTGCACCATATGCGCATGACGATTCCTTCCGTATTGCCGCGCCGCCTGGGTACCCTTGCTCTGGGAGGCGTGCTGGCCTTCGCTCTCGTGTGCACGGTGGCGCAGTTCGTACGCACCGACCTGGACTGGCTGCGGACGCCGCTGAGTTTCTACCTGCTCGACCCGTACGGTCTGTGGGTGCAGACCGCTTATTTCGCGCTGGCGCTGTCCCTGGTGTCGCTCGGCGTTGGCTGGTACGTCGAGCTGCGGCCGCAGGCGCGCAGCGCGGCGCCGATGCTGCTGTTCGCCTGCGCCGGTCTGGCGCTGGCGGTGACGGCGCTGGCGGAAACCGGACGCCATGGCCAGCCGGTCACGCTGGAGACGCTGGTGCACGGCCTTGCCGCTCAGGCGGCCTTCCTGTGCGTGACCACGGCGATGCTGCTGCAGGCCTGGCGGCTGCGTCGCGACCCGCGCTGGCGCCGGTGCTTCGCAGCGGCGTTCGTGCTGGCGGCGCTGGCGTTCGTCGGGCTCTGGGTCCATGCGCTGTGGCGCGATGCGCCACGCGGGCTGACCCAGAAGGTCGAGATCGCGATGATCCTGATCTGGCTGGGAGTGGCGGCCAACGGACTGCGCAAGGGCGGGGACGCAGTCGAAGCCGGCGTGCCTGAACTGCAGCGCGGCTAGCTCTCCGCGCATCCCGTCCCTTCCGGCTTCACAACCGGACTGAGCCGGCGTTCCTGGTGTCGACGGGCGATCCGGCCCGGAACCCAGGAGAATCCGAGATGCCCCGCATTTACCGTGGCCAGGCCCAAGTGGAGGCGCTGGACACCTATTTCATCGATGCCGTGGCCCTGGCCCGGAACGCAGCGAACTGGCTGCAGCGGCGCAACCGCAACACACTGCTGGATCCGGGAAACGCCGACGCCACTACCGTGCGGGGAGCGCTGACGACCTATTTCGGCGTGCAGTTCGGTGCGGGTCCGGTGCCGGCGCTGGGCTCGGGCGACGACACCTTCCTGGGTACGTTGCAGAGGGTCTATGCGGCGATGGCCACTGCTCTGAACACCTGGACCGTCTACATCGAGTATGCGGACTGGCAGGACCACGACGCCGACGAGTACGCAGCGGCGGGCCCGCCGGTGGTGAATCCCGATCAGGACGGCGCGGTCGATCCGGGCAATCCGAACAGCTTCCAGGCCGCTTGGTCCGATGTGCGCAGAAACATCAACAATGGAACCCAGAGTTACGTGTTCATGCACAACGGCGTTCCGATCACCGTGTCGCCGGCACGCGATCTCGCGTTCAAGATCCAGCTGAACGTGCGCTTCCGCAATGCCGACGACCAGCTCAAGCAGGAGACGATCCTGCACGAGATGTCGCACGCCCTGGCCGACACCAACGATGCCGCCTATGCCGACACGATCGTGCAGGCGCGCCAGATCTGCGCCGCGCGCGGTGCTCCGACCGCGCGCGATACAGCGGACTGCTGGGGCTTCTTCCCCCTCGATATCTAGCCGGTGACGCAGGACTGCCCGCCAGGGTTGGGGACGGCAGGGCACGGGCCCGGGGGGGCTTTGGGGAAACGTGGTAGGGGAACAGGGCGGGGGGGCGGATGCGGATGTCGACGGCGGCGGCCACGCCTGTCGGCACGGACGAGCTCGGGTTCCGGATGCTAGAGTTCGCGCTCCGCCCCCGCCCTGGAGCCTCCGGAATGACGCATCCCGCCGCCTTCTATCCGATCGGTACGCCCGGGGTGCCTTGGGGCGAAGCCGAAAAGGCGGAATGGCTGTCGCGACAGGTGCGTCACCGCAGCTATGCGGACGACGTGCTGGCCCTGATCGAGCGCTTTCGCGAGCGCTTCGAGGTGGAGGAATACGGTCGTCTCGACTATGCCGGCGAGGTCTATCCGCTGTACGCGATCCGCAGTCCGGACTGGCGCGACGATCTGCCGGTGATGCTGGTCACCGGCGGCGTGCATGGCTACGAGACCAGCGGTGTGCACGGTGCGCTGCAGTTCGTCGCGCGGCATGCCGGCGACTACGAAGGCCGCGCCAACCTGCTGGTCGCGCCCTGCGTCAGCCCATGGGCCTACGAGCGCATCCACCGCTGGAACGCCCATGCGATCGATCCGAACCGCTCGTTCCGCGAAGACAGTCCGGCCGAAGAATCCGCGGCCTTGCTGCGCCTGGTGGCGCCGCTGCGTGGACGCTTTGCGATGCACATCGACCTGCACGAGACCACCGACAGCGACGAGAGCGAGTTCCGTCCGGCGCTGGCCGCGCGCGACGGCAAGCCGTACGAACCGGGCGGGATTCCCGATGGCTTCTATCTGGTCGACGACAGCGACAACCCGCAGCCGGCCTTCCAGCAGGCGGTGATAGCCGCGGTCGAGCAGGTCACCCATATCGCACCGGCCGATGCCAATGGCCGGATCATCGGCTCGCCGGTGGTCGCACATGGGGTGATCCGCTATCCGCTGCAGGCGCTGGGACTGTGCGCCGGCATCACCGGCGCCCGCTTCACGACTACGACCGAGGTCTATCCCGACAGCCCGAGGGCGACCCCGCAGCAGTGCAACGATGCCCAGGTCGCAGCGGTGCGCGCCGCGATCGACCACGCGCTGGCGCATCCGGCCGGCTAGATGCGTAGCCGGCTTCCGCGGACTGCCCGTCCGCGATCACTTCAACGGCGGCAACCTGAAGCGCAACATCCGGCCCACCAGTGACAGGGTGCGCATCACCTTCGCTGTGCGTGGATCGGCTGGAAAGAACGATTCGATCGCGAGCTCGGACAGGGTCACCTCGACCGGGGTCCCGAACACGGTCGTGGTGCTGAGGAACGACAGCTCGCCGAACTCGCTGCGCAGCCGCATCGGTATGGCGACCGCGTTCGGTTCCAGCGCTTCCTCCAGCTCCGGTCCCGGATAGCCGCGCAGCTCCCGAAGCAGATCTTCCAGCGTGGAGTCGCCGGTGCTTTCCACCTGCTGCTGCAGGCGATGCAGCAGGTGCGCGCGCCACTGGCCCAGGTTCGCCACTCGCGGCGCCACGCCTTCCGGATGCAGGCTCAGGCGCAGCACGTTGATAGGCGGCTCCAGCAACTCGGGTGCGACGCCGCGCAGGAATGGCGCGAGGGCGCGATTGGCCGCGTGCATCCGCCAGTGCCGGTCGACCGCCAGGGCGGGGAAGGGCTCGTGGCCGCGCAGCACCAGTTCTATGGTGCGCCGTGCCGCATCGAGGCCGGTATCGTCCAACGCACGCTCGCCGTACACCGGCGCATAGCCGGCGGCGGTGAACATCCGGTTTCGCTCGCGCAGGGGAACGTCGAGCCGGTCCGAAAGCCGCAGCAGCATCGTACGGCTCGGGGTGGAGCGGCCGGTCTCGAGGAAGCTCAGGTGTCGGGGCGAGATGTCGGCGAGGCCGGCCAGGTCTTCCTGGGACAGCCGGCGGCGACGGCGCCACTCGCGCAGTTGCTCGCCGAAGGGGCGGTGGGCGGGTTCGGGGATGGCCATGGCTGCAGACCATAGCCCAAGCGGGGGAGGCAGGAGCATTACCTCCGGCGTAATGGTGTCGATGCGGGGGCAGGGGCAGCATGCCGGCATCCCAACCGTGAGGAGAAACGAAATGTCGGCACTGCACCGTTTCGCAAGTCCGAAGTTCCTGCCCCGCCTGCTGCTGATCGATGGCCTGGCGACCGGCGCCACCGCGCTGATGTTGATCCTCGGGGCGGAAATGCTGGCGCCGGTGCTGCAGTTGCCCGCCGGCCTGCTTCGCACCGGGGGCGCGATCTGTGCGCCGTTCGCGCTGTGGGTACTGATGCTGTCGCGTCGCGTCGCGGTGCCGCACGGCGCAATGGCTGCGGTGATCGCGATCAACTTCGCCTGGGTGGCCGCCAGTGCCTGGGTCGCTTTCGGTCCGACCTGGCAGCCGGCGGCATTCGGTGTCGCCTTCGTCTGCGCACAGGCGCTGGTGGTCCTGGTGTTCGCCGAACTCGGGTGGATGGGACTGCGAGCGATGCGGCCGCGGCCCGGCGTGCCGGCCTGAGCGTGGACCGGCATGCGCTCCGATGCATCCGCAGCCTCCGCAACGGATGCATCGGACGCGCAGCGGGGCGGCGGGTGCTGGCGGACGAGCCGGGCGCCCGCCATCATGCTGCCCGATGAAGAGAGAATCTCCAGACGGATGTCGAATCCGTCCTGCCTCGATCGTCTGTTATCGAGCCCCCGAGACGAGGAGAAACCGATGACGCTGGCCCGACCGATCACCCCACACCTGTGGTTCGACCGCCAGGCACCCGAGGCCGCGGCGTTCTACTGCTCGATCTTCCCGGATTCGAAGGTCGAATCCACCGTTACCCTGCGCGACACGCCCTCCGGCGACTGCGACGTCGTGTCATTCAGTCTGCGCGGACAATCGTTCATGGCGATCAGCGCCGGGCCTTTGTTCAGGTTCAACCCGTCGGTCTCGTTCATCGTCAATTTCGACCCGGCGCGCGACCCCCGGGCCCGGGAGCGCCTGGACGCGACCTGGGCCGCGCTGATCGAAGGCGGACGGGCGCTGATGCCGCTCGACGCGTACCCGTTCAGCCCGCGCTATGGCTGGGTACAGGACCGCCATGGTCTGTCGTGGCAGCTGATCCTGGCCGAGCCTTCGGACCGACCGCCGCCGACGATCATGCCCTCCCTGTTGTTCACCGGCGAAGCCTGCGGCAAGGCCGAGGCGGCAGGGGCGTTCTACCGTTCGGTGTTCGACGACTCGGAGAACGGGCGGCTGATCCGCTATCCCGCCGACGTGGAGCAGGAAAGCGAAGGTGCGGTGATGTACTCCGATTTCCGGCTCGGCGATACCTGGTTCGCGGCGATGGACAGCGGTCGCGAGCATGGCTTCGGATTCAACGAAGCGATCTCGTTCGTCGTCCATTGTCGCGACCAGGGCGAGATCGACCGCTACTGGTCGAAACTGTCCAGCGTGCCCGAGGCCGAGCAATGCGGTTGGTGCAAGGACCGCTTCGGCGTCTCGTGGCAGGTCACGCCGCTGCTGCTTGGTGAGATCATGTCGTCCGGAGACGAGGCCCGCATCGCCCGGGCGACCCGGGCCTTCCTCGACATGCACAAGATGAATGTCGCCGCGATCGAAGCCGCGGCGGGAGAACGCTGACCATGACGGTACAGAACAAGGCGAAGGGCCCTGCGTCCTACTTTCCTTCCATCGAGAAGACCTACGGCAAGCCGATCGATCACTGGATGGAAGTGCTGGACGCCATGAATGGAATGAAGCACATGGAGAGGGTGGCGGCGCTCAAATCGGTGCACGGGCTTGGCCATGGACATGCCAACGCCCTGGTCGCGCATCACCGCGCAAGAGGTGAATGAAGATGACAACGTCCAGCGCATCGGCATGCGTGGCGGCGGAGACCCGTCGATGAAGTGGATCCGGAGCTGCGTGTTCTCATTCGCGCTCCTGGTGGCCGGCGTGGCGCCGGCACAGGAACTTGCGCTCGTCAACGCCCGCGTCTACCCGGACCCGCAGGCGGCGCCGATCGAGAACGCCACGGTGCTGATGCGCGATGGCCGGATCGTCGAGCTCGGCACGTCGGTCGCGCTGCCGGACGGCGTCGCGGTGATCGATGCCGAGGGCGGAACGGTCACCGCGGGATTCTGGAACAGCCACGCACATACGTTGCCGTTGCCGCTGCGCGAGGCGGATACGCGCACGTCGGCAGAGCTGGGGTTCGCACTGCGGCAGTTGTTCACCCGCTGGGGCTTCACGACGGTGTTCGACATCGCGTCCTTTCCGTCGGACAACGCTGCCACACTGCGTCGCCGGATCGCCGCTGGCGAGATGGCCGGACCCGCCCTGCTGACCGTCGGCATGCCGTTCTTTCCGGCGGACGGTACGCCGTCCTACGTCGAGGACATGCTGGACGGGATGGGCGCGCCGAGCGCCGAGGTCGCGACGGACCGGGAGGCGCGGGAACGTGCGCGGCGGCAGCTGGAGGGCGGCAGCGACGGCGTGAAGCTGTTCATCGGCGCGATCGTGGACGAGGGCAGGCGCGTGCAGGTGATGGACACGGCGATCGCGCGTGCGGTCGTCGACGCGACGCATGCCGCCGGCAAGCCGGCTTTCGCCCATCCGACCACGCGGGAGGGCATCGAGGTCGCGCTGGCCAGCGGCGTCGATGTGCTCGCGCACACCACGCCGACGGACGGACCGTGGAGCCCGGCGCTGGCACAACGGCTGGTCGATGCCGGCGTCGCATTGACGCCGACCCTGGCGTTGTTCGAAGTCGAGGTGCGCAAGGAGCGGGCACCGGAAGAGGTGGTCGCCAGGATATCGGGCATGGCACAGCAGCAATTGCGCATCTTCCACGAGTCTGGCGGCCAGGTACTGTTCGGCACGGACGTTGGCTACATCGACCTGCCCGATACCCGCCGCGAGCTCGAGTTGATGGCGGGCGCGGGCATGGACTGGCGCGCGATCCTCGCCAGCCTCACCACCGCTCCGGTGCAGCGCTTCGGCCACTCGGCGCGCAAGGGACGTGTGGAGGTGGGCATGGATGCCGACCTTGTCGTTCTCGCGCGGGATCCGGCCCGGGATCCGACCGCCTTCTCCGATGTCCGTCACACGATACGGGCCGGCGAAGTGATCCATTCAGCGCACCCGAACGCGGCGCCGGAGCCTGGACATGGCAACGCCGCAAACGATGAACGGCGCTAGCGGGGTCAGTCGCAGAACACGTCCGGCGGACGATCGCATCCGGGCGCCGCAGTCGCTCCGGGGCCTCGTACGCGGCCCCGATTCGTCCGATCGCCGGCATCCGTGCGCGAGACTTCCGCGGCGCCGCAAGGACGCCATATTCCTGCCATTGCGTCCTCCGCGGATTCACGCGAAAGCTGAGTAATCTTCGTTCGTTTCATGCGGTCGCGACAGATCGACTCGTTCGCCGGAAAGCTCCTGGTGACGCGGATATAGCCGGAAAATCAGCTGTTTTCCTGCGTGCGTTTTTTGCAATGATCGTTTCGGCGCGCTAGCCTGTATCGCTTGTCCAGCATGCATGGGGGAGCGATCGGCCGGTGATTTTTCGTGGTTTTGCGCGTTTTCTTGGTTCAGCCCTGTTGTTGTCGACGTTCACGGTCCATGCCGAAGAAGGCGATCGTGGACTCGATCTCGGTGGTGCGGTGCGCTTCAATTACGGCTGGCTCGATTATGGCGACGATCCCGGCGCCGATCTGGAGCTGGTCCGGGTCGATGCCAAGGGCCATGCCGGCCCGGCGTTCTTCTCGTTGCAGTATCGCTGGTACGACGGCTTCCATGCCGTGCATCATGCATGGGCGGGCTGGAAGTTCGGCGAGTCCTCGGACATCCGTGTCGGCATCCAGCAGGTGCCGTTCGGTCTGCTGCCATATGCTTCCCATAGTTTCTGGTTCGGCTCCGGCTACTATCTCGGGATCGAGGATGATTACGATCCAGGCATAGTGTGGCGCCGTGATGCGGGTCCGCACAGGTTCCATGCCGGAGTGTTCTCCGGCGACGAATACGGCACCGGTGCGCGCTTCGATCGCTACTCGTTCGACGTGGCCACCACCGTCGATTCGCCGTATCGCGAACGGGAGCGCCTCAACCTCCGCTACGAGAACGTGCGCGACCTGGGCGATGGCGCGCTTGCGCTGGGCGCCTCGCTGTTCGCCGGCAAGATCGAGAATCGCGTCGACGGAGGCCGGCATGGCCATCACGGTGCGGCGCTGCATGCGCAGTGGACACGCGGTCCGCTGACGTTGCAGGGGCAGTGGGCCCGCTATCATTATCGTATCGACGAGCCGCGGATCGCGATGTCGGCATTCCAGTTTCCGTTCGAGATAGCGGCCGGGGCCGATGTCCCCACCTTCAACGTCGCCTATGCGCTGCAACGCACGGGCTGGTTCGACGGCATCACCTGCTACAACAACCTGAGCATGACCCGGCCGGTCGACGACGATCCCGGATTGAGCGAGTCATGGCAGAACGTCGCCGGCTGCAGTTTCGCCAAGGGCACGATGTTCACCTACGTGGATTGGATCGCCGGCAAGAACATGTGGTTCGTCGGTGGCCCGGGCATCGGCATCGACGAGCTTGGCTCCGACCGCTGGCGTTCGCGCCTGAACGTCAACGTCGGCTTCTATTTCTGAGATTCCGTTCTCCGGCGGGGACAACCGCACGGGGACAACCGCACAGGGAGAGCCCGGCGTCGCGGTCGCGACGCAACGACAGCAACCGGCAAGCCCGGCCCGGCAACGACATCATCGAGGAGTACGCGTCTTGAACGTCCAGCAGCAGATCGAAAAGCTCGAAGAGGTCTACGAGACCGACTACGAGGTAGGCCAGGACAACATCAAGGCGTTCGGCCTGGATCTTCACAACCCGGTGTTCATCGTCAGCGCGGCCCTGATCGCGCTGTTCGTGGCGCTTTCGCTGGCGATGCCCGAGCGCGCCGGCGAGGCGTTGCTGGCGACGCGCACGTGGATCCAGAACACCTTCGACTGGGTGTTCCTGAGCGCCGGCAACGTGTTCGTGCTGTTCTGCCTGGCGTTGATCGTGCTGCCGGTCGGCCGGATCAGGATCGGCGGTGCCGATGCCGAGCCGGAGTTCTCGAGGCCGTCGTGGTTCGCGATGCTGTTCGCGGCCGGCATGGGCATCGGCCTGATGTTCTGGAGCGTGGCCGAGCCGGTCGGCTATTTCACCGAATGGTTCGGCACTCCGCTGGACATCGCCGGCGGCACCGGGACTTCGCGCCGCGCCGCGCTCGGTGCGACCATGTACCACTGGGGCCTGCATCCTTGGGCGATCTATGGCGTGGTCGCGCTGTCACTGGCGTTCTTCGCCTACAACAAGGGTTTGCCGCTGACGATCCGTTCGACCTTCTATCCGATCTTCGGCGACCGCGTCTGGGGACCGCTCGGCCACGTGATCGACGTGCTCGCGGTGCTGGCCACGCTGTTCGGCCTGGCGACCTCGCTGGGACTGGGTGCGAAGCAGGCGGCGGGCGGCATCGAGTTCCTGTTCGGGGTGTCGGGCGGGCTGGCGCTGCAGATCGCGATAATCGCAGGCGTCACCGCGATCGCGACGATCTCGGTGATCCGTGGGATCGACGGTGGCGTGAAGCTGCTGAGCAACATCAACATGCTCGCGGCTGCGGCGTTGCTGCTGTTCGTGATCGTCGCTGGATCGCTGATGGCCTTCGTCGGCAACGTCGGGACCACTCTCTTCTCGTATGTGGAATACCTCCTGCCGTTGAGCAATCCCGTCGGACGCGAAGACGACGGCTTCTACCATGGCTGGACGATCTTCTATTGGGCGTGGTGGATCTCGTGGTCGCCGTTCGTGGGCATGTTCATCGCCCGCGTCTCCAAGGGCCGTTCCGTGCGCGAGTTCATGACCGCGGTGCTTCTGGTTCCGATGCTGCTGACCATCGTCTGGATGAGCGCGTTCGGTGGCAGCGGCCTGGACCAGTCGATGGCCGGGGTCGGCGCGTTGGCCGAGGGCATCGGCGATTCGTCGCTGGCGCTGTTCCAGATGCTGCAGAACCTGCCGTGGACCGCGATCACGTCGGTACTGGCCATTGCCCTGGTGCTGCTGTTCTTCATCACCTCGTCGGACTCGGGCTCGCTGGTGATCGACAGCATCACCTCCGGCGGCATGGTCGATGCGCCGGTCGCGCAGCGGATCTTCTGGGCGGTGACCGAGGGCGTCATCGCCGCGGTCCTGCTGGCGATCGGCGGCGAGGCGGCGCTGGATGCGCTGCAGGCGGGTGCGGTCAGCTTGGGGCTGCCTTTCACCTTCGTGCTGCTGTTGATGTGCGTGAGCCTGGCCAAGGGGCTGCGCCACGAGCAGAAACTGATCCGATTGGCCGGATAGATCGGCCCCGGGCCTGCTGTCTGCCGAGCCGGTCCGATGCACTCGCCGGGAAGATCCGGCATGGTCTCCGGGCGGCGATTGTCGAATCGCGCGGCCCGTGTCCGTCGTACGGGCAAGAGGGCGGCGAACCGTCGTCCCGTTGACCACCGGAGAACCGAGATGAACGCCGTCCGCCGTCCGTCGACCCTGGCCGCCGTCCTGGCCGTCGCTGTTTTCGCCACCACCCTCGCTGCCGAGCCGGTCGTCTACGAGATCGAGCCCGATCACACCTACCCGAGCTTCGAGGCCGACCATGTGGGCATCTCGGTGTGGCGGGGCAAGTTCAACCGCACCAGCGGCGAGGTGACCCTCGACAAGGAGGCCGGCAGCGGCACGCTCGAGGTCGAGGTCGATCTCTCCAGCATCGATTTCGGCCACGACGTGCTCAACGGCGAGATGGCCGGGCCGGAGTACTTCGATACCGCGAACCATCCGACCGCCACCTACACCGGCACGCTGGCGGACTTCGTCGATGGCGTGCCGACCCGGGTGGATGGAGAGCTGAGCCTGCGCGGAGTGACCCGGCCGGTGACGCTGGATATCCGGTCGTTCAAGTGCATGCCGCATCCGATGTACAAGCGCGACTGGTGCGGCGCCGACGCCTACGCGACGATCGACCGCGCGGCCTTCGGCATCGATGCGGGCAAGGACTGGGGTTTCGACATGAAGGTCGCATTGCGGATCCAGGTCGAGGCGATCCGCAGGGAGTAGGCAGCCTCTACCGGCGCATGCGGTTTCGCGTGCCGATCGTCGGGAGCGGCGGCGGCCGGTGGCGCTCCACCGATGCGGACGATCAGGGAGCGGGTGGGGTAGCCGCATGACGCTTCCTTGAAAGCATCGCCCACAGAGGTGGGCGATGACACGGAGGGAAGCGGCCGGCGACGGTTGTCATGGGAGGGGGGCGATCGAACGGTGCAGCAGACGGGGGCAGCGCGTGCCGGTCGGCTGGCGTTGCAAGTGAGAACGTTTCCCATTTAAAATTGAGAAATATTCTCATTTGCAGGCTGCGCAGGTCGCGGATGTCCGCAGCCGCCCGCGAGCCGTTCGTCCACGATCCTGAAAGAGCACGCCCCCATGACCGTCCACACCCCGTCCGCCACGCATGCCCGCCGGCGGTCGATCCCCGTCGCCGTCATGTCCGTCTGCATCGCCGCGGCACTTCAGTCCCCCGGCGCGCTTGCCGGCCCGGATGCGGCAGCCTCCGGCGCCGATGCGACCGATCTCGACACCGTCCGGGTCACCGGCCAGAAGCCGGACGGGTATGGCGTCGTCCAGACCTCAACCGCGACCCGCCTGGAACTCTCGCCACGGGAGACGCCGCAGTCTGTCAGCGCGGTCGGCCGTGAGCAGATGGACGATTTCGGCCTGACCAGTGTCAATGACGTGCTCGACGCGACCACCGGCGTTACCGTCGAGGCGGTGGAGACCAGCCGCACCTACTACACCGCGCGCGGTTTCGACATCACCAATTTCCAGCGCGACGGACTGGGGTTGCCGTTGCCGTACGGCATCCAGGACGGCGACCTCGACACCGCGATCTACGAGCGCATCGAGGTGCTGCGCGGCGCCAATGGCCTGATGTCGTCGACCGGCAATCCGTCGGCGACGGTGAACTTCGTGCGCAAGCGCCCGACCACCGACCTGCGCGGCCAGGCACAGCTCACCGTAGGCAGCTGGGACAGGCGGCGTATCGATGTCGACGTGTCCGGTCCGCTCGCGGCGGAGGGCGGCGTGCGCGGCCGCGCGGTGGCCGCCTGGGAGAAGGGCGACAGCCATCTGGATCGCTATTCGCTGGAGAAGCAGGTCTACTACGGCGTGGTCGAGGCCGACCTGGGGACGGCCACGACCCTGGCCGCCGGCGTCTCCTACCAGCGCAACAACCCCAACAGCCCGCTGTGGGGCGCGTTGCCGCTGCTCTACAGCGATGGCAGCCCGACCGACTACGACGTTTCCACCAGCACCGCGTCGGACTGGTCGTTCTGGGACCAGGAAGACACCCGTGCCTTCGTCGAGCTCGATCATGCGATCGGCGACTGGAACCTGCGGGCGTCGCTGAACTACGAGAAGATGGAGAGCGATACCGAGTTGTTCTACGTGTATGGAACCCCGGATCGCGAGACCGGCCTGGGCCTGTACTCCTATCCATCCGACTACGACGGCAAGTTCAGCGCGCACTACGCCGACGTCTATGCAACCGGTCCGGTCACCCTCGGTGGCCGCGAGCACGACGTGGTGATCGGTGCGAACTGGGCCGATGGCGAGAATGAGGAGGTCTCATGGTTCAGCGCCGACATTGGTACGCCGCTGCCGCCACTGGAGGAATGGAACGGTCGCTACCCGAAGCCCGCTTTCGATGCCTATTCCGACGGTTCCCGATTCGACTACCGCCGCCATAGCTTCTACGCGACCGTACGCTGGAACCTCGCCGACAATTTCAAACTGATCACCGGCGCCAGCCGCAGCCGTGCCGAGACCCGCGGTTTCAGCTACGGCCAGGCGAATACCGTCGACGAGACCCGCACCACGCCATTTGCCGGCGCGGTCTGGGACCTGGGCGAACATTACTCGGCCTACGCCAGCTACGGCGAGATCTTCAACCAGCAGTCCGAGGTCGACGGGAACAACCGTCTGCTCGGCGCGCTGACCGGCAGCAACTCGGAACTGGGCCTCAAGGGCGAGTGGTTCGACGGCGGCCTCAATGCCTCGCTGGCGGTATTCCGCACGCGCCAGGACAACCTGGCCGAGTCGGCGGGCTTCAACACCGAAACGGGACAGACCTATTACCGCGGTGTCGATGCCGAGTCGCAGGGCTTCGAGCTCGACGTCGCCGGCCGCATCGGCGAGTACTGGCAGGTTGCCGGTGGCTTCACCAGGCTGCAGATCGACGACGCGGATGGCCGCACCGCACGCACCTATGTCCCGCGCGAGCTCTTCCGGATCTCGACGACGTGGCAGGTGCCCGGCGTGGACGGCCTGCGGCTGGGCGCGCGCCTGAACTGGCAGGGCGACATCTATCGCGAGACGGCGATCATCGGCAGCGATGGCCGCCCCGCGCGTATCAACCAGGATGCCTACGCCCTGCTGGGGCTGATGGCCCGCTACGATTTCGCACCGCAATGGAGCGCGACGGTGAACCTCGACAACGTCACCGACGAGAAGTACGTCCCCAGCCTGTATTGGGAGCAGGGCTACTACGGTGCGCCGCGTCATGCTTCGCTGACGCTCAGCTACCGGTTCTGAGTCGATGTCGACGACCCGGACCGCCACGATGTCGCGTCGCGCCTCCAGGCAGGGATGGCGCTACCGCGGTGCGGTAGCGGCACGCGTATTGGCGGCGGTCGTGGGCGGCTACTACCTCGCGCACGGCGCAACCGCGTTCCTGACCCTGGTGCTTCCACTCGCCAGGGTCGACCGGGTCATCGCGGCCAGCCTGTTGTCCTTCGCGGTCTGGTGTGCGGCGGCGATCCACGCGTTCGCCGCGCGGTCGGCGTGGCGCGCGTGGTGGGTGCCGGGATTGTTCGCGAGCGTGCTGCTGGGCGCCACGATGCTGTTCCCAGAGCTCGCGCGACGGCCCTGATCCTCGGGCCGGCAAACACAGGCGGATACGATGAAGAATTCCTTCGTGCAATCAATGGCGTGGCTGCACACCTGGGCCGGCCTGGTGGTCGGCTGGCTGCTGTTCGCGATCTTCGTCGGCGGCACCCTGGCCTGCTTCGACAAGGAAATCGACGACTGGATGCGGCCGGCGCTGCATGGCGTGCAGGTGCCGGATCGACCGGTTTTCGACCGAGCGATCGCCCTTTCGCGCGAGCGCGCGCCCGACGCGCATGCGTGGTACGTGACGGCCGGCAACGATCGCGAGCGGGCGATGGAGTCGTACGTCTACTACGACGATGGCAGCCATACCCGCCAGGCACTGGATCCGACGACCGGCGGACCGGTACCCGATACCGCCGGTGGCGATTTCTTCTTCACCCTGCATTACAACCTGCACGCGGGCACGGTCGGCATGTACGTCGTCGGCTTCGCCGGGATGCTGATGCTGGTGGCCCTGGTCGCGGGCATCGTGATCCACAAGCGGATCTTCAAGGACTTCTTCACCTTCAGGCCGAAGCAGGGCGGGCAGCGGGCGTGGCTCGACGGCCACAACGTCACCGGTGTGCTGGGGCTGCCGTTCCACCTGATGATCGCCTACACCGGTGTCGCGATCTTCGTGGCCAACTACATGTTCGCGGGCATCAATGCCGCGTACGACGGCGACGTCCTGAAGTTCTACGAAGAAGCCGGCGACTTGTACGAACGGCCCGAGGTCGGCGAGCCGCTTGCGCGGCTGCACTCGATCGACGCCCTGGTCGAGGATGCGCAGCGCCGCCTCGGCGTCCCGGTCACCTGGGCCAGCGTCCACCACCCCGACGACGCCAGCGCGACCATCTCCTTCGGTGGCGATCACAGCCGCAAGGTCGCCTGGAACCTGCAGCAGGTGTTCTACGACGCCGCCGACGGCCACTTTCTGCACCAGACAGGCGAACCCGGTGGCGGCTACACGACCTACAGCTACCTCGGCGGCATGCACATGGCACAGTTCGGCGGCACCTCGCTGCGCTGGCTGTACTTCCTGATGGGCATTGCGGGATGCGTGATGATCGCCAGCGGCATGCAGGTGTGGGTGAGCAAGCGCGCCAGGCGAGTGGCCGAGGCCGGCGCGTTGTCAGGCTACGGCCTGGTGCAAGGGCTCAACGTCGGCGTGGTTGCCGGCATGCCGCTGGCCTGCGTCTCGATGCTGCTCGCCAATCGCCTGTTGCCTGCCGGTCTGGCCGATCGCGCCGAGGCCGAGGTCGCGGTGTTCTGCATCACATGGATCCTGGCCGCGGCCTGGGGCGCGTGGCGCGATCGCCGAGGGCACGGCTGGCGCGATCTGTTCGCCGCCACCGCGGCCGCGCTGGCGGCCCTGCCGGTGGTCAACGCGCTCGCGACTCCGGATAGCCAACTGCTGGCGACCCTGTCGCGTGGCGAGTACGCCCTGGCCGCCGTCGACCTTGGCGCGCTCGCCTTTGCCATCGCCTATGCCGCACTGGCGTACCGGCAGAAGCGTCGGCAGCCGGCTTCGGCATCGCGGGCACCAGCCCGGGCCCGGGCGCAGGCCGCGGAGGCAAGCTGATGCTCGGACTCGTGCTCGCGCTGTCGTTGACTGCCTGGATCCTGCTGGCGCTGGGCCTGCCCCGACACCACAAGGCCGTGTTCGGTACCGACCCGGCGCCGGCAAGGCGCCGCCTGTTGCGGGCGGCCGGCTGGTGCCTGTTGCCGCTGGGCTTCGCGGTCGCGGCGGCCGACCGTGGCTGGGGGCAAGGGCCGATCTTCTGGGCCGCCTCGCTGGTGATTGCGGCGCTGGCCTGGGTGCTGTTGATGACCCTGTGGCCCCGGCGGAGCTGGGCGGTCGCCGTGCCCATATCGCTGTTGCTGGCGGCAACCGCGCTGGTCTGATCGCCGACGCGAAGTGAGATGACGCTCGCGACCCGGGTTGTTGCGATGCATCACAACGGGGGCAACGAATCGGAGAGGCCTGATCGAAGCGGTCGGGTTAGTATCGGCGGATCCGCAAGCGAGACTGGAGGAGCGCAGGATGGAACTGTCTGGTTGTCTGGCTCGGCGTGGTCATGTGGCGTCTGCCGCATTGATCGTCTCTTTCTTCCTTGGGATTCTGGCTGACGACGCGCGAGCGGCGCCCCCCGACCTCGACGCGATCCGGGCCGAGGTGGCCGCGCAGCACGATGCTTCGGTGAAGCGGCTGCAGGAGTGGATCGCGCTGCCGTCGATCGCCGCCGAGGATCTGAACTCGCGCGAAGGTGCGCAGTACATGGCCGGGCTCGCACGGGATGCCGGCTTCCAGCACGTCGAGATCATCGAAACCGATGGCAAGCCCGGGGTATTCGCCACGCTCGATGCAGAGGCGGAGAAGACCGTCGGGGTCTACTTCATGTATGACGTCAAGCAGTTCGACCCGGCCGAATGGAGTTCGCCACCGCTGGAGGCGAAGCTGACGGAACGTCCGGGCGTCGGCACGGTGATGATGGGACGCGGCGCGGTCAACCAGAAGGGACCGCAGGCGGCGATGCTGTCGGCGCTGCGCGCGATCCGCGACGCCGGCCAGCCGATGCCGGTCAACCTGGTCCTGGTCGCCGAGGGCGAGGAGGAGATCGGCTCGCCGCACATCGGCCAGTTCGTCCTCCATCCGAAGGTGCGGGCCGCGCTCGCCGACAGCATCGGGGTGTTCATGCCGATGGCGCTGCAGGGCCTGGATGGCGAGGTCACCGTCAGTCTCGGTGCGAAAGGCGTGGTCGAGCTGGAGCTGGTCGCCAGCGGCGAGAAGTGGGGGCGCGGGCCGGCCAAGGACATCCATTCCTCGCTGAAGGCGATGGTCGACAGTCCGGCCTGGCGGCTGGTCAAGGCGCTCGACACACTGGTCTCCGACGACGGCAACACCATCACCATCGATGGCTATCCGGTCGCGCCGCCGCTGAGCGAGGAGCATCGGGCGATGATCGCCGCCGCGACCTCGCGTCGCAGCGAAGCGGAGATGAAGAAGCTGTTCGGCGTGCCGCACTGGATCGACGACCTGCCATGGCAACAGGCCAACGAACGGCTGGTGTCGCAGCCGACGGTCAACATCCAGGGGCTGGTCGGCGGCTATACCGGACCCGGCGGCAAGACCGTGCTGCCGCATCGCGCGGCGGCCAAGCTCGACCTGCGGCTGGTGCCGGGGATGAGCAAGGACGCTGCGGTCGCCGCGCTGAAGTCGCATCTCGCCGCGCGCGGCTACGGCGACATCGAGGTCAACGTCACCGGTGGCTACGATCCGACCAGCACCGATGCCGACGCCGAGCTCATCCAGGCGCAGCTGGCGGTGCTGCGCGGGCATGGGCTCGACCCGCTGCTGTGGCCGCGCGGTGCGGGCTCCTATCCGGGCTTCGTGTTCACCGATCCGCCGCTGAGCCTGCCGGCCGGGCACTTTGGCCTTGGCCATGGCAGCGGCGCGCATGCGCCCGACGAGTATTTCCTGATCGAGTCGTCGAATCCGAAGGTCGAGGGCTACGACGGCGCGGTGATGTCCTACGTCGAATACCTGTACGAACTGAGCCGCTGAGCGGCCGTCGACGGCGAGCCGGCATGGCGCCCATGGGCCGATCGGCACTGGTCGACCGCGTCGGGCGAGGCCAGTCTCACGACGGAGTCGCGTCGCATCCACCCGCAAGGAGAAGGAGAACCCGCCATGCCCGACCCGATGACCCGCCGCCCCGGCCGCACGTCCCGTACGCCCGTGCCGGGCTGGAGTGCGCTGGCCTGTGCCTGCGCACTGTCGTTGGCACTGTCCGCCGTCGCCGATGAAGGCGCCGACGCCCGGATGAAGGCGCTGGCCGAACGCGCGGTCGCATTGGGCCTGGAGGAGGAACCGATCGCCGGCTACGTGCTCGGACTGCCGCTGAAGGATCATGCGCACTGGTCGCCGCGCGCGCCGGAGGACATCGCCCGCATCGACGCGGCCGAGGACGCGATGCTGGCCGAGCTGGAGACGATAGATCGCGATGCGCTGGGCACCGCCGCGCTGAAGCTGGACCACGCGCTGCTGACCGAGCGGCTGGAATCGCAGAAGGGTCTGCGGGTCTGCCGCCCGGAGCTGTGGGACGTCAACCACATGGGCGGCTGGCCGGTGATGCTCGCGCGCTACGCGCGCTTCCAGCCGGTCGCGACCGCCGTCGAGCGCGAACAGGCGCTGGAGCGCTGGTCGGCGCTGCCGGCCTTCGTCGACCAGGAGATCGCCAACCTGCGCCAAGGGCTGGATCTTGGCTACTCGGCGCCGCGCAGCGTGGTCGAACGGGTGATCGGGCAGGTCGACGGCCTCGCCACCGCCAGCGTCGCCGATTCGCCGTTGTCCGGGCCGGCCGGGCGCAGCGACGATTCCGAATTCAGGACGGCGTTCGAAGCGGTGATCCGCGACCGGGTCAACCCTGCGCTGGCGCGCTACCGCGATTTCCTGCGCGACGAGTACATGGCGGAGGCACGCACCGAACTCGGCGTCTCGGCCAACCCGGACGGGGAGGCCTGCTACGACGCCTCGCTGCGCGGCTACACCACGCTCGATCGCGGCGCGCGCGAGGTCCACGAGCTGGGTGCGAAGGCGGTGGCGGCGAACATGGCCGAGATTGCCGGCATGGGTGAGAAACTGTACGGCACCGACGACTTTGCCGAGATCCTCGAACGGGTACGCGAGGCGCCGGACAACGGCTTCTCCAGCGAGGCGGAGCTGATCGACTATTCGCGTGAGGTCGTCGCGCGATCGCGCGAGGCCAGCAGGAAGCTGTTCCTGGCGCTGCCGGAGCAGGAGATGAAGGTCGAGCCGTTTCCGGACTTCATGCGCGGCTCCGGCGCCAGCGCGCACTACGAGGCCGCAGCCGATCCCACGCAGCCTGCGTACTACCGCATCGACAGCGAGGGCTGGGCGAGCGAGACCCGAGGCAGCGCCGAGATCACCGCCGTGCACGAAGGCTTCCCGGGCCACCACATGCAGCTGGCGTTCGCGTTCACCCAGGACAAGACACCGCTGGCGCAGCTGAGCTTCAACTCCGCCTATGCCGAAGGCTGGGGGCGTTACGCCGAGCGGTTGGCCGAGGAGGCCGGCATCTACAGCAACGACTACGCAAAGATCCAGCGTCGCGCATGGCCGGCCCGCGGCATGGTCGCCGACACGGGCCTGCACGTGCTCGGCTGGAGCCGCGAGAAGACCGTCGAGTACCTGAAGGAGACCGGCCGCTTCGGTCCCGACGAAACCGAGGCGCTGGCCGACCGGATGGCGATGCTGCCCGGACAGCTGACCGCCTACGACTCCGGCGCGCTGGAGATCGTCGCGTTGCGCGAACAGGCCGAAGCCGCTCTCGGCGACCGTTTCGACCTGCGACTCTTCCACGAAGAGGTGTTGCGTCACGGCAACGTGCCGATGCAGGTGCTGCGCGCGAACGTCGAGGCCTGGATTGCCGGTACGCAGCAGGTGGCGGACGGAAAAACGTCTGCCGCACCGTGATTGCCAGGCGCCCTTGGCCGTGAAGGGCCAGGGACGCCGGACCTCGCTGTACTAGGCGATGCCCGCACCGTGCAGGCCACCGCACGGTCGACGGCGATGGACCGGATGCGAGGGCATGCGGGTCAGCCGCCGCGCTGGATCACTTCCAGTTCTTCGTTGAAGCGCTGGTACTGCCGGTAATCGTCTTCGCTCAGCTTGAAGCGCCGCAGCGATTCGGCCGCGTAGTGGCGGATCTCCCACAGCTCGTCCGGGTTGGACATCATGTCCAGCAGCTGCCGGCGCAGGCCATCGTCGACCACCTGGCTGTTCCGTATCGCCATCGCCGCGCTGATGCGCTCGTCGATGTGACGGTCGCGTGCCAGCGCATCGATCACCGGTCGCAGGTCGTTCGCGTCCTTGGCCAGGGCGCCAAGCTTGAACAGGCTTTCCGAACGCACGCCGATATCGGCGTGCGTCGCCGACAGTTCGCCCAGCCGGGCGACCGTGCCGTTCATCTCGCTGGCCGGCAGCGGGATGTCCGGCAGCGCATGGATGGCCGAACGCAGCACTTCCGGATCGCGGGTCGGGTCGGCCAGCAGTTGCCGGGTCAGCTCGTAGGTGTCCTGTCCGGCTATGCCCAGCCGCGACAGCAGGTCGAGGCCAACCGCCTGTACCTGGCTGTCGTCGGCGATCGACATCTCCAGCCCGAGTTGTTCGACTGCGGGATCGCGCACCTCGCCGAGTATCGACAGCAGGTGTTCGGCGGTCGACGAACCGGGATCCATGCGCAGCGCATCGATCAGCCCACGCAATGCCTGGCTGTCGCTCTGCGCGTCGTCGAGCAGCGCCTGCTTGAGGTTCAGCAGCTCGGTCTGCTGCTCGGCGGTCAGGTGCGGGCTTTCGACGAGCCGGCGCAAGTCCGCGACCGACGCGGTGCTGTCCCGGTACGGCGCGGTTTCGGCGGCAGGATCGTGACTGGCCTCGCCGGCGATCGGAGCTGGCACGGCCGTGGCGGCGCCGGCCGGGGCATTGCCGCCGGCCGGCCCCGTCGCCGTGGACCCGGAGGGCTCCGCGAGTCCACGGAATGCCAGGACGCCGATCGCGATCGCGGCCGTCGCGCCTATGGCAACGAGCACGGGTTTGTTGGGCTTCATCGCGGTAACCCGGACGTTCACAGTTTCTGGGTGGAACGTTCCATGATGTCCTGGAACTTGCCCGCGTAGCCGGCAAGCAGACTGGCGCGATCGGTACCGTTCACCACCCGGCGGGCGTTGTAGTAGTCGGTGTGCCCGGCGTAGATGTAGTCGCCCAGTTTCCTGCCGGTGAAGGTGCCGTGGTGCATGCCGTACGACATCACCGTGTAGGCGACGTTGGGCCACAGCGCGCGTTCGGGGTAGGTGACCAGGTCCTGGCCGGTGATCGGCGACATCTTCCGGTAGTTGTAGAGGTGGGTGAGCTGGACGTAGCCGCGGCCCTTGTACCGGCAGCCGCCGTCGTAGTTCACGCAGTGGGTGTTGCTGTATTCGGTGATCGGCTGGTAGGTATTGGCGACCTCGTGCTTGGTGGTCGCCCACATGTAGGCGACCTGCCGCATCCAGACGGTCTGGTTGTTGATCGCCGGGCGGGTGTCCTTCTCGATGTTGGTCAGCAGGTAGTTGATGCCGTCGACCTGGCTCTGGCTCAGCGATCCATAGTGATAGCGAAGGCGGCTGAAGAACGCGTCGCGGTTGATCCGGTAGCCGCTGGCGGTGGTCGACGGGTTGTAGGTGATGGTGTCGGAGCCCACATTGGACAGCCGACCGGCGCTGTTCTTCAGCTGCAGGTAGACGCGCTTGGTGCCGCCTCCGCTGGACAGGGTGAAGTCGACGGTGGTGCCGGTGTAGCTCTTCCAGCTGGCGCCGGAGAAGGTGGAGCTGTGGCTGATCCGGTAATGGGTCGGGGTCGAGGTGTTGTAGCCGAACCTGACCTTGACGTAACGGCTGCCGGTCGAGCTGGCGCCGCCATTGATGGTCACGCCGGACAGGCCGATCGACGGCGTGGTGCCGTTCTGGTCGAGGTAGCTGCCGTGCATCCAGCGGGCCTGGCTGGCGAACCAGACCTTGCGCCAGCTGCCGGAGCTGCCGATCACCGACCACTTGGATCCCGACGACACCGTCCCGACCACGCTGTAGCCGGTGCCGGGACCGGAGCGCACGTTCAGGGTCGACGCGGTGACCTTGCCGCAGCTGACGTTGACCGCCTGGGTATACGAGCTGGCATGGACCCAGCGCGCATTGCTGTCGAACCAGATCTTCTTCCATGCGCCGGAGGTCTGGCCGGTCGTGACGTAGGTTTCGCCGGAGTTGGCCGTGCCGACGACGGCATAGCCGGTGCCGGGGCCGGAGCGTACGTTGAGTGCGGACGCGGTGACCTTCACGCCGGCGCAGGTGCCGGCCGAGGCGGGCGCGGAAGCGGCGAACAGGGCGGCGAGGACGACGCCGGGCAGGGCCGCCCGGAATGCTCCATTTCGCATGCGGTGCATTGGCTTGATCATCAGTGCTAGTCCTTCAGGGGCTGATGGGAGTGGAGTGATCGAAGTGCGGCGAACCGACGCGGCCGGTCACGAGCCGGGTTCCTGCAGCGCGGCGTCGGCCCGGCATTGCGACAGCGGCACGGCGCGTGCGTCCTGGAGGGTCAGGATGCGGCCCGCGGCGGCATCGACGGTCACCGACATGCAGGCGCAGCCGTAGCCGTAGCTGGAACCATTGGTGACGATCCATTCCCCGCCTTCGAACCCGGGCCAGTCACCCTCGGCTTGCGGCCCGCCCTGGGTGCCGATGATCCAGGTCCGGTCGCGATCGCTCAGCCAGGCGTTGCCCGGCGTCGGATTCTCGAACCATCCGCAGCGTGTCTGTCGTCGCTCTCCGGCGTCGCCGGATGCGGGAGCGGATGCGGAAACGGGCACGTCCGGTGTTCCGACCGGCGTGGACCGTGTCGGCGCCGGAGATGGCAACGACGGGTGTGCCGGATCCTGTGCGGCCTCGTCCTGCGCAGGCGCATGGCAGGCCGTCGTGGCGGTCGACGCAATCAGCACCGGAAGGGCCCACAACAGGGCAACTGCGATCCTGCGCATGTTCAAGGCTCCTTCCATCCCCGCGGGCGGCGCTGTCTTCCAGACTGCCGCCCATCATGGTCGTCGATTGTTACAGCGGTCTCCCGATCGCGGTGGTGACGTGGGTTGCAAAACGGCAGCCCGTCCGCCGCCGCCGCGTGTCAATGGGCGTCGGACGGCCCGCCAGGCGAGCTGCGCTGCAGGCGGAGTCCATTGTCTTCCACGTGCAGATCACGCAGGCGCCGCCCGAGGGTGTCGAGGTTTGCCTCGATGCCGGTGAGCGCGGCGCGTCGTGACGCGGGCAGCCAGTGGCGGGCGGCTTCGTGCAGGTCGCTGCGCTGCAGTCGCCAGCGCGCCAGATGATCGCTGCCGATATCGGCGATGGCGCGGCGCTCCTCCGTCTGCGGCAGTCCGTAGCCATCTCCTGGCAGCAATGCTGCGGGGCGGCTGAAATAGCCTTCGAGCCGCAGCAGCTCGTCCAGCCGGGCGCGCGCCTCGGCCCGGTCCGATCCGGAACCGCGCCGGGACGGTTCGAGCGGGGCAGGAACATCGGCGGTTTCGTCGCCGTGATCGGCGGGCCGCGCCGCTGCCCGGTCGAGCAGCAGGCGCTTGAGGTCCGCGCGCGCGCGCAGCTCCTCGCGTCGCAGCGCGGCCTGCTCGAGCAACAACAGCGCGGCGCTAGTGCGCAGGTCGGCTGACTCCAGCCAACCGCCGCGCTCGTCCGCCGATGCTTCCAGCCACGCCTGCACGTCGCGCTGGGGCAGCGCCAGAGAACGGCGCGCGATCTCGAACATCGCCTGGTAATGCGCATCCAGCGCCTCGAAGCGGTAGCCCAGCCGGATGGCCTCCGGCCGGTCGTCGAGCATGGCGGCATCGGCGATGCCGGTGCGCAGCAGGCGACGCAGCAGTCCGGTCGGAGTGACGCTGGCGAGCCGTTCGCCGGCGAGGCGGGGGACGCCGTCGTGCAGCAATTTGAAGGTCTCGGTCGCGCAGTTGTTGGACAGGAAGTAGTAGCGGCCGTCGTAGCTCCAGTGCAGTCGCGCGGCGCGTTCGAGCAGGGCGGCGATCTCGTCCCTGTGCAGCCGCAGCGGAACCGAGCGGAGATCGCGCAGCTCGACCCTGGTGTACTCGTCGATCACCTGTTCCAGCGGCAGCACGAACAGCCTCGATGGATAGGACCCGGTCAGGCCCCGCCAGCTGGAGATCTGCACGTCGTCGACGAAGGCGCGGAAGGACAACACCCGGTGGTGCTGCAGGTCGAGCCGGCAGTCCGGTCCACGCGGCCGCCCGGGCGCACAGATCACCAGCCGCAGCATGCTGTGGCCCCAGCGGCTCATCAACCGGTCGTCGGGTTCGGCAAGCAGGTAGTCGACCCGGTAGATGCGGTCGGCATCGATGCGCAGCAGCGCCGAAGCGTCGGCCTCGTCCGGCGTCTGCACGAATACCTGGCCGGGCGCGCAGACTGGCGGTGCATTGACAACGCCGAAGTGCCTGGCGAAATGCCGGTGCAGGGCAGGGCGGCGGCAGGCATATTCGGGGTCGAGCAGGAAGTATTCCAGGTTGACCGCCACGAATTCTCCCGGATCGCTCAGCTCGTAGCGGTCGGGGCTGCGGTCGCTGAACGCGTTGCGCCCGCTGCGCAGGCCCAGCCGCATTGCGCCGACCTGCCAACCAGCCAGGTCGAGCAGGCGCGGCTCGCGCGACAGGCCGCCCTGCGCCGAACGGTCGTAGACGTGCGCCAGTTCATGGATCAGGGTCGCCAGCGCGGCATGCCGAGGCGACGACCGTTCCGGTGCCGCATGTTCCGCGGCCGCACCGGATGCGCTCATCCAGTCCGTCAGCAACGTGCGGTCGAGCCACAGTTTCCGCCCGCGCGCGCGTCCATGAACGTGTTCGGGCAGATCGTCGCGCCATGCCAGCTCGAGATCAGGGTGGAGCGCATGCCTCCATCTTTGAGGCAGCCGCGCGAACGCGGCTTCGACCAGTTCGGCGGTCGCATCGACCTCCTGCGCATTCAGCGAGGATGCGGATATCCGCAGCGGAGGCGGAGCGGTGCTGGCGCCGGTACCGGGGACCAGCCATGCCAGCCCCGCCAGCAGCAATGCCAGACAGCGCCGGGCCGGCGGTGACGGCCGCCGTGGGTTCACCGGATCAAAGGGCGAGGATGGCCTTCGCCAACGCCATGTCGCTGGCTTCGCGCGCCTGCGGATCGCGTTCGCGCAGGTGCATCAACGCGGCTTCGAGCCGGGCGCCGCGGATGCGGCCTTCGGTGGCCACGAACGCCGCGGCATCGTCGCGCGCCTGCACGACCACCTTGTCGTCGCCCGACGTGCTGCCCGAGGAGGCCGAGGAACCGGCCGAGGAAGCGCCGGCCGAGGAGCCTGCGAAGCTGCTGGCCCATGCCGGCGCGCCGGACAGGGCAAAGAGTAGAGCGACGAGAAGGAGGCGGTTCATGCAGGAAGCGTCCTGTCGATAGTGGGGGAAGACCGGCGAGAGGATACCCGCAACCCGGCGTGGAAGGATTAAGCCGGCCCGGGGGCGATCCGGATGGGCGCGGATTTCGCAGGACCCGCCATGGCCTGGGGCCGCGACGGTTGGGCAGGATTGCTGCGTGCCGGTCATTGCGGTTGCCGGCGCCGAACCGTCCTGGATTCGGTTCCTGCCGTCGCGGCGCGACCGGCGTGCGCCGATGGCTGCGCCCAGTCCGACCGGCGCCGTCCAGCGCGGGTAGTGTTCTGGACGCGGGTGGCGGATCCGGTTGGCCGGAAGCTCTTCGAGGCCGCTTTCTGAGCCGCGTCCTGGCGCCTCCGGCGATGACGGCGCGATGAAGGGAGCGGGGTTTCACGCTGTTGACGCAGCGCTGAATCCACAAGGCAAGGGTTCACGCCACACCGACCGCCATGGGAGGACGCTAGCAACGGGCCGCGATCGGCGGCGACATTCCAACCCCCAGACCCGACGGCGTATCAGCAACCGCGTATGGCCCTGTCCCATGCCTTCCCAGGCGAGATCCATGCCACCCAGGTGGCCGCCGTCTTCGACGACGACGCGACGGCACTAACCGCGGCCCGCCGGTTGCAACTCGGCCTGAGGCTCGGGCCCGGCCAGGTCCGGGTGATCCATCCGCGCGAACCGGTTCCAAGGCGCAAGCTGGAGTCCGGAACACCGGCCGTCAGGCGGACTTTCGTCCGCGCGCTGCTCACGATGGGAATCGGAGGGGCGCTGGCCGGCGCGGCGCTGTTCGTGCTGCTGCACCTGACTGGAGTCGCGATGATCGTCAGCTCCACGATGATCTCGCTGCTGGCGCTGACGTTCTTCGGCGCCGTGGCGGGGCTGCTGATAGGCGGCCTGGTCGGCCTGCGGCCGGACCACGATGCCTATGTCCGCACCGTGCTGAGGGAGATACGGCACGGTCGCGCCGCGGTGATCGTCCACGCCCGCAACAGCGGCGAGCGCGACCGTGCCGACGCGATGCTGACCGCGGCGGGCGGTCATACGGTCACCACGCTGTAGCGGACACAGCCGGAGCTCCGGATGAAGCGGACGGCGGACCGCCGGATCCGAAAGCGGATTCACATTGCCCGCGGCGCTCGGCGGACCCCGGCGTCCCGCGACCCGCACAATCGCCGTCGGCGCCGGCGGCTTCCGTCCGGACGCCACCGGCAGGTGTTTCCGGGCGCTTAACCGCGGTTCGGATACGCTGCCGCTTCCGTCGCCATCGAGGAATCCGGCATGTCGAGTTCCCGTCGCCCGAAGGCCAGCGACTTCGATCCTGAAGTGATGCGCCTGTTCGACCAGTACGTCCACGGTGCGATAGATCGTCGCGGCTTCCTCGGTGGCGCCGCGCGGTTCGCGGTGGGGACGGCGGGAGCAGCCGGCCTGCTCGCCGCGTTGAGTCCCGACTTCGCCGCGGCGCAGCAGGTCCGCCCGGACGATCCGCGACTGGCCACCGAATACCGCGAGTTTCCATCGCCGAAGGGTTACGGCTCCGGACGCGGCTATCTGGCCCGTCCCTCCAGGGCCGAGGGCCCGCTGCCGCTGGTGCTGGTGATCCACGAGAACCGTGGCCTGAATCCGCATATCGAGGACGTCGCGCGGCGGCTGGCGCTCGAGGACTTCATCGTCTTCGCCCCCGATGCACTGTTCCCGCTCGGGGGCTATCCCGGCAGCGAGGACGCAGCGCGGGCGCTGTTCCCGAAACTCGACCAGGCCCGGACGCGTGAGGACTTCCTCGCTGCTGCGAAGCTGCTGGATGACATCGAGGGCGGCAACGGGCGCCTGGGCGTGGTCGGGTTCTGTTATGGCGGCTCGATGGCCAATTACCTGGCCACGCAGTTGCCCGGCCTCGTCGCGGCGGCACCGTTCTATGGCAGCGCGCCGCCGCTGGAGGACGTGCCGAAGATCGAGGCCGAGCTGCTGGTCGTGCTGGCCGAGGACGACCCGCGCATCAACGGCGGCTGGCCCGCCTACGAGACGGCGCTGGAGGCGGCAGGGGTGGAGTACACGCTGTTCCAGCCGGCCGGAACCCAGCACGGCTTCAACAACGACACCACGCCGCGCTACGACGAGGCCGCTGCCGCCCGGGCCTGGGAGAAGCTGCTGGCGCTGTTCCGGCGCCGGCTGCGCGATGACGGCAGCGCCTGAGTCGGAATGGACCGGTCCGGCGGGCTCAGCCTGTCGTGAACGCCTCGCGTTCCGCGTCGGTGAGTGCCGGAGCGATCGCCTGTCCGCTTTCGGCGGATGCGATCGCGGCCTCTAGCACCGCCATCACCGCGACCGCCTGTGCCGGCGATACCGGGTTCGGCGCCTGTCCGCGCACGGCGCCGGCGACGGCGGCGTAGTAGCGCGACTGGTCGCCCCGCGGCGCGTCGATCCTGCGTGTTGTGCCGCTGCCGTCGTGCAGCAGCAGTGGATCCGGATCCAGGCCCCATTCGCCATCGCCCGGGCGGACACCGGCGAGCAGTTGCGCCTCCTGCTGATCGGCCGCCGGCTTCACCACGCTGCCGCCGGTGCCGTGCAGCAGGAACCGCGAGTGGCCGCCGGCGGCGAGCATTCCGGCGTGCAGCACCGAGCGGCGCCCGCCATGCTCGAGCACGACGTGGGCCCAGTCCGGCGTGCGGGCGCCTTCGCGCTGCAGGGCGAACGAGCCGAGCACCCTTTCGGGGAGCCCGAACAGTTGAAGGGCCTGGTCGACCAGGTGCGGACCCAGATCCCACCACAGGCCGCTGCCGGGGCCGGCCTGCTCGCGCCAGCGCATCCGCACCTGCGGCCGGAAGCGCTCGATCCTGGACTCCAGATGCATCGCCTCGCCGACCAGTCCCGCGTCGATCGCATCGCGGATGGCGAGAAAGTCGCTGTCCCAGCGACGGTTCTGGAATACCGAGAGCAGGCGTCCGCATTCGTCCGCCAGCGAGGCCAGCTCGCGCGCGTCGTCGAGAGAGAGGGTGAACGGCTTGTCGACCACCACGTGCTTGCCCGCGCCCAACGCCGCCTGCGCGAGCGCGACATGGCTGTCGTTCGGGGATGCGATCACGACCAGTTCGACCCGGGGATCGGCGATCGCGCGCAGCGGGTCGCCGATCACCTCCACGTCCGGGAGCTCGGCATGCACCTTGGCGGCGTCGCCGGAGGCGACCACGGACAGCGCGAGTCCCGGGACCGCGCGGATCAGCGGGGCGTGGAATGTCCTGCCGGCGAACCCGTAGCCGATGAGAGCGGTACGCACCGGTCCGGTGTGCGAGGGGGCGACGGGCATCGAAGCGGCTCCGGCTGTTCAGGGGGCTGCAGTCTGGCACGGGCCGTGGCGACGGCATGTGCAGATCTTCCGGTGTCCGTCCGCCGCGCCCGGATTCGCGGGTGATTCGCGTTCTACCGGAAAGTCGCGCCTGCGCGGACCGACACCGTCGTGCGTCGCCGGCCAGCCCCCGTCCGGAGTGAACAAGTCCGATGTCCAAGAATTCCGAGCCCCGTGTTCTCGCCGAAGCCCGCCTCGGTTCCCTGGACAAGAGCATGGACGCGATGGAAGTGGAGATGGGACGCCTGATCCGCGCGCAGGGCGAGGGGCCACGACACGGGCGCTGGCTCGGCGCGACCTCGGAACGTTTCTGCCGGCAGGTGCTGGACGCGCTGGACTGGTTTCCCGAGGTGCTGCCGGAACCGCTGGACGCGGCCGACGTGCGCAAGATCATCGAAGCCGAGTTGCAGTCGATCGAGCGATTGCGCCTGCGCCGCGACCGCCTGCACCGCCTTGCCGAACACGCCGACGAGGTGCTGGCAGCGACCGGAGGAAACCTGATGGAGACGGCGATGGAGGTCTACATGCTGCTGGCCAAGGCCAACCGCGCACGTGGAATCACCGCCCTGTCCCGATGGGACGATCTGATGCCTTGACCGCATCGGACCGTGCCCGGCGGGACCGCGGCTCCGGCCGGACGGGAAGTGCGCGTGTTCAGCGGCGTCGGCGGATCGCCCGGAACGGCGTCTTCAGCCTGGCGCCGGCATAGGCCGGATGGCTTTCGCGCAGCGACGGACCGCGCGAGCCGGCGGGCGCGGACGGTTGCCGTCGCCGCTCCTGGCGTTCGGAAAGGTCGATCAGGTCCAGCGTGTTTCGGTAGTGCACCTCGGCCGAGCCGGTATCGCGCGACAACACCTGGATCCGGCTGCGCAGATCGCTGCCGCGGGTCAGGCGCCAGTGACGCGGCCAGTCGAGCACCTGGCCACCGAAATCACGCGCCAACCCCGGCTTGAGGTGGCGGTCGAAGCCGAGCGCGAAGCGCTCGGGAATCGATTGCTGCATGAAGGACGCGCACAGGCTGGCGCCGATCAGCGCCTGCTCCCGCTCCAGCGTCGCCGCCTGGATCAGCGGCGGCCCGAGGAAAAGGGTGCGCGCGGAGTCGAGCAGGGCCGGCCCCATCGCCAGCGCGCCGCGGAACGGCAGGCCGACCTCGATGCTGCGGCAGACCAGTTCGTTGCAGACGCTGAGCAGGTTGTCGCAGGGAACCGTCGTGTGCAGCCAGCCCGTTTCCGGGTCCCGCGCGAGCCGGGCGCGGGTCCGGGGATCGAGTTCGCGGGATTCGGGCCACCAGCGCGACGTCCACACGACGATCGAATCGCTGGCATAGGCGCCGTCGATCCGGTTGAGAATGAAGATGTCGCCGTCTTCGGTCCAGTACGCCGACTCCTCGAAGTTCAGCAGGCCGAACAGGCTGGCGGAATTGGCGTTGAAGCGGTCGACCACTTCGATCAGCGCGCGGTACCGGCGCTCGACCTCGGCCAGCCCGAGCCGCTCGGACGTGCGCTTGAAGCCGAGGATGTCGAAGAACGCGACGGTATATTCGTGGTGCACCTGTCCGCCTGTTTCCATTCAGCCCACCAGGCGTTCTTGATACCCGATGTGGCTAGAGCCGGGCCTCCAATCCCGGCGCCGGATGTCGCGGTGGATGAAGTCGTGCGTCAGCGCCCGTCAGACGGACCCAGTTCCCGCGAAAGGTCGAGCGTGCCGCTGTCGCCGAAGCGGCGGGTACCGAACAGGCCGCCTTCGAGCTTGCCTTCGATCCGGTAATGCCAGTCGGCGCCGCCGTCGCCGTCCGCCAGCGCCGCGACCTGGCGGGCCACGTCCAGCGCCGACACCGTGACCGGTATGGTGAGCACCGTCTCCCCATAACGCGGGACCGTGCCGGCGACGTCGCTCACGCCGGTCGCCAGTCGGCGGCCGTTGAGGCTCATCTGCAGGGCCGCGCCGCGGTAGTCGATCGCGCTGTCGTTGGGGTTCTGCACACGCAGCTTGACCGCCAGGCGCAGCTCCATGCCCTCGCCGGGCAGGGTCTCGATTCCGGCGACGTCGATGCTTAGCGGATCGTGATGCGGAAGGCTGGCGCAGCCGGCCGACAGGGCCGCCACCGTCGCCAGCAGCAGGGTGGCGATCCATGCCGGCAGCGCGGACGGCGCGTGGCGTCCAGGGCGCGGCGCCGTGCGTGGGTCGTACGCGGTCGGCGCGACGGAGGCGGGTCGATGCGGGATCATGTCCGGACTCCCGGCCGGCGGGGTCCGGCCTTCGCGGGCAGTCTGCCACGGGCGGGGCGGCGGGTGCGGCGGTCCGGACCGGACCCGGCAGGAGCAGTCCGACAGGAATGGTGATTCCATGTCGACGCCGGGCGGTGTAGCGTTCCTGCATCGGTCGTCCGGACCGCACACGCCGAGGCCCGTCATGCGACATCCCCATCGATTCGTCCGTTTCGTTCTCGCCTGTGTCGCGATCGCCCTGCTGGCCTCCTGCGCCAGCGGACCGCGGGTGCGGACCGAACTCGACCCGGAGGCCGACTTCTCGCGCTATCGCAGCTATGCGTTCTACCAGCCGCTGGCGATGGAGGAGTCGGGCTACTCCACCTACCTGACCGACCGCATCAAGGCCTCCGTTCGTCGCGAGATGGACGCGCGCGGTTATGTCTTCGACGAGACCTCGCCCGACCTCCGGGTCAATTTCCAGGCCGTCGTGCAGGAGAAGACCGACGTCTACACGGTGCCGCGCACCGATGTGACGTACTTCTACAGCTACCGCCATCGTCATTACGTCGCGGTGCCGTACTGGTACGACCAGACCGAGGTCAGCCGATATACCGAGGGGACGCTGACGATCGACGTGGTCGATGCTGCGCGCAACCGGCTGGTGTGGACCGGCGACGCGATTGGGCGGGTGGTGCAGCGTACGCCGCAGGAGCGCGCCGCCGCCGCCGACCAGGCGGTCGCCGCGATCTTCATGCAGTTCCCATTCGCCGCCGGTTCCAGCCCACCCGCGCCCTGAGGCGGGGAGCAGGCAGGGACCGGATCTCCTTCCTAGTCGGGATCACTGCCTGGTATGTGGGCGTGCTTCAGCCGGGTACCGCGTGCCTTGGTGACCGCAAGCACGCCAAAGTAGAAGACGCCGAACGCGATCACCGTGTGCGGGCTGCTCACCCATAGTCCGCTGCCGGGCAGGGCGGCCTCGGCGACGATCGCCGGATCCATGCCCAGGCGGGGTATCGGCAGGAACACGGTGGCGAACGTCCCGGCAAGGTAGGCCATTACCCCGATCGCCCATTCGGACTGCATCATCTGGCGCCTGTCCTGGCGCGGCAGTGGCTGCATGACCAGCCAGGCCTTGCCGACCACGAGCCAGCCGAAAGCGACCAGCGGCCACCAGGCCCGGAACTGCCAAGCCCAGGCGGCGATGAACAGCAGGTACAGCGCGGCAAAGCCGCCGACCGCGGTGAGCTTCCTGCGCGGGCTGCTGGACGCATTCAGCGCGATCGAGCCGATCATCGCCGACGCGTGCAGCAGGACGAACTCGACCAGCATCATCAACATGCCGGTACGGATCGCGCCCGCGCCCGGTACCTGCGGTGCGATCCAGACCAGTGCGAAGAACCCCGCCGTCACCGCATCGGGCAGGGCGGAGCACCGTCGCGCGAGACGTGGTGTCGTCATGGCAGTCCTTGGCGTGAGGTGTTTTCTGATCGGCAGAATGGCAAACGGCTTCGCGGGACGTCGGGAGATCTCTGGTCGAACCGGACGGCAGGAACCGCTTCCGCTGGGCCGGGTGCCCGTACGCCGGTCCGCAGGCGCGACAGTTCCTTGCCCGGCCAGGCGGTGGTGCCTCGCGGTCGACCGGCGCGCACCTTGGGCGCGTGCCGCCCCGATCGTATCGGGCAGAGGTTCCCCGATGCGTTCCGCCGCGTGGCGTGGCCCCGGCTTCTCCGGTTCGAACGCATGCCAGCCCAGATCCTAGCGCCTCGAGCCGCGGACTGCCGCCGGCGATGCGGACATGGGCTTGCCGGGCTCGCGTGTTCAGGCGAGGATGCGGCGCAATCCGTCCGCAGGCGCAGGCATGACCGCATCCGACAAGCTTTCACCCCGGCGCGTGGCCCCCGACAGCCGGGTGCTGCGTTTCCTGTTCGGCACCAGCCTGGTCGTGCAGATACTGGTCGGACTCGCGGCCGGCATCGTCCTTGCGTGGCTGTGGCCGTCGGCGGCGACATCGGCCGGGCTGCTCGGCACGGTGTTCGTCTCGGCGCTGAAGGCGGTCGCGCCGGTGCTGGTGCTGGTGCTGGTCACCGCGGCGATCGCCAACCACCAGAAGGGCAAGTCGACCCACATCCGGCCGATCCTCGGCCTGTACCTGGCCGGCACCCTGATGGCCGCGCTGGTCGCGGTGGCGGCCAGCTTCGTCTTCCCTTCGTCGCTGCGGCTGGTGGAATCCGGCGTCGAAATGGCGCCGCCGGAGGGCATCGTCGAGGTCCTGCGCACGCTGCTGCTGAAGATCGTCGACAACCCGGTCAGCGCGCTGCGCGACGGCAACTTCATCGGCATCCTGGCCTGGGCGGTCGGCCTGGGCATCGCCCTGAGGCACGCCGGCGACGGCACCCGCGCGGTGGTGTCCGACCTGGCCGGCGCGGTGACCTTCATCGTCAGGCTGGTGATCCGCATCGCTCCGCTGGGCATTTTCGGCCTGGTCGCCGCGACCCTCGCCGAGTCGGGGTTCGGCGCGTTGCTCGGTTACGCGCACCTGCTGGCGGTGCTGGTCGGCAGCATGCTGTTCGTCGCGCTGGTCGCGAACCCGCTGATCGTGGCGGCGCTGACCCGTCGCAATCCCTATCCGCTGGTGCTGACCTGCCTGCGCGAGAGCGGCATCACCGCCTTCTTCACCCGCAGTTCGGCGGCCAACATTCCGGTCAATCTGGATCTGTGCCGGCGCCTGGAATTGCCGGAGGACACCTATTCGGTGTCGATCCCGCTGGGCGCGACGATCAACATGGCCGGTGCGGCGATCACGATCACCGTGCTGACGCTGGCTGCGGTGCATACGCTGGGCATCGAGGTCGATCTGGCGACGGCCCTGCTGCTGAGCGTGGTCGCCGCCGTCGCGGCATGCGGGGCCTCGGGTGTGGCCGGCGGCTCGCTGCTGCTGGTCCCGCTGGCCTGCGGAATGTTCGGCATCTCCAGCGACGTCGCGATGCAGGTGGTCGCGATCGGCTTCATCATCGGTGTGGTGCAGGATTCGTGCGAGACGGCGTTGAACTCCTCGACCGACGTGTTGTTCACGGCGGCGGCTTGCCGGGCGGCTGAGCGTAGCGGAGGGTAAATAGAGGCTCCATCGCGCGGGAAGCCGGAGGCCGTGGGGTTTGCGGGATATTCGGAGGCATGGATGCCGACGATGAGCTTACATCGGCGTACTTGCAGCGTATCCCGCAAACCCCACGGCCTCCGGCTTCTGGACAGACTGCCGGCATTTCGAGCCCCTGGTAAGGGAGAAGGGGGCGGCTTGCGCCGAAGGCGCGAGCGGGGGATCGGAACCGCGCATTGGAACCCGAAGTCCGCGCTGCAGACTTCGGGAGGTCATCGGCGGATGTGCGCGACTAGTTGCTGGCGAACTGGCCGACACCGGTCTCGACCCGCGCGGCCGGATTCACCGCGACGATGTCCATGCGATTGAAGTTCTTCGCGTCCGGTCCCTGCCAGGAGCAGGTCGACATGGTCGGGTGGGTCGCCATGAAGCACACCGGCAGCACCACCGTGCTGGCGATTGGCGTACCGTTCACGGTCTCGGGCTTGAAGCGCCAGTCCTGCGCGGCGACCTTGGCCGCATTGGCGAGCGAGCGCGACGCGCGCTGGCGGTCGCCATAGAAATCGACACCGGTGACCCGACCATTGGCATCGACGGCAAGCTGCAGGACCACGATGCCGCCTTCGCCACGGCGCAGCTCGGTGGTCGGGTAGGCCGGATTGGCGAGGCTGGCGACGCCCGGGCCGGTGGTTGCCGACAGCACTTTCATCATTCCGTCGGGGCCGCGGGAACCGCTGGTGGTGACGCGCAGGTAGGTGCGGGTTGTGGCGGGCTGTCCGTTCGCTTCGGCGGGGGTGAACGCCCATTCGCCGATACGGCTTTCCAGCTCCTTGCGGGCCGCCTCCGGCATCGCTCCATCGGGCGCGATGCCGGTGACCTGGCCGCGCGCGTCGAGGTCGACCGCGAACGTGTACGCGGCGGGCTGGCTGTCGGGCGCGGCGAGCGGGGCCTGCGCGGCCGCGGTGCCGGCCAGAAGGAGCGGTGCCAGCAGTGGAGCGGCCAGCATCGATGCGACCAGAATGGCGTGTTTCATCGTAATCCTCCCAGGCCGCGCGGCCTAACATATGTCCGTTACGAACGAATGACACCGCGTTCCGGTGCGCCGTAGGTTACAGGGTTATTTCAGGAGCACTGTTTCTTGATGAAAGGTGCTTTTCAACGGACGAACGGTTGATTCCTGACCGGCAATGACGCGAGGCCAGACGTGCAAGCGCCTGTCGGCTGTCGGAGGCGTGCGGACGGGTCGTCCCAGCGGCCGGAGCGCCGCCCGCAGCTATCCTGTCCCGGCCTGTCGATCCCGTGCGCCGGAGTTCCGCATGTCCATGCCCGATCTGCCCCCCGCCCAGCTGGAGCGCCTCCGGGCCGCCTATGCCGAGCCGGCGCGGGCGTACCACAACTTCGACCACGTGCAGGAGGTGCTGAGGCATTATCGCGATGTCGCCGCCGGACCCGGCTGGCGGCAGCCGCGCGAGGTCGAGTTGGCGGTGCTCTACCACGACGCGGTCTACGAGCCCGGTCGAGGGGACAACGAAGCGCGGTCTGCGGTGTTCGCGGTCGAGGAGATCGGCCGCTGGCAGGCCGATGCCGGGATCGACGCGGGACGGGTCGCGGAACTGATCAGGCTGACCGCGCGCCACGGCGGATTCGTACCCTCGGACTTCGACGCGGATCCGGCGCCCGACGACGTGCGTCATTTTCTCGACTGCGACATGGCGATCCTCGGAGCCGATCCGGGGGTGTTCGATGCCTACGATCGCGGTATCGCCAGCGAGTACCGTGGACACGTACCCGCCTGGCTATTCCGGCTCAACCGCCGCCGCTTCGTCAAGGCACTTCTGCAGCGCGAACGGATCTACCTCAGCGAATTCTTCCACCAGCGCCTGGAAGCCCGCGCGCGCGCCAATCTGCGGCGGCTGATCACCCACAAGCGATGAGGACGATGCGGTGTCCCCGGACGGTTCCATTGTCTTGTGGATTCCCAGGCAGCCGGCGATGACCCCTACAATCGAAGCGGCGCATGCGCGTGCGGCCGGGACCGTACGCCGTGACACCGGCGATCCGCCGGCAATCCCGTGGAGACCCTGATGAGCGATGTGGTGATGGCCGGCAACGCGGCCGATCTTTCGGCGGCCAATTCGAAATGGCGTGTGCTGTTCGCCAGTCTGATCGGCACCACGATCGAGTTCTTCGATTTCTACATCTACGCGACCGCGGCGGTGCTGGTGTTTCCGGCGCTGTTCTTCCCGGCCGGAGATCCGGCGTCGTCGACCCTGCAGTCGTTGGCGACGTTCGCGCTCGCGTTCCTGGCCCGGCCGATCGGCTCGGCGGTGTTCGGCCACTTCGGCGACCGCATCGGGCGCAAGGCGACCCTCGTCGCGGCACTGCTGACGATGGGCCTGTCGACGGTCGCGATCGGTCTGCTGCCGACGCATGCGCAGTGGGGCGTGGCTGCGCCGGCGCTGCTGGCGCTGTGCCGTTTCGGCCAGGGTCTGGGACTGGGTGGAGAATGGGGCGGCGCGGTGCTGCTGGCGACCGAGAATGCGCCGCCGGGCAAGCGCGCCTGGTACGGGATGTTTCCGCAACTGGGCGCGCCGCTGGGATTCTTCCTGGCGACCGGCACCTTCCTGCTGCTGACCGAGGCGATGGACGATGCTGCGTTCTTCGGCTGGGGCTGGCGGCTGCCATTCCTCGGCAGTGCGGTGCTGGTGTTCCTGGGACTGTGGGTGCGCCTGAGCATCAACGAGACCCCGGCGTTCCGGCGCGTGCTGGAGCGCCAGGAGCGGGTGCGGGTGCCGATGCTCGACGTGCTGCTGCGGCATCCGCGCGCGCTGCTGGTCGGCACCGTCTCGGCGCTGGCGACCTTCGTGCTGTTCTACCTGATGACGGTGTTCGCGTTGAGCTGGGGAACCTCGCAGCTGGGCTACACGCGCGAACAGTTCCTGTGGATGCAGATGGCGGGCGTGGTCTGCTTCGGACTCACCATTCCGCTGGCCGCGCGCTACGCCGACCGGGTCGGGCGCAGGCGGATGATGGTGCTGGCGACCTTGGCGATCATCGCCTTCGGCCTGCTGTTCGCGCCATTGTTCGTCGCCGGCAGTGGCGCGGGGGTGCTGCTGTTCCTGGCACTGGGGCTGGGCATCATGGGCCTGACCTATGGACCGCTGGGGACGATATTGGCCGAGCTGTTCCCGGCCGAGGTGCGCTACAGCGGCGCGTCGCTGGCGTTCAACCTGTCGGGCATCTTCGGCGCCTCGCTGGCGCCGTACGTGGCAACCTGGCTGGCCGGACGCTACGGCCTCGCCTCCGTCGGCGGCTATCTGGTCGTGGCGGCCGCGCTGACCCTGCTGGCGCTGCTGTCGGTTCCCGACCCGGCGCACGACTGAGCCGGCGTCGATGCCTGTGTCAACCAGGTGACCGTGTCCAGCCCGCCGCGCACCGGCACCGCGACGTCGCGACAGCGGTGAAACCTGCCTGTCATCGCACCGACATAGCCTTTCGGGATGAACATCCTGATGCTGTCGGACGTCTATTTCCCCCGGGTGAACGGGGTGTCCACGTCGATCCGCACCTTCGCTCAGTCGCTGCTGCGGATGGGGCACAGGGTGACCCTGGTCGCGCCGGACTATGCCGGGTCCGCGCACCCGCCGCAGGAAGCCGCCCAGCGCGCCGATGACGGCCTGGAAGGGCTGGAGCTGATCCGCCTGCCCTCGAGCGTCATTTTCTTCGATCCGGAGGACCGCCTGATCAAGGCTTCGGCGATGCGCCGGATCCTGCCGAAGCTGGCCTCGCGGGCCTGGGACGTGGTGCACATCCACACGCCGTTCCGTGCGCACCGGCTTGGCGTGCAGCTATCGGAACTGAGCGGGGTGCCGACGGTCGAGACCTACCACACCTATTTCGAGGAGTACGTCGCCCACTACCTGCCGTGGCTGCCGGCCGGGTCGCTGCGGATGGTCGCGCGGCGTGCGTCGCGGTTCCTCTGCCATGGCGTCGATCACCTGATCGTGCCGAGTCGGCAGATGGTCGAAGTGCTCGACCGCTACGGCATCGAAACACCGTCGACGGTGATCCCGACCGGCATCGACCTGGAGGAGTTCAAGGGCGGCGATGGCGCGGCGTTCCGGCAGCGGCACGGGATAGACCCCGCGCGACCGACCCTGGTCACGGTGAGCCGGTTGGCGGTTGAGAAGAACATCGGCTTCCTGATCGACGTGGTGAAGCGGCTGGTGCCGGATTTCCCGGACCTTCTCTTCATCATCGCCGGCGAAGGACCGGATGCGCCGCGGCTCAAGCAGATGGTCGAGCGGCTGGGGCTGCAGCGCAACGTGCGTTTCTTCGGCAACCTGGACCGCCGCGGTGCGCTGCTCGACGCCTACCGCGCCGGCGACGTGTTCGTGTTCGCCTCGCCGACCGAGACCCAGGGCCTGGTGCTGACCGAGGCGATGGCGCTGGGCGTGCCGGTCGTTTCCACCGCGGTGATGGGCACGGCGACCGTTCTGCGCGACACCCGCGGCGCGGTGGTCAGTCGCGAGGATGCGGCCGAATTCGCCGGTCACGTCGCCGCGCTGCTGCGTTCGCCGGAACGGCGCGCCGAGCTTTCGGCGGCAGGACCGGCCGACGCCGCCGCCTGGAGCACCGTCCATCTGATGGGACAGGTGGTCGCGCTCTACCAGCGCATGATCGACGAGACCTGACGCATCGCGTGCAGCAGGCACGGCGAGCCCGGCACCTGCCGTCGTCGAGCCCCGGACCCTCCGCGTCCTGCTGCACGCAACGCGTTCGTGAACGGCTTGCGTGCGCAGGCCCGCGCGGCGACGATGATGACCTCGATATTGCTTGAGGTCAGTCGATCGCGATGGGCATGCATGCGGAACTGAGCGTCGGGGAGCTTGCCGGACGCAGCGGAGTGGCGGTTTCGGCACTGCACTTCTATGAGACCAAGGGGCTGATCCACAGCCGGCGAACGGCCGGCAACCAGCGCCGCTATGCCCGCGACACGCTCAGGCGGCTGGCGGTGATCCGGGTTGCGCAGAAGGTCGGCATTCCGCTGGCGACCATCCGCGACGCCCTCGCGACCCTGCCGGACGAGCGCACGCCGACCCGCCAGGACTGGATGCGGCTGTCGACGCTGTGGCGCGACGAACTCGACGAGCGGATCCACAGGCTGACCCAGTTGCGCGACACCCTCGGCGGTTGCATCGGGTGCGGCTGCCTGTCGCTGGACCGCTGCCGGCTTGCCAATCCCGGCGATCGCCTGCACGAGGACGGCGCCGGCGCGCGGCGATGGGAGGACTGAGGGGGCGGGACCTGCACCTCCGTGCATCATCGGCCCGGCCCCTGGGCCAGGGGGAGATTCGTACCGGAGTTGCGACGGGGAGGCGGTGATGCAACGAGGGCCCCGAGGTTCGTGCAGCAAACTTCGGGGATTCCAGGGCGCAGCCGCGGATGTCGTTTACGCCGCTCCTGCAGGCGGGCTCAGTGGGCGAGCTTGCCCAGCGCATGGTCGAGCACGCGCTGCAGCTTGCGGGCGGCGCCGGAAACCGCAGCGGCGACGCTGTCGGCGTGCTCGGAGGCGGTCATCGGTGGCAGGCCTTCCAGGCGGGCCTCCATCATGCAGTGCTTGTCGTCGCTGCCTGCCTTGCCGCCGTTCCTGTCGCGGATGTGGACTTCGATACGGGTGATCTGGTCGCCGAACCGGTCGAGCGCGGCGGCGACCGACGATTCGACGTGGCGGGTCAGGGACTCGTCGTGCTGGACGTGGTTGTCGGTATTGATCTGTACTTTCATTGCGCCTCCATCTCCTGTGGTCGGCGGGTTGCCGCCGGCTCGCCATCCGCGACGGGAACGCCCCATGCGTCCCCTGCGATCATCCTGGCGATGCGGAGGTTCAGACCGCGCAGAAGGGCCGGGGTTCCGTTGTCAGGGGGCGATGGCATTCAGGGTGGAAGACGCAGTGGCCGCGTAGAATCGGCCGATGTTCGTCAATATCGCCGCCTACCATTTCACCCCGGTCGAGGATCCGGCCCCGCTGGCAGCGCGTCTTCGGGAACTGGCCGGATCGCGCGATCTGCGCGGCACCGTGCTGGTCGCCGGGGAAGGCCTGAACCTGTTCCTGGCCGGGACCGCCGCGGCGATCGACGGTTTCGTCGAGGCACTGCGCGAGGACGCGCGCTTCGCCGGCATCGGGGTCAAGTACAGCCACAGTCGCACGCAGCCGTTCGCGAGGCTGAAGGTCAAGCTCAAGCGCGAGATCATCGCTTTCCGCCGCGACGATGCCTCGCCGCTGCTGGGGCGCGCGCCGGCGCTGGCGCCGACCGATCTCGCGCGCTGGCTCGACCAGGGGCACGACGATGCCGGCCGGCCGGTGGTGATGCTCGACACGCGCAACCGCGAGGAGGTCGGCCATGGCAGTTTCGCTGGCGCGCTGACCCTGCCGATCGACAACTTCACCGACCTGCCCGACGCGCTGGAACCGCACCGCGAGGCGCTTGCCGACGCCACCGTGGTCAGTTTCTGCACCGGCGGCATCCGCTGCGAGAAGGCGGCGCTGTGGATGCGTGCGACCGGGATGGACAACGTGCTGCAGCTCGACGGCGGCATCCTCGGTTATTTCGAGCAGGTCGGCGGCGCGCATTACGACGGCCGCTGCTTCGTGTTCGACGAGCGCGTGGCGCTGGATCCCGCGTTGCGGCCGCTGGTCGACGGAGGCGATGTCGGAAGCGGCAACAACGGTGCCGGCCCGGAAGCGCCCGGCAACGGCAGGCAGGCGGCCTGACGCTGCCGGACACGCTGTGCTGGCATCCGTGGACGCGGCTCAGAGCGTCTGCGCGGTCGGGCGCACCACCATCTCGTTGACGTCGACATCCGCCGGCTGGCCGATGGCGAACGCGATCGCGCGCGCGATCGCATCGGCGGGAATCGGATCGGGGAACTCCTTCTCCAGGTGTTCGCGGGTGGCGGTGTCGGCGATGCTGTCGAACAGCTCCGAGGCGGTGACGCCCGGTGCGATCGTGGTCACCCGGATGTCGGCGCCGGCCTCCTGGCGCAGGCCTTCGGAGATGGCATTCACGGCGAACTTGGTTCCGCAATAGACCGCACCGGTCGGGAATAGCACCTGGCCGGCGATCGAGGACAGGTTGACGAACTGGCCCGACCGTTGCGAGCGCATCACCGGCAGTGCGGCGGCGATGCCGTACAGCACGCCCTTGATGTTGACGTCGATCATCCGGTCCCATTCGTCGACGCGACCGGCGTCGAGTGGCGACAGCGGCATTACGCCGGCGTTGTTCACCAGTACGTCGAGGCGGCCGAAGTGTTGGACCGCAGCGTCGATGAACGCCCCGACCTGGCCGCGATCGGTCACGTCGAGTGTTTGTGCCAAGGCCTCGCCGCCTCGTTCGCGGATGCGGGCGGCCAATGCGTCGAGGCGGTCGGTGCGGCGGGCGCCAAGGACCAGGCGGGCGCCGTGGTCGGCCAGACGCAACGCGGTGGCCTCGCCGATGCCGCTGCTGGCGCCGGTGATGGCGATGACTTTTCCGTTGATTTCGTAGTTGGCGGGAGAGTTTGACATGGGGTTTCCTGCTTGCTTGGAGGTGTTGACGGGCGTGCGTCATCGCCGCGCGGCGTGCACGTGGGTCTGGTGAGCGAAGGTGCGCCAGCAGGCATCCTGGCCGGCGCACGGGGAAAATCCGGGAAGATCCCGGGGGAAGGCGTCAGGCGTTGACGTTGGCCATGGCTGCGGCCGGGTAGCGCGTGCCGGCGACCTCGTGACGGGCCAGGATCTCGTCCAGCCGCGCCAGTTCGGCCGCATCGAGCGCCAGCGTCGTCGCGGCTGCGTTCTCGTCGAGGCGGCCGATCCGTCGGGTGCCCGGGATCGGCACGATGTCCGGCCCGCGATGCAGCAGCCACGCCAGCGCCAGTTGTGCCGGGGTGCAGCCGCGTGCCTGCGCCAGCTCGGTTACAGCCTGTACCAGCGCACGGTTGACGTCGATGTTGCCGTCCTGGAAGCGCGGGTTCTGTCGCCGCCAGTCTCCGTCGGCCAGCGTGTCGATCGATGCGATCGCACCGGTCAGGAATCCGCGTCCGAGCGGGCTGTAGGCGACGAAGCCAATGCCCAGTTCGCGGCAGGTGATCAGGGCGTCGTCCTCGACGTCGCGTGTCCACAGCGAATACTCGCTCTGCAGTGCGGCGATAGGATGCACGCTGGCGGCACGGCGCACGGTGTCGCCGGAGGCCTCGGAAAGGCCGAGGAAACGCACCTTGCCCGCTTCGACCAGTCGCGCCATCGCACCGACGGTGTCCTCGACCGGCACCTTCGGATCGATACGATGCTGGTAATACAGGTCGATGTGGTCGATGCCGAGCCGCTTCAGGCTGGCGTCGCAGGCCGCGGCGACATATTCGGGCGAGCCGTCGATGCCGAGGAAGGTGCCGTCGGGCGCTCGCACGTTGCCGAACTTGGTCGCCAGCACGATCTCGTCGCGGCGACGGGCCAGCACCTTGGACAACAGTTCCTCGTTGCGGCCGACACCGTACATGTCTGCGGTGTCGAGGAAGTTCACGCCGATGTCGACGGCGTGGTCGAGCACGGCGAGGTTGGTCTGTTCGTCGGACGGGCCGTAGAAGTCGGACATGCCCATGCAGCCGAGGCCGATGGCGGACACGGTGAGGCCCTGTCCGAGCGAGCGGCGGGGGACGGCGGTGGGGGGAGAAGCGGTCATGACGGGTTCCGGTGTTGGGGGGAGAGGCCTTGTCAGGCGGCGGAGCCAGCCTAGGTCTGCGGGCCCCTGGGCCGGTAGCCGGTTGCCGCAGGATTCTTGCCCGATCCTGCACGTCGACCCGTTGGCGCTCCTGAAGCGTGGGTGCGCGGCGTATGCTTGGCGGCATGGCAGATTCCATGAAAATCATGCAATTGCAACCGGAATCCGGAACCGCGTCGGCACGCTCTGGAGACCCGCGCCAGCAGGAACTGGCCGAGCGGATTGCCCGATGGGTGCCCGGGGATGGGGTGCATGCCTCGGCCTGGAAATCCCTGACCCTGATCCAGGCCAGTTCGCCGAACGATGGCCTGCCATCGGTCTACGAACCCTGCCTGTGCGTGGTCGTGCAGGGCAGCAAACGGGCTCTGGTCGGCGACCGGGTGTTCCACTACGACCCGCTCAACTATCTGGTGGTGTCGGTGACCCTGCCTGCCGTCGGGCAGATCCTGGAGGCCAGCCCGGAGCGTCCCTACCTGTGCCTGCGGCTGGACATCGATACCGAGGAAGTCTCGCGGCTGATGCTGGACCTGGGGCCCGACGCGACGACGGCAACGGCGGGCGCCGGCGAGCCGGGGCTGTACGTGGCCTCGATGTCGGGCGCGCTGCTCGATGCCTTGTTGCGGCTGGTGCGCCTGCTGGACGAGCCGCGCGACCTGCCGGTGCTGGCGCCGGCGGCCTGCCGCGAGATCCATTACCGGGTGCTGATGGGCGAACTCGGCCATCGCCTGCGCGACCTGGCGGTGCACGATGGGCGCACGCAGCGGGTGGCGCGTGCGATCGAGTGGATCCGCTCGCGCTTCGACCAGAGCCTGCGGATCGAGTCGCTGGCCGAGGCGGTGCACATGAGTCCGTCGTCGCTGCACCACCAGTTCAAGGCGGTGACGGCGATGTCGCCGCTGCAGTTCCAGAAGCAGTTGCGCCTGCACGAGGCACGGCGACTGATGTTCAGCGAGGGGCTGGAGGCGGCCTCGGCCGCGCACCGGGTCGGTTACGAGAGTCCGTCGCAGTTCAGCCGCGAGTACCGGCGTCTGTTCGGGGCGCCGCCGCGGCGGGAAGTGCGGGCGATGCGGGGCTCCGTAGGTGCGGCATGAGCCGTGTCGGGACTTTCCCGCGAGGGCCTGATCGCGGTCCTGTGTCATGGAGCCCAGCCCCTGAGTCAGGGGGCGATTCGCGCCAGAGGCGCGAATTGAAGGAGAGCACGTAGGCGCCACAGGGCGCGAATTGAAGCGGAACACGTGGCGCCGCGGGCGCGATGGAGGCTGGAAGCGCAACGGCGGGGCGCACGGTTTGCGCAGCAAACTCTGGGGACTCCCGGGCGCAGCCCGGGGATCGCGGTTCAAGCCACTGCTGCGGAGGCATGCGGGGCGTTACGCCCCGCGCATGCCCATCAGCCGGCCAGCTCGACCAGCAGCTTGTTGAGGCGGCCGACGTAGCTGGCCGGATCCTTGAGGCCATGGCCGGCGGCCAGCGACGCCTGCTCGAACAGGATCCGGGTCAGGGCGTCGAAGCGCTCGCCGTCGCTCTCCCGATCGAGCCGTGCGATCAGCGGATGCTCCGGATTGAGCTCGAATACCGGCCGCGATTCGGGCACCGCCTGCCCGCTGGCCTCGAGCAGCTGCCGCAGCTGCGCGCCGACGTCGTGCTCGCCGGCGGCCAGCACCGCCGGCGATTCGGTCAGCCGGTGGGAAACGCGCACGCCGGACACCTGTTCGCCGAGCACGGTCCTGATCCGCTCCACCAGCCCTTCGCTGGCCTTGGCGACCTCTTCCTGCCGGGCCTTGTCTTCGCTGCTGTCGAGGCTGCCCAGATCGAGGTCGCCACGGCTGACGTCGACGAAGGATTTGCCGTCGAATTCGCGCAGGTAGCCCATCATCCACTCGTCGATGCGGTCACTCAGCAACAGCACCTCGACGCCCTTCTTGCGGAACACCTCCAGGTGCGGACTGCCCTTCAGCTGGGTGTGGCTCTCGCCGGTCAGGTAGTAGATCTTCTCCTGGCCTTCCTTCATACGTGCGACATAATCGGCGAGCGCGACCGAGGGCTTGCCGCTGTCGTCGTGGGTCGAGGCGAAGCGCAACAGGCCGGCGATCTTCTCGAGGTTGCCGAAGTCCTCGGCCGGACCTTCCTTCAGCACCTCGCCGAACTGGTCCCAGAACTTCGCGTACTTGTCCGCGTCGTCGCCGGCCAGCTTCGCGAGCATGTCGAGCACGCGCCGGGTCAGCGCGGTCTTCATCGAACCGACCGCCGGGCTGTTCTGCAGGATCTCGCGGGAGACGTTCAGCGACAGGTCGCCGGAATCGACGACACCGCGGACGAAACGCAGGTAGTTCGGCAGGAACTGGTCGGCGCGGTCGGTGATGAAGACGCGTTGCACGTACAGCTTGAGGCCGTGGTTGGCGTCGCGATGGTAGAGGTCGAAGCCGGCGCGGCCGGGGACGTACAACAGCGAGGTGTACTCCAGGTTGCCCTCGACCTTGTTGTGGCTCCATGCCAGCGGATCCTCGAAGTCGTGGGCGATGTGCTGGTAGAAGCTGCGGTATTCGTCGTCGCTCACCTCGTTGCGCGGACGCGTCCACAGCGCGCTGGCGTCGTTGACGCTCTCCCACTCGGTGGTGGCGGTCCCGTCCTCGCCCCGCTTCGGCATCTCGATCGCGGCGCCGATGTGGTCGGCGTAGCGCTTGATGATCCCGCGCAGGCGCCAGTCGTCGGCGAATTCGCCCGCGCCTTCCTTCAGGTGCAGCACGATGCGGGTACCGGGCTCGGGCCTGTCGATCGTCGCGACCTGGAACTCGCCCTGTCCCTCGGAGCTCCAGTGCACGCCTTCGCTGGCCGGCTGGCCGGCGCGGCGGGTGAACACCTCGACCCGGTCGGCGACGATGAACGAGGAATAGAAGCCGACGCCGAACTGCCCGATCAGCTGCGAGTCCTTCTTCTGCTCGCCGGTCATGCCGCGCAGCAGCTCGGCGGTGCCGGAGCGGGCGATGGTGCCGAGGTTGGCGACGACCTCGTCGCGGCTCATGCCGATGCCGTTGTCCTCGATGGTGACGGTGCCGGCATCCTTGTCGGTGGAGATGCGGATGCGCGGCTCGCCCTGGCCTTCGAGCAGTTCGGGCTGGGCGATGGCCTGGAAGCGCAGGTTGTCGATGGCGTCGGAGGCGTTGGAAACCAGCTCGCGCAGGAAGATTTCCTGGTTGGAGTACAGCGAGTGGATCATCAGCTGCAGCAGCTGCTTGACCTCGGTCTGAAAGCCGAGGGTTTCCTTGTGGGTTTCAACGCTCATGGCGGGCTCCTGTGCTCGGTGTTGCGTGGACAGGGCGCTGGATGGGGCCGCGCGACGGGCTTTCAAGCCTCAATGTTCCGTGCCCGTCATTCCGGGCATGGGATCTGCTTTGAGTGCGTGCATGAGGACGCGCCCGGGCATGGCTCTGCAGGACACGCCGTAAACCTGTCCATGGGGGCCCATCCGCAACATCCATGTTGCGGAAGGTCCTGCAGAGCCATGCCCGGGCGCGTCTGGACAGTTGGCTGGAGACCCTGGCCGGAGCCGGGATGGCGACTTCGACAGTCCCGTAGCCCGGGTAAGCGAAGCGCACCCGGGGCGGCGGCCGCTCTTCCCGGGTGCGCTTCGCTTACCCGGGCTACAAAACCATGGCGCTGATCAGCGCTCGCGCACGTCGAGCAGTTCGACCTCGAATACCAGCGAGCCGTTGGGCGGGATCACGCCGCCGGCACCACGGCTGCCATAGCCGAGTTCAGCCGGGATATGCAGCTCGCGCTTGCCCCCCACGCGCATGCCGGCCACGCCCTCGTCCCAGCCGCGGATCACCCGGCCGGCGCCGAGCAGGAAGCTGAAGGGCTCGTCGCGGTCGAGCGAGCTGTCGAACTTCTCGCCGCGCTTGTCCGGCCGGCGCTCGTCGTAGTTCCAGCCGGTGTAATGGACGGTGACTTCCATGCCCGGGCGGGCGAGGGCGCCGTCGCCTTCAACCACGTCGAGGCGTTGCAGCTCGGCCACGGTGCCGCCGGGAGGCGGGCCGGGGTCGCGGCAGGCGGCCAGGGTGAAGAGCAGGCATGCGAGGGTCAGGATGCGGATCATGGGGTGCTTTCGGCGAGGCTGAATATTGGATTGTCGCAGGCGGCGAGTTATGTGCGGGAAGCCGGCGGCCCCATGCCTTTTTGCGGGACGCGGCATCCATGCCGCTTACGGTCCCGCAAAGGCATGGGGCCGCCGCCTTCTGGTCACATGACTGGCTGCTTTTTGGGAAAGCAGTTCCTTCAGAACTGCTGTAGCCATGCAACCGCGCCACGGCCGGCCTTCAGGCCGCTGGCGAAACAGGCCTGCAGCAGATAGCCGCCGGTCGGCGCTTCCCAGTCGAGCATCTCGCCCGCGCAGAAAACGCCCGAAGGGGCATGGCCGGGCGGAAAGCGCAGCATCAGCGTGTCGTCGAGCCCCTCCAGGCGTACGCCGCCGGCGCTGCTGATCGCCTCGGCGATCGGACGTGGACGCCGCAACCGAAGCGGCAGGCGCTTGATCGTTGCTGCGAGCCGTGCGGCATCGTCGAGCATGCCGGGCCCGAGGACTTCGACCACCAGCGCCGCCTTGGCCGCGCACAGGCCGCTGGCGCGGCGCAGGTGCTCGGTGCGGCTGCGCTTGCCGCGCGGGCGGGCCAGCTCGTCGCGCAGCCGCTCCAGCGTGCGGCCGGGGGCGAGGTCGAGTTCAAGGCCGGCGCCGCCGTCACGGGCGATCGCCTCGCGCAATCCGGCCGATAGTGCATAGACCAGGCTGCCTTCGATCCCGGTCGCGGTCAGCACGCATTCGCCCTGCAGCGCATGCTCGCCCTCGTCGTCGCGCCAGTGCGCGACCACCGGCTTCAACGGTGCGCCGGCATGGCGGGCCAGGTGCGCGCTCCAGCCGATGTCGAAACCGCAGTTGGCCGGCTCCAGCGGGGCGACGTCGATGCCGCGTCCGCGCAGCGCGTCGACCCAGCCGCCGTCGGAGCCGAGCTGCGGCCAGCTGCCACCGCCCATCGCCAGCACGGTGGCGCTCGCATGGTGCGCGGTTTCGCCGTCGGGTGTCTCGAAGCGCAGCGCACCGGCGTCACTCCAGCCCAGCCAGCGATGCTGGACATGGAAGCGCACACCCTGTTCGCGCAGCCGCCGGACCCAGCCGCGCAGCAGCGGCGCGGCCTTGCGGTCGTCCGGGAACACCCGTCCGGAGCTGCCGACGTAGGTGTCCACGCCGAGCCCGCGGGCCCACGCGCGCAGGGCTTCGGCATCGAAGTCGTCGAGCCAGCGGCCGACCGCCGCCGCGCGTTCGCGATAGCGGGTGTCGAATCGGGGCCGCGGTTCGCCGTGGGTCAGGTTCAGACCGCCCTTGCCGGCGATCAGGAACTTGCGGCCGACCGAGCCCTTGGCCTCGAACAGGTCGACCTCCACGTCGGCCGCGCGCGCGGCTTCGGCCGCCATCAGGCCGGCGGGGCCGCCGCCGATCACGGCGAGGCCGGGCAGGGACGAGGGGACCGGAAGCATCGTATCGGGATGTGGGCGGCGAGCGCGGGCGCACATGATGCCATGCGACTTCCGGCCCTCCGGCGCGTCGGTGGACTTGCGGTATCGTCGGCCGCTTGTGCACGAAGCGAGGTGGCGGATGAAGCGGACAGCAGGCGACAAAGACAGGCTGGGCCCTCGCATGGGCGGCGGGTGGAAGCGGCCGGCGGGGATTCTGGCGCTGGCCCTGGCGGTCGCGCTCGCGCCATTGCCGCCGGCATCGGCGCAGGATGCGGTCATCGCCTCCGATGCGGCCGTGCCGCCCGCACTGGCCGGGTTCGATGCCTTCGTCGAGAAGACCCGCGAGACCTTCGATGTGCCCGGCATCGCGGTGGCGATCGTCCAGGACGGCGAGATCGTGCTCGAACGCGGCTACGGCCTGCGCGACCTGGAGACGCGGACGCCGGTCGGGCCGCATACGCTGTTCGCGATCGCATCCAACACGAAGGCCTTCACCAGCGCGTCGCTGTCGATCCTCGCCGACGAGGGCGAGCTTTCGCTCGACGACCGGGTGATCGACCATCTGCCGTGGTTCCGCATGGCCGATCCGTACATCACCCGCGAGATGCGGATCCGCGACCTGCTCGCCCACCGCAGCGGTCTGGGCCTGGGCGCAGGCGATCTGCTGTACTGGCCCACCACCGACTACAGCACCGAGGAGGTCGCCCGGCGCCTGCGCGAGGTGCCGATCGACGGCAGTTTCCGTGGCCAGTATGCCTACGACAACATTCTCTACGGCGTCGCCCAGCTGGTGATCGAGGCGGCCAGCGGACAATCGTACGGGCAGTTCCTGCAGCAGCGCATCCTCGGTCCGCTCGGCATGGAAGCGACCCGCTTCAACAGCGATGCGCTGCGCGCCGGCGACGAGGTCGCTACCGGCTATGCCAAGGCCGACTTCAAGGACCTGCAGCCCGCACCGCGGATGGCATGGGCCAACGTCTCCGGCGCCGGCGGCCTGTACTCCAGCGTCCACGACATGAGTCTTTGGATGCGGCTGCAGCTGGCCGGCGGAACCTATCGGGACGCCGCCGGGAGCGAGCAGCGGCTGTTCAGCGAAAAGCGCCAGCAGGCGATGTGGACGGTGGTGACGCCGCGCGCGGTCGGCAAGGCGCCGGTGCCGGAGCTGCAGGCGGCGATGCCGAACTTCTCCGGCTACGGCGAGGGCTGGAACCTGAGCGATTACCGGGGCGAGAAGCTGGTCTGGCACACCGGCGGCTGGCCCGGCATGGTTTCGCGTCTGACCCTGGTGCCGGAACGGGACATCGGAATCGTCGTACTGACCAACGCCGAGGTCGGCAGCGCCTTCCAGGCAGTCACGCTGCGTGCGCTGGACGCGATGCTCGGCGCACCGGCCAGCGACTGGAACGCGGCTTTCGCCGCCGCGCTGGCCAAGGATCGCGACGAGGCCGCCGAAGACTGGAAGAAACACCTGGCCGCGCGCGACGCCGGATCGAGGCCATCGCTGCCGCTGGCCGGCTATGCCGCCACCTACCGCGATCGCTGGTATGGCGACGTCGCGATCGAACAGGTCGACGATCGGCTGCGGATGCGCTTCCTGCATACGCCGGCGCTGCGCGGGTCGCTCGAACACTGGCAGCACGACACCTTCATCGTGCGCTGGGATGAGCGCTGGTTGAATGCGGATGCCTTCGTAAGCTTCGCACTCGACCCCGACGGCAAGATCCGCGAAGCGCGGATGGAGGCGATATCGCCGCTGACCGACTTCAGCTTCGACTTCCACCACCTGAGGCTGGTGCCGCCGGCAGAGAAGCAGACGGACTGATCCGGGTTCCGCGGGCTCCGCCCGTCATCGATGCTGCCGGAGCGGGATGCCCGACCTCTCCCGGGGCTGTCGCACGTCCAGGCTCTTCCGGAGCGGATGTCGAATCGAGCCGTTCCGGATCGTCGTTCCGGGACATCCTTACTTGGCGAGGAGAGACATGATGGCGAGGAGAGACATGATCGACGGCGTCTTCGAGGGGGGCTGCATCTGCGGTGCAGTCCGGTATCGGCTCACCCGTGCACCGATCTTCGTGCACTGCTGCCACTGCACGGAATGCCAGCGTATTTCCGGCAGCGCGTTCGCTGTCAACGCGATCATCGAGATGAAGCGGATAACTCTGCTTAGCGGCGATCCGCGAGCCTGCGTGGTGCCCACCGACACCGGTCGCACGCAGACGCTCCTGCGCTGCCCAGAATGCGGCATTGCCCTGTGGAGCCATCATCCCGATCTTGGCACGCGCGTAGCGCTTGTCTTCACAGGCACATTGGATCAGCCGGGCAGACTGACGCCTGGAGCGCATTGTTTCACGCGATCGAAGCTGCCCTGGGTCGTACTTCCATCGGACGTACCGGCCGCGGAAGGGCACTACGACAGCGAAGCCTGCTGGCCACGGGAAGGCCAGGAGCGACTGGGCGTTGCCCTGGGCGATGCCTGAAACGTGTTCGAACCGCTATCGCTTCGCGGTGTGGCCTGGAACCCGAGAAGGCGGGCGTTCGGCCGCTGCTGCGCCGGTGACGCGCGCGATCCTGCCCGCCGTCAGTCGCCGTGTCCCCGATCGGCCTGCAGCGCGGCAGGTCGCTCGCGGCCGACGAAGTCCGCGAATACCTTGCGCGGCGAGAACGGCATCAGCCCCTGGGCCCAGAACCCGCGCGGCACCGTCTCCAGCTTCATCACTCCGTACTCCTCCGGCCATTGGCCACGTGGCGGACGGCGGAAGGTGCCCATCAGCATGTCCACCAGCGGCAGGTGGATCGCATAGTTGGTGTCGATGTAGTCGATGTGCCGGGCGTGGTGCCAGTGGTGATAGCGCGGCGTGACCAGCAGGTATTCGAGCCAGCCGAAATCCGTGCGCAGGTTGGCGTGCGCGAGTACCGCCTGGAGTCCGACCAGGATCACGTAGCCGTTGACCGCCTCGGCCGAGAAGCCGAGCACCACCAGCGGCAGCAGCACCGCGCTGCGGGTGAGCACGATTTCGACCAGGCGGATGCGGGAGCCTGCCAGCCAGTCCATGTGCCGGCTCGAATGGTGCACCGCATGGAAGCGCCAGAGCCAGGGCAGCTTGTGATAGGCCCGGTGCAGCAGCGCCTGGGCCATGTCGGCGACCAGTACCGCGAGCAGGAACTGCAGCCAGACCGGCCACGACTGGATCGCGGCCTTGAGCGCCGGGAACACGGCCAGCGCCGCGATCGCCGAGGTCGACGCCGTCACCGCGATCAGCAGGAACTGCACCAGTACGTGGCTCATGAAGAAATAGGCCAGGTCGGTCCGCCATTCCGGCCGCAGCGGCGATTTCGAGCGCACCGGCAGCATCCGCTCGATCGGGATGAAGACCAGCGCCGAGAAGAACAGCGAGATCACGAACCAGTCCAGCCCCAGCGAGAACGGCGTGGACTCGATCGGATCGAAGTGCACCGTCGCCCCGCCGAGCAGCACCGCCAGCGCCGCGCTGCCGACCCCGACCAGCGCGACCCGCTTGTTGCGGTTGCGCAGGATCGCCAGGGTTCCGAGTGCGAATGCCATCACCAGCCCGAACAGCAACAGGCGGCGGGCGAAGTCTTCGCTGTAGACCGCCCGGAAATCGCGACTGGTCAGCAGTTCGGGGAAATGGAAGCACAACACGCCGAGCAGGGCCGACAGGCCGAGTCCCGCGGAAAGCCAGGCGAACCACGAGCGTGGATTGCGTTCCATCCGGGCGGTCATCGATGCTTTCGATCCCTGTTGGCTGGATCGAACGTTAATCTAGGAGCCGTCGCCGCGCCATCCCGCGACCGGAGCGGTGGCAGGGGAAGGAGACGCCGCAGCGGGGACCGGCACGAGGCATTTTCCCGTCCGCGGGATCGGGCCGTATCCCGGCCGGAATCCGGAGCGTTCCACGCCACTGCATGGAGATCGGTCGACATCGCCGGATCTCGCCAGCTGTCCGGAACCGGATCATGGACCTGCGTGAATGCGCGTTGACATCGCGTCACCGGCCCCGGGGGCATCATGGTGCGGCCTGCCCCGGGGGGGGCGCCCCCCCGGGGCCCCCCGGGGCGCCCCCCCGCGACCAGGATCGGCTCTGGAGCGGCCCGTGATGGATCATTCGCCGACGCTGACGCGGAAACGTCTGTGGCTGGATCGCCTGTTGCTGGCGTTCCTTGTCGGGGCGAGCGCATGGCTGCTCCTGGCGCTGGTGCGCGCGCCCGGCGAGTTGTCCGCGATCTGGATCGGCAACGGCATCCTCACCGGCTGGTTGCTGTCCAGGCCGACGCGCCTGTGGCCGGGCTACGTCGCGACGGGACTGGCGGCCGACGTCGTTGCCCACCTGCTGTCCGGAGATCCGGTGGCGTATGCCGCCGCCATCGGCGCGAGCAACGTCGTCGAAGTGCTGATCGTCGCCGGGTTCGTCAGGCGGCTCGTGCCGGACGTGGGCGATGCGCGGCAATGGATCAGGTTGGGTGGCATCGCGACGAGCAGTACGCTGGCGGCCTGCGCGGTGTCGGGGGTGCTCGCCGCCGCGACCGCCGTCGTGGTGTATGAGGGCTCTTTCCTGCGTGATCTGTTCAGCTGGTACGCCGCGCATGTAGTCGGGATGGTGATATTCGCCACGACGACGCTCGTCGTCCATCGCGAGGGATTGCAGTCGCTCGCACTGTCGGGAAGGAAGCGCGGCAGCTTCATCGGCATCATGCTGTTGCTGTCGGCGGTCGCCTTCACCGTGTTCTTCTTCAGGTACCCACTGCTATTCCTCGCCTATCCGCCGCTGTTGCTCGGTGCATTCCGGCACGGTTTTGCCGGTGTGGCCGTCGGTGTGATCCTGCTCGCGGTGATCGGCAGCGTCCTGACGGCGATGGGATACGGTCCCTTGTGGGCGCTGGAGGGCATCGGTGCGCCGGAGCGCATCGCGCTGCTGCAGCTGTACATCGCCGGGGGGTGCCTGATGATCATCCCGGTGGCCCTGGCGATGGGCGAGCGCAAACGGCTGACGGCACGCCTGCGCGACAGCGAGCACCGCTACAGGCTGCTCGCCGACTTCTCGCACGATCTCGTGGTGCGGATGCGCCCCGATGGCGAGCGGCTGTATGTCTCGCCATCGGCGAGGGACATGCTCGGCTGGGAACCGGCCGAGATGCTCGGTTCGCGCTGGAGCCTGATGCATCCGGAGGACCGCGACCATCAGTCCGAGGCGATGGCCGATGTCGTCGCCTCGGGCAGGGCGAGGATGGACATGTACCGCGTGCGCCACAAGGACGGCCACTACATCTGGGTGGAGGCGGTGACGCAGCCGATCCCCAGCATCGACCGCAAGGGCGAGTTCGACATCATCTCGGCTGCGCGCGACGTCACCAGCCGGGTCGTCGCCGAGCAGGCGCTGGAGGAAAGCCGGCGCGAACTCGAGCGCCTGGTCCGCGTCGACGCCTTGACCGGCCTGGCCAACCGGCGGCAGTTCGACGAACGCATTTCGCTCGCGCTCAAGCGTCTGCGCCGGCATGGGCATCCGCTGGCCCTGATCTATCTCGATGTCGATCACTTCAAGGGCATCAACGATACCTACGGCCATGAAGTGGGCGACGAGGTCCTGTGCGCGTTCGCCCGGCGGTTGCGGGAGAACGTGCGGGCGATCGACCTGCCGGCCCGCATCGGCGGCGACGAGTTCGTGGTCGTGGTCGAGGATGCTGCCGTTCCGGACGCGGCCGAGGCGATCGCGCGAAAGCTGGTCGAGGCGATGGCCGTCCCCATCGCGGTGGACGGGACGACATTGAAGATCACCACCAGCATCGGCATCGCCTACACCCATGCATCCGTCGATGCCAAGACGCTGATGTCGTCCGCGGATGGCGCCCTTTACAGCGCCAAGAAGGCGGGGCGGAACAGGTACTGCATCACGTCGATGGAAGGGGCGGTGAAGGGCTGAGCCGGCGCGGGCCTTTTCGATCCGGACCGGGCGGCCGGTCCCGGTCTGCGTGCGCAGCGGTGCAGGAACGGTGCGGTCATGCCGCCATGCCCGCGGCGTGGCCCGAGGCCCAGGCCCACTGGAAGTTGTATCCGCCCAGCCAGCCGGTGACGTCGACGACCTCGCCGATGAAGTACAGCCCCGGCACCCGGCGCGATTCCATCGTCTGCGAGGACAGGCCGTCGGTATCGACGCCGCCCAGGGTCACCTCGGCGGTTCGGTAACCCTCGGTGCCGCTGGCGACCAGCGGCCACGCGCCGATGATTCCGGCGATGGCTTTCAACTGCGCCGGATCGAGCTGGCGCATCGGCCGATGGGACGCGCGACCCGGTAGCCAGACCTCGCACAGCCGCTGGGCAAAGCGTTTCGGCATCGCCTCCGACAGCACGGTCTGCAGCTCGGCGGCCGGGCGTGCGGCCTGCTGGCGCTGCAGCCACTCCAGCGCGTCCTCGCCGGGCAGAAGGTCCAGATGCAGTGCGTCGCCGGGCTGCCAGTACGAGGAGATCTGCAGGATCGCCGGACCGCTGATGCCGCGATGGGTCACCAGCATCGCGTTGGTGAACGACTGGCCGTTGCTGTGCGCGGTCACCGGCAACGACACGCCGCTGAGGCCGTCCATGCGCTCCAGGTGCTTGCCGCTGAGGGTCAGCGGTACCAGCCCGGCGCGGGTGGGCAGCACCTCGTGACCGAACCGGCGGGCCAGCTCGTAACCGAAGCCGGTTGCGCCCATGCTCGGTATCGACAGCCCGCCGCAGGCGACCACCAGCCGCGGTGCGGACATGTCGCCATGGGTGGTCTTCAGCCGGTAGCGGCCGTCGTCGTCGAGCGAGACCCGCTCGATCGCGCACGAGGTGTGGATGCGTACGCCAGCGGCGTCGCATTCGTCGAGCAGCATCTTCACGATCAGCTTGCTCGAAACGTCGCAGAACAGCTGGCCGAGCTCCTTCTCATGCCAGGCGATCCGGTGCCGCTCGACCATCTCGATGAAGTGCCAGGGCGTGTAGCGCGCCAGCGCCGATTTGCAGTAATGCGGATTGGCCGACAGGTAGTTAGCCGGCGAGGTGCCTGTGTTGGTGAAATTGCAGCGGCCGCCGCCGGACATCAGGATCTTCTTGCCGACCCGGTTCGCGTGTTCGACGACCGCCACCCGCAACCCGCGCTGGCCCGCGGTCAATGCGCACATCAGGCCGGCGGCACCGCCGCCGACCACCAGCACGTCGTGATGGCCATGCGCGACTGCGGTCATGCGCTCACTGCGGCGCTAGGCGGACGTTCGGCCGCAACGCGACGCTGCCCTGATCGCTCATCAGCTGCAGCTCGCCGTCCTGGATCAGGGCCTGCAGGCGCATGCCGCGCTTGCCGATCGCCGCCAGCGCGTCGACCGTGTCGGGACGCAGGTCGAGCACGGTGAGGTTCTTCAACCGGGTCAGCGAGCCGGCGATCCGGGTCCACCAGATGTCGGCCGCGTGGCCGCTGTAGTTGATCACCACGACCTGGCGTGCCCGCGCGCAGGCTTTCCTGATCCGCGATTCGTCCGGCTGGCCGAGGTCCACCCACAGGTCGACGTCGCCGGTGTAGTCGCGCTGCCACAGATCCGGGTCGTCCTCGCTGCTCAAGCCCCGGCCGAACTCGAGCCGGTCGTGGGCGTACAGCGCGAACGCCACGATACGCACCATCAGGCGCTGATCGGTTTCCGAGGGATGCTGGGCGAGGGTGAGGTCATGGGTGGCGTAGTAATGCCGGTCCATGTCGCTGATCTGCAGCTCCGCCTTCACAACGGTGGAATTCAGGGCCATTTCCGGCTCGATGCGCAAAGGAGCGACATTCTAGCCGTCGCGGCCGTCGTCGGAGCCGCCGGAAGCGGAAAACGTCCGGATGGTGCCGGCTGCGCCCTTGCAATCGCTGCGCAAAGCCGGGATAACCCGCGTGGCTGTGGACATGAAGAGGCCTTCGATTTCCGCCGGAAACGCCCCCGATGATGCAACGACCGTGAGCGCGGCGCCCACAACTCCGCCCAGCCGCCTGCAATTGCCGCCGGGTACGTGGCCGACCCTGCTCGACGGCGTCTGCGCACATTTTCCGCGGATTCCGCGCGAGACATGGCAGTCGCGCTTCGCCCGCGGGCGGGTACTGGATGCGGACGGACAGGCATTGTCCGCGGACGCCCGCTATCGGGTCGGGCTGGAGATACTGTATTTCCGCGAGGTCGACGACGAACCGTCCATCCCGTTCGAGGAGCACCTGGTCCACCTCGACGCGCACCTGCTGATCGCGGACAAGCCGCACTTCCTGCCGGTCACGCCGGCCGGGAGCTTCGTCGACGAGACGTTGCTGTCGAGGCTGCGACGGCGTACGGGACTCGACACCCTCGTTCCCCTGCACCGCATCGATCGGGACACAGCGGGGCTGGTGATGTTCTCGGTCGAGCCGGCGACGCGGGCGCGTTACCAGGCGCTTTTCCCGGAACGCCGCATCGACAAGGGCTACGAAGCCCTCGCGCCGGCGCTGGAGGGCCGCTTTCCGCGCGTCCGTCGTTCGCGGATCGTGCGTGGCGAGCCGTTTTTCCGCATGGCTGAAACACCGGGCGATGCGAACAGCGAGACCCGCATCGAGGTGCTCGGCGGCGCCGGCAGCGGAATCCGGCGTTACCGGCTGCAACCGGTCACCGGACGCAAGCATCAGCTGCGCGTGCACATGGCGGCTCTTGGAGTCCCGATCCTCAACGATCGCCTGTACCCGTGGCTGCAGGCGCCGGCGGACGACGATTTCAGCCGTCCGCTGCAGTTGCTGGCCCGCTCGCTGTGCTTCAGGGACCCGCTGGACGGTCGCGAGCGCCGTTTCGAGAGCAGCCTGCGGCTCGGTTGAGCGGGTGCCAAGGCCCGTTCGGGCCGGTCAGACGAACTCCCGCGAGGGCAGGGTGACCCGCCGCTGCGGCCGGCCGACCAGGTCGAGGAAGCGGTTGAACACGGCCTCGGATTGCGCCTTCATCGTCGCGATGTGCTCGCGCGTCTGGTTGCGGATCGTGGCGGCATCGGTGGGGTGGCCGTCGGCGGCGAGCTCGGCGAGGTAGCTCGGATTCGCCAGCCAGCGCTCGATCAGCGCCTCGTCCATCTCCAGGTGGAACTGGAAACCGTAGGCGTTGTGGCCGAAACGGAATGCCTGTGGCTCGCACAGCGGCGAGCGTGCCAGGTGGATGGCCTCGCGCGGCACCTCGAAGCTGTAGCGATGCCACTGGAACACCGGCGCCGCGTCGCCGAGCGGGGCGAGTACCGGGTCGCAGCGGCCGGCTTCAGTGGTCGCCAGCGGGTGCCAGCCGACTTCCGGAGCCGGGTGGCGGCGGATCGGTGCGCCGAGCACGTGCGCGAGCAGTTGCGCGCCCAGGCAGATGCCGAGCACGGGGCGGCCGAGCTCCAGCATCCGCTCGATCGCCCGCAGCTCGGTGCGCAGGTGCGCGCGGCGGTCCCGCTCGTCGACGTTCATCGGTCCTCCGAGCACGACCAGGCCGCGGTAGCGTTCCATGTTCGGCTGCGCGTCGGGGTCGCGCTCGAAGTTGGTGAAACGGATCCGGTGCCCGCGCCGGCGTATCAGCGGGTCGAGCGTGCCGAGCGGTTCGGCGGCGACATGCTGGAAGACCTGGATGCGTGGCATGGATGGAGCGGGCGCGGCGACGGGCGATCGCTGCACTATGCCAAAACCGGCGCCGCGTGGATGCGGCCGCAGATGGCGACTGCTGAGGTCGTCATGAGCGAATGGAACCAGCACCGCCTGCCAGCGCCCGCAGGCCGGAGCGCAAGCCGCGATCCTCGAGACCGCACCGGGAACCCCAGAGTCTGTCGCGCAAACCCTGCACCCCGCGGTTGCGCTCCCACGCTCCATTCGTGCCCGCGGCGCGAATCGCCGGACTGGGCGCGAATCCTACGGCCGTCCGTGCAAGGGCGCCGGCAAGGCCTGCTCAGCGGCCGCGGTGCGGCTTCTTCGGGCCGCGCGGACCGGGCTTGCCGCGTGGCTTGCCCGGGTGCGGGCGCCCGCCGTGCGGACGGCGCGGCGGCCGGCCGGCGTCCTCGGGGATGCTGCCAGGGCGGCTGATCCGCAGCGGCTGGCCGGCGACGCGCACCTTCTTCAGATGTTCCATCAGTTCGCGCGGCATGCCCTCGGGCAGGTCGACGTAACTGTGGTCCTGGCGGATGTCGATGCGGCCGATGTAGCGGCTCTCCAGCTCGGCCTCGTTGGCGATCGCACCGACGATGTTGCCCGGCTTGACCCCGTGCACGTGGCCGACCTCGATCCGGAAGGTCTCCATGCCGGTGTCCGGCACGTGCGGAACGTGTCGAGGCGGATGGGCGTCGTCGAACATCGCCTCGCCGCGGTTGCTTGGCGCGCGCGCGCGGCCGGGCCGGTCGCCGCCGGGCTTGTCGGCGTCGTGGCGCGGGCGTTCGGGGCGGGGTTTCTCCCTCGGGAGATCGAGCAGCAGCGGCTGTTCGCCCTGGACCAGGCCGGCCAGCGCCGCGGCGATCTCGACCATCGGCACATTGCGCTCGCGTTCGTAGCGCTCGACCAGCTCGCGGAACACCGCCAGGTCAGGACGCTCGAGCGATTCGCCGATGCGGCCGAGAAACTTGGCGACCCGCTGCTCGTTGACGGTGTCGATGCTCGGCAGTTCCATCGCCTCGATCACCTGGCGGGTCGCGCGCTCGATCGCGCGCAGCATGCCGCGCTCGCGGGGGGTTACGAACAGGATCGCCTCGCCGCTGCGGCCGGCGCGCCCGGTGCGGCCGATGCGGTGGACGTAGCTCTCGGTGTCGTACGGGATGTCGTAGTTCAGCACGTGGCTGATCCGCTCCACGTCCAGGCCGCGGGCGGCGACGTCGGTCGCGACCAGCACGTCGATGCGGCCCTCCTTGAGCTGCTGCACGGTGCGTTCGCGTTGCTGCTGCTGCACGTCGCCGTTGATCGCGGCGGCGGCGAAACCGCGTGCGGTGAGCTTCTCGGCCAGTTCCTCGGTCGCCTGCTTGGTGCGCGTGAAGATGATCATCGCGTCGAACGGCTCGGCTTCGAGGATCCGGGTCAGTGCGTCGAGCTTGTGCACGCCGCTGACCCACCAGTAGCGCTGGCGGATGTTGTCGGAAGTGGTGGTGCGGGCCTGGATCGCGATCTCGACCGGCTCGCGCAGGTAGGTCTGTGCGATCCGCTTGATCGGTGCCGGCATCGTCGCCGAGAACAGCGCGACCTGACGCGTCTCGGGGGTCTTCTTCAGGACCGCCTCGACGTCGTCGATGAAGCCCATCCGCAGCATCTCGTCGGCCTCGTCCAGGACCAGGCATTCGAGTTCGGAGAGATCGAGCGAGCCGCGCTCGAGATGATCGATGACCCGCCCCGGCGTACCGACGACGACGTCGACGCCACGACGCAGCGCCGCCAGCTGGGGGCCGTAGCTCTGGCCGCCGTAGATCGGCAGCACGTGGAAGCCGGGCAGGTGATGGGCGTACTTCTGGAACGCCTCGGCGACCTGGATCGCGAGCTCGCGGGTCGGCGCCAGCACCAGCGCCCGCGGCTTCTTCTGGCCGGGAACCGCGCGGGCCAGCACCGGCAGCGCGAACGCGGCCGTCTTGCCGGTACCGGTCTGGGCCTGTCCGAGCAGGTCGCGGCCCTGCAGCAGCGGCGGGATGGTCGCCGCCTGGATCGGCGAGGGCGACTCGTAGCCGACCTCGGCCAGCGCCCTGAGGAGGGGCTCGGGCAGCGACAGATCGGAGAAGGCCGGAGCCTGGGGTGCGCCGGTCGCGCTGTCGTCGGTGGTGCTGTCGTCGTTCATGGAGGCTTCCTCGGGACTGCCCGCGAGGGCCAATCCGGCATTCTACGCCGCAACGGCGGTGTCCCGGGCGCGGGATGGTCGGCGGGTCAGCGCCGGTTGGGTCAGACCCGGCCCCGGCGGGCATGCGATCATGGGGCGCCCGCTCGCGGCACGCTTCCGACACCCATGTCGCTCTCCACCTCATCGACGCTGCGCTTCGACAACGCCTTCGTCCGCGAGACCCCTGGCGATCCGGACACCGGTCCCGGAGTCCGTCAGGTCGAAGGCGCGGCCTGGTCCAGGGTCCTGCCGACGCCGGTCGCGGCGCCGAGGATGCTGGCGTGGTCGGCGGAGATGGCCGCGCGGCTCGGGCTGGATGCCGCCTTCATGGACAGCCCGCTCGCGGCCGAGGTGTTGACCGGCAATCGCCAGTTGGACGGGATGGCGCCGTTCGCCGCGAACTACGGCGGACACCAGTTCGGGCACTGGGCCGGCCAGCTCGGCGACGGGCGCGCGATCACCCTGGGCGAGATCGTCAACGCCTCCGGCGAGCGCTGGGAGCTGCAGCTCAAGGGCGCGGGGCCGACCCCGTACTCGCGCAGCGCCGACGGCCGCGCGGTGCTGCGCTCATCGATCCGGGAATTCCTCTGCAGCGAGGCGATGCACCACCTCGGCGTGCCGACGACGCGTGCGCTGAGCCTGGCGGTGACCGGCGAGACGGTGGTCCGCGACATGTTCTACGACGGCCATCCCGAGGCGGAGCCGGGTGCGATCGTGTGCCGGGTCGCGCCGTCGTTCATCCGTTTCGGCAATTTCGAGCTGCCGGCCTCGCGCGGCGACGTCGATCTGCTGCGCCAACTGGTCGATTTCTGCATCCGTCGCGACTTCGCCCACCTGCGTGGCCGGGGCGGGAGGAGCGAAGGTGAGCCGCTGTACGGCGACTGGTTCGTCGAGGTGTGCGAGCGCACCGCCGCGATGGTCGCGCACTGGATGCGGGTCGGCTTCGTCCACGGGGTGATGAACACCGACAACATGTCGATCCTGGGCCTGACGATCGACTACGGCCCGTACGGGTGGATCGACGACTACGATCCCGACTGGACGCCGAACACCACCGATGCGGTCCACCGCCGCTACCGGTTCGGGCAGCAGCCGCAGGTCGCGTACTGGAACCTGGGCCGCCTCGCCGGCGCGCTGTCGCCGTTGTTCGACGGCGTCGATGCGCTGCAGGACGGGCTGCGTCGCTACGTGGAGGCGTTCAACCGCGCCGAGCGTGGCAACATTGCCGCCAAGCTCGGGCTGGAGGCCTGCCGCGACGAAGACGTCGCCCTGATGCAGTCGCTGCGCGAGCTGCTGAAGGCGGGCGGGATCGACATGACGCTGTTCTTCCGCCGGTTGTCCGCCCTCGACCCTTCGGCGCTGTCGCCGGATCTGTTCGGCGACGCGTTCTACGACGACGGCAAGCGTGCGGCGGTGATGCAGGCGTTGCAGGAATGGCTTGCGGCCTATGCCGCACGGATCGCCGAGGACCCGCTTCCGCCGGAGCACCGTACCGCGCTGATGGACGCCGCCAACCCCCGCTACGTGCTGCGCAACTACCTGGCCCAGCAGGCGATCGACCGGGCCCACCAGGGCGACATCGGCGGCGTGACCGAACTGCTTGACGTGATGCGTCGGCCGTACGACGAGCAGCCCGGGCGCGAGGCCTTCGCCGCGCGGCGCCCGGACTGGGCCCGCGATCGCGCCGGCTGCTCGATGCTGTCCTGCAGCTCGTGAGCATCGCGTCCGCCGCCGCGTATCGCCGGCCCGTTAGAATGGTTGGATGTCCCTGATCAATCTCATCGGCGTCGACTACAGCGTCGGCGGCCCGCTGCTGCTGGAACACGTCGATCTCGCGATCGAGGCCGGCGAGCGCATCGCCCTGATCGGCCGCAACGGCGCCGGCAAATCGACCCTGCTGCGCCTGATCGACGGCGAGCTGCAGCCCGACGATGGCGAAGTGCGCCGTGCCGACGGCGTCCGCATCGCGCGGCTCGAACAGGAGGTGCCGGCGGGCGCCGAAGGCGATGTCTGGGACGTCGTCGCCGGAGGCCTGGGCGAGCTCGGTGCCTGGCTGGCCGAGTTCCACCACCTCAGCCATGCCGAAACCGTCGACACCGACGCGCTGGCGCGGGTGCAGGCGCGGATCGAGGCCGCCGAGGGCTGGGCGCTGGACCAGCGCGTGACCGAGACGCTGGAGAGGCTGGAGCTGGACGGCGACGCCGTGTTCGCGCGCCTGTCCGGCGGGATGAAGCGGCGCGTGCTGCTGGCGCGTGCGCTGGTGTCGTCGCCGGACGTGCTGCTGCTGGACGAGCCGACCAACCATCTCGACATCGAGGCGATCGACTGGCTGGAGAATTTCCTGAAGGGCTGGCCGGGAGCGCTGGTGTTCATCACCCACGACCGCCGGTTCCTGCGCGCGCTGGCGACCCGGATCGTCGAGATCGACCGCGGCGCGCTGACCAGCTGGCCCGGCGACTGGGACAACTACCTGCGTCGTCGCGAGGAACGCCTGAATGCCGAAAGCCAGGAGAACGCGCGTTTCGACAAGCTGCTGGCGCAGGAGGAGGCATGGATCCGCCAGGGCATCAAGGCGCGCCGCACCCGCGACGAGGGCCGGGTACGGCGGCTCCGGCAGATGCGGACCGAGCGTGCCCAGCGCCGCGAACTGCAGGGCAACGTGAAGATGTCGATGGCGCAGGGCGAGGCGTCGGGGCGCAAGGTGATCGAGGCGAAGGGGCTGGGTTTTTCGTTCGACGGACGGCCGCTGGTGCGGGACCTGGACACAACGGTGATGCGCGGGGACCGCATCGGCCTCATCGGCCCCAACGGCAGCGGCAAGACCACCCTGCTGAAACTGCTGCTCGGCCAGCTCGATCCCGCGCACGGCGAGGTACGGCTGGGCAGCAACCTGCGGATCGCCTATTTCGACCAGTACCGCGCGACCCTGCGCGAGGACTGGAACGCGCTGGAGAACGTCGCGGAGGGCCGCGATCACGTCGAGATCGGCGGCAGATCCAAGCACGTGATCGGCTATCTGCAGGACTTCCTGTTCACGCCCGAACGTGCGCGGGCGCCGATCACGCGCCTGTCCGGCGGCGAGCGCAACCGCCTGCTGCTGGCGAAGCTGTTCGCGCAGCCATCCAACCTGCTGGTGATGGACGAACCGACCAACGATCTCGACGTCGAGACCCTGGAATTGCTGGAGGAGCTGCTGGCCGACTACCCGGGCACGCTGTTGCTGGTCAGCCACGACCGCGATTTCCTCGACAACGTGGTGACCTCGACCCTGGTGATGGAGGGCGATGGCCGGGTCGGCGAGTACGTCGGCGGCTACAGCGACTGGGAGCGTCAGCGCCGCACCGCGGGAGCGGCTGCCACGGTCAGCGCCGCACCGGCGTCCGCCACCGCTCCAGCCCGGCCGGCGGCGCCGCCCGCGCGCCGCAAGCTCAGCTACAAGGATGCGCGAGAGCTGGAGCAGTTGCCGGCGAGGATCGAGCAGCTGGAGGCACGGCTGGCGGAACTGACCGGAGCGATGAACGATCCGGCCTTCTTCCAGCGCGAACAGGCGGCGGTGAGCGCGCATACCGCCGAGGTCGCCGACACCCAGGCCGCGCTCGACGCCGCCTACGCCCGCTGGGGCGAGCTGGAGGATGCCACCGATTGAACCCCGGATCGCCCGGCGCCTGCCGGTGCGTCGCTGTCCGGGGGGCGCTGGCGTAATCTTGCCGCATCGTCAACGGAGAACCGCTATGAGGATGCGAACCGGCGCCGCGGCGCTGCTGCTGGCCTGTCTTGGCGGAACCGCCGCGGCCGGGGTCAGGGATGCGGGGAAGCACGGGTTCACCATCGAGAACACGGTCGAGGTGCCGGCCGATGCCGATGCCGTCTGGCAGGCGCTGGTCGACGACGTCGATCTCTGGTGGCCGAGGGATCACACCTGGTGGGGCGCGCAGTCGCGGTTGCGGATCGAGCCGCGCGCCGGCGGTTGCTTCTGCGAGACGGACGGCGAGCGCCAGGCCCGGCACATGCAGGTGGTGTTCGTCGAACCCGGCAAGCTGCTGCGGATGACCGGCGGCCTGGGACCGCTGCAGGGCATGGGCGTCGACGGCGTACTCGAGTTCCGCCTCGTCGCGGCGGGCGATGACGCCACCCGGATCACGCTGTTCTACCGCGCCGGCGGCTACACGCCTGATGACCTCGCGGCGATCGCGCCAGTGGTAGACCGGGTGCAGGCGCTGCAGCTGGAAGGACTGGCCGGGCACCTGCGGACCGGCGCGCCGGCTTCCGGAGCGGAGCGCTGAACGTGGCGGCGGTCGCGGCGCCATCCGCAAGCGCAGGGCGGTACCGGTGAGCAGGCAGGCGCAGCTCGCCGGCTTCGAGGTGGCGGACGCGACGCCGCGTTACAGCCTGTTCTTCGCGCTGTTGCCCGACGATGCGATCCGTGCGCGGGTCGACGCCGCGGCAACGGCGGTCGAGGCTGGACAGCCGCACGGTGGCCGCCGGCTGCGTCCGCACCGTTATCACCTGACCCTGCGCTGGCTCGGCACGCTGCCGGAGAACTGCGAGCGCGAGCTCGAGGTGGCGCGTGGCGCGGCCGAGTCGGCGTGCACTGCCGGCATCGGCGCGTTCAAGCTGCCGCTCGATATCGCCGGCGGCTTCGCCTCGGCCCGCGTCTGCTGGCTCGGCTGCCATACCGTGCCGACGGCACTGCACGAACTGCGCGCGGCTCTGGACGACGGGCTGGTACGTCGCGGCGCCGCGGCAGGCGTGAGATTCGGCAAGGGACCGGCGCTGGTGCCGCACGTCACCGTCGCCCGCGACTGCCGTCAGGTATGGACCGAAACCGCGATCGACGCACCGGTGCCGTGGCACGTCGACGGTTTCGCGCTGGTCCGCAGCGACATCCAGCGACACCATGCGCATGCGGTCGTCGGCCGCTGGGTGCTGCCGGACTGACGCCGCCGGCAGCGGATCAGCGGCGATGGGCGATCGCGCAGCCGTAGCCGGGCAGGTGCAGCGGATCGAGTCCGCCGGGCGGAAGGGTCGCCAGGTTGGAGGCCTCCGGGTCCATCTTCCAGCCCCCCGGCAGACGATGGACCGCCGCCTCGTGGGACAGGTTGAACACGCATAGCATCCGGTTGCGTTCGCCACGTTCGAACGCCAGCACGGTGGCGGCCGCGTCGACCGGTTGCAGGCGATCCTCGCGCAACGCCGGCTGTGCGCGCCGCCATGCCAGCAGCCGCTTCCATGCATTGAGCAGCGAAGCCGGGTCCGCCTGCTGGCGCGACACCGCGAGGGGCAGGTGTTCGGCCGCGATCGGCAGCCACGGCTCGTCGGCATCGGTGAACCCTGCGCCCGGGTGGGCGTCGGTCCACGGCATCGGTGTCCGGCAGCCGTCGCGGCCGAGGATCTGCGGGTAGTTGGCGATGCCGTATGGGTCGCGCAGCTGCTCGAAACCCAGTTGCGCCTGGGTCAGGCCGAGTTCGTCGCCCTGGTACAGGCAGCAACTGCCAGGCAGCACCAGCAGCAGCGTCGCCAGCAGGCGGTCGAGCCGCGCCTCGGTGTCGTCGTCGTGGCGCCGGTGCAGTGCCCAGCGTCCCTTCAGCCGCGGAAAATCGTGGGTGCCGAAGGTCCAGCACAGATGCGGAGCCTCGAAGGACGCCAGCATCTGGTCGAGCAGGCGCCGCAGGCCGTCGGCGGTGAACGGCTCGTCGCTGACCAGCGATGCGTTGTAGGCGGTGTGCAGGCGATCGCGACCGCGTACCGCTTCGGCGGCGGATGCAAGCGAGTCCTCGGCGCTGGAGATCTCGCCCAGCGCCACGGTGCCGGGATAGGCGTCCATCAGTGCACGTACCTCGCCGAGCATCTCCCAGGTCTCCGGCCGGCTGACCGTGCCCCGGTTGATGAAGTCGAAGTAGGGGTCGTCGCGCGCCGCGCCGGCCGGCCTCGCCAGGTCCGCTGGGCGTCGCGGGTTGTCGGCGAGGCTGCGGTCGTGCGCGAAGAAGTTGGCCACGTCGAGGCGGAAGCCGTCGACGCCGCGGTCGAGCCAGAAACGGCCGACCTCGATCAGCGCGGCGCGGACCCCGGGGTTGTACCAGTTGAGGTCGGGTTGTTCGACCAGGAAGTTGTGCAGGTAGTACTGGTGGCGGGTCCCGTCCCATGCCCAGGCGGAGCCGCCGAACGTCGCGCGCCAGTTGTTGGGCGGTCCGCCATCCGGTGCCGGATCGGCCCAGACGTACCAGTCGGCCTTCGGATTGTCGCGGCTGGCGCGGCTTTCGAGGAACCAGGAGTGCTGGTCCGAGGTATGGTTCCAGACCTGGTCGATCAACACGCGAAGGCCCAGCGAATGCGCGTGGGATACCAGCGCGTCGAAATCGTCGAGGCTGCCGAAAACCGGTTCGACATCGCGGTAGTCGCTGACGTCGTAGCCGAAGTCCTTCATCGGCGAGCGGACGAACGGACAGATCCAGACCGCATCGGCACCGAGTTCGCGGACGTAGCCCAGGCGCCGGCGTATGCCGGCGAGGTCGCCGATGCCGTCGCCGTTGGCGTCGGCGAAGCTGCGCGGGTAGATCTGGTAGATGACAGCGTGGCGCCACCAGTTCGCGTCGTCGGTGCGGGACATCAGGCCTCCCGGCCGGAAGTCGCGTCCTTCCCGCATGCGGCGAACCACACGCCCCAGGGCGGCAGGGCCAGCCGGCGCGTGGCGGGATTCCATTCGGCATCGCAGCCGTGCAGCCATGCCGGCTCGAGCCGCTCCAGCGCATCGGCAGACCCGTTGTCCCCGCAGGCGGCGAGATCGAGCTCCAGCGGCCGCGGACTCACGTTGAACACCGCCAGCACGCCCTGGACATCGTGCTCGCGCCACCAGCCCAGGCCGGGGGCGGGCAGATCGAGCATGCGCAGCGCGCCTTCGAGAAGGGCCGGCTGCGCGCGGCGCCAGTGCAGCAGGTTGCGCCAGGTATTGAGGCTGGAGTCCGGATCGGCGGATTGTGCCGCAACCGAGAGGCCGCGGTGCGAGGCGGGAATCGGCAGCCACGGCTCCACCTCGCTGAAGCCGCAATGGTCGCCGTCGTCGCAGTCCCAGGGCATCGGCGTGCGCGAGCCGTCGCGTCCCGGCAGCGTCGGGTACATCGCCCGTCCGAACGGGTCGCGCAACTGGTCCTCGCCGATGTCTTCGGGAATGCGCGCGGACGGCAGGCCCAGTTCGTCGCCCTGCCACAGGCACAGTGCGCCAGGCGCCGCCAGCAGCAGCGCCGCCATCATCCGGTAGAACGCATCCGGATCGTCGTGGTCGCCGCCGCCCCAGAGGTCGCGCATGCGGCCGTAGTCGTGATTGCCGGCCATCCAGCAGTTGCCGCGTGCGCCGTACTCCTGCTGCGTACGCAGGATGATCGATTTCAGCCGCTGCGCGGTCGCCGGCGCATGGAACAGCAGCGCACTGTGGTACGCGATGTGCAGGCGGTCGCTTCCATGGGTGAACTCCGCCGCTTCGCGGATGGTGTCCTCGCACAGGGTGACCTCGCCGAGCAGCATCGTCCCCGGATGGCGATCGACCAGCTCGCGCAGCGGTTTCAGGCAGTCGTGGGTTTCCGGCCGGCAGAAGCTGCGGCTGAACACCTGTTGCGCGGCCGGGTTGTCGGGAGCGATGCCGTCGGGCCTGCCGTCGCTGTCGGTGCGCAGGGGATTGTCCTTCAGCTCGGGGTCGTGGCAGTAGAAGTTCACCGCATCCAGGCGGATGCCGTCGATGCCTTCCTCGAGCCAGAAGCGAACCGTATCGAGCTGCGCTTCGCGCACGGCGGGGTTGTGCCAGTTGAGATCCGGCTGGCTGGGCAGGAAGTTGTAGAAGTAGTACTGCCCGCGCGCGGGCTCGAACTTCCAGCCCGACTTGCCGGTGAGGACCGATGGCCAGTTGTTCGGCGGCCCTCCGTCCTCGGCCGGGTCCGCCCAGATGTACCAGTCGGCCCGCGGATTGTCGCGGCTGCCACGGCTCTCGGTGAACCAGCGGTGCTGGTCGGAGGTGTGGTTCAGCACCAGGTCCAGCACCAGTTTCAGGCCGCGCTGGTGCATCAGCGTGAGCAGCCGGCGGAAGTCCCCGATGTCGCCGAACAGCGGATCGATCTGGCGCGTACGGGTCACGTCGTAGCCGAGGTCGTCCATCGGCGAGCCGTATATCGGCGTCAGCCAGACCGCGTCGACACCCAGCGAGGCGAGATAGTCCACGCGCCGGATCAGGCCGGGGAGGTCGCCCTTGCCGTCGCCGTCGCTGTCCTGATAGCTCCACGGCGTCAACTGATAGATGACGCTGTTGTGCCACCAGTGACCGCGTGGCAGGCCGTCGCCGCGCCGAAGCGCCGCCGGCCTGGCGGTTTCGACTGTGGTGGCTCGCCACCAGGGAAGATACGGGGCGGGGGATGACCGGTTCAAACGGACCAATTCATGCGGGACGTATGGAACTGCGGGTCATCCGAACACATCGCGAATCGACGCGAGGTGAGCGCGAACACAAAGGGTTCAGGTTCTGTTGTCGCCCGGCTTCCGCATGCTCCATCGGTGCGCCGTCGCGAGCAGAACAACGGCGGTTGCCATCAGTCGCGCTTCTCGCGTGGATGGATGCGCGCACCATCGTGCAGATCGTCGGCGGGATAGAGCACCACCTGCTCGCCGGCGCGCAGACCGTCCAGCACTTCCGCCTCGCGGCTGTTGCGCAGGCCCAGTGTCAGCCTGCGCAGTCGCGCGCGGCCATCCTCGGCGACGAACACCGCCCACTCCCCCGCGTCGCGGAACAGGCTGCCCACCGGCACCTTGACCGCATCGGCCTCGTGCCGGACGACGATCCGGACCTCGACCCGGTAGGCATCCCCCAACGCCTGGCGCGCCTCCACCGGATCCTCGAAGTCGATGATCACGTTGACGCGCTGCTCCTCGACGCCCAGCGCGGAAACCTTGAGAAAACCCGCGGGTTCGATGCGTCTCACCCGCCCATGCAGGGTGTCGCCGCCGCCCCACTGTTCGATCAGCACCGCGTCGCCAGGCGATACCCGCACCGCGTCGGACGACAACAGGTCGGAGACGATCTCGAGCCGGTCCGCGTCGCCGATCTCCAGCAGACCGGTGCCGGCCGGAACCACGCCGCGACTTTCGCGCAGGCGCCGCAGTACCACTCCGTTGATCGGTGCGCGGACGGGCAGCTCACCGGTGTCGGCGTCGGCCGGGCGAACGGAGGCGTCGGCGACAGAGTCCTGGTGGATCAACCGGGCGCGCGCGGCGTCGAGCTCGTGTCGCGCCTGGCTGACCGCGTACCCTGCAGAGCGCAGCGCCTCGTGGGCCGCATCCGTCTCCGCCTTCTGCGCATCGACGGCATCGCGCGAGATCGCGCCGCTGTCCTGCAGCGCCCGCAGCCGCTCGAACTGCTGGCGGGCGCGCGTGGCGAGGGTAGCCGCGCGCATGCGCTCGGCCTCGGCGCGGGCGAGTGCGGCTTCGGCGGCCGGGATTGCCGCTTCCGCCTCGGCGCGCACGCGCATGTCCAGCGGCACCGGAGCGGACGGGCGGAGCCGGGCCACCACCGTGCGTCCGGCTTCCACCGGATCTCCTGGCTCCAGCTCGATGCGGTCGACTTCGCCGGCGACCGGAGCCGAGACCACGTAGCGCTCGCGCACCCGCGTCTCGCCTTCCTCGTCGACGGTCACCTGCAGTCCGCCGGTGGTGACGTCGGCCAGGTCGACCTCGGTCGACTCCGGCCACAATGCGACCAGCAGCAGCGCGAGCACGGCCGCACCGCCGAGCAGCACGCTGCGCCTCTTCAGGAATCCGAAGCGGCGGACGAAGGCGGGGATCCTTTGCAGGGGGGCTCCAGGGCGCGGCATCGCGACGACTCCTCGTGGTTCATTCCCGGGTTTTCAGGACACCGACCAGGTCGAGCCGGTCGAGCCGGCGTCGCACGATCAGGCCGGATACGGCAGCAGCGGCGATGACCACCAGTGCCGACCAGGCGACCGTGGCCGGAGTGGTGGACAGCGGAAAACGGTAGACCTCGCTTTCGATCGACTTGACCATCGCCTGCGCCATGCCCTGGCCGAGCACGGCCCCGAACGGCAGCGCGAGCGCGGTGAGGATCGCGAGCTCGCCGAGCAGGATCAAGGAGATCTCGGCGCGGGTGAAACCGAGCACGCGCAGGCTCGCCAGTTCGCGCGCACGCTCCGACAGCGACACGCGTGCGGCGTTGTAGATCACGCCGAAGGCGATGATGCCGGCGAACAGCACGTTGATGGTGATCATCAGGCCGATGTTCTGCGCCATCGTCTCGCGGAAATTCTCGATCACGGTGCGTTTGATCGCGACCCCGGCGATGACCGGCATCGCCTTCAGCGTGTCCGACAGCGCCCCTTCCCGTGCGGGATCGATCTTCAACGCGGCGCCGGACAGGGTGCCGCCCTCGCGCATCAGGCGGCGCACCGCCTCGATGTCCATGTAGGCGGACAGGCCGAGCGAATCGTCGACCAGGCCGGCGACGGTCGCCTCGACGTGCGGACGGTGGCCCTGCAGGATCTCGAGGGTCACGCGGTCGCCGGGAACGACGTCGAGCACGCGCGCCAGCATCGCCGACAGCACCAGGCCTTCGGGCGGCGGTGCCACCGCATTGCCGTCCATGTCGACGATGCGACGCAGCCGCGCATCCGTGGGCAGTCCGGTGATCGCCAGGTCGCGATGCCTGAAGCCGGCGCGCAGGCGGGCCGGTACCGTGCGCACGGGTTCGACCGCGAGGACGCCCGGCAACCGCGCCAGGGCGTGGCGGGCGGACGACGACGCCGGTTCGACGAAGTTGACCGTCACGTCCTGCCGCTCGGCGACCGAGAACTGCAGCGAGATCAGGCGCTCGGTCGAGGCGATCAGGGAAAAACCGAACAGCAGGATGCCGGCGGCGAAGGCGATGCCGGTGATCGACGCCAGCGCACGCAACGGTTGCCGTTCCAGGTTGCGCAGGATCATCCGCGTCGCCATGCCCAGCCGTTGCCGCAATCCCGGTCGCTCGACGATGCTGCGCCGGTAGCGCGCGGGCGGTTCCGGCCGCATCGCTTCGGCCGGAGGAATGCGGACCGAACGGCGCACCGACGAGTAGGCGCCGACCATCGCCGTGACCAGGCTGATCGCCACTGCGCCCAGCACCACGGCCGGCGATACCCTGTAATCGGTCTGCGGAAAGCTGAAGTACTGCGCGTAGAGATCGGTCATGCCGGCACCGAGCCAGACGCCGGCGGCCACCCCCAGCGCCGCGCCGAGCGTCGCGATCGCCAGGGCCCATTTCAGGTAGTGCCAGGCCAGCTCGTCGTTGCGGTATCCCAGTGCCTTGAGCGCGGCCAGCTGCGGCCGCTGCAATGCCAGCGCCCGGCCGAGGGCGACGTTGAGCACGAAGGCGGTGACGAGCAGGAAGATCGCCGGCACCGCGATCCCCATGCTGCGCAGCTGCTGCAGTTCCGATTCCAGCGTCCAGTGCGAGGGCTGCAGCGCGCGGGGGATGGCGCCCAGTCCGCCATAGCGTTCCAGCAGCGCGTCCAGCCTGGCGATCACCTCGTCGGTCTGCACCCGCGGCGCCAGCTCCAGCACCACGTCGTTGAAGCCGCCTTCCATGTCGAAGGCGTTCGCCAGCGCACGCCGCTCCATCCAGAACACCCCGAACAGGCGGTCGTCCGGAACCAGTTCTCCCGGCCTGATGCTGTAGACGTATTCCGGCGACAGCACGATGCCGACGATGTCCAGCGTGCGCTTGCGGCCGTTGATGATCGCCGCGAAGCGGTCGCCGACATGGAAGCCATGCGCCTGGGTAAAGGCCTCGCTGGCCAGCACCTCGTCGGGGCGGCCGGCCGAGATCCAGCGGCCTTCGCGCAGGTACAGGTCGTTCAACGCCGGGCGCCGGTCCGCCGGTATCGAGATCAGCCGGCCGCTGGCCGGCTCCTGCAGGCCGGGAACGTCGAGCACCACGTCCGCCACCACCCGGGTCTCGGCGCGTGCCACGCCGGGAATGTCGGCGATGCGCGCGGCCAGCGATTCCGGTGCCCGCTTGAGCGAGGCGAACACCTCGGCGAAGCGCTGCTCCTCGTAGTAGGACTGCCGGCTGCGCTGCAGCGACTGGAAGTTCGACAGGTACATCACCCACATCGCCATGCCGGCGGCCAGGACCAGCGCGATGGCGAACGCCTGGCCGGCCATTGCCCGGAGGTCACGCAGCAGCTTGCGGTTCAGGGCCGAGATGCGCACGGCCTCACCACTTCAGTTCGTCCGGGGAGCGCTTGTGCGTGTTGCGCTCGGAGGAGACGATCCGGCCATCGGCCATGTGCAGCACGACGTCGGCCATCTCGGCGATCGACGCATTGTGGGTGATCACGAGCGTGGTGGTGCCCATCTCCGCGTTGACCCGCGCCAACGCCTTGAGCACCACCACGCCGGTGGAGAGATCGAGCGCGCCGGTGGGCTCGTCGCACAGCAGCACCGCCGGACGCTTGGCCACCGCGCGGGCGATCGCCACGCGCTGCTGCTCGCCGCCGGACAGTTGCGATGGGAAGTGGTCGAGCCGGTGTTCGAGGCCGACCAGCGCCAATGCCTCCTCGGGCTGGAGCGGATCTTTGACGATCTCTGTCACCAGCGCCACGTTCTCGCGCGCGGTCAGGCTCGGAATGAGGTTGTAGAACTGGAAGACGAAGCCGACGTGGTGCCGCCGGTAACGCGTCAATGCAGCCTCGTCGCCGGCGTCGAGCGCTTCGCCGCGGTAGCGGATGTGACCGCTGCTCGGAGTGTCGAGTCCGCCCAGCAGGTTCAGCAGGGTCGACTTTCCCGAGCCCGAGGCCCCGAGCAGCACCACGAAATCGCCGTCGCGCAGGCTGAGGTCGACGTCGTCCAGCGCACGCACCTGGACCTCGCCCATCGTGTAGACCTTGCTGAGGCCCTCGACCTCGAATACCGCGGTGGCCGGTTCGCGTGCCATCGGTTCACGGCTCGAACATGCGCCGGAACATGTCCAGCATCAACCGCGGCAGGGTGTCGCACTGATCGGCGGTCAGCTCGTCCCAATGGTCGACGAACCAGCGGTCAAGCGCCGCGCGCAGACTGAAGATCGCGGTCATCAGCAGGTCCTCGGGCATGTCGTCGCGGATGCAGCCGACCTTCTGCCCATGGCGCATGAAGTTGATCCGGATCGCCTCGATCTGCGCGATTTTTTCCTGCGCGACCTGCCGTGCCCGCGGATCGGCCGGCGGGTGGTAGAGCGGGCGCCAGACGCCCACGTACCACGGCCGCTCGCGCAGCATCTCGCGGGAACGCTCCGACAGCCGCTCCAGGGTGGGCCAGAAGCTGTCGGCCTGCAGGTGGCTGAAGTCGCCGATCTCCTCCGGGACGCCAAGCGCCCATGCCCAGTCCATGACCGCCTGGAACAGGTCGACCTTGTCGTCGAAGTGGTAATAGAACTGACCCTTGCTCAGCCCCAGGCGCTCGATGATGCGGTTGAGCGAGGCCTGGTCGTAGCCATGCGCGGCGAACTCCTCGGCGGCGGTTTCGAGGATCGACTCCTGGCGCCGGGCGTCGAGCTTGTGGAAGCGAGGACGGGGCATGACTGTTTCGTGACCTGAACCGGTTGGTTGGACCAATTGGTTGGACCAGCCGGTCCGATCTTTCTCCCGCCCGAGCCGGGTGTCAAGGCCGGGTCATCGGACCACGCGGCGGAGGGCAGGGGATTGATCACGATCAACGCGAACGCGCTGTCGGGGGCCGGGAACGGCCGGGTCCGGCGGCGTGCAGCGACGCGCGATGGCGCCCGATGGCCGCGCGGTCCCGCCGCCGCAGGCGGCGGTGCCGCTCAGTCGAACAGGAACGCGCCGCAGCCGCTGTAGCGTCGGCCGTCGACCTCCAGCCGCGCGCTGGCCTCGAAGGCCTCGCCGCTCATGCCGTCCTCGCAGGGCGTGCGGTCGATCACCAGGGTGACGCGTTCGCCGTCGGCGGTGATCCCGGTGTAGCCGAGCTCGTCGGGTTGCGCATGTTCGACCTCCAGGCTGCGCTCACCGTAGTCGAGCACGGCCTCGATCGTCGGTGCCTCGCCCATGCCGACCTCGACCCACCAGCCGGGCTCGTTGCCGGCGGCACGGAAACCGATCCCGCGGTCGGCCGCGTCGGTCCACGGCGACGGGGTGTCGCTCGGCGTGCATTCGATCTGCGGCTGACCGTCCAGGGTCAGCAGGGCACGGTCGCCCTCGCTGCGGAACTCGTTGCCGGCCTTGTCGGCATGTCGGGTGCCGGTGGCGGTGGCGGTCTGGGCGAGGACGAGACGGCGGCCGGAGAACGACAGCGTGGTATCGAGGGTGGCCGGGTCGAACGTGGTGTCCACGCGCAGTTCGCCGCATTGCCAGTGGCGACGGTTGACGGCGTCGCCGATACCGTCGGCCGGATGGATGGCGGGGGCGTCGGCGCTTTCCTGCGCCACCCGCCCGAGCGACAGCTCGACGGGCTCGTCGCGGCCGGGCGCGACCGCGTGGCGGACGTCTGCGACGAACAGCAACGCGCCCTCGGGGCCGTATAGGGCGGCATGCAGGCCGTACTGGCCGTTCGCGCGGATGGACGCAGGGTCGTAGTCGAGACTGAAGGCGATCGGCGGCGGACCGACGTCCTCGATCTCCGTCTCCGCCAGCACCGCCTCCGGGGCGGTTCCGTACAGGACGTCGATCAGCTGCACCTGCAGGCGCGAACCCGGCGGCGGTACGATCCGTTCGCGGTAGACCGCGGTGCCGCTGAGCCGGGCCCGGTCGGCGACGGGCGCGGATGCGGTGGAACCGCCGTCCGTCGACGACGGCGACGTGCCCGGCTGGCATCCTGCCAGCGCGATGCACAGCGCCAGGGTGGGCAGGGCGGATCGGACGAGACGGCGGAACGGTGGCATGAAGACTCCTGGGCAGGACTGCCCGGCAGGCCGGGCGCGCCAGTATCCGCGCCCTCGCGTGGTGACGGTGTTATCGCCGCTCACCATGCCGCTCCTGCGCCCCGGAACGAGCCGATCATTCAGCGCCGGCCGGCACCTTGCCGATCCGCATCACCGGGTACAGACCGTGGCGGTCGTCCCACGACGAATGACGGCGATAGAAGAAGTCCAGTCGCGCGCGCGGATCGCCGGCGAAGGCCTCGTCCTCGCGCAACCTGCGCTCGAATTCGGCCCGGACCGCCGGGTCGCGGGCGAGCATCTCGCGCGCGACTTCCTCGGCGACGTAGTCCTCCATGTACTCCTTGCGCTCGAACGCGTTGTTGAATTCGCCCCAGGCCGCCAGCGCGTCCGGCGCGCGCGGCTCCAGCAGCGCCATCGCCAGGCGGATGCCGGGCTGTGCCGACGGCACGAACAACGCGCCGGCACGGACGTCGCGGGTCCCGGGCGACCACTCGCCGTCGATGTCGACGCGCTGGCGGCCTTCCAGCGGCTGCGCGGCGAACGCGGTGGCGGTGGCGCGGAATACCTCGACAGGAGTGTGCTGCAACGGCCGGGCGAGCCGCGTGTAGCGCAGTCCGTGCACGTCGAGCAGGGGCGCGACCGTCTCGGCATGTTCGACAGGCACGATGTAGCCGCCGGTGGGAACGGTCTCGGTCTTGTCGGGCACGATCTGGTCGCGCAGCGGTACCTTCCAGACCTGCGGCGTGCTCTCGTCGTAGCGGGTCATCAGCGCACCGGAGACCTCCGACGGCGTCCGGCTGTAGGCGTAGCCGCGGAAGTCGATCGCGCGCACCTGCTCGGTGGCCTTGTAGTCGAGCGGCACCTCGGTGCCGGTCAGCCGGGTCGCGCGCGCATCGGCCGCATGCGCGACCGCCTGCCAGTCGCGGCCGTGCGTGGCCAGCAGCTGCAGCGAAGCGATGATCGTGTTGTAGGTCGCGCGGACGCGCTCGGGATAGGTCCGCCAGGAGTGGGTCTCGACCAGCATCCCCAGGCGGTTGCGCAGCAGCGTATAGCCGTGGGAGAAGCGCGGTGGGGCGACGCCGTCGGTGAATCCCGAGGCCGGGTTGTCGTATTCGACGAACGACGGATAGAACGGCAGCGGCAACGAGCCCTGTTCGGCCAGCCGCCCGATCACGCCGTCGCGGAAGGCGAAGCCGGCCTCGCGCAGGGCCATGTCGCCCGCGTGCACGGGCTCGACCATGATCGAGATGTCGTGCTCGAACTTCGCGCCATCGGTGACGTGCAGGTCGATGTAGGCCAGCGGGTCCCATTCCCTGTACAGCGCCAGCATTGCCCGCATCTCCGGCGTATCGGCCTTGGCATAGTCGCGGTTGAGGTTGTAGTTCTGCGCGGTGGTGCGCCAGCCCATCTCCTCCGGGCCGCGCTGGTTGGGGCGGTTCCAGGCCTTGAAGCGCTCGTGGCCGTCGACGTTGAACACCGGCACGAACAACAGCACCTGCCGCTCGAGAACGCCGGGTGCGACTTCGCCGTCGAGAAGCTCGCGCAGCGCCAGGAAGCCGGCGTCCTTGCCGTCGATCTCGCCGGCATGGATGCCGCCCTGGATCAGGGTCACCGGCAGGCCCTGCGCGCGCGCTTCGGCCGCAGTGAACGCGCCGGTCGGCGAGACCACCAGCAGCTTCATCGGCCGGCCCTCGGGCGTGGTGCCGAAGGTCCGGCAGCGCACCGCGTCCGGGTAGCGGGCGGCAAAGGCGTCGCACAGCGCGATCACTTCGTCGTAGCGCCCGGTCTTCACGAAACCGCTGCGCTCGGCGACCGTGGTCAGCGAGGTGTCGGAAGCCGCCTCGACAGTCGGGGAAAGGGCGGACAATGCCAGGACGAGGACGGCGGGCAGAGTGCGGATCATCATCGGGCGGGCCTTGTGAAGGAGCGCCGTATGGTAGCGGAGGGATGCCGCGACGCCAGGGCGCGTACAGGCGTCTGCCGACAGCAGGTGTCAGCAGTGTGGGTTGTTGCAGTGCACGATCCGTCGATGCGGAAGCAGCGGCCCGCCCATGAGCGTGGGTTCAGGTTGATTCACGACGGAGCGCAGTTCCGGACATCCCTCGACAAGCCGGTCTGAGGTAGGCTTGCCCCTTCGTGCCAGTCCCCGGAACCACTTGATGTCGACCCCCGCCGCGACCGCCAATGCCGGGCAGATGCCCCGGCAGATTCCCTACATCATCGGCAACGAGGCCTGCGAGCGGTTCAGTTTCTACGGGATGCGCAACATCCTGGTGCCGTTCCTGGTCAGCAGCATCCTGCTGGCCTACCTGCCGGAGGCGGACCGCGAGGGCGCGGCCAAGGACGTCTTCCACACCTTCGTCATCGGCGTGTACTTCTTCCCGCTGCTGGGCGGCTGGCTGTCGGACCGCTTCTTCGGCAAGTACAACACGGTGCTGTGGCTGTCGCTGGTGTACTGCGCCGGCCATGCGTGCCTGGCGCTGTTCGAGGACAACCGCACCGGCTTCTACACCGGCCTGTTCCTGATCGCGCTGGGGTCGGGCGGGATCAAACCGCTGGTCTCGGCCTTCGTCGGCGACCAGTTCGACCAGAGCAACAAGTCGTTGGCGAAGGTCGTCTACGACGCGTTCTACTGGACGATCAACTTCGGCAGCTTCTTCGCGTCGCTGCTGATGCCGATCTTCCTGCGCAACTACGGGCCGAGCGTGGCGTTCGGCATCCCCGGCATCCTGATGTTCATCGCCACGGTGATCTTCTGGGCCGGGCGCCGCAAGTACGTGCACGTGCCGCCGTCGCCGCCGGACCCGGATTCCTTCCTCAACGTGGTGCGCAGCGCACTGTTCGGGCCGGCGCCGGGGAAGGGCGCGGGCACCCTGATCGCGATCGCGGGCGTGGTGCTGGCGGTCGCATCGCTGGCGCTGATCCCGTCGCTGGGCTTCGTCAAGGCGGTGCTGGTCGGCCTGGGACTGCTGATCGCGCTGGTCGGGACCGGCGCGTCGATGCAGCTGGAGCGTGCGGGCGGCCGGCATCCGGCGCACGCGGTCGAGGGCGTGCGTGCGGTGCTGCGGATCCTGATCGTGTTCGCCCTGGTCACGCCGTTCTGGTCGCTGTTCGACCAGAAGGCCTCGACCTGGGTGCTGCAGGGCCAGACCATGCACATCCCGCACGAGCTGTGGTGGTGGCCGAGCTGGTTGGTGGTCAGCGCCGCGCAGATGCAGGCGCTGAACCCGATCATGGTGATGGCGCTGATTCCGTTCAACAACCTGGTGCTGTATCCGCTGCTGCGCCGCGTCGGCTTCGAGCCGACCGCGCTGCGGCGGATGGGCTTCGGCATCGCGTTCTCGGGCGTGGCCTGGATCGTGGCCGGGCTGATCCAGCTGTGGATCGACGGTGGCGACACGGTGTCGCTGGCGTGGCAGATCCTGCCGTATTTGTTGTTGACCTTCGGCGAGGTGCTGGTCTCGGCGACCGGGCTGGAGTTCGCCTACAGCCAGGCGCCGCGTTCGATGAAGGGCACGATCATGAGCTTCTGGCTGCTGTCGGTGTCCTACGGCAACCTGTGGGTGCTGATGACCAATGCGGCGGTGCGCAACGAGGCGGTGACCGCGCAGATCGCCAGCACCGGCCTGAGCGAGAACGCGTTCCTGACCTTCTTCTTCGCGGCGTTCGCGTTCGTGGCGGCGATCCTGTTCGCGCTGTACGCCCGCCGCTATCCGATGCAGGACCATTACCGCACGGCGTGACCGGCCAGCGCAGGTGTCCCCTCGCCACGGCGAGGGGAATGGACGAGAACATGCGAGAGAACCGATGCCGACCCTGATACTGATCGCGATCACCGTGCTGGTGACCTGGCAGGCGTTCGAGAAGCCGCGGCTGCTCGAGCGGCTGATCCTCTGGCCGCCGGCGATCGAGCGCAAGCGCCAGTACGACCGCCTGGTCACCCATGGCTTCATCCATGCGGACTGGCAGCACCTGCTGTTCAACATGATCACGCTGTTCTTCTTCGGCCGCGCGATCGAACCGTTCTTCCTGCCGCGGATCGGCTACGCCGGCTTCGTGCTGTTCTACGTGTCGGCGATCGTGGTCGCGATCCTGCCGACCTGGCTGCGCCATCGCCATGATCCGCACTATCGCAGCCTGGGCGCGTCCGGTGCGGTATCGGCGGTGCTGTTCGCCTACATCCTGCTGGCGCCGTGGTCGTTGATCTTCGTGTTCTTCCTGCCGGTGCCGGCGATCGTCTACGCGGTGGCGTACGTGGCGTATTCGTTCTGGATGGACCGCAACGGCGGCGACAACATCAACCACAGCGCGCACCTGTCCGGCGCGATCTACGGTGTGCTGTTCATGCTGTTCATGGAGCCGCAGGTCGGCCAGCACTTCCTGCGTCAGCTGGCCAGCCCGTCGTTCATGTAGGGCCGCCGTGCGGGTAGGGCCGCCGTGCGGGCGGTGCCCGGGTGCCGCTCAGGCGGCGAGCAGGTGGTCCTCGCGGACCATCTCGTCCGTCGGCTGGCCGTAGGAGCGGGCGAAGCGCTCGTACACCTCGGTGTCGATCACGTCGAATTCGTCGCCGGCCGCGCCGCTGCGCACCAGCGTGAACAGACGGTCGATCAGGACCGAGTCGCTGGCGGACTGGATCAAAGCGATCTGGTTGCTGGTCATTGCCCTGTCTCCCCTTGACGCTTACCCGGGGTTTCGCATGTTTCGTGCCAATAGTGATCACGTCCAGGCGGTCGTGATCCGGTCAAAAATGTGACGCAATACGTCAATGCTGGCCACGAGTCGGGTCGATCCGAGCTGAAACGCAGCCAAATCCCCGACCCGCGGGCTCACCGGCAGGGAAGGCCGGCCGTGTTAATAGTTGGAGGCGGTCGGCCCGGCCGCGCTACCGTCAATGTCGTCCTCTGGAGTCCCTGCATGACCGAACAGACCCCCGCCACCGCGCCGACGATCCACCATGACGCCGACGTCCACCGCTTCGCCACGGTGGTCGATGACACGAGGGCGTACCTGGACTACCGCCTGGATGGCCGGGTCCTGGTGGTCACCCATACCTGGGTGCCGGAAGCGATCGGCGGCCGTGGAGTCGCCGGTCACCTGGTGCGCGCGGCGTTCGAGTATGCGCGGCAGGCGCAACTGGCGGTGAGGACGCAGTGCTCCTATGCCGAGGCATGGGTGAAGCGGCATCCGGAATACCAGGCGCTGCTGGCCTGACGGGGCCGGGGGGCGGACGCGGGCACGGCTTGCGGACGACGGCGGTCCGATGATTCCGTGATGGTTGCATCACGTCGATCCCGGTAACTTGATGGCATTGCATCCCGGGATGGAGCCTATGCGTCGCGTCGTCGTTCCTGTCTTGATCCTTTCCACCGCTGCCGTCCTTGCCGCCTGTGACCGCGGCAATCCGCCCGCCACCAGCCCGGACGCCGGTCCGGCAAGCACCGGGGCGACGGCGGGATCGTCCCCGCAGTCCGTCCCGCCCGAACCGGTGGAACTGAAGGACGTGTCCGAGGTCACCTCCGACTACGTCATCGGAATCACCTATCCGCCTTCGGCGATGAAGTACCCCGGGCTGGCGGCCGAACTCAAGCACTATGCCGACGATGCCCGCGAGGACCTGATGCAGGCGGTCGCGGCGCGCGCGGACGGGGAGACGGCCGCGCCGTACGACCTGTCGCTGACCTTCACCCAGGTCGCCGCCACTCCGGAATTGTTCGCGATCGCCGCCGACGGCAGCAGCTACACCGGCGGCGCCCACAGCTCGCCGCTGCTGGCGCGCTTCGTCTGGCTGCCTGGAGAGCAGCGGCGGTTGCGGATCACCGACCTCTTTCCCGAGGACGGAGACGGATGGCCGGTGATCTCGACGCAGGTCAGGGAGTCCCTGCACACCGCGCTGTCGCAGCGCCTGGACGCCGACGAGCTGGCGCCGGGCGAGCGCGAGCGGATGCTGCGCGACGCCAGCCGGATGATCGAGGACGGCACCGGTCCGGAACCCGACAACTACAGCGAGTTCGAACCGGTCATCGGCCGCGACGGGCGCATCGCCGCGATCCGTTTCGTGTTCCCGCCCTACCAGGTGGGGCCGTACTCGGACGGCGAGCAGTCCGTGCAGGTGCCGGCGTCGGTGCTGCGTGCGCATGTCGCCGAGAAGTACCGGGAGCTGTTCGCTGCCGAGTGAGGTAGGCAAATGGGCGCCGGGCGGGGGTCCGACCGTCCGCGCCCCGAAACGCAAAGGACGCGCGTTTTCCGACAACCTGGCAGGGAGTGCCCGAACTGCCGCAGCGCGATGGTGCCATGACCGGAACGCATTCTCCGATCAAGCGCAGGGTGGAAGGCCTGCTGGCCGAGGCCGGCGTGCGCGTCGATGGCGAGGGCCCGTGCGATCCGCGGATCCACGACGAGCGCTTCCATGCGCGGGTACTCGCGCAGGGCTCGCTGGGGCTCGGCGAATCGTACATGGACGGCTGGTGGGACGTCGCCTCGCTGGACGGCTTCCTGGCGCGGCTGATGCAGGCCCGGCTCGATCAGCGGGTGAGCGGCTGGCAGGCCGCCCTCGACCGGCTGCGCGGACGCTGGTTCAACCTGCAGACCCGGCGCCGCAGCCGTGAGGTCGGACGCCGCCATTATGACCTGGGCAACGACCTGTACCGGGCGATGCTCGGCCGCCGGCTGGTCTACAGCTGCGGCTACTGGCGCGACGCGGCCGACCTGGACGCTGCCCAGGAGGCCAAGCTCGACCTGGCCTGCCGCAAGCTCGGGCTGGCGCCGGGCATGCGCGTGCTCGACATCGGCTGCGGCTGGGGCGAACTGCTGAGGTTTGCCGCCAGGCGCCACGGTGTGGAAGGCGTCGGCATCACCATCTCACAGGAGCAGGCCACGTTCGCGCGGGAGCTGTGCGACGGGTTGCCGGTCGAGATCCGTCTGCAGGACTACCGCGACGTGGACGAGCGTTTCGACCGGGTCGTCTCGATCGGCATGTTCGAGCACGTCGGCCACGCCAACTACGCGACCTTCATGGACGTGGTGCGGCGTTGCCTGCCGGACGACGGCCTGTGCCTGCTGCACACGATCGGCAGCAACCTCAGCCATCGCGCGACCGATCCGTGGATCGCGCGCTACATCTTCCCGAACTCGATGCTGCCGTCGCCGGCGCAGATCGCGACCGCGGTCGAGGGACGGTTCGTCATCGAGGACTGGCACAACTTCGGCACCGACTACGACCTGACCCTGCAGGCCTGGCGGCGCAACGTCGAACAGGCGTGGGATTCGCTGCCGCCGCGTTACGACGAGCGCTTCCGGCGGATGTGGCGGTTCTACCTGGCCGGTTCGATGGCGACCTTCCGGACCCGCCGCGCCCAGCTCTGGCAGCTGGTGCTGTCGCCGCAAGGCGTGGCGGGCGGTTACGTCGCTCCGCGCTGAGCGGCGCATCGTGGCCCGGGTCACAGGGTCACCACGGCTACGCATGACGGTCATCGGACCGCAATCCGCGCGGGCGAGGCTGGGCGCGTCGGCTGTCAGGGGGAGTCGGCGACCCGACCCCTGCCGCGTCCGCGGCCCGCCATTGGAGGCACCCCGTGAACCCATCTGTCGAAGCGCCACTCCGGATCCGTCCGCGCCGAAGCCTGCCCGCACGGGCGGCGTCCGCGGTGGCATCCTTCGTGCTCTACTCGATCACCGCCTGTTCGCTGGCCGTCGGCTCGCCGCCGGCCCGTGCCGATGAAGCCCGCATGTCAGACCTCCCCGCCGCAGAGAGCACGAATGCCCGAACGGCGGGGCGCCATCATCGTCCTGCCGGCAACGGCGGACTGATCGTGATCGCGCACCGGGGCGCCAGCGGCTACCGGCCCGAGCACACCCTGGAGGCCTACCGGCTGGCGATCCGCCAAGGTGCGGACTTCATCGAACCCGATCTGGTCGCGACCCGGGACGGTGTGCTGATCGCCCGTCACGAGAACGAGATTTCCGGCACCACCGATGTCGCCGAGCGCCCGGAGTTCGCCGACCGCCGCACCACCAAGATCGTCGACGGCCAGCCGCTGACCGGCTGGTTCACCGAGGATTTCACCCTGGCGGAGATCAGGACGCTGCGGGCGAAGGAGCGGATCCCCGGCGTGCGTCCCGGCAACGCCCGCCATGACGGCCGCTATGCGATTCCGACCTTTGCCGAGGTGCTGCAGCTGATCAAGCGCGAGAGCCGCGGCCACCGCCGGATCGGCGTCTATCCGGAGACCAAGCATCCGACCTACTTCGCCCATGAAGGGCGCCACCTGGACGGTACGCCGATCAGCGTGTCGCTGGGCGCGAAGCTGATCGAGACGCTGGTCGCCGAGGGGTTCACCGATCCGGAGCGCGTGTTCATCCAGAGCTTCGAGTTCGAGAACCTGATCGAGCTGGAGAAGGCGATCATGCCGGCGGCCGGCGTCGACCTGCCGCTGGTCCAGCTCTACGACGACCTGCACGACGCGGTGCCCTACGACGTCCGCTACAACGTTGCCCAGGGTCGTGACCTGGTCGCGCTGTACGGCGGATTGAACACCGTGGTCGAAGGCGGCCTGGGGGCCAACACCCGCTACGGCGCGTTCGCCACCGAGCCGGTGCTGGCCTGGATGAAGGCGAACTACGCTTCCGGCGTGGGGCCATGGAAGGGCAACCTGCTGCCGCGCCTGCCGCTGGAGCCGCCGGTCGATGCCGATGGCGACGGCAACGCCGAGGTGGCGGCGCGCAGCACCGGACTCGTGCACCCGATGCTGGCGCACGCGCTCGGGCAGGGCCTGCTGGTGCATCCGTACACCCTGCGTGCCGAAGAGCGCTTCCTCGCGCGGTCGGCGAACGGCCAGGTACAGTCGGTGATGGCCGAGGCGCTGCAGCTGTACGGCCTCGGCGCCAATGGTTTCTTCATCGATCAGCCCGATCTGGGCGTGATGGCGCGGGACCTGTTTCTGGACCTGAACCGCATCGAGCTCGACCGCGCGGTGCCGCCACCGCATCGGGGTCGCTGAGCGCCGCTCGGACGGCGGCGCCCGCCACGGCAGGAAGGATAGCCCCAAGGAAGGCGCGGGGCGGTGATGCGGCACGGAAGTCGCGTCACCGCCGGGCGGGCGATGCCGGCGCGAGGCAGGTGGAAGGCGGGCACGGAAGCGGACGGGTCAGCGCTCCATCTGCGCCACCGCAGCCGGCAGTACCGTGCTCGCGTCCGCTTCCAGCTTCAGCGTCGCCAGCGGATCGGCGCGGTTGACGCCGTGGGTCAGGATCGCCAACGGCAGGCCGTGCCCGCGCGCGAGACGGGCGAAGCGGTAGCCCGAGTAGACCATCAGCGAGGAGCCCACGACCAGCATCGCGTCGGCGCGGGCGAGCGCGGCATGGGCGGCATCGACGCGGGCACGCGGAACGTTCTCGCCGAAGAACACCACGTCGGGCTTGATCAGGCCGCCGCAGGCATCGCAGTCCGGAACCCGGTAGTGGCTGAAGTCCCGCCCTTCGAGGTCGGCGTCGCCGTCCGGCGCCGAGCCCGCGTCCAGTCCTGTCCATTCGGGATTGGCCGTCTCCAGCATCGTCTGGATCCCGGCTCGTGGCATCCGCAGGCCACAGCCGAGGCAGACCGTCATGTCGATGCGTCCATGCAGGTCGATCACGTCCCGGCTGCCGGCACGTTCGTGCAGGCCATCGACGTTCTGGGTCACCAGTCGCTCGATCCGCTCCAGGGCCTGCAGGCGGGTCAAGGCGAGATGGGCCGGGTTCGGCCCTGCGGCGGCGACGCGTGGCCAGCCGACCTGGCTGCGCGCCCAGTAGCGCGCCCGCGCCAGGGGATCGCCGCTGAAGGCCTGCCAGGTGATCGGCGCGCTGCGTTTCCAGTTGCCGTCGCTGCCACGGTAGTCGGGGATGCCCGATGCAGTGCTGCAGCCGGCGCCGGTAAGCACGAACACGTGCCGGTACCGTCGCAGCCAGTCGGCCAGGGCATCACAGGCATCCACGGCATCGACGGGCAGGGCGGCGGTCATGCGGGGAACGCCAGCAGTCGTCGCAGCCGAGCGGGGCGCGTTCATTCGGTCGCGGCTTCGCGGCGCAGCCATGCGCAGAACGCGTCCAGTGCCGGGTGTGCGGCGGCATCGCGCGGACGCACCAGCCAGAACGCGTAGGCGTTGCCGGCGACGTGATCGAACGGACGCAGCAAGCGACCGCCCTGCAGGTCCTCCTCGACAAGCGGCGCCAGTCCCAGGGCGACGCCATGACCGGCAATCGCGGCCTCCTGGGCGAGATAGATGCTGGCGAAGACGGGGCCCGGACGCGGGTTCACCCGCGTCGCACCGCTGCCGGCCAGCCATGCCGGCCAGTCGGGTATGCCATGGCGACGGGCGGGGCTGTCGTCGTGCAGCAGAGTGTGATGGCGCAGGTCGTCGGGCGTGGTCAGCGGGTGTTCGCGGTCGCCGGCCAGCGACGGCGCGCAGACCGGGAACGCCGGCGCTTCCAGCAGGCGTTCGGCCTGGACGCCCGGGTAGTTCCCGGGGCCGTAGCGGATCGCGACGTCGACGCCGTCGCGGGCGAAGTCGACGTGGTCGTCGCCGGTCTCGATCCGCACCCTGAGTTCGGGAAAGTCGTGGTGGAACCGGTGCAGCCGTGGCGCCAGCCACTTGGCTGCGAACGATTCCATCGTGCTGACCCGCAGGTCGGTATGGGCGGCGGCGGTGGCGCGATCCAGGGCCAGGTCGAGTCGCGCAAACACCTCGCCCAGGGACGTGGCCAGCGCTTCGCCCTCGGCGGTCAGCTCGACCGCGCGATGGCCACGATGGAACAGCTTGACGCCGAGATGGGCCTCCAGCCGCTTGACCTGCTGGCTGACCGCGGCGGGGGTCACGAACAGGCGGCCCGCGGCGGTCTGGAAGCTGAGGCAGCGCGCGGCAGTCTCGAAGGCCCTGAGCGCGTTGAGCGGAGCGGGGTGGCGGGGTTTCACGGTCGCCTCGGCGCGGCTGCGATCGCGCATCCTATCAAGTTATTTTTTCTAACGTGAAAGCGGGCAATTGTCGTTTGTCGCGCCTGTGGGCGCTGGCAATGATGGCGTCATCGCATTTCATGAGGTGCTCGCGATGAACAATGAAACACTTCGCTACGAGACGTTGGCGCCCGACGTGCTGATGTTCGTCGGCCGCGACCATCAGTCGGTCGCCACCGCCTTCCTCGATGGCGACGATGCGTTGCTGGTCGACTCGCTGGGCAGCATCGAGGACGCCCGCAGCCTGCAGCGGGTCCTGTGCGGGGAGATGGGCAGGACTGTGCGCGCGGTCGCCGCCACCCACTTCATGAGCGACCACATCGCCGGCATGTGCCTGTTTCCGGATGCGTTGACGATCGCGCATCGGCACTACCGGCACACCTTCCTGTCGCAGAACCGGAGGGTCGACGGGTTCTATCGCGATCCGCAACTGCTGTTCGACACCGGGATGAGCCTGCGCTGGGGGCGGCATCGGCTGCGCTTCGTGCACAACCCGGGCAAGACCATGGACCATGTCTGCGTGGACGTCCCCGACGCCGATCTGGTCTGCGTCGGCGATGCCATCGTCGGCAACATCGTCTACCTGTCGCGGGCCGATCCGGAGCTGATCCGCAATGCGATCGGACGGATCCGCCAGTTCGGCCGCGGCCGTGTGGTCGGAGGCCATGTCGGTCAGTTCCCGGCGGCCGTGCTCGACAACGCGATCCACTATCTGGACCGCTTGCGCGAGCGGGTGATGCTGATCCGCACCGGCACCACCCGGGTGCCGATCGCGGAGCGGATCGCGGCGATCCCGATCGACGACTGCCTGGCGCCCTCAGTTGAAGCGACCGCCTTCGAGCGCCAGTGGCACCGGCACAACCTGGAGGTGATCCTCGCGCAGTCGATCTTCGAGCTCGATGCCGCGGTCACGGAGGTGGCGGCATGAACGGCGATGGTGGAAGCGGTCGCGGTCCGTCGCTGCGGCGCCGGCAGCTGCTGGCCGGCACGGCCGGTCTGCTGGCGCTGAACCTGCTGCCGGGCGGATACGCCCGTGCCGCGACCGCGAGCGACGGTTTGCGGGTGCAGCGGCTGGCCTGGGCCGGTATCCGCCTGCAGTTGCCGCAGGCGAGCCTGCTGATCGATCCACTGGCCAGTACCGATGCCTGGGGCGACAGGCTCGCCGACCCGCTTGTTCCGGTCGGCGCGATCGAGGGCAATGCCTATGTCCTGGTCACGCACGCGCATGGCGACCATTTCGACGCCACCGCGGTGGCCGACGCGCTGGGCGGAGGCGGGGTGCTGCTGCATCCGGCGGGCAGCAATCCACGTCCTCTGCCCGAGGCCGCGCGGGCGTGGCCGGCCCAGGCGTGGGAGCCGCAACTGCTGGGCGACTTCACCGCCACCGCGGTGCCGGCATCGGACGGCTACGGGGATCCGCAGGTGTCCTGGGTGGTGTCGGCCGGCGGGCGCCGCATCTTCCACGGCGGCGACACCCTGTGGCACGGCCACTGGTGGCGCATCGGTCGCCAGTACGGTCCCTTCGACGCTGCCTTCCTGCCGGTCAATGGCGCACGCTTTGGCTGGCGCAAGCCGGTCAGCGGACAGCCGGGGGTGCTGACTCCGGAGCAGGCGGTGGCGGCGGCGACCATCATCGGTGCGCGGCGACTGGTGCCGATCCATTACGGGGTGAGCGGGATGGAGGAATATGTCGAGGTCGGGGATCCGATCGGCCGTCTGCGCGAAGCCGCACGCGGCACCCCGGTGACGGTGCTGCCGCAGGACCCCGGCACGTGGCTGGACTGGGAGGCGGCTGCGGACTCGGCGGCCTGATCACCCTGGCGGGCGGAACGGCAACGAAAAACGCCACCCGGACCGCTCCGGGTGGCGTCGTGGCCGACGGCCTGGTTGTGACTACGCCGGCTTTACTCGCCGGACGTGGCCACGCCGGTGGTGGCGCTCAGGCCGCGCTTCTCCAGCAGCGGCTCGATCTTCGGATCGTGGCCGGCGAAGTCGCGGAACAGCTTCATCGCGTCCTGGCTGCCGCCCTGCGAGAGCAGGGTCTCGCGGAAGTGGTCGCCGTTGGCCCGGGTCAGCCCGCCATTGTCCTTGAACCACTGCACGCTGTTGGCATCCAGCACCTCGGACCAGATGTAGGCGTAGTAGCCGGCCGAGTAGCCGCCCATGATGTGGCTGAAGTACGGGGTCTTGTAGCGCGGCGGCACCGGCCGGTAGTCGATGCCGTCGGCGGCCAGCGCATCGGCCTCGAACTTCATCACCGCGGCGGCGTCCGGCACCTGGCCGGCGCCGATCTGGTGCCAGCGCTGATCGAGCATGGCCGCGCCGAGATACTCGGTGGTGGCGAAGCCCTGGTTGAACTTGGACGCGGCGATCACCTTGTCCAGCAGCTCCTGCGGCATCGGCGCGCCGGTCTCGTGGTGCTTGGCGTAGTTGGCGAGGATCTCCGGCCAGTCGGCCCACATCTCGTTGACCTGGGACGGGTACTCGACGAAGTCGCGCGGGACGCTGGTGCCGCTGAAGAACGGATACTTCACGTCGGAGAACATGCCGTGCAGGGCGTGGCCGAATTCGTGGAAGGTGGTGGTCACCTCGTCCCAGGTCATCAGCGTCGGCTCGCCGGCCGGTGGCTTGGGAATGTTGAGGTGGTTGGCGACCACCGGCTTGTCCCCGGTCAGCCCGGACTGCGAGACGTAGGAGTTCATCCACGCACCGCCGCGCTTGGAGTCGCGCGCGTAGGGGTCGAAGATGAAGATCGCCAGCTGCGAGCCATCCTCGTTGAAGACGTCGTAGACCCAGGTGTCGGGGTGGTACTTCGGCAGGTCGGTGCGCTCCTCGAACTTCAGGCCGTAGAGGCGGCCGGCGGCGTAGAACACGCCGTTCTCGAGCACGTTCTTCATCTCGAAGTAAGGCTTGAGCTGCGACTCGTCGAAGTTGTACTTCTCCGCGCGCACCTTCTCGGTGTAGAACGCCCAGTCCCACGGTTCCAGCTTGAAGGTCGGCTCGCCCTTGGCGGCCTGTTCCTTGTCGATCATCGCCTGCAGGTCGGCGGCCTCGAGCCTGGCGTTGGCGACCGCGGCCGGAGCCAGCTGGCGGAGCATCGCGTTCACCGCTTCGGGGGTCTGGGCGGTCTGGTCCTCCAGCCCGTAGGCGGCGTGGTTCGGATAGCCGAGCAGGTTCGCGCGCTCGGCGCGCAGCTTCATCACCTTGGAGATGATCTCGCGGTTGTCGAATTCGCCGCCGCGGCTGCCGCGCGCGACCGAGGCCTCGTGGATGCGCCGGCGCAGCCCACGGTTGGTCAGCTGCGATTCCGGCGGCTGGCCGGTGGTGTTGAGCAGGGTGATCACGTACTTGCCGTCCATCCCGCGCTCCTTGGCGATGCGCGCGGCGGTGGCGATCTGGGCCTCCGTCAGCCCGTCGAGTTCGGCGACGTCGTCGACGACCACCGCCGAGGCGTTGACCTCCTTGAGCACGTTGTCGCTGAACTTGGTGCCCAGTGCCGCCAGTTCGGCGTTCATCTCCTTCAGCCGGGCCTTGTCGGCCTCGCTGAGCTTGGCGCCGGCGCGGACGAAATTGGTGTGGTAGCGCTCGATCAGGCGCACGCCCTCGGCGTCCAGCCCCAGCTCGTTGCGCTTTTCGTAGAGCGCGTCGACGCGCTCGAACAGCTTGCCGTTCAATGCCACCGCGTCCTGGTGCGCGGCGAACTTCGTCGCGTAATCGCTGCGCAGCTTGTTGCGGGTGTCGTTGGTGTCGGTTCCGGTCAGGTTGAAGAACACGGTGAGCGCGCGGTCCAGCACCTGGCCGCTCTTCTCCATCGCGATGATGGTGTTGTCGAAGGTCGGCGCCTCCGGGTTGCCGGCGATCGCCTCGATCTCCTTGAGGTGTTCCGCCATGCCGTAGTCGAACGCCGGCGCGAAGTCGCTGTCCTTGATCCTGTCGAACTGAGGGTAGTGCAGCGGCAGCGGGCTTTCGTGCAGGAACGGGTTGGAGGCGAGGGCAGGGGACACGGCGGTGGCACCATCGGCAGACTGGGCATGGGACGGGACGGCGACTGCGCCCAGGGCCAAGGCCAGGGCCAACGCAAGCGGGTGTTTCATCAGGCGGACCTCGTCATAAGGAATCCCGAAGCCTAACGGATGGGGCGCCAGGCGGCCCCTGACGAAAGCCATGTTCCGGGCCTGTCTGCCTTGCCGGTGTCGCAGCCGGATCCCGCCTGCGGGGGTATTGGCCCTCTTGGGTCGGGCTCAATCGGGACTTCATTGGCCTGCTCCAGCGCGTTGGGATGGATCCTGCGCACGCGGCCTGACCCCGCGTCGCCGACGGTCGGACCGGCGGCGGGAACATGAGCGAGCCGAAGCGCGGAGTTGAAGCCTGTTTTGCCGATTTTCCCGGTTTTTATCGCGAACCTGCACGAAGAATGCGCAATCCATCCAGGCGGAGGCGTTCGATGATCACCCCTATGAACACGTCATGGCCGGGGCGCGGATGGATGCTGGCCGCCTGCCTGCTGGTACCGGGCATGGCCGCGGCCGAGGCGGCGGCCGGGGCCGCGACCGCCTGCGATGTGGGCAGCGAGCCGAAGCTGACACCCCTGGTCGAGCTGTACACGTCCGAGGGATGCAGCGACTGTCCGCCCGCGGACGACTGGCTGTCGACGCTGGCGCGAGAGGAAGACCCGGCGCGGATCTCGCTGCTGGCGTTCCATGTCGACTACTGGGACGAGATCGGCTGGATCGACCGCTTCGCCGATCCCGCCTACAGCCAGCGCCAGCGCGTACGGGTCAAGCTCGACGAGGGGCGCACCGTCTACACCCCCCAGGTGATGGTCGGCGACAAGACGATGCTCGACTGGCGCGACGATCGCCGTGCACGCGCAGTACTGCGCGGCGCGCGCGAAACGACGGCGCCGGTGTCGTTGCTGATGCGGGTCGTGGTCGAGGACTCGCGGCTGCGGGTCGGGGTCAAGGCCGAGCCCGCCGCCGGTGCCACGGCACCGGGCGATGGTCCCACGGGCGACGGCATGCTGTGGCTGGCGCTGTACCAGGATGGCCTGAGCACCGAAGTGCGGGCAGGCGAGAACGACGGGCTGACCCTGCACCACGACCGCGTGGTGCGGGCGCTGAAGGGGCCATGGGCGGTCGGGCACGCGCCGGTGATCGGCGAGACCTCGATCGAACTCCCGGAAGGCGCCGACCCGCGTCGTCTGGGGCTGGTCCTGTTCGCCGAGTCGACCCGGGACGGTTCGGCCTGGCAGTCGCTCAACATGCCGCTGGCCGACTGTATCCAGTAGCGGTCCCGGCCCGGCCGTACGAACCGTGTCGGCGATCACGCCGCTGCGGTGGCGTGGCGGACGTCACGCGCCGCGGTGGGTGGCTTCACTTGTCCGCGCCTGCCACCATGCGGCATGGTGCGCGAGCGGGCAGTCCCGTGCCCGCGACGCATCGGGTCCATGCGGCAGCCGGGGCGCCCCCTCCGCTCCGTTGCGTCGCCGCCGCGATCTTCCGATTCCGCCCGGACAGGGACCGGGCACCCGACCGGAGTCCCCGTGATGCCCCTCAACCGACATGTCGACATCGCCAGGTCCGCGTGCCGGCACTGGCGCCGCACCGGCAGCGTTCTGCTTGCCGCCACTTTGCTGAGCGCCCTGGCGGCGACGGCGCACGCCGCCGAGACACTGCGCTACGTCGCCCTCGTCGACGGCGGCAAGCAGGCCGGCCGGCAGGTGGTGACCCGTCATGACGACGGCACGGTCGAGGTCGAGTTCGTGTTCAAGGACAACGGACGCGGTCCCGAGCTGAAGGAGCGCTTCAGCCTTGCCGACGACGGTACCTTCCGGGAGTACGAGGTCACCGGGGCTTCGACCTTCGGGGCGCCGGTGGAAGAGCGCTTCAGCCGCGTCGACGGCATCGCGCGCTGGAAGTCGACCTCGGACGAGGGCGAGCAGCCGGTCGCCGGCACTGCGCAGTACTCGCCGCTGGGGGGCACGCCGGAGTCGTTCTCGGTCGCGCTGACCGCACTGGCGCAACGCCCGGATGGCAAGCTTCCACTGATCCCGGGCGGCACCCTGACCATGCGCCAGGTCGAGACGGCCGATGTATCGGGGCCGCAGGGGACGCAGCAGGTCCAGTTGCTGGCGCTGACCGGCGTCGGCCTGACCCCGACCTTCGTCTGGGCGACCACCGGCGAGGCACCGCGGATGTTCGCCTTCATCCTGCCGGGCTGGCTGCAACTGATCGAGGACGGCTGGCAGGGCAGCGCCGACACTCTGGAGGCGCGGCAGAAGGCGGCCGAGGGCAAGGTGCTGGCGGGCCTGCGGCAGCGGCTTGCGCATCCGGTCGCCGGGACCCTGCTGATCCGCAACGCCCGCGTCTTCGACAGCGAGCACGGTCGCCTGAGCGGGCCCCGCGACGTCATGGTCCGCGACGGCCGCATCGCGTCGGTCAGCGACGCGGGCAGCGAACTGGCCGCGGCCGACCAGGTGCTCGATGCGGATGGACGCGTGCTGCTGCCCGGGCTGTTCGACAGCCACGGCCATGTCGGCCGCTGGGACGGCGGCCTCAATCTGGCCTCGGGTGTCACCACCGTGCGCGACATGGGCAACGATAACGCGACCCTGCAGCAACTGATCCGCGACGCCGAGGCCGGAAAGTTGATGATGCCGCGGATCGTCGCCGCAGGCTTCCTGGAGGGCGAGAGCGACTTCTCCGCGCGCAACGGTTTCGTCGTCAGCGACCTGGCCGGGGCGAAGGAGGCGATCGACTGGTATGCGGCCAACGGCTACCCGCAGCTGAAGATCTACAACTCGTTCCCGAAGGCGATCCTGGAAGACACCGTCGCCTATGCCCACGAGAAGGGACTGCGGGTCAGCGGGCACGTGCCGGCCTTCCTGCGCGCGCAGGACGTGATCGACGCCGGCTACGACGAGGTCCAGCACATCAACCAGCTGCTGCTGAACTTCTTCGTCGACGAGACCACCGATACCCGTACCCTGGCGCGCTTCTACCTGGTCGCCGACAAGACCGCCGGGCTCGACCTCGACGGTGCGCCGGTGCGCGATTTCATCGCCAGTCTGGTCGAGAACGAGGTGGTGATCGACCCGACGCTGGCGACCTTCGAGTTCCTGCACCAGCGCGACGGCGAGATGTCGCCGATCGTCGCCGACGTCGCCGACCACCTGCCGCCGGACATCCAGCGCGGCCGTCGCGCCGCCGAGATGGACATTCCCGACGACGCCACCGCCGAACGCTACGACCGCAGCTTCGCCAAGCTGGTCGAGTTCGTCGGTCGCGCGCATGCGGCCGGCGTGCCGGTGGTCGCCGGCACCGACGAGATGGTCGGCTTCACCCTGCAGCGCGAATTGGCGCTGTACGTGCAGGCCGGCATGACCCCGGCCGAGGCGTTGCAGACCGCGACCTGGAACGCGGCCAAGTACGCGCGGGTCCTCGACGACCGCGGTTCGATCGCGGTCGGCAAGCGCGCCGATCTGGTGTTGTTCGACGGCGACCCGACCGCGGACATCGCCGACATCCGCAAGGTCGCCTTCGTGCTGCAGGGCGACCGCGCCTACTACCCGAGCGAGATCCACGAGGCACTGGGCATCCGGCCGTTCGTCGCGCCGGTGCGGCTGCAGGCCAGCGGCCGCTGAGCGCGCCGGGCAGCCGGCTCGCCTCCGTTGCCTGGGCGCAGGAGCAGCGTAAGCCGCGATCCGGCCTTCCCGAATAGCCCCATCGCGGTTTGCGCCGCTCCCATGGCCGCTCCTGTGGGGGCGGACACGGTTGGGGAGGGTGGGGCGTACGCCCGAGTACGTGCTCTTTAACGATGTTGTAACATCCGCCTGCCACGCGATCCGCCGAGGCGCGCAGCCCCGCGCCCGGGCCGTCAGGGGACGGTCCAGACCGACCCGGTCCATGCCGGTCACGGAAGCCGTACCGATGCCAGGAAGGCGGCATGACCGGCTGTCCAGCAATGCAAGCCACGGCCCCCGTCCTCGACGGCCGCACGTCCGTGTACGTCCATTCGTTCCGACAGTTCGTCCAGACAGCCCTTCCCGACAGCCCCTTTGCCGAGAATCCACATGACCGCCAAGCACGTCCTCGCCCGCCACGCCCTGGCCGCCGCCATCACCGCCACGCTCGCGATGGGCCTCGCGCCTGCCGCCTTCGCGCAGGAGGCGGGGGCCGACGACACCGTCGCCGACAGCGAGGCCAAGACCCTCGACACCCTGATGGTGACCGCACAGCGCAAGGTCGAGAACGCACAGGAAGTGCCGATGTCGATCACCGCGATCAACGCCGAGAGCCTCGACGTGCTCGGCTCCAGCGGCGGCGACGTGCGCGTGCTGTCCGGTCGCGTGCCGAGCCTGAACATCGAGTCCTCGTTCGGCCGCGCGTTCCCGCGCTTCTACATCCGCGGCTACGGCAACACCGACTTCCGCCTCAACACCTCGCAGCCGGTGTCGCTGGTCTACGACGACGTGGTCCAGGAGAACCCGATCCTGAAGGGCTTCCCGATCTTCGACACGGCCCAGGTCGAGGTGCTGCGCGGGCCGCAGGGTTCGCTGTTCGGCCGCAACAGCCCGGCCGGCGTGGTCAAGTTCGACTCGGTGCGCCCGTCGCAGGAGTTCAGCGGCTACGGCAAGCTGGGCTACGGCAGCGACGACATGATCAACTTCGAGGGCGCGGTCGGCGGCGGCCTGTCGGATCGCTGGTCGGCCCGCGCCTCGGCGATGTTCCAGCGCCGCGACGACTGGGTCGAGAACACCTATCCGGGCCCGAACGACGGCTTCGAGGGCTACGACGAGTCCGCCGCGCGCGTGCAGTTCCTGTACGAGGGTGACGGTTTCGAGGCGTTGCTCAACGCCCATGCGCGCCATCTCAATGGCACCGCGCGGCTGTTCCGCGCCAACATCTTCAAGCCCGGCAGCAACGACCTGGTCGACGGCTTCGACGAGGACAAGGTTTCGCTGGACGGCTTCAACCACTCCGAGCTCGACAGCCGCGGCGCCAGCGCCCGCCTGCGCTGGGAGCTGGGCAGCTACACCCTGCATTCGATCACCGGCTACGAGTCGGTCGAGACCTACAGCCGCGGCGACATCGATGGCGGCTTCGGCGCGGTGTTCCTGCCGGACTCGGGCCCCGGCGTGATTCCGTTCGCTTCCGAGACCGCCGACGGCATTCCGGACCATTCGCAGTGGACCCAGGAGTTCCGGATCGAGTCGAACACCGGCACCGCGTTCGACTGGCAGGCCGGCCTGTTCTACTTCAGGGAGGACTACGACGTCGAAAGCTTCAGCTACGACTCGCTCGCCGGCGGTGCGCAGGACGGTTACGAGCGCGTCAACCAGACCAACGACTCCTGGGCGGTGTTCGGCGCCGCGACCTGGCAGGCGACCGACAGGGTCGAGCTGCGCGCCGGCGCACGCTACACCTGGGATGAGAAGGAGCTGAACGTCGAGGAGTACTGGAACACCGGCTTCGTGCCATGCGTGCTGAACGGCCTGTGCACCCTCGAAGACCTGGCCGCGGCCGAGCCCGATGGCGATCTGTCGGCCGCGCCGGAAGACAAGAAGTTCAGCTGGGATCTGTCGGGCACCTACGCGATCAGCGACGATGTGAACGTGTACGCCCGCGTCGCCACCGGCTACCGCGGCAGCAGCATCCAGGCTGCCGGTGCGTTCAACGCCAAGTCGGTCGCCGAGCCGGAGACCTCGACCGCGTTCGACATCGGCATCAAGGCCGACCTGTGGGACCGCCGCGCGCGCCTGAATGCCAGCGTTTTCTGGTACGAGGTCAAGGACCAGCAGCTGACCGCGGTCGGCGGCTCGGCCAACGCCAACATCCTGCTCAACGCCGAGAAGAGCGTCGGCCGCGGCTTCGAGGTCGATTTCCAGGCCTGGCTGAGCGACAACCTGATCGTGACCCTGGGCAGCAGCTACAACGACACCGAGATCAAGGACGACGACCTGGCGGTGTCGGTCTGCGCCGCCTGTACCGTGACCGACCCGATCGACGGCAACGGCAAGGCGCTGATCGACGGCAACCCGCTGCCGCAGGCGCCGGAGTGGACCCACAACCTGACCGCGCGCTGGGGCATGCCGCTCGACAACGGCGGCGAGTTCTACGTGTTCACCGACTGGTCGTACCGCAGCGAGGTCAACTTCTTCCTCTACGAGTCGGAGGAGTTCACCGGCAAGTCGCTGGTCGAGGGCGGCCTCCGGGTCGGCTACAACTGGGGCTACGGCAGGTACGACGTCGCCCTGTTCGGCCGCAACATCCTCGACGAGGTGCAGGCGGTCGGCGGCATCGACTTCAACAACCTGACCGGCTTCATCAACGAGCCGCGAGTGGTCGGCGTGGAGTTCAAGGCCTCGTTCTGAGGCCCGTTGCCAGCGGCCGTGGCGGCCGGATAGCGACAATGCCGGGCATGTCCCGGCGTTGTCGTTTGTGGGGGGCGATCGTGGTGGAGCGATCGCGCTGTCCGCGACCGGCGGCGCGGTCGCGGCATTGCCGGAACGGCTATGCTGCGGGACGACCCCATCGACTCAAGGACACGGTCATGACCACCGCCTACGATTTCTCCGCCACCGGCATCGACGGCCAACAGGTCGCGCTCGACGACTACCGCGGCAAGGTGCTGCTGGTCGTCAACGTCGCCTCCAAGTGCGGCTTCACCCCGCAGTACGAGGGACTGGAAGCGCTGTGGCGCAGGTACGCCGAGCGCGGGCTGGTGGTGCTCGGCTTCCCTTGCGACCAGTTCGGCCACCAGGAACCGGGCGACGAGGCCGAAATCAGGAACTTCTGCTCGCTGAACTACGACGTGACCTTCCCGATGTTCGCCAAGGTCGACGTCAACGGTGATGCCGCGCACCCCCTGTGGAAGTGGCTCAAGGACGAGAAAGGCGGCTTCCTCGGCATCGACGCGATCAAGTGGAACTTCAGCAAGTTCCTGGTCGGTCGCGATGGCCGCGTGCTCAAGCGTTACGCGCCGACCGAGAAGCCCGAGGCGCTGACCGACGACATCGAGGCGGCACTGGGCTGAGCGGGGTCCTGCCGGCGGCCGTGGCCGCCGTTTGCCGTCGTCGGATCGGCGTCACCGCACGATCGTCACCGGCACCTTGCCCTGAGCGACCACCTTGCTGGAAACCGAACCCAGCAGCAGGCCCTTGACCGCACCGCGGCCGTGCGACCCCATGACGATCAGGTCGCTGCGCTCCTTGCCGGCGACGTCCAGGATCGTGGTCGCGGCATCGCCGATCTCGGCACGCTCATGGACATCGAGCCCGCTACGGTCAAGCGCCTTGCGCGCGTCGGCCAGCATCTGCTCGTGATCCTCGGCGTGGTGCCGGCTGACCGCGGCCGAGCCGATCTTGCGCTCGACGCCGGGGAACAGCGGCGGACTGACCGCCAGCACGGTGATGCTGGCCGGCTTGCCCAATTGCTTGGCCAGCCTGATCGCGAAGCGTACGGCGCGCGTGCTGATGGGGCTGCCGTCGACCGGAACCAGGATCTTCATCGTCGTCTCTCCAGCGGGGCGGATCCAATGGGATTGGAACAGTGGAACGGAGACATTCTACGTGGCCGGAGCGGATCGGAGCGTCCGGCCGTGATGGTCGTCGGCGTTCCGACGCGCGCGCCTACTTCTCGACGAACGCGCGCTCGAACACGTACTGGCCAGGCGTGCCGATCCGCGGCGCGGCGGTGAAGCCGCGGCCGTCGAGCAGGGCGCGGAAGTCGGCCAGCATCGCCGGGCTGCCGCAGACCATCGCCCGATCGTGTTCCGCGTCCAGCGGCTCGATTCCCAGGTGCTTCATCATCTGGCCGCTGGCCATCAGGTCGGTCATCCGGCCGCGGTGGTCGTGGCTCTGGAACTCGAACGGCTCACGGGTCACCGCCGGGTAGTAGTGCAGCTTCCGGCTGATGATCTCGCCGAGGAACTCGTGCCGAGGCAGTTCGTTGAGGATGTAGTTGCGGTAGGCCAGATCCTTGGCCTCGCGTACGCCGTGACACAGGACCACCCGCTCGAAGCGCTCGTAGGTTTCCGGGTCCTTGACGATCGACAGCCACGGCGCGAAACCGGTGCCGGTGCCCAGCAGGTACAGGTTGCGTCCCGGGTGCAGGTCGCTGATCAGCAGGGTGCCGGTCGGCTTGCGGCCCACCAGCAGGGTGTCGCCCGGCCTGATGTGCTGCAGGCGCGAGGTCAGCGGACCGTTGGGCACCTTGATGCTGAAGAACTCCAGTTGCTCTTCCCAGTTCGCGCTGGCGATCGAGTACGCGCGCAGCAGCGGTTTGCCGTCGACCTCGAGGCCGATCATCACGAACTGGCCGTTGTCGAAACGGAAGCCGTCGTCGCGGGTGGTGGTGAAGCTGAAGTAGTCGTCCGTCCAGTGACGGACGTCCAGCACGGTCTCGGTGCCGAAGGCTGCGGACATGAGGAGCGGGGGGATTGAATCGAAACGGCGATTTTACGTGAATGCCGCGGTCGACGCTGTACCCCCGCTGTCGGCTGCCCGGCGGACCCCGCGTGGGTGTGCCGTGGGAGCGGCGCAGGCCGTGAAGGGGACTTCCATGGAAGGTTCATCGCGGCTTGCGCGGCTTCTACCGGTAGCCGGCGGCCTGCAGCTCGAACAGCTCGGCGTAGCGGCCGCCGGCGGCCATCAGCGCGTCGTGGGTGCCGCTGGCCTCGAGCCGGCCATCGGCCAGCACCAGGATGCGGTCGGCCATGCGCACGCTGCTGAACCGGTGGCTGATCAGCACCGCGGTGCGGCGGTCGGACAGTTCCTTGAAGCGCTGGAACACCTCGAACTCGGCGCGTGCGTCGAGCGCGGCGGTCGGTTCGTCGAGGATCATCACCTGGGCGTCGCGCATGTAGGCGCGGGCGATCGCGATCTTCTGCCACTGCCCGCCGGACAGGTCGACACCGGTCTTGAAGCGGCGGCCGATGACCTGGTCGTAGCCCTGCGGCAGTCCCTCGATCACCTCGTCCGCGAGCGCGCGCCGGGCCGCCTCGCGGATCCGGGCATGATCGTCCATCGCCTCGATGCGGCCGACGCCGATGTTCTCGCCGGCGGTCAGGTGGTAGCGGACGAAGTCCTGGAAGATCACCCCGATGTTCGCCCGCAACTGGTCCAGATCGTATTCGCGCAGGTCGTGGCCGTCGAGCAGGATGCGGCCTTCATCGGGGTCGTACAGACGCGCGAGCAGCTTGACCAGGGTGGTCTTGCCGGCGCCGTTCTCGCCGACCAGGGCGAGCACCTCGCCGGCGCGCAGCTCGAACCCGAGCCCGCGCAGCGCCCACTTTTCCGAGCCGGGGTAGCGGAAGCCGACGTTCTCGAACACGAAGCCTTCGCGGATCGGCACCGGCACCGCGCGCGGATCGGGCGGGCTGGCGATCTCGGGTTCGATCTCGAAGAACGAGAACAGGTCGTCCAGGTACAGCGCCTGTCCGGCGACCTGCGAGAACCCGACCAGCAGTCCTTCGAGCAACTGGCGCAGGCGGCGGAAGCTGCCGGCGAGGAAGGTCAGGTCGCCGATGCTGAAGTCGCCGCGCGCCGTGCGCCAGGCGATGTAGGCGTAGGCGACGTAGTACCCGAGCGTTCCCAGCGCCGCCAGCAGGGTGCCCCAGACCGCCCGGCGGCGGGCGAGCGCACGGTTGGCGCGGAAGAAGCGCTCGGCCAGCGCGCGGTAGCGGGCGATCAGGAAGGTGTGGAGGTTGAATATCTTCACCTCCTTGGCCGTCTCCACACTGGCACCCATCTGCCGCACGTACTCGAGCTGGCGGCGCTCCGGCGTCCATGCGAAGTTCAGCGAATAGCCCAGCGCATTGAAGTGCGATTCGCCGATGAAGGCCGGCACCAGCGCGATCGCGAGCAGGGCGATGAGCCACGGCGCATAGACCAGCAATCCGGCGGCGAAGCTGATCACGGTGACCGCATCCTGGACCTGGCCGAACAGCTGGCTCATCAGGTTCATGCGGCCCATCGTCTGGCGGCGTGCGCGGTCGAGCCTGTCCTGCAGGTCCGGGTCCTCGAAGTCCTCCAGGTCGAGGGTCGCCGCATGCTCCATCAGGCGGATGCTTGTGGCGTTGGTGAACAGTTCCGACAGCAGCGCGTCGCCATAGCTGACCAATCGCCCGATCAGGTCGGAGGCGATCGCCAGAGCGAACTCGATCGCCAGCAGCCAGGCCAGGGGATGCAGCACCCCGGATCGCCACGCATCCTCCAGCCCGCCGGGCGGCAGTCCGGTTCCGACCAGGCGTACCGCCTCGTCGATGATCAGCTTGCCGATGTAGAGCATCACCACCGGCACCAGCGCTCGGACCAGGCGCAACCCCAGCGTCATCAGGGTCAGCCCCGGGCTGGTGGCCCAGATCTGGCGCAGGAACGGCGGCAGGTTGCGCAACGCATCGAAGCGCTCGCGCAGGCTCGGTCGGGATGAATTCGGGGACGACGCGGTGGCGTGCATGGGGCCTGTCGTGACCGGGACGCCTGCAGTGTAGCCGCCGCACGTGAGGAACGGCCTGCGGCGGGGCAGGCCGTTCGCACTTGGGAGAGAGGAGGGTCGGCTCAGGCCGCGGCGGCGGCGTATGGGGTTTCCGGCAACGGCTTGCGCAGACCGACGTTGAGCGTGTTCCAGGCGCGGATCGCGGCGACCGCGAAGGTCAGTTCGCAGATCTCGCGTTCGTCGAACTGTGCCCGCAGCGCTTCAAGCGCGGTGTCCGGTACCGACGAGTGACCGAGCGCGTTGAGCGTCTCCGCCCAGTCAAGCGCGGAGCGTTCGCGATCGTCGAACAGCGGGCTCTCGCGCCAGGCACTGACCGTGTCGAGCTTGCGCTGGGCGACGCCGGCCCTGCGCAGCGCGTCGGCATGCATGTCCAGACAGAACACGCAGCCGTTGAGTTGCGACACGCGCAGCGAGATCAGTTCGACCAGCTGCGCGCCGAGAGGCCCTTTGTACAGCTGGCCGCTGAGCTGCACCAGCTGCTGGAAGTGTCGCGGAACGTGGACGGTGTAATCGATGTGCGATGCATTCATTGCGTTGCTCTCTTCTCATGGCGGCCACCACGGCCGTTGCACGAGGTAGACGGGCGAGGGCGCCGTCGCGTGACACCGGCAATATCGGCCCGCGCCCTGTAACCACGGCCGTTGGAGCGGCATGAGCCGCGACAGGTCCTTCATGGAAAAGCTCCTTCGCGGCTTTCGCGGCTTTCGCGGCTCCTGCGGCCACTCCTGCGAATACCGTGGGGGGCCTGCCAGCCTCAACCGTGCTGCCAGCGCCGTAGCTTGTCCGGGTTCATCACCGTCAGCACCTCGCTGATGCGGTCGCCGTCGACCGAGATCGTGGTGATCGAATGCAGCCGGCCCCGGTGCCAGCGCAGCAGCGCCGGCTCGCCGTTGGCGGTGCCGATACGGGCCTGGGTCGTGCTGCCGATCCGGCGTGCCACCGCCCAGTACAGGCGGGCGATGCGCTCGGCGCCGAGCAGCGGGCGGATCACCGCGGTGACCTTGCCGCCGCCGTCGGAAACCAGCCGCGCATTGGCGGTCAGCAACTGCGTGATCGCCGCCTTGTCGCCGGACTGCGATGCGTGCATGAACCGTTCCAGCAGCTCGCGATGGCGGTCGCGGGTCACCTCGAAGCGGGGACGTCCGGCCTGCAGGCGACTGCGTGCGCGGTGAACCATCTGCCGGCAGTTGGCCTCGCTGTGGCCAAGCAGCGGCGCGATCTGCGCGTAGTCGTAGTCGAACGCCTCCTTCAGCAGGAATGCTGCGCGTTCCTCCGGGCCCAGGCGCTCGAGCAGGGCCAGGAACGCCAGCGATACCTGCCCGGCCAGGTCGGCATGCTGCTCGGGATCCCGCCCGGATGGGGGGGCGGTGTCGACCTGCAGCGGTTCGGGGAGCCATGGGCCGGGGTAGGTTGCGCGTTCGTGGCGTGCCTGGCGCAGGCGGTCGATGCCGAGCCGGGTGGTCGCGGTGACCAGCCAGGCCTCCGGGTCGCGGATGCTGTCGTGGTCGGCCTGCGACCAGCGCAGCCATGCGTCCTGGACCACGTCCTCGGCGTCGCTGCGGCTGCCGAGCAGCTTGTAGGCCAGCGCGAACAGGCGCGCACGATGGGTTTCGAAGATCTGGGTCGTCATGGGATCGGGGACGGGGCAGGAGGCGCCGATGTGACAGCCTGGGGGACGCCGAGCGTGGAATCGGTTCAGTCGCTGCCTTCCGCCGGCGGCGCCTGTAGCGCCTTCGGCAGATGCCAGCCGTAGCGAAGCGCGGCCAGGCGCAGGAAGAAACACAGCGCGGCGCCGATGATCGTCATCGGAAACGCCGGCAGCCGCAGCACGTCGCCGATCGCGACGACGCTGGCACCGGCCAGCGCAGCCACCGCGTAGAGTTCGGCATGCAGCACCAGCGGCACCCGTGCCAGCAGCACGTCGCGGAGCATGCCGCCGCCGATGCCGCTGAGCATGCCCAGGCACGGTGCCATCAGCGGGCCGATGCCGGCGCCCAGCGCCTTGTCGGTGCCGGCGACCGCGAACACCGCCAGGCCGAGCGCATCGAACACCCGCACCGGATGATCCAGGCGCTCGATCCACGGACTCCATGCGAAGGCGATCAGGCCGGCGCTGATCCAGATCGCCGGATAGCGCCAGTCGTGCAGCGCGGCCGGCGGGGTCGCGCCGATCAGCAGGTCGCGCAGGATTCCGCCCGCGCTGGCGGTCGCGAAGGCCAGCACCAGCACGCCGAACAGGTCCAGGCGTCGGCGCACGCCCATCATCGCGCCGCTGAGCGCGAACACGAAGGTGCCGACCAGGTCCAGAGCAAGGATCAGGGTGTCCATGCCCGTGATTCTGGCCGCTCGCCTTGAAACGCGAAACCGGCCGGCGCGCACGCACGGCACGGCGGCAGAACCGCGATGCCGACGGCGGGGTGGCTCAGGGTGGCCGTCGTGTCAGTAGTTCCAGTACTCCCGTATCCGCGAGACCTTGCCGTCGCTGAACTCGAATACGGCCATCCGCGGTGCCCGGTCTCCCATCCGTGCATTGATGCGCTGGACGGCGGTGGCGTTGTCGCCGTGCATCATGCCGACGATGCGATAGGCGTGCCCGGCGGCCCCGGGGCCTTCGAAGCGTCCCTTCTCCAGTGCCGCGAGATGATTGTTCCGCAGTCGCTCGCGTGTGTACACGTCATCCATCATCGGATGCTCGTAGACGAAATCCGGCGTGTAGAGGTCGTACAGGCGTTCGACGTCTTCGAGGTCGGCGCTGGGGGCGGTGGCCGCATTCTGCGCGGCGGTCACGTCCCGGACCAGCCGCTCCATCTGCGCCGGGGTCAGCTCCCAGGCATGCGCGTTGGACGACGGAGCCAGCAGCACGGCGAGAAGCAGCCATGCCTCAGCGGCGGAACGGCGCCGGCTCATCGCGCCGTCCCGGCAAGGCGGGCGGCGCTTCCGGTCCCGAGGCCGGGGCCGGCATGCGAGGCGACGGCCTCCGTCGCCTCGATCCGCACCGGCTGACCGGGTTCGAGACGTTCGCCTCCGAGCACGACCAGCAGATCGCCCGGGCTCAGTTCGCCGTCGACCTCGACCAGGCCGTCGAGCTCCTCGCCCAGTTCCACGTCGACCCGCTGCGCCCGCTGCATCGTGTCGACCCGGTACACGTAGTTGCCTCCGCGCCGCAGCAGCACGGCATCGCGCGGTACCGCGACGACCTGGCGCGGCGCTTCGCTGGGGATCGCCAGCTCGACCGCGCTGCCGACCGGGAGCCGGCCGTCGTCGAGCGCGACCCGGATCTCGAGCTGGCGAGACGCCTCGTCGCCGACGGGGACCACCGCAGTGATGCGATATTCGCCCGATGCCGATGCCGATGCCGGTGCCGATGACGTTGCCGGACGTCGGGCAATGGAACGCTCACCTTCGGCACGCACCCGGACCGGATCGCCGACCGCCAGCTGCGCGGCCAGGGCCACCGGGGCACGCGCCTGGATTTCAAGTCCACTGGTGTCGACCAGGCGGGCAACCTGCGCGCCGCGCGCGAGGAACTCGCCGATCCGGGCATGCTGTTCGACGACCACGCCGGCGAACGGCGCGCGGATCACCATCTGCGCGCGCTGGTGACGGGTCTGTTCCAGCAGGGCGGCGGCGCGCGCGCGTTCCTGCGCGAGCACGTCGCGATCCGAACGTAGCTGTTCGTACTGGGCGCGGGCGATGTTCTGCGCATCGGCCAGCTGCGCGTAGCGGCGCTCCTGGCGGCGCGCCTGTTCGAGAAGGGTGTCGATCCGGGCCAGCTCGGCCTTGGCTTCCCGCTCGCGCAGGCGCAGCGCGGTGTCGTCCAGCACCGCCAGCGCCGCGCCGGCCTCGACCCGCTGCCCGACATCGGCGATCCGGACGATGCGTCCGTCCTGCTCGCTGGCGATGCGGGCATCGTGGCGGCTGATCACACTGCCGGTGGCGCGGTGCAACGGCGCGAACTCGGTGTCGACCGCCGGCGCCACCCGCACCATCGCGGCCGGTGGCGCGTCCTCGGCGGTCGCCGTCTGCGCCTGCGTGTTGGCAGTCGGTGAGGTGTTGCGAAGCTGGTAGAGCACCACCGCCGATACCAGCACCGCGGCGGCGATCAGGATTTTCTTGCGCGTGGACATGGGGGCTTCATCCGCAGGTTTCAGGAGGGGGAGACCGCTTGCGCGACGACCGTGGCCGAAGGTTGCGGGACGTGGTGCGGCAGCCGGGCTTCCAGCAGCCGCAGCAGGGCCGGGATCAGCAGCACCGTGAACAGCAGGCTGAGCGCGATGCCGCCGACGGTGACCACCGCCATGCCGCGGTAGATCTCGGCGCCCGGGCCGGGATTGACCGCCATCGGCAACGCGCCCATCACCCCGGTCAGCGCGGCGATCAGGATCGGCCGCAGGCGCCGGCTGAGCGCCTCGTGCAGGGCGCCGTCGAGATCGTGGCCCTCGGCCTGCGCCTCGCGGGTCTGCGCGACCAGCAGGATCGCGTTGTTGATGACCATGCCCAGCAGCATGATGAAGCCGATCATCGACAGCAGGTCCAGGCTCTGCCCCGAGACCCGGTTGAGCACCTGCAGGCCGAGCACGCCGCCGAGGATCGCCATCGGCAGCGTCGCCATCACGTAGCCGCTGTCGCGCAGCGAGCGGAACATCGCCGCCATCAGCATGAACAGCACCAGCAGCGCCATTGCGAAGTTGCCGCCCATCGTGCGGACCACCTCGCCGAGCCGGTCGGCGCTGCCGGACACCTGCACCGCCGCGTCGGCCGGCAGCGACGCGCGCAGGGCCGGCACGATCTCGCGATCGACGATCTCGAGCGCTTCCTGCAGAGAGATCGACGCGGGCGGATCGACGGTCAGGCTGACCGTGCGGCGGCCGTCGAGCCGGCGCAACTGGCTGGGTGCGAGCACGGTGTCGATGCGGGCGAGGTCGGCAAGCTGGGTGATGCCACCGAACGGCGTCGCCAGCGGTGCCGAGCGCAGCGAGTCCAGGCTCGGTTCGCCGGCGCCGCGCAGGATGATCGGCAGGCGCCGGTCGCCGTCGAACTGCTCGCCCAGCCAGTGGCCATCTCCGAGCGTACGCACCGTGGTGGCGAGGTCGTCGCGGCGCCAGCCGACTTCAGCCAGACGGCGGTCGTCCGGGGTGATCCGCAGCTCGGGCGTCGCCGCCGCGGTATTGGGCCAGCTGCGCACGGTGCCTTCCGGGAAACGTTCGGTGAGCCGTTGCCGGCCCAGTTCCGCGGCTTCGATCAGGGCATCGGCATCCGGGTGCTGGAGATGGATCGCGATCGCCCGCGCGGAGCCACCGAAACCGCCGAACAGGGCGCCGCGGAAGACCGAGGACTGCGTGTCCGGAAGGCCGGCGAGGATTTCCTCGCGCATGATCGTGAGAAACGCGTCGGTCTGGGCCGGATCTTCGGTGCGCGCACCCAGCGAGGCCGAACCGGCGCCCCAGAAATTCAGGTACCAGTTGCGCAGCTTCGGCTCCCGGTCGCCGTCCATGTACGGCCGCATCCGCTCCAGCAGGACCGGCGCGATCTCGCGGTCGGCGCGCTGGATGCTCATGCCCGGCGGCAGGTCGATGCTGGCGTCGGCGGCGGCGCGTTGCACCGGCGGCAGGTAGTCGATCCGCGGTATCAGCGCAACGGTCAACGCCACCGGCGCGACGACCAGACCGGCGATCCAGGCGAGCTGGTGCCGGCGGCTGGCAGTGGCCGCCAGCGCATGCCGGCTGATCCGCGCCCATGGGGCCCCGCCGTCGCCGCGCCCGCCCATGCCGAGCCAGCGGCCGGCCGCGGCCGGCAGCACGGTGACCGCGACCAGCAGCGACACTCCGACCGCGATCGCGATGGTCAGTGCCAGGTCGGAGAACAGCTGGCCTTCGACGTCCTCCATGAAGATCACCGGCAGGAACACCGCGACCGTGGTCAGGGTCGAGGCCAGCAACGCACCGCCGACCTGGCGGGTGCCCTGCAGCGCCGCCTGTAGCGCCGGCATGCCCGATTCGCGCAGGCGGACGATGTTCTCGGCCACCACCACCGCGGCGTCCATCACCATGCCGACCGCGAACGCGAGCCCGGCCAGCGAGATCACGTTGAGACTGCGGCCGGTGAGCTTCAACACGATGAAGGTCGCCAGGATCGAGATCGGGATCGCGCAGGCGATCAGGGCGGTCGCGCGCGCGTCGCGCAGGAACCACCACAGGCAGCCGACCGCCAGGATCAGTCCGGCCACCAGGCTGCCGGACAGCAACCGGATCGCGCGGCGGATGAAGATGCCCGAGTCGAAGCTCTGGGCGATGTCGATTCCGTGCGGACGCAACTCCGTCTCGCGCAATGCGTCGACCGTGCGGACGACCTCGTCCAGCGTTGCCAGCACGTTGGCGCCGTTCGCGCGCAGGATGCGCAGTCCGATGGCCGGGTTGCCGTTCTGGTAGGACACGGCGCCGCGTGGCGGCGGGCGCACATCGATCCGGGCGATGTCGGCCAGCCGTACCGGGCGGCCGTCGCGCCAGGCCAGGATCAGGCCGCCCAGCGCCTCGGGCGAATAGCGGCCGGCAAAGCGCATCACGTACTCGCGCCGACCGACTTCGACCGACCCGCCGGAGACGTCGGTCGCGCCCGCGGCCAGCGCGGCGATCTCCGGGATCTGGATGCCGAGCGCGGCGGCGCGTTGCGGGTCCACGGCGATGGTCAGTTCGTCGGCATCGTTGCCGCGGACCTCGACGCCGGCCACGCCTTCGATCGCGGCCAGGCGCGGGACGATGCGGTCCTCGATCAGCTTTCTGTAGTCGTGCACACCGCCCGCCGTGCCCGGCAACTTCTGCACGAAGAAGAAGCTGAGTGTGTCGCCGGCGTTGAACCCCCCGGACTGCACCACCGGCGGGTCGGCATCGCGCGGCAGCGGGGGCAGCCGGTTCATACGCGACAGCACCTCCACCAGCGTCGCGTCCATGTCGCTGCCGACCGCGAAGCTCATGTTGAGCCAGCTGTTTCCGGCGCTGATGTCGGAGGAGATCTCCTCCAGTCCGGGCAGGCCCTGCATCACCGACTCGATCGGCTCGACGATCTCCGATTCGATCTCCTGCGGCGAGGCCGAGCGCCATGACGTCTGGATGTTCATCTGCGGCCGCTCGATGTCGGGAAACAGCTGCAGCGGCAGGCCGAGCAGGCTGATCAGGCCGAACGCGCAGACCATGCAGACCGCGACGGCGACCGCGGCCGGATTGGCGAGGGAGGCTTGGGTGAGTTTCATCGGCGTGTCCGCATCGGCTTGCGGGCACGATGCGCGCGATGAATGGACCGGCTATGGCCCGTTGGTCATGGCCTGCGGCGAAGCGGGCATCTGTCGCGGCGAAGCGTTGCGTCGGCTGCACTCCGATGCGATCGCCGCAAAGACCGCGTGGTGGGCCCGCCGGCTACTGCAGCAGTTGCAGCCGGTCGCGGTAGCTCCTGGACAGCTTCAACTCCTGTCCGCAATCCAGCCGCAGGAAGCTTTCCCCATTGCTGTGCGGCCGGGTCTCGATGACCCGGCGTGCGTTTACTATCGTCGAACGGTGGATGCGCGGGAAACGTCGCGGGTCGAGCTGCCGCTCCAGTTCGCGCATCGTCGCCCGCAGCACCAGGGTATCGTCGTCGGTGTGGATGCACATGTAGTCGCCGGCGGCATCGATCCAGCGGATGCTGTGCAGCGGCACCCGCACCACGCGGCCGCCATCGCGCACCGACAGCCGCTCGTCGCGCTGCAACTGCTCCAGCGCATCCGGCTGCAGCGCCTCGTCGAGTTCCAGCGGCGGCCGGCCGCTGAGCCCGCCCAGCAGTTCCAGCAGCTGCGAGCAGTGGCCGAGCGCGGCACGGTGCTCGCGGGCCTGCCGGACACGTTCCAGCGACTGTTCGAGCCGTCGTTCGTCGACCGGCTTGAGCAGATAGTCGACCGCCGAGGCCTCGAAGGCCTGGATCGCGTAGTGGTCGTAGGCGGTGACGAACACCACCAGAGGCATCTCCGCGGCGGGGATCTGGCCGAGGGTGGCGAAACCGTCGGCCCCCGGCATCTGCACGTCGAGGAACATCAGCTCGGGCTGCAGCCGATGCACCTGGGCGATCGCGGCGGCGCCATCGCCGCATTCGCCGACGATCTCGATGTCGGGATGGCCCGCCAGCCGCAGCACCAGTCCGCGTCGCGCCAGCGGCTCGTCGTCGACGATCAGGGTGCGGATCGGCCGGATGGCGCCGTCCTTCAAACCGTGCGGGGGCCGGGTATCAGCGATCGGTCCGGACAAGGCCGCGCTCCGAAGTGGCAGAGGTCTCGAACGGCAACTGCAGCCGGACTTCCAATCCATGCCGCAGGTTGCGCGCGCACAGCGTGCCGGCCTCGCCGTACAGCACCCGCAGGCGCTCGCGGGTGTTGCGCAGGCCGACGCCGTTCCCTGCGGGCAGGGTGTCGCCCTCCAGCGCCAGGCAGCCCGGGCCGTTGTCGGTCACCGTCAGCACCAGCCGGTCTCCGTCACGACGCGCTTCGATCCGCAGCAGGCCACCCTCGACCTGGCGCGCGACCGCGTACTTGATCGCGTTCTCGACCAGCGGCTGCAGCAGCAGGCTGGGCAGCAGCGCACGCCAGCAGTCCTCGTCGATTTCGGTTTCCACCTGCAGCCGCTCGGCGAAACGGACCTTCTCGATGTCCAGGTACAGGGTCAGTGCGTCCATTTCCTGACGCAGGGTCACCCGCTGCATCGGGTCGCTGTCCAGCGAGTGGCGCAGGAATGCCGACAGGCTCTGCACCATCCGGTTCGCGTTCGCGTTGTCGCGGTCGAGCACCAGGGTCGAGATCGCGTTCAGGGTGTTGAACAGGAAATGTGGATTCAGCTGGTAGCGGAGCATTTTCAACTGCGCCTGGTGCGCCATCGTGCGCGCGGCGAGGGCACGCCGGGTCTCGTCCTGGGACTGCCTGTAGTAGGTGATGCCCAGGTACAGCCCGACCCAGGCCAGGACGACATAGATGTTGCTCAGCGCATAGAAGAACGCCGTCAGCGTGTTCTCCGGCGAGCAATCCGGGCAGAACTCGAGCTTGAGATGGCGACCGGCCCGTTCCATCAGCGCCGAGCTGGCAAGGATCGGCAGCACCATGATCGCCAGTTGCAGCGCCGGCGGCCGGCCCCGGCAGGCGCGCAGCAGGTAGCGCAGGCCCAGCGTGGTCGCCGCGCCGGTCGCACCGGTGGCCAGGTAGACCATCGCGTAGCCGCCGGGCTTGCCGTAGGCCAGCGCGCTCAGGTAACCCAGCCCCAGGTAGGCCAACCAGCCGCCCAGGTGCAGGATCCAGAACAGCTGCTTGTGGCTGAGCCCCAACGGATGGGGAATGGCGATGGCCATGGGCATTCGGACCGGGACCGCAGGTGCCCCATGCTAGCGCGGGGCGGGCGGGCCCCGTATTTCGCTTCGTCGCGGCGCTCGCACGCTTCGTCGCATCCATGGGTGGAAGCGGCGCCGGGTGGGAGGGGCAGGGGCGGGGGGCAGGCCGGGTCGCTAGAATATGCGCCCCAGCCGCAAGCCAGCCCATCCCGTGACCGCCAGCCAGCCCGCTTCCGACGTTTCCGTGTCCCGCGCTCCCGTTCCGATCCGGCAGGACGACCTGATCCAGTCCGTCGCCGACGCCCTGCAGTACATCAGCTACTACCACCCGGTCGACTACATCCGGAATCTGGCGGCGGCGTACGAGCGCGAGCAGTCGCCGGCGGCCAGGGACGCGATGGCGCAGATCCTGATCAACTCGCGCATGTGCGCGGAGGGCCACCGTCCGATCTGCCAGGACACCGGCATCGTCACCGTGTTCCTGGAGATCGGCATGGACGTGCGCTGGATCGATGCGACGATGGGCGTCGAGGACATGGTCAACGAGGGCGTGCGCCGCGCCTACAACCATCCGGACAACAAATTGCGTGCCTCGGTGCTGGCCGAGCCGGCAGGGGCGCGCCGGAACACGAAGGACAACACCCCGGCGGTGGTCAACGTGAAGGTCGTGCCGGGCAACACCGTCGACGTGATCGTCGCCGCCAAGGGCGGTGGTTCGGAGGCCAAGAGCAAGTTCGCGATGCTCAATCCGTCCGATTCGATCGTCGACTGGGTGCTGAAGACGGTACCGACGATGGGCGCCGGCTGGTGCCCGCCGGGCATGCTCGGCATCGGCATCGGCGGCACCGCCGAGAAAGCGATGCTGCTGGCGAAGGAATCGCTGATGGAGCCGATCGACATCCAGGACCTGATCGTCCGCGGTCCGTCCAGCCGGGTCGAGGAGTTGAGGCTGGAGCTGTACGAGAAGGTCAACGCGCTGGGCATCGGCGCACAGGGCCTGGGTGGCCTGACCACGGTGCTCGACATCAAGATCAAGGACTATCCGACCCATGCCGCCAACCTGCCGGTCGCGATGATCCCGAACTGCGCGGCGACCCGTCATGCGCACTTCACCCTCGACGGCAACGGTCCGGTCGCGCTCGATCCGCCGTCGCTCGAGGACTGGCCGAAGCTCACCTACAACCCGCAGAACGCGCGCCGGGTGGACCTCGACACGATCACCAGGGAGGAAGTCGCCAGTTTCAAGCCGGGCGAAGTGATCCTGCTCAACGGCAAGCTGCTGACCGGCCGCGACGCCGCGCACAAGCGCATGGTCGACATGCTCAACAAGGGCGAGAAGTTGCCGGTCGATTTCACCAACCGCTTCATCTACTACGTCGGTCCGGTCGATCCGGTCGGCGACGAAGTGGTGGGCCCGGCCGGCCCGACCACCGCGACCCGGATGGACAAGTTCACCCGCCAGATGCTCGAACAGACCGGCCTACTGGGAATGGTCGGCAAGGCCGAGCGCGGCGATGCGGCGATCGATGCGATCCGCGACAACAAGGCGGTCTACCTGATGGCGGTCGGCGGCTCGGCCTATCTGGTGTCCAAGGCGATCAAGGCCAGCCGCGTACTGGCGTTCGAGGACCTGGGCATGGAGGCGATCTACGAGTTCGAGGTCAGGGACATGCCGGTCACCGTCGCGGTCGATTCGACCGGCGAGTCGGTGCATCGCACCGGTCCGCGCGAGTGGCAAACCCGGATCGGCAAGATCCCGGTGGTCGTCGAAGCCTGAGTGCCTTCCTGTGGAGCCGGCGCACGTGCCGGCTTCTTTTTTGTCCGTCCTCCCCCTCGCAGAAGGAAAACCGATGTCCGTCGTCCTGTACGGTTCCAGGAGCACCGCGTCGCTGGTGGTCCACTGGCTGCTGATCGAGCTCGGGATCGAGCACGAGCTGGTGATGCTCGATTTCGACAGGCGTGAGCAGAAGTCGCCCGGATACCTGAAGCTGAATCCGCAGGGGCGGGTGCCGACGCTCGTGATCGATGGCCAGGTCCTGACCGAATCGACCGCGATCGCGATGCACCTGGCCGACCTGCATCCGCAGGCCGGCCTCGCGCCGCCGGTCGGCAGCGCCGCCCGCGCCGCCTACTACCGCTGGATGCTGTTCGCCGCCTACACCCTGATGCCGGCCTATCGCGCGTGGTTCTACTCCGACGAACCGGCGGGCGAGGAGAGCGCCGGCGCGGTCCGGGCGAGGGCGCGCGAGACGATCGAGTCGGCCTGGTCGCAGGTGGACGAACACCTCGCCGCCAATGGGCCGTACCTGCTCGGCGATACGAGGTCCGCGGTCGATTTCGTGTTCACGATGCTGATGCGCTGGTCGCGCAACATGCCGCGCCCCGCCGACGGCTGGCCAGCCCTGTCGGCGCATGCGCAGCGGATGAAGGCGCTGCCGTCGTTCCGCGAGGTCTACGCGCGCGAAGGCATCGACGACTGGACCTAGCCTGCGTCCGGGCGGTCCGGCTCAGAGCCGGGCCGCGAGCCCGGCGAGCCGCTGCTGGGTATCCGCGCGCAGCAGATAGCTGTTCGCCATCGCCTCCAGACCGGCGAGGTTGGTCTCCGTGACGTCGTCGAGGTCGTCGAGCCCGGGCATCAGTTCGGCCTGCATGCGGAAATAGCCGTCGCCGACGATGTGGCGGGCGATGTAGTCGACCGAGTCGGTATTGCCGTCGAACAGCACGTCGATGATCGGCACTGCCCACTCCAGCGCCCCCCATTCCCGTGCGGTCCTGAGATTGATCGGCCGGTTGCGCTCGCCCGTACCCACCGAAAGCACCAACAGGTCGTGGGCGCTGTCGACGCGGCGGTCCTTGCGCATCGCCTCGGCGATCGCGCAGGCGGTCGGGTTGTTGGCGACGACACCGCCGTCGATCAGCGAGCATTTGCGTCCCTCGACCGTCATTCCGTGGGCCGGGAAATAGGTCGGCGCGGCGACCGAGGCGCGGCAGACCTCCCAGACCGGCAGCCCGGCATGTTCCGGCTTGAAGCTCTTGAACATCACGGGCTTGCGCGACACGGTGTCGTAGCTGGTGACCAGCAGCGGCTTTTTCGCCTCGCCGAGGGTGGCGCTGCCGAAGGTCTTCTTCAGCACCTTCTCCAGGCCCTTGCCGTCGTAGCGGGGCGCCGATGCGCCCTGTGTGAACAGACGGCCCGCGCGTGACCACAGGCGCTCGGCCATCCCTGGAAAGATGTCGTGGCGCTGCCTGCGGTAGAGCTCGGCGAGCTCGGCGGGATTGCGCCCCAGCGCCAGCCCGCAGGCGATCAGCGCGCCCGTCGAACTGCCGGCGAGCAGGTCGAACCGCTTCAGCAGGCCGGGCTTGCCTGCCTGCGCAAGCGCGACCTCGACCCCCTGCAGCCACAGGCAACTGACCAGGCCGCGGATGCCGCCACCATCGAGGGACAGGATGCGTCGCATCTTCATCGCGTGTTCTCCTTGCGCTTGACGTCACCGGGCCGGTGCGGTGGATCATGATCGTCCGGGACCGTCTCCGGCGCTGCGACGGACGATCGCGACGGCGTCAGTACCACTCCAGCATCGATACACCCAGGCCGATGTAGGTCGCGCGATGGTTGTAGTCGATCATGCTCTCGCCATAGCCATCGAACACCTGCAGATGGCCACGCAGCCCGTTGTCGATCGGAAAGCCCCAGTCGAACTGCAGCGAGCCATGCGAACGATCGTCCCCGCGCAGCGAATGGCGGCCGGTCAACGAGAACTGGTGGCCTCCGTGGACATAGACCAGGGTCGCGTCGCCGCGGCCGACGTAGTCCTCGATGTCGGCGTTGTTGTCGTCGGCCGGATCTTCCGAAACCCGCCACCACGGCCGCAGCACCAGCGACCAGTTCTCGCGGTCAAGGCCGACCATGCCGATCACCCGGTTCCAGCTGCGCGACAGCGGATCGGCACGGCCGTTGGACTGGTGGTTGAGGCCGATGCCCGCCATCCGTCCGCTCCAGCCGAGCAGGTGATAGCTGTTGCGGAACACCAGCATCGCCTCGGGTTCGTAGTTGGTCTCTCGGAACGGCCGCGAGATGTCGGCGTTGTAGACCTGCCAGCGCGAACTCTGCGTGTAGCCGAGCCAGAGGTCGCCGTTGTCGCCGAAGATGTTCTCCCATGCCTTCATCTTGAAGCTGAGCTGGAACTTGGACTCCAGGTCCTGCAGGCCGAGCGGTGTGGTGACGGTGTTGTTGGGGTTCGGCGACGCCGGTGTGTCGTTGACGTCGCTGGTCCAGAACACCGGCAACAGGTAGGTCGGCTTGTAGGCGCGGAAATTGAATGTGCCCAGCTTGGAGTCGCGCGCCAGTTCCCAGCGGCTGTCGAGCAGCGAGCCCTTGCCGGCATTGGCGATCGCCGTGCGCAGCGGATCCTCGTGCGGGTACAGCTCGCCGCCGACCTCGGGTATCGCGGGTATCGCGTCGGGCACCACCTGCTCGCCGATCTCCAGGTTCTCCGCGATCGCCCGCGCCTCTCGTGCGGCCACGTCGGCGTCGTGGGCGGTGCCGGCCTGGCGGCGATGGAACGCGTCGTAGCAGGCCAGGCGGTCCGCATCGGCATCTATCCGCAGACAGGCCTCCGCGGTAGTCGGCTGCGCCGATTGCTGGGCCTGTCCGGCAAGCGGCGCCAACGCGAACAGGGCGGGCAACAGCAGCAGGCGTTTCGTATCCGGGGTCGCGGTGCGGGGAAGAGGTTTGGGCATCGGGGGAGCATCCGTCAGGACGGGTTTGGAGTCGAACGGGGTCACGGGACGAGGATAGCCGCCGATGAAAACGATTGCGGCGGCCCGGAACGTGGACCGGCTCCTACAGCCACCAGGCCAGCAGGAACAGGCCGAGCATCGCGAACGCCAGGCCGAGCTTGAGCACGGTGCCGACGACGATGCCGAGCCAGGTGCCGAGCCCGACCCGCGTCGCCTGACCGACATGGCGGGTGTGGATCAGCTCGCCTATCAACGCGCCGACGAACGGCGCCACGAAGATGCCGACGAAGCCGAACGCCAGGCCGGCGAAGGTTCCGATCACCGCGCCGACCAGGGCCAGGCGGCTGGCGCCCACCCGCTTGGCGCCCAGTGCGGTGGCGGCGAAGTCGACCAGCACCGACAGCACGGTCAACAGGCCGAGCATCGTCAGCGGCATCCAGCCGACCTGCTGGAAGTCGCCGGTCCAGGCGGCCAGCAGCATGCCGACGAAGACCAGGGGCACGCCCGGCAGCGCCGGCAGCACCGTGCCCGCGACGCCGATCAGGATCAGGACGCCGGCAAGCGTGTAGTAGAGGTGGTGTATGTCCAATCATCGGCTCCAGGTCTGGCGCTCGGCACCGGGATGAAACCGACCGGCTGCGGGCCTGGATGGGAGGACGGTTCCCCCGGTCGGAGTCGGATTGCATTTTCACATGGTGCGGGGTAAGTTGCGGACGCTGCGCTTGCCAGGGTCACCGTGAATCGTGGCCCGATGCGGTTGATCCGACGATCCGCTACATCGTTGCACCTCGCTTCCTCCTTGCAACCAGCACTTCGCGCAAGCGATGTCCAAATCAACGTTCCAAGGAGCAAGTCAATGTCGAACCGTGAAACCGGTACCGTCAAGTGGTTCAACGATGCCAAGGGCTTCGGCTTCATCAGCCGCGAGAATGGCGAGGACGTGTTCGTGCACTTCCGCGCGATCCAGACCCAGGGCTTCAAGAGCCTGAAGGAAGGCCAGCAGGTCTCCTTCACCGTCGTCCAGGGCCAGAAGGGCCTGCAGGCCGACGCGGTCGAACCGTTGTAATCACCGCGGTTCCCGTACGCGTACCTGTTCCGCCGGCCATCAGGCCGGAGGCACATCGGGAACCCATGAAAAACCCGGCCGTCTGGCCGGGTTTTTCTTTGCCTGACGATCAGGGCCCTGGAGCCCGGACGAGGGCTCAGTATCCGTAGACGCGGCCGTTGGCGACCCGCACCCGCGAACCGGCCTGCAGGCCGCCCATGCTGTCCATCGTGACGACCGTGGTGCGTCCGTCGTCCATCCGCACGTGCACGTTGTAGCGGGTCTGGACCGCGTTCTGTACCGCATTGCCGGCGACCGCACCGGCCGCCGCACCAGCGACGGTGGCGGTGTTGCGCCGGCCCTTGCTTTCGTCGTCGGCCAGTTCGCGGCCGGCGACCGCGCCGACCAGGCCGCCGAGTATCGCGCCGGTGGCGTTCGGGGCGCGCTGGGTGCGGATCGGCTCGATGCGGGTGATCACGCCGCAGTCGTAGCAGCGCTCGCTGCCGTACGAAGGCGCGGACGAGCCGTAGCCGGCGGAACCCGACGGCCCATAGCCGGGAGTCGCACAGCCAGCCAGAGCGAGCATGCCTGCGCCGGCGACGCCGATCAGGCGGAGGTCGAAACGGCGCGGACGGAGCTCTCTATTGTCCGGGGCGTTCTGGCGTGCATCGTTCGAATCGCGGTTGCTGGGATCGATCCTGTTCATGCCGGTCTCCTGCGTCGAAGGGCGCATGCGCGGGCCCATTCCCGCGCTTCGGCTCCACGCTAGGAGATCGCGCATGAACGCTCCGCCAATTCCGGGCGCCCCGTTTCGGGTCGTTCAGGATGAGCGTGGGTTCAGCCGCGGAAGTCCTGGTGGCAGGCCTTGCAGGCGTTGCCGATGTCCTTGGCCACGGCTTCGACGCCGGCGCAGTTGAGCGGTGGGTTGGCCAGCGCGGTGTCGAGGGTGGCGCGCAGCTTGCTGGCGCTCTGGACGAAGCGCTCGTCGTCGCGAAGGTCAGGGAATGCCGGTTCGAGGTCGTTGGCCATCTCGCGCAGGGTGCGCAGGTGGGGCAGGGTGTCGGTGGCGGCGCAGCGATTCTGCTTGAGGCTGGCCTGCAACTTGTCCAGGTGCCACTGCTGCACGTGCATCACCGCGTCGGGAAGGCGGTCGTCGATGGTCTTGCGGGCCTCGATCGCACGCAGCGCCATCACCGTCGCGATCACGCCCAGGACCAGGCCGAGGATCAACAGGAACAGGTACCTGGATGCATTGCCGGTCGTCGGCGCCTTGGCGGCGGTGTCGGGCTGGGTGTCGTTCATGGCCTGGCCTCCTTGGATGTGGCGGGCACGATAGCATGCTGCGACTCGGCGCCAGCGGCTGCCGTCCGTACACTATGCCGATGGTCGCAGCCCCTGATTCCCCTGTTCTGGACGCGTCGCTGAAGGAGCGTTTTGCCGGCGTCGACCGGCTCTACGGCGCAGGCGCGCTTGCCCGCTTCTCTGCCTGCCGGGTCGCGGTGGTCGGGATGGGAGGCGTAGGCTCGTGGGCGGTCGAGGCACTTGCGCGCACCGGCATCGGCCACCTGACCCTGATCGACGCGGACGACCTGTGCGTGTCGAACACCAATCGCCAGTTGCCGGCGCTCGCCGGTCAGTACGGTCGTGCCAAGGTCGAGGCGATGGCCGAACGCTGCCGGGCGATCAACCCGGGAATCTCGGTGAGCGCCGTGACGAGCTTCCTGACCGCCGGCAACGTGGCCGAGCTGCTCGAAGGCGGTTTCGACCTGGTGCTCGATGCCTGCGACAGCTTCCGCAGCAAGGTCGAGCTGATTGCCTGGTGCCGGCGCCGGAAGCTGCCGTTGGTAGTGGTGGGGTCGGCCGGCGGGCGCACCGACGCGACCCTGGTGCGGGTGCGCGACCTGTCGCGAACCGAGCACGACGCGATGCTGGCGCTGATCCGCAAGAAGTTGCGTGCCGAGTTCAATTTCCCGCGCAGCCCGGCACGTTACTTCAGCGTGCCGGCGGTGTACTCGCTGGAGAACGTGAAGTATCCGCAGGCCGACGGCACCGTCTGCGGCGTGCGCCCGAAGGTCGACGGCGAGGCGGCGCTCAAGCTCGATTGCGGCGGCGGCCTGGGTGCAGCGACGCATGTCACCGGTACGTTCGCGTTCGCCGCTGTCGGCAAGGCGCTCGAGATGCTGCTGCGCCGGCAAGGCGGGGCCGCCGGCGGACGCCGTGAGCCGCGGATTCACGCGGATCGGCACGAATGACCGTTTGTTGGCGGCCGGTCAGCTCTCCTCCGCCCGGATTCGCAGGAGCGGCGTGAGCTGCGATGTGGCTTTTCCTTCAAGCCAGTCGCGGCTCGCGCCGTTCCTGTGGGCGTCACGATGCATTTACGGCGGATAGCCCGAACAAGCGTTCGGCGTTGGCGGTGGTGGCGCGGGCCAGTTCGTCCGGCACCATGTTGCGCAGGGTCGCGATCGTTCCGAGCACGTGGGTCAGCCGTGCCGGCTCGTTGCGCTGGCCGCGGATGTCCGCGTCGGGCTGGTCGGGCGCGTCGGTTTCGAGCAGCAGGCTTTCGATCGGTACTTCGGCGGCGATCCGGCGCAGGCGGTTCGCGCGCGGATAGGTGACAGGGCCGCCCAGGCCGATCAGGAAGCCCAGCGTGTGCAGGCGGCGCGCCTGGTCGGGGCTGCCGGAGAAGCTGTGGACCACGCCGCGCAGGGGGCCGAAACGGCGGATCGCCGCGATCACCGCGTCCACGGCACGGCGCGCATGCACGATGACCGGGAGGTCGAACTCGCGTGCGAGCCGCAACTGGGCATCGAAGTAGTGGCCCTGCGCGTCGTGGTCCAGGCCCTCGACGAAGTAGTCGAGCCCGCATTCCCCGATCGCGACCGGATGTTCGCGCTGCAGCCAGTCCCGCAATTGGACGAGGTGCTCGGGGCGGTGCTCGGCCAGGTACATCGGATGCAGGCCATAGGCCGCGTGCAGGCCGGGGGCGAGCCGGCAGGCTTCGCGCAGGCCGGGCCAGCTGGCGGCGCTGACCGCGGGAACGATCTGCCGGGTCACGCCCGCGGCCCGCGCGCGGGCGATCACGTCTCGTCGGTCGACGCCGAACTCCGGCGCATCCAGGTGGCAATGCGAGTCGACCAGCATGACGGCGCGAACCAGGAGGCGCGCTCAGCGTCCGCCGTCGCGTCCGGGCGGAACGTCGATCACGTCGCCGCTCCTGCCATGACCGGTCTTGTTGCGGTCCTTCCAGTTCGCCAGGAGCAGGGTGCCCAGGCCCAGCACGATCTCGTCGAGGAACGGCACTGGATCGAACGGCCACAGCACGCTGATCGCGAAGGCCACGGCGGTGATCTTGAAGAGGGTCGGGTAGCGCAGCTTGCGCGCCCAGTCCATCAGCGGCAGCAGTATTGGATTGGCCATCGGCAACCTCGTCAAGGTGGATGTGAGAACGCTATCACGCGAGCTGAACGTCGTTCACTGCGGTTGAAGATCGCGTTACGAAAATAGGCAGCCGTTCAGGTTCCGGATGATGGAATCGCCCCATCAGTCGATGCGGGCGAATTCCCGCTCATGGAGGCCGTGATGAACAAGAACATGTTGGCGGTAGCGTTGGCGTCCCTGCTGGTTGGTGGCGTTGCCGTGGCGGCGTACCAGAGTTTCACCGGCGACGACCGCGGCGGCGAACAGGCGCTGGTGACGGATCCGGGCTCGCCGCTGGATGCTGCCGGGTCCGATGACGCGGCTTCGCTTGAGACCGGCCGGGTCGATTTCGCCGAGGTCCTGGCGGTCGAGCCGGTGACCGAGAAGCAGAAGCTGTACGCGACCGTGATCGGTACCGATCCGGTTCGCGAGACCAGCACCAGCACCCATCCGCGCGAGGTCTGCGAGGACGTGGTGGTGCAGGAGCGCATGCCCGAGCGCGACGGCAACGTCGGCGGCACGGTGGCCGGCGCGATCATCGGCGGCGTGATCGGCAATCAGGTCGGTGGCGGCAACGGCCGCAAGGTCGCGACCGCGGCCGGTGCCGCGGCCGGCGGCTACATCGGCAACAGGATCGACCGCAACCACCAGGGCGGCCAGGTCGTCGAACGCGTCGATCGTCAGTGCCGCACGGTCACCGATACCTCGCAGAACACCCGCGTGGTCGGCTACGAGGTGACCTACCGGGCGCCGGACGGTTCGACCGGCACCAAGCGCGTGGACAGCAAGCCCGGTGAGCGCATCCTGCTCGGCGACGAGGACGCGGTGGTCGGCTACGACGTGACCTACCGCTTCGAGGGCCAGGAGCGCACCGTGCGCATGGACGAGGAACCGGGTGACCGCCTGCCGGTCGTCGACGGCAAGGTGGTGATCCAGACCGCCGATGCCGCCGGGCCGGTCACCCGCGGCTGACGCGCGGCGGTTCATTGCCGCTGCCGCAAGGCACCGCGATCCATCACGAAGGGGCCGGGCGACCGGCCCCTTTTCCGTGCCTTCTGCGGACCGCGCCGTCGCCGGGCGTTGCCGCATGGCGTGACCCGGCGCGCCGGACGGGGGTGCCGTCGCCGATGGGCCGTCGATACAATGGCGGTTTCCTCTATCGCATGAATCCGCCATGGCCCTGCATCCCTACGATCTCTACGACGTCCGCTCACTGTTGACCGAGGAGGAGCGGGCGGTGCAGGACACGGTTGCCCGCTTCACCGACGAGCGGGTGCTGCCGATCATCGGCGACTGCTTCGACCAGGGGCGCTTCCCGAAGGAACTGGTCGGCGAGATCGCCGAGCTCGGCCTGCTCGGTTCCTCGCTGCCCGAGCAGTACGGCTGCGCCGGTCTCAATGCGGTCAGCTACGGGCTGATCTGCCAGGAGCTGGAGCGCGGCGACTCGGGCATCCGCAGCTTCGTCAGCGTGCAGTCGTCGCTGTGCATGTATCCGATCTATGCCTATGGCAGCGAGGAGCAGCGCATGCGCTGGCTGCCGGACATGGCCGCGGGCAAGGTGATCGGCTGCTTCGGCCTGACCGAGCCGCACGGCGGTTCCGACCCCGCCAACATGAAGACGAACGCCAGGCGCGACGGCGACGACTGGATCCTCAACGGCTCCAAGATGTGGATCACCAACGGCAACCTGGCCGACATCGCGATCGTCTGGGCGCAGACCGAGGACGGCGTCCAGGGCTTCGTGGTCGAGAAGGGCATGGCCGGCTTCGCCGCGCAGGAGATCAAGCACAAGATGAGCCTGCGCGCGTCGGTGACCAGCGCGTTGTACTTCGACAACGTGCGGGTGCCGGATGCCAACCGCCTGCCGAACGTGAAGGGCCTGAAGGGGCCGCTGGGCTGCCTGACCCAGGCCCGCTACGGCATCACCTGGGGGCCGATCGGCGCGGCGATCGCCTGCCTGGACGAAGCGCTGAACTATTCCAAGGAGCGCATCCTGTTCGACCGCCCGGTCGCGGCGACCCAGAGCGCGCAGATCAAGCTGGCCGAGATGGCCCGCCGGATCACCCTCGCGCAGCTGCTGGTGGTGCAGCTGGGCCGGCTCAAAGACGCCGGCAGGATGCAGCCGCAGCAGGTATCGCTGGCGAAGTGGAACAACTGCCGGATGGCGATCGACATCGCCCGCGAGTGCCGCGATCTGCTGGGCGGCGCCGGCATCACCACCGAACACTCGGCGATCCGCCACGCGTTGAACCTGGAGTCGGTGATCACCTACGAGGGTACCGAGACCGTGCACCAGCTGGTGATCGGGCGCGAGTTGACCGGCATCAACGCGTTCTGATCCGTACCTTCATCGGCTTCCGGCGCCAGGACCGAACGTGTCGCGCCGGCAAGCGGTTCACCTGACGCAACGGAGGTTCCGCAGTGGGTCTGGATATCGCCAACGGCCCGGTCATCGAAACCGAGCGCCTGATCCTGCGCGTGCCACGGATCGAGGATTTCGAGCGCTACGCGCAGATGTTCGCCCACGAGAGCTCGATCCATATCGGCGGTCCACTGCTGCGCGGCGATGCCTGGCGTCGCTTCCTGCAGATGCCCGGCGCATGGCTGCTGCAGGGCTTCGGCATGTTCTCGGTGGTCGAGAAGTCGAGCGGGCAGTGGGTCGGGCAGGGCGGCCCCTGGCAGCCGGATGGCTGGCCGGGCACCGAGGTGGGCTATGCGTTCCACCCCGATGCGCGGGGCAAGGGCTATGCGACCGAGACGTGTACCGCGGCGATCGACTGGGCCTTCGATGCACTGGGCTGGAGCGAAGTGATCCATTGCATCGCGCCGGCCAATGCCGCGTCGCAGGCGGTGGCGCGACGGCTGGGGTCGAGCCGCCGCGGACCGGGCGTGTTGCCGCCGCCGCTGGACGTGCACGAAGTGGACATCTGGGGCCAGACCCGCGAGCAGTGGCGCGCACGCCACGCAGGGCGCGCACAATGATCACCGTCTACGGTTTCTCGCCCTCGGGCAATTGCCACAAGGTGCGGCTGGCACTGGAGCAACTTGAGCGCGAATACCGCTGGGTCGAGGTCCGCTCCGACGACGGTTCCACCCGCACGCCGGAGTTCCTCGCGAAGAATCCGAACGGCAAGGTGCCGATCATCGAGCTGGACGACGGTCGCATCCTCGCCGAATCGAACGCCATTCTGTGGTGGCTGGCGGAAGGCACGACGCTGCTCCCGGACGATGCCTGGCAGCGCGCGCAGGCGCTGGGCTGGATGTTCTTCGAGCAGTACAGCCACGAGCCCTGCATCGCCGTGGCCCGCTTCATCTGTGGCTGGACCCCGCTGGACTCGCCCCGCCGGGCCGAGCTGCCGGTCCTGCGCGAGAAGGGGCGGGCGGCACTGGCGGTGATGGAGCGCCACCTGCAGGCGAACGACTGGTTCACCGGGCCGTCGTACGGCATCGCCGACATCGCGCTGTTCGCCTATACCCATGTCGCCGGCCATGGCGGCATCGGTCTGGCGGAGTTTCCCGCCATCGTCGGCTGGCTGCAACGGGTGACGGAGACGCCCGGCTTTACGCCGATGGCGGCTCCCGATGCCTTCGCCGCGCGTCGCATCGCCCAGTCGACCTGATCAGGCGCCGACCCGGAGGTGACCATGCAGTCGAGCGCGGAAACACCGGCGGGCCCGGGTCTGCATCGGCGGCTGGCCCGCGGGTTCGGTCCGTTGCTCGGACTGCTCGCTTTCGCGTTGATTCCCGATGCCGCCGAGGGCGGCCTGCCGCTGGAAGGGCGCATGACCGCGGGCGTGGCGACATGGATGGCGGTCTGGTGGCTGGGCGAGGCGATACCGCTGGCGGCTACCGCGCTCTTGCCCGTGGTGCTGTTTCCGTTGCTCGGCGTGACGACGCCGGCCGAGGCGGTGCGGCCCTATGCCAGCGACATCATCTTCCTGTTCATGGGGGGCTTCATGCTGGGTCTGGCGATGGAACGCTGGGGTCTGCACCGCCGGATTGCCCTGAACATCCTGTTGCGGGTCGGTACCGGGCCGCGGCGGCTGGTCGCCGGCTTCATGATCTCCGCCGGCTTCCTGAGCATGTGGATATCGAACACCGCGGCGACGATCATCCTGCTGCCGGTCGGGGTGTCGGTGATCGGCATGCTGTCGTGCGACGGTGACGTGCCGGAAGACGAAGTGCGTCCGTTCGCCACCTGCCTGATGCTGGCGATCGCCTATGCGGCCTCGATCGGCGGCTCCGCGACGCTGATCGGCTCGCCGCCGAACCTGGTGGTCGCCAGCTATGCACGCGAGCAGCTGGGGTGCGACATCACCATGCTGGCGTGGATGGGCTTCGGCGTGCCGGTGATGCTGACCTTCCTCGTGCTGGCCTGGCTGTACCTGACCCGCCTGGCCTTTCCGGTCCGGATGCGCGCCTTGCCAGAGGGCGAGATCCGGATCCGCGCCATGCTCGAGGGCCTGGGGCCGATGGGGCGCGGCGAACGGACCGTGCTGGTGGTGTTTTCGCTGACGGCGCTGGCGTGGATCCTCCGGCCGCAGCTCGTCGCCTGGCTCGGGCTGCCGGGATTGACCGACGCGGTGATCGCGATGGCCGGTGCGCTGGCGCTGTTCCTGCTGCCCGCCGGGCGCGCGGCGGATGGACGCGGACGTGCAGTCCTGGACTGGGAAACGGCCGCGCGACTGCCCTGGGGGGTTTTGGTGCTGTTCGGCGGGGGCCTGTCGTTGGCGGCGGCAATCGGCATGCACGGCGTCGACGGCTTCATCGCCAGCGGGCTCTATGGCCTGGCCGGTGCTCCGATGCTGCTGGTGGTGTTCGCGGTGGCGGTGCTGGTCATCTTCGCGACCGAACTGACCAGCAACACGGCGATCGCCACCGCGTTCACGCCGGTGCTGGCTGCGGTCGCACTGGGCCTCGGGGTGCCCGCGATGCCCCTGCTGGTCGCGATCGGCCTGGGTGCGAGCTATGCCTTCATGCTACCGGTGGCCACTCCGCCGAACGCGATAGTCTTCGGGTCGGGCCATGTGCGCATCGGACAGATGATGCGGGCCGGCATCGCGATGAACGTCGTCGCCGTCGTGCTGGTGGCGCTTGCCGCCTCGCATGCCGGCAGCGGGTTGTGCGATCGGTAGAAGATCGGCGTCGCGCGGCACGTCCGTCGCGGATGCCGCCGCACGCACGTGCGGGCAGCGCGGCGGTGTAGGAGAATGAGCGGCTTCGTCCTAGCCTCCCGTCCAGACCGCAATGACCTTCCAGCCCGTCCCCGATCCGATCCCGGCACGCATGCGCGGACTCAATCGTGCCGAGATATGCGACGTCAATTTCACCGAGTTCGTGAAGGGCTGGAACCGCCGCGCCGATGTCCGGCCGGCGGCGACCGATGCGATCCTCGATGGCAGCGCACTCGACGCGGCCGGCTTCCGCGAATTGTTCGAGTCGCAGCTGATCAGCCGCCATCTGGACCTGATGGCGCGCGTGTTGCGGCTGCAGAGCAAGGTCTTCTATACGATCGGTTCGTCGGGCCACGAGGGCAACGCGATGGTCGCGCGGCTGACCCGCCACACCGATCCGGCATTCCTGCACTACCGCTCCGGCGGTTTCATGGCCGAACGCTTCCGCAAGTTGCCGGGCATGGACCCGGTGATGGACTCGGCGCTCTCGTTCGCGGCCAGCAAGGACGACCCGGCCTCCGGCGGCCGCCACAAGGTCTGGGGCAGCAAGCCGTTGTGGGTGTTGCCGCAGACCTCGACGATCGCCTCGCACCTGCCCAAGGCGCTGGGCACTGCGATCGCGATCGAGGCCGGCCGGCGTCTCGGTCACACGTTGCCGATTCCCGACGACAGCATCGCGGTCTGTTCGTTCGGCGATGCATCGGCCAACCATGCGACCGCGCAGACCGCGTTCAACGCCGCCGCCTGGACCGCCTACCAGAAGCTGCCGGCGCCGGTGCTGTTCGTCTGCGAGGACAACGGCATCGGCATCTCGGTGAAGACGCCGCCGGGCTGGATCGGCAGCCGTTTCCGCAACATGGACGGTCTCGACTATTTCTACGCCGACGGCCTCGACCTGGCCGCGGGCTACGGCGACGTTCAGGCGGCGGTCGAGCATTGCCGTGCGAGCCGGCGTCCGACCTTCCTGCACTTGCGCACCAACCGGATCATGGGCCATGCCGGCACCGACTTCGAGATCGAGTGGCGTTCGATCGACGAACTGTGCCGCGTCGAGGCCGGCGACCCGCTGCTGCGCAGTGCGGCGATCGCGCTGGACTCGGGCCTGATGACGAAGGACGAGGTGATCGACCTGTACGAGTCGATCCGCAAGCGCTGCTTCGCCGCCGCCGAGGAGGCCGACCGCCGTCCCAAGCTCGAGCGGCTCGAGGACGTCGTCGCGCCTCTGGCGCCGTATTCGCCCGCGCGGGTGAAAGCGGAGGCGGAGCGCGCCGATTATGGCGAACGCCGTCTGCAGGCATTCGGCAGCGAGGCGAAGCTGCCCGAGAACCAGCCGCCGCGGCATCTGGCGATCCAGATCAACAATGCCTTGCACGACATCTTCGCGAAGTACCCCGAGACGCTGCTGTTCGGCGAGGACGTGGCGCAGAAGGGCGGCGTCTACACGGTGACCAAGGGCCTGCAGAAGGCGTTCGGTCCGCGGCGGGTGTTCAACACGCTGCTCGACGAGACGATGATCCTCGGCATGGCCCAGGGCTTCGCCAACGTCGGGCTGCTGCCGATCCCCGAGATCCAGTACCTGGCCTACTTTCACAACGCCTGCGACCAGATCCGCGGCGAAGCGGCCAGCCTGCAGTTCTTCAGCAACGACCAGTACGCCAACCCGATGGTGGTGCGGATCGCCGGGCTGGGCTACCAGCGCGGCTTCGGCGGCCACTTTCACAACGACAACTCGATCACCGCTCTGCGGGACATTCCGGGCCTGGTGGTCGGCTGCCCGTCGCGCGGCGACGACGCGGCGACGATGCTGCGCACGCTGACCGCGCTGGCGAAGGTCGACGGGCGGGTCAGCGTGTTCCTGGAGCCGATCGCGCTGTACATGACCAAGGACCTGTACGAGGCCGGCGACGGCGGCTGGCTGACCGACTACCCGCCGCCCGGCGAGGCGATGCCGCTGGGCGAGGGCCGGGTCTATGGCGAGGGCAACGACGACCTGGTGATCTTCACCTACGGCAATGGCGTGCCGATGAGCCTGCGTGCGGTGCGCGAGATCGAGCGCGCGCGTGGCTGGAAGTGCCGCGTGGTCGACCTGCGCTGGCTGGTGCCGCTCAACGAGGCCTGGATCCGTGAGCAGGCAAGCGGCGCCAGGCGCATCCTGATCGTCGACGAGGGGCGCCACAGCGCGGGCGTCGGCGAGGGCGTGATCACCGCGATAATCGAAGGCGGCTTCGGCGCGCGTCCGTTCCGCCGCGTGGTCGGTGCCGACACCTACACGCCGCTGGCCGGTGCCGCCTTCCTGGTGATCCCGGGCGAGCAGGACATCGTCGACGCCGCTACCGAGCTGGCGGGATAGCCTGGCGCCGCAGGCGGGCGGGGCAGGGCCGGCGCAGCGCTCAGCGCGCCAGCCCGTCCAACAGCGGGGCCTCGCGGACCTCGACGTCTTCCACCCGCAGTGCGTCGTGCGGATGGTCGAGCGGCGCTACCACCAGCGCCGACCACTGGGCACCGTCGTGGCCGACGCTGACGAGCGTGCCGACTGTGCCGCCTTCGCTTTGCAGCTCCTGTCCACTTGCCAGCGGCTGTGCGGCCTCGATCCGCATCAGCCCCCGTTTGGCCTTGCCGAGGAAATGGGTGCGGGCGACGATTTCCTGTCCGGGATAACAGCCTTTCTTGACGCTGAAGGCGCGCAGGCGCTCCAGCGACAGCTGCTGTGGCGTCCAGTGTCCGGACTGGCCGGCTTCCAGCCGCGGCAGTCCGTGTTGCATGTCGTGTTGGCGCCAACGCGCGACCTGCGCAGGGCTTTCCTCGGCCGGACGGCCGCCGACGCACATCCGGCGCGGCGCGACCGGGGTGCCCATGTCGAACTCGAGTTCGTCGCCGTCAAGCCGGCCGACATGCGCGCCATGGGCTGCCGATGGCGCCGAGAAGTCCGCATAAACTGCTTTTCCTTCAAGCGTTTCGATCTCAATCTTGCTGCGGAACACGAAGCGCCTCAGGGCCTCCGCAAAGGCCTCCGGATCGGCATCCGCGAGCAGCAGCCAGGCCGTCTGCGGATCGACCCGGAGCAGGGCGAACAACGCCACCACGCGGCCCTTCGGCGTGAGCCAGCCGCTCCACTGCCACTGCCCGTCGGCCAGCGCATCGACATCGTTCATGAACTGCGCCTGCGCGAATGCGAGCGCATCGCGTCCGCGCAAGGCGACGACGTGGCAGTCGGGCAACGCAAAAAGCGGGCCAGCGGGGTCCGGCAGGTGGCTCTGTGGGTTGTCAGGCATGGGGGCGGGAATTAAGCTTCAACGCCGAGATGATAGGCGAAACGACCCGCGATCCCGATTCCGACGCGCCCGAGGCACCGGCACCGAAGCCGGTGAGCGACGACGCCAGGGCGGTCGAGATCGGGGGGCGTGGCGGTCCGGACCCCACCCGCTATGGCGACTGGGAAAAGAACGGCCGCTGCATCGACTTCTGACGCGTCCGCGCGCCCGCCCCATCCCGCACAAGCCCGATCCTTCCGCCACGCGGCTCCGCCGCCCAGCCGAGACTGTCCGTCCACTCATGGCGAACCCCCAACGTCCCCTGTCACCGCATCTGCAGGTCTACCGCTGGCAGGTGCAGATGGTGACCTCGATCCTGCACCGGGTCACCGGTATGGTCCTCGCCGCCGGCAGCCTGCTGCTCGCCTGGGGCCTGATCGCCCTGGCCGCGGGGCCGGAGTCCTGGGCCGGCTTTACCGGCTTCGCCCGTTCGGGCCTGGGCTTCCTGATCCTGTTCGGCTGGAGCTGGTCGCTGGCCTACCACCTGCTCAACGGCATCCGCCACCTGATCCAGGACGCGGGCTTCGCGTATTCGATCCCGGCCTTCGTCCGCAACAGCTGGATTTCCATCTTCGGCAGCCTGGTGCTGACCGGGCTGGTGTGGGTGGTGGCGATGATGCAGCGGGGTGGCGCATGAGCACGGACCGCAACGCGCGCCTGCGCAATCCGCTCAAGACCGCCCGCGGCCTGGGTTCGGCCAAGGACGGTACCGGCCACTTCATCATCCAGCGCATCACCGCGATCGCGTTGGTCTTCCTGTCGATCTACGTGGTCGGCCTGGTCATCTCGCTGATCGGCGGCGACCACGCCACCGTCCATGCGCGCGTCGGCCATCCATGCAACGCGGTGCTGCTGGTGTCGTTCCTGATCGCCACGTTCTGGCACGCCAAGCTCGGCCTGCAGGTGATCATCGAGGACTACGTGCACACGCCGTGGTCGGCGACGCTGCTGCACCTGGCCAACATTTTCGTCTGCTTCGTCGCGGCCACCGCCAGCGTGCTCGCCGTCGTCCGCATCGCGCTGGGATAAACCGACATGCCTGCTGCCTACAAGATCCACGAACACACCTTCGACATGGTGGTGGTCGGTGCCGGTGGCGCCGGCCTGCGCGCCACCTTCGGCCTCGCCCAGAAGGGTCTGAAGACCGCCTGCATCACCAAGGTGTTCCCGACCCGCTCGCACACCGTCGCCGCCCAGGGCGGCGTCGCGGCCGCGCTCGCCAACATGGGCGAGGACGACTGGCGCTACCACTTCTTCGACACCGTCAAGGGATCGGACTGGCTGGGCGACCAGGATGCGATCGAGTACATGTGCAAGGAGGCCATCCCGGCCATCATCGAGCTCGAGCACTACGGCGTGCCGTTCTCGCGCACCGAGGACGGCAGGATCTACCAGCGCCCGTTCGGCGGCATGACCACCAGATTCGGCGAGGGCCCGCCGGCGCAACGCACCTGCGCCGCGGCCGACCGCACCGGCCATGCGATCCTGCATACCCTGTACCAGCAGTCGCTGGCGCACGATGCGCAGTTCTTCATCGAGTATTTCGCGCTCGACCTGATCATGGACGCCGACGGCGCCTGCCGCGGCGTGCTTGCGCTCGACATGTCCACCGGCGAGCTGCACCTGTTCCGCGCCCAGGGCACGGTGCTGGCGACCGGCGGCTACGGCCGCGCCTACTTCTCCGCGACCTCGGCGCATACCTGCACCGGCGACGGCGGCGGCATGGTGCTGCGCGCCGGCCTGGCGATGCAGGACATGGAGTTCGTGCAGTTCCATCCGACCGGCATCTACGGCGCCGGCTGCCTGATCACCGAAGGCGTCCGCGGCGAGGGCGGCATCCTGCGCAACAGCAACGGCGAGCGCTTCATGGAGCGCTATGCGCCCAGCGTGAAGGACCTGGCGCCGCGCGACATGGTCAGCCGCTCGATGACGATCGAGATCCGAGAGGGTCGCGGCGTCGGCGAGCACAAGGACCACATCCTGCTCGACCTGACCCACCTCGGCCCCGAGGTCATCCACGAGAAGCTGCCGGGCATCGCCGAGTCGGCGCGCATCTTCGCAGGCGTCGACGTCGAAAAGGAGCCGATCCCGGTCATTCCTACCGTCCACTACAACATGGGCGGCATTCCGACCAACTACCACGGCGAAGTGGTGCAGTTGCGCAACGGCAATCCGGACGAGGTCGTGCCGGGCCTTTACGCGATCGGCGAGGCGGCCTGCGTGTCGGTGCATGGCGCCAACCGCCTGGGTTCGAACTCGCTGCTGGACCTTGTCGTGTTCGGGCGCGCGGTGGCCAACCGCGCCGCGGAGACGGTCAGGCCGGACGGCAAGCAGGCCAAGCTGGCCGGCGATGCCTGCGACGAGGCGCTGGCCCGCCTGGACAAGCTGCGCAACGCCAACGGTGGCACGCCGACCGCGGTCATCCGCGACAAGATGCAGCGCACGATGCAGGCCGACGCGGCGGTGTTCCGCACCGGCGAGACCCTGTCCGATGGCGTGCGGAAGATCCGCGAGATCCATGCCTCGTTCGCCGACGTCAAGGTCAGCGACCGTTCGCTGGTCTGGAACTCGGACCTGATCGAGACCTACGAGCTGTCCAACCTGCTCGGCCAGGCGCTGGCGACGATCGTGTCGGCGGAGAACCGCACCGAGTCGCGTGGCGCGCACGCACGCGAGGACTTCCCGGAGCGTGACGACACGAACTGGCTCAAGCACACGCTGTGCTCGGTCGCCGAGGACGGCACCACGTCGATCGATTACCGCCCGGTGCACATGTACACGTTGACCGACGACGTCGACGTGGTGCCGCCGAAGAAGCGCGTCTACTGATCCGGAGCGAGTACCCGTGGCCGAATTCACTCTTCCCAAGAACTCGCAGATCCAGAAGGGCCGCCATTTCCAGGCAGCCCGGGACGCCAAGGACGTCCGCACGTTCAAGGTCTACCGCTGGAATCCCGACGACGGCATGAACCCGCGCGTCGACACCTATGAGGTCGACCTGTCGACCTGCGGGCCGATGGTCCTGGACGCGCTGATCAAGATCAAGAACGAGATCGATCCGACCCTGACCTTCCGCCGCTCCTGCCGCGAGGGCATCTGCGGTTCGTGCGCGATGAACATCGACGGCACCAACACGCTGGCCTGCACCAAGGCGATCTCGGATTGCGACGGCAAGGGCGAGGTGCCGATCTATCCGTTGCCGCACATGGAAGTGGTCAAGGACCTGGTGCCGGATCTGACGCACTTCTATGCCCAGTACGCGTCGATCAGGCCGTGGCTGCGCACGCAGAGCGCGACGCCGTCGGATCGTGAGCGCCTGCAGTCGCCGGAGGACCGCAAGAAGCTCGACGGCCTGTACGAGTGCATCCTCTGCGCGTGCTGTTCGACCAGCTGTCCGAGTTACTGGTGGAACGGCGACCGCTATCTGGGCCCGGCGATCCTGCTGCAGGCCTATCGCTGGATCGTCGACAGCCGCGACGAGGACACCGGCGCGCGCCTCGACGATCTGGAAGATCCATTCAAGCTCTATCGTTGCCACACGATCATGAACTGCGCGCGGACCTGCCCGAAGGGCCTGAATCCGGCGCAGGCGATCGGCGAGATCAAGAAGCTGATGCTGGCACGGCGCGCCTGAGCGGTTGGCGTGGCGATCCAGCGATCCCCGAAGGGCGTGCGCGAGCGCGCCCTTTTCTTTTGAGGAGGAGGGCGTGATGGAGGAAAACGCGATCTGGTGGCCCGCACTGGCGATGGTGGCGCTGACCTGTGCGGTCTGGTTCCGCATGTACTTCATGCGCATCGGGCAGATGAGGCGCGAGCGCATCCACCCGCAGTCCGTCGCGACTTCGGCGCAGGCCGCGGCCCGGCTGACCGACAGTCGCGCCGCCGACAACTTCCGCAACCTGTTCGAACTGCCGGTGCTGTTCTACCTGGCTTTGGTGATCGCGGCGGCGAACGGGCAGGTGACCACTTCCGTGCTGGTGCTGGCGTGGCTGTTCGTCGTCCTGAGGGTGCTGCACAGCGCGATCCATTGCACCTACAACAAGGTCATGCATCGCTTTCAGGCCTACCTGTTCGGGGGGCTGGTGTTGTGGGCGCTGTGGGGCGCACTGGCCTGGGAGCTGCTGGTGTGAGCGGGCCCGGAATGGATGGCGCCGACGAGCGCGAGCGGGCGCGCCTGCGCTGGCGCTGCCGGCGCGGCATGCGCGAACTCGACCAGTTGTTCGAACGCTATCTGGAGCGCGAGTGGCGTGGCGCTCCGAGCGACGAGCGGGATGTTTTCCTAAGGCTGCTGGACACCGAGGACGATAGGCTCTGGCACTGGTTCATGGGCCACGACCGCGCCGCCGATGCCGAACTCCAGTCCCTCGTCGACCGTATCCGCAGCCTGCCTCCCTGAGGTGGCCCTGGCGGGACGCTATCCGTGGCGACCGTCGCGTTGGCTGTTGATCGCGATCCTGCTGCTCGGATTGCTAGCGGCGATGGGCTGCCTGCTTTCGGACCTGCCTGCGACGGCGGCCTGGCCCGCGGCGCTCGTCGCGGTCGCGTGGTCGCTTCGGAGTGTCCGGCGGGAAGCCGGTCACCCGCGCTTCGACCTCGTGGTGACCGCGGAGGGCGGGATTCGCATCGACGGGAGGGCGGTCGAGGACCTGCGGATCGACTGGCGCGGGCCGCTGGGCTTCATGGCCTGGCGGACGGTGGGCGGGCGTCTGCGTCGACGGCTGTGGCTGCCCGATACGCTGCCGGCCCCGGCGCGACGTGAACTGAGGCTGGCGTTGATGCGCGGCCGGCCGGATCGGCACGCGGATTCGGTGGCAAGATAGCCCGCTATGCTGAAACCAGTCCCCGTCGCCATCGGCCTGCGCTACCTGCGTGCCAAACGCCGCAACGGCTTCATTTCCTTCATCTCGTTCGCCTCGATCGCCGGTATCGCGCTCGGGGTGATGGTGCTGATCACCACGCTGGCGGTGATGAGCGGATTCCAGCGCGAGATCCGCGATCGCATGCTGCAGATGGTCGCCCATGCGACGGTCAGCGCCTACGGCGAACCGATGCAGGACTGGCAGCGTGCGATCGACACCGCGCTGGCCGATCCGCGTGTCGCCGGCGCCGCGCCCTACGTGGAGAAGGAGGCACTGCTCTCCGGTGCGCGCAACCAGCCGGCGATGGTGCGCGGGATCGTTCCCGAGCGGGAGGCGACCACTTCGGTACTGGCCGACAAGATGGTGATGGGCGAGCTGGACTCGCTGAAGCCGGGCAGCTTCAACATCGTGCTGGGCCGCGAGCTTGCGCTATGGCTCGGTGTCAACGTCGGCGACGGCGTGATCGTGACCACGTCCAACTTCCGCAGCACGCCGATGGGCGCGATCGCGCAGCAGAAGCGCTTCACCGTCAGCGGGATCTTCGAGGCCGGCCACCAGGAGTTCGACCGCGGTCTGGCCGTGGCTCACATGGCCGACATGCAGCGCCTGCTGAGGATCGGCGATGGCGCGACCGGCGTGCGCCTGCGCCTGCACGACATGGACCAGGCCTGGAACGTCGCCCGCGACCTCGCGCTGAAGCTGGAAGGCCCCTACAACGTCAGCGACTGGGCCAGCGAGAACGCCAACATGTACCACGCGCTGAAGATGGAGAAGACGATGGTCGGCCTGCTGCTTTCGCTGATCATCCTCATGGGTTCCTTCAACCTCGTCGCGTCGCAGGTCGGCCTGGTCACGGACAAGCAGGCCGATATCGCGATCCTGCGCACGCTCGGCCTGACCCCCGGCGGAGTGATGCGGGTATTCATGGTGCAGGGGTCGCTGATCGGGGTCATCGGCACCGTGCTCGGCGTGATCGGCGGCATCGCGCTGACGCTGAATCTGGAACACATCCTGCGCATCATCGAGCGCGTTTTCGGGGTCAGCCTGCTGCCGTCGGCGGATGTCTACTACATCACCGGCCTACCGACCGACCTGCAGACCAGCGACGTGCTGATCATCACCGCCATCGCGCTGACCCTGGCGTTTCTGGCCACCCTGTACCCGGCCTGGCGTGCGGCGCGCACCGCACCGGCGGAGGCGCTGCGATATGAGTGAGTGCATGCATTCCGATGGCGGCGTCGCGCGCGTGCGCGAACGCCAGGGCTGGACAGGGAAGACCCGGCGGCTCGGGTCGACCGGCCGTCGCGGCCGGTGGCCGCGGGGAGGGTGGCGATGAGCGACGCCGTCATCCATTGCGAGGGCCTGGCCAAGACCTACGCCGAGGGCCCGCTGCGCACGCACGTGTTCCATGACCTTCACCTCGAAGTGGCGCGCGGCGAGACCGTGGCGATCCTGGGCGCGTCCGGCGCCGGCAAGAGCACCCTGCTGCACCTGCTCGGCGGGCTGGACACGCCGACCGGCGGCGAGGTCTATGTCGCAGGGCAGAAGATGAGCGCGCTGTCGGATGCCGAGCGTGGGCGCCTGCGCAACACGGCACTCGGCTTCGTCTACCAGTTCCACCACTTGTTGCCGGAGTTCACCGCGCTGGAGAACGTGATGTTGCCGGTGTTGCTGGGTGGCAAGGCGCTCGCCGACGCCGAGGCAGGCGCACGCCACCTGCTCGAAGCCGTGGGGCTTGGCCACCGGCTCGGTCACAAGCCCGGCGAGCTGTCCGGTGGCGAGCGCCAGCGTGCCGCGGTCGCCCGTGCGCTGGTCAACAGGCCTGCCTGCGTGCTCGGCGACGAGCCGACCGGCAACCTCGACGAGAAGACCGCCGCGACCGTGTTCGAACTGATGCTGTCGCTGAATCGCGAGCAGGGCACCAGCCTGGTGCTGGTGACCCACGACCGCAGTCTGGCGCGTCGCCTGGACCGGGTGCTCGAACTGCACGAGGGCAGGCTCAGGGAGCTATCGACGGAAGAGGTTTGAACCCATGGACACGACGGCAGGGACGCCGGCAGATACATCTCTCACCGCCACCGCTTCGGCGACACATGGAATCGGAGGGCTCGCGCCCCCGACCGCATGCGGTACCGCCGAGCGGTCGCAGCCGGCACTGTTCGGCGTTGCCACGGGCTCGGCGCTGCTTGCCGGGATCGTCGCCACGATGCTGCTGCCGAAACTGCCGCCGTGGCCGCTGCCGGTGTTGGCGCTGCCCGCGGCGGGCCTGTTGCTGTGGCGGGGCTGGCGCTGGCCCGCCGCGTTCGTGCTCGGCGCCGCACTGGCGGCGCTGCACGCGAGCCATGCGTTGTCGATTCAGCTGTCGCCAGCGCTGGAGCGTACGGACTTGGAGGTCAGCGGTCGCATCGTCGGCCTGCCTGTGCACGAGCCCCGCCGGACCCGTTTCGAATTCCGTGTCGAGCACAGCGATGCCCGGCACGAGGTCCTGCGCGGGCGGTTGCTGCGGCTGTCCTGGTATGACGACGATCCCGTGGCGCCCGAAGCGCTGCGGGCAGGGCAGCGCTGGCGCTTCGCGGCGCGAGTGCGGGCGCCACGCGGGCTGCGCAATCCCGGCGGGTTCGATGGCGAGAAGCACGCGCTGGCCCGCCGCATCGCCGCCAACGGGTATGTCCGCGACCCGGCTCGCGCACAGCGGTTGACCGCGGCGTCCGGGCTCGATGCCTGGCGCGAGACGATGTCGGCCCGGATCGCCGTCGGGGTTCCATCGCCGACCGCGCGTTTCGTGCGGGCGCTCGCGCTGGGCGACACCCGCGGACTGGATGATGCCGACTGGTCGCTGCTGCGCGCGAACGGCTTGACCCATCTGATCGCGATCTCCGGCTTCCATGTCGGTCTCGTCGCCGGATTCGCCGCGCTTCTGGCAGCCGCACTGTGGTGGCTGTTGCCGGGGCTGGGACGGCGTTTCCCGCGACCGGTGGCGGCCGCCATGGCTGGCTTCGGCGGTGCCGCCGTCTATGCCGCGGCTGCGGGTTTCGCCTTGCCGACCGTGCGGACACTGTTGATGATCGCCGTGGTCGCAGCGATGCGGACATGGCGACGGCGCTTCCAGCCGGCGGCCACGCTCGCGATCGCCGCGATCGCGATTCTCCTGGTCGATCCGCTGTCGGTGCTGTCGGCGGGCTTCTGGCTCAGTTTTTCCGGCGTCGCCTGGCTGCTGTGGTGCCTGCCGGGCTACGAGCGCAGGCCGCTGCGTGGCTTCCTGTCGGCGCAGGCGGTGGCGACGGTCGGACTGCTGCCGCTGGGCGTCGCGCTGTTCGGCCAGGCCTCGCTGGCCGGGCCGGTCGCGAACCTGGTCGCGGTGCCGTGGTGGAGTCTGGTGGTGGTGCCGCTGTCGCTGGCCGGAACCGGACTGGAAGCCGTGCACGCAGGCGCGGGGACGTGGGCCTGGCGATGGGCGGCATACTGTTTCGACCTGAGCTGGCCGCTGTTCGAATGGCTTGGGGCGAGTCCGTTGGCGGTGCGCTGGTTGCCCGAATCTCGCTGGTTCGCGCTGCCGATGGCGTTGCTGGGCGCGTTCTGGCTGCTGCTGCCGCGCGGCGTGCCGGCACGTCCGCTGGCGCTGTTGCTGTGGCTGCCGTTGCTGCTTCCCGCGCGCAACCTGCCCGGGGCGGGTGAGGTGGAGCTGCACGTGCTCGACGTCGGTCAGGGTCTGGCGGTGGTGGTGCGTACCGCCGGACACACGCTGCTGTACGACATGGGTCCGGCGGTGCGCGATGGCTACGATGCCGGCGAACGGGCGGTGGTGCCGGCCTTGCGTGCACTGGGGGTGTCCCGTCTGGATCGCGCCGTGGTCAGCCACGCCGACAACGATCATGTCGGTGGGCTGGAGGCGGTGGCGCGCGAGTACAGGGTCGTGGCGCCGTTCGCACCGGCGGGTGCGGACGTGCGGATGGCGCGACCCTGTGTCGCCGGCGAGGGCTGGCGCTGGGACGGGGTCGGGTTCCGCTTCCTGCATCCGACGCCGCATTTCCCCTATCTGCGCAACGAGGCCAGCTGCGTGCTGCGGATCGAGACCCGCCACGGCGCGGCGCTGTTGACCGGAGACATCGGCGAGGTGATCGAGCGCGGACTGGTGCGACGGGCCGCGGACGCGCTGCGTGCGGAAGTGGTGCTGGTCGCCCATCACGGCAGCGGCGCATCCTCCGATCCGGGCTTCGTCGCCGCGACCGCCGCGCGCCATGCGATCGTCTCGACCGGGTTCGGCAACCGTTTCGGTCACCCGAAACCCGCGGTCCTCGACCGCTGGCAGGTGGCGGGTGCCGAGGTGCACGACACCGCCCTGGCGGGCGCCCTGCAGGTGCGCATCGGCGGCGACGGGGTCGACGTGAATGCGCGACGGGCGACGCAGCCGCGGCTGTGGGATGCCGAGGCGCGGAGGCTGGCGGCCCGGGCGGGGCGCTGAGCCGCAGGGGAAATGGGCACGGCGGGGCGGGGCTGCGCCGTGCGGCACCGGAAGCGCGTTCAGCGGAATGTCCGCGGCCGATGCGCGCCCCGCGGCGCGTTCGGGAGTGCCCCGGCTCCTCTCCGCTTCGCCGACCCGGTCACAGTGGCGGGAGGCCCTCTGCGGGCGCGGTGACGTGAATTCCGCGGGCTGGGCTATCCTATCGGCCGGATTGAATACGGCTCCGGCCGGAGGTTCGCGAGTGCTCGAATTGGTCAAGGCCGGCGGTTGGCCGATGATCCCGCTGTTGCTGCTGTCGCTGGTCGCGTTGGCGATCATCGTCGAACGCGCCTGGACCCTGCGCCGCACCGCGGTGCTGCCGCCCGGGCTGGGCAACGAGGTGCGGGCCTGGGCCGGTCGCGGCAAGCTCGACCCGGCCCACATCGAGTCCCTGCGCAAGACTTCGCCGCTGGGAACCCTGCTGGCGGCGGCGCTCGACGTGCGTCACCGTTCGCGCGACCAGGTCCGCGAGCGGATCGAGGACGTCGGCCGCCACCTGGTGCACCGGATGGAGCGCTACCTCAACACCCTCGGCACGATCGCGGCCGCCGGTCCGCTGCTGGGCCTGTTCGGCACCGTGGTCGGCATGATCCAGATGTTCCTGGTGATCGGCGACCAGGGCATCGGCGACGTCAACCAGCTGGCCGGAGGCATCGGCAAGGCACTGGTCTGCACCGCAACCGGCATGATCGTCGCGATCCCGGCGCTGATGATGCACCGCTGGTTCCGCGGCCGGATCGGCGAGTACATCGTCGCGATGGAGCACGAGGCGATCCAGTTGCTCGACACCCTCGACCCGGCAAGGACGGCCCCCGTCGCCGCGCCGGCCCGTCCGTCGCAGCCGGCCGCGGCGACCGCCTGAGGCCGGGACCATGCGGATCCAAGACCACCGCGCGTTCGACGAACCGGAGATCAATCTGGTCCCGCTGATCGACGTGATCCTGGTGCTGATCATCTTCTTCGTGGTCACCACCACCTTCGATTCGCGTTCGGTGCTCAAGCTGCAGTTGCCGCAGGCCAGCGGCGAACCGACCGAACCCGACCAGGCCCTGAGCGTGCTGGTCAACGCCGATGGCCGCTATTTCGTCGACGACCACGAGGTGATCCGCGACGACCTCGAATCGTTGAAGGCCACCGTGGCGGAAGTCGCCGGCAGCGACCGCGAGCGTCCGGTGCTGTTGCGGGCCGATGCGCGTACGCCGCATCAGGCGGTGGTCACCGCCTACGATGCGCTGGGCCAGCTCGGCTTCAAGCGGGTGATGATCGCGACTGCGCCGCAGCCGGCCGGAGCCGCGCCGATCGGCTCCGAGGGTGGAGGCGGGGCCGCCCGATGACCGGCTCGGCAGGGGCCTGGCAGACCTACCGGCGACTGCTGGCCTTCGCGCAGCCCTATCGACCGCTGCTGCTGCTGGCGCTGGTCGGCATGCTGATCGAAGCAGCGGCCGGTGGCGCGTTCACCAAGCTGATGGAGCCGGTGGTCAACGAGACCTTCATCAACCAGGGCTCCCGGCTCAAGATCTGGCTGCCGCTGATCATCGTCGGCCTGTTCGTCCTGCGCGGCATCGCCGGCTACGTCAGCGACATCGGCATGGCACGCGCCGGCCGCGGCATCGCCCGCGACCTGCGGGTCAGGGTGCTCGGCAAGTACCTGCATCTGCCGGGACAGCGTTTCGACAGCGAACCGGTGCCGTCGATGCTGGTGCGACTGGGTTCGGACAGCGACCAGGTCGCCCAGGCCGCGGTCGACGCGCTCAAGGTCATGCTGCAGCAGTCGTTCCAGGTGATCGCCAGCCTGGTGGTCATGCTGTGGACCAGCTGGCAGGTCACCATCGCGATCCTGGTCATGGCGCCGCCGCTGGCCTGGGTGATGGATCGGGTCGGAAAGCGCTACCGGCGGATCAGCCATCGGATCCAGGAGAGCGGCGGCCAGCTGATGCAGTCGGCCGACCAGGCCTTGTCGAACCAGCAGGAGGTCAAGGTCTACGGCGCCCAGGACGTCGAGCTGGAGCGTTATGCCGCCCAGGCCGACCACCACCGCCGCCTGAGCGTCAAGGTCGAGTCGACCCGCAGCATTTCCTCGGCGATGGTGCAGCTGATGGGGTCGGTCGGATTGGCCCTGCTGCTGTTCTTCGCCGGCCGTGAGGCCGCCGCGGGACGTCTGAGCGCGGGCGGCTTCGTCGCCCTGATGATCGCGATGATGGCGATCATTCCGGCGCTCAAGCAGCTGACCAATGTGCAGGGCATGCTGCAGCGTGGCGTGGCCTCGGCCGAGCGCCTGTTCAGCGTGCTCGACGCAGACGACGAACCCGACACCGGTACCCGTCCGCTCGCCCGCGCCGGGGGCGTGCTCGAGTTCCGCGGCGTCACCGCCCGCTATCCCGGACAATCCACGCCGGCGCTGGCCGACGTCGATTTCATCGCACGTCCCGGCACGGTCACCGCGATCGTCGGCCGCTCCGGCAGCGGCAAGTCGAGCCTGGTCAAGCTGATACCGCGTTTCTACGATCCGGAAGCCGGCGAGATCCTGCTCGACGGTCATCCGCTGCAGGAATACCGGCTGCGGGACCTGCGTCGCAACATCGCCCTGGTCGGCCAGCAGGTGATGCTGTTCGACGGATCCGTCGCTGCCAACGTCGCCTATGGCGAGCTGCAGCGGATGACGCCCGCGCAGCTCGAGGCGGCGATCCGCGGCGCCAATGCGATGGAGTTCGTCGAGAAACTGCCCGACGGCGCCGATACCGGCATCGGCAACAAGGGCGGCAGGCTTTCGGGTGGGCAGCGCCAGCGTCTGGCGATCGCCCGCGCGATGCTGAAGGATGCGCCGGTGCTGATCCTCGACGAGGCGACCGCCGCGCTCGACGCCGAATCCGAACGGCTGGTGCAGGACGCGCTCGACCACCTGATGCCGAACCGCACGACCCTGGTGATCGCGCACCGGCTGGCGACGATCGAGCACGCCGACCAGGTGCTGGTGATGGACGAGGGCCGCATCGTCGAGCGCGGCACCCATGCCGAGCTGATCGCCGCGGACGGACTGTACGCGCACCTGCACCGCCTCCAGTTCCGCGAGGCGCCATGAGCGCGAAGCCGTCGCGGGCGACCGGGCAGATGCCCCGGTACTGGTACGAACAGGCGCCGGTGCCGCTGCACGCGCGCCTGCTGGCGGGGCTGTACGGCGGCGTGGTCGCGCTGCGGCGGAGGCTGTACCGCGACGGGCGCCGCAGTCGCCATCCGGGCGTGCCGGTGGTCGTGGTCGGCAACATCACCGTCGGCGGATCCGGCAAGACCCCGTTGACCATCGCCCTCGTCGACCGGCTGCGCGAACAGGGCTTCACGCCCGGCGTGGCCAGCCGCGGCTATGGCCGCGACGATGCCGGCCAGGCGCGCTGGGTCGATGCCGATACCGATCCCGAGCTGGGCGGTGACGAGCCGGTGCTGATCGCCGCCCGTACCGGCGCGAAGGTCCGGGTCGATCGCGACCGCGTCGCCGCAGCTCGCGCTCTGGTCGAGGCCGGCTGCGACATCGTGATCTGCGACGACGGCCTGCAGCACTACCGGCTGGCGCGAGACATCGAGATCGAGGTGATCGACGGCCGCCGCCGCTACGGCAACGGCCGCCTGCTGCCGGCCGGGCCGTTGCGCGAACCGGTCGAGCGCGGCGCCGGATGCGACTTCCGCGTCCTCAATCTCGGCGAGGACCGGGAGGCGGGCGGGGGCGCCGGGTTCGGCGAGTGGCCGATGCGCCTGCGCTGCGGCGAGGCGATCCCGCTGCTGGGAGGCCGCCCGAGGCCGCTGTCCGCATTCGCCGGACAGCGCGTGCACGCGGTCGCGGGCATCGGCGATCCCGAACGTTTCTTCGCGATGCTGCGCGGGCTCGGGATCGCGGTGGTGCCGCATGCGTTCCCGGACCACCACGCCTACAGCGAAGCCGATTTCGAGTTCGGCAGCCGGCTGCCGGTGCTGATGACCGAGAAGGACGCGGTGAAGTGCACGGCCTTCCGTACCGGGCTGCATTTCAGCGTGCCGGTGAGCGCGGAGCTGCCCGAGGGGTTCTGGGTGGCCTTGCTGGACCGGATTGGCGCCCGGGGAGGGCATTCGTGCGGTAACGAGGAGCGAATCCGATGATGTCGACATGCAAGCACCTGCTGTCGGTGCTGATCCTGGGGCTTGTCGCGGGGCTCTTGTCCGCCCCGGCCGCCGCGGAGACGCCCGAGGCCTTCATGCAGCGCTATGTCGAAGCGGTGCGCGAGGACGGCGTGGGCGTGACCGCCGACTTCGTCCATCCGGAAGAGGCCGAGCGCTTCCGGGCGATGCTGGCGCCCGTGTTCGGGGCCATGCCCAGGACGGAGGCGAATGCCCTGGCGAAGATGCTGTTCGGCGGCAAGGCCGACGCAGGAACGGTCGCGGCAATGCCCGCGGACCGTTTCATGCGCAGCTTCCTGCGGTTCGTCGAGAAGCAGGCGACGACCGGATTGCCGGGCAAGGGCGGCATCAGGATCACCGACTTCGTTCCGCTGGGCTCGGTGCAGGAAGGCGAGGTCCATCACTTCGTCGCCCGCGGGACGGTCGAGGCTGGCGGGCTCACGCTGACCAAGCTGGAGGTCGTCAGCATCAGGCCCCATGGGAACGGCTGGGGCATGCTGCTGTCCGGAGAAGTCGACGGCATGGCGGAGGCGATCAAGGCAACGATGGCCTCTGGGGCCGGGGCGAAGGGGCCGCAGGACGGGGGGCGCTGAAAGGCATGTCCGATTTCGTCGTCGCCATTCCCGCCCGCCACGACGCTTCGCGGCTGCCCGGCAAGCCGTTGCGGCTGCTGGCCGGCGAGCCGCTGGTGCTGCATGTCGCCCGCCGCGCGCTCGCCGCCGGTGCGCGCGAGGTATGGGTCGCCGCCGACGACGCGCGCATCGCCGCGGCGCTGGACGGGGCCGGGGTACGGGTCGCGATGACCGCCCGCGGGCATGCGTCCGGTACCGACCGCCTGGCCGAGTGCGCGCGCATCGCCGGCTGGGCCGACGACACCGTGGTGGTGAACCTGCAGGGCGACGAGCCGTTCGCACCGGCAGCGGGCATCAGGGCGGTGGCGGCGTTGCTGCGCGACAGCGGCGCGGAAATGGCGACCCTGGCCACGCCGGTCGAGGATGTCGAAGCCCTGTTCGATCCCAACACGGTGAAGCTGGTGCAGGCCGCCAGTGGCGACGCGTTGTACTTCAGCCGGGCGCCGTTGCCGTGGCCGCGGGACGCGTTCCAGCACGACCGCGGCCGGTTGCCGGACGGCGGTCACTGGCTGCGCCACATCGGCATCTACGGCTATCGGGCCGGGTTCCTGAAGCGATTCGCACAGATGCCGCCGGGGCGGCTGGAGCGGATCGAGTCGCTGGAGCAGTTGCGCGCGCTGGAGGCCGGCTTCCGGATCGCCGTCGCGCGTACCCCCGAACCGTTCCCGCCGGGCGTCGATACGCCCGAGGACCTGGCCCGGGCCGAGGCGCGGCTGGCGGGCGGCCATGGCTGAACCGATTCGCCTGCTGGTCGTCTGCCTGGGCAACATCTGCCGCTCGCCGTTGGCCGAGGGGGTGCTGCGGGCGCGGATCGCGGCCTCGCCGCTGGCCGGTCGGGTCGAGCTCGATTCAGCCGGTACCGGCGACTGGCATGTCGGCGATCCTCCTGACCGGCGAGCGATCGCGAAGGCGCGCGAGTACGGCATCGACATCGCACAGCTGCGCGCGCGCCAGCTCCGCGGCGGCGACCATCACGATTTCGACTGGCTGCTGTGCGCGGACCGCGGCAACCTGCGCGATGTCCGTGCGCGTGCTCCGGAGGGTGCGCGGGCGCGCTCGGCGCTGTTGCTGGAGTGGGCGGGGGTGCCCGGCGTCACCGAGATTCCCGATCCGTACACCGGCGGCCCGGCGCAGTTCGAGCACGTCTACCGCTTGCTGGATGCGGCGGCCGCCGGCGTGATCGCGCGCCTGGCGACGGCCGGGGAGCAGAGCCGGCCGGGGCACGGATGACCGCCGACAGACGCCGATAGCGCGCCTCAGCGGTCTGTCCGTGTTCATCCGCGAGCGCCGTCCCTGAATCTCCCTCTGCCGACCCGGTCGCCCCGGGCCGCGCGGGTACGGGATAATCGCCGCCATGCCAGACGCGAAGCCCGCCACCACGTCCGAATCCTTCGACGGCAAGGCCTTCGTTCGCCTGTTGAGCACTGCGCCGGGCGTGTACCGGATGATCGCGGCCGACGACAGCGTGCTCTATGTCGGCAAGGCCGGCGCGCTGAAGAAGCGCGTCGCCAGCTACTTCAACGCCTCGCCGAAGTCGCCGCGGATCGCGTCGATGCTGTCGCAGGTCGCGCGGATGGAGGTCACGGTCACCCGCACCGAGGCCGAGGCGCTGATCCTGGAGAACCAGCTGATCAAGTCGCTGCGACCGCGCTACAACGTGCTGCTGCGCGACGACAAGAGCTATCCCTACGTGCTGATGACCCAGGAGGCGTGGCCGCGGATCGCGATGCACCGCGGCGCGCGTTCGATTCCGGGACGCTACTTCGGCCCGTACCCGAGCGTCGGAGCGGTTCGGGAGACCCTGAACCTGATCCACAAGCTGTTCCGCCTGCGCAGTTGCGAGGACAGCGTCTTCCGCAACCGGTCGCGGCCCTGCCTGCAGTACCAGATCGGCCGCTGCAGCGCGCCCTGCGTGGGTCTGGTAGAGGCTGGCGAGTACGCAGAAAGCCTGCGCCGGGCGACGATGCTGCTGGAAGGCCGCAGCGACGAGCTGACAGGCGAGCTCGGCGAGCTGATGGAGGCGGCCAGCGCGCGTCTGGAATTCGAACAGGCCGCGCGCCTGCGCGACCTGATCGGTTCCATCCGCACCCTGCAGGCGCGCCAGTACGTCGACGGCCGCGCTGCCGACCTCGACGTGCTCGCGGTGGCGATGCGCGACGCCGCCGCCTGCGTGCTGCTGCTGGCGTTCCGCGACGGCCGCAATCTCGGTACCCGCGCCTTCTTTCCGAAGACCAACGGCAGCGACAGCGCCGAGGAGGTGCTGGCGGCGTTCGTGTCGCAGTACTACGGCGAGCAGGTGGCGCCGCGCGAGATCATCCTCGACCGCGACATTCCAGACCGTGAGCTGATCGAGCATGCGCTGTCCACCAGCGCCGACGGCCGCAAGGTGCAGATCCGCAGCAATGTCCGCGGCGAGCGGGCCGGTTATCTCGACCTGGCCCGTCGCAACGCGGAGCTGGCGCTGGCCACCGAACGCACCGGCCATGCGGCGCAGAAGGCCCGCAGCGAGGCATTGCAGGCCCTGCTGGGCCTGGCCGAGCCGGCCGCGCGGATCGAATGCTTCGACATCAGCCACACGATGGGAGAAGCGACCGTCGCCTCGTGCGTGGTGTTCGACGCCGAGGGGCCGGTACGCGGCCAGTACCGGCGCTACAACATCGCCGGCATCGAGCCGGGCGACGACTACGCCGCGATGAACCAGGCGATCGGCCGCCGCTTCCGGCGCGCGATGGACGAGAACGGCGTGTTGCCGGACGTGCTGCTGATCGACGGCGGGGCAGGACAGGTGGCGCAGGCGCGCGAGGCGCTCGACGAGCTCGGCGTGCAGGGCGTGGTCCTGGTCGGCGTCGCCAAGGGGCCGGCACGGCGACCGGGCGATGAGGAGCTGTTGTTGCCGGACGGGCGCGCCGTGCGTCCGGGCGCCGAGTCGCCGGCGCTGCAGCTGATCCAGCAGGTCCGCGACGAAGCGCACCGCTTTGCGATCACCGGCCATCGCGGCCGCCGCCAGAAGGCCCGCGGCAGCAGCCGGCTGGAGGACATCGCCGGCATCGGGCCGCGCCGGCGCGCTAATCTGTTGCGGCATTTCGGCGGCCTGGGTGGTCTCAAGGCCGCCGGGGTCGAGGAGATCGCGCGGGTCGAGGGGGTAAACGTGGCGCTGGCCGAGCGCATCTATGCGACCCTGCACGGGCTCGACACCCCCAACGACGACCGCCCACCCCCGCGGAGCACTGCATGAAGTTGACGGTACCAACCCTCCTGACCCTGCTGCGGATCCTGCTGATCCCGGTACTGGTGCTGGTGTTCTACCTGCCGTTCAAATGGACCAACTTCGCCGCCGCGTTCATCTTCGCCCTGGCCTCGATCACCGACTGGCTGGACGGCTGGATCGCCCGCCGCTACGACCAGCACTCGGCGTTCGGCGCGTTCCTCGATCCGGTCGCCGACAAGCTGATGGTCGCGATCGCACTGATGCTGACCGTGCAGAAGCATCCGACGGTCTGGATGACGCTGTGGGCGGCGGTGATCATCGGCCGTGAGATCGCGGTGTCCGCATTGCGCGAGTGGATGGCCGAACTGGGCCAGCGCGCGAGGGTCAAGGTCGCCACGATCGGCAAGGTCAAGACGATCGTGCAGATGGTCGCGCTGGTCTGCCTGCTGTACCAGGAACCGTTCATCGGCCTGCCTGTATTCGTGATCGGCGAGTGGCTGCTTGCCGCTGCCGCGCTGCTGACGCTGTGGTCCGGGCTGGCCTATCTGCGTGCCGCCTGGCCGACCCTGAAGGAAGATGCGGGAAACGCGAAAAACTAGTTGACAGTTTCGTGGCGATGCCTAAAATGGCGGCTCCTCAGCGGGAATAGCTCAGTTGGTAGAGCACGACCTTGCCAAGGTCGGGGTCGCGAGTTCGAGTCTCGTTTCCCGCTCCAGTTTCGATGAGGCCAGTCCGATCCGGGCGAGCCTTTCAGACAAAGCCCCCTCGCGGGGTTTTGTCTTTTCCGGGAAGCGAAAAGCGCCGCAGTGCGCAGACGCCCGCAAAGGCGTTAAGCTTGCCGACAGTCACCGGCCGGGTGGCAGAGTGGTTATGCAGCGGATTGCAAATCCGTGTACGCCGGTTCGATTCCGACCTCGGCCTCCAGACTCGCGGGACGTTCCTCCAGGGACGTCCCGTTTTCTTTTCGCGGTCGATGGCTCCGGGACGACCAACGCAGGAACGGCGCAGGCCGCGATTGAGCTTCCGGATGAACTGATCGCGTTCCCGATCGCGGCTTACGCCGCTCCCACGACCGTTTCTGCAGCGGCTCACGGCCCGCGTCGCTCCTGCGGTAAGCTGCCGGCCTCCAGAGCGCTGCCCGGATGGCGAAACTGGTAGACGCAGCAGACTTAAAATCTGCCGGCCGCGAGGCCGTGCCGGTTCGATCCCGGCTCCGGGCACCAGGCGAACGCGGGGACGCGATCCGAGGGGCGTCCGCGTTGATGGCGAGAGCCGGGGCGGGGCAGAAGGCGCCGGCGAACGACGTGCCATTCCGCTTCAGCCCCCGGGTGCTCGCCCAAAGCCGTCCCGGTCTCCGCGGGAAGCGGCTTCCCTCCGCCCGCAGCGGCATTTGCAGTTGCTGTCGTGCCACCGGTCTGCCGGTGAGGATTCCGTTGGAATGCGGGGACGGGGTCACCCGCGCTTGTCCAAGCCGGCGCGGCGGCGACGCCTCCGTTCCGGTGAAGGCGGATCCGATGGCGCTTTCCTGTGCCTACTGTGATCGCGTCGCAGGTCTTTGCCGATGCGCTGCAGCAGACTCTCGCATTGCGCCGGACCGGCCGGTCCGCGGTCCGCACGATCACTCAACAAGGAGGTCCGTGATGTCCATTGCACGACGCCAGCCGCTCTTCCGTCGTTTTCGTTCCGTCGGCGTACCGGCTTTCGTGTTCGCCATGGCCGCTTCCGGGCTGGGCGCCGATGCCGCACATGCCCAGGGCGGAGCAGGGGCTGCGGACAGCAGCACACCCTGGCCGATGGAGCCGCCGGCACGCATATGTGGAAACGCGGCCGTGCTCGACGGTCCGGCGACACCACCGGGCGGCGCCATTGTCGTTCCCGCCGGCGACAACAGCGGATTCGACTTCAACCGTCCGGGCGCGACGTTCTGGTTCGCACCCGGCGTGCATACGCTCGGCGATGATCTGTACGGGCAGATCATCGCCCGTGATGGCGCGACCTACGTCGGCGCTCCGGGCGCGGTGATCGACGGACGCAACCTCAACCTGTACGCCTTCACCGGCACCGCCACCAACGTCACCATCCGCCACCTGACCATCCGCAACTTCGGTCGCGGGCTGGACAACAACAACGAAGGCGTGGTCAATCACGATGCGGGAGACGGCTGGCTGATCGAGTACAACACCGTCGTCGACAACGACGGCGCCGGCGTGTTCCTCGGCAGCGGAAACACCGTCCGCTACAACTGCCTGAAGGACAACGGGCAGTATGGTTTCAGCATGTTCAAGATGCCGGTGGAGGGCGGCCCGGCGATCACCGGCATCGAGCTGGACCACAACGAGATCGCAGGAAACAACACCGACGACTGGGAAGTGCTGGAGCCCGGCTGCGGCTGCAGCGGCGGCGGCAAGTTCTGGGACGTGCAGGGCGCCCGCGTGACCAACAACTGGGTCCACGACAACAAGAGCGTCGGTCTGTGGGCGGACACCAACAACATCGACTTCCTGTTCGAAGGCAATTACATCGAGAACAACGATGACGAGGGCATCTGGTACGAGATCAGCTACAACGCGACGATCCGCGGCAACGCGCTGATCAACAACGCCTGGGTCAAGGGGCTGCGCAACCAGGGGTCGCCGGCGCCGGCGATCTACCTGTCCGAGTCCGGCGGCGACTCGCGCCTGTCCACCGCGACGTCCGGCGCTGCCAGGATCCGCGTCCACGACAACTATTTCGAGAACAATTTCTCGGGCGTGTCGATCTACGAGAACACCAACCGGTTCTGCAATTCGAACGGCAACACCAGCAAGGGCTATTGCACGCCGTTCGTGACGCCCACGCTGATCCCGGGGCCGCACGATTACGACTACGTCGATCCGATCAACGCCGCTCACCCGTGCTACACGCGGATCGCCGAAGAGCCGTATCGCACCGACTGCCGCTGGCACGCGCGCAACATCGAGGTGGTGCGCAACGAATTCCATTTCGATCCGGATGTCGTCCCCTGCGAGGGTGCCGACTACTGCGGCGTACAGGCGCTGATCGCCACGGGCGCCGACAATCTGCCCTGGTCGCCATACACCGTCGCCGAGATCCAGGAACAGGTGATGTTCAACGCCGGCAACCGCTTCGCGGAGAACCGCTACTTCGGTCCGTGGCAGTTCGCAAAGCGATGGGGCGAGCGCATCGGCTTCGCTGCATGGCAGGTCGCGCCCTACCTGCAGGATACCGGCAGCACCAGCGATCAGTCCGGGGGGCCGGGACCGGGCCCCGTCGGCAACCTGGTCGATGCCGACACCGCGACCCTGGAAGGATCGCTGGGCTCATGGGGCGCGTGGTACGGCGCGGAAGTGGCCCGCAGCGACGCACAGGCGCACGGCGGCGGCTACAGCCTGCGCGTGGATGTCGTCGATGCGTATTGGGGGGTGGAGGTGGCGAACTACCCGGGTTATGCCGCCTCGCCGGGCAACAAGTCCGTGAGCGTCTGGGTGCGGGGTGGCGTCGGCAATCCCGTGAATCCCCGGCTGGTGCTGGACTGGCGCGCCGGAGACGGACAGGTGCTGGACACCAGCGTGCTGGCGCTGCCGGTGCAGGAAGCCGGATGGCAGTCGGTGGATGCGGTCGTGCAGGCACCCGCAGGCGCGGCGACCGTTTCGGTGGTGCTGGTGGGAACGGGCTCCGCCGGCACGTCGTTCTACCTGGACGATCTGCAGATCGAAGACGCGCAACCCTGAGGTGACGGCACTCCGGACGGAGGCACTGGCGGCCGGGCCCCTTCCACCAGGAACGGGCCCGCCAGCTCCCGCTGGCGGTCGGGATGGCCGCGACGCAACGGGCCATCCCGCATCGTGAAGTCGATGGAGGGATCGATCCCGATGCATGGCCGATGATCCGGTTTGCACATGGCAGCAGGTAAGCTGGTGCGATGCACATACGGATCCCGATCCTCGTCGCCGCGCTGCTGGGCGCCGGCTTCTGTACCACCGCCACAGCTGCGGACATCGGCAGCTGCGTGCAGTCGCTTCGCGGCAGGGCGCTGGCTGCGGGCATCGACGCGACGACCTTCGACACCCACGTCGCCGGAGTCGTCGCCGACCCTTCGCTGCTGGAGCTGCTCGACCGCCAGCCCGAGTTCACCACGCCGATCTGGGATTACATGGCCGGCCTGGTCGACGAGGAGCGCGTCGCCGATGGTCGCGCGATGCTGCAGACACATGCCGACACGCTGTCGCGGGTCGAGGCGGCCTACGGCGTCGATCCGGCCACCGTGGTCGCGGTATGGGGCGTGGAAAGCGATTACGGCGATGTGTTCGGCAAGCGCCCGTTGCTGACCTCGCTGACCACACTCTCGTGCATGGGGCGCCGGCAGGGCTTCTTCCGTGGCGAGTTGCTGGAGACGCTGCGGATCGTGCAGTCCGGCGACGTCGCCGCAGACAAGCTGGTCGGCTCCTGGGCCGGTGCGTTCGGCCATACCCAGTTCATGCCCTCGACCTATCGCAGGATCGCCGTCGACTTCGACGGCGACGGCCGCCGCGACCTGGTCGACAGCGTTCCCGATGCGCTGGCGTCGACCGCGAACTACCTCAAGCGTTCGGGATGGCGCAGCGGCCAGCCCTGGGGACATGAGGTGCGGTTGCCGGACCGCTTCGATACCGCGGTGTCCGGACGGACCAGTCGCCGTCCGCTGTCGTACTGGAGCGGGCGTGGCGTCGCACGGGTCGACGGGCAGGCATTCGCCGTGCCCGGGAACACCCAGGCCGCCCTGTTGCTGCCGGCCGGGCGCCAGGGGCCGGCATTCCTCGTGTTCAAGAACTTCGACGCGATCTATTCCTACAATGCGGCCGAGAGCTACGCGCTGGCGATCGCGCACCTTTCGGACCGGCTGCGTGGATACGGCCCCTTCGTGGCGTCGTGGCCGACCGACGATCCGGGGCTGTCGCGCGCCGAGCGTCGCGAGCTGCAGACGTTGTTGCTCGCCCGGGGGCACGACATCGGCGAAGTCGACGGCATCATCGGTTCGGCCAGCCGGGCCGCTATCGAGGCCGAGCAGGTGCGGCTGGAACTGCAGCCGGCCGATGGCCGCGCCGGCCAGCGGATCCTTCGGGCGCTGCGCGATGCAGGGGTGCAGCCGGCCGCGCCGTCCGATGGTTGACCCGGGCTACCCGGTATCCTGTCGATCCGCATGTTCTTCGTAGGAGCGGCGCAAGTCGCGATCGGGTTTTCACGCAGACCCGCCAGCACGGCTTATGCCGCTCCTGCCTGCCGTTGTGCGGGGCAATTCCAACATGGAGCTTCCGACGTCGCATGTCCCGATATTCAGCGTACATCGCCTGCCTGGCCCTGACCGTGATTTCGCTGCTCGCCTGGTACTGGCAGCCCGGATGGGGATGGGCGGTGCTGCTGTTCGGTGCGTTGAGCGCGCTGGGCACCTGGGACCTGCTGCAGAAGACCAGCACGCTGCGGCGCAATTATCCGATCCTGGCGCATTTCCGTTATGGGCTGGAATCGATCGGTCCGGAAATGCGTCAGTACTTCATACAGTCCGATACCGACGAGGTGCCGTTCTCGCGGCAGCAGCGCGCACTGGTCTACCAGCGCGCAAAGTCGGTCAGCGACGTGCGTCCGTTCGGCAGCCTGCAGGACATCTACGCGGTCGACTACGAATGGATCAATCATTCGATGAGCCCGGTCGAGCATGGTTCGCACGATTTCCGCGTCGTGGTCGGCCAGGCCACGGCGCAGCCGTACTCGGTCAGCGTGTTCAATGTCTCGGCGATGAGCTTCGGCTCGCTCTCGGCCAACGCGATCCGTGCGCTCAACAAAGGCGCGAAGCTGGGCGGTTTCTATCACGACACCGGCGAGGGTTCGATTTCCTCGTACCACCGCGAGCACGGCGGCGATCTGGTCTGGGAGATCGGTTCCGGGTACTTCGGCTGCCGGAACCCGGATGGGAGCTTCAGTGAAGAGCGGTTCGTCGAGAACGCCCGCGACCCGCAGGTCAGGATGATCGAGATCAAGCTGTCGCAGGGCGCCAAGCCCGGCCATGGCGGCATGCTGCCCGGTGCCAAGGTGACCGTGGAGATCGCCGCCGCCCGCGGCGTGCCGGTTGGCGAGGACTGCATCTCGCCGGCACGTCACAGCGCATTCGATTCGCCGAAATCGCTTCTGGCCTTCGTGGCGCGCCTGCGCGAGCTGTCCGGCGGCAAGCCGACCGGCTTCAAGCTCGCCGTCGGCCATCCGTGGGAGTGGTTCGGCATCGCCAAGGCGATGCAGGAAACCGGCGTGCTGCCGGACTTCATCGTCGTCGACGGCGCCGAGGGCGGAACCGGTGCGGCGCCGGCGGAGTTCATCGACCATGTCGGCCTGCCGATGCATGAGGCCCTGATGCTGGTGCACAACACCCTGGTCGGTCTGAACCTGCGCGACCGGGTGCGGATCGGTGCGGCGGGCCGGATCACCAGCGCCTTCGATCTCGCCCGGACACTGGCGATGGGGGCGGACTGGTGCAACGCCGCCCGGGGCTTCATGTTCGCGCTGGGCTGCATCCAGTCGCTGAGCTGCCATACCGACCGCTGTCCCACCGGGGTCGCGACCCAGGACCCGTCGCGCTGGCGCCGCCTCGACGTCGACGACAAGGCGGTGCGGGTGGCGGGTTTCCAGCAGAACACGCTGAAAGCGCTGCGAGACATGCTGTGCGCGGCCGGATTGAGCGAACCCGGCCAGGTCGGCCCGGAACACATCCTGCGACGGGTCTCGCCAATCGAAGTGCGCTCGCTGGCGGCGCTGCACAGATTCCTCAGGCCCGGCGAGCTGCTCGGCCAGGTACCCGAGCACGCGGTGTTCCGCGACTTCTGGGCCGATGCGAGCAGTGACTCGTTCGCCGCGCCGTCGAAGGTCGAGGCGATGCGCCGGGACAAGTCGCTATGAAGCGGGGGCACGCCAGTATGACGTTGAAAGTAAAACCCAGCGACCCGCTGCCGCGCGCCAAGCAGCCGCGCCGCCCAATGCGAACCTGATGCCTAAAAAAGGAACCTGCTCATGAATGGCATTTCAGACTCCGAATTCATCCAAGACGCCTTTATCCAGGAGGGCGTAAGCCCCGCGCCCGATGTCGTCATCCTCGCCTGCACCGTTGGCGATGACTATGACGATCCGAAGAACCGGGTGGGCGTTAAGAAGAATGGCCTCTGGCTCGACTTCTCCCTGGCCGGCGAAGCGATATTGTCGGTCGATGCCAGCGCCGACGGCCTGGCCTATGTATTGGGAGAAAACGGCACCATTGTCCGTTTCGATTGGAAGATCCCCACGACCAAAGATGAGCTGGGCGCTTCTCGCACACTGTTTCCAAACTTGCCGGTAGACGACGAAGGGCCGCTGCGGCGGATACGCATCATCGGTGACGATGTGATCTGCGTGGGCTCGGTCGGGCAAGTCTATCGGCTGAATAACGAGACGATCGAAACTCTCCCCCCCCCTCAGAGTCGAGGGTGAGGACGTCACCATCGAAGACATCGCCGGCGCCAACAGAAATGACTTCGTTGCCGTTACCTCCGATGGCTATGCCGCACACTTCAACGGCAAGCGCTGGACCACGCTGGATATCCCGACCAATACGGACCTTACAAGTATCTGTACCCTTGCAGGCCAGGGTTATGCGATTTCAGGCGGAAATGGCGTGGTCCTGATTGGATCGGGTGACCAGTGGCAGGTCCTCAATCATAGCGATGAGGATCGGCACTACTGGGGCATAGCCTCCCACGCGGGTTCTATCTATGCGGCGCATCTTGCGGGGATAGACAAAGTGTCGGGGGATGACCTCGTGCCTCTGGAAATACCGAACCGCAAGCAGCTGCAATTCACCGTTCTGCGAAGCAGCGACTGGGGAATCTGGTCATTTGCCGAACGTACCGTCGGACTCATCCGGAACGACCGATGGCAGACAATCATGGGTTGATGTCCCAGCCACTCACGGCACGTCCCGCGCATTCGACTCAAGCTTGAACGCGTCAGTCCAGCAGTTCCAGCACCCGTTCGGGCGGCCGGCCGATCACCGCGCGTTCGCCGACGACCAGGATCGGCCGTTCGATCAGCCGCGGATGCATGTGCATTGCCGCGATCAGGGCTTCGTCGCCCAGCGCCGGATCGTCCAGGCCCAGCTCCTCGTACTCGGCCTCGCCCTTGCGCAGCAGCTCGCGCGCGCCCAGGCCCAGCCGGGCGAGCAGGGCGCGCAGCTCGTCGATCGACGGCGGCTGCTCCAGATAGGCGACGATCCCGGGCTCGATCCCGCGTTCGTTCAGCAGCGCCAGCGCCGCGCGCGACTTCGAGCAGCGCGGGTTGTGGTAGAGCAGGGGCGTTGCGGACGGCATCGGCGTCTCCAGTCGTGGCGGCCGGTACGGCAGCACGGAAAGTCTGTGCCGCCGGCCGCGGGTGGCGCAAGAACGGGCCGGCATGAGCCGGTGGATGGCACGAAAAAGGGCCGGCATGAGCCGGTAGATGACATGAAAAAGGGCCGGCATGAGCCGGCCCTTCGGGATTGGTGGGCGGTGCAGGGATCGAACCTGCGACCCTTGCCGTGTGAAGGCAATGCTCTACCGCTGAGCTAACCGCCCGTGCTCAGGGCCGTGAAAGGCGTCTGGCGTGGGCCGCGCAGTTTACTGGCAGCCGCGGCGGCAGGCAAGCGTCCCCTCGGCGTCCGTGCGTCCGGGCTCATTCGAGCTGGTCGGCGGCCCAGGCCGCGTCGAGCGCCTCCATCGCGTCCAGCGGCTTGAGCCTGGCGGCCTTCTCATAGGCGCTTGCGGCCGCGTCTTCCTGACGTTCGCCGTGGAGCAGCAGCAGGACGTTGCCGTGCTCGATATGGGCGATCGGCGACTGCGGGGTCAGTTTCAGCGCGGTCTGAATGTGCTTTTCCGCTGCGGCGGCCTTGGCGCCGTAGGTCAGCCCGCCGATCATTGCGCCGACCTTGCCGATGATCTCGGCGTGGTACAGCGCCATCGCGGTATGCGCCTCGGCGTGCTTGGGCGCCAGCTCCAGCGCGGTGTCGAGGGCGGCGCGGACCTTGCCGGCAATGCCGGCTTTCAGCGCCTTGGCGATGCTCAGGCCCTGGCTGTAGCGGCCGAGTGCGAATGCATGGCGGTAGTGGCTGTTGGCTTCGTCGGGCAGGGCGGCGACCGCGGCCTCGGCCAGCTTGGCGGCCCGCTCGTAGCGCTTGAGTCGTTCGCCGTCGTCGTCGACCAGGTAGGTGGCGTGGATGCCCAGCGCCTTGACCGCGACCGATGCGCCGACCGGACCGAGCGCACTGCCGAGCTCGAAAGCCCGCTCGAAGTCGCCGCGGTGGAACGCGCGCCAGGCCTCCTGCAGTTCGGCGGCAAGGGCGTCGGCATCGAGCTTCTTCGGCGCCGCCTTGCCGGCGGCGTCGATCAGCACGGCGGCGCGTGTGGCGTCGGGAAATGGCTCCAGATCGCCCGCATGCAGCTTGGGCCAGGCTTTCTTCAGCGCGTCGCCGGCATAGGTGAAGGGCTTGGCGTCATGCGGGAAGGGGGCCCAGGAGGATTTGGCGGCCATGGCGGTTCCTTGCGGTGGACTGGATGCGGCGGCGTGCGATGCCACGGCGATGCTTGCGGCGCGAACCGCAGGTTCCGTCGCGGCGACAGCGGTCAGGTCATGTAGGCGCGGGTCAGGTGATTCAGGTGCAGGCGCTCGGCGTCGCGCAGGAACGGGGCCACGAGCATCATCACCTGGACGATGCCGTCGCGGATCGCGGCGTGCTCGTCCTTGTCGCCGCGGGCGGCCGCATAGTTCAGCCAGAACGTTGCGATCACCAGCACGTTGGTCGCGGTCGCCGCCAGTTCGCTGCCCGACGCCCGCATCACCCCCGCCTGCAGCAGGCCGCGCATCACCGCGTGGGCGCGCTCGTCGGCGCGGCGCAGGATCCGTGCGAAGCGCAGCCGCAGGCGGCGGTTGCGGCTGAGGATCTCGACCAGGTCGCGGTGCAGGAAGCGATAGTCCCAGATGCACTCGAACACCAGATGCAGCTGCAGCCAGATGTCCTCCAGTCCCGGCAGCCGCCCCTCGGGCACCGTCAGCGCATCGTCCATGCGCTCCTCGAAGCGCGCGAACAGCTGCTCGATGATGTCGTCCTTGTTGCGGAAGTGGTAGTACAGGTTGCCCGGGCTGATCTCCAGCTCGTCGGCGATGTGATTGGTGGTGACGTTCGGCTCGCCCTGCGCGTTGAACATCGCGAGGCTGGCATCGAGGATGCGCTGGCGCGTCTGCCTGGCCATTCGCCCGGATGACGGCCTCAGGACCGCAGCTTGCCGACCAGGTCGACGTACTTGCGCATCGCGTCTTCCTTCGAGGTACCGGCCAGCTTGGCCCAGGCCTCGTACTTGGCGGTGCCGACGAAGTCGAAGAAGCCCGGCTTGGGCCCGCTCACGTCGCCCTCGCTGCCCTGCTTGTAGAGCGCGTACAGCCGCAGCAGGGTGTCGTTGTCGGGGCGCTCCGACAGGTCGTGCACATCCTTGGAGGCCTGTTCGAACGCACGCTTGAGGTCCGTCATCGGTGCTGGTCTCGACGTTGGGATTCGCCCGAATCACATCACGCAGCGGGGGGGCGGTCAATACGGAAGGGAATTGTGCTGCATGCGGGGCTCTGGCACCGTAAGCCCGGGACGGCCGCATCGGCGCGGCCGGCAGGTTGGGGAGAGAGGAGTCATGGATTACTTCGTCACGGGCGCGACCGGCTTCATCGGCCGGTTTCTGGTCGGCAACCTGCTCAAGCGCAAGGGCACGGTCCATGTGCTGGTGCGCAAGGAGTCGCGCAGGAAGCTCGATGAGATCGGCCGGCGGATGGGCTGGGACATGAAACGCGTGGTCGCGGTGCAGGGCGACATGGCCAAGCCCGACTGCGGGGTCAGCGCGGCCCAGCGCAAGGCGCTGACCGGCAAGATCCGTCATTTCTTCCATCTGGCGGCGATCTACGACCTGACCGCCAGCCCGGAATCGCAGCACGCGGCCAATGTCGAGGGCACCCGTCATGCGCTCGATCTCGCCGCCTCGATCAAGGCCGGCTGTTTCCATCACACCAGTTCGATCGCGGCGGCCGGCCTGTATCCGGGCGTGTTCCGCGAGGACATGTTCGACGAGGCAGAAGGCCTCGACGATCCCTATCTGCGCACCAAGCACGAGTCCGAGGGACTGGTGCGTGCCGACAAGCGCGTCAAGTGGCGTATCTATCGTCCCGGCATCGTCGTAGGCCACTCGCAGACCGGCGAGATCGACAAGATCGACGGCCCGTACTACTTCTTCACCCTGCTGAAGAAGATGCGGCAGATGCTGCCGCCGTGGGTGCCGACCCTTGGCGTCGAGGGCGGCCGCATCAACATCGTCCCGGTCGATTTCGTCGCCGACGCGATGGACCACATCGCCCACAAGCCCCGGCTCGACGGCCACTGCTTCCACCTGACCGATTCCGAGCCGCAGCGGGTCGGGGAGGTACTCAACCTGTTCGCCCGCGCCGGGCACGCGCCCGAAATGACGATGCGCATCGATGCGCGGATGTTCGCCTTCGTGCCCGGCAGCGTGCGGATGGCAGTCGGCAGCCTGCCGCCGGTGCGACGCTTCGTCGGCATGCTGCTGCGCGATTTCAGGATTCCCAGGCAGGCGCTGAAGTTCGTCACCTATCCGACCCGCTTCGACAACCGCGACGCCGAGCGCGCGCTGAAGGGCAGCGGCATCGCGGTGCCGCGGCTGGAGGACTATGCCTGGCGGTTGTGGGACTACTGGGAGCGCAATCTCGATCCGGACCTGTTCGTCGACCGCACGCTGAAGGGCAAGGTGCGCAACAAGGTCGTGGTGATCACGGGCGGTTCGTCGGGAATCGGTCTGGCCACGGCGAAGCGGGTGGCCGAGGCGGGTGCGATCACCGTGATCGTCGCGCGCGGCGAGGAGGAGCTGTTCAAGGCGCGCGACGAGATGAGGGCGGCCGGCGGCAAGGCATCTCCCGCGAAGGTCTTCGCCTATACCGCCGACCTCTCGGACATGGCCGACTGCGACAGGCTGGTGCAGCAGGTGCTGGCCGAGCACGGTCATGTCGACATCCTGATCAACAACGCCGGCCGTTCGATCCGGCGCTCGATCGAGCTCAGCTACGACCGCTTCCATGACTTCGAGCGGACGATGCAACTGAACTATTTCGGCTCGCTGCGGTTGATCATGGGCTTCATGCCGAAGATGACCGAGCGACGCAAGGGACACATCATCAACATCAGCTCGATCGGCGTGCTGGCGAACTCACCGCGGTTCTCCGCCTATGTCGCATCCAAGGCGGCGCTGGATGCGTTCAGCCGCTGCGCCCAGGGCGAGCTGTCGGGCAAGGGCATCGCCTTCACCACGATCAACATGCCACTGGTGAAGACCCCGATGATCGCGCCGACCAAGATGTACGACAGCGTGCCGACGCTGACGCCGGAGGAGGCGGCCGACCTTGTGGTGAAGGGCATCATCGAGCGGCCCAGCCGGATCGCGACGCGCCTGGGCATTTTCGCCGCGGTGATCAATGCGCTCGCGCCCAAGGCCTACGAGGTCGTGATGAACACCGCCTTCGAGCTGTTCCCGGATTCGGCGGCCGCCAAGGGCAGCCGCGAAGGGATCAGGAACGAGCAGCCGAGCAACGAGCAGATCGCGTTCGCCGCGCTGATGCGCGGGGTGCACTGGTAGGCCGGCGCACGGGGCGGCGGCTATCGGGAATCGGTGTCCCGGGCGCCGGCGACGCGACGGCCGCGTGTCGCCTGGGGACCGCCTCCGGCAGTCGGTAGCGGGGCGGCTCAGGCGTCCGGCGCGTCGCCGGTCAGTAGGTGCGGCACTGCATGAAACGCACCCGGGCATCGCTGCCTTCCGGCGGCTGCAGCTGCAGCCGCGACGCGCGCAACGCCTCGTATTTCTCCAGCACCGTACAGATCGGACGGGTGAAGGCGGGGCCGTCGGCGACGCTGCCATCCATGTCGATCAGCAGGGTCGAGCGGGTCGACCAGGCCACCCGCTTGACGCCGGGAAGCTGTCTGACGCGTTCGACCACCTCACGGCGCTGCTGGGTTTCGTCGAGTGCGGGCGCCTCGGCGGGCGAAGCCGGCTGGGCCGGTTCGGCCGCCGTAGTGGCGTCGGAAGGCGTCGCGGTTGCCGCATCCCGAGGGGGGGCGGGCGTAGGAACGGCGGGGGCCGATGCATCCTGTGCGGCGCGCGTGGAAGCATCGGTCGCGGGCACCGCCGCCGTGTCGCCGCCGCCGTTGGAGATCGCGAATGCGACCACGCCGCCGGTCAGCAGGGCGATCACCCAGGCGAGAAGCGTCTCGCCGATGCTGCGCCGCTTCGCGTGCTCGGCCAGGTCGTCGCGCAGACTGGCCGGCAGCAGCGGTTCGACCAGTTCCCACACCGCGGGGCCGTCCATCAGCTCCATGCCACGGTTGTTCGTGCGGGCTTCCTTCTGGATCGAGCCGAGGGTGGCGACGATGCCCCCGGACGCGCCGGCGAAACGTACCGCGTCCGCCAGGCTGGCGATCTGCGTGGAGTCGATCCGGTAGTTGAGGCCCTGCTTGCAGCTCAGAAGCCAGCTCTCCCCATTGCGGGTCAGCTTCAGGTCGGCGGCCTGCCCGCTCTGGGGGGAGGAGTCGAGGCGGTCGGCCTCGAATCCCTGCGCGTGCAGCGCCTCCACCACGAAACCGGAGAACTCGCGCCAGCGCATCGCGGCCAGCGCGGCCAGCCCGCGGCCGACTTCGTGATTGCGACGGCGTATCCGCCACAGATAGATCGTCAGCGGCGCACCGATGGCGGCGGTGACGCCGAGTGTGGTCAAGACGGTTGAAACCGTGAGCATCCTGTCCTCGAGTGCGATGTCTTCTTGCGATCGCGCACGCGCACGCGCGCGAGGCGCGGCGACTATACGCGTTGTCGACGTCGAAGTCAGTGAGCGGCTAGGCAGACGGCCAATCCGTGGCGGTGCTCAGGTCGGCTCGGCGCCGCTCCGGATGGCGGTGCCGGTAAGCAGAAAGCCCGCCAGTCCGGAACCGTAAGGGGAGGGGAGCATACGGGTGTACGGACTGGCGGGCCAAACGGTGCGTCGGTGGACGCGGATGGCGGCGGGGCCGCCATCGGAGTGGGATGTCCCGATCAGGCGCCTGGCGATGCCTTGCGGGCGGCCTTGCGGGTTGCGGTCTTCCTGGCCGGCTTGCCGGCGGCCTTCTTCGCCGTTGCTGGCCTGGTCTTTGCCCGCGATGCGGTGGCTTTCTTGGCAGCCGTTTTCGCGGAACGGCTGGCGGCCGTCCTGCTCGGGGCCTTGGCCGTCTTGCCGCCGCCCTGTCGGCGGAGCTCCGCGGTCAGCGCCTCGACCCGACGGCTGAGATCTGCGAGATCGTCGCGACCGGGGACGCCGAGCTTGACCAGGGCGCGCTGCACGCGCTCCTCGAACACCTTCTCCAGCCGGTCCCAGGTGTCGGCAGCGCGTTCGCGGGCCTGCCCGACGCGATTCTCGACGGCGTCGCGGACCGCGTCGGCCTGGCTGGTCGCGAGGTCGCCGGCGAACTTGCGCGCGCTCTTTTCCAGGCCCAGGCCTTCCTTGACCAGCCCCTCGAACAGCTTGGTGCCCTCGGCCTGGGCGCGGGCGAACGCACCCATGCCGGCGAGCCAGATCTGCTGCGCGGACTCGCTGATGCCCTTGGCCAGGCGCTCGGCCTGCTGCTGCGGGTCGGTCGCCGGGGATGCCGCCTTCTTGGCGGATTTCTTCAACTTGGCCATGCGTCGCTCCGTGATCGGTGGGCCAGAAGTGGCCCGCATTGTCATGTGGCTCTGTTCCCGACCATGCGCCGGGACTCTAGAGCTTTCACACCAACGGTTCGCCTGCGGAGGATTTCCCGCGCGCGGAGCTGCGTGCCCGCGGGCGGGTACGTGGCTTGCTTTCCCGCCGTGCGACGATCCGGTCGACGTCGTCGAGCGCGCGCTTGAGTTCGGCGACGGTGTCGGTATCGGGCCCGCCGGATGCGTCCAGGCTGCCGACCAGGGTCCGCTGGCGGTCCTCGATCACCGCCTGCCGCAGCCCGATGCCATGCCGGGCGAGCTGCGGCGCCAGTATGTCGCGATGTCGGCGCAGGTCGTCGAGGGTGTTGCGGTAGGCGATCTCGCAGATGCGCCGGCGCGCGGCGAAGCTGAAGGCGTTGGTGAAGAACAGCTCGCCGTCGTCGGGATTGGGCTCGAACACCAGCTGGTCGACATGCGGATACTGCCTGGTATAGCGGGCCAGACCGACCTGCATCCGCGACTGCAGCAGGCTGCGGAAGGTCTGCGACAGCACCGCCGGCAGGCCGCCCGATGCCAGCCGCGCGTGGCTGTCGGACGCGTGGCCTGGCGCGGCCCCGCCTGGGTCGCCGGCATTGAAGGCCACCAGCGGGTTGACCCCGATCATCAGATCGATGTCGCGGTCCAGCACCGCCGAGGCATGCATCGTCCGCCGCAGCGCGCCATCGACGAACTGGCGGCCGTGGATCGCCACCGGGGGATACAGGCCGGGCAGGGCGGCGCTGGCCTGGATGGCGCGCGAGATCGGCACGTCGTCCCAGCCCTCGTCGCCGAAGCGCACGGTGTCGCCGCTGTCCAGGTCGACGGCGACCACGAACAGGTCGGCGTCGAGTGTGCGGAAGTCGTTGCTGCGGCCACGACGGGTGAACACGTCGCGCAGGAAGCGCTCGACGTGCTCGTTGTCGAACAGGCCGGTCGGCACCAGCCCGCCGAAGCGCGCCAGCAGGTCGGGCCAGCGTACCGTCGCCGGCGAGAACAACATCGCCTGCCAGCATTCCAGCGTCAGCCGCGGAAGGCTGGCGGCGCGGCGCAGGTATTCGTACACCGCCGGGCGCATGAAGGTCTCCGGACGGAAGCGGACATCGTCGCTGTCGCCGGTGATGAAGATCCGGCACATCTGCGCGGTATCGATCCGGTTGGCCAGTGCCGCGGCCAGGAAGGCGCCGCTGCTGACGCCGACATAGGCGTCCAGCCGGGTCAGGTCGAGTCCGTCGAGCGCCTCGTCGAGCGCCCGCAGCGCACCGAGTTCGTACATGCCGCCGATCGGGCCGCCGCCGGCGACGGCCAGGCCGATCCGCGGTTCGCCTCCGGCACCGTGCCGGGAGCGTGAGTGGGCGCTGTGGAGGGAAAGCATCGCGGGCAGCCGTACCTTTTGCGGTGTCGGGCCGAGTGTAGCGGCTGCGACGCCGGCCCACACTGCCGGCGCCGTCTCCCGTACGATCGTCGCAGGATGCCCCGCAAGCACCGCCACCACGATGCCGTCGAACGCCTGGCGCGCCTGCTGGCGGCGCACCAGACGCTGCACGATCCGCAACGCGACCCGCGCAACGGGTCGCGCTGGCTGCCGGAGCTGCGACGCTGGCAGTCGGCGCGGCTGGAAGCGAGTTTCGGCCATTTCCTGGATGATCCGCGGCGCCGGCCGGCCGCGAATTTCTTCCTCAGCGACGTCTACGCCGACAAGGACTTCAGCCGCCGTGACGCCGACATCGCCCGGGTCCTGCCGATGATGCAGAAGCTGCTGCCGACGCGACTGCTGGCGGCGGTTGCCGATGCGATCGAACTGGGGCTGCTGACCCACGCCCTGGACCTGCGCATGGCCGTGTGGCTGGAGCGCAACGCGGCGCGCAGGAAGACGCTCGACGTCGAGCTGTACGCAAGGGCCTATCGGGCGACCGGCCTGCCGCGGGTGCGCGGCCGCCAGATCGACCTGATCGTGCGTGCGGGGTTCGGGCTTGCCCAGGCGCTGAAGACGCCGGGGGTGACCACGCTGCTGAGGCTGTCGCGCGGGCCGGCGCGGGCGGCCGGGCTCGACGAGCTGCAGGCCTTCCTCGAGCGTGGGGCGGCCGCATTCGCGCAACTGGGCGACGTGCGCGGCTTCGTCGCCGAGATCGAAAGGGACGAGCGCGAAGTATCGCGCCGGTTGTTCGCCGCCGAGCCCGATCCGTTCGGTCCGGGGGCGTCGTTCAGCTGAAGCGCTCGTCCAGCACCCGGCGGATCTCGTTCTCGATCGGCCCCTTGAACGCGGACATCAGGAAGCCCAGTTGCGCTGTCACCCGCAGTGCGCTCGGCGCCAGCGCGATCCGGCCGTCCACGCCGGCGGCACGGAAGTTCAGGTCGTCGCCGCTCCAGTCGTATTCGACACCGAAGCGGTCGGCCAGTTTTTCGGCGACCTCCTGCACCGCCCGGCGGGCGTCGTCGTGGGCAAGCGAGTGGGCATGTCGAATGTCGATGCTGGGCATGGGATTCCCTCCTGGCCGCTATTGTGCGGTCGTCTCGCGGCTTCGGCCAGCCCGTCCAGGGCGGCGCGGTAGAGTCCCGGGAAGCGTCTGCGTCGTGCTAGATTGCGCTCGCGTGAATGCCATACGACTGCAATTTCCCAATCGCGAACGCAGCGACCTGCCGCTGGGGCCGGGCGTCCACGCGCTCGGCCGCGACGACGGCGGCCTGCCGGTCCTGGTCGACGACCCCGATCGCGGCATCATGCAGTTCTGCATCGATCGCCGGGGGATCTGGCTGCAATTGCGCGACGACGTGCGCGGCATCCACGTCAACGGCCGTCCGATCCGGCACATGGCGATGCTGCGGATGGGCGATGTCCTGCACGTGGACGGATACCAGGTTTCGCTGATCGGTCCCGAGCCGGCGCCGCCACCCGACGGCCAGCCCGGATCCACCGGGTCCTCCGGAGCGGCGATGGTGCTGCGCGGAGTCGGGGGCGCCCATCACGGCCGCGCGGTCGTGCTCGACCGGCCGTTGCTGGTCGGTCGCCAGCGCGCCTGCGAGATCAGGATCGACGAGCCCGGTTTCGCCGAGCGGCACGCCCGCCTCGAGCCGCACCCGGAAGGTGTGATCCTGCGCGATCTGGGCTCGCAGCACGGCAGTCGGGTCAACGGCTGGCCGGTACGGCACGCAATGCTGACGCCGGGATCGCAGGTGATGTTCGGCACCCAGCAGCGCTTCGTGGTCGAAGCCGCGACGATGCCGCAGCACCCGTCGCTGAGCCTGCCGGCCTTCGATCCGGAGCCGGCATCGTTGCGGCCGATGGAGAGCGTCCCGGCGGTCGCCCGCACCGCATTGCGGATTCCCTGGCTGCTGCTGGCCGCGTTGTTGCTGGCCGGAGCGCTCAGCCTGCTGCTGCTGTACGGCGTGCGCTGAGCGCCCTGCGGCCCAGCCGCCAGCCGAGCAGGATCGCCAGGATCGCCGCATACATCAGCGGCTCGCGGATGTCGGATTTCACCAGCCACCAGAAGTGCAGTACGGCCAGCACGGCGATCGGGTAGACGAGCTTGTGCAGACGGCCCCAGTTGCGGCCCAGGCGACGGATCGCCGCGGTGGTCGAGGTCGCCACCAGCGGGATCAGCAGCAGCCACGCGAGGAAGCCGACGGTGATGTACGGCCGCTTCACGATCTCCTCGAATATCTGGGTCCAGTAGCCGCGCAGGTCCAGCACCAGATAGGCGAGCAGGTGGAGGGTCGCGTAGGCGAATGCGTAGAGCCCCAGCATCCGCCGGAATCGCAGCAGCGACGCCTGGCCGGTCAACTGCCGCAGCGGGGTGACCGCCAGTGTGACCATCAGCAGGCGCAGCGCCCACAGGCCGAGGCGGTGTTCGATCTCGGCGACCGGGTCCGCGCCAAGGCCACCGCTGCCGGTCAGCCATTCCTCGCGGATCTGCCAGGCGAGGATCGCCGCGGGTGTCAGCGCCAGCGCGTGCACGAGCGTCTTGGCGGCGATCACCCAGCGAGGCGTGCGTGGACGGGCAGGCCTGCGCCGGGGACGGGCCGCGGAGGCCGCTCGACTCGGGTCGGTCATGCAGCGACGGCCCTAGAACCAGCGCCGCAGGTTCATGCCGGCGTACATGTCGGCGACCTGCTCGCCGTAACCGTTGAACAGCCGGGTGGGGATCCGCTCGGCGAACAGCTGGCTGCCGCTGCCGGCGATCCGGCGTTCGGTCTTCTGGCTCCAGCGGGGGTGGTCGACGTCGGGGTTCACGTTCGAGAAAAATCCGTACTCGCTCGGCTGCAGCGCGTTCCAGCTGCAGTGCGGACGATGCTTGACGAAGGTGATCGCGACGATCGACTTGATGCTCTTGAAGCCGTATTTCCATGGCACCACCAGCCGCAACGGCGCGCCGTTCTGCTGCGGCAACGGCTTGCCGTAGAGACCGGTGGCGAGCAGGGTCAGCGGATGCATGGCCTCGTCGATGCGCAGACCCTCGCGATACGGCCAGTCGATCGAGCGGTAACGGATGCCCGGCATCTGCTCGCGGTCGGCGAGGGTGGTGAAGGCGACGTACTTCGCATCCGAGTTCGGCTCGAAGCGCTTCAGCACGTCGGCCAGCGGCACGCCCAGCCACGGGATCACCATCGACCAGCCCTCGACGCAGCGCAGCCGGTAGATCCGTTCCTCCGGAGTCAGGCCCTTGAGCAGATCGTCGAGCGAGAGTCTGCCGGGCCTGGCGCATTCGCCGCCGACCGCGACCGTCCACGGCGAGGTGCGCAGGGTCTTCGGCGCGTTCGACGGATCGCCCTTGCCGGTGCCGAATTCGTAGAAGTTGTTGTAGGTGGTGACGTCCTCGTAGCGGGTCAGCGTCTCGTCGGTCTTGAAGCCCGACGCCGCCTCCTCGGCACTGATCACCGGCCCCGGCGGGGCTGGCGGGTCGGCTTCGGCGCAGCCGGACAGGCCAAGCGCCGGAAGCGCGGACAGCCCCGCGACCAGCCGCCGCCGCTGCAGGTAGACCTGCTCGTCGGTGACCTGTGACTCCGGGATTCTCAGGGCATTACGCAAAGTCATGACCGGCTCCGTCGCGTCCACGCACTCTATGCATGTACGTTTCCGGATACCAGAAGGTTACGCCCGCAACCGACGCCGTGCACGGTGTTGCGCTGCGGCATACTACGGAACCCGCTGCCGCGACCGGCGGTCCGCGGACCGGTTTTCCCGACTATCAATGCCCCCCCCACCCCGGAGTTCCCGATGACGCGTGCGTACAACTTCAGTGCCGGCCCGGCCACCCTGCCCGAAACCGTGTTGCAGCAGGCCCAGGCGGAAATGCTCGATTGGCATGGTGCGGGGGCGTCGATCGTCGAGCTGAGCCACCGGGGTCCGGAGTTCCTGCAGGTCGCCCAGGAAGCCGAGGCCGACCTGCGCACGCTGATGGCGATCCCGGACGACTATGCGGTGCTGTTCCTGCAGGGCGGCGCGACCGCCCAGCAGGCGCTGATCCCGCTGAACTTCGCCGTGCCCGGGCAGAAGGCCGACTACGTGCTGACCGGGCACTGGGGCAAGACCGCGATCAAGCAGGCCCGGCCCTACGTCGACGTGAACATCGCCGCCAGCAGCGAGAACGGCGGCTTCCGCGGCATCCCGGCGCGCGCCGACTGGCGGCTGTCCGACGACGCGGCCTACGTCCACGTGACCGCCAACGAGACCATCCACGGCGTCGAGTTCCGTGATACCCACGACGTCGGCGATGTGCCGCTGGTGGCCGATTTCAGCTCCAGCATCGTGTCCGAGCCGCTGGACGTGTCGAAATATGCAGTGATCTACGCCGGCGCACAGAAGAATCTCGGGCCGGTCGGCGTCAGCGTCGTGATCATCCGTCGCGATCTGCTGGAGCGGGCCGGCCAGCCGCGCGCGGACATCTTCACCTATGCCTCGCACGTGGCGAAGGAGTCGATGCTGAACACCCCGCCGACCTGGAACTGGTACCTCGCCGGGCTGGTATTCAAGTGGATGCTCGCGCAGGGCGGGGTCGAGGAGTTCGCGCGCCGCAACGCGCGCAAGTCGGCGCTGCTGTACCAGGTGATCGACAATTCCGGCGGCTTCTACCGCAACGAGGTCGAGCCGGCGGTGCGCTCGCGGATGAACGTGCCGTTCTTCCTGAAGGACGAGGCGCTGAACAAGCCGTTCCTCGACGAGGCCAAGACTGCCGGCCTGATCTCGCTGAAGGGACACCGGGCGCTCGGGGGCATGCGCGCATCGATCTACAACGCTATGCCGGAAGAGGGCGTGCAGGCACTGGCCTCCTTCATGCGCGATTTCCAGCAGCGGCATGGGTGAGCAGCCGTGTGCAACAGGCGCCGGAGTTGTGCCATGGACGGCGGCTTCCATCCGGAGCCGTTGGCATACAGGTCATACGCAGGATGTAGTCCCGGCAGGCGGCACGCACCCGCGGACGCCTCAATCGAGAGTCAGGCAATCAGATGACGAGCAAGTCCCGTAAACCCGCGAAGTCCGTCCAGCCGGACAAGCCCCGGCCGGAAGTCGCGAAGAAGTCCGGAACAAAAAGGGCCGCCGCCAGGAAAGCCCCGGCAAGGCAGGCGGTTGCGAAGCCGGCCGCTGGCGTGCCGGCCGTCAAGGCCAGGCCGGACCTGGCCGAGCTGCGCGTCCGCATCGATGGCATCGACCGCAGCATCCAGGCGCTGATCGCCGAGCGTGCGCAGTTCGCCGGCCAGGTCGGCCAGGCCAAGGGCAAGCTGGCGGCGGCGGTCGACTATTACCGGCCCGAGCGCGAGGCGCAGGTGCTGCGCCGGGTGGTCGACCGCAACGACGGGCCGCTCAACGACGACGTGCTGGTGCGGGTGTTCCGCGAGATCATGTCCGCCTGCCTGGCCCAGCAGGAGCCGTTGAAGATCGGTTTCCTCGGCCCGGAGGGCACGCACTCCCAGCAGGCGGTCTACAAGCACTTCGGCCACTCGATCCATGGCCTGCCGCTGGCGAGCATCGAGGAGGTGTTCCAGGAGGTCGAGTCCGGCGCCGCCGATTTCGGCGTGGTCCCGGTGGAGAACTCCACCCAGGGCACGATCCAGTCCACGCTCGACATGTTCCTGACCTCGAACGTGAAGATCTGCGGCGAGGTCGAGCTCCGCGTCCACCAGCACCTGCTCTCGCGCGGCGGCCGGCTGGAGGACATCGAGCGGGTCTACTCGCACCCGCAGTCGTTCGCCCAGTGCAAGGCCTGGCTGCGCCAATATCTGCCGCAGGCGGAGAAGATTCCGGTCAGCAGCAATGCCGAAGCCGCCCGTCGCGCCCGCAATGCCGACGACGCGGCGGCGATCGCCGGCATCAGTGCCGGCACCGTGTATGGCCTGAAGAACGTCGCCGGACCGATCGAGGACCGCCCAGACAACACCACCCGCTTCCTGGTGCTCGGTCGCGAACTGTTTCCGACCTCGGGCAACGACCGTACCTCGCTGCTGGTGTTCATCAAGGACCAGCCGGGCGCGCTGTTCAACATCCTCGCGCCGTTCGCCCGGCATGGTCTGAGCATGAACCGGATCGAGTCGCGCCCCGGCCATACCGGGCTCTGGCAATACGCGTTCTTCATCGATGTCGCCGGCCACGTCGAGGAGGAGGGCATGCGCCGTTCGCTGGATGAAATGGCCGACTTCGTCGAGGAAGTGAAGGTCCTGGGGTCCTATCCGGTCGCGATCGCATGAACGCGATGACCGACGAGGCGGCCGCCGGCACCGTTGCCGCTCTGGACGAAGCCTGGTTCGCGGCGCGGGCCACACCGGGCGTGCGCGGCCTGAAGGCCTACGATCCCGGCCACGACCTGGTCGCGTTCCGGCGCCGGTTCGCCGGACGTGCCGGCGACGCGGCATTGGTGGAGCTGGGTTCGAACGAGAACCCCTATGGCCCGTCCGACGCCGCTCGCGCCGCGATTCTCGACAACCTGCATGCGATCCACCGCTACCCGGACCCGCTCGGCGGCGATCTCAAGCGCGCGCTGTCGGCGAAGCACGGGGTCGCGAGCGAACGGATCCTGCTCGGCAATGGCTCCCACGAGCTGTTGATGCAGCTGGGACAGGTGTTTGCCGGCCCGGGACTGGACGTGGCGGCCCCTGAGGTGGTTTTCGCCCGGCACGCATTCGCGGTATTCGCGCTGGCGACCCAGGCTGCCGGTGCGCGCATGCGCGTCGCCGAGCCGCTGCCGCGCGACGCGACGATGCCGCTGGGACACGATCTCGATGCGCTGCTCGCGGCGATCACCACGGACACGCGCCTGCTCTACGTCGCCAATCCGAACAACCCGACCGGCACCTGGTTCGGAGCCGACGCCCTGGCGGCGTTCATCGCCCGGGTGCCGCGCGAGGTGATCGTCGTCGTCGACGAGGCCTACGCCGAGATGGCCGACGCGCCGGACTATGCGAGCGCGCTGGGCCTGCTCGACGCGTATCCGAACGTGGTGGTCACCCGCACCTTCAGCAAGGCCTACGGGCTCGCGGGCCTTCGCACCGGCTACCTGATCGGGGCGCCGGGCCTGGTCGCGGTGATGGAACGCCTGCGCGAGAGCTTCAACGTCAACGGCCTGGCGCTGGCCGCCTGCGAGGCCGCGCTGCGCGACGAGGCGCATCTGCGTTCGGCCTGTGCGCGCAACGCCGGGCAGCGCACCGCGCTCTCGGAGTCGTTGCGCGCACGCGGGCTGGAGGTGTTCCCGTCGCAGACCAACTTCGTGCTGGTCGGCTTCGGCCGCGATGCCGCGCCGATCGAGCGGGCGCTGACCGAACGCGGCGTGATCCTGCGACCGATGGGCGGCTACGGCCTGCCGGACTGCCTGCGCATCAGTGTCGGCAATCCCGACGAGAACCGGCGCCTGCTGGCCGCGCTGGACGAATGCCTTTGACCGCAGCCATGCGCGTCGTGTGGGCGGCGAGGAATCCGGACGCGGCCGGGCATCCCCGGCAGGCCGCGCCGCGAATCCAGCCATCGCGGCCTGGGCGCGGCATTCATGCCGCTTCCAGCCGAATTGAACTGATATCAGGCCACGTCCCGGACAGTGCGCGGGCAGGCGGGGCGCAGCCCGCCAAGGCCGCTTCCCCGCAGCGCCCGGGATAACGAATCGATACCTATGAGCGAACAAGTCAACGCCTCCTGGATTGCCAGTCCCGACCGGCCCTTGCGCGGCGAGTTGCGCGTGCCGGGCGACAAGTCGGTCTCGCATCGGGCGGTGATGCTCGGTGCCTTGGCCGAGGGGACGAGCCGGGTGCACGGCTTCCTGGAGGGCGAGGACACGCGGGCGACCGCGAGGGCGTTCGAGGCGATGGGCGTGCGCATCGACACTCCGAATGCGAGCGAGCGGATCGTCCATGGAGTCGGCCTGCATGGCCTGCGAGCGCCGGGCATCGAACTGGACTGCGGCAATGCCGGCACCGGGATGAGGCTGCTGTCGGGCCTGCTCGCGGGGCAGTCCTTCGATTCGGAGCTGATCGGCGACGCTTCGTTGTCGCGACGGCCGATGCGGCGGGTGATCGATCCGCTGTCGATGATGGGCGCGCGCATCGAGGCCGGACCGGGCGGGTTGCCCCCATTGAGAATCCACGGCAATAACCCGTTGCAAGGCATTGAATATAAAACGCCAATAGCCAGCGCGCAGGTCAAATCGGCGGTGCTGCTGGCGGGTCTCTATGCCCGCGGCGAGACCGCTGTGCTCGAACCGCATCCGACCCGCGACTACACCGAGCGGATGCTGGCGGCATTCGGCTGGCCGATCGAGTTCGCGCCCGGCCGGGCCCGCCTGAGCGGCGGCCACGTGCTGCGCGCGGGCGAGGTCGAGGTGCCGGCGGATTTCTCGTCGGCGGCCTTCTTCCTGGTTGCCGCGAGCCTTGTCCCCGGCTCCGAGCTGCGTCTGCAGGCGGTCGGAATGAACCCGCGTCGCACCGGGCTGCTGGCCGCGTTGCGGCTGATGGGGGCCGACATCCGCGAGGAGCCGGCGTCAGGAGGCAGACACGGCGGCGGGGCGGGTGGCGAACCCGTGGCCGACCTGGTCGTGCGTCACGCGCCGCTGCACGGCATCGAGGTGCCCGAGGCGCTGGTGCCGGACATGATCGACGAGTTCCCTGCGCTGTTCGTGGCCGCGGCCTGCGCGCGGGGCCGGACCGTGGTCCGCGGTGCCGCCGAACTGCGGGTCAAGGAGTCCGACCGCATCGCGACGATGGCGGCCGGGCTGAAGGCCCTGGGCGTCGAGATCGGCGAAACCCCCGACGGCGCGGTCATCGAGGGCGGGCGCATCGGCGGCGGTCGCGTGGACAGCCACGGCGATCACCGCATCGCGATGAGTTTCGCGGTCGCCGCGCAACTGGCCGGCGACGAGGTGATCGTCGATGACGTCGCCAACGTCTCGACTTCGTTTCCGGGTTTCGTCGAGTTGGCGAGCGCGATCGGGATGGGGCTGCAGGCGGGCTGAGGTGCCGATCCAGCCGGTGCGGGCGCTCAGCCGGCCGGCTCGAAGTCGATCGGAACCTCGATTGTGTCGGCAACCGGCTTGCCGTCTTCGAGCGCCGGTTCGAACTGCCAGCGGCTCACCGTATCGCGCGCGGCATCGTCGAGGATGGTCGAACCGCTGCTGGTGGCCACGCGGACTCCGGTCGCCTGGCCGCGGGGGTCGACGACCACCTCCAGGACGACCTTGCCGCTTTCGCCACGCTTGATCGCCTCGATCGGGAACGGCGGCGGTACCGCCGAACCGACCACCGGAAACGCGCGGCGGCTGCGCACGGCGGCGGCCCCGTCGACGACGGAGGCGGGGGCCAGCGAGCTGCCGTCCACCTCGGTGGCATCGATCGGGCCGATGGTGATGCCGTCGCCGGCCGCGGCCGGCGTGTCGCCGCGCTTCGTCAACCAGACCGCGAGCGCCAGCAGCAGCGCGGCGATGGCCAGACCGGCCAGGAGCAGGCGGGACGATGAATTCGTTCGGCTCATTGCTTGGATTCCTCTGGCCGGATCGGGCGGCGGATCCGCGGATGTTAGCCTGCATGCATTCCGTTGTGAGGTCCCGACCCGCGGCGGATGCGCGGGGAGGGCGCGGCGGGCCGCGGAATGGATCACGAATCGCCCCGGAGCCGGAACGAGCGACCGTCGGGCCGTCCAGGTCGCCGCGCTCCCGTCGGCACGCGCGGACCCGTGAGGCGGACGGAATCCAGTCGATCCGCTGCTCAACCCGCGGTTGAGGCGTCCAGCGACAGCGCCATCGGCAGGAAGCGCAGACCGTCCTCCTCGTGCAGCGATTCGCTCGCTGTGAAACCCAGCGCGCGGTAGAAGGCGACCGCTCCCGGTGCGGCGTTGACGGTGACCCTGGTCGCCGCGATCGCCCCTAGCTGCGACAACGCCCGTTGCCACAATGCCGTCGCGATGCCGCGGCGTTGCCGGTCCTCGCGCACGAACAGGTGATAGAGATGGGTGGTGTCGCGCATCAGGATCAGCCCGCAGGCGCCACTACTGTCTTCGGCGAGCCAGCCGTGGAAGTGCGGCGAAGCCAGCCGCTCCAGCGCGGCATCGGGCGACAGCGTCGCGAGCAGCCGGCGTGCGGATGCGCCGCCGGGATCGTCGAGGAAGCGGTGCGACAGCGACAGGACCAACTGGCTGACCGTGCCGGCATCGGCCGGCACGAGCGGGCGGATCCGGAACGTCGCGGCGACCGCTTCCGTCACGGGTGGAGCCTATTGCTTGAACTCGATCGGCACGTTGACCTCCGCCTCGACCGGCTGGCCGTCGCGCATCGCCGGCTGGAAGCGCCAGCGGCGAACGGCCTCTTCGGCGGCACGGTCCAGACGGCGCGAGCCGCTGCTGCGGGCGACGTCGGTGCGGCGCGGCCGCCCATCCAGCCCGATCGTCGCACGGACCAGCACGGTGCCGGTTTCGCCGCGCCGCAGCGAGGCGGCCGGGTAGCGCGGAGCCGGAGTCTCGCCGGCCAGCGGCATCGGATCTGAGGTCGCGGCGGTGGGCACGCCCGCGGGAGGCGTGGACTCCGGAGCCGGGGTCGGTGCGGCCGGTCCCGGTGGCGGGGGCGGCGGCGCGGTCTCGACCAGACGCGGACGCTCGCCGTTGTCGCCGACCGGCGCCGGCGTGTCGCCCATTCCGCTGGCGCCTTCGTCATCGGCGGGCAGGGGAGCAGGCAGCGGGGTGTACTGCGGCGTCGTCGCGATCGGCGGCGCCTCGTCGTCGCCTGCCCGGTAGAAGTCGTCGTCGCGCCCGCCCAGCAGGACCAGCGCGAACAGGAGCAGGCCGAGCACGAACGCGGCCGCGACGGCCCACAGCAGCATCCGCCGCGATGGCAGCCAGGCGGCCAGGTCGAAGCGGCGGGAGTTCGTAGCGGGCGGCCCGGAGGAGGATTGCGACGGAGAGGTCATGGACGGCGATGCGGAAGCGGAAGCGGGAAAGGCGCCGGGAAGCGGATCGGGCAAGCGGGCCGATCGGCACGCCGACCTGCGCCTGTCCGCATTCTTGCACGCCCGGCGATGAACCTGCCGGCAATGCATCGATCGGGCTTCCCGGCGTCTGCGCGGGCGTCGGGGCCGCGACAGCCGACGCCTTAGCGGCGATAATCACCGGCCCATTCGTCCACACGCCACGCGCGCCACGACCCGATGCTCGATCCCAGCCTGCTGCGCCAGCACCCCGCCGACCTTGCCGCCCGCCTGCGCGAGATGCGCGGCTACGAGCTCGATGCCGGCGCGCTGGCCTCGCTGGAGGCCGAGCGCAAGCAGGTCCAGGTGCGTACGCAGGAGCTGCAGAACCTGCGCAATACCCGCTCCAAGGCGATCGGCCAGGCCAAGGCCAAGGGCGAGGACATCGCGCCGCTGCTGGCCGAGGTCGCCGGCTTCGGCGACGAATTGAAGGCCTGCGAAGAGCAGCTGGAGGGCATCAAGGCGCGTCTGGATGCGATCACCCTCGGCATCCCGAACCTGCCGCACGACAGCGTGCCGGCCGGCGCCGACGAGACCGCCAATGTCGAGCAGCATCGCTGGGGCACGCCGCGCGCGTTCGATTTCGAGGTTCGCGACCATGTCGAGCTCGGCGCCCGCCACGGCTGGCTCGACGGCGACACCGCCGCCAAGCTGTCCGGCGCGCGCTTCACAGTACTGCGCGGCCAGCTCGCGCGCCTGCACCGGGCGTTGGCGCAGTTCATGCTCGACCTGCATACCGGCGAACATGGCTTCGAGGAGACCAATGTTCCGCTGATCGTCAATGCCGAGAGCCTGTACGGTACCGGCCAATTGCCGAAGTTCGAGGAGGACATGTTCGCCACCGAACTGGGCGAGCAGAAGCGCTACCTGATCTCGACCTCGGAGATTTCCCTGACCAACATCGTGCGCGACGAGATCGTCGAGGCCGACCGCCTGCCGCTGCGGATGACCGCACACTCGCTGTGCTTCCGTTCCGAAGCCGGCAGCCACGGCCGCGATACCCGCGGCATGATCCGCCAGCACCAGTTCGAGAAGGTCGAGCTGGTCAGCATCGCCCGGCCCGAGGAGAGTTACGCCGAGCACGAGGCGATGACCCGGGCCGCCGAGGTGGTGCTGGAGAAGCTCGGCCTGCCGTACCGCCGCATGCTGTTGTGCAGCGGCGACATGGGCTTCTCTGCGGCCAAGACCTACGACCTGGAAGTCTGGCTGCCGTCGCAGCAGGCCTGGCGCGAGATCTCCTCGGTCTCCAACTGCGAGGCCTTCCAGGCGCGCCGGATGCAGGCGCGCTGGCGCAACCCGGAAACCGGCAAGCCCGAGCTGGTGCATACCCTGAACGGTTCCGGCGTCGCGGTCGGCCGTGCGCTGATCGCGGTGATGGAGAACTACCAGGACGCCGACGGCTCGATCATGGTGCCGGAAGTGCTGCGGCCATACATGGGCGGCCTGGAGCGGATCGCCTGAGCCTGCCGTGGGGCACTCCAACGAAAGCCTCATTGCGGCTCACGCCGCTCCTGCGAGGAAGGCGATTCCGGAAAGCGAAATCAAGCGTCATCCGCGGCTGAATCGTCTTGCGAACGGCATCCGGTTTCCGTAGGAGCGGCGTGAGCCGCGAGTCGGGGAAACGACTGCGCCCGGACGTCACGTCCGGGCGCATCGGTGCTCAGAACAGGTCGCCGCTCGGCCACGCCGATACGCCGGCGATGATCTCCTTCATCATCGCGTCGATGTTCTCGACCTCGCCGTTGTCGGAGTTCGCGTTCACCGCGTAACCGATGCCGTCGTTGCGACGGATGTAGACCGACTGGGTGCCGCTCATCTCGCCATAGTGCCCGTAGGAGGTGCCCAGCACGGTCTCGTGGCGCATGAAGCGCAGCAGGTCGATCGGCGTCGCGATCCAGCCGCCATGCGAGTCGAAGCGCTGCGGCTTGACGCTGGAGTAGGCGCCGGGGCCGTAGTACCTGACCTCGTTGGACTTGCGGTCGGCGAGCTTGTCGCCGCCGATCACGATGCCGTTGGCGCCGGCCGGCTTCAGGACACGGTCGCGCACGTAGGCTTCGTAGCTCTTGCCGGTACGTGCCTCGATCACCCGCCCGAGCAGGCAGTAGCCGAAGTTGGAGTATCTCTGCTTGCTGGTGAACTCGGAGCCGGCGCCGGGCGCATAGCCGAGCGGGTAGTTCTTCAGCGCCCACTCGATCAGCCCCTGGTGGGTGGTGCCGGTGTAGTCGAACATCGGGTCGCTGCCCTTGCCGTCCTTGTCGATCCGCAGGAAGCCGCCGCGATGGCGCAGCAGGTGGTCGACGGTGATGTCCTCGATGTCGGGATTCTCCGGCGGTGTCGGGTACTGGGCACCGAGCACGCTATTGGCGCCAAACACCCGCGAACCCATCTCCAGCGAAGTGTCGTTGACCAGGTGCCGGATCGCGGCGGACGTCATCAGCTTGGTCACGCTGGCGATGCGGAAGCGATGTTTCGGTCCAACCGGCATCCCGGTCTCGGTCTCGGCCTGGCCGAACCCTGCCGCGTACACCAGGCGGCCGTCCTTGCTGACCGCGACCGACATGCCGGGGATGCCGTTGGCCTTCATGTAGGCCTGCACCTTGTCGTTGATCAGCTTCAGGTCCTGCGGCTTGAAAACCGTGTTCGTCCACAGGCCGTTGAAGCGGACGCCGCCGTTGGAGTTGAACGCTTCGACATACTGCGGCTCCCAGCTCTGGTAGGCGTGATTGTCGAACACGTGCTGGTAGTGGGCAGCGGGAATGCCATGCCGCGCCGACCACTGCGGGCCGGTGGTCTTGACCCAGATCGCGGCGTAGCGGTCGCTGTTGCCCTGACGGTAGCCGCTGACGACCTTGAGCCGGTAGCCCTGCGCGGCGAAGCCGTCGAAGGCCTGCTGGTAGCCGCTCGCGGTCAGTCCGTGGCGGGCGACCCAGGCCGGGCCGCCCTTCTCGAAGATCGCGGCGAAACGCGGCGAGCCTCCGAGGTCGAACGCGCTGACGTGGCTGAGCGCATAACCCTGCCGCACCGCCTCGTTCACGGCGGCCTGGTACTGGTCGGCGGTCAGTCCGTGGCGGGCCTTCCATGCCGGGCCGCTGCTCTTGTCCCAGATTGCGGCGTAGTAGGGCTTGCCGGCTACCGAGTAGCCATTGACATAGTTCAGCCGGTAGCCCTGGCCAAGCATCTGGTTGAAGGCGGCCTGGTACTGCTGCGGATCCAGGCCATGGCGTGCCGCCCAGGCCGGACCGGCCTGCCTGCGCCAGACCGCGGCATAGCGGGCGCCGCCGTTCTGGTCGTAGCCCGATACCGAGACCAGGCGATAGCCCTGGCTGGCGTAGTTCTGGAATGCCTGCTGGTACTGCGCGCCGGTCAGGCCATGGCGCGCGGCCCAGGCCGCCGCCGAGGCGCTGCCGCTGGCGGCCATCGCCAGGCCGGCCATCGCCAGCGAGACGAAGGCCAGGCGCAGGCGCCTGTCGATCCTCGCGGCCGCGACACGCCGGTCCGGGGCGATCGGTGGGTTGTGCGGTTTCATGATGCTCTCCTTGATCGTTGCACGACGGGCGCTTTGGCGGGTCGCCGCTGCCTTTCCCGACCGGTAAGTCGAAATGCCCGCGAGAACCCCGCCATCGCGTCGCAACGGCAGCGCGTCGCCGCGATGCCGGCGGCCTTCGACCGCGGGCCGGACCGGTCGGCGGATGCTCCAACCCGCGCGGGCAGGATCGATTGCCGCCGCCACGCTCCCGCGGGGGAGCGTGGCAGCGGTAGGGCCTAGAGATCGGACCACTCCGACTCGGCGAGCTCGAGCAGTTCCCCGGCCTGCCGGATCGCATCCAGTGCCTGGCTGCAGCTGGCATACGCACCGTCCCGCGAGCCGGTGGCCAGGTCGCCGCGGCAATCCAGCAGACGCTTCGCGCTCACCTGCAGGCTCCGCCCCGCGGTGTCCTCGACGTCGCGGATGTAGCGTTCGAAACCGTCCAGGTTGGTCCGGCGGCGCTCCTGCACGCGGGCATCGAGCTGGGCGACCAGTTCGGGCATGCGCTGCTGGATTTCGGCGAGCAGCGCGTCGGCGCGCCGGGTATCGCCACCCGGAAGGGCCTGCTTGAGGTCTTCGAGCATCAGCTCGACAACCCCCCACGAATGATTGTTGACCTTGTACCCCCAGCCACCGAGGCCGACGCAGCCGGGCAGGCAGGAGAGGTGCTTGCCGTCGGCGCCGATCCAGGTGCTGCCATAGTTGGAGTACAGCTCCAGGTAGTGCGTTCCGGACGGCGGCGTGTAGACCTGCCCGGACTGCTTCTGGAACACCAGGGTGTTGCCGTTCGGGCATCCAGGCTTGGGCACCCAGATCTCGACGGTCGAGTACAGATCTGCCGAGGAAATGGTGTTGCTGTACTGGCCGACCCAGCGGTAGTACGACGGCAGCGTCCAGCGCCGGCCGCAGGCGCTGTTGGGGATGCTCAGCTTGGTGCTGCCTGCGACGAGATCGCCGTACTGGTAGAAGCCGTTGCCGTCGTCGATGTACCAGGCCTTGTAGGAGGCGTCGGCATTGGCGGACAGCAGCAGGAGTCCGGCCGCGATCACGGCCGCGAGGGAAGTGCGAGGGAAGTGCATGCGGATTCTCCGATGTGGATGGATGCGGATCCGGCGCTGCAGCCGGTCGCATCGCAGTAGTCGCAATGCCGCGGCGAACCCCGCCACCGCGATCGCAGCGGGACCGGTTCGCGGCGCGAAGTCCCGGAGCCGGCGAGGGCTCTTCTTCCGTCGCCGGGAGTCGACGCCGTGTCCCGCACGCGGATGAAGAGTGAAAAAGGGCCCGCGATGCGGGCCCTTCGGCAGCCACGGTCGAGCGGCCGAAACCCGGCCGCCGACCGTGGCGTTCGCCGATTGCGATGACGGACGCCTACTTGCGCCAGATCGCCGCGTAACGCGCGGAATTGCCGACCGCGTACCCCGTCACGTCGCGGGTCAGGTAGCCGGCCTGGGTCGTGCTTTCCCACTCGTTCTGGTACTGGCTGCCGGTCAGGCCGTGGCGGGCCCTGTAGGTAGCGCTCGCCTTCGAACTCCAGATCGCCGAGAAATACGGCTGTCCGCCATGCACGTAGGCATTGACATAAACCAGCCGGCGTCCGGCCTGGGCATTGGCGTCGAATGCCTGCTGGTACTGCGTCGCGCTCAGTTGCGACTTCGCCTGCCAGCTGCCGATGTCGGCCTTTTCGTACAGCGCGGCGTAGCGGCGTTCGCCGCCGACGGATGCCACCGAGACATTGCGCGGCCGGTAGCCGGCCTGGCTGAGTGCATCCATCCGGGCCTGGTGGGCGCCGGCCCCGAGGCCGTGGTAGGCCGAGTAGGCCGGCCCGGGCTGTTTGCGGAAGATCACCGCGTAGCGCACGCCGGACGAGCCGGCGTAGCTCTCGACCTGGTAGGGACGATAGCCCTGGCCGGTGTACTGGTCGAACCGCTGCTGGTACTGGCTGCCGCTGAGTCCATGGAAGGCGGCCCAGGCACCGCTCCCGGGCCGGAAGATCGCGTTGTAGTAGACGTTGCCGTTGACGTCGAAGCCATCGATCCATTCCAGCATGTAGCCGGCGGCGACCGCCTGGTCGAACAGGCACTGGTAGTCGCGGGCCGGAACGCCGTGGCGGGCGACTTCCTTGGCGCCGGGCGCGATCACGCCGGGCACCCTGCGCGCGGTGTAGCTGCGGCCGGCCGCGAACACGCCGTTGTCGACCCCGCACACCCGGGCGATGCGGTTGCGCTTGCTGCCGGCATTGTCCCTGAGGAAGCCGCCTACGATGGTGATCGGATCGGTCGCGCGTGGTAGCGCGACCTCGAAGTGCAGATGATCGCCGCCAGCGCAGCCGACGTCGCCCTCGTCGCCGAGGTAGGTGCCCGCGCGGACGAAGTCGCCGACCTCGAGCCCGGCCTTGCCGGTGGTCGAGTTGCGCTGCATGTGGCTGTACTTGCTCCATTCGCCGTTGGCGTGCTCGATCCAGACGTAGTTGTTCTTCTTCTCGCTGGCGGCGAGGCCGTCGCAGTCCAGGCGCTGGCTGAAGCGGTCCTCGATGTAGCGGACGTGGCCGTCGGCCGCGGCGACAATGCGATGGCTGCCGCCGCCCTGGCCGCCGATGTCGTAGCGTCCCTTGGGCGTGTGGGTGTTGTGATCGCGGCTGACCCTGATCCGGGTATCGTCGGCGTAGGGGATGCGGTAGACGCCTTTCGACCGCTCCATGGGGATAGTCGCGAGGGCGGTCGGGGCCCGGGTCTGCGCAGCGGCGACCGAAGGGACGGCCCCCAGCAGCACGCAGGCGCCGAGCCACAGGCCATGGCGATGGAGAATTCGGATGTTCATGATCCTGCTCCGGTATGGACGGGGGCGGAGCGGCTACAGGTGCATCGCCGCCCGCAGCCGGGTAGTCGCGGCCGGACACGCCAGCCCGCCATGCGGCTTCGCATGCGCAGCGACCGCGCCGTGACACGGCTTCAACCTGAATGGATGCAGCATCGGCGGTGGCGGGATCCGCCTGGATTTGTCGACAAGCAGGGCTGAGGCGCAGCGGTCGGCGCGGCGCCTGTCACCAACAAGGAGGGCACCATGTCCAGAATCACTTCCAAGCTCGCGGTCGCGGTCATCACGGCCATCCACTTCGTCGGCCTGGCCGGCATTGTCGATGTGCAGGCCCAGGCGCGACCGACCCGGATCACGGCGGAAATACCGCCGCAACAGGACGGTCCGCACCGTGATCCGCCGGGAGAGGAGCTCAAGTCTCAGTGCCCGACGGGCTGGCAACCGGTCCCGTCAGGCGTCAACCCGGCATTGAGGTGCCTGCCCGGCGATCTGCTCGCTCCGACCGGGGGGGCGATCCGTACCGCCGTGCCGCCGCCTGGCTGTCCAGCAGGCTGGAAGCCCGTTCCCCCGGAACTCAATCCGGTCCTGCGCTGCCAGCCCGGCAGCCTCTCGATTGCGCGCCGGCCCGATGCGGCCCCGCGACCTCCGGTCGGTTGCCCGGAAGGGTGGCGGCCGGTCCCTCCTGGGGTGAACCCGATCCTGCGTTGCCTGCCCAACGAGATCGCGACCCCTTCGCCGGCACGCGCAGGCCGGGCGGCGCCTCCGCCGGGTTGCCCGACGGGCTGGAGGCCGGTGTCTCCCGAGGTCAACCCGATGATGCGCTGCTTGCCCGCGCAGGTCGTGGTCCCGACAGGATCGCTACCGCAGCGCATGGGGCCGGAGGCGGGTGAGCCGATCCAGGGCGCGGCGGACGGTGTACGCGCCGACCCGACGCTGGCCGGCGATTTCTAGGCCGACAACCGGGGAGACTCGGCCCCGGGACTACGACCAGCAGGGCCGTGCCCGATCTCCAGAAGAGGCCGGTACCGGGACCCGTGCTCGCGCCGGAAGCGGTTTCGAACTCCAGCGGCCATTCGTCGCGGGCGCCGAAGTGTTGCACGCCGATGCGTCTGCACCGGTTGTCGAGGATGACGAGACCGACGACATGCGCAACGTGCGGGGCGTCGTGGAGAAGGATCGCCGGGGTTCCGGGGGCGCGATTAACGGGTCAGTGCCGACGCAGCCGGGTCAGTGCCTGGGTTGCCTCGGTCGTGCGGACGTCGCCGTCCCCGTACGCCGCATGCCGTATGCGCACGGCCTCTTCGAGCAGGGCCGTGGCCTCGGCATCGCGGCCTCGTTCGGCAAGCAACAGCCCCAGGGGCAGCAGCGCCCCGGCCACCCGTGGGTGGCCGGGGCGCAGGCGGAGACGGTAGATATCCAAGGCCTGGCGAAGGCTTGCTTCGGCGTCGTCCAGCCGCCCCTGCCGGTGCAGCACCGTTCCCAAGGGCACGAGCACGTTGGCGACGCGGTCGTGGTCGGCCCCGTAGTGGTTGCGTTGGCCCTCAAGCGCCTCGACGTACAGGCGCTCGGCCTCGAGCAGATCGCCGCGACGTTCTGCCAGCTGGCCGAGGTTGGATATCGTCGCCGCTCGCCATGGATGGTCGGGAGCGTAGGTGGACAAGGCCTCTAGGTAGAGCTGTTCCGCGCTTTCGAGATCGCCGGCCTCGGCTCGTACCTGGCCGAGATCGTTGAGGTTCATCGCAACGGTGTGGTGGATATCGCCCAATGCCTGCCGCCGGATGTCCAGCGCCTCCCGCAGCAGTGATTCGGCTTCGTCGAACCGGCGCTGCGCCTGCAACAGGCGGGCCAGGTTGTTCAGTACCGTGGCGACATGCGGATGCCGCCTGCCATGGGCGTGGGCGGTGAGGGTCAGGCTTTCGCGGTAGAGCGACTCCGCCGAGTCATACTCGCCCAGGTCCGCGCGAAGCAGGGCGAGATCGGACATGTTGTGGGCCAGATGCGGATGGCTGGGGGGCAGCAGGCGCCTGCGTATCGCCAGCGCCTCGCTCAACAGCGGCTCGGCGGCGGCGTAATTGCCCTGGTTGCGCAGGGCCATTCCGAGCTTGACCAGGCTGTCGGCCACGTCGGGATGCTCGTTGCCGAACAGCCGTCGTCGCATCTCCAGCGCGTCACGATGCACCCGCTCGGCCGCCGGGTAGTCTGCCGCACGGGTCAACATGAAACCCAGATCGCCCAGCGTGTTGGCGATCTCCACGTGCGGTTCGCCCAATGCCCGCCTGTAGTGTGCGAGGGCATCGCGGAGCAGGGCCTCTGCCTGCTCGAATTCGCCCAGATCGCTGTGCAGGCGGCCCCGGCTGCGCAGCGCCCTGGCCAACTGCAATGGTGCCGTGCCCGCATGCTCACGTGCAATGGACAAGGCTTGCGTGAACAGTGGTCCGGCGCGCTCGTACTCGCCGAGCTGACGGTAGGCTTCGCCGACGGTGTCGAGCAGCTCGGCGCGTGCCTCGGGCTGTCCGCCCAACTCGCGCTCGATGCCTTCCCAGCCGCGGTCCAGCAGTTCGCGGGCGCTCAACTTGGTGCCGCCGGAAAGGGTCGGGTCGGCGCCTTCGAACAACTGCAGCACCAGCGCCTGGACCTGGCGCGCCTTGGTCGCCTCGGCCTGGGCTCGGTCGCGCTCATGGGCGATCGTATTGGCCTGGCGGGTCACGGTGACCGCGTATGCGACCAGCATCGCGAGCATCGCTGCCGAGGCGGCGATCCCGAATGGATGCCTGCGCACGAACTTCCAACCGCGATATGCGATGCCTTCCGGGCGCGCGTGCACCGGCCGCCGCCGGCGCCAGCGACCGATGTCCTCCGCCAATGCGAGCGCCGAATCGTAGCGACGCTCCGGAACCTTGCGCAGGGCCTTGAGCACGATGTTGTCGAGGTCGCCGCGCAGCCGCCGGCGCAGCGCAGATGCCGTGGTTCCGCGGGCCGCGGCGACTTCGGAGTCGATCCGCTGGCTGGGGCGGACCGGTTCGCTGTCGCAGATCGCGCGCTCCAGCGCCGCCGCGGAGCCGGCGCCGGTTTCCTGCGCGCGGTGCCCGCCGAGCAGCTCGTACAGCAGCAATCCGAGCTGATAGACGTCGGTGGCGGTGGTCGCGGCCGCACCGGTGACCTGTTCGGGCGCGGCGTACTCGGGCGTGAACACGCGCATCGCGGTGCGCGTCAGCGGCTGCAGCGGTGCCTCGGCGTCGCCGAGTACCTTGGCGATGCCGAAATCGAGCAGCTTCACCTCGCCGTCGGCGGTGACCACGATGTTGGAGGGCTTGATGTCGCGGTGGACGATCAGGTGCCGGTGCGCGTGCGCGACCGCTTCGCAGATGCGCACGAAAAGCGCCAGCCGCTGGCCGATGTCGAGCCTGCGGTCGTCGCAGTAGCGATCCAGCGGCTCGCCTTCGACGTACTCCATCACCAGGAACGGGTGGCCATCGTCGTCGCGGCCGCCATCGAGCAGGCGGGCGATGCCGGGATGGTTCAGCGAGGCCAGGATCTGCCGTTCCTGGGCGAAACGGTGCAGGAACTCGCTCGAGCCCAGCGCCACGTGCAGCCGCTTGAGCGCGCCGAGCTGGCGGAATCCGGCGTTGACGCGTTCGGCCAGGTAGACCGTGCCCATCCCCCCCTGGCCGAGCCGCCGCAGCAGTCGCCAGTGGCCGAGCTGGAGACCGCTTGCGTCCCCGTCGAGCCCGGTCGCGGCTGCGTGGCCGTCGCCGTGCTCGGCCGCCCAGGCGCGCAACAGCGCGCCCTCGAGCAGCGCGTCGGGCCGCAACTGCGGCGCTTCGCGTCCGGCCAGTTCGAGCAGCGCCTCGACCTCCGCGCGCAAGGCGGGATCGCCGGCGGTCTCGCGGTCGAGCAGGGCGACCCGCGCGGCCTCGTCCAGATCCAGCGCCTGTTCGAACAGCGCATCGATCCGCTGTCGCGGATCGGGCGTGCGGGGAACGCCGGGTGGCGGGTCTTGGTCGCTCATCGGCGCGGCGCCGGCATCAATCCAGGGCCTTCAGCAGCCAGGCACGTGCACGCATCCAGTCGCGCTGCACGGTCCGCAGCGAAGTGTCGAGGGCGCGGGCGGTCTCTTCCTCGGTCATGCCGGCGAAGTAGCGGCATTCGACCACCCGCGCCAGGCGCTCGTTGAACGCCTCCAGCCCAGTCAGCGCCGCGTCGATCGCCAGCACCTGCTCGGACTGGCAGTCGGCGGCGACCATGTCGGCCTCGAGCGTGACGGCAACCGCTCCGCCACCGCGCTTGGCGGCATGCCGCCGGCGCGCATAGTCGACCAGGATCCGGCGCATCGCCCGTGCGCAGATGGCGAAGAAATGGCCGCGGTCCTGCCAGTCGACGGCATTGGCGTCGACCAATTGCAGATAGGCCTCCTGCACCAGCGCGGTGGTGTCCAGGGTCTGCCCGCGGCGCCCGGCCCGGGCCAGCTGGCCACGGGCGATCGCGCGCAGGCGTTCGTAGACCAGCGGCACCATCCGGTCGAACGCATCGCGGTCGCCTTCATGGTGACGCTGCAGCAGGCGGGTGATGTCGTTGGATGCTTCCCTGTCCATGTCGCGATACCCCATGTCGCGCTGCCCCAGCCCCTGTACTTCGGAGCCCTTTGTCCCGGAGCCCTGTAGCCGGGAGCATAGCGCGCCGTCGCGTCGCGGCGGACCGGCCGCGACGGGGACCGCGACCCGCTCCGCAGATCGCCGGCAGGCGTGACCCGCGGGAGCGACCGCAGGAGCGGCTTGAGCCGCGATGGAGCCTTCATCGGGAACGCCCAATCGCGGCTCACGAGAGTCGCGGGCCGCGACTCACGCCGCCTTGCGCAGTCCAACCGGGGCCGGGATCGCCCGGTGGGCGGCGGCCAGCGCCTCGCTGCGGTGCTGCGGCGAGTAGGCCACGCCCTCGGCACGGACGAACTCGACGTCGTCGATGCCCAGGAAGCCGAACACCTGGCTCAGGTAGGGCTCCTGGAAGTCGCTCGGGGCGCCGCTGTGGATGCCGCCACGGCCACTGGCGACGATCACCTTCTTGCCGCCGGCCAGGCCGACCGGACCGGTTTCGGTGTACCTGAACGTCTTGCCGGCGATCGCGATGCGGTCGATCCATGCCTTCAGCGTCGACGGGATGCTGAAGTTGTACATCGGTGCGCCGATCACGATCACGTCGGCGGCGAGGAACTGCTCCAGCGTCCGCGCCGCATCCGCGGCCTCGGTGGCGTCGGCCTGGGCCAGCGAACCTCCAGTCAGGTGAGGCAGGGGGTTGGCGTCCAGATCGCGATACTCGATCTGGATGTCCGGGAACGACTCGCGCCAGCGGCCGGCGATCGCGGCGGACAACTCACGGGTCACGGAGTTCGCGCCCAGGGCGCTGGAGTCGATGTGCAGAAGTTTCATGACGGGCCTCTCGGGGAGCACGGGCGGCTTTGGCGCCGCGGTGAGGCCAATCTAGGGTGTTGCAATATCGAGATAAATATAGGTAAATGTCACAAATCGTTCCATATTCGGAAAGGTGGCCATGTACGACCTCAACGACCTCTACTACTTCGCTATGGTGGTCGAGCACTCCGGATTCGCCGCCGCCGAGCGCGCGATGGGCATACCCAAGTCGCGGCTGAGCCGCCGCATCAGCCAGCTGGAGACCGACATGGGCGTGCGCCTGCTGCAGCGCTCGACCCGCCGTTTCGCGGTGACCGATGTCGGCCAGAGCGTCTACCGTCACGCCCAGGCGATGCTGGCCGAGGCCCAGGCCGCCCGCGAGGCGGTCGACCGGCTCAGCGCCGAGCCACGCGGCGCGATCCGGGTCAGCGTGCCGGTCAGCGTCGCCCAGCAGCAGATGCCCAAGCTGCTGCCGGAGTTCCTCGCCCTGTACCCGCAGGTCAACGTGCAGTTGCTGATCAGCAATCGCCGTGTGGACGTGATCAACGAGGGCATCGACGTCGCCCTGCGGGTGCGCTCGCGACTGGACGACGACGGCAGCCTGGTGATGCGCAGCTTCGGCCAGATCCAGGAGCTGCTTGTCGCCAGCCCGAACTACCTGCGCAAGATGGGCCGGCCGGTGTCGCCGGACGACCTCGACCAGCACATCACCCTGAGCATGAACGAGGACGAGCAGCGCCAGCGCTGGGAGCTGCACGGCCCCGATGGCGCGGTGCGCCGGGTCGACCTCAAGCCGCGCGTGGCCGGCTTCGACTTCCCGATGCTGATGGCGATGGCCAAGCAGGGCGTCGGCATCACCATGCTGCCGGAGACGATCTGCTCGGATGCGGTGCGCAACGGCGAGCTGGAAGTGGTACTGCCGGACTGGCGCCTGCCGCAGGGGATCTTCCACGCGGTGTTCGCATCGCGCCGCGGCATGCTGCCTGCGGTGCGGGTGTTCATCGACTTCCTTGCCGAGAAGGCACCGGGCCTGGTCGAGGCCGACCGCCTGAAGTGCGCCGAGATCCGCGGACGGCCCTGCAGCGACGAGGAAACGGCCGGCGGACCGGTCATCGCGCTGCCCGGCGCCGCGGCCGCCAGCGGCTAGGGATTGCCCGGCACCCGTGCGACAATGCGCCCGCCCGGCGCAATGCAGGGAACAGCCAGACGGCGACATGCCGACACCGGAGAGATGGCCGAGCGGTTTAAGGCACCGGTCTTGAAAACCGGCGAAGGGTCAAACCTTCCGTGGGTTCGAATCCCACTCTCTCCGCCATCTTCGATGGCTGCGTTCGTGGGATTGCCGGCCTGTGTGCATACCATCTCTCCGCCACATACGCGAAGCGCCCCGAATGGGGCGTTTCGCGTATGTGGGGGTGGAAGTGGATCTGGATGAGAACCGGCGCCGGAGGCGCCGGTTCGACAGCTCGGCAGGATGCCGATCTGGACAGCCGCATGGCTGCTCTCTCATCGCGTCCAGGCGCACGTCCAGAAGTCCACATCCTGACCTCCACCGGAGCGCAACACGGACGCGATGCGTCACTGCCGGGACATTCCGTTCGGCCAGCGACCGCGGCGGATCATCGTCGCGCGCTTCTTCATCTTCGGGGCTGTCGCGTTGCGCTCGGCCCGCTTCTTCTTGCGGACGGCGTACGTCTTCCGGAGTGCGGAGCAGCGCCTTTCATGCTCCGTAGTCCTCGCCCGGCGCCTCGGCGATGGCCCAGGTGACGAGCTGGTTGCTCGGTCTGGTATTGGGGCGGCATTGCCGCGGAGGTACCCGTCACGGTGTGCCCGGCCAGCAATGTTCTTGCGCTACGCTGTCGAGCAGTCGTCATCCCGCCATCTCGCTATCCTTCAGGAGCATCGTAGTGACACGAAAGAACCTTCTGGCTGCATTGCTGCTTGGTCTGCTCGTTCCCGTGCAGGGGATCGCCGGCTCTTCAGCCGACAAGCACCTGCGGACGAGAACCGTCCTCAGCCTCGAGACCGTCAGGCAGATCGCGGCGGCGGCCGAGGCCGTGGCGCGGCGCAACAACTGGAACGTCTCGATCGCCATCGTGGACGAGTCGGGACGTCTGCTTCATTTCCTCCGCATGGACGACTCGTCCAATTCCAGCGTCGATATCGCGATCGCCAAGGCCCAGCATGCCGCGAACTACCGGCGGGACACGGGTTTTCACCAGAACCTGTTGGCGGATGGAAACAACGTGGTGCTGGCGCTGCCGGCGGGCATGCCCATCGAAGGAGGCCTGCGGCTCGTGGTCGACGGCAACGTGATCGGCGGGATCGGTGTCTCCGGCGTCCAGGCTTCCGAGGACGGCAGGATCGCCCAGGCCGGCGTCGACTGGCTCGGCGAATGAAAGAGCCGCAGGCAACTCGCGCGGGCCGGGGTCTCGGGATACGGGGCCGTCCCGGCAAAAGGTAAAGAGCGGGTGCAGCTTACAGCCCTCAGGGCCGACATCACCACGCTGGCCGTCGACGCCATCGTCAACGCGGCAAACAGTTCGTTGCTGGGAGGCGGCGGCGTGGACGGCGCTATCCATCGGGCGGCCGGCCCTGAACTGGTTCACGAATGCAGGCTGCTGGGTGGTTGCAGGACGGGGCAGGCCAAGGCCACCAAGGGCTACCGTTTGCCGGCGATGCATGTCATCCACACGGTCGGCCCGGTCTGGCGTGGTGGAAACGACGGGGAAGCCGAGTTGCTGTCGGATTGCTATGCGAACTCCCTGATGGTGGCCGAGACGCTGGGCGTCCGTTCCATCGCTTTCCCGGGCATCAGCACCGGCATCTACGGGTACCCGAAGCCCGAGGCCGCACGGATCGCCATCGGTACCGTTTCCTCGCACCGGGCAGGATGCATTGAACAGGCCATATTCTGCTGCTTCAGCGATGATGATCTTGGGATCTACCGGGAAGCCTTGGCGCGGTTCGGGAGTTGAGTCGGACCATGGCGGCTATTGGCGGTGGACTCTCTATGCCGCCAACAACAGGAAGATCGCCGACTCGGGTGAGAGCTACTACAACAGGTCGGGCGCCGAGGCAGGCATCGATCTTGTCAAATCCACCCATTACGCAACGCCGGTCAGGGAGTGACTTGACCCAAGACCGGACGAATGCCCGTCCGTCCGGTCTTATGATCCGTTGCAGGTCTTGGCAGCACCTTCCCCGCACCTCACTCGCCACACACCAGAACCACCCGGTGGATTCCCATGTTTCTCCTTTCCCGGCAACTGCACGCAGACGGTGATCCGAATGCTCCTTTCCGCAGGTATGTCGAATACCTAGAGCAGAACCGGCCGAGATTCCCGGCTGCCGCGTACGAGTTGGCGGCATCTGGCCTGCTCTTCGACGCAACGGATCCGAATTGTCCGCATGACAGCTGGCTCGAATGGGCCAGGTTCGAGGAACCGTCGGAGGGAGAGCGTCGTGAATTCCGTTCTCTGAGCTTGCGAGTGCGCCTGCTTGGTGCGTACCACGACCGCTACATCGAGCTGTTCTACCCAGAGGTCTTCTCCTACACCTTGAACAATCCCCGATCGGGGGCAGGTCACTTCGATTGGCGTTACAGTGAAGTCCGGCTCAGCGATGCAGGTAATGTGATCCATGAGATTGAGTGGGCGGGCGCGCCGGGATTGCATGCGCACTGGCTCATCGAGGCTTCCGATGTGCAGATGCGGACGCTGCCGCTGGAAAGCGCCTGAGGTCTGGCCGTTTATCGTTTCCAGGGGAGAAGCGTGATGAGCGGTGTCGTGGGCAACGCGGCCAGGGCCCTGGCGCTGTTGATCGGTCTCCCGGCGCTGGTGCTGTTCGCCTACGACATCGCTGCTGTTCGACCTCATCTGGGCCGGATCGAGGCGGTTCTCGCCGCGGCGGATCCGGAGGATGCCGCGCCGCCGGAGCGGGTCCGCGAAATGATCGATCACGAAACCGGCGGCCCCGAGTTGTCCATCGCGCGCATGGTTGCGCACCTGCTGCGTCCGCATGACAGATCCGGCTGGAGGCACCTGCATGAGGCGATGCTGGTCTGGCTACTTCCCTTGCATCTGGACGAATCGCAGATCTATGGCCTGTATTGCGCCTTGTCCTACAACGGCACCGGCCGAGGCTTGAACGACTTCGCCGAACGCGAGTTCGGAAAACCGTTGAGCCGGCTTTCGCCGAAACAGGCGGCAACGACGGTGGCGATCACCCGTGCGCCGTCGTTCTATCTCAGGGATCGCGAAGGGCTGGATCGTCGCGCCAGGCGGTTGCCGGAGGCCAGCGGCCGGATGCCGGAGTAGTCCCCCGCGACAACCCGCATCTGCCGGGCCGCGACGAGACGTTTGCGGCGATCCGGCGCGGAGACCGGCCGCATGGACCGGTCGCGCAGGCGCTGTGGCAGTGGTTGAAGCAGGGGCATTGCGGCCTGCAGCCGGGTTGAGTGACGCGCGTTGCGACAGCTGGCCGGCGACGGGTGGTGGCGGATGTCTGGATCCGCTTCGCATGTCCGGCCATGACGGCCGGGGGGGCCGGCTCCGGTCAGTCCGCGCCCGGGCCGGGCGGTCGGTTCATGCCGTCCGCGCATCGGAGCCGGTCCAGCTGCAGCGTGGCCGCGGCCATCGCCGTGGCCGAATCCTGCTGTCCCACCAGGACTGCGGTGCCAAGGCCGTGCAGCAGGGCGAGCAGGGCGGCCGATTCGATCGCAGGATCGATAGCGGCGCGGAATTCGCGGTTCGCGATGCCCCGTTCCAGTTCGGCGGCGATCCGTGCCTGCAGCCGGTCGGGGCCCTGGATGAATGTGCGCCCGGGAATGTCGCCATCGGTCATTGCCAGAACCGCATACGACATCCACAGGAAATGGAATGCCCGTTGTTCGTCGTCGACCGGCAAGGCTTCGGCGAACAACGCCAACAGGGTGTCGAAGGCCGACGCCTGCCCACCTCCCACGGTCCGGGAGGACCAGCGCTGCAGGCTGCGGGACTCCAGTTGCTCCAGGCCTGCATGCATCAGCGCGGCTTTGCTGCCGAAGTAATACTGCACCAGCCGCAGCGAGATGCCGGCTTCGGCGGCTACGGCGCGCATCGACACCGCGGGCAGTCCATCGCGCAGGGCGACAGCGGTCATCGCTTGCAAGATCTGCTCGCGGCGCTGTGCATGGTCGGCGGTTCTGGGCATCGGCAGGCACTGGCGATTGAGTGATACAATTGTATCATTATCCTCTGTGTCGAACGAGGCCTCTCGCATGCGGCATGACCTGCCGGAAATCCCGCCGCGACTGTGGGCGCTTGCCGCGCTCACAGGAGCGGGAGCGTTCATGGCGATGCTCGACTCGACCGCCGCCAATCTGGCGCTGGAAACGATCCGTATCGACCTCGACGTGCGGCTGGGGGGCGTGCAATGGGTCGCGACCGGTTACCTGATCGCGCTGGCGGTGGTACTGCCGGTGACGGGCTGGCTGATCCGCCGCTTCGGTCATGGCCGGGTGTGGACGGCGGGCCTGGCGGGATTCATCGCCGCCTCGGCGTTGTGCGCGTTGTCGCGGGATCTGCCGCAACTGGTCGTTGCGCGCATCTTGCAGGGGTTGGCGGCCGGGGCGATGGTGCCGGCCGGGCAGGCAGTGCTGGCGGCACAGGCGGACCGGCGCCAGCTCGGACGGCTGATGGGCAGCGTCGGATTCGCGGTGGCGCTGGGCCCGGCATTTGGGCCGTGGCTGGGCGGCTGGCTGGTCGAGGCGTCATGGCGATGGATCTTCTGGCTCAACCTGCCGGTGGGTGCGCTCGCGTTGCTGGCCGCAAGGCGCTGGCTGCCGGACGGCGAGGCGAACGCGTGTCCGCCTCCCGACCTGCTCGGAACAATGACGGCGGGACTCGGCCTTCCGCTGCTGCTGTATGGCGTTTCCGGGCATGGCGAAGGCGGGCGCGGTATCGGCTGGCTCGCCTCCGGAGCACTGCTGCTGGTGGCGTTTGTCGTCCGCACCTTGCGTTCACAGGCGCCGCTACTCGATCTGGCGTTATTGAGGCGGCCGGGGGTCGCCGTGTCGTTGGCCACGGTCGCGCTGACCGGAGCGAGCATGTACGGCGGGCTGCTGTTGCTGCCGCTGTACCTGCAACGCGGGGCCGGATTCGGGCCGCCCGATGCGGGCGCGTTGCTGCTGGCGATGGGAATCGGTTCGGCCTGCGCGCTGCCGCTTGCCGGAGGCCTGACCGATCGCGTCGGCGCGACGCCGGTCGGCGTCGCCGGCGGCGGGCTGTTGCTGCTGGGCACGGCACCGTTCCTGTTCGCGCCGGCATCGTGGGCGTTGCTGCCGGCAACGGTCCTGCTGCTTGTTCGTGGGGCCGGACTGGCGCTGGCGCAGATGCCGGCGATGACGGCCGCCTACGCCACGGCCGGTCGCGGCGTGAGCGGTGATGCGGCGACCCTGGTCAATATCGCCCAGCGGCTGGGTGGCGCCGCCGGCGCGGTTGCCGTGGTGGCGTTGCTCGAACGCGGCGGCGCACACGCTTACGACCGGGGTTTCCTGCTGTTGGCGGTGCTCGCGGCGGCGGCGATGTTCACGGCGTTGCCGTTGTCGCGAGCCCGCGGTCCGGCGTGATGCCGCCCCGGTTCAATGGCCGGCAGCGGCGGCACCCACTCCCTTCGAGGCATCCCATCGCCGCAAAGCCGCTTCGACCACGTCGACGCCGCGCGCGACGGCCTCGGCATCGAGTGCGGACAGGGTGTCGTCGTCGCTGTGGATCACCTTCATCACCTTCGGCGTCCGCTTCGGCTTCCTGCCCTGGTACATCGCCAGGATACCGTCGATCTCCTCGGCGCCGACCATCGAGTAGGACACCGCCGGCCAGCCGGCCTTGAGAAAGGCGCGGTGGTCGGTCGGCGGGTATTGCTCACCGGGCGCGAACGCCAGCCGGGCGGCGTCGGCGGCGGCACGGCTGGCGTCGGTCATCGGCGAGGCGGGATCCGGACTCATCATCCACAGCGTGTCGCCCCAGCCGAACACGTCGAAGTTCACGTACAGCGCCGGCTGCTCGCTGTCCTGTTCGATATAGGCGCGGGAACCGAGCAGGCCGCGCTCCTCCAGATCCCAGAACGCGACCGCGACACGGTGATGGGCGAGGGGGCGCTCGCGGAAGCGCTGGGCGAGCGCCAGCACCACCGCGCTGCCGGAGGCGTTGTCGGTCACGCCGTCGCCGACATCGACCTTGTCGTAATGCGCGCCGAGCAGCAGCAACGGCGCGTCGGCGGTACCGCTGACGGTCGCCAGCAGATTGCGACCGCTCTGTTCGTCGATCTCGAACGGCTGCGCCTGCCACGGAATCCGCAATGCCTCCAGCTGGCGCACGATGGCCTCGCCACGTCCGGCGTTGTCGCCGCCGGCGACGATCGCGACCACGTCGCCATGCCAGCCGCTTGCGGCCGGCGACAATGGCGTCGCGGCGCGGTCGCTGGACGGCGATGGCAGGCTGGTGCAGGCGGACAGGGCCAGGGCGAGGCTGGCGATGATGGCGAGAGCGTGGTGACGGCGCATCCTTGACTCGTTGGTTGGGGGCGGAATCCGAGTGTGCCGCAGGCCGGCGTGCACGCCCATGGGCCGCAGGTCACGGGCTTGCGGATGCCCGCCAATCGCATGCCGGGAGACAGGCCGGCTGGCCGCGCGACTTGCAGGGGGGAGGGTCCGGACGTAGCCTTCTGGGCAGCCGTCGGCGCCGACGGGCCGCCAGAGGGACAGGGATGACGATCCGGGTATACCTCGTCGATGATCATGCGCTGGTGCGCACGGGAATGCGCATGCTGATGTCGGCCGAGGTCGACATTGAAGTCGTGGGCGAAGCGGGAAGTGGCGAACAGGCGCTCCCGGAGATCCGGCAACTGCAGCCCGACGTGGTGCTGTGCGACCTGCACATGCCAGGGGTGGGCGGATTGCGACTGACCGAGCAGATCGTCGCGATGGGCCGTTCCCGCGTCATCATCGTCTCGGTGCTGGAGGACGGTCCGATGCCGCGACGGCTGTTGGCCACCGGTGCTTCCGGCTATGTCGGCAAGGGCGGCGACGCGGCCGAGCTGCTGCGCGCGATACGCGAGGTCTCCCGCGGCAAGCGTTACCTGGCCGGCAACGTCGCGCAGCACATCGCGCTGGAAGCAATGGTCGATGGAGAATCGCCGTTCGAAAGCCTCAGCCGGCGCGAACTCGAGGTCGCGATGCTGCTGGTCCAGGGCATGCGCCAGGACGCGATCGCGAAGCGACTGAGCCTCAGTCCGAAGACCGTCTACACGCACAAGGCCAACGTGTTCGCGAAGCTGGCGGTGGAGGACACCGTTGGCCTGGCGCGGCTGGCGCGCCAGTACGGGCTGGCCGACCCTTCGCTCGCGCTCTGAGCGCAACAGGCCGACGGCCGCGCTGGCTCCTGTGATCCTGTCCGGAGCCGTCCGGGGCCCGGTGACCCGACCGGCTCAGCGCCCACCGCCCGGCGGCCACGCCGCGATCCCGGCCGCGCGCCGCGTCGACGACTGGCCAGCCAGGATGCGCGGACCTGCGTGGTATTGGCGAGACGCGATCGCCCGTGCCGGCCCCCATCGAGCGAGTGGCGGACCGGTAGCGGTCGGCATCCGGTCCGCTCGCACTGACACAGCGGCGCCAACGGACAGTGCCGTGCGGCGCCCTCCATCCGATTGAGCTCCGGACGATTCATCGCCGACAAACGATGAAGGGCTGCCGGCACCAGGTGCGGGCAGCCCTTCATGCTGTGCGCCCCTCCATGGGCGCGGGCTTGGGACCGCCGTGTCCGGCGGGTCGCAATCAGGCGTGGCGCTTGCCGGCCTCGGCATCGTCGTCGGCATCGTTGGAGGCCGATTTCGTTGCGTTCGCCGTGCCGTCGTCGGCCTGCGTGGTTTCGTCCGTGTCCGGAGTGGACGCATCGGCTTCGACGTCGAAGAGGCTGACCTGGCGGGTCGCGTTTCCGGCCGCGACAGGCGCCGGCTCCTCCGCTTCTGGCGTTTCCGCGTCTTCTTCCACGGCGGCAGGTTCGGCGACGACCGATTCGGCGGCTTCGGCCGCGGCGACTGCAGGTTCGACGACGGGAGCGGCAGCCGGCTCGACGTCGGCGGAAGACTTCTCCGTGAAATCCGCTGTGTTCGTCGTCGGCTCGACCCGGGCAGTGTCCGGTGCCGGCGCGTCCGCCTCGGCGGTCGTGTCGTCCGGCTTCCCGGCCTGCGCATCGGGGGCCGTTGCGGGGACGTCGCCGTCGTCGGCATCCGCCCGTTCAGACGCTGCGGTTTCGGCGATGCCGGGCGGCGCGACCGTGGCGATGCTCCGGCTGTCGTCCTGGCCCGTGGTGTCGCCATCCTCGGCAACGGTATCGGCGGACCCGGAGGTATTCCCAGCGTCGGCGCCGGCCGTCGCAGCGGATGCCGGCTGTGCCGGAACCACCGTCGCGGGTTCGGAGCCGCGGGGCGTTTCCGCGGCCGACGGCGGTACCGGCGGCAGCTCGACATCGTCGAAGTCGAACTCGGGCTGGGAGCGGCTGACGGTCGCAACGGGTGCATCGTCGTCGCCGCCGTCGGACGCGATCACCGTCGCGGCAGCTGCTGCGGTGGAAGTGGCGGTTCCAACTGTCGTGGTGCCGCGATCGGACGATGCCGGACGGTCCGTCGGCATGTCCTTCGCCGAAGCGTCGGCGGCATCGGTGGAGGAATCGTCCTCTCCGGCGCCGGCACTGCCTGACGCGTTCTCGCCTGCGTTCTCCGCACCGGCAGCGGTGGCACCGCGACGGCGGCGACGGCCTCCGCGACGGCCGCGACGGCGACGACTGCCGCCTTCGCCCGATTCGTCGGAGTTCGATGCGGCATCGCCGACCGAGGTCGGCTGAGCGGCGTTCGTCGTCGGATCCTGGGCAGGCGCTGCCGACGCGGCGATATCCGTTGCCGCGGCGGCGGCGGCCGTTGCGGCCTTCGTACCGGCCGCGTCTTCGCTCATGACCTCGGCGCGTGCACCCCTGTCGTCGCGCTTGTCGCCGGCGGTCTCCGTGCGGACTTCGCTGCGCGGCTTGCGGCCGCCTTCGCCCTGCGTCCTGTCCGCCGCCTGCGCACCCTTCTGGCCCTTTCGGCCATCGCGGGTCTGTTGTGCGGTTTCCTTCGCTTCGCTGGTGCGGTCGACCTGCTTCTCGGTCTGCTTTTCGGCCTGCTTCTCGGCCTGCTTCTCGCCGCTACGGCCCTGACCGCGCCTGGGCTCGTCGCGACGTCCGCCCTTGCCGCGGCGGCCGTTGCCGCGCGCCTCGCCGCGGTTGTCGGCGCGGCTGCCGCCGCGCTCGCCCTGGGACGGCCTGCCGGCAGCAGGCTTGCTTTCGGCCGGCTTGGTGACCTCGATTGCATTGCTGCCGCGGAAGAAACGCAGGATCCGCTCGACCACGCCGACGGAATGGGTCGGTGCCTGCACCGCCGGTGCAGGCGCAGGCGCGGCGACGGGCGCTTCCTCGGTCTCGCGCGGCTCGCGCTGCGGGGCGGGGCGGTTGGGCTTGACCTTGGTCACCGCCGGCGCCGGAGGAATGTTCAGATGGGCCTTGGTCAGTGCGTGCGTCGGCAGCTTGCGCGGAGTGCCGCGACGGTAGCTGGGCTTGCTGGTTTCCTCCTCGAGTTCGTTCTCGCGGATGCGCGTCACCTCGAAATGCGGAGTGTGCAGCTGCTCGTCGGCGACGATGACCACCGGCGCGTCGTGACGCTGCTCGATCTCGATCAGCGCGCGGCGCTTCTCGTTGAGCAGGAAGGTCGCGATCTCGGTCGGAGCCTGCACCAGCACCTGGCCGGTGTTGTCCTTCATCGCGTGCTCTTCGGCCAGGCGCAGGATCGACAGCGAAAGCGACTCGACGCTGCGCATGCGCCCGTGACCCTCGCAGCGGGGGCAGACGATCTGGCTGGACTCGCCCAGGCTCGGGCGCAGGCGCTGGCGGCTCATCTCGAGCAGGCCGAAACGCGAGATGCGGCCGACCTGGACGCGCGCGCGATCCTGCTTAAGCGCGTGCTGCAGGCGGTTCTCGACCTCGCGCTGGTGGCGGTTGCTCGACATGTCGATGAAGTCGATCACCACCAGGCCGCCGAGGTCGCGCAGGCGCATCTGGCGCGCGACTTCCTCGGCCGCCTCGAGATTGGTGTTGAACGCGGTCTCCTCGATGTCGCCGCCCTTGGTCGCGCGCGCGGAGTTGACGTCGATCGCGGTCAGCGCCTCGGTCTGGTCGATCACCAGGGCGCCGCCGGACGGCAGCCGCACCTCGCGCTCATAGGCGCTCTCGATCTGCGACTCGATCTGGAACCGGTTGAACAGCGGGGTGTCGTCGGTGTAGTGCTTGAGCTTGCGCAGGTTGTGCGGCATCACCTGCTCGACGAACTCGCGCGCCTCGGCGTACATCTCGTCGGTGTCGACCAGGATCTCGCCGATGTCCGGACGCATGTAGTCGCGCAGCGCGCGGATGATCAGCCTCGATTCCTGGTAGATCAGGAATGGCGAAGGCTTGGCCAGTGCGGCATCGGTGATCGCCTTCCAGACGCTGATGAGGTAGTCCAGGTCCCACTGCAGCTCTTCGGCGTCGCGGCCGACGCCGGCGGTGCGGATGATCACGCCCATGTCGTCCGGAATCTGCAGCGCGTCCATCGCGCGCTTGAGCTCGGCGCGGTCCTCGCCCTCGATCCGGCGCGAGACGCCGCCGGCGCTGGGCGAGTTCGGCATCAGCACCATGTAGCGGCCGGCCAGCGAAATGAAGGTGGTCAGAGCGGCGCCCTTGTTGCCGCGCTCCTCCTTGTCGACCTGGACCACGACCTCCTGGCCCTCGCGCAGCAGCTCGCGGAGCGACGCCTTGTTGTGATCGACGCCGGACTGGAAGTAGTCGCGGGAGATTTCCTTCAGCGGGAGGAAGCCGTGGCGCTCGGCGCCGTAGTCGACGAAGGCGGCTTCGAGGGAGGGCTCGAGACGGGTGATCTTGCCCTTGTAGATGTTGGACTTCTTCTGTTCCTTGGACGGCTGTTCGATGTCGATGTCGTACAGGGTCTGGCCGTCCACGATCGCGACACGCAGCTCTTCGGCCTGCGTTGCGTTGATCAGCATTCGCTTCATTGTTCACGTCCTCGCGCGCTGCATCCCGCCCGAAGGCAGGTCGCGCGGAACGCCGTGGCGTTTCGCCTCTGGATACTGCGTCCGTGCCGTCGCCATGCCCGGGGCAGGCGCCGGCAAGGTTTCAATTTCCAGCGCTACGACACCACGGCACGCCGCGGGAGCGCTTGTTGTTGCTTTCCGGTTGGAGTCCCGGCGATGCAGGCACCTGCGTGCATGCGCCTCCGGGACGGGGACCCGGCGGCGGCTCCGGTCCGGAGACCCTCGCGCCGCGCAGGTGTGTTCATTTCAGGTTGCAGGCGGTTTGACCCGCCGGACGAGACCGGGTTCCGCCGTCCGCCCTTGCTAACATGGCACCGCCGATCGTTCAGATCGCTTCGTGGGCGCCATCGCACGCGGACCGGATCCGCAGGAAGGTCGATGCCACGGAGCACCCCCTGTACCAGAGACCTGGAACCCGGGATGCGCCAGAGGTTGTCCGCCGGGATGGCCGGGCAGTGACTTCCTGCGAAATCAAAACCTTAGCTCGCGTCGCGAGTGTATCAGATAAGCCTTGCCAAATGCCCCGTTCAGACTCCTCAGATCGTTCTTCCCGTTCCGTCGCCATCGCTCCAGAGACGGCGCGCGGCGGCGCCCGCACCGTGCGGGTACCCGACGACCGTAGCGGGCAGCGGCTCGACAACTTCCTCGCCGGGCAGTTGAAAGGTGTCCCCAAGTCATTGATCTACAAGATCGTGCGCTCCGGGCAGGTGCGTGTGAACGGGGGCCGCGCGAAGGCCGAACGCAAGCTCGCGGGCGGCGACGAGGTGCGGATTCCGCCGGTCCGCGTGGCTGAACCGGGAGAGACCAGCGGACCGTCGAAGGGCCTGCTGGGGGCGATAGAAGGGGCGATCGTGTTCGAGGACGCGCGCCTGCTGGCGATCAGCAAACCGGCCGGGATCGCCAGCCACGGCGGCAGCGGGATCAGCCATGGCGCGATCGAGATCCTGCGGGCCCTGCGGCCAGGCCAGTCGCTGGAGCTGGTGCACCGGCTCGATCGCGACACCTCGGGTCTGCTGGTGGTCGCGAAGAAGCGTTCGGCGCTGGCCGAACTGCAGGCGCTGATGCGGGAGGATCTTTCCGTGAAGGGGCGGAGCATCGGCAAGCGCTACCTGACCCTGCTGGCAGGGCGGATGCCGGATGGAGTGATGAGCGTGGATGCGCCGCTGCATGTCGGTCTGCGCCAGGGTGGCGAGCGGCACGTGCAGGTGCACCCCGACGGCAAGCCCTCGCTGAGTCACTTCAGCGTGATCGAACGCCGCGGAGGGCATTCCTACTGCGAGGTCCGGATCGAGACCGGACGCACCCACCAGATCCGCGTGCACGCGCGGCACATCGGCCATCCGGTCGCCGGCGATCAGAAATACGGCGACGAGAGCGTCAACCGCCGGCTGCGCGAGCAAGCCGGCCTGCGGCGGATGTTCCTGCACGCGTCGACTCTCGAGTTCGCGCTCGATGACGGCCGCACGCCCTATCTGTTGAACGCACCGCTGCCGACGGAGCTCGCCGCCGTCCTCGACCGGTTGGCGTGAGCTGCCTGACCGTTACGCCAGTCCCGCATCGGCAGGGGACAGGGGCAGCGCGAGCCTGGACTAAAGCTGGTCGACCTGGCGCTGCTCGCGCTCCAGGCACAGCTCGGATTCCGGCGTCGGAGTGAAGTTCATCGGCACCTGGATGGTCTGGGAGACCGGCTGGCCGCGACGGGTCGCGGGCCTGAACTCCCAGGCGCGTACGCCGGCTTCGGCGGCGCGGTCCAGTTCCGGAACGCCGCTGCTTTCGAGGATGCCGACCTCGGTCGCACGCCCCTCCGGACCCACCACCACCTGCATCAGGACCGTGCCGCCGATGTCGGAGCAGGCCTGTTCGAGCGGATAGTCCGGCGGGGGCGTGTGGGTCGCGGCGACCTCGGTGGAAGGCTGGTCCGGTTCCGGCGGCGGGGCCGGCGCCCGGCAACTGCTCGCCGCCAGTACGGCGATCGATGCCAGCAGCAATGTGCTTCGACGGTTCATGGCGATCTCCAGTCGTTGTGCCTTGCGTACTGCGCCGGCCGGCGGTCGGGTGGTGCCGGCTCAGCCGGCCAGCTCGTCGGCCTTGGCCGCGCAGATGAAGTCGTTCTCGCTGAGCCCGCCCACGTCGTGGGTGGAGAAACGCACCACGCAGCGGTCGTAGTGCACCCCGAGATCCGGATGGTGATCCTCGCGGTGGGCGACGAAGGCCAGCGCGTTCACGAATGCCAGCGTCCGATAGTAATTGTCGAAGGTGAAGGTCCTGCTGAGCGCATGGCCGTCTTCGACCAGTTCCCAACCCGGCAGTTGTGGCATCAGCTCGCGGATGCTGGCTTCGTTGAGGCGGTGCTCCTTGCCGCGGCGCGGGATGCAGTGGGCCTTGGCGAGCGGAATGAGGTCGTTCATGGCGGGGTCCTGTAATCCAGTTCGGTCGTGCTGTTCGCCGGCACCGGGCCGGGCGCCCGGATGAACGAACGACAGTGCGCGGGGCGGGCGCGCGGTTCCGGCGCCGCGGCGCCGGATTTACCCCGCTAGAATAGCCGCATGATCCAGATTTCCGAATCCGCCCAGTCGCACTTCCGTCGATTGATCGAACGCGAAGCCATACCCGGGCTCGGCGTCCGCCTGTCGGCGGTCCGCGCGGGTACGCCGACGGCCGACGTGCGCCTGGAGTTCGCTGAGCCCGACGATCTGAACGGCGATGAATGGGCGATCGACTGCGAGGGCTTCACGCTCTGGCTCGACGGCGCCAGCGTGCGTTACCTCGACGGCGCCGAGATCGACTACGAGACTCGCGCGACCGGAGGCCAGCTGCAGATCCGCGCGCCGAAGATCAAGGGCGAGGCGCCTGCCGAGAACGCATCGCTGGTCGAGCGCGTGCGCTGGACCGTCGAGCACGAGATCAACCCGCAGCTGGCCCAGCACCGCGGCCATGTATCGGTGGAACAGGTCACCGCCGAGGGCGAGGTCTACCTGCGCTTCGGCGGCGGTTGTCATGGATGCGGGATGGTCGACGTCACTCTCAAGCAGGGCATCGAAAAGACCCTGATCGGCAAGGTGCATGGCGTGACGGCGGTACGCGACGCGACCGACCACGACACCGGCACGGCGCCGTACATCCGCCGCGATTCGGCGGCCTGAACCGACGGGTCCGCGTGCCGCATGTATTCGGCCGCTGAACTGATCCTGGCCGTGCAGCGCAAGCTGCGGCTGATCCAGCGGCGTTCGCAACCCCCTGGGGAGTTCCCGCCGGGCTGGGCCGCCTGGTTCGAGCAGATGGGAGAGCGTGTAGGCGCGGTCACCGGCGCCACCGCCGAGGCGATGATGGAGGTGCTGCTGGCGCGTCCGCCGGCGCATCCACCTCCGCGGGCGATCGCGGCGATGAACCGATGGCAGGTCTTCGCCTCGGTCTGGCGCCAGCAATGGCATCCGCCCGAGCCGCAGGAGCGCGGACTCCGCTGGTTCGCGGGCATCCTGTCGGCGGTCGTCCACATTCTGCTCGGCGTGATGCTGTTGTGGCTGTTGTTCGCTGCGCCGCGTTCCGCCACCGCGCCACCCGAAGGTGAAAACGTGGTGCAGGTCGAGTTCATCGGCCAGGGCACGCCGGAAGAGGTCGGCGGCGGCCCGGAGCCGGTGACCGAAACGGCTGAAGCAGCGGCGCCGGCACCGCGCCCGGCGCCGCCCGGCGACGAGCCTGCCGCGGACGTGCCGATGGCAGAGGCGACGGCCCCCGCGTTGCCGCGGACCGATACCGCGATCGATGTTCCGGCGCTGCAGGCACCGCCGCAGCCGGTGGCCAGCCGCGAGGTGCCGACGCCGACCGTGCCGGTGCCCGAGACACCGGCCGCGGAGCAGCGGTTGACCGTCAGCGAGCCGGCACCGGACGACACCGCGGCCTTCTTCCTGCCGCCTCCCACGCCACGGATCGCGCAGCAGGCGGTCGCCACGCCGGAGCTGGAGGCGACGCGTCCGGTCGTGCAGGCACGGGAGGTGCCGATGCCGGCGCAGGCGCCTTCGCGTCCGGCACTCGATATCCAGATCACCGAGCAGGCCGGGCTGCCTGAGGTGGCCGCGGCCGTGCCCGGAGTGACGGAACGGGCGGTGCCGGCTCCGGTGCAGCGTCCGCGATTGCAGGCGCCAGCGTCGGCGCCGATCGCCGATCCACAGCTGGAGGCCCGCAGCGTGCCGGTGCGCGAGGCCAGTGTGCCGATGCCTGCGCGGCCGGCGGCGTCTTCGGCCACGACTGCGGCCGCGGCGGCTTCGTCGCAACCGTCCGGCCCATCGGCGTCGGCACCCACCACGTCTTCGTCGCCGGCGGAGGCGCCGACCGGTTCCGCATCGCTCGCAGGCGATGCGCCGGCGCCCGCGACCGCCGGCAGCGGACCGCGCAGCGAGCCCGCTCCGGGCGGCTGGCCGACGCCGGCCAAGGCCGACGACTGGGGTACATCCGACCGCAACGTGCCGGGCGGCCAGCGCGGCGAGGGGCCCGGGCTCTACAACAGTGATGGCAGCGTGCGCCTGGCCGAAACTCCGGGCTCGGCTTCGCCCGGGCAGCCGCCGGGTACCTTCACCGAGGAGATCGGCGACCTCGACCGCAACGGCACCTGGTTGAAGCGGCCACCGATCGGCTACGAGCCGACCCTGTTCGACCGCTACTGGCGTCCGAACGAAACCCTGCTGCAGGAATGGGTGCGGCGCGGGGTCAAGGCAGTCGAGATCCCGATCCCGGGCACCACCAAGAAGATCAGCTGCGCCATCTCGCTGCTGGCGCTGGGCGGCGCCTGCGGTATCAGCGATCCCAATCTCAACGAGCAGCCGGCCGAGGCGCGGCCGCCGCCGGACATTCCGTTCAAGCCGGAACTGCAGGAAGACAACGGCAGCCTGCGGCCGGTGGGCGACGGCTGAGCGACTTTGCGGCGGTAGGGACGGAAGCCCGCGGGGACCTTCGGATCAACCCTCGGCCGTGGTCGGGTCGATGATCGCGGTCACCTGCGCGACGCTGTCGGCAGGGAAGCCGCCCTGGCGGGCGTGCTCGCGGATCGTGGCTTCGTCCGGGGCGATGTAGATGCAGTACACCTTGTCGCCGGTGACGAAACTCTGTTGCCACTGGATCCGCGGTCCCATCCGTTCCAGCACCGCGCAAGAGGCCCGGGAGATCTCCTCCAGCTGCCGCGGGCCCAACTGGCCGGCACCCGCGATTTCGCGTTCGATCACGAACCTGGGCATGTGGCGTCTCCCGTTCCGCGTGGATGCCCCGGCGCCGGAGCAGCCGGGATGATCCGAAAGAACGCGGAACCGCCGGAAAAGAGGCCCGCATGCCGGGCTGCAACGGAAAAGGCCCGCTCGCGCGGGCCTTCGTCGTCCACGAGGAGACTCCGGCTCAGTGCACGTCGTGGAGGTCGCGCAGCTGGCTCTCGCGGGAACCGAAGTAGGCGGCCAGGTCGGCGATCTGCTGGTCGGTCAGGCTCTTGGCCTGGCTGGACATCAGCGCATGGTCGCGATCGCCATTGCGGTACTGCTGCAGCGCATGCGCCAGGTAGTCGGCGTACTGGCCGCCGAGCTTGGGATAGGTCGCGTCGATCGGGGCGTTGCCCTCGGCGCCATGGCAGTCGATGCAGGACTGGCCGGTGGCCTCGCCCTTGGCGCTGGCGAGCTGCTCGCCGGCGGCGACATGGCCTTGCGGCAGACCGGCGGACGAGGAGACCGGAGCGGCGTGGGCTGCGCCTTCCTCGGCGTGGCCGGATTCTCCGCTACCGCCGGAGCAGGCGGAGAGGGCGAGCAGGGCAGCCGCGATGGCGCTGATCTTGATGAGGCTGATCTTGTTCGTCATGGACTTCTGCTCACTCACTTCAGGCTGGACAGGAAGGCGGCGATGTCGGCGATGTCCTGGTCGGAGAAGCTCTGCGCCTGGGCCTGCATCGTCGGGTGCTTGCGCGTGCCCTTCTGGTACTCGTGCAGCGCGTTGGCGAGGTATTCCTCGGACTGGCCGCCGATCTTCGGCACCTTGTAGCTCGGGTAGGCGTTCTTGTAGCCGCTGATCCCGTGGCAGCCCTGGCAGGTGTAGGTCAGCATGCGGCCCTTCCCGGCATCGCCCTGCAGGGCGGCCGGAGCAGCGGCGGGCGCGGCTTCGGTGGCAGGCGCCTGCCCGGCGGGCGGCGGGGTCACGGCCTCGTCCTGGGCGCGGCTGGGCGCGAAGGCCAGGGCGGTGGTCAGGGCAAGGCTGGCGGCGATCGTCAGCGGTCGCATCATGTCTATGTCCGCAATCTCGAATGGCTGGCTGGGAAGGCTGGCTGGCGGCGGGACACGAGCTGCCCCGGACTCCGACCACGCATAAGCGCGCAAGTATAGCCTGCGATCCGGGCTCTGTTTAGGGAGCGTCCGATCGGGCCAGGAGGCCATGACGCGCACGGCTTGCAAGAGGTGGCGTCGCCCGGGACGGTACGGAATGATGCGGTGCGCCCGGCGCCGATCGCCGGCATCGCGGCAGAACACGATGCGTCCTTCTGTCGCAAGCACGACTTGCGGGACATGACGGTGCAACCCCGGCGCCCCATCCTGCATCCCTGATCATGTCGCCCCGTGTGCCGTGCACGTCCTGCCCGTGTCGCGGGAAGCGTTGGATCGGCCAGACCCAGGGGGCATGGCGGCAGTCACCATGACCTTCGGCGCATGCCGGAATCAGAACTGGTGATATACATATCTACAACACCGGCATACACCACGGTCGGGTCCGGGGCAGCCCGCGCTGATGCCCGTCCGTCCTCGGTTCCAGACAACTCATCAATCTCCAGGGTCCCAGAATCATGTCTCCCCTCATGCGTTCCACAGGCGCTTTCCGCGCCCGCGCCGCCGTCCTGACCTTGAGCTGCCTGATCGCGCTGTCCGCCTGCAAGGGCGGCAATGGCGAGGCAGCGGCCAAGGAGGGCGAGGACAAGAAGGCCGAAGCGGTTCCTGTCGAGGTCGCCCAGGCCAGCCACCACGCGATCTCCGCCAGCTACACCGGCACCGCGGCGCTGGAGGCGCGCGCCGAATCGCAGGTCATCGCCAAGACCTCCGGCGTCGCCCTGGATGTGATGGTCGAGGAGGGCGACCACGTCCGCGCCGGCCAGCAGCTGGTGCGGCTGGATGCCGACCGCGCACGCCTGCAGGCCGCACAGACCGCCGCGCAGATGGCCAAGCTGCAGAACAACTACAGCCGTGCCCGCCAGCTCGCCGAGCAGAATCTGATCAGCGCCAACGACAACGACCAGCTCAAGTACGACCTGGAGAACGCGCGCGCCGCCAACCGCCTGGCCCAGCTCGAGCTGTCCTACACCAACGTCACCGCACCGATTTCCGGCGTGGTCGCGTCGCGCTCGATCAAGCCGGGCAATTTCGTCCAGATCAACACCCCGATCCTGCGCATCGTCGACGTCTCCAAGCTGGAGGCGACCCTGAACGTGCCCGAGCGCGAGCTGGCCACGCTCAAGCCTGGCCTGCCGGTGCGGATGCAGGTCGATGCGCTGCCGGGCCGGACCTTCAACGGCACCGTCGACCGCGTCGCACCGGTCGTCGACGCCGGCAGCGGCACGTTCCGGGTGATCTGCGCGTTCGACAGCGATGAAGTCCTGCAGCCAGGCATGTTCGGCCGCATCAGCATCGACTACGACCAGCGCGCCAATGCGCTGGTGGTCCCGCGCAATGCGGTGGTCGACGCAGAGGGCGATCCGACGCTGTTCGTGCTGCGCGACGGCAAGGCCGCGCGCGTGCCGGTCAAGCTGGGCTACGTCGACGGCGAATGGGTCGAGGTGCTGGAGGGCGTGAAGCCGGGCGACGAGGTGGTCACTGCCGGCAAGAGCGCATTGCGCGAGGGCACCGCCGTACAGGTGGTCGGCGCGCCCGGGGCCGGGAAGGTCGCCGCGGCCGACAAGTCCGGCTCCGAAGACAGCACCGAAACCCAGCAGTAAGCGCCGGAGCCCGACGTGAGCGATCCCGCAATGAAGCACGCCCCGAACGAGCCGCACGGCCACGACGCTTCGACAGGCCGCGGAGGCGGCCTGGTCGAGTTCTCCACCCGTCGCCGGGTGACGATCTGGATGATCACCATCAGCATGCTGCTGTTCGGAGCGATCTCGCTGGGCAACCTGAAGGTCAACCTGCTGCCCGACCTGAGCTTCCCGACGCTGACCGTGCGCACCGAGTACACCGGTGCGGCACCGTCGGAGATCGAGACCCTGATCACCGAGCCGGTCGAGGAGGCTGTCGGCGTGGTCAAGGGTCTGCGCAAGCTGAAGTCGGTCTCGCGCACCGGCCAGAGCGATGTCGTGCTCGAGTTCGCCTGGGGCACCGACATGGACAAGGCCATGCTGGAGGTGCGCGACAAGATCGAGGTGCTGCAGTTGCCGCAGGAAGCCGAGCAGCCGGTGCTGCTGCGCTTCAACCCGTCGACCGAGCCGATCGTCCGTCTCGCGCTGAGCGTCAAGGACGAGGGCGCGGCCGCCGAAGGCAGTGCGCTGCGCTCGCTGACCGAGATGCGCCGCTATGCCGACGACGACCTGAAGAAGAAGCTCGAGCCGGTCGAGGGCGTGGCCGCGGTCAAGGTCGGCGGCGGTCTGGAGGACGAGATCCAGGTCGACATCGACCAGCAGAAGCTTGCCCAGCTGAACCTGCCGATCGACACCGTGATCAACCGCCTGCAACAGGAGAACGTGAACGTGTCCGGCGGGCGTCTGGAAGAGGGCTCGCAGCGCTACCTGGTGCGCACCGTCAACCAGTTCGCCAGCGTCGAGGAAATCCGCGAGATGCTGGTGACCACCCAGAGCGTCGGTGGCAGCGATGCCGCCAGCGCCGCCGAACAGATGGCGCGTGTCGCGGCGGCGACCGGCGACGCCAGCGCGATGGCCGCCGCCGCCTCGGTCCAGAACGCGTCCTCGTCGGGCCAGAACGTCGCCGCAGGCGGCATGCCGGTGCGGCTGAAGGACATCGCCGAGGTCCGTCAGGGCTACAAGGAGCGCGAGGCGATCATCCGCCTGGCCGGCAAGGAAGCGGTCGAGCTGGCGATCTACAAGGAAGGCGACGCCAACACGGTGTCGACCGCCGACGAGGTGCACAAGCGCCTGAAACAGATCGAATCGACGCTGCCGGCGCAGTTCGAGCTGACCGTGATCGAGGACCAGTCGCAGTTCATCCGCAGCGCGATCAGCGACGTCAAGAAGGATGCGGTGATCGGCGGCGTGCTGGCGATCCTGATCATCTTCCTGTTCCTGCGCGATGGCTGGAGCACTTTCGTGATCAGCCTGTCGCTGCCGGTTTCGATCGTCACCACGTTCTTCTTCATGGGCCAGATGGATCTGAGCCTGAACGTGATGTCGCTCGGCGGTCTGGCGCTGGCGACCGGCCTGGTCGTCGACGACTCCATCGTGGTGCTGGAATCGATCGCCAAGGCACGCGAACGCGGGTTGGGAATCCTGGAAGCGGCGATCGTCGGCACCCGCGAGGTCAGCATGGCGGTGGTCGCGTCGACCCTGACCACGATCGCGGTGTTCCTGCCGCTGGTGTTCGTCGAGGGCATCGCCGGCCAGCTGTTCCGCGACCAGGCCCTGACCGTGGCGCTGGCGATCGCGATCTCGCTGCTGGTGTCGATGACCCTGATCCCGATGCTCAGCTCGCTGAAGGGGCGTGCGCCGATGAGCTTCCCGGAGGAGCCGGCGCATCCACGCTGGCAGCCGAAGTCGAAGCTGCAGAAGCCGGTCGCGGCGACCGGACGCGGCATCGGCGCGGCGATCCGCGGCGCGGTATTCGGCATCGCCTGGCTGGTCGTGCGCGCGTGGCGCGGAGCGGTCGCGGTGATCGGGCCGGTCATGCGCAAGGCGAGCGACATCGCGATGGCGCCGTATGGCCGCGCCGAACGCGGTTACCTGCGTCTGCTTCCGGCCGCACTGGCGCGACCGGGGCTGGTGCTGGGCGTCGCCGCGCTGGCGTTCGCGGCTTCGCTGGCGATCGTGCCGATGCTCGGCACCGACCTGATTCCGCAGCTGGCCCAGGACCGCTTCGAGATGACGGTCAAGCTGCCGCCGGGTACGCCGCTGCGCGATACCGACGCGCTGGTACAGGACATCCAGCGCCGGCACAGCAGCGATCCGGGCGTGCGCACGATGTTCGGCGTCTCCGGCAGCGGGACCCGCCTGGACGCGAACCCCACCGAGAGCGGCGAGAACATCGGCAAGATCAGCATCGTGATGGCCGACGGCGGCAGCGAGAAGATCGAGGCCGAGGAGACCGAACGTCTGCGCGAGACGATGCAGGCGCACCCGGGCGCACAGGTCGATTTCAGCCGCCCCGAACTGTTCAGCTTCTCCACGCCGCTGGAGATCGAGCTGCGCGGCGAGGACCTGGGCGTGCTGCAGGAGGCCGGCCAGCAGATGGCGGCGATGCTGCGCGGCAACGACAACTACGCCGACGTCACCTCGACCGTCGAGCAGGGCTTTCCGGAGATCCAGATCCGTTTCGACCAGGACCGCGCCGGCGCGCTGGGCCTGACCACCCGCGAGATCGCCGACGCGGTGGTCAAGAAGGTGCGCGGCGAAGTCGCGACCCGCTACAGCTTCCGCGACCGCAAGATCGACGTGCTGGTCCGGGCGCAGGAGTCCGACCGTGCCTCGGTCGAGGACATCCGCCGGCTGATCGTGAATCCCGGCAGCAGCCGGCCGGTGACGCTGGAGTCGGTCGCCGAGGTGCTGGCCACCACCGGCCCCAGCGAGATCCATCGCGCCGACCAGGTGCGGGTCGCGGTAGTCTCGGCGAACCTGCGCGGGATCGATCTCGGCACCGCGGTCGAGGAAGTCCAGAAGATGGTCGACGAGCGGCCGCTGGCGCCAGGGGTGCGCATGCACATCGGCGGCCAGGGCGAGGAGCTGGCGGAATCGGTGGCTTCGCTGGTGTTCGCGTTCGGCCTGGCGATCTTCCTGGTCTACCTGGTGATGGCTTCGCAGTTCGAATCGCTGCTGCACCCGTTCGTGATCCTGTTCACCATCCCGCTGGCGATGGTCGGTGCGGTGCTGGCGCTGATGCTGACCGGCAACACGATCTCGGTGGTGGTGTTCATCGGCCTGATCCTGCTGGTCGGCCTGGTCACCAAGAACGCGATCATCCTGATCGACAAGGTCAACCAGCTGCGGGAGGCCGGCCTGGCCAAGCGCGAGGCACTGGTCGAGGGCGCACGTTCGCGCCTGCGCCCGATCGTCATGACCACGCTGTGCACGCTGTTCGGTTTCCTGCCGCTGGCGATCGCGATGGGCGAGGGCGCCGAGGTACGTTCGCCGATGGCGATCACGGTGATCGGCGGACTGCTGGTGTCGACCCTGCTGACCCTGGTGGTGATCCCGGTGGTCTACGATCTGCTCGACCGTCGCGGTGACGAGTACTACCGCGAGCGCGGCAGGCGCGGCCTGCATGTCGGGGCGGCGCTGCCCGGCAGCGGAGAAGGCGGACTGCAGACCGGAGAGCAGCAGGCATGACCGTCGCCGAGCTCAGCCTGAAGCGTCCCGTCACCACGGTGATGTTGTTCGTGTCGATGTTCGTGGTCGGCCTGATCGCGTCGTTCAGACTGCCGCTGGAGGCATTGCCTGACGTGTCGGCGCCGTTCCTGTTCGTGCAGCTGCCGTACGCGGGTTCGACGCCGGAGGAGGTCGAGCGCACGGTGCTGCGGCCGGTCGAGGAGGCACTGGCCACGCTCAACGGCGTCAAGCGCATGGGCGGCGGCGCCCAGGCCGACGGCGCCTACGTGTTCATGGAGTTCTCCGACTGGGACAAGGACATCGCGATCACCGCGTCTGAGGCGCGCGAGCGGATCGATGCGATCCGCGACGAGCTGCCCGACGACTTCCAGCGCTACTTCGTCCGCAAGTTCTCGACCAGCGACGAAGCGTTCCTGCGTGTCCGCCTGGCAGCCGACATCGACCTGACCGGAGCCTACGAGCTGATCGACCGCGAGATGAAGCGGCGGATCGAGCGCGTGCCGGGCGTGGCCCGGGTCGAGATCAGTGGCGCGCCGCCGAACGAGATCGAGGTCGCGATCGATCCCGAGCGCCTGACCGCCCACGGCGTCAACCTCAACGACCTCAACGCGACGTTGCGCGCGGTCAACTTCTCGGTGTCCGCGGGCACGATCGACGACGCCGGGCTGCGCCTGCGTGTGCAGCCGATCGGCGAGCTGGCCTCGCTCGAGCAGTTGCGCGGCCTGGTCGTCGGCGCCAACGGCCTGCGCCTGTCGGATATCGCCGAAGTACGGCTCAAGGGTTCGAGGATGGATTACGGCCGCCGCCTGGACGGCCGCGCCGCGGTCGGCCTGGACATCTACAAAGAGCGCAACGCCAACTTGGTCGAGGTGTCCAGGCAGGTGCTGGCGGTGGTCGAGGAGATCCGCAAGTCGCCGGAGCTGACCGGCATCGACATGAAGGTGATCCAGAACCAGGGCGAGGAAGTCACCGATTCGCTGATCGAACTGGCGGAGGCCGGTGCGATCGGCCTGCTGCTGTCGATCGCGGTGCTGTTCTTCTTCCTGCGCCACTGGCCGTCGACGTTGATGGTGACCCTGGCGATTCCGATCTGCTTCGTGATGACGCTGGGCTTCATGCACTTCGCCGGGGTGACCCTCAACGTGCTGACCCTGATGGGCCTGCTGCTGGCGGTCGGCATGCTGGTCGACAACGCGGTGGTGGTGGTCGAGAGCATCTACCAGGAGCGCGAGCGGATGCCGGGCGCGCCGGCCAAGGCGTCGATCGTCGGCACCCGCAACGTCGCCATCGCGCTGTCGGCGGGCACGTTGTGCCACTGCATCGTGTTCCTGCCGAACCTGCTGGGCGAAACCAACAACATCAGCATCTTCATGGCCCAGATCGCGATCACGATCTCGGTGTCGCTGCTGGCGTCCTGGCTGGTCGCAGTGAGCCTGATCCCGATGCTGTCGTCGCGGATGAAAACGCCGCCGGCGGTACAGAACGAGAAGGGCGTGATCGCGCGTTTGCAGCGCCGTTACGCGGGTACGCTGCGCTGGACCCTGGAGCATCGTGGCTGGAGCGTGGTCGGCATCCTGCTGATCATCGCGCTCAGCGTCGTGCCGATGACGCTGACCAAGTTCGACATGTTCGGCGGCGGCGGCGGCAAGGAAGCGCAGATCTACTACCAGTGGAACGGCGGTTACACCAAGGAACAGATCTCCGACGAGGTGCTGCGGATCGAGAAGTACCTGGAGGCCAACCGTGAGCGCCTGAAGATCGAGCAGATCTACTCGTGGTACAGCGAGCAGGGCGACGCCGCGACCATGGTGACCTTCGACGACGGGATCGGCGACATCAAGCCGCTGACCGAGATCATCAGCAAGGAGTTGCCGAAGTCGGCGCGGGTCGAGGTCGGCATCCGCGGCCAGGGCAACCGCGACGGCGGCGACGAGGGCGTGCAGGTCCAGCTGGTCGGCGATTCGACCCAGATGCTGACCGAGCTGGCCCGCGACATCGTGCCGGTGCTCGCCGCGCGCAGCGAGCTGCGCGACGTGCGAGTCGACGCCGGAGACCAGAACAGCGAGCTGGTCGTCACCGTCGATCGCGAGCGCGCCGCCGCGTTCGGCTTCAGCGTGCAGGAGGTGTCGAGCTTCGTCGGCCTGGCGCTGCGCGGGGCCCAGCTGCGGGAGTTCCGCCGCGGCCAGACCGAGGTGCCGGTGTGGGTGCGCTTCGAAGGGGCCGAGAAGTACGGCGTGGAGGACATGGAGAGCTTCATGGTCCGTTCCGCCGACGGCCGCTCGGTACCGTTGCTGAGCATGGTCGATGCGCGGGTGGTGCCGGCGGCGACCCACATCAGCCGCACCAACCGCCAGACCACGGTGACGATCGCCGCGAACCTGGCCGGCGAGACCACCACGCCGGATGCGCGCAAGGCGATGGAGGAGACGCTGAAGGCGATCTCTTTCCCGCCGGGCTACACCTATTCGTTCGACGGCAGCGCGTTCCAGCGCGACGACGAAGCGGCCAAGCAGATGATGTTCAATACCCTGCTGGCGCTGGTGATGATCTACGTGGTGATGGCGGCGGTGTTCGAATCGCTGCTGTTCCCGGCGGCGATCATGAGCTGCGTGCTGTTCTCGGTATTCGGCGTGTTCTGGCTGTTCTGGATCAGCGGCACCACCTTCAGCATCATGGCCTTCATCGGCATCCTGGTGCTGATGGGTGTGGTGGTGAACAACGGCATCGTGATGATCGAGCACATCAACAACCTGCGGCGACGGGGATTGTCGCGCACCGATGCGCTGGTGGAAGGCAGTCGCGAACGCCTGCGCCCGATCATGATGACGATGGGCACCGCGATCCTGGCGATGGTGCCGATCTCGCTGAGCGACACCGTGGTGCTGGGTGGCGCCGAGTATTCGCCGATGGCCCGCGCGGTGGCCGGTGGCCTGGCCTTCTCCACCGTGGTCAGCCTGCTGTTCCTGCCGACGATCTACGCGATCCTCGACGACCTGCGCAACGGCATGGTGCGCCTGATCCGCCGGGCCCGCGGCAAGCCGGCCATCCCGGCCGGCGCGGCGGTGGCGGCGATGCACGTGGAGTGATGCGGCCGCGCGGCGGGCAGTGCCCCCGCCGCCGACGCCGGCTTCATGCTTCCGGCGAGGTAGACGACCCGGGCGGCGAACCGTCCGGGTCGCTCTGTTTGTCGTCCTGTCGAGGCAGGGGGGTAAGCCGAGCGTTCCGTAGGAGCGGCGTAAGCCGCGATGAAGTTTTCCGCGAGAACCCGTCGCGGCTTATGCCGCTCCTGCAGGTTCCAGTTCAGCCGAACAGCTTGCCGAGCATCCGCAGTCCGCCGGTCCAGACACCGATCGCGGTGCCGAGACTGGTCAGGAAGAAATTGAGCAGTACCCGGGCGACCCGGTTGCGCCACCAGCCTCGAAGCGTGCCGACGTCGTCGCGCAGGGCCATGAAGTCGGCGTAGGTCGGCTTGCGGACCCAGGCCTCGGTCAGTGCGCTCAAGGTGCCTGAAGCCAGCGCCGGGTGCAGCGGCGTGATCGGCGAGGCGATGAACGCGACCAGGATGCTGAGCGGATGGCCGCCGGCGATGGCGCAGCCCAGCGCGCCGAGCAGGCCGGTGGCCAGCACCCATTGCAGCAGCAGGTCGGAACCGACGTCCAGGCCGCCCTGCCAGAAGCCCCAGGCGAAGCCGCCGAGCACGAACGCCGACAGTGCGATCGTGAACCATGGCACGTCGCTCTTCTTAGGCAGCGCTTCCAGCTCTTCGCGGATGGCTGCAGGGGCCTTCGATTCCTCGCGCAGATGCCGTGCCAGTCCCTGCAAATGTCCGGCGCCGACCACCGCCAGCACCTCGCGCGCGGCCCCGGCGCTCTCGCGCAGGCGCGCGGCCATGTAGCGGTCGCGTTCGGCGATCACGGTCTCGTAAAGCGCCGGGCTGTCGCTGGCGAACTCGCTGAAGCTGGAAGCCAGCACGTCGCCGGTCTTCAGCTTCTCGATATCGTCCTCCCCGACAGGCTCGTCGACGAACAGCCCGGCCAGCAGTCCGCCGCCAAGTTTTGCGCGGCCCCAGAAGCCAAGCCTGGCGGAAGCGCGCTTGAAGGTCAGGCCGACCTCGCGATCGATCAGATGCACCTGCAGTTCGCGCGCGCGCGCTTCGAGCACGGCGCGCTTGAGCTCGGCGCCGGGTTCGATGCCGAGCTGCTCGGCCAGACGGCGCTGGTAAGAGGACAACGCCAGGTTGGCCGCGAACAGCGCGGTGCGCCCGGTGCGGATCACTTGCACCAGGTCGAGGCGGGCAAGCGCGTCGGGATCGGTCAGCGACTGCAGGCGCTGCGGGTCGAGTTCGACCGCCACCGCGTCGAAATCGCCACCGGCGATCGCGTCGCAGACCGCGTCGACGCTCGCCTGCGACACATGGGCCGTCCCCAGCAGGGTATAGCGGACCCCCTCGCGTTCGACGATTTCATGGGGCTGGTCGCGCCAGGTCGGCGGCGCTGCGGTCGCGGTTTCGGTCATGCAGGGGAGGCTGTGTAGGGGCGGGCGATCGGGCCGGCATTCGGCAGGCGGGATGAGCCGGACGACCGATCTGGAGCCCCATGATGCGCGAGACGAGCCCGCACCGCCAATCCGTGAGGGCTCGTCTCCGGCAGCGCCTGGATCTCCCGAGGCGTGCTGAGCGGGCCTCGGGCTCCCGTTGCGGCTCCCGTCCCCCAATTCGTGCCATGCGCGAATCACCCCCGGCTCAGCGGCTGGACCCGATGGCGCAGGAGCGGCGTGAGCCGCGACGGGTTTGCGCGGCGCTGCAGGCACCCGTGCCGCTCAGGCGAAGCCGTAGGGCAGTTCCAGGGTCGAGACCACGCGTTCGCCGACGACACGGCCACCGATGAAATCGACGCCGGCGCGGATCACCTCCGGATCATCGAGGATGCGGCGATGGCCGAGGCCGTCGGTGGTCAACAGCCGCGCGTGGGGCCAGTAGCGGGCATAACGTTCGCCTTCGCTCCACGGCACCTCGCGGTCGCGCAGGTCGTGGACTATCAGTGCCGGCCGTGCGAGGTGCGGGACCACGGCGTGCGCCTGCATGTCCTCGAAGCGGACACCCAGATGCGACTCGAACTGCGCACGCATCCGTCGGCATACGTGCATGGCCAGACCGATCGTACTGGCGAAACGCCGGCTGGCGTCGATCGGATCGGCCGCGGGAGCGACCAGCACGACACGTTCGGCATGCAGGCCTGCGTCGAGCGCGAGCATCGCCGCCGCGCCGCCCAGCGAGTGGCCGATCACCGCCGCGGCCGGGCCGAAATGACGGCCAACCGCGAGCAGATTGTCGCGGAAGCCCGGCAGGGTGGTGTGATTCCCGGGGCTGCGCCCGTGGGCAAGCTGGTCGAAGCCGATCACGGCGTAGCCGGTGGCGGTCAGGGCGGGCAGCCAACTGTCGATGCGGGCGCCGTGGCTGGACCAGCCATGCGAGAACAACACGTGCGGCTGCCGCGCCGGGTCGCCCCAGACGTAGGCGGCCAGCGCGTGGTCTCCGACCGGGACATCGATCCGCGTCGAGCCTTGGGGCAGGGGGTGCCTGGCGGCCTCGCGACTCTTCGGCAGCGGTGTGCCGAACAGGCGGCCGGCGCGCGCCGCGGTTGCTTCTGGCGCGAGCCAGCCGCCCAGGGCGAACCCGGTCCGTATCAGCAAATACTGCATATTGGATCGAACGGTCGTGCTATTTTTTGCGGAGGATCGGTTCATGGCAAGGCACCCGATGAGGTCAGTCGTCAGCCGATGGAGGAGAGGAGCCGGGAGCGCGGCGGGTCGACGCATATGCGGACAACAGGCGCTCCAGCCCCTTGCGGCCGCGTTCGGCGGCCGATGCATAGCCGAACAGCCCGGCATCGTGGTGCACGCCGAGGGCGATGCTGTACAGCTCGAAGGCGAGCTGTTCGGGGTCCGTGGCCGCCTCAAGTTCGCCCGATTCGACCGCCAGTCCGATCGCGCGGGCGAGCTCGCGACGCCAGATCCGCTGGTGCTGCAGGATCCGGTCGCGCAGTGGGCCCGGACGGTCGTCGTATTCGCTGATCGCGGCGAGCAGGAGACAGCCCCCCTCGTTCTGGCGCACCCAGTCGAACCAGCCGAGCACGATCGCCCTGAGTCGCGCCAGGCCGCGGGGCGCGGCGAGCGCCGGCAGCAGCACGGCATTGACGAAGCGCTCGCCGGCCTGTTCGAGCACGGCCAGTTGCAGATCCTCGCGGGAGCCGAAGTGGGCGAATACACCGCTCTTGGACATGCCGACGGCCTGCGCCAGCGGACCGATCGACAGACTTTCCAGTCCGCCGGCACAGGCGAAACCGTAAGCCTGTTCGATGATCGCCTCGCGGGTGGCAGAACCTTTGCGGGTGGTGGCCGATGCGTTCACGGCCCGCAAAATAGCACGACCGTTCGATAATTGGATGACCGTCCGTCGGGGCTCAATCGGGCCAGGCCACGGCGGTGGAGGACGGCGGCGTCCGGTCGCCCTCGCCCAGGGGGCGCTGCATCTGGACGGTATCCAGCCAGCGCCCATGCTTGCGGCCTAGGCCACGGAACACACCGACGGCACGGAAACCCAGCCGCTCGTGCAGGGCGATCGAGGCCCGGTTGTCGCCATCGCCGATCACCGCGACCATCTGCCGGAAGCCCATGCCGGTACAACGCTCGATCAGCGCCTGCAGCAGCGCGTGGCCGACGCCGCGACCATGCAGATCCGGCTGTACGTAGACGGTGTCCTCGACCGTCCACTGGTAGCCGATGCGACCGCGGTAAGGCCCGGCATAGGCATAGCCGGCGAAACGTCCGTCGAGTTCGGCGACCAGGTACGGAAAGCCGCGATCGGCCAGGTACCGCCAGCGTTGCCGCATTTCGGCCGGATCCGGTGCGCCGTACTCGTAGGTCGCGACGCCGTGCTCGACCTGATGCGCGTACAGCGCCGCGATCGCGGGCACGTCGGCCTCGACGGCGTCGCGCAGCAACGGCGCCGCGGCCATCGTCAGTCGCGATAACGTCGGAGCAGGTCGCCGTACGCGTCGATGCGACGATCGCGCAGGAACGGCCAGATCCGTCGCACGTGCTCGCTGCGCTGCAGGTCGACCTCGGCCATGAGGATCCCGGGTCCGCTGCCGGCCTCCGCGAGGAACTCGCCCTGCGGGCCGAGCACATGGCTGTTGCCCCAGAAGTCGATGCCGGACGCACCGAGCGGCGAGGGTTCGTGACCGACCCGGTTGCAGCTGAGCACCGGCAAACCGTTGGCGACCGCGTGGCCGCGGTGACTCAGCACCCAGGCGTCGCGTTGACGGTTCTTCTCGTCCTGGGCGTCGTCCGGGTCCCAGCCGATGGCGGTCGGGTAGAGCAGCAACTCGGCGCCGGCCAGCGCCATCAAACGCGCGCCTTCCGGATACCACTGGTCCCAGCACACCAGCACCCCGAGCCGGCCCACCGAGGTGTCGATCGGCTCGAAGCCGATGTCACCCGGGGTGAAGTAGAACTTTTCGTAGAACCCCGGATCGTCGGGAATGTGCATCTTGCGATACTTGCCGGCCATCGAGCCGTCGGCGTCGAACACCACCGCCGTGTTGTGGTACAGCCCGGTCGCGCGTTTCTCGAACAGCGAAGTGACCAGCACGACCTTGTGCCGTTTCGCCAGCTGGCCCAGACGCTCCGTGCTCGGGCCGGGAATGGTTTCGGCCAGGTCGAATTCGTCGACCGACTCGTGCTGGCAGAAATAGGGACCGTTGTGCAGTTCCTGCAGCAGCACGAGGCGCGCCCCGCGGCGGGCGGCTTCGGCGACGCGGTCCTCGATCACCGCCAGGTTGGCGTCGGCGTTGTCGCGGCCCTGGTCGATGATCGCGCGTTCCTGCACCAGGGCGACGGGGAGTCTGGAGGTATGGGCGTGGGAGTTCATACGCGGATTGTAGGGACAAGCACGGCCGATCGGGGAGCCGACGACACGGTGGCGGCGCTCAGGCCGCCGCGCACTTCTTCAGCGTGTCCCAGGTGCGGGTGGTGACGTCGCTGCCGAAGGTCTTCCCGATCAGGGTCATGAACACCGGCTTGCCGGGGACCGGGACGTAGGCGGTCAGCGCTTCGCAGCCCTGCACGGCCAGGATCACCGCGCCTTGTTGCTCGATCGGCAACCGCAGTTCCCGCGGAGGCGGCTTCGGCAGGAAGGTCACTACCCGTTTGGCGTTCGCCGGCACCGGGAGCGCGGCAAAGGGATCGGCATCCAGCAGCGCCTGCAGGTGGGCGAGCGGCCGCACCAGGGTGTGGAAGCTGCGGCCGAGGGAGGCCTGCATCGCGGCCTCGGCCTTGCGTGCCAGCGCGGTTCCGGAACGCCCGCTGGCGTCGAAGACCACGTTGCCGCTGGACAGCACGGTACGCACGTTGCCGAACCCGGCGGTTTCGAAGCAGCGCCTGAGCTCGGGCATTTTCGCATTCATCGGGCTGACGCCGCGCAGAAAGGCCACGTAGCGGGGCATGGGCTGGGGCTGGATGGCGGAGCAGCCTCGGAGTATAGGCGGTGCGGACGGCCTGCCGGTGTCGGTGGCGGACCGTGCCGGGCTGCGGGGCTCAGCCGAGCAGGCCCTGCGGCAATTGCATCGTGATGCAGTGCAGGCTGCCGTTCTGCCAGATCAGCGGGCGGCACGGCACCTGGACGATCTCGCGATCGGGGAACGCCTGCGCCAGCACCGCGGCGGCAGCGTCGTCGGCCCGTCTTTCATCGGGCGTGACGCCATAGGCCGGCATCAGCACCGCGCCGTTGATGATCAGGAAATTGGCGTAGCTCGCGGCAAGGCGCCGGCCCTGATCGATGACGGGACGGGCCCACGGCAGAGGAAACAGCCGGTACGGACGGCCGTCGCGGGTGCGCAGCGCGGCCAGCTCGGCGCCCATCGCGGTCAGTTCGGCGTGATGACTGTCGGCCGCATCGTCGCAGGCCTGGTAGACGATCGAGTCAGTGCTGGCGAAGCGGGCGAGGGTGTCGACATGGGCGTCGGTGTCGTCGCCTTCCAGGTAGCCGTGGTCGAGCCACAACACCCGTTCCTGCTGCAGCCAGCCGGCCAGGCGGGTCGTGAGCTCCTCGCGTTCGAGCTCCGGGTGACGTTCGTGCAAACACTGCCAGGTGGTCAGCAGCGTGCCTTTACCGTCGGTATCGATTGCGCCGCCTTCCAATGCAAAATCAATGATTTGCCGGTCATTGTTCGCAAACAACCCGATATCGTCGAGCGCGCCGACCAGGGCGTCGTCGCGATGGGCTTCGAACTTGCCGCCCCAGCCGGTGAAACGGAAGTCCAGCAGCCGGAACCGTCGCGACTGGCCGGGTGGGTACGTCAGGCTTATCGGCCCCGAATCCCGCAGCCAGGTATCGTCGTAAGCGGCCTCGACGAAGCGCACCCGCGCCATGTCGACGCGGTTGGAGCGCAGCCGCATCTCCGCATAGGTCTCGATGTCGGCATCGGCAACGCAGATCACCACCGGCTGGAAGCGGGTGATCGCCGCGACCAGCGCGATGTAGGTTTCCTCGACTTCCCCGAGGCGTTCGGCCCAGTCGGTGTCGGCGTGCGGCCAGGCGATCAGGATGGCGGACTGGGGCTCCCATTCCGCCGGGAAGCGCAACTCGGGTTCGGTCATCGATGGCTCGGGGCGATGCGGTCAGTTGATCGGGGATTTCGGACCGATCTCGTCGGCGCTGGCCTGGTTGGCCACGGCGTCGATCACGCGGTCCTTCTCGAAATAGACGGTAAAGGCCGGATAGACCCAACGGTTGATCGTCGGCCACTGGCGCTTCTGGCCGCCGCGCGGATCCATGCGCTGCGACGGGGCGCCGTAGCGGGCTTCGACCTGCGCCATCGTCATGCCACGGGCGGGCAGGTTGGCGCCGGCGGTCTCGCGCACGCGCTCGATCAGCAGGGTCTCGGCACCCGCGGTGGCAGAGACCGCCGACAGCGCGAGCAGGGTGGAGACGACAATCGACTTGGAGCGGAACGGCTTCATCGCGCGGCACCTCGCATGGGAAGGGGACGATTGTATGCACATGCCGGGGCGGTCCCACAGCCGTTCGCCGTCACGGATTGGCAACTCCAGCTCAGCAGCGCATCAGGCTCGCGGGCTCCGGAGGGAATCAGGCTCCGGAAACGGAAAGGCCGCCTTGCGGCGGCCCTTCGTCGGCGTCGAGGCCGGCCTGCGGCACCGGTTCCCCGGCCGCTGGCGTACCTCGGATACGCCGGGTTTCTTCAGCGCTGGCGCGCCTTGAAACGCGGATTCGACTTGCAGATCACGAAGACCTTGCCACGGCGGCGGACGACCTTGCAGTCGCGGTGACGGGCCTTCGCCGACTTCAGGGAGGACAGGACCTTCATGACAGACCTCGGCAGTAGAAAGAAGCGGGAAGATGAATCAAGCCGCCAATCATAGCAGCTATTCTGCTGATGGATCAAGTCGTTAGCCGATCCGCGGTGGCAGGGCCCAATCCGGCCTGCCGCCATTCATAATGCCTGCCATGCAGACCGACCCCCACACCCCGGCCTCCACCGTGCCGGTACTCACGATCGACGGCCCTTCCGGTTCGGGCAAGGGCACCATCAGCCGGATGGTCGCCGCCCGCCTCGGATGGCACTACCTCGACTCCGGAGCCCTGTACCGGGCGGTCGGGGTCGCCGCCGGCTGGGCCGATCTCGACCTGGACGACCACGGCGCGCTGGTGCGCTGTGCCTTCGATACCGAGGTGGCGTTCCGGGACGATGGCAGTGGCGAACCGAGGGTGCTGGTGAACGGCACCGACGCCACCGATGAGCTGCGGACGGAAACCGCCGGCGCCGCGGCGTCGGCGATCGCCGCGATTCCCGAGGTGCGGTCGGCGCTGAAGGACCGCCAGCGCCGCTTCCGGCAGCCGCCGGGACTGGTCGCCGACGGTCGCGACATGGGTACGGTGATCTTCCCCGACGCCGTCTACAAGGTGTTCCTGACCGCCAGCGCCGAGGAACGCGCGCAAAGGCGCTATAAACAGTTGAATGACAAAGGGGTTTCGGTTACATTGGACGGTCTTCTACGGGAGATCCTCGCCCGCGACGCCCGCGACGCCCAGCGTGCGGTGGCACCGCTGAGGCCGGCCGAAGACGCCGTCCACATCGATACCACCGGCATGGACATCGACACCGTCGTCGAGCGGGTGCTGGCCCTGGCGGCTCCGTAGCCGCCGCAGCGACCCCGCCGGCCTGCCAGGGCGGCGAAGCGCCGGGGACAAGGTGCCGATCCGGCACCCGGGACGCTCCAGTAGAAGAAAAACCCCGCCGCGGCTGTCGCGGCGGATCCATCCACTACACGTGGCACAGCGGCATCGTGCCATATCTCAACGGGTGGGTCGGACGCATTTCCGTGCCTCAGCCAGGCACGCGCCCGGCCCGTGTGTCCAACCGAGTAATCAACAATGACCGAATCATTTGCAGAACTGTTCGAGCAGAGCCAGCAGAACCTGGCGAAGCTGAAGCCCGGCGCGATCGTGACCGGCACCGTGGTGGAAGTCCGCGGTGACGTGGTGGTGATCAACGCGGGCCTGAAGTCCGAAGGCATCGTGCCGATCGAGCAGTTCCGTAACGACGCCGGCGAGATCGACGTTGCCGAAGGCGACGAAGTCAAGGTCGCCCTCGACTCGATCGAGAACGGCTTTGGCGAAACCGTGCTGTCGCGCGAGAAAGCCAAGCGCGCGATGGTGTGGGACGAGCTCGAGCAGGCGCTGGAGAACAACGAGACCATCACCGGCCGCATCAGCGGCAAGGTCAAGGGCGGTTTCACCGTCGACATCAAGGACGTGCGCGGCTTCCTGCCGGGCTCGCTGGTCGACGTCCGCCCGGTCCGCGACTCCGCCTATCTGGAAGGCAAGGAGCTGGAGTTCAAGCTCATCAAGCTCGACCGCAAGCGCAACAACATCGTCGTCTCCCGCCGTGCGGTGGTCGAGAGCGAGTACAGCGCCGAGCGTGAGCAGCTGATGGAGAAGCTGGTCGAGGGCGCCGTGCTGAAGGGCGTGGTCAAGAACCTCACCGACTACGGCGCGTTCGTCGACCTCGGCGGCATCGACGGCCTGCTGCACATCACCGACATGGCCTGGAAGCGCGTCCGTCACCCGTCCGAGGTGGTGGAAGTCGGCCAGGAGCTGGAGGTGCGCGTGCTCAAGTACGACCGCGAGCGCAACCGCGTCAGCCTCGGCCTCAAGCAGCTTGGCGAGGATCCGTGGGACAACATCTCGCGCCGCTACCCGGCCAACACCCGCGTGTTCGGCAAGGTCTCCAACGTCACCGACTACGGTGCGTTCGTCGAGATCGAGCCGGGCGTCGAGGGCCTGGTGCACGTGTCCGAGATGGACTGGACCAACAAGAACGTCAACCCGTCGAAGATCGTCCAGGTCGGCGACGAGGTCGAGGTCATGGTCCTGGACGTCGACGAGGAGCGTCGCCGCATCTCGCTGGGCATGAAGCAGGTCAGCTCGAACCCGTGGGAAACCTTCGCGGTCATCCACAAGAAGGGCGACAAGGTCGAGGGCCAGGTCAAGTCGATCACCGACTTCGGCATCTTCATCGGCCTGGACGGCGGCATCGACGGCCTGGTGCACCTGTCCGACATCAGCTGGAACACCACCGGCGAGGACGTGGTCCGCAACTTCAAGAAGGGCGACACGCTGGAAGCCGTGGTGCTTGCGGTCGATCCGGAGCGTGAGCGCATCAGCCTGGGCCTGAAGCAGCTCGAGCAGGATCCGCTGGGCCAGTTCGTCGCGTCCAACTCCAAGGGCTCGCTGATCACCGGCACGGTCAAGGAAGTCGACGCCAAGGGCGCCGTCATTGAACTGGCCGACGGTGTGGAAGGCTACATCGCCGCCCGCGACATCGCCGCCGAGCGCGTCGACGACGCCGGCAAGTACCTGAAGGTCGGCGACAGCGTCGAAGCCCGCTTCATCGGCATGGACCGCAAGGGCCGGGTGATGCAGCTGTCGATCAAGGCGAAGGACGAAGCGGAGATGCAGGAGGCCGTGGCCGACTACAACCGCGCGAGCGCCGAGGCTGCCAGCGGCACGACCAAGCTGGGTGCGCTGCTGCGCGAACAGCTCGGCAGCAAGTCCGAGTAAGCGGCACATCGTGGTACCCGAGGCGGCCCGGTCATTGGCCGGGCCGCCTTTCTTGTATAAGGTGTTGGGCACGCAGGGATTTTCCGGCGCGACAACGCCGGCAGCCTGCTCCCGACGTCCAACGCGAACGCTCCGTATCGCCTATGACCAAGTCCGAATTGATCGAGATCCTGTCGCAGCGTCAGGCCCACTTGAAGGGCGATGACGTGGACCTGGCGGTCAAGGCGCTGCTCGAGATGATGAGCGGTGCGCTGGCAGGCGGTGACCGGATCGAAATCCGCGGTTTCGGCAGTTTCTCGCTGCACTATCGTCCGCCGCGGATGGGGCGCAATCCGAAGACGGGCGAGTCGGTCGCGCTGCCGGGCAAGCACGTCCCGCACTTCAAGCCGGGCAAGGAGCTGCGCGAGCGCGTGAGCGACGTCATGCCGATGGGCGACACGCCTGCATGAACCGGGCGGCGCGTCCGCCTCCGTTTTTCCGGCTCCGTTCGAAACCGTCTGCACCGACACGGTGCCCGCGTGGGTATGCGTGCGAAAACGCGCACGATGCCCTTCATTCTTCCTGTCGCATCCTCTGTTCGCGGATGCGTGCCGAGGCTTCTGGCATCGAGCCGTCCTCGGCTAAGCTAGGCGGCGAACCCGTCGATCGACCGAGGCTGCGATGCGCCTGATCCGTCTACTGATAGCGTTGGCCTGTCTGGTCGCAGGCGCCGTGGTCGGGGCCCTGAACCGCGACCTGGTGTCGATCGACCTGGCCTTTGTCCAGGTGGGGACCACGTTGGGCGTGGCACTGATATCGGCCCTGCTGCTGGGCGTGCTGCTGGGAGGGCTGGCGATCACCGCCAGTGTCGTGCTGCCCATGCGCAGCCGGCTGTCCCGCCTGCATAAGCGGCCGCCGGCATCGCAGACGACGACCGCTCCGGAGCAGTCGGACGGGATGCCCTGACCGTGGATTTCATCACCGAATGGTTCTGGTTCTTCCTGCTGCTGCCGGTCGCCGCGGTCAGTGGCTGGGTGATCGGTCGCCGTGGCGGCGAACGCCATAGCGATACCCAGGTCAGCCGGCTGTCGACCACCTACTTCCGCGGCCTGAACTATCTGCTCAACGAGCAGCCCGACAAGGCGATCGAACTGTTCCTGCATATCGCCGAACTCGACAAGGAAACCTTCGAGACCCAGGTCGCGCTCGGCCACCTGTTCCGACGTCGAGGCGAGGTCGATCGCGCGATCCGCCTGCATCAGGCACTGGTGCAGCGCACCGGGCTCAGCGACCAGCAGAAGGTGCAGGCATTGCTGGCGCTGGGCGAGGACTACATGCGATCGGGTCTGCTGGACCGGGCCGAGACCGTGTTCAGCGATCTGGTCGCACTCGACATGCGCGCGCCGCTCGCGTTGCGCCATCTGATCGGGATATATCAGTCCGAGCGCGACTGGGACAAGGCGATCGAGAACGCGCAGCGCTACGAGGCGGCGACCGGCGAAGCGATGGGAAAGCTGATCGCCCAGTTCGAATGCGAGCTGGCCGACAAGCACCGCGCCACGGGTGATACCGGGGCGGCGCGCGCCGCGGTCGCACGCGCCTACGAGGCCGACGCCAATTCCGTCCGGGCCGGCATGATCGAGGGGCGTATCGAGGTCGAGGCCGGCAACGACGCCGCGGCGATCCGGGCGTTCGAGCGCGTCGCCCGCAGCGATCCCGACTACCTTCCCGAGGTGCTGCCGGCGCTGCTGCCATGCTACGAGCGGACCGGCGAGACCACCGGCGCGCGCGCATTCCTGGCGGAAATGTGCGAGCACTACCGCGGCATCGCGCCGGTCCTGGCGCTGACCCGCATGGTCGAGGCGCAGGACGGCGTCGCCGCCGCACGCGCCTACCTGGCCCAGCAGCTCAAGGACCGCCCGTCGGTCCGGGGCGAGGCGGCACTGATCGACCTGACCCTGGCCGAAGGTGCCGACCCGTTGGCGACCCTGCACGATCTCAAGCACATCACCGATCAGTTGCTGGTTCGCAATCCGAGCTATCGCTGCACCCGTTGCGGCTTCGGCGCCCGCAGCCACCACTGGCAATGCCCCAGTTGCAAGGAGTGGGGTTCGGTCAAGCCGCTGCTCAACTACGCCGTGGTATGAGCCTGGCCGCCTGGGGGGCTTTGTTCTTCCTGATCGGGCTTGCCGGGACATGGCTGGCCCGCCGCTACGCGCTGGCCCGCCAATTGCTCGACCAGCCCGGCGAGCGACGCAGCCACACCGTCGCGACTCCGCGCGGGGGCGGCATCGCGATCGTGGCCGCGGTCCTCGCCGCGACCGTCGCGGCCGGAGTGAAGTTGCCCGACTTCGGTATCGCGCTGGCGGCCTTCGCGACGGGCCTGGCAATGGTGGCGGCGATAGGCTGGCTCGACGATCACCGTCCGCTGTCGTCCGCGCTCCGGCTCGCCGTGCATGTTCTCGCCAGCAGCCTGTTCGCGCTGGCGCTGCTGCTCGAGTCCGCCCAGCCGGCGGCGGCGCTGGTCGCACTGCTGGCGCCACTGGTGCTGACCAACGTCTGGAACTTCATGGACGGCATCGACGGACTGGCCGCGAGCCAGGCGCTGATCGCCGGCGGAGCGCTGGTGGTCGCGCTGGACGGACCCTGGCAACCGATCGCATTGGCGCTGGCCGCGGGCAGCCTCGGGTTCCTGCCGTTCAACGTGTACAGGGCCCGGATCTTCATGGGCGATGTCGGCAGCGGCGCGATCGGATATGCGGTCGGCGCGCTGTGCGCGGTCGCGGTGGTCCAGCGCGACGGGGCATCCGCCTGGTTGCTGCTGCCGCTGGCTCCGTTCCTGGTCGACGCCGGCCTGACCCTGACGCGGCGGATGCTGCGCGGCGAACGCTGGTGGACCGCGCATACCCAGCACGCATACCAGGTCCACGCGCGCCGCCATGGCCATCCGGTGGTGACGGCCGGTTACGCGATTGTCGCGGTGATCGGCGCAGTGTTCGCGCTGGCCATGATGGCGCCGGCCAGGGCGGAAATCCCGGCGATCTTCATCGCTTCTTGTCTGTTCACGTGGTATATGTCCGCGGCCATTTCATGGGGGTGGCTGCAGCACCGTCCGGGGAAGGCGGAGCGAGGCGCGGGTCCTTCCCACAAGGAGAACAAGTAGTCCAATGAGTGCTTGGCAGGACCGATTGAGTGCCACCGTGCCGCGTGTGGCCGTCGTAACCCATGACCTGGCGATGGTCTGGCTGGTGTGGCAGGGCCTGCACCGGCTGCGGTTCGGCATCCTGCCGAACCCCCCGGAGATGCCGCTCTGGTCGACCGAAATCGCGCTGGTCCTGCTGGCGCAGGGGCTGGTGTTCTGGCAGGTCGGCCTGTACCGCGGGCTATGGAGGTTCGCCAGCGTCCCGGACCTGTGGAACATCTTCAAGGCCTGCGCGCTTGGTCTGCTGACGATCTCTCTGGGGTTGTTCCTTTACAACCGCCTCGACCTGGTCTCACGGACCGTGCTGGTCCTGTATCCGCTCAGCCTGATGGCGTTGCTGGGCGCGCCGCGGCTGCTGTACCGCGCATGGAAGGACAGTTCCACCGAGCGCGCCAATGCCGCTTCGGTCCGGATCCTGATACTCGGTGCCGGACATGCCGGCGAGGCCCTGGTGCGCGACCTGCGCCGGTTCGGCACCTATCAGCCGGTCGGCTTCCTCGACGACGCCGTGCGCATGCGCGGTACCAAGGTGCAGGGCGTTCCGGTGCTGGGCACGGTCAACGACGTGGCCGAGATCGCCCGCGAGACAGCAGCCAAGCTGCTGGTCATCGCGATGCCGTCGGCCGACGCAGTGGCCCTGCAGCGCGTGCTGATCGCCTGCGAGCGCACCGGCCTGCCGTTCCGCATGGTCCCGCGGCTGGCGGACGTGCTGGAGGGGCGGTCGCTGCCGGGCGAACTCAAGGAAGTCGCGATCGAGGACCTGCTTGGACGCAAGCCGGTGCTGCCGGACTGGAAGGCGATCCGTCACTGGCTGGGCGCGCGCTCGGTGCTGGTGACCGGCGCCGGCGGCTCGATCGGCTCCGAGCTGTGCCGTCAGTGCGCCCGTCACGGCGCGCGCCGGATCACCCTCGTCGAGATCGACGAACTGGCGCTGACCACGACCGAAGCGGCGCTGCGACGCGATTTCCCCGACCTGGAATACATGCCGGTACTCGGCGACTGCGGCGATCCCGCGGTGATCGCACACGCGTTGCGGCTGTCCGAACCCGAGGCGGTCTTCCACGCCGCCGCATACAAGCAGGTGCCGCTGCTGGAAGGGCAGTTGCGCGAAGCGGTGCGCAACAACGTGTTGGCGACCGCGACCGTTGCCAGTGCGTGTCGCGCTGCCGAGGTCGGCACCTTCGTGCTGATCTCCACCGACAAGGCGGTCGACCCGGTCAACGTGCTCGGCGCGACCAAGCGCCTGGCCGAGATGATCTGCCAGTCGTTGGCAAACGAGCGGACCACCCGTTTCGTCACCGTGCGCTTCGGCAATGTGCTCGACTCCGCCGGCAGCGTGGTGCCGCTGTTTCGCGAGCAGATCCGCAACGGCGGTCCGGTGACGGTGACCGATCCCGAGGTGACACGCTACTTCATGACCATCCCGGAGGCCTGCCAGCTGATCCTGCAGGCATCGGCGATAGGAACCCACGAGGCGATCTATACCCTCGACATGGGCGAGCCGGTGCCGATCCGTCTGCTTGCCGACCAGATGATCCGCCTCGCGGGCAAGCAACCCGGCCGCGACATCGCAGTGGTGTATACCGGCCTGCGTCCGGGCGAAAAGCTCCACGAGACGCTGTTCCACGCCGATGAGCGCTATCGCCCGACCGCGCATCCGAAGATCCTGCAGGCCGAACCGCGCACGGTCGTCACCGCGGAGATCAAGGCCGCCGTCAAGGCGCTGCGCGCGGCTTCCGAGACATACGACTGCGACACTCTTGCTACCCTGTTGCGGACGACGGTGCCCGAGTTCCTGCCCGAGGACGCGCCAGCGATCGGCGCAGGCGACTCGACCACGGTCGTTGCATTCCCCGCACGCAGCGCCAGGAAGATTTGATGTCCCCACAATCGCAGCAGTCCCGCAAGTTCCCCCGTATCCGCAAGGCCGTTTTCCCGGTTGCCGGGCTCGGTACCCGCTTCCTTCCCGCGACCAAGACCGTTCCCAAGGAAATGCTGCCGGTGATCGACCGGCCGCTGATCCAGTACGCCGTCGACGAGGCGATCGAGGCCGGTTGCGACACGCTGGTGTTCATCACCAACCGTTACAAGCATGCGGTCGCCGATTACTTCGACAAGGCCTACGAGCTCGAACAGAAGCTCGAGCGCGCGGGCAAGCAGGAACAGCTCGAACTCGTCCGGCACGTACTGCCCAACGGGGTGCGTGCGGTGTTCGTGACCCAGCCCGAGGCGAAGGGGCTGGGCCATGCGGTGCTTTGCGCGAAGCCGGTGGTCGGCGACGAGCCGTTCGCGGTCGTGCTCCCCGACGACCTGATCTGGAACCGCGGTCCCGGCGCACTGTCGCAGATGGCGGACGTGGCGCAGGAGAGCGGCGGCAGCGTGATAGCGGTGCAGGACGTGCCGCGCGAAAAGACCGCCAGCTACGGCATCGTCGCGACAGAGAACTTCTCCGAGCGCCAGGGCCGGATCCGCGCCATGGTGGAGAAGCCCCAGCCGGACGTGGCGCCCAGCACCCTGGCGGTGGTCGGCCGTTACGTGCTGAATCCGAGGATATTCGAACTGCTCGAATCGACGCCGCCAGGGGCGGGTGGAGAGATCCAGCTGACCGACGCGATCTCGACGCTGCTGGCGGAAGAAGCGGTCGACGCCTATCGCTTCCGCGGTACCCGCTTCGATTGCGGTACCCATCTGGGTCTGATCGAGGCGACGATCCGCTACGCGCTCGATCACGAGAAGCTCAGCGAGGCGGCGGCCCGGATGATGCAGAGCGCGCTCGACGAACTTGGCGTACGCGAGAACGAGTAGCGTCGCTTCGCCAGGAAGCCGCGGATGAGCGGGTCGGCACGGCATGAGACGGCGCCGGTGCACGATACGATGACCGGTTGGCTGCACGGCATTGCTGCCCGGAGTGGGACTGGATGCACGAGGGCGATCAGCCGAATTACTACCGCGAGACGGCTCCTGCCGGGAGCCGTCCGGAACTGCGAAGCCCGCTGGATGCGCGCGTCTGCGTGATCGGCGGCGGCTTTGCGGGCCTCAACACCGCGTTGGGTCTGGCCGAACGCGGCGTCGATGGTGTCGTGGTGCTGGAGGCGCGGGAGATCGGATTCGGTGCCTCGGGTCGCAATGGTGGCTTCGTGTTCGGCGGCTATTCGCGCGGCGAGGCCGAACTGCTGCGCGATCTCGGCCGCGAACGCGCACGTGAACTCTACGCCGGCACCGTCGACGCGGTGGCGCTCATCCGCAGGCGGATCTCGGATCATGCGATCGCCTGCGACATCGTGGAAGGCGGGGTGATCTGGGCCAACTGGTTCCGCGACCCCGAAGTATTGCGAACGCGCCAGCGTCTGCTCGCCGACGCCTACGGCGTTCATTGGCAATGGCTGGACCGGACGCAGATGCGTGAACGGCTGCTGACCGATCGCTATCACGACGGCCTGTTCGAGCCCGGCGCATTCCACCTCCATCCATTGAAATACGCGCAAGGGCTGGCACGGGTCGCCTGCGAACGAGGCGTCCAGTTGTTCGAACGCACCCCGGCGACGGGACTCGCCCGTAGTGGCCGGGGATGGACGGTCGCGACGCCGGGCGGGCGGGTCGCGGCCGACACCGTGGTGCTCGCCTGCGGAGGGTATCTGGCCGGCCTGGTCGGCCGCGTCGACGCTGGAGTGCTGCCGATCGCGACCTACGTGATGGTGACCGAGCCGCTGGGCGAGCGCCTGGCAACCGCGATCCGGACCCCGGCCGCGGTCTACGACACCCGCTTCGCATTCGACTACTACCGCGCCTTGCCGGACACCCGGCTGTTGTGGGGCGGCCGAATCTCGATACACGACCGCTCGCCGCGCGCGGTCGAACGATTGCTGTACCGGGACATGACTCGGGTGTTTCCGCAGCTCGGAGGCATCGGCGTCGCGCATGCGTGGTCCGGCCTGATGAGCTACGCGCGCCACCAGATGCCGCAAATGGGCCGCATCGACGATGGGCTATGGTTGGCGCAGGCGTTCGGCGGCCATGGCGTCGCGCCGACCACGCATGCCGGCGAGGTGGTGGCCAGCGCGATTGCCGAGGGCGATGAACGCTGGATGGCGTTTTCCCACTACGGCCTGGTATCGGCGATGAAGCCGGCCGGTTTCATCGGCGCCCAGTTGGGTTATTGGTGGGCCGAGGCTCGGGATGCTTGGAAGGACTGGACGGAAGGGTTGGCCAAACGATGAGCAATGCTACCGGAGCAATACCGACGATCGAGTGGGCCGACTTCGCCAAGGTGGCCCTTTGTGCAGGGACGGTGTTGAAGGTCGAGGAATTCCCCGAGGCCCGTAAGCCTGCCTGGAAGCTATGGGTGGATTTCGGCCCGCACGGCGTGCGCAAGACCAGCGCACAGGTGCGCACGCTTTACGAGGCCGATGACCTGGTTGGCCGGCAGATCGTGGGCGTGATCAATTTCCCGCCCAAGCAGGTCGGGCCGTTCATGTCGGAATTCCTGTTGACCGGTTTTCCCACTGATGAGGGCGTGGTGATCACCACGGTCGACCGGCCGGTGCCGAATGGTACGCGGATGGCTTGAATGCGGATGCTTGCTTGAGGGAAGCCGGTGGCCATGGGGTCTGCAGGACACGCCGTAAACCCGTCCATGGGGGCTCGGGCACGGCATCCATGCCGCTTGTGGTCCTGCAAACCCCATATCCACCATCTTCTCGACACTCGGTCGGCGCTTTGAGCAAAAAACCGCCGACGTCTGAATCTTCATGCTCGCGAAAGGCGCTGACCGGCGGGGTGGGGTTGCGGAGGCCCACGACCCGACCTTGAGGCACGGAGCGCCGATCGGAGGGCGGAGCCCCCCTGGCAGGCGGCGACTCCATCCAAAGCCATCGCGCCAAACCTACAACGCCTCGAAAATACCCGCCGCGCCCATGCCGGTGCCGATGCACATCGTCACCATGCCGTATTTCTGCTGGCGACGGCGCAGGCCGTGCACGATCGTCGCGGTGCGGATCGCACCGGTTGCGCCGAGCGGGTGGCCGAGCGCGATCGCGCCGCCGAGCGGATTGACCTTGGACGGATCCAGCTCCGAATCGCGGATCACCGCCAGCGCCTGCGCGGCGAAAGCCTCGTTGAGCTCGATCCAGTCCAACTGGTCCTTGCTCAGCCCGGCCTGCGCGAGCGCCTTCGGAATCGCCGCGATCGGGCCGATGCCCATCACCTCGGGACGCACGCCGGCGACCGAGAAACTGACGAAACGCGCAAGCGGGGTCAGGCCGTAGTCCTTGACTGCCTGCGCGGACGCCAGCAGCACCGCACCGGCGCCGTCGCTCATCTGCGAGCTGTTGCCGGCGGTAACGGTACCGCCGAACTGACCGTTGCGGAACACCGGGCGCAGCTTGCCCAGGCTCTCGATCGAGGTATCCGGACGCGGGCCTTCGTCGGTGTCGACCAGCTTCTGCTTCAGCCGCACGGTGCTGCCGGCCAGGTCGGGCTGATGCGAGAGCACTTCGTAGGGACTGATCTCGTCCTTGAACTCGCCCGCGGCGATCGCCGCCAGTGCCTTCTGGTGCGAGGCGAGGGCGAATGCGTCCTGGTCCTCGCGCGAAACCTTCCATTCCTCGGCGACCTTCTCGGCGGTGATGCCCATTCCGTAGGCGATCGCGACGTTCTCGTCCTTCGCGAACACCTCGGGGCTCAGCGCGACCTTGTTCCCCATCATCGGCACCATCGACATCGATTCGGTGCCGCCGGCCAGCATCAGGTCGGCGTTGCCGAGACGGATCTCGTTGGCGGCCAGGGCGATCGCCTGCAGGCCCGAGGAGCAGAAGCGGTTGATCGTCTGTGCGGCCATGGTGTTCGGCAGGCCGGCCAGCAATGCGCCGATGCGGGCCACGTTCATGCCCTGTTCGCCCTCGGGCATCGCGCAGCCGATGACGGCATCGTCGATGCGGTTGACGTCGATGCCAGGGGCCTGCGCGACCACGCTGCGCAGCACGTGCGCGAGCATCTCGTCGGGACGGGTGTTGCGGAACACGCCGCGCGGCGCCTTGCCGACCGGCGTGCGGGTGGCGGCGACGATGTAGGCGTCTTGTACTTGCTTGTTTGAAGCGTGCTTGCTCATGGAGTCACTCCGAATGCTGGATGGTGTGCCGGCACATGGATGTGCCGGCGCGGCGTCGCGAAGCGAGGCCGCGGCCTTGGGCGAAAACCACGCTTTTCGCCCAAGGCGAAGAAGTCGCGGCAGGATGCCCGATCTTCTTCACAATCAGTTCCTCAACGGCTTGCCGGTCTTGAGCATGTGTGCGATGCGCTCCTGGGTCTTCGGCATCTGCGCAAGGGCGACGAAGTGTTCGCGCTCCAGGCGCAGCAGCCATTCCTCGTCCACGCGCGAATCCCGGTCGACCTCGCCCCCGCAGATCACGGTTGCGATGCGGCTGGCGATCTCGTAGTCGTGCGGCGAAATGAAGCGGCCCTCGAGCATGTTCACCAGCAGCATCTTGAAGGTTGCGATGCCGACGTTGCCGGCGACGCGGATGCTGCGGGCCGGCAACGGCGGGCGATAGCCGCCCTCGGCCAGGGCCAGTGCCTTCGACCGGGCGACGTGCAGCAGCTCGAAAGCGTTGAAGACGACGGAATCGGCTTCGCGCGCCAGCTTGAGCTCCTTGGCCTCCATCGCCGATGTCGCAACCTTGCCCATCGCGACGCTCTCGAACGCGGTCTTCAGCTCGGCGAACACGTCGCCGCTGGAGCCGGCCTTGTCGGAGGCGCGCACCGCCAGTTCCTTCAGGCCGCCGCCGGCGGGCAGCAGGCCCACGCCGGCTTCGACCAGGCCGATGTAGCTCTCCAGCGCGAGCACGCTGTGCGCGGCATGCATCTGGAATTCGCAGCCGCCGCCCAGTGCGAGTCCGCGCACCGCCGCGACCACCGGCACCAGCGAATACTTGATCCGCTGACTGGTCGCCTGGAAGTTCGCGACCATGGCTTCGAAGCCCTTGAGGTCGCCGGCCTGCAGCAGGCCCAGCGCACCGGCGAGATCGGCGCCGGCGGAGAACGGCTCCTTGGGCTGCCAGATCACCAGGCCGCGGAAGTCGCGCTCGGCGATCGCGATCGCCTCCTGGATGCCATTGAGCACATGGTCGTTGACCGTGTGCATCTTGGTCTTGAAGCTGAGCACGGCGATGCCGTCGCTATCGCCCTGATCGGAGCCGTCGACCCACATCCGCACGCCGTCGTTCTCGAACACGGTGCGGCCCTGCGGGAAGGACTCGCCCAGCAGCGGATCGGGGAAACGCTGGCGCGCATAGACCGGGTTGGACGAGCGCGGCACCTTGGCGTTGCGCACAGGGCTGTAGCTGCCTTCGGCGGTGTGCACGCCGTCGCGTCCGTCGAACACCCAGTCGGGCAGGGCGGCGCTGCTCATCGCCTCGCCGGACACGATGTCCTCGGCGATCCACTCGGCGACCTGCTTCCAGCCGGCGGCCTGCCAGGATTCGAACGGTCCCATCGACCAGCCGTAGCCCCAGCGCATCGCGAAGTCGACGTCGCGGGCGGTATCGGCGATGTCGGCCAGGTGGTAGGCGCTGTAATGGAAAGTGTCGCGGAAGCAGGCCCACAGGAACCTGGCCTGCGGATGGTCACTGGCGCGCAGCGCGGCAAACTTCTTCGCAGGGTCGCGCTCCTTCAGCAGCGCGGCGACGTCGGCGTCCAGCTCGCCGGCGGACGGGCGGTAGTCCTGCGCCTTCACGTCCAGCACCAGGATGTCCTTGCCCTTCTTCGTGTACACGCCGGCGCGGGTCTTCTGGCCCAGCGCGCCCTTCTCGATCAGCGCGGTCAGCCACTTCGGCGCCTTGAAGTACTTGTGCCACGGGTCGTCGGGCAGGGTGTCGGCCATCGTCTTGATGACATGCGCCATCGTGTCCAGGCCGACCACGTCGGCGGTGCGGTAGGTCGCGGACTTCGGCCGTCCGATCAGCGGACCGGTCAGCGCGTCGACGGTGTCGAAGCCCAGCCCGAACTGCGTGGTGTGATGCATTGCGGCCAGCATCGAGAACACGCCGATGCGGTTGCCGATGAAGTTCGGGGTGTCCTTGGCGAAGACCACACCCTTGCCGAGGGTGGTGGTCAGGAAGGTCTCCAGCCCCTCCATCACCGCCGCGTCGGTCCCGCGGGCCGGTATCAGTTCGGCCAGGTGCATGTAGCGCGGAGGATTGAAGAAGTGCACGCCGCAGAAGCGGTGGCGCAATTGCTCCGGCAGCACGTCGGCGAGCGCATTGATGCCCAGGCCGGAGGTGTTGCTGGCCAGCACCGCGTGATCGGCGACGAACGGCGCGATCTTGCGATACAGATCCTGCTTCCAGTCCATCCGTTCGGCGATCGCCTCGATCACCAGGTCGCAGTCCTTCAACAGATCGAGGCCCGTCCCGTAGTTGGCCGGGGTGATCCGCGCGGCCAGCGCCTTGTCGGCCAGCGGAGCAGGGCTGAGCTTGGCCAGGTTCGCGATCGCCGCGGTCACGATCCCGTTCGGATCGCCGTCCTTCGCCGGCAGGTCGTACAGCACGGTATCGACTCCTGCGTTGGTCAGGTGCGCGGCGATCTGCGCCCCCATGACACCGGCACCGAGCACCGCGGCCCGTCGTACAAGCATTTTCTCAGACATATTTCTTATCCTTTTGAATATAAAGAGTTATCGGCCGCGGATCTGCGCGAATCAACTCGGATAACCCACTTCTTTCCTGCTGTTATCCGCGTTCATCCGCGCAATCCGTGGCTGGAAGCCTCAGCTCTTGAATCCGGCGGCAGCAAAGCGGATCAGTTCGCGCGCCGCCCTTTCACGGTGCGCCGCTTCGGTGACACCGGCGGGACGCTTGATCAGGCCGAAGTCGGCCATCGCATAGGTCAGCGCGCCGGCCAGGAAGTCCAGGCGCCAATACAGCTCTTCCTTGCTCAGCTCCGGCACCGCCGCGGCGATGGCCCTGGCGAATTCGCGCAGCACGTGTCCGTAGTGATCGGACAGGAAGCGTCGCAGGCTGTCGTTCTTCTCCGCGTAGGCGCGGGCGACCATCCGCACGAACGCCGCGCCACCGTGCTTGTCCTGGGCGATCGCCAGAGCCGGCTCGACGAAGGCGGCCAGGATCGGCTCCAGCTCGCCGGGCGACCGTTCGACGGCGGCCTTCAGCGCCGCCAGGCGGTGCGCGCTCATATCGTCCATGCGGCGGCGGAATACCTCGTTGACGAGGTTCTCCTTGCTGCCGAAGTGGTAGTTGACCGCCGCGATGTTGACCGCCGCCCGGCTGGTGACCTGGCGCAGCGAGGTGCCGGTGAAGCCGAATTGGGCGAACAATTCCTCGGCGGCGCCGAGGATGCGGTCCTTGGTGGAGAAATGCCGGGTCGAAGCCGGTGCGCCGGGCGCGGGTCTGCTGGGAGCGTGGGCGGTGGCCGCCATCGGAGTACTGCCGTCGGTATGGGTGGAGGACAGGGTGAATCAAACGCTTGTTTGATGCTAGGCGCAGCGGTCGCCGTCGTCAATCGATCCTGACCGGGATTCGAAGCCGACGGTGACAACGGAGTGGAGAACTCGTTAGAATTACCGCAGCCATATCGGCTAAACCCGTGCCCCGGCACGGGTTTTTCTGTTACCCTTCGGGCACTCGCCGAGGAAACGCGCGAGGCCGGCCCGCCAATCCGGAGACACCTTCCCATGGCGCTGGAGCGCACCCTTTCGATCATCAAGCCCGATGCCGTCGCCAAGAACGTCATCGGCGAGATCTACACCCGTTTCGAGCAGGCAGGCCTCAAGGTCGCCGCCGCGAAGATGACGCATCTGTCGCGCGCGCAAGCCGAAGGTTTCTACGCGGTCCATCGCGAGCGTCCGTTCTTCAACGCCCTGGTCGAGTTCATGATCTCCGGTCCGGTGATGATCCAGGTCCTCGAAGGCGAGGGCGCGGTGCTGAAGAACCGCGAGCTGATGGGCGCGACCAATCCGAAGGAAGCCGCCGCCGGTACCATCCGCGCCGACTTCGCCGACAGCATCGATGCCAATGCGGTGCACGGTTCCGACAGCCTGGAGAACGCCGCGATCGAGATCGCGTACTTCTTCCCGGCCACCGACGTGTTCGCACGCTGATCCGACCCACGCCAACGCCCCGATGACCACGCATCGCGAAAATCCGGCCGAAGCTCGCGACGCCGAAGCGCACGCGGCCCTGCCGAACGCGGGCGCCGGGGCAGGCACGGCGCCGGTGGAGCTGTCCGCAGCTTCGCCGGCCCGCCTAGGCGGCGCCGACCCGCGCCGCAACATCTTCGATCTCGACCGAGGCTCGCTGGAGGACTTCTTCGAACAGGAGCTCGGCGAGAAGCGCTTCCGCGCACACCAGGTGATGAAGTGGATCCATCACCGCCACGTCACCGACTTCGCCGGCATGACCGACCTGGGCAAGGTGCTGCGCGCCAAGCTCGAGGAGCGCGCGGTCGTGCATGCGCCCGATGTGATCTTCGACAAGCCCTCGACCGACGGCACCCACAAGTGGCTGCTCGGCATGGACGCGAAGAACGCGATCGAGACCGTCTACATTCCCGACAAGGGACGCGGCACCCTGTGCGTGTCCTCACAGGTCGGCTGCGCGCTGAACTGCCAGTTCTGCTCGACCGCGACCCAGGGCTTCAACCGCAACCTGTCGACCGCCGAGATCATCGGCCAGGTCTGGGTCGCCGCGCGCCACCTCGGCAACGTCCCGCACCAGCAGCGCCGCCTGACCAACGTGGTGATGATGGGGATGGGCGAGCCGCTGGCGAACTTCGACAACGTCGTGCGGGCGATGAGCATCATGCGCGACGACCTCGGTTACGGCCTGGCCAACAAACGCGTGACCCTGTCTACCGCCGGCATGGTGCCGATGATCGACAGGCTCGGCGAGGTCAGCGACGTGTCGCTGGCGGTATCGCTGCACGCCGCTAACGACGAGCTTCGCACCCGCCTGGTGCCGCTCAACAGGAAGTATCCGATCGCCGAGCTGATGGACGCCTGCGTGCGTTACGCGCTGCGCAAGCGGGGCACTTCGGTGACCTTCGAATACACGCTGATGAAGGGCGTCAACGATCAACCGGAGCATGCGCGCGAGCTGGTCAGGCTGATGCGCGCGTTCGACCGTGCGGTGCAGATGAAGGACGCGGCGAAGGTCAACCTGATCCCGTTCAATCCTTTTCCCGGTACCCGTTTCGAGCGCCCCGACGACCTCGCGATCCGTGGGTTCCAGAAGCTGCTCAACAACGCCGGGATGATCGCGCCGGTGCGCCGCACCCGGGGCGACGACATCGACGCGGCCTGCGGCCAGCTCAAGGGGCAGGTGACCGATCGCACCCGCCGCCAGGCCGCGTTCCGCGAGCAGTTGCAGAAAAGACACCCACACGAGAGCGGCCTGCCGAACGCGGGCCGGGGGGCCGGCGATGCCGCGGCGTGACGTCCGCAGCGCCCGCAAGTCCCGGTGGCCGTCGGCCGCCGCCCATCCATTGTGCTTCTGCATGTCCCTGGGGCTGCTCGTTCCCGTGCTGCTCGTCGGCGGCTGCAGCCGCCTGAGCTTCGTGCGTCCCGATCTCGATTCGCGGGACTATCGGCGCGTCGCTCCCGAATACCATGTCAGCGACGACCGCCGCGGCCGCCGGTCCGCGGCGCTAACGGTCGGCGACGGTCAGCGCGCCCTGCTGGCCGGCGACCTGGACGCCGCGGGGGACGCGGCTCGGGCCGCGCTCAGGCAGGACGACTCCTCGACCACCGCGCACACGCTGATGGCCGCGGTCTACGAACGCCAAGGACAACCGTCCCGGGCCGGCGACCATTACCGTCGCGCCGCCGAGCTCACACCGCGCGGCGCGCAGTTGAACAACTACGGCGCCTGGCTGTGCGGGCAGGGGCGGGCGGCGGAATCGCTGGAATGGTTCGATCGCGCCCTCGGCGACCGCGGCTACACCACGCCCGGGTTCGCGATCGCCAATGCCGGCGCCTGCGCCGACAAGGCCGGGCTCGACGACAAGGCGCAGCGCTACCTGGAGGCGGCGCTCAGGCTCGACCCGGAGAATCCGGTCGCCCTGGCGGCGATGGCGGAGCGCGAATTCCGCGCCGGGAATGCCCTGCAGGCGCGGGCGTTCTCCCAGCGCCGGCTGGACGCTGCGCCAGCGGACGCCCGCGCGTTGATGCTTGCGTCACAAATCGAGCGACAACTCGGCGACAAGGAGGCCGCCGATCGTTATGTTCAGCGGCTGAGGGCGGAGTTCCCGGACGCGACGGGCTCTGACACGGGGGAAAGCGGTAGACGATGATCCAGCCAGACCCAATCGAATCGGGTTCAGTACCTAGTTGTGGCTCGCGTTTGCGGCAGGCCCGCGAAGCGGGCGGCCTGACCCGGGAGGAAGTATCGTCCCGGCTCAAGATGCCGTTGCGTGTCGTCGAGGCACTGGAGAACGACGAATGGGAGGTGCTCGGAGCGCCGATCTTCGTCCGCGGGCAACTGCGCAGCTACGCCCGCCTGCTCAAGCTGGACATGGATGTCGACGGCTGCCTGGACCAGGCCCACGTTCCCCGCGTGGCGCCGCCCGAACTGGTCAGCCACAGCCATACGCCGCGCTACCGCCGCGTGCTCGAACAGGCGACCCGCAACACCGTCTACATCGTGATGACCGCCGCGATCGCGTTGCCGGTCTGGTGGGCGACCCGCGATCACCTGTCGCCGTCCTCCGGTTCGCCCGACGTGCAGTCGCTGGAAGTCCCCGACGGGCTCGCGCCGGCGCGGCAGGACGAGCCGGCCGCAACCAGCGCACAGCGTCCGGCCCGCACCCCGGTGGTCGCCTCGATGACGCCGCGCAGCATCGAGAAGCGCTCCAGCGGGGGCATCTCGCTGGTCTTCAACGACGAAAGCTGGATCGAGGTGTTCGGTCCCGAAGGCCATATCGTCGAGAAGGGCCTGGTACCGGCGGGCGAGTCCCGTCGTTACGAGGATGGCGAGGTCGGCCGGATGACCGTGGGCAACGTATCGGCGATCGAACTCCGCCACGACGGCGAGCTCGTCGACCTGTCGGCGTTCAGCAAGTCCAACGTGGCTCGCTTTACGCTATCCTCTGACGGTTCCGTGGTGCCGCCCGCCGAGTGATCGGCCGCGGCGGCGGCGCGGGTGAACTTCACACTCGGCTTCCGGGCCAGTCCATGCATGTCGCATCCGGCCCGCGCCGGACGCGTCGTCCCGGGCTTCCCGAAGCCCCGGCCCGACGATTTGATCAATGGCAATTGACGACCTTCTCGACGAACACGAACAAAGCGAACGCGTCCTCCAGTGGCTCCGCAACAACGGTGTCGGCCTGATCGGCGGCATCGCCCTGGGCTTCGCCGCGATCGGCGGCTGGAAGTGGTGGGGACACGACCAGCAGAGCAAGAAGCTTGCGGAAGCCGACCGCTACAGCGCCGCCGTCGAGGCGATCGAATCCGACGACCCCAAGGCCGCCGAACTGACCGCCGACCTCCAGCCCGGCATGCTGTCGGCGCTGGCCGCGCTCGAGCTGGCGCGCTCGCAGGTTGCCGCGGGCAAGACCGAGGAGGCGATCGCGACGCTGAAGGGCATCGCGTCCGACGATCCCGCCCTGACCGATGTCGTCAACCAGCGCCTGGCGCGGCTGCAGATCGAGGCCGGCCAGGCCGACGCCGCGCTGGCTCTGCTGGCGCAGGCGGAGTCGGCGATCGCGCTGGAGATCCGCGGCGACGCCGAGTTCGCGCTCGGCAAGCACGATGCCGCCCGCGCATCCTACGAGCAGGCGCTGGCGAAGATGGACGTCGGCTCGCCGATGCGTCGGATGCTCGAGCTCAAACTCACCGAAGTCGGCGGCAAGCCCGCCGAAGCCGAGGCCAAGTCCTGATGAAAGCCGCTCCGATCGAATCCGTCCCGGCTTCGGGCCGTCCGCTGCCCGTTCGTCCCGCCTTGCGCGCCGGGGTCATGCTGATCTGCGTGGCCGCACTGGCCGGCTGTTCCACCATCAAGGGCTGGTTCGGCGGCGGCGAAGGCAAGGCCAAGCCGAACGAGCCCGTCGAGCTGGTCGAGTTCACCCCGAGCCAGGCGGTGGCCGAGCTGTGGTCGACCCGGGTCGGCAAGGGCGAAGGACGCATCGGCGCCCGGCAGGGTCCAGTCGTTGCCGATGGCCGTGTCTATGCCGCCGCGGTGGAGGGCGGGGTCAGGGCGCTGGACCTGCAGACCGGACGTACGCTCTGGGAGTACGACAGCGAGCTGCGCCTGAGCGGAGGCCCCGGTGTCGGCGATGGCCTGGTCGTGGTCGGCGGTCTCGACGGCCATGTCGTCGCGCTGGATGCCGAGACCGGTGCCGAGCGCTGGCAGGCGCAGGTGCCGAACGAGGTGATCGCCGCGCCGGCGATCGGCATGGGGCTGGTCTTCGTCCGCTCCAACGACAACCGCGTCACCGCGTTCGACGCGGCCAGCGGTGAGCGGCGCTGGTTCTGGAACCATGACGTGCCGGCGCTTTCCGTCCGCGGCAACGACGCGCCGCTGCTGGGCCCCGGGCTGATCTTCGTCGGCAACGACGACGGCACCCTGTCGGCACTGTCGGCTGACGACGGCGGCCCGTTGTGGGAACAGCCGATCGGACAGCAGGAGGGACGCACCGAGCTCGACCGCATGGCCGACGTCGACGGCACCCCCGTGCTCGATGGCCCGGTGATCTTCGCGACCAGCTTCAAGGGCAGCACCGTAGCGATCGACGGCCCCAGCGGCCGTCCGATGTGGGCGTCGGAAAATGGCGGCCCCGGCCGCATCGGCGTCGCCAGCGACCGTATCGTGGTCACCGCGGCGACCGGCAGCGTCTACGGTCTGGACAAGCGCAACGGTGCGGCGATGTGGCAGCAGCCCGGCCTGGCGCGGCGCAACGTGACCGCGCCGGCGGTGCAGGGCGACTATGCAGTGGTCGGCGACTACGACGGCTACCTGCATTGGCTGAAGCTCGACAACGGCGAGTTCGCTGCACGCACGCGGGCCAGCCGCGACGCCCTGCGCGCGGCGCCGGTCGTCGCCGACGGCATCCTGCTGGTCCAGGACGTCGAGGGCAAGCTGTCGGCCTACCGGCTCCAGTAGCCGGAACGCCAGGCCGGCGGCGGTCGCCTGGGCGCCGCCGGCCGATACCGGGAGAACGGCCGGCGCGATGCCGGCCGTTTCCTTTTCCCGCCCACGCCGTCATCATGCGGCGCATGGGCAGTGCGGCCGGTAGCCAGGCCCCGCCCGTCGTCCGTTCCGATCCAGTTCCTCCAGCCCGGTTCCCGCCATGCTCCCGCTCGTCGCCCTCGTTGGCCGACCCAACGTCGGAAAGTCCACGCTGTTCAATGTGCTGACGCGTACCCGCGACGCGCTGGTGCACGATCAGCCGGGCGTCACCCGCGACCGGCACTACGGCGTCTGCCGTCCGGAAGGACGTCGGCATTTCGCGGTGGTCGACACCGGCGGAATCGCCGGCGACGACGAGGGGCTGGTCGGTGCGACCACCCGCCAGGCCCGCGCCGCCGCCGAGGAGGCCGACCTGGTGCTGTTCATCGTCGACGGCCGCGAAGGTGCGTCCGCCCTCGACGACGAGATCCTGGCCTGGCTGCGCAAGGCCGCCCGGCCGACTCTGCTGGTGGTCAACAAGACCGACGGCATCGATGCCGAGGCCGCCCTCAACGATTTCGCCCGCTACGGCTTCGCCGATGCGGTCGACATCTCCTCGGCGCACCGCCGCGGGATCGACGAGCTGATCGACGAAGTGCTGGCGCGGCTGCCGGAGGAGGGCGCCCGGGTCGAACTGGACGACGATCCCGAGCGCATCCGCCTGGCCTTCATCGGCCGCCCCAACGTCGGCAAGTCGACCCTGGTCAACCGCTTGCTCGGCGAGGAGCGGATGATCGCCTCGGACGTGCCGGGCACCACCCGCGATTCGGTCGCGATCGACATGGAGCGCGACGGTCGCCGCTACCGCCTGATCGACACCGCCGGAGTGCGTCGCAAGTCCCGGGTCGAGGAAGCGGTGGAGAAGTTCTCGATCATCAAGACCCTGCAGGCGATCGAGGATTGCCAGGTCGCGGTCGTGATGCTGGATGCGTCCGAGGGCGTCACCGACCAGGACGCCACCGTGCTTGCGTTGGCGCTGGATGCCGGCCGCGCCCTGGTGATAGCGGTCAACAAGTGGGACGGGCTGAGCGATTACCAGCGCGAGCAGGCCGAGGCGATGCTCAGTCGCAAGCTCGGTTTCGTCGACTGGGCCGAAGCGGTGCGGATCAGCGCCAAGCACGGTTCCGGCCTGCGCGAACTGTTCCGCGCCGTGCACCGCGCCCATGCCTCGGCAACCCGCGAGTTCGGCACCAGCGAGGTCAACAAGGCGCTGGAGATCGCCTACGCGTCCAACCCGCCGCCGAGCGTGCGCGGTCACGTCGCCAAGCTGCGTTTCGCCCATCCCGCGGGCACCAACCCGCCGAGCTTCGTCGTCCACGGCACCCGTCTGCGCACGCTCAGCGACTCCTACAAGCGCTATCTGGAGAACTTCTTCCGCAAGCGGTTCAAGCTGGTCGGCACGCCGGTGCGATTCGTGTTCAAGGAAGGCAGCAATCCGTTCGAGGGCCGCAAGAACGTGCTCACCGAGAGGCAGGTCGCCCGCAAGCGACGGTTGATGCGCCACGTCAAGCGCAGCAAGTGACAGGTGTTTCGCGCGTAGGAGCGGCGTAAGCCGCGATCGGGTCTTGCCGACGAAAGCCATCGCGGCCTGGCTTACGCCGCTCTACCGCCGTTTCCACGGCGCCCTGCAAGGGACCATTACGCAGATGCTGACAGCGTCCGACATCACCCTGGGCATCCTCGCCGGCGGCCGCGCCGTCCGCCTGGGCGGGCTCGACAAGGCCTGGCTCGAGCGCGATGGAATGCCGCAGGTGCTGCGCTGGCAGCGACGTTTTGCCGGCGAGGCCGGCCGGGTACTGGTGAGCGCGAACCGGGCGCTGGAGCGCTACCGTCAGGCCGGGCTGACGGCCGTGCCCGACCGCGCGTCCGCCGACATCGGTCCACTGGCGGGCCTCGACAGCCTGGCCACCGCCTGCGTCACCCCGTGGCTGCTGACGCTGCCGGTCGACCTGGTCGGGATCAATGAGTGCCTGCTGCGCAGCCTGGCCGCGATGAGCGGCGCGGACGGCGCATACGCGATCGACGATGACGGCCCGCAGCCGCTGGTCGCACTGTGGCGGGTGACGGCATTGCGCGATGCGGTCGCCGCGGCGATCGAGGCCGGCGAACGCCCGGTGCACCGCCTGCAGTCGCGGCTCGACCTGGTCGCGGTGCGGTTCGGGGGCGTACGCTTCGGCAACCTCAACACGCCCGGGGATCTGGCCGCGGCCGGGGTCGCGGGTCAGGGTCCGCAACAGTCCGGCTGACAGAACAGCAGGCCAGCGGCGAACGCCGCTGGGCACCGACGGAGCGACAACTCCATGAAAAAGCCTTATCCGCGTTCATCCGTGCGATCCGTGGCTCAAACATCAAGATGACCGGCTTCCCGACCCGGATCCTGTTCGATGAGGCGCTGGCGATCATCCGCGAGGTCGCGCAGATGCATCGCCTCGACGCCGAAACCGTCCCGCTGGCGCGCTGCCACGGCCGGGTGCTGGCCGTCGACCTCGTCGCGCCGATCGCGCTGCCGCCGTTCGACAACAGCGCGATGGATGGCTTCGCATTGCGGCATGCCGATCTGGGCGGCGACGAAACCGTGCTGCGACTGGCCGGCGAGCAGTTCGCCGGTGAGGCGGGCGGGCAGGGCATAGGCCCTGGCGAATGCATGCGCATCACCACCGGCGCGCCGATGCCGGCCGGTACGGATACGGTCGCGATCAAGGAGAGTGTCCAGGTCGACGGCGGGCACGTGCGGGTGCCCGATGGCATCGCCCCCGGTGCCAATGTCCGCCGTGCAGGCGAAGACGTCCGCGCCGGCGACCCCGTCCTGCGCGCCGGTTCGGTACTTTCTCCAGCGCGGGTCTCGCTGGCCGCCTCGCTCGGCATGGACACGTTGCGGGTATCGCGGCGGCCGACCGTGGCCGTGTTCACCAGCGGCGACGAACTGGTGGAACCCGGGATGTCGCTGGCCCCCGGCCAGATCTACGACAGCAACCGCGAGCTGCTGATGGGCCTGCTGCGTGCCGAGGGGCTGGAGCCGACCGCGTGGCCGCGACTGCCGGACCAGCCGCGCGCAGTCGAGGCCGCGTTGCGCGACGCGGGCTGTGCGTTCGATCTGGTGATCACCTGCGGCGCGGTATCGGCCGGCGAGAAGGACCACATTCCGGGCGTGCTCGGGCGTTTCGGCCGGATCCATTTCTGGAAGGTGATGATGAAGCCCGGCATGCCGGTGCTGTTCGGCAGCCTCGACCAGTGCCGTTTCCTCGGCCTGCCGGGCAATCCGGTGTCGGTGCTGGCGACCTGGCTGACCTTGGGGCGTGCCCTGGCCGACGGTCTGCAGGGCCGCAGTGAGCCGCGGCCACGGCTGTGGGCCCGATTGTCGGCGCCGATCGACAAGACCCATGTCCGCCGCGAGTTCCAGCGCGCCCGCCTGGTCTGCGACGATGACGGCCGCCTCGTCGCGACGCCGGACCCGGCCACCGGTTCGCACCGTCTGCGTGCGGCGGCGGAAGCCGATGCCCTGATCGTGGTGCCCGAAGGCCCGCAGCGGCTCGCCGAGGGCGATACGGTCGAGGTACTGCGGTACTGAAGCCACGGATGCGCGCGGATGAATGCGGAGAGCGCGCTTTGAGCCTGCTCCTGCCGTATCCGTGTTCTTCCGCGTGAATCCGCGGCCCGGCTCCTGGCGATTGGCGCGATAATCGCCGCATGGACATCGAACACCTCACTCCTGCGCAGGCTCTGCAGCGACTCCGTGACGGCACCGTCCTGATCGACGTGCGCGAGGCGCACGAGCGCGCGACCGGCCATGCCGAAGGAGCGCTCGGCATCGCCCGCGGCGAGCTGGAATCGGACCCGGCCGCGGTGCTGCCGGATCCGGCGGCACCGGTGATGCTGATCTGCCAGGTCGGCGGGCGTTCGCTGAAGGCGGCGGAGGCGCTGTGCCGGGCCGGCTATGTCCGGGTCGCGTCGGTCGAGGGCGGTACCGAGCGCTGGATCGCCGAGGGATTGCCGGTCGAGGTGCCTGCCGGCGACTCCGACTTCTACGACCGCTACTCGCGTCACCTGCGCCTGCCCGAGATCGGCGAGCCCGGCCAGCGACGTCTGCAGGCCGCACGGATCGCAATGGTTGGCGCCGGCGGGCTCGGATCGCCTGCGGCCTACTATCTGGCCGCGGCCGGCGTCGGCACTCTCGTGCTGGCCGACGACGACGTGGTCGACCGCAGCAATCTGCAGCGGCAGATCCTCCACAGCGACGCCCGGATCGGCGTGGCCAAGGTCGAGTCGGCGCGGATCGCATTGTCGGCGTTGAATCCACGGGTCCGGGTCGAGGCGTTCCCGGAGCGCATCACCGCCGCCAATGTCGAACGACTGATCGCCGACGCCGACGTGGTGATCGACGGTGCCGACAATTTCCCCGTCCGCTATCTGCTCAACGACGCCTGCGTGAAGCTTGGCAAGCCGTTGGTCTACGGCGCGGTACATCGTTTCGAGGGCCAGGCCGGCGTGTTCGATGCGGGGCGCCAACGCGGTCGGGCACCATGCTATCGCTGCCTGTTCCCGGAACCGCCGCCGCCCGAGGCCGCGCCCAATTGCGCCGAGGCCGGCGTACTCGGTGTCCTGCCGGGGGTGATCGGCCTGCTGCAGGCGACCGAGGCGATCAAGCTCGTGCTCGGTCTGGGGCAGCCCTTGAGCGGACGGCTGCTGCATTTCGATGCACTCGCGATGCGATTCCGCGAGACCCGGCTCTCGGCCGATCCGGATTGCCCGGTCTGCGCGCCGGACCGCGAATTTCCCGGCTATATCGACTACGCGGCATTCTGCGCCGGCGCCTGAAGCGTCCGCCGGGACCGGCGTTGCTCACCCGGTCGCGACATCGGCTCTGGAACATTGATCGGGCTCTCACGACCGGGGAATCGGGCATGCACATCCGTGGCTTCGCAGGTGCGCTGGCGTCGCTTGGCATGGCATCGACGCTGTGGCTGGCGACATCCGGCACGGCGACCGCCGGCGGGTGCGGAGGCAAGGACCCGCTGCAGGCCCGCGATCTGGCGTCGCGGATCTCGGCCGTCGCCTGCCGCGAGCACCGGCTCTGGTACGAGCCGTTCCTCGACATCGACGGCCATCTGGCCAGCACCACCGTCGCCGAGATGGAGACCGGGCTCCTTGGCGATGGCGCCACTCCGGCCTGGAAGCGCGTGGTCGACTACTGGCGCGGCAGCGGTCTGCTCGGCGAGGTCGCGCAGCGGCCGGGAGCCAGCACCTGCGAATACGTCACCAACGACAGCTACGCATCGCCGAACTGCCGCGGTTTCCTGATCGACACGCCATGGTCGGCCGCCTTCGTGTCCTACGTGATGGTGCAGTCGGGCGTGCCCGGATTCGGCGCCTCGCCCAGCCACATCGACTACGTACGCCACGCCCACCGAGACCCTGGCGGCAGCCCGTTCCTGATCGCCGATCCGCTGGCCACGGAGCCCGCCGATGGCGACCTGCTGTGCTTCGTCCGTGGTGCCTCTGCGGTGGCCGATCACACGACGCTGGTCGACTGGCTCGACAGGAACGGCTCCGGCGCGCTGGCGATGCACTGCGACGTGGTGGTGGACGCCAATGGCGACGGTGACGGGCGCGCCTACCTGGTGGGCGGCAACATATTGCAGGGAGTGACGATGCGGATCCTGCCGATCAACCGTGCCGGACGCTTCTGGAACCTGCCGCAGGGGCGCAACATCGGCTGCAGGCCAGACAATGCCAGGGCCTGCAGCTTCAACAACCAGCACTGGGTCGCGTTGCTGAAGCTCAAGCCGGGGCTGTCGATGAGTCCGCCACCGACCATCCCGGCCGGGCCGCAGGCCCCTCCGGCGCAGCGATGCTGCGTGCATTGCGTGGTTGGATCGGGCGTGCCGCGCTGTCCACCGCCGCCCAGCCCTTGAGCGGCCCGCGGCAGGAGCTCAGCGGGTGCTGTCGTGGCCACCCGGGGGCGCGACGAACCCGCGCAGGGCATGGCGATATTCCGGACGCGCGTCGAAGCCGTTGTGGCGGGCATCGTCCAACGTCACGACCTGCGGTGACCGCGGCAGCGCTTCGATCAGGCGGAGGGTATGTGCGGCGGGGATCACCTCGTCGTTCCCGGCCTGCACCACCAGCACCTCTCCGCTGTAGCCACCCAGGTGCCGGGCCGAGTCGAAGCGGTCGTGCATCAGCATGTCGACCGGCAGCCACGGATAGTGCGCCCGCGCGACCGCCGCCAGGCTGTCGAACGGCGTGACCAGGGCCAGGCGCCGGACCGGCCGCCGTGCCGCCAGTTGCGCGGCGACGCCGCTGCCGAGGCTGCGGCCGACCACGTCCACGGTCTCGTGCCGCGTGGCGACGAAGTCGTGCAGGGCCAGCGCATCGGCAACCAGCGCCTTCTCCGACGGGGTGCCGTCGCTGGCGCCATAGCCGCGGTACGCGAGCAGGTAGACGGTGTGATCAGGGAACCACTCGCGGAAGGTCTCGCGATTGTGATGGACCGCTTCGGCGTTTCCGCCGAAATAGAGCAGGGCGTGTCGGCGATCGGGATTGAGACGCCAGCCGCGCAGCGTCGCTTGCGGCGACCCGGGTTCTGCGACGGGTGCGCCGGCGAGCTCGAAGTCGGCCTGTTCCGGCGCCACCCGGGTGAACTGCGGGAAATACAGCAGATCGCGCTGCGTCACGTACATGAAGCCGCAGATCGCGGCGTAGCCGAGCACCACCAAAGCCAGCAGCCCGAGAACGATGGCCCACGTTCCACGCCGTGCCGCCGTCCGCTGTCGGTCCGCGGAGTGGCGGGTCGCGCGGGTAACGCCCGGAGGATGCGTCGCCACCGGGTGCCGTCCGGCGTCGTTCAACCGTGCTGCCGGCGCGCGGCCTCGAACGCGGCCAGTTGCTCGGGCGTGGCTTCCTTCTGGTACCTGGCCTTCCAGTCGGCGAACGGTTCGCCGTAGACCGCCTCGCGGGCCTCGTCCCTGGTCATCGTGATGCCGCGCGCCTCGGCGGCCTCGCGATACCAGTCGGACAGGCAGTTGCGGCAGAAACCGGCGAGAATCATCAGGTCGATGTTCTGCACGTCGGGACGGGTCTGGATCAGGTGATCGCGCAGGCGGCGGAAGACGGCGGCCTCGATATGGAGGGTTTCGTGATCGGATTCGTTCATGGCTCGATGACGAGTTGCGTGCTGCGGGCCGCCCGGTGCGGCCGGATGGGGGATAATGCGCGGCTCCGACTGTAGCGCAGCCCTCCGGAAACCGCATGACCGAACCCCAGCTCCCCCTGCCAGCCCCCGGGCCGGGCGGAAAAGCAAAGATCCTCGACGGCAGGCGCATCGCCGAGGACCTGCTCGACTCACTCAAGGCCCAGGTCGATGCCCGACTGGCAGCCGGCAGGAGCCGTCCGGGGCTGGCGGTGGTGCTGGTCGGCGACGACCCCGCTTCGGCGGTCTACGTGCGCAACAAGCGCCGGGCGGCGGAAAAGGTCGGCATCCGCGCGGTCGATTTCGACCTGCCGGCGGACACGTCCGATGCCGATTTGCTGGCGCTGATCGACCGCCTCAACGCCGACCCGCAGATCCACGGCATCCTGCTGCAGTTGCCGCTGCCCGACCGTCGCGACGCCAGCGCGCTGATCAAGCGCATCGATCCGCGCAAGGACGTCGACGGTTTCCATCCGGAGAACGTCGGCCATCTCGCCCTGCGCCAGTTCGGCCTGCGTCCATGCACGCCGCGCGGCATCACCACGCTGCTGGCCTATACCGATCGTCCGGTGCGCGGGCAGAGCGCAACCATCGTGGGGGTCTCCAACCATGTCGGCCGGCCGATGGCGCTGGAGCTGCTGATCGCCGGCTGCACGGTGACCAGCTGCCACAAGTTCACCCCGCCGGAGGTGCTCGAGGCGTCGGTGCGCGGCGCCGACATCCTGGTCGTCGCGGTCGGCCGGCCCGGCCTTGTCCCGGGCGAATGGGTCAAGCCCGGCGCGGTGGTCATCGATGTCGGCATCAACCGCCTGGACGACGGCCGTCTGGTGGGCGACGTCGGTTTCGCCGAGGCAGCGAAGCGGGCCAGCTGGATCACGCCGGTACCGGGCGGGGTGGGGCCGATGACGGTCGCCACGCTGATGCAGAACACGCTCGAGGCGGCGGAAGCGGCCGGGTAGGCGTAGGCCACGGCGGACTTCCCATCGGAAGGCTTCATCGCGGCTCACGCCGCTCCTGCGGATCTTCCGGTCGCTGGATCGTCCCGCCGGCGGAACACGGAATTCAGCATCCGGGAGGACGTCCAGGGGCCCGGACAGGTTACAATGACGCGCTTCATCCTCCCCGGGCCCGCCCATGCTGCGCATCCAGGCTGAAGCGCTCACCTACGACGACGTATCGCTCGTTCCGGCGCATTCGACCGTCCTGCCGAAGGACGTTTCCCTCTCGACCCGCCTCACCCGCGACCTCGGCATCCGCCTGCCGATCCTCTCGGCGGCGATGGACACCGTCAGCGAGGCCCGCCTCGCGATCGCGATGGCGCAGCTCGGCGGCATCAGCATCATCCACAAGAACATGAGCGCGGAAGCCCAGGCCGCGCAGGTCGCCCAGGTCAAGAAGTTCGAGGCGGGCGTGATCAAGGAGCCGTTCACCGTCGGCCCGGAAACCACGATCGGCGAAGTGCTCAAGCTGACCCGCGCCCGCAACATCTCCGGCGTACCGGTGGTCGACGGCGGCCAACTGGTCGGCATCGTCACCAGTCGCGACATGCGCTTCGAGAAGAAACTCGACGATCCGGTCCGTCACATCATGACCAAGAAGGATCGCCTGGTGACGGTAGCCGAGGGCGCTTCCGACGAGGAGGTCCTGGAGCTGCTGCACAAGCACCGCATCGAGAAGGTGCTGGTGGTCAACGACGGCTTCCAGCTGCGCGGCCTGATCACGGTCAAGGACATCCAGAAGAAACGCGACAATCCGAACGCCGCCTACGACAGCAGTGAACGGCTGCTGGTCGGCGCCGCGGTCGGCGTTGGCGGCGACACCGAGGCCCGTGTCGAAGCGTTGGCCGCCGCCGGCGTGGACGTGGTGGTGGTGGATACCGCGCACGGCCATTCGCAGGGCGTGCTCGATCGCATCCGCTGGGTCAAGAAGACGTTCCCGCAGTTGCAGGTGATCGGCGGCAACATCGTCACCGGCGACGCCGCGCTGGCGTTGATGGACCATGGCGCCGATGCGGTCAAGGTCGGCGTCGGCCCGGGCTCGATCTGCACCACCCGCATCGTCGCAGGCGTCGGCGTGCCGCAGGTCACCGCGGTGGCGATGGTCGCCGAGGCGTTGCAGGACCGCATCCCGCTGATCGCCGACGGCGGCATCCGCTACTCCGGCGACATCGGCAAGGCGATCGTCGCCGGCGCGTCCAGCGTGATGATCGGCGGCCTGTTCGCCGGCACCGAGGAGGCGCCGGGCGAAGTCGAACTGTTCCAGGGCCGCAGCTACAAGAGCTACCGCGGCATGGGCAGCCTCGGCGCGATGGAACAGGGGTCCAAGGACCGCTACTTCCAGGACGCATCGGATGCCGACAAGCTGGTGCCGGAAGGCATCGAAGGCCGGGTGCCGTACCGCGGTCCGCTCGGCAACGTGGTCCATCAGCTGGTCGGCGGACTGCGCGCGACGATGGGCTACGTGGGCTGCGCGACGATCGAGGAGATGCGCACCCGGCCCAGCTTCGTCCGCGTGACCAATGCCGGCAGCCGCGAGAGCCATGTCCACGACGTGCAGATCACCAAGGAGCCGCCGAACTACCGCGCCGGCTGAGGCCGGGCAGGCGATGCGCGCCCCGGTGGCGATTCGCGGGTTGGCCGGCTGTGCGGTGGCGCTGGCGATACTGGCCGGTGGCTGCAGCATGCCGCAAACGACTGGACCGTTGCCGGGACCTGCCGCCGCAGCAGCCACGTCCGCGCCATGGACGCAGGTGGAGGTCTGTGGCGCTGCTTTCGGGCTGCCCGCCGGATGGCGATCCAGGCAACTGCACTCGGACCACTGGCGACTGGCGCAGGAATCCGGGCAGGGCGTTGTCGTCGACGTGCGCTGCCTGCCCTCTCTGCGGTTCCCGAATGACCGCTGGGACGAGATCGCCGAAGTCGCCGCGGCATTGGAGCTGGGCCAGGCAGATTGGCCGCAGCAGGACCAGCTGCGTTACTTGTTATGGATCGAAGGGCGGCGGGACGCCGTTCAAGGTCGGGTTTCCAACCTGATCGCGCTGCGCAGGGAGCCCAGGGAAACACACTCGCACGGTCTGCGCCGGCAGGTGGCGCTGTGGCCGCTCGATGGCGACTGCGACCGCGACGCGCTGCCGTGTTCGGCGCTGCTGTCCATGCACTGGTCCGCCGATGTGCCGGCGCAGCAGGCCGGCTACGAGGCGCTGTCGGCGGCGATGGCGCAGACGCTGCAACTGCCTGAACCGAACTTCTGAACCGCACTACTGAAACCCTGGGGCGCCCGATGACCGACATCCATTCCGACAAGATCCTGATCCTCGACTTCGGCGCGCAGTACACCCAGCTGATCGCCCGTCGCATCCGCGAGATCGGCGTCTACTGCGAGATCTGGGCCTGGGACCACGACCCGGCGGAAATCGCGGCGTGGGGTGCGAAGGGCATCGTCCTGTCGGGCGGCCCCGAGTCCACCACGGTGGAGGGGGCGCCGCGGGCGCCGCAGGAGGTGTTCGACGCCGGCCTGCCGATCCTCGGCATCTGCTACGGCATGCAGACGCTGGCCGCGCAGCTCGGCGGCGCGACCGAGGCAGCGGACGCACGCGAGTTCGGTCATGCCGAGGTGCAGTTGGTCGCACACGACGCGCTGCTCGGTGGCCTGTCCGACCGCGACGGCGAGCCTCGCATCGACGTCTGGATGAGCCACGGCGACCACGTCTCCAGGGCGCCGCCGGGATGGACCGTCACCGCCACCACCGACCGCATCCCGGTCGCGGCGATGGCGCTGGAGGACAAGCGCTGGTATGGCGTGCAGTTCCATCCCGAGGTCACCCACACCAAGCAGGGGCAGACTCTGCTGCGCCGCTTCGTGACCGAGATATGCGGATGCCAGACGCTGTGGACGCCGGCCCATATCATCGAGGACCAGATCGCCCGCGTGCGCGAGCAGGTCGGCGACGACGAGGTGATCCTCGGCCTGTCCGGCGGCGTCGACTCCTCGGTCGTCGCCGCGTTGCTGCACAAGGCGATCGGCCGGCAGCTGACCTGCGTGTTCGTCGACACCGGCCTGCTGCGCTGGAACGAGGGCGACCAGGTGATGGCGATGTTCGCCGAGCACATGGGCGTCAAGGTGATCCGCGTCGATGCCGCCGACCGTTATTTCAAGGCACTCGAGGGCGTGGCCGACCCGGAGGCCAAGCGCAAGATCATCGGCAACCTGTTCGTCGAGATCTTCGACGAGGAGGCCGGCAAGCTGTCCAATGCCAGGTGGCTGGCGCAGGGCACGATCTATCCCGACGTGATCGAATCGGCCGGCAGCAAGACCGGCAAGGCGCACGTCATCAAGAGCCACCACAACGTCGGCGGCCTGCCCGAGCACATGAAGCTGGGCCTGGTCGAGCCGCTGCGCGAACTGTTCAAGGACGAGGTGCGGCGCCTGGGCGTCGAACTCGGCCTGCCCGAGTCGATGGTCTACCGGCACCCGTTCCCGGGCCCGGGCCTGGGCGTGCGCATCCTCGGCGAGGTCAGGCGCGAATACGCCGAGCTGCTGGCGAAGGCCGACCACATCTTCATCGAGGAACTGCGCAAGGCCGGCCTGTACGACAGGACCAGCCAGGCCTTCGCGGTGTTCCTGCCGGTGAAATCCGTCGGCGTGGTCGGCGACGCGCGCGCCTACGAATGGGTGATCGCGCTGCGCGCGGTGGAAACCATCGACTTCATGACGGCGCACTGGGCGCACCTGCCGTACGATTTCCTGGGAAGGGTATCGAACCGCATCATCAACGAGCTGCGCGGCGTCTCGCGCGTGGTCTACGACATCAGCGGCAAGCCTCCGGCGACCATCGAGTGGGAGTGAAATCAGGTCCTTCGGGGACTATCGTCAGCTATCGAAAATCTGTCATAACGTGTTGATTTAGAAAGAAATACGTCACGGCAGCTATCGATGTCTATCGCCGGCCAGCAGAACAGGTTGGCGGTAGAACTGACGGTACGAATCGGGGACCGGATTAAGACCCTCCCGTTTACTATCCAGACTAAACCGGTCTTTGACGGTAAAAGTCTCCTCGGGAAAGCTTGTTTCATGCGGCTTTCCGAGCATCAGCAGGTCTCCTGGCCCCTGACGGTAAAAGCCGTCACGAACAGGAGGAAAAACCTCGATGCTTACCGACACCGCACTGCGCAATCTCAAGCCTAAGCCCAAGACTTATAAGGCTTTTGACCGCGACGGCATGTACGTGACGGTATCGCCCGTCGGTACCGTCACCTTCCGCTACGATTACCGTCTCAACGGCCGCCGTGAGACGCTGACCATCGGTCGCTACGGGCCGGCAGGCATCTCGCTGGCCCTGGCCCGCGAAAAGCTGATTGACGCCAAGAAGGCCGTCGCCCAGGGTAAGTCCCCCGCACTGGAGAAGCAGCGCGAGAAGCGCCGGCTGACCGCCGCAAAGACCTTTGGCGACATGACCGAAAAGTGGCTGGCGGGCGCCCGGATGGCCGACAGCACGAAGGCGATGCGCAAGAGCATCATCGATCGGGACATCCTGCCGGCGTTCCAGAACCGGCAGCTCAACGAAATCGCGGCCGATGACCTGCGCGCCCTCTGCAACAAGGTGAAGGCGCGTGGCGCGCCTGCCACCGCGGTCCACATCCGCGACATCGTGAAGCAGGTCTACGCCTTCGCCATCCTGCACGGCGAGAAGGTGGACAACCCGGCCGACGACGTGGGCGCGGCGTCGATTGCGACCTTCGTGCCGAAGGATCGTGCCTTGTCACCGCTGGAGATCCGGTTGATGTCGCGGCAGATGGAGTCGGTGGCCACCTATCCGACCATCCGGCTGGCGTTGCGGATGATCGTCCTGACGCTGGTGCGCAAGAGCGAGCTGATCGAGGCCACCTGGGACGAGGTCGATTTTGAGAGCGCGACCTGGACGATCCCGAAGCAACGCATGAAGGGGCGCAATCCGCACGTGGTCTATCTGTCGCGCCAGGCGCTCGACATCTTCGTGGCGCTGCATACCTGCGCAGCCGGCTCCAAATTCGTGCTGCCGTCGCGCTACGACTCCGACCGCTGCATGTCCCATGCGACCTTGAACCGGGTCACGCAGATCGTGGCAGAGCGGGCCAAGGCCGCTGGCCTGCCGCTGGAACCGTTCACCGTGCACGATCTGCGTCGCACCGGCTCGACGCTGCTGAACGAGGTGGGCTTCAACCGCGACTGGATCGAGAAGTGCCTGGCGCATGAGGAAAGCGGGCGCTCCTCGCGCTCGGTCTACAACAAGGCCGAGTACGCCGAGCAGCGGCGTCACATGCTGCAGGAGTGGGCCAACATGGTCGATGCCTGGATCGACGGGCTGACCTACGTGCCGAGGCTGATGCCGGAGCATGTGGTCGTGCCGGTGTTGAGCGCGACAGTCTGAAACGACGGCCATGGTTGTCACTTGACAACCATGGCCGTCACCCCGATACTGGAGACCACTGATGGCCCGTCCCTCTCATCCGAAGAAGGAGGTCGAGGAAGCTCTCAGGCACGCCGAAGGGCAGGGTTGGCGCGTCGAAGTCGGCGGCAGCCACGCCTGGGGGCGGATTTATTGCCCGTACAACGATGAGGAGTGTCGCTGCGCCGAGTTCTGCATCACTAGCGTATGGAGCACGCCGAAGAACCCTGGCAACCACGCACGCGCTCTGCGGCGTGTCGTGGACAACTGCACCACGCATCGCAAGCAGCGCGAGACTGAAGGCGGTGCCGAGGAGTAGCACGATGGAATACACCTTCACCCTGAAATACCAGCTCACCGAAGACGACAGCGACCCGGATGGCCTGGTCGAGCGTCTGGGCGAGGCCGGCTGCGACGATGCCTTGGTCGGCATCGGCCAGCCGGGGCGGCTGGCGTTGGAGTTCACGCGAGAGGCGGACAGCGCGGACGCGGCCGTGCGCAGCGCGTTGGCCGACGTGCGCAGCGCCGTACCGTCGGCCAAGTTGATCGAAGTGGCGCCGGATCTCGTCGGGTTGACCGACGTGGCCGAAATCGTCGGCGTGTCGCGGCAGAACATGCGCAAGCTGATGCTGGCCCATCCGGGCAGCTTTCCGGCGCCTGTACATGAGGGCAGCGCGTCCATTTGGCACCTGTCGGATGTGCTGGCTTGGCTGCAGGCCAAGGGAAGCTATGCGCTGGCCAAGGACGTTCTCGACATTGCGCGGGTGGCCTTGCAGGTCAATGTGGCGAAAGAGGGCCGGCGGTTGCCGCGCTCGGCTTCCAAAGAATTGGAAGCCTTGGTGGGATAAGCGCCGTAGCTCCGCCTCATTCCTCACTCGAACCCGCCCGGACAGGGCGGGTTTTTCGTAAGTGGACATCCGGCTTCGAGAGGCCGAGGCGAGGGGCTTGCTTACGTTCCTCGATCCACGCTTCCACTTCAGCCAAGTCCCACACGACGCAGCGCGGCGTCAGGTTAAAGCGACGCGGGAACTCGCCGCGGCGCTCCATTTCGTAAATTGTCGTTTCAGCCAAGGGGACGATCTGCCGCAGTTCCTGGCGGCGGATGGTGCGGCGGAAAGGCAAAGCACTGCGTTTTGGGAACTGTGGGAGATCGTCGTAGGCGTCCGAGCCGGGCAGGGAGACGGATACTAGGCGAGAAGGCTCCTTGGCGCCGGTGTCTCGGCTGTTGAGTTGTGTCGGGTTATTCTCCATATCGCACTCCGTGAGCGTTCGGCGCTGCAAGGTTCACTGCCGCACGAAGTAATGGTGGCTTTCATTGGCTATCGTGGAAACTCGTTGGAGCGTAGAGGAGCGTATTCAAGAACAGTAGTTACGTGAAAAGGGGAGGGGCATGGCAACGGTGACGGTTTCTCCGATCCACTTCGAGGACTACAGCGGTGTTCAGTTCGAGCGCCTTGTCTTTGCATATCACGTGCGCGCCGGCTGGCGTGACCTGATTTGGCATGGCCAATCTGGAGGCGATCAAGGACGGGACGTTTCGGGCATCGAACTGTTTGATGGCCAACCTGCACGCAAGACCATTATCCAGTGCGCGAACCGGGACACGCTCACATTGGCGAAAGCCAAGGGCGACATGACCAAGGCGGTCAAGGCTATAGGCGGAACACCGGATGCCTTCAAGTTCGTCTCTCGTGGCGCTGTTTCGGACGCCAACCGCACTCGGATCGAGCAGGCCGCAGCTTCCCTGGGGATTCCTCATGTAACGATCTGGTCGGGTGTGGAGTTCGAGGAAAACCTGCGGCTTCGCGGCGAATACCTGCTGCACCGCTTCGTACGAGGCATTGAGTTTCCCGACGCCGAAGCGGAGATCCGAAAGTTCGTGGATGACTTCCCCGACCTCTCGGATGCCGACGTGCTGCAATTGATGGCGGCCGTGTTCGACCGACCGGCTTTTCGCACCCCATTTCAGCAGGAGAGCTCCCTGCCTGCCTTTCAGCAGGCAATCGAGGACACCATTGGTGCGCTCAACACCGGGGTGTGGCGGACGCGCGAGGGCGACGAGATCAGGCGTATCCCCTCGATCCACCATCTTCAAGATCAGCCCACCCAAGCGATGCTCACAAAGGTGGTTCGTCAAGTAGATGAGCTGCGCCGCATCTTTGTGACCCGTTTAAAGGAAGGGGAGATCAGGCACTGCGGATGCGGTCAGCCGAATTGCCCAACGTACATGCTCACGCCTCGCGTTGCCGACGAATTGGACGAAGCTAGACGGAAAATTCTGACGACGTTTCGATCGGTGTGCTCGTCCTTCAATGTGAGACTTCAATAGGCGAGCATGTCAATGGCGTTGTCCGAAGACCAAATCCAGTGCCTAAACAACCATCCTCCGGGCGAGGCTGTGGCGCGCGCGTTGTCCGAACTACTGGACAATGATCATGACTTGCTAGGTATCGACGCTAACGAACGATCCATTACCTTTCGATTCGCGATGTATCTCCAGCAGCATTTTCCTGATTGGGCCGTAGATTGCGAATACAACCGGGATGGTACAGAGCCGAAGAGGCTCGGACATCTGGAGCTGTATCCGGACAGTGAGGATGATGAGGCGAAGACCGTATTTCCAGATGTGATCGTTCATCGACGAGGCACGAGAAACAACTACCTGGTCTTGGAGTTCAAGAAGTCAACGAGCCGTGTTGACCGACAGATCGACCTTCGGAAACTTCGGGGCTATAAGCAGCAGCTTGGCTACGAGCATGCCCTGTTTGTGGAGGTTGGAACCGAGGGGCGGGCGATCATCACCATGCTTGAATGGGCTTGAGAGGCAGCAGGGAAAACTCATGACACGTATTCCACCGTTCAGCTCGCAGCATCTTGAAGCCGCGTGCCGCGTGCTCGCCGATACAGAGCGCGGCCTGAGCGGCACGCAGATCGAACGCCTGCTGCAAGAAATCGAGATTTCCGACACGTCGCCCGGCATGACCAAGTGGAAGCGGTTATTCAATGCGCTGGCCGGCGCACAGAGCCAGCACCAGGTCGGCAACCATCTCATCATGTTCATCAATCGCGCGATGAACCCGGTGAACTACGCCCGCGACCCCGCGACGTTCGCCTGGCGACGCGACGAACTCAATGTCGTCCTTGCCTTCTCTGGTTTCTACGTGCGCGAAGACGGCAAGGTTGGGCACGCCGACAAGGCCACGACGCTTGATGCCGCGCGCGCCCGAGCTGGACGACTCAAGGCCGCGCTGGAAAGCCGTGTCGTCCACGCAGAAGTGCTGAACTACTGCCGTGCCGAGCTGCTGGACGAAAACTACTTCCACGCCGTGTTCGAGGCAACGAAAGGCGTTGCGGAGCGGATTCGCCTGCTGTCGGGTCTGAACGGTGATGGAGCTGACCTGGTGAACAAGGCATTCGCAGGCCAGCAGCCCGTCATCGCCTTGGGACCACTCACCACCGAGTCCGAGAAGAGTGAGCAGAAAGGTTTTGCCAACCTGCTGGTCGGCCTGTTCGGCGCCGTGCGCAATCCTTTGGCCCATGCGCCCAAGACGAACTGGCCCATGCCCGAACAGGACGCACTGGACATCCTGACCCTGGTATCACTGATTCATCGCAAGCTGGATGGCGCCATGAAAGCAGCTGTCATCTCGCCATAGGTAAAGACGGGGGCGGATTCAAGTTTCGTCGTCGCGTCCACGAATCCAGTCGTGGTCGGGGACGATCAGTGACCAAACAAGGCCGTCTGTCCGCTGTGCCAAACCTTGTTCGTGCTGCGAAATCGAAAGCGCAAGCATTTGGATGGCCGACCTGGCAACACGCAAGGCGCGCAATACTTCCTGAGTAAACGGTTCCCTTCGGTGATGTTCGATCTCAGGCGCTTGCCTGCTGTTCTCTGGGTCGCCAATGTCATGCAGTACCACGAATCGGTGCGTGCCTGCGTTGCGGAGATCCTTTTGAGAACGCAGGATGCCCGCGCTGCTGTCATAGTCCTCGGCAAGCTCTACAAGGCCATAGAGGGCACTGGCGCCCCCACGAATCGCCTGCTCCACCTTTTCGATAAGTGGGCGTACGCCAGTCGCCTTGTCAGGGCTTCGCCGCCACAGCTTGCCGAAATAGACCTTATCCGGCGGCAGCCCAAACTCGAAGTAGTGGTTTGCTGTTACCGCGATCTTGTCAAGCAGGTCGAGAGCCGTGCGGTGCGCCAAGATAAGCGCCGACGCATCTGGTCCATAGGTAGCATAGTCAAGAGTGTCCCCAAACCGCCCCGTAGCAGGCCATGCGTTTTCATCGCCAGCCCGCCATAACAAGTCACGCGCGAGGATGAAGTCGCTCTTCAGCATGTTGAACATGGCGAACGCGGGTGGGGGCATCCCGACTGCAACCGACTCTCGCTCCAGAATCCCGGGAAGCATGAGCCAGTCCAGCTTGCCCATGGTAGGGTCGATGAGTTCGACGACTGGCGCAAGCGTCAGGCGTTCACGTTCGACCCAACTGATGAATGGATCTTGGTGCGGCGATCGTCGTGGCGGATCTCCCAATTCGCCTGCGAACGCAGCGATCTGTTTCGCGGCCTGCGCGCCGGCGTATTGGATAACTCGATCCCGATGCCGATCCGCAATCTTGGCCAACATGATCGCCTCAATACGCGTAAGTTCTGAGCAGCCGCCTTGCTCATAGAGCCAGAGCAAACTACGGGCCGCTGAGCTTGCAGCAACGCCGTTCTCTGGATCAATTTCTAGTGCGGCAAGCCATCCATCATGGGCTTCACCGAGCCGGTAGCTACTGCTGAACTGGTTGGCGAGGTTCGTCCAAGCTTGAGTTCGCAGCGTTGGATCGGCGTCTACGTCCTGAGCGACTTTCCAGAAGCATTGTCGTGCTTCGGCGCGCTGATCTCTGGTGAACTCCTGATGATTCAACCAATTTGCATCACGCGGTGGGGAGCCTGTCGCTGCGGTCAGCCCGTTGGCTAGGTTGTAGGTGATGTGCGCAGTTGGAAATAGGCTGTGAAGCTCACGAAGCAGCGTGATCCCTTCTTCAATCGCATCTTGCTGTTGAGTCAATGCGCCACCATCTACCAAGATGGCGGCGCGCAGACTCATCAGGTTGAATCGCTCATCTGTATCGAGATTCAGATTGATCTCCCGGGCCTGTTTCACCGCCTCGGCAGGATTGTTGTTTAGCAAGGCATTCAGATGAGCGGACCGCTCGTAGAACCTATCTAACATTGATGACATAACGGGGCTCCGTGAAGGGCCGCGCATGCCGTTCACGCCCGCATGACGGCGCCGCTAACTTCCGTCCTTGGGCTATACGACAGGACGTAATACTTGGTGAGGGTGAATCCAGCAACCGGGGCTCTCGCTGTCGAAGAAATCCACCTCGACATGCGTTCCCAATTCGTCGTGGATCGTCTGGAAGACCCTATTGCAGTAAGCCTGATCCCCTCGGAATACTGATACCGCCACGCGATTGATGCCCGTGTCTTTCATGCGTTTCAGGAGGTGGATGTCTTGCTCAGCGAAGCCCCAACCATAGACCACCAGCGTGTCCCGCTGCGATTTCAGAACCTCTCTGTAGACGGTGGAGAGGTAGTAGCTGTTCTGGATGGAAGCAACTTTCTGCTGCCACGTTCCCTCGCTCACGAACAAGGGCACGACCTCTCCGTTTTGCCAGCGCTGCAGGACCGCCTCCAGCAATCCGTCCTGAAGGTTGTGGATCTTGCGCTCCTGCTCGACCAAGTTTCGGCACAAAACCAGACTGCCATGCGCATAGAACACGAGCGAGGTCGAACGATCTCCTCGGATCGGTTGCCTGAATCGCTGCCAGTCATCGTCGAAAACGCCACCTCCCACAAAGCAGTCTTTGAAAGCATGCTGGTCGTCGACGTCCAATCCGTACGTCATAGCCCAATACACCACCAGGTCGTAGTTGAGCGAGATGACGGTTCTGAACCGCTTCAGGAACTGATAGATGCTCGGCAGGTGGGCGCTTACCGCACCGTGTTCAGGGTGAATGTCGCGGACTGTTTGGATGAGGCAGTCCCTAAGACCGACGTAGGCGGCATGAGTCCGCTCGTCCGGTATGCGTAGAGAACGATTGACGTTTGATGCCTGCCAGACGATCCGAAGAACCAGCTCAAAGTCGTTGGTCTGAAAGAACTCGAACAACCGCTGAGTATCGTCAGAGAGCAGGTTCCGCTCGGCGGCATGTTGCAGCAGCGAGCCGTAGGAGAAGCTCGGGCTGACGGAAATGCTGGCGCCGTTGCCGAGCAGAACTGTGCATCCGTAATTCTGCGCAATTGCTTCCCAAGGCCTGATCTCAAACGGCATATTTTCTGGTCCTTGCGCATTCAAGTCTATGGAGTTCGCGCGAGATGGTTCTTGAGCAGGAACCAGCACATATTGAGCGCGAAAGAACGACCAAGCCGAGTCATCTGATCTTCAGGGATTCCCACCGGGCGGTGGGCGCCAGGACTCAGAAAGCCGAAGACACCAGCCAGGCCTTTCTCTTCCTCTGTGGTGATCTCGCCGCTGCCGCGCAGGAATGCAAGCACCTCGCCCCACTTCGATGGATTGTAGGCAGCGGGCGTCTGCCGCTGCGAGGCAACATGGGCGGCTATGTCGCCGGCCAAAGTTTCCAGCGCCACGCGGGCGTTCACAAGCGATGCGTTGTAGTCGGGCGGAGTTGCCCGGAACGCGCCGGCCGAATCGTTGATCTTGGCGATTATCTCCTGCGCACGAGGGGCCCCTGAGTTTTGTAGCGCCGTGATCAGGTCGTCCTCCAAGGGAGCCGCATCGGAAATCGACGGATCGGTCTGGATCAGCTTCTTGTCCTGGATGATGTAGCCGTCCAGCAGGAGGCATTGCGCCAGATCATGCTGGCGCTCGTCGAATCGATATTTCGGATTGACCCTGGCCCGTAGATCGCCCGCAGTTGCAATGACCTCAGCCAGCGCCAGCATGAGCGTGCGGTCATCCAGATCGCGCAGCGTATTCAATAAACCGTACAACAGTTGCCCATGCGACAGCGACAGGTGCTCAGCACCGTACTTGGCCAGAAGCACGATTGAAACCATCGGCTCCTGCAGCTCCAAGAATTGGGCGAACGAATAACGGGTTCTTTGTCCGATCATGCTGCCTCTCGAAAATTTCAGGAGGGCGTCTCAAGCTTGTTTTTACCCACAGCCAGGAAGCTTGGGCTCAGTCGGACGTTCTAGATTTCAATCAATCCCGTACTTATCCGAATCTGATACCAAACAGCCCGCCATCCTCCGTTGCATCTGTCAACCGCGTGGGAAGTACATAGTCATTCAGGTCAAAGCCTTCGATGGTCTCTTTGAAAGCATCGTCTTCATTCATCGTCACGATGTACTGGAAGCCAAGTTCCTGCGCGATCTCCGAGCCAAGACGCAATGCACTGATGACTTGACGCCCGTCAACGCCATCGAAGAGATGGCTGTCATGGATCAGGAATCCTGGCCCCATCTGCCGTTTGGTGCACAAACGCATAAGCATCATGTCGAAGCAGAAGATCTGCATGTTCTTGATGCCCTTGCTGCGTTCACCCTGCATCGGAAACTTGAAGATCGGTCCGTTGGAGGTTTCGTCGACCGTCATGCTGCCGGCCGATTCATACAAGCGTTGCGAGGTTTCCTCGAAGGCGACGATGGCCTCCGCCAGTCGATCCTTCTGCTCGGTGAAGTCACGCCGTAGGCGGATCGTGAGGCGGTTGCGCTCAATCTCCAACTCGTTCTTGGTGCCTTCGAGCTGCTCGGCGGCTTCGAAGCGTTGCCGCAATGATTCCACTTCGGACTCAAGTCGCCCCAGTTCGCCTTGCAGCTTGAGGAACTGTTCGAGCGCGCCATGGCTCTTGAGAATGCCCAGAATTTCAACGCGCCGATGGTCGAGTTGTGCTTTCTTGCTATCGCGCAGCTCGATGCGCAGCCTGGCAGCTTCGAGTTCGCTGGACAGATAGTCCTTGCGATTACGAACCACCGATTCGTGAAAGCTCTTTACGTCCTCGTAGCGGCGCTTGACCAGGCCAGGTAGGACGACGCCTGCTTCTTGATAGACCGCCTGAAGGTCTTCATGGTCTGGAGGAACCTCGGAGGCGAGTGCGCTTTCCAGATCACGAATGGCTGAGAAGTCGATAGTGTTGGCGTTGGCCAACTCGTTGAGCTGCCGGGTCAACGTGGCGCTTTCGACTTCCAGTTCCCGGTATTCCGGCAAGACCTGGAAAGTCTCAACTTCCGCATGGAGCTTCTTGAGACGGGCTTCCTGAATGGTCAGCTCAGTGCGCAAGTCGGCGGCCTTGCCGATGATTGAACCGAACGCGCCGTTCCCGGCCGCCTTCTTCAGCTCTTCCAGGGTCTTTTCCCGATCACGGACCGCTTGCCAATCTCGGGCGATCTGCCAGTCCAAACCGAGCAGGAACATCAGCGCCATTTGCATGTCGCCGGTGCCCTGCATCGTGGCCTGCTTCTCCGGTGTCATGAATGCACCACTCGCCTGTCGGCGCACAAAGTAGGCAAACAGTGACCGGAACGAAGGCGGCTTGCTGCCTGCAGCTTCAAGGCTACTCAGGCCGAACATTTGTTCGCCGAGGAACGTACACCACTCGGTGGCCGAGAACTTGACCTTCGCGGCAGGCGGGACGGTGACGAAGATTTTGGCTTTGGAGCTACCGCTGCGCTCGACCACCGTCCGTTCTGACTTCAGATCGAAGTCCATGCCGAAGGTGTATTCAGCCAGTTCCGGGGTGCGGAAAATCGAGTCTGGTCCGGCGTCGGCGCCAAGCAGAAAATGCACCAACTCAACGAAACTGGTCTTGCCGGCGCGATTGCGTGTTTGCTTGGTGGTTGCCCCTTCGGTTTTTTGGGCGAGTAGCACATTCAGGCCGGGCTTCAGATCTCCAAGATTCTTGAAGCTAGGCAGCGTGCTGAAGATGTGATGAATCACGCTGCCCTCCGTGCAACAAGGCCGCTTTCGAGTTCTATGGTTCCAAGGGCGTACAGGAGGTCGAGGGCGAGCAGGAACCAGTCATAGGTAATGCGCCGGGGCGTCGCCGCCAGGCCGGCGTCATGCCTGTTCAGTTCTTCCCAAAGTGCCGAGACAGTCTTGGGGTGCGCGAGGAACGTCAAAACATGCGCACCGACGGTCAGTAGCGCTCGATCCTGCGGCAGATGCTTGGATGGCAGGATCATGCCGTCACCACCGCTTGAGCGTCTTCAAAGATCTCGCACTTGTCGAACAGATAGGCCATCACGGCCAACACGGCTGCCTTGTGCGCGGGCGTGGTGTTCGCCGTGCCTCCGGCCCATACTTCGAGGCGTCCGAATATCTCATCAGGATGGAGCTGAGGAATACCATCTCGCAGTCCCACGTATTCGCTCTTGAACGCCTGTGCGATCTGCTCGCCGTAGGTAGGGTTCTTCCAGCTATTGAAGAACTGTGCAACGAGCGGCGACTTCTGCATGCCGATCTTCAGGAAGTCGGCAACAGCCTGAGACAGGAGGTTGGCCTCGATCTTTCCGCGCGACACGTCCTTCACCTCGCTCGTCGTGGGTGCGGGCGTGATGCTGATATGGGTGAGCACAGCGGCCAGGTCGCTGAAACCCAGATTGACGTTCGCTTCCATCGTCAGCGAGGGACCAAACCAGGATTCAAGATCCTGAAGGCTCAACTGACGGAACTTCGCCAGCATTTCCTCGTATCCACAATGTCCGATTCTGATCTTCGGATTGTCTTGCCTGAGTTTGGCCAGGGCTTCGATGATGTGGGGGCCCAGACGCCCATCAGGTGCGTTGTGGACGAAGGTCCACTCATCGAAATATTTTTCCCAGTGTTCTTTGGCCCCCTCGAAGTCCTCGTTGATCTTCTTGGTGGCCTCGGCGGCGCTCATTTCATTCGGCGCGTAGCTCTGGAAAAGGATTCGCGCAGAAGGCAGATACCCATCGTTCTTCCGGTCTCCAACATTGCCCCAGGGTCGGCAAGCCATGAAGTCGTTGGGATGTGCCTTCGACATCAGCTTCTCGAACAGGCGTTGAAACCCGTCCCCCTTGGATTCCAAGAAGGCGATGCGAAAGTCCTTTTCGTAGTTGAGCTGCTGTATGCGATCCATGCGGTCAGGCCCTGAGCTTAATGTTCTTGGAGTTATTCAGGCAGAAGCTCATGGCTTCTTCTTGGTATCGGACTGGGCCTGCACACGATTGATGTCGAAAGGAAGTGCCTTATCGGCCGCAATGCGCGTGAGCAGCATCCGAATGGCGTCCGACACGGACAAGCCCATTCCTGCCAACACGTTCGTGGCTTCCTCTTTGATATGCCCGTCAATCCGGGCGCGAACGACATCACTGCTGCTTGCCATTACGTGCCTCAAGTTTTTTGTAGCTACATTGTGCTCCATTTGGGCTTCGATGTCATTTGCTTTTTTGTAGCAGTCTCGCTGGTATCCCGCCTCGGGTTCGAGGGCTGTACCCCACGCTTTGTGCTGAGTCACTGCCATCCGGCTTTGATCCCTGACGCCTCCGGCCCTGGCGGGCCTGCGCGCTCCGCTTGCCAAGGACCGGGGTGCGAGAGAGTGGGGCGGTCTTGCTGTTTCCCTTCACCGTACCACGGCGTTCTCGCCGTCAAGGGCGGCGCGCGCGTTGCGCGCTGGCGTCCTGGCGGCCGGCTTCGCCCCCTGACTGCTTGCGCTGCGCCGTGCTGGCGCCGGTTCCGGGCAATTCCGCCCGAGCAACCGGAGCACGATCATGTCGCAGCTTTCCCTCTCTTCCTATGCCTCACTGCTGGTGCGTGACGGCCGTGGCCGCTATCTTCCGGCGTCGGCCGACCAGATCCTGGACGCCGCGCGTCGGGTCATCGACCAGAAGATGCAGCGCGGTACCGAGTTCAGTTCGCCGGCGACGGTCAAGGAGTACCTGTGCACCAAGCTCGCGGGCTTCGAGCACGAGGTCTTCGCGGTCCTGTTTCTCGATACGCGCCATCGGCTGATCGAGTACGTCGAGATGTTCCGTGGAACGATCGACGGCGCCGAGGTTCATCCGCGCGAAGTGGTCAAGGAGGCACTGCAGCACAACGCGGCGGCGGTGATCTTCGCGCACAACCATCCGAGCGGGAATCCCGAGCCGAGCGCTGCCGATCGAGCCTTGACCCAGCGGCTCAAGCAAGCGTTGGCGCTGATCGAGGTGCGCACGCTGGATCACATCATCGTTGCAGGCGACCGGACGACGGCATTCGCCGAACTCGGCTGGCTGTAACGAAGGGGGCTTTGGCCCCTTTTTGCTGCGCCGCCGGGGGAGATTGCACTTTGCCGGCGGCTGGCACGCGGTCACTTCCCGCCGTTGCGTTCGCGCTGGCGAAGCCGCTTCACATAGGTACTGTCTGCCAGTTCGTCCGGCCCAAGGTCCAATGCGCAGTTCGCCAACGAGGCCAAGGTGCCGTCGGTAAGCTTGAAGCCCCTGGGTAGCAGCCCGTAGTTATGTGCGCTGTTTTCCTCGATGGCGGCGAATAGCGCCTTGAAGAAGTCGGCCCGTGACGGGCGCGACGCCACGGTGGCCGCCGCAGTCAGAGGATCTGTCGCTTCCATGCCGGCGTTCTCCGCGTCGGCGGCCAACTTCCGAAGGAACTGGTCCAACGATGGCCAGTATTTCAGGTCGAACTGGCCGCGAAGGGCATCCAGGCGATCCTTGACCCAGGAGTTGAACAAGTAGTTGTGCTCGGACGCCGCTTCGATCACGTCGCAGACGTGGTAGTGCGTTTCGCTGCTGAAGCCGGAGGTGTTGTTCAGCTCGGTGCGGCGCTCCAGCAGCTCCGCCAGTTCCTCGGCCTTCCGTGCGATCTGCCGATTGACGCCGGCCAGTTCGTCCCGCGCGACGCGCGCCTGGGCGATCTTCTCCGGGCTCCAGAACGCGGCCGTACTCAGCAGAAGGTCCAGGAAGACCTTGAGTGCCGGCGGACGCGGGTGCAGCTTCTCGTACAGCTCGCCGTAGGCCTCCCTCAGCTCGACGCCGCGGGCCAGAAGACGGTCGGCGACGGCATTCTCGCTGGGCAGGATGCCGTGCTCGATGTTGTAGCGCTTTCCTTCGATGAGGATGGCTTCGCAGGCTTGCTGCGGGTTCGTGGTCTGGGGTGAACTCATGTTCCGTCCCTGATGTTGAAGACGCTTTGCAGCGTATTTAACCAAGGCGGGCTTGTCGGTACCCGAGTCTTTGTCGATCGGCTGGCTTTCAGGTACCTCCTGCGATCTGGGCGTCCCCGGCCAGGAAACGGCCGGTCGCGCTGTCGTGCTGCGCATCGAGCCTCGCTGCGCGAGTCTCGCCCCCTTCGGGCTTCCATCATTCCCTCGCTCCGCTCGGCTGACGCCTTCGGCCCGGCTTCCAGCTTCGGGCCTGCGCGCTTCGCTTGCGTGGGGTCTGCGCCAACGCAACGGCCGTTGCCTGTCCAGCCGTCTCCCCTGACTTCATCACCTTGTCCGCGACTGTAGCCCGCGGCCGTGCGCCATCAAGGCGCGCCGGGCCGTGTCCTCGCTGCGCTGCGGGCCGCACCACCCCCGGCGCTTTCCTCCTTGACGGCTTCCGTCCGCGCGCTCCTGACCGTCGCGGGCGATGAACTCAGGAAAGACGGTGGCAACGAGGCCGGCCCAGGTCTCCGCGCTAACCCCACCGGAAAGCCGAAAGGCGGGCTCCGAATCTAGGAATCCGGTGTGCGGTTTCAACGGCAAACCCTTTGTCAGGAGAAAGACCATGCAACTCGCAACCCGTTTCGCTTCCCGTTCCCCGGTGCTGCGCTCGGAACGTCCCTTGTCGGATGACCAAATCCGCGCCGTGGCCCCGTCCATCTTCGCGGATGCCCCGCACGAAAGCCGCTCGGAGCGCTACAGCTACATCCCCACCGCCACCGTGCTGCAGGAGCTGCGCGGCGAAGGCTTCGAGCCCTTCATGGTGTGCCAGACCCGCGTGCGGCAGGACGACCGCCGCGACTACACCAAGCACATGATCCGGCTGCGCCATGCCAGCCAGATCAATGGCCGCGAAGCCAACGAAATCATCCTGCTGAACTCCCATGACGGGACGAGCAGCTACCAGATGCTAGCCGGCATGTTCCGTTTCGTGTGCCAGAACGGACTGGTCTGCGGCGACACCGTGGCGGACGTGCGCGTGCCCCACAAGGGCGACGTGGCCGCGCAGGTCATCGAAGGCGCTTACGAAGTCTTGCACGGCTTCGACCGGGCGCAGGCATCCCGCGATGCCATGCAGGCCATCACGCTGGACAACGGCGAAGCCGAAGTCTTCGCCCGCGCTGCGCTGGCGTTGAAGTACGACGAGGACAAGCCCGCACCCATCACGGAATCGCAAATCCTGATGCCGCGCCGTCACGACGACAGCCGCCGCGACCTGTGGAGCGTGTTCAACCGCACGCAGGAAAACCTCATCAAAGGTGGCCTGTCCGCCCGCGCGGCCAACGGTCGCCGCCAGACCACCCGCCCCGTACAGGGCATCGACAACGGCATCCGCCTGAATCGCGCCCTTTGGCTGCTGGCCGACGGCCTGCGCCAGTTGAAAGCCTGAACCCCACGCGGAGGGGCTTTCATCATCCCGGCCCCTCCATTCCTCCCGCTGTTGTTTCGCTATCGAATGGAGATACCACCATGAACGCCGTTACCAAAAACGAAACCCGCGTCGTCGCCACCGCGCTTGAAGTGGCCGACCCGACCAAGAACCTGATTCTGGTTCCGCTCTCGCGGCTGCTGGCGCGCCGCTCCAAGCGCAACGTGCGCACGACCCCGCGCCTATCCATCCCAGAACTGGCCGCGAGCATTTCCCGCGTCGGCCTGCTGCAAAACCTCATCGTGATTGCCGCCGCCGATGGCGAACAGTACGAAGTCGTTGCGGGTGACCGCCGCCTGACCGCGTTGAAGCTGCTGGCGAAGAAGAAGCGCATCCCCGCCGATTACGAAGTGCCGTGTCTGCTCGTGGCCGACGCTTCGGCGCGAACAGTCAGCCTTGCCGAGAACGTGCAGCGCGAGAACATGCACCCCGCCGACCAGTTCGTCGCCTTCGCCGCGCTGGTCAAGGAAAGCCGCCCAGTGGAAGACATTGCCGCCGATTTCGGCGTGTCCCCGCTGGTGGTGCAGCGCCGCCTCAAACTCGCCAACGTGTCGCCGCGCCTGCTGGCCGACTATCGCGCCGAGGCCGTGACGCTGGAACAGTTGATGGCCTTGGCCGTCACCGATGACCACGCCGCGCAGGAAGTCGCATTTTACGGTGCGCCGACGTGGCAGCGCGGCCCGTCCGTGCTGCGCGAACGCCTGACCGAACGCGAAATAAACGCCACGCATCCGCTGGTACGTTTCGTCGGGCTGGACGCCTACACGGTGGCAGGCGGCGGCATCCGCCGCGACCTGTTCGCCGAAGGCGATGCCGGAACCTACCTGACCGACGCCGCGCTGCTGGAAACGCTGGTGCGCGACAAGCTGGACGCGCTGGCCGAGGACGTGCGCGCCGAGGGTTGGGCGTGGGTGGATGCCACGCCGCACATCAGCCATGCCGACCGGCAAGCGTTTCAGAACGCGCCGCGCCAGCGCCGCGAACCGACCTCCCGCGAAGCCCGCCGCATCGCTTCGCTGCAAACCCGCCTCGAAAAAATCGACGCCGAACTGGAAGATGCCTACGACGCCGAGGACGAGGGTAGGGCGGAAACGCTGGAACAGCGGCGCGAGCAGGTAGCCGGTGAACTGCAAGCCGTGGAGGGCGCCTTGCAGGATTACGCCCCGGACGTGCGTGCCGTGGCGGGTGCCATCGTCACGCTCGACCGCGAAGGTGGCGCCGTCATTCATCGCGGCCTGCTGCGCGAGGCGGAGGCCAAGGCGCTGCGCACGCTGCAACGCCTGCGGCAGGGTTTCGCCGGAGACAGTGCGAACGACGACGAAGGCGACGAACCCGAAGCGCCCAAGATCGCCAGCGTGTCCGACCGGCTGGCCCAGCGGTTGAGCGCTCACCGCACCGCCGCGCTGCAAATCGAAGTCGCGCGGCATCCACAGGTGGCGCTGGCCGCGCTGGTGCATGGCATGGTGCAGACCGTCTTGCAGCCCGACGCCTACGGCGACGGCTTGCCGCTCGGCGTGCGCCTGACCGTGAAGGACCGGCTGGAAGACATGGCCCCGGATTGGCCGGAGTCGCCTGCCGCCGTGGCGCTGCGCACGTTGCAGCAGGTCGCAGGCGAAGCGTTGCCGCAGGACGGCGCCGAACTGTTCGCTGCGCTGCTGGCGAAATCGCAGGACGAACTGGTGCAGCTGCTGGCCGTGTGCGTCGCGGCGACGGTGGACGCGGTGACGCCGCGCGCCACGCAACGCCAGCCCGGCGCGGAACTGGCGCAGGCTGTGGGGCTGGACATGGCCGCATGGTGGAAGCCGACGACCGAGGGCTATTTCCGACACGTGCCGAAAGCGGCGATTCTGGAGGCCGTGGGACAGTTCGCGCCCGAGCACGTCACCCGCCTGTCGAAGTTGAAAAAGGGCGACATTGCCAGCGAAGCCGAACGGCTGGCCGATGGCACCGGCTGGATGCCCGCCATCTTCCACGCCGAAAGCCCGCTACAGGCCGAGCAGGACCCGGCAATCAAAGCCGAAGCGCTGGAGGATGCCGCCGCCGTGGCGGATGAGCAGTCGCAGGCCGAAGCATTGGCCGCGTGACCGTGGCCGCAGGCAAGCGCCCCGGTTCTGGCTGGGGCGCTTCATTCCGAGGATTCCGCCCATGAACCGCAACACCACAAGCAACCCACGGATGGCGGCGACCTATGCCCCCGGCACGGTACGCGCCCGTCGTTGGCATGGTGACGGCGACGTGCGCGGCTACCGTCCGCCTCGCGGCTGGACGGCCCGCGCCGACCTGACCGACCTGCATCCCATTACGGGCCGCTCCTTGCCGCGTGCCGAGTGGTGGATTGTCGAGACGAAGGAATAACCCCGCGCCGGCCCCAAGCCGTTCCGCCTTGGGGCCGGTGGTCAAAAATCCGGGCGCGGCGGTGGCCGTGCCCGGTTTCAACATCCAAAGCAAAACGCCCCGCCGCCGCCTTCGACCAGGCGGCGACGGGGCGAGCGCGCAACGGCCTTGCGCGCGGGACGGCAATCGGCGCCCGCGACGCGGGCAAGGTTTCAATGGCGCCCGCCGCAAGTGCCGGGGCTTGTGGGGCTACGCCCCGGCTTGCTGCGGCAGGTTGTGCGAATGCGTGCCGTCCTCGACGCTGGTGGTTCGCCGCCTATACGTCACGAAGGACGGTTCACCGACACGCCGCCCGGCCTCGCCCCATGGAGCTTCCACGCCGTGCCTCAAGCAGGTTGCCGCGCGCCGCGGAAAGGGGCGTTCTCGCCTGTCGTTGGGGTGTCGGCCTTGCCCGCGTCAGGGCGCAAGCCGGTGCAGCCGTCATGCGGGGATGCCGAGTCGGTCATGTCTCCATTCGGGACAGGCGGCCCGTGCTTCCTTGGCTTGTCGTGAATCCTGGCGAGGGCACGGCTACGCCTTGGGCTTCATGGCCGCAACCTTCCAGCGCAAACAATTTCCCCGCCGCTGCGCGGCTTCCTCGCGCAGCAAATTCTTTGCGCTTCCAGGTTCTCCACGTTGTTGCGACCGCTGCGCGGTGCGGCCCGCCCATCCCCCGCCGGCCGGTTCACAACAAGGACGCACTGGCGCGACCTTGTTCAACCCGAAAGGAGAAAACACCATGGCCAACATCGGCACCTTCACCGCAGAGAAAGACGGCTTCACCGGCACGCTCCGCACCCTGACGCTCAACGTCAAGGTCAAGCTGGTTCCCAACGACAAGGGCGGCAACGAGAACGCCCCCGACTTCCGCCTTCAGGCGGCCGGCCACGACATCGGCGCGGCGTGGAAGAAGACCAGCGAGGCCGGGCGAGACTACCTGTCCGTGACCCTCGACGATCCTTCGTTCCCGGCGACGGTCTATGCCCGCCTGATCGAGAACGAGGACGGTACGCACGACCTGTTCTGGTCGCGCAGCAAGCCGGCGGCCTGACGGTCGCCTCGCGCCCCGCCCATTGCGGCGGGACGCCTCCCATCGGCGGCCTATGTCGCCGGTGCCGCGAGTTGGGCTTCCGTCGCGGCCATGAGGGTTGCCGTGCTGCACCCGAGCGCGCCGGCGATCTTGAAGATGATCGCCAGCGTCGGCATGTGCTCACCGCGCTCCACCTTGCCCATGTGGGAGCGCTCGATGCCGGCCAGGTTCGCCAATGATTCCTGCGCAATCCCGCGCTCCGAACGGAGCGCACGCACCGCCGCGCCGAAAGCCTTGGCCAGCTCGGCATCGAAGGTGGTGACGCCGGCCGGTCGGCCGGGCTGGACGGAGCGCTTCTGCATGGACAGAAGCGTCCGGTCGCGGGACAATTAAAACCACGTTATCTTTAACTCATTTATGGTTCGCTGCCGTGCTTTTACGGAAATCCGCATGGGCGGATTCCAACAGAATCGGGGAACCGCATCCGTGCCTTTCCAGACCTCCACCATTCCGCTTCCGCGTTTCCGTGCATGTACGGATTCGATGGCTTGCGCATCCATGCTTTTGCACAAAAGCACAGCCCCGGCTTTGTGGTTCCGTGTTTCGACGGAAAAGCGTGTCCGTGCATCCTTGGCTTCGTGGAGTTCCTGACCATGACCCAGCCGCTGACCACAGCCGACGAGCGCGCGCAACTGCTTGCCAACGGCGCGGCGCGTACCGCCGGCCAGAGCATCGACCCGCTGCCGGTGGTGCGGTTGTTCACGCCGGATGCGCACGCGACCTGGCTGCTGGCCGCGCTCGACCCGGCCGATGGCGATACCGCCTATGGCCTGATCGACCTCGGCATCGGGATGCCGGCGCTGGGGACGGTCAAGCTGTCCGACCTGACAGCCATCGTCGGGCCGCAGCAGCGGCCCGTCCTACGCGACCTGTACTTCCGCGCTTCGCGGCCACTATCGGAGTACGTCCGGCTGGCGCAGCGCGATGGCTCGATCCCCGACTGATCGAACCCCATGGCCTCGCTGCGGGCCATCCAGACACAGGCCATTGCGACGCATTGTGTCTTTCTCGATCTGATTCAAGACGGCTACGGTCTGGATCGGCATTCATGCGTCATGAGGGAACGGCTCTGACCGAAAGAGACATGATGCGCGGTGCGGCTTACGGCAGGGTGTCTGATGCTGCGCGCCATTTTTGGAGCTGCGCGGCCGTCGCATTCGGTCGATGCGTGCAAGGCTTCGGAGCCGATCGGTCTTGACACCCCTCGTTACGGTGTGAGTTTACGCATTCCTGATGGCGCATTGATGTCGTAATGCTGTAAATCCCGCGCCCGAGGCCCGTGGCGACGTTCCTGCCCGACAGGAGGTCGCGTCATGGCTGATCGAAGCACCGATTCCTGGTATCCGACCGCCGCGTACCTGTACGCGCTGCATCTGGACGGCCCCGCGCTGGCCTGGGAGTACCTGCGCAGGCATCCTGACTACCGGCGCGACTGGCTGCGCCGTCGCCGCCGGCCGGAGACGGCGCACGTTTGGGGACTGCGCCTGCTGGAAGATCCGGCCCTGGATGCGCGCGACGCGCATCCAGCCTGGTTTCCCGATCACGATGGCGTGATCCAGCTCCACCCGGATGCCGACCCACCACCCGAGGCCCACGCCTTTGAGTTCTGGCGCCTCCCCGGCCACAAGCACCTGATCCACGACGGGAAGCGCCTGGTGCTGACGGCGCGCTGGCCTGGCTGCTGCGTGCGGCTCGCATTGTCACCGGGTCTGGCCGATGGCATGGCCTACCTGTATGCCGTCCGCGCGTGCGCCGCGCCCTGTGCGAGTTACCGCACCATCACGGTCGAACTGGACAAGCTGGCGACGGTGGACGGGAGCGTGCCCGCGGCGGCGGCCCACTCTCGGCCCACGCCGGCCGCGCTGCTGGAACTGCACACCCTGCAGGCGCTCGACGCAACCCTCGCGGGCGCGTCCTTGCGCGAAACAGCCACGGGGCTGTTCGGCGCCGAGGCCGTGGCCGCCGGCTGGTACACGGACGGCGGCCTGCGCTCGCGCGTGCGCCGTCTGGTGCGGCGTGGTCAATCACTGATGCGCGGCGGCTACCGCCGCCTTGCACACCTCGAATGACCTGGGGAGGGTCGTTTGGGCGCAACCGCAAAACGACCCTCTGCGCCCCGCGCCGCTTTCCCAAGACTGCCTCCATCCGGTCGCGCTGTGTGGCCGGTCGTTCCTGACCGATGGAGGTTCATCCGATGCGACCCGCACCCTTGCGGCCTGCTGCCGCTGCCGCCACCACGCCGCCGCAACCCCAACGCTACCTCACCAACGACGAAGCCGCCGAGTATTTGCGGCTGTCGCCGCGCACGCTCGAAAAGCAGCGTGTGATCGGCGGCGGGCCGAAGTTCCGCAAGTTCGGTCGCCGCGTCATGTACGCGGTGGCCGACCTCGACGCCTGGGCCGACCAGCGCAGTTTCGAGGCCACGTCCGATCCCGAATATGCCGAGCACCATTCGGCCGACAGCCGTGCGCGCTGATCGGCGGCTCGCCGGTGGCCACCGCCATGTCCAGCCCATCGCGGGAGCGGGAACAGCTCGACCTGTTCCGCGCCTTGCCGGGCGACATGGCACCGCGCGACGCCCAGGACCTGATGGCGTATCCATTCTTCTCGCTGGCGAAATCGCGGCGCACGGCGCCGATCGACTTCCGCAGCGGCAACGTCACCATTCGCGTGGAGGGCACGCAGGAACACGGCATCGCCACGATTTGGGATGCGGACGTGCTGATTTGGGCGGCTTCGCAGATCGTCGAAGCGCGCGACGCGGGCCTGCGTCCGTCGCGCCTGATGCACGCCACACCCTACGAGATCCTGCGCTTCATCGGGCGCGGGGTGTCGCTGCGCGACTACCAACGCCTCAAGGCCGCGCTCGACCGGCTGCAATCGACCACCGTGGCAACGTCCATCCGCGAGACGACCGGGCGGCGCCTGCATCGCTTCTCGTGGATCAACGAGTGGAAGGAACTCGCCGACGCCCGCGGCACGCCGCTGGGCATCGAGCTGATCCTGCCGGACTGGTTCTATGCGGGCGTGCTCGACGCCGCCCTGGTGCTGACCATCGACCCGGCGTATTTCCGGCTGACCGGTGGCATCGAGCGATGGCTGTACCGCCTGGTGCGCAAGCACGGCGGCAAGCAGCCCGGCGGCTGGCAATTCGACTTCAAACACCTGCACCGCAAGTCGGGCAGCACGGCCAAGCCCTACGACTTCGCCTGCGACCTGCGCGCGCTGGTGGCGCGGCAGTCCATGCCGGGCTACGTCCTGGGCATCGTGCGCATGCCCGAGGACGGAGCCGAGTTGCTGACCTTCCGGCCCGTGCCGCAGACGGCACGGGGATAACTGCGGGAAAACGTGTGGACGGCCTCGTGCTATCAGGCGTGCCGGGTATCGTGCTATCGGGCGTGTCCCTATCGTGCCATCAGGCGTGCGAAATCGCCGCAAAGCCAATAACGGCGCGGGTTTCGGAACCCTCTAACTTCCCTAACTCTAAATCTCTAACTTTTGAAAAGAGCGCGCCGTTTCGGTGGACAACCTCGAAACGGCACGCAGCGCAGCCACGAAAGCCCGGCCTTCCAACACGGAGGGCCGTGCCATGATCGTCGCGCTGCTCAACCAGAAAGGCGGAGTCGGCAAGACCACGCTCGCCACCCACATCGCGGGTGAACTGGCGCTGCGTGGCCAGCACGTTGTCCTGCTCGATGCTGACCCGCAGGGTTCTTCGCTGGATTGGACGCAGCGCAGAAGCCAGCAGGGCTTGCCCCGGCTGTTCAGCGCTGTGGGCCTCGCCCGCGAAACACTGCACCAGGAAGCGCCGGAACTGGCCCGCCGTGCCGATCACGTCATCATCGACGGCCCGCCGCGCATTGCCGCCTTGGCGCGTTCCGCGCTGCTGGCAGCCGAGCGCGTGCTGATCCCGGTGCAGCCCAGTCCCTACGACGTGTGGGCCAGCGCCGAGATGGTGACGCTCATCCGCGAAGCTCAGGTGTTCCGGCCGCAGCTAGCAGCGGCCTTCGTCATCAACCGGCGCGTCAGCACCACCATCATCGGCCGCGAGGCGCGGCAGTCGCTCGCCGAGCAACCACTGCCGGCGCTGCACGCCGAGGTGCGCCAGCGCATCGTGTTCGCCGACAGCGTGGCCGCTGGCCGGCTTGCACGCGAGACGGCACCGGACAGCGCTGCCGCACGCGAGATCGCCGCGCTCACCGATGAACTGCTGCGGTGGCCGACATGAGCAACGCACGCAGCAAGCGCGTCGGCATCGGCGCGCGTCCGCCCGCTAACCCGCACGCTGAGGCGTGGGTTCGCCTAGGCGACGCCGACGGCCTCCAGAAAGGCGACCTCTACACCGCGCGCCTGACCCTCGACATCACGCCCGCGATGCGCGCTCGCATCAAGGTGTCGGCGTTCACGCAGGGCGTGACCGTCGCCGAACTGCTGCGCGCTCTGCTGGAACGCGAGTTTCCGGAGACGCCCCCATGAACGCGCAATTCTCGACGGCCACGGCCACGGCCACGGCTGCGCCGCTGCCATCGCTCGCGGTGCTCGCCGGCCAGGCCGGCGCCGCGCCGCTTACCCGCGTATCGCTCGCCTATGTCGAGCAGCGCATCGACCTCTACCTACGCTTTGGCGAACCGGTGCGCATCGTCCGGCTCGACCGCTGGCGGCGAGTCGCGGTGTTTCTGCCGGGTGCCGTGTTCTGTCGCATCCGCTGGCAGGCCAACGACTACGGCACGATCCGCTGGCAGCTCATGGTGATGCAGGCATGCACGCCGCTGGACGCGGCTCAACGCATCCACGGCGTGTTACCCGGCGCGTGCCTGCTGCTGCACGCCGAAGGCGAACCCGCCGTGCGCGCCGTGCTGGCGCAGCTCGACGCCATCGAGGCGCAAGGCATCGCGCCCGCCGACGTGTCGCCCGCGTACTGGCGCACGCTCGGCAACCGTCTCGCTGCGCGCTTGCCGCTGCCGGCGTACACCGCCGAGCGGCACGCCGCCTGGCTGGCCGGGAGAACGCTGCCATGACCACGCTTTCCACTTCCGGTACTACGCCACGTCCTCGCTCGCGTCTGCGCGCTCGCCTCGTGCTTGGCGGTCTGTCCGCTTGCGGCCTCGCTGCGCTGGCCTGGGCGTCCTTCCTGCCTGACCATATGCGGCCGCTGCCGCGCCTGACCTACAACCCGTCCGACAGTGTGGCGGTCGGTTGGTATCGCGTCGATCCGCTCGACCACCGGGCCGGCTCGCTGCCACGTCCGTTGTCCGTGGACAGCATCGTGCTCGTCCCGCTGCCGGCCGATGCCGCCGCGCTGGCTACACGGCGCGGCTACCTGCCGACGCGCGTTCCGTTGCTCAAGCGCATCGGTGCTGTTGCGCCGCAGGAGGTGTGCATCGTCGGTCGTAGCGTGCGCATCGACGGCGTGCCGTTGGCCACAGCGCTGCCTGCCGACCGGCTGGGCCGTCCGCTGCCTTCCTGGGCGCAATGCCGCCGCCTCGAGCCCGGCGAGCTGTTCCTGTTGAGCACGACCAATCCGGCGTCGTTCGACAGTAGGTATTTTGGGCCGGTTGCTGCGTCCACCGTGATTGGTGTTGCGCATCCGGTCTGGCTGGAGACACGCCGATGATGGCTGCCGATTCGCTGCGCTTCATCGTGCCATCCGGCGTGCCGTCCTGCCGGCCGTCGCCGTGTCGTCGCGCGTACCGTGCGAACGCATCCGCGCCGCACGTCGCGCAACATCCGGCACCGCTTTCCCATGTGCAGGCGTCTTGCCTCGAACGCGCCCGGCCGATGGCCGTGGCCGCGTTCGCCGGAGCGCTGGCTGCAAGCAGCGCAGCGCCGCCGGGCCGCCAACGCCCGGAGCGACAGCGCAGGGCAAAGGCGGAAGGCAAGATAAAAGGTCGCGGCACATGGCCGCTTGAAAACCTTGTCTGCACACGGGGGGAGCGCGGCACGCGCCACAGGGCGGCAGCGTGCCGCGAAGGTGCGCAATGCCGCATCGGTGTTGACGAAAGCGCGTGCTTCGTCCGCTCGACTGCGCCGGTCTTGGATGGAGCCATGCCATGAGCCAGCGCGACGACGACCGTTTCCGCGTCCGCCCCGGTGCGCCGAAACAGCGCGGCGATGCCTTCATCAACAAGGTGCTGCGCCAGACCAGCAAGGCCGGCGCGAAGCTCGGCAAGGCGGCGGGCAAAGTCGGCCAGCGCCCCGGATCTCGGCTGGGGCGAGGCCACGTAGCGGCGCGCTTCGCTGGCCGGGGATTGGGGCCGAACGCGCGGCGCATGGCGATCAAGGTCCGGCTGGTGAATCTGGCGCAGGCAGGGCCGCGCTCGACCGCCGCGCACCTGCGCTACATCGAGCGCGAAGGCGTCGATCGCCAGGGTGGGGCAGGCCGCGCCTACGGGCCGATGACCGATGCCGCCGACCTCGATGCGTTCAAGGAACGCGGCGCCGACGACCGCCACCAGTTCCGCTTCATTGTCTCGCCGGAAGATGCCGAACAGCTCGACGACCTGCGCACCTACACCCGGCACCTGATGGCGCGCATGGAGGCCGACCTGGGCACGCGCCTGGAATGGGTGGCCGTCGATCACTGGAACACCGACAACCCGCACACGCACGTCGTGCTGCGTGGCAAGGACGACACCGGCAAAGACCTCATCATCGCCCGCGACTACATCGCCGAAGGGATGCGTCACCGAGCATCGGAACTGGCGACGCAATGGCTGGGGCCACGCACCGAACTGGAGATGCAGCGCGCCATGCAGCGCGAAGTCGAACAGGAGCGGTGGACGGGGTTGGATCGCACCTTGCAGCGCGAGGCCGTGGACGGCCTGGTGCGGCCGGAGACGCTGGCCGAACCGCGCCTGCAACGTCAGCGGCAACTGCTGATCGGCCGCCTGCAGCGCTTGCAACGCATGGGCCTGGCGAGCGAGCAGCAGCCCGGCACGTGGGCCGTCCATGCCGAGGCCGAACCGACGCTGCGGGCAATGGGCGAGCGTGGCGACATCATCCGCACCATGCAGCGGGCCATGAGCGGCCGGCAGCGCGAACTGGCGGTGTTCCAGCCCAGCGAGGATGGCCGCGCCATCGTCGGTCGCGTCGTCGGCAAGGGACTGGCCGACGAGCTGTACGACAAGGGCTATCTGATCGTCGATGGCACGGACGGCAAGGCGCACTACGTCGCGCTGCCGCCGCGCTCGGAGCTGGAGCAGTATCCGACCGGCGCCGTCGTTGAAGTGAAAGGCTCGGCCGACGTGCGCGCCGCCGACCGGAACATCGCCGTGCTGGCTGCCGACGGCATCTACCGCACCGACCACCATCATGCCGTGGCCCAAGGCCAGGCCACGCCCGACCGCGACCCGCGCGAAGTGGTAGCCGCGCACGTGCGCCGGCTCGAAGCCCTGCGCCGCGCCGGCATCGTGGAACGCATGGCCGAAGGCGTCTGGCGCGTGCCCGACGACCTGGCCGAGCGTGGCCGTCAGTACGACGCGCAGCGTCTGGGTGGTGTCGCCGTAGAGGTGAAATCGCACCTGCCCATCGAGCGGCAGGCCTGCGTGATCGGGGCCACATGGCTCGACCAGCAACTGATCGGCGGCGGTCGGGGACTGGGCGACCTGGGCTTTGGTGGCGACGCCAAGCAGGCCATGCAGCAGCGCACCGTCTTCCTCGAAGAACAGGGGCTGGCCCAGCGGCGCGGGCAGAGTGTGATCCTCGCCCGAAACCTGCTGGGGACGCTGCGTGACCGGGAACTGGCGCAGGCCGCCAAAGACATTGCCGCCGAAACCGGCCTTGCGCATCGTCCCGTCACGGATGGGCAGCGCGTGGCCGGGATCTACCGGCGTAGCGTCATGCTTGCCAGCGGGCGTTATGCGATGCTCGATGGCGGCATGGGTTTCTCTCTTGTGCCCTGGAAGCCAGTGATTGAGCAACGGCTGGGGCAGCAGCTTGCTGCGACGATACGCGCTGGCTCGGTGTCGTGGGAGATAGGGCGTCAGCGATCGATTTGACGTTTCGCCACCACGGATCGATGCTTCGGTCCAGGGTTGGTTCAATCAGTTCACGGTGATGATCGTCATGAGATGTCCTGGATTGCAGTTGATCTTGCAGGAGTCGGGGCAGCGAGCGATCGGAGCGGCGGCAGAGCCTAAGCCGTGGACTTTCGGATGTAAGGAAGAATCAGGTACACCTGCAAGCAGGCAGCGAGTCCGGCTTCGAGCCAGATGAAGACATTGATGCGCGGAGCGATGCTGCACATGGGCGCGAAACGGTAGTGACCCAGCACGAGCAGGTTGCAGCCGACATAGCCCATCAGGACAAGAACACCGGCGTTGCGTGATCCGACCCGGATCAAGCGATAGCCCAACCATGCCAGCGGTGTCATCAGGAACCAGAATGCATCGATCATGGACCGATTGATCCAGGGCGGTTCCGGGTATTCGGCGAAGAACAGGAGATTGTCCGCATAGTGAAGGATGCTCCCTAGCACCGTGGCGAGCAGGATCCATTTGAGGCCGCGTTGCCAGCGCTCTGCTTTCATCGTGCCGTTACCGTAGGCGCCAGGCTCGCGAACCACTCCAGCATTCCTCGCCAGTAAGGTTCGGCCGGCGGTCGGAAATAACCCATGTGCCCGACCGTTCCTCCCGCTTGCCTGGGATCGAGGTCCTTTCGCTGCAGCGGCGCGTTGCGGTAAGCCTCGACGAACGCGTCACGCGATCGTGGCGAAGCCCACAGGTCGTCCAGCGCATTGGCCGCCACGATTGGCGTTTGTACGGTCGCGTATTCCTGCTCGATCCCGCGCATGACCGGATCGTCGAAGAAATAGCGAGGGAACTGGCACCAGTGCCGCCATTGCCGGTACGCATCCGCGGGCAGGTCTTCGCCCATGCGCAGCATCGCCCAGGGGCAGTAGCCCTTCCACCAGGTCAGCACAGGCAATACCAGCTTCCACATGGCCAATACGCGCAGGCGCTCACCCAAGGGCATGTAGCCATGCCAGCCGGCACCGGTGCCGAAGACGTAGAAGCCCGCCACCTTGCGATGGTTGGGCAGCAGACCGAAGGCGTGCCCACCGTAGGAGTGTCCGACGACGTACAACGGCACCGATGGATCCGCCATCGCGTCAACGGCGGCCGCCAGATCCAGCCGCGCCCAATCCAGCAGGTCCATGCGGAATCCCCTGAGCGAGCGCGGACGCGATCGACCGATTCCCCGGTAATCGAAGGTCAGGACCTCAAAGCCCTGGGCGCTCGCGAACCGGGCGAAGCGCTGGTAGAAGCCCTGCGGAACCGCCGTGGCGCCGGCAACAACCACGCGCCCGCGCAACGGGTTTCGGGCCGGATAGCGGCAGGCGCCCAAGACATAGCCGTCGGCAGCGACCAGTTCCACGGCAAGGATGTCATCAATCATGGCTTTATATGACAGTCGTAATAGAATGGATACGCTAAACTATGACGATTGTCATAACAAGGGTTTTTCTCCATGAGTCCCCGCCAATCCGATGCCCGGCAGCGCGTCGTTTCGACTGCGGCCGAGATGCTGGCGCGACATGGCCTCAATGCAACCAGCATCCGCGAAATGGCCAAGCGCGCCGAGGCGCCAGTCGGCTCGACATACCACCACTTCCCCGGTGGCAAGCAACAGGTCGTGGTCGAGGCGGTGCAGTTCGCCGGAGCACAAGTCAGCGCGAGCCTGGAGCGACACCTGCAGGCGGGCGCCGCGGCGGGCCTGCGCGGATTCCTGGCAATGTGGCGCGAAATCCTGCTGCGATCGGACTTCCGCCTCGGATGCCCGGTAATGGCCGCGGCTGTCGAGGAGCCGATCGATGAGGTCGCTGCCGAGGCCTTGAGCGCAGCGGCGCAGGTTTTCAGTGACTGGGAGGCGAAACTGGCCGCCTCCCTGGCTACGCAGGGGCATCGGCTCGAATCTGCATCCAGGCTTGCCACTTTGATCATCGCGAGCGTGGAGGGTGCGATCGTTTTGTGCAAGGCACACAGAAGCATTGCGCCGTTCGATCAGATTGCCGGGGAGTTGGAGCGCCTTGTCGCGTGAGCTGTACAAGCCCAGATGCATCCAACTGTCCGCACTTGGCCAACAGCGAACGGCAGCCACCCGTCCAATGAACCGGTAGGCCGATCAGAAATTTGTGGTTTGGCCGATCAAGACGCTTGGTGCGTACAAGAGGATTCGTACAAGGGAGCGGTCCTTCAAGGGGGCGTTCCTTGCGGCGAAAGCCGCTCGCGATCTTGCAGAAAGTCTCTTAACGAAGGCGTCGATCGGTTCGGGTCGCGCAAACCGGCAAGCATCTCGGATGCACACTCCGAAATCGCTGACCATCCCAGAGCGGCGAGGCGTGTATGCGTTCGAGCCGCATTTTCCTTTGTTTTTGGCGCTCAAGCGTCATTGCGTAGCTGCTGTCATGTTCACATCAATGAGGCCGACCATGGCCGCGCTTTCGCGCCACAGTCGATCCCAGGCGTCTGCGCTTCGTGCCAGCTCGGAAGGGCCGGGGAGTATAGGGTTTCCCTTGATCAGTGAGATGTAGATCCGCCCGGGCGGTGGGGTCACCACGCCGAGGGCGACTTCGGCCAGGGCTTCGCCTGAACGCTCCGGTGTGCCCACGACGTATTCCGGACGGAAGAGGGCGATCACACGGAATACGGTATGCATCAGGAAGGTAACGAGCGCCCGCATGACCGGCGAACTGTTGCGGCCCAGCAAGGTGCCACCAGTGAGCCCGGGGCTGAAAGCGATCACCCTGATCTGGCGGGTCTTGACATCGTCGAGCGCGGTGAAGGGCTGGGCGGTCATCAGGTTGCACAGCTTGGAGGCTGAATAGGCGCGGATGCCGCTGCCGAATCCGCTTTGGCGCGGGTGCGCCAGCGCCTGCGGGTCGAGCGTCTTGGGTGCGATCGGAGTGACCGCAGGGTCATGCGTTTCGCTCGTCGCTCGTAGTGATCACCAGGCGGCCGTGGTCGGCCATGTGCGGTATCAAGAGCCGCGCCATCACTATGTTGGCAAACTCACGGACGCTGGTGAGCGAGGCAAGGTGGAGTGAAATGACCTCGACTCCAGGTGGCGCGGTCGGAGCGCGGCCTCGGGCGCCGATCATGATTCGCGTGCGGGGCTGAGCGGCGATGTGCTGGATGGCAGGTGCGCCCAGTTCCGAGGTGGCACCGGTCATGACGACGATGCGCTGTGCTTTGGGGTGATTCACAGCTGATGCTCCATTTCCCGTGAACTCAGATCCTGGAGGAACGGGATTTAGCTCGTCATGCCCGAGATAGCGTGATGGCGCGTTCGGGACAAGCCGAGACGCATAGGCCACAGGCTTCGCACGCGCCTGCGTTCGGCATGAACGCTTGCTTCCAACCGTGGGCAAACCCCTTCACCTTACCGATCCATGAGAGATCGGCTCGCTCTGACTTGGGCAACACGCCAAGCTCGAACACGTCATTGGGGCAGGCGGGGACGCAGTCGCCCTTGCCCTCGCACCGGTTGCGATCGATCACCGGCACGAACTTCCCGGGCGCTTGCTTGCACAGCGCAGCTTGAGTTTTTGGCTCGTTTTTCATGAGGTCCTTGGGGGCGGGTTACTCAATGGCGGCCATTCAGGGTGGCCTAAAGGCATTGTGGCATTTAGTGACAATTGTCGTAAAGTGACTTATTGGCACGAAGTGACAGTTTCGGATAGGATGGTGCCCATGACAGAAAAAAATCTCGGCCTGCGTGAGCGGCACAAAGAGAACACCCGCCAAGAGCTGTTCAGCCTCGGACTTAGGTTGTTCATGAAGCAGGGCTTCGACAACACCACGATCGACCAGATCGTCGAGCCGCTGGGCATCGCCAGGCGGACCTTCTTCAGGTACTTCAAGGTCAAGGAGGACTTGGTCTTTGCATGGAATGCCGAGAAGACGGTCGAGCTGGTCGCCGAACTGAACGGCAGGCCGCCTGAGGAGGCGCCTTTCGAGGCGGTCTGCGGGGCGCTCTCCAGCCTGCTCAAGCGCTATGACGCCAATCCCGACATGGCCTTCGCGCTGATGCGCCTGTTGAAGGAAACGCCTTCGCTGGTCGGCAGGGAATGCGAGAAGCGAATGATCTGGGAGCAGGCGCTTGCGGTCGCGCTCGTGCAGCGCGTGGGTGAGCACGCGATGAGTCCCCTCAAGGCGCGAATCGTCGTGGGCACGGTCATGGCCGCGTGGACGGCCGCTCTCGACGAATGGTACGAAGGCGGTGGCCAGGCGGATCTACGGCCTATCGTGGAGAAGGCATTCTCCATGGCCCGCGAGCGATGACAGCGGCCAGGTCCGACGACGTGTCGCAATCGCGCGATGGCCGCGGGTCGCTTCACGTCGCGTGCGCACTGGCGGCCATGCTTTGCATTGGCGGCTGCACGACACAGCCGCCGTACTCAAGGCCCCAGCTCGACATGCCGAAAGCATGGGCCAATGCGCGAGCTGGCACGCTCGTTGATGGCACGGGATCGGCGCGCGACGACTGGTGGACGCAATTGGGCGACCCCGTCATCGACGTGCTCGTCGCCTCTGCCTTGACCGATAACCCCACGCTCGCGCAAGCGGCTGCGCGCGTCGATGAGGCGCGCGCAGGATTGGGCGCGAGTGGCGCCAGACGCGCTCCGCAGCTTGGCGGCAATGGTGCGCTGTCGCGAGGCAAGTCGCAGAGCCAGACGGGTGGCACCGACACGATCAGCGCCACTTCGGGTTCCTTGGGCGCCAGCCTCTCGTGGGAGCTTGATCTGTGGGGACGCGCACGTGCGACGGAAGAGGCGGCTCGCAGCCGGCTCGATGCGCGCAACGCCGATGCCGAGGAAGCCCGGCTTTCCCTGGTGGCGCAGATCGCCGATGGCGTCGTGGCCTTGCGCGCCTGCAACTATTCGCTTGCCATTCGCGATCAGGACATCGGCTCGCGTGAAATCGAGCTTTCGCTGATCCGGCAGCGCCTCGCCGTCGGCAATGTCGCGCCCGTGGAAGAAGCCAGCGCACTGAGCGCGCTGGCCTCCGCGAGAACCAATCGACTGAGCCAGGAAGAGAGCTGCACGACCCTAGTGGACGCCTTGGTTGCGCTCAGCGGTCGTGAGGCAACGACGATTCGGCACCTCATGAGCCGGCCACCTTTGCCGTCCGGCGGTGCCTCGACGGCATCCGCCATCGGCCGCCTCGATGAGGCCGCGGCCATCGTGCCCACCGCGCCTCCAGTTCGCCTGGATCTTCCCGCAACCGTTCTCCTCCAGCATCCCGCCGTCCGGTCGGCCGAGCGGGAACTTGCAGCCAGCTATGCAGAGATCGGCGTTGCGCGTGCTGAACGGCTGCCCCGCGTCGATCTGTCCGCGCTCCTCACCGGGCAGTGGATTCGCGCGCTGGGATCGACGATCCACTTCGATACCTGGTCCGCCGGTGCGGCGGTGTCCGTACCGATCTTCGATGCGGGCTTGGGCGCTGCCAACGTGGATGGTGCAGAAGCGCGGTATCGCGCAGCCCTGGCGGGCCTGGCATCCACGCTGCGTACCGGCACGCGCGATGTCGAGGATTCCCTGGCTGCGCTGTCGTCGGCCGAGCAGCGTGCGGACACGTCCCGGCAGGCTGCCAATGCGGCTGCTGTCGCGCTGCGTGCGAACGAAGCCCGGTATCACGCGGGTGCCATCAGCTTGTTCGAGCTGGAAGGCTCGCGCCGGCAGGTCAACGGCGCGCAGGAAAGCGCCATCGCCGCTGCTTCCGACCGCGCCCGGTCCTGGATCTCCCTCGTGCGCGCAGCAGGGACCCCGCCATTGTCGGCCACAGCACTGGAACAGCCCGTAGCCGAGGAAACGACCGACGCTCCGACCAAAACCCCCTTCGCCGGCAACGAAAGTCATCGCTGATGAGCCAAGAACAAGAACACCGCAACCCGCCCACTCAGGGGCACCTCCGAAGGCACCGGATCGCGTATCTCGTGGGCGCGATTGCCCTGGCCGTGGCGGTGCTGGTGATCGTCGTCGTCAAGCGCGACCCGACGCCGACCGAAGAGGCTGCTGCGGCGACACCGGCGCTGACCGTAACCAGCGCCGCCCCTCGGGAAGTCTCATGGCCCATGGCGATCAGGGCTTCGGGCGCAATTGCTGCATGGGAAGAAGCCAGCATAGGCGCACAGATTGGTGGCTATCAGCTCATCGATGTTCGCGTCAATGTCGGGGATGTCGTCAAGAAGGGGCAGGTCATCGCACGTTTCGATCCGGCTCTGCTGCAGGCGGATCGCGCGCAACTGAAGGCGGATGCCGATCAGGCCGCCGCCAACCGGCAGCGTGCTCTGACGCTGCAAAGCAGCGGCGCGATGAGCGATCAGGACGTGCTCCGGCTCGTGACTGAATCCAAGACCGCCGAGGCGCTGCTTGCTGCCAATCAGTTGCGGCTGCGTTACACCGACGTCACGGCGCCAGACGATGGCGTCATCAGCGCCAGAACGGCAACGCTCGGCACCGTCATTCCTGTGGGTCAGGAACTGTTCCGCATGATTCGCCGGGGACGCCTGGAATGGCGCGGGGAATTGACCGCCGAGCAGCTCGCCCAGGTCGAGGTCGGGCAGGAGGTCGCGCTTGAGCTTCCCGACGGCAAGACCGCGAAGGCGACGGTTCGCCAGACCTCGCCCATCCTGGACAGTGCCTCGCGCCTGGCCATCGTTTACGCCGACATCCAGCCGGGAAGCACGGCACGGGCCGGCATGTACGCCGACGGCAGGCTTGGACTCGGGACTGGTCCGGCGCTGGTCGTGCCCGCCGAGAGCGTGGTCATCCGCGACGGGCGCAGCCATGTCCTGGTACTGGCCGACACCAGCGCCACGCCCCGCGTTTCGCTGCGAGGTGTCACCGTCGGCCGGCGCAGTGGTCGGGAGATCGAGATCACCGAAGGGCTTGGCAAGAACGAGTACGTCGTCGTCCAAGGTGCAGGGTTCCTCAAGGATCGTGATCTGGTGCGCATCTCCCAAGGCCAGCCTGCAGGAGCGGCCAGGCCATGAACTTCGCCACCTGGTCCATCCGCAATCCCATCCCCTCGATCCTGCTGTTCGCGTTGCTGGCGCTCGCTGGGTTGTGGGGGTTTCAGAAGCTGCCTACGCAGGACTTGCCCGACCTGGATCTGCCGATGGTCACTGTGGCTTTGTCGCAGCCGGGCGCGGCCCCTGCACAGCTTGAAACGGAGGTCGCACGCAAGGTCGAAGACGCGCTGGCGACCTTGAGCGGCCTGAACCACCTGAGCACATCGGTCACGGACGGCCTAGTGTCGATCCAGGTGCAATTCGTGCTGGAAAAGAACCTGTCGGACGCGCTGATCGAAACCAAGAACGCGGTGGACGGTATTCGCTCCGACCTTCCGCCCGACCTACTGCAACCGACGGTCAGCGCATCCAACAGCGTCGGTGCTCCCGTGCTGACTTATGCCATCGCGTCGTCCCGCCTCAATGAGGAACAGCTTTCCTGGTTCGTGGACGACACTGTCGCCAAGGCGATTCTCAGCGTGTCCGGCGTCGGCCGGTTTGAGCGGCTGGGAGGCATCGAGCGCGAGGTTCGGGTTGAGGTTGATCCACTGCGCATGTCTGCCCTGGGTATCACGGCGGCGGACGTTTCCCGGGCGTTGCGCCAGGTGCAGCAGCAATCCTCGGGCGGTCGTGGCCAGCTTGGCGGCGAAGAGCAGTCGGTTCGCACGATCGCCACGGTTCGCCAGGCATCGGAGCTTGCGGGTCTGCGAATCGCGCTGTCCAACGGCAAGAGCTTCAGGCTGGACCAGATCGCGACGATCGTCGATGGTCAGGCCGATCCCATGCACGCAGCCCTGCTCGATGGTGAGCATGTAGTCGGCTTCAGCGTGTACCGCGCCAGGGGCTTTGACGAGGTGCGGCTGGCCGAGGGCGTTCGCGAGGCCCTGGCCGGTCTTCAGCAGGCCGACCCGACGCTCAGCCTGACAGGGATTTCAGGGTCGGTTGGCCAGACGCTGGAGCAGTACGAGGGCTCCATGGCGATGCTGTACGAGGGCGCCATCCTCGCGATGGTCGTCGTCTGGCTTTTCCTGCGTGACTGGCGGTCGACGCTGATCGCCTCGACCGCTCTGCCGCTGTCCATCCTTCCGGCTTTCGCGGCCATGGCCTGGCTGGGCTTTACGCTCAACACCGTGACGCTGCTGGCGCTGGCGGTTGTCGTCGGCATCCTGGTCGATGACGCCATCGTCGAGATCGAGAACATCGAGCGCCACCGGCACATGGGCAAATCGATCCGGGAGGCCGCGGAGGATGCCGTGACCGAGATTGCCCTGGCGGTCATGGCGACCACCATGAGCCTGGTGGTCGTCTTCCTGCCGACGGCCATGATGAGCGGCATCGGCGGCCTGGTGTTCAAGCAGTTCGGCTGGACCGCCGTGATCGCCGTGCTCGCTTCGCTGCTCGTGGCGCGCCTGCTCACGCCCATGATGGCGGCCTACCTGCTCAAGCCCGAGCCGATTCCCGAGAAGGAAGATGGCAGGGTCATGCGCTGGTACATGGCAGTGGCGCGCTGGTGCCTGGAACACCGCAAGACCACCCTGGGCGGCGCGGTCCTCTTTCTGGCGGCTTCGCTCGCCCTGGTGCCTTTCATCGAGACGGGCTTCATCCCGGCCTCCGACAGCGGCACCACGACCGTCAACATTGAGTTGCCGCCGGCCAGCTCGCTGGAGGACACATTGGCGGTCGCCGAGTCGGCCCGCAAGGCCATCGGCGACGTGGATGGCATCGCCCATGTCTTCGCCACGGTGGGCAATGCGCAAAGTGCTGGCCCCGGTGGATCGCGGGCGGGCGAAGTTCGGCGCGCTTCGCTCACGCTCACGCTGGGGCCACGCGGCGATCGGCCGTCGCAGCAGGTCATCGAAAAGGCCGTGCGGGAACGCCTGGTGGACATTCCCGGAGCGCGCTTCGCCGTCGGTGGTGGCGGGCCAGGTCAGAAGCTATCGATCATCCTCGCCAGTGACAACGCCGAGGCACTCAAAGCGAGCGCGCAAGCGGTGGAATCCGAACTGCGCGACGTCAAGGGCCTGTCGGGCATCGCGTCAACGGCCAGCCTTGAGCGCCCCGAGATCATCATTCGCCCCGACCCGGAGCGCGCCGCCGAGCGCGGCGTGACGACCGCAGCGATTGGCGACGTGGTGCGGGTGGCGACCAGCGGCGATTTCGACTCGCAGGTGGCGCGCCTGAACCTCGACAACCGGCAAGTCTATATCCGCGCGCGCATTCCCGACGCCGCACGGCAGGACATCGACACGATCGGCAACATGCGCGTGCCGGGGCGCGACGGGCCGGTGCCGCTTGCCAGCGTCGCCAGCCTGTCAGTGGAGAGTGGCCCCGCACAGATCGACCGCCACGACCGCCTTCGCAACGTCACCATTTCGGCTGACCTGGGAGGCACCGCGCTCGGAACGGCGCAGGCGGCTGCCGCCAACCTGCCATCGATCAAATCCCTTCCGTCCAGCGTGAAGGTGATCGAGGCCGGCGACGCCGAGATCGTTGCCGAACTTGGCGCGGGCTTCGCCATGGCGCTCGTGGTCGGCGTGCTATGCATCTACTGCGTGCTGGTACTGCTGTTCAGGGACTTCCTTCAACCCATCACCATCCTTTCCGCCATCCCCTTGTCCATCGGTGGTGCGTTCCTCGCGCTGCTGGTCACGAGAAGCGAGTTGAGCGTGCCTTCGATGATCGGGCTGGTCATGCTCATGGGGATCGTCACCAAGAACTCCATCCTGCTCGTCGAGTACGCGGTCATCGGCATGCGCGAGCGTGGATTGCCTGTTCACGACGCGCTGCTGGATGCGTGCCACAAGCGTGCCCGTCCCATCGTGATGACCACCATCGCGATGATCGCCGGCATGTTGCCCATCGCGCTGGGGCTCGGCGCGGATTCGAGCTTTCGCCGGCCGATGGCCATGGCAGTCATCGGAGGCCTGATCACATCGACCGCCCTCAGCCTGCTGGTCGTGCCGGCCGTGTTCCTGTACGTGGACAGGTTCGAGAAGTGGATGGCGTCGCTCGGTTTTTTTCGACACACCGAGCGTGCCACCGCAGGCGCGCAAGGCGCTTGAAGGTTGACGCACCGGTCGTCGCCCGGATGGAGCAGTTCCGCGCCTTGTCCGTCGCATCAATGCGTGGCGGAGGCATTTTTCACGTCGTCCTTGAAAGGGATCAATCATGTCGTCACACCTTCATTGCGCAATCCGGCTGCGACGTCAGCCGTCCTACGCGGCGCTGCCGATTCTGCTCGCCGGCATTTTTTCCGCACCCGTCGCCTCGGCGCAGACCGACGACACGAAGAAGTCTGCGACAGATCAGGCGATGGCCGAAACCGCGCGCGGTGAATCGACGTGGGGGATCGGCGTCGCCGGCGGCATGCAGTATCGCGTCTATCGCGACTTCGACAACCGTGTGCGCGGCCTGCCGATGATCACCTATGAGAACAAGTGGATTCAGGTGGCCGGCCCTGGCCTGGACGTCAAGCTCCCATCGGTCGGGCCAGTGTCGTTCAGGCTGCGTGGCCGGTATGCCGTGGAGGGGTTTGATTCCGGCGATTCGCCGTACTTCGCGGGTATGCGCGATCGGGATTCCAGCTTCTGGGTCGGTGGCGCTGCCATCTGGCGTGCCGGCATTGCCAATCTCTCTGCCGAAGTGCTTACCGATGCCATGGACAACAGCAAGGGAAAGCGGGCCACGCTGCAGATCGACCGGCGCTTCACCGCAGGCGTCTTTGGCTTGACACCGCGGCTGGCGGCCGAATGGGTGGATAGCAAGTACGTGGACTACTACTACGGCGTGAGGTCGGACGAGGCGCAGAGCTGGCGCCCGGCCTACAGCGGCAGCTCCACGGTCAATACCGAGATCGGGCTTCGCGTGGATTGGCAGCCCATGCCCAAGCACACCCTGTTCCTCGACATGGGCGCCAAGCACATGGGCAGCTCGATCCGCAACAGCCCGCTGGTGGAAAAGAGCACGCAGTACGGCGTGGGACTCGGCTACCTCTATCGGTTCTGAAAGGCGACCCATGGCATCGCCCATTCAGGGCGTTTGCCGGGTATCGCATTCGACTCGAAACGAAGGGGATGCAGTGCACGTCCGCCTGAACGCCCATTAGCGCGTTCACCGTCCGCCCCATGCCACCTGCGTTCATCTTCATCATCAATGTGGAAGGGCGGTTATGGCCATTTTTAGGAAATCCAGACGTTTCAGGAATCTCGACGGCAGCGAAGCTCCCGGCACCGTGGTGCCGGGATTTCGGATGCTGGTCGTCGATAGTCTTGCAGGTCGGGGCCGCGGTGTACCTAGAAAGGCATCTGTGCCGTGTGTGGTGCCCGATCTTGCCGCGATCACCACTCCACCGGGCGCGGGTGAAGGCGCGCGTCTGACCTGGATCGGGCATGCGAGCTGGCTGGTTCAGCTCGAAGGAAAGTCGTTCCTCATCGATCCGGTCTTTGGTGAGCTTGCCCTGGGGCCAGGGGGGCGGAATGTTCCGGCTGGCCTGCGCCCCGAGAATCTGCCGCCCATCGACGCGGTGCTGATCAGTCACAACCACTACGACCATCTCGACCTTCCGTCTGTGAAGAGTGCCGACGCGCCGGTGATCGCCGGCCTTGGCATGACGTCGTTCCTCGCAAGAAAGAGGATTTCCGCGAGTGAGTTGGATTGGTGGCAGTCGATCGACATCGGCCCCGTGAGGGTGACCTTCGTGCCTGCCCAACACTACAGCCGCCGCGGCCTAACCGACGCCAACGAAACGCTGTGGGGTGGATTCGTTGTCGAGGGAGCTTCTGCCTGCATCTACCACTCGGGTGATACCGGGTATTTCGACGGGTTCCGGGAAATCGGCCGTCGTTTCCCGGCGATCGACGCCGCGCTTCTACCCATCGGTGCCTACGAGCCGTCCTGGTTCATGCGCCGCCAGCACATGAATCCCGAGGAGGCCGTCAAGGCATACATGGATCTTGGTGCCGGGTACTTCTTCGCCATGCACTGGGGGACGTTCAAGCTGACCTACGAACCGCTCGACGAACCGCCGGTTCGCTTGGCTGCGGAGTGGGAGCGCCTTGGGCTTCCTGCATCGGGAAAGCGGGTCCTTGCCGTTGGCGAAACCGCGAACGTGTGGCGGTTCCCGAATGACTAAGGCTGTGCCCGCCTTGGGCAAGGGAACTGCACCGAGGCAAGGCGCGCTGCGGCACGCTCATTCGGCGGCAGTGCCCGCAGGCTGCTTTGCGCAGGCCGGCGTTGCCGTTCCTGCGTGGAAGGGATGGATGGCGATCGGTGCGGTGCTCTGGAGCGGTTCGGTGCTGGCCGACGAGGGGTGTGACCGCAAAGGGGTCGCGGCGGAATCCACGGTCAATCTGCGTGTCGATAACGACCTGTTCGGTGGACTCGGGCAGGACCAAGGCTATTCCAATGGGTTCCTGCTGACCTTGGTCTCACCCAACTTGGTCCATCGCGCCGATGACCCGTGCCTGCCTGACATTGCGAGGCGGTTGAATCGCACGTTCTCCACGTTGCAGCCTGGTGGATTCGATGAGCTGAACATGACCATCGGGCTGGGGCAGATGATGTACACGCCCACGGACCGCGTGCCACGCGAACTCATTGCCGACGATCGGCCATATGCCGGCGCGCTGATGTTCAGTGTGGGCTACAACGCCCGCAGGGGCGACCATCTGCGCACCTCGCAGTTGCGGCTGGGTATCGTCGGCCCCGCCGCCAAGGCCAGGGAGGTTCAGGACTGGTGGCATGGCGTCATTGACGTGGACCGCTTCAACGGCTGGGACAACCAACTGCACAACGAGCCCGTGGTGCAGTTCATCCACGAGCGACGCAAGCGTTTTGCACCGATGCAGTCTTCGGGGCCATGGCGCTGGGACGCGATTGCACACTGGGGCGGCAGCCTGGGCAATTTCGCCACCTATGCCAATTCCGGGATGGAACTGCGTTTTGGCTACCTGCTGCCGGATGACTTCGGGACGGCGCCGCTGCGACCCGCCGGTGAGAACACGTCCCCGATCCGAACGAGCGCGACACAAGGTTGGCGCGGCCACCTGTTTGTCGCTGCCGATGCGCGCTGGGTCCTGCGCGACATCACGCTCGATGGCAACACTTTCCGCTCTAGCCACAGCGTGAACAAGCGCCCATTCGTGGCCGACATCGGTTACGGCATCGCGATCACCCACGGCCATTGGCGTTTCGCCTTCGCCCGCTACAACCGCACTCGCGAGTTCGAGGGACAGCGCGAGAGGCCGAGCTTTGGCAGCTTCACCATCGGCAGGCGTTTCTGACGACGCTTGCGCCAAAGGAGAAACAAGATGGAACCCCCGAAATCGCAAAATGTTGTCTTGATGACCGGAGCCACAAGCGGCTTTGGCTCATTCACCCTGCAAGACCTCGTCGCCTCTCCGAGCACGAGGATCATCGTGGGCGCTCGTGGAAAGAACCGCACCGTGCCGGAAGGCGTCGATGTTCTCCCGCTCGATCTCGCCTCCCTGACCAGCGTGCGTGACTTTGCCGGCGCCGTGATACGGCAACTTGGTGATAAGCGCATCGACATCCTTGTGCTCAATGCTGGCTTGCATGGCACAGCAGCCGATCAGCGTAGCGCGGATGGCTACGGCCTGACGTTCGCGGTCAATCACCTTGCTCACTACCTGCTGGCGCGTCTCCTTCTGCCGCACATCGCCGAGCATGGCCGGATGGTGATTACGTCGAGCAACATGCACGATCCGCCCATCAAGGCGATTGGCCCCAAGACGCTGGAACTTCAGGAATGGGCGCATCCGACGAAGGGTGGCTCGGGCGACGGCATTCGCTCCTACAGCGCCTCGAAGCTATGCAACCTCATGACGGCGTTGTACCTGGCCCGGCAAGACACGGTGGTAACGCGCCAGATTGATGTCATCGCTTTCAATCCTGGGCTTACGGGAGGCGCAGCCGGCCGGGAAGCGTCAGCTCTGCAAAAGGCGATTCTCGGCATCGTGATGCGCACGATCTTCCCTTTGATCGGCCTCTTTCGTCCCGAGTTCGTGATGAATGCGCCCGAACACTCGGGCAGGATGCTGGCCGACGTGGCGCTGGGAACACTCTCCCTACCGAACGGCCGCATCTACGTCTCCTTGGTCAAGGGAAAACCTACGTTCCCCGATCCCTCGGCGCTGGCATGCGACCGTGAGGCACAGGACCGATTGTGGCGGGAGAGTGCCGATATGGTTGGTCTTGAGGAGTCACTCGCATGAGTTTCTCGACAGGGTTGGTTCGCCCCATAGGTCACCTAACCGGGAGCTTCTTGCAATGGACAACCTGACTCATGCCTTGGTCGGCGCGGTTTTGGGGCAGGCAGGGCTCAAGCGCCGGACAGCGCTCGCGATGCCGGCATTGATGATCGGGGCGAATCTGCCCGACATAGATGTTCTGTGTGCCTTCTTTGGCAACGGCCTCGTGTGTCGGCGAGGCTGGACGCACGGCCCGGTCGGATGGCTCGTCCTGCCCGCGGTTCTCACGCTAGCGCTGCTGTGGTTCGACAGATGGCAAACGCGCAGAGCGCCGCGGCCGGCCGCGAGGCCAGCCGTCAGGCCCGGTCAGCTTCTCCTGCTCAGCTATATCGGCGCGCTGTCTCACCCTTTGCTCGACTTGATGAACAGCTGGGGCATCCGCCTTCTGATGCCGTTCTCCGAGCGATGGTTCTACGGCGACGTGCTTTTCATCGCCGACCCTTGGATCTGGCTCGCGCTTGGCGTGGGAATCTGGATTTCCCGACGCCGCGAGCGCTCGGGCACAGGCAGAGCCGAGCGCCCGGCGGTAGCTGCCCTGTTGGTGGCCACGCTCTACAGCGGGGCTATGGCTGCCGGTGGGCGGGTTGCGGAACAGCGTGTCGCCCGCCAGTTCGAGGCTTTGGGCCTGGGGCAGCCGCTGCAGGTGCTGGCCAACCCGGTCCTCGCCGACCCGTTTAGGCGCCGGATCATCGTGCGGACGGCGGATGCGTACGGCTTCGGCGACTTCCGCTGGTTTCCGTCGGCTCACCTGTCGTTGGATCGCCAACTCGTCCCTACGCATATGGACCAGTCAGCCATTGCCCTGGCGGCCCGGCAGAGCAAGGTGGTGGCCGATTTTCTGTATTGGTCGCGCCTGCCGTTTGCGACGGTCCACTCCAGCGCTGGAGGAACCGCCGTGACGGTAGGTGACGCGCGGTTCGGGGCGCGGCCGGACGCCGGAATTTTCTCGGTAACGGCCACCGTGCCGGAAGAGCAGGGCGATCAAGCAGGTAGCCGGGTTCCAACCGATCATTAGCGACGCGGTATCGAGACGTCCAACTTGCGGCAGTCTCAGTTGCCTCGCATGAGCAGCACGATCCGGCCAGGCGGGCGTGGGCCGAGTTCCGCATTCTTGACGATGGACAGGGCATCCGTGAACGGTGCTTCCAGGCCGATCGAGGAGCGCAGCTTGCCTTCGTTAGCCAAACCCGCGAGTTCCTGCAGGTTCTTGAACCCCGCCGTGGCGAACACCATGCTGTAGCGCCCTGAAACGAAGCCGCGCAGCATCCTGCCAGGGGTGGGGTTGATGTCGACGAAGCGGCCTTTCGGTGTCAGCAACGCCAATCCATCGGAAACGGACAGCGTTCCGAGGGTGTCGAACACCGCGTCGTAAGGCCCGTTCGATGCGAATGACGCCTTGTCCGCATAGGTGAATACCGGATCGACGCCGGCGGACCTGACGCTGGCCACGGAGGCTGGGCCGCAGGAGCCGCTGACGTGCGCGCCATGCGCCAGCGCCAATTGCACTGCGGCACTGCCCACGGCGCCGCTGCAGCCATTGATGAAGATGCGCGAGCCCGGCTGCGCCCTGGCGGCACCGACGATGGCGGCCCAGGCGGTCGCTGCCGGAATGGGAATACATGCGGCCTCGCTGAACGAAAGGGAAGCAGGCTTGCGAACCACCAAGCGGGCGTCGGCATCGACGACTTCGGCAAAGGCGCCCTGTTTCTTGATTTCGACCGTGCCGAACACTTCGTCACCGGCCCGGAAGTCCGTGACATCGGTGCCGACCTGCTCCACCACACCGGCGAAATCCGAGCCCATGCCTTGCGGGAACTTCCTGCCGGTGACGATCTTCATGACGCCTTGGCGGATCTTCCAGTCGAGCGGATTGATGGCCGCGGCCCTGACCCTAACCCGCACCCGTCCCGGAGCGAGCTCCGGCAACGTGTGCTCGCCCAAGGACATCGTTTCTGGGCCGCCGTAGCGGCCGAATTGCACTCGTTTCATGGATCTTCCATTTGCTGGTTGATGGGGGCCGTCTGGCTGCTTCTATGGGTTCGAACTTGCCGAGGCATTGGAGTCCCCGGCGATGTTGGTGGTGACAGACCGCGGACTTTCCTCGTTGCCCAGCGTGGCCAGCATGACCGAGGTCTGCCAATCGAAGTACGGATTGAACGTGAGCCTCGCGTGGACCTTGCCGTCCTCGCGGTAGCCCCAGTCCGAGTACCACACGGGCACTCCCTGTTCGCAGGCTTGAGCCACGCGTTCGGCTTGACCGTTCAGACAGATGCGAAGGCTGCCCTTGTCGCCATAGAGCGGATTGGCCGGTGAGAACATCAGGCCCATGTGCGAAAACTGGCTGATGTGCTGCTCGGGAAGCCGGTCGCCTCGGATCAGGATGCGTGCGGCGTCGGTCAATGCCTTCGGTTTCGTTCCGTACCAAATCAACCGGCTCTGCGGGTTCGTGAAACGGTGCTGGAAGACATCGAGCAGGTAGTCCGTGTCGAGAACGGAATCGTGCTGCGCGACCACCATGAAGACTGGCTTGTCGTAGGTCTGCTCGCGCAGGAGACGCCGCGCGATGACGCTGGTGCGATAGAACTGCGCGTATCCGTTGGTCGGCACGTTCATGTATCGAACTGGGGTTTGCATGGGGAACGAGCCATTGGGGCTCATCAGCCAGGGACGGACCCGGGCAGCCAGCGGCGCAACCCAGTCGAACGGCATGCTTTTGAAACCGGGCGAGAACAGCACCAGGCCCGCGATCTCTGGATGGCCGTAGGCGTACTCCAACACAAGGTTGGCGCCGGTGGAAAACCCGCCCAGGTACACCGGCCCGTCGACATCGTTCTCAAGCGCCAGCGCCTGCTCCTGGACGGTGCGCTGCCATTGCTCGGCCGTCACGGCCAGCAAGTCGTCGGGACGCGTGCCATGGCCGGGAAGCAGTACCGTGCGCACGAGAAATCCCTGTGCGGCCAATGCATGCGCGACGTCATGGAACGACCAGGGCGAGTCGCCCAGGCCGTGGACCAGCAGAATGCCTTTTTGTGGCGGCGCATCCACGCCTTGTGAAGCGGGGCGCCATTCCTGCGGACCGTTCCACTGCAATTCCGCTTCCTTGTCGGGCAGCTGGAAATTGCGCGCCGCGCGCATTGCCATGAGCGTTTCGCTTCGGTAGTCGTCGAAGCTCACCGAAGCGATCGGCTCATCGACCTTTGGCACCGTCGTGCAGGCACCCAACAGGCTCGAGGCGGCCAAGGCAAGCGCCGCCAACGCAAGGATTCCGAACAGGCGAGAGGCCCAAGGGCGATGCCCCGATTTACGCCAATTCGGCATGGTCTTCTTTCGTCAGACGGATGTTGCCGGCTGCCACGTTCTCTTCCAGATGCGCGATGGCACCCGTCCCCGGAATGGCGAGCATCACCGGAGAGTGGGCCAGCAACCAAGCCAGGGCGATCTGAGCGGTGGTGGCGCCATGCCGGACCGCGATGCGCGCCAGGCGCCCGTCGTCGAGCCTTTGCGAGCCGCCGCCCAGCGGGAAGAACGGGCAGAAGGCAATGCCTTCGGCAGCGCATGCGTTCAACAGGCTGATGTCGTCGCGCTTGCCGAGATGGAAGTGGTTCTGAACCGCCACGACCGGTGCGATCGAGCGCGCCTGGGCGAGGTGCTCGATATCGACATTGCTGATGCCAAGGTGCCGGATCAGCCCTTCCTCGCACAGCTTGGCCAATGCCTCGAAGCGCTCGGCCAGCGACTCGCCGTGCGGCACCGCCATCTCACCGATGCGCAGGTACACCAGGTCGAGATGGTCCAGCCCCAGGCTTTGCAGGTTCTCTTCGACCAGCCGGCGCATCTCGGCACCGGTGGCGGGCCGGTGGCTGCCGTCCGGGTTGAACACCACGCCGACCTTGGTCGCGATCACCAGGTTGGAAGGGTAGGGGTGCAAGGCCTCGCGGATCAGTGCATTGGCGCGCACCGCGCCATCGCCGCTCTGGTAGAACTCGGCCGTGTCGACCAGGTTGACGCCAAGTTCGACGGCCCGGCGCAGTACTGCGCGCCCGGTTTCCGGATCGCGCGCCGCGCCCCGGAAACCATTGCAGGGCAGACGCATGGCGCCGAAGCCAAGACGATTGATCAGCAAATCGCCGCCCAGGCGGAATTGATTCTGGTTGGAGACAGGCAGGTTCATCTACTTGCTTGCACCGTGGAGGAATGTGGTGACGGCTTGGCTGACGATCTCGTCGACCTCGCCATCGGACAACGGACCGGAGGCCAGGCCCGAGGCTGCGCGCAGCTTGGCGTTGCTGGCCACCATGCTGATGAACTGTTCGGCCAGCGACTGCGCGGGCACCGCGCTTGAGAGCCCCTGCCCGAGGCGCTGCTGCTGTCGCGCAACCCATGCCGCCAGAATCCCTACAGCCTTGCCGTAGCTGACGTCCCACATGGCTTGCGCGACATCGGGAAAGCGCCGGCCCTCATTGACCAGCAACCGGTGCAGCGCCAGGGTGCGTGGCGAGAGCGCCGATATCAGCAACTGCCTGCCCAGGCGTGGAAGCACATCTGCGGGTTCCCCGGAGACGTTTAGCTGCTCCAGTGGCTTCGCCACTTCCGCGCACAAGCGAATCATCGCCTCCTTGAACAACCCCTCCTTGCCGCCGAAGTGGCTGTAGATGGTGCTGCGCGAGCCGCCGACGCGATTGATCAGGTCATCCACGGCCACGCCATCGAAGCCGCGCTCAAGAAACAGCTCCGCCGCCACGGAAGTCAGATCCCGCAGGCGCTGAGCCCCTTTCGCCGTCCGGTGCTTGGGAGGGAGAGTTCGCTCTTTGTCAGCCAAGTCGGTTCGCCTTTGTTGATTTCTAGATGTACTGTACTATACAGTACAAAACAGAGCTTGCCAACCACCCTTGTCTTTTCCAACCGAGGCGATCGCGACCGCTGACTGGGGCGGCGGCGACCAAATGAATGGATTACGCGATGGAGATCAGGCATCTGCGATGCTTCATGGCCGTAGCCGAAGAGCTTCACTTCGCGCGGGCGGCTGAGAAACTGCACATTGAGCAGTCGCCGCTTTCGCGTGCCATCAAAGAGCTAGAAGAGGATCTGGGCGTTCAGCTATTCGCGCGCACGACCCGCAGTACCCGACTGACGCGCGCGGGCCGAATGTTCCTGGAACACGTGCCTCGTGTATTTGCCTCGCTGCAGCAGGCTCGTGACAGTGTGAAAGCCGCTGCCAACGGCTTCCACGGCCAATTGCGCATCGCTTTATCTGATGGCATCACGCCGACTTGCTTCTCGGCTCTCTTGGCACTTTGCCGACAGGAGGAGCCTGAGATCGAGATTCGCTTGACCGAGATTCCCTTGTCGCAGCAGCTCAAGGGACTGCACGAAGATCTCTACGACGTTGGCTTTGCTCAGTTGGATGAAGTTGGTGATGGGCTCCTTGCAGAGCCCATTTGGCACGATCAATTGATGGTGGCGGTGCCTGCACGTCACCCCTTGCTCGCGTATAAGCGCATACCTCTGGACGAGATGCTGCGCTATCCCTTGGCACTCTGCGATCCGCATACATGCGAAGGGCATGCCCGCCAAATTGACCGCGCTTTGCGTCAATCGAGTCTGGAGCCGTTGATCGCCGAACGAGTTGCGTCGTTCGATCTGATGATGACTCTGGTATCGGCTGGCTTTGCGCTGGGCTTGGCGGGCGCGTCGCAGATTGCCGCCAGCCGCGAACCAAGCGTGGTTGCCCGTCCACTTGCTGACCGTTCACACGTGCTCACGACTTACCTGTTGCGCGTGGACAAAGAGCCGTCGGATGCCCTGGCTCGTTTCATCGAACGAGTCTATGCCATTGAACCACCAAGAGGAAAAGTCTCTGCTATGCGAGAACGAACTGACCCACCAGAGGAGATCGAGCCATGAAGAAGATCATCCCACTTCTGTTTGCTGCAATGCTGGCGGCTTGCGGAAAACCCGAGCCGACCGAGACGAGTGGCAAGTCTGTGCCCATCGAAACGGTGGAATCGCTCGCAGCCAATCCCGGACGCCTGAAGGAACTGCGACAGCAGTGCAAGACCGACCGCGCCAAGCTGGGCGATGAACTCTGCAACCGCGTGGCCGAGGCGACGAATCGGCGCTTCATGGGTGATGGCGAAACCCCATACACGCCGCCGAAGGAGCAGCCGAAATTCTGACCGTGGGCGAATAGCCACCGATCTTCCGCTTCGTCGCTCGACACGCCGCAGTTCGCCCATGCTTGCAGCGTTTTCCTGCCATTCTCCCTCGCACGAAATCTTGCTTTTTACTCGACCTTTGTCCCGATAACGGTCTTTGACCGGCCCTTGACCTGACCTCGATTCTCGCGGTTGCGGCACGCCTTTGTGCCGCATGCCACACGGGAGAAAGCGGAGGCTGGGATGCAGGGTCAAGGCGTGCTGTTCGGGCAAATCGGTGTCGTGTTCGGCATCGTGATCGCCGGCGTGTGGGGTGCCACGCAATGGACAGCCGCCGCCCTGAGCTATCAGGTACGCCTGGGTTCGCCCTGGTTCGACTTCTTCGGCACGCCGATCTATCTCCCTTGGCGGCTGTTCGAGTGGTGGTACTTCTACGGCGCCTATGCACCGCGCGTCTTCGACACCGGCGGCGCCATCGCAGGCGGTAGCGGTCTGGTGGCCGTGGTGGTCGCGATCGCCATGTCCGTCTGGCGTTCGCGGCAGTCGAAGCTGGTCACGACCTATGGTTCCGCGCGTTGGGCTGATGCCGGAGACATTCGCAAGGCTGGCCTGGACAAATCGGACGGCGTTTTCCTCGGTCTGCATCGCGGTCAGTACCTACGGCATGAAGGACCGGAGCACGTCCTGACCTTCGCGCCGACGCGCTCCGGCAAGGGCGTTGGGCTGGTGGTGCCCACGCTGTTGAGCTGGCCCGCCTCGGCCGTCATCCACGACATCAAGGGCGAGAACTGGCAGATCACTGCCGGCTGGCGCTCGCGTTTCTCGCACTGCCTGCTGTTCAACCCCACCGATCCGAAGTCGGCGGCCTACAACCCGCTGCTGGAAGTCCGGCGCGGCGCACATGAAGTGCGCGACGTGCAGAACATCGCGGACATCCTCGTCGATCCCGAAGGCGCGCTGGAGCGCCGCAACCACTGGGAGAAGACCTCGCACGCGCTGCTGGTCGGCGCCATCCTGCACGTGCTCTACGCAGGCGAGGACAAGACGTTGCGCGGCGTCGCCAACTTCCTCTCCGACCCGGCGTGTCCGTTCGAGCTGACGCTGCATCGGATGATGACGACGCGGCACTTGGGCGACGCGCCGCATCCTGTCGTCGCGTCGGCTGCGCGTGAGGTTCTCAACAAGTCGGACAACGAGCGTTCCGGCGTGTTGAGCACCGCCATGTCCTTCTTGGGCCTGTATCGCGACCCCACGGTGGCCGAAGTCACCTCGCGCTGCGACTGGCGCATCGCCGACCTGATCGCTGCCGAGCATCCCGTCTCGTTGTACCTGGTGGTGCCGCCTTCGGATATCAGTCGCACCAAACCGCTGGTGCGGCTGATCCTCAACCAGATTGGACGCCGCCTGACCGAATCGCTCGACGGCAGCGACGGCATCGCACGCCGCCACAAGCTGCTCTTGATGCTCGACGAGTTCCCGGCGCTGGGCCGGCTCGATTTCTTCGAGACGGCGCTCGCCTTCATGGCCGGCTACGGCATCCGCAGCTTCCTCATCGCGCAGTCGCTCAACCAGATCGACAAGGCCTACGGCCAGAACCATTCCATCCTCGACAACTGCCATGTGCGGGTGACGTTCGCCACCAACGACGAACGCACGGCCAAGCGGATCTCCGAGACGCTGGGCACCGCCACGGAGCTACGCGCGCAGCGCAACTACGCCGGCCATCGGCTGGCGCCGTGGCTGGGGCACCTGATGGTGTCGCGGCAAGAGACGGCCCGCCCGCTGTTGACGCCCGGCGAGGTGATGCAGCTCCCGCCCGACGAGGCCGTGGTGATGGTGTCCAGCGTGGCACCGATCCGCGCGAAGAAACTGCGCTACTACGCCGACGCCAATTTCAAGCGGCGCGTACTGCTGCCGCCTGCACTCGCTGCCGGGCGCTATACCGACATGCCGCCGGCCCGGCCTGACGACTGGAGCTGGCTGGCGATTCCCGTCATGCCGGCGGCACCCGTCACGGCCTCAGGCCTGGCCGACGACGACACCGGCACCGCCGACGACGGCGGCCCGCGCCGGCAGCCGGAGCTATCCGAGGTCGCCGAATACAGCCCCGAACCGCGGCCCGCCGACAGCGACCTGGCGCTCCTCGATGACGACGACCTGCCGCTCCCGCTTCCTCGCCAGCTCGACCCGGCCATGCAGCGCACGGCTCGGTTGGCGTCCCTCGACCCCGACGACGGAATCCAGCTATGAGCCAGTACCGCCTCAATCTGTTCATTCCGCGCGAGCACGCCAAGCGCCTCGACGAGCTGGCTGCCAAGAAAGGCGTGTCCAAGTCGTCCATCGTCGCGGCGGCGCTGGCGTCCTGGTTGTCGCCCGACGCCGGCGACCAGCGCGAGGCGGCCATCGCTAAGCGGCTCGACCGGCTGACGCGGCAATTCGAGCGCCTGGAGCGCGACCAGAACATCGCCATCGAGACGCTGGCCCTGTTCGTCCGCTACTTCCTGACGGTCAGCACGCCTGTTCCAGAAGCCCATCAGGAAGCAGCCCGCGCACAGGGCAAGGCACGCTTCGAGCAGTTCGTCGAACAGCTTGGCCGCCACCTGCTGCGTGGGCGCAGCCTGGTGCGCGACGTGGTGGAGGAACTGCAGCCGGATACCGCGCGGCTGGACGATGCGGCAGCGCTGGCCCAGGCGCAGGAGCGTGCGTCATGAGCACCGTGCCACAGTCCTTCGCCACCACCTCGCTCGACCGGCGCATCCGCATGTTGCGCACGGCGATGGGGCCGCTGATCGCCGCCGCGCTCGAAGACCCGGACGTAGTGGAGATCATGCTCAACCCCGACCATACGCTCTGGGTCGACCGGCTGTCGTCGGGTCGCGCGCCGCTTGGCGCGGAGCTGTCCGAAGCGGACGGCGAGCGCATCATCCGCCTGGTCGCTGCCCACGTCGGTGCGGAAGTGCATCGCGGCCAACCGCTGTTGACCGCCGAGCTGCCGGAAACCGGCGAGCGCTTCGAGGGCATCCTGCCGCCGGCCGCGCCGGGGCCGGCCTTCGCGCTGCGCAAGCGCGCGGTTGGCGTCATCCCGCTGGATCGCTACGTCACCGACGGAATGATGACCACCGAGCAGGCTGCGTTCCTACGCGGCGCGGTGCGCGAGCGGCAGAACGTCCTGATTGCCGGCGGCACCAGCACCGGCAAGACCACGCTTGCCAATGCCTTGCTCGCGGAAATCGCCGCCACCGGCGACCGCGTGCTGGTGCTCGAAGACACGGTGGAACTGCAATGCGCGGCGCGCGACCACGTGCCGCTGCGCACGCGCGCCGGCGTCGTGTCCATGACCGAGCTGGTGCGCGCCACGATGCGCCTGCGCCCCGACCGCGTGATCGTCGGCGAGGTGCGTGGTGGTGAGGCGCTGGATCTCATCAAGGTATGGGGCACCGGCCATCCGGGTGGCATCGCCACGATCCATGCAGGCTCCGCGCTGGGCGCGCTGCTGCGCCTGGAGCAACTGATTCTCGAAGTGGCCGTGAACCCGCCGCAGGCGCTCGTCGCCGAGGCCGTCAACGTCGTCATCCACATCGCCGGCCGCGGCCGGCGCCGTCGCATCGAGAGCATCGCTCGCGTCCTCGGCTTCGATGGCGTGGGCTACCGCCTGGCGGATGCGCTGCAACCACCGCTTCCTGAGCTGCCGCTGTCTTCCCCGTCCCCCGACCTCTCTGGAGAACTGCCATGACGCAGACGCATGCCCATGCTTTCCGCATTTCCGTAAATCCAGCTTCGTGTTTGGCGCGTCTGCGCCGCCTGGCCAGGCCAGCGCATCACGGCCTGATGCTGGCCGCCGCGATGCTGATGACGGCCGGCACGGCGAAGGCCGCCGGCTCCTCGATGCCTTGGGAAGGCCCGCTGCAGTCCATTCTCGAATCCATCCAGGGGCCGGTCGCGCGCATCGTCGCCGTTATCATCATCATCGCTACCGGCCTCGCGCTGGCCTTCGGCGACACGTCGGGCGGCTTCCGCAAGCTGATCCAGATCGTGTTCGGGTTGAGCATCGCCTTCGCGGCGTCCTCGTTCTTCCTGTCGTTCTTCAGCTTCTCCGGCGGGGCCGTCGTATGAGCACGGCCACCGACCTGCCAGGCTTCGAGGTGCCGCTGCATCGCTCGCTGACCGAGCCGATCCTGCTGGGCGGCGCGCCGCGCACCGTGGCGATCGCCAACGGCACGCTGGCCGCCGCCGTGGGCTTGGGCCTGCAACTCTGGATTCCCGGCGTCGTGCTCTGGATCGTCGGCCATTCGCTGGCGGTATGGGGTGCGCGCGTCGATACGCAGTTCATGCCCGTGTTCGCCCGGCACATCAAGCACAAGCCGCTGCTGGACGTGTGACGGGAGATTGCTGCGATGCTGAATCTCGCCGAATACCGCCAGCGCCCGGCCTTGCTCGCCGACTGGCTGCCGTGGGCCGGCCTGGTCGCACCCGGCGTCGTGCTCAACAAGGATGGTTCGTTCCAGCGCACGGCGCGGTTCCGTGGTCCCGACCTGGACAGCGCGACGCAAGGCGAGTTGATCGCCACGACGGCGCGCTTGAATAATGCGCTGCGCCGGCTCGGTGCCGGCTGGGCGCTGTTCGTCGAGGCCGAGCGCCGCCCGGCGGCGGACTATCCGCACTCGGACTTCCCCGAACCGCTGTCCTGGCTGGTGGACGAGGAGCGCCGCGCGACCTTCGAAGAATCGGGCAACCACTTCGAGAGCGGCTATCACCTCACGCTGCAATACCTGCCACCGGAGGAATCCCGCGCCCGCGCGGCCGAGCTGCTCTACGAGAACACGCCGACTGCCGGCGTGGATTGGCGCGAACGCCTGACCGCGTTCGTCGCGGAAACCGGGCGCATCTTCGACTTGCTCGATGGCGTGATGCCGGAAATCGGCTGGCTCGACGACGCCGAAACGCTGACCTACCTGCATGCGACCGTCTCGACGCGGCACTACCGCGTCGGCGTACCGGCCGTGCCGTTCCACCTCGACGCGCTGCTGGCCGACGTGCCGCTGATTGGCGGGCTGGCACCCATGCTGGGCAATGCGCACCTGCGCGTGGTGACGGTACGCGGCTTCCCGACCTCGACTTGGCCGGGGATTCTGGATGACCTCAACCGGCTCGGCTTCGCTTATCGCTGGAGCACGCGCTTCCTGTGCATGGACAAGGCCGAGGCCGAGAAGGAGCTGGGCCGCCTGCGCCGGCAATGGTTCGCCAAGCGCAAGAACGTCCTGGCCCTGCTGCGCGAGACGATCTTCCAGCAGGAAAGCCCGCTGGTCGATACCGACGCCAGCAACAAGGCCGCCGATGCGGACGCCGCCCTGCAGGAGCTGGGCAGCGACCAAGTGGCCTTCGGCTACGTCACCGCGACCGTGACGGTGCTCGATGCCGACGCCGACGTGGCCGACGAGAAGCTGCGCAGGGTGGAACGCGCGATTCAGGGCCGGGGTTTCGTAACCATCCCCGAAACCCTCAACTCCGTGGAGGCATGGCTGTCGTCGGTGCCGGGCAACGCCTACGCCAACGTGCGCCAGCCCATCGTCTCGACGCTCAACTTGGCGCACCTGATGCCGGTGTCGGCGGTATGGGCCGGGCCGGAGAAGAACGACCACCTCGACGGCCCGCCGCTGATCGTCACTCGCACCGAAGGCGCGACGCCATTCCGGCTGGTGACGCACGTCGGCGACGTGGGCCATACGCTCGTTGTCGGCCCGACCGGCATGGGCAAGTCCGTTCTGCTCGCCACGCTGGCGATGCAGTTCCGTCGCTATCCCGGCTCGCGCATCTTCGCCTTCGACATGGGCCGCTCCATGCGGGCGACGGCGCTGGGCCTGGGCGGCGAGTATTACGACCTTGGCGCCGATGGCGCGATCGCGTTCCAGCCGCTCGCGCGCATCGACCAGGAGGGCTACCGCACCTGGGCGGCCGAATGGGTCGAAGGCCGCCTGACGCACGAAGGCGTCGCTGTCGGCCCCGACGAGAAGGCGGCCATCTGGTCGGCACTCGGCAGTCTGGCCGGCGCGCCGGTCGAACAGCGCACGCTCACGGGCCTGTCGGTACTGCTGCAATCGAACACGCTGCGGCAGGCGCTCGCGCCTTATGTGCTCGGCGGTGCTCACGGCAAGCTGCTCGACGCCGATCACGACCGCCTTGGCGGCGCCGACGTGCAGTGCTTCGAGATGGAGGAGCTGATGCACAGCAAGGCCGCGGTGCTGGCCGTGCTGGGCTACCTGTTCGCGCGCTTCGAAGAGCGTTTCGACGGCGCGCCGACGCTGCTGATTCTCGACGAATCCTGGCTGTTCCTCGACGACCCGGTGTTCGCTGCGCGCATCCGCCAGTGGCTCAAGACGCTACGCAAGAAGAACGTCAGCGTCATCTTCGCCACGCAGTCGCTGGCGGACATCAAGGATTCCAGCATCGCGCCCGCGATCATCGAGAGCTGCGCCAGCCGCATCTTCTTGCCGAACCCGCAGGCCACCGAGCCGCAGATTCGCACGATCTACGAAGGCTTCGGCCTCAACAGCCGGCAAATCGAGATCGTCGCCACCGCGCAGCCCAAGCGCGACTACTACTACCAATCCCGCGCAGGCAATCGCCTGTTCGAGCTCGACCTGGGGCCGGTCGCGCTCGCGTTCGCGGGTGCCTCGACGCCCCAAGACCAGCGCGCCATCGACGGCGTGCTGCGCGACGCCGGAGCGCCGGGTTTTACCGGCGCCTGGCTGCGTCATCGCGGCCTCGATTGGGCGGCCGACCTGCTGCCGGCCGCGCCATCCGCCGCGTCCTTCCTCGCTCCCCAACCCCAGGAGATTTCGCCATGAAGATTCGCCTTCTCACCCTCGCCGTTGCTGCGTCAATTGGCGTCATGCCCGTTGCGCAGGCGCAATGGGTCGTCGTCGATCCGACCAATCTCGTGCAGAACACGCTGACCGCGGTTCGCACGCTGGAGCAAATCAACAACCAGATTCAGCAGCTCCAGAACGAAGCACAGATGTTGACGAACCAGGCGCGCAATCTTGCCAGCCTGCCGTTCAACGTGGTCAACCGGCTTCGCTCCACGCTCGCCACCACCGAACGGCTGATCGCGCAAGCGCAAGGGCTGGCGTTCGAGGTGCAGAGCATGAACACCGAGTTCGCGCGTCTGTACCCGGAGCAGTACGCCGCCACCGTCAGCGGCGACCAGATGTACCAGGATGCGCGCCAGCGTTGGCAGAACACGCTCAACGGCTTGCAGACCGCGATGCAGATGCAGGCGCAGGTGTCGCAGAACCTGTCCGACGACGAGAGCATGCTGGCCGACCTGGTGAGCCAGAGCCAGTCCGCGACCGGCGCGTTGCAAGCCATGCAGGCGACCAACCAGCTTCTGGCCCTGCAGGCGAAGCAATCCATCCAGACGCAGCAGCTCCAGCTCACGCAGGGCCGTGCGACGGCGCTGGAACTGGCACGGCAGGCCGCCGCCGTCGAACGTGGCCGCGAAGTGACGCGGCGCTTCCTCGGCACCGGCACGGCGTACACGCCGCAGCCCGTGACCTTCTACGGCAACTGACGGGCACGGCCATGCAACGCGCGCCTGTCCTGTTCGCCTTCGCGTGCCTGCTGGCCGGCTGCGGCCGGTCGCAGGCGCTGTCGGTCGATGCGCTGGCCGCCGACCCGGTGTTGTTGAACTTGCTGCGGGAGCAATGCCGCCGTGGCGAGCATGACGGCGCGTTCTGCGCGCGGGTCGCGCAAGCCGACCTGCGCCGCTTTCTCTCCGGGCAGGTTGGCCCGGACGAATACCAGACGCTCGCCGACCTGCCGCCGATTCCGGCCAGCTTCGACGAACCCATCGCCGCAGTGGAGGGCCGGCCATGAACGACGTCGCCATCATCGACCGCTTCCTCAACACGTTCTCCACCTACATCGACTCCGGCTTCGGCCTGCTTCGCGGCGAAGTCGCGTTCCTGACCGCGACGCTGGTGGCGATCGACATGACCTTGGCCGGTCTCTATTGGGCGCTCGGCCATGCGACCGGCCAGGGCGATGACGTGATGGCGAAGCTCATCCGCAAGGTGCTCTACGTTGGCGCCTTCGCCTACATCATCGGCAACTTCAACTGGCTGGCCAGCATCGTGTTCCGCTCGTTCGCGGGCCTGGGCCTGAGCGCGACCGGCTCGCTGAGCATGGAGACGTTCCTGCAGCCGGGACGCCTCGCCAAGACCGGCATCGATGCCGGCATGCCCATCCTCGACCAGATCAGCGAGATGGCCGGCTTCCCGGAAGTGTTCATCAACATGACGCCCATCGTCGTGATGTTCCTCGCCTGGCTGGTGGTCATCGTCTGTTTCTTCGTGCTGGCGGTGCAGCTCTTCATCACGCTGATCGAGTTCAAGCTGACCACGCTGGCCGGCTTCGTGCTGGTGCCGTTCGCGCTGTGGAACAAGACCGCGTTCCTCGCCGAAAAGGTACTCGGCAACGTCGTGTCGTCCGGGGTCAAGGTGCTGGTGCTGGCCGTCATCGTCGGCATCGGCACGGGGCTGTTTGCCGAGTTTCAGGTGACGCCGGACGAGCCCTCCATCGACCACGCGCTGGTCGTGATGCTGGCCTCGCTTGCCTTGCTGGCGCTCGGCATCTTCGGGCCGGGCATCGCCACGGGGTTGATTTCCGGCGGGCCGCAACTCGGCGCCGGTGCGATGGCCGGGGCAGCACTGGGCGCAGCGGGAACCGCCGTCGCGGTCGGTGCCGCGGCTACCGGCGTTGGCGGCGCGGTGGCGGCCGGGGCGCGCATGGCGCCAGCCGCTGCGAAGATGGCCGCCAGCGGCGCACGTGCCGCCGCCTCGACCGCTGGCAGTGTGCGCTCGGTGTTCCAGGCCGGTTCTGCGGCTGCCGGCGGCGGCTCAAAGGGTGCAATGGCCGGCCTGGGCAACGTCGCCAAGAGCGGCGCGCAGATGGTCGGCCAGAAGGCCGCCGCCGGGGCGCGCTCGCTTAAGGAACGCGCAGCGGCAGCCTTCCGCTCGGACAGCGCGGGGCCGGCGTCCAGCGGTGGCGGCGGCGCTGCCGCACAAGGCGGCGAAGCCATGGCCAATACCGCCCACCCGCAGCAGCAACAGCAGCCCGCCTGGGCCAAGCGTCTGCATCGTCGCCAGCAGCTCACCCACGCAGCGACCACCGCCGCGCACACGCTGCGCGGCGGCGACGCGGGCAGTTCGAGCAGCGGCCCGAGCCTGCGTGATTCCGATTCTTGAGGAGAACGAGCCATGCGATTCAAGCGACCGCAGGTGCGCTACGCCGACACGCCGCAGCCTGCCACCCCGTATCAAGCCGCCGCGCAAGCGTGGGATGAGCGCATCGGCTCGGCCCGCGTGCAGGCGAAGAACTGGCGGCTGATGGCTTTCGGCTGCCTGGTGCTGGCCTTGCTGATGGCCGGCGGCCTGGTCTGGCGCTCGGCGCAGTCCATCGTCACACCCTACGTGGTGGAAGTGGACAAGACCGGCCAGGTGCGTGCAGTCGGCGAAGCCGCCACGCCGTACCGGCCGGCCGATGCGCAGATCGCTTTCCACCTGGCGCACTTCGTCTCGCTGGTTCGCTCGCTGTCCATCGACCCCATCGTGGTGCGGCAGAACTGGCTCGACGCCTACGAGTACACCACCGACCGCGGCGCGACCGTGCTCAACGAGTACGCACGCACCAACGACCCATTCGCGCGCGTCGGCAAGCAGTCGGTGACGGTGCAGATCACCAGCGTCGTTCGCGCCAGCGAGTCGTCGTTCAACGTGCGCTGGACGGAACAGCGATTCGTCAACGGCGCGCCCGCCGGCACCGAACGCTGGAACGCCGTGGTGTCCATCGTCCTGCAAACCCCGCGCACCGAGCAACGGCTGCGCAAGAACCCGCTCGGCATCTATGTCAACGGCCTGTCCTGGAGCCGCGAGCTGGATGCGTCCGAAGGAGCCAAGCCATGAACCAGTCTTTCCGCCTTTACGCTTTCGTGCTGGCGCTCGTGGCCCTGTCGGGCTGCGCCTCGCAGGGCAAGCCGCCACCGCGCATTTCGCTCGATGAGCCAGTTCAGGCCCAGCCGCTACCCGAACCGCCCAAGCCGGTCGAAGTGGTGGCGGTGCCGAAGGTGTTGCCGATGCCGGCGCAACTGAAGCCGATGCCGGAGGCAGACGACGCTAAGCCCCCGCCGGAACCCGCCGACGAAACCGTGCGCGTGTCGCGCGCCAACGCCGAGGCGCGCATCGCCCCCACGCGCGAGGGCTACGTCAATGCGATTCAGGTCTGGCCCTTCAGCGATGGCGCGCTGTATCAGGTCTATGCCGCGCCGGGGCGCGTCACCGTGATTTCGCTCCAGCCCGGCGAGGAGCTGGTGACGGTCGCCGCCGGCGACACAGTGCGCTGGATCGTCGGCGACACCTCCAGCGGCGCCGGCAACGAGCTGCGTGTGAACGTGCTGGTGAAACCCATCCGCTCGGGCCTCAAGACGAACCTGGTCATCACCACCAGCCGGCGCACCTACCTGATCGAGCTGACCTCGACCGACAAGGCGTGGATGGCGTCGGTATCCTGGGATTATCCGAAGGACCGGATGCTGGCCTTGCAGCGTCAGGCGCAGGCCGCACAGGCGGCGGCTCCAGTCGATACCGGCTTGTCGCTGGAGAAGATCCGCTTTCGCTACGCGGTCAGCGGCAGCAATCCGCCGTGGAAGCCGCTGCGTGCCTTCGACGATGGCGAGAAGGTCTATATCCAGTTCCCGCCGGGTATCGCCCAAGGCGAACTGCCGCCGCTGTTCGTGATCGGCGCGCAGGGCGACGGGCAACTGGTGAACTACCGTTTCCGCTCGCCGTACTACATCGTGGATCGGCTGTTCGGCGCAGCCGAACTGCGCCTGGGCGGCGACAAGGGCGACGTGGTTCGCATCGAGCGCACGGACGGCACGCGGGGGAACTGACCATGAGCCAGGACGAAACCCCGGACGTGCCCATTCCCGATGCCGCGCCAAAGGTCGCACCGGAGAACGTGGCGCTGCGGGCGCAGCCGCGCTCGGTGACGCGCCTCAATCGGCGCACGCTCGCCATTCTCGCCGGCGGCCTGGCCGTCACGGTCATGGCCGCCACCATGTGGTCGTTGCAACCGAAACCGCGACGCAACGACAGCGACCCGGCCGAGCTTTACAACGTCGACCGCGTATCGCGCTCGGAAGGGCTGGACCGCCTTCCGACCGACTACTCGAAGCTACCGCCACAGGTGCCAGAACTGGGACCGCCGCTGCCGGGTGACCTGGGGCCGGCCATCGTGAAGTCGCAACCGCCGGCGGTGGCCAGCTACTCACCGCCCGGCCAGGACGCGGCGGCGGCCGAGCGCGACGCACTGCGCAAGGAGGCTGAAGCGGCGGCGGGTTCGTCGGTGTTCTTCCGCTCGGGCAACCCGCGCGCCGCCGCCACGCCCGCGCAGGTTGCCGCCGCCGCCTCGGCATCTGGCCTCGCGGGCTTCGACCTACAGGCCGCCGGGCCGGCCTCGACGGCGGCGCAGCCCGCCGACCCGACCGCCGTGCAGAACCGGCAAGACCAGAAAGAGGCGTTCCAGAAAGCCGGAATCACGGAAACCCGTAGTTCCGGTAACCTGCAAATGCCGACGTCGCCGTATCAGGTGATGGCCGGGACGGTGATCGCGGCAGCGCTGGTGACGGGCATCAAGTCCGATCTGCCGGGCGACGTGATTGGCACGGTGACGGAGCCGGTGTACGACACCGCAACCGGCCGCTATCTGCTGATCCCGCAGGGTTCGCGCATCCTCGGCCGCTATAACAGCCAGGTCAGCTACGGGCAGAGTCGCGTTCAAGTCGTCTGGAATCGGATCGTCTTGCCCGACACATCCTCGCTGACGCTCGACAACCTAGCCGGCACCGACCCGGCCGGCTACGCCGGTCTGGAGGATGGCGTCAATTGGCATTGGGATCGCATCTTCGCCGGCGCGGTGCTGACGACGCTGCTGGGCGTCGGTGCCGAACTGGCGGCACCGGAGAACCGACAGGACGACGATCGCGTCATCATCGCCGGGCGCGACAGCCTGCAGGACAGCGTGAACCAGGTCGGGCAAGAGATGACGCGGCGCAACCTCAACATCCAGCCCACGCTGACCGAGCGACCGGGCCTGCCGGTGCGCATCATCGTCAACCGCGACCTGGTGCTGCGGCCGTACCAGCCGCTGTTCTTCAACCGGGGGACTTCACGATGAGTACGACCAAGAAGCTGCGGCTGGGGCCGCTGCCCAAGACCGAGAGCGTCAAGCTGACCTTCGCATGCCCGGCCAGCCTCAAGGTCGACCTCGACCGCTACGCCGCGCTGCACGCGCAGGCCTACGGCGAGGCAGTCGATGCGACGACGCTGATCCCGCACATGCTGGAGGCGTTCATGGCCGGGGATCGCGGTTTCAAGAGGGGAGGGTACGCTGCTCCGAAGCCTGCGACGAAGTGACGAGTGCAGGAAGACCGCTGCGCTTGCCTGCGCTATCCTAGAGGCGATTGACGATGGTGTTGCCAGAGTCGTCGCCCCTCAAATCCCTCCATCTTCCGCGCCAGACAAAGCTCTTGTCGGAGGACGGTAAAAGCGACGGTAAGGCCTCATGTCGATCACAGCCAATCCCTTTAACCACGCGGGTTTGGGTGGCCTGTTGATGATGGAGTGGGAGTGAGGCGGCGCCGCTGACCGGAGCCTGGTATGAAGCGCATCGCACTGTCACTTTCGGTATCGCTGTCGCTCGCCATCGGTCCCGCCGCGGGTGCGGAGGAATACGGATCCCGGCTGGAGGGGTTCGAGTATCCGCACGAGGTGCGGCCGTTCGCGTTCCGGTCGCAGGGGCAGGCGCTGGAGATGGCCTACATGGACGTGGCGCCGACGGTACCGGCGAACGGCCGCACCGTCGTGCTGCTGCATGGCAAGAACTTCTGCGCGGCGACCTGGGAGGCCACCATCACGGTCCTCGCCAACGCGGGGTTCCGGGTGATCGCACCGGACCAGATCGGCTTCTGCAAATCCAGCAAGCCGCGCGGATACCAGTTCAGCTTCAACCAGCTCGCGCACAACACCCGGGCGCTGCTTGCCGCGGCCGACGTCGACGAGGCGGTCGTGATCGGCCACTCGATGGGCGGCATGCTGGCGACGCGCTTCGCGCTGGCCCATCCCGGTGCGGTCGAGCGCCTCGTACTGGTGAATCCGATCGGCCTGGAGGACTGGCAGGCGAAAGGCGTGCCGTACGCGACGATCGACACGCTGTACGAGAACGAGAAGCGCACGAGCTTCGAGTCGATCAAGGCCTACCAGAGCCGCTACTACTACAACGGCGCCTGGAAGCCGGAGTACGACCGCTGGGTCGGCATGCTGGCCGGCATGTACGCCGGTCCCGGCGGCGATGTGGTGGCGTGGAATCAGGCCCAGACGACCGACATGTTGTACAACCAGCCGGTGGTGCACGAGTTCCCGGCGCTGCGGGTGCCGACGGTGCTGGTGATCGGCGGCAAGGACCGGACCGCTCCCGGCGCCAACCGTGCACCGCAGGACGTCGCATCCGCACTGGGCCGGTATCCGAGACTGGGCCGGCAGGCCGCGGACGCGATCCCGGATGCCGAGCTGATCGAGTTCCCGGCCCTGGGCCATTCTCCGCAGGTGGAAGCGCCGGACACGTTCCATGCAGCGCTGCTGCAAGCCCTGGACGCAGGGGACCCATGACGCCCGACGAATCCGCCGACGTTCGCTGGATGCGACACGCGCTGGTGCTGGCGGCGCGGGCGGAGCGCGAGGACGACGAGATCCCGGTCGGCGCGGTGCTGGTTTCGGCCGATGGCCAGGTGCTGGGGGAAGGCTGGAACCGCAACATCACCGAACACGACCCGACCGCGCACGCGGAGATCGTCGCGATGCGCCAGGCCGGGATGCGGTTGGGCAACCATCGCCTGCTCGGCAGCACGCTGTACGTGACCCTGGAACCGTGTGCGATGTGCGCGATGGCGATGATCCATGCACGCATCCGGCGCGTCGTCTACGGCGCCCGCGATCCCAAGACCGGTGCGGCCGGCAGCGTGTTCGACCTGCTGGCCGATCCGCGCCACAACCATCGGGTGGAAGTGCACGGTGGCGTGCTCGGCGAGGAAGCCGGCGCGCGGCTGACCGCGTATTTTCGCGCCAAGCGGAGCGGCAAGCCGGCCTGAGTTCCATCCTGCACCCGCATGCCGCTCCGACGCCGCGCGGCCACCTTTCACCACCGCTTCCAACCCCCATCTCCCGCCAATGATCCGACTCCATCCGCTGTGGCTGTTGGCCATCGCCTCGATCTCGATGCTCGTTGCAGCCGGCGATGCCGCTGCGCAGGGGCGCGAGGGCTGCAGGCACGGAAGCACGCGTCTGCCGCCGATCGTGAACTTCCGCGTCGACAACGACCTGTTCGGCGGCCAGGACCAGGGCTACAGCAACGGCGTGCAGTTGACCCTGGTCTCGCCGAACCTGCGCGACTACACCGGCGATCCCTGCCTGCCGCCGCTCGCGCATTGGGTCAACCGCCACCTCGAGGCGCTGCAGCCGGCGCGCTTCGAGCAGCAGAACATGATCGCGACCTTCGCCCAGGGCATCTTCACCCCGACCGACTTCAGCCGCAGCGAGCTGATCGAGGACGACCGCCCATACGCCGCGGCGTTGCTGGTCGGGCTCGGCTACAACGCCCGCGAGGGCGACCGGCTGCGCACGACCCAGCTGCAGGCCGGCATCGTCGGTCCGGCCGCGCTCGGCGAGCAGGTGCAGGATGCGGTCCACGGCATCACCGGCAGCGAAAAGTTCAGGGGCTGGGACAACCAGTTGGAGAACGAGCCGGTGGTGCGGCTGATCCACGAGCGGATGCACCGCGTCTCCGCCAATCACGACGGCGATCCGGGCTGGAGCTGGGACGCGATCGGCCATTACGGCGGCAGCCTCGGCAACCTGGCGACCTACGCGAACGTCGGCGGCGAGTTCCGCTTCGGCCGCAATCTGCCCGACGACTTCGGCAGCACGCCGCTGCGACCGGCAGGCGAGAACACCGCGCCGACGCGCGAGCCGCAGAGCCAGTATCCCGGCGGTTTTCACCTCTTCCTGAGCATGGATGCGCGTTGGGTGCTGCACGACATCACCCTCGACGGCAACCTGTTCCGCGACAGCCACCGCGTCGACCGGCGTCCGCTGGTCGCCTATGCCGGCTACGGCGTCGCGCTGATGTACCACCGCTGGAAGTTCGCGCTGGCGCGCTACCACAGCACCCGCGAATTCGAGGAGCAGGCCGAGACGCCGGTGTTCGGCAGCTTCACCGTCAGTCGTGCGTTCTGAGCGCGCGGAGGACGAGAGGCCGGTTCGCTCAGCGGCCGGCCAGGCGTCGTTCGTTGGCGCGCTTGTGGCCGTGATCCATCTCGTCGTTGACGACGCGCACCGCCAGCGACGACTCATAAGCGAGCAGAATGCTCGCGGCGAGCATCATCGTCACCCCGAGCGCGGCGAGGATCGTCGGTGCCGACACGAAGCGATAACCGAGGAACGCGTCGGCGGCGACGGTCAGGCTGGTCCCGACGAAGCAGCTGATCGCCAGATACAGCAGCTGGCTGCCGTGCAGGGTGATCCGGCTGCGTCGCCGCTGCATCAGGATCAGCTGCTCGATCCGCGCGCGCTCGTCGTCGTTGCTCACCGTCTCCAGCTCGACCAGCAACTGGCGGGCGCGGTCGATCACCCGGGCCAGGCGGTTGTTCGCCGACATCAGCAGCGAAGCGGTCGCGGTCAGGAAGAACGCAGGCGCGAGCATTGCGGTCAGGATGGCGTAATGCGTGGCGGCGTCCTTCAACATGGCGATCCGCTGGGGGTGGGTTGCCGCTATCATGCCCCGACACGAAGACGACGGCGAGCGGGAGACGGGGAGCGGCATGGCGACGATACCGGGTGCGGCGGCAGGGAAGGGCGAACGGCTGGTCTGGATCGACCTGGAGATGACCGGACTGGACACGGACAACGACTCCATCCTCGAAATCGCCACCGTGGTGACCGACGCCCGCCTCGAAGTGCTCGCCGAGGGGCCCGAGTTGGCGATTCGTCACCCGCTCGAGCGCCTGCAGGGGATGGACGAGTGGAACCGCCGCCAGCACGGCAGCTCCGGATTGTGGGAGCGGGTGCTGGCCAGCACCGTCGACATGGCGGAGGCCGAAGCGCGGACGGTTGCGTTCCTGCGCGAGTGGAGCAGCCCCGGCGCCTCGCCGATGTGCGGCAACTCGATCTGTCAGGACCGACGTTTCCTGCACCGGCTGATGCCGCAGGTCGAACGGCATTTCCATTACCGCAATCTCGACGTCAGCACCATCAAGGAGCTGGCCCGACGCTGGGCGCCCGAGGTGCTGGCCGGGGTCAGCAAGCAGTCGCGCCATACCGCGCTCAGCGACGTGCACGATTCGATCGCCGAGCTGCGCCACTACCGGGCCTTCATGGGACGGTTGGGCGGGGCGACCGAAGCCTGAGCCGGTTCGCGCCGGACACCGCCGGTCGCAGCCGCACACGGGAAGCGTGTGCCGCCACCTGCGTTCTGGTTCGGCCTATTCCGGGTCGGCCGATGGCTGGTGATCCGGGCTGTCGAGGCTGTCCCTGACCTGCGGCGGCAGCGCCGCGGGGCCACCCGGGCCGCCGGCGACGTGGTGATACATGTGCACGTCGCGCTGCGGGAACGGAATGCTGACACCGGAAGCATCGAAGCCCTTCTTGATCCGCTCGGTCAGCTCGCACTTGGTGACGAACCAGTCGGCATTGGCCACGTGGCAGCGGATGCCGAGATTGACGCTGTTGTCGGCCAGTTCGTAGACCAGCACGTCGGGTGCCGGCTCTGCCAATATGCGCTCGTCGGCCGCCATGATGTCCAGCGCGACCTTGCGGGCGATGTCGATGTCGTCGGTGTAGCCGATGCCGATCACCAGCTCGATCCGGCGTCGCACGTCGGGGGTGAGGTTGATGATCGAATCGCTGGTGATCAGGCTGTTGGGCAGCACGACCAGCTGGTTGTCGGCACCGCGCAGCTTGGTCTGGAAGATGCTGACGTCCTCGACCATGCCGGTCTCGCCGGCGATGGTGACGATATCGCCGACCCGGAACGGCTTCAGCGACACCAGCATCACGCCGGAGGCGACGTTCGACAACGAATCCTTCAGCGCCATGCCGATCGCCAGACCGGCGGCGCCGAGGACGGCGATCATCGAGGTCGGCGCGACGCCGAACACGCCCTGCAGCAGGCCGAGGATCAGCACGACCAGCAGGCCGACGTAGACGACCTTGCGCAGGAACCGGACCGCGATCGGGTCGACCGAGGCGCGGCTCAGGCCGCGCTCGGAAGCTCCCGCCAGCCAGCGCGCCACGCGCAGACCGATATAGAACACCACCAGGCCGATGGCGAGGCGGACGCCGAGGTTGATCGCAAACTCCAGCCATTCCGAACCGAGTTCGATTGCTCCGATCTGCATGGATCGCTCCTTATTTTTGTACGGGCGCGTGCCTTGCCGGTGCCGTTGCGCAGGGGCGCTGCGGTCCGGGACGACGACCGCAAATGCGACGCCCCGCGATCAGCGGGGCGTCGGTTTTTCGTAGCCTAACGCGTCGCGCGTGAGCGATGCGTTACTTCTGAACAGACGTTCAGCCCGCCTTGGCCTTGGCGAGCTTCAGCCAGGTATCGACGACCGTGTCCGGATTCAGCGACACCGATTCGATGCCCTGTTCCATCAGCCACTGCGCCAGATCGGGGTGGTCGCTTGGGCCCTGGCCGCAGATGCCGACGTACTTGCCCTTGGCCTTCGCGGTGGCGATCGCCATCGCCAGCAGCTTCTTGACCGCGGGGTCGCGCTCGTCGAACAGATGGGCGACCAGGCCGGAGTCGCGATCGAGGCCGAGGGTCAGCTGGGTCAGGTCGTTGGAACCGATCGAGAAGCCGTCGAAGATCTCCAGGAACTCCTCGGCGAGCAACGCGTTCGACGGCAGCTCGCACATCATGATGATCTTCAGCCCGTCCTTCCCCTGTTCCAGGCCGTTGGCCTTCAGCACCTCGACGACCTTGCGGCCTTCTTCGAGCGTGCGCACGAACGGGATCATCACCCAGCAGTTGGTCAGGCCCATCTGCTCGCGCACCTTCAGCACGGCGCGGCATTCCAGCGCGAACGCGTCGGCGAACGACGGATCGACGTAGCGGCTGGCGCCGCGGTAGCCGATCATCGGATTCTCCTCATGCGGCTCGTAGCGGCTGCCGCCGACCAGGTTTGCGTATTCGTTTGACTTGAAGTCCGACAGACGCACGATCACCGGGTTCGGTGCGAACGAGGCGGTGATCGTCGCGATGCCTTCGGCCAGGCGGTCGACGTAGAAGTCGACCGGGTCTCCGTAACCGGCGGTGCGCTCGTCGATGCGCTTCTTCGTCTCCGCGTCCTGCTGGTCGTATTCGAGCAGCGCCTTGGGATGCACGCCGATGTGGCTGGCGATGATCATCTCCAGACGGGCGAGGCCGACGCCGGCGTTGGGCAGCATCGCGAAGTCGAACGCACGCTCCGGGTTGGCGACGTTCATCATCACCTTCAGCGGCGCCGGCGGCATGTCGTCCAGGTCGGCGGTATGGCGCTCGAAGGGCAGGGCGCCCTCGTAGATGTAGCCAGTGTCGCCTTCCGCGCAGCTGATGGTCACGGTCTGGCCGTCCTCGATCGTGTCCAGCGCGTTGCCGGTACCGACCACCGCCGGCACGCCCAGCTCGCGGGCGATGATCGCCGCATGGCAGGTGCGTCCGCCGCGGTTGGTCACGATCGCCGCCGAACGCTTCATCACCGGTTCCCAGTCGGGATCGGTCATGTCGGCGACCAGTACGTCGCCGGGCTGGACGCGATTCATGTCGGCCAGCGAACGCACGACGCACGCGGTACCGCTGCCGATCTTCTGGCCGATCGCTCGACCTTCGCAGACCACCTTGCCGCGCTCGCCGAGCTGGAAGCGCTCGATCTGGGTCGCCTTGCCCCGCGACTTCACCGTTTCCGGCCGGGCCTGGACGATGAAGATCTTCCCGCTGTTGCCGTCCTTCGCCCATTCCACGTCCATCGGGCGGCCGTAGTGCTTTTCGATGATCAGTGCCTGCCGGGCCAGCTCGTGCACGTCCTCGTCGCTGATCGAGAAACGGTTGCGCAGCTCGGCCGGAGTGTCCTCGGTACGGACGCGTTGGCCCGGCACGTCGGAATAGACCATGCGCAGCTGCTTGGCGCCGATCGAGCGGCGCAGGATCGCCTGGCGGCCGGCGCTCAGCGTCGGCTTGTAGACGTAGAACTCGTCCGGGTTGACAGCGCCCTGGACGACCATCTCGCCAAGGCCGTAACTGGAGGTGATGAACACCACGTCGCGGAAGCCGGATTCGGTGTCGAGGGTGAACAGCACGCCGGAAGCTCCGACGTCGGAACGCACCATCAACTGCACGCCGGCGGACAGGAACACGTCCTCGTGCTTGAAGCCGTGATGGACTCGGTAAGCGATCGCGCGGTCGTTGTAGAGGCTGGCGAAGACCTCCTTGACCTTGTGGACGACCTCGTCCTCGCCGGTCACGTTGAGGAAGGTCTCCTGCTGGCCGGCGAACGAGGCGTCGGGCAGGTCTTCCGCGGTCGCCGAGGAGCGCACCGCGACCGCCACATCCTGCCCAGCCGCACCACCGCCGTTCTGGTCGCAGAGCTTGCGGTAGCCCACGCGGATCGCCGCATCCAGATCCGGCTGCAGCGGCGCGTCGATGACCCAGCCGCGGATCTCGCTGCCGGCCGCGGTCAGCGCCTGCACGTCCTCCACGTCGAGCGTGGCCAGGCGGTCGAAGATGCGCTGGTGGAGGTCGTTGTGTGCGATGAACGCCTTGAACGCTTCCGCAGTCGTCGCGAAGCCGCCTGGAACCGACACGCCGAGGTTGGCCAGGTTGCCGATCATCTCGCCGAGCGAGGAGTTCTTGCCTCCCACTCGGGCCAGATCGGACAGGCGCAGCTCATGCAGCCAGAGGATGTTCTCTTTCAAGACGGGGCTCCTGGTACGGCGGAACGGGGGATGCGACGGCTCGGGCCCCGGCAGGGGCGGATGTCCGGCGGACAAGCCGCTATGATCGCCTGTGCGCCGGACGCTTACAAGGTTGATTCGGCGGGCTTTTTCCTGTTGGCAGGCGACTTTTCGAGGGGTTCGGCATGGGGCTTCGCCCGGTCTTCTACATCTCCGACGGCACCGGCATCACCGCCGAGACCATCGGCCACACGCTGCTGACCCAGTTCGAACGGACCCGCTTCGTCAGCGAGCGCATCTCCTTCGTCGACAGCGTCGAGCGGGCGCAGGAGGCGGCCGAGCGGATCCGCAAGGCCGCCGAGATGCACGGTGTACGCCCGGTGGTGATCAACTCCTGCGTCGACAGCTCGATCAGCGAGGCGCTGGCGGACAGCGGAGCACTGCTGCTGGACGTATTCGCCCCGTTCATCGAGCCGCTGGAGCAGGAGTTCGGCGAGACCCGGCGCCACGCGGTCGGCAAGGCCCATGGCCTGGTCGACTTCGAGACCTACCACCGCCGCATCAACGCGATGAACTACGCGCTGACCCACGACGACGGCGCCAGCATCAACTACGACGAGGCCGACCTGATCCTGGTCGCGGTGTCCCGGGCGGGCAAGACGCCCACCTGCGTCTACCTTGCGCTGCATTACGGCGTGCGTGCGGCCAACTACCCGCTGACCGAGGAGGACCTCGAGCATGACCGCCTGCCGCCGCGGCTGCGCCCGTACCGCAACAAGCTGTTCGGACTGACCATCGATCCGATCCGCCTGCAGCAGATCCGCCAGGAACGGCGGCCGAACTCGCGGTACGCCCAGCTGGACACCTGTCGTCGCGAGGTCGCGGCGGCCGAGATGATGTTCCGCGCCGAGCGCATCCCGACCCTGAGTACGACCCATACCTCGATCGAGGAGATCTCGAGCAAGGTGCTGTCGACGCTGGGAATCCGCCGCGAGATGTTCTGAACGGGATCGCCTGCGGCTGAAAACCGGTGGTGGAACGCGGGCCGGGCAGGGCGCTGAATGCCGATTCAGCATCGCCTGCACGTGCAGAGCGATGAACCTACACGCTATTCCCGCGCGGGGCCCGCGTCAACGCTGCCGAAATCCATGCCGCGCGTGTAGCATCAGGCTCATGTCGATCACCGTCTCACCAGCAGAACGCATCCCCCGGCTCAACCGTTTCGGCTGGCTGATGGGGCTGTATGCGGAGAATCATGGACGTTTCCAGCGCCTGTTCGCGCCTGCCGCGCTGGAGGCGGGAAGATACCGCTCCACGATCGGCGACGGCCTGGATGTCTGCCTGGACGTGATCGAGCGGCACCGCTACACCACCGAGCTGCGGATGACCTATGCAATGCCCGACCCGGTCACCGGCGAGCCGGACCCGTCCGCCTACCTGCGCGTCTACCACGACGCACGCCAGCTCGAGGCCACCCACTGCTATATCGGCCGCCGCTGGCAGGACGTGATCGGCCTGTACCCGCCGCCCGCCGAGGTGATCGGACACCGGATGCGGATGAACACCTTCCTCGGCAAATGGCTGGAGTACCTGGCCGAGCGCGGCCACGGAGTGGCGACGTTGCGGGGGCCGGAATCCGTTACGAAAAAAGTCATCGAAATGTCTTGACGACCTCCGGAACGGCCCCTAAGATGGCCGTCTTTCCAGCGCAGTGGGGCCATAGCTCAGCTGGGAGAGCGCTACAATGGCATTGTAGAGGTCGGCGGTTCGATCCCGCCTGGCTCCACCAACTTTCTGGAACAGACCGCAACATCCGTCCCCATCGTCTAGAGGCCTAGGACACAACCCTTTCACGGTTGCGACCGGGGTTCGAATCCCCGTGGGGACGCCAGATTCGAAACGAAAAGCCCTGACTCGTCAGGGCTTTTCGTTTTTCCGGGACCGGATATTCGATCCGATCGTACTCGACCGCGCGATCTCGGGGATGCGAATGCCTTTTCGGGCGAAGCGTCGTTGCGGCAGTCGTTCAAGCGACGATCGCCTGCGACCGTGTCGCTCGATGGATGGCAGACGCCCGCGGGCAACGATCCGACTGCCGGCGGAGCTCCGATGCCCGAGCCCGCAATGACTCGAGCGGTCAGCTTGCAGGGGGTTCAGCGGTTTTGCGAGTGCGCATCGGATGTTCCGGGTTGCCGCGAACGAATGCTTCGACATCGCGAAGCCGCACTGGAAACGGCGGAGCATCGGCGCTGCGATAGCTGAAGAAGCGGAATCCCGCCTCGTAAAGCGCCTGGACCTTGGCCCACTGCTCGCGGTTGCGCATGGGCGGGGCCTTGAAGGAACGTCCCATCTCATGGAGGCGGCCCGCGCAACAAGGGCAACCGGGTTCGCTGCTGCGGCCTCGGTGAGACCTTGAAGCTCTTGCGGCAGACGAAGCAGGCATGCGCTACAAGGTACGAGCGTGCGCCGATGCGGGCGGCTGTGGCGGCGCCGGAACCCGGTCGCCCGCACCGCGCCGCAGCGCCATGCGTCTGGCGTGCTCGACTCGTTTTGCTTCCAACCTGTCCACGCCTGAGGCCATGCAACCGAAGGGTTGTCAGTGCACGATGGAGCCGGAAACGTGGATGCCCCTTCAGGATTCGTCCACACCGCCGCATTCCTGCGGATGCACATGCCACGTGCAGAGATAGTCGGGATCTGTGACGGTCAGGTCCATGGACCTGAGCCTGTAATCGCCCGGCTCCGCCCTGGTGTACGGGTCCAGGTCCGGCGGCAGGTGGTTCTCCCCGCCGTCGACGCCGCTGGCGATGACCAGCCCTTCGTCGGCATTGATCCGAAGCACCCTGCCGAAGTACTGCCGATCATCGATCGTGCGTCCGGCCGTGTCGCAGAAGCGGACGCCGGCCAGAACGAGCTTGCCGATCATCTTCGCGGCCTTGCCCGGATCGATCCCGATCATGTCCTTATATTGCTTTGCGGAGAGTCCGGCCAAGATTGCGGGGAAGCGCCGCGCGGGTCAATGGAGGACGTTGCGGAGCAGGACGCGCCACGACTTTCCAGGAAGATGGACGGCGGCGGACGGCGATCGCACGCGATGCTCGAGATGCATGGGCGAGTTGCGAGCACCGCAAACACTGAAGCGGCTCCAGAGTTGCCTGCCGGTGCCCGCATCGGTCAGCATGCGGCCGGTTCACCGTTGTCGGCGTATCATTGGCTCCATGTCCCGTTCGTCCGTCCTGCTGCGAGTGCTGGTCGCGCTGATGCTGATGCTCAATGGCATCGGCGGCGCGATGGCATCGGCGCGCATGCTGGTCGAGCACGAGGCGCTGGCCGTGCACGGGTCCGCCGCGACGGGCGAAGAGGCGGCTCCGCCATGCCACGAGGACATGGCCGGCACCAGCCATGACATGCCCGCAGCGCCGGAGCCTGTCGCGCATGGCGATGCGCCGGACTGCTGCGGCAGCGAACACTGCCTCTGCGAGTGCGTCCAGCACTGCTGCGCGATGCCGGTGCCGATGCTGGCCGGCGCCGCGCCCGGCCCGGATGGCACGGCCGTCCATCCCCTCAGCGACGGCCATCCCGAGCCCGTCCGCCCCCGCTTGATCAGGCCTCCGATCGGCTGACCCGGCGCCGGCACCGAGGTGCCGGAGTCCCGCGTGCACGCCGGACGGCGACACGCACCGGTCGTGCGTCTCCCGACATGGGAGAGCACTCGATTCCCGAACGGAGTTAACGATGTCTTCCGATTTTTCCGATGCCGGCCACGGCGTGCCCGCGCCTTCGCGTCGCCGTTTCGTCCAGGGCCTGGCCGCTGGCGGCACGATCGCCGGCCTGGGCCTGTGGACACGTCCTTCCTGGGCGCTGAAATCCCAGGGCCAGCCCAGCGTGCTGGCCGGTACCGAGTTCGATCTGTCGATCGGCGAAACGCCGGTGGATTTCACCGGGCGGCTGCGCACCGCGATCACAGTCAACGGAAGCCTGCCGGCGCCGCTGTTGCGCTGGCGCGAGGGCACCACGGTCAACCTGCGCGTGCGCAACGATCTGCCGGCGGGTTCGATCCACGGCGACACCACCTCGATCCACTGGCACGGGATCATCCTCCCGGCGAACATGGACGGCGTGCCGGGCCTGAGTTTCGACGGCATTGGCCGCAGCGAGGCCTACCACTACCGTTTCGAAGTGGGGCAGGGCGGCACCTACTGGTACCACAGCCATTCCGGTTTCCAGGAGCAGGCCGGCCTGTACGGTCCGCTGGTGATCGACCCGGTCGAGCCCGAGCCCTTCAGCTACGACCGCGATTACGTGGTCATGCTGTCGGACTGGACCGACCTCGATCCGGCGTCGCTGTTCGCGCGGCTGAAGAAGATGGCCAGCTACGACAACTACTACATGCGCACCGTCGGCGACTTCGTGCGCGACGCGCGACGCGACGGGCTCGCGCGCACCGTGCAGGACCGCAAGGCCTGGGGCGAGATGCGGATGACGCCAAGCGACCTGTCCGACGTCAACGCGCACACCTACACCTACCTGATGAACGGCACGACCGCGCTGGGCAACTGGACCGGGCTGTTCCGCAGCGGCGAGAAGATCCGCCTGCGCTTCATCAACGGCTCGGCGATGACCTATTTCGATGTGCGCATCCCGGGCCTGAAGATGACCGTGGTCGCCGCCGACGGCATGCACGTGCATCCGGTGACCGTGGACGAGTTCCGCATCGCGGTCGCGGAAACCTATGACGTGATCGTGGAGCCGTCCGGGCAGGATGCGTTCACGATCTTCGCCCAGGACATGGGCCGGACCGGCTACGTCAGCGGCACCCTGGCGGTGCGCGAGGGGCTGCGCGCGCCGGTGCCTGCGCCGGATCCGCGCCCGATCCTGACCATGGCCGACATGGGCCATGGCGGCATGGGGCACGGCGACACGGATCACGGCGGCATGCGGCATGGCGGCGGCATGGCGGCGATGAAGGGCATGGAGGGCGGCTGTGGCGGCAACATGGGCCATGACGGCATGAATCATTCCGCGATGAATCACGCTGCAATGGATCACCCTCCGATGGACCAGGACGCGACGCAGCATGCCGGCATGGATCACGGAGGCGGCATGCAGTCACACCCGGCCAGCGAGAACGGCAACCCCCTGATCGACATGCAGACGATGGCGCCGGAGCCGCGCCTTTCGGATCCGGGCATCGGTCTGCGCGACAACGGCCGCAAGGTGCTCAGCTACGCCGATCTGCGCAGTACCTTCGACGATCCCGACGGTCGCGATCCGGGACGCACGGTCGAACTGCATCTGACCGGCCACATGGAGAAGTTCGCGTGGTCGATCGACGGCATCAAGTTCGCCGGTGCCGAACCGCTGCGGATGACCTACGGCGAACGCCTGCGCATCGTTCTGGTCAACGACACGATGATGACGCATCCGATCCACCTGCACGGAGTGTGGAGCGACCTGGAGGACGAGGACGGAAACTTCATGGTGCGCAAGCACACCGTCGAGATGCCGCCGGGCACGAAGCGCAGCTACCGCGTGCGTGCCGACGCGCTCGGACGCTGGGCCTATCACTGCCACCTGCTGTACCACATGGAAGCCGGGATGATGCGGGAAGTGAGGATCGAGGAATGAACACGACGGACTCGAGACCCGCGTCGCTGGCGGCCGCGTTCGCCATTGCGCTGGCATTGTCGCCATCGACCGCATCGGCCCAGGATCCGCACGCGCATCGTCACGACGCCGCGACCGACGTCGACCATGACACGCAGACCCATGCCGACCACGGCAGCACCTCGCACGACCCGTCCCGGGACGGGCAGGATGCAGGCACCGGGAAGCCGGATCACTCCGGAATGGATCACTCCGGGATGAGTCATTCGCAGGTGGGAGATGCGGCGGATCAGCGGCCGGCGACGCAACGGCCGCGTACACCGATTCCGGCGGTCACCGATGCCGACCGCGCGGCCGCGTTCCCCGAACTGCACGCCCACGCCTCGCATGGCGACAGCATTCACAGCTATTGGTCGCTGGACCGGCTGGAGGCCTGGGACGCGGACGAGGACGGCACTGGCAGCGCCTGGGAGGCGCTGGCCTGGGTCGGCGGCGACATCAAGCGCCTGTGGCTGCGCAGCGAAGGCGAGCGGACCAGCGCCGCCGGCACCGAGGCCGCCGATCTCGAGGTGCTGTACGGCCGCAGTGTCTCGCCGTGGTGGGACGTCGTCGCCGGCGTCCGCCACGACTTCGGTGGCGAGGGCCCGTCGCAGTCCTTCGCCGCATTCGGCGTGCAGGGGCTGGCCCCCTACAAGTTCGAGGTCAGCGCGACCGGCTACATCGGCGAATCCGGGCAGACTGCGGCGCAGTTCGAGATCGAGTACGACACCCTGATCAGCAACCGGCTGATCCTGCAATGGAGCGCGGAGGCCGAGCTGTACGGCAAGGATGACCCGGCGCGCGGCATCGGTTCGGGTCTGTCCTCGTTCGAGGCGGGTGCGCGCCTGCGCTACGAGATCGGTCGCCGCTTCGCACCTTACGTCGGCGTCAGCTGGGAGAAAGCCTACGGCGGCAGCGCCGACCTGCGGCGCGCGCACGGCGAGGGCATCGAGGACACCCGCCTGGTCGCCGGCGTGCGGCTCTGGTTCTGAGGGAGCGACGATGAAGACGATCGGCAAGACCTTCATCGGCGTCGGCTTCGGCCTCGCCCTGGCCGCGGCGGGAGCGGTCGTCGTGTTGTACTCCGGTGTCTACGACGTCGCCGCCGACTCACCGCATGCCCGCCCCGTGTTCGCGCTGCTGGATACCGCGCGCGAACGCTCGGTGGCCCGGCGCGCACGGGCCTTGCAGGTGCCGGCCGTCCTCGACGATCCGGACCGGATCCGCCAGGGCGCCGGCAACTACGATGCGATGTGCGTGAGCTGCCACCTGTCACCAGGTTCCGGCGAATCCGAGCTCAGTCGCGGCCTGTACCCGGCGCCACCGGACCTGAGCCGCGAAGCCGTGGACGCGGCGAGCGCGTTCTGGACCATCAAGCACGGGATCAAGGCCAGCGGGATGCCGGCCTGGGGCCGCAGCATGGAAGACGAGTACATCTGGAACATGGTCGCCTTCCTGCGGACCTTGCCGACTCTGGATCGGGAAGGGTATGCCGCATTGGTTGCCAGCAGCGGAGGGCACTCGCACGGCGGCGGCGAAACGGGCGGACACGAACATGGCGGAGCGGGAGAACGTGAGCGGGACTCCGGGGCCGTCGAGCCGCCGCAGGGACACGTCCACGCCGACGGCTCGCACCACGACCACGGGTCGGCCTCCTCGACCGCGCCATCGATGCCCGGACAGGCACGCCCAAACGACGACAGCCCCGACGAGACCGCCCCATCACACAAGGACAACCACACCCATGAACGCTGAGGCAAAGCACCCGCGCAGGACGTGCCTGCGCGAACTGACGACAATGGCGCTTGGCGGCCTGCTTGCGCTCGGCCTGAGCGCCCATGCCCATGACGGGGCAGCCGCGTCCGGAGCCGATGCCCAGGCTTCCACCGGGACACCCGCCGACATCGACGGCCGGCACGCGGCGATGCGACAGAGCTTCGTCACGATCGCCGACGCCTTTTCGGATGCGCTCAAGGCCGGCGACCTGGAGCGTGTCGGCGACTTCCTGGCCGAGGACGTGCTGATCCTGGAAAGCGGCGGCAGCGAGCGCACGCGCGAGGAGTACCTCCACGGGCACGCCGGCCATGATGCCGCGTTCCTGAAGGACGCGCAGGTGCGGCTCCTGCATCGCACCGTGCGCACCAGCGAGCACATGGTCTGGATCGGCAGCGAACGCGAGGTCCATGCGACCCGTGACGGCAAGCCGATGACCCTGCTCAGCACCGAGACCCTGGTGTTTGGCGACACCCCCAGGGGGTGGAAGATCGTCCATATCCACTGGTCGTCGCGTCCGCTCAAGGCGGGAGAGGGCAACCGATGAAGATGAACATGCGTATCGCGGCCCTCGGCCTGCTGGTCCTGTCGCCGCTGCTCTCCGCCTGCGCCGGCGACCGGGAGGCGGTCGTGGCCAGCGTGGACGTCGACACGACCGCGGCCGCTCTGGCGGATACCGCTTCCATGGCGCCGGAGTCGACGGCACTGCCGTCGGCGATCGTCCACAAGAGCCCGACCTGCGGCTGCTGCGAACTGTGGGTCGAACACCTGCGCGACGCCGGGTTCGAAGTCGAGGTCCGCGACCATGCACCGGACGCGCTCAACCGGATCAAGCTCGACCTCGGCGTTCCCTATGGCAAGGGCTCCTGCCACACCGCCGAAGTCGGCGGCTATTTCGTCGAGGGGCACGTGCCCGCCACCGACGTCCAGCGCCTGCTGGTCGAGGCGCCGAGCGGGAAGGGGCTCGTTCTGCCGGGAATGCCGCTGGGTTCGCCCGGCATGGAAGTCCCGGACGGCACCGTTCAGTCGTACACGGTTGAGCTGGTCGACGAAGACGGTGACACGGTCCCGTTCGCATCGCACTGACGTGTGACGGAACAGGGTATTGACTCTGGACCATGCTCCAGACTGCAGACTTCCCGTATCGCCCTGCAGGGGCTGCCATGGACACGACCATGAAGATCGGAGAACTGTCGCGTCGCACCGGGATCGGCATCGACACCGTGCGTTACTACGAACGCCAGGGGCTGCTGCGTCCCGCCAGCCGGATGGCCTCCGGATACCGCCTGTTCGATGAGGACGACGTCGCACGACTGCAGTTCGTCCGTCGCGCAAAGGGGCTGGGATTCACCCTGGAGGAGATCCGGGAACTGCTGGCGCTGTCGGACCATCGCGAGGACGACATGGCCTCGCTGAACGCGGTGGCCTCCGCCAAACTCGTCGACGTGGAACGCCGCCTGGCCGAACTCGAGCGGATGCGCGACGGTCTGCGGAGTCTGATCGACGCCTGCCCGGGCCATGGTGCGATGACGCGCTGCCCGATCCTCAACGCACTGGTGGAGGATGCAGCATGAGCGCACGCGAACACGCCGGCCGGCATGGCGAAGAAGGACGACATCCCGACCAAGGACAGTGCCGCGATGGCGGTCAGGCCCCTCGCGATGATCATGGCCACGTGCAGGGCACGGGGCAGGGCGGTTGCTGCGAATCGGACAAGGCCTGTCACGGCTCCGACGACGACACGGGCGGGGTGGTCGATCCGGTCTGCGGCATGACCGTGGACCCGGAGACCAGCGCGCACCGTCACGTGCACGACGGCCAGATCCATCATTTCTGTTCCGCTCGCTGCCGGGAGAAGTTCGCCGCCGATCCGCAGCGCTGGCTGTCACCCGATCCGGCGCCCGCGCAGCAGGCGCCGGCGGGCACGATCTACACCTGTCCGATGCATCCGGAGATCCGCCAGGAGGGGCCGGGCACGTGCCCCAAGTGCGGGATGGCACTGGAGCCGGAGATGCCCAGCCTGGAAGAGGACGACGATCCGGAGCTGCGCGATTTCGCCCGGCGATTCTGGTGGACGCTGCCACTGACGGTCGTCGTGCTGGTACTGGCGATGTTCGGCAACCGTGCGCCGGCCTTGTCGGTGATGGCGCGCACCTGGCTGGAGCTGGCGCTGAGCGCACCGGTGGTGCTCTGGGCCGGCTGGCCATTCTTCGAACGCTGGCTGCAGTCGATCCGGAACCGCAGCCCGAACATGTGGACCCTGATCGGCACCGGCGTCGGTGCCGCCTTCGGCTACAGCGTCGTCGCGACCGTCGCCCCGGACCTGTTTCCGGCTTCGTTCCACGAGCACGGCAGGGTCGGCGTCTATTTCGAGGCCGCCGCGGTGATCGTCTCGCTGACCCTGCTGGGCCAGCTGCTGGAACTGCGTGCGCGTTCGAAGACCTCGGCGGCGATCAGGGCCCTGCTCGGGCTTGCGCCGAAGACCGCACGCAGGATCCACGACGACGGCAGCGAGGAGGACATCCCGCTCGAGCACGTCCATGTCGGTCATCGCCTGCGGGTGCGCCCGGGCGAGAAGGTGCCTGTCGACGGCACCGTGCTGGAGGGCCGCTCCAGCGTCGACGAATCGATGCTCACCGGCGAGCCGATCCCGGTCGAGAAGCATGCCGGCGATCTCCTGATCGGCGCGACCCTCAACGGCACCGGCAGTCTGGTGATGCGTGCCGACCAGGTCGGGAGCGGCACCGTGCTGGCCCGGATCATCCAGCTGGTCGCCCAGGCGCAGCGTTCGCGCGCACCAATGCAGCGGATGGCCGACAAGGTCGCATACTGGTTCGTGCTGGCGGTGCTGGCGGTCGCGGTGACGACCTTCCTCGCCTGGGGCCTGGCCGGCCCGGAGCCGTCCTGGACCTACGCCGTGCTCAACGCGGTTTCGGTGCTGATCATTGCGTGCCCCTGTGCGCTGGGGCTCGCGACGCCGATGTCGATCATGGTCGCAACCGGTCGCGCGGCCAACGCCGGCGTGCTGTTCAGGGATGCCGAGGCGATCGAACGGTTCCGCACGATCGACACGCTGGTCGTCGACAAGACCGGCACCCTGACCGAGGGGCGGCCAGCGTTCCACGATGCGCTGGGAATCAATGGTACCGAAGCCGATGAGGTGCTGCGGATCGCCGCCAGCCTCGACCAGGGAAGCGAGCATCCGCTGGCGGAAGCGATCGTCGGAGAAGCCCGCAGCCGTTCGCTCGCACTGGAGCCGGCGGAGGACTTCGAGTCCGTCACCGGAACCGGTGTGCGCGGCACGGTCGGGGGCAGGGCGGTCGTGCTGGGTAACAATCGCTTGATGGCCGAATCGGGCGTCGCCACGGACGCGCTGACCGATGCGGCCGAACGGATGCGAGGCGAGGGTGCGAGCGTGATGTTCCTGGCCGTCGATGGAAGGTTGTCCGGTCTGGTCGCGGTCGCCGACCCGATCAAGGAATCCTCCGCGCCGGCGCTGGCGGCGCTGCGCGAGACGGGCATCGACGTCGTGATGGCGACCGGCGACGGCCGGACCACAGCGCGTGCGGTGGCGCGGAAACTGGGTATCGACAGCTTCCACGGTGAAGTACGGCCGGAGGACAAGGCTGAGCTCGTGGCACGGCTGCAGGCGAAGGGTCACCGCGTGGCGATGGCCGGCGACGGTATCAACGACGCGCCGGCGCTGGCCGCTGCCGACATCGGCATCGCAATGGGCACCGGCACCGACGTGGCGATGTCGAGCGCCCAGGTCACCCTGGTCAAGGGCGATCTGCGCGGCATCCTGCGCGCTCGCGAGCTGTCCGGGGCCACTGTGCGCAACATGAAGCAGAATCTCGGGTTCGCCTTCGTCTACAACGGCATCGGCGTACCGATCGCCGCCGGCGTGCTGTATCCGCTGACCGGGCTGCTGCTGAGCCCGATGCTGGCTGCACTGGCGATGAGCCTGTCGTCGGTGTCGGTGATCGCCAACGCGCTCAGGCTTCGCGGCGCGAGAAGCTGACGTACCGGATTCTGCCCTTGCTCTTGGCCGCGGCGCTGTGCAATGGACGCTCGCCGCGGTCGGGACCGTGATGGCCGGCTTTTGCCTTCACTCCTGCAGCGCTACCATCCGTGAGCTACGTCACAAACATGGAGCTGTTTATGCGATGGATGCTTACGGTGGGCTTGCTGATGCTGACGTTTCCGGTCGCCGCCCAGCAGGTGCACAAGTGCGTTTCACACGACGGCAGCGTGAGTTACCAGAGCGCGCCATGTCCAGCGACCTCCAGGCAGGAGCGATCGTGGGATGCCAAGCCCGAACCGCCACCCACGCATGAAGAGACACGATTGCGCGAGCAACGGCGCAGGCACAGCGAGGCAGACTCGCTTTATCTCTCGCGACTGGCGGGATCGCGCCGATCCTCGTCGTACGCACAGGGCGCGGCGATCTCTTCATCGGCAAGATCGAACCGCCGCCGATGCGAACAGACCAAGCGGAGGCGAGACGCAGCCTACGAGAGGCTCGGCCTGAATCGCACCTTCGACCAGTCCAGTTCCTGGGACGAGGCCGTCCGGGAGGCATGCCGGTAACGGCGTGCCTTTGTCAGTCCGACTTTTACATAATATGCATTATGCGAAGTTATCCGTAGGCTGCTACGGTCACTCCGCCTCGGAAATTTCCTACCCGCCCTCGCGGCGTAGTCCGATCCCACAGCATCCCGGGGGCCTATACGGTCCCCGGTCCGTTTCAGGGGACGGACACCATGATCGAGCTGGAAAGGCCGCCATGCTGGCAGCCAGGCGGCGAATGCCCGAACAACTGTGCGGCCCAGCTGCACCGCCGGGTCATCTACAACCATACGCCGCTCCATGGACCGTGGAGCGGCTGGCGCATGGCCGGCGCCCGGCTGGTGTCGCCCTCGGGCGACTGGATCTCGCCGAACCTATTGGACCGTTGGCTATACAGGCACGGCCGCATGTTCTCGGACTAAGATTGCCGCGACAGGACACCACGGGGGAAACGATGGAACGTCGATTCAAGCCGCTGCGTGATCGCGGCATCACGGTATGGGTCAGTCTCGCCCTGGGCGTCGGCGGGATCATTGTCACGGTGCTGGGCATCTTCGAATGGACGAAGCGCAGCGCCGAGCAAGAGCAGCGCGCCGAGGCCGCAGAGCTATACGCGAAGCGGACAACGCAGGCCAATATCGCGCTGGAGAACGCCCGGCTTCGCAGAGAGCTGCATGACCTTAAGCGTCAGCAGCAGATAGACAACCTTCGCCGCGCCCGTGAAGCCGCACAACAGAACGATGTGCGACCCGAGAACGACAGTAGCTCAAAGTGCATCGGTGGACGCAAGTTCCAGAAGACGGGGAATGAGTGGCGCGAGGTCGGGCGCTGCTGAAAAGCGGTCATCAGGGAGCGGCCGGGGTGATGTCCCTTTCGCCGATGTCGCCATAGCCGGTCATCTGCGGCGCACTGATCACTGTTGACGAGAGAGCCGGAGCGGCCGCTGTGGCGGCCATAGCCGTAGGGGGCATGCCCCCTACACCCCCGGCCGGCGCGGACGGCTGGGTCTGCCTGTACGGGTTGTAGACAGGCCCTTGGCGGGCAACACGGCGGCACTCGGGTTCGCTGATCTCGTAACGCGTGCCCTGCTCGCTCAAGCACGTGCAGGACGGCTCACGGTGCTGGCCCGTAGCATCGACACCGCCGAGTGCGGACATGCACACCAACTGAGGATCCGTGACCGGCTGGCGTTGGTCAAAAATTGGCGCTGTCCAGGGCATCGTTGCGAAGCGTGGGAGATGAGCTTCCGCGTAGTCCGTTGGCGTCTCGAAGGTGCGGAGGTCGGCGGCACCCGCCGCCCCGTCCGCTCCGCGGCGGGCAGCGGTCGCCGCCTCCTCAGTGGTGGTGGTGGGCACCGGCTGCGTGTATTCGGCGATCTTCATGTTGAAGTACCACTTGACCGCCAACAGCACGACCGCGAGAAACGCAAACGCGACGAGCAGCCAGCGCAGCCACATCGGCATGGATCGCTTCGTCGTGACCAGCGTAGTGCTGGTGTAGTAGTCGAAGACGTATTTGGGCCTGATCCAGTCAATGACATCGTTGCACGCACCTTGCGTGTTCCCCTGATACTGCGTCCATCGCTTGAGCTTGGTCTTGGACTTGAACACGCTGGTCTGACGGACGTGGACGTGTTCTTCGTACAGGCCGCGCAGAAACGGGTCGAGCTGCAACCCTTGTTGAGCAACGAGGATGAAATCGAAACCACGATGACGGTGGCGAGCCATCGCTTCAACATGCGATGGCACCTTGGCGCCGGGATTCCGATTCGGGAAAACGGTGTAGCACTCATCGAGCAGCACGACCGATCCATCCGGAAGTTGCTCCCACTGGGTCGGATCGTCGAGGTACGTGAAGCCGGCCTTTTCGTAATCGAGGTCTTTGACGCCATGCGCGTAGACCGCGCGCCCTTCCTTCTTGAACTGGAACGCCTTGTCCAGCGCGTAAGCGGTCTTGCCGTGGCCGGGTTGTCCGGTGACGAGATAGAGGCCCATTAGCTGCTGCTCAACTTGGAGAGGAACGCGCGTTGCGCGACGCCGGCAGCGACCGCCGACAGGATCATCGTCACGGCCAGTCCAAAGCCGGTCGCATCGACGTAGGCGTAGATGACCGCCGGCAAGGCACCCATCTTGGCCTGTATGAAGGCCTTCAACTGAGGCATGGCAACCTCGTGCACGGCCAAGGTAATGCCGAACGCCAGCAGAATCCGCCCGATGATGCCGGGCAGGTACTGTCGTAAGGCTTGAATCAGCATGGCGACGAGCGCGCCGATGATCGCAGGCATATCAGCGGCCTCCCTTCGCGAGGATGTAGCAGGACGTGACCGCAGCCACCAACACGACAATGGCTTTAATCATGTTGATCCAGTTGCAGAACATCGGCGGCGGCGAGGCAAGGAACGACGCGAAGCCACCAGAGAGCTGACCGCCGGACGCCGTCATGATCGCGGCGCAGCTACCGCCACCACCGAGGCCAGACTGGTCGAGGTCGTCAGTGGTCAGTGCGACGGTGGTGAGTCCAGGCGCATCATCGGGCGTAGCACCCTGCCCCGGGTCTTGGCTCATGCCATCGACTTTCGTCCAACCGGGTTGGCCACCATCGCCCGTTCCACCCTCACGCGCGAGCAACTCCTGCAGGCTGCATGCGGTGCGCCACTGCTGAAGAAGCGACGCGTACTCGAGTGCGTCGCACTTGTCGCCTGTGCAGATGGGAACCGCACCACAAGTGCCGCCGCTGACGTCACGGTTGCGACGCGTATTGCAATCGATCCGCCACTGTATGCGAGCCTGACCACACATGATCGGATCACCGGAACAAGAAGGCGGCGTGTTGCAGTTGTCGCCGCCGGAGAACGAGTTCTTGTCAGAATCGTTGTCGGGGTTGTCGTCTTCGTCGTCCGCCTCACCGTCGCCGTCTTCGTCTTTGCCACAGGTGCCATCGGCGCGACGCGCTTCACCGGCCGCGCATTGGCCGTCACCGGGCAAACAATTGCCCTCCGGACTCTTGACCTCGCCGGGCGGGCAGGTGTTCTTTTGCGGCTTGCACTGGCCGAACTCGTCCAGCGATTGCCCTTCCGGGCAGCTCGGGCGGCATTCACCACTCGCCGGATCTCTTGTTTCGTTGCCTTCGCACTCTGCCGGAGGCGGCACGCATGCGTTGGCGTACGCGTTGTAGACGTATCCAGCGGCAAGCAAGGCGGGATCGCACCTGTAGGGCTCCTGACACGTATTCGAGTAAACGTCGTACTTGCCGGTATAAGTACCATCACCGTTTCCAAACCACGACACCGTGCAGCCACCGCGACACGAAACGGTGCCGCTGCGGAAGGTTGAATATGCGCCGCAAAGACCGGCGGGGCATGAACTCGTCTCGTCAGGCTTGGATGCGCAATCCTGCCGACAGGTCATCGTCGCCGGATCGTAGACAGTGCCGGGAGTCGAACAATTTGTAAGGTAGTAGCGAATCTGGCTGTGAAAGATGCTGCCACCCTGAAACGCACACTTGCTCACCCGTGCAAAATTGCTGCTCTCGACAACCTCGGTCTTGCACACAACGGCATCGGGGTAACCGTTGTGTGTTGCCGCTTCCGCAGCCGCTGTAGCCGCCGCTATCGCAGCTGGAATGTCGGCACAGCCCGTATCGGGATTGTCACTCGGAAGCGGCGAACACGTACCCGGCCCCGCCTCAGCGCGGCCCGTGCCGAACACTGCAGCAAGCGCGGCGATGATCAGCCACGCGACCACACGCTTAGCGACGTAAATGCGAACGCCACTCAGTCGTCCAGAGCGATCCATAGACCCCCCAGCAGTCCGAGCAAGACGAAATAGCCTGTGTACTCCATGACGATGCTCCCGGTGGAAAGGAAAGGGCGGGTTGCCCCGCCCTGACCTGCATACACAACGCCAGCGGCTTAACCGCCCGCTGCGCGGCCCGACTTCTTGATCAACACGACGATGCCGGTGAGCGTCAGAACGCCGGCACCGATGAGCATCAGCTCGGCCGAGTCCAGGCCGGCGGTGATCGCATCGGCGAGTGCACCGGCATTCGCAGCGCCAGCAGCGACGGCAGCAGCGCCGCCGGCGACGATGGCCTTGGCGCGGGTGGTGAAGGTCTTGTTCTGCATGGTGGGTTCTCTCTTTGGTGGTTGAGGGTTACCCGCTCCGAGCTGCCCGGCCGGACAGCTTGATCATGTAGCCGATCCCCCAACACGAGCCGATGGCCGCGAAGATGAGAAGGGCTTCACCAACATCCATCGGAGGCGGAAAGGTGGATGCCGGCCCGTAGAATGGCGACACGCACTCGCCTGTTGCGGCGTCGAAGTCCGAGGCTTTGCAGTGCAGAACGAGGTACGCGGTTTCTTCCACGGGTGAACTCCGTCAGGCCGCCCGCCGCAAGCGACGGTCGGCCGGTTGATCAGGTAGCCTTGGCAGCCTTGGAATTGCCGCCGACGGGCAGCAGCTTGATTCCCTTGAGGCGGAGGTTTCCGCGTTCATCGAGCTGGTAACTCACCGGATCGATGGTGTACTCGCCGGGCGGGTACTCATGACCCAGTTCGACATGCACGCCGAACGGCAAAGGGAAGTCGCCGCCGTTGAAAATCGCGGCGTTCTGCCAGCCATAGCGGCGGCCCTTGAACTCGCTGGGGCGGTTGGTGTTGGTGGACTGGATGACAACGCGGACGTGCATGTTCATGAGATGACCTCGCATAGGATCAGTGCCCCGCCGATGAAGAGAACGCGATACGGGCTGGCGAGGAACTCGCCCGTCGCGCGGTTGACGTAGCCGCCTTTGATGCGGCCCACGTCGGTAATTTCAGTCCATCGGTCACGAAGCCAACCGGGCAGCTTCCACCAGCGCAGTTCGATACGGCTATCAATCGACAAGCCACCGAAACCGGAAAGACGCGCTCCGCGTGGAAGCGTGCGGAGGTCGTAGTCATCGCCCTTGCTGGCGTACTTGGCTAAGTAGCCGACCGCATTGCGCGCCCACTCGATACGGGTCATGCCGTACTTCCACCAGCCCTGTTTGTCGGGCTTGGGCAGCGTGCGGCCTTTGGGAAGCCAGACGAGAACGTGATAGTGCGGACGGCCGCGCTTGGTCAGCTCGAGAACCCACGTGTACCGAGCAACGAAGCCACTGCGCGATGCGTACTGGCGCAAGCACTTCAAAAGCTCGGTGACCTGCTTCGCGACCCATCGTTCATCGTCGCGATACGTCAACGTCAGCATGGCCCAGCGGCCACGGAAACCACCGCGCTGGGCCTCTTCAACATGGAGCCGCGCGGAAGTGATCACGTTCTGTTTCATCTTGCCGAGGCGCTTACGCCGTTGCTCATCGGCAGTGATCACCTTCGACGGACGAACCTCCGCGCTCGGCTCGGAGTTCTGCCGCTTCGCGGCGTTCGTAAGAGCCGCGAGGCGAGCAAGGTTCGTGTCACTTGTTCCTATATGGACAAGCCCAGCGGCTACGCCGCCCGGAAGATCAAAACCGCCGCCGTCAGCCGCCATGCCGGAGCGCCTCCCTGTCGCACGCTACGGCGATGTCACGCCACTCCCGGGCTTCGGCCGGGGCCGGGTCGTAAAGGTCGAGCTGTGCGCCCGACAGAAAGCGGGAGGCGCGGGCGCTGGCTTCCTCGTAGCGATCCCACGCGATGTCGGCCATGACCTGGCTGATGTGCTGGGCGCTCATGCCTCGATGCCCTCCCCTGCCCGCTTGCGCTTGAGCAGCGCGGCGTGTTGCTTGGCCCACAGGAGGAGCGCGGCGGCGCGGTACTCGGAATCGGCCCGCCGACGAATGCGATGCTCGCGATAGCTCTGGACCCCGACGCTCACTTCCGCCGCGAGGATTCCCAGCAGGACGCAGCTCACGAAGAAAGCCGATACGAACTCGATGCCGTCCATGTCACTCCCCTGACGCGATGGCCGGGGGCTCGACGGCGCTCCTAGGGGGAGTTCGGGTCGCCGGGGCCTGCCCCCGGCGGGTGGCCATGTTCGCCAATTAGCGAACAGGGCCGATGTAAGCTGAAAGGCGAACAGGTGTCAACACAGAGGCGAACATGAGCACCACTGCGACACTACTTGACAAAGCGAAGAAAAGGCGCTCCTACCCGTCAGATATGGCTCTGGCGGCTGCTGTGGGCGTCTCGAGGTCGATCGTCAGCGAATGGCGAAAAGGAACCAAGTTCCCCTCCGAGGACCACGTGTGCGCGCTTGCCCGGATGGCTGGGGAGGACGCAGCCCCGTGGCTGGTCCTCACACAGGCCGAAAAATCGACTGGTCCGGCGCACCGGGCGTGGCTGGATCTGGCGCGCCAGCTCGGGGCGGCGGCGGCGCTCGCGGTCGTCGCCCTGATGGTGTTCCCTGCCCCGGCTAAGGCGAAGGTGCCGGCGAACCTGAACGGCAACACGTCCTATGCATTATGCGAAGTGTTTGCAGGTGGCTGCGGTCGCTCCGCCTCGGAAACTTCCGACCCGCGAACAACCGCCGAACCTACCTGCAGAATAGCCGACGGGGCCACAATCGCTTCGACGATTGCGGCCCCGCGGGTTCGAGCGTGTGTTTGAACAACTAGTGGATAGCTGATCTCATTCGCAATCCAGCGCCTGCGTCGTGGCATCCGGATCGCCGGGCTTGAACGGCCCGTAGCGCCTGACGTAGTCGCGGGCGTGCTGCCCCACCACGCCTCTGGCCTCGGACACCGGGATCGCCTCGATGGTCACTGGACACGGTACGTCCATTTCGGCACCGCTCTTCAACCGGTTCATGTTGTTGCCGATGAATGCAGGAGGGTTGCCGCGGTACAGCGCCACCATCCGTTGTTCCTGAACACCGGTGCTCATACGGCTTGCAATTCCGCTCACCGAGTCGCCCTGCACCACGGTGTAGCTGGCACACTCCGTGACCGGCCTGGGCGCAGGCCGGGCTCTGCACATGCCCCTCTCCCCCGTCGAGGACGGCTCCGTTGAGGTCGGTGCCACTGGGGCTGGCTGAGCGGCCCCCACACTCGCGCCCGCGCCGGTCGGAGCGAGGGCAGCAGGTGCGGGATCGGCCCCCTGCTCCATGCTCGAAGGATCGGCAGGTGTGACTGCCACTGCCGGATCGAGATCAGGATCGGATGCCACCGGAGTCGGTGCCGGACGCGCCGCGGCGGTCGCCGGGACGCCGCCCCAGCTCGTGCGCATGCCGATCCCGATCGTGTTGCCTCGATCGTCGCCCCCCAGATCGCTGCGGAGCTCGACGAAGGCACGTGTCGCCGGTGAGAAGTCATAGGCCAGGCCGATGCCGGCGTTCCAGCGATTGCGCTCGGGCGAATAGCCGACCGTGGAGAACCCGGGAACCGGCGCCGCCGCAAAGTGGTTCACCGTACGCGGACGGCCGTCATTGAGGTCATGCAGGTAACGCAGGTCGAAGGTCGGCGACAGTCGGCCACCACCGGACCTGTCGAACGCGCCGGCCAGGCGCACGCCTGCGCCGGCGGTGATGGTCTCGTAGTCGGCCGACTCGACCCGCAGGTTGGCATCGTCAGCTCCCCGTTCGGTGAAGCCGTCGAGATTCACGTTGTGATAGTACGCACCGATCAAAGGTTCGATCCGCCACGATCCGCGGTCGAATCGCAGACCGCTTTCGACCATCGCATACAGGCCGTCGCTGTCGAAGTCCGAACGCGCTGTACGCTCGAACGTGCCGACCTCGACGGTGCGCCGGCCTTCGTGGCTCTGCCGGCTCAGGCCCGCCGCGCCCTGTATCCACCAGTTCGTCGGCGCATAGGCGAAGTGCGCGCCGAGATTGACGTTGTCGCTGTCGATGTTGTCGCCGCGGCGGTCGATGTCCTGTTCCGAGCGCGAGAGACCCAGATGGCCGCCCCACAGGAAAGCCTCGCTGGCCTGGTAGTCCACGCCGACGGCAAGACCGCTGAGCTGGTTGTCGATCGCGGCCAGCTGATCACTTTCGAAATCGGCATTGCCGCCGTAGGCCGTGGCCCAAGCGGTAACCGCGCCAGCGCCGCGGGCCTCGTCACGGCCGCTGTCGAGCTGCTGGCCGACGGTACGGTGCAGGCGCTCGGCGCCGAAGCGCGAAGCGCTGAGCACCGAGGCGTAGCTCTCGCCGGTCAGGGTGTCGAACATCCGAGGTGCCTGGTCCGCGGTCACGCCACGTGCGGCCGACAGCAGGTCCTCGAGCTCGCCTTGGTCGCGATCGGCGATCGCCTGCATCGCATCGGCCACGGACTGCTGGTTGCTGGAAAGCCCCGGGAACTGGTTGAAGTTCGCCTGCGCCAAGCGCAGGTAAATGTCGTTGCCTCGGGTCACCAGGCTGGCATGCAGGAACGGCAACAGGTCTTGGGTGACGCTGTCGAATGCGCCGCCCAGGCTACCGGTGGTGAGGATCCGGTACTCGGTGCTGGCCGCATAGGTACCCGCCTGCGGCAAGGCCACTACCTGTCCGCCGTTCAGGGTCGCGTTGCCGGCAACGGTGATCGAATCTGTCGCGCCGCTGCCATCCTGGCGGAACTGAAGGGTCGAACCCGCGCCCGTGGTCAGGCCGCCCACACTGAGCGACGCGCCCGGCGTCCCGCTGCCGCCGGCCGCACCAGTGGCGCCATCCAGGCCGCTCGGTGCGAGGGTGCCCAGCAGCAACAGGTCTCCCTGCAGCGCGCCATCGCCGACCAGCCCGGCGCCCGAGGCCACCGTGGCGGTGCCGCCCCAGGTGCCATCGAGAACCAGGGTGCCTTCGTTGATCTGCGTGTCCAGGAAATCGACGGTGCTGTTCTCGGCCGCGACGAGGGTACCGCCACCCGCCAGGTCCAGCGTCTCGAACCCGACGAACGCGTCGGCTGGCAACGTCGCTTCGCCATCACCCGTCAACGCAAGCTGGTCGCTGCCGTCTTGCGCGTCAATGGTGCCGGTGACCCCTTCCAGGCTTGCAAGGCTTGCGTTGAGAATGTCGTTGCCACCACCTAGATTGACCGTGCCGGCCACGTCTCCGGCCACGGTCAATACATCGTTTCCGCCACCGAAGTTGGCGGTGCTGCCCACCGCACTAGTCAGCGAAGTGTCGACCGGGCCGGACACGTTGAGGGTGCCCCCGTTCACCGCCAGCGTGCCGGTGAAGCCGCTCATGTCGCCGTCCAGCGTCAGCGCGCCGCTATCGGTCTTGGCCAGCGTGCCCGTGGTTCCCTGCAGGTCGCCGCTGAGGACGAGATCGTTCGCACCACCCACTGTGAGGGTGGTGTCGGGATCGATCGCGACCGTGTTGCCAATATCGATACCGTCGCTGGCCGCGGTCAGACTGGCGTCGTTACCCACGCTGAGCCTGCCGCTGCCCAACGCGGTGTTGCTGCCGACGCTGAGGGTGCCGCCCAGCAGGTCGACGCCGCCGCTGAAGCTGTTGCTGCCGGTCAGGCCCAGCGTGCCGGTGCCATCGAAGCCCAGTCCGCCGGCCCCGCTGATGCCACCGGACAGGCTCAGGTCGTTGCTCCCGCCGATGCCCAGTGTGCTGCCGCCGGCCAGGGTAAGCGCGTTGCCGAGGTCGAGCCCGTCGACCGAGGTCGCCAGCGTCGCATCGCCGAGCACATCCAGCGTGCCCGTGCCCAGCGCGGTGTCGCTGCCCAGTTCCAGCGTGCCGCTGGACAGGTCGACGCCGCCGCTGAAGCTGTTGCTGCCGGTCAGGCCCAGCGTGCCGGTGCCATCGAAGCCCAGCCCGCCGGCCCCGCTGATACCGCCGGCCAGGGTCAGGTCGTTGCTCCCGCCGATGCCCAGTGTGCTGCCGCCGGCCAGGGTAAGCGCGTTGCCGAGGTCGAGCCCGTCGACCGAGGTCGCCAGCGTCGCATCGCCGAGCACATCCAGCGTGCCCGTGCCCAGCGCGGTGTCGCTGCCCAGTTCCAGCGTGCCGCTGGACAGGTCGACGCCGCCGCTGAAGCTGTTGCTGCCGGTCAGGCCCAGCGTGCCGGTGCCATCGAAGCCCAGTCCGCCGGCCCCGCTGATGCCACCGGACAGGGTCAGGTCGTTGCTCCCGCCAATGCCCAGTGTGCTGCCGCCGGCCAGGGTAAGCGCGTTGCCGAGGTCGAGTCCGTCGACCGAGGTCGCCAGCGTCGCATCGCCGAGCACATCCAGCGTGCCTGTGCCCAGCGCGGTGTCGCTGCCCAGTTCCAGCGTGCCGCTGGACAGGTCGACGCCGCCGCTGAAGCTGTTGCTGCCGCTCAATGCCAATATGCCGTCGCCGACCTTGGCCAATGACCCGGTACCGTCAATGGTTCCGCTGAAGGCGTCGTCCAGGCCCAGCCCCCCCAACGTAAGGGTATTGCCGCCCAGTTGGATCGCGCCGCTACCTTCCAACTGGCCGATCGAGGCATCGAAGCCGGCCAGGTCGAACGTCCCCGCGTCGCCGATATCCAGCGTCGCGGAACCCAGCAGGTTGCCGAAGTCGGCATCGCCGACCGCGAGGGTACCGAAGCCGGCCGAGAACGTGACATCGGAGCCGAGGGTCGAACCGGCGCCGGTCAATGCCACCGTTCCGGTATTGGTCGTCGTGCCGATATTGAGGGTCGCGCCGTCGCCGATGTCGAGACCGCCGCCCAAGGTCGCGTTGAAGCCACCGCCGGCGGACAGGGTTGCATTGGTGCCGGCAGCGAGGTTCAGGCCGTTCGCGAACACGCCGTCGGCGACCAGCATCAAGCCGGTGTTGGCGCCCAGCGTGACGTCACCGGTACCAAGTGCGGAGGTGTGGCCGGCCACGACGCCGCCGTGATTGATCGTCAGGCCACCGGTGAAGCCGTTGTCGCCGGACAGCACCAGCGTGCCTCCATCGGTCTTGACCAGCCCGCCGGTACCGTTGATCTGTACCGCGATCTCGCCGGTCGCGTTGGGATCGACACGGATGATCGTCGTGGCGTTGTCGGTGTTGAGCACGCCGCCGGTGCCGGCGACGATCGAGTAGCCATCGGTACCGATCTGCAGGCCGCCGAAGTCGACCGCACCCTCGACGGTGACAGTACCGGCCGCGCCCTGGAACACCGCGAACCCGCCGACCCAGTCGCCATTGAAACCGCCGTTGACATTGGTCCAATTGTTGCCGGAACTGGCATTCCAGATGCCGCTGCCACCTCCCACGCTGCCGTCCGGCGCGGTTCCTGCGCCGTCCCAGAACTGCAGCGGCGCGTCGCCGTCGACCACCAGATTGACCTGGTTGGCCACACCCGTCTGCAGCTCGACATCGTCCAGGGTGAACCAGGTCGGCAGGGTGCCGATGTCCATGCCCTGGTCGGTCAGCGTACCGGTGTAGTCGATCAGGCGGTAGGCGCCGGGACCGAAGCCGCCGATGTCGGAGACGTTGAGGGTGCCGTCGAGGGTCAGGTCGCCGTTGACGACGATCAGGTCATTGGTGTTGCCGCCGACCACGCCGGACACGCCGAGGTCGTAATCCAGCACCGCGCCACCGCCCATGAACAGCGAACCGACGGTCAGCGTGCCCGCGGTACCGACGCTGCCGGGGGTGAGCGTGCCGTTCAGAGTCACGTCGCCGAGACTGCCGGTACCGGCCAGCGTGGCACCGGCCCCGATGTCCGCCCCGGCCGCCAGCGATCCATCGACCGAAAGCGTGCCGCCCGTGACCGTGGCGGGCCCGGTGAAGGTGCTGCTGCCGGTCAACGACAGCGTACCGTCGCCCGTCTTGGTGAAGCCGAAACCACCGCTGAGGCTGCCGCCCAACGTGCCGATGCCGGCGGTCACGTCGATGCTGCCGTCGCCCCCCAGAACCACGTCGTTGTCGATCGCGATGCCACCGCCAAGCCCAAGCGTGGTATCCGCGCCGAGCGTGATGCCGCCACTGCCGAACGCAAGGTCATCGAGCGCCAGCACCGTGCCCGAATCGATGGCGACGCCACCGGTAAAGCCATTGGCACCGCCCAGCGTCCAGGTGCCGCTGCCGTTGAAGGCCAGGCCACCATCGCCATTGATGCTCCCGCTTATGCTGCCGCCGTTGGCACCGCCGATCCCAAGCGTGGTGCCGGCGCCCAGATTGAACGCATTGCCGATATCCAGGCCGCCGATACCCGCCTGCAACGATGCATTGCCGCTGACGTCCAGTGCGCCCGTACCCAGCGCGGTACCGCTGCCCAGGCTGAGCGTGCCGCTGCCTAGAGTGAAGCCGCCGCTGAAGCTGTTGCCCCCGTTGAGGCCCAGCGTGCCGCTGCCGTCGAAGGCCAGACCGCCGGTGCCGCCAATCGCACCCGAGAGGTTCAGATCGTTGGCCCCGCCCAGGTTCAGGGTCGCTGCACCTCCCAGGTCGATTGCGTTACCCAGGTCCAGGCCCGCCAGGCCGGCCTCGAGGTTGGCATTGCCGCTCACCGTCAGCAGGCCCGTGCCCAGCGCCGCATTGTGGCCGAGGTTCAAGGTGCCGGCGCCGAGATTGAAGCCGCCACTGAACGTGTTGGCGCCGCCCAGGCTCAACGTGTTCGGGCCGCTGTAGCTCAGCCCGCCGGTGCCACCGATCGTTCCCGACAGGCTCAGGTCGCCGACGCCGCCGAGGTTCAGTGTCGCGGCGCCGCCGAGGTCGATAGCATTACCCAGGTTCAACCCGGCCAGACCGGCATTGAGGTCGGCGTTGCCGCCGACCGAGAGCAGCCCGCTACCCAGTGCAGTCGCACTGCCGAGGTTCAACGTGCCGCTACCGAGTCCGAAGCCGCCGCTGAAGCTGTTGGCCCCGTTGAGCGTCAGCGCTCCCGGCCCGCTGAAGGCCAGGCCGCCACTGCCATCGATGTTGCCACTGATCGAGAAGTCGAGCGATCCATCCAGTCCCAGTGTGGCGCCAGCGCCCAGGTTGAGCGCATTGCCGATGTCCAGTCCGCCCACGCTGACACCCAATGTGGCGTCGCCGGACACGCCCAGCGCGCCGGTGCCGAGCCCGCTTGCATGCCCCAGGCGCAAGCCGCCCGCGCCGAGATCGATGCCACCGCTGAAGGTGTTGGCGCCGGACAGGGTCAGTGTGCCCGCGCCAAGCTTGGCCAGGCCGCCGGTGCCGCCGATGATGCCGCTGAAGTTGCCGTCGAGCCCCAGCCCGCCGATCGAGAGCAGGTTGCCGCCTAGGTCGATCCCGCCGGCGCCGGTCAGGTTGCCGAGCGAGGCATCGAAGCCGTTGAGTCCCAACGAGCCGCCCGCGCCGATGTTCAGCGTGCCGTTGCCCAGCAGCGCGGCCGATGCCGCGTCGCCAAACAGCAGGCTGCCGAAGTCGGCCGACACCGTGGTCCCTGTGCCCAGCGATCCGCCGCCGAACAGGGTCAGCGTGCCGTTGTTGGTCGCGGTGCCAATGCCTAGGGTTGACCCCGCACCGAGGTTGAGTCCACCGCCCCAGCCCGCGGCGAGGCCGCCGCCGACCGACAGCGTGCCACCCAGCCCGGCGTCAACACCGAGTGCGTTGCCGAACGTGCCGTTCACGCCCAGGATCAGCTCGCCGCCGCCCAGACTCACGCCGCCGGTGCCGAACGCGCCCAGGTTGCCGGCCCGCACACGGCCGCCGCTGAGCGTGAATCCGCCGGTGAAGGTATTGGCACCGTTCAAGGTCAGCAGGCTCGGGCCGCCGTAGCTCAGGCTGCCGTCGCCGCTGACGATGCCACTCAGGCTCCAGTCAAAATCGCCACCCAGCGCGAGATTCGCGCCGGCGCCAAGGCTGACGTCGTTGCCCAGGTCGAAACCGGCGAAGCCGGGCCCCAGCGTGGCGTTGCCCGCGATGTCGAGCAGGCCGCTGCCGAGGGCATTGGCATTGCCCAACTGCAAGGTGCCACTGGCGAGGTTGAAACTGCCGCCCCACAGCGAGTTGTCGCCGTTCAGGCTGAGTACGCCGGTTCCGTTCATGGTCAGGCCGCCGGTACCGCTGAGGTTGCCCGCCAGGCCCAGGTTGTTGGTGCCACCGAGCGAAAGGTCGGCATTGAGGATCAGCGCATTGCCCAAGGTGACGTCGGCACTCGATGCGAGTGTGGCCGCACCGCTTACCGTCAATGCGCCGGTGCCGAGAGCCAGATCATGACCGACGTTGAGGGTGCCGCTGCCCAGGTTGAGGCCACCGGTGAAGGTGCTGGCCCCTGACAGCGACAGCGTGCCGGTGCCGTTCCAGTTCAGCCCGCCGCTGCCGCCGATGATGCCGCCGAAGTTCGAGTCCAGCCCGGTCGCACCCAGCGACAGGAAGCCGCTGCCGAGCTCCAGACTGCCTGACCCGGTCAACCTCCCGAGCGAAGTGTTGATGCCGTTGAGGTTGAACGCCCCTGCTCCGCCGATGTTGAGATTCGCGCCGCCGAGCAGGCCGCCGTTGAACCCTGCCCCCAGTCCGACCGTGCCGAAATCGGCCGACAGGTTCGCGCCCGCGCCGATCACGGAGCCGGCACCCCAGTCGAGGATCAGTCCGCCGGTCGCGGCCCCGCTGCCGAAGCCCAGCGACGCGCCGGCGCCGAGGTTGAAGTCCCCACCCAGGGTCGCGTTGATGCCGTTCGCCGCCGACAGGTTCGCGCTGAGTCCGCCTGCCAGGTTGAAGGCGTTGCCGAACGTCCCGTTTGCGCCCAGCGTCAATGCGCTGCCGCCACCAAGACCGACAGCGCCGATGCCCAGCGCGCTGGTGTGGCCGGCGAAGACATTGCCGCTGTTGATCGCCATGCCACCACTGAAGGTGTTCGCGCCCGACAGCGACAGTGTGCCGGCGCCGTTCCAGTTCAACCCGCCAGTGCCGCCGATCACGCCACCGAAGCTCGAGTCCAGCCCGGTCGCGCCAAGCGACAGGAAGCCGCTGCCCAGCCCCAGGTTGCCCGTGCCGGTCAGCCGCCCGAGCGTGGTATTGATACCATTGAGGTTGAACGCGCCCGCGCCGCCGATGTTGAGGTTCGCGCCGCCGAGCAGGCCGCCGTTGAATCCTGCCCCCAGTCCAACCGTGCCGAAATCGGCCGACAGGTTCGCGCCCGTACCGATCACGGAACCGGCGCCCCAGTCGAGAATCAGGCCGCCGGTCGCGGCCCCACCGCCGAAGTTCAACGATGCGCCGCTGTCCAGATTCACATCGCCGCTCAGGGTCGCGTTGAAGCCCGTCGCTGCCGACAGGGTCGCGTTGGCTCCACCCGCCAGGTTGAGGGCATTGCCGAACGACCCGTTCGCGCCTAGTGTCAGCGCACTGCCTGCGCCGAAGTTGATCGCGCCCGTACCCAGTGCGCTTGTGTTCCCGGCAAACACACTGCCGGAATTGATGGTCACGCCGCCAGTGAACGTATTGGCGCCCGACAGCGAAAGCGTGCCGGTGCCGTCCCAAGCCACACCACCCCCGCCGGTAATGACGCCGCTGAAGGTCGAATTTAGTCCGGTCGCGCCGAGCGACAGTGTGTTGGTACCCAGGTTGACCGAACCCGCGCCTGCCAGGGATCCAAAGCTCATCGAGCCGGAGGTCAGGCCGCTCATGTCGAGCGAACCGCCGGCGTTGAGCGTGAGCTGGGCGTCGCCGCCCGTGCTTGAGCCCGAGAACGCGATGACACCACCGCTATTAACGTCGATCGTCGCGTTGCCGGCCGTACTTAGGCCATCGAAATCGAGGTTCCCGCCAACCGTCAGGTTGGCATTGCCGGCCGTGCTTGAACCCCCGAAGCTCAGACTGCCGCCGAGTGTGACGTCGATGTTGGCGTCGCCGGCCGTGCTTGAGCCAAGGAAGCTGGCGCTGCCGCCGCTGGCCACGCCAATCGTCGCGGTGCCTGCCGTGGCCGTGCCATCGAAGCCGAGGTTGCCGTTGAGGCCGACATTGAGCTGGGAGTTTGCCGCCGTCGTACCGGCGCCGTTGAAGTTGAGGGTTCCGGTACCCGTCGCGCCGCCTACATTGAAGACTGGCACGAAAACCGAGTTGTTGACGATGCCAGTCCCTGTCACGTTGAGGGTGGCACCGGTAAGCGCGCCTCCCACGTTGAAGGTATGCGCCGCGTTGACGAAAGCATCAAACTGGATCGTCCCGATCGAGTTGTTCGAGCCGTCGTCAAAGGAAATGGTGCGTGGAAGCAAGAACGAGTTACCGAAAGTCGCTGTTCCGGTCGGGACCGTCCCGCCTGACCAGTTCACTCCGCTGTTCCAGGAGCCTGCAGCAGGCCCGTTCCAGGTAGCGTCCTGTGCGGCTGCGGCAGGACTGACCAGTTGCAGTGCTGCCACCAGCGGCAATGCCAGCGCGATGCTTCGGCTGAGCGGATGGACGCGGATACGGCGCTTGCCACGTTGTTTGCGTGCGGCTTTCAACATGATCCATCCTCCATGAACTTGGGCGGCTACAACTCAAACGTCCCCTCGCAAACCGGCACATGCCGGCCCGCAGTGTGTAAGCGAGGACGGAAGAAGGAGTCCGCGATTCGCGGATCAATGTTCGGGCGGCACGGGCTGAATCTGTGATTTACGTCACATTGCCCTGCCATCTAGAAGACAAGATGGCCGTACGCCCCCAAACTGTCGCTACCTCCTCGCTGAACGGGGGCAGATTTGATATTTCCAGATCAAGGCGAAGTGAAAACAAGGATTTACATGATGTACGAAACCAATGACTTCAGGAATATCGACACGCGCTGGTCCTGAGTTATCGGCATTGGAACTCTGCCATGTCATCGATTCCGGACCGCATTGCAGCATGAATCTCTAACCCGTTATCAGTGCTCACCCCCCAAGCCAAGGACAAGGAGCTCCGGCGATACCCATGGCGACGTTATCCGACCGAATCCGCCGCGCCAGGATGATGGCGAAACTCTCACAACAAACATTGGCGGACACTGTAGGTGTCCAGCGAAGTGCGGTGGCTCAGTGGGAACGGGCTAACGGCAGCTACCCGTCCATGCATCACTTGATTCGGATCGCGATCACGACCCAGGTCTGCCTGGAATGGTTGGGAACTGGCCGCGGCCCGATCCATCCAACCGGAGACGACTGGATACCGGCCATAAATACCTCGGACTACGTCCATGACGATATTGAGGCCAAGTGCCTTGCAGCGCTTCGTCGGATACCGGTCAGGATCCGCGAGCAGATTGTCGGAATAATTGGGCTGGTCGCAGAAAACTATCCTGATGCGTAACCGGGTACCGCCTCCGGGTGCGTCGCGCCTGCAGCGTGGTCAAGCAGAGTCGTTTGACGAGGACGTCAAGGCTACGCTGTCGGCAGGCCTCGAATACCGGAGGATCGAGGTTATCACCTGACGCTCTACCTTATGTGCCTTGCTGCAATTCGGCGCACGTGGGAAAGAATCCCAGATGGCATTCCATCGCCGTCCACGCCGTCATCCAGTTCGCGCAGCATTAGATAGACAGGAAAGTCAGTATGTGACTCGAATCGATCGGCTTCAGCTCTCGTCATTACCACATCGCCGGGCTTCTCACGATACACCCACAGATCACCCCCGCAGGGCTTTCTTTTCCTTCCGCAACCTTTCTTTAGCTCCATGTAGCGCCCCGCCTCATGCTTGGAATCAATCATATTCGAAACTCTCATTGATAGTCCCATGCCCGACAGAACCCCTTGCTTGCTGCAAGCAATATTTCTCAAGCAAACGCTCAATTTTGATCTTGTTATAATTCCTCTTATGTTGTAGAAGAAAGCTGCAAGGATCACCTCTTCATCATGCTTGTCCATCAGCACTCTGTGCGCCATCTGCCCGGAGTGATCGACCAACTTCATTATCGAGTTCATATCCTCTATGGAATAAAGGTGAGTTCTTGAGTTGTAGACTTCGTACTGCGCCATGACTCGCTCAAAGATAGCCCACGATTCTAATCGACTAGATTTTGGTGCGGTCATCTCTACCACATTCATGACGGACTCCTTGTCTTATGCCTTATGCTCGGCGGTCGTTGTGATTGCGCATGATTCCAGTCTCGCCAGACTTTCTTCTGTTCTCTGCCTTGAGTTCCTGGTTAAAGGGAGAGAAAGACTCCTTTTCTTCCCTCCGCTTCTGGCCGCCTCACGGCTGGCTCAGGCTCGGCTTCCATAGTTTCTTCGCCTGCTTGGCGAGCTGCATAGGGGCTCTCGCTCGCCCAGTTACATGCACACGACAGGGATGTGTGCATGTTGAGGTTCTCAATAGGCTAGTAGTTCCGGGGAAGGTGCACTCGCTAGTGAGCAGAAACTTGTAGTGGCGTTTGTATCGTTGTGATCCATGCGCTCCCAGTATCACGATAGGCTTGGGAGGAGTCACCCCTTGAGCCTTCCTTTTGCTGCTATTAGTTTCAACAGGGGTTTTCCCCTACCCTTATGCAGGATAATCATTCAGTGCGGCCAACCGTCCGATTATCGGTCTAAGACACCAACCCAACTGGTGTCGTGAGGCCGCACCCATCGGGTCTTGCACCTGCGATAACGGCCCCCAATCAACTGCCGCATCGACATCTGCTACTGGGCAGGAGCGTACCTATGACCAGCAGCATTCCGGCGCTGCCGCAGGCCAAGCTGGTGTTCGCTTTCAGCGGGACCGGCATGGACTCGCTGGCGCCGGGATGGCAACTTTTCTTGCCATCCATGCATGTCCTGCGGCAGACATCGTCGCTTCACCATTCCACGGTACGGAACGGAGACGCAGGCAGGCCTTCGCGATTGGTGAGATTGGCGCCTTCCGGGTTGTCCCGCCAGGCGTAGCGGACCGCAGCCGGTGTGCTCACATGAGTGCTCCACACCTCCACCGTGTCGTCGACGATGCGCGCCTGCGCCGGATGGAAGATGCGGTCGGTCCCGGCGACCTCGAAACCACTCACCGCATCGCCTCCGTCTCGCACTGCCAATGCGCTGCCCTGCAGGTCGAAGTGCAGCACCGCGCGACTGCCCCGGGTCGACATCGATCGATACATCGGACCGGCATATGTCAGTTCCTCGCCGTAGGCCACGTGCCGTGCGGCCAGTGCCAGGCGGTGGCCGACGGTGCGCTTGTCGCGCGGGTGGATGTCGTGAGCGTCGCCGACATCGATGATCACCGCCTGCGCGGTGGCCGGGAGCGCCAGCGTCGCCGTCTGCGATTCACGCAGCACCGCCCAGGGGCTCTGCACGTTGCCGAGCGCATCGGTGGTATCGCCTGCGGATATCCAGCTGGTCAACTGGGCCCACAGGAACGGCAGTTCCGGTGCATTCCACTCCGCGCGCCAGCCGCGGATCATCGCGGCGAACAGGTCTCGGTAGCGACGGTCGCCGCCGGGATAGGCGTTCGCCTCCCCCTGGTACCAGATGACCCCGCACAAGGGGTACGGTTGCAGCGGATGGATCATCGCGTTGTACAGCAGCGTTTCGATCTGGTTCTTGTCGCCCTGCACCGCTACGCTGACTTCGACGGTACGGAACTTCCATTCGCCCGCGAGCGACCGCTGCGACCCACCGGCTGGCCGCAGATAGACCTGGTCCACACTGCCGGCGATGCCGCCATTGCCGCCGAGGTCGGTTACCTTCACCGCGATGGTGTTCGACCCGGGACGCAGCGCTTCCGCCGGTACCACGTACCTGCGCGGCACGTTCCAACTCTGCTCCATGCCACCGACCCGGCGCCCGTTGACCCAGACGCTGTCGGAATCGTCGATCTGGCCGACGCCGAGTTCCAGGTCGCCTTCTGCCTCGCGCGCGCTCAGCTGGAAGGTCGTGCGATACCAGGCCACGCCATCCATCCCGGCGTAGCCCCGCGACTCCCAGGACGCCGGCACGCGGAGGTCGGCCCAGTCGGACTCGTCCAATCCGGTCGCCGCCCAGTCCGCGTCCCGCATGGCAGGTGGAGTGTCGCTCCAGCGGGCTATCATCGCCCGGGTCTTCGCCTCCGCCTCGTCGTAGACCACACGCTTCTGTCGTATCTTCTCGGCCACCGTGGCGACATCGATGCCGAGCATGTCCAGGCCCATCCAGGCCTCGATCGCGCTGCCGCCCCAGGTGCTGTTGATGATGCCGATCGGTACGCCGGTAGCCTCGCGGACCTCCCGGGCGAAATGGTAGGCAACGGCGGAGAACTCGCCTGCGGTTTGCGGCGAAGCCGCGATCCAGGCGCCGCCGGCCAGACGTGCTTCCGGTTTCTCTGACCAGGATATGGGGACCTTGAAATGCCGGATCATGGGATCGTCGGCATGCGCGATCTCGACTTCGGCGCCGTCCGTCTGCAGCAGCGGCCATTCCATGTTCGACTGGCCCGAGGCAAGCCACACGTCGCCGACCAGCACATCACGAACGCGCACGGTGCCGCCACCGCGCTCCTGCACGACCAGTTCGTAGGGCCCGCCCGCGGCGTGCGCAGGCAGCTCCACCCGCCATTCTCCGGCGGCGGTGGCTGCGGTCTCGACGCGATGGCCGTCGAATTCCACCGCGATCCCGGCTCCCGGCTTCGCCCTGCCCCACACCGGCAGCGGCCGGTCGCGCTGCAGCACCGCGCCGTCCGAGAACAACAGCGGCAGTTCGACGGCGTGGGCGGACAGCAACGGGACCAGGGCGATGAACGTCAGGGTCGCGAGGATCCTGACCAAACCGACTCGACTCATTTCGTTCTCCTGCGGCACGGCATCGCCGCGTTGCGTGAAGCCTGCTTGTCGTGCTGCCATCCCGCGGCCATGGCGCCACGCGAACGGCGGTGATGTCGCGCCAGCCGATCACCTGCTGGAAGGCTCATCGCGGCAGATCCACGACGACGATGGACTTTGCCGGCAGCTCGAGCGTCAATGCCTCACCCTCCCCCCCAGCGCTGTACGGCGTCGGCACAAGCACGTCCGGCCGTGCGAACGTGTTGTGCGCATCGATCGCGTCGGCTGTCAGGATCCGGCCCTGCACGGCGCCGCTGAGGTTGGTCCGTACCCGCGCGGATCGCCGCGGATCCAGGTTGGCGAGCGCCAACACCACGCGGCCGTCGGCCGTGCGCGCCACCGATGCGTCCACGGCCGGCAGCTCGATGTCGCCCTCCCGCCAGCGCGGGGTCTCCAGTGTCGCCTTCAACGGAGTCGCGCCGCGGAACGGCTTGTACATGTCGAACACGTGATAGGTCGGCGTGAGCGCCATGCGCGGGCCGTCCGTCAGCGCCATGGCCTGCAGCACGTTGACCATCTGCGCGATGTTGGCCATCTTCACCCGTTCCGTGTGGCGGTGGAACGCGTTGAACGACACCGCGGCCACCAAGGCATCGCGCAGCGTGTTCTGCTGCTGCAGGAAGCCGGGATTGCTGCCCGGTGCGGGGTCGTGCCAGGTCCCCCACTCGTCGACGTAGAGCGCGATGCGCTTGTCCGGGTCGTACTTGTCCATGATGCCGGACACTGCAACGATGCGCTCTTCGATGCCCAGTGCGGACTCCAACCCCTTCGCCCAGCGATCGAGGCCGAATCCGGTGGCCGGACCCTTGTCCTCCCATTCTCCGGCGATGGTGTAGTAGTGCAGTGTGAACGCGTCCATGTGGGCGCCGGACCGTTCCATCAGCACCTCGACCAGATGGTCGTCGCGCTGGCCGTCTCCCGATGCCACCCGCAGCGTGTCGTGCAGATAGGTCGCGTAGCGGTTGTGCAGGTCGGCCTGGTATTCGGGACGCATGTTGCCGCCGCAGCCCCAGCTTTCGTTGCCGACGCCCACGTACTTCACCCGCCAGGGACGCTCGCGGCCATTGCGGCGACGCTCCTTTGCGAGCGTGGAATCGCTGTCCGAGGTCATGTACTCCAGCCACCGGCTGGTATCCATCGGCGACATCGAACCCATGTTGGCCGCAATGTAGGCTTCGCTGTCGAGCAGCTCGACCAGATCCATGAACTCGTGCGTGCCAACGCGATTGGACTCGGGCACCCTGCCCCACCACCTGTTCAGACGTACCGGCCGTTTCGCCGGATCGCCGATGCCGTCGCGCCAGTCGTAATCGTCGGCGAAGCAGCCACCGGGCCAGCGGATCACCGGCACCTCGATCCGGCGCAATGCCTCGATGACGTCGTTGCGCCAGCCGCGGGTGTTCGGGATCTCCGATTCCGGCCCCACCCACAGTCCGCCATAGACGCCGGTACCGAGGTGTTCGACGAAGTGGCCATAGATCTCCGGCTCGATGCGCGGGCCGGCGACCTCCTTCGCCACCGTCAGATGCGCTTCGACAGGTTCGGCGGCAATCGCCGGAATGCATGCGGAGAACGCCAGCATCGCGGCGCATAGCAGATGTCTCATTTTCATCTTCTGTTCCATGGAGTCATTCATCGTCGTTCCTGCGCCGGCCTGGCCCATACCTTCACCTCGCTGAGCATGGCCGGGTGTCCGGGCGTCACCGCGGGGAAGCGGATGCGCAGGAAGCGGGCGCTGTCGACGTGCTCGAACAGCGCGATCCCGTAGGTCCTGCGTCCGCCCTCGCCCTCGCCGACCTGGTGCCAGTCCGAGCCGTTCCTGCTGACCTCGACGACGAAGCCGGGCACGAGCTCGTCGGGCATGACCAGCGACAGCCAATGGAGCGCATAGAGATTCTCCAGGTCCACGGTCCAGAACGCCGAGCCGTCGTTCGCGTCGGCACGCCACCAGGTCTGCTCCTGGCCGTCGTTGGCCATCGGTCCCGCATGGCCGGTACCGGCGCCGCTGGTCGACGTCGGGCGGCTGCTGCTGACGTTGACCGGATCGTCGGCGAGCGCGTTGCGGGCGATCGCCGGCCAGGTGACGACAGGCTGGTCGGGGGCCAGCGGTGAGACACCGGGAACGAATGGATCGGGCCCGGTGGTCGTGATCGTGATGCGTGCCGGCTTCAGGCCAGGCGAGGTGGCCTCGATCACGCTCTCGCCGGCGAAGTAGGAACGGAACGTGATCGCGGCCTGGCCGTCGCGGATGGCGACCATCGACGTGTTGCTGAAATGGATGCTGCGGCCGGTGGGGAACTTGCCGGGACCGTCGACGATGGTCAGCGTCACGTCGGGCGAATTGCTCAGCGCCCTGCCCGCTTCGTCCTGCACGGTCACCACCAGATGCGCATCGTCCAGCCCCTGGGTGCCGCGGATCCGCGTCTGGCTGGCGGTGAGCCGCAACTGTGCCGGCCTGCCGTCCACCGGCCAGGCAGGCGGCGGTACGCCCGCGTAGGTGTTGCGGTACCAGTGGTACTGGCGCTTGGGCAGGCGGAAGTAGTCGATGAAGCCCATCGAACCGAACTCGACCGAAGCGATCGAGCCGTGATCGAAACCGGCCCAGAGCGCTTCGCCCGAACGCCAGGGATAGCGCCACGAATAGGGCTTGGGGTTGGCCTTCTGGTCCGGAGTGTCGGGCATGAGGCCGAAGCCGGGCGCGTAGGCGCCGGGACGGTCGACCATCGTCGAACCGTACTCCGACACCATCGAGGGAATGCCGGGGTCCAGGAACAGCGTGGCGCCGTCGCCGTTGTAGCCGGCCACATCGCCCAGCTTGTCTATCTCACCGCGCTGCGCACCGCCGATGGCCACCGGCCGGGTCGGGTCGAGCTGGCGCATGAAGTCCACCTGGCGCCTGAGGAAATCGCGCATCGGCGCCATCGCCTCGTCCACGGTGAAGAACGGTTCGTTGCTGGCGCTCCAGATGACGATGGACGGATGGTTGCGGTGGATGCGGATCATCTCCGCCGCCTGCTGCAGCACGCTGGCCTCGAACTCGGGCCGGTCCGCCGGGTCGGGCGGATAGGCGCTGGACAGCCAGCTGCCATCGGCGCCGAACCCACCGATGCCCCAGAACGGCGCTTCCGACCAGAACAGCAGGCCGATCTCGTCGGTGGCCCTGGAGAAGGCCGGCGAATGCGGGTAATGCGAGCCGCGGATGAAGTTGAAGCCGGCGTCCTTGATCATCTGCACGTCGCGCCGCGCCGCGCCGTCGGTCACGCCGTCACCCCAGCCGGCATGATCCTGGTGCACGTTGGCACCGATCATGTACAGGTGCTTGCCGTTGAGGAAGAAGCCATGGTCGGCGGTGAACTCGATGCTGCGGATGCCGAACGGCGTCTCGAACCGATCCACCGGCTTGCCGTCGACCAGCAAGCTGCTCACCAGCGTGTAGAGGTAAGGCTGGTCGGGCGACCACAGTTGCGGCCCGATGATTTCCGGCAGCGTCTGGTCGTAGACCACGACGCCAGCGGCCGGCACCACACGTTCGCTGCGCTGCACCGCCGCCCGCTTGCCGTCGGCGTCGAGCACTTCGGAAACCAGTTCCACCTTCACCGGCTCGCCGCCGCGGTCGTTCTGCACCTCGGTCTGCACGCGCACCGTGGCGCGTTCGTCGGATACCTGCGGGGTGGTCACGAAGGTGCCGTACCAGGCCACGTGCACGGGGTCGGTAACGACCAGGCGCACGTTGCGGTAGATGCCGCCGGAGAACTGGTGCTCGCCTGCGCGCGGTGCCACGCGCGCATTCCACTCGTTGTTGACATGCACGGCCAGCAGGTTGTCGCCCGCCCTCACGTAAGGAGTGATGTCAATGCTGAAGCCGGTGTAGCCGCCGACGTGGCGGCCTGCCTTCTGCCCATTGACCCAGACCACGGCGTCCTGGAACACGCCATCGAACTCCAGCGTGATGCGCCTGCCGATGGCGCCGGCTGGCACGTCCAATTGCTTGCGGTACCAGCCGTGACCGACATAGAAGCCGGTGCCCAGGAAGTACGGCTCCGAGAACGAATGCGGCAGGTCCGCGCGACGCCAGGCCGCCGTGTCGTGGTCCCCCGCCTGCGCGCCCGGCGGGTTGCCGAGCGTGAAGGTCCAGTCGCGGTTGATCACCTCGCTGCTGCGCGGGGCCGCGCAGGCAAGATTGGCAAGAAGGCCGATGCACACGGCCATCGCAAGTTGCAGGAAGTTCTTCACGTTGCCGGCCTTGCGCATCAGAGCACCGGTGCGATCCGCACCATGATCACGCCGTGCGAGGCAACCGTGCCGCCGTAGCTGCCGCGCACGTCTTGCGTGACCTGCTTGCTCCACAGGTCCTTGACGTCGGCCTTCAGGCCGGCGGGAAGATTGAGCTGATCCCAGCTCACCGCCATCTCGGCCGGCGCCTCGCCGCGATTGAACAGCACCACCGCATGCTCACCGCCCTTCAGCGGGCGTGCCCATATCTCCAGGTCGCCCTCCTTCCAGATGCGTCGCGCCTGCTGGCCCAGCGGATCCTGGTCGACGGCGATGACGTCGGCGTTGGTGAGGATGCGGCGGGTGTCCGCGTCCATCGCCGACAAGTCGTTGCCGGCGATCAGCGGCGCCGCCAGCATCGCCCACAGCGAGAAATGCGACTCGTACTCGGTGGTCGTCATGCCGCCGTTGCCGACCTCGAGCATGTCGGGGTCGTTCCATGCGTTGGGCCCGGAGTGGCGCCAGCGCTCCACCTGCAGGTCGAGGATGTTGGTCATGCCCAGCGAATAATCCTTCCTGCCCTCCCATGCGTCGAAGATGTCGCCGGTGGTGCGCCACAGATGGCCCACCGGCTGCGCCCAGCGTTCTGGGTGGTTGTCGCCCCATTCGCAGATCGACAGCACGATGTCGCGCCCGGACTCGCGCAGCGCCTTGGCCATGAGGGTGTAGGCGGCCTCGGCGTTGCGGGTACCGGTGTAGCACCAGTCGTACTTCAGGTAATCGACGCCCCACCTGGCGTACTGGCGCGCGTCCTGGAACTCGTGGCCGGCGCTGCCGGGGCGGCCACCGCAGGTGAGCACACCGGCGTCGGAGTACAGGCCGAACTTCAGCCCCTTCGAGTGCACGTAGTCGGCCAGCGCCTTGATGCCACTGGGGAAGCGCTCCGGGTCGGCAATGATGTTGCCGTCGGCGTCGCGGCTCTTCTGCCAGCAGTCGTCGATGATGATGTACTGGTAGCCGGCGTCCTTCATGCCGGACGCCACCATCGCGTCGGCCTGCCTGCGTACGAGCGCCTCGTCGATATCGCAGCCGTACTTGTTCCACGAGTTCCAGCCCATCGGAGGCGTCGGTGCGAGCAGCGGCTTGGGCGCTTCCAGCTTGAGCGTCTCGTGGGCATGGAGGGGCGCAGTAGCGAGCAGGCCAAGCAGGATGGCGGCATGCGTGGTGTGTCGGACAAGGTGATGCATCGTGGTTCTCTCAGGAGTTGTCTGGTCCGGTGGGAGCGCGCGGGGCGCCCCCTACCGAGCCGTCGGCCGTTCTTCATCCAGCGGCGACGCTGGCCCGTTCGGTGGATACACGGGAGTTCCCCTCCGTCATGCCGGTCATGGGCTACCTCACGTACCGCGCCAGCAGCCGGATGTAGGCGGTCTGGTAGCCGTTGGAGTTCTCGGTGATCGGCCAGGAATTCAGCGGCCAACCGTCGTTGAAGTCCTTGTACGCCTTCTGTCCCGGTTGGCCGTACGGCGGCGAGGGCCGGGTCGAACCGCATCTGGGCGATATACCGGGACAGCGGTCGTCCCAGTCGTACTGGGTGCTGTTGGGACCGCCCACCAGGAAGCCGGGTGCGGGGCCATATAGCGAATCCCGCGCGCTGTCCCACGCGGTGCCGTCGGCGAACCACGAGTGGAAGAACTGATCGACCGAGTTCTCCGCGCCGTGGGCGCCCATGTTCGACAGGTACACCTTGCCCAGCGGGTTGACGCCGTGCAGATAGTGCAGGTACGCCGCGCCGGCGTTGGCGATCTCGGCGGAACCGTGCTGGCTCAGGCCGTACAGGCCCTGGTCGGCGAACATGCCGCCCATGAGCGCCTTTATTCCGTTGCTGCCCCAATGGTAGGAGTCGAGGTGGGCGCGGTAGGGATCGCGCTGATCGGCGATGGCCCCCCAGCCGGCATAGTCCGGCCGCTCCCACAACTCCGTGTAGCGGGTGCGGATGGCCTGCGCCACTCCGGACGTCGCACCTGGCAACGAGGCGTAGTACAGCAGCGGGCGGGTCACGCCGCTCTGGTAGGGCGACAGCCACCATGACTTCATCATCGGCACTTCGGTGTAGTTGCTGTCGACGTAGCTGCGGTAGCTCGCCTCGCCGGTCAACGCGTACAGATAGATCGCCGCCGCCAGGCGCAGGTTGGCACGGCCCTGGTCGTCGGTCTCCTGCTGGCCTGCGCCCAGGCCGGCGGTGCCATGGGCCGCATCGTTGTTGTAGAAGGTCACGTCGGGATTGGCGATGGCCCAGTCCCACGCCCGCTCTGCGCGTTGCCGGAGGTCGGCGGCATACGTGTCGTAGGCCGGCCTGTTCAACGATGCATACACCTGGGCGCCGTAGGCGTAGGCCGCCGCCGACGCGAGCGTCGCCGAAGTGCTTGCGTTGCCGTACAGGCTCTGCCGGGTGGCGGCGGAAGGCCGGCCGCCTCCGTCGGCCGACGCCAACCCCACGATGGACAGCACGGAGCCATCGCCGTTCTGCATCCGAGCCAGCCAGTCCATGCCCCATTTCACTTCGTCCAGAATGTCGGGAACGCCATTGCCGGACTCGGGAATGTTGAAGTCGTCGGTCCACACCGGCCGATTCTCGGTGTAGGCATGCAGCAGGTCGACGGCGTAGCTCGCTGCCCAGCTCGTGTACTTGTTGAGGTCGCCGGCGTCATACCAGCCGCCATGCAGGTCGCGCTGGGTCGATGCATCGCCGGGGGCGTCGTAGCGGCGCGCCTGGGTATCCTGCAGCGGGCCCATGTGGCTTGCGCCGTCGGCCCACCTGGCGCCGGCGTACTGCGCAAGCTTGGCGTGACCGGCGCGCTGGTAGAAGAAGGTGCGCACCGCCTGTACCAGTACCGGCCGGTACACATCGGCACCTATCTCGAACCGGGCCGAGCGGAGGTTGCGCGCCGCATCCACCACCTCGTAGGTGCCGGGCGCGGTGACGGCACTGAAGTCGAAGTGCCACACGCGGTCGCCGGACGAGGTATCGACGGCGCCGTCCTTCCACGGCGTCGGCGAACCACTGAACACCACGGCGTTCGTTGCCGTATCGATCACCTGCAGCGTCGCGCCCGGGACGTACTGGTCGGCGCTGTCGAAGCCGTCTTCCGGATCGCGCAGCACCGCCACCTTCTCCAGGCCGGGCAGATAGCCGAACTGATCGACGACGATGAACGGACCGTCACCCACCACACTGCTCAGCATCGGAGGCAGTGGTTTCGACATCACCCGCGGCCGTGAGGTGGTGGACTCCGCAGCAACGGTGCTGGCCAGGGCCATGGCTGCGGCCGTCTCAGTGGCCGCCGTCGCCGCTGCGGGTCCGGAAGCTGTGGGTTGCGGACTTCCACCACCTCCACAGGCTGGCAGGCCGACCGCCATGCCCAGAGCGACGGACAGGGCCGCCATGCCCCGCAGGTCTAGGTTCGTCATCGTTTGCTCCGCCTCTGTGCAGGAGTTGAGTAAAGGTCAACGGGAAATGGTGCCGCTGCAGAGTCGATTGTCCCGGCGCGCCGACAGCAGGGATCGCCGCCGACAGCGGTTGGAGTGCAATCGGCGCAACGCGGATGTCCCGCCAACGCATGGCATCGGTGATCGGGACCCGCCCCCGCCCCGTACCGAACTGGCGTCGGGTGCCGGGTCAATGGAAGATCCTCTGCACGAAGTGATGAAGATTGTTCGCCCAGCTGTCGCCATCGTGACCGTGATCGCCCACGTTCCAGAGATGGACGATATCGTGTCGTTTCAGGTATGCATGCAGGTCCTGGGACACGTTGATGAGGCCGTCGCGATTCCCGCACGACAGGTACAGCAGCGCGAATCGTCCGCGTAGCGCTGCCGGATCGGGCACCAGCTCCGCCGGCGGCAGGGTGTTGGGGGCCGCGGAGAATGCGCCGACCCAGCCGAACATGTCGGGATGGCCGAAACCGAAGTTCAATGCCTGGCCGCCGCCCATCGAGAGTCCGGCGATCGCCCTGTGCGCGCGGTCGGCGTGGACCGGATACTTCGCCTCGATCGCAGGAATGAGGAAATCCAGCAGATCATGCTCGAACCTCGCGAAGCCCGCCGCGTTCTCCGGCGTGAACACACGTTCCGGCGGGGGACTACGATCGTCCGGAAGCGCGCGGCCATTGGGCATGACGACGATCATCGGTACCGCGCTGCCGTCCGCGATCAGGTTGTCCAGGATCGCCTGCGCACGCACGTAGCCGGGCCACTCATCCTGGTTGCCGCCGATCCCGTGCAACAGGTAGAGCACGGGATACGTGCGGTCGCCCCGGAAGCCGGCCGGCAGGTAGACATTGGCATGGCGCCGCGTGCCGGTGACGCCCGAACCATAGCCGAATGTCTCCACCCTCCCCTGCGCGGCGCCGGCGCGCACGTCGCGGAAGCCGGCCGGCGCATCGGGAAACGCACGCACATCGTCCGGGCCCAGAACGATCGGTCTGGCGAAATTGGCGCGCACCCGTTCCGGCGTGACTTCCTCGGTGTCCCAGGCAAACGAAGCACCGGCCACGAAGAGCAGGAGAATGGCGGCCAGGAGGCCGGGCAACCGCATGGGCGGGACCGCGTCCCGTCGGGTACCCGGGAACGTTCTGCATCGCGGCGGGTAGCGCCTGGCATCCGTCTTCACTGGATGAGCGCTCCCACGCAGCCGGGCCGGGCGGCGCCGGCGTCGTTCGAACACATGGAACGAAGGCAGTACGCATCCGGTGGCGCGGCGCGATGTTCTGTCACGGCGACGCCTCCTTGTGCGCATAGGGGCCCACAACGGCGCCAACGAACCCGCCGGCCGCCGCCGTGGTCAGCACGTCCGCATCGGCGTCGTCCAGGAGGGCGGTGAAGGTCTCGTCGTCGGCGCTGTAGCGGAAGTCGATCCTGGCCCGATCGATATCGATCTTCAGGGTCACCCCTTCACGTACTTCCGGACCCAGCGCCCGTTCGGCCAGCACCACGCCATCGGCGGGTTCGTCACCACCCCGACGGCGATGGACCCTCAGCACGGCGTTGCCCTGCTCATCGGTTCCCAGGCCGAAGGCGTAATAGAAGTCGTCGTTCTGGACGGCCAGCAGCCCCGCCTCGTCCCCCGGCCGGGACGGCGAGAATTTCAGCCGGGTGGAGAACGACGCCTTCATGTGCTGGATGCGACGACCGACGAACGAGGGCTGCCCGTTCCCGCCGATGCGGTCCGCGCGCGGCTGCAGGACCAGGGCACCGCTGCCGGTGCTCCACCACTGGCTGCGCGGCGTTCTTGCGAACAGCCACTGGGGCGGGAGTGCGGGTGCATCGAATTCCTCGCGCCAGCCGAAGTTGCCCGTGGTGGGGACTGCAGGCGCGTCGCCCGCGGGCAACGCCGGGGCTTTCGGGGTCCACGGCAGTGGCTGTCCCTTGGCCAGCATCACCGGCCAGCCGTCTTCCCAGCGCACCGGCAGCAGAAAGGTCTCGCGACCGGTATGGAAGTTGCCGGGGTCTTGCGGCGGGGTCGCCAGGTCGTACACGCGCGTGCCCAGGAACACCGCCCACCAGCGTCCGTTCTGGTCCTGCACCAGGTCCGCATGACCGGTGGCCGTGACCGGGTCGGGACGATCGTCCGGCAGGCCGAACTGGGTGAGCACCGGGTTGCGGGGATTGGCGCGGAAGGGACCGAACGGCGAGTCCGCGCGATAGAACAATTGCTGGTGGTAGTACCCGGTGCCGCCGCCTGCCACGCCGAGATAGTAGCGGCCATCGACCTTGTAGAGATGCGGGCCTTCGATGTAGTCGGTATGCCAGGGTTGCTTGTCGCTGCCATCAACTAGCAGCACGTCCTCCGACAGTGGCGCGAACGTCTTCCGATCCACCTCCATGATCCGGATCTGGGTATGCGCGGGGTACTTCTTCACCGGTGGATCGGCATGGTGGACGATGTACATCCGGCCGTCGTCGTCGAAGAACGGCGACGGATCGATCCCGCCGATGTGCGGCAGCCAGACGGGATCGCTCCAGCCCTGCGCCGGATCGCGGGTGGTGAGGATGAAGTTGCCGCCGCACCCCACGCAGGTGGTGGTCAGGTAGAAGGTCCCGTCGTGATGGCGGATGGCGGGCGCGTAGATGCCGCCGCCGCTCAGGCTGACGTCCGGGCCGAACGGCATCATGTCGGGGCGGTCGATCGCGTTTCCGATCTGTGTCCAGTTCACCATGTCCCGGCTGTGGAAGACCGGGACACCCGGATAGAACCCGAAGGTGGAGTTGACCAGGTAGTAGTCGTCGCCGACCCGCTCGATGCTCGGGTCGGGATGGAAGCCCGCGAGGATGGGGTTCCGGAAGGCGCCGGGCGGCGGTACCTGCTCGAACACGGGGTCGGCCCCGGCATATTCCACCCATTCGAAAACCGCCCTGCCGGAATCGGGAGCGATGACAGGTCCCGCATTCGGGCCGCAAGCCGCAAGCTGGAACGGAACCGCGACCGTGAGCAACATGCATGTAAGGGGTTTCATGGACGACCCCTGCCCGGTCCGGCGCCGGGCCATGGACCGGTACCTCCCGTGGTTCCCCCTGCGATTGTTGACACTCCGCGCAAGGGTCGCGCCGACCTGGAACGGCGCGAATGCCGAGCACCAGGCAACGAAGGTCTTGCGGAGCGTCGCATTCATGGCCCGGCGGGCTCCAGGATCACCGCGGCCCCACCGGCGGGCGACTGGCGCAATTCGAGGACGCTTCCAGCGGTGACCGTGCGCTCGCTGCGCCGCACCTCGTCCGGCGCATCGCCGTCCTCCCACACCGTCGCGCGGTACTGGCCGTCGGGCAGGAAGTCCAGCGGCACCCGTGCGGTGCGCGCCTCGTCGGCGGTCATCGCACCGACGTACCAGTCCCTGCCCGAACGCCGCGCCAGCACGATGTCGCGCCCGGGCTCGCCGGAGAGGAAGCGGGTTTCGTCCCAGACGGTGGACACGCGACGGATGAACTCGAAGCCCTCTGCGTCCCGATAGGCTTCGGGATCGTCCGACACCATCTGCAAGGGACTGTCGTAGACCACGTACATCGCCAGCCCCTGGCCGCGCGTGGTCTGTGTCTGCGGCATCGCCGCCCGCACCTCGAAGCTCTGCGGCGTGGCGTTGCGGAAGCCGCCTGGCGTGTAGTCCATCGGTCCGACCAGCATCCGCGTGTACGGCAACATCAGGTTGTGCTGGGCGGTGATGCGCCGGTCCATCTTGTTCCACTCGGCGCCCAGCACGCCTTCCTGGGTGACGAAGTTCGGATAGGTACGCTGCAGGCCCGCGGGCACGTAGGCGCCATGCAAGTTGAGCAGCATCCTGCGCTTCGCGGTGGCCTCGGCCATGCGCTGGTAGAAATCGACCATCTCCTGGTCGTCGCGGTTCATGAAGTCGACCTTGATGCCCTTGATGCCCCAGCGCGCATAGGTGTCCAGCACCTCGTCCATGCGCGGCGCCAGGTGTTCCCAATGCACCCACAGCAACAGGCCCACGCCCTTGTCCGCCGCGTAGCGCGCCAGTGCCGGCATGTCGATGCCGTCCGCTGCACGCGCGATGTCGGTGGTCGGCCGCGCCTCGCAGCAGGGACCCGCTCCCCACGACCAGCCCGCATCGATGAGGTAATAGGGAAATCCCGACTCGGCCGCGAAATCGATGAAGCGACGATAGGTCGCGAGATCCGGGGTCACGCCCTCCAGTGGTCCCGACCACCAGTCCCAGGCTGCCTTGCCGGGCTCCACCCAGCCGAAATCGCCCTCGGGCTGGGGATTGAGGTTGCCGACCAGGTTCGATTCGATCAGCCGGCCCGTGCGGTCGGCCAGCATGACCGCACGCCAGGCCGTCGTCAGGCCGGCCGGCGAGATGTAGGCCGGGCCCTGCCGGTCCGGCACGGCTGACAGGTGCACGCGCAGGGACGCACCCTCGCGCCGCAGCATGGCGCCGGTGTAGCCCTGCAGGTGCGCCTGGGTGATCGCGTAGTGGGTACGACCCGACGGCGTGGCACATACCACCGGTACGTCGTAGGCGACGTCTTCCTTCAGCTGCGAGACGCGCAGGCGCTCGAACGGCAACTCGTGCGCGCCATAGTCGCGCTGCGTGACCAGACAGGAGGGATCGCCCTCCAGGGTGAACGCCGTGCGCTCGCCGCGCAGCCGCACGGGCGCCGCGTCATCGATGCGATAGCGGAACGCGATGCCATCGTCGTAAGCGCGCACATCGATGATGAGCCTGCGCGCGGACGCATCCGCTTCCTGGAAAGTCAGTGTGGCGCCGCGGTAGCGGTCGCGCGCGGCGGATGCCTTGGTCGCGACCAGCGGGACATCGCGGTCCACCTCGGCATCCTCGCGGCTTTCGAGCGTCAGGGTGCCGAACGCCGGCGCACCGTCGAGCTCCAGCCCCAGCGGCGAGGAGGCAACGACGGTCTCCCCGCGCCACAGCACCGAGAACCGGCTGGCGTCGTCCTCGATATGGATCACGGCGTCGCCGCCCGGCGACTCAATGATCTGCGGGCCCGCGGTGGCGGATCCCGCCAAGGTGGCCCACGACACGGTGGCGATCGCCGCGAGCAACCTCTTGTGCATCTTCATGAAGCAACCCTCATGTCCGTCATGGTGTGAATTGAAGCTCGATCGGCTCACCGTGGAAGCGCACGGTCCGTATCTGGGCGCGGTCACCGGGAGCCGACGGCATCAGCCGAACGTTCAACGTGCGCTGCCCGACCATGCCGGGGAAGCTGCCTTTCCGGGCGCCAATGCGCAGAGCGCGCCGCGCGTCGTCCCAGGCGAGCGCGACCGTGGCGTACTCGCCGTTCTCGTACGCATAGGTCTCGCCGTCGTCGTCGTACAACGTGAAGCGGCCGTCGGCACCGGGGTAGATGCGGACCTCGTAGGGCGCGTCCGGCTTCTCGTCGACGTGCTGGACCAGCGGGCCCAACGGCACGATCGAGCCGGCGCGCACGAACAGCGGAAATTCGTCGATCGCATAGCGCCGCGCGGCGCTGGCACCGCCGGCATGGCGCTGGCCGGTCCAGAAGTCGTACCAGTCCGTACCGGCCGGCAGCAGCGTGGCCTGCCTTGGATCGAGTTGCCGCTGGTGCTCCTCAAGGGCGTGGCGTTCGCCCGGCGTGCGCCAGGCCAGCCGCATCGACCGGCCGCCGCCCTTCTGGAAATAGTCGATGCGCACGCGCACCGCCTGCCCTTTGCGCAGCAACATGCGCGCTCCCGCAAAGCGCGCACCGGATTCCTTCCACTCGTCGACGACGAGCTCGTCATCGAGCCAGACGCGGAAGCCATCGTCGCCTTCGACACCGATCTCATGCTCGCCGTCCTCGGCTGCGATGATCTGGCCTCGCCAGCGCGCCGAGAAGTTCTGCAGCCCAGCCAGGCCAGGCGGCACGCCGTCCAGCGGCGGGCCGGGCCAATGGTGCTCGGCCTGCGTGTCGATGGTGCGACTGGCGAATTCCTCGAATTCCGTGCCTCGGTAGTACTCGAGCTCGAGGCCCGGCCTGCCGTCGGATGTGCGCAACTGCGCCGCCGGCACCGTCGGCGGCGGCGGCAGTTCGGCGTGGAACATCGGCCTGGTGATCGGCTGCACCAGGAACGCCGGACCAAACATGTAGGTATCGTCCACGCGACGCAGCGCCGGCTGGTCCGGGAAGTCCATCGCCAGGCCGCGCATCATGGTGTAGCCGTCGTGCGTGCTGGCCCAGGCCAGGCTGTAGATGTAGGGCAGCAGGCGGTAGCGCAGTTCGGCGGCACGACGTATCGAGCGGTAGACCTCTGGCTCGAGTGCCTTGAAGACCCAGGGTTCGCGCTCGATCGAAGTGCCATGGATGCGATAGACCGGGTTGAAGACGCCGAACTGGTTCCAGCGTGCGAACAGTTCGCGGTAGGCCGGATCGCGTTCACCGCCGGGTGCGTTGACGAAGAAGCCACCGACATCCTGGGTCCAGTACGGCAGCCCCGCCATCGAGACGTTCAGGCCGCCGGCGATCTGCGCGCGCAGCGCGGCCCAGCCGGCCGTGGTGTCGCCCGACCATGGCAACGCGGCATGGCGCTGTTGTCCGGCCCAGGCGGAGCGGGTAAGCGTGAAGACGCGCCTGTCGGCCAGATCGGCGCTGGCACGATGGCCTTCGTAGATACCACGCGTCGTCAGCAGGCTGTAGATGTTGAGGTAGCGCCCGAAGTCGCCCATCGCGTTGCGGCCCAGGCGCTTGATATCGGCCTCCACCTCGGCCGGATCGTGCGCGGCACCGCCCACTTCCACCTCGGTGCCATCCATCCATAGTGCATCGACGCCGATGTCGAACAGGCCCTTCTTCGCGTGCTTGAAGTAGATGGCCCGGCCTTCGTCGCTGAATGCGTCGTAGATGCGCGCGCGCCCGGAAATCCAGTGCAGCGGTTCGAAGCGCAATCCCCTGGCATCGAGTTCGCCGGCCAGCGCGGTGTCGTTGCCGACCGACGGCCAGATCGACACCATCAGCCGGGTGTGCAGATCCTCGTGCAGCGTGCGTACCATGCCAGCGGGATCGGGATAGCGCTCGGGATCCCAGATCATGCCGCTCCAGTTGCCGTCCCACTGGCCGTCCTTCTGTCCGCCCCAGTACTGCCAGTCCTGCACGATCACGTCCAGCGGGAAGCGCTCGCGGCGGAAGCGCCGCACGACCTCCAGCAGGCGCTGTTGCGTGGCATAGCGCTCCTTGCTCATGAACAGCCCGAACGCGTATTTCGGGAACATCGGCGCCGCGCCGGTGAGGTGGCGGTAGCCCGCGATCACCCCGTCCATCGTGTCGCCGGCCACCAGGTAGTAATCGACGCCGGCAGGCGCGTTCTCGGCACGAAACACAGCGCCCCGCGGACCATCGGAGAACGTCATCTTCGAATACGTGTCCCACAGCAGCCCATAGCGGCGCGTGGATACCATGAACGGCACGACGATGCCGATGTTGGTCTGCACCATCAGCACGTCGCGGCCGCGATAGTCCATGTACGGCTCGTTGTACTGGCCCAGGCCATAGAGCGATTCGTCTGGCGTCAGCGCGAAGCGCTGCTCGACGGCGTAGGTCTCGGTTCCGGAGGGTTCGGCCGCCGGCGTAAGCACCGGCGCATCCTGCTCGCGGACCAGCGGGGTGCCATCGAGGCGCTGGAACGCGACAGTCCCCGTGCTCTTGTCGACGATCACGCGCAGCCCTGCCCCGGCTATGGTCAGGGCGTCGGCAGACTCCTCAACGTCCAGTTGCGATTCCTGCGGCGACGCCACCACGACCAGGCTGGGCTGCCGCGTGTGCGATTCTCCCTTGTGCGCGGACACGCGAACGATGCCGGACCCGTAGAAGAGCACGTTCTTGGTCATGCCGCCGGTCTGGAACTGCACGCCGCCGGCAACGCGCAACCAGCCGAATCCGGCCCGCGACTCGACAACCAGTTGCTTGAGCTGACCGGCGGCGTCCAGCGCGACGGGCAGCTCGTGGGCGGATTGCCCGATGGCGGACGGCTCGCGGGCGAGAGCCGGTCCAGCGGCGGCCAGGGCCACACCGGCAAGTGCCCAGGCGAGCATGCGGCGGATGGTCGAATGGATCATCCCGGGTACACCCGGGCCGGTGGTCGCGCGAACCCCTGCCCCGCCGATCCCGCGTGGCCGACGGCATGCTGGCGGCCGGACTCAGGCGATGCGCCAGTACAGGTTGTAGCGTTCATGGGCGATCCGGTGGTATGGAATGAGTTCGAAGGTGGTGGCCGGTTCCTGTGCCCGCACGCGAAAGGCAAGCATTCCACCGGCGGGACGTACGGCGTCCTCCAGTGCGTCCGGGCTCAATGCCAGCCGCGGCATCGGCATCGGTTCCGGAAGATCGAGCACATCGCCGTAGGTGCGCTCGTTGACGATGAGGTCGGCCCCGGGCGCCATGCCGGCAGCACCCAGGCGGGCGGCGAGCACCATGGGGCCGTACATCAGCGCGGCGATGTCCGGCGCCTGCGGATCGGCGCCGGGCAGCGGCGCCAGGTGCAGGTGCATCGGCAGTTGCACGTCGACGGTATCGCCATCGCGCCAGCGGCGTCGCAGCTCGATCCAGCGGCCGCCTTGGTGGCTTTCCTCCACGCGCTCGCCGTTCACGTTGACTGTCATCACGCGGCACCAGGCGGGGTGACGCAGGCGCAGCGCGAAGCTCGAAGGCCGGACGGCACGCACCTGGAGGCGCGCACCGGCCTGCTCGGGGAACGCCGTCTCCTGGCGGATATGCACCTGCCGCTCGCGCCAGGCCAGTTCCGACGCGACATACTGGCTGAGGTAGAGCGCTTCGCCGTCGTGGAACCAGACCGAATCGCCGTACTTGGCGTGGTTCTCCATGCCCGTGCCCGTGCAGCACCAGAAGGAGTGCTCGGGCGTGCAGTACAGCTTGGGATAACCGGGGCGCAGCGCCTGGAAGTAGGTCACCATGCCCGTGTCCGGATCCTGCGAGGCGAGGATGCCGTTGATGAGCGCGCGTTCGTACCAGTCGGCGTAGGCCGGCTGCGGGTCGCGCAGGAAGAGCGCGCGCGTCAGCCTGAGCATGTTGTGCATGCCGCAGGTCTCCATCGTCTTCGCCGAGGCCAGGTGCCGACGTACCTCGTCCGGCGGGAAGAAGTGCTCGAAGTCGCCGTGGCCGCCGGTCGCGAAGGCGCGCGGACCCGAAACGCAGTTCCAGAAATGGCGGGCGGCGCGCGCATAGCGCGGCTCGCCGGTGAGTTCGTGCAGGCGGGCGAAGCCGATGACCTTGGGAATCTGCGTGTTGGCGTGCAACTGGTCGAGCGGATCCTGCCCTTCGGCCAGTGGATCGAGCAATGCGCGGTGGTTGAAACGTTCCGCCAGCACCAGCCAGCGGGCTTCACCCGTGAGCGCATGCAGGTCGGCCAGCACCTCGTTCATGCCGCCATGCTCCACGTCCAGCATCTTCTGGAAGCGCGCATCGTCGCAATCGCGCGCGGCATCGTCGATCCAGTCGGCCAGGCGACGCAGCACCCCCAGCGCGGGCGCGCTGCCGGCATGCGTGTGGGCGTCGCGAAGGCCCGCCATCACCTTGTGCAGCGTGTACCAGGGGACGCCGACCACCGATCGTCCAGCAAGACCATTGCGCAGTTGCGCATCTCCATCGGGGAATGCGCAGACCAGGCCGCTGCCTGCTGCCTGCTGGCAGGCCTGCAGCTCGGCAACGACGTACTGCACACGCTCGCGGTACGCCGGCTTGCCGGTGGCCGCCCACATCATCGCGCAGGCGCTCAGGTAGTGGCCCAGGGTATGCCCGTGGCAGCGGATGTCGACCCAGGGCTCCTGCGACTCCCACCCGCCATAGACCGGCGCCTTCGGCGACAGGCCGGCATTGACGTGGAAATTGTGCAGCAGCCGGTCGGGGCTGAGCAGCAGCAGGTAGCGTCCATCCAGTTCCTGAGCATGCCGGTACGGACCGTCGCGCAGCCGCACGTCGGCCAGCGCGAAGGTCTGCATTCCATTCCCGGTGGCATGCGTTGTCGTGGGTGCAATGATGCCCAGCCACGGCGCCGCGGCAATCAGGCGCAGGATGTCGCGCCGGCTTGCTCGCATCATCGCCCCCCTCTCCGCCCGTTCATGCCAATCCAGGTCCCCGGATCTTCAGTGCGATCGCGAGCTGTCCGGCCAGGCCTTCGGGGAGTCGCACCTCCAGCCCCTTGCGGCTGCGCGTGAACGGCAGGCTTTCCGTCGAGCCCAGCGCCTCGATGCGCTCGATGGTGCCCGGCGCCAGCGCCGAGTCCTCCGCCAGCGAGGCAATGCGCAATACGCCGTCGCGCGGCCAACCCATCGCTATGGCATACAGCGCGCCGCCCTTGCTGGTGAAGCGGATGTCCTCGGCGGTAAGCGGCTTGGACGAGCCTTCGCTGAACATGCCGCCGCCCACGCGCGTGGGGCCTTCGCCGAAGGTCCGCCACGGGCGCGTGCCATGGATGGCTTCGCCGTTGCGGGCCATCCAGGCGGCGATGTCCTCCAGGATCCGGTGTTCGTCGGCGTCGATGGTGCCGTCGCCGCGTATCGGCACCGACAGCAGCAGGTTGCCGTTCTTCGACACGATGTCGCACAGGCTGTGGATGACCGTGGTCGCCGACTTGTACCGGTGGTTCTCGAACAGGCCGCGGTTGTAGTGCCAGTCGCCCAGACAGGTGCAGGTCTGCCACGGCAGCGGCTCGATGCCTTCGCGAAAGCCGCGTTCGACGTCCTCGACCACGGCCGAGCGGCGCTCGGCCGGCAGCATCTTGGCGTTGACCACCGCTTCGAGCTTGCCGCCGTGCCAGGCCATGCTGGCGTTGTAGTAGTGCGCGGTGATGTCCAGCCCCGCCTGGCCGAGCGGCAGGCCCGAGTTGTCCATGTAGACGAGATCGGGCTTGTAGCTGTCGATCAGGTCGCGGCAGCGCAGGAACCACTGGCGAGTGAACGCCGGGTTCTGCAGCGGCGGCTTTTCGTCCCAGTGACGCGTGTTCTCCTCGTGCCATGCGGCGGCCGTGCGCGCGCTGCGGAAGCCGTCGGGTATGACCATGTTGCGGCCGGTATAGAGCTCCTGCGGGTCCAGGCCCTGCCACCACTTGCCGCGGCCATCGGCCTTCGTCAGTGTGTAGGCGTCGTAGCGCTGGCCGGCGTGCTGGCCTTCGGCGTCGTAACCGTAGGCGGTCTGGAACCAGTGCCAGGCGTGCGCGCTGTGGTTGCTGACGCCGTAGCGCAGGCCGCGCGCGCGCGCGGCCTCGGCGAAGATTCCGATGATGTCCTTCTTCGGACCCACGCGCATCGTGTTCCAGGCGTGGTACTTGGAATCGTAGGCGTCGAGGTTGTCGTGATGGTTGGCCATCGCAACGAAGTACTTGGCGCCGGCCTTCACGTACAGGTCGAGCAGTGCGTCGGGATCCCAGTTCTCGGCCTTCCATTGGTTCTGGATCTCCATGAAGCCGACCTTCGTCGGATGGCCGTAGGTGCGCAGATGGTGGTCGTACTGCCAGTTGCCCTGGATGTACATGTGGCGCGCATACCAGTCGCCCATCTCGGGCACGCACTGCGCGCCCCAGTGGGCCCAGATGCCGAACTTGGCGTCGCGGAACCAGTCGGGCGTGCGGTAGCCCTCCACCAGTGAGTCCCAGGTTGGCCTGAACTCGGGCGCGAGCGTCGCCGCCCTTGCTCCCCACAACGGGATCGTTGCCACGGCTGCGGCGGAATGGAGAAAGGATCGTCTGGACAGTTTCATGAGCATCCAATGGCATGGCGGACCTGGCTCGCTGCGACGTCGTTGCCCCACCATCGCTGCCCATGCAGATTCGCCGCCATACATGCAATACATCAAGACCGATAATGGAATCGACCTATATCGAATTCGCCTTCCCTCCCCCCGTTGTGCGCCCGCCGCATGCCGAAGCGAAGCGCACGACCAGCCTCGACGCCGCGTTGCCGCATCGAGGTTCGATCTGCCGCTCGTGAGCGGCCGATGGTCGGGTGGAGAAGCTGGCGGCTCAGGCCAGGGCAGCCATGGCCTGGTCCCAATGACTGCCCGGATCGACGTGCGCGAACCGGTAAGCGATACGGCGAACGTACCGCTGGCCGGGCAGCAGGATCGCATCCGGAAACCCCGCCTGGTTCGGCGCATCGGGGAAGCCCTGCGGTTCCAGGCACAGGCCTCGTCCGAGATGCGGATGAGCGGTGTCGAGCGCCTGCCCTTCGTAGAACACCAGCGCCGGAGCGTCACTCGATACGCGCATCGCCACGCCGCTGTGCGACGAATACAGCTCCGCACTGCAGCGGGTACCGCTGGCGAGCACCAGGCAGTGATCGTAGCCCCTGCCCATGCGGATCTGCGGATCCGTCGGATCGGTGTTGCGTTCAGGAGTGACCGGTAGACGAAAGTCGAACGGCGTGCCATCCACGGACGCGATCTCTCCCAGAGGGATCAGTTCGGCATCCACGGGCAGGTAGCGATCGGCCGGCACCCGCAGCAACTGCCCGGCCGCAGGGATCGCGGAGTCGCCCGCCAGGTTGAAGTACGGGTGATAGGTCGGATCGAACGGTGTGGGGGCATCGCAGAGTGCCGTGATGCCGACATGCAGCGTCGTTCCCTGCAGGCGGAGCTCGACACCGGCTTCCAGGCACCCCGGGTAGCCGTCCTCTCCGTCTTCGAACGTGCGGGCCAGGCGCACGCGATCGGCATTCTGTTCCTCCACGCGCCACAGGCTCCGGCCGAATCCTCCGCTGCCACCGTGCAGGTGATGGCGTCCCTCGTTGACGCTGAGCCTGTGCGTCCTGCCATCGTGCTCATAGCGGCCGCATGCGATCCGGCCGCTGGTTCGGCCGACCAGCCTGCCGAGGTTGAGATCGTCGAGCAGGTATGCAGGCAGGTCGTCCAGGCCCAGCACCAACGGCACGGACCTGTCTCCCGCCTCCAGGCGCAACGCGCGCAGGATGCCGCCGTAGGTCAGCACTTCGGCTTCCAGCCCCTGATCGTTGCGCAACGTGAGCAGGTGGACTTTCCGTCCGTCGGGCAACGTTCCGAATTCACGTTTCATCCGGGACTCCATCTGAAGGAGATGCACACTCACCCACCGCCGCGCCGGGCGACCAGCAGCCGTTGCAGCAGGCAGAACGCCAGCAGCAACATGCCGATCGCGATGCGTGTCCACCACGAACTGAGCGTGCCGTCGAACACGATCAGGGTCTGGATCAATCCGAGGATGAGCACCCCGATGAAGCTGCCCAGCACATGGCCGCGGCCGCCGGACAGCAACGTACCGCCGATCACCACCGCGGCGATCGCGTCCAGCTCCAGGCCCATCGCATGCTGGCTGTAGCCGCTCAGCATGTAGAAGGTGTAGACCACTCCGGCCAGTGCCGCGCAGAGCCCGCTCAGCGCGTACACGCCGACCAGCGTGGAACCGACCGGCAATCCCATCAGCCAGGCCGATTGCTTGTTGCCACCGATGGCGTACACGGTGCGGCCGAAACGGGTCAGGCGCGCCAGCGCCACGCCGCCCGCTACCACCGCCAGCGCCAGCAGCGCCCCGAACGACAACGAGGCGCCGCCGCCCAACGGAATGCGCAACGCGGCGATTGCGACATAGGCGGGATGCTCGATGCTGATGGAATCCACGCTGATCAGCGTGGCCGCACCGCGGGCCAGGAACATGCCCGCCAGGGTCACCACAAAGGGCTGCAGTCGATACCGCCGGATCAGCAGGCCCATCAGCGCCCCAAAACCGGCACCCAGCGCCAGCACCAGCGGAATGGCCGCCAGCGGATGCCAGCCATGCCGCTGCACCAGCGATGCCGACAGCACCGAAGTGAAGGCGATCACCGCCCCCACCGACAGGTCGATGCCCCCGGTCAGGATGACGAAGGTCAACCCCACCGCGACGATGCAGAGGAAAGCATTGTCGATCAGCAGGTTGAGGAACACCTGCGGCGAAAGGAACCCGTCGTACAGCACGCCGCCGGTTGCCGACATCGCCACGAACAGCACCAGGGTCACCAGCAACGGCAGCCGTTCGGCGAGCCGCCGGGCATGCACCGGGCGGAGGCCGGACGCCGGAGCGGGACGTGTCGCACTCATCGCGTGTGTCCCTCGTTCGCGCGCGTCGCCAGACCGCGCACGCTGCGGCGGAACTCCGGCGATTGCAGCAGCATCACCACAAAGACCAGCAGCGCCTTCGCCACCAGGTTGACCTGCGGCGGCACGCCCGCGGCGTAGATGGTGGAAGTCAGCGTCTGGATGATCAGCGCGCCCACCAGGCTCCCCGCCAGGCTGAAACGGCCACCGGTCAACGCGGTTCCACCCAGGCACACCGCCAGGATCGCATCCAGCTCCATCAGCTGCCCGACGCTGTTGGCGTCCGCGCTGGCAACATTGGAGCTGATCAACAGTCCGGCCATCCCTGCAGAAATGCCGCAGAACGTGTACAGCGCCAGGGAAATTCCTCCCGTCCGCACTCCGGACACGTGCGCGGCCCGCGGATTGTGGCCCATCGCGCGCACGAACAGGCCCAACGCGGTGTGCCGGAGCAGCACATGCAGCATCACGAACGCGGCACCCGCCACGAACAGCGCGAACGGCAGCCCCAGCAGGAAGCCGTTGCCCAGGTACGAGTACGGTGTGTAGTAGACGGTAAGGATCTGGCCGTCGCCGATCAGCTGGGCGATGCCGCGCCCGGCCACCATCAGGATCAGGGTGGCGATGATCGGCTGCATGCCGACCTGGGTGACCAGCAGGCCGTTCCACAATCCGCATGCGGCAGCGGCCGCGATCGCTGCGGCCAGCGCGGAGAACAGCGGCAGCAGGCCGCGCGCATCGCCGTCCCCGGCCTGCAGCCGCAGCAGGGTCCACGCGGCCACGGTGGCGGCGATCGCGGCGACCGCCCCCACCGAGATGTCCAACCCGCGGACCGCGATCACCAGCGTCATGCCCAGCGATACCAGGATCAGCGGTGCGGCACGATTGGCGATATCCACCAGGCTGCCGTAGAGGTGGCCGTCGCGCCACTGCAGCGACAGGAAGCCGGGGTTGAGCAGTCCGTTGCCGGCCAGAAGCAACGCCAGCGTGAGCAGCGGCCAGAACAATGGCCGGGAGGCGGCAGCCTGCAGGCGGCGCGAGAGGCCGACAGCGAGAGAAGTCTTCATCCCATACTCGTCATTGCTGCGTTCGTCGCTTCCGTCATGCGTTCACTGCCCTGCGATCAAGGCGAGCACCCGTTCGGCGTCGCTGCCGCCTGGCAGTTCCCCGGCCTTGCAGCGCTCGCGCATCACCGCGATGCGATCACACAGGCGCACGAGCTCCTCGATCTCGGCGGAAATGAACAGCACCGCCATGCCCTCCTCCGCTCGCCGCTCCACCTCGGCCATGACCTCCTGCTTGGCGGCAACGTCGATGCCGCGCGTGGGTTCGTCGAGGATCAGCAGCCTAGGCTCGGTCGCCAGCCAGCGCGCCAGCACGACCTTCTGCTGGTTGCCGCCGGACAGGGCACCGACCGGCGTCTCGATACCGGCGCTCCTGATGCCCAGCAGCTCGACGAACCGGCGGGCCATCTCCTCCTGCCTCGCGCGCGTTACCGAGCGCCGCAAGCCCCTGCGCGCCTGCAGGGCCAGGACAATGTTCTCGCGCACGGACAGTTCGGCGACGATGCCTTCGGTCTTTCGCTCTTCCGGGCACAGCGCCAGTCCCGCGGCGACCGCGTCGGCGGGATGGCCGAACATGGCGTCGCGGCCCGCCACGCGCAGCCGTCCCTGCCCCGCCCGGTCCAGGCCGAACAACAGCCGCGCCAGTTCGGTACGGCCGGAGCCGAGCAGGCCGCCCAGCCCCAGCACTTCGCCCGCGCGCAGGCGAAGGTCGGTCGGGTGCAGCCTGCCCTTGCGGCCAAGACCCTCGGCCTCCACCACCATCGGCGCGTCGTCGGCCACGCCGCCGCCGCGCGCATGCCCTCTTGCCAGGACCACCTCGCGCCCCACCATCGCGGTCACCAGCGCCGCCTGCGGCAGTTCGGCCGGCAGGTACTCGCCGACCCGCCGGCCGTTGCGCAGCACTGTGATGCGGTCGGCGACGGCGTAGACCTGATCGAGGAAATGGGTGACGAAGAGGATCGCCATGCCGCGCTCGCGCAATCGGCACATCACCCGGAACAGCTCGCGCACCTCGCCTTCGTCCAGGCTGGACGTGGGCTCGTCGAGGATCAGCACCCGCGCCGATACGGCCAGGGCACGCGCGATCGCCACCATCTGCTGCATCGCCACCGGATGGCTCTCCAGCGGCGAATCGACGTCGAGATCCAGATGCAACTGCGCCAGCAGTTCGCGCGCACCGCGCCTTACCTGGGCCCAGTCGATCAGGCCGAACCGGTTGCACGGAAACCGGCCGGCGAACAGGTTCTCCGCCACCGACAGGTTCGGGCACAGGTTCACCTCCTGGTAGACCGTGCTGATGCCCTCGTGCTGCGCCTCGAGCGGCGTGGCCGGAGAGATGGAACGCCCGTCGATGCGGATGCTGCCGGCATCCATGCGCTCGGCGCCGGTCAGCAGCTTGATGAGGGTCGACTTCCCCGCGCCGTTCTGTCCCATCAGCGCATGCACTTCGCCCGCGCGCAGGGCAAGTGCGACGTCCTCCAGTGCCACCGTCTGGCCAAAGCGGCGGGACAGGCCCGCGGCCTGCAGCACCATGGCATAGCCGGACGTGGAGGCAATGGAGAACTGCATCGGGACGCGCCGGCGGGCGTCAGTACTTGCGGTTGGGCAGCGCGATGGCGGCCTGATCGGCGGTGAACACGCCTTCCTCGACCTCCACGCGCCTGGGAACCGGCCTACCCGCGGCCACGTCGCGGATCAGTTGCGCCAGCTGTTCGCCGAACAGCGGATTGCATTCGATGGTGGCGTTGAGCTTGCCGGCCTTCATCGCCTCGAACGCGCCCCGCACGCCGTCGATGGAGACGATGCGGATGTCCTGGCCCGGCTTCAGCCCCGCCTCCTCGATGGCCTGGATCGCGCCGATCGCCATGTCGTCGTTGTGGGCGAACAGCACATCGATGTTGCCGCCCTCGGACTTGAGGAAGGCCTCCATCACTTCCTTGCCCTTGGCGCGGGTGAAATCGCCGCTCTGCGAGCGCACGATCCGGAAGCGCGCATCGGCATCGATGACTTCCCGGAAGCCCTTCATGCGGTCGATGGCGGGCGCGGAGCCGACACTGCCCTGCAGCTCGACGACGCGGATCGGTCCGGCCTTGCCCTGGCTGTCCCCGACCAGCCAGCGGCCGGCCCTGCGCCCTTCCTCGACGAAATCCGATCCGATGAAGGTGGCGTACAGCGAGTCGTCGCTGACCTTCACCGCGCGGTCGGTCAGCACCACCGGAATGCCTGCGGCCTTCGCTTCGCGCAACACCGTCTCCCAGCCGGATTCGACCACCGGCGAGAACGCGATCACGTCGACGCGCTGGGCGATGAACGAGCGCAGCGCCTTGATCTGGTTCTCCTGCTTCTGCTGCGCATCGGAGAACTTGAGCCTGAACTCCGGAGAGGTCAGCGCCGCCTTCACCGACGCGGTGTTGGCGGTGCGCCATTCGCTTTCCGCGCCGACCTGGCTGAAGCCAACGGTGATTGGCGTGCCTTCGCCTCCCCCGTCGCTGTTTCCCGTCCCGCCTCCGGAACAGGCTGCCAATGCCAGCATGGCGACGCACGTCACTACGAACTTCCGCATTCCGTTCCCTCCCGAAGAACCGATGCCGTGGTGGATGTCAGGCTGCCGTATAGGCGGTCTTCACCGTAGTGTAGAACTCGACCGCATGGCGGCCCTGCTCGCGCGGCCCGTAGCTGGAGGCCTTGCGACCGCCGAATGGCACGTGCGGATCCACGCCGGCGGTTGGCAGGTTGACCATCACCATGCCTGCCTGCGCGTGGCGCTTGAAGTGCGTGGCGAGCCTCAGCGACGTGGTGCAGACGCCCGCGCACAGACCGAACTCGGTGTCGTTGGCCAGGGCGAGCGCATGCTCGTAGTCGTCGGCGCGGATCAGCGCCGCGACCGGGCCGAAGATCTCCTCGCGCGCGATGCGGTGCCCGGCCTGGGCGGCGAACAGGGTCGGGGCGAGGAAATGGCCCCGGGTGGCGCATTCGACGCGCTCGCCTCCGGACAGCAGTTCGGCGCCCTCCTCGCGGCCGATGCGGATGTAGGACAGATCGGTGTCCAGTTGCGGGGCGCTGGCGACCGGGCCGATGTCCACCCCCGCCTGCAGCGGGTCGCCCACCGTCAGTGTGGCCAGCCGCGCCTGCATGCGCGCGGCGAATTCGTCGTACACCGCGTTTTCCACGATCAGCCGGCTGGATGCCGTGCAGCGCTGGCCGGTGGAGAAATAGGCGCCGTTGACCGCGCATTCCACCGCCTTGTCGAGGTCGGCGTCGGCCAGTACCACCAGCGGGTTCTTGCCGCCCATTTCCATCTGGATCTTCAGGCCGCGCTCGGCGGCCTGGCGCAGCAACGCGCGGCCGGTCGCCACCGAACCGGTGAAGCTCAGCGCATCGAGACCGCGGTGCCCGGCCAGCGCCGCACCGACCGTGCGGCCGGCGCCCAGCACCAGGTTGAACACGCCGGCGGGCACGCCCGCGCGGTCGAGGATGCCGGCGATGGCCCAGGCGCAACCCGGCACGATCTCGGCCGGCTTGAACACCACGGTGTTGCCGTAGGCGAGCGCGGGCGCGATCTTCCAGGCCGGAATCGCCAGCGGAAAGTTCCAGGGCGCGATGACGCCGACCACGCCCACCGGCTCGCGGGTGATCTCCACGTCCACGCCGGGCCGGGTGGAGGCCAGCTTCTCGCCGGGAATGCGCAGCGCTTCGCCGGCGAAGAACCTGAATATCTGCCCTGCCCGCGCCGCCTCGCCGATGCTCTCCGGCAGGGTCTTGCCTTCCTCCATCGCCAGCAGCCGACCCAGTTCCTCCTTGCGCGCGAGGATCTCGCTGCCGACGGCATCGAGGATATCGGCGCGCTGCTGCGGCGGGCTCAGCGACCAGGCCGGCAATGCCGCGGAGGCGGCGTCGACCGCCTGCGCCACCTGCGCCGCGTCCAGCACGCCGTAGGTGCCGACCGGCTTGGCGAGGTCGGCGGGATTCTCGTCCTCCGCGCCGCCGCTGCCGGCGATCCATTGGCCATCGATGTAGCTCTTGAACTGGCGGGTCATGCAACTCTCCTGTGGTCGTCTCCCACGCCGGTCGCCGTGCTCAAGCCACGGCCACGCCGCCCAGCGCGAAGCCGGAGGCGACGGTGCGCAAGGGGTTGCGCAACGGCGCGCCAAGCTCGGGCAACTCGATCTCGAACACGTCGCCGGCACGCGCATTCACCTGGTCGGTGAAACTCAGAGTGGCCGTGCCGAAGAAGTGCAGGTGGACATCGCCGGGACGGCGGTGCGCAGCGTATTTGAAGTGGTGGTATTCGAGGTTGGCCAGCGAGTGGCACATGTTGGCCTCGCCGGTCAGGAAGGGCCTTTCCCACAGCACTTCGCCGTCCCGGCGGATGCGGCTGGTTCCCCGCAGGTCGCGCGGCAGCTCGCCGGTGCGCAGCTCCGGGCCGACCGCGCAGGCACGCAGCTTGGAATGCGCCAGGTACAGGTAGTTGCGGCGCTCGGTGATGTGGTCCGAGAACTCGTTGCCGAGGGCGAAGCCGAGCCGGTGCGGCGTGCCGTCCGGGGCGATCACGTACAAGCCGACCAGCTCCGGCTCCTCGCCGCCGTCCAGCGCGAAGTCCGGTGAATCCAGCGGCGCGCCGGGTGCCACGACGATGCCGCCGTCGCCCTTGTAGAACCATTCGGGCTGCGCACCCGGGCGGCCGTCGCACGGGATGCCGCCCTCCACGCCCCAGTGGAACATCCGCATCGAATCGGTCAGCGTGCCCGCCTCGTCCTGTTGCCGGAAGTTCCGGTGCATCGCATCGCGGGCCGCGGCACTGCCCAGGTGGGTCAGTCCGGTGCCGGTCACCCGGCAATGCGCCGGATCGGGATGGTGCAACGGCGTCAGCACGCGCCCTTGTTCCAGCAGCCCGGCATAGTCCAGCCGCACGTCACCGGCCCGATCGGCGGCCAGTTCCCCAACACCGCACCTTTCAGCAATCGCCATGCGCGCCAGCTCGTACATCGAGGCCACTTCCTCGAGCAGGCGGACCTGGCGTCCGTCAGCGCAGACTTCTCCCACGCGCAGCGCGGAGGCGTCGTCGAGAAGCTGGATCAGTCGCATCGTCTCGTCCTGCTGGGCCGCCGCCCTGTCGTGGCCGGCGGCGGAGGTGGCCTGCGCCTCCAGGCGCAAGTGCAACCGCCGGACGGCGGCAACGCGTCTATTCTGTGAGCTTCAGGGATATGCTACAAATACATAAATCGTCATTATCGATATCCAAATCGATATCGGAACACGCCGTGTCCACGCTCCCCTGGTTCATCCGCGCCCACCTCAGGACCCGGCAGCTGATGCTGGTGATCGCCATCGAGGAACACGGCAACGTCCGGCGCGCGGCGGAGGCGCTCCACATGACGCAGCCGGCAGCTTCCAAGCTGCTCAAGGGCCTGGAAGACCTCGTCGGGGTACCACTCTTCGACAGACAGCCGCGCGCCATGGTCCCCACCTGGTACGGGGAAAGCATGATCCGCCATGCGCGTATCGCGCTGTCCAGTCTCGGCGAGGCCGGTTCGGAGATCGAAGCGCTCAAGGCCGGGCATGCCGGCAGCGTCGCCATCGGTGCCATCGCGGGGCCCGCCATGACCCTGCTGCCACCTGCCTTGGCACGAGTCTCCCAGGCATATCCCGATCTGCGCGTGTCGCTGGTGGTGGAAGGCAGCGACGTACTGCTGGAACAGCTGGCGCAGAACAAGATCGACCTGATGATCGGACGCCTGTTCGCGCGTCATGACAAGCGCCACCTGCACTACCAGCCGGTGGCCGAGGAAGAGGTCTGCGCGATCGCCCGTCCCGGGCATCCGCTGCTTTCGCTGGAGAACCCGCAGTTGCAGGACCTGGCGTCGGCATCGTGGGTGGTGCCGCCGGAGGGCAGCATCCTGCGCCATCGCTTCGAACTGATGTTCCAGTCCGCCGGACTGGACCCGCCACGACGCATGATCGGCACCGCCGCGCTGGTCGTGCTGCCCCGCCTGTTGCAGGACAGCGACAACCTTGCCGTGGTGCCGGTGGACGTCGCCCGGCACTACCTTCAACACGGCATCGCCGAGATCGTGCCGCTGGAGCTTTCCTGCGGAATGGATTCCTTCGGCTTCATCACCCGCACCGACTGGCTGCTGTCGCCGGGAGCGTGCGCCGTGCTGGACACCCTCAAGGACGCCGCGAGCCAGATCTATGCGCCGAGGAAGGCGCAGGGGCGGCGCGGTGGTTGACCGGGCCGTACGGGGAGCTCAGGACCAGCCGGCGTCGACCACGTACTCCTGAGCGGTGCAGGCGCGGGCCTGGTCGGAGGCGAGAAACAGCACCATCGCGGCGATGTCCTCCGGAACGACCTTGTCGGGCAGGCACTGGTTGCGGGCCAGTTCGCGTTCGCCTTCCGCGTCGAGCCACAGGCGCACCTGGCGTTCGGTCATCACCCAACCCGGCGTGACGACGTTGATGCGGATGCGGGAAGCGCCCAGCTCGTGCGCCAGTCCGCGGGTCAAACCGTTCACCGACGACTTGGCAGTGGCATAGACCGGGTAGCCGCGGGTCTTGGTCTGCCAACCGGTGGAGCCCAGGTTCACGATCGATCCGCCTCCCAGTCGCTGCATGCCCGGCACGACCGCCTGGATCGCGAAGAATGCCGGCCGCTGGTTGATGGCCACGCGCCGGTCCCAGTAGTCCGGGGTCACATCGGCAAGACCGTGGCGGTCGTCGCTGCCGACGTTGTTGACCAGCACGTGGAAATCCCCCAGTTCGACCGCCGCATCGGCGATCGCCCGTTGCAGCGCGGCCACGTCGACGACGTCGCAGCATCGCATCCACGGCCGCGGCAGGCCGGCGGCGGCGATGCGCTCGACCAGCGCCTGCCCCTCCTCCTCGGCCACGTCGACGAAGCCGACCCGTGCGCCCTGGCGGGCGAAGGCCTCCACCGTCGCCGCGCCGATGCCGCTGCCTCCGCCGGTGACGAACACGCGACGGCCGCGCAGCTCGGGATAAAGCGCCTGGCCGATGGCCGCGCGGGATGCCGGCCCGGCCGGGATGTCGGAACGATGCACGCGGGAATCCTCATTGGGCAGGTCGATATCCATATCCAAACGGATATCGGAATCGACAATATTGTTATTTTTGAAGCATCACTATGCCCTGTAGCATCGATTGCCGTAAAGCGCCGCCGGACGATCGGCGGATCCCGTTTCCGCACTCCCGTTCCGGGGATCGCTTCATCCATGGGCTCACCCGAAAAGCCGCTCCGGCGCAGTCAGGCGTGGTTCGGCCGCGAAGGCAAACAGGGCTTCTACTACCGCAGCTGGCTCAAGAGCCTCGGCATTCCGGGCGACGTGTTCGACGGGCGTCCGATCATCGGCATCTGCAACACCTGGTCCGAACTGGCGCCGTGCAACGCTTCGCTGCGCGAACTGGCCGAGCACGTCAAGCGCGGCATCCACGAGGCCGGCGGATTTCCGCTGGAGTTCCCGGTGATGTCGCTGGGCGAGACCCAGATGCGACCCACCGCCATGCTGTTCCGCAACCTGGCCAGCATGGACGTGGAAGAGTCGATACGCGCCAATCCCATCGACGGCGTGGTGCTGCTGATGGGATGCGACAAGACCACCCCGTCGCTGCTGATGGGAGCGGCCAGCGCGGACCTGCCGACGATCGGCCTGTCCGGCGGTCCCGCGTTGTCGGGCAACTGGCGCGGGCGCCCGATCGGTTCGGGCACGGGCGTGATCCAGATGTCGGAAATGGTGCGCGCCGGCGAGTTGAGCCAGGATGAGTTCGTCGAGGCCGAAGCCTGCATGCAGCGCTCCAAGGGCAGTTGCATGACCATGGGCACTGCCTCGACCATGGCATGCATGGTCGAGGCGCTGGGCATGTCGTTGCCTGAGAACGCCGCGATCCCGGCCGTGGATTCGCGCCGCTTCCGCCTTGCGCACCTCACCGGCCGTCGCATCGTACAGATGGTCGAGGAGGACCTGCGGATGTCGCGCATCCTGACCCGCGCCGCATTCGAGAACGCCATCCGCGCCAATGCCGCGATCGGCGGCTCCACCAATGCGGTGATGCATCTGCTCGCGCTGGCCGGACGCCTGGGCGTACCGCTGACACTGCAGGACTGGGACGACATCGGCTCGAAGCTGCCCTGCCTGGTGAACCTCAAGCCCTCCGGCGAATACCTGATGGAGGACTTCTACTACGCCGGCGGCCTGCCGGCGGTCCTGCGCGAGATCGCCGCCGGACTGGACCTGGACGCGATCACCGCCAGCGGCCGGACGCTCGGCGAGGACATAGCGCAGGCGCCGTGCTGGAACCGCGAGGTCATCCGCACCGCCGATGCTCCGTTCAAGTCCGAGGCCGGCATCGCCGTGTTGCGTGGCAATCTGGCGTCGGATGGCGCGGTGATCAAGCCGTCGGCGGCCTCTCCCCATCTGCTGCGACATCGCGGACGTGCCGTGGTGTTCGAGGACATCGAGGACTTCAGGGCACGCATCGACGACGAAGCGCTGGATGTCGACGAAACCTGCGTGCTGGTGCTGAAGAACTGCGGCCCGCGCGGCTATCCCGGCATGGCCGAGGTCGGCAACATGCCGCTGCCGCCGAAACTGCTGCGCAAGGGCGTTACCGACATGGTGCGCATCTCCGACGCGCGTATGAGCGGCACCGCCTATGGCACCGTTGTGCTGCACGTATCGCCGGAGGCAGCGGTCGGTGGTCCCCTGGCGCTGGTGCGCGACGGCGACTTCATCGAGCTCGACGTGCCCGGTCGCAGCCTGCATCTGGACGTCGACCCGGCTGAACTGGAGCTCCGCCGCAGCCAGTGGCGCGAAGCGCCACGCCCCGCGCGGGGATGGGCGAGGATCTATGTCGATCACGTGCAGCAGGCCCATCTCGGTGCCGATCTCGACATCCTGGTCGGTGGCAGCGGCGATGGTGTCGAGCGCGATTCGCACTGACGCCCGACGCCTTGCGGAAACCATGCCCCAGGCGGTGACAGGCGCCAGAACCGAGGGAGAAGATACGCGATGAGAACGATTCCGGTCACGGGCCGACAGCTGGCGACTGCGCTGCTGATGATGATGGCGGCGTCGCCGGCGGGGGCGGAGATCCGCAACCTGTCACAGGACTGGGTGTTCCATGCTGGCGATGCCGAAGGGGCGCAGCATGGCGCCTTCGATGACCGGACCTGGCAACGGGTGGTCGTGCCACACGACTTCTCGATCATGGACGGATCCGACGGCAGCCCACCGTTCGATCCGGACGCCATCAGCGGACAGGACTCGGGCTACCTGCCGGGCGGCGTCGGCTGGTACCGCCGCCAGCTGACGCTCACGCCGGCCGAGGCGTCGCGCATCGTCCGGCTGAACTTCGAAGCCGTGTACATGGACGCCGACATCTGGGTGAACGGCGAGCACCTGAAGAAGCACCGCTACGGCTATACCGCATTCGCCGTCGACCTGACCGGCAGGATTCGCGCCGGCGACAACACCGTCGTCGTGCGCGTGAACCATGCCGATCCGTCATCGCGCTGGTATGCCGGCTCGGGCCTGATCCGGCCGGTGACCCTGGAGATCCTCGACCCGGTCCACATCGAGCCCGAAAGCGTATTCGTCACCACCCCGGTGGCATCCGAAGAGCGCGGCGTGGTTTCGGTGCGCGCCACCATCGCCAACCGGTCGGAGGAGGCACGCTCGGCCGAATGGGTGGTCCGGGCAGTTGCGGCCAATGGCGAGACCGTGGCCGAGGCCAGGCAGACGCACATGGTGGCGGCAGGTGGTCGAGCGCAGTCTTCGCTGGAACTGGCCGTGACCGATCCGCGCCTGTGGTCCCCCGACTCGCCCAATCTCCACACCCTGGTGCAGCAGGTCCGCATTGACGACGCGGTCGTCGACGAACGTCGCACCCGCTTCGGCATCCGCACGATCGCCCTGGACGCGGCCAACGGCCTGCGCATCAATGGCCAGCCGATACTGCTGCGGGGCGGCAACATCCACCACGACAACTACATGCTCGGCGCTGCCGGCGCACCCGACGCGGATGCCCGCAAGGTCGCACTGATGAAGGCCGCCGGCTACAACGCCATCCGCAGCGCGCACAATCCGGCCAGCCAGGCCACGCTCGACGCCGCCGACGAGCTGGGCATGCTGGTGATCGACGAAGCCTTCGACAGCTGGAACAAGAGCAAGAAGCCGCTGGACTACTCGCGCTACTTCGCCGAGGACTGGCAGCAGGACATCGACAGCATGGTGGTGAGCGGACGCAATCATCCCAGCGTGCTGTTCTGGAGCATCGGCAACGAGATTCCAGAGGACGGCACGCCCGAGGGCGTCGAGGCCGGTCGCAAGCTCGCCGAGCGCGTGCGCAGTCTCGATCCGACCCGGCCGGTCACCCAGGGCATCAACGCCGATCCCCCAAGAAGCACGAAGCAGGCCGCGGTGCTGGACGTGGTCGGCTACAACTACCACGCCCACGTTTTCGCCGAGGAGCACGAGCGGCTCCCCGGGATGGCCATGTACACCTCCGAATCGGTACCGCAGGACCTGTTTGCCTATTGGCGCGCGGTGGAAACCATGCCGTGGGTGATCGGCGACTTCGTCTGGACCGCCGTCGACTACCTGGGGGAAGCCGGCATCGGCTGGATGGGCTACAGCCAGGACTGGCAGAAGCTGGGGCCTTACCCGTGGCATCTGGCGTACTGCGGCGAGATCGACGCGACCGGACGCCTGCGACCGGCGGCCTACTACCGCCAGGTCGTATGGAAGACCGGAACGACGCCGATCTCCGCATTCGTACGCCAGCCCGAGGGCACCGAGGATCTGCCCGACCGCGACGTCTACCCGACCGTGCCGCCCCATCTCGACTGGTCGCTCGATGATGTGCATCCCAGTTGGACCTGGCCGGGACAGGAGGGCCGAGGCCTGGACGTGGTGGTCTACTCCGAGTTTCCGGAAGTGGAACTGTTGCTCAACGGAAAGAGCCTGGGCCGCAAGACAGTCGGCGAGGACAGCGAATACAAGGCTGTTTACCGGGTGCCCTACGCACCGGGACGCCTGCTGGCACTGGGGTATCGCGACGGACGGGAAGCCGGGCGCTGGGAGTTGCGTACGGCGGGCCGGCCAGCCCTCGTCGTGACGACGACGGACCGGTCGCAGCTCGCGGCCAACGGCGAGGACCTGGCCTACGTCACCGTGGAACTGCACGACGCCGACGGCACGCCCGTCTATGCCCGCAGCGACGACAGGCAGGTACGCGTACGCGTGCGCGGCGCCGGAACGCTGGCTGGCATCGGCAACGGCAATCCCATCGATGTCTCCAGCTTCCAGTCCGGCGATCGCAAGAGCTTCCACGGGCGTGTGGTCGCCGTGGTCCGCGCCGGTACCCGGGCCGGTCCCATCATCGTCGACGTCGAGACGGACGGCTTGCCTTCCCGCCAGCTGCGGCTGAACGCGGTCGCGCCCCGTTCCTTGTAAGTGGCGCCGCCGCGCCAGAGACGACAGGCAGCGCGTGGTCGTCGAGCTTCGGCTGGAATGCGGACAACCCAAGAAGCCGCGCCAGGCATGACGGGAGAAAGGGTCCGGGGCCGATGAACACCGGTTTCCCGAGCGAACGCCTCCGCAGATCCTGCGGGAGGACAGGTCCTCAGCGGCCGCCCCCGCTGCGGAAGATCGACCACAGCAGCCAGATGCCGGCCAGCGAGGCTCCGACGAAACCGAGCAGACCGAAGAACGGCAGTCCGAACATGCTGGGGCCGCCCTCGACCGTCATCGCGATGGAGGAACCGACGATCAGCGCGGCGATCACCATGCTGCCGGCGAGCCGGTTCGCCGAATGGCTCACATCGGTGCTGAACTCCCGCAGCCCGTCCACCCGCATGCGCAATCCATTGCCGCTCCTGATCATGCGCAGCAGGCCCCGCAGTTCGCGAGGCGCCGACGCGGCCAGGCCCAGCACGTCCGTCATCGCCGAGAAGCCGTCCCGGACCAGGGCCCGCGGACGATAGCGCCGGACCATCGCCCGGCGCAGGAACGGCCGCGCCTGCCGGGCCATGTCGAACCCCGGGTCGAGGCTCCGGCCCAGCCCGTCGAGGGTGAGACAGACCTTGATCAGCAGCGCAAGGTCCGCAGGCAGCGCGAGCCGGTGCTGTCGAAGCAGCGTCGTCACCTCCAGCAACATCCCGGCCAGGTCGAGCTGCGCCAGAGGCAATCCGTGGTAGCGGTCGATGAAGCCGTCGATGTCGAGCATCAACGGGTCGATGTCCACGTCGGCCGGGCCGGCCCAGTCGAGCAACACCTCGCCGACGCGCCCCGCATCCCGTTCGACCAGGCCGAACAGCAGATCGACGACCTCCTCCCGCCTCATCCGGGAAAGATGGCCGACCATGCCGAAGTCGATCACCGCGATGCGTCCGTCGGACAGGACGAACACGTTCCCTGGATGCGGATCGGCGTGGAAGAACCCGTCCTGCAGCATCATCTTCAGCACGAATTGCGCGCCGGTCCGGGCGACTTCCTTCCTGTCCACGCCAGCCTTTTCCAGCGCGGCGAGATCCGCCACGGGCAGTCCGTCGACGAAATCCTGGACGTTCATGCGTTCATTCGTGCATGGCCAGTAGACCGAAGGAACCACCATCCGCGGATCGTCGGCGAAGCTGGCGGCGATCCGCTCCGCGTTGCGGCATTCCGCGGCCAGGTCGAGCTCACGCATCAGCGAATCGTGGAACTGCCGCACCATCCCTGCCGGATGGAAGCGCCGCAACTCCGGAAAGCGCGCTTCGGCGCGCCGCGCGGCGTACTGCAGCAACCGCAGGTCCGCTTCGACGACACGCCGTATGCCCGGCCGCCTCACCTTGATGACGACCTCGCGACCGTCGTGAAGCCGCGCCCGGTGCACCTGGGCGATGGAGGCGGCCGCCAGGGGAGATTGATCGATCGCCTCGAACTCCGACGACGGCGCGTGACCCAGGGCGGTCTCCATCTCGCTGCGGATGGCTTCGAACGGCACCGCAGGAGCCGCACTCTGCAAGCGGCTGAACTCCGCGATCCACTCCGGCGGAAACAGGTCGACCCGCGTCGCCAGCACCTGCCCCAGCTTGACGAAGCATGGCCCCATTTCCTCAAGCGCATGGCGGATGCGCACCGGCACCGGCTGCGCGACCCATTCCTCCATCCTGGCCAGCGACGAAGCGCTGCCGGCACGATGCAGGGCGCGTGCCAGGCCGAGACGGCGCAACATGTCGCCGAAGCCGTGACGCACCAGGATCGCCACCAGCGCCTCGGCCCGGGCGGCGTCCTGACTGGCGATCAGCGTGTCCAACATCGATGCTGCCTCCGGACCGAACGGCGACTGCGACCTGACGGTGCGCGCGATGGGTCGAGTTTCCAGCCTGAATCCGCGCAGGACCTTGATCCGGGTCAATATGTCTCCAGGCCGGTTTGGGTCGGGTCGCCGGTAAACGACGATGGTCCGCTCCCCTGGCTGCCGAGGCGGCCGCGGTCCTTCCCGGTTCGCGAGACAGGCGCTCGGGAGCGATCTGGCATCCTGATCCTGGTGCCGGGTGCACGGCTCCGCCCTGACCGAGATCAACGCGCAGGTCGGTGTCGTCCTCCATGCTCGTGGAATCGCAGCGAGGGTCCGCCGATGCAGAACGAATCCGTTGCCCTTGACGACCATTCCGTCGAAGCCGCCGCGGCGACTGCAGGACTCTCGTCTTCCGAGGCGGCGGCGCGATTGCGCCGCGATGGACCCAATACGCTGCCGCAGCCGGACCGCCGTTCCCGCTGGCGGATCCTGCGCGATGTGCTGACCGAACCGATGCTGTTGCTGCTTCTGGCCGCGGCATGCGTATACCTGTTGCTCGGAGATCCCCGCGAGGCCTCGCTGCTGGCGGCGTCGGTGGTGCTGGTGATCGCGTTGACGTTCCACAACGAGCGCAAGTCGGAGGACGCACTGCAGGCGCTGCGCGATCTCAGCAGCCCGCGCGCGCGCGTCGAGCGCGACCGTCGGCTGACGGTGCTTGCGGCATCGGAACTGGTGGTCGGCGACCGCATCCATGTCGCCGAGGGCGACCGCGTTCCCGCGGACGCGCGGGTGCGGGAGTCGGCCGGCCTCCAGGCCGACGAGTCCCTGCTCACCGGCGAATCGGTACCCGTGCAACTGGATGCGGCCGACAGCGACCGCTGCACGCTGCATGCCGGCACGCTGGTGGTGAGCGGTCACGGCATCGCGACGGTAACCGCAACCGGCGCGCGCACCGCGGTCGGCCGGATCGGGGCGGCGCTGCATGCCATCCAGCCCTCCCCCACCCCGATGCAACGCGAGATCCGCCGCATGGTGTGGCTGTTCGCCGCCCTGAGCCTGGCCTCGTGTGCGCTCATGGTCGGGCTGTACGTGGCCACCCGGGGCAACTGGCTGGAAGCGCTGCTCGCCGGCATCACCCTCGCGATCGCCAACATTCCCGAGGAGTTCCCGGTCGTGCTGACCGTATTCCTCGCGCTGGGCGCATGGCGGATGTCGCAGCGGAACGCATTGGTCAGGCGCACGCCCGCGATCGAGGCGCTGGGCGCGATCACCGTGCTCTGCGTGGACAAGACCGGCACCCTGACCGAGAACCGCATGGCAGTCGCCGAGTCGCTTCCCTCGGCCGACGATGACCGACCTGGCGGACAGGGCGCCGCATCCGCGCGGCTTCTCGAAACCGCCGCACTGGCCGGACTTCCGGACTCGCACGATCCGATGGACCGTGCGCTGCGTGCCGCCAGCGATTCGGCCCCGCAACCGGCGTTGGAACACCTGGGCGAGTATCCGCTGACACCGGCTCTCCCCGCCCTCGCCCATGTCTGGATCTCACCCGGTGGCGCTTCGGCGCAGGTCGCGTGCAAGGGTGCACCGGAGGCGGTCGTCGGCCTGTGCCGCTTGCGTGCGGAAACGCGCGGGCAGGCGCTGCAGGCGGCCTCGGCGATGGCGCGGCGCGGTCTGCGGGTACTGGGCGTCGCCGTCGCATCCTGGCCGGCAGGAGCAGGAGCGCCGCCGCTTCCTGCCTCGATGGAGGAATTCGGATTCGAGTGGCTCGGCCTGGTCGGCTTCGCCGATCCGTTGCGCGACGGCATTCCCCGTGCGGTCTGCGAAGCGCGCGCGGCGGGGATCCGGCCGGTCATGCTCACCGGCGACCACGTCGAGACCGCCATCGCGATCGCGCATGAGGCCGGACTCATGGATCGCGGAAACGCGATGACAGGACGTGAGCTCGACGAACTGGACGACCTCGCCCTGCACAGGCGTCTGGCGGAGGTCGACGTGTTCGCACGCGTGAGACCCGAGCACAAGCTGCGCCTGGTCGATGCAATGCGGCGTTCGGGCGAGGTCGTCGCGATGACCGGCGACGGTGTCAACGACGCGCCGGCATTGCTGGCCGCCCACGTCGGCATCGCGATGGGCGGACGCGGCACCGACGTCGCCCGCGAGGCGGCATCGATCGTGCTTCTGGACGACAACTTCGTCTCGATCGTCGAAGCGATCCGTGCCGGGCGCCGGATCTACGACAACATCCATCGCGCGGTGCGCTACATCCTCGCCGTGCACGTGCCCATCACCGGGCTGGCGTTGCTGCCGCTGATCACCGGCGGTCCGCTGTTGCTGCTGCCCCTGCATGTGGTGTTCATCGAACTGATCATCGACCCCGCCTGCGCGATCGTGTTCGAACGCGAACCCGCCGCCCCCGACCTGATGCGCCGACCGCCGCGCCCGCCGGGCGCACGGCTGTTGGGCCCACGTGAGCTGCTGGTCTGCCTGGCCCAGGGCACGGCCCTCTTCGCAGTCGTTGTCGCGGCCTATGCGATCGGCGCAGCGCACGCGTTGCCGACGCCACAGGTGGCGGCGTTGGCGTTCACTTCGCTGGTTGCCGGCAATCTGGGCCTGATCGCGCTCTATCGGCCCAGGCGGCCGTGGCGGCAGTCGCTGCGACAACCGAATATCGCATTCGTCGCGGTCGTGGCACTGGCGCTGGCGACCCTGCTGCTGGCCACCCGGTTCGCTCCCTCGGCCGGCTGGTTCGGTTTCGCGCCCCCTCCTCTGTCCGGCTGGCTGTTCGCGGCGATATTGCCGTTGCTCGTAACCGGGATCATGAGGCGCTGGCGCCCAGGGCGTGCCGCTGACAGGCACGGCATCCGGGCAGGCGGCGTGCGTCCGCCATCATCGTCGCGGTGACCCGGGCAACGTGAGGGACCGCGCCCCGTGCCGGGCGCAAGGACGATCGTGGCGACGCGTTCCTATGCGGCGGCTCCCCGCCCGGTTCGCAGTCCGTAGTACAGCAGCGGGATGACGATCAGGGTCAGCACGGTGCTGACCAGGATGCCGAAGATCAGCGATACCGCCAGGCCGTTGAAGATCGGGTCGTCGAGAATGAAGAACGCCCCCAGCATCGCCGCCAGGCCGGTCAAGGCGATCGGCTTTGCCCGCACCGCACAGGCGTCGATCACTGCCTGTTCCGCTGGAATGCCATCGGCCAGGGCCTGGTTGATGAAGTCCACCAGCAGGATGGAGTTGCGCACGATGATGCCGGCCAACGCGATCATGCCGATCATCGATGTCGCGGTGAACTGTGCGCCAAGCAACGCATGGCCGGGCATCACGCCGATCACCGTCAGCGGGATCGGCGCCATGATCACCAGCGGCACCAGATAGCTGCGGAACTGAGCGACCACCAGCAGATAGATGAGCACCATGCCGGCGGCATAGGCGATGCCCATGTCGCGGAAAGTCTCGTAGGTGATCTGCCACTCGCCGTCCCACTTCACCGCGAACCGGCTGGTGTCCCCGGGCTGGCCGATGAAGTGCTGGCGCAACCGATGGCCGCCGACGTCCTCGCGGCGCAGCTGCCCGACCAGGTCGAACATGCCATAGAGCGGGCTGTCGAGGCGGCCGGCCTCGTCGCCGGTCACGTACACCACCGGGAGCAGGTCCTTGTGATGGATCGCGCCATCCCAGCCGCTCCGCTTCACTTCGACGAGCGCGGACAACGGCACCAGTTGCCCCTGCCCGCCGCGCACGCGCAGCGCCAGCAGCCGGTCCAGGTCGGCCTGGTCGGCCACCGGCAGGCGCAGGCGCACCGGGCGCGGGTATTTGGACCGCTGGTCCTGCAGCCAGGTCGCGTCGAGTCCGCCGAGGGCCGCGGCCAGTGCCTCCGCGATCGCCGACTGCGGCACCCCCAGACGCGCCGCACGAACCCGGTCGACGACCAGGGTTTCCCGCGGCGCCGCGCTTTCCACGCTGGTGTCGACATCGACGATGCCCTCGGTCGCGGCAAAGCGCCGCTCCAGGCTGCGCGCCAGTTCCCGGGTGCGGGCATGGTCCGGCCCATACAGTTCTGCGACCAGTGGCGACAGCACCGGCGGTCCCGGCGGCACCTCGACCACCTTCACCGACGCACCATGCGCGTGCCCGATGGCCGAGAGCCGCGGCCGCAGGGCTCGGGCGATCTCATGGCTCTGCCGGTCGCGGTCGTGCTTGTCGACCAGGTTGACCTGCAGATCGCCCACGTTGCTGCCGCTGCGCAGGAAATACTGGCGGACCAGGCCGTTGAAGTTGATCGGCGCTGCGGTGCCGGCATAGCCCTGGTAATCGAGCACTTCCGGCACCTCGTCCACGGCTGCCGCCAGTTCGCCCAGCAACGCGCTGGTGTCTTCCAGTGTCCGCCCTTCGGGCAGATCGACGACGACCTGCAGCTCGGACTTGTTGTCGAATGGCAGCATCTTCAGCACCACCCATTCGAACGCCGCCAGCGACGCTGCCAGCAGCACCAGCACCGCCATTCCGGCGAACAGCATGCGCCGGCGGCGCCGGCCCTGGCCCGGATCGAGGAACGGGCGCATGATCCGGCCGAACAGCCGGTGCAGACGGGAATCGCCCCGCTCCGCGCCTGCCGCCGGCGCGTGTGGCACATGCCGGGACAGCAGCTTCAGCGACAGCCACGGCGTCACCACCAGGGTGATGGCGAGGGACAGCAGCATGCCGGCCGACGCGTTGATCGGGATCGGCCGCATGTATGGGCCCATCAAGCCGGAAACGAACGCCATCGGCATCAGCGCCGCGATCACGGTGAATGTCGCGAGGATGGTCGGGCCGCCGACCTCGTCCACCGCCGGCGGGATCGCCTCGCGAAGGCTCTTCCCGCCCAGCGCCATGTGCCGGTGGATGTTCTCCACCACCACGATGGCATCGTCGACGAGGATGCCGATCGAGAATATCAGGGCGAAGAGCGACACCCGGTTGAGGGTGAATCCCATCGTCATCGAGGCGAACAGGGTCACCGCCAGGGTCAGGATCACCGCGGTGCCGACGACGACCGCCTCACGCCAGCCCAGGGCGAACAGCACCAGCAGCACCACGGAGCCGGTCGCGAACACCAGCTTCTGGATCAGCTTCTGCGCCTTGTCGGTGGCGGTGCGTCCATAGTCGCGGGTCACGGTGACGTGGATGCCCTCGGGAATCAGCTCGCCCCGCAATTGCCCGAGCCGGCGCTCGATGGCACCGGTGATGTCGGCGGCGTTGGCGCCGGGCTTCTTGGCGATGGCGACGGTGACCGCCGGCGCGACGCCCTGCGCCGGCCCCGCACGCCCAGCCGGCGCGCCATGCCAGGCATAGCGGACCGGCACGTCTCCGCCCGCCCTGATCTCGGCCACATCGGCCAGCAGCAACGGCCGCCCGCCGCTCAGCCCGACCACCAGTCCGGCGACGTCTTCGGCGTCGGCCAGGAAAGTGCCGACGGTCACCGGCACCGCGGCATTGCCGCCGACACGCTCGCCGGCGTGACGCACGACGTTGGCCGCCTGCAGGGCCTGCGCAAGATCGGCGACGGTCAGCCCATGGACCGCCAGCTTCGCCGGATCGAGCGTGACCGCGACCACCCGGTCCGGCGCGCCGATGGTGTAGATGTCGCGGGTGCCGGGTATCCGCTTGAGCTCCGTTTCCAGCGAGTGCGCGACCTCGGCCAGATCGGTCGCACTGCGGCCGGGATCGTCGGTCCACAACGTCAGGCTCATCACCGGCACGTCGTCGATGCCCTTGGGCTTGATCAGCGGCGTACCGACGCCCACCCCGGCGGGCATCCAGTCCTGATTGGAGTAGATCTGGTTGTACAGGCGGACGATAGCCGGTTGCCGCTCGACCCCGACCGTGTACTCGACGGTCAGCAGCGCCATGCCCGGCCGGCTGACCGAGTAGACATGCTTGATGCCCTCGATCTCCGAGAGCTTCTGCTCCAGCGGCGTCGCCACCAGTTGCTCGACGTCACGCGCATCCGCGCCGGGCAGCGCAACGAACACGTTGGCCATGGTCACGTCGATCTGCGGTTCTTCCTCGCGCGGCGTGATCGCGACCGCGACCAGCCCGAGCAACAGGCCCAGCAGGGCCAGGATCGGCGTCAGCGGATTGTCCTGGAAGGCGCCGGCGAGGCGTCCGGACAGACCGGGCCCGGCGGGCGGACGTCCGCCGTTCGCGGGCAGGCTCACCGCCCGTCCTCGCCGGTCTCATGCCGCGCGGCCAGCAGCCGGGCCGCGGCCACCGGATCCGTGGCGATACGTTCGCCGGGCGCCAGCCCGGCCAGCACTTCGATCTCGTCCCCGATTCTCCGTCCGATCCGCACCTGGCGCAGCCCGAGATGGTCGCCCGACAACACGTAGACGCCGCTGACTTCTCCGCGTTGCACCAGCGCCGAGTGCGGGACCTGCAGGATCTGCGGTGTCCCGGTCGCTGCGGTGGTACCGGGAAACACCACCCGTGCGGTGACGCCAGGCTGCGGAACGGGCCCCGGCCCGGATGTCGCGGGATCCGGCAGCTCGACGCGTACTCCGACGCTGTGCGTCAACGGGTCTGCAGCCGGAAACACGGTGACCCGGGCCGCATCGATCCGGCGGCCATCGTCCAGCGCCACGACGGCCCTTCCCGCTGCACGGATCGCTGCGGCTTCGGACTGTGGGATCTGGACCTCGATGCGCAAGGTATCCGGCGCGTGCATCGAAAGCAGAGGCTGTCCCGGCGCGACGGTCTCGCCGGGTTCGACCTGGCGTGCGCTGACGATGCCCGCGAACGGCGCCCGGACTACCGTGTACCCGGCCTGCCGGCTGGCATGGGCCAGGTCGGCTCGGGCAGCATCGCGCGCGGCCACTGCGCTGTCGCGCGCCGCGCGCGCCTGGTCGATCTGCGCGCGCGAAACGTACTGGCGATCCTCCAGCGCGGCGAGACGCCGGTAGTTGCTCTCCGCTTCGACGACAGCCGCCTCGGCGGCGCGCAATGCCGCCTGGGCCATGCGCAGGCCCGCCTGCTGCTCGACCGAGGTGATGCGCAGCAGTACCTGGTCGCGCTCGACACGGTCATCGATGTCGACCGCGACCGTGACGACGCGGCCGCTGGTCTGCGCCGACAGGTCGGCCCGCTGCACCGCCTCGACCACGCCGTCCCAACTGCGGCCACCGTCGCGAGCGACGGCCTCCACGGTCGTCGTCTCCAGCTGCGCCGACAGGGGGGGCGCCCGCACGCCGGCCTCGTCAGCGCAGCCTGCCAGCACCGTCAACAGGCCCCACAGCAGGCCGGCGGCACGAACGGTCGAAGAGCGCAACGGCGACATCATCCCGGTACGCCGTCAGCGGAACGCGCAACCGCTGCGCACGCCGAGCCTGCGCAGCAACATCGCCGCCGGACAGAAGCCGGTGAAGCTGGACTGCAGCAGGTTGAGGCCGACGAAGGCGGTCAGCAGCCACCACCACGGCGACACCAGCTGCGCCAGTGCAACGCTGGCCAGAATCATCACGCCGGCGAACGCCATTACGGCTCGATCGAGGTTCATGGAAGCCTCCAACAGGTAGTGGGACGCGGCATCACGCGCGCGACCGACGCGGCAGCATGCGCCGCAGGGTGTCATCGCGGATCAGGTAGTGGTGAACGAGTGCGGCGACCGTGTGCAGTCCGACCAGCCAATAACCGAGCACGGCGACGACCTCATGCAGCTCTTCCGCGGCCTCGCCGGCAGATTCATCGACACCGGGGAGCAAGGGAATCGTCCAGCCCGGTCCGGGTATCCGCGCGGATTCATGCTCGCCGCTGAGTGTCAGCCAGCCGAGCAGAGGCATCGCGATCATGAAAAGGTACAGCGCCAGGTGGGTCAATTTCGCAAGCACACGCTGCCAGGTGGGCGGCTGCGGATGTATGAGCGGTGTGCTCCCGATCAGGCGCATCGCGAGACGCACGGCGACCAATACCAGCACGCCAAGTCCCAGCGTGTAGTGCCATGCCTCCATCGCGCCTTCCCCTTCCCCGCCCGGCAACACGTCTTCCAGCTCCATCGTGGCGTAGACCGCAACCAGCAGCAGTGCCATCGCCCAGTGCAGGAGGATCGACACAGCTCCATAGCGTTCCTGGGTGTTCAGCCAACGCGCCGTTTTCGGCACGGCCGCAGTCATGGCGTCTTCTCCCGATCGGCGACGCCGGAGTCATGCGGCTTCAGGCGCTCGATGCCGAGCAGCGAGAGCACGTGCCTTTCGTATATCGGTTCGGAAGTGCCGTGCCGCATCTTGAACAGGAAGTACTTCTCGAACGCGATCTTGGCCAGGTGCACCCAGCGCCCCTCCTTCGCCCAGGTCACGTTCCGCGGCGGGATCTGTGGCAGGGCGACGAAGGCGATCCCCGAATCTCCCATGTCGGCCAGGCATACCGCGTTCCAGGTGCCTTCGAACGTCGCCGGTTCACCATTCAGCTCGGCACCGATGTTGCGCACGATGGTGGTCACCATCGACTCGATCATGAACCCCGTCTTCGGGGCGCCGGTGGCGACCGGCGTGGTTTCCACCGGAGGAATCGCGACGCATACTCCGGCGGCGAAGATCTCCGGGTAGCCGGTGCTGCGCTGGTATCTGTCGACCAGCACGAAGCCGCGCGGGTTGCACAGCCCTTCCACCGCCGCTACCGCGTCGACGCCCTTGAAGGCAGGCAGCATCATCGCGTACCTGAAGCCGAGCACGTGCTCGCCCCGCACCGCGCCGGAGTCCTCGTGCTCGACGACGGTCATGCGGCCGGCCTCGACGTTCTGCACCCGGGCACTGGTGATCCATCTGATGTGGCGCTGGCGCAGTTCCGACTCCATCAGTCCCTTCGAATCGCCGACGCCGCCCAGGCCCATGTGGCCGACGTACGGCTCACTGGTCACGAAGGTCATCGGCACCCGGTCGCGCAGCTTGCGCCTGCGCAGATCGGCATCGAGGACCATCGCGAACTCGTACGCGGGGCCGAAGCAGCTCGCCCCCTGCACTGCACCGACCACCACCGGGCCGGGATCGGCCAGGAAGGCCTGGTAGGCCTCCCAGGCCCGCTGCGCATGCGGGGTGGTGCATATCGACCAGGTATGGCCGCCGTCGGGTCCCAGTCCCGGCACCTCGTCGAAGGCCAGCTTCGGGCCAGTGCAGATCAGCAGGTAGTCGTAGCCGTGTTCGCTGCCGTCGGCGGCGCGCACGCGCCTGCGCACGGGATCGATGTCAACCGCCGGATGCGGCACGAAATCGATGCCCTTGTCCGCCAGGGGCCCGGAGGCACGGAAGGTGAAATCCTCCGGCTTCCGCCAGCCCACCGCGAGCCAGGGATTGGACGGGGTGAAGCTGAAACGCTCGCCATCGCCCAGCACCGTGATCCGGTTGGCCGGGCCCAGCGTGTCGCGAAGCTCATAGGCGGCACTCATTCCAGCGAGGCCGGCGCCGAGCACGAGGAAGTCGGTCATGCGGGAGCCCTCGATCGGGATGACCCGATCGTCCTCTACCCTGCGGCAGGCGCATTGATCTCGATCAATGGGGCTGGAGATCGGGCGAATCCGCGGCTCCGCTAGCAGGCATCTGCAGGACACCACCTTGCGGAAATGGCCTGTCCTTCCGGCGAATCACGTCTGAATGGAACGTCGGAGGCGCCGCCGTGCCGGCCCCGCACTCCCGCGCGGCTGCGCATGGGCGCGCGCCTGCCGGTGTCGGGGCGGATGTGGGCGGGGCCCGCGATTCGTCCTATGCTTGCCGCCAACGGGTATCGACCTGTCGTCATGCATGCTTGCGTGGATTCTCCCAAGACCAAACCCCATGTGCTGGTGGTCGACGACGACGTCGAGATCGCCCGCATGCTCGACCTCTACCTGAGCGAGCACGGCTATCGGGTCAGCCATGTCGGCGATGCGGCCGGCCTTCGCGGGACCCTGGGACGGGAGCGCATCGATCTGATGCTGCTCGATCTGGGCCTGCCGGATGCGGACGGCCTGAGCCTGCTGCGCGAGTTCCAGCAGCAATGGCAGGGTCCGGTGATCGTGATCAGCGGCCGGAGGGAGTCGGTCGAGCGCGTGGTAGGTCTGGAACTGGGTGCCGACGATTTCGTCGACAAACCGTTCGATCTGCGCGAACTGCTGGCGCGGGTCCGTTCGGTATTGCGCAGATCCACGCCGCGCCATGATGCCGGCGCATCGCGTCGGCTCGAGTTCGACAGCCTGTCTCTGGACCTGTCGTCGCGCCGGCTGTCCGGCCGCGACGGCCGCGCGATCGACCTGACCAGCGGCGAGTTCGACCTGTTGCGCGTCCTGCTGGAGCACGCGAACCAGGTGCTCAGCCGGGACCAGTTGATGAACCACCTGCACGGCCACGAAGCCGGTCCCTTCGACCGCTCGATCGACGTGCAGATCAGCCGTCTGCGGCGCAAGATCGAGCGCGACGCCGCGCGACCGCAACTGATCCAGTCGATCCGCGGCGCGGGCTACCTGATGGCCGCCCGGGTGCGGGTCCATTGAGGCCGCCGCCATGCTGGAACAGCTGTTCGAGTTGATTCCCGACGCGATGATCGTCGTCGACCGGGAAGGTCGCATCGTCCGCGCCAACTCCCATGCCGAGCGCCTGTTCGGCTATCCCGCCGGCGACCTGGAGGGCCTTTCCATCGAAGCCCTGATGCCGGTCGAGATGCGCGACCGCCACAGCCGGCACCGCGCCGAGTACATGGCGCACCCCCGGGTCCGTCCGATGGGCGACGCGAGCCTGTCGTTGATCGGCCAGCGGCTCGATGGCGGCCAGTTTCCGGTCGAGATCTCGCTGGGCCCGATCCGTACCCCCGACGACATGCAGTATCTGGCCCTGGTCCGCGACGTGTCCGAAAGCCAGCGGGTCAGGCAGGCACTGGTGAGGGCCAGGTACGACGCGCTGGCGGCACGGATCGGCCAGGTCGCGATGGCGTCCGGCAACGACAGCGACGTGATCGACATGCTGCCGGAGCAACTGGTGCAGGCGTTGCAGGCCGAAGCGGCCGCGGTGATTCTCGTGACGCCGGACCGGGCCCATGCGCGGGTGGTGGCCACCCATGGCATCGAATCCCGGCAGCTGGAGCGGTTCGTCAGGAGACCGCAGCGCGACACGGCGGTGTGGCGCGCACTGGCGAACGACCAGCCGGTCATCGTGGAATCGCTCGGCCACGACGAACCCGACGGCTGGCCTCAACCCATGAGCGGCCAGGCCTCCAGCGTCGCGGTGATGCCCATGTCCGACCGGGAACGGCCGATCGGTGCACTGATCGTGATGGCGCAGGACACCCGCCGCTTCAGCCACGACGCGATGCATCTTCTGCGGATGACCGCCAGTTTGCTGACCACGTCGATACAGCGCCGCCATACGGAAGAGCAGCTCGCGCACGCACAGCGGCTGGATGCGATCGGGCAGCTGACCGGTGGCGTCGCCCACGACTTCAACAATCTGCTGACCGTCATATCCGGCAACCTGCAGTTGCTGGAAGCCCGGGAGGACCTGCCCCCTGGCGCGAAGGGACTGATCGCCAGCGCTTCGCGGGCGACGTCCCGCGGGGCCGACCTCACCGCCAAGCTGCTCGCCTTCGCCAGACGCCAGCGCCTGTCCCCGCAGGCGCTCGAACCGGAGGTGCTGCTGGCCGAAATGGCTTCGATGCTGCGACGGACGCTGGGCGAAACGATCCGGATCGCGGTCGAGTGCCAGCAGCCGATCGCCAATGTGTTTGCCGATTCGACCCTGCTCGATTCCGCGCTGGTGAACCTCGCGTTGAATGCGCGCGACGCGATGCCGCGCGGCGGCGAGGTCACCCTGTCCGCCAGGGAATGCAGGATCGGCTCCGCCGGGCATGACGCCGAGCCCGGGCCGGGGCACTACGTGATGTTCTCGGTCGGCGACACCGGTTGCGGAATGGATCCCGCGACGCTGGCGCACGCCGTGGAGCCGTTCTTCACCACCAAGAAGTCGGGCAACGGACTGGGCCTGAGCATGGTGTACGGCTTCATCAAGCAGAGTGGCGGCTACATGCATATCGACAGCCGGCCGAGCCACGGCACGCGGGTGGAAATCTACCTGCCTGTAGCCACCGGGTCGAGCCGGAGTGCGGAGACCAGCAGCGCCTCTGCTCCGCTCGAGGCGGACGGTGGAAAGACGGTGCTGGTGGTCGAGGACGAGGATGAAGTCCGCACGATCGCGGAGGCGTTCCTGCATTCGCTGGGTTACCGGGTGGTCAGCGCCGGCAATGCCGCCGAAGCGCTGCAACGCCTGCGCGAGACTCCTTCGATCTCGCTGCTGTTCAGCGATGTCCGCCTCGGCGAGGGAATGGACGGATACGAGCTGGCCCGCGCAGCCTGCGCGATGCGTCCCGGGCTGGCCGTGCTGATGACGTCCGGATACGACGAGAACAGCGTGTCGCCTGGAGAGCAGCATGGCTTCGAGCTGATGCGCAAGCCCTACCGGCGCGACGAACTGGCGGCGGCGCTGAAACGCTGCGCCGGCAGCCGCGCCTGAAGGCGGGACCGATTCTAGAGCGTCAGCGTGGCCCCCACGGGCGCCGTGTCGCGGAAGTGACGCATGAACCAGTCGGCGGCACGGTTCGCCGCCTCCTCCAGCGCACCGGGCTCCTCGAACAGGTGCGTCGCGCCCGGCACGACGACGATCTCGGCCCAGCGGCCCATTACCGTTCGGGCGGCCCGGTTGAGCTCCAGCACCTCGCGATCCGCGCCGCCGACGATCAGCAATGTCGGCGTGCGCACCTGCGACAGAGGCAGCCAGCCCGCCAGGTCCGGCCGCCCTCCCCGCGAGACCACCGCGACCACGTGCTGGGGATGCCGGGCCGCGACGGATATCGCCGCAGCGGCGCCGGTGCTGGCACCGAACAATCCGGTGGGCAGCCACATCAGTGTCTTTTCCGCACGCACCCAGTCCAGTACCGCCTCGAGCCGCAGGGTCAGCAGTGCGATATCGAAGCGTGCCCGCGGGTGCGCATCCTCCTCGGGTGTCAGCAGATCCAGCAGCAGGGTGGCGACGCCGTGCTGCTGCAACACGCCGGCGACGAACCTGCTGCGCTTGCTGTGCCGGCCGCTGCCGCTGCCGTGCGCGAACAGCACCAGCCCCCTGGGCGACGCAGGGACAACCAGATCCCCGTCGAGCACGACATGATTGACCTTGATCCTTACCGCGCGCGACACCGCTGCGGTACCTCCCGGCGGCTCGTCCGACGCCGGCGCGGCGCCCAGCAGCGCGGCGACCTCCTCGTCCTCGACCTGGGAGAAGTTCCGGTAGTAGAGCCCCACAGCGCGGAACGGATACGGCGTCGCCAGGCACACGGTGTCGTCGGCATGGCGACGGACTTCGAACATGCTGTCCTGGGCCGCCACCGGTACCGCGCAGACCAGGCGCGCGGGCTTCTGCGCGCGCGCCGCGCGCAGCGCCGCGATCATCGTGGCACCGGTCGCCAGCCCGTCATCGACGACGATGACCACCCGTCCCGCCAATGCCGTCGCGGGTCTTCCGGCCCGGTAGCGCTGCTCGCGTTCGCGAATCACCCGCAACTGGCGCGCCACCTCGTCCTGGACGTATACGTCGTCGGCTCCTGTCCAGTCCGCATTTTCGTTCAGCATCACGAGCCCACGCTCATCGACCGCGCCGATGGCCAGCTCCGGATTTCCCGGCGCCCCCAGCTTGCGAACCAGGATCACGTCCAGATCTCCGGACAGCATGTCGGCGACGATCCGTCCGATCGGAACTGCACCGCGCGGAATCGCGAGCACCAGCGGATGCGTGTCGCGGTATCCGGCCAGCGCTACCGCGAGCTGGCGCGCGGCATCTTCACGGTCATGGAACGGGAGTCGAATCATGTCGGTTCGGGTGCGCGGGACATGGAACGATTCTGGTCCCGTCCCCGCGGGGCGGATTGACCTGCATCAACTTGCCGCGCCTGCCCGGTGCGATTCGGGCCGCGGATTGCAGCACCGCGCGGACATGACGTGCGCCCTCGCCTCCCGCAACCGGCTCTCCGGACGATGGGGATGGTCACTGGAGCGGCGCCGACAGCCGGCCATCTCCACTTGCCCTGCGTGCGTCCGTTTGAATCGTTGCGTTGCGGCGGTGCGAGGACGCCGCCCGGGTCGCGATCCGCACAGGTCAGACCCGTTGGGTGCGCGACCAGGATCTGCTTCCGCGTCCCGGGCCGGACCCGGAATCCGCACGACTGCTGACCTGGATCAAGATCCCGCCGTCGTCCCTGGCCATGCTTCGGACGTCGCAGCAGCGGAATCCGGCCATGCAACTCCACATCGCCGTCAACTTCTTCGGCATGCCACCTTCGACCTTGCTTCGCGCCGACATTGAGGGTCAGGCCTGTCACCTCCTGCGCTACGTCCCCGGCCTGCAATCCTGCCTGGTGACGATCAGCCGGGACGTCCGGCACCGGCGCCATGATCGCTATCTCGTCCGCATCAGCACGGACATCCCCGGGCAGGTGGTCCAGATCGCACGTTCCGGGGGTGGAAGCCGTGGTCGCGAAGGTCTGTACGAGACCGTCGACCATGCCTTCGGTGCCCTGCGCAAACGGCTCCAGGAGTCCACGGTTTCCGCGGTGACGGCTCCCGCTTCCCGTTCGACCGTATTCATCGACGCAGGCTCGCCCCCCGATGGCGACGAACCACTGGAGAAGCCGTGATGCCGCGCCTGTATGACCGTCGTAGCGGCCGTTATCTCGGGAAGCTGAGCGAACACGAATGCAACCGGCTGATGTCGCTGTTCGAAGAACCCGGCCGTGAGGACGACCCGATTCCGCTGGATCCCGAACTGATCGAGCGCTGGGCGGAGGCCGGCGCCTCCGACCTGCTGCTGTCCATCCTCCAGCAGCTGCTGGAGGGAAGCGACGATTTCGACCTCGACTGGGAGCCGGATGCGCCCTGAAATCCTGGCAATGCGGATGGCCCCCCTGTCCCGCGCGGCGAAAGGATGAATCCAACAGCCCCGAGACAGCAGGAAGCCGGATGCGGCCGTACCGAAGACAGGCTGATGGCGGGGTGCCGTCCGACGGCGTCAATGCGTCGTCCGTGCCCGACTCATCAGCTCGCGCAGGGCCGGCTCGTCCTCGATGCGGATCTCCCGGCGGTCGATCGATATCAGCCCGGCGCCCTGCATGCGTGTCAGCGCACGCACGACCGTTTCGAGTTTCAGCGCAAGATAGTTCCCGAGGTCGCCGCGCGTCATCCGCAGCATCACGTGTCGCCGGCTGAATCCCAGCGACTGCAGGCGCGTCGCCAGATCCAGCAGAAAGGTCGCGACACGCTGCTCGGCGGTCAGCGTGCTGACCATCAGCATCCAGTTCCAGTCACGTCGTATCTCCGCTGCCAGCGCCGACGTGATCGCCTCGCGGATCTCGGGCATCCCGCCAGTCATCACGCTGGACGGGATCTCCCATACCTCACCCAGATCGAGCGACACCGCATCGCAGCCGTGGCAGGGCATGCCCAGTGCATCGATGCCGAGCAGATCGCCGCGCAGGTGGAAACCGGTGATCTTCTCGCGCCCGTCTTCGCTGAGCACGCAGGTCTTGAAGAATCCGGCATGCACCAGGTAGAGAGACGTGTGCGGCTGACCGGCGCGGAACAGGGTCTGGCGCGCCTGGATCCGCCGCCTGTGCAGCGGCAATGCCGCCAGCATGGCTTCCAGCTCGAGCAGCGCGGGCATCCGCGCGACAGGAGCAGGCGCCTGAAACGAAGGCGCGTGATCCGGTGTATGGACGATATCGGGAAAGTCGAACATGGAAACGGCTCCGGAAGGACCATGTTCGGGATCCTGCCGGAGCCGCGTCACCCGTTGATTGGGCCTGTGTAACCGAATGAAACGGACGGTAACGCAACGGTTACGGTCGCCATGGGCGATGGCCGTCGCCCTGCCCCGTCATGGCAGGCGGCGCCTCGCGACGAGCCCCACCGCGAGCACGGCCGCCAGCACGGCACCCGCCGCAATCCAGGGATGGCCGGACACGTAGCCGCGGGTGCTGCGGCCGATCGCCCGCGCCCGGCCGGCGGCCGCCTGCTCCAGTCCGGACAGGCGTGAGCGCAGCTTCCGCAACCGCCGATCCGCACGCCGCTTCAACTCGTCCGGTCGCTCGCCTGTCGCGTCCGCCATGTCCTGCAACAGGACCTCGAATTGATCGACAAGGCCATGAAGGTCGTGACGCATCCGTCTTGTATCAAGCCTGTTCATCCCGATGCCTCGGTTGGTGGATGTCTGCCAGTGGATCCTGGCCGTGGCCAGCTCATGAACCTTCCTTCTGCCCGGCGTCCTGCGAGGACGGGTCGTCTTCCGGGCGCGGACGCCCCCCGTCCCTCAGCTCCTCGCGCGCATGTCTCAGGGCCCGCGCCAGCTCGTCGTAGCTGCGCACGAATCCCTCCCGGACCTCCTTCCAGGCCGCGGACGAACCATGGCGCATGCCGCCATACCATTCCGCCGCGGCGTTTCGCCCGCGTTCGATCTCCCTCAGGGCCGATCGCGACCTGCGCCTGGCGTCGTCGTTCATCCCGGACCAGTCTGCATCGATCCGTGCCTGCAGGCGTTGGATCTGCACGTCGATCGACGCGGTTGCCTGTCTCGCCCGGGCCACCGCTTCGTCGCGACGCTCGACCGAGTACGTTCGCAGTACGTCCATGGCCTCGTCGACCTCTCTCCTGAGCCTGGCTTCGTCCTCGTCCGCCGCTTCCTCAGGAGCCGCTGGGCGGCCGTTTCCTCGTGTCGCTCCTGGGCCGGCGCGGCGGTCGGAAGGAGCAGCACCAGCGACAACGCAAGCACAACCAGCTGCCTGTTCATGTCCACTCTCGCTTCTCGCGCGGGCGAGGTCTCAGTTGACCGACAGCTTGCGAGAACCGTTTCCCGCCTTCTTGGGCAACGCCAGGCTGAGCACCCCACCGTCGTAATGGGCCTCTGCCTTCGCGGCGTCGATCTCGGACGGCAGCAGGAACGACCGGTAAGCCTTGCCCTGGTAGCGCTCGCTGCATATCGTCTTCTCGTCTTCCTTCGTGCTCTCGCGCTCGACCTTGGCGCTGACGGAGACCTGGTTGCCGTCGACCGATACCTCGATGTCTTCCTTCCGGACACCGGGGATGTCGATGGCCACGCGGTACTGCCCATCGTCCTCGGTGATGTCCATGCGCATCTCCATGGTCTTCTCGTACTCGCGCGAGATCAGATCCTGGGTGCCGAGCCTTCGCACCAGGTCGTCGAAGTCCCGGAACGGGTCGAAACGGGCGGTCTGGAACGGATTCCAGCGTGTGGGCAGTGTCATGGCGGTTCTCCGGTAGTTTGATGGCGCGGGGGAAGGTAAGGACGCCCGCCATCCGGCGCAGGGAGGGACTGTAGGTGGATCCCGGACATCCGCGTTGATCGAGATCAAGGCTTCCCGCATTCATCCCCGGCGGTGGCCCCCCCCCCGACATCGGCGCTCCCGGCCTCTGCCGCGCCGGGCGCGTTGATCCAGGTCAATGCCACGTTGCCGCCCGCGTGCTGGACTGTGCCGGTCCGATGATCCGGGGAGAGCGCCATGAGTCGCGTGAGTGGAAAGACCTGCATCGTCACCGGCGCCGCCATGGGAATAGGCGCGGCATGTGTGAGGCGCCTGGCGGAGCACGGAGCGACCGTGGCGTTGTTCGACATGCAGGACGATGCCGCGGAGGAACTGCTCGCGGAGCTGCTGGCCTGGGGCGCCGATGCGCACTACTGGCATGTCGATGTCGCCCGCGAGAAGGAAGTCAGGGCCGCAATCGACGAGGTGGTCGCGCGTTTCGGTTCGCTGCACGTGCTGGTGAACAACGCCGGCATCGCCGGCATCAACAAGCCCACCCATGAGATCAGCGAAAAGGAGTGGGATCGCGTGCAGGCGGTGAATGTCAAAGGCGTCTTCCTGTGCACCAAGCACGCCATTCCACACCTCCGGCGCAGCGGCGGCGGCAGCATCATCAATCTGTCGTCGATCTACGGCCTGGTCGGCGGCCCCGACGTACCGCCCTATCATGCATCCAAGGGTGCTGTCAGGCTGATGAGCAAGACCGATGCGCTGCTCTATGCCGGAGACCGGATCAGGGTCAACTCGGTGCACCCGGGGTACATCTGGACACCGATGGTCGAGCGGCACCTGCGCGACAGCGGCGCCACCGATCTGGGCGTCGCGCGTACCGAGGTGGGCAAGCTGCATCCGCTCGGCCACATGGGCGAGCCCGATGACATCGCCTGGGGCGTGGTCTACCTGGCGTCGGACGAGTCGAAGTTCGTGACCGGTGCCGAACTTGTCATCGACGGAGGCTACACCGCGCGATGAGCCAGGTACCGCGTGCTCGTCACCGATACTGAACGGTGTCCGGTCCCGCGAGCTCAGTGCGAGAACATCACCGGGATGCCGGTTCGCTCGAGCAGCGTCCGGGTGACTCCGCCAAACAGCCGTTCGAGCGCTCTGGGGCGACTGTAGGCGCCGGCGACGATGAGGTCGGCCCCGCATTCCCCGGCGTAGGCGAGCACCTCTTCGCCGATCGACGAGTGCGCGGCCGATCGCCGCACCAGATTCACCTGCAGCCCATGCCGGGACAGGCAGGGAACGATCGCCGCATCGGCCGTCTGCTCGATTCCATGGGACTCGTATCGATTGTCAACCATCAGCAGATCCACCGTGTCGGCGCGCCGGAGGATGGGGAGCGCGTCATGAACCGCACGCGCGGCTTCCGGTGTCGACTTCCATGCGATCACCACGTGGCGCCACGCGTCCCTGTCCGCGGCCTGCGGAGGAACAAGGAGCACGGGGCGTCCGCCCTCCACCACCACGCTGGAGAACCGGCGCGATTCGGCATGCATGCTCTCCCGCTCGATGCCGAGGACGACCAGATCGGCATAGCGCGCATGGGTGACGGACTGCTGCTCGGCGGTCAGCCAGAAGCCGTCTGCCTGACGGATATCGAAGGCCACGCCGGCCCGTGCAAGCCTTTCGCGAAGCGCGCCGACATGTGCCCACGTCGGCGTGCCGGCATGTTCCTGCAGCAGCGCATAGATGCCGCCTGGAGAGTGCGTCCGCATCGAGGCTTCGGAAGCGGCCGCATCGCTTGTCAGCAGCACGACCACATGTCCGCGGAACGTCTTCGCCAGCGCACAGGCCGTGCTGAGCGCCGGCTCGCTGAACCGGCCGGACAGCAGCGGAAGCAGTATGTCCTTGAACATGGCGGGCAGGCAGGATTTCGATACCGCAGCGTGCCACGCCGACATCCGCCGCGATTGACCTGGATCAACAGCGGGCTCGCGGCGCCGGTCAATATCGATCCGGGCCGTTCGCCCCCGCGGCGCATTCGCTACCGCTGGCACCCTCCGTTGCGAGACAGCAGGCATGAACAAGTCCATCACTCTCCCAACCCCGGACATCGGTCCTGGCCACCCGCGCTGGACCGACACCCTGCGCGACCACAGCCAGGTCACGATCCGGCCGATCACCGCAGGTGACGCCGAGCGCGAGCGCGCCTTCATCGAAGGGCTGTCTCCGGCGGCTAGGCGATTCAGGTTTCTTGGCCAGCTGGGCGTGCCGGGAGACGCGCTCGTCCATCAGCTCACCGACGTCGACCAGGTCCACCACGTCGCGTTCGCCGCGGTCGTGCCGATGGGCGACGACGAACGCTTCGTCGGAACCTGCCGCTACAGCATCAGCCGGGACGAAGCCGGAGGCGAATGCGCCGTCACCGTGGACGACGAGTGGCAGAACAAGGGCCTCGGAACGATCCTGATGAAACACCTGATCGGAATCGCGCGCGAACGAGGCGTAACGCGTCTGTACTCGGTCGATTCGGCCGGAAATCGTGCGATGAAGGATCTGGCGTTCCACCTCGGTTTCCACACGCGCCCGGATCCGGCCGACGCTTCCCAGTTGATCCATGAACTCGAGCTGCAGACGCGGGCGTAGCGGTACGGCGAGTATCTCCGGCGGGCTCGTTCCCTGACAGCCCGCCCGGCGGATGTCGCATGGGGCGTGACGCGATTCCCACGGCCGGAGGAAGAGTCCTTGGGACGGGCCTTGGGTCCGATGCCTCCCAGTCAATGCTCAGTGCGAGAACAGCACCGGCAGCCGGGCGAACTGGAGCAGCTCCCGCGTGGTGCCCCCGATCATCCACTCGCGAAGCCGGGAGTGGCCGTAGCCGCCGGCGACCAGCAGCTGCGCACCCGACTGTTCGCAGTGGTCGAGCAGCGCCGTCGACACCGCTTCGTCCCGCCTCTGCCGGACCACCACCCGCACCTTGAGACCGTGCCGCGCAAGATGGGTGGCGATATCCGCACCGGGCTGTGGGCCGTCGTCGCTGCGCTCGTCGGGCCCCGACTCGATCTCAAGCACGTCGACCGAGTCCGCGGCCCTGAGGAACGGCATCGCCTCGTGCAGCGCACGACTGGCCTCGCGCGTCGGTCGCCAGGCCACGACGACGTGCCGAGGCGGCACCCGCATCCGGTGGCTGGGCGGCACGACGATCACCGGGCGGCCGGACTCCAGCAGGATCGAGCTGAAGAACGCGTTGACGGAAGCACTCTCGCCCCTGCCGCCGCCGTCCGCCGTCATCATCACCAGATCGGTGTAGCGCGCATGCAGTGCGCATTCGCGCTGTGGGTCGTAGGACATCGTCTCGACCATGCGCACTTCGGAGGGCACCGACTCGCGCGCCAGCCGTTCCCGCAGCCGGGTTGCCTGCGCTTCGGCCATTGCCCGGATCTCGGCGTGGATCAACTGCATCGACGAGGCGTCCGGGGCCACGCCCCAGTCGCCGACGGCGGGCACCAGCAGGCGCACGGTGCCGACGACGGTCAGGTGCGCCTGCGCGTAGTCGGCCATGGCCAATGCGTTGTCGAGCGCATTGTCGTCGGCGTCTGTACCGGTGAGGGCGAGCATTAGGTCCTTGATCATGGCCGCGATTCCAATGGCAGTGACTGTGCATGCATTTCACGCCGCATGACGAAACGTTCATTGATCTGAATCAATAACCTACTCCTCACTCCACCCTGCCTGATTGTTGACCCTCGTCAATTCATTCCGGGGCGCGGCGGATAGACTGGATATCCGGTTGTTCTCCATGAGGTTCGCCATGTCCTCCACCTGGATCCTGGTCGCCGATCGCGCGAAGGCGCGCCTGTTCTCGCTGGACGGGAATGACGAAGCACTGGTCGAGCTGCAGAGTTTCGTCAATGTCGAGGGCCGCCTTCCCGGTCGTGAGCTGCAAAGTGATCGCCCACCTCGTGCCCACGATCGCTTCGGCGAAGGCCGCCATGCGATCGAACCCCACACACGACCGCGCGAGAAGGCCGCGCGGCGTTTCGCCAACCAGCTCGGTGGAATGCTGGACAAGGGCCGCGCGACCCGTCGTTACGATGAACTCGTGCTGATCGCGCCTCCCGCATTCATGGGCGAACTGAACACGGCATTGGGCGCGCAAACGGGTGGATGCGTGGTGGCCAAGGTGTCCAAGAACCTGACCGCCGGATCTCTCCCTGAAGTCCGCGACGCGCTGCCGTCGTCCTTCCTGCGCCATCACCGCGCCTCGCTGCTGGCGCGCAGGTGGACCGCTCCGACCGCGGGAACGGCCGTCGCCCGGAACGGGGCACATCCGCTCGATTGACGCGGGATTGCGGATCCCGCCTTTCATTTCCTTCACCTGTGGGCTCGCTGACATCGCGCTCCGGAAGATACGTCCCAGAAGCCGCAGGTTTGACCTGGATCAATAACGCCATGGCGCATCCGCGGTCCGATACCCACAAGCCTCGCAGCAGGACCGTTACTCCCACGACACCGTACCCGAAGCGGTGGTGGGCGCCGCCGATGCCGAAAGGCAGGGCCCGGATGTCCACCATCCAGATCGGCGACCGGGACAGCTGGAGTCGCGGCCGGCATGCGGTTCCCCGCGTGCCGCTGCTGCGGGGTGCTTTGTCGCCCGGCAGCGCGACGACGGGTTCGTGTCGACGTCCATTCCGTCCCCTGCATACGCCTTCAGGACTTTTATCGACTAGCGGGAGCCGCCGATGCCTATCGTGAGAATCCGTGTCTTCGGAAGCGAAACCGACACCGGTTCGCTGATCACCGTCCTCCATGGACTCGATGGTGTCGAGCGCGTCGAGCAGGTCGCCGACCTGATGCCGCACATGGACGACGAGGACTCGAGCTCGGCGGGACTGCCCGGCGATCTGGGCCCCGGCATGCGTGCGATCGAGGTGGAGGTGTCCGACCATGTCAAGGCCGAGCAGGTGCGCGAGATCGCCGCCCGCACCTCCGAGCTGCTCGACGCCAACGTCGAGTTCGTCGAAGACTTCTAGCCTCCCGCGACGCGCCATGGATGCCGCGACGACGGGTGGGCCGGGGTGATCCGATGCTCACCCGCTCCGGTCGTGCGCAAAGCCCCGGGAGTTCCGCATCGCAACGCTCTGCTTTGCGGAGAGAATGGCCGCCGCCCGGCACCGCGGGCGAAATGCGATGGATGCACCGCAACGCTCCCGATCTTCAGGTGCTGCGACCCGCCTGTCGGCCTGTACCGGATTCGGGCGGGTCACGCCGGCGATACCACAGCGTCGCGATCACCGTACCCAGCAGCGCCAGCGCCGAATCCTTCTGCGCATCCCATTCGTCGCCCTGGGTACCGAGATAGGCCTGGCCGAGATCGCCGCCGAAGACCTCCGCCGCGCCCCACTCCATCACCTCGTAGAGCGTCGAGTGCGAGGTCATGAACAGCACGGGCAACAGCCAGCGCCACATGCCCGACTGCGGGGCACGTGCGTCGAGCAGTTCGATCGCCGCCGGGGCGACGAGCAGGCCGTAGAGAAAGTGCACCAGGCGGTCGAAATGGTTGCGCTCCAGGCCCAGCACGTCGCCGAGGGCATGGCCGGTCAGTGCCTGCGTCCATTCGTCGTAGGGAACTTCGGCGTAGGTGTAGTAGGCGCCGACGGCATGCAGGGCGAAGAACGCGAACAGCGACGTATAGGCCCGATCGGACAAACGCAGGTGCCGGTACCCCCAGACCAGCATTGGCAGCGCGAGGCCGACCAGCACGTTCTCGAGCAGCCAGTCCTCGCGATACCGCGGTGCGATCGCCAACGCGAACCACCAGAGCAGGTAGATCGTCAGCAGCACCAGCGGATAGCGGGCCGACGGCGATCCGCCCCGCGGTCCGCGCCCCAGGCCCGTCTTCGTGGACGGGCCGGCGCCGGCAGGTTCCCGGTTCCCGGACACGGTCCGCCTACCCCATCACCGCGAAGACGATGGCGAAGTAGATCAGGATCGACAACAGGTCCTGGATCACCGTCGCCAGCGGACCGCTGCCGAACACCGGGTCCAGACCGGACCGCTCGAACAGCCAAGGCAGCGCCATCGCGGTCACGGTGGCCGTCGAACAGGTGGCGAACACCGCCAGGCCCACGCTCAACGCGAGCTCGGCATCTGCCCAGCGCCACCAGACGACGGGGCCGGCGACGACGGCCAGGGCGAGGCCGATCGCCAGGCCTGCGAGCAACTCCCGCCTTGCCATGCGGCCGAAGGCGACGCCGACCGACAGCCCGCGCACGACCACCGTCTCGGTCTGGGTGCCGACCGCGTCGGCCAGGTAGACGATTCCGGGAATGAAGAACGCCAGCATCACCTGTGTGCGCAGCTGCGCTTCGAACCGGCCGACGAGGTCCGCCGCCAGCAATGCTCCGCCCAGCCCGACCAGCAGCCAGGGCAGACGATGCCTGAAACGCCTCCGGACGGGCTCCACGCTGCTCACGCGCGCCTGCATCGCGCCCCTGGTAAAGCCGCCCAGGTGCGACAGGTCCTCTTCGTGTTCGGACAGCAGCACCTGCAGCAATCTGCGCGGCGGAACCAGCCCGATGAACCGCCGTTGCGCATCGACGACGGCAAGCGCGGACTCGCCATGGCTCACGGCGAGCCATGCCGCGATCTCCTGATCCATGTCCGGCCCCACCACCGGCGGATCGCGATCGATCACGGTCTGCAGGGTGGCGTCGGCCGGCGCCGCCAGCAGGTCCTCGATGCGCACCAGGCCCAGAAATGCCGTCCCGTCACAGGCGACCACGTGACTGGCGCAGTCGTATCGCTGCCCGGCGATTTCCCGTCGCAGGTCGCCGACGCGGCGGTCCGGCGTGTACACCGGCACCGAGGCGGTCGCCAGCCCGGCAGCTGTCTCGAGGGTTGCGTGAGCATTGCCCGGCGGCGGATCGGACGGCATCGTCCCGCTTCTCATACGGCATCACCTGCTTCGACATGCCAGCGGCCGGCACGGCTGTCACGCTGTCATGGTCCGCGCCAACGCGGCGTGCATGATCGGATGCACCGGTGACGGGCTGGCCCGGGCCGCAGACGTCGGCCTCGACCGCGGGCGGTGCGTCTACTGTCCCAGCACCTCCCAGGCGATCGGCCCCGGCAGGATCCCGAGGGCGGCCAGCAGTACCAAGACGACGATCAGCAGCGCGACCACCAGCGACCCGCTCCCTCCGACCTTCAGGTTCGTCCGTGGTGGGCGATCATCGCGCATGAGACGTTCTCCGGGTATCGCGCTCCGCTTCGGCATTCGGTCCGGCGGGGGCTTGAACCGGGTCACAAACAGCATGCCGGCCGTACCGCCCTGCGCTGCGGGAGCGCTCGACTTCAGATTACCATTGCCGCCAGTTCGTACCAGCGGGTGGAACGATGGAACAGACAGGTGCGCCGGTGGGCGGCGGCAACGGGATCGGCAGCATCGCAGAGACGTTCCGGTCGGCAGTGCTGACGACGATGGCGCCTGCGCTTCTGGCCCTGCTCGGAGGATGCACGGGACAGGATGGCGCGGATGCATCGCAGGCGACCGCCCCTCCCCCGACGGCCGCCGCTGCCGCGACCCCGCAGCCGCTGTCGACCGACGAGCGCGAAGCGGCCCTGAACGAGATCCGGCGCAAGCGGATCCAGGCGGCGGAGCAGGAACGCGCGATGCGCGAACAGGTCGAACGCGAGCGGCGCGAGTTGCAGGCCTCCGGCGGCAAGTGCATCGACGGCCGCGCCTATCGCAAGCAGGGCAATGAATGGCAGGAAGCGGGGCCCTGCTGAGCGGCATCGTGCCGGGAACGGCGTGGCGCGCGGCCCCTGAAGGCCGCCGCGACTCCACCGGCGGGTTACCGCCCGGCACTCATCCCTTGACCAGCACGGCCAGGCGCGAGCCGCTCCAGACCAGGAACAGCCCTCCGACCAGGGTCAGTCCGAGGTACAGCAGCATCAGCGGCGTCCGTTCCGAGCGCGCGTACAGCAGGCAGTCGAGCATCAGCGCCGAATAGGTGGTCAATGCGCCGAGCACGCCTACGATCAGGAAGGCCTTCCAGTACAGGCCTGCGGGACCGCGCCCCTCCAGCCAGACGGCGAGAAAGCCGGCGGCGAAAGAGCCGATCAGATTGACGGCGAAGGTCCCCCACGGGAATCCGTTGCCCAGCTGGCGCAGCAGCAGGCCGCCGAGCCAGTAGCGACCGGCGGCCCCCAGCGCTCCTCCGCACATCACCAGCAGCAACTGCTGCCACCACAACGGAATCGACACCACAACGCCCCCTCGCCTGATTCAGTCCCGCCCGCCGTCTTCCGCGGACCCGCCTTTGCCGGGATCTTCGCCGGCCTCACGCCGGGCCCGCTCGCGGGTCGCGCGCAGGCGGTCGAGCTTCTCCTTCAGCCTGATCTCCATGCCACGCTCGACCGGGCGGTAGTACACCCGCTCGCCGAGCGCGTCCGGAAAACCGGTCTGGTCCAGCGCGATGCCGCCTTCGGCGTCGTGATCGTACTGATAGCCCTTCGAATAGCCGAGGGACTTCATCAACCTGGTCGGCGCATTGCGCAGATGCAGCGGCACCTCCTGGGTACCGAACTCGCGCACGTCGGATTTCGCCGCCTTGAACGCGGTGTAGGCGGCATTCGACTTCGCGGTGCTGGCCAGGTAGATCGCGACCTGCGCCAGCGCGAGCTCGCCCTCTGGGCTGCCGAGGCGGTCGTAGGCATCCCAGGCTTCGGTTGCCATCTGCAGTGCGCGCGGGTCGGCCAGGCCGATGTCCTCGACCGCCATCCGGGTCAGCCGGCGGGCGAGATAGACCGGGTCGCAGCCGCCGTCGAGCATCCGCGTCAGCCAGTACAGCGCGGCATCGGGGTTGGAGCTGCGCACCGACTTGTGCAGCGCCGAGATCTGGTCGTAGAACTGCTCGCCGCCCTTGTCGAAGCGGCGGGTGCGGTCGGCCAGGACCTGCACGAGGGTGGCTTCGGTGATCCTTCCGCCCTCTTCGACCGCCAGTTCGGCGGCGATTTCCAGCAGTGTCAGGGCCCGGCGCACATCGCCATCGGCGGCACGGGCGATCTCGGCCAGGCGGGCATCGTCGACCTCGATCGCCTGCCCGCCGAGCCCTCGCACCCCGTCGTCCAGCGCATGACGCAGGGCGGTGCCGATGTCCTCGGCCGATACCGCCTCCATCACGTGCACGCGGCAGCGCGACAGCAGTGCGGAGTTCAGCTCGAACGAGGGGTTCTCGGTGGTCGCACCGACGAACAGGATCGTGCCGCGTTCGATGTGCGGCAGGAACGCATCCTGCTGCGCCTTGTTGAAGCGATGGACCTCGTCGACGAACAGCACGGTGCGGCGACCGCCGGCGAAGCGATGCGCGGCTTCGGCCAGCACCTGGCGCACTTCCGGCAGTCCGGACAGCACCGCCGAGATCGCCCGGAATTCGGCGTCGGCGTACTTCGCCAGCAGCAGCGCGAGGGTGGTCTTGCCGCAACCCGGAGGCCCCCACAGCACCATCGAGTGGACGTGGCCGCCCTCGATCGCGCGGCGCAACGCGCTGCCCCCGGCCAGCAGGCGACGCTGGCCGACCATCTCGTCGAGGCTGGCCGGACGCATGCGCTCGGCCAGCGGGCGAAGCGCCGCGCCCGCGACCGGCACCGGCGATGACGGCGACAACGGACTCGATTCACCACCGGCACCCAGCAGGTCCGGAGTTTCAGGCGGCGATTGCGAAGCGCGGCGTGACAAGGTTCGGGATGCGAACGAGGTTGGGAACGCCCACGATACCAATCGCGCGTCCGTCAGGGCGAGATCCGACAAGGACCACGTGCCCTCACGTATTCCGCAGGAGCGGCGTCGCTCAGCCTTCGCCGATCACGTCCACGTCTTCCGGAGGCGTGTAGCTGAAGGTGCCTTTGGCGAAGCCGGGATTGCGGGTCCACGGGCTGAATTCGATCTCGGTGCGCTGGCCGAGCGTGTCGACGATGCTCATCCGCGCCAGCGCGCCGCCACGGAAGCCCAGCCGTGCCGAGCTGAAGCTGGCATCGGCGGCATCCTTCGGCGACAGCGTCAGCCAGCTCAGACCGTCGGCCTGGCCGGCTTCGGTGACGGTGAACTGGGCATCGAGCCGGGACGGATCGACCAGGGCGCCGAGCGGGTTGTTCTGCTCCTCGACGCCCTGTGGGCGGCGGGTGACCTGGGCCAGGTCCGGATCGTAGATCCATACCGTGCGACCGTCGGCCACGATCAGCTGCGGATATGGCGTCAGGTATTCCCAGCGGAACTGCCGCGGCGCGGATACCGCGACCTTGCCGGTCGAGGTTTCCTTCAGCTTACCGTTGGCGTCGAAGACCCTCTGGGTGAACTCTCCATCGAGGCCCTTCAGGCCCCGGGTGAAGCTCGCCATGTCCTCGCGGGCGCCGGCATGGACGCCGGACGCGAACAGCAGCGCGGCCAGGGTGGCGGTGGTTGCGAACAGGCGGGTCAGACGCATCTGGGCATCCTCGGAGGTGCGATATGGGACGAGTGTGCGGGGCGCTCGATGAACGGAGGCGCTCCACCGCTTCCGCCGTCGCAGGAACGGCCCTGGAAGCGGTCGCAGGAGCTGCGTGAGCCGCGATGGACGTTCAGCGGAAGGCCTCACCGCGTCCTGCGCCGATCTCACCGAAAGGGGGGCGCCTACTTCGGCGGAGGCGGCGCCAGCACGGTGCGGTCGCCGTTGTGTTCGGGCGCGCTGACCACGCCGGCGGCCTCCATCGCCTCGACCAGCCGGGCGGCACGGTTGTAGCCGATCTTCAGCCGCCGTTGCACGCCGGAAATCGATGCGCGCCGGGTTTCGGTGACGATCTGTACGGCCTGGTCGTAAAGCGGGTCCGACTCGTCGCCGCCACCGCCGTTCTCCGGCAGGCCGGTCGCGCCGACGACGACCCCGTCGCCCATCGTCTGTACCTCGTCGAGCACGCCCTCGATGTAGTCCGGGCCGCCGCCCGCCTCCTTCAGGTGCTCGACCACGCGGTGCACCTCCTCGTCGGAGACGAAGGCGCCGTGCACGCGCTCGGGCATCGCGGTGCCCGGCGGCAGGTAGAGCATGTCGCCGTTGCCCAGCAGCGTCTCGGCGCCGGACTGGTCGAGAATCGTGCGCGAGTCGATCTTGCTGGACACCTGGAACGCGATCCGGGTCGGCACGTTCGCCTTGATCAGGCCCGTGATCACGTCGACCGACGGCCGCTGGGTCGCCAGGATCAGATGGATGCCCGCCGCACGCGCCTTCTGCGCCAGGCGCGCGATCAGTTCCTCGACCTTCTTGCCGACGATCATCATCATGTCGGCGAACTCGTCGATGAACACGACGATGTACGGCAGCGGCTCCAGCGTCGGCGGCGCCTCTTCCAGCTCCGGGTTCGGCTTGAACAGCGGGTCCATCATCGGCTGGCCGGCTTCCTGGGCGTCGCGGACCTTCTTGTTGAACCCCGCCAGGTTGCGCACGCCGACCGCGCTCATGAGCTTGTAGCGGCGCTCCATCTCGGCCACGCACCAGCGCAGGCCGTTGGCGGCCTCCTTCATGTCGGTGACCACCGGCGCCAGCAGGTGCGGAATGCCCTCGTAGACGCTCAGCTCGAGCATCTTCGGGTCGATCATCAGCATCTTCAGGTCCTTCGAAGACGCCTTGTAGAGCAGGCTCAGCACCATCGCGTTGACCGCGACCGACTTGCCCGAACCGGTGGTGCCGGCGACCAGCAGGTGCGGCATGCGGGCCAGATCGGCGACGGTCGGGCGACCGGCGATGTCCTTGCCCAACGCCAGCGTCAGCGGGCTGGCGGCCTTGTCGTACTCCTTCGAACGCAGCAGCTCGGACAGGAAGATCATCTCCCGGGAGGTGTTCGGGATTTCCAGTCCGATCACCGACTTGCCCGGGATCACGTCGACCACGCGCACCGACTTCACCGACAGGCCGCGGGCGATGTCCTTGTCCAGCGAGCTGATCTGGCTGACCTTGACCCCGGGCGCCGGCTCGATCTCGAAACGGGTGATCACCGGTCCCGGGTAGGCGCCGACCACCTGGGTGTCGATGCGAAAGTCCTTGAGCTTGAACTCGATCTGCCGCGACAGCGTCTCCAGGGTCTGCTCGTCGTAGCCCTTGGGCTGCGGCTTGGGGTCGTCCAGCAGCGCCAGCGGCGGGATGCCGGAGCCATCGCCGGCATGGAACAGCGGAATCTGGGTCTCGCGCTTGGCGCGCTCGCTCTTTTCCACCACCGGCGCCGGCGGCGGCTCGATCCGGACCGGTGCGCGCTTGGCCCGCAACTCGGTATCGACCTTGCGGATCTCCTCGCGCTCCTCGCGCAGGGCCCGGGTCTGCTGCCATTGGCTGGCCTGCTTGCTGCCGCGACGGAACAGCCCGGACAGCAGCGGGCCGAGCGCGAGCACCCACTGGCCGATCCGGTCCATCACCGCCAGCCAGGAGATGCCGGTGGCCAGGGTCACCGAGACCAGCATCAGGGCGAGCAGGAACAGATTGCCGCCGACCGAGCCGAAACCGCTGTAGAGCGATTTGCCGACCAGTTGGCCGAGGATGCCGCCGCTGCCGGCGGAGAAGTTCTCGGCGACGCCCAGCCGCAGGTGCAGGAAGCCGGTGGACGACACCAGGAAACCGACGATTCCGACCAGGCGCAGGGCCGGGCCGAGGTCGGCCTCACCGTCACCATCGCTGTCCATCCCGAACAGTGCGATCCAGGCGACCAGTCCGAGCACCAGCGGCAGCAGGAAGGCCACGTAGCCGGTCAGGTACAGCAGCACGTCGGCGATCCATGCGCCGACCCGACCGCCGGAATTGTGCAGCGGCGCGGTGATGCTGCCCGACTGCGACCAGCCCGGATCGTCCGGCGAATAGGTGAACAGGCTGACCAGCAGGTACAGCAGGAACGGCGCGATCAGGATCAGGGCGATGTCGCGCATCAACCGCTGACGACGCGGCGACGGCGGCACGCGCTTGGGATCGGCGGATTGGGACTTCTTTCGGCTTGCCGCGGACGCCACCGTGATGTTCTGCCTCAGCTAGATTCCGTTAGTTGTTGAAGATACAGCAAAATCGATGATCCGGGTGGCCGCGCCAGCGAACCTCCCGCCGATCCCGGGAACGGCGCGCGACCGGCCGGAGTCGGGCGTGCCTTTGTGAAAAAACGCGGATGCGGCGGCCCTGCCCTTCGTTCCCGCTTCGCCCGATGACACGTCACCGGCCAGCTCCCACCCGGAACGCTGCGTCGCGAACCGCGGCTTGTTTTGCCCGCACGCCGCCTCCAAGCTATGAAGCTTTCGCCGGACAGCTTCGCGCGCGCTGCGTCGCGAGGTTTCCGGACCACGATTCTCGCGCGCGGATGCGCGCCCCAACCGGCCGCGATTATACCCATGACCCCTCCCAAGCACGCCCGCCTCGTCATTCTCGGATCCGGTCCCGCCGGCTGGACGTCCGCCGTCTACGCGGCCCGCGCCAACCTCAGGCCGGTCGTGATCACCGGCCTGCAGATGGGCGGTCAGCTGATGACCACCACCGAGGTCGACAACTGGCCCGGCGACGCCCATGGCCTGATGGGACCGGACCTGATGGCGCGGATGCAGGCGCACGCCGAACGATTCGACACCGAGGTCGTGTTCGACCACATCCATACCGCCGATCTGTCGGAGCGGCCGTTCAAGCTGGTCGGCGACAACGGCGAGTACACCTGCGACGCCCTGATCATCGCCACCGGTGCGACCGCCAAGTACCTCGGGCTGGAGTCGGAGGAGGCGTTCAAGGGCCGCGGCGTGTCCGCCTGCGCGACCTGCGATGGCTTCTTCTACAAGGACCAGGACGTGGCGGTGATCGGCGGCGGCAACACCGCGGTCGAGGAGGCGCTGTACCTGTCCAACATCGCCCGCAAGGTCTATCTGGTGCACCGCCGCGACACCCTGCGCGCGGAAAAGATCATGCAGGACAAGCTGTTCGCGAAGATCCAGGCCGGCAAGATCGAGCCGGTCTGGCACCACGTCGTGGACGAGGTCCTCGGCAACGACGCGGGTGTCACCGGGCTGCGGGTGAAGTCGGTGCAGGACGGTTCGACCCGCGAGGTCGACATCCACGGCCTGTTCGTCGCGATCGGTCATACGCCGAACACCGGGCTGTTCGAGGGCCAGCTGGAAATGAAAAACGGCTACATCACGATCAGGACCGGACTTGCCGGCGAGGCCACCGCGACCAGCGTCCCGGGCGTGTTCGCCGCCGGCGACGTCGCCGACCAGGTCTACCGCCAGGCGATCACCTCTGCCGGCTTCGGCTGCATGGCCGCGCTGGATGCCGAGCGCTTCCTGGAGAAGTGATCCACCCCGTCCGGCTCCCCCGCCCTTGAGCGGCCCGCCGAAGCGCCGACGACAAGGATGTCTCCGATGGACAAGCTGTTGATCAAGCAGGCGCTGTTCTTCGGCAGCTACCTCGTGTTCCCCGTCCTGGCCTGGCTCGCGTGGCGCCTGCGCCGTCCGCGCGGGCGGCTGATCGCCGGCGCGGCGATGGCGGCGCTGCTGGTGTTCGTCTGGGCGCGCTTCGTCGAACCGCAGATGCTCCGCGTGCGGGAAACCACCCTGCCCGGCACCGGCGCACGTGCGACGATCGCGCTGGTGAGCGACATCCATCTGGGCGTCTACAAGGACACCGGCTATCTGCGTCGCGTGGTCGATCGCCTGAACACCCTGCAACTGGACGCGGTGCTGATCGCCGGCGACCTGACCTACGAGCCTGGCGGCGCGCCATTGCGTGAGATGTTCGCGCCGCTGGCGGAACTGCGCGCGCCGGTCCATGCGGTGCTCGGCAATCACGACCAGCAGGCGCCGGGCCCGGACATCGACGCGGAACTGCGCGCCGCGCTGGCCGCGCTCGGGGTCGAAGTGATCGAGGGTCGCGTACTGGTGGACCCGGTCGGAATACGCTGGGCCGGCCTGGGCGACCGCTGGGCCGGCAAGGACGATCCGACCTTCCTGCGGCGCTTCCCCGATCCGGCCCGGCCCACCTTCGTGCTCGCGCACAACCCGGACAGCGCGATCGAACTGTCGCCGACGGATGCCGGCCTGGTCCTGGCCGGGCATACCCACGGCGGCCAGATCCGGATCCCGCTGCTGTACCCGCACGTGATCCCGAGCGTCTACGGCTTCGACCGCGGCGAGCGCCTGTTCGCGACGCCGCGGGGCACGGTGCGGGTGTTCGTCACCTCCGGGCTCGGCGAGATCGGCCTGCCGATGCGGTTGTTCAATCCACCGACCATCGACGTGCTCCACCTCAGGCCCTGAACCGGGCCGCACGGATGCCGGTCGCAGGAACGCGGTGAACGCGACGTACCCGCGGCCGGCCATACTGGCATCAGGCCCGGACGGAAGACCTGCATGGCAATCACCGAAAAGTGGCGGTTCCTGCTCTCGCGGCTGACGCGGCGTATGTGGTTCCGCGCATCGTTGTACGGCGCGCTCGGCATCGTCACGGCGTTGCTGGGCGCGGTCGCCCAGCCGCTGATCCCGCCGGGCCTGGCCGGGTCGATCGGGGCCGGCTCGGTCGGCAACATCCTCGGCATCCTCGCCACGTCGATGCTGGCGGTGACCACGTTCTCGCTGGCGACGATGGTGTCCGCCTACGGCACCGCGTCGACGACCGCCACCCCGCGCGCCGCCAAGCTGCTGATCGAGGACACGACCGCCCAGGCCTCGCTGGCGACATTCATCGGCGCATTCCTCTACTCCATCGTCGGCCTGATCGCGCTCAGCGCCAGCATCTACGGCGACAGCGGCCGGGTCCTGCTGCTGGCCGCGACCATCGCGGTGATCGTGCTGATCACCGTCACCCTGCTGCGCTGGATCGAGCAGCTGTCGCGGTTCGGACGGATGGGCGAGACCGTCAACCTGGTCGAGGATGCGACCCGGCGGGCGATGCAGCACCGCGCACGCAGTCCATGGCTCGGCGGCGCCCCTTATCGCCCGGCTCCGGACGGCGGCGTTGCGATCGAGGCCGGACGGGTCGGTTACATCGAGTACGTCGACATCGAGCGGCTCGACCGGGTCAGCCGGGAGGGCGGATTCGACGTTCACCTGGAGGCCTTGCCGGGCACGTTCGCGGTTCCCGGGCGGCCGCTGGCGATGGCGTCGGCAGCCATTGGAGAGGAGCAGGCCGCGGAGATCCGCAAGGCTTTCGTCATCGGCGATGCCAGGACCTTCGAGCACGATCCTCGCTACGGCCTGGTCGTGCTGACCGAGGTCGCGATCAGGGCGCTTTCTCCCGGCATCAACGACCCGGGCACCGCGATCGACGTGATCGGAACGGTCGTACGCCTGCTGTCGGGCTGGTCCCGGGGCCGCGCGCGCCGCGAGGAGGAAGTCGAGATCACCTATCCTCGCGTGTTCGTCCCGGCGCTGCGCGAGGAGGACATGTTCGACGATGTGTTTCCGCCGATCGCGCGCGACGGCGCCGGCATGCGCGAGATCGGCATCCGCCTGCAGAAGGCCCTCGCGGCCCTGGCCGATCTCGGCGATCCGCGCTTCGAGATCCCGCTGCGTCGGCACGCGCGCGGTGCGCTGGCACGCGCGGAAGCGGCGATGGGCTTCGCGCCGGACCTGGAAGCCGTACGTGCGGCCGCCCGGCCGTCGCTGCTGCAGGATCCGCCCGAAACCGAGGTCCCGGACGCCGGATGAGTGCCACCGAGATCCGCTGGCTCGCCGGGCTCGACCAGGTCGAGCCCTCCCGCTGGGACGCCCTGCACGACGGCCGCAATCCCTTCGTCTCCCACGCCTTTCTCGCCGGGCTCGAGCAGTACGGCTGCATCCGGCCGGACTGGGGCTGGACGCCGCACCACCTCACCCTGTGGCGGGACGGCGCCCTGATCGCCGCCGCCCCTGGCTACCTGAAGAACAACTCCCACGGCGAATTCGTGTTCGACCACGCCTGGGCCCATGCGTACACCCATCACGGTTTGGAGTATTTCCCAAAGTGGCTGTGCGCGGTGCCCTACTCGCCGGTCAGCGGACCGCGGCTGCTGGCTGCCGATGCCGCCCACCGCTCCATGCTGACGGCGGCAATGGCCACGTTTTGCGACGGGGGCGCGGTGTCCTCGGCCCACGTGAACTTCCATCCGGTAGAGGAGACACCGTGCTTCGGAGCCGACTGGCTGCAGCGCCTGGACGTGCAGTATCACTGGCGCAACGACGCAGGTTGGCAGGACTTCGACGCCTTCCTCGCTGCCTTCGACCACAAGCACCGCAAGAACATCCGCCAGGAGCGTTCCCGGGTCGCCCGCAGTCGCGTCGGATTCCGCATCGTGCACGGCGACGAGGCCGACCCCGCCGATCTCGCCGCGATGCACGGCTTCTATCTGCAGACCTTCGCCGAGTACGGCAACCATCCGGCATTGACCCTGCCGTTCCTGCGGCACCTCGCTGCAACGATGCCACGGCAGCTGGTGTTGATCCTGGCCGAACTCGGAGGGGACACGGTCGCCGGCGCGCTGTGCCTGCGTGGCGGCGACACCCTGTACGGGCGCTACTGGGGCAGTCACGTGAGACTGCCCGGCCTGCATTTCGAGACCTGCTATTACCAGGGCATCGACTATTGTCTGCGCGAGGGCCTGACCCGCTTCGAGCCGGGCGCCCAGGGCGAGCACAAGCTCGCGCGCGGCTTCCTGCCGGCCCTTACCCGCAGCCACCATTGGATCGCGCACCCGCAATTCCGGGCGGCCCTGCAGGACTGGTGTCGACAGCAGACCGCCGCGGTCCGGCAGCATGCCCGCACGCTGGCGGCCCACTCCCCTTTTCGCCGGGCGGAAACCTGACGGCCACGAAACGATGCGGAAGAACGCGATGCCCCGGGATATCGTGCCCGCCCGATCCGCACGCATCCGCTGTCAGCCGCTACCCTTCGGCAATGAGCCAGCTCCCGTGCCTGTTGTCCGCCGATCCGACGGCACCGTTCCCGCCGCCCGACACCGCACTCGCGTCCCCCAATGGCCTGCTCGCGATCGGCGGCGACCTGTCCGTGCCCCGCCTGCTGAATGCCTATCGCCACGGCGTGTTTCCCTGGTACTCCGCGGGCCAGCCGCTGCTGTGGTGGTCGCCCGATCCCCGTACCGTGTTCCGCATCGACCGCGAAGGGGTCCATCTCCCGTCCAGGTTCCGTCGCCGCCTGCGCCGTTCCGCTTGGACGCTGCGGGCCGACCACGCTTTCGAAGCGGTGATCCGCCGCTGCGCCGGAATCCGTCGCGACGGCCAGCGCGGTACCTGGATCACCGATGCGATGATCCGCGCCTACCTCGACCTGCATCGCGCCGGCCATGCCCATTCGATCGAGGTCGTCGATGATGACGGCTCCGGTGGCGGTCGCCTGGTCGGAGGCCTCTACGGCGTCGCGGTCGGACGGATGTTCTTCGGCGAGAGCATGTTCAGCGCCGAATCCGGTGGATCGAAGGTCGCCCTGGCCGGGCTCGCCCGGCGCCTGCACGAGTGGGGCTGGCCGCTGCTCGATGCCCAGGTCGAGAACGCGCACCTGCTCAGCCTGGGGGCGGTCGCGATGCCGCGCGCGGAATTCCTCGGGGCCGTCGCCCGACAGGTGGCGCTGCCCTCCCCGCCGGGCGACTGGCGGGAACGCTTCGGAACGATGGCTGCCATGGAACTGGCCGAAGGCAGACCAGCCGCACCACCCGCCGGCTGAGGCGACGGCGGCCGGTACACCGGCGCTCGGTCTGGGAAGACTACCGGCGCCGGCTTAACGCGTTCTTTGCGCCGCCGCCACAGGCATGGCAGAATGCGCGGCTTGTCAGTCGCTTCCGGAAACCCGCCCGCGGCGGCCTTTCCTTCCCGACAATCCCCATACCGCAACACCAAGGAACACATGGCCAAAGACGACGTGATCGAATTCGAGGGCACGGTTTCGGAAACCCTTCCGAATACCATGTTCCGCGTGCGCCTCGAAAACGGGCACGAGATCATCGCCCACATCTCCGGCCGCATGCGCAAGCACTACATCCGCATCCTGACCGGCGACCGCGTGAAGGTGGAAATGACGCCCTACGACCTGACCAAGGGTCGCATCACCTACCGCATGAAATAATTGCTGCAACTCATTGATTGAAAAAGGCGGCCAAGGCCGCCTTTTTCGTGGACCGGATCTGGCCGGCGGGTCAGGCGATCGACGCCGGCAGCAGCTTCTCGGGCTCCGGCTGGACGTCGATGACCAGTTCGTTGTCGCGCACGTCGATCGTGACCCGGCCGCCGTCGACCAGCTTGCCGAACAGCAGTTCGTCCGCCAGCGGACGCTTGATGCGGTCCTGGATCACCCGGGTCATCGGCCGCGCGCCCATCAGCGGATCGAAGCCGTGCTGGGCCAGCCAGTCGCGCGCGGTCGGCGTCGCGGTGAGCGTCACGTGCTTCTCGTGCAGCTGCGCCTCCAGTTCGATCAGGAACTTGTCGACCACGCGCAGGATGTGCTCCATCGCCAGCGGCTGGAACTGCACGACCGCATCGAGGCGGTTGCGGAACTCCGGGCTGAAGCTCTTGCGGATGACTTCCATCGCGTCGGTCGAATGGTCCTGGTGGGTGAAGCCGATGCTGCGGCGGGCCGCCTGGGCCGCGCCGGCATTGGTCGTCATCACCACGATCACGTTCTTGAAGTTCGCCTCGCGGCCGTTGGTGTCGGTCAGCACGCCACGGTCCATCACCTGCAACAGGATGTTGAAGATGTCCGGGTGCGCCTTCTCGATCTCGTCCAGCAACAACACGCAATGCGGGGTCTTGACGATCTTCTCGGTCAGCAGGCCGCCCTGGTCGAAGCCGACGTAGCCAGGAGGCGCGCCGATCAGGCGCGAGACCGAATGCGCCTCCATGTACTCGGACATGTCGAAGCGCACCAGCTCGATGCCCAGTTGCAGCGCCAGCTGCTTGGTCACCTCGGTCTTGCCGACGCCGGTCGGGCCGGCGAACAGGAAGTTGCCGATCGGCTTGTCCGGATTGCCGAGCCCCGAACGGGCCAGCTTGATCGCCGAGGTCAGCGTCTCGATCGCCGGATCCTGGCCGAAGATCACCATCTTCAAGTTGCGCTCGAGGTTGCGCAGCACGTCCTTGTCGGTCGCGCTGACCTGCTTGGCCGGGATCCGCGCCATCTTGGCGACGATCAGTTCGATGTCGTCGACGTCGATCAGTTTGTGCCGCTCCTCCTCCGACATCAGCCGCTGGCGGGCGCCGGCCTCGTCGATCACGTCGATCGCCTTGTCCGGCAGCAGACGGTCGCCGATGTGCTTGACCGACAGGTCCACCGCCGCCTGCAGGGCGTCGTCGGTATAGAGCACGTCATGGTGCTCCTGGTAGCGGTTGCGCAGGCCCTTGAGGATCTCGAAGGCCTCGCCGACGGTGGGCTCCACGATGTCGATCTTCTGGAACCGCCGCGCCAGCGCCCGGTCCTTCTCGAAGATCCCGCGATATTCCTGGAACGTGGTCGAGCCGATGCAGCGCAGCTCGCCGGTGGCAAGCGCGGGCTTGATCAGGTTGCTCGCGTCCATGGTGCCGCCGCTGGCGGAACCGGCGCCGATGATGGTATGGATCTCGTCGATGAACAGGATCGCGTCGGGCTGCTTCTTGATCTGCGCCAGCACCGCCTTCAGGCGCTTCTCGAAGTCGCCGCGGTACTTGGTGCCGGCGACCAGCGCACCGAGATCGAGCGCGTAGATCACCGCGTCCTGCAGCACCGCGGGGACCTTGCCCTCGACGATCCTCAGGGCCAGCCCTTCGGCGATCGCGGTCTTGCCCACACCGGCCTCGCCGACGTAGAGCGGATTGTTCTTGCGCCGGCGGCACAGGACCTGGATGGTCCGCTCGACCTCCTCGCTGCGGCCAACCAGCGGGTCGACCCGCCCTTCCTCGGCCGCCTTGTTGAGATTGGTGGCGAACTCCTCCAGCGGCTCGGCCTTGCCGTCGCCCTCGGCCTCCGGGGGGCGGACCTCGCTCTCGGTACCGCCCTCGCCCTCGCCACTGGCGGAGTCGTGGCGGATGATGCCGTGGGAGATGTAGTTGACCACGTCCAGACGCGAGATGTCCTGCTGACCGAGGTAGTAGACCGCGTGGGAGTCCTTCTCGCCGAAGATCGCCACCAGCACGTTGGCGCCGGTGACCTCCTTCTTGCCCGAGGACTGCACGTGATAGACCGCCCGCTGCAGCACGCGCTGGAAACCGAGCGTGGGCTGGGTGTCGCGGTCGATGTCCTCGGGCAGCACCGACACCGAGGTCGAGATGGCCTGTTCCAGGTCGCCGCGCAGACGGTGGAAGTCGACGCCGCAGGCCTTGAGCACGCCTTCGGCCGACGGGTTGTCGAGCAGGGCCAGCAGCAGGTGTTCGACCGTCATGTACTCGTGCCGCGCTTCGCGGGCACGCTTGTAACACTGGCCGATGCTGTATTCGAGATCCTTGCTGAACATGGATGATCTCCGGGAAAGCTACTGCGGTCCTGTATGGGGGTTTCCGCGACGGAATTCCACCGCGTCCGGGGGGGACACTGAATCCCGTCGACCGCCCCTGCCCGTGTTCCTCCTGCATTCTTGGACCGGGTCGGCCGCGCGAGGTTCAACCTATCAGGTCAACCCGCCCCGTTGCTGCCGCCCCTCACTGGATAGGACGTCATGAACAGAGCTTTTAGGCCTTTTCCATGGTGCACAGCAAGGGGTGCTGGTTGAGTCTTGAATATTCGTTCACCTGGGCCACCTTGGACTCCGCCACCTCGCGGGTGAAGACGCCGCACACGCCCCTGCCCCGGGTATGGACATGCAGCATGATCTGGGTGGCCTTCTCGATGTTCATCGGGAAGAACCGCATCAGCACCTCGACCACGAAGTCCATCGGGGTGTAGTCGTCGTTCAGCAGCAGCACCGAGTACAGCGGCGGGCGGGCCACCTCGGGCTTGCCGACTTCCACCAGGACGCCGTGGCTGTGTTCTTGGTCGATCTGTTTCGCCATGCCGCGATTATAAGGGGCGCCCGCGGATGGACGCTCCCCCGCGGGCACCGGCACAATGCGGCCGTTGTCTTCTTCAACGCTGGACCACGACCCATCCACCCAGGGGGATATACGATGCGACTGACCTCGGCTTTGCTGGCGACCACCCTGCTGTCCTGCGCCGCGCTGTTCGGCAGTACTGCGCATGCGCAGGACGCCGCGATCAAGCGCCAGCTCGACGCGCTCGGCCACGACTACGAGATCGACGACGACGGCGACTACAAGATGACCTTCGAGGTCGACGACGGCCGTACCCAGCTCGTCTTCGTGATCTCCAACGTCGAGACCTACGGCAGCCACCGGGTACGCGAGGTCTGGGCACCGGCCTACCGGGCGGAGGAAAGCGACTTCCCGGCGCTGGTCGCCAACCGGCTGCTGCAGGAAACGATGGAGAACAAGCTCGGCGCCTGGGCCAAGCAGGACGACATGGCGGTGTACGTGGTCAAGATTTCCGCCGATGCTCCCGACGACGAGCTGAACGACGCGATCGAGTACGCCGCCCAGGTCGCCGACCGGATGGAGGTGGTGCTGACCGACGGCGAGGACGAGTTCTAGAAGAGGCTGAACGGATCCTCCGTATTCGTTCAGATAGGGCGGGGCCAGGCAAGCGCCTGCCCCGCTTCCGCCGGAGCGGGCACTTGCATGCCCGCTCCGCGGACACCATCCCGGACATCTGGAATTTCCGGATGATTCGGAGATTCCGGGCCCACCCACCACGCACGCAGGTATCCGATGAGCTATCGCGAAGGCCGCTTCTGGCAACCCGACGTGACCGTCGCCACGGTGGTGGCGGACGGCGGCCGCCTTCTGCTGGTCGAGGAGATGGTCGCCGGCGCCCGCGTGCTGAACCAGCCGGCCGGCCATCTCGAGCCGGACGAGACCCTGCTCGAGGCCGCGCTTCGCGAAACCCGCGAGGAGACCGGCTGGGACGTCCGCCTGACGGCGTTCGTCGGCGCTTACCAGTGGAAGTCGCCGACCGCCGACGACGGCAGCGGTGGACGTCACTACCTGCGTTTCGCATTCGCCGCCGAGCCGCTGCGCCACGACCCGGAACGCCCGCTCGACGAGGGCATCCTGCGTGCCGTGTGGCTCACCCCGGCCGAGCTCCAGGCCCGGCGCGACGAGCATCGCAGTCCGCTGGTCTGGCGCGCGGCGGCGGATTTCCTCGCCGGCCAGCGGCATCCGCTGGAGCTGGCGCGGGCGCTGGCGTGAGTGCTGGCCGGTGAAGGACAGGCAATGAGCTCGGCACGGATCATCGTCGGCATGTCCGGGGGCGTGGATTCCTCGGTCGCGGCCCTGCGACTTCGCGATGCAGGCGAGCCGATCGCCGGACTGTTCATGCAGAACTGGACGGAAGACTCACAGGGGGGCGACTGCCGGGCCGAGGAAGACCGCCGCGACGCGGTCGCGGTCTGCGGCCGGCTCGGCATCCCGATCCACTTCCGCGATTTCTCCGGCGAGTACTGGGACGGCGTGTTCGAGCACTTTCTCGCCGAGTATGCCGCCGGCCGCACACCGAACCCGGACGTGCTGTGCAACCGCGAGATCAAGTTCAAGCACTTCCTCGACGCGGCCCGGGAACTGGGCGCCGAGTCGATCGCGACCGGCCACTACGCCCGCGTCGTCCGCGAGGGTCGCCGCCAGCGCCTGCTGCGCGGGCGCGACCGCGGCAAGGACCAGAGCTATTTTCTGCACCAGCTCGGCCAGGCCCAGTTGGCCGCGACCGAGTTTCCCCTCGGCGAGTTGCCCAAACCCGAGGTGCGCCGCATCGCCGAGGACGCCGGCCTGCCGACCGCGGCGAAGAAGGACTCGACCGGCATCTGCTTCATCGGCGAGCGCGACTTCCGCGAGTTCCTGTCGCGCTACCTGCCGGCCCGCCCCGGCGAGATGCTGACGCCGGACGGCCGCGCGATCGGCGAGCATCCGGGAGTGTTCTATTTCACCCTCGGCCAGCGCGAGGGCCTCAACATCGGCGGCGTGAAGGGCTTCGAAGCCGCCCCCTGGTACGTGGTCGGCAAGGACGTCGCCCGCAACATCCTCTATGTCGACCAGGGCGCCGACAGCCGCTGGCTGCGTTCGCAGCGGCTGTGGAGCGAGACCGCCCACTGGATCGCCGGTGCACCGCCGGCCGCGCGCTTCGCCTGTACCGCGCAGGTCCGCTATCGTCAGGACGACCAGGCCTGCGAGGTGGAGGTCCGCGAAGACGGCACCCTCGAGATCGTCTTCGCCGAACCGCAGAGGGCGGTGACGCCCGGACAGTCGGTGGTGCTGTACGACGGCGAGGAATGCATCGGTGGCGCCGTCATCGCCGCCACCGATGCGCCGCTGGAGCAGCGCCTGCGCTCCGAGGCGGCCTGATCATCCCATCCGTACCCGAAATCGAACCATGACCGATTCCAGCAACTCCCCGCCCGTCGACCGCAGCCTCGTCGATCGCACGCTCGCCCTGGCCGGCCTGCTTCAGGCGCTCGCCCAGGTCCGCCGCATCGCCGAAACCGGTCAGGCCAACGGTGACGTGCTGACGACCTCGCTCGATTCCGTGTTCCGGATCGATGCCGCTTCCCCGGCCGATGTCTATGGCGGCCAGGCGGCGCTGCGCCCGGGCCTGACCCTGCTGCGCGAATACTTCGGCAGCCGCCTGAAGGACGAGCAGTTGCCGCGACTGGCGCTGGCGGTCATCCAGCTCGAACGCCGCTTCGTCGCCGACGATGCGATGGCGCGGCGTGTCCGCGACGGAATCGTCGCCCAGCAGGCGCCCGCCGAGCGTCAGGGCAGCACCCATCCGGAAGTGATGAGCGCACTCGGCGATCTGTACGCCGCCACGCTCAGCCACCTGCGTCCGCGGGTGTTGGTGCAGGGCAACCCGCACTACCTCGGCCAGCCGGACGTGGTCGCCGAAGTGCGTGCGGTATTGCTGGCGGCGGTGCGCTCGGCGGTGCTGTGGCGACAGCTCGGCGGCAGCCTGTGGGACCTGCTGCTGCGTCGACGCCAGATCGTCGCCGCGGTCGAACAGCTGTTGCGCTGAACCGATCTGCGCCGGCTCAGCCGACGCAGGGGACACGAGCCTTCCGGCGCACACCCGCCGCCCCGAACACCCACAGGCTGGCGAACGCCAGCAGACAGACGCTCACGCCGCCATACAGGGTGACCCAGCCGAAGCCATGCGCCAGGGCAGCAGCCGCGGCCGGATCGCCGCCCACGTCCCCGGCAGCGATCCGCTCGGCCAGCCGATGCAGGTCGGGACGGGCGGCCGCGGCGTGGTGCTGTTGCAGTGCGGCTTGCACGCCGCGCACCAGCAACAGGCCCATCAGGGCGATGTTGATCGCCAGCGAAATCAGGCGCGCGCTCATGTCCAGTCCCGACGCCATGCCGGCGCGGTCCGGCGATACCGCACCGGTGGCGGTGTTGGTGACCGGGGTGTTGGTGATGCCCAGCCCGACGCCCGCAATCAGCGCGCCCGGCAGCACGGTCCACAAGCCGGGCTTCGCCTGCGCTGTCCCCCAGTGCATCAGCAGCAGGCCAATGCCGATGGTGAACAGTCCTGCCGGGATCACCAGCCCCGGCCGGTAATGCAGTGACAGACGCTCGCCCACCGGTGGGAACACAAGGGCCGGCAGCGTATAGGCCAGCAGTGCGATGCCCGAGCGCAGCTCTCCCAGTCCCAGCACGCCATGGAAGTAGATCGGCAGGTAGACCATCAGCGGCCAGAAACTGAAGTTCATTCCCATCGAGCCCAGCAAGGCACCCGAGAACCCGCGATTGCGCAGCACCGAGAAATCGAACATCGGATGGCTCGCCCGCCGCTCCACCGCGACGAAGACCGCAACGCTGCTCGCGGTCGCCGCCAGCACCCCCAGCGACGCGCCGCCGGCAAAGCCCATCGCTCCCGCCTGGGTCAGGTAGAACGTCAGCCCCAGCACGGCCAGCGACAGCGACAGCATTCCGCCCAGATCCAGCCGCCGCGCCTGCGGGTCCCGCGATTCGTCCACGCTGGCGAGCACCAGCAGCAGGGTCAGCACGGCGATCGGCCCATGCACCAGGAACACCCAGGTCCAGTCGGACAACGCGACGATCGCGCCGCCGATGAGCGGCCCGAATCCGAGCCCGAAACCGAACACCACACCCCAGGCCGCGAACGCCTTGCCGCGCTCGCGACCCTCGCGGAACTGGTGCGAGAGGATCGCCAGCATGCTGATCAGCAGTGCACCGCCGCTCATGCCCTGCAACGCCCGCGCGAAGATCAGCACGCCCACTTCGCCGGCCAGGCCGCACATCACCGAGCTGGCCCCGAACAGCAGGCCGCTGACCAGGAATACCCGTCGCCGGCCGAACCGGTCGGCGAGCGCACCGGCGGCCATCAGCACCGTGGTGCTGGCGATGGTGTAGGCATTCATCACCCACTGCATCTGCCGGAAATCGCCGCCCAGCACCCGTTCCAGGGTCGGCAGGATCACCGGCACACTGGAAATTTCCAGACCGAACATCAGCGAGGCGAGACAGACGGCGAACAACGCCGTCCGTTTCCGCGTGGACAGGGAAGCGGACATGGGGGCTCCGAAGGGGCAGGAATCATCAGCGCGGCAGGCGAGGAGCCGGGCGCCTCTGGAGGCCATTGTCCGAAGCCGCACTCAATGAAGGAAATGATTTAATTTATTCTCACCCATGAATTCCTTTCATTTATCCGACATGGACTTCGATCCCACGCTTCTGCGCGCCTTCGTCGCCGTCCACGACAGCGGCGGCTTCACCCGAGCCGCCGAGCGCCTGCACCTGACCCAATCGGCCATCAGCCACCAGATCCGGCGGCTGGAAGAGCAGGCCGGACGTCCCCTGCTCCGCCGCACCACGAGGCGCCTCGCCTTGACCGAGGACGGCGAAGAGTTCCTCAGCCTGGCGCAGCGCATCCTCGATGCGTCCGACGCGCTGACGCGCCGTTTCCATCTGTCGCCGGTGTCCGGCGTGATCCGCTTCGGAGTGTCCCAGACGTTTCTCGGCGCACGCCTGCCGACCCTGCTCGGCCAGTTCGCACGCAGCCATCCCTGCGTGCGGCTGGAAGTGAACGTCGCTTCCAGCCTGGATTTCCGCGCGATGGTCGCCGCCGATGAACTCGACATGGCCGTGGTTCTGGTCGAGCCGGACCAGGAGGACGGGCTGCTGCTGCGCAGCAGCCGGTTCGTGTGGAGCGCGGCCGAAAGCTACGCGCCGCCCACCGGCGATTCCCTGCCGCTCGCGTTCGCGCCTGCGCCCTGCCTGCGCAGGCACATCGGACTCACGGCGCTGGAGCGCGCCGGCAGGTCCTGGCATTTCACCTTCACCTCCTCCAGCAACGAAGGTCTGCGTGCGGCCACCCTTGCTGGCCTCGGGGTCGCCGTGATGACGACCAGCGAGCTGGTGCCGGGCCTGAAGATCGTCGACGACGAGCTGGGCCTGCCGCCGTTGCCGAAAGCCGAGTACGTGCTGGTGCGCCGCCCGGGCGAGCGGAGTGCGGCGGCCGAGGAATTCGTCAGGTTGTTGCAGGACCACGCCTGACCCACGGCTCCGGTCCCGGGCGGCACCGTGGCGGTGGCGACCCGGCGACCATCGCGACGACGCCCGCGCACCGCCGGAACAGCTGTCCAGAACGAGAAACCCCGGCACTGCTGCCGGGGTTTCCGCTAGGCCCGAGTGTTACCGGGATGTCTAGGCGGCCACGGTGTCCGCCACGTCCTTGTACTCGGCGATCTGGTCGAAGTTCATGTAGCGGTAGACCTCGGCGCCGGTCGCATTGATCACGCCGATGTCGGCCATGTACTCCTCGCGGGTCGGGATCCGGCCCAGGCGCGAGCAGATCGCCGCCAGTTCCGCCGAACCCAGGTACACGTTGGTGTTGCGGCCCAGGCGATTGGGGAAGTTGCGGGTCGAGGTCGAGAACACGGTCGCGCCCTCGCGCGCCTGCGCCTGGTTGCCCATGCACAGCGAGCAGCCGGGCATCTCCATCCGCGCGCCGGCGGTGCCGAAGGTGCCGTAGTGGCCTTCCTTGGTCAGCTCCGAAGCGTCCATCTTGGTCGGCGGCGCGACCCACAGGCGGGTCGGGATGTCGCGCTTGCCTTCCAGCAGCTTCGCGGCAGCGCGGAAGTGGCCGATGTTGGTCATGCACGAGCCGATGAACACCTCGTCGATCTTGGCGCCGGCCACGTCGGACAGGGTCTTCACGTCGTCCGGGTCGTTCGGGCACGCCACGATCGGCTCGACGATCTCGTTCAGGTCGATCTCGATCACCGCCGCGTACTCGGCATCGGCATCGCCCTCGAGCAGTTGCGGGTCTGCCAGCCACGCTTCCATGGCCTTGATCCGGCGTTGCAGCGAACGCGCATCCTGGTAGCCCTCGGCGATCATCCACTTCAGCAGCGTGATGTTGCTGTTGAGGTATTCGACGATCGGCTCCTTGTCCAGCTTGACCGTGCAACCGGCGGCCGAGCGTTCGGCGGAAGCGTCGGACAGCTCGAACGCCTGCTCGACCTTCAGCTGCGGCAGGCCCTCGATCTCGAGGATGCGGCCGGAGAAGATGTTCTTCTTGCCCTGCTTGGCGACGGTCAGCAGGCCCTGCCTGATCGCGTACAACGGGATCGCGTTGACCAGGTCACGCAGCGTGACGCCCGGCTGCATCTGGCCCTTGAAACGGACCAGCACCGACTCGGGCATGTCCAGCGGCATCACGCCGGTGGCCGCGGCGAACGCGACCAGGCCGGAGCCCGCCGGGAACGAGATGCCGACCGGGAAGCGGGTATGCGAGTCGCCGCCGGTGCCGACGGTGTCCGGCAGCAGCATGCGGTTGAGCCAGCTGTGGATCACGCCGTCGCCCGGACGCAGCGAGATGCCGCCGCGGTTGGAGATGAACTCCGGCAGGGTGTGATGGGTCTTGACGTCGACCGGCTTCGGATAGGCCGCGGTATGGCAGAACGACTGCATCACCAGGTCGGCCGAGAAGCCCAGGCAGGCCAGGTCCTTCAGTTCGTCGCGGGTCATCGGACCGGTGGTGTCCTGCGAACCCACCGAGGTCATCTTCGGCTCGCAGTAGGTGCCCGGGCGGATGCCCGGCTGCACGCCGTCGACCACCGGCAATCCGCAGGCGCGGCCGACCATCTTCTGTGCGAGCGAGAAGCCCTTGCCGCTGTCGGCCGGATTCTGCGGCAGCCGGAACAGCTCCGACGGCGGCAGGCCCAGCGCCTCGCGCGCCTTCGCGGTCAGGCCTCGGCCGATGATCAGCGGGATGCGGCCGCCGGCGCGGACCTCGTCCAGCAGCACCTCGGACTTGAGCGCGAACTCGGCGATCACCTCGCCGTCCTTCAGCGCCTTGCCTTCATACGGGCGCAGCTCGACCACGTCCCCCATTTCCATCTTCGACACGTCGAGCTCGATCGGCAGCGCACCGGCGTCTTCCATGGTGTTGTAGAAGATCGGCGCGATCTTGCTGCCCAGGCAGACGCCGCCGAAGCGCTTGTTCGGGATGTACGGGATGTCCTCGCCGGTCCACCACAGCACGGAGTTCGTCGCCGACTTGCGCGAGGAGCCGGTGCCGACCACGTCGCCGACGTAGGCGACCAGGTGCCCCTTCTGCTTGAGGTCGGCGATCAGCTGGATCGGCCCGCGCCTGCCGTCCTCCTCGGGCTCGAACGCGGCGCCTTCGCGCCGGTTCTTCAGCATCGCCAGCGCGTGCATCGGGATGTCCGGACGGGTCGTCGCGTCCGGCGCCGGCGACAGGTCGTCGGTATTGGTTTCGCCCGGCACCTTGAACACGGTGATGGTCAGGCTTTCGGGCACCTCCGGACGGCCGGTGAACCATTCGGCGTCGGCCCAGCTCTGCATCACCGCCTGCGCATTGGCGTTGCCGGCGGATGCCTTCTCCTGCACGTCGTGGAAGGCGTCGAACATCAGCAGCGTCTTCTTCAGCGCATCGGCGGCGAGGGTACCGACCTCGACGTCGTCGAGCAGTTCGACCAGCGGGTGGATGTTGTAGCCGCCGAGCATCGTGCCCAGCAGTCCGGTGGCGCGGGCGCGGTCGATCAGCGGGTTCTTCTCGCTGCCGAAGGCCAGCGCGGCCAGATAGGACGCCTTGACCTTCGCCGCATCGTCGACACCTGCCGGCACGCGCTCGGTCAGCAGCTCGAGCAGGAACTGTTCCTCGCCCGCCGGCGGAGTCTTCAGCAGCTCGATGACCTCGGCGGTCTGTTCGGCGGTGAGCGGCAGCGGCGGAATGCCCAGCGCGGCGCGCTCGGCAACGTGTTGGCGATAGCTGGAAAGCATGAAGACTCCCGTCGGAATGCAGCGGAGAGGACGCCCGCGCATCGACGCACGTCCTGCCGGGACAGGGCTGTCCACGGCGGGCGCGAAAGCGGGATCGACGGGCGTTGCCGGAATGTCGGGCCGCCGCGAAGGGCGACCCTACGACCGCGTATTTTGCCCGATCCGGGGCCTCCCGGCAATTCGCTGCCGATGCGGAAGGCCTGCCGCACAAGGGTTTCAGCACATCGGACGGCCGTCGCGCCGCAATCGGGCGTCCACCATTGGACGAATGTCTCCACGCTACCTGAATGCGATGCGGCGATAATGGGCGGTGCGCGTCGCCCGACGCCGCCCGCTGCCGCATCCGCGCACGGCGTCACCAAGCCATCGCCCTCCGGGCCACGGGGGGCGCAGCCATGCCAACACAGGAGCCCCACCCCCATGTCCGACTCCTACTCCACCCGCCGCACCCTGTCCGTCAACGGCCGCGAGCTGGATTACTTCAGTCTGCCTGCGCTGGGCGAGCGCTTCGACATCCGTCACCTGCCCTACTCGATGAAGATCCTGCTCGAGAACCTGCTCCGCCACGAGGATGGCGGCCAGACGGTCGGCAAGGAGCACATCGAGGCGGTCGCCCGATGGGATGCCGGCAAGGAGCCGGATACCGAGATCGCCTTCATGCCGGCGCGCGTGGTGCTGCAGGACTTCACCGGCGTGCCCTGCGTGGTCGACCTGGCGGCGATGCGCGACGCGGTCGGCCGGCTCGGTGGCAGCGCCGGCCAGATCAACCCGCAGATCCCGTCCGAGCTGGTGATCGACCACTCGGTGCAGGTCGACGTGTTCGGCCGCCCCGACGCGCTCGACCTGAACGGCAAGATCGAGTTCGAGCGCAACAAGGAGCGCTACAGCTTCCTGCGCTGGGGCCAGAAGGCGTTCGAGAACTTCAAAGTGGTGCCGCCCAACACCGGCATCGTGCACCAGGTCAACCTGGAGCACCTGGCGCGTGTCGTGGTCGAACGCGATGTCGACGGCCGGACGCTGGCCTTCCCCGACACGGTGTTCGGCACCGACAGCCATACCACGATGATCAACGGCATCGGCGTGCTCGGCTGGGGCGTCGGCGGCATCGAAGCCGAGGCGGCGATGCTCGGCCAGCCCTCGTCGATGCTGATCCCGCAGGTGGTCGGCTTCAAGCTGAGCGGTCGCTTGCCGGAGGGCGCGACCGCGACCGACCTGGTGCTGACCGTGACCCAGATGCTGCGTTCGCTCGGCGTGGTCGGCAAGTTCGTCGAGTTCTTCGGCGACGGCCTGCAGCACCTGCCGCTGGCCGACCGCGCGACGATCGCGAACATGGCGCCGGAGTACGGCGCCACCTGCGGCATCTTCCCGATCGACGTCGAGGCACTGACCTACCTGCGCCTGTCTGGTCGCAGCGACGACCAGGTCGCCCTGGTCGAGGCCTATGCGCGGGCACAGGGCCTGTGGCACGAACCCGGCGCGCCCGAGGCCACCTATTCGGCGACGCTGGAACTGGACATGGGCGACGTCAAGCCGTCGCTGGCCGGTCCGAAGCGGCCGCAGGACCGGGTGCTGCTCAGCGACATGCAGAGCAACTTCCGCGAGAACCTGACCGGACTGATCGCCCATCGTGCGCAGCGCAACGGCGAGTCGCGGATGGATGCCGAAGGCGGCCACCAGCACCAGGCCGACCATCTGGCGGCACCTCCGGTGTCGAGGATCACGATCCGCGACGAAGAGGCCGAGCTGCGCGACGGTTCGGTGGTGATCGCCGCGATCACCTCCTGCACCAACACCTCCAACCCGGCGGTCATGATCGGCGCCGGCCTGCTCGCCCGCAATGCCGCCCGGCTCGGCCTCACCGCCAAACCGTGGGTGAAGACCTCGCTCGGGCCGGGCTCGCTGGTGGTGACCGACTACCTGCGCAAGGCGGAGGTGCTCGACGACCTCGAGAAACTGGGCTTCTACGTGGTCGGCTACGGCTGCACCACCTGCATCGGCAACTCCGGTCCGCTTCCGGACGAGGTGTCCCGCGGCATCGCCGAGAACGACCTGGTCGTCGCCTCGGTGCTGTCGGGCAACCGCAACTTCGAGGGCCGCGTGCATCCCGAAGTGAAGATGAACTACCTCGCATCGCCGCCGCTGGTGGTCGCCTACGCGATCGCCGGCACGATCAACATCGACCTGGTCAACGATCCGATCGGCCACGACCGCGACGGCAACGACGTCTACCTGCGCGACATCTGGCCGAGCAACAAGGAGATCGGCGACGTCATCGCCGCGACCGTCGGCCCGGAGATGTTCGCCCAGAACTATGCCGACGTGTTCAAGGGCGACAATCGCTGGAACACGATCGCGTCGCCGGACGGCGAGTCGTTCGCGTGGGACGCGGACTCGACCTACATCAAGAATCCACCCTACTTCGACGGCATGACGATGGCGGTGGGCTCGATCGACGACATCGTCGGCGCACGCGTGCTCGGGCTGTTCGGCGATTCGATCACGACCGATCACATCTCCCCTGCAGGCAACATCAAGAAGGACTCCCCCGCGGGCCGCTACCTGATGGAGCGCGGCGTGCAGCCGGCCGACTTCAACAGCTACGGTTCCCGTCGTGGCAACGACGACGTGATGGTCCGCGGCACCTTCGCCAACATCCGCATCAAGAACCTGATGTTCGACGGCGAGGAAGGGGGCAACACGCTGTACTTCGGCAGCAACCCTCCGGAGAAGATGTCGATCTACGACGCTGCGATGAAGTACAAGGCGGACGGCGTGCCGCTGGTGGTGCTTGCCGGCAAGGAATACGGCACCGGGTCGTCGCGCGACTGGGCAGCAAAGGGCACCAACCTGCTCGGAGTGAAGGCGGTGATCGCCGAGAGCTTCGAACGGATCCACCGTTCCAACCTGGTCGGCATGGGCGTGCTGCCGCTGCAGTTCAAGGATGGAGACAGCGTCGGCTCGCTGGGCCTCGAGGGCAGCGAGACGATCAGCATCGGCGGGCTCGAGGACGGCGGCTCCAGGGCGGCGACGGTGGTCGCACGCAAGAGCGACGGCAACGAGGTGCGCTTCGAGGCCAAGGTGCTGCTGCTGACGCCGAAGGAAGTCGAGTACTTCCGCCACGGCGGTATCCTGCATTACGTCCTCCGCCAGCTCGCCTCCAAGCAGGCCGCCTAGGCATCGGAGAGGGCGGAAGACCGGCCCGTCGCTGCGCGACGGGCCGTCGGATGCGCTTTGTGCTACATGCGCGGTTCCCAGTGGATACTGGTCAGGCGCCAGTCGTCGCCCTCCAGACGCCAGCCGCTTTCGATCGAGTAGACCCGCACCGCGTCCGGAAGAATCCGTCCCTGCCCGCCGGTCAGCATGGCCTCGAACTTCACCGTGGCGTGGCCACCGGTCATCGCTACCGCGGGCGGACCGACGCTGACGTCGACATTGCGGTAACGCAGGAACATCGCTCTGGCCATCCGCTCCGCGCCGTCTGCATCCAGTCCTTCAGGGCCGACGAAATCCGCAGCCAGGGCCCCGCCGAGCGCAGCCGCATCGCGCTTCTCCAGTGCTGTCTGGACATCGACCAGCGTGGCCAGCAACGCCGCTTCCGGATCGTCCCGGCGGCACCCGGCCGCCAGCAGCAGGAACATCGCGGCCAGCAACACGGCCGCGTACGCCAGCGATCGACTGCGACGCATCCGCGTCCCCCTCGGCAAAGTCCCAGCCTAGCGCATCGAAACCGGTATCGGGCACCGGTCAGGCGCATGCGGGCATTGCTGCGCCCGACCTTGCCAGCCCCTAGAGCCTATGCTCCAATCCGAGCGACCGTACGCTTGCGCATCGCACGCGACGACATCCGAAATGCATAGGGGACCGCAATGAGTGCTGACCGTCCGTGGCTGAAGCAGTATCCAGAAGGCATGCCGTCCGACATCGACGTCGATGAGTTTCCTTCGGTCGTTTCCGTCCTCGAGAACGCGATCAGCCATTACAACCAGCGGCCGGCCTTTGCCAACCTCGGCAAGACCCTGACCTATGCCGAGATCGACGTCCTCAGCCGGCAGTTCGCCGCCTATCTGCTGGGCGAACTGAAGCTGAAGAAGGGCGACCGGGTCGCGATCATGTTGCCCAACTGCCTGCAATACCCGATCGCCACGTTCGGCGTGCTGCGTGCCGGATTGACCGTGGTCAACACCAACCCGATGTACACCGCCCGCGAGCTCAAGCATCAGCTGGTCGACTCCGGCGCGAGCGCGATCCTGGTGCTCGACAACTTCGGCCACACGGTCCAGGAGGTGATCGCCGACACCCCGGTCAAGCAGGTGATCACGACCGGACTTGGCGACATGCTGGGCTTTCCGAAAGGCGCGATCGTCAACTTCGTGCTCAAGCACATCAAGAAGATGGTGCCCGACTACAGCATTGCCGGCGCCGTCCGCTTCCGCGACACGCTGGCGCTGGGCCAGAAGCACGCGCTGCCGGAGATCAGCATCGTTCCGGACGACATCGCGTTCCTCCAGTACACCGGCGGCACCACCGGCATCGCCAAGGGCGCGATGCTGACCCATCGCAACCTGGTCGCGAACATGCAGCAGGCCGCGGCCTGGGTCGGGACCAACGTCAAGCTCGGCGAAGAGGTCATCATCACCGCGCTGCCGCTGTACCACATCTTCGCGTTGACCGCGAACGGGCTCGTCTTCATGAAGTTCGGCGGCCTCAACCACCTGATCACCAACCCGCGTGACATGCCGGGTTTCGTGAAGGAACTCAAGCAGGTCAGGTTCACCGCGATCACCGGCGTCAATACCCTGTTCAACGGTCTGTTGAACACGCCCGGTTTCGACGAGGTCGACTTCTCGGCCCTGCATCTGACCCTTGGCGGCGGCATGGCGGTACAGCGCTCGGTCGCCGAACGCTGGAAGAAGGTCACCGGCGTGACCCTGATCGAGGCGTACGGCCTGACCGAAACCTCCCCGGCGGCCTGCATCAACCCGATGGACCTGAAGGACTACAACGGCTCGATCGGCCTGCCGATCCCGTCGACCGATGCCTGCGTCAAGGACGAGGACGGCCGGATTCTTTCGGTCGGCGAGGTCGGCGAGCTGTGCATCAAGGGGCCGCAGGTGATGAAGGGCTACTGGCAGCGCCCGGACGAAACGGCCAAGGTCATCGACGCCGACGGTTGGCTGCATACCGGCGACATGGCCCGGATGGACGAACAGGGCTACTTCTACATCGTCGACCGCAAGAAGGACATGATCCTGGTCTCGGGCTTCAACGTGTACCCGAACGAGGTCGAGGACGTGATCGCGCTGATGCCGGGCGTGCTGGAGGTCGCCGCGGTCGGCGTGCCCGACGAGAAGTCCGGCGAGGTGGTCAAGGTGGTGATCGTCAAGAAGGACCCGGGCCTGACCGAAGAACAGGTGAAGGCCCACGCCCGCGAGCACCTCACCGGTTACAAGCATCCGCGGATCGTCGAGTTCCGCAAGGAACTGCCCAAGACCAACGTCGGCAAGATCCTGCGCCGGGAGTTGCGAGACGAAGCTGCCGGCTCCTGAACTCCGGCTTCATTCAGGTTACCCGAGCCCCTCCCCGGAGGGGCTTTTATTTGCGGGCGCTCGTGCGGGTGTAGCATCGAAAGCGGTGGGCACACCTGGCCGCCCGATACCCACCACCCACCAGTCCTGGGCGGTCAACCGGGGGCTCCTGATGAACACCGTCAAACTGCAACGCGCGTGTCAATATCCCACCCTCCAGATCGAATCGGACCCGGCGGGCAATGTCCATTGGATGTACATGCACCACGACATCGAACCGGGGGGGCGTCCCTGCTTCCGTACCGAACTGATGAACGACATGTGGAGTTTCCTGTCTTCGATCACGCTGCGGGACGAGCAGCGCCAGTCGGGGCGCCTGCGGCACGTGGTACTTGCCTCTGCTGCCCCGGCGTTCAATCTGGGCGGAGACCTGGAGCTGTTCTCCAGACTGATCCGCGAGGACAATCGCGAACTGCTTCTGGCCTATGCCCGCCGCTGCATCGACGGAGTCCATCACCTGCATTGCGGGCTGGGTGGCGACGTGCGGACGATCGCACTGGTCCAGGGCGATGCGCTCGGCGGAGGCATGGAGCTGGCGCTGTCCTGTCACACGATCATCGCCGAGGAAGGCGTGGAAATGGGGCTGCCGGAGGTCATGTTCGGGCTGTTTCCGGGGATGGGCGCCTACTCGTTCCTTTGCAAGCGCGTGTCGCCGAACGTGGCCGAGAAACTGATCCTCGAAGGCGCGATTCTTCCCGGCGAGGAACTCCATCGGATGGGAATCGTCGACGTGCTCGTGCCCAGGGGCCAGGGGGAGGCCGCGGTCCAGGAGATCATCCGACAGCAGCAGCGCTCTCCTCATGCGCATCTGGCGATGAATGCAATGAGAGGCATTTCCCAGCCGGTCGGCTACGACGAACTGATGGGCATCGCCGAAGTATGGGTGGATACCGCCCTGGCCCTGGGAGAAAAATCCCTTCGCACGATGGAACGTATCGTCAGGGCACAGACGCGACGCTCGGCGATAGCCGCATGAGCTGTCGCTCAGTAGGTATGCTCGTCGCCGCGGGCACGAAGGTGCCCGCGCGCTTCGAGCACCTCCCTGCCCTGGGTCAGATGCTCGCTCAGCTCACCGTGCCGCAACTTCCACTCGCTCGCGACCTGCCAGTCGGCAAGCCGCATGAGATCGTTGCTGGAACTGGTCAGTCTTGTCAGCCCGATGTTGCTCGCAACTCCCTTGAGCGCATGAGCCTGCTCCCTCACGCAGTTCCAGTCTCCGTTCATGCCGGCCTGCTCCAGGGTCTGGATGCAGTCGGTAGCGTCGCGCAGGCATTGGGCGACGAACTCCCGCTCGAAGGACTCGCCCATACCCAGCGCCCGGAGTTCATCGAGTACGGAATCGTCCAGCATCTCGCTGTCCGGAGCTGAGGGCGCGGGATCGTCGCGCAACGCGACGATCGGGGGGGCCTTGGCGCCGGTGGTCGCGATGTCCGCCAGGGCATCGAGCAGACGGACCGCCGACACCGGCTTGGACAGGAACGCGCGCGCTCCCGCCTGCTGGCAGGAGCGGATGGCCTCCGGAGTCACATCCGCGCTGAGGATCAGGACCGGGGTCCGTGGTCCCTCCCCCGCCTCCATCACCTTCAGCTGGCGCAGCAGGTCCAACCCACTCACATCCGGCATGTGCAGATCGGCGATCACCGCGTCGAAATCGGCCAGGGCCAAGGCATCCAGCACCCTTTCACCGCCGTCAGCGCAGGTCACCCGATGGCCGGCCTTCTCGAGCAGGCGCTGCAGCACGTTCCGGTTGGCGGCATGATCGTCGGCAACGAGAATCGACAGGCGCGGCACCCGCGCCCGATGTCGCAGGAACGGATCGCTGAACGCGATCACGTTGGCGGAATGCGCCTCGCATCCATCCGCCACGTGGCCGCCTGGACCGTCGGCCTCCACCGTGGCCACCTCGAACGGCAGCTCCACCCAGAACCTGCTGCCCCGTTGTTCGAGGCTCTCGAAGCCGATGCTCCCACCCATTGCCTCGGTGAGTCCCTTGGCGATGGTGGTGCCGAGCCCCGTGCCGCCATAACGCCGGGCCAGCCCGGCGTCGGCCTGCTCGAATGCCTCGAACAGGCGCTGGCGCATCGACTCGGGAATGCCGATTCCGGTATCGGTGACGGTGAAGCGCAGTCTGATCTTGCCCCCGGTCCGCGCGGTGACCGCAACGTCCATCTGCACCGAGCCGAAGTCCGTGAACTTGACGGCGTTGCTGGCAAGGTTGAGCAGCACCTGTCGAAGATGGCCGGCATCCCCGCGCAATGCTTCCGGCACCTCGGGCGAGATGCGGGACTCGTAACGGATCTGTTTGGTCCGTGCCTGCGGCTGCAGAATCAGGCTGACGCTCTCGACGATCTCCCGGGGAAAGAATTCGGTCGTATCGAGCTTGAGCTTTCCCGCCTCGATCGCCGAGATATCCAGCACGTCCTCGACGAGCGAGAGCAGACTTCGGGTGGACGCCTGGATCGTGTCCAGGCATTCGCGCTGTTCGGGATCCAGTCGGGTCGTGGCCAGAAGCTCCGACATCCCGGCCAGGCCGTTGAGGGGCGTGCGGAACTCGTGGCTCATGTTCGCGAGGAACCGGGTCTTCGCCTCGCTGGCCCGTCGCGCTTCCTCGGTGGCGCGGGTCAAGGCCCTCAGCAGACCCGACAGGTATAGCGGGATGGCCACCAGCCCCAGCAGCAGGCCGAGCGCGATTACCGGATTGGCCCGCCAGTAGGGATTCAACGCCACGACCACGCCGAAGCTGGCACAGGCCATGGCCACCGCGGCATACAGATACCGGTTGCCGTAACGCAGGCCATTGCCGATGGTCACCCACATGATGATCACGTAGACCCAGGCAAGCGGTTCGCCCATGTGGGTCATGGCAAGTCCCATCAAGCCATAGTCGGAAACCATCCCGACCCCGCGCCGGATCCTCGACTTGCCGGGGGCCGCCAGTATCCATCCGATGATGACCAGGCCGACGCTGATGCCGACCACCACCATGGCCAGTACATTGAAATACTCCTGCCTCGGCAGCGATCCGCCGTAGCCGCGGATCAGCATGTAGACGAGCACGACGAACAGGATCGCCAGGCGCACGAAGGCCTGGCCGTGCTCGCTGTCCGGCCGTCCGGCCAGGCGCTGCTTCAGGCTGGATAGGACGCCAGCCATGCCGGTCACGGCAGTCCCGGGCGCACCGAGCCGGCGGCGTAGCGCTTGCAGACCTCGTCCAGTCGCGAGCGGCTGCGCATGAGCGCGTCCACGCAGGTGGGATCGAAAAGTCGGCCGCGCTCGGCCATCAGGTATTCAAGGGCGACGTCGATGCCCCACGGTTCCTTGTACGGCCGCGGCGAGATCAGCGCGTCGAACACATCGGCGACCGCGACGATGCGCGCCTCGATCGGAATCTCCTCGCCGACCAGCCCGTCCGGGTAACCGCTGCCGTCGTAGCGTTCGTGATGGCGCAGGGCGATCGTGGCCGCGGTCTGGATGAAGCGGTTCTGGCTGCCGCTGAGCAGTTCCTGTCCGATCACCGGATGGCGACGCATGATTTCCTTCTCGCCCTCGCTCAGCGGGCCGGGCTTGAGCAGGACCGCGTCCGGGATCGCGATCTTGCCGATGTCGTGCAGCGGTGCGGCCATCTCGATCATCCGCACCTCGTCCTCGAACATCCCCAACTGCTCGGCGATCAGGCCGGCGACATGCGACATCCGCTCGAGGTAGACGCTGGTACCGCGATCGCGGTATTCGATCGCCCGCGCGAGCCGCTGCAGGGTCTCGCGTTCGCGCTCCTCGACCTCGTGCATGCTCGACAGCAGTCGCTGCTCCAGCGACATCGCCCGCTGCTTGACGCTCTCGGACTGCTGGCGCAGCTGCAGCAGGTTGCGGCAGCGCGCACGCAGTTCGCGCGGACGGACCGGCTTGACCAGGAAGTCGATCACGCCCGCGTCCAGCGCGGCCTGGCGGATCGGCTCGTCGCCGACGACGGTGACCAGGATGATCGGGATGTCACGGTGCAGCGGACGTCGGCGGAAGCGGCGGGCGAATTCCAGCCCGTCGATCCCCGGCATCCGATAGTCGAGCAGCAGCAGGTCCGGGTGGTTGTTCTCACACCACTCCAGACCGCTCTCGGCCTCACCGAAGTCGTGCACCTTCAGCTCCGGCGCGATGTCCTCGATGATATGGCGCAGCATCGTGCGCGCCGATGTCTGATCGTCAACGATGACAACGTTCACACTGGTCCCTGCATGCAACGTCACCTGTCCGGGTGGCCATGCCGGCAGCATACCCCGGCTCAGCCGCGCTTGGCAGCTTGCGCCCGTCCGGCCGCCCCTCCCTGGCCGCCCGGGCTGACGACCCTCCTATCGGGGCTGAACGGATCAGCTGCCGGATTCCGGCCGCATGTACGGAAACAACAGGACGTCGCGGATCGACGCCGAGCCGGTCATCAGCATCACCAGCCGGTCGATGCCGACGCCCAGTCCGCCGGTCGGCGGCAGGCCGACCTCGAGGGCGCGGATGTAGTCGGCGTCGTAGTGCATGGCCTCGTCGTCGCCGCCTTCCTTCTGCTCGACCTGGGCGCGAAAGCGCTCGGCCTGGTCCTCCGGATCGTTCAGCTCGGAAAAGCCATTCGCCAGTTCCTTTCCGTTCACGAACAGCTCGAAGCGGTCCGTGATGCCCGGCTCGCTGTCGCTCTCCCGGGCCAGCGGCGAGACCTCGACCGGGTAATGGGTGATGAAGGTCGGTTGCTCCAGTTGGCCCTCGACGGTCTTCTCGAAGATCTCCAGCAGCAGCTTGCCCCAGCCGTACGACGGCCTGACCGCAACGCCCAGCCGCGCGCAGTGCGCGGCCAGAGCCTCGCGGTCGCGGCAGTCGGCCTCGCTGATCTCCGGGTTCTTTTCGCGCACCGCCTCGTCCAGGCGCCAGCGGCGGAACGCCGGGCCGAGATCGATCCCGGCCCCTTCCCACTCCATCACCGTGGTGCCGAGCACCGAACTGGCGACGTCGCGGATCATGTTCTCGGTCAGGTCCATGACCTCGTTGTAGGTGGCGTAGGCCTCGTACAGCTCGAGCATCGTGAACTCGGGGTTGTGCCGGGTCGACACGCCCTCGTTGCGGAAGTTGCGGTTGATCTCGTACACCCGCTCCAGGCCGCCGACGACCAGGCGCTTCAGGTAGAGCTCCGGTGCGACCCGCAGGTACAGCTCGAGGTCGAGGGCGTTGTGGTGGGTGACGAATGGCTTGGCCGCGGCGCCGCCGGGGATGTAATGCATCATCGGCGTCTCGACCTCGAGGAAGCGGCGGCTGTCCAGCCATTCGCGGATCGCGCGGATGATCCGCGAGCGCTTGACGAACACCTCGCGCGCCTCCGGCGAGACGATCAGGTCGACATAGCGCTGGCGGTAGCGCTGCTCGACGTCGGCCAGGCCGTGGAACTTGTCCGGCAGCGGGCGCAGCGACTTGGTCAGCAGGCGCAGCTCGGTCGCCCTGACCGACAGCTCGCCGGTGCGGGTCCGGGTCAGCCCGCCGCGCGCGGCGACGATGTCGCCGACGTCCCAGCCCTTGAACGCGTCGTAGACCTCGCCCAGTGCGTTGGCCTGCAGGAACAACTGGATGCGGCCGGACTCGTCCTGGATCTGCACGAAGCTGGCCTTGCCCATCACCCGCTTGAGCAGGATGCGGCCGGCGATCGCGACGTGACGGCCCTCACCCTCGATCGCCTCGGCGGTCCAGCGATCGGCATCCGCGAACTCGACCTGCAGGTCGCCGGCATAGTCCTGCCGGCGGAAGTCGTTCGGAAACGCCTGGCCCCGCTCGCGCAGGGCCGCGAGTTTGTTCCGACGCTCGGCGATCAGGAAATTCTCGTCGGCGTGCGTCGGGGTCTCGGGCGTCTTGTCGGTCATGGGTGTGGTTTTCGATGAAGAACATGGAGGCCGCGGATTGGCGCGGATCAACACGGATAGAGCGTTTCCAATCAGGTTTCGGATTTATCCGGGTTCATCCGTGAACCCCCTGGCTGAAGATCGACCGGCCGAAGATCAAACCGCGTCGGCGCGTTTGGCCCCGGCCTCGAGACCGGCCTTCAGGCTGGCCTCGACGAACTCGTCGAGGTCGCCGTCGAGGACCTTCTGGGTGTCGCTGCGCTCGACGCCGGTACGCAGATCCTTGATCCGGCTCTGGTCGAGCACGTAGTTGCGGATCTGGCTGCCCCAGCCGATGTCGGACTTGGTCGCCTCGACCGCATCGCGCTCGGCGTTGCGCTTCTGGATCTCAAGCTCGTACAACTTGGCGGCCAGCATCTTCATCGCGGTGTCGCGGTTCTGGTGCTGGCTGCGGCCGTTCTGGCAGGCGACCACGATTCCGCTCGGCACGTGGGTGATGCGCACCGCCGACTCGGTCTTGTTGACGTGCTGGCCGCCGGCGCCGGAGGAGCGGTAGACGTCGGTCTTCAGGTCGGCCGGATTGATCTCGATGTCGATGTTGTCGTCGACCTCGGGCGAGACGAACACCGAGGTGAAGCTGGTGTGGCGGCGGTTGTCGGAGTCGAACGGCGACTTGCGGACCAGGCGATGTACGCCGGTCTCGGTCTTCAGCCAGCCGTAGGCGAAATCGCCCTCGACCCGGAACGTCGCCGACTTGATGCCCGCGACCTCACCGCCGGACACCTCCATCAGCTCGGTCTTCCAGCCGCGCGATTCGGCCCAGCGCAGGTACATGCGCAGCAGCATCTCGGCCCAGTCCTGCGCCTCGGTACCGCCGGCGCCGGCCTGGATGTCGACGAACGCCGCGGCGCCGTCCATCTTGCCGCTGAACATGCGCTGGAACTCGAGCTGCTCGACGTCGCGCTGGTAGCCGTCGACGTCGGCGACCACCGCCTGGGCGGTGTCCTCGTCGTCCTCCATCTCGGCCAGCTCCAGCAGTTCGAGCGCACCGGCCAGACCGTCGGTCAGCCGGCGGCTGCCGAGCACCACCTTCTCCAGCGACGCGCGCTCGCGGCCCAGGGCCTGGGCGCGTTCGGCATCGTTCCAGACATCGGGGCTTTCCAGCTCCCGGTTCACTTCCTCGAGACGTTCGACCTTGCTGTCGAAGTCAAAGATACCCCCTCAGCGCATCCAGCCGACCCTGCAGGTCGGCGATGCGCTGGCGAATGGGATTGAGCTCGATCATAGATAGCTTCCAGCCGCAGGACAAAAGTGCAAAGGCCGGCAATTCTATCAGGTCGACAGGAGCTGGGACCGGCAGGCGCCGGGGACGACAATGTCCGGGCGCGGCAACGTCCAGGCTTCCGTGCTCGCAACGCGGCACCCCGCCCCGGCGGCCGCGGCCTCCCCCGCGATCAGGTACGGCCGCCGGCCACCCGCTCGCGCAGCACCTCGCGGTAGCGCCGGCTGCACGGCAGCCGGCTGCCGTCGGCCATCAGCACCCGCGCATCGCCGGTATCGAGCGGCTCGATCGAGGCGACACGGTCCAGATTGACCATGTAGCTGCGATGGATGCGGACGAAACGGGCCGGATCGAGCCTGGCCTCGATGCCGCCGATCGTGCTGCGCAACGGATACTCGCGCCCGCGGACATGCAGGTTGACGTAGTTGCCGGCCGCCTGCAGCCATTCGATGTCCGTCGCCGCGACCAGGAACTCGCGCCCGAGTTTGCGGACCAGGAAGCGCTCCGGCCGTTCGATCTTTCCGGGCGGCGTCTCGACGTCGTCGGGCGCATCCAGCAGACGCGCTTCGCCCTTCAGGCGGCGGCGGACGAAACGGTAACCCTCGATCGTCGCCACCATCGTGACGTAGGTACGCACGTCCTTGAGGTATTCGTAGAGCAGGCCACGCGACCAATCGCCAAATTCGTAGCTCGTCCCCATCCCCGCATAGGCCAGCTCGCGCATGGCGACCATGGCGAGCACGTGTGCGGACGAGAACACGACGCTGGCCAGCAGGTGCCACGGCAGGTGCCGGCGCAGCGTATCCCAGTGCAGTGGAAAGCGTCGGGTGAACCACAGCAGGGCCGGGACCAGGGCGAGGAAGGCCAGGCCACTGGAGAACTCCCAGACCGCCGGCTCCCAGGCGGCGAACGCCAGGCCGGAGCGGCGGATGTCGATCAGTACGGTGATGCTGTTGGCGACGCCGTTGACCAGGGTCACCGCGACCCAGAACCCGACCTCGAAGGTCCGCCTCAGCGGCGAGACGATCTCGCCGGGGCGTTCATCGCCGGTATCGCGGCTATCGGTCCGGTCCATCCCGCGCATTCTACGGTCCGTGCCGCGTGCCCGCCCCACGGTTCGTCACGACGATCCGCCATTCGTCCCAGAGCGCTGTCGTCACGTCCCTCGACGCTGGCTTCCGGCCTGGTCGTGGCCACGATGAGCGCGAGTCGCAAGGGAGACCGCCATGACACGCCGCTACGACCTCGACTGGGTCCGTACCCTCGCCTTTGGCCTGCTGGTCTTCTACCACGTGGGCATGTACTACGTGAGCTGGGACTGGCACGTCAAAAGTCCGGACGCGGGTACCGCGCTGGAACCGCTGATGCTGCTCAGCGCGCCCTGGCGGCTGTCGCTGCTGTTCCTGGTCTCCGGCGCCGCCACCGCGTTCATGCTCGAACGGCGGCCGCAGGGCTTCGTGGGGAACCGGTCGTGGCGACTGCTGCTGCCGCTGGCCTTCGGCATGCTCGTCATCGTGCCGCCTCAGTCGTACTACGAGGTGGTCGAGAAGCTGCCCGGCGGCTATCACGACGGCTATCTGGCGTTCTGGTCGCGCTATCTGCAGGGCGACGGCAGCTTCTGCAGGGACGGCGACTGCCTGCGGGTGCCGACCTGGAACCACCTGTGGTTCCTTCCCTACCTGTGGGCCTACACGATGACGTTGTGGGCGGTCCTGAAGCTTGCCGGCCGCGCGATGACGACCATCGGCGGGCGCCTGACGCGCTGGTTCGCCGGCCCCGCCGTGCTGGTCGTCCCCGCCCTCGCCCTCGGAGTGGCACGCATGCTGCTGGCAGGCCGCTTCGAGTCGACCCATGCGCTGTTCGACGACTGGTACAACCACGCCCAATACCTGCCGGTGTTCCTGCTGGGCTTCTGGCTGGCCCGTGCCGACGCGGTCTGGGACGCGATCCTGCGCTGGCGCTGGCTGGCGCTGGCCGTCGCTGCGGCGACCTATCTCGTTCTGGTCGCCTACTTCGGTCGTTTCGACGAAGCCAACCCGCCACCGGAATGGCTGCGGATGCTGCAGCGGCTGGTCTGGGGGGCGAACCAGTGGCTCAGCATCGCCGCGATCCTCGGTTTCGCCCGCCGTCTGGTGAAGGGCGACAGCCCTGCCCTCCGCTACCTGGCCCCGGCCGTCTATCCGGTCTACATCCTCCACCAGACCGTGATCGTCGTGCTCGCCCACAACCTGCAGCCGCTGGCGATCCCGCCGCTGCTCGAAGGGCCGCTTCTGGTGCTGGCCACGTTCGCGATCTGCCTTGGCGGCTACGAGCTGATCCGCAGGATCCCGTTGCTGCGGCCGCTGTTCGGGCTGAAGCGGAAGGCGCATGCGACACCGGTGCCGGCACCTGGCGGCGTCCGGCCCGAGTCGGATCTGGCCTGATTCAGACCGGCTCGCGGTGCACCACCACCAGTTGTACGGCATCGCCGCCGCGGTAGTCGTCGGGCTCGAGCCGGTAGGCGATGCGGATGCGGCCCTGCGGCGGATTGCCGTCCCAGCTGCCGAAGTGGATCGCGTTCAGGCGACGGTGGCCATGGCCGAGCTCCAGCTTCAGGTGCCGCTCGCCGACCACCCGCCAGCCGAGCACCTCGAACTCGCCGTCGAACTGCGGCTCGGGGAAGCCCTGGCCCCAGGGGCCGCCGTCGCGCAGGGCCTCGGCATTGCCGCGGGTGAACTCGTCCGCCGCCAGGTCGCCATCGCTGAGCACGACCGCCTGCAGCAGCTCCGGACCCAGTGTTTCGCTCGCCACCCGCTCGAACGCATCGCGGAACGTCTCCAGCCGCGCAAGCGGCAACGACAGGCCGGCCGCCATCGCATGGCCGCCGAAGCGCTCGATCAGGCCCGGGGTGCGCGCGTCGATCGCCGCCAGCGCGTCGCGGATATGGAATCCCGGGATCGAGCGTGCCGAGCCGCGCAGGGAATCGCTGCCGGGCTCGGCCGGCGCGAATGCGATCACCGGACGGTGCAGGCGCTCCTTGAGCTTGGAAGCGACCAGTCCGACCACGCCCGGATGCCATTGGGGGTCGTGCAGGCAGACCGCCAGCGGCGGGTCGCCGGCCAGTGCCACCCGCGCCAGCGCGAGTTCGGCTTCGTCGGTCATCTGTTGCTGCACTGCGCGGCGCTCGCCATTGATCTCGCTGAGGGTCGCCGCGATCCCGCGTGCCTGGCGCGCATCGTCCGTCAGCAGGCACTCGATGCCCAGCGACATGTCCTCCAGGCGGCCGGCCGCGTTGAGACGGGGGCCGATCGCATATCCGATATCGGCGGCGGTCAGCCGGGCCGGATCGCGGTTCGACACCTCGATCAACGCCCGGAGTCCGGCGCAGCCGTGTCCTGCCCGCAGCCGTCGCAATCCGGCCGCCACCAGTGCCCGGTTGCAGGCATCCAGCGGCACCAGATCGGCGACGGTGCCAACCGCGACCAGGTCGAGCAGGACAGCGAGGTCCGGCTCTTCGCCCGCGTCGCCATCGAAGACACCACGCTCGCGCAGCAGGCGTCGCAATGCCAGCAGCACATAGAACATCACCCCGACCCCGGCCAGCGTCTTGCCCGGAAAGGCGTCGCCGGGCTGGTTGGGATCGACGATGACGTCGGCCGGCGGCAGGGTGTCGCCCGGCAGATGGTGATCGGTGACCAGGACCTGCCAACCGCGCGCCTTCGCAGCGGCGATGCCGGCATGGCAGGCGATGCCATGATCGACAGTGACCAGCAGGTCCGGCTCCATCGCGGCGAGCTCATCGACCAGGGCCGGAGAAAGTCCGTAGCCGTGGACGATGCGGTTGGGCACCGCATGCGAGACCCGGCGCGCGCCGAGCATGCGCAGGCCGCGTACGCCCAATGCGCAGGCCGTGGCGCCATCGCAATCGAAGTCTCCGACGACGACGATGTGACGATCTTCGGCGATCGCATCCGCCAGCAGTCCGGCCGCCGCCGCGGCACCCATCAATCCGTCCGGCGGCGGCAACTGCACGAGCCGCGGTCGCGCCTGCGCCTCGTCGAGCGCACCGCGGGCGGCATAGATCCTGCGCAGCAATGCCGGCATCGCCGTCGACCACTCGCCGGACGCCTGCGCCGCCCGACGCTGCAAGAGGGTCCGTGGCTTCATTCCAGCGCCCGACCGCTCATGCGCCCAACCGCTCGCGCGAACGCCGCCAGAACCGCCACCGCTGGGAACGCCGAAGCGTGAAGATGCTGCCGTCGGCGCAATCGAGCACGATCTCGGCGACAGTGCCGGTGTTCTGACGCTGGATCAGCGGCTGCAGCCAGTCGCCCTGGAGACGGGCCAGATCCCTCGCCTCGCGCAGGTCGAACAGGCAATCGCCCGACCCGGTCAGGTCCGGACACGCGGCGGGCAGCGGCAGCGCCGTCACTCCGGCGAGGTTCGCGAAAGCCGCCAGCGCATCGTCGTCCGAGTGGACGGCATCCGCCGCGCATCGCACCCGGTCGGGCAATTGTCCGCCGCCCCAGAACCACAACGAGTTGACCATCGGAAGACCCGCGGCGGCACGTTCGGCGTTGCGCGGATGGTTGTGCAGCACGATCTGCGCCTCGCTCAACAATCCCCGCCAGCGCCGCGACGCCTGCCTGTCCCGGTCGCTTTCGTCGCCCGCGCCCGGCAGGTGTTCGAACAGCTCGTCGCCGAGCGCTTCCTCGGGCGAGCTGAAAGCCGGCAGGCGGCTGCCCTGCGGCAGCCGCAGGTACCAGCGCGACGGCACGGGCGCATCGATCGGACTGCCGAGATCCCCAAACAGCGGGCGCAACGCCGACAGGAACGCAGCGGCATCGGCCTCTGTCAGCCGCAGGCCGCGACCATGAGCCAGCAACCGGGCGCCATTGATGTCGGGGCGTACGTAGGCAGGATCCGCGCGCAGCCAGATCGCATCGGCGGCATCGCCGACGTCGCCCTGGCGGGTGACTGCCGCCACCGGCCAGCCGCGCGGCAAGACGTCGAATACGCGTTCGCGCTGCGGCCTGTCGTCATGGGTCGCATCGGCGCGCCCGAGCGTTCGGGCGAGATCCGGAAACAGGCGCTGCCCGCCGAAACGGGCGGGATCCGGCAGCAGCAGGCTGACCCGCATCGCCAGATCCGTCAGCCTGCGTAGCTGACCGATACGATCTCGTACTCGCGGGTGCCGCCTGGCGCCTCGATAGTGACGCTGTCGCCCTCGTGCTTGCCGATCAGCGCACGCGCGACCGGCGAGGAGATCGCGATCCAGCCCTGTTTGATGTCCGCTTCCAGGTCGCCGACGATCTGGTAGGTCGTGCTCGCATCGGTTTCGACATCGGCCAGCTCGACGGTCGCACCGAACACGATCCGCGAACCCGCGTTCAGCGAGGCCACGTCGATGACCTGCGCGTGCGAGAGCTCGGCCTCCAACTGCTTGATGCGGCCTTCGATGAAGCCCTGCTGCTCGCGCGCGGCGTGGTATTCGGCGTTCTCCTTGAGGTCGCCATGGGCACGCGCCTCGGCGATCGCATTGATCACCGCCGGCCGCTTGACCGACTTGAGTTCTTCCAGTTCCGCGCGCAGGCGCTGCGCGCCCTTCACCGTGATCGGTGCTCTCATGGGTACGTCCTTTCTTTCGTTCGGGGCCGCAAAAGAAAGAAGGCGGCGGATGCGATTGGCGTCATGCCAAGGCGTCCAACCACCCATTCACGGCCGTGCAAAAAAAGCCTCTACAGGCTAGCAGGAATGCGGGGCGGGCCGAAACCCGCCCCGCCCCATCCCCGCCCCTGCGCCGGGCGGCGCCGTTCAGCCGGCGCCGTTCACTTCGGCGTGCAATTCCTGCAGCGACCAGACCGGACCGGTGCCGCGGTAATCGAGCGAGTTCACCAGCGCCCGCGCGCCGGCGATCGTCGTCGAATAGGTCACCCGCTGTTGCAAGGCCTCGCGCCTGATCGAGAATGAATCGCTGATGGCCTGTCGGCCCTCGGTGGTGTTCACGATGTACGCGATCTCGCCGTTCTTGATCAGGTCGACGACGTGCGGACGGCCCTCGATCACCTTGTTGATGCGCTCGCAGTCGATGCCGTGCCCGGCCAGGAAGGCATGCGTACCCGAGGTCGCCACCAGCGAGTAGCCGCGGGCGATCAGGTCGCGGGCCACCGGCAGCACGCGCTTCTTGTCCGGGTCACGGACCGACACGAAGACCTTGCCTTCGCCCGGCAGCGCACGGATGCCGCCGGCCTCCTGCGCCCGCGCCATCGCCGCGCCGAAGCTGCGGCCCACGCCCATGACCTCACCGGTCGAACGCATCTCAGGCCCGAGGATCGGATCCACACCCTGGAACTTGGCGAACGGGAAGATCGCCTCCTTGACCGAGTAGTAGTCCGGGATGATCTCCTTCATCGCGCCCTGCCCGGCCAGGGTCTGGCCGACCATGCAGCGGGCCGCGATCTTCGCCAGCGGCAGGCCGGTGGCCTTGGACACGAACGGCACCGTGCGCGAGGCGCGCGGGTTGACTTCGATCAGGTAGACCGTGTCGGCGCCGTCCTCGTCGAATGTGACCGCGAACTGGGTGTTCATCAGGCCGACCACGTTCAGCGCCTTCGCCAGCGCCCTGACCTGCTCTCGCAGCTTGTCCTGCACCGCGGCGGGCAGCGAGTAAGGCGGCAGCGAGCACGAGGAATCGCCCGAGTGCACGCCGGCCTCCTCGATGTGCTCCATCACGCCGCCGATCAGCACATTGCCTTCCCGGTCGGCGATCACGTCGACATCGACCTCGACCGCGTTGTCGAGGAAGCGGTCGAGCAGCACCGGCGAATCGTTCGACACCTTGACCGCATCGCGGATGTAGCGGGTCAGGTCGGCATCGGAGTAGACGATCTCCATCGCGCGGCCGCCGAGCACGTAGCTCGGGCGCACCACCAGCGGGTAGCCGATCTGGGAGGCCAGCAACAGCGCTTCCTCCGGATTGCGCGCGGTGCGGTTCAGCGGTTGCGCCAGCTTGAGGTCCTGCACCAGCTTCTGGAAACGCTCACGGTCCTCGGCCAGGTCGATGCTGTCCGGACTGGTGCCGATGATGGGCACCCCGGCCGCCTCCAGCGCACGCGCCAGCTTCAGCGGGGTCTGTCCGCCGTACTGCACAATCACGCCCTTCGGCTTTTCCAGGTCGGCGATCTCCAGCACGTCCTCGAGCGTCAGCGGTTCGAAGTACAGCCGGTCGGAAGTGTCGTAGTCGGTCGACACGGTCTCCGGATTGCAGTTGACCATGATGGTCTCGAAACCGTCCTCGCGCAGCGCGAGCGCGGCATGCACGCAGCAGTAGTCGAACTCGATGCCCTGGCCGATCCGGTTCGGGCCGCCGCCGAGCACGATGATCTTGTCGCGGTCGCTCGGCGCCGCCTCGCACTCGTCCTCGTAGGTCGAGTACATGTAGGCGGTGGTGGTCGCGAACTCGGCCGCGCAGGAATCCACCCGCTTGTAGACCGGGCGCACGCCGAACGCGTGGCGCAGGGTGCGCACCGCGGCCTCGTCGGTGCCGGTCAGCTCGGCCAGTCGCGCATCGGAAAAGCCCATGCGCTTGAGCGCACGCATCCGCTTCTCGTCGAGCGCGGCAAGGCCGGATTCCGCGACCGCCTTCTCCTCGGCGATGATCTCCTCGATCTGGTCGAGGAACCATGGATCGACGAAGGACAACGCATGCACGTCCTCGACGCTCATCCCGGCGCGGAACGCATCGCCGATGTAGAACATCCGCTCCGGACCGGGCTCCTTCACCTCGCGGCGCAGGGTCGCCAGGTCGGTCTCGCTGGCCAGGTCCAGGCCGGTCGGGTCGAGGCCGACCTTGCCGGTCTCCAGCCCGCGCAGCGCCTTCTGCAGCGATTCCTGGAAGGTCCGGCCCATCGCCATCACCTCGCCGACCGATTTCATCTGGGTGGTCAGCCGGGCCTCGGCCTGGGGGAATTTCTCGAACGCGAAACGCGGGATCTTGGTGACCACGTAGTCGATCGTCGGCTCGAACGAGGCCGGGGTCGCGCCGCCGGTGATCTCGTTGCGCAGCTCGTCGAGGGTGTAACCGACGGCAAGCTTCGCCGCGATCTTGGCGATCGGGAAGCCGGTCGCCTTCGACGCCAGCGCCGAGGAGCGCGATACGCGGGGATTCATCTCGATCACCACGACGCGGCCGTTGCTGGCGTTGATGCCGAACTGCACGTTGGAGCCGCCGGTGTCGACGCCGATCTTGCGCAGCACCGCGATCGAGGCATCGCGCAGTCGCTGGTACTCCTTGTCGGTCAGGGTCTGCGCCGGGGCGACGGTGATCGAGTCGCCGGTATGCACGCCCATCGGATCGAAATTCTCGATCGAGCAGACGATGATGCAGTTGTCCGCCTTGTCGCGGACCACCTCCATCTCGAACTCCTTCCAGCCCAGCACCGATTCCTCGATCAATACCTCGCTGGTCGGCGACAGCTCGAGGCCGCGCTTGACGATGTCCTCGAACTCCTCCTTGTTGTAGGCGATGCCGCCGCCGCTGCCGCCGAGGGTGAAGCTCGGCCGGATGATGGTCGGATAGCCGACGGTGACCTGGATCTCGACCGCCTGCTCGAAGCTCCTGGCGACCGCCGCGCGCGGGCACTCCAGCCCGATCTCCTCCATCGCCACACGGAACAGCTCGCGGTCCTCGGCCATGCGGATCGCCTCGCGCGAGGCGCCGATCAGCTCGACGCCGTGCTTCTCCAGCACGCCGTTGTCGGCCAGGTCGAGCGCACAGTTGAGCGCGGTCTGGCCGCCCATCGTCGGCAGCAGCGCGTCGGGCCTTTCCTTGGCGATGATCTTCTCGACGGTCTGCCAGTTGATCGGCTCGATGTAGACCGCATCGGCCATCTCCGGATCGGTCATGATCGTGGCCGGGTTGCTGTTGACCAGCACCACCCGGTAGCCCTCGTCGCGCAGCGCCTTGCATGCCTGCGCGCCGGAGTAGTCGAACTCGCAGGCCTGGCCGATCACGATCGGGCCCGCGCCAATGATCAGGATGGTTTGGATATCAGTGCGCTTGGGCATTTCGTCCTCGATAAGATCTTTGCCGGCGCGCCCATCGGGCGGACCGGGTGAGCTGCTCGGCGGATCGTCTTCCGATCGCCGATTGTTCGACTGCGGCCAGAGGGGGCATATCGGCAGACCGATGGCCGATGCAGCGCCTGCCGATGCGATGTGTAACGGGGACCGCCATCAGGTTCCTGAGGCTGCAACGCCACAGTGCGATTGCAGCTGATCCAGCGCCGTTGCCGACCGCCCCTGCGAGAAATCCGCTCGCCGGAGACGTCGAAGCAGGTCTGCCGCCGACGTCGCGGAAAACTCGCCGACCTCCGCCAGTTGCTCGACGGACAGGCCACGCAGCAGGCCATCCGCATCCCCGCCCGCCTCACCGCCGGACAGCAGCCTTGCCTGCATGTCCTCGCGCAATGCCGCAAAGAACAGCGAACCCGTATCGGTGCGCGAAAAACCCAGCAACTCGTTGACGACTGCATCCTCGTCGAGCAGCTCGCTGAAGGCTTCGTCGATCCCGTCGGAAAAGTTCTGCGACACCACCTGACTGATACAACTGCGTTTCGCTTCGTCATAGGCCGCGAAATCGGGCGAGCTGTAAAGCTGCTCGCGCAACTGACGATGAAGCGATTCGTCCAATCCCAGCAACTGCCGGACCTGCGCAAGCCGCCCATCGGCCGGCGTCGCAGCCAAGGCCGGCGACGACAGCATCAGCAGGAGGCTCGCTATCAGTCCGCGCATGGTCCCGCTCACGCACCCCGTTCCATCGAGGCGACGAAGCGATCGAACAGCGGCGCCACGTCGTGCGGGCCCGGGCTGGCTTCCGGGTGGCCCTGGAAGCTGAACGCGGGGGCGTCGGTCAGCTCGATGCCCTGGTTGGAGCCGTCGAACAGCGAGCGATGGGTAACCCGCACGTTCGCCGGCAGACTGCTCTCGTCGATCGCGAAACCGTGATTCTGCGAGGTGATCATCACCCGTCCGCCGTCGAGGTCCTGGACCGGATGGTTGGCGCCGTGGTGGCCGAACTTCATCTTCATCGTGCGCGCGCCTGCGGCAAGGCCCAGCAACTGGTGACCGAGGCAGATGCCGAACACGGGCAGTTTCGCGGCAACGAAGTCGCGGATCGCGGCGATCGCGTAGTCACAGGGCTCCGGATCGCCGGGGCCGTTGGACAGGAACACGCCGTCGGGTTTGAGCGCCATCACTTCCGAGGCCGGCGTCTTCGCCGGGACGACGGTCAGCTCGCAGCCGCGCTCGGCGAGCATGCGCAGGATGTTGTGCTTCACCCCGAAGTCGTAGGCGACGACCCGGAACCGCGGCTGGGCGCCGACGAAGGCGTTGGTGTCGAGGTCGAGCTGTCCGTCGCGCCAGCTGTAGCGCTCCGCGGTGGTGACCTCCTTCGCCAGATCCATGCCCTTCAAGCCGGGAAACTTGCGTGCGGCCTCGATCGCCTTCTCCGCATCGATCGCGTTGCCGGCGACGAGCGCCCCGCCCTGCGCGCCGGTGTCGCGCAGCAGGCGGGTCAGCTTGCGGGTGTCGATGCCGGCGATGCCGACGATTCCGCGCGCGGCCAGCCATTCCGGCAGCGCGACCTGGCTGCGCCAGTTGCTGGGCCGGCGCGGCACGTCTCGCACGATCAGGCCGGCGGCCCAGGCCCGGCGCGCCTCGTCGTCCTGGTCGGTGCAGCCGGTATTGCCGATGTGCGGATAGGTCAGGGTCACCAACTGGCGCGCGTAGGACGGATCGGTAAGGATTTCCTGGTAGCCGGTGATCGCGGTGTTGAACACCACTTCGCCGACCGAAAGGCCGGGCGCGCCTACGGAAACGCCCTCGAAGAGGGTGCCGTCTTCGAGAGCGAGGAGTGCGGGTTGGGTCACGGGGGTCGCCTTGGATGCCGGGGAATACTGACCGCTCGGCTTCGCGCAGACCCGTGAATTCAGGTTGCAGCAAAGCGCGGACGCGGTGAGGACCGGTCCGGCGCGAGAGGTTCAGGCGAGCGGGAATTCTAGCGGGCCGACGCCCCCGGCGCCAGCCTCCGATGACACCTTGACGGCAGACGCCGGGGGCGCGTTCAGCTCAACAGGTCGGTGACCCGGTAGTGGCCCGGGGGGCGTCCACGCAGGCGCGCGGCGGCATGCAGTGCGCCGCGGGCGAAAATGTCGCGGCTGGTCGCCCGGTGGATCAGCTCGACGCGTTCACCCAGGCCGGTGAACTGGACCGTGTGTTCGCCGATGATGTCGCCGGCGCGCAGGGCCGCGTAACGCGGTTGCGCCCCGCCCGTCCGCGCATGCTCGCCGAGGGTCAGCGCGGTGCCGGACGGCGCGTCCTTCTTGTGCACGTGGTGCGACTCGACGATGTCGCAGTCCCAGCCCGGCAACGCCGCCGCCGCGCGCGCGACCAGCTCGTTGAGGATCGCGACGCCCAGACTGAAGTTGGACGCCCACAGCACCGGGATGTTCCCGGCTGCCGCATCCAGTGCCGCGCGTTGTTCCGGCTCCAGCCCGGTGGTGCCGGAAACCAGTGCGCGGCCGCGCGACACGCACAGCGCCAGCAGCGGGTCCAGCCCCTGCGGCAGGCTGAAGTCGATCGCGACATCGAACTCCGGCACCGCTTCCAGCTCGGTGGCGGAGAAATGCGGCACACCGTCGATCACCCGCTGGGCCGGCTTCGAACGCGTGACCGCGGCGACCACGTCGACATCGTCGCGCTCGCCGGCCAGGCGCAGCAGGGCCTGGCCCATTCGCCCGGCAGCACCGTGGATCAACAGTCGGACAGGGGGACTCGGCTCGTTCATCGGCGCAGGCTACTGGCTGCCGCGCGCACTCACAAGGCACGTGGCACCGACGCTCCCTTTCAGGACGGCCGGTCGGCGATGCGCGCCTTCGCCAGGCGTTGAGGATGACTGTAGAGCACGTAGCGCCCCGGCCGTACGAAGCCTGCCAGGGTGAGATTGCCGGCGCGGGCCAGGTCGACGGCGAGCGCGGTCGGCGCCGAAATCGCCGCCAGCATGCCGATCCCGAGGCGGGCCGCCTTGCTCACCATCTCGTAGCTGGCGCGACTGGTGATCATCACGAAGCCGGTGCGCGGATCGATGCCTTCGCGAGCGAGCGCACCGAGCAGCTTGTCCAGTGCGTTGTGGCGACCGACGTCCTCGCGCACCTGGAGGATCCCGCCTGCCGGCGAGGCCCAGGCGGCGGCGTGCATCGCACCGGTGACGGCGTTGAGGGGCTGCCGCTCGGCCAACGCCGCCTGGGCCCGCTCCAGCGCACCGGGGTCGACTGTCGGGCCCTCGGGTACCGGCTCCACCGGTTGCAGCACCTCCTCCAGCCGGCGGCTGCCGCACAGGCCGCATCCGCTGCGCCCCGGCAGCAGACGCGCGTCGCCCGCCTCCGGGCTCACCGCGGCCGGGGCAGCGATCTCGACGATGTAGCCCTCCAGCTGCGCGTGTACCGTCACGCCGTGGATGTCGCCAGGATGGGCGACCCGCCCCTCGCTCAACGAAAAGCCGTACGCGAAGTCCTCCAGGTCGACCGGCGTCGCCATCATCACCGCAAACGCCTCGCCGTTGTAGCGCAGCTCGACCGGCACCTCCTCGGCCAGCCAGTCCTCGCCGCTCTGCCCATCCCCGCCGCCGTGGACGGTGACCGCACGGTGCGCCTGGCCGGGGCGCACGCGTGTGTCGTCAGAGCCCACGGTCGCCTTGCGCCGCGGACGCGGACGCCGACAGCCGCACTGGCACCGACTTGTAGCCGGGCGTGCCCGAACGCGGATCATGGTCGTCGAGCGCGACCAGACCGTTTCCTTCCGGGTAATACATCGCCGCCGAGCCACGCGAGATACCGAACGCCACCGCGACGTAGCCACGTACGCTGCGCCCGTTGGGCATACCGTCCGGACGGCAGGCCTCCACGTCGATGCGGTCGCCCTCGCGCAGGCCACGCTCGGCGAGATCGTCGGGGTTCACGAACACCACGTCGCGACGGCCATGGATTCCGCGGTAGCGGTCGTCGAGGCCGTAGATGGTGGTGTTGTACTGGTCGTGCGAGCGGACCGTGGCCAGCTTCAGCAGGCCGTCGACGGCCGGCGGATCTTCGTCCAGACCGGGTGCCGGCAGGAAGCGCGCCTTGCCGTCGGGGGTGTTCCAGCGCCGCCGCGCGGCGGCGTTGTCGAGATGGAAGCCACCGGGCATCCGGATACGCGCGTTGAAGTCGGCGAAGATCGGGAACACCGCCTCGATGCCGTCGCGGATGCGGTCGTAATCGGCGACCATGCCCTCCCAGTCGACCTTCGACTGCGGCAGCGTCGCCCGCGCCAGCAGCGCGACGATCGCAGGTTCCGACCGCAGGTGTTCCGAGGCCGGCTTCAGCCGGCCCTGCGACGCATGCACCATCGACATCGAGTCCTCCACCGTCACCGACTGCGGCCCGCCGGCCTGGATGTCCAGTTCGGTGCGGCCCAGGCACGGCAGCAGGAAGGCCTGCCGCGCGGGGATCAGATGGGAACGGTTGAGCTTGGTCGCGATGTGCACCGCCAGTTCGAGCTTGCGCATCGCCGGAAAGGTCGCCTGCGGATCGGAGATCGCCACCGCAAGGTTGCCGCCGAGGCAGACCAGGGCCTTCGAGCGTCCTTCGGCGATCGCCTTGACCGCGGCCACCGCGTCGTGCCCATGCGCGGCCGGCGGTTCGAAGCCATAGGTACGGCGGATTCCTTCGAGCAGCGCGGCACCCGGCTTCTCGGTGATGCCGACCGTGCGATCGCCCTGCACGTTGGAATGTCCGCGCAACGGGCAGATACCGGCGCCGGGCTTGCCGATATTGCCGCGCAGCAACAGCAGATTGGCCAGTTGCTGGACGTTCTCGGTGCCGTGTCGGTGCTGGGTGATGCCCATGCCGTAGCAGACGATCACCCGCCCGGCGCTGGCGTAGATCCCGGCCGCGCTCGCGATCTCGTCGCGGGACAGCCCCGAATGGCGCTCGATGGCGTCCCAGGAACTCGCCTGCAGATCGGCCGCCAGCGCCTCGAAGCCCCGCGTGTGCCCGGCGATGAACGGACGATCGAGCAGGCCCTCGCCGCCGTCGGCCAGATCGGCGGCGTCGGCCTCCAGCAGCCATTTCATCATGCCCTTCAGTACCGCCAGGTCGCCACCGATCCGCGGCTTGAAGTAGGTGGAAGCGATCCGCACCGCATGCCCGGTCAGCATCTCGGCCGGATCCTGCGGCGAAACGAACCGCTCCAGCCCGCGCTCGGGCATCGGATTGATCACCACGATCGGCGCGCCGCGCAGCGAGACCCCGCGCAGCGTCGCCAGCATCCTCGGATGGTTGGTACCGGGGTTGTGGCCGATGCAGAACACCGCGTCGGCGTGTTCGAAATCCTCGAGCGAGACCGTACCCTTGCCCACCCCGATCGACTCCGGCAGGCCGGTGCTGGTGGCCTCGTGGCACATGTTCGAGCAGTCGGGAAAATTGTTGCAGCCGTACTCGCGCACGAACAGCTGGTAGAGGAATGCCGCTTCGTTGGAGGTGCGCCCGGAAGTATAGAACTCGGCCATCTCCGGCTTCGGCAATGCGCTCAGGGCGGCGCCGATGCGCGCGGCGGCCTCGTCCCACGAGACCGGCAGGTACTTGTCCCGGGCCGCGTCGTACGCCATCGGATGGGTCAGGCGGCCTTCGTTCTCCAGGTCGTGATCGCTCCAGTCCCACAACTCGGACAGGGTGTGGGCGGCGAAGAATTCCGGCGTCGTGCGCTTGGCGGTGGCCTCCCAGGTCACCGCCTTGGCGCCGTTCTCGCAGAACTCGAAAGAGGACGTGTGGCGCGGGTCGGGCCAGGCGCAACCCGGACAGTCGAAGCCGACCGGCTGGTTGACCCGGTGCAGCGCACCGACCGACCGCGGTATCGCCATCTGCCCGCGGACCGCGCCGGCGACCGCCTTCAGCGCATCCCAGCCGCCGGCTGGACCGTCGTAGGGACGGACGCTGCGGTCGAACTCCGGCGCTTTCGCGGGGATCGTCCCGGGATCCTTCGGGGGAGTCTTCATCCGACGCCTGCGCAATCCTGATGGCCGGCCACCATCATAAACCTCAGGCCGGACGCCGCAGGCCGGGGCGCAGCCGCGACCGGGCTCCCGCCGGAACTACGACACCATCCGGTCCCAGAAGCCCTTGACGCCGTCGAGGAAGGTCGCCGACTTCGGCGAGTGCTTGCGCGCACCTTCGCCGGAGAAGGTCGCCTCGAACTTCTCCAGCAGCTCGCGCTGCTCGGCGGTGAGGTTGACCGGCGTTTCGACCACGACCCGGCAATACAGGTCGCCCTCGCTGCGGCTGCGCACCGACTTCACGCCCTTGCCGCGCAGGCGGAACAGCTTGCCGCTCTGGGTCTCGGCCGGCAGCCGGATCTCGGCATCGCCGTTCAGCGTCGGTACGCGGATGATGTCGCCCAGCGCCGCCTGCGATATCCGGATCGGCACCTCGCAGTGCAGGTCGTCGCCATCGCGCTGGAATATCTCGTGCTCCCTGACCCGCACCTCGACGTAGAGGTCGCCGGGCGCGACCCCGGCCGGCCCCGCCTCGCCTTCGCCGGCCAGGCGGATGCGGTCACCGGTATCGACTCCGGCAGGCACCTTCACCTGCAGGGTCTTGTTGCGCTCGACCCGGCCCTGCCCATGGCAGTCGCCGCACGGGTCGGCGATGGTCTGGCCACGGCCGCCGCAATGCGGACAGGTCTGCTGCATCGAGAAGATGCCGCGCTGGAACCGCACCTGGCCACGACCGCCACAGGTCGTACAGGCCTCGGTCCTGCCGTCGGCCGAACCGCTGCCGCTGCAGGTATCGCAGTTCTCCAGGGTGGGAATCTCGATCTGCCGCTCGACTCCGCCGACCGCCTCTTCCAGGCTCAGCTCCATCACGTAGCCGATGTCGGCGCCGCGGCGCGGTCCGCGCGGACCGGCTCCGCCACCGAAGATGTTGCCGAAGATGTCGCCGAAGATATCGCCCATGTCGGCGTAGCCGGCGCCCGCGCCGCCGCCCATGCCGTGCTCGAACGCGGCGTGGCCGTGCTGGTCGTAGACTCGGCGCTTGTTGGCGTCGGACAGGACCTCGTAGGCCTCCTTGCACTCCTTGAACGCGACCTCGGCCGCTGCGTCACCGGGGTTGCGGTCCGGGTGGTGCTTCATCGCGCAGCGGCGATAGGCCTTCTTCAGGTCCTCCGCCGACGCGTCGCGGCCGACGCCCAGCACTTCGTAGTAGTCACGCTTGCTCATCGTTGTTGCGACTTCCCCCGCTCCGTCGGCATCGGCCGCCACGGACTGTTGATACGACAAGGGTCCGGAGCCGCGGAACGGCCCCGAACCCCTGTGGCGACCCCGCCGGATTCATGCCAGAGGGGCCGGCCGGCTTACTTGTTGTCGTCCTTGACCTCGGTGAACTCGGCATCGACGACGTCGTCGCCCGCCGTCCCCGGCGCAGCGCCACCGTCCGCCGGCTGGCCCTGGGTGGCGGCGAGCAGCGCCTGCGCGGCTTCCTCCAGCGCCTTCGACTTGGCCTCGATCTGGCCCTTGTCGTCGCCCTTCATCGCGGTTTCGAGCTCGGCGATGGCGGTCTCGGCGCGCGCGATCGCCTCGCCCGGCAGCTTCTCGCCGTGCTCCTTGATCGTGCTGCGGGCCATGTGGATCAGGCCGTCGGCCTGGTTGCGGGCCTGCACCAGCTCGTGGAACTTCTTGTCCTCCTCGCGGTTGGCCTCCGCGTCGGCGACCATCTTCGCGATCTCGTCCTCGGACAGGCCCGAGCCGGCCTTGATCTCGACCTTCTGTTCCTTGCCGGTCTTCTTGTCCTTCGCGGTCACGTGGACGATGCCGTTGGCGTCGATGTCGAACGACACCTCGATCTGCGGCATGCCGCGCGGCGCGGCGTCGATGCCGGCCAGGTCGAAGCGGGCCAGCGACTTGTTGAAGCGGGCCTGTTCGCGCTCGCCCTGCAGCACGTGCACGGTCACCGCGGACTGGTTGTCTTCGGCGGTCGAGAAGGTCTGCGACGCCTTGGTCGGCACCGTGGTGTTCTTCTCGATGATCTTGGTGAACACGCCGCCCAGGGTCTCGATGCCCAGGCTCAGCGGGGTCACGTCGAGCAGCAGCACGTCCTTGACGTCGCCGGCGAGCACGCCACCCTGGATCGCCGCGCCCAGCGCCACCGCCTCATCGGGGTTGACGTCCTTGCGCGGCTCCTTGCCGAAGAACTCGGCAACGGCCTGCTGGACCTTCGGCATGCGGGTCTGGCCGCCGACCAGGATCACCTCGCTGATGTCGCTCGCGCGCAGGCCGGCGTCGTTCAGCGCGGTGCGGCACGGCTCGATGGTCTTGCGGACCAGGTCCTCGACCAGCGACTCGAGCTTGGCCCGGGTCAACTTGATGTTCAGGTGCTTCGGACCGGAAGCATCGGCAGTCACGTAGGGCAGGTTGACCTCGGTCTGCTGCGACGAGGACAGCTCGATCTTGGCGCGCTCGGCCGCGTCCTTCAGGCGCTGCAGAGCCAGCGGGTCCTTGCGCAGGTCGATGCCCTGGTCCTTCTGGAACTCTTCGACCAGATAGTCGATCACGCGCTTGTCGAAGTCCTCGCCGCCGAGGAAGGTGTCGCCGTTGGTCGACAGCACCTCGACCTGCATCTCGCCGTCGACCGAGGCGATCTCGATGATCGACACGTCGAAGGTGCCGCCGCCGAGGTCGTACACGGCCACCTTGCGGTCGCCGCCCTTCTTGTCCATGCCGTAGGCCAGCGCGGCCGCGGTCGGCTCGTTGATGATGCGCTTGACCTCAAGGCCGGCGATCCGGCCGGCGTCCTTGGTCGCCTGGCGCTGGCTGTCGTTGAAGTATGCAGGCACCGTGATCACCGCCTCGGTGACGGTCTCGCCCAGATAGGCCTCGGCGGTCTTCTTCATCTTGGTCAGCACTTCGGCCGAGATCTGCTGCGGCGCCATCTTCTTGCCGTCGACGGTCTGCACCCAGGCATCGCCGTTGTCGTGCTGGACGATCCCGTACGGGACCAGGCCGATGTCCTTCTGGACCTCGGCATCGCCGTACTTGCGGCCGATCAGGCGCTTGACCGCGAAGAAGGTGTTCTTGGGATTGGTGACGGCCTGGCGCTTGGCCGAGGCACCGACCAGGACCTCGCCGTCCTTGGTATACGCGACGATCGACGGTGTGGTGCGGTCGCCCTCGGCGTTCTCGATAACCTTGGCGCTGCCGCCTTCCATGATCGCCACGCACGAGTTGGTCGTGCCCAGATCGATACCGATGATCTTGCCCATGGTGCTGTTCCCTCTCTGAATGCTGTTGCTGTTGCGTATCCGGTGAGCCGGGAGGACTCGGCCTCCGGGCGGGCGGCCGCGCCGCCGATGTCTGCTATCTGGGGTTTCCTGCGTCCCCTTCAAGGGGGCGGGAGCGCCCGTTTGCCGACCATTGCTCCGCCCTCGACCGATGCCTGACGCCGCTCCGGAAAACCGGACGGACCGGGTAACCACCGGGGCTGGACGGCGGCCGCGGCTTCAGTCGTGGCGGCTGACCACGACCAGCGCCGGGCGCAGCAGGCGGTCGTTGAGCAGCCAGCCCTTCTGGTAGACCTGGACCACCTGGCCGGGCGCGTACTCGCGGCTCTCGACCATGCTCATCGCCTGGTGGTGGTCGGGATTGAAGGCCTCACCGACCGGATCGACCGCGGTCAAGCCGTTGTCGGCCACGACCTTGAGCAGTTGCTTCAGGGTCAGCTCCATGCCCTGGCGCAGGTGATCGGCGGTGTCGCCTTCGACATTCAGGCCGGCCTCCAGGCTGTCGATCACCGGCAGCAGCTCCGCCAGCAGCTTCTCGTTGGCGAACCTGCGGGCGGTGTCGACCTCGCGCGCCATCCGCTTGCGCTGGTTCTCGAGTTCGGCGCGCTCGCGCAGCGATTCGTCGCGCAACGCGGTCAGTTCGGCCCGGGCTTCCTCCAGCTCGATCGCGAGCCGGGCGTGGGCGTCGTTGTCGTCGGCGCTCATGGCCATGTCCTGTTCGGTATCGTCCTGGTGCGGTGCTGTGGTCATCGGCTTGCTCTGTCCCCTGCGTTCTGGCGGTTGGCTCGCGGGCCTGGGTGAACCACGGGCGACGGGCGCCCGCGACACGGCCAGCAATGGGGACGCGATCGCAGGATTCAAGCAATCCCCGTCGAGCTGCCGGGCGGGTGCCCGATTCAGACTGAAATCCCAGACTGCGATCCGTTGCCGGGCGCCGGCGGCCGCTCAGGCCGGGTCGATGGAGAACGCGTCCCCGAGCACGTCGGCCGCGGCCTGCACCACCGGGATCACCCGCTCGTAGGCCATCCGGCTGGGCCCGATCACCCCGAGCACGCCCAGCACCTGCCCTCCGGCTGCATAGGGCGCGGTCACCAGCGACATGCCCTCCAGCGGCGCCAGCCCGGTTTCCTCGCCGATGAATATCCGCATCCCCGGCGCCCGGATCGTGCGCTCGAGCAGCTGCAGGATCTCGCGCTTGCGCGAAAACGCATCGAAAAGCTCGCGCAGACGATCGAGGTCGGCCAGCTCCTGCACCCCCATCAGCCGGGTCTGCCCGGCCAGCACCATGTCGTCCTGCCCTGGCACCAGCACCTGCTCGGCCAGTTCGATCGAGCGCGCCAGCAAGCTCTCCATCTCGTTGCGCGCGCTCTTGAGCTCGCGCAGCAGGGCGGCGCGGATGTCGGCCAGCGCACGGCCGGCGAACTGGCCGTTGAGATAGTTGGCGACCTGCTCCAGTTCGCCCGCGTCGAACGGCCGCCGGGTCTGGATGATCCGGTTCTGCACCTCGTTGTCGGCGAACACCAGGATCGCCAGTACCCGCTGATTGTCGTGCTGGGTATCGAGCGGGACGAAGTCGATCCGGCGGAACGCGAACTGCTCGCGCCGCGGCAGGCTGACTACGCCGACGAAGTGGGTCATCGCCGACAGCAGTTCCGACGCGCTGCCCAGCAGCGCCTGGGTGCCGGAGCCGGCCGGCAGCTCGCTGCGCAGGCGCGCCAGCTCACCCTCCGGCAGCGGCTTGACCTGCAGCAGAGAGTCGACGAACAGCCGATAGCCCTGCGCGGTCGGCACCCGCCCGGCCGAGGTGTGCGGCGCGCTGAGCAGGCCCGCCTCCTCGAGATCGGCGAGGATGTTGCGGATCGTCGCCGGGCTGACCGCCAGTCCGGCGTGGCGCGCGAGGGTCTGCGAACCGACCGGCTCGCCGTCGCGGATGTAACGGCCTATCAGCGTCCGCAGGAGCTGCCTGGCCCGGGGGTCGAGATCGGCGGAGTCGGTGGGATGACGGGCCATGTGACGGATATAAGCGCCGTCGGCGGCGGGCGCAAGTCCGGCCGCCCCCGCCCTGGCCGCCCACCGGCGCGTCCGTCGCCCGCATCCGGCCGGCACCGCGAACGAGCGGCCGACAAGCCGTAGAATCCCCGCCCATGCTGACCCATCTGTCCATCAAGCAGTTCGCCGTCGTCGACAGTGCCGAGCTCGAGTTCGGCCCCGGCATGACCGTGATCTCGGGCGAAACCGGCGCCGGCAAGTCGCTGCTGGTGGATGCGCTGGGACTCATCTGCGGGCTGCGCGCCGACAGCGGCGTGGTCCGCCACGGCGCCGACCGCGCCGAGCTGGCGGCAGGGTTCGCCCTGGCCGACGCGCCGTCGGCCCGCGCATGGCTCCATGAAAACGACCTCGACGAGGATGACGCCTGCCAGATCCGCAGGGTGGTCCGTGCCGACGGCGGCTCGCGTGCTTGGATCAACGGGCGCCCTGCCACCGTCGGCCAACTGACCGAGCTGACCGGATTGCTGGTCGAGATCCACGGCCAGCACGAGCAGCAGGCCCTGCTTGCCCGCTCCAGCCAGCTCTCGCTGCTGGACGCGTTCGGCCGTACCGACGCCGAACGGAGCGCGGTCGCCGACGCGGCGAGACGCTGGAGCGCGCTGCTGGCCGAGCGCGAAGCCCTGTCCGCGCAGGGCGACGTCTCCGACCGCATCGACTGGCTGGAGCACCAGTTCGCCGAGCTCGAACGCGAGGAACTGGAACCGGCGGCGCTCGACCAGCTGGCCACCGACCATCGTCGCCAGGCCCATGCCGCCGACCTGATCGCCGCGTGCGACGGCGCCCTCGCCCAGCTGAGCGGCGACGACCTGCCGTCCCCGGTCGGCATCGTCGAGCAGATCCGCGGCTCGCTGCAGCGGATGCGCGAGCACGAACCCCGGCTCGACGAGGTCGACGGCATGCTCGACGCCGCGACGATCCAGCTCGACGAGGCACAGACCCTGCTCGACCGCATCCGCAGCGACCTCGACATCGACCCGGCGGCGTTCCAGGCCCTCGACCAGCGCCTCGGGCGCCTGCACGACCTGGCCCGCAAGCACCGCGTCCCGCCCGAGCACCTGCTGGCCCGGCGGCAGGAGATCGCTACCGAACTGGACGGCCTGCGCGGCGCCGGCGAACGGCTGCGGGCGCTCGACGCCGAGATCGACGCGGCGCGCGGGGCCTGGCAAAAGGCCGCCGACGTGCTCGGAGCGCGTCGTCGCGAAGCCGCTGCCGCACTGTCCGCGGAAACCACCGCATTGATAGGAGAGCTCGGGATGGATGCGGGCCGCTTCGAGATCGCGATCGACGCCATCGAAGAGGTCCGCCCGGATCCGCAGGGCGCCGAACGTGTCGAGTTCATGGTCGCCGCCAACCCCGGGCAGCCGGCGCGGCCGCTGCGCAAGGTGGCCTCCGGTGGCGAACTGTCGCGGGTTTCGCTGGCGATCGAGGTCGCGGCGCTGGGCTTGGACGCAGTGCCGACGATGGTGTTCGACGAAGTCGATTCCGGCATCGGTGGCGCGGTCGCCGATATCGTCGGCCGCAAGCTGCGCGCGCTTGGGGCGCGTCGTCAGGTGCTCTGCGTGACCCACCTGCCCCAGGTCGCCGCCCAGGGCCACGCCCACTACCGGGTCAGCAAGGCCGCCGCGGCCGGTATCACCCAGAGCGAGGTGCGCCCCCTGCGGGCGGGAGAACGCGAGGACGAACTGGCGCGGATGCTAGGCGGCGCCGAGCTGACCCGCGAAGCCCGCGCCGCCGCACGCCGCCTGCTCGCCGACGTGGAGTGAGGCGCTAGGACCCGGCCGCGGTCCGGATCGGGAGCGCCGTAGCAACGAACGGCCCGATGTCGCCCTCCAGCGGCGGTCCGAAGCGGCGGGACATGGCAGCGGACCGGACGAGCGCCTGCTGGAGAAAACCGTTCCGTGCAACCGGGCCGCCGATGGTTCGCCTCGCGGCCCGCGGACTGTCGCCGCTCAGCGTTTCTTGCGCACGTAGAGCACCAGCGAATGCTCTTCGATCTCGTAACCGTGCTTGGCGGCGATCTTGTGCTGGAGCTCCTCGATCTCCTCGCTCTCGAACTCGATGATCTTGCCGGTATCGATGTCGACCATGTGGTCGTGGTGATGGCCGCGGTCGAGCTCGTAGACCGACTGCCCCGACTCGAAGTTGTGCTTGAGCACCAGGCCGGCCGCCTCGAACTGGGTCAGCACCCGGTACACCGTCGCCAGGCCGATGTCCTCGCCGTTCGACATCAAATGGCGGTAGATGTCCTCGGCGGTCATGTGCCGCGGCTTGGCGGTCTCCAGCAGTTCGAGGATGCGCATCCGCGGGTGGGTGACCTTGAGGCCGGCATTGCGCAGTTCTTGCGATTCCATAAGGGCTCCGGATTTGACTCGGCGGGGCAATGCCTCGGCGACCCGGCGAAGCGTACCGCCCGGGACGTATCGACGCGATGGCAAGGGTCGGCGCGGTCCCTGCGGGCCCGTTCGGCTGGCATCGAAAAGCGGGGGGCAACGTCCGATGAACGCCCACCCGCCGCCGCCGCGTCGCGACGGCTTCAGTGTATCATCGGCGCGTCCCCAGCAAGCCGTGAACGCACACCGTGAAATACCCGATGCGCAAGCTCCTGCCCATGCTCCTGGTTTCCACGATCGCCACCGCGACGGCGTCCGGCTGCGGCGTGATGTACCGCCAGCCGATCTACCAGGGCAACCTGCTGGAGTCTTCCGCCGTCGAGCAGCTCCAGCCCGGGATGAGCAAGCAGCAGGTCATGACCCTGCTCGGCTCGCCGTCGATCCGCGATCCGTTCAGCCCCGATCGCTGGGACTACGCGGCAAGCCAGCGCGTCGGCCGCCTCGCCCGCACCGAGACCAAGAACCTGACCCTGTACTTCGAGGGCGACAGCCTGGCCCGCTGGGAAGGCGACTATTTCGGCGAGCAGGACGAGCAACTGGCGCGCGATACCGTCCAGCAATTCGGCCCCAACCTGGCCAAGGACAAGGACAAGCGCGGCCGCTGACGGCCGCCATCCGCGGCTACCCCGAACTGACCGCGATTCGCCTCAGCGAGGCTTCCTGAGCGGCCGGGCCTCGGCCCGCCGCCGCCGCGCCTCCTTCGGATCGAGGGTCAACGCGCGCAACAGCTCCAGTCGGTCGCCGTCGCGCAACTGCGTGGCCGGCGCCGCGCGCCGGCCATGGATCGAATAGCCGGCGACCTCCTCCAGCGACGCCCACCCCGCCGCGGCCAGCGCATCGGCCACGCACGCCCCCTCGGGCAGCTCGACCCGGACGCTATCGGACCGCCGCGGCCATGCCCGCAGCAGCTCGATCTTCATGCCGCCTCCTCGCGGTCGGCGACGCGTACGAAATCGTCGACCATGCGATCGGCCAGCCCCTGGAACCCGAGCGTGAACGCAGGCGTCAGCAGCTTCATCGACGGCTCGAAGTCCAGCGTCAGCGTGACCTTGCAGGCCGACTCGTCGAGAGCATGGAATTCCCAACGCCCGCTCAGGCGCCGGAACGGGCCATCGACCAGCACCATGTCGATGTGATGCGGCGGCGACAGCGTGTTCTCGGTTGTGAACCAGGTGCGCAGGCCGGCCAGGCCAAGGTCCAGCCGGGCGATCACCCGGGCGTCGTCGGCGGCGATGACCTCGGCCGCCTCGCACCAGTCGAAACGGCGCGGATAGGCGGCCACGTCGTTGACCAGGTCGAACATGCGTCGGGTCGAGTGCTCGACCAGGGCGGAGCGGCGTATCGTCGTCATGCAGCCGTTTGGTGGGTCGGGCCGGGTCGCCCATCGCCCCCGCAATCAGGGACAATGTCGCGATGGCAAAGAAAACCAACAACAAGGCCGGCAAGGATAAAGGAAAGGGCGGTGCCGGCGGCACCATTGCCCTGAACAAGCGCGCGCGCCACGAGTACCACCTCGAACAGCGCTTCGAGGCGGGGCTGTCGCTGCAGGGCTGGGAACTGAAGGCGATCCGCGCCGGCCGCGCCAACATCGGCGAGAGCTATGCGGTGATCCGTCATGGCGAGATGTTCCTGTTCGGCGCCCAGATCACCCCGCTGATCTCGGCCTCGACCCATGTCGTCGCCGAGGAGCGGCGTACCCGCAAACTGCTGCTGCACCGCCAGGAGATCGACACCCTGATCGGCCGGGTCGAACGCGAAGGCTATACGCTGATCCCGACCGCGCTCTACTGGAAGGGCAACAAGGTCAAGGCCGAACTGGCGCTGGCCAAGGGCAAGCAGCAGCACGACAAGCGCGCGGCGAGCAAGGAGCGCGACTGGGCCCGCGAGAAGCAGCGGGTGCTGCGTCAGCACAACCGCGACGCGTAGCTTCGGATCGCCCGGGACTCCGGGACGGCTCGAGAGTCCCGGCACCGGTCTGCGCGTTCCCTCCCGTTCGCGCGATTGACGCGGATGGCCTTCGCAGGGACGGACTCGCGCAGAGCCGATCGTCAGACGCCGTCTTCGGCGGCCGGCGCCTCGTCGGGCAGGCTGAAGTAGAAGATCGCGCCCCCGTCGACCCTGCCCTCGGCGCGTATCGAGCCGCCGTGGCGCTCGACGATGCGCTTGACCGACGCAAGGCCGATACCGTGCCCGGCGAACTCGTCCTGCCCATGCAGTCGCTGGAACGGGCGGAACAGCTTGCCGGCATATTCCTGCGGGAAACCCGCGCCGTTGTCGCGCACGAAGAACTCGTCCACCCCGCCAGGCCCACTCCGGCGTCCGATCTCGATCCGCGGTGCCTCGCGGCCGGCGCTGAACTTGATCGCGTTGCCGATCAGGTTCGACAGCAGGTTGCGCAGCAGCGGAGCATCGCCCCAGGCACGCAGGCCGGGAGCGATCTCCACCTGCAGGCGCGGATGCTGTTCGTCCGCCTGCAGCTCGTCGACGACCTCCCGAGCCAGCTGGCTGAGGTCGACCGGTCCGGGGTTGATCGCGACCCGGCTCAGCCGCGACATGGTCAGCAGCGCGTCGATCAGGTCGGCCATCCGTCCGGTAGCGGCACGTACCCGTCCCAGGTACGCGCGGCCGGCGTCATTCAGGCGGTCGCCGTACTGCTCGGCCAGCACACGACTGAAGCCGTCGATCGCGCGCAGCGGCGCACGCAGGTCGTGGGAGATGCTGTAGGCGAACGATTCCAGCTCCTGGTTCGCCTGGCTGAGCTCGCGCGTGCGCGCCATCACCCTCGCCTCCAGGGTGCGGTTGAGCGCATGCACGCGGGCCTCGGCGAGTATCCGTTCGGTCACGTCCTCGGCCTGCACCAGGCCGCGCACGTCCTGGCCGATATTGCCCGGGATGCGCGCGCAGGTGAGCTGCACGTGCCGCGGCAGATCTCCGGCGCGGTGCAGCCGCCGGGTCGCGCGCTTCACCAGGTCCGCCCCCGGCTCGTCGCCGGCCAGCCACTCCTTCAGGTCCGGCCCCTCGTCTTCGAACAGTGACTCGAAATCCACGCCGGCCAGGCTGCCCGGTTCGAGACCGACGATCCGGCCGAGCGCGGGGTTGGCCTCGACGATGCTGCCGTCGCTGTCGAGCAGGGCCTTGCCGATCGCCGAGTACTGCATCGCGGTGCGGAAGCGCTCCTCGCTGCGCTTGTAGTCCTCGGTCATCAGGCGGGCGATCTGGCGCGCGCGCCGCTCGGTGCGCGCCAGCGCCCAGACGATCGTCGACAGCAGGATCGATGCGAAGATGCCCAGCGCGAGCGCGCTGTAGAGATTGCGCAGGCGCGGGATCGCCCGCCCTGAAGGCACCGACTCGAACTCCATTTGCCAACGCCGCCCGAACTGTTCCAGCACGACCTGATGGACGAATGCCGGCTGTTCTTCCGCAGCCTCGGCGGAAGGCCCCGATGCATAGACCGGCACCGCCTTGCCCTGGCTGACGTCGTGGATCGAGAAACGCCGGACCATCGGTTCGGCGCCCAGCGTCGACTCGACGAAGTGATCCACGTAGAACGGCGCATAGACCCAGCCCCGCATCGCGTCGCGCCGCGCCGCCGGCGTCCTCAGGATCGCGCCATTGCGGTATATCGGCACGTAGAGCAGCAGGCCAGGCGGCGAGCCCTCCGGATCGCCGAGCAGATGGACCGGCCCGGACATCTGGGTGGTGCCGCTCTCCATCGCCCGCGACATCGCCCGGTGACGGGCCGCGTCCGACATCATGTCGTAGCCGACCGCGGCGACGTTCACCGGCGTCCGCGGCTCGAGATACAGCACCGGACCATAGAAGCGGCGGGTGCCGCGGGGAAACACGTCCAGCAGCCCGTAACCGGCGTCCTTCCATTCCAGTTGCAGGTCGGGCAGGCGCGAATGCGGGACGTACGCGGCGTAGCCCAGCCCCGACATCGACGGAAACCGCCCGCCCAGCCTCATGCCCTCGGCATACGCCTGCCACTGCAGCGGCGTGGGCCGGTCGACGCTGGCGAACAGCGCGGCACCGCCCTTGAGCACGATCTCGTAGTTCTCCAGCCGGGCGTCGATCGCGCCGGCGACATCGCTGGTGATCGCGACGAACTCCGTCTCCGCCGCCCGCGTCTCCTTCTCGCGGGCGTACTCCCAGGCGCCGAAGGTCACCAGCAGCGAGAACACCAGCACGCCGAGAGCGAGCACGTGGCCGCGCCGCAGCGACATCGGCCTGTCGTCGCCGCTGGCAGCCTGCAACCGGGCCCCTGGATCGCTCATCCATGCAGGATACCGTGTCGCCGACGCAGGCCGTCAGCCGTGGCGGCGGCATGAACGGAACGCCGGAGCCGGAACGCCCGCCCATTGCCTTGGCGCCGGCCGCCCCTATACTGGCTGCGACAGGTTTTTCATGTCCCCGGGGGTGCACTGGCTTCGACGGGGGTCGCGAAATCGCCTGGCGCATGTCGAGGGGGTAGCTTTCCTCGTAAATCCAGCTGCAAAACTCATAGTTGCCAACGACGACAACTACGCTCTGGCCGCTTAAGGCCTAAGCCCCGAAACTGCCTGTGTCCGTGCTCGCAGCGTAGGGTCATCATCACGGAATCGCCGGGGGCCGCCGCCCGTCAGCCCCCGGTCAAACCAAAACGGGCTGGTCCGCCGATGCGCTTTGTGCGCCGTGCTGTCGGCAGACGAGATTCAACGGAGCACTAAACATGTAGTGCCGGGGATGGAGTGCCTTCGGACGGCGGTTCGATTCCGCCCACCTCCACCAATCGACAAAAGCCCCCGCCAGGAATGGCGGGGGCTTTTCCGTTCGTTCGCTGGCAACTCTCCATCGGCAGCCAGACAGGTCGCCGCGGTCCGGCGATTCAGTCAGCCGGAAGGTGCTCCATGTACCAGGACGCGGCGCCCTGCAGACCGAGCTGACCGTGTTCGACCAGGTGCACCGGCACGCGCCTGAGCACCTCGCCCATCACGCCCTTGTCGACGAAGCGCGCGGCGAAATCGCTGGCGAGCAGGAAGTCGGCGATCTGCGCGGGAATGCCCCCGGCCAGGTAGACCGCCTTCGCACCGAAGGTGAGCGCGAGGTCGCCGGCGACACTGCCGAGCACATTGCAGAACATCGACAGCGCCTCGACCGCCTGCGGATCGCACCCCTGTTGAGCGGCGGCGGTGATCGCGGCCGGCTCCTGCAGACGGGCAGCCACGCCGTCGATCCCGCACAGCGCCTGATAGGTGTTGAGCAGGCCGGGGCCGGACAGCATGCGCTCGTTGCCGACGTGGCTCCAGCGGCGCATGAACACCGCAAGCACCTCCAGTTCATGGGCGCTGCGCACCGACAGCGCAGCGTGTCCGGCTTCTGTCGGCACTACCAGCGGCGGCCGCCCGGGAACCCGCACCGAGGCGCCGAAGCCGGTACCGGGGCCGATCACCAGCGCCGGCCCCGGCTCGGTGGTCCTGTCCGGACCGCTGACCAGCCGCGCCCGGCCCAGATCGATGCTCGGCACCGCCCAGGCCATCGCCTCGAAGTCGTTGATCAGGCGCAGGCTGTTCAAACCGGCCGCGGCGACGGTCGCACTGACCGACACCGACCATGGCAGGTTCGCGTGCACGAGCGTGTCGCCGACCAGAAGGCCCGCGATCGCCACCGTCGCGTCCGCCTGCGGGCCGATTCCGGCCTCGTCGACGAAGGTGCGAAGAATCGCCGCCAGATCGGGAAAGTCGGCGCAGTCGTAGCGGCGATAGTCGGCCAGCCGCACTGTCGCCGGCACCGCGACCGGCTCCACCCGCGCCACCCGCGCATGGGTGCCGCCAACGTCGGCGGCGATCAGCGGGCGGGGATTGACAGCCGCAACCGGCTTGCCGATGCCTTCGGGCCGCCCCTTCAACCCCATCGCCCCCGCAGAGGATCAGCCGCGTCTGCCGACGGCGACGTGGAAGACGGGAGCGGACACCGGGCGGACCACGCCGAGGCGCCGGACCCGTGGTGATGAACGATGCTGCGTCCGGTACACATCGGCTTCTGGCCTTGCATTCGATGACTAGGAAAGGTCCGCCATAGTAACGCCAGCGGCCCCGATTGGCCCGGACCGCCTGCCTTCCGCCGTCGCCGGCGGTCCCGAAGAACGGCCGGCCCGCGGCCGGTTGACCTGGCCTGCACGTTCGCGGTCGCAAGCTGCGCCGATGGACTGGATGTCGCAAGCCATCGCGCTGGGCAACGTCGGCATCGCCATGGTGCTCGGAGGGCTCATCGGCTATGAGCGCGAATTGAAGGACCGGCCCGCCGGGTTCCGGACCCACATGCTGGTCGGCGCGGCCGCGGCCCTGCTGCTGGGTGTGGGCCGCCTCGTCCTCGATGGCGATGCCTTTCCGCTGTCGGGCGCGACCCTGCAGGTCGACCCGTTGAGGCTGATCGAAGCGGTGGTGGCGGGCGTTGCGTTCATCGGCGCCGGCACCATCTTCGCTCGGCGCTCGGACGGTGCGATCGCCGGCATCACGACAGCGGCATCCCTGTTGATGGTCGCGGTGATCGGAGTGGCCTGCGGTCTGGGCTTCCATCTGCTCGGCATCGCGGCCACCCTGTTGACGCTGGTGGTGTTGACGATCCTCAGGGCCCTGGAACGCTGAGGGTGGGTGGATGCCGCTGCCGGACACGACACGGGCCGCTGATGCGGCCCGTGTCTGTGCAGCTGTCGGTGCCAAAGCGGGTTGCCCGCGACGTCCTCAGGAGCGCACCGGCACCAGGGTGATCTCGACGCGGCGGTTCTGGGCCCGGCCGCTTTCGGTGTCGTTGCTGGCGACAGGATGACCCTCGCCGGCGCCGATCAGGATGAAGCGGTCACGCAGCAGCCCGCGCGACATCAGGTAGTTGCCGACCGCGGCCGCACGGCGCTCGGACAACTGCTGGTTGTAGGCATCGCTGCCGACGCTGTCGGTATGGCCGGCGACCTCGACGATGGTCTGGTCGTACTGGCGCAGGGTGTTGGCGACATCGTCCAGCACCGGGTAGAACGCCGGCTTCAGGTCCGACTTGTCGAAGTCGAAGGTGATGTTGCTCGGCATGTTGAGGGTGATGTTGTCACCCTGGCGGATCACGTCGACGCCGGTGCCGGCCATCTGCTCGCGCAGCGCGCGCTCCTGGCGGTCCTGGTAGTTGCCGATCGCGCCACCGGCGAGGCCGCCGATGCCGGCGCCGACCAGCGCACGCTGACGGCGTTCGGTCGCGTCGTCGCCGCTGAGCAGGCCCGCCGCCACCCCGGCCAGCGCGCCGATCAGGGCGCCCTTCTGGGTTCGGCTCATGCCCGACTGTTGCTGCTGCGGCTGTCCATAGCCCTGATCGCCATAGCCGCCACCGTAACCGGTGGTCGCGCAACCGGCCACCATCGCGGTGACGACGGCAGCCGCGAGAACGTTGCGAATCTGGATCTTCATGAGGTCAACCTCGTTGGGTGGCGTGAGGACAGGTCCACACGCTAATCCTTCCAGCGTCTCCGGTGGGTGACGGCCGGAAACCCCATTCAGCTTGCAGCAGGCCCGTCGCAAGGGCGTCTGCGCCTACTCCTCCGGGAGCATCGCCTGGGCCGCATCGGCATCCAGCGGCGCGTCCCAGCTCCCCATCAGGGCGAGATAGAGCAGCTTCTCGAACTCTTCGCCGAAATGCCGGATCACATCGTCCGGGTCCGGGATCAGCTTGCCGTCGGAAATCAGTCCGAAATGTACGCGGCCGTTGTAGCTGAGGATCGAGATACCGACGCCGATCGAGCCGGTCTGCGGCACCCAGAACATCATCTGGTCGAGCGCGGCGCCGGCGAGGTACAGCGGCTGCTGCGGCCCGGGCACGTTGGTCGCCACGGTCGAGGCCTTGCGGCTCAGCAGCTCCAGCGCGACCGACTGCACGCCTGCGGGCGCCACGCCGAGAGTCGCAAGAAGTCCATATGCGACAATGGCTTGCTTTGAATTCTTCAGAGACTTCATGCAGTCGGCGACGCGTTCCACCCGACGCACCGGGTTGGCCTCGCCGACCGGCAGTTCCAGGAACACCAGGCCGAAGTGGTTGCCGAGCTTGCGCGCATGTTCCAGGGGCCGCAGATTGACCGGCACGGTCGCGCGCAGGGTCATGCCATCGACCGGATCGCCCCGCTCGACCAGGTAGCGCCGCAGCGCACCGGCGGCGACCGCCATCAACACGTCGTTGACGGTGCAACCGCAGGCGCGGCCGACCGCTTTGACCTCCTCGAGATCCAGCGGCTCGGCCCAGGCCACCCGCTTGCGCGGGCCCAGCGCGCCGCGCAGCAGCGATGGCGGATCGTCGGGCAGCGCCAGCGCGGTCAGCAGCTCGCGCGCGATCTCGCCGCCCTCCCGGGCCAGCACCGCGGCCAGGGTCGGATCGCGATACATCTCGAGCCCCTTCTCGACCATCTTCCCGCCGAGCCTGACGTAGCGGTCGACCGCGCCGACGCGGCGCGCGACGCCGGCATGCTCCTGCTTCAGCCAGGCATGGGTCAGGTCGGCGTCGCGACGCGGGTCGCGCCGGGTGTCGGTCAGCGACAGCAACACCTGCACCAGAGCGATGCCGTCGGCGTAGCAATGGTGGATGCGGGCGACCAGCGCCGAACCTCCGCGGTAGTCCTCGACCAGGTGGAACTGCCAGCGCGGACGCGCAGGGTCGAGCGGTGTCGATGCCAGGCGACTGACGAAGCGTTCCAGCGCCCGCTTGCCGCCGCGCCCCGGCAGGCTCGCCGGCTGCACGTGCCAGTCGATGTCGAGCGCTTCATCGGTTTCCCAGACCGCCGAGGAGGCCGTCTGCACGGCCCGCTGGCGGAACCTGCGATAGGCAAGGAAACGTTCGCCGACCAGCCGGCGCAGCGCGTCCAGCGACAACGGTTCGGCGAACATCAGCACCCCGGTGATCATCATCGGGTTCGATCGCCGCTCCATCCGCAACCACGCGGTATCGACCTTCGACATCGGTTCGCGTTGGCCGCCGGGATCCGGTCGGCCGGGCGATGCTGACTTGTCCATGTGCTCTCCCCGGTACGCCCGGAGTGAATCATGGGCGCTCGAACAACGTCAACGCGCATGTCGCGGACGGCAGGCAGGGGCTCGCGCCGGCGCCGCCGGAACCGGGACGGCGCCGGCCGGCATGCACGATGGGCGCGAACTACTCCGCGACGCCGCCGACGTATTGCCGCGGAATCCGTTCGTTGAGGCCGACCATGATCTCGTACGGGATCGTGCCGGCCATCCGGGCCAGTTCCTCGGCACCGAGGAACGCATCGCCCTGGCGGCCGATCAGCACGACCTCGTCCTCGTTCCAGGCGCTCTCCTGGCCAATGTCGACCATGAACTGGTCCATGCACACGCGGCCGACGATCGGATGGCGGCGGCCGCGGATCAGCACCGCCCCGCCCCGCCCGTCGCCAGCCGACGACAGCGCGCGCGGATAGCCGTCGCCATAGCCGATCGGAATGGTCACCACACGGGTGTCGGTCGACGGCGCCCAGGTCGCGCCATAGCTGACCGGGTTGCCGGCCTTGACGACCTTGAAATAGACCACCTGCGAGACCAGCGACATGACCGGGCGGAGATCGATGCTGCGGCGCGAGGCGGGATCCGGCAGCACGCCGTACAGCGCGATCCCCGGCCGGACCATGTCGAGCCAGGTCTGCGGGAAGTGCAGCACCCCGCCGGAGTTGGCCAGGTGGCGCAGCGGCATCGGCGCGCCGATCCGGTCGAAATGCGCGCAGGCTTCGAGGAAGCGCTCCAGCTGCAGCGCGGTCATCGCCGACCCGGGGTCGTCCGCGCAAGCCAGATGCGAATAGACCGCCTTCAGCTCGCACCAGCGCGAAGCCGCCGCCGCCTCGATGAAGGGCCGCGACGAGTAGCTGTGTACCCCGATGCGTTCCATGCCGGTGTCGATCTTCAGATGGATCACCGCCCGTCGCCCCATCGCCTCGGCCGCCGCCTCGACCTGGTGCAACTTGTCCAGCGAGGACACGGTGATCTCCAGGTCGTGGGCGATGTACTGCGAGATCTGGCGACCGGAAATGCCGCCGAGCACCAGGACCGGCGTGGTGACGCCGGCCTGGCGCAGGCGCACGCCCTCCTCGACGAAGGCCACGCCCAGCTGGTCGACGCCCTGCGCCTGCAGGTGGCGGGCCACCGGCACCAGGCCGTGGCCGTAGGCGTTGGCCTTGACGATCGCCATCACCGGTACGCCGACATGGGCGCGGATGCGGCCGAGGTTGTGGGACAGGTTGTCGAGGTCGACCCGCACCCGGGTCGGGCGGGTGTCGACGACGCCGGACTGAACCGGCCCGGATGCATCCTGGGCGTGATCGGGCGCGTGCATGGCTGCCTATGCTAATCCACCGGCGGCCCTGCCCGCCGCATCACTCGAAGCTGCCGATCGAGTCGTGGGCGAGGTTGTCGAAGCGGGTGTACTCGCCGAAGAACTTGAGCTTCACCGAGCCGGTCGGGCCGCTTCGCTGCTTGCCGATGATGACTTCGGCCAGGCCCTTGTCCGGCGAGTTTTCCTTGTTGTAGTACTCGTCGCGGTAGATGAAGACGATCATGTCGGCGTCCTGCTCGATCGCGCCGGACTCGCGCAGGTCGGCCATCACAGGGCGCTTGTCGGTACGCGTTTCCAGCGAGCGGTTGAGCTGCGACAGCGCGATCACCGGCACCTCCAGCTCCTTCGCCAGGCCCTTCAGCGAGCGCGAGATCTCCGAGATCTCGGTCGCGCGATTCTCGTTGTTGCCCGGCACCGACATCAGCTGCAGGTAGTCAATCACGATCAGGCCCAGGCCATGCTCGCGCTTGAGCCTGCGCGCCTTGGCGGCGAGCTTGGTCGGCGACAGCCCCGGCTCGTCGTCGATGAAGATCTTGACCTCGCGCAGCTGGCGGATCGCGCTGGTGACGCGGCTCCAGTCCTCGTCCTCGAGCTGGCCGGTACGCAGGCGCTGGGCGTTGACCCGGCCGACCGAGGAGATCAGGCGCATCGCCAGCTGGCTGGCCGACATTTCCATCGAGAACACCGCGACCGGCTGCTTGCTGCGGAACGCCGCGTACTCGGCCATGTTCAGCGCCAGCGTGGTCTTGCCCATCGCAGGACGCGCGGCGAGGATGATCAGGTCGGTCTTCTGCAGACCGGCGGTCAGTTCGTCGAACTCGGTATAGCCGGTCGGCAGGCCGGTAATCGCGCCGCCGTTGGCGTAGCGGGTCTGCAGCTCGTCGAACGCGGCGGTCAGCGCCTGGTGGACGCTGGTGAAGTCGTTCTTGCCGTTGTTGCTGGCCTGGGCGATCGCCAGCACCTGGCGCTCGGCCTCGTCGAGGATCTCGCTGCTCTCGCGGCCGTCGGGCTGGAAACCGTCGTTGACGATGCCGGTGCCGACGTCGATCAACTGACGCAGGATCGCCTTGTCGCGGACGATGTCGGCGTAGGCGCGGATGTTCGCGGCCGACGGCGTCGTACTGGCCAGTTCGATCAGGTAGGCGCCACCGGCGACCTGCTCGCCCAACCCCATCGATTCGAACCACTCGCCGAGGGTCACCGCATCGTACGGCTTGGCCTTCTGCGCCAGCTCGTTGATCGCGCGGAAGATCAGCTGGTGGTCGCGGCGGTAGAAGTCCGACTCGGAGAGGTGGTCGACGATGCGGTCGTAGGCGTCCGGCGCCAGCATGAGGCCGCCGAGCACCGCCTGCTCGGCCTCGATCGACTGCGGCGGAATCCGCAACTGGTCGACCCGGGCCTCGTCGCGGGTCTGGAAGCGCCTGTCCCCGCGTCCGTCTCCACGCGAGTCGCTGCGGGCATCGCTACGAAAACCGGGGCGTGCGTTCATCGGAAGGCCAACTCCTGGCGGATGCTTGCGACCGCTGCCCACCAGGGCAACGGATGCGGATTACGGGTTGGGCATCCTAGCCCCGGCGGCCGATCGAGGGTTGCATACAACCCTGTGGCCAGCCTGTGGATATCCGGGTATGCGGCGGGGACAAGTCCGGCGCTGGGTGTCCAGATACCGCAAACGCGTCTCAGCGGCCGAGACGCGGCGGCAGTCAACCGACCCTGGGCCGGGCTCCCGGCTGATCCGGAGTGGACCATGCCGTTCAGGCGGCGTCCCGCGTGGGAACCGCAACGAAAAGCGGGCGCCGGAGCGCCCGCCTTGTGGTGGTGCCGGTGGCCGTGCTCAGGCGGCTTCCGGTGCCACGATCACCTTTACGCTCACGTCGATGTCGGCGTGCAGGTGGACCACGACGTCGTACTCGCCGACGTGGCGGATCGCGCCTTCGCCCATGATCACCTCGGACTTCTCGACTTCGTAGCCGGCCTTGGTCAGCGCCTCGGCGACGTCGCGGGTGGTCACCGAGCCGTACAGTTTGCCCTCGGTGGCGGCGTTGGCGTAGACGGTCACGCTGGCGCCCTCGAGCTTGGCCTGGCGGGCCACGGCGTCGTCATGGATCGCCTTGGCCTTGGCTTCGTACTCGGCGCGACGCGCCTCGAACTCGGCCAGGTTGGCCTCGGTCGCCGGCACGGCCTTGCCCTGCGGGACCAGGTAGTTGCGGCCGTAGCCAGGCTTCACGGTGACCTTGTCGCCGAGCTTGCCGAGGTTGGTGACGTTCTGCAGGAGGATCAGTTGCATGGTGTGTGTCCTGTTTCGTTAGCGGACCGGAGGGCCCGCAGCGGATGGCTGTCCGAAGGCAGGGAGACCGGCCGACGGGCGTCCAGGGACGCACCGAAGGCACTGGTTTTCCTTGAAGAGTCCGCACATGGACATGCGGGCTCTTCCGAGGGATTCGGGCTCCCTTGAAAAGTCCGCACACCGATATGCGGGCTCTTCTGAGGGACTCAGATTTATGCGTTGTGGTTGTCGGTGTACGGGATCAGGGCCAGGTAGCGGGCGCGCTTGACCGCGGTCGCCAGCTGGCGCTGGTACTTCGACTTGGTACCGGTGACGCGGCTCGGCACGATCTTGCCGGTCTCGGTCAGGTACTGGCGCAGGGTGTTGAGATCCTTGTAGTCGATCTCCTTGACACCCTCGGCGGTGAACTTGCAGAACTTGCGGCGGCGGAAGAACTTGGACATGGGGGCAATCCTCAGGCGGCTTCGGCGTTGTCGTCGGAATCGTCGGCGTTGCTGTCGCCGTCGTCCTTGCTGCTGTCGTCGTCACGACGACGGCGCTCGGAACGCTCGGGCTTGTCGCCCTTCTCGTCCTTGAACTTCATGATCAGCGACTGCTCGGTGTCGGCCTCGTCGCGCTTCATGACCAGGTGGCGCAGCACCGCGTCGTTGAAGCGGAAACCGTCGACCAGCTCGTTCAGCACGGCCTGGTCGCACTCGATGTTGAGCAGCACGTAGTGGGCCTTGACCAGGTTCTGGATCGGATAGGCCAGCTGACGACGGCCCCAGTCCTCCAGCCGGTGGATCTTGCCCTCGCCGCTCTCGATCAGCGACTTGTAGCGCTCGATCATGGCGGGAACCTGCTCGCTCTGGTCCGGATGGACCAGGAACACGACTTCGTAATGACGCATTGTGTTTTCCTTGTGGATGATGGCCGCTGTGCCGCGGCCGGATCAGCCCCCCGGACGATCCGGCCGAACCGGATCCGCGGTGGAGCAAGGGTCCCCGGCCTTGGCCAGGGAGCCGGCAATTATCGCAGCAGCGGGCAGCGTCAGGCAACTGCCGGCGCCACGACGCATCCCCGGCCGGTTCAGGTGCCGGCGCGCGCGTCGTCGACGCACGCCGGCCCCGCCCATCAGCGCACGGTCATCCCTTCTGGTTCTGGCGCGCGACCCAGTCCTCGATATGGCGCTCCAGGGTCTGCAACGGCACCGAGCCGGTTTCCAGCACCGCGTCGTTGAACTCGCGCAGGTCGAAATCCTCGCCGAGCTCCCGCGAGGCCATCTCACGGAGTTCCGAGATCTTCAGCTGCCCGATCTTGTAGGCCAGCGCCTGGCCGGGCCATGCGATGTAGCGGTCGATCTCGTTGGTGACGTCCTGCAGGGTCTTGGGCGAATTGTCCATGAAGTAATCGATCGCCTGCTGCCGGCTCCAGCCCTTGCTGTGCATGCCGGTGTCGACCACCAGACGCACCGCCCGCCACATGTCGTAGGCCAGCTGGCCCATGCGGTCGTACGGATCCTCGTACAAGCCCATGTCGTAGCCCAGGCGCTCCGCGTACAGCCCCCACCCCTCGCCGTACGCGACGAAGTAGCCGACCCGGCGGAACATCGGCACGTCCGGCAGCTCCATCCCGCGGGCGAACTGGAAATGGTGCCCCGGCACCGCCTCGTGCAGGCTCAGCGCCATCATCTCCCACTTCGGCCGGACCTCCGGCTTGTACAGGTTCACGTAGTAGAAGCCGGCCCGGCTACCGTCGACCGCGCCGGGCTGATAGTAGGCGGTGGTGGTGTCGGGGGCGATGTTGTCGGGGATCGGGCGCACGCCGTACGGCAGGCGCGGGATGGTCCTGAACACCTTGACCAGTTCGGGGTCGATCCGCTTGGAGATCGCCTGGTAGGCCTCCAGCAACGCCTCGGGACCGTCATGGAAGAAGCGCGGATCGCTGCGCAGGTGGGTGAAGAACTCGGCCAGGCTGCCATCGAAGCCGACCTCCGTCCTGACCTTCTCCATCTCGGTACGGATGCGGGCGACCTCCGCCAGGCCGATCGCATGGATCCGTTCGGCATCGAGGTCGGTGGTGGTGAAGTATCGGGCGACGAAATCGTAGTAGTCGCGGCCGTCGGGAAGATCGACGGCCGCGATCGACTCGCGGCAGCCGGGCAGGTATTCGTCGCGGAAGAACGTGGCGAAGCCACGGTAGGCCGGCACCACCCGATCGCGGATCACGGCTTCGGCCCGCGCCTTCAGCGCCGCCCGCTCGGCAGCCGGGATGCTGTCGGGCATGCGGGTGAACGGCTTGTAGAACGGGCTGGCGGCCGGGTCGTCGACGATCTGCGCCTCGATCTGGTCCGGGATGCGCGCCATCAGCACCCGCGGCGGCGTGTTTCCGGCCTTCAGTCCTTCGCGCATCAGCGCCGTGGTCTGCTCGACCATCGCCGGCACGCCCTGCAGGCGCTCGATCCAGTCCCGGTAGTCCTCCACGCTGCGGAACGGCAGCACCTCGGCGATGCCTTCGGCGTTCTGCACGCCGCCGCGCTGGTTCAGCGGGCGCTGCCACTCCTTGAAGCGCTGGCGTTCGACCGCGCGTTCGGCCTGCCACAGGAACACGTCGTAGCTGAGCCCGTCCGCCTCGGACAGCGCTTCGCGGTCGATCGCCCGGACCCGGTCGAGCACTTCGCGCTCGTGCGCTTCGCGGCGGGCGATCGCGTCGAGACTCTGGTCGGTCCAGCGGTCGTTGTAGCGCGCGTCGCCGCGGTAACTGGCGCTCTCCGGGTCCTCGCGCATCCCGTACTCCCACTCCTCGCCGAACAGCGCATGCAGCTCGACTGCAGCCTGAGAACGGGACTCCGCGATGGTCGCGGGCCCAGCCGCCGCGAGGGACGCCGTCGGCGACAGCGCGGCGGCGATCGCCAGTGCGAGCAGGATGGATCGGGTCACGGCGGCCTCCAGCGAACGGTAAACGCCGGAGTCTAGCCAACGCATACCCCACCCGCCCCCTGACGAAAGTCGGGGGCGCGGCCGCGGACCCGGATCGCTCCGCGGCTCAGGCGTGCAGGTCGGGGATCGCCTCGGTGGTGAAGCTCTCGCCGCAGCCGCAGGCCTCGGCGATGTTGGGGTTGTGGAACAGGAACTGCTCGCCCAGCCTCTGCCTGACCAGGTCGATGCGGGTGCCGTCGACGATCGGCAGGCTGGTCAGGTCGACATAGATGCGCACGCCGTCCTGCTCGAACACGGTATCGCCGGGCTTCTCCTCGCGCGCGAGATCGGCGATGTGCTGCCAGCCCGAGCAGCCGGTGCGGGTCACGCCGAAGCGCAGGCCGAGCGCGGACGGATCCTCGGCGAGGAAGCGCTGGACGCGGGCGAGAGCGGCGGGAGCGAGGGTGACGGCCATGTGGAGCTCCGGGGAGAGGCTGTGTCCGATTATAGATGTGCAGTCGACGACATGCGGTCGACATCCGGTCTACGGGGGCCGCGTCGGTATCGCCGCGCTGCGGCCCAACCGTTAAACTGCACCGCTTTCCCCCATATCGGCCCGGACGGGGCCGATTTCAAGCCACGACGGTGCCCACAGCATGACGATCATCAGCGTCGAACACGCGCTTGCCGGCCGGGTGCCGGTCGGCGGCGAAGTCACGATCCGCGGCTGGGTCCGCACCCGTCGCGACTCCAAGGCGGGGTTGAGCTTCGTCAACGTCAGCGACGGCTCCTGCTTCGCGCCGATCCAGGTGGTCGCGCCGGCGGCGCTGCCGAATTACGAGTCGGAGGTGAAGCACCTGAGCGCAGGCTGCTCGGTGATCGCGCGTGGCGAACTGGTGGAGTCGCAGGGCAAGGGCCAGGGCTTCGAGGTGCAGGCGCGCGAGATCGAGGTGGTCGGTTGGGTCGAGGATCCGGAAACCTACCCGATCCAGCCCAAGCCGCATTCGCTGGAATTCCTGCGCGAGGTCGCGCACCTGCGCCCGCGCACCAACCTGTTCGGTGCGGTCACCCGCATCCGCCACTGTCTCGCCCAGGCGGTGCACCGCTTCTTCCACGAGAACGGCTACTACTGGATCAGCACGCCGATCGTGACCACCTCCGACGCCGAGGGCGCCGGCCAGATGTTCCGCGTCTCGACCCTGGACCTGGCCAACCTGCCGCACGACGCCCGCGGCGAGGTGGACTTCTCCCGCGATTTCTTCGGCAAGGAGACCTTCCTGACCGTCTCCGGCCAGCTCAATGTCGAGGCCTACTGCCTGGCGCTGAGCAAGGTCTACACCTTCGGCCCGACCTTCCGCGCCGAGAACAGTCATACCACCCGTCATCTGGCCGAGTTCTGGATGGTCGAGCCGGAGATCGCGTTCGCCGACCTCGCCGAGGACGCGCGGGTCGCCGAGCAGTTCCTGAAGTACCTGTTCCGCGCGGTGCTCGACGAACGCGCCGACGACATGGCATTCATCGCCGAGCGCGTGCAGAAGGATGCGGTCAGCCGGCTGGAGGCCTTCGTCAACGCGCCGTTCGAACGGATCGACTACTCCGACGCGGTCGCGCTGCTGCAGAAGTCGGGACAGAAGTTCGACTTCCCGGTCGAATGGGGCCTGGACCTGCAGACCGAGCACGAGCGCTGGCTGACCGAACAGCACGTCGGCCGCCCGGTCGTGGTGACGAACTACCCCGAGCACATCAAGGCGTTCTACATGCGCCTGAACGACGACGGCAGGACCGTCGCGGCGATGGATGTGCTGGCCCCGGGCATAGGCGAGATCATCGGCGGCAGCCAGCGCGAGGAACGCCTGGACGTGCTCGATGCGCGGATGGCGCAGTTCGGCCTGGATGCCGAACACTACGGCTGGTACCGTGACTTCCGCCGCTACGGCACCGTGCCGCACGCGGGCTTCGGCCTCGGCTTCGAGCGCCTGGTGGTCTACGTGTGCGGACTGGCCAACATCCGCGATGCGATCCCGTACCCGCGCGCACCGGGCCAGGCTGAGTTCTGATGCTGCCGGGCCTGGAGTCGCGGGCCGGGCGGACAAGCCCCCGAATTCATACGATCCGCCACGTTCATACGACGATCCAGCTTCGGTGATCCCTCCACGATGATCCTGTTCTTCGCCCTGGTCTCGCTGTCGCTGGCCATCGCCGGCGCCACCGCCTTCGTGATCTTCTGGCCGCTGGCGCTGGTGCACGTGCGCGATCGCCACCCGGCGATCCTGGCCGGGTTCGGCACAGGCGCCTTCATCAGTCCGGCCGCCCTGGGCTGGCTGCTGCGCAAGGACTACGCGGCGATCGGAGACCGCAACCTCTGCGGTCTGGCGACGCCCGCCCGACTGTCGCTGCTGACGATTCTCGGCGGCCTGCTGATGGCCGGACTGCTCTGGCTGGTCGCGGAGGTGGTGGCATGAACGGCGACAACGACGCACTGCGTACCCACTGGTGGCTCGCGACCCTGGGCCGCACGGTGATCTGGGCGCGGATGCGGGTGCGCGAGGCCGGCACCGCCGAGGTCTTCGACAGCGACGGCAACACCCTGACGTACGACAGCGAGGACAGCGCCCGCGCGGCGCTGATGGACGCCGAGTTCGTCGCCCTCGACGGCCTCGACGACGACGATGCCGAGGTCCGCGGCTTCGTGCTCGACGAGCTGGTCCCGCCACGCGCCGAAGACGATGAGCGCCTGCGCGAGCTGATGGTCCAGAAGCTGCCTTCGCACCATTGACCGACACGTGTACACACCGCGCGCCTTCACGATCGACGACCCGGCCGCGCTCGACCGGCTGATCGACGCGAACCCCTTCGTCACCCTGGTGACGGTGCGCGACGACGTCCCGACCGTCAGCCATCTGCCGGTCCTGTACCGCCGCGACGACCGAGGGATCCGTCTGTCCGGCCATTGGGCGCGGCCGAATCCCCAGGCGAGGCATGCGGGCCGCGCGCTGGCGATCGTGCACGGCCCTCACGCCTACGTATCGCCCGGCGTCTACCCCGACAAGGAAACCGCCGCGCGCGTACCGACCTGGAACTACGCGGTCGCCCATCTGGGCGGGGCCCTGCGCACGTTCGACGACGAAGCGGGCCTGGCCGGACTGGTCGCCGCCCTGAGCCACGTGCAGGAAACCCGGCTCGGCCGCGACTGGGCCTTCGAGCCGGAACGCGACGACCACCGGCGCCAGCTGCGCGGCATCATCGGCTTCCACCTCGACATCGACGAGGTGCAGGTCAAGTTCAAGCTCGGCCAGAACCATCCGGCCGCGAATGTCGCCGCGGTCGCCACCGACCTGGAAGGGCGCAGTGGCGACCGCGAACGTGCGGTTGCCACGCTGATGCGCCGCCATGCGCTGCCGGCAGCGGACCAGGGAAACGAAGGAGAACGATGATGGATCTCGACCTGACCGGAAAACATGCGCTGGTCTGTGGCGCCAGCCAAGGCATCGGGCTGGCCTGTGCGCGCGAGCTGGCCGCGCTGGGCGCCGACGTGACCCTGCTTGCGCGTCGCTCCGATCTGCTCGAACGGCTGGCCGCGGAGCTGCCGCGACCGCGCCCGGGCCAGACCCACGGCTGGATCGCGGTCGACGCCGCCGATACCGATGCGCTGCGGAGAGAGGCCGAGGTCCTTGTCGCCAGGCGACCGGTCCAGATCCTCGTCAACAACAGCGGCGGCCCGCCGCCCGGCCCGGTACGCGGGGCCGACATCGCCGCGTTCGAGGCGGCATGGCGCCAGCACCTGATCGGCAACCACGTGCTCGCGGAGATCGTCGTTCCGGGCATGGAGCAGGCCGGCTACGGCCGCATCGTCAACGTGATCTCGACCTCGGTGAAGGAACCCCTGTCGGGTCTGGGCGTGTCCAATACGACCCGCTGGGCGGTCGCCAGCTGGGCCAAGACCCTCGCCACCGAGCTCGCCCCCGGCGGCATCACCGTCAACAACGTGCTGCCCGGCTCGACCCGGACCCCGCGCATCGAGCAGATCATCGACAGCAGCGCCGCCAGGAGCGGCCGCGATCGCGACGCGGTGGAGGCCGAGATGGTCGCCGCGATCCCGATGCGGCGCTTCGCCCGGCCGGAGGAGACCGCGGCCGCGGTCGCCTTCCTGTGTTCGCCGGCGGCGGCCTACATCACCGGCATCAACCTGCCGGTCGACGGCGGCCGCACCCGCTCGCTCTGAACGCCCTCCCCGACCCCGCCCACATGATCCAGCCGCCTGGGGACGAACGCCGCTTCGGCGGCAGACGCCCGTTCGCCGAACGGGTGATGGTCGTGCGCGGCCACGACGCGTGGTTCGCCGAGGCTCTGGACCTGTCCGAGAACGGTTGCGCGATCGTCCGTCCGGAAGCCTGCGATCTGCTCGACGAGGAGCTGGTCCGGCTGTTCTTCTACGACGGCCTCGACAAGCCGGCGGTGGTCGTGCCGGCGCGGGTTGCCCGGGCTGGCGACGCGCGCATCGGCTTCGAGTACCACGGACCGCAGACGGTACCTCCATCCCGCCCAGCACGTTAAGCGCGGTCGACTCCGCTCGCGTTAAGCTTGGCGGATGCGCCTGACCCACTGGATCAACGGCACCGCCCATCCACCTGCGGGCGATCGCTGGCTCGAGATCTTCGACCCTGCGACGGCCACCGCGTACGCCGAGGTCGCCGACGGCGACGCGGATGATGTCGATGCCGCCATCGCAGCGGCGCAGGCGGCCTTCACCGCGTGGTCTTCGCTGCCCAACAGCCGGCGCGCGCACTGGCTGGAGCGGCTCGCCCAGGCGCTGGAAGCCCGTGCCGACGACTTCGCCCGCGCCGAATCCCGCGACGGCGGCAAGCCGATCCGGCTGGCGCGGGATGTCGAGATTCCGCGCGCGGTCGCCAACCTGCGCTTCTTCGCGCAGGCGGCGACCCAGTTCGCCAGCGAGTCCCACCACGGCGAGGCCGGCCTGAACTACACCCTGCGACAACCGCTCGGCGTGGTCGCGACGATCTCGCCATGGAACCTGCCGCTGTACCTGTTCACATGGAAGATCGCGCCGGCGCTGGCGGCCGGGAACACCGTGGTCGCCAAACCCTCCGAAGTGACCCCGGTGACCGCGACGATGCTGGCCGAACTGGCGGCGGAGATCGGATTCCCGCCTGGCGTGCTGAACCTGGTCCACGGCAGCGGACCGCGGGTCGGCGAGCCGCTGGTCTCCCACCCGGCGGTACGGGCGGTGTCGTTCACCGGCAGCACCGCGGTCGGCCGGCGCATCGCCGGCATCGCCGCTCCGCAACTGAAGAAGGTCTCGCTGGAGCTCGGCGGCAAGAACCCGACCCTGGTGTTCGCCGACAGCGCGTGGGAGGACCGGCTCGAGACCATCGTGCGTTCGGCGTTCCAGAACAGCGGCCAGATCTGCCTGTGCGGCTCGCGGATCCTCGTCGAGCGGCGCATCTACCACGCGTTCCGCGACGCCCTGGTCGAATGCGCGCTCGCGCTGCGCATCGGCGATCCGGTCGATCCGGACACCGAGATGGGTCCGCTGGTGTCGCGGGCCCACTTCGACAAGGTGCTCGCCGCTCTGCGACGCGCCCGCGACGAGGGTGGCAGCGTGCACTGCGGCGGTCATGCGCTCGACCGCCCGGGCTGGTTCGTCGCCCCCGCCGTGCTCGACGGACTCGGCCCAGACTGCGCGACCAACCGCGAGGAGATCTTCGGCCCCGTGGTCACACTGCAGGCATTCGACGACGAAGCCGGGGCGCTGGCCCTGGCCAATGCCTCCGACTACGGCCTCGCCGCATCGGTCTGGACCCGCGACCTCGACCGCGCCCACCGCGTGGCCGCCGCACTGCGTGCGGGCATGGTCTGGGTCAACACCTGGCTGATGCGCGACCTGCGTACGCCGTTCGGCGGCACCGGCGCGTCCGGGCTCGGCCGCGAAGGCGGCCTGGAGGCGATGCGGTTCTTCACCGAGGCCCGCAACGTCGGGCTGCTGATAAAGGAGGCGCAATGAACGGATCGGTCGTGCCCGATTCCATCGCCGTGCTGCGCCTGCCGGTGGCGCCGGTGATCACCGCCGGCCCGGGAATGATCGCGTGCTGGCTCGGCGGCTACGTCTTTCCGATACTGCGCTACAGCGCGGCGGCGATTTTCCTGCCCTGCATCGCGGGCGGCATGATGGGCGCGTTCTGGACGACCGTGCCGCGCTCGTTGGTCCGCCGCAGCCGTTCCCTGCCCCACACCGCCTGACCTTTCTTCTGTCGAGTCGACGATGAGCAAACTGCACGACCTTCTTGAACGCAACCGCGAGTGGTCCGAACGGATCAACGCCGAGGATCCGCATTTCTTCGAGCAACTGTCGAAACAGCAGGCGCCAAAGTACCTGTGGATCGGCTGCTCCGACTCGCGGGTACCGGCCAACCAGATCATCGACCTGGCGCCGGGCGAGGTATTCGTCCACCGCAACATCGCCAACGTCGTCGTCCACACCGACCTGAACTGCCTGTCGGTGATCCAGTTCGCGGTGGACGTGTTGAAGGTCGAGCACATCATCGTCGTCGGCCACTACGGCTGCGGTGGCGTCCACGCCGCCCTGCACGGCCACCGGGTCGGCCTGGCCGACAACTGGATCCGCCATGTCGCCGACGTCGCCGAGAAGCATGCCGGCTGCCTGCATGCGGCCGCCGAACACGAGCGCCACGATCGCCTGTGCGAACTGAACGTGATCGACCAGGTGCAGAACGTCTGCCAGACCAACATCGTCCGCGACGCCTGGAGCCGTGGCCAGGCGCTGACCGTGCACGGCTGGGTCTACAGCCTCAAGAACGGCCGCGTCAACGATCTGCAGATCGATGTCGAGAACTATGAGCGGCTCGGCGGACGCTATGCCGAGGCAGTCGCGCGGGTGCATGCCGCCAGCGGAGACTCGCCGCGATGAACACGGGCATCCAGGCCCCCGGCGCGCCGCGGCCGGTCGGCCGCTATCCGCACGCGCGCCGGGTAGGCGAACTGTTGTTCCTGTCCGGGATCGGGCCGCGCGATCCGGCCACCAACGCGGTGCCGGGCAACGTACAGGACGCCGAGGGCCGGCTGATCGGCTACGACATCGAGCTGCAGTGCAGGTCGGTGTTCGCCAACGTGAAAGCCGTGCTCGAGGCCAGCGGTGCGCGCTGGCAGGATCTGGTCGACGTGACCGTCTACCTGACCGACATGGCGCGCGATTTCGCCGCCTACAACGCGGTCTGGGCGGAGTACTTCCCCGATCCCGACGATGCGCCCTGCCGGACCACGCTCGGCATCAGCGCGCTGCCGACGCCGATCGCGATCGAACTCAAGTGCGTGGCCCGCATCGCCACGCAGGCAACCGGAGGCGAATGATGCTGCCCAGCCCGATCAACTTCCAGGCATGGATCGACGAGCACCGTCACCTGCTCAAGCCGCCGGTCGGCAACAAGTGCATCTACGACGGCGACTTCATCGTGATGGTGGTCGGCGGCCCGAACCAGCGCACCGACTATCACTGGGACGAGGGTCCGGAGTGGTTCTACCAGCTCGAGGGCGAGATGGTGCTGAAGATCCAGGAGCAGACCGATGACGGCGGGAGAAGGGTCCGCGACATCCCGATCCGTGCCGGCGAGATCTTCCTGCTGCCGCCGCGGGTGCCGCATTCGCCGCAGCGCATGCCCGACTCGGTCGGCCTGGTGATCGAGCGCAGGCGCCTGGCGCACGAGAAGGACGGCCTGCTCTGGTACTGCGAGCGCTGCAATCACATGCTCTACGAAGAGTATTTCCACCTGCAGGACATCGAACGCGATTTCCCGCCGGTGTTCGACCGTTTCTACCGCTCCGACGAGCACCGCACCTGCGGCGCCTGCGGCCACCTCAACCCGCGACCGGCCCGCTACGAGGCGCCGGAACCGCCGGCGGACCCGGCCTGAGCCGCGACATGGCGAATCTGCACGTGCCCGCTCCGGCTGGAAGGGGTTGGCCGGAGCCTCCGGCGACATTGGCCGTCGCCCACCGGACCGGCGGATCGATGCCATGCTGAAGATCGATACCCATGCCCACTACCTACCGCGCGACTGGCCGGATCTGGTCAGGAAGTACGGCGACAACCGGTTTCCGGTGATCCACCACACCGACGACGGCCGCCACCGGATCTACAAGGACGGCAAGTTCTTCCGCGAGATCTGGTCCAAGACCTGGGACCCGGAAGAGCGGATGGCCGACTATGCGCGCTTCGGCGTGCAGGTGCAGGTGCTGAGCACGGTACCGGTGATGTTCAGTTACTGGGCGAAGCCGCACCAGGCGCTGGAGCTGCACCAGGCGCTGAACGAGCACATGGCACGTACCTGCCACGACTTCCCGCGGAATTACGCCGGGATCGGCACGGTGCCGATGCAATCGCCGCGGCTCGCGATCCAGGAACTGGAGCGCTGCATGGACCAGCTCGGCCTGCAGGGCGTGCAGATCGGCAGCCACATCAACGACTGGAACCTCGACGCACCGGAACTGTTCCCGTTCTTCGAGGCCGCAGCGGAACTCGGTGCGGCGATCCTGGTGCACCCGTGGGACATGATGGGCACGCCGTCGATGCCCAAGTACTGGCTGCCGTGGCTGGTCGGCATGCCGGCCGAGCAGTCACGCGCGGCCTGCTGCCTGATCTTCGGCGGCGTGCTGGAACGGTTGCCTGGACTGAAGGTCTGCATGGCGCACGGCGGCGGCGCGTTCCCGTACACGATCGGCCGCATCGAACATGGCTTCAACATGCGACCCGACCTGGTCGCGACCGACAACCCGCGCAACCCGCGCGACTATCTGTCGCAACTGTACTTCGACTCCTGGGTCGCCGATCCGCGCGCGCTGCGCTACCTGCTCGATACCTGCGGCGTCTCGCAGGTGATGCTCGGCACCGACTACCCGTTCCCGCTCGGCGAACAGTCGCCCGGGGCCGGTATCGCCTCGCTGGAACTGCCGGAATCCGAACGGGCCCGCCTCTACCACGGCACCGCGCTGGAATGGCTGGGCCTGCCGATGTCCCGCTTCGAATGACACCCGCCACGATTGGCGCACCTCCCGACGTCCCGAGAGATCGACCCGCATGACCGACCCGTTCGACCCCGCGCACGCCGCCCACCTCGACGCGACCGACCCGCTGCCGACCCTGCGTGGGGAATTCCTGATCCCGCGCCATGGCGACGGCGAGCAGGCCTACTTCGTCGGCAATTCGCTGGGTTTGCAGCCGCGGGGCGCGCGGCACCACGTCGAGGAGGTGTTGCGGACCTGGGCGGAAGTCGCGGTCGAAGGCCACTTCACCGGCGACTCGCAGTGGATGACCTACCACGAACTGGTCCGCGAACAGCTCGGCCGGCTGGTCGGGGCCAGGCCGTCGGAGGTGGTCGCGATGAACACCCTTACGGTCAACCTGCACTTGATGATGGTCAGCTTCTATCGGCCGACGCCGGAGCGCCCGGCGATCCTGATCGAAGCCGGAGCGTTTCCGTCCGACCGCCATGCGATGGAGTCGCAGGTCAGGTTCCACGGCTTCGATCCGGACACCGACCTGATCGAGCTGGAACCGGACGAGTCCGATGGCACGATCTCGATGGCCGCGATCGAAGACGCGATCCGCACCCACGGCCACCGCCTCGCGCTGGTGCTGTGGCCCGGCATCCAGTACCGCACCGGCCAGTTCTTCGACCTCGCCGGGATCGTGCGGCTGGCGCACGCGGCCGGGGCGGTCTGCGGTTTCGACCTCGCCCACGCCGTCGGCAACCGCGAGCTGGCGCTGCACGACTGCGGCGTCGATTTCGCGGTCTGGTGCCATTACAAGTATCTCAACAGCGGTCCGGGCGCGGTCGCCGGCTGTTTCGTCCACGACCGGCACGCCTACACCGAACGGCCGCGTTTTGCCGGCTGGTGGGGCCACGAGCCCTCGACCCGGTTCCTGATGGGGCCGGAATTCCGGCCGACGCCGGGCGCCGAGGGCTGGCAGCTGAGCAACCCGCCGATCCTCGGCATGGCGCCGCTGCGCGCTTCGCTGGAGCTGTTCGACGCGGTCGGCATGCCGGCACTGCGGGCGAAGTCCCTGCGACTGACCGGATACCTCGAGACCCTGATCAGGCAGCGACTGTCCGGCGTGCTGCGGATCGTCACCCCGTCCGAACCCGAGCGCCGCGGCGCACAGCTGTCGCTGCGTGTCGCAGGCGGTCGCGCACAGGGACGCGCGCTGTTCGATCATCTGGCCGGTCATGGCGTGCTCGGCGACTGGCGCGAGCCCGACGTGATCCGGATCTCGCCGGCGCCGCTGTACAACACCCACGCGGACATCCTGCGCTTCGCGCGAGCCGTGGAGGCCTGGCGCGATGCCGCTTGACGATCCCGGCCTGGTGGAAAGGCGCATCACCGTGATCGGTGCCGGCCTCGCCGGCGCGCTGTTCGCGACCCTGCTTGCGAGACGCGGCTGGAAGGTCGAGGTGTTCGAGAAGCGCGGCGATCCGCGCGTCCGTGGCTACGAAGGGGGACGCTCGATCAACCTTGCCCTGGCCGAGCGCGGCCGCCATGCCTTGCGCCTGGCCGGCGCCGATGCGGCGGTGATGACCCAGGCGGTGATGATGCGCGGCCGGATGGTGCATTTCAGCGACGGCCGCACCAGCCTGCAACGCTACGGCCGCGACGACAGCGAGGTGATCTGGTCGGTGCATCGCGGCGAGCTGAACATCGTGCTGCTCGACATCGCGGAGCGCGCCGGGGTCCGTCTCCACTTCAACCGTGGCCTGGAGAGCGTCGACTTCGATGCCCGTCTCGCCCGTTACGTCGACGAGCGCGACGGCAGCCGGCACGATGTTCCGTTCGAGGCCCTGGTCGGAGCCGACGGTGCCGGCTCGGCCCTGCGCCAGGCGATGGCCGCCGAGACCGAACTGGGCGAGCGCAGCGAATTCCTCGACCACTCCTACAAGGAACTGGAAATCCCGCCGGCCGACGATGGCGGATTCCGGATCGAGCCCAACGCGCTGCACATCTGGCCGCGCGGTCGCTACATGTGCATCGCGTTGCCGAACGACGAGCGCACCTTCACCGTCACCTTGTTCCTGCCCAACAACGATGTTCCCGACGAGAGCCCTCGCGACGGGGCCGAACCGGTCCGGGACCGGGCCCGCGCCCGGGGTCCGAGCTTCGCCAGCATCCGCAACGGCGCCGACGCTCGCGGGCTGTTCGAACGCGACTTCCCCGACGCGTTGCCGCTGATGCCGACGCTGGAGCAGGACTTCGAACGCAACCCGACCGGCGTGCTCGGCACTCTGTATCTGGACAGCTGGCAACTCGACGATCGCGCGGTACTGCTCGGCGACGCGGCCCACGCGATGGTACCGTTCCACGGCCAGGGCATGAACTGCGCGTTCGAGGACTGCGTTGCACTGGCCGAGCATCTCGATGCCACCGGCGACCGGGCGGCCGCGTTTGCCGCGTTCCAGGCCGAACGCCTGCCCAACTCGCGCGCGATCCAGGCGATGGCGCTGGAAAACTACCTGGAAATGCGCGACCGCGTCGACGACGAGGACTACCTGCTGCAGCGCGCGCTGGAGCAGAAGCTGGCCGAGCGCCACCCGGCGCGTTTCATGCCACGCTACTCGATGGTCAGCTTCCACCGCCTGCCCTACGCGATGGCGTTCGAGCGCGGCCGGCTGCAGCGCGAACTGCTCGTCGAGCTGACCCGCGGCCACGATTCGCTCGACACCCTGGACTGGGACGTGGTCGACGCGATGGTGCTGGCACGGCTCGACCCGCTGCCCCAGGACGATTGAACCCGTAGGATGGGCCGGGTGCGGCGGCTTCCGGCGGCGGGATAGCCGATCGTCCCGTCGATCGCGATCCATCGCAACGGCGGAGTCCGCATCTCCCGTTCCATGAGGTCCTCGATTCCAGCCATGCCTGCCAGCTTCCTGTTCTACGACCTGGAAACCTTCGGTACCGATCCGCGCAGCAGCCGGATCGCCCAGTTCGCGGCGATCCGCACCGACGCCGAGCTCGTCGAGATCGAGGAACCGGTCAGTTTCTTCGTCAGGCCAGCCGACGACCTGCTGCCCTCGCCTGCGGCGACCCTGGTCACCGGCATTACCCCGCAACACGCGTTGCGCGAAGGTGTGCCAGAAGCGGAGGCGTTCGCACGGATATTCGAGGCGATGTCCCGGCCGGAGACATGCAGCCTGGGCTACAACTCGCTGAAGTTCGACGACGAATTCGTCCGTCACGGTCTGTTCCGCAACTTCTACGACGCCTACGAGCGGGAATGGCGCGGAGGCAACTCGCGCTGGGACCTGCTCGACGTGCTGCGCCTGGCCCATGCACTGCGTCCCGACGGCCTGGTCTGGCCACGACGCGACGACGGCTGCGCCTCGTTCAGGCTCGAACACCTGGCCGAGGCCAACGGCGTGCGCGAAGGCGATGCTCACGAGGCGCTTTCCGACGTGCGTGCGCTGATCGGCCTCGCGCGGCTGCTGAAGGCGGCGCAGCCGCGCTTCTGGGACTACGCGCTGCGCCTGCGCGACAAGCGCTTTGCCGCCAGCCTGCTGGACACGGTAGCGATGACGCCGGTGCTGCACGTCTCGCAGCGCTATCCAGCCAACCGGATGTGCGCAGCCCCGGTACTGCCGCTGGCACGCCACCCGCGCATCGACAGTCGCGTGATCGTGTTCGACCTCGACCAGGATCCGGCCGCACTGCTGCAACTGGACGCGTCCGGTATCGCCGACCGCCTGTACACCCCCGCGGCCGACCTGCCCGAAGGCGAAAGCCGGATCGCGCTGAAGGAGGTCCACCTCAACCGGTGTCCGGCGCTGGTCGCGTGGACGCACCTGCGGCCGCAGGAGTTCGAACGCCTCGGCATCGACCCCGCCCTCGCCGAGGCCCGAGCCCGTATCCTGCGCGATGCCGGGCCTGCGCTGGCGGAGAAGCTGCGGCGGGTGTTCGACGATGGCCGCGAGCGTCCGCCCTCGGACGTCGACGGCGCGCTCTACGACGGCTTCATCGGCGACGGCGACAAGCGCCTGTTCCGCGACGTACGCAGCACCCCACCGGAAGCGCTCGGTGCAGCGGCCTTCGCATTCCGCGACCCGCGGCTGCCGGAGCTGCTGTTCCGCTACCGCGCCCGCAACTGGCCCTCGACGCTCTCCGCCAGCGAGCGGGCGCGTTGGGACGAGTACCGCCGCCGCCGGCTCCGCGACGGCGGCTTCGCCGAGTACGACTTCGCGCGCTTCGACGGCGAGATCGCTACCCTTCGCCAGGAGCACGCCGGCGACGGCCCGCGCCAGGTGCTGCTCGACCAGCTCCAGGCCTGGGGCCGCGACCTGCGCCTGAGCCTGACCTGAAGCGTCTCGCCCACCGTCCCCGGAGTCTCCGATGCCCGCCTACTTCAGCGACGCCAGCCTCAAGTTCCTCAAGGATCTCGCCCGGCACAACGAGCGAGAGTGGTTCAACGCGAACAAGGCGCGCTACGAGAGCCACGTCCGCGAACCGTTCCGGCGGCTGCTGGCCGACCTGCAGCCGGCCCTGACCGAACAGAGCGAACACTACCGCGCCGATCCCAGGACCGTTGGCGGCTCGCTGTTCCGGATCCACCGCGACACCCGCTTCAGCAACAACAAGGCCCCGTACAAGACCTGGCAGGGCGCCCGCCTGTTCCACGAGCGCAGCCGCAACGTCGAGGCGCCGGGCTACTACATCCACCTGCAGCCAGGTAACTGTTTCGTCGCTGCCGGAATCTGGCATCCGGGTGCCGACAGCCTGCGCCGTATCCGCCACTTCATCCTCGACAATCCGGGTGCGTGGACCAGGGTCACCGGCGACAGCAGCTTCCGGCGCCGCTACGCGCTGGACGACAGCGAGATGCTGACCCGGATGCCGCGCGGCTTTCCGCCCGAGTTCGGGCATGCCGAGGATCTGCGGCGCAAGAACTTCGTCGCCGTCCGCAACATCGACGATGCGACGATGACCGGTCCCCGGCTGCGCGCGGTGCTGGAGAAGGACCTGGCAGGCCTCGCGCCGCTGATCGACTACTTGTGCGCGGCGCTGGACCTGGATTTCTGAGGCCGTCGCAGGCGTTTCTTCGTCACGTCGCTGTCACCGGAGCGACGGCACGTCGACACATCGCGCCCCGACCCTTGCGTTCTGTGACCTGAAACCGCCGCAGCGCCGCAGCGCCGCATGACATACCCGTACGGATGGGTACGCTCGGTGGCGATGCGCCGGAGGGTGGCGCAGGGGATACCAGCAGCAATCAGACCAGCGGCGGAGTCCCTGGTGGTCACCGCCGCGCCAAGGATTAGGGGACAAGGATCATGCGGAAACTCGCCTGCGGCCTTCTCGTGGCCGCGCTCTCTCCCTGCGCACTGGCCGACGTCACCGGCGTCGCCTTCGTGCACGGCACCGGCAAGCAGACCAACGCCTACCAGGATTACTGGACACCCTCGATGGTGGATTCGGTACGGCAGGGGCTGCCGAACGGCGCCGACTACACGGTGATCAACTGCGACTTCGAGCAGTACATGTGGGACAGCCGCGCAGCCGGCTGCCTGGCCGGACAGCTGACCACCTTCATCAACGACCGCGGCATCACCCGCCTGATCGTGATCACCCATTCCAATGGCGGCAACGTCATGCGATGGATCATGTCGAATCCGACCTGGGACAGCCGTTATCCGGGCATCATCAGCAGGGTCGTCCGCGTCAACGCACTGGCGCCGTCGTCGGCCGGCACTCCACTCGCAGATGCGGTGATGAACGGCAACAGCTTCGAGCAGTCGGTGGGCTGGCTGCTGGGCTATCAGAACGATGCGGTCCGCCAGCAGCAGGTCAGCTGGATGGCGTACTACAACGCCGAGTACCTGTACGGCACCTCCGGACGCCCGGCGCTGCCCAAGCCGTTCCGCAGCGTGGTCGGCAGCGACGTCGATTCCTCGCCGTTCGATTCCGACAGCTACTGCGGCGGCTACTGGGAGAACGTGGGCCTGGAGACGACCCAGAACTGGCTCAACAGCTGTTCGGACGGTTTCCTCGACTGCAGCAGCCAGTCGGCCGCCGGCACGGTCTGGTTCGTCGACAAGAGCAGAACCAACGGCAGCGAGCCGCTGAGCCACAACCAGAGCCGTCGCGCCTGCTTCCGGCTCGACACCATCCTGCGTTCCGACCTGCAGCAGTGAGGTGACCGTCATGTCCAACACCCATCGAATCCTCACCCTGTCCATCGCCGCCCTGCTCTGGATCCCGCTCGCCGCCACGGCCGCGCAGCCGCTGTTGCCTGCCGGCAACGACGACCAGGTCCCGCAGCGCCTGGCCGCCGCACCGGTGCCGGCCGGCGACTTCGAGCGCGCGCCGGTGTCGTTCTCCTGGCTGCTGGATCCGGCGGCGGAGCTGTCGAAGCCGGCACCGCACGCCGCCGAGAGCCGCGAGTTCTGGATGACCGTCGACGGCGCCACGCTCGAGCGCGGGGTCGACCTCGGCCTGAGCGCACCCGGCGCGCTGATCCGGGTCAGTCCGGCCCGCGGCGCCGCCCCGATCGCCCCCGGACGCCTGCAAATGCAGCAGGCCGGCGGCCGTGCGGTCGCGCTCGAGGCGATGGCCTCTGCCGAGCAGCTGCGCGCGACCGGGATGGCGGTGAATCCGGGCACGATGGTGGTGCGCACCGATCGCACCGCCGCTGCCGGTCGCTACCGCCTGCAGGCTGCCGGGGCCAGCGGACGCTACGTGGTCCACGTCTTCGAGCCCGACAGCGACGTCGTCCTGCATGCCCAGCCGCGACGCCACCATGCCCTCGGTCGCGGCCGCATGGCGGTCGACGTCGAGATGCGGCGCGGTGCGCGCGGCGTCCCGGCCCGGGCCGAGGCCCTGCTGGTCGCTCCCGACGGTGAGAGCTTCCCGGTCCGGCTGCGCCTGGACAAACAGGGCCGCGGCACTGCCGACCTGCGCCTGCCCGACCATGTCCCCGGCCAGCCCGGCTTGTGGGAACTGCAGGTGTTCGCCAATGACGGCGAGACCGCGCGCGATGCCCGCACCGCGTTCGCGGTGGCGGTGCCGACCGCACGCTTGGACGGAGGCTACGACGCCGATCCGCGCCGGCTGCAGGTCGAATTGCCGCTGGACGTCGCGGCGGACGGACGCTACGAGGTCCGCGGCGTGCTGTACGCAACCGGCCCGGACGGCGTGCGGCGACCGGTGTCGCAGTCGCATTCGGCCGCCTGGCTGGCAGCCGGCGACGGCGCGCTGACCCTGAAGTTCGATCCGGCCCACCTGCCGGCCGGCTACCAAGCCCCGTTCGAGGTGCGCCAGCTCGAGCTGCACGACCAGACCCGGATGGCACCGCTGGAAGTGCGCGAGCACGGACTGCGCTTCTGATCCCTCCGCAGGAGCCCGGCGGCCGCCGCGACGGCCGCCGGCATTCCCCGCATCCGTCGAGGCCCCGGTCCTCCCCGGACCGGGCTTGCACCTACACTGGGCACGCGGCGCGACGCCGCCCGACTCCCCCGCCCGGTTGCCGATCGATCACGATGAAGAAACTGCTGCTGTCGCTCGCCCTGCTCGCCACGCTGCTGTTGGCGCTGTTCATGGTCTCGCCGCTGTATGCGGTCCACGGGATCCGAAGCGCCCTGCGCGAGAACGACGCCGCCGCCCTCGCCCGCCACATCGACTTTCCGGCCCTGCAACGCAACCTGCGCGCACAGAGCGAGGATTACCTGGCCCGCCAGGCCGGGCCGATGGTGCGCGACACCCTGTTGGGAAGCATCGCGCTGGAGGTCGCCGGCCGCCTGACCGGCAGTCTCGTCGAGGCCGTTGCGACACCGCAGGGCGTCGCCATGCTGATCACCGGCCGCGTGGCGTGGCGCCAGGGCACCGCGTCCGGACTGACGCTGGACGAGCCGCTGGGCACGCGGCCACCGGAAGACCCGTTCGAGCATGCGCGCTACCGCCTGCAGTCGCACGACCGCTTCAGCGTCAGCCTCGACAACGACACCGGCAGCCAGCGGCAACTGCCAGTCGAGGTGGTGCTGCGCCGTCAGGGGCTGAGCTGGAAAGTCACCGAGATCAATCTCGGCGAGACAGACCCTGGCGGGCAACACGTTCAATAAGCATCAGCATGAGCGGCGCAAGCCGCGATCGGGCTTTGACGGAGGCCTCATCGCAGCTTGCGCCGCTCCTGCGGAAAGCATCGATCGCCCGGGGAAACCTCAGCTGCGGTTGGCGATGCCGTGCGGCACATGGCCGGCGGCGACCAGGCCGCGCGCCGACTCGATGTTGTGCACCGAGTCGTCGAAGAAGATGTCGGCGCCGAACGCCTCCAGGAACGGCCCTTTCGCCCGTCCGCCGAGGAACAGCGCCTCGTCGAGGCGGATGCCCCATTCGCGCAGCGTGCGGATCACCCGCTCGTGGGCCGGGATCGAGCGCGCCGTGACCAGCGCGGTCCGGATCGGCGCATCCTGGCCAACCGGGAATGCCGCCTGCAACCGATGCAGCGCGTCGAGGAAGCCGCGGAACGGACCGCCGGACAGCGGCTCGCCGGCCCTGGCCCGCTCGTGTGCGGCGAAGGCCGCGCGCCTGATCGACAACCCGTGATGGGCGATCGAATTGAAGATGCGCAGGCCGGTGTCGGCGGAGTTGCGCGAGATCAGGATCACCTCGACCCGCGGTGCCTCCGGCGGCGCGCCGTCGTTGAGCCCGAGCAGCTTGCGCACCAGCGGGAACGCGACTCCCGGGGTCAGGACGTCGTCCTCGTGTTCGCGCTGGTAGTCGGCGTAGGCATCGATGCCCTGGGCCTCGAACAACGCGTGGCTGTCCTCCAGGTCGAACAGGGTGCGCGAAGAAATCGCGACGATCAGCGGGTCGGCATTGGCATCGGGCATGGCCCTATTGTGCCCCGCCCCGGTCTCAAAGGGTGCGAACGGTTCCGGGCCGCGGATTGCGCGGATGATGGGCACGGATGGAGCGAAATCCGGTTCTCTCGGTACCGCTCCTTCGGCGCGAGCGCACCCATGATGCTGCCTTATCGGTGTTTGTCCATGCAGATCCGTGGCCGGAATCTAGCTGGAAAACTGCTCGGCCAGCATGCGCTCCTCGAGGTTGTGCTCGGGATCGAACAGCAGGGTGACCGTGCGATCCTGCGACTCGCGGATCGTCACTTCGACCACGTCGCGCACTTCATGCGAATCGGCAGTCGCGCTGACCGGACGCTTGTACGGGTCGAGCACACGGAACCTGACCTCGGTGTCGGCCTTCAGCACCGCGCCGCGCCAGCGCCGCGGCCTGAATGCGGCGATCGGGGTCAGCGCGATGACGTTCGTGCCCAGCGGCAGGATCGGACCGTGGGCGGAGAAGTTGTAGGCGGTGCTGCCGGCGGCGGTCGCGACCAGCACGCCGTCGCTGATCAGTTCGTCCAGCCGCACCTGACCATTGAGCTCGATGCTCAGGTGCGCGGCCTGGCGGGTCTGTCGCAACAGCGAGACCTCGTTGTAGGCCAGCGAGCCCACGGTGGCACCGGACTCGGTCACCGCCACCATTTCCAGCGGCCTGAGCACCGCGGGCTCGGCCGCGTGCAGCCGCTCGAGCAGGCCGTCGGAACGATGATGGTTCATAAGGAAGCCGACGCTGCCCAGCTTCATCCCGTAGACCGGCTTGCCCAACGCGCCATGGCGGTGCAGGGTCTGCAGCATGAAACCATCGCCGCCGAGTGCGACCAGCACGTCGGCGGAAGCCGGGTCGTGCTGGCCGTGGATTGCGACCAGCTCGTCGAGTGCGTGGGCGGCGTCCTCGGCGGGACTGGCAAAGAAGGCGATCCGGGGCGATTCGGTCATCGGCGGCTCCTTGCGGCGTGCACCGAGGATACCCCGGAGGCGTCGTTCACGCCTCCGGCATGCGCGCCCACAAGCCGGGCCGCCATCCGCTCGCTCCTCCCCGCCATCGCTCAGGCGGTGGAACCGGCGATCTGCGCCAGCCGCCGCACCGCCACCGAAACGGTCGGGTAGTCGACCGACTTCTGGTTGAGCAGCTCCGACAGCATCGCCTGGGTGAAACGTAGCGACGGATCGTCGCGATCCAGCCACGCCTCGACCTTGGCCTTGGCCGGCTGCTTGCCGCCGCCGGACAGGATCTGCGCGACCAGGGCGCGCTGCTGCACGCCGAGCTCGTCGCGCAGGGCCCCGCGCGCAAGCGCCTGCCAGCGGCCATCGACCTGCAACGCGTCGATCTGCTCGTACAGCCACGGCATGTGCAGGGCCGCCCCGAGCGCGAAGTAGGCGCTGGCGACCTCGGCCGGCGGCAGGCGCCGGGCGTTGGCGACCTCGACGATGTCGCAGCCGAACTCCAGCAGCGGCAGCGCGGCGAGCTGCACGGCCAGTGCCGCCGGCAGCCCCCTGTCCTTCCACTCGGCCTTGCGCGCTTCGAAGCTCTCGCGGCGAACGTCCGACATCGCATCCGGCAGCGCCGCCTGCACCGCCTTGAGGCCGGCGCCGTAGCTTGCCATCGCCTCGGTGATCTCGGGGATCGCGCCCGGCCGCGACAGCAGCCAGCGCGACATCGTCCGCAGCAGGTGCCAGATCACCTGCAGCGCATCGATCTGGGCCGCCTCCGGCACCTTGCCGTCGAGCGCGTCGATCTGCGCCCACAGCGCACGCGCGTCGATCGCCTCGCGGCTGATGGTATAGGCCTTCGCGACCTCGGCGGCACTGCGGCCGGTGTCCTCGGTCATGCGCAGGGTGAACGTCGCGCCCATGCGGTTGACCATCGAGTTGGTGACCGCGGTGGCGATGATCTCGCGCTTCAGCCGGTGGTGCTCCATCGACCTGGCGTACTTCTTCTGCAGCGGCTGCGGGAAGTAGCGCACCAGCTCCTTGGACAGGTACGGGTCCTCCGGGATATCCGACTCCAGCAACTGCTGGTAGATCACCAGCTTGGCGTAGGACAGCAGCACCGACAACTCCGGGCGGGTCAGCCCCTGCCCACGCGCCTTGCGCTCGGCCAGCTCGGCATCGCTGGGCAGGAACTCGATCTGGCGGTCGAGCAGGCCCTGCTGCTCGAGCGTGCGGATGAAATGCTGCTTGGAGCCGAGGCGCGGAACGCTCATCCGCTCCATCAGGCTGATCGCCTGGTTCTGGCGGTAGTTGTCGGTGAGCACCAGCGCCTCGACCTCGTCGGTCATCGCCGCCAGCAGCTTGTTGCGTGCCGGCACCGTCAGCCTCGATGCCTGGACCTCGCCGTTGAGCAGGATCTTGATGTTGACCTCGTGGTCGGAGGTGTCCACGCCAGCCGAGTTGTCGATGAAGTCGGTGTTCAACAGCACGCCGTGCTGGGCGGCCTCGATGCGGCCGAGCTGGGTCAGGCCGAGGTTGCCGCCCTCGCCCACGACCCTGCAGCGCAGGTCGCGTCCGTTCACCCGCAGCGCATTGTTGGCGCGGTCGCCGACGTCGGCGTTCGACTCGCTCGCCGCCTTGACATAGGTGCCGATGCCGCCGTTCCACAGCAGGTCGACCGGCGCGCGCAGGATCGCGCTCATCAGCTCGTTCGGGCTCAGCGCATCGACGTCGCCCTCGATGCCCAGCGCGTCGCGCGCCTGCCTCGACAGCGGGATCGACTTGGCCGTGCGCGGGAACACGCCGCCGCCCTTGCTGATCAGCGATGCGTCGTAGTCCGCCCAGCTCGATCGCGGCAGCTTGAACATGCGCTGGCGTTCCTTGAACGAACGCGCGGCATCCGGATCCGGATCGATGAAGATGTGGCGGTGGTCGAACGCGGCGACCAGGCGGATGTGCCTGGACAGCAGCATGCCGTTGCCGAACACGTCGCCGGACATGTCGCCGATGCCGACCGCGGTGAAGTCCTGCTTCTGGCTGTCGCGGCCGAGCGCGCGGAAGTGGCGCTTGACCGATTCCCACGCGCCCTTGGCGGTGATGCCCATGCCCTTGTGGTCGTAACCGACCGATCCGCCGGAGGCGAACGCGTCGTCGAGCCAGAAGCCATGCTCGCGGGCAATGCCGTTGGCGATGTCGGAGAAGGTCGCGGTGCCCTTGTCGGCGGCGACGACCAGGTACGGGTCGTCCTGGTCGTGCCGCACGACGTCGCGCGGCGGCACGACCTTGCCGTCGACGAGGTTGTCGGTGATGTCGAGCAGGCCGTTGATGAACATCCGGTAGCAGGCCACGCCCTCGGCCCAGACCGCGTCGCGGTCGCCATCGGCCGGCGGGCGCTTGCAGATGAAACCGCCCTTGGAGCCGACCGGCACGATCACGGTGTTCTTCACCATCTGCGCCTTGACCAGGCCGAGCACCTCGATACGGAAGTCCTCGCGGCGGTCCGACCAGCGCAGGCCGCCACGCGCGACGGGCCCGAAACGCAGGTGGATGCCCTCTACCCGCGGGCCGCAGACGAAGATCTCGCGGTACGGACGCGGCTTCGGCAGGTCCGGCACCTGGGCGGAGTCGAACTTGTAGCTGACGTAGCCCTTGTCGGCGCCACCGGCGCCGTTCTGGTAGTAGCTCGTGCGCAGGGTCGCTTCCATCACCCCCATGTAGCTGCGCAGGATGCGGTCCTCGTCGAGGCTGGAGACCCTGTCGAGCAGGGCCTTGAGCGCCCTGCGGGTCGCATCGGTCTGCGCCTCGCGCTTGCCGGCACGGGCCTCGATGACCGGCTCCAGCACGCCCATCACGGTCGCGTCGCCGCCGGCAAGCCGCTCCAGCTGGGCGCGGAACGCTGCCATGCCGGCCTTGATCTCGGCCTTGCTCTCCCCGCCGGTCGAAGGATGGAAGCGTGCCTCGAACAGCTCGACCATCAGCCGCGCCAGCAACGGATAGCGCGCGAACGTCTGCTCCACGTACGCCTGCGAGAACGGCACCCCCACCTGCAGCAGGTACTTGCAGTAGGCGCGCAGCATCGCGACCTGCCGCCACGACAGGCCGGCGGCCAGGATCAGGCGGTTGAATCCGTCGTTCTCGGCGTCGCCGCGCCAGATGTGGGCGAAGGCGTCCTCGAAGTTCTGGCCCAGTTGGTCGATGTCGATGTCGCCGCCGGCGGTCTCGACCTCGAAGTCCTGGATGTACAGCGGGGTGTCCTCGACCACGATCCGGAACGGATGCTCGGCGATCACCCGCAGCCCCATGTTCTCCATCATCGGCAGCGCGTCCGACAGCGGAATGTCGTCGAGCTGGCGATAGAACTTGAAGCGCAGACCTGCGGTTCCCTCGTGCACGCGGCACAGGCTCAGGCGCAGGTCCTCCGGGCCGGTCAGCGCGGCCAGGTGCTCCACGTCGCGGGCCGCGGCCTCGGCCCCGGAATGCTGGATGTAGCCCGCAGGCAACGCGCGGCCGAAGCGCTGGCTGATGTGCAGCCCCTCCTGCTCGCCGTGGCGGCGGATCAGCGCGTCGCGCAGATCGTCCTGCCAGTTGCGGACGATCTCGGCCAGCTCCGCCTCGATCGCGGCATGATCGATCTCGATCGCCTCGCCCGACTTCGGCCGCACGATCAGGTGCAGCTGGGCCAGCGGCGATTCGCTGAGCTGCACGTTGGTGTCGATGTACTCGCCGTGCAGGACCCGCTTGAGCATCGCCTCGATACGGTGGCGGACCTCGGTGTTGAAGCGGTCGCGGGGGATGTACGCCAGTCCGGAGAAATAACGGCCATAGCGGTCCCGGCGCAGGAACAGCTTGCTGCGCACACGCTCCTGCAGGCCGAGGATCGCCATCGCGGTGCGCAGCAGCTCGTCGCCGCTGGCCTGGAACAGCTCGTCGCGCGGCATCGTCTCCAGGATGTGGCGCAGCGCCTTCCCGTTGTGGCTGTCCGGAGCGAGCCCGGAATGCTCCATCACGTACTCGTGGCGCTCGCGCACCAGCGGAATCGTCCATGGGCGCGAGGTATATGCGCTGGACGTGTACAGGCCGAGGAACCGCTGCTCGCGTACCGGCTTGCCCTCGGCATCGAAGTCGAGGATGCCGATGTAGTCCATGTAGCCCGGCCGGTGCACCGTCGCGCGCGCATTGGTCTTGGTCAGGATCAGCGCATCGACCGCGCCGGACTGCGGCATGTAGTGCGCAGCCAGCGAAGTCAGCAGGCGCGGCTTGCCGACGTCGCCGGCGCGCAGCAGCCCGAGGCCGCTGTTCCCGACGGCGCGCAGCACCTCCACGCCCTTCTGTCTGACCACCTCGTACTCGCGGTAGCCGAGCAGCGTGAAATGGTTGTCCGCGGCCCACAGCAGGAACTCGCGCGCCTCACGGCGCCCCGCCGCACCCACCGGCGAGCGCCGTCCGGGCAGGTCCTCCGCAATCTCGACCATCTTCTCGCGCATCGCCTGCCAATCGACGACGATCGCGCGGACATCCGCCAGCACCGCCTGCATCGCCTGCTCGATCTCCACCATCGCATCGGCGGCCTGGCGGTCGATCTCCAGGTGCATCAGCGACTCGGGCCTGCCGCTGCCGACCGTCTCCAGCTTGCCGGAGCGGTCGCGTTCGAGGCGCACGACCGGATGGCCGAGCACGTGCACGCCGATGCCGAGTTCGGCCAGCCGCATCGTGATCGAGTCGACCAGGAACGGCATGTCGTCGTTGACGATCTGCAGCACGGTATGCGGAGACTCCCAGCCGTGCGCCTTCAGCGTCGGATTGAACAGACGCACCAGCGCCTTGCCGGCCTTGCGGATGCGCGCGAACTCCAGGAAGTCGTTGGCCAGCGCGGCCCAGCCTTCGGTGCTGTGCTGCGGCAGCTCGTCGTCGCCCATGCGGACGTAGAAAGCCTTGACGAAAGCTTCGGCCTCGGCGTGGCGCGCCTTCGGCAGCTTGCCGCGCATCGCCGCCACGATCGGGGCAAGGGATACGCCACCATTGTTGCCCGGCTCAACGGCGCGGACGGACGGATTCGCACGGCCGGCGGTCTTGGCGGCCTTCTTCTTGGCAGGAGTCTTGGAGGTGCTCATGGGTGCTTATGGCTCATGGAATCCGCGATTCCAATGCAGGAAGGCCCACGCTTTCGCGCGGGCCGCAGGGATCATGGGGAGGAAACCTTGCTGGGGTCGCCCATACAGTGATCGACGGGAAGAGCGGCTATTGCACGCCCCGCCGCGTGAATACGCAATGACGCCGCGTCGACCGGCACGATCGTGCAAAGCCGGCGGCCACGGCATTCACTCCCGCCGCCGCCGGACGATGCGCAGCGGCTCGAGGAAAGAAGGCCCCGGAAGGCGTACATGGCGTCGAACGGGCTCTCAGCGCAGGCCGGTCTCGTTGCGGGCGATCACCAGCCTCTGGATCTCGCTGGTGCCCTCGTAGATCTCGGTGATCTTGGCATCGCGGAAGTAGCGCTCCAGCGGCATTTCCTTCGAGTAGCCCATGCCGCCGTGGATCTGCACCGCCTGGTGCGTGATCCACATCGCCGCCTCGGACGCGGTCAGCTTGGCGATTGCCGCCTCGTTGCTGAAACGGCCGCCGTTCCTGTCGGTCTCGCCCTTGGTCCAGGCCGCACGCAAGGTCAGCAGCAGCGCGGCGTCGAGCTTGCACTTCATGTCCGCGATCTTGGCCTGGGTCATCTGGAACGCGCCGATCGGCTGTCCGAAGGCCTTGCGTTCGCGCACGTACTCCAGGGTCTTCTCGTAGGCGGCGCGGGCGATGCCGATCGCCTGGCTGGCGATGCCGATGCGACCGGCGTCGAGCACGCCCATCGCGATCTTGAAACCATGTCCCTCGTCGCCGAGCACATCCTCGGGACGCGCGACGTAGTCGGCGAATTCGATCTCGCAGGTGGCCGAGGCACGGATGCCGAGCTTGGGCTCGGTCTTGCCCCGGTGGAAGCCCTCGCGCCGGGTGTCGATCATGAACGCGGTGATGCCGCGCGCGCCCTTGTCCGGGTCCGTCATCGCGAACAGCACGATGTAGCGGGCGACCGGACCGGAGGTGATCCAGCTCTTCTTGCCGTTGATCACGAAGCTGCCGTCGGCCTGCTTGACCGCCTTGCAACGCATCGCGGTGGCGTCGGACCCCGACTGCGGTTCGGTCAGCGCGAACGCGCCGATCTCACGTCCCTCGGCGATCGCGCGGACATAGACCTGCTTCTGCTCCTCGGTGCCGAACTTCAGGATGCCGTTGCAGAACAGCGAGTTGTTGACCGACATGATCGTCGAATGGGCGGCATCGCCGGCGGCGATCTCGACCATCGCCAGCACGTAACTGACCGGGTCCATGCCGGCGCCGCCGTACTCGGCCGGCACCTCGATACCCATCAGGCCGTTCTCGCCGAGGGTGCGGATGTTCTCCAGCGGGAACTCGCCGGTCTGGTCGTGGTGCTCGGCGCTCGGGGCGATCTTCTCCTGGGCGATGCGCCTCGCCACGTCCTGGATCATCAACTGCTCTTCGGTAAAGCGGAAATCCACGTCGGCACCTCGAGATATGCCCGGGGGCGACCCCGGGTCGGCTGGACAATCCGCTCATTGTAGCCGTCGGGCCGCGATAACCCCAGCCGTGGAGGGTCGCGCCGCGGTGTCGCGGACTTGACCCGGGCCGCCCTGCGAATCAGACTTATCGCTATATCGCGATGATTTGATGGATGCCCTCGCCCGGCACCGATCCTGCATCGCCCGCATCCAGGAGTCCCCATGGATCTAGAAGGCTGGTCGTCCAGGCTCAAGGTATTCGCCGACGCCACCCGCGTCCGCCTGCTCGCGCTGCTGGAAAGCGAGGAGCTGACCGTCGCCGAGCTTTCCGCCGTCACCCGGCTTGCGCAGCCGCGGGTGTCGACCCACCTCGCCCGCCTCAAGGAGGCCGGGCTCGTCCGCGACCGGCGCTCCGGCGTTTCCGCCTACTACCGCTTCGAGGAGAACGCACTGGACGCGGCCCAGCGCGCATTGTGGCAGACCCTGCGGGGTGGCAGCGACGACCCGCTGCTGCGCCAGGACGCCGAACGCCTGCCGGGCGTCCTCGCCAGCCGCGCCGCCGACCAGAACTGGGCCGACTCGGTCGCCGGCGACATGGAGCGGCACTATTCGCCCGGCCGCACCTGGGAGGCGATGGCGCGCTCCGCGCTGCCATTGCTCGAGCCCGGCGACGTGCTCGACATCGCCTCCGGCGACGGCGTACTGGCCGAGCTGATGGCGCCGCATGCGCACCGCTACGTCTGCCTCGATGCCAGCAGCAAGGTCGTGAACGCTGCGACCGAGCGTCTGCGCCGGCTCGGCAACGTCGAGGTCCATGAGGGCGACATGCACGAGCTGCCGTTCGCCGACGCCGAATTCGACCTGGTCGTGCTGATGCATGCGCTGACCTATGCCGACCATCCCGCCCGGGCCGTCGCCGAGGCCGGTCGGGTGCTGCGTCCCGGCGGACGCCTGCTGCTGACCAGCCTGGCGGCGCACGAGCACCGCAGCACGGTCGAAGCCTACGGCCATGTGAACCTTGGCTTCGGCGGAAAGGAGCTGCGCCGCTTCGCCGACAGGGCCGGGCTGGAAGTCGTCAGTTGCGAGACCGTGACGCGCGAGCGTCGTCCCCCGCACTTCGAGGTGATCGCGCTGATTGCCCACAAGCCCCGGGCATCGCGCAAGACACAGAGGAAGACCTGACATGCAGAATCTGCCCTGGTTGAACCCCGCCCGTGCACAGACGCTGGAACGATGCCTGCGCGACCGTATCCTGGTGATCGACGGTGCGATGGGCACGATGATCCAGCAGCACGGCCTCGCCGAGGCCGACTACCGCGGCGAGCGCTTTGCCGACGGCTTCGATCGTGAGCACGAGGCAGCGCAGCGCGCCGCCCGGGAACACGCCCACGGCCCGGACTGCGGCTGTGGTCGCGACCAGCGCGGCAACAACGACCTGCTCAGCCTGACCCGGCCGGAGATCATCCGGGAAATCCACCGCGCCTATCTCGATGCCGGCGCCGACATGGTCGAGACCAATACCTTCAATTCGACCTCGATCTCGCTCGCCGACTACGGCCTGCAACACCTGGCACGCGAGCTCAACGAGGCCGGCGCGCGCCTGGCGCGGGAGGCCTGCGATGCTGCGGAGTCCGCCGATCCGGAACGTCCGCGCTTCGTGATCGGCGTGATCGGCCCGACCAGCCGCACCGCCTCTCTGAGTCCGGACGTGAACCGCCCGGGGTTCCGCGCGATCACCTTCGACGAGCTGCGCGACGCCTATCGCGAGGCCGCCGAGGGCCTGATCGACGGCGGTGCCGACGTCCTGATGGTCGAGACCGTGTTCGACACCCTCAACGCCAAGGCCGCGCTGTTCGCGATAGAAGACGCGTTCGACGCGCGCGGTGCACGCCTTCCGGTGATGATCTCCGGCACGATCACCGACGCCTCCGGCCGCACCCTGTCCGGGCAGACCGCGGAAGCGTTCTGGTACTCGCTGCGTCATTCGAGACCGCTGGCGATCGGACTGAACTGCGCGCTCGGCGCCCGCGACCTGCGCGTGCATGTCGACGTGCTTTCGCAGGTCGCCGAGGCTTATGTCAGCACCCATCCGAACGCGGGTCTGCCCAACGCGTTCGGCGGCTACGACGAGACCCCGCAGGACATGGCCGGCGTACTGGCCGAGTTCGCGCGGGCCGGCCTGTTGAATCTGGTCGGCGGCTGTTGCGGCACCACGCCGGAGCACATCGCCGCGATCGCCGACGCCGTCCGCGACATTCCGCCGCGACAGGTACCGCAACTGGCCGACGCGGCATGACCCTGTCCCTTTCGCCGCGGATTGCGCGAATGGACGCGGACAGAGCATCGACCGACCGGCATTGCGGCTTTGCTCCATCCGTGTTCATCCGCGACATCCGCGGCCAGGTACCTGTCTCCCGATGACGACCCTCCCCCGCCAGACCCGACTTTCCGGACTCGAACCGCTCTCGATCACGCCGGAGAGCAACTTCGTCAACGTCGGCGAGCGCACCAACGTCACCGGCAGCGCGAAGTTCCGCAAGCTGATCAAGGAGGACCGCTACGACGAAGCCGTCGAGGTCGCGCGCCAGCAGGTCGAGAGCGGCGCGCAGGTCATCGACGTCAACATGGACGAGGGCCTGCTCGATTCCGAAAAGGCGATGGTCGACTATCTCAACCTGATCGCCGCCGAGCCGGATATCGCACGCGTCCCGGTGATGGTCGACAGCTCGAAGTGGAGCGTGATCGAGGCCGGACTGAAGTGCCTGCAGGGCAAGGGCATCGTCAACTCGATCTCGATGAAGGAAGGCGAGGACGAGTTCCTGCGCCAGGCCCGGCTGGTTCGCCGGTACGGTGCCGCGGTGGTGGTGATGGCCTTCGACGAGGCCGGCCAGGCCGACACCGTCGAACGCAAGGTCGAGATCTGCTCGCGCGCGTACCGGTTGCTGACCGAGCGGGTCGGTTTCCCGCCAGAGGACATCATCTTCGACCCGAACGTGTTTGCGATCGCGACCGGCATCGAGGAGCACGACGACTATGCGGTGGCGTTCATCGAGGCCGCCCGCGAGCTGAAGCGGCGCTTCCCGCTCAGCCACATCTCGGGTGGCGTCTCCAACGTCTCGTTCGCGTTCCGCGGCAACGAACCGGTGCGTCAGGCCATTCACGTGGTGTTCCTCTACCATGCGCTCCGCGCCGGCATGGATATGGGCATCGTCAACGCCGGCGCCCTGCCCCTGTACGACGATCTCGACCCGGAGCTTCGCGAGCGGGTCGAGGATGTCGTCTTGAACCGGCGCCGCGATGCCACCGAACGGCTGCTGGAGATCGCCGAACGCTTCAAGGGCCGCAAGGGCGAGAAGAAGGTCGAGGACCTGGCGTGGCGTGAGCGCCCGGTGCGCGAACGCCTGAGCCACGCGCTGGTTCACGGCATCGACCAGTACATCGAGGCCGACACCGAGGAAGCGCGGGCGCAGGCCGCCCGCCCGCTCGACGTGATAGAGGGCCCGCTGATGGACGGCATGAACGTGGTCGGCGACCTGTTCGGCGCCGGCAAGATGTTCCTGCCGCAGGTGGTGAAATCCGCGCGGGTGATGAAGAAGGCGGTGGCCTACCTGCTGCCCTTCATCGAGGCCGAGAAGCTGCGCACCGGCGACGCCGGCAAGTCCAACGGCAAGATCGTGATGGCGACGGTCAAGGGCGACGTCCACGACATCGGCAAGAACATCGTCGGCGTCGTGCTGGCCTGCAACAACTTCGAGGTGGTGGACCTGGGCGTCATGGTGCCCGCGCAGACCATCCTCGACCGCGCACGGGCCGAGAACGCGGACCTGATCGGGCTGTCGGGCCTGATCACGCCGTCGCTTGAGGAGATGAGCCACGTCGCCCGCGAGCTCTCGCGGCAGGGATTCGAGACCCCATTGCTGATCGGTGGCGCGACCACCTCGCGCGCGCACACCGCGCTGAAGATCCATCCGCACTACTCGGCGCCCACCATCTGGGTCAAGGATGCCTCCCGCGCGGTGGGAGTCGCCCAGTCGCTTATCAGCGCCGAGTTGCGAGGGCCGTTCGTTGCCGCCAACGATGCCGACTATGCCGAAATCCGCGAGCGCCACCGCAACCGAGGCGACGGCAAGCGCCTGGTGTCGTTGGAGAAAGCGCGCGGGCAGAGATTCGACGGCGGCTGGGACGCCTACGCGCCACCTGCCCCGCTGCAACCCGGCCTGCACGTGCTGGACGACTATCCGCTGGAAGAGCTGGTCGGCTATATCGACTGGACCCCGTTCTTCAATACCTGGGAGCTGGCCGGCAGGTTCCCGGCGATCCTCGACGACAAGGTCGTCGGTCCCCAGGCCAGCGAGCTCTACCGCGACGCCCGTGCGATGCTGCGACGGATCGTCGAGGAACGCTGGCTGATCGCGAAGGGCGTATTCGGATTGTGGCCAGCCAACAGCGACGGCGACGACGTGATCGCGCGGATCGACGACGAGGCGGTCGTTCTGCACTTCCTGCGCCAGCAGGCCGACAAGCCGTCCGACCGTCCGGACTTCTGCCTCGCCGACTTCGTCGCCCCGCGAACGAGCGGTCGGCAGGACTGGATCGGCGCATTCGCGGTGACCGCTGGCATCGGCATCGAGGAACACGTCGCCCGCTTCGAGGCCGACCACGACGACTACAACGCGATCCTGCTCAAGGCGCTGGCCGACCGGCTGGCGGAGGCCTTCGCCGAACGCCTGCACGAACGCGTGCGCAAGGAGTTCTGGGGCTATGCGCGCGACGAAGCGCTGGACAACGAGGCGTTGATCGACGAGGCCTACGCGGGCATCCGCCCTGCCCCCGGCTACCCGGCCTGCCCGGAACACAGCGAGAAGGCGACCCTGTTCCGGATCCTGGATGCGGAGCGACACGCCGGACTCAGGCTGACCGAGAGCTTCGCGATGTACCCGGCGGCCGCGGTGTCCGGCTATTACTTCAGCCATCCGCGCAGCCAGTACTTCGTGGTCGGCCGGATCGGCAGGGAACAGGTCGCGGATTACGCCAGCCGCAAGGGCGTCGGCGTGGCGCAGGCCGAGCGCTGGCTGGCGTCGAACCTCGACTACGATCCGGACTGAATGCTGAGGGCCGGGGAGGACCGCAGGCCTCGGGCCTTTGCAGGAACGGCGTAAGCCACGATCGGGCCTTCCCGGGAAAGCGCTGTCGCGGCTTGCGCCACCCCTACGTCATGGAGCCATGCCCCCTTGAGTCAGGGGGCGATTCGCGCCACAAGCGCGATTGGGGGTATGGAAGCGCAACGGCGGGGCCCAGGGTCTGCGCAGCAAACCCTGGAGACTTCCAGGGATCGCGGCCCACGCCACTCCTGCGGTCGTTCCTATCTGTTCCGGAGAGGGAGCGCGGGTCGGGCAGCTACCACACCAGATCGTCGGGCACCTGGTACCTGGGATCGGCGTATGGATCATCGGCGGCCGGCGCCCCGGGATCCACCTTCAGCGCGACCGCCGGGGCGAACAGCTGCTCGGCCTGCGCCAGCACTTCCGCGGTCACCAGCAGATAGCGGCCGTTCTGCTGGATCACGCCCAGTTCGCCGGCATTGAGGGCCCTGAGCTGATCGGCCGTCACGTAGATCCGCTTGATCTTGCCGCCGTACTCGAAGTGGCGGGCGATATCGGCATCGTCGCGGTTCAATGTCTTGCCCTGCAGCATTTCGGCGAGCCGGGCCCGGGCCTCACGGCGCTTGCGCGCTTCCTCCTGCCGGGCCTGTTCGGCCGCGATCCGCTCCTCCTTTTCGCGCTGGGCACGGATCGCATAGGCTTTCGCGAGATCGATGTCCTCGCGGCTGCGGGCCTTTCCGGCGGGCCTGGGGGGTTTTCCTGTCCCAGCGCCCTGTCGCGGCTTGCCGCCGCCCTTTGGCCTGGTCCGGTCGACGGTCTTAGCCGATTCTTTCGCCGGGCGGGGCTTGAACCCCAGCCCGAGCAGCTGGTTGCGGAGGGAGTCGCTCATCGTTGTGGCCGGTCTTCCGGATCAATCAGTAGTGCGGGGGCGGCGGCTCGTTCGACGGATCGCCGGTCACTGGGCCGCTGGAAAGCGCGAGACGCAATTGCCTGAGCTCTTCCAGCGCGCGGTGAAGCAAAAGCGCATTGCGGGCCTCCTCATCGCGGGCAGCGGCAAGCGCATCGCTGAGCTCGTTCAATGCGTGCTCCTGGAACGCGATACGCGACTCCAGCTCCGTCAGACGTTGTTCGTGGTCGCCCTGCATCGCTCCGCCATCGGGTTCATTGGGTGCCGGATCCACCCGCGCCGATCGAGCGCCCGCGACCGATACCGTAATACGCGATACCGGCGGCCTCGACCTCGTCGGGGTGATACAGGTTGCGGCCATCGAAGATCACGCTGTCGGCGAGTGCCTGCCGGATCCGCGCGAAATCGGGGCTGCGGAACGGCTTCCACTCGGTCACCACCGCCAGCGCATCGGCGTCCGCAAGCGCGGCGTTTGCCGAGTCGCACAGCACCAGATCATCGCGCTCGCCGAAGATCCGCTGCGCCTCCCGGCGCGCTTCCGGATCGTAGGCGCGCACCCGGGCGCCGGCGCCCCACAGCTGCGCCAGCAGGCGGCGGCTGGATGCCTCGCGCATGTCGTCGGTGTTGGGCTTGAACGCGAGCCCCCACACCGCAACCGTCTTCCCGCGCAACCCGTCGACACCGCCGTAATGGCGCGCCATCAGTTCGAACAGGTGGCCCTTCTGATGATCGTTGACCGCCTCCACCGCATCGAGCAGGCGCGGCTCGACACCGTGCTGGTGGGCGGTGCGCGCCAATGCCTGCACGTCCTTCGGGAAGCACGAGCCGCCGTAGCCGGCGCCAGGATAGATGAAGTGCCAGCCGATCCGTGGATCCGAGCCTATGCCCTGGCGGACCATCTCGATGTCGGCACCGACCCGTTCGGCGATGTTGGCGATCTCGTTCATGAAACTGATCTTGGTCGCCAGCATCGCGTTGGCGGCGTATTTGGTCAGCTCGGCCGAGCGCACGTCCATCGCCACGATGCGCTCATGGTTGCGGTTGAACGGCGCATACAGGCGCTTGAGCTTTTCGACCGCTGCCGGGTCGCTGGCGCCGATCACGATGCGATCGGGGCGCATGCAGTCGTTGACGGCGTCGCCTTCCTTGAGGAATTCGGGATTGGAAGCGACCTCGAACGCGATCCCGACGCCACGCGACTGCAGTTCGGCGGCGATCGCCGCGCGCACCTTGTCGGCCGTGCCCACCGGCACGGTCGACTTGTCGACCACCACTGCCGGCCGCGACAGATGCCGGCCGATCGTGCGGGCGACCTCGAGCACGTATCTGAGATCGGCACTGCCGTCCTCGTCCGGCGGCGTGCCGACGGCGATGAATATGATGTCGCCATGTGCGATCGCCGATTCGGCGTCGGTGGTGAAGTGCAACCGGCCGGCCGCGTGGTTGGCCTTGACCATCGGCTCGAGACCCGGCTCGAAAATGGGTACGACACCGCGCTTCAAACCGTCGATCTTGGCCTGATCGATGTCGACGCAGACCACGTCATGGCCGACATCGGCCAGGCAGGTACCGGTGACCAGGCCGACATAACCGGTTCCGAAAATTGTGACTCGCATACTCGATCCTGTCGCAATGACGGCTGTTGCGGGAAAGAAGGTACGCCGCGCCTGATGCGCCGCGGCGGCACGCGCGCTCCCGATCCGGGCCGTCTGCTCAGTTGGCCGTCGGTTCCTCGATCCCGAGCAGTTCGACTTCGAACACCAGGGTGGCGTTCGGACCGATCGGGCCGCCCGGGGTACCCATCTCGCCGTAGCCGAGCTCCCCGGGAATCCAGAACCGGTACTTGCTGCCCACCGGCATCAGGGTCAGGCCCTCGCGCCAGCCGGGTACCACCTGTCCAAGCGGGAACACGGCAGGCTCGCCGCGCGCGGTCGAGTCATCGAACGTGCTGCCATCGAGGAGCGTGCCCTTGTAGTGGACGCGAACGACGTCCTCCGCCTTCGGCTTCGGTCCGCTGCCTTCACTGATCACCTCGTACTGCAGGCCCGACCCGGTGGTCTTCACCCCTTCCTTCTTGCCATTCAGGGCGAGGAACTGCCGGCCGGCCTCGGCGTTCTTCTTGGCCTCCGCCTCGCGTTCGGCTTCCATCTTTTTCGCCATGTGCTCGCCGAAGCGGCTGGCGACCTGTTGAACCTGCTCTTCGGACAACAGCGGCGGCTTGCCGTCCAGGCTGTCGCGGACCGCCTTGAACAGAACCTCGGTATCGATCTCGTCCTTCATGGGTTCGAGCGACTTGCCGATCTCCATGCCGATCATGTAGCTGGCCTGGGCCTTGTCGCCTTCCAACCCCTCGATTACCGGCGCGTCGCCCTCGGCCGTGCCGGCTGCGGCCTGCTCGTCGCCGCTGCCACCGGGAGCGTCCGTGGATGGCGTGCAGGCCGAAAGCAGTGCAATGCTCAGGGCGGAGAGGGTCAGCGCGACCTTGGCGGTGCGTGCAATCTTGGACATTGACGGAATTCCGGCAGTAGGAGGGAAAGAGGAAAGACGCAAGGGTCGCACGCGGACGATGAACGCGGCCGCGACATCCCGGCCGGTCCGCCGCTCCGGCCACGGTGCGGCGCCATGTATACGCATGCATGGCGCCGTCGGCAGCCGGGCCCAAGCTTTACAGGATCGCCTGAAGCTCGACTTCGAATACCAGCAACGCATTCGGTCCGATCACGCCGCCCGGCGCGCCACGCGCACCGTAGCCCAGATCGCCCGGGATCCAGAACTTGTACTTGCTGCCCACCGGCATCAGCGCCAGACCTTCGGTCCAGCCTGCGATCACCTGGTTCAGCGCGAACTCGGCCGGCTGGCCACGATCGTAGGAACTGTCGAACTGGGTGCCATCGAGCAGCGTACCGCGGTAGTTCACGCGCACGGTGTCGGTCGGCTTCGGACGTGGGCCCGAACCCTGGCGCAACACCATGTACTGCAGGCCCGACGGAGTGCTGAATACGCCCTTGACCGCCTTGTTCCCGGCAAGGAACTGCTCGCCCTCGGCCTTGTTGGCCTCGCCCTTGGCGGCGGCCTTCTCCTTCAGACGCGCCGAGAACGCGTCGCGCACGGCCGCCAGCTCGGTCTCGTCCAGCAACAGCGACCCACCGTTCACGACGGTGCGGACGGCCTGGATCAGCACCGGCAGATCGAGCTCGTCCTTGATCGGCGTCAGCGAACGGCCGATGTCGGCACCGACCAGATAGCCGGCCTTGTCCTTGGCCACTTCCGGGATCTGCGCGCCTTCCGGCGCCTGGCCCGCGCGCGCCGCCGAGCGCATCATCATCGCCTGGCCCACCGCCGGCGCCTCGGCCTCGCTGATCAGCGGCTTGCCGCCTTCGAACGCGTTCTCGATCGCACGCTGGAAGGCCTGGAAGTCAAGATCCGGACCGATCGGCTCGATCGACCGGCCGACATCGTGGCCCACCATGTAGCTGACCTTCTCCCGATCGCTGCCCAGCGCGGTCTTGTCCTGCGCCTGCGCCACCGGGGCGGAGACGACGCCGGTGATCGCCACGGCGGATACCAGCAGCGCGGCGGCGCCACGCATCAAAGCCTTCATTGCAAACCTGCTCCTGTTTCGGTGGATGTTGCGGTATCGAATGTATCGAGTCGGACTGTGGTGATCAGGACCGGTCGATGGCAGCGGGCGACGTTGGATGCGCCGCCGGGCGCGACCACGGACCGCATCCGCTCTCCGCTGAGGCAGCGGAACAGGCGGCCATTGTCGCGGGCTCATGCCACCGCGGCAAATCCCGAAGGCTCAATCGGCGGCGGAAGCCGGACGCGGCGCCGCCAGCGCACGCTCGATCGTCGCGACCAGCGCCGGATCGTCCGGGGTGGTACGGCTGCCGTAGCTGGCGATCAGACGGCCGTCGCGGCCGACCAGGTACTTGTGGAAGTTCCATTTGGGCGCCTCGCCGGCGGCGGTGGCCAGTTCACGGTACAGCGGCGTTGCCTGGTCGCCGACCACGTGCACTTTCTGGAACATCGGGAACCTGACCCCGTAGGTCAGCGTACAGAACTCCTGGATCTGCGCTTCGTCCTCGAACTCCTGTTCCTTGAAGTCGCCCGACGGGAAGCCCAGCACCGCGAATCCCCGCTCCCGATAACGGGCATGCAGGGCCTCGAGCCCCTCGAACTGCGGGGTGAAGCCGCACTTGCTGGCCGTGTTGACGATCAGCAGGACATCGCCCCCATACGTATCCGCAAGATCGACCGGCGTCTTGCCCGCCAGCGGACGGTAGCTGTGGGCCAGCAAGCCGCCGGCGGCGAAGACAACCCCCGCAACCAGTGTCAGGCACAGGAGCAGGCACAACGCAGGAACCAGCGGCAACGGACGTTTCAGGCGAATCGGGGCCATGCGGGCGTCTCCGGACAGGCGATCAGCACAGTATGACTTCAGTTGGGTGGCGCGGCAGGTCCGTGGGGCTTGACCGGTCGTGTTTTGGTGTTATAGTTGCATACAACACCGGTCTACCAACGAGCAGGACGGCCCCCAATGAACCGCAAGCTCCGAAATAGCCTTACCGCCCTCACCACCTGCAGCGTGGCCCTGGTCCTCGCGCTGGTCGGCGTCAGTCCGCTGATCCGGGCCGGCGACCGGGTCACGAAGCTGAACGTGACGGTTGACCATGCCGGCGTCGACACCCTCGCCCTCATCGGTACGACGCTCACCGCCGCCCCGGCCCCATGCGCGGAAGCCTCGCCATGTTCCGCACAGGCCGCGGAACTGCCGGCCACGGCCCCCGCCGCGCCGCTGATCCAGAACATCAAATCGGCCACGGACGCGGCCACCACCACATCCAGCCGCAGCCGGCGCGACAACCGCCAGCCGCTGGTGATGCCCTATTTCTCATTCGCACCGCGGGGTTGACCATGACCGCCATCCAATGGAGCGACGGCGCTCCGATCTACCGTCAGCTGAAGGAGCGCGTCATCGCGATGATGCTCGACGGCGTGCTCAAGCCGGGCGACGCCCTGCCCTCGGTCCGGCAGGTCGCGGCCGAGTATCAGCTCAACCCCATCACCGTCTCGCGTGCCTACCAGGAGCTCGCGGACGAGGCCCTCATCGAGAAACGCAGGGGACTTGGCATGTACGTCACCGAAGAAGCCGCCCGGAAGCTGCTGGTCAACGAGCGCGAACGGTTCCTGAAAGAAGAATGGCCGCTGGTACTCGAGCGCATCGCCCGCCTGGGACTGCGCACCGAGGAGCTGCTGGCCGCGGGCGAAGGCAATGGAGGCACGCAATGAACGCTTCCACCGTCATCGACGCCCGGGGCCTGCGCAAGGCCTACAAGAACAAACTCGCGCTGGACAACACGGCGTTCGAGATCCCCGCCGGTCGCATCGTCGGCCTGATCGGCCCCAACGGCGCCGGCAAGACCACCGCGCTGAAGGCGATGCTCGGGCTGATTCCGTTCGAGGGTTCGCTCAGCGTGCTCGGGCTGGACCCGCGCACCCAGCGCGACGAGTTGATGCGGGACGTGTGCTTCATCGCCGACGTCGCCGTGCTGCCTCGCTGGATGAAGGTCAAGGAGGCCATCGAGTTCGTATCCGGCGTGCATCCGCGCTTCGACAAGGCCCGCTGCGAGCGCTTTCTCCAGGGCACCCAGCTCAAGCCGAACATGCGGGTACGCGAGATGTCCAAGGGCATGATCGTACAGCTGCACCTGGCCCTGGTGATGGCGATCGATGCCCGCCTGCTGGTGCTCGACGAGCCGACCCTGGGCCTGGACATCCTCTACCGCAAGCAGTTCTACCAGCGCCTGCTGGAGGACTACTTCGACGAGCAAAAGACCATCATCGTGACCACGCATCAGGTCGAGGAGATCGAACACATCCTCACCGACGTGATGTTCATCCGCGACGGCAGGATCGTGCTGGAGAGCGGGATGGACGAGCTGGGCGAACGCTTCGTCGAGGTCCTGGTCAACGGCGACCGGACCGAGGAAGCGCGGAGCCTGGGGCCGATCGACGAGCGCGCGCTGCCGTTCGGCAAGACCGTGATGCTGTACGACGGCCGGCTGCCCGACGGCTCGCCTTCCGGCGTGACCGCCCAACGCCTGGCTGCCCTCGGCGAGACCCGCACCCCGGGCCTGGCCGACCTGTTCGTCGCCACCATGAAGGGAACCTACGCATGAACGCCATCGCCGAAACCCACGATTCGCCGGCGCGGGGCCCGCATGCGGCGCCCCACCCGACCCACAAGTTCAAGCTGCTGCTCAAGCGCGAGTTCTGGGAGCATCGCGGCGGTTTCTTCTGGGCTCCGGTCATCGCCGGAGGCATTTCCCTGTTGCTGACGCTGATGGGCATCATCGTCGGACTGGTCGCGGGCTACCGCGCCGCGGCCGCCGGCGAGATCGAGATCGACGGCGTGCAGATCAATGGCTTCGATCTGGCGATGCTGACCAGCAAGCTCAGCGCCGAGGACATCGCCAAGCTCAGCCAGGGCATCGACCTGTCGCTGTTCTTCAGCGGCATGTGGCCCTACATCGTGCTCGCCTTCGTGGTGTTCTTCTACTGCATCGGAGCGCTGTACGACGAACGCAAGGACCGCAGTGTGCTGTTCTGGAAATCGCTGCCGCTGTCGGACACCGAGACCGTACTGTCGAAGGTTGCCAGCGCGACCCTGGTCGCCCCGGTGATCGCGGGCCTGGTCGGCGTTGCCACGATGTTCGGCTTCCTGGCGATGATCAGCATCGTGGTCCTGGTCCACGGAGGCAACCCGATCACGCTTCTGTGGGGCCCCGCGCACCTGTTCAACCTGACCCTCGGCCACCTGACCTGGATCCCGGTCTATGCGCTGTGGGCGCTGCCGACCGTCGGCTGGCTGATGCTGTGTTCGGTCTGGGCGCGCAGCAAGCCGTTCCTGTGGGCGATCATGATCCCGGTCTTCGCAGGCATCTTCGTCAGCTGGTTCGACGTGATGGAGCTGTTCAACATGCAGAGCGGCTGGTTCTGGTCGAACGTGGTCGGCCGCGCGCTGCTGGGCACCGTGCCCGGCATCCACCTGCCCTACCGCGAAGGCTCCGACAGTCTGATCAACGACCAGGACGGCATCGAACCGCTGCTCCACGAAGCATCACCGATGGGCATGCTGGAGAACCTCTCGATGCCGGAGCTGTGGATCGGCGCGGTCGTCGGCGCGACCCTGATCTTCGCCGCGATCCGCCTGCGCCGCTGGCGCGACGACAACTGAGCCATGCGCCCTGCCGCCATCCCCCGGAAGACGACCACGATGAGCACCCTTCGCATACTTCCCGCCATGTTGTGCCTGCTGCTGCCCCTCGCCGCGCAGGCCGCGGACCCCGCACCGTCGGGTATCGGCGCCGAGATCCGACAGGAGCTGGCCGACGCGCGCCAGGAGGTCGACGTCGAACTCGCTCGAGCCCGGCAGGAGCTCGAAACCGGCAACCTGCGCCTCGACGACGGCATGCACTTCGGTAGGTCCGACCGTCCGCATGCCGACCTGCCACGGGCCGAGATCACGCCGCAGGGCGATTTCCTGATCGAGGGTCGCGCGCAGACCATCGATGCCGACCAGCGCCGCGAGCTGCTCGCCTACCGCGGACTGGTGGTGGGCATCGCCCGGTCCGGCATCGATATCGGCCAGCGCGGTGCCGAGGCCGCACTCGATGCAGTGGGCACCTCCTGGGTCGGCATGCTGTTCGGCGCGATGACCGGAAGCCTCGAGCGTCGCGTCGAACGCACCATCGCGGAGGAGATCGAGCCGGCGGTGCGGAACCTCTGCAGGCAACTGCCCGCAGCGATGGAATCGCAACAGCGGCTCGCACGCAGCCTGCCGCAGTTCCGCCCCTATGCCACCCTCGAAGCGGACGACGTCGACGACTGCGAAGAGCAGGTCCGCCAAGGGTTCGCGTCACGCTGATCTGGAGACCCCATCATGAAGAGCCCCATCGTTCTCGCCGTCGCCCTGCTCTCCCTCGTGCCCTGGCTCGCCGCATGCGGCGGCCGGGACGGAGATGGATCCGCGGCCGGCGGAACTGCCGCCGAAGCTTCGGAGGAAACCCGCTCGGGCATCGCCAAGGCACTGGTCGAAGTTCGCGAAGAGGTCCGCAGGGAAGTCCGCGAAGGCGACATCACCCTCAACAGCGACGACAAGAACGCGCCCGAAGCGAAGATCACCCCGCAAGGCGACCTGCTGATCGGCGGCGACAAGGTCGCGATCAACGACGCGCAGCGCGCGCTCCTGATGCAGTACCGCGAGCACGTCGCCATCGTCGCCGAAGCCGGCGCCGAGGTCGGCCTGCACGCCGCCGGTATCGCGACCGACGCGATCGGCGACGCGATCAAGGGCATCTTCACCGGCGACTCCGAGAAAGACATCGAGAAGCGCATCGAGGCCGACGTCGAAGACAAGATCATGGCGTCGGTGACCAGGCTCTGCGAACAGTTGCCGCCGATGATGGAAACCGAGCAGGCGCTGGTCGAATCGCTGCCCGAATTTGCGCCCTACGCCGACCTCGACCAAGCCGACATCGACGACTGCATGGACGACGGCAAGGTCGACATTTGAGCCTGCGTCCGGCGACGCTTCAGTTATCGCCGAGGAATCTCTGGATGTTCTTTACTGGTCCCGCAAACTCCGGATCGTCCGGCGGGGCCAGCTCCAGGAACCTGCGCGCGGTGTCGCGCACCTCGGGGCGCTTCAGGCTGTGTTGTACGTTCGCCAACAGCAGCCAGGCGTCGGGATCGTCCGGCAACAGTCCCACCAGTCTTTGCGCGTAGGGTTCGGCCTTGCCTGGTTCCAGCGTCAGGTGCACCCACATGCGGCAGGCACCGCGCAGGGCCCGGGTATTGTCCGGATCCATCGCCAAGGCCTTGAGGTAGTACTCCTCCGCCACCCCGAAGTTCCGCCTTCCATGGTGGATCCCGGCGATCCGTTCAAGATGATCGGAGTTCCCCGGGTCGCGCTCCGCTGCCGCCATATAGTCATTCAGGGCCCGGGGCCAGTCCCCGGCCATCTCGAAGGCCCAAGCCCGCTTTGACAAGGCATAGATGGTCTTTCCGTTCAGACGGATGAGTTGACTGGCTATGACCGCCGACTCGGCATACTGATCCGCCTGCGCGGCCAGCCAGACCGCTTCATACATCGTCGAGTACTCGGGCCCGAAAGCCATCGCCTCTCGAAAGGTCTTCAGCGCCGGCGCGTACCTGTCGGGTGCGTTGTAATCGCCTGCGGAGAACGACACCTGCCACGTTTTCAGCAGCGGCATCCTGGCGTTCACCGTCGACAACTCCTGGGCATCGTCCACTACCCGCTCCATGTCCTCGAGACGGCCGCCCCACTTGGGCTGGAGATACGGCAGTACCGCGAGTCGCATGTAGTAGGAGTCCGGCGACACTTCGAGCGCGCGCCGCAACAGCTGGAGTGCATTGCGACGACCGTTGAGTGCCGAAGCCTGCATCACGATCGCATAGGCCGGCATCAACCCCGCTTCCGACTCGAGCGCCGATTCGGCCAGGCCTATCGCCTGGTCGGCAAGACGGCGCATCTTCCTGATCCTGGAAACGGGAATGTCGCGAACGAAGCCCTGACCACGAGCCTTCCAGGCTAGACGCAGCAGGGCCTCCGCACGCAATGTCTTCGCATACGGACTCTCGGGCACGGCCCGCAACCACCGGCGGCTGGACGCGTCGAGATCATCCAGGGACGGCCACAGGTCGGAAAGGAAGAGCCGATACAGCACCCGCTCCGGATCCTCTCCGGAGTGATGCTTGCGCAGCCGCCCCTCGTAGAGCGCCTGCAATCCGGACCAGTCCTCCTCGCCCACCATGGCCTGGATCCGGTCGCCCTTTTCTACCGGTGAGGCATGATCCCCGCATATGGCGAGTATCAATGCCTCCGACCAATCGGAACCGGGAGGGTTCGGATAGCGCATACAGCGCTTGTACCTGTCCTTCTCGGCATCCTGTTCGGCCGCCGCGACGAAGTAGCGCTCGAATTCGACTTTGCCGACCTTTTGGACCGGGCCGTCGTCGACACGCGGCCGCTCCGTGCAACTGGCCGTACCCGCCATGACGCACACCAGCAGCAGGTTCATCGGGACGCTCCGCATGTTCGGACCCCCTCCGTAAGGGCGCGGGCGCGCGCTCCCGCTTGGTTCGCGGTCCGGGCAGCCCGTCCGCCGCACCACCCTGCCATAACCGCTCGCGCAGGGAAACATACCCGCCCGAAGCCAGCGTGCGAGCCAGTCAACCGCCGTCCCGGATGCCGCCGCGGGTCAGCGCCGCCGGATCCAGCAGGCGCCTGAGTTCGCGCGCCGGCATCCCGGTCGCTTCGACCGCGACCTCCAGCACCGGCCGCCCTTCCCGGTACGCCTGCTTGGCGACCGCGGCGGCCTTCTCGTAGCCGATAATGGGGTTCAGCGCGGTCACCAGGATCGGATTGCGCGCCAGCGCCTCCTCGACGCGATCCCTGCGCACCACCAGCCCGGCAATGGCGTCGTCGGCGAGGTGGCGCATCGCGTTCGCCAGCAGCCCGGCCCCGTCGAGCAGATCGCAGGCGATCAGCGGCAACATCACGTTGAGCTGGAAGTTGCCGCTCTGGCCCGCGACGGTGATCGCGGTGTGATGCCCCATCACCTGCGCGCAGACCATCGTCACCGCCTCGGGAATCACCGGGTTGACCTTGCCGGGCATGATCGAGCTGCCAGGCTGCAGCGCCGGCAGCTCGATCTCCCCGAGCCCGGCAAGCGGGCCCGAATTCATCAGGCGCAGGTCGTTGGCGATCTTCATCAGGGCCACTGCCAGCACGTTGAGCTGTCCCGACAGCTCGACCGCGTCGTCCTGGGCGGCGATTCCCTCGAAGCGGTCCGGGGCCGATTCGAAGCGCACGCCCGCCAGCGACGACAGCGCCTTCACCACCGCCGTACCGAAGCGCGGGTCGGCATTGATGCCGGTACCGATCGCGGTGCCGCCGATCGGCAGCCGCCGCAGGCGCTTGAGCGAGTCCACGATCCGCGCCTCGGCCGAACGCAGTTGCGAGGCCCAGGCGCCGAACTCCTGGGCGAAGGTCAGCGGCATCGCGTCCATCAGGTGGGTGCGGCCGGTCTTGGTGACCTTGCCAAGCGCGCGGGCCCGCCGCTCGATGGTCCGACGCAGGTGCACCAGTGCCGGCAGCAGCGACTCGCGCGCGGAAATGCAGGCCGAGACCCGGATCGCGCTCGGCACTACGTCGTTCGAGCTCTGGCCGAGGTTCACGTGGTCGTTCGGATGGACCTTCAGCCGCGTTCCCGCCGCCAGGCGGGCGATGACCTCGTTGGCGTTCATGTTGCTGGACGTGCCCGAGCCGGTCTGGAACACGTCGATCGGAAAATGCGCGTCGTGGTCGCCGCCGGCCACTTCCAGCGCGGCCTTGCGGATCGCCGCCGCCGCCCCCTTGCCGAGCAGGCCGAAGCGGCCGTTGGCCTCGGCGGCGGCGGCCTTGATCAGGCCGAGCGCCCGGATGAAATCGCGTGGCATGCGCTGACCGGAGATCCTGAAGTTCTGCACCGCACGCTGGGTCTGCGCGCCCCACAGGGCGTCTGCCGGCACCCGCAACTCGCCCATGCTGTCGTGTTCGATGCGGTAGTCCTGACTGGCCATCACGTTCTCCGGTTCCGGAATGCTGTCTGTGACACATCAGGATACGGGCGCCGCCGTGGCCGGTGCGTGAGCCGGCCGCCCACGGCCCCGGGCCATCGGCGTTAGAATGCGCGCCCGCCTCCAGCACGCAGTCGCCGTCGCCATGCCCGTCCAGTCCCAGCTCGTCGCCCTGTCCCCGCTCGATGGCCGCTATGCCGGCAAGGTCGACGCATTGCGTCCGATCTTTTCCGAGTACGGCCTGATCAAGGCGAGGGTCAGGGTCGAGGTCGAATGGCTGCTGGCGTTGGCTGCCGAGCCCGGAATCGCCGAGCTCGAGCCGTTCTCCGACGCCGCGGCAGAGCGCCTGCGTGCGCTCGCCGACGGGCTGTCGGTCGACGACGCGGCCCGGGTCAAGGAGATCGAGCGGACGACCAACCACGATGTCAAGGCCGTCGAGTACTTCATCAAGGAACGGCTGAAGGACGACGCCGCGCTGGGGCCGGCACTGGAATTCGTCCACTTCGCCTGCACCAGCGAGGACATCAACAATCTCAGCTACGCGCTGATGCTCAACGAGGCCCGCCAGCACGTGCTGCTGCCGAAGCTCGACGAGCTGATCCAGAAGCTGCGCGCGATGGCGCACGAATATGCCGGGCTGCCGATGCTGTCGCGCACCCATGGCCAGACCGCCTCCCCGACCACGGTCGGCAAGGAACTCGCCAACGTCGTCGCGCGCCTGCAGCGCCAGGGCGAAACGCTCGCCGGAGCACGCATGCCCGGCAAGATCAACGGCGCGGTCGGCAACTACAACGCGCATGTTGCCGCGTATCCCGAAGTCGACTGGCCGGCGTTCTCCGAGCGCTTCGTGCATTCGCTCGGCCTGAACTGGCAGCCGTACACCACCCAGATCGAGCCGCACGACGGCATCGCCGAGATGTGCGACGCGCAGCGGCGGATCGACACGATCTGCATCGACCTGGCCCGCGATGTCTGGGGCTATATCTCTCTGGGCTATTTCAAACAGGCGGTCAAGGCCGGGGAAGTCGGCAGCTCGACGATGCCGCACAAGGTCAATCCGATCGACTTCGAGAACGCCGAAGGCAATTTCGGCGTCGCCAACGCGCTGTTCGAGCACTTCGCCGCCAAGCTGCCGATCAGCCGCTGGCAGCGCGACCTGACCGACTCGACCACGCTGCGCGCGCTGGGCACCGCATACGGCCATGCGCTGATCGGCTTCGACGCGCTGTTGCGCGGCCTCGGCAAGCTCAGCGCGAATCCGGAGCGGCTGGCCGAGGACCTCGACGCGGCCTGGGAGGTACTGGCGGAGGCGGTGCAGACGGTGATGCGCCGCTACGGCCTGCCGAATCCCTACGAACAGCTGAAGGCCCTGACCCGCGGTCGCCAGGGCATCGACGCCGAGTCGATGCGCGCCTTCGTCGAGGGCCTGGAACTCCCGGAAGAGGCGCGCCAAGCGCTGCTCGCGATGACCCCGGCCCGCTATACCGGCCTTGCCGAACGACTGGCGCGGGAAATCTGAACTGACCGCCGCATCACGCCGCAGCGACGAAACTATTCCGCCCGGCCTTGGAGAAATGCTGGCGTGAACGCCGAGAGCCTGTTCGACGAACTTGTGGCGATGGAGCGCGGCTTCTGGGAAGCCGCCGGCGATGCCGGCCACTACGGCGCGCGTTTCCACGACGACGGCGTGATGCTGCTGCCCCACCTGCCGCATCCGATGGACAAGGGCGCGGTGCTGGCCGCGGTCGCCCGGGCCGCTCCTTGGACCCGGTTCGCCTTTGACGAGGTGAGCGTGAGCTCGCCCGCGCCCGGACTGGCCGTGCTCGCCTATCGCGCGCAGGCCGAGCGCCCCGGCCTGGATACGCCCTACCGCGCGCTGGTGGGCAGCGTCTACCTGCGCGGAGATGGCGGCTGGATGCTGTTCTCACACCAGCAGACGCCGCTTGAGCCCGCATGAGCCGGACCATACCCGCCCGCGTCCGCGAGACCGCTCCTCCGGGGTTCGTCCGGCATCGGCCGGGCGGCTGCGACCATTGCCCCCGGACCTCCCGATGAAGCTGCTGCTCAACATCGATGTGCCGGATCTGAATGAAGCCGAGCGCTTCTACGTCGAGGCGTTCGGCCTGGAACCGGCGCGCAGGTTCGGCGACGCCGTGCTCGAACTGCTCGGTGCCGAGATTCCGCTGTACCTGCTGCGTAAGGGCGCCGCCACCATCGGCGCCGGAAATTCGCCGCGCGACTACTCGCGACACTGGATGCCGCTGCACTGCGATGTGCTCGTCGACGACCTCGACGCCGCGCTGGCCCGTGCGCTGGCCGCCGGCGCACGGCAGGAAGGCGACATCCGCGAAGCGGTCTGGGGCCGCATCGTGACCGTAGCCGATCCCTTCGGCCACGGCTGGTGCCTCCTGCAGTTCCTCGGCCGCGGCTACGACGAGATCGTCCCATGAACCGGAAGACCGCCCGACCCAGCCCCAAGACCGCCCGCACGCGCGCGGAGACCCGCCGCACTGCCGCTGCCCCGCCGTTCGAAATCGACGCCCGCGCCCTGCCGCCGCTGGGAATGGCGCCGGTCGATTTCCTGCGCGACTACTGGCAGAAACGGCCGCTGCTGATCCGCAACGCCTTCCCGGATTTCGTCTCCCCGATCCAGCCCGAGGATCTCGCCGGGCTGGCCTGCGAGGAGCTCGCGCTTTCGCGGATCGTCAGCCACGACCGCGCCGGCGACCGCTGGCAACTGCGCAGCGGGCCGTTCCGCGAGGACGAGTTCCCGGGCATGCCGCACCAGGACTGGACCCTGCTGGTCCAGGACGTCGACAAATGGGATGCCGACGTCGCCTCTTTGCTCGACCATTTCGACTTCCTGCCGCGCTGGCGCATCGACGACATCATGGTCTCGTTCGCCGCGCCCGGCGGCTCGGTCGGCGCCCATGTCGACCAGTACGACGTGTTCCTGCTGCAGGCCCAGGGCCACCGCCGCTGGCAGATCGATGCCTCCGCGGCCCTGGGCCGGGGCGAGCCGCCGCTGGACTTCCGCAACGACACCGAACTGAAGCTGCTGCGCGAGTTCAGCCCGACCCACGACTGGGTGCTCGGTCCCGGCGACATGCTCTACCTGCCGCCGGGCGTGCCGCACCACGGCGTCGCCGAGGACGCCTGCCTGACGTTCTCGGTCGGCATGCGCGCGCCTTCGGCGGCCGAACTGCTCGGCGATTTCGTCGACACCCTGGCGGCCGATGCCGACGAATCGCAGCGCTACCGCGATCCCGATCTCGCCCCGCCCGCCGACCCGGCCGAGATCGACACCGCGGCGATGAACCGCGCGGTCGAGGCACTGAACATGCTGCGGATGAACGACCCCGAACGCCTCGGTGACTGGTTCGGCCGCTTCATCACCCTCTACCGCAGCGCCGGCGAGGTGATGGCCGGCGGCCCCGAGTACTCCCGGATCGAAGTCGAATGGGACCTCGAACAGGGCGCGGTGCTCGATCGCCATCCATGGTCGCGGATGGCTTGGCGCCGGGCCCGCCGTGGTGCGCGCCTCTACGTCAACGGCCAGGCCCATGCCCTGTCCTCCCGCGACGCGGCACGGATCGCGAACCAGCGCTCGCTGGACGGCCAGGACTACCGCGCGTTGTCGCAGGCCGGGCGTGACTGCGTGTTCGAGTTGTTCCGCGCCGGTCATTACCAGTTGCGCGTCGACGACGAGGACGGCGGCAACGGCGCCAGCTACCTGCCATCCGACGGTCCATCTGGCGACGGACCGGCCGGCGGGAGCGCGACATGAGCGCGGTGGACGACAGCGCCGCCTTCACCGTCGAGGCGGTGGACTACGCGGCAGCCCTGCCCGACCTGCGCGCGGTCCGCGAGACGGTATTCGTCCGCGAACAGGGCGTTCCGGCCGAGATCGAGCTCGACGCACTGGACCCGCTGTGCGATCACGTCCTCGCCCGCGACGGCGTGGGACGGCCGATCGGTACCGGCCGGCTGACCCCGGAGCGGCGGATCGGCCGGATGGCGGTGCTGTCCGAGTGGCGCGGTCGCGGGGTCGGCGACGCCCTGCTGGCGGCCCTGATCGAGCGCGCCCGGGCCCACCACTGGCGGGCGGTGTCCTTGCACGCCCAGGCCGACGCGATCGCGTTCTACCTGCGTCATGGCTTCCTGCCCGAAGGGCCGCGCTTCGAGGAGGCCGGCATCCAGCACCAGGCCATGCGCCGCGTGATCGACGGTCCCAATCCGGTTGCCGACCGGGAGACGGCGTTGGCGGCGATGCTGGGGCTGGTCGCCACCGCCCGCCGCGAACTGCGCCTGTACACGCGGGAACTCGACCCGGGGCTGCTCGACCGGCCCGAGCTGATGGCGGCCTTCCGCCGGTTCGCGGTCGCCGGTGGCGAACTGCGGATCCTGTTGCAGGACCCGCAGTCGCCGCAGCGGGAGCAGGCGCCCTTGATCGCACTGTCGCAGCGCCTGCCGTCGGCGATCGGCTTCCGCGTGGTCGAGGAGCCGGTCGACCGCGATTTCGCCGGCGCCTACGCGGTCAACGATCGCGGGGGCTGGTACTACCGCTCGCTGGGCCACCGGTTCGAAGGCGAGACCCGGCTCGATTCGCCTGGCCGCGCCCGCCAGCTGCGTGCCGCGTTCCAGGAAGTCTGGGAGCGCGCCCGCCCGTGCACCGAGTTCCGCGCGCTGGGAATCTGAGTGGAGCGCCGACCGGATGCCGGATCCTGAAACGCGGAACCGGCTCGCGACCGGAGCCGATTTCGCGGACTCGACCGCCCGCCTGCCCGGCCCGAAGTCGCGCCATCCGTCGCGACCGTCGCGGGCAGACCCGGCGGTTCCCTGAGCGTCGGATGACCCGCGACCACACATTGCCCGCCGTTTTCGACTTTGGTGGTGGCCGCCGCCCCCCCTGCTGCCGTTATAATTTTGCGCTTGGCCCCCGTTAAGGTGCGATTTGCGCCCCGAACGGCCCGATCCTTCCCCTCGAGTTTCCCGATGCCATCGTGGACAGCCTCCTGAAGCAGTTCTCCCAGTCGTCGCAACTGGGCGCCAACGGCGCCTACATCGAAGACCTGTACGAGCAGTATCTGGTCGATCCCGACAGCGTCGGGCCCAAGTGGAAAGCCTATTTCGACGGCTTCAAGGGGCGTGAAGCCGGCGATCTGCCGCACTCGGCCGTCCTCGACAGCATCGCCATGGCCGCCCGCAACGTCGGCAAGGCCGGCGCGCCGGGCAGCGGCGACGAGCGCGAACGCTCGGTGGGACGCCTGATCACCGCCTACCGTTCGCGCGGCCACCTGGCGGCCGACATCGATCCGCTCGGCATGCTCGAGAAGCCGGAGGCTCCGGACCTCGACCTGCCGTTCCACCGCCTGAGCAGGAGCGATTTCTCCTCCGAGTTCAGCACCGGCGGCGTCGCCGGCAGGGAACGGATGAAGCTGGGCGAGCTGCTCGACCTGCTCAAGGCCACCTACACCGGCCCGATCGGCGCCGAGTTCATGCACATCTCCGACGCCGAGCAGCGCCGCTGGGTCTACGAGCGGCTGGAGAAGGCCGGTGGCCGTTTCAGCCGCAGCAGCGACGACAGCAAGCGGATCCTCGAGCGGTTGACCGCGGCCGAGGGCCTGGAGCGCTATCTCGGCACGAAGTACGTGGGCCAGAAGCGCTTCTCGCTGGAAGGCGGCGACAGCCTGATCCCGCTGATGGACAGCCTGATCCGCCGCGCCGGCTCCAACGGCGTGCAGGACGTGGTCGTCGGCATGGCCCATCGCGGCCGCCTCAACGTGCTGGTCAACACGCTCGGCAAGCCGCCGCGGCAGCTGTTCGACGAGTTCGAAGGCAAGTTCGAGCACCCGCAGGGCGACCGTGCCCACACCGGCGACGTGAAGTACCACATGGGCTTCTCCGCCGACATCGCGACACCGGGCGGGCCGGTCCACCTCGCGCTGGCGTTCAATCCCTCGCACCTGGAGATCGTCGATCCGGTGGTCGCCGGCAGCGTGCGCTCGCGCCAGGTCCGTCGCGGCGAAGCCGGTCGTGCGCAGGTGCTGCCGGTGCTGATGCACGGCGATGCCGCGTTCGCCGGCCAGGGCGTGGTGATGGAGCTGTTCCAGATGTCGCAGGCGCGCGGCTTCGCGGTCGGCGGTACCGTCCACATCGTGATCAACAACCAGGTCGGCTTCACCACCAGCGACCGCCAGGACGCGCGCTCGACGCTGTACTGCACCGACGTGGCGAAGATGGTCGGCGCGCCGATCCTGCACGTGAACGGCGACGATCCCGAAGCGGTCGTGTTCTGCGCCGAGCTGGCGCTGGACTTCCGCAACACCTTCGGCAAGGACGTGGTGATCGACCTGGTCTGCTACCGCCGCCACGGCCACAACGAGGCCGACGAGCCGGCGGCGACCCAGCCGCTGATGTACCAGAAGATCCGCAAGCACCCGACCCCGCGCGCGATCTACGCCGAGCGGCTGGTCAACGAGGGCACGCTGTCGGCCGACGAGGTGCAGGCTCTGGTCGACGCCAACCGCGACCGTCTCGACGCCGGCGAGGTCACCACCGAGCTGGCCGAAACCAAGTCCGACGAGTTCACCATCGACTGGCCGAGCTTCCTCAAGGGCAAGCTCAGCGACCCGGTCGACACCTCCTTCGACGGCGACAAGCTGCGCAGGCTGGCCGAGACGATCAACGAGGTACCGGACACCGTCAAGCTGCACCCGCGCGTGGCCAAGATCTACGACGACCGCCGCAAGATGGCCGCCGGCGACCAGCCAGGCGACTGGGGCTTCGCCGAGAACCTGGCCTACGCGACCCTGCTCGACGAGGGCTACAAGCTGCGCCTGGTCGGCCAGGACTGCGGTCGCGGCACGTTCTTCCACCGCCACGCGATCCTGCACGAGCAGAACACCGACGAGTACATCCTGCCGCTGCGCCGGCTGGTGGACACGCCGTCGGACGTGACCATCATCGATTCGCTGCTGAGCGAGGAAGCGGTGATGGGCTTCGAATACGGCTACTCGACCACCGACCCGATGACGCTGGACATCTGGGAAGCCCAGTTCGGCGATTTCGCCAACGGCGCCCAGGTCGTGATCGACCAGTTCATCGCCTCCGGCGAGGCCAAGTGGGGCCGCCTGTGCGGGCTGGCCCTGTTCCTGCCGCACGGCTACGAGGGCCAGGGCCCCGAACACAGCTCCGCGCGGCTGGAGCGTTTCCTGCAGCTGTGCGCGCTGGAGAACATGATCGTCTGTACGCCGACCACCCCGGCGCAGGCCTATCACATGATCCGCCGGCAGATGCGCATGACCACGCGCAAGCCGCTGGTGGTGATGACGCCGAAGTCGCTACTGCGCCACAAGCTCGCCGTCTCGACCCTCGACGAACTGGCCGACGGTGAGTTCCAGCACCTGATCCCGGACAACGCCGCCGACCCGAAGAAGGTCAAGCGTGTGGTGGTCTGCGGCGGAAAGGTCTATTACGACCTGCTGGAACAGTCGCAGAAGGACGAGCTGGAGGACGTGGCGATCGTCCGAGTCGAGCAGTTGTATCCATTCCCGCGGGCGCTGCTGTCGGCCGAGCTCAAGCGCTTCTCCAAGGCCACCGACGTGGTCTGGTGCCAGGAGGAACCGCAGAACCAGGGCGCCTGGTACCAGATCCGCCACCATCTGATCCACTGCCTGCAGGGCAAGCAGACCCTGCACTATGCCGGGCGCCTGCGCTCGCCTTCACCGGCGGCGGGTCACTATGCGGACCATGTCGCCGAACAGGCCCAGCTTGTCGCCGACGCGCTCGTCAATCCGCTCCAGGGCGACGCCAGCCCCGAATAGCCTCCCGCCTCCGCCCACCGACCCACATTCCAAGCAATCCAGGATGCCCGCCCCATGAGCACCGAGATCAAAGTTCCGGTACTGCCCGAGTCCGTCTCCGACGCCACCATCGCGACCTGGCACAAGAAGCCCGGCGACGCGGTCAAGCGCGACGAGAACCTGGTGGACCTCGAGACCGACAAGGTGGTGCTCGAAGTGCCCTCGCCGGTCGACGGGGTGCTGAAGGAGATCAAGTTCAACGAGGGCGACACCGTCACCAGCGAGCAGATCCTCGGCCTCGTCGAGGAAGGCGCGGCAGCCGAGGCGCCGAAGGCGCAGAGCGCCAGCGCCGAAAAGGAAGCCGCCAAGCAGGACGCCGACACCAAGCCGGTCCAGCCGAAGGCCGAGGCGGCGAAGGCCGAGGCGCCAAAGCCGGCCGGCAAGACCGACGACCTGCCGCCGGGCGCCCGTTTCACCGCCGTCAGCCAGGGCATCGACCCGGCCAGCGTCGAAGGCACCGGCCGCCGCGGTGCGGTGACCAAGGAAGACCTGCTCAACTACGCCCGCAGCGGCGGCGTCGGCCAGGCCGGCGGCGCGCGTCCGGAAGAACGCGTCGCGATGACCCGCATGCGCAAGCGTATCGCCGAGCGCCTGATGCAGTCCAAGGAATCGATCGCGATGCTGACCTCGTTCAACGAGGTCAACCTGGGCAAGGTCATGGCGATGCGCAAGGAGCTCGGCGAGAGCTTCCAGAAGGAACACGGCATCAAGCTCGGCTTCATGAGCTTCTTCGCCAAGGCCACCGCCAACGCCCTCGCCCGTCACCCGGTCGTCAACGCCTCGGTCGACGGCGACGACATCATCTATCACGGCTACGCCGACATCTCGATCGCGGTCTCGACCGACAAGGGCCTGGTCACCCCGGTCCTGCGCAACGTCGAGCGGATGTCCTTCGCCGACGTCGAGAAGGGAATCGCCGACTACGCGACCAAGGCGCGCGACGGCAAGCTGGCGCTCGAGGACCTGCAGGGCGGCACCTTCACCATCACCAACGGCGGCACCTTCGGCTCGCTGATGTCGACCCCGATCGTGAACCCGCCGCAATCGGCGATCCTCGGCATGCATGCGATCAAGGAGCGCGCGATCGTCGAGAACGGCCAGGTCGTCGCCGCGCCGATGATGTACATCGCGCTGAGCTACGACCACCGCATCATCGACGGCAAGGACGCGGTGCTGTTCCTCGTCGACATCAAGAACCAGCTCGAGAACCCGCACCGCATGCTGCTGGGCATGTGATTCCGTTCTCCCTCCCTCTCCCGCTGGCGGGAGAGGGTCAGGTGAGGGCCGTGCCACACAAGACGTGTCGCCCGCCCCGCCCTCATCCGGCGCCCAGCGCCACCTTTTCCCGCCTGCGGGAGAAGGGAAAACAATCCAGGACAGAAGAATGAGCGATCAGCAGAATTTCGACGTAGTCGTCATCGGCGCCGGCCCCGCCGGCTACCACGCCGCCATCCGCGCCGCCCAGCTCGGCCTGAAGACGGCGTGCATCGACGCCGCGCTCGGCAAGGACGGCAAGCCGGCCCTCGGCGGCACCTGCCTGCGCGTGGGCTGCATCCCGTCGAAGGCGCTGCTCGATTCCTCGCGCCAGTTCTGGAACATGGGCCACCTGTTCGGCGAACACGGCATCAGCTTCAAGGACGCGAAGATCGACGTCGAGGCGATGATCGGCCGCAAGGACAAGATCGTGAAGCAGTTCACCGGCGGCATCGCGATGCTGTTCAAGGCGAACAAGGTCACCCCGTTCTACGGCTTCGGCACCCTGCACAAGGGCAACGTCGTCAAGGTGAAGCAACACGACGGTTCGGAGGTCGAGCTCAAGGGCACCAACGTGATCATCGCCGCCGGCTCGGACTCGATCGAGCTGCCGTTCGCCAAGTTCGACGGCGACACCATCGTCGACAACGTCGGCGCGCTGGACTTCACAGAGGTGCCCAAGCGCCTGGGCGTGATCGGCGCCGGCGTGATCGGCCTGGAACTGGGCAGCGTGTGGAAACGCCTCGGCGCCGAGGTCACGATCCTCGAAGCGCTGCCCGACTTCCTCGCTGCCGCCGATGCCGAGGTCGCCAAGACCGCCGCCCGCGAGTTCAAGAAGCAGGGCCTGGACATCCAGCTCGGTGCCAAGGTCAGCAAGGCCGAGGTCAAGAGCAAGGGCAAGAAAAAGGAAGTCCACCTGACCTACACCGACGCCAAGGGCGAGCAGACCCTGGTCGTCGACAAGCTGCTGGTCGCCGTGGGCCGCCGGGCCGCGACGAAGAACCTGCTGGCCGACGACACCGGCGTGAAGCTGGACGAGCGCGGCATGGTGCAGGTCGACGAGCACTGCCACACCGGCGTCGACGGCGTCTGGGCGGTCGGCGACTGCGTGCGCGGTCCGATGCTGGCGCACAAGGGATTCGAGGAAGGCATCGCGGTCGCCGAGCTGATCGCAGGCCTGCCCGGCCACGTCAATTTCGACACCATCCCGTGGGTGATCTATACCGAACCGGAGATCGCCTGGGTCGGCAAGACCGAGAAGCAGCTCAAGGACGAGGGCGTGCCGTACAAGGCCGGCAGCTTCCCGTTCGCGGCGATCGGCCGTGCGGTCGCGATGGGTGAGCCGGCCGGCTTCGTCAAGGTGATCGCGCATGCGGAAACCGACCGCGTGCTCGGCATGCACCTGGTCGGCGTCGGCGTCTCCGAGCTGGTCCACGAGGGCGTGCTGACGATGGAGTTCAAGGGCTCTGCCGACGATCTCGCCCGGATCTGCCACGCCCACCCGACGCTGTCGGAGGCGATCCACGACGCCGCGATGGCGGTCGACAAGCGCGCGATCCACAAGGCCAACTGACGTTGGCCTTGTGTGAACCCAAGGTTCGCTGCGCGAACCTTGGGCCCCGGATCACACCGCCATTCCGCGCCCATGGCGCGGACCGCCCCCCAAGTTTGCTTCGCGACCTTGGGCTTGTGCATGCCGCCATCCCCGCCCTTTCGCGCCTGTGGCGCGAACCGTCCCAACTTGGAGGCTGGGGCAAAAGCAGAGGAAGCACGGCGTTCCGCTTTTTGGCTTTTATTCCCTGCCCGTTACCGCTCACCATTGACCGATGAAAAGCGTCTGCGTCTACTGTGGTTCCAACGCCGGCTCGCGTCAGACCTACACCGAACGCGCGATCGCGCTTGGCACGCAACTGGCGAAGGAAGGACTGGCCCTGGTCTACGGCGGAGGCAATGTCGGCCTGATGGGCACGGTCGCCGACGCGGTGCTGGAGGCCGGTGGCGAGGTCATCGGCGTGATTCCCGAGCAACTGGTCAACTGGGAAGTCGCGCACCGGGGCGTGACCCGGCTCGAAGTGGTCGGCTCGATGCACGAGCGCAAGGCGCGCATGTTCGACCTCGCCGACGGCTTCGTCGCCCTGCCTGGCGGCTTCGGCACCCTCGACGAGATGTTCGAGATGCTGACCTGGCGCCAGCTCGGCATCGGCAACAAGCCCTGTGCGTTCCTCGACGTGGAGGACTTCTATTCGCCGTTGATCGCGATGGTCGACCGCATGGTCGAGGAGCGCTTCCTGCACCCCGACCAGCGCGCCGACCTGTGGCACGGCGAGGACATCCCTGCGATGCTGGCATGGATGCGCGACTACACGCCGGCCCAGGCCAGCAAATGGATGGACGAGAAGCGGCGCAGGTCGCTGAGATGATCCGACAGCCGGACCGGGCAGCCTGACCGGACCGGCTTCTCCTCCGACTGCGACAAGGAACCCGCAATGAGCGCCCCCACCGCCTTCAACGCCTTCCGGATCCACGACGACGACGACGGCTATCGCAGCGGCATCGAGCAGGTATCGCTGGACGACCTGTCGCCCGGCGAGCTCGTGATCAGGACCGCGTATTCGTCGGTCAACTTCAAGGACGCGTTGGCCGGCACCGGCGAAGGCAAGATCCTGCGCCGCTTCCCGCTGGTCGGCGGCATCGATGTGGCCGGCCACGTGGTCGCCTCCACCGATCCGGGCTTCCGCGAGGGCGACGCGGTGCTGGTCACCGGCTGCGGCCTCAGCGAAACCCGCGACGGCGGCTACTCGCAGTACGCGCGCCTGGAGGCGAAGTGGGCGATTCCGCTGCCGTCCGGACTGAGCCTGCGCGAGAGCATGATCCTCGGTACCGCGGGTTTCACCGCCGCGCTGGCGCTGCTGCGGATGACCGAGAACCGGCAGACGCCCGAGCTGGGCCCGCTGGCGGTCACCGGCGCGAGCGGCGGCGTCGGTTCGCTGGCGCTGGACATCTTCAGCCGCGCCGGCTACGAGGTTCATGCGATCAGCGGCAAGGCCGACCAGGCCGGCTATCTGAAGTCGATCGGCGCGAGCGAGGTCCTGGGCCGCGACGCGCTGGCCACGAAACGGCCGATGGAATCGGCGCGCTTCGGCGGCGGCCTCGACAATGTCGGCGGATCGATGCTGGCCAGCCTGCTCGCGCAGACCGCACCCTACGGCAACGTCGCAAGCGCCGGTCTGGCCGCATCGCACGCGCTGGACACCACCGTGATGCCGTTCATCATCCGCGGCGTGTCCCTGCTCGGGGTGGCCTCGGCCGGAACCGCCCGCGATATCCGCCAGACCGTCTGGCAGCATCTGGCCAGCGACTGGAAGCCGCGCCACCTGGACCGGATCTGTACCCGCGAGGTCGGCCTGGACGGCCTGCCGGAAGTGTTCCGGACCATGCTCGGCGGCGGCTCGTTCGGCCGGACGCTGGTCGCGTTCGGCGACTGATCTTGCGGCGTCACCGCCCGCCGCTACAATCGGGCTCACGTTCCCGGGGGACCACTATGGCGCGCATCCTGATCGTCGACGACTCACCTTCGCAGCTGATGGGCATCCGCCGCATCGTCGAGAAGCTCGGCCATGATGCGATCACCGCCGAGGACGGCGCCGCCGGCGTCGACGCCGCGAAGCGCGAGCTGCCCGATCTCGTGCTGATGGACGTGGTGATGCCGAACCTCAACGGCTTCCAGGCGACCCGCTCGATCTGCCGCGACGAAGCCACCCGGCACATCCCGGTAGTCCTGGTGACCACCAAGGACCAGGACACCGATCGCGTCTGGGGCATGCGCCAGGGCGCCAAGGCCTACATCACCAAGCCTTTCACCGAAAGCGACCTCGCCGAGGTGATCGCGCAGTTGCTGCCGGCGAGCGCATGAACCCCGCCGACCGACCGTCATACCCCGCGGGAGTGGCGTAAGCCGCGATTGCGGGACACCTGGTCGCAGCTTGCGCCGCTCCTGCGGCGATCCCCGACGGTGTCCCGGCTGCGCCCGATTCAGGCCCGCCGCCAGCCGTCGCCGAAGGCATCACGCAATGCGGCATAGGCGTTCTTCTGCGCATCGCTGTCGGCGCGCGGCGCCAGCACCTCCAGCTCGACGATCTGGTCGCCCGGCGCGACCCCAGGCAGACCGCGGCCGCGCAGGCGCAGCTTGCGGCCGGCCTCGGAGTTCGCCGGCACCTTGACCTCGACCGGCCCGCCCAGGGTCGGCACGCTCAGGGTCGCGCCGAGCGCGGCCTCCCATGGCGCCAGCGGCAATACGTGGATGATGTTGCGTCCGTCCACCTCGAACTGCGGGTGCGCCGCGTACTCGATCTCCAGCAACAGGTCGCCCTGCCCATCGGCGCGGCCCTGCCCCGCCAGCCGGATGACCTGCCCTTCGCGGACGCCCTTCGGCACGCGCACGTCGAGGGTCTTGCCATTGACCGAGATCCGCACGCTGCCGCCGTCGTAGACCGCCTCCAGCGGCACCGCCAGCTTGGCCCGGACATCGCCGCGCGGCGCCGGACCGCGTGGTCCCGCCCCCGGTCCGCCAAAACCGCCGCCGCGGCGTCCGTGCCCGAACAGGCTCTCGAAGAAATCGCTGAACCCTCCGCCGGCACCGCCACCGGCGAAGATCTCCTCGAAATCGACGCCGTCGAAACCGCCGCCGCCAAACCCCCCGGGGGGCGGCTGCACCTCGTCGCCGGGCCGGTAGCCGCGTGCGCGCAACTGGTCGTAGGCCTTGCGCTTTTCCGGGTCCCGCAACGCCTCGTAGGCCTCGTTGACGGCCTTGAACTTCTCTTCCGCGCCAGGCTCCTTGCTGACGTCGGGGTGGTACTTGCGCGCCAGCCGGCGATACGCGGTCTTGATTTCGGCGTCGCCGGCGCTTGGCTCGACGCCGAGGGTGTCGTAGTAATCCTTGAACTGCATCCGGGGCTCCTGGTCACGGAGGAAACGACGGCGGACGTACCGGGGCGACGTGGACAACGGCCGGCGGATGGCCGCCGGCCGCGGTTGGCAGTGTGTCCGAAGGAGGGCCCACCTCCCCCGGCCGTCGTGCGGTCAGCCGGGCTTGCCGACCTGGATGCGGCGGGGCGTCGTCTCGGGCTTCTTCGGAATCACGATTTCCAGCACGCCGTTGCGCCCGTTGGCGGCGATCCCGTCGGGATCGGCGCTGTCCGGCAGCGCGAAGCGGCGGTGGAAGCTGCCATAGTAGCGCTCGATCCGCGAGAAGCGCTCGGTTTCGGTGGTGCTCTCGCTGCGGCGCTCGCCCTTGATGGTCAGGATGCCCTTGTCCATCTGCACCTCGATGTCCGCCGGGTCGATCCCCGGAAGGTCGGCGTACAGCACGAAGCGGTCGGCCTCTTCCTTGACGTCGACGCGCGGCACCCATTGGCTGGTCACCACCGACGATTCGTCGGCGTCGCCATTGTCGAAGAAACGGTCGAAGACCTGCTTGATCTCTTCCTGCAAAGCGCCAGGGCCGGGCCACTGGCGGTAACGGACGATGTTCATGTCGATACTCCAGTTTCAGGTTGGTTCGCACGCGGCCGGACCGGCGCGCAGCCGCCCCGGCCATGTCGGCGAGATGGGTGCCGGCGCGCCGATTTCAAGCCACGCGGACGCTTCCGGGCGATGCGCCACGCATGGACGCCCCTCTCTGGCTGAAGCCGGAAGGCCTACACTACGCGCTTCCCCCACGGAGATCCCGCATGAGCATCCAGATCGGCGACCCCCTTCCCGACGCCCTGCTGCAGCAGGTCGGCGACAGCATCGAACCGGTCGACTCGGCCACCCTGTTCACCGGCAGGAAGGTGGTGCTGTTCGCGGTCCCCGGTGCGTTCACGCCGACCTGCTCCGAACGTCACCTGCCGGGCTTCGTCGAGCAGTTCGACGCGTTCCGCGCCAAGGACGTGGACGTCGCCTGTCTGTCGGTCAACGACCCGTTCGTGATGCAGGCCTGGGCGCAGGCCCAGCACGTGCCGGCCGGGCTGCACATGCTCGCCGACGGCAACGGCGAGTTCACCAAGGCGCTGGGCCTGCAGCTGGACGCCACCGCCTATGGGATGGGCTTGCGCGCCAAGCGTTTCGCGCTGTACGCGGAGGACGGCGTTGTCAAGCAGCTCTGGGTCGAGGCGCCGGGCGAGTTCAAGGTGTCCTCGGCGGAACACGTGCTCGAGCAGTTGTCATAAGCACACGCGGTCCGGATATCAGCCACGGATCACACGGATCACACGGATAAATACGGATAAAGCCATTCAAGGTTTATCCGCGTACATCCGCGTTGATCCGTGGCCGAGGGTCTCCTACTGCAGCACGCGGAAATCGACGCTCGCCCAGGCGCCGGTATCGGCCAGCGCGGTCAGCGTATGCGTACCGGGTTCACCGAAGTCGTGCTCGAAACGGCCGCTGCCCTCCGATTCGCCGATCAGGCGACCGTCCAGCAGCCAGCGGATCCGCGCATCGCTGCCGACCGCGCGCACGAACAGCCGCAGCCCACGGCGGCCGCCTGGCGCGGCCGCGAGCGTGGCGCGGTCGTTGATGCCTTCGATGCTCAACGCCTCCCCACCCTCGCGTCCGTCGTCGACGCAGTCGGCCGCCAGCGGCGGCAACCGCGAGGCATCGCGTTGCGCACGCGTCAGCCACGGCGACGCCAGTGCCGGCCAGCGGGCGAGCCGGACCGGGCGGCGCTGATGCGGGCGACCGCACTCGGCCGACAGCCGCGCACCACTGTGTGCATCGACATCGAAGCTGACCACGCCGGCGTTCCACAGGCGCGCACCGCGTTCGGCGAAGGTCGGCGGCACCACACCCTGCAGCGTCCAGGCCTTGCGCTCCTGCTGGCATAGCCCGGGTGCGGCCGGGTCCGGCGGCAGCCCCAGCGGCCAGCAGACCCCGACCTGGGCCACCCCGGCCGGCGGCGGCGACGCCGCCGCATCGCCGCGCTGGCGCGGCAGGGTGTTGATCACCTCGAACAGCAGCGGCAAGGCGGTCACCGCGCCGTACTGCCCGGGCAGCGGGGTGCCATCGGGCCGCCCGACCCAGACCCCGACCGTGTGGCTGCGGGTCGAGCCCAGCGCCCAGGCGTCGCGGAACCCGTAGCTGGTGCCGGTCTTCCACGCCACGCGGGCGCGCCGGCTCGAGTCGAAGGTGTCCACAGCGGTGCCCGGCCGCGGATTGGTCTCCAGGATCTCGCGCACGATCCAGGCCGCCCCCGGCGACAGCAACCGCCGTTCGGCCTGCGGATCGTCGACGGTGTAGCGGACGCGACCGGCCAGGCCGGCCCGGTTGAGCGCGGCATACGCACCGACCAGGTCTTCCAGCCGTGCTCCGGTACCGCCGAGGATCATCGACAGGTTCGGCGAGGCGCCACGCGGCCAGTGCAGTTCGATGCCGGCATGGGCGAGTCGCGCGGAAAAGCGCACCGGGCCGACCCGGTCGAGCACGTCGACCGCCGGCACGTTCAGCGACAACCGCAGCGCGGTCGCGACACTGACCGGTCCGTTGAAGGCGGCATCGAAATTGCCGGGACGGTAATCGCCGAAAGCCTGCGGCGCATCGACCAGCAGGCTTTCGGAATGGATCAAGCCGTCGTCGATCGCCAGGCCGTACAGGAAGGGCTTCAGCGTCGATCCGGGCGAACGCCACGCGCGCACCATGTCGACGTGGCCGAGCCGCTCGGCATCGGCGAACTCGACCGAACCGACATAGGCGCGGGCCTGCATCGTCGCGTTGTCGACCACCAGCAGCGCGGCCGAGGTGCGCTCCGGCAAGGCCGAGAAGTAGCTGGCGACGCGCGCCTCCAGGGTCCGCTGGAGGTCGATGTCCAAAGTCGAGGCGATACGCCGCGCCTGCGGATGCGCCTCGCGCAGGCGCCGCGCCAGCAATGCGGCATGGCGCGGCGGCGCCAGCGAACGCGAGACCACGGTCTCGATCCGGGCGTCATCGACCACGGCCGGGCTCCAGCGTCCCAGTGTGGCCATCCGCTCGAGCACCTTGTCGCGCGCGGCAAGCGCGGCTTCGGGCTCGCGGTCCGGCCGCAGCCGGCTCGGCGCCTGCGGCAATACCGCCAGCAGCGCGGCCTCCGCATGCGACAGCTGCGACGACGGCTTGCCCAGATAGGCCCAGCTGGCCGCCTCGACGCCTTCGATGGTGCCGCCGAACGGCGCGTGGTTGAGGTAGAGGGTCAGGATCTGCCGCTTGGAGAAATGCGCTTCCAGTTGCAGCGCCCGCAGCATCTGCCGGAGCTTGGCCCAGGGCGTTCTGCTGCCACCGGCCGGCGGGTCGAGGATGCGCGCGACCTGCATGGTCAGGGTCGAGCCGCCCGAGACGACCCGCCCGTGCCGCAGCCACTGCCCGGTCGCGCGCAGCATCGACAGCGGATTGATCCCGGGATGATGCCGGAACCAGCGGTCCTCGTAGTCGAGCAGGGCGTCGACGTAGAGCGGCGACACGTCTTCGACCTCGACCGGATAGCGCCAGATCCCGTTGCGGTCGGCGAACGCGCGCAGCGGGGTTCCATCGGCGGCCACCACCACCGCCCCGGCGTCGCGCGCATCCGGCAGCGGCAGCGGAAACGCCAGGTCGAGCAGCATCGCCAGCGTTGCCGTCAGCAATGCCGCCAGCGCGGCCGCGAGGCCACGACGGCGCCAACGGGAAGGCGGCGGTGCTCCGATGGGCACGCTTGCGGAAGGCTCGGTAGCGGACATTGTCTGGGGATTCTGCACTTCCCGGCCGCGTCACGACACGGGAGATCCGAAGCGGCTCGCCGGCGGCGCAGCCGGAGGCGATCCCGCTCCGTGCGGCCGGATTCCGCGCCTCAACCTGCGTGGACGGCGGAGCCGGCGCCCCCTCCGGGTGCAAAGGGACGCCGGAGATGCGTTCAGCCGCCCGGCGGCACCACGGTCACGGTCGCCGGCGCCGCGCGACCGATCCCGCGCAGGTCGGGCCGGTACATGTCCTCGACCAGCGACGGCGGCACCGCGTACGTGCCCGGCGTCACCGCCCGGACCATGTAGAACACCCTGTCGGTGTCGCCGCGGTCGAGCTTGAGCGCGGCCACGTAGCGGTCGTCGCGGTACTCCTCGTAACGGATCTCGGCGGCATCCTCGCGTTCGCTGAGGGTGATGCCGTCGACGACGACATCGGCCCACTGCTTGGCATCGCCGAGGTTGAAGTTCTCGATCTCCAGGCCGGCCGGCAACAGGTCCGTCAACAGTGCATCGGGCATGTCGCGATCGGCGACGATGCTGACCGCGGCGATCAGTACGTCGCCCTCCTCGAGCGTGCCCCCGCTCCACGGCTTGCCTTCGGTGGTGTACCAGCGCCGGGTGACCTTGATCACCGACTCGTCGGCCGCCGGAGCGTCGCGCGGCACGCCGGCGACCTCGAGATTGGCGTACAGCGGGGTCTTGCCCTCCGGCGTGAAGCGGATCCCGGACATCAGCCGCGTGTGGTCGAAGTCGCGACCGATGTAGCGGGCGGCCGCGGCAGTGGCGGTCTCCTCGCCGACCCGCCATTCGCCGGAAACGCGATTGCCCTGGTCGGCCATCAACGCCTTGCCGAGGCGGGCCAGCGCCACCTGTTCCTGCGTGCTCAGCCACAACCAGCCGCGGTTGCGGCGGGCGTCGAGCTCGCGGCCCAGGTCGACCGCGCGCGCGTCATACTCGGGCCGGGCGAGGTCGTGCTCGTGCACCAGCGCGATCATCAGCGCGTCGTCGCGCAGGCGGCTGCCGTAATCGCCCAGGTATGACGGTCGGGCGGCCGAATCGCGGTCGAAGCCCGCTGCAACCGCCCTGGCACCGCGGGCCTTGTCGCCCTGCAGGCTCAGCGCCAGCCCGAGGTGGACCAGCGGCAATCCGGTCAGGCTCTTGTCGCGGTCGTTGTCGTACATCGCCCGCAGCGTGCCCAGCGGCGCGCGGTTGACCCGCGCAAGCGCATAGCCGGCGTAGGCCTTGTAGGCGAACTTCAGGTGTTCGCGGCGATCGTAGCCGAAGAACGGCGGGCCACCCGACAGCAGGTCCTCGCTGAGCACCTTCAGCGCCTTCTGCAGCATCGCGTCGGGCACCGCGAAACCGGCGTCGCGCGCGTCGAGCAGGAACTCGACGATGTAGGGCGTGATGATCGGGTTGACGTAGTCGCCGTCGCCCCACATCGAGAAATGGCCCGAGCTGATCTGCATGCCGGCCAGGCGTGCGAACGCACCCTCCATCCGGTTGCGGCGCTTGGTCGCGTCGAGACCCTCGATGCCGAGCATCCGCGCGGTCCCGTCGTCGAGTTCAAGCGCGGCGTATCCCTTGCTGGTGGTCTGCTCGGCGCAGCCGTACGGATACTTGAGCGCGCCTTCGAGCGCGCTGGCGAACGGAATCGGCGGCAGCGCACTGACCGACAGCCGCGCGGTCACCGAACCGGGCATCAGCCCCTCGGCCAGCGCCGGGTCGAGCTGGATCGCGGCCAGCTCGTCGAGCACCCGGGTACGCGCACGCAGCACCGACGGCCACGCCGGGCGCACGGGCAGGTCGTAGCTGCGGTCGACCTTGTAGCCGTTGCCCTCGACGCGGACGCGGACCCGGGCGACGTCGTAGCCTTCGCGCGCGGTCAGCGGGAAGTCGAGCGTGGTCTTGCCATCGACCTTCAGCTCGACGCTGCGGCCGCCATCGGCGACCGAGACCGGACCGATGCCGTCGACGCGCACCTTGAACGTGCCCGGCTTTCCGGTGAAGTTCTGCACGTCGAGGGTGAGCTTGCTGCGATCGCCCGGCGCCAGCACCCGGGGCAGGCTGGCCTCGGCGAGGACCGGTGCGCGCACGATGGTCTCGCGGTCGTGGCTGCCGTAGTGCCCACCCGCATAGACCAGCGCGGACACCCGCAGCGTGCCGTTGAAGTCCGGCACCGGCAGCGCGATGCGCGCATTGCCCTTGCCGTCGAGCTTGACCGGGCCTGCGAACAGGTCGACGGTCTGCACCCGCGCGGTCGGACGGCGTGCCTGTGCGAGCGGCTGCAGCGCCATGTCGCCGCCGAAGCGGATGCGCGCCAGGCTGCCGTCGAAGCTCTCGATCACCCGGCCGTAGACATCGTAGGCGTCGACCCCGAGCCGGCGCTGGGCGAAGAAGTGCGCGGCCGCGTCCGGCACCGGGAAGCGGGTGATGTTGAGGATGCCGACGTCGACCGCGGACACGGTGACCCAGGCATCCTTGCCGGCCAGTTGCGGCACGCTGACGGTCACCGGCATGTCCCGCTCCGGACGCATGAGCTCCGGCGCGACCAGGCCGACCGCGACCTTGCGGTCCTTGCGGTCCATCGGCACGTGGGCGACGCCGACCGCGCGCGCCGGGGTTACCTTGCTCGGCGCGCTGCCGCCGCGGAACACCAGCGCGGTCACGTAGACGTCGTGGCGCTCCCAATCCTCGGTCACCGGGACCTCGACGGTGCTGCCGGACTTCACCTCCACGCCCTTCACGAACAGCATCCGGTCGCTTTCGACCATCACCAGCCCGCGTCCTTCGTGCGGCGGGGTCAGGGTCACCCTCAGGGTGTCGCCGGCGCGGTAGCCGGTCTTGTCCAGCGACAGCTTGACCTTGTCGGGGCGCGCGTCCAGGCCCCGGTTGTCGTCGTTCCAGCTCCAGCCCGCGGTGAACGGATAACGCGTGGTCAGCTGGGTGGCCGGGTCGAACACGTCGATCCGGTAGTCGCCCCACTCGACCGGGAAATGCAGCTTCAGCGGCGTCGCACCGGCCTCGACCTCGCGCGTCTCGATGTCCTCGAATCGGCGGGTGAAGTCGTAGTCCCAGCCGTCCTCGTCGTCGTAGTTCCAGTGGTAGTCGCGGTGTTCGCGGACCAGGGTCACGCGCAGCCCCTTGACCGGGCGCGGCTTGCCGTCGACGCCGAAGCGGCCGAGTTCGAAGCCGGCATTGGCGTTGGCGTCGGTGCCCTCCTTGTCGTCGAACAGCGGGCGCACGCCGACCAGTGCGTCGGCCGGCCAGAGCACCCGCTTCAGGCTGCGATTGACGCTGCGCCCGCCGGTCTCGAACAGGCTGCCCGAGACGATCGCCGCGATCGGCGTGGTGGGTTTGGCCTCGGCCGGTAGCGCGATGTCCTGCGCGAACGTACCGTCGTCGGCCAGCTTGGCGTCGACGACCTCCTTCGCCTCGCGCGGCAGCTGCACGGTCGGATCGCCGAAGAACCAGCCCGGCAGGCCTTCGATCGGATGCTGGTCGACCGCGACGGCGAGCTTGGCGGTGAAGCGGTTGCCGGCCGCCGCCGCGCCGTACAGATAGGCGCCGGTCGCCTCGAGCTTGAAAGGCTCGCCGGGCCTGAGCACGTCCTGCGGGCTGTCGAGGTCGAGCTTCATCCGCTCGGGGAGGAACTCCTCGATCCGCAGGGTCATGCCCTGCACCGCCTCCTTGCTGGCCGGGTCGCTGCGGAACTCGACCTTCCAGCGACCGGTCGCCGCGTCGGCCGGGATCGCCTGTTCGTGGCGGACATACCCCTGCGGGTCCGGGGCCAGCGCGGTCTCGATCAGGATCTTGCCGTCGGGTTGCACGTAGCGTACGTACAGCGGCTGCTTCGCCCCGCCGGTGCCACCCGCATCACCGCCCTTCAGCGGCCGGCCGTCCTGGTCGCGCAGCAGGGCCGAGACGCGGACCGTCTCGCCGGGACGGTAGAGATCGCGGCCGGACCAGGCGAACACGTCGAACCACGCCTGTTCCCGGCCGGACACCGCGAACTCCGACAGGTCGAGCGCCGGCTGGTTGAACGGCAGCATCGACACGTCGCCGCCGCGCTCGGCGACCAGCACGTGTCCGGCGTCGAGGCGGTACTCGAGCATCGCGTTGCCGTGGCGGTCGGTTTCGCCCTTGAGCACCGGCTCGCCCTTGGCATCGAGGATGCGCAGCCCGGTGCCGCTGACAGGTGCGCCGTTGGCCAGCGACGCGGTGTGCACGAACAGCTTGTCCTTGTACGCACGCGCATGCAGGCCGAGATCGCTGACGGTGAAGAACGCGGTCTCGTACTGGTCGCTGTAGCGGCCGACGCGCTTCATCACCGCGAAGTACAGGCCCGGCTCCTGCAGCTCCTTGATGTCCTGCAGCGGCAGGTAGGTCAGCACGCGCTCGTTGGGCTTGCCGCCGAGCACGAAGCGGTTGACGTAGACCGACTCGGCCAGCTCGCCCAGCGGGGTGTTGTCGCCATAGTCGGCATCCAGCTCCCAGGAACCGCGGCGTCCGCCGCGCTGGTACTCGCTGAAGAACTTCGGCAGCGACTTCTCGCGCACGCGCAGGAACTCGACGTCGACCTCGGGCACGTTGACCGAAACCACCGGCAGGCCGCGGCTGTCGCGCGCCGGCAGCACGCTGCCCTGCGAGGCGAAGCCGACCACCGGGGCCAGCGGACCGGTATGCACGGTCTTGACCACTTCCCCGTCGAGCCGGTCGCCGGCCGCGGCGGTCAGGCCGGCCCTGATCGTGACCTTGTAGTCCTTGCCCGCCTCCACGTGCGGAAAACGCAGCACCTTGCCGTCGTCGCCGAGCACCCAGCTGCCGGACACCACCGCGCCCTTGTCGTTGGCGACCGCGATCAGCTCATCGAAGTCCTGCGAGCCGACCAGCGGCTGGGTGAACTCCAGCGCGATCGCCAGCTGCTCGTCGTGATGGTCGGGATAGGCCGAGGCCAGCGCGAATCCGGCCTGCACGGCCGTCTTCTCTGCCTGGATCTTCTCTCCGCTGGTCGCCGGCAGCTGGCCGTCCTGGTCGCGTTGGCATGCGGTCGCGAACAGCAGCATCAACAACAGCGCCAGCGACAACGATGCGGCCCGGCGGATACCGCTCCGGCCCGGGCCGGCCCCGGAACTGTGCAGGCGATTGATCCCCATCGTCGAACTCCCCTCGGCTGCGGCTTCCATGACGTGGGGTGAGTATAGACCCCGCCGCCGCGATGGAGAGTTCGAGCGGAACGGCGGTTCGCACGTCATCGACGGTGGACGGTGAAAGAAAAACGCCGCCCGGAGGCGGCGTTGCGGAATCGGCCGGAACGCGACCGCCACCGTGGGCGGTCGCGCCGGCGGTCAGCCTGCTGGATCGACCGGCTCGGGGCCGCTCGCGTCGGCTCCAGGAACGGTCTCCACGAGGGAGGCCGCACCGTCCTCGGACTCGTCATCCACCTCCAGCGACGCGTCCAGGCGCTCCACCGCCTGCAGCGACTCGTCCGCCGCCAGCCTCATCAGGGTCACGCCCTGGGTGTTGCGGCTGACCTGGGAGATCTCGGCCGCACGGGTGCGCACCAGGGTGCCACCATCGGAGATCAGCAGCACGTCGTGCTGCTCGCTCAGCTGCACCGCGCCGACCAGCTTGCCGTTGCGCTCGGTGGTCTTCAGCGCGATCACGCCCTGGATGCCGCGGCCCTTGCACGGGTATTCGTCGACCGGGGTGCGCTTGCCATAGCCGCGTTCGCTCGCGGTCAGGATGTCGCCGTCGCCGTCGATCACGATCAGGCTGACGACGACCTCGCCGTCGGCCAGCTTCATGCCGCGTACGCCGGTAGCGGTACGGCCCATCGAGCGAACCTCCGATTCGGCAAAGCGCACCGCCTTGCCGTTGCTGGCGAACAGCATCACCTCGCGGCCGCCATCGGTCAGCTCGACCCCGACCAGGGCGTCGCCCTCGTCCAGATTGATCGCGATCTTGCCCTTCTGCAGGCGGAACGCGTACTCGGTCAGCGGCGTCTTCTTGACCGTGCCCTTGCGCGTCGCGAAGAACACGTAGCGCCCCTCGTCGTACTCGCGCACCGGGAGCACCGCCTGTACGCGCTCGCCTTCCTCCAGCGGGATCCAGTTGACGATCGGGCGCCCGCGTGCGTTCGGGCCGGCATCGGGCAGCTGGTGCACCGGCAGCCAGAACACCCGGCCCGCGCTGGTGAAGGTCAGCAGGGTGTCGTGGGTGTTGACCAGCCACAGCTGGTCGATGAAATCCTCTTCCTTGGTCGCCGCCGCGCTGCGACCGCGGCCGCCGCGCTTCTGGGCGCGGTAGGTGGTGACCGGCTGGCGCTTCGCGTAACCGGCGTGCGACAAGGTCACGACCACGTCCTCGGGCGCGATCAGGTCGAGGATGTCGAGGTCCTCCTCGCTCTGCCGGATCTCGCTGCGGCGGGCGTCGCCGAACTCCTCCTTGACGTTGCGCAGCTCGGTGCGGATGACCTCCATCAGCACTTCAGGATCCTCGAGGATCTCGATCAGGCCGCGGATGGTCTCCAGCAACAGCTTGTACTCCTCGGTCAGCTTTTCCTGCTCCAGGCCGGTCAGGCGGTGCAGGCGCATCTCGAGGATCTGCTGGGCCTGGGTCTCGGTCAGTTGATAGGCGCCGTCGACCAGGCCGACCCCCTTGGGCAGGTCCTCGGGACGCGAGGCCTCGGCGCCGGCGGCGGCCAGCAGGCTGCCGACCAGGCCCGGTTGCCAGGTGCGCCCGAGCATCCGCTCCTTCGCGACCTGCGGGTTCTCCGAGGTCTTGATCAGCTCGATCATCTCGTCGATGTTGGCGAGCGCGACCGTCAGGCCTTCCAGGATGTGGGCGCGCTGGCGGGCTTTGCGCAGCTCGAAGATGGTGCGGCGGGTCACCACCTCGCGGCGGTGGCGCACGAACACCTCGAGCATGTCCTTCAGATTCAGCAGCTGCGGCCGGCCGTCGACGATGGCGACCATGTTGATGCCGAACACCGACTCCATCTGGGTCTGCTGGTAGAGGTTGTTCAGCACCACCTCGGCCGACTCGCCGCGCTTGACCTCGATGTAGATGCGCATGCCGTCCTTGTCGGACTCGTCGCGCAGCTCCGAGATGCCCTCGAGGCGCTTTTCCTTGACCAGCTCGGCGATCTTCTCGATCAGCCGCGCCTTGTTGACCTGGTACGGGATCTCGGTGACGACGATGGCCTCGCGGCCGGTGCTGTCGTTGACTTCGATCTCGGCGCGCGCGCGCATGCGCACCCGGCCGCGGCCGGAGCGGTACGCGGCCATGATCCCGGCAGTGCCGTTGATGATGCCCGCGGTCGGGAAGTCGGGACCCGGGATGTACTCCATCAGTCCGTCGATGTCGATCGACGGGTCGTCGATCAGGGCGATGGTCGCATCGACCACCTCCGACATGTTGTGCGGCGGGATGTTGGTCGCCATCCCGACCGCGATGCCGGCCGAGCCGTTGACCAGCAGGTTCGGCACCCGGGTCGGCAGTACCGATGGCTCGAGTTCCTTCTCGTCGTAGTTGGGCTGGAAGTCGACGGTCTCCTTGTCGATGTCGGCCAGCAGTTCGTGGCTGAGCCGCGACATCCGCGCCTCGGTGTAACGCATCGCAGCGGCGTTGTCGCCGTCGATCGAGCCGAAGTTGCCCTGTCCGTCGATCAGCATGTAGCGCAGCGAGAACGGCTGCGCCATGCGCACCAGGGTGTCGTAGACCGCGCTGTCGCCGTGCGGGTGATACTTACCGATCACGTCGCCGACCACGCGCGCCGACTTGTAGTAGGGCTTGTTGCTGTGAGCGCCGAGCTCGTTCATCGCGTACAGCACGCGGCGGTGCACCGGCTTGAGTCCGTCCCGGGCGTCGGGGAGCGCGCGTCCCACGATCACGCTCATCGCGTAATCCAGGTAGCTGCGACGCATCTCGTCTTCGAGGTTGACCGGGATGATTTCCTTGGCGAGTTCGGCCATCAGGGTTCCGTGTTGGGCGGTGGATCCGGCGCCCGCCGACGCCCACGGACGGGCCGGTACGGCACCATCCGGGGCGACGCGCACGGCGCCACCAAAAAGACGGGAAATCTTAGCACAACGGAGCCCCCCGCCGCAGCATCCGCGACGGCTGATTTACCGGCAGAAACAAGGACTTGGCACGCCAATGCGACGCAGCGCGGCGAGTCGCCGGCACGCTGCGGATTCAGCTCCCGAACGCCGCCCGCATCGCCGCCGCGTCGGGACGCTCGATCACGCCCTTCTCGGTGACGATCGCATCGATCAGTTCGTGCGGCGTCACGTCGAACACCGGGTTCCAGGCGGCGATCTCCGGCGCCGCGGTGCGCACGCCGCCGATTGCGAACATCTCGCCCGGATCGCGCTCCTCGATCTCGATCGAGTCGCCCGACGGGGTATCCATGTCGACGGTCGAGGACGGCGCCACGACCATGAACTTCGCGCCATGGTGACGGGCCGCGATCGCCAGCTGATAGGTACCGATCTTGTTGGCGGTATCGCCGTTGGCGCAGATGCGGTCGGCGCCGACGATCACCCACTGCACCGCGCCGCTCTTCATCAGGTGCGCGGCGGCGGCGTCGGCGACCAGGGTCGGCGCGATGCCGTCCTGCTGCAGTTCCCACGAGGTCAGCCGCGCTCCCTGCAGCCACGGCCGGGTCTCACCGGCATAGACCTTGGCGATCCGTCCCCCGGCGACGCCGGCGCGGATCACGCCCAGCGCGGTGCCGAAACCGGCGGTCGCGAGCGAGCCGGTGTTGCAGTGGGTCATCACCCCGCTGCCCTCGCCGATCAGCGCCGCGCCCATCGCGCCCATCCGCCGGTTGGCGGCCAGGTCCTCCTCGGCGATCGCCTGCGCCTCGCGCGCGATCACCTCGCGCCAGTCGGCGCCGGCCGCGAGCAGCACACGGCGCATCCGAGCCAGCGCCCAGGCCAGATTGACCGCGGTCGGGCGAGCCGCATTCAGGCGCTGCATCGCCGGTTCGAGCCGCTCCAGCGCCTGCCGTCCGTCCGCCGCATCGACCTGCCGCGCCGCGAGCACGACGCCCCATGCGGCGGAAATGCCGATCGCCGGAGCGCCGCGCACGATCAGCAGCCGGATCGCCTCCGCGACCGCGTCGCTGTCCTCGCAGCGCGCGTATTCCACGTCGAATGGCAGCTTGCGCTGGTCGAGAAGCTCGAGGGCGTCACCGGTCCAGCGGATCGGGCGGATGCGGTCGTAGCGGTCGAAGTCGATGTCCTGCGTCATCGGCAGAGTCTAACCGCTGGCGACGACGCGATGCGGACTGCCGGCAGCGCTCGCGCCGCGTCGGCCGGAAACTCAGCGGACGCTGAATTCCGCCCGACAACCGCTGCCGACCCAGATGCCGTTGCGGTCCCAGCCCCAGCTCGTGCCGCGGATGCACGGCGAGTTGGACAGCTGGCGCAGCAGGACGGCCTGATGCTCGATCCGCACGTTGCAACGACGCTGGCGGCCGTCGCGGGACTCGCAGCGCACGATCTGGTCGCGCCCCGGGTCCGGGCGATGACCACCGCCGCCGCCCTGCCCGGTCACGAACTCGGCACGGCAGCCCTGCGAGACCCAGACACTGTTGCGGTCGTAACCCCAGTTGCGGCCTTCGATGCAGGCCGTCGACGAAAGCTGACGCACCAACCGCACGCCGCCGCGGGTATTGGCCGGACAGTGGCGGGTGCGCTTGTCCTCCGATTCGCAGCGCACCAGGCCCGCCCCCTGTCCCGGAGAGGTGCCGCCGTAGCCCGCGATGAACTCGGCGCGGCAGCCACGGGTCACCCATACGCCACCGCGGTCGACGCCCCAGGTCTGGCCCTTGACGCAGGGGGTGTTCGACAGCTGCCGCAACAGCCGCACGCCGCCGCGGGTGTCGGCCGGACAACGCTGGGTGCGGTCGTCGCGGGATTCGCAGCGGAACGGTCCACCGCCGTAGTCGTTGCCGGGATAGCCGGGATATGTCGGGTAGTCCGGGTAACCGCCACCCGGGTAGGGACCGCCCGGACCGCCACCGAAGAACCCCGGATCGTAGATGCAGCCCGCGCAGGCCAGCACGAGCACCGTCGCGAGTACCCGAGTCAATGCTCCCATCACCTGCTCCCTCCCGACTATGGCCTCGTCAATTGACGCATGGCATGCCTGCATCCAAGTTACCGCGTCAACCTGAATCGCCGCCCGCCGCCCCTTCTGGCGCCGCAACGCATCCTGAACGAAGCGAGCCGGCGCATCACCACCACCGTAGTGACCCGGACGTCCCTGCGCAATGCCCGTCACCGCAGCCGGCGGACAGGCTCATGCCCGGGCAAAATCGAACGCCAGCACGTCGGCGATGCGCCCGGTTCCAACCATCGCCATCAGCAGGCGGTCGACGCCGAGCGCGACGCCCGCGCATGGCGGCAGCCCCGACGCAAGCGCGTCCAACAGGCGCTCGTCGATCGGCGCTACCGTCTGCCCGCGTGCGGTCCTCACCGCTTGGTCGCGCTGGAAGCGTCGCCGCTGTTCATCGGAGTCGGCGAGCTCGTGATAGCCGTTCGCCAGCTCCAGCGGCCCCAGGTACAGCTCGAAACGCTCGGCCACGGCGACGCCGTCGGCGGATCCGCGGCCGTCACGGATCCGCGCCAGCGCGCACTGCGAGGCCGGGTAGTCGATCACCGCCAGCAGAGTCCCGGCGTCGAAGGACGGCTGCAGGCGGTGGGTCATCAGCAGGTCGAGCCAGTCATCGCGGCCCAGGCCACACGGATCGATCTCGACATCGCCGAGCGCGGCCCGCAGCGCGGCCTCGTCGGCGGTCGCCGGATCCACGCCCAGCCGCTGCCGGTACAACTCGTGATAGCCGATCGTCTGCAGTCGCGCCCCACGGCCGACCAGGGCCAGCGCGGCCTGCACCAGCTCGGCGGTTTCCGCGGCCAGGCGGCGATGGTCCCAGCCGAGCCGGTACCACTCCAGCATCGTGAACTCGGGGTTGTGGCGACCGCCGGCTTCGCCGTCGCGGAACACCCGGCCCAGTTCGTAGCAATCGCCGAAACCGGCCGCGAGCAGGCGCTTGAGCGGGAACTCGGGCGAGGTCCGCAGCCAGCGCGTGCGCGGCGCGCCATCGGTACGGCCGCTGAACTCCAGGGCGAACGAAGCGATGTTCGGATCGGTGTTGCCGGCGACCGACATCGCCGGGGTCTCGACCTCGGTGACGCCGCGTTCGGCGAAGAAGCCGCGGATCGTCGCGTTCAGCCGCGCGCGCAGACGCAGCGCATCGAACGAGGCCGTGGGCTGCCAGCTCATCGCTCGCGTTTCCGGCAGAGGCGGCAAAGCCCCCCATCATGCGCCAGCACGAAGAACCGGTCGCGGCTCACGCCACTCCTACGGACAGGCGTGCGGTCGTTCCTGCGGCCGTTCATTCGAGCCCGGCCAGGAACGCCAGCAGACGCGTCTCGTCCCAGACCTCGACCCCGAGTTGCTCGGCCTTCGCCAGCTTGGAGCCTGCCGCCTCGCCGGCGACGACGAAGCTGGTCTTCTTCGACACGCTGCCGGCGGTCTTCGCCCCCAGCGCCTCGAGCCGCGCCTTGGCCTCGTCCCGGGTCATCGATGACAGCGTGCCGGTCAGCACCACCGTCTGGCCGTCGAGCGGGCCGACGGCGGCCTCGGCGGTCGCGGGTAAGAGCCCGTCGAGTTCCGCCAGTGCGTTCCCCGAGCCGGCCAGCAGGCGCGCATGCGTCTCGTCGGCCAACCACCCGGCCAGCGCACGCGCCGAATCGGCCGGCAGGCCGGCGGTCACGAACGCATGTTCGGGCGCGGCGAGCAATGCCGCCGCGTCGGGAAACGCCGCCGCCAGCTGGTCGGCCCGCAATGCCGTGACTTTCGGAATCTCAAGATCGACCAGCAGGGTCGCCAGGCCCAGCGATTCGCGCAGTTTCGGCGACGGCGCGTGCCCGTCGCCGATCCGCACGCCGCGCGCGAGCAGGTCGTCGATCACCTGCTGGTTGCCGGGCTGGTCGAAGAAGTGGCCGATGCTGCGCGCGACCTCGCCGCCGATGTCCGGTACGCGCTTGAACAGCGGCCACGGCAGCCGCCGGATCAGTTGCAGGTCGCCGAACCACGCGGCCAGCGCCCTGGCCGTGCTCTCGCCGACGTGCTGGATGCCGAGCGCGAACAGGAATCGCTCCAGCGTGGTGTCGCGGCTGCGGTCGATCGCCTCGATCAGGTTCTCGGCCCAGCGGGTCGCGACCTTGCCGCCCTTGACCCCGGCCTTTTCCAGGTGAGCCGGCGTCGTGCCGTCGCGCTCGTCGGCGCGGCGTTTCATCTCGAGCAGATCGTCCAGGGTCAGCTTGTAGAGATCGGCGACGCTCTGGAGGTAGCCGAGGTCGTCGAGTTCCTCGACGTAGCGCTCGCCCAGTCCTTCAATGTCCATCGCCCGGCGCGACGCAAAGTGGCGCAGCGCCTCCTTGCGCTGAGCGGCGCAGGTCAGCCCGCCGGAGCAACGGAACACCACCCCGCCCTCGTCGCGGACCAGTTCCGAGCCGCACACCGGGCAATGCTCCGGCATCGTCCACGGCGCGGCGTCGGGCGCGCGCATGTCGGGGACCACCCGCACCACCTCGGGGATCACGTCGCCGGCGCGGCGCACGATCACGGTGTCGCCGACGCGCACGTCCAGCCGCGCGATCTGATCGGCGTTGTGCAGGGTCGCGTTGGTCACGGTCACGCCGGCCACCTGCACCGGCTGCAGCCGGGCGACCGGCGTCGCCGCACCGGTGCGGCCGATCTGGATGTCGATGCCTTCCAGCACGGTCGACTGTTCCTGCGCGGGAAACTTGTGCGCGATGGCCCAGCGCGGCGCGCGCGAAACGAAGCCCATCTCGCGCTGGCCGGCGTAGTCGTCGAGCTTGTAGACCACGCCGTCGATGTCGAACGGCAGCGTGTCGCGCAGCGCACCCATCCGGCGGTAGTAGTCGAGCAGGCCATCCAGGCCGGTCACCACCTCGCTCTGGCCGCTGACCGGAAAGCCCCATTGGCGCAGCTGAGCCAGCGTCGCCGAATGGGTATCGGGTAACGCGCCGCCCTCGACCTGGCCGACGCCGTAGGCGTAGAACGCCAGCGGCCGGCGCGCGGTGACCCGGGGATCGAGCTGGCGCAGCGAACCGGCGGCCCCGTTGCGCGGGTTGGCCAGCACCTTGTCGCCCTTGCCCTCGCTGCTGTTGGCCAGCGCCTGCTCGTTGTAGGCCCTGAACGCCTCCAGCGGCATGTAGACCTCGCCGCGAACCTCCAGCACCTCGGGCCAGCCCTCGCCGCGCAAGCGCAAGGGAATCGCCTTGATCGTGCGCAGGTTGGCGGTCACGTCTTCGCCGGTCGCGCCGTCGCCGCGGGTCGCACCCTGGACGAAACGACCCTGTTCGTAGCGCAGGCTGATCGCGAGGCCGTCGAGCTTGGGCTCGACCGAGAACACCGGCGATTCACGGCCGATCCGCTCGTCGATGCGGCGCACGAAATCGGCGACTTCCTCGTCGCTGAACGCGTTGCCCAGCGACAGCATCGGTATCGCGTGACGGACCTCGTCGAAAGCGCCGGATGGGGCCGCGCCGACGCGCTGGCTCGGCGAATCGGGACTGACCAGTTCGGGATGCTCGGCCTCCAGCGCCTCGAGCTCGCGCAGCAGGCGGTCGTACTCGGCGTCCGGGATCGCCGGATCGTCGAGCACGTGATAGCGGTAATTGGCGTCGTTGAGCCGTCGGCACAGCTCGGCGATGCGTTGCTCGGGTTTGATCATGTTCGTACGTCAGCCCGAAAGGACATTACAGCCGCGGATCACGCGGATGCCCGCGAATGGAACAACCGACAGTGCTCTTGCCTCATCCGTGTTCATCCGCGTGATCCGCGGCTGGTCAATTACCAGCGGCCCGGCTTGCTCAGCGGTGGCGCTTCGCGCTGGCGGTCGTAGGCGCGCAGTTCGTCGCGGATGTGGGCGATGCGCTGTCGGCCGAGCGCGTTGCGCTGCTCGTCGAGGACGATGCCGTCGAGCAGCTCGGCCATCCGCTGCGCGGTCGGCAGCATCGCTTCCCAGGCATCCAGCGCGGGCATCGGCGCCGGCAGGGTCAGGAAGAACGCGATGGCCGGCGTTTCCAGCGACTGGATGTCGGCCATGTCGAAGCTGCCCGGCTTCATGATGTTGGCGACGCTGAACACCGGTCCACGCTCGGGGTGATGCTCGACCAGCCGGTGGAATACGCCCATGTAGCCATAGACCAGGCCGGCCTTCTCGGCGGCGACGACGATGTCGGGGCCATGCAGCTTGTGGCCGGCGCGCGCGGCCAGGTACAGGGTCACGATCTTGTCGAACTCCTCGCTGGCGCGACGGCCGAGTTCGCTGCCACCAGGCGCCGCATCGCCTTCGACGGCGAACAGGCTCCCCTGGCTGGCCTGACGGTCGCCTTCGCCGGTCGGGTCGGCGTCGCCGCCGGCAGCGGCGAGGGTCTCGCTGAAGGTCGGCTCGCGGCGCCCGTCGGCCGCGCGCGGGTCGCGCTTGCGCCGGGTGCCCTGGCCGGGCCTGCTCGGACGGCCGAAGAAATAGATCGCCGCGATCAGGATCAGGCCGGCGATGAGGATGCCCAGGCGCAAAAGCCAGACTTCAGACATCGGGGAAGCTCCTCGGTTGGGCGGGGCAACGGACGGAGGCGATCGCCGGATTCATGCCGCCCGGCTCATGCCGCACCGGCCAGGCGCGCGGCCTCGGCCAGGTCGACCGACACCAGCCGGCTGACGCCGGGTTCGCGCATGGTCACGCCGGACAGCTGCATCGCCGCTTCCATCGTCGCCTTGTTGTGGGTCACGAACAGGAACTGTACCTGTTCGCTCATCTCGCTGACCATCTGCGCGAGGCGGCCGACATTGGCCTCGTCCAGCGGCGCGTCGACCTCGTCGAGCAGGCAGAACGGGGCCGGATTGAGCCGGAATATCGCGAACACCAGCGCCACCGCGGTCATCGCCTTCTCGCCGCCGGACAACAGCGAGATGTTCGACACCCGCTTGCCGGGCGGGCGCGCCATGATCGCCACCCCGGTGTCGAGCAGGTCCTCGCCGGTCAGCTCCAGGTAGGCGTGGCCACCGCCGAACAGGCGCGGATACAGCTCCTGCACGCCTGAATTGACTCGGTCGAAGGTGTCCTTGAAGCGGCCGCGGGTCTCGCGGTCGATCTTGCGGATCGCGTCTTCCAGCGTTTCCAGAGCCGCGGTCAGGTCGGTGTGCTGCGCATCGAGGTAGTTCTTGCGCTGCTCGGCCTCGGCATGTTCGGCGATCGCGGCGAGGTTGACCGGTTCCAGCCGGCGCAGGCGTGCGTCGATCTCGTTCACCGACCGCTCCCAGGCCGCGGGCTCCGCGCCCTCGACCAGCGTATTGGCGACGTCCTCGAGCACGAAGCCGGCCTCGGTCACGGCCTCGACCAGTTGCTCGGCCTTCAGCAGCAGCGCCTGCTGGTCGAGACGGCGCTGGCCGATCGCCTCGCGCTGCTGCAGCGCCTGCTCGTCGCGCTGCTGGCGGACCTGCTCGAAACGGCGCAGGTCGGCGTCGATGCCGTCGAGGGTGGTCCTCGCCCGGGTCAGCGCCTGTTCGGTCTGCACACGCTGCTCGAGCGCGACCTGGCGCTGCTGTTCGAGTTCGTCGACCGGCGAGTCGCCCTCCTCCAGCTGCAGGCTCAACTCCTCCAGGCGGCTGTCGAGCTGGCCGCGCTGGCCGCCCATCCGGTCGAGCGCCTGGGTCAGCGCCGCGACCCGGGTGCGTTGGGTCTCCAGGGTCAGCGCCAGCGCATGCGCGGCGTCGCGCGATTCGCGGGCCAGCGTGCGGGCCTGGTCGCGCGCCTCGTACAGGCGGCTGCGTTCGGCGTCGAGCTGCTGGCGGACATCCTCCAGCTCGCTCATCTTCATCACCGCCTCTTCCTGGCGCATCCGCGACTCGCGCGACTGCTCGCGGCTGGCTTCGGTCGCCTCGGCCAGCTGCGCCAGCTCGGCGTCGATCTTCTCGATCCGCCCGCGCGCCGAATCCAGCCGGCCCTGCTGGCTCTGCAGCTGCCCGGCCAGTTCCGATACACCGCGGTGCGCCATGTACAGGGTCCGCTGGGCGTCCTCGCGCTGCTGCTCGGCGGCCAGGGCGCGATCGCGCAGCTGCACCTGCAGCGACTCCAGCTCGTGCTCGCGCGCCTGCAGGGTCTCGATCTCGCCACGCAGCGACTGGATCTCGCGCTCGCGCAGCAGCGCGCCCTGCCGGGCCGCGCCCGAGCGCATCACCCGCAGCCAGCCCGCGCCCAGCCGCTCTCCGTTGCGGGTGATGATGGATTCGCCCTCGCTCAGCATCGGCAGCATCGCCCGGGCTGCGGCCAGGTCCTCGGCCGCATGCAGGCGGGCGAGGATGCGGCGCACCGCGATCGGCCCGCGCACCTTCGAGGCCAGCGAGGTCGGCGCGAAATCGACCGCGTCGTTCTTCGGTTCGACCAGCGCCAGCCGGCCCTCGCCGAGTTCGCCGATCGCGTCAACCAGCGTCTCGGGCGATTCGACCAGCACTCCTTCGACCAGCTGGCCGAGCGCGTTTTCGACCGCGTTTTCCCAGCCGGCCTCGACCTGCAGGCGTTCGCCGACCCGTGCCGCGGAGTCCAGCCCGCGCGCCTTCAACCAGTCCAGCGCGGCGCCCTGCTCCTGGCCGAGCGCCGCATGCTGCAGAGTCTCGAGCGACGACAACCGGCCGCGCGCGGTCTGCGCCTGCTTGCGGACCTCGGCCAGCTCGGACTGGGTGGCGCGCTGCTGTTCCTGGACCTCGGCCAGCGCCGACTTCCGCGATTCGAGCGCGTCGGTAAGCGAGTCGAGCGACAGCTTCTGGGTCTCGTGCTGCTCCTGCAACGCGGCGAAGGCTTCCGACAGCGCGGCCAGGTCGAGACCGTTGCGCTCGGCGGTCAGCGCCTCCCGGCGGCGCTCGGCGTCCAGCGCCTGGCGGTCGAGGTGTTCGATGCGGGTGCGCTCGACATCGGCGGCGCGGACCGCCTCCGACTGCGCCCGGCTGTGCTCGTCCCAGCGCTGCTGCCAGTCCGACAGCCGGTTCTCGGCGTCGCGCAAAGCATCCTGGCGGGCGGCATCCTCTTCCCGCAGCTGTTCGATCCGTGGCTCGGACTCGGCGATCGCCGCCTGCAACACGTCGAGCTGGGACTGGTCGTTGCCGATGTGCTGGGTCAGTTCGGCCAGCGCCGTCTGGGCTTCGTCACGGGCGCGCTGCAGCCGCGTGGACAGTTCCTTCTGGTGCTGGATCTGCTGCTCGATCCGGGCCAGCGCACCACTGACCTCGTAACTCGCCGCCTGCGCCTTGCCCAGCGCCTCGGCGGCCTCCTCGCGGCGCACGCGACCGGTCTCGATCTCGCGCTCGGCCTCGCGCTGCTCGGCGATCAGCTGCTGCAGCCGGGTTTCCTGCTGGGCCAGCTTCTCGCGCTGGGCCTGCAGCTTCTGGTCCAGCGCGCGGTGCTCGAGCGCCTTCCATTCGGCGTCCTTGACCTTGCGCTCGGCCTGCAGCGCCTGGTACTGCTCGGCCTGCCGCGCCTGGCGCTTGAGGTGCTCGAGCTGCTTGCCGACTTCCTCGCGCAGATCGTTGAGGCGGTCGAGATTCTCGCGGGTATGGCGGATCCGGTTCTCGGTCTCGCGGCGGCGCTCCTTGTACTTGGAGATGCCGGCGGCCTCTTCCAGATAGACGCGCAGCTCCTCGGGCTTGGCCTCGATGACCTGGCTGATCATGCCCTGCTCGATGATCGAATAGCTGCGCGGCCCCAGGCCGGTGCCGAGGAACAGGTCGGTGATGTCGCGGCGCCGGCACTTGGCGCCGTTGAGGTAGTACTGGCTCTGGCCGTCGCGGCTGACCGTGCGCTTGACCGAGATCTCGTCGTAGGCACCGTACTCGCCGGTGATCGTGCGGTCGGCGTTGTCGAAGATCAGCTCGACCATCGCCTGCGAGACCGGCTTGCGCGCCGAGGAACCGGCGAAGATCACGTCGGTCAGCGAATCGCCGCGCAGGCGGCTGGCCGAGCTCTCGCCCATGACCCAGCGCACCGCGTCGATGATGTTGGATTTGCCGCAACCGTTGGGACCGACCACACCGGTCATGTTGGTGGGCAGGTGCAGCGTGGTCGGGTCGACGAAGGATTTGAAACCGGACAGCTTGATCGTGGACAGACGCATTCGTCGGAGAAACCCTTGACGGGCGGCATGAGGCCGCGCGCTGAATTAGGTATGAGATTAATTATCGCGCCCAAGTCATTGATTGACATAAACGCGACGCGACCCGGGAGCCGCGTTTCCCCGCGAGTATAACGGTCCCGCGACAGCTGTAGCGCTCCTGCCGGCCGCCGCCTCAGGCCGGCAGGCGCTCGCCGGAGCCGGGGTCGAAGAAATGCAGCCTTTCGGCAGCCGGGCGACAGTGGACGAGCTCGCCGGCCGACGGCAGCCGCCAGGGCGGTACCCGCGCCACCAGCGGATGGCCGTCGCAATCCAGGTTGAGGTAGGCCTCGCTGCCGACCGCCTCGACGACCTCGACCCGGGCCGGCAGCGCGCCGGGCCCGGCCTCCGCCAGCGCCAGGTCCTCCGGCCGGATCCCGAGCGTGACCCGGTGCCCGACCACGGCTTCCAGCCCGGAGGCCTCCGGCAGTGCCAGCGCGAGCCCGTCGCCGATCCGCAACCGGTACCCGCCGGCACCGTCGGCGCGGCCCAGCTCACCTTCGACCAGATTCATCGCCGGACTGCCGAGGAAGCTTGCCACGAACAGGTTGGCCGGCCGCTCGTACAGCGCCATCGGGGTATCGATCTGCTGGATGCGCCCTTCGCGCAGCACCACGATCCGGTGCCCCAGCGTCATCGCCTCGACCTGGTCGTGGGTCACGTGGATCATCGTCGTGCCCAGCTTCCGGTGCAGGCGCGCGATCTCGACCCGCATGCTGGCGCGCAGTTTGGCGTCGAGGTTGGACAGCGGCTCGTCGAGCAGGAAGACCTGCGGCTGGCGGACCAGCGCGCGCCCGAGCGCGACCCGCTGGCGCTGGCCGCCCGACAGTGCGGCCGGCCGGCGGTCGAGCAACGGCGCGATCTCGAGCATGTCGGCGGCCTCGGTCACCCGCCGGCGCACCTCCTGCTTCGCCATCCCGCGAAGCTTCAGGCCGAATCCGAGATTCTCGGCCACCGTCATGTGCGGGTACAGGGCATAGTTCTGGAACACCATGGCGATGTCGCGCTCCTTCGGCGGCAGCGCGTTGACCATCCTGCCGGCGATGTGCAGCTCCCCGCTGCTGATCGCTTCCAGTCCAGCGATCATCCGCAACAGGGTCGACTTGCCGCAGCCCGACGGCCCGACCAGCACCAGCAACTCGCCGTCGTCGACCTCGAAACTCGCCTCCTGCACGGCCACGTGCCCGTCCGGATAGACCTTGCGCAAGCGGTCGAGCGACACTTTGGCCATTCGGCGATCCCCTTCTATCGTGCTGCGACGGTGCAATTGTCGTCGGGCTCGGCTATCCTGCCATGTAATCGTTTACATTCCCACATGACCCGCGCATTGGAGGCCCCCGTCGATGAGCCAAGTCCCCACCTTTCCCGATGGATTCCTGTGGGGAGCGGCGACCGCCGCCCACCAGATCGAGGGCTCGCCGCTGGCCGATGACGCCGGCCCCAGCATCTGGACCCGGTTCGCGCATACGCCCGGGATGACTCTCAACGGCGATACCGGCGACGTCGCCTGCGATCACTACCGCCGCTGGAAGGACGACGTGAGGCTGATGCGTGATCTCGGCCTGCAGGCCTACCGCTTCAGCGTGGCCTGGGCGCGGGTGCTGCCCGACGGCACCGGCCGCATCAACCAGGCGGGCCTGGACTTCTACTCGCGACTGGTCGACGAGCTGCTCGCCAACGGCATCGAGCCGCTGCTGACCCTCTATCACTGGGATCTGCCGGCGGCACTGGACGACCGCGGCGGCTGGCTCAACCGCGACAGCGCCGACTGGTTCGCCGAGTACGCCTCGGTGATGTACCGGGCGCTGGATGGCCGGGTGAAGAAGTGGGTCACCCTCAACGAACCGTGGGTGATCACCGACGGCGGCTATCTGCATGGCGCGCTGGCCCCCGGACATCGCAGCCTGTTCGAAGCGCCGATCGCGTCGCACAACCTGATGCGCGCGCATGGGGCCGCGGTCCGTGCGTATCGCGAGGCCGGCGCGCACGAGATCGGGCTGGTGGTGAACATCGAGCCCAAGTACCCGGCATCCGATTCGGAGGCCGATCGCGTCGCCACCCGCCGCGCGCACGCCTACATGAACGAGCAGTACCTGCACCCCGCCCTGCTCGGCCGCTACCCGGAAGAACTGGAAGACGTGTTCGGCGCCGCGTGGCCGGAATGGCCGAAGCAGGACTTCGAACTGATCCGCCAGCAACTCGACTTCGTCGGCATCAACTACTACACCCGCGGCGTGACCGAGGCCAACGACAGCTATCCACTGAAGGCCGGCAGCGTGCGCCAGCCGCTGGCGACCTACACCGAGACCGGCTGGGAGGTCTATCCGAAGGGGCTGACCGACCTGTTGGTCTGGTTCAAGCAGACCTACGGCGACATCCCGGTCTACGTCACCGAGAACGGCGCGGCGATGTACGACCCGCCGATCGCCGACGTCGACGGGGATGGCCGCGGCCGGGTCCGCGATCCGCTGCGGATCGATTACCTGCGCAAGCACATCGCCGCCATCCACGATGCGATCCGGGCCGGTGTCGACGTGCGCGGCTACATGCTGTGGTCGCTGCTGGACAACCTGGAGTGGTCGCTGGGCTATTCCAAGCGTTTCGGCATGGTCCACGTGAACTATGCGACCCAGGAACGCACCCCCAAGGACAGCGCGCACTGGTACTCCGGGGTGATCCGCAGCCACGGCCGCAGCCTGGCCGAACCGCTTCCCTACTGAAGCCGGGCCGGCCGCGGATTGACGCATCGTCCATCGCGACCGCGCCGGCAGGGGCGGCGTGAGCCGCGAGGACTTCCCGGTGAGGGCCCGATCGCGGCTCACGCCGCTGCGCGGTTCATCCGGGGCGCGCGAGGGATCGATCCGGAGCCGCGGACTCAGCGGCAGCGCGGCGTTTCGACCCGTGCGGTGACCGGGAAATGGTCGCTCGGGTACTGGCCATCGCGGGCGAAGGTGTCGATCCCGGCCGAACGCGTGACGAAGGCGCCACGGGTCAGGATCCAGTCGATCCGCGCCCCTCCCGCGGCGTTGCCGGTACCGCCGAAGTCGTGGAAGGTCCCGAACGCCGGCTCGCCCTGCCCGGCCTCGTTCCAGGTATCGACGAACGCGCCCTCCGCGGTCAGCGTCGCATACACCTGGTCGGCCGCCTCCGGTCCCGTCGTCGCCGCGTTGAAGTCGCCGAGCAGCACGACCGGGATGCCCGGCTCGAAGCCGGAGACGCGGTCGACCAGCAACTGCGCGCTCTTCGTCCTCGCAGCGGGCGTTTCGTGATCGAGATGGGTGTTGAGCGCATACAGTTCGCAGCCGCTTTGTCGGTCACGGAAGCGGACCCAGGTGGCCATCCGGCTGAAACGGTTGCCCCAGCTGCGCGAGCCGATCGCCTCGGGCGTATCGGACAGCCAGAAATGGTCGTACTCGAGCGGGACGAGGCGGTCGCGGCGGTAGAACACCGCCATGAACTCGCCGTGGCTGCCGCCATCGCGGCCAAGCCCGATCCATTCGTATTCCGGCAGGCCCTCGTCGATGTCGATCAGTTGCCGATACAGCCCCTCCTGGGTGCCGACCAGGTCGGGCGCACGACGCCGCAGCAGCTCCAGCACGACCGGGCGGCGCTCGGCCCACGCGTTCGGCGGCCGGGTGCCGGCATAGCGCAGGTTGAAGGTCATCACGTCCAGGGCGGCCCCCATCGCTGCAGTGTCGTCACCGCTGCCGTCGTCGGCAGCGGCAACCGGCGGCGGACCCGCAAGCAGCAGGACGGCGAGCGAAACGGAAAAGACAAGACCCCTGCCGAATCGCATCGCCGCCGCTCCCGCACCGTTACCTGTCAACACCGTGCCAGCAGCCGCCGACGATCGCCAGCCTCCGCCGGCGTGCACGGAAGCCATATCGGGCCTCCGACCGCCATCGGCACCGCTCGCGGACGGATCGCGCTCCACCCACTGGCCGGGTCCGTATTCCATCCGCCGCGCCCCCGCTGCTGCCGGCATGGGAGCGCACGCGCGCGTCGTATGCGACATCGTCACGCCTCCACGTCCTTCACCAGCCGGAACCCGACATGGAAGAACGCACTGTCCGGCGTGGAATGACTGCGCGCGGACACGCGATAGCCGTGGCAATAGCTGGGATGGCACAGGAACGACCCGCCGCGCTGGGTCTTCTCGCTGGCCGGCCCCGGTTCGAACGGCGTCTCGCGCTCGGCATAGGGACGGAACCAGTCGGCGGTCCATTCCCAGACATTGCCGCCCATGTCGGTCAGGCCCAGCTCGGTCTCGCCGTAGGTGCCGACCGGCGAGGTCAGCAGATGGCCGTCGTCGCCGGTATTGTGACCAGGAAACGTGCCCTGCCAGGTATTGGCCCGGTGCCGCCCCGCCTCGACCAGCGCGTCGCCCCAGGCGTAGCGGTCGCGCGAGTCGCGGGCATTGCGTGCCGCGTGCTCCCACTCGACCTCGGTCGGCAACCGCTTTCCGCACCATCCGGCATAGGCGACGGCATCGTTCCACGACACCTGGGTGACCGGGTGGTCGTCGGGCGCGGCCGGCGCGGCCGGCCCTCGTGGCCGGCGCCAGTCCGCCCCCGGCACCAGCCGCCAGCCGCCCGTGGCCGGATCGTATACCGCGGCGTCGCCGAGCCGCTCGGCCTCGGTGACGTAGGCGGTGGCTTCGACGAACTCGCGGAACTGCGCGACCGTCACCGGATGGACATCCATGAAGAACGGCGCCACCTGGGCAGTGAACACCGGCCGTTCGGCCGGCATGCCGTCGTCGGCGCCGATCCGGGTATTGCCACCGGGCACGTAGATCATGCCTTCGGGGGGCGCCGCGTGCGACGAGGCCGTCGGCGCGTCCGTTGTCCGGGCCGTCAGCCACCAGCCGGCTGCGAATGCAAGGCCGGCGACGGCGATCAGCAACGCCACGCCGCTTGCCCGCGCGCGGTCCATCTGGCTCACGGCTCCGGCTTCCTGTCGGCGGCCTGCCAGGAGCCGGCGCGCTTGAGCGGGATCGACATCCCGTCGGTCCGCTCCAGCAGGTCCCACATCCGCGACTTCATCGCCTGCGCACGCCCGGCGTGATCCGGATCGCGGATCAGGTTGTGCTTCTCGCGCGGGTCGTTGCGCAGGTCGTAGAGCTCGTCGCTCTCCCAGACACCATGGTAGTAGATGTACTTGAAGTCCTGGTCGCGCAACGCGAACACGGTCGGCGTATGCGGGAACGCGTGCTCCCAGTAGTACTCGTAGAGCATCTCCAGCGGCCAGTCGACCTGCTCGCCACGCAACAGCGGAAGCACCGAGCGGCCGTCCATGTCGATGGCGGTCTGGGCCCCGGCGAGGTCGAGGATCGTCGGAGCGACGTCGATGTTGCGCACCATCGAGTCGATCGTCGAACCCGGCTCCACCAGGCCGGGCGCGTAGGCGAGCATCGGCACCCGCATCGACTCTTCGTAGGCATGGCGCTTGTCGATCAGGCCGTGTTCGCCGAGCAGGAAGCCGTTGTCGCCCATGTAGATGACCAGGGTGTCGTCCTCCAGTCCGGCTTCCTCCAGGTAATCCATCACCCGACCGACGCTCTCGTCCAGCGCCAGCAGGGTTTCTGCGTAGGCCTTGTAGAAGCCGTCGAACTCCATGTCGCCGTGGTACATGTAGTCCACGCCGTGCCAGCTGTTGCGCTGCTCGCGGACCCACTTCGGCTTGTCCCGGTTGGCGCGCTCGGACATCGTCTCCGGGTATGGAATCGGCTTGTCCGCGTAGCGTCCGGCATGGCGCCCGGCCGGCTCGAACTCGGCATGCACCGCCTTGTGCGACAGGTACAGGAAGAACGGCTTGCCGGGCTCGACCTGCTGGTGCCGGCGCAGCCAGCCCAGGGCGTGATCGGTCAACAGGTCGGTGGTGTAGCCCTTCTCCTGCCGGCGCACGCCGTCGACGTTCAGCACCGGATCGCGATAGGCGCCCTGCCCCCGGAAGCTGACCCAGTGATCGAATCCCGGCTGAGGGATGTCGTCGACCTCGCCCATGTGCCACTTGCCGATGAAGGCGGTGCTGTATCCGGCCTTCTGCAGGAACTCCGGAAAATAGCGGGTTCCGTCGGGGATCGGCGAGGTGTTGTCGACGATCCGGTGCCGGTGCGCGTACTGCCCGGTCAGGATCGACGCGCGGCTCGGCGAGCACAGCGACGTGGTGACGAACGCGTTGCGGACGTGCGCGCCGCCCGCGGCGATGCGGTCGAGAGCAGGCGTTTCCAGCCATTCCGGCGCGCCCGGCATGAAGCCCATGAAGTCGTAGCGGTGGTCGTCGCTGAGGATGAACACCACGTTGCGTGGACGGTCTGCAGAGGTCACGCCAGCCGCATCCGAACCGGCGGCATCGACGGCGCCGGTGGTATCGGCACCGACGCCGGCGCCCGCCCCGCTCCCGGGTCCAGGAGCGCCGCAGGCCGCCAGCGCGAACAGCGTCGCTAGCAACGGTACCGCCCCCTTCGTGCGCAAGATCCCGGACCCGGCCCGGACGAAGATCGTCGATGCCAGCCTGATCATCACCTCACCTCGAACTTCGTTTCGATCACGTCGTCGGAACTGCCGCCGGCGAACACGGTGAACGTGCCCGGCTCGACCACGATCCGGCCATCGGCGCCGTGGAAGCCCAGTGCCTCCGGCTCCAGCACGAACTCGACCCGGCGCCGCTCGCCCGGTTGCAGGTGGATGCGGCGGAAGCCACGCAGTTCCTTGACCGGACGGGTCACGCTTGCGACGTCGTCGCGCAGATAGAGCTGCACCACTTCATCGCCCGCGCGCCTGCCGGTGTTGGCGACGGTGACCTCGACCCGCACCGGTTTGCCGGTGCCGACCTGCGCCTGGTTTTCCACCGGGCCGACCTTGAGGTCGCTGTAGACGAACGTGGTGTAGCTCAATCCATGGCCGAACGCGTACAACGGTGTCCAGGGCACGTCGATGTACTTGGACGTGTATTTTTCCTGCTCCGATGGCGGACGGCCGGTGTTCTTGTGGTCGTGGTAGATCGGGATCTGGCCGACGTTGCGGGGGAAGGTGACCGGCAGCCGGCCCGCCGGATTGTGGTCGCCGAACAGCACGTCGGCGATCGCGTGGCCGGCCTCGATGCCCGGGAACCAGGCTTCCAGGATCGACGGGACGTTCCCGTCCAGCCAGCCGATCGACAGCGGCCGTCCGTTGAACAGCACCGCCACCACCGGCTTGCCGGTCGCATGTACCGCCCGTACCAGCGCTTCCTGCACGCCGGGAAGGTCCAGCGTGGTGCGATTGTGCGCCTCCGCGCTCATGTCGTGGTGCTCGCCGATGAACATCAGCACCACGTCCGCCTGGCGGGCGATCCGCACCGCTTCGTCGAAACCGGAACGGTCGTCGCCCTCGACGTCGGCGCCGCGCGCATGCAGCACCCGCACGTCCGGACCGACCGCCTCGCGCACCCCTTCCAGCGGAGTGACCGCATCCTCGGCGCGGCCGGCTGCGGCCCAGCCTCCGAGCATGACGCGCTTGTCGTCGGCGAGCGGACCGATCACCGCGATCGTGCCGGTCCTGCGATCCAGCGGCAGCAGATCTCCGTCGTTCTTCAGCAGCACCATCGACTTGCGTGCGACGTCGCGGGCGGCGGCGCGATATTCGGGACGCAGGATGCGCTCGCGCTCGCGGGCCTCGTCGCTGTAGCGGTAAGGGTCGTCGAACAGGCCGAGCCTGTACTTGGCGCGCAGCACCCGCCGCACCGCCTCGTCGACCTTCGCCCCGTCAAGGCCGCCGGCACGGACCACCGCCGGCAGATCGTCGACATAGATGTCGCTGACCATGTCCACGTCGACGCCGGCCTCCAATGCGAGCACGCCCGCGTCGGCACGATTGGCCGCGACGCCGTGCGGAATCAGCTCGAGCACGCCGGTGTAGTCGCTGACCATGATGCCGTCCCAGCCCCATTCGTCGCGCAGCACACCGTCGATCAGTCGGCCGTTCGCATGCATCGGCACCCCGTCGACCTCGTTGAACGCGGCCATCATCGACTGCACGCCGGCATCGGCCGCGGCCTTGAACGGCGGCAGGTAGACGTCGCGCAGGGTACGTTCGGAGATGTCGGCGATGTTGTAGTCGCGGCCACCCTCGGCCGCACCGTAGGCGACGAAGTGCTTGGCCGTGGCCATCAGGGTGTCGTCGGCGCGCAGGTCCTCGCCCTGGAAACCGCGCACGCGCGCGGCGGCCAGCACCGAGCCCAGGTACGCGCTCTCGCCGGAGCCCTCCACGATCCGTCCCCAGCGCGGGTCGCGTGCGATGTCGACCATCGGCGCGTAGGTCCAGTGCAGGCCGGCGGCGGTCGCCTCGTCCGCGGCGATGCGCGCGGCACGCTCGACCGCGTCGACGTCGAAGCTCGCCGACTCGCCCAGCGGTACCGGGAAGATCGTCCGGAAGCCGTGGATGACGTCGTGCGCGAACAGCAGCGGAATGCCGAGGCGCGACTCCTCGACCGCGATCCGCTGCATCCGCCGGGTGTAGTCGGCCCCGTGCACGCCCAGGTAGGAGCCGATCCTGCCGGCCCGGATCTGGTCTTCGCCGCCCTCCTGCACCTGCGGGCCGGTCTGGCCCCAGCGTCCGCGCGGCTGGTTGAGCTGGCCGAGCTTCTCCTCGATCGTCATCTTCGCCAGCAGCGACTCGACGAACGCGGCTTCGGCCTCGTCCTCAGGTGCGGCTGCGGCCGCGGTCGCCGGCCAACCGATCGCCAGCGCGACGGCGAACGCGGCGAGCTTCGCCCGCGACCGGACCCTTCCCATCACAGTGGTGATCATTCGCAGCGTCCCTCCAGCCAACCGCCGCGATAGCCGGCCCGGCACAGACCGCGCACGATGGGCGGGCTCTTTTTCATCAGTTCCCAGATCATTCCGCTGCGGTGATTCTCGATCATCAACAGGATCGGCCCCTGGTCGATGCCGATGTAGTCGTCGTTGAACCAGCCCAGACCGGGAACGATCTTTCCGCGCTTGATCGGCGCATCCGCCCGGTCCAGGGTCGGATTGAACGCATCCAGATAGCCGTACTCGGTGAACAGGTGACCGCCGTAGCGTTCGGCCATCGTGCGCAGCGCCGGGATCGTCACTTCCGGCGCGAACGGCACCGAGCCGCCGGCCGCGGTCGGCACGATGGTGCCGTCGTCGCGGATGTCCTCGTGCGCGGCCCCGCGGGCCCAGTAGGCGTGGAACTTGCGCTCGACGCCGTCGATGGTCGCGCTGAAGCCGCCCGGCCCGTCGCTGGCGGTCAGGCCCCAGACGTTCTCGTCGTAGCCGCGCCATCCGCCCGGGTTCTCGATCGCGTAGGCCCGCTGGGACAGGGTCGCGCGGCGCGAGTTCTCGAAGTAGTCGATTCCGCGATCGGCCATGTAGTCGTCCTGGATGCCGCGGAAGTCGATCCAGACATGCGAGTACTGGTGGCCGAACAACGGCGCGAAGTTGACGTGCGGCTGGCCCTGGAAATCCGCCCACTCGTACGTCGAGGCATAGGTTTCGTAGAGCTCCGGACCCAACGCATGGGTCGGCGAACCCAGCGCCAGCACCTGCAGCAGCAGCGATTCGTCGTAGCCGCGCCATTGCGCCGGTCCGAAGCCCTTGCCCGGGCGCCAGCCCATCGTCACCAGCGGCGGATTGTTCTGGAAGAAGGTCCAGTCCACGCGGCCATAGATGCGGTCGGCCAGCGAGCGGATCTCCGCTTCGTCCGCGTTGTCGCCATCGAAATAGGCCTGCGCCAGCAGCACGCCGCCGAGCAGCAGCGTGGTGTCGATCGACGACAGTTCGGAGTTGTCGTAGCGGTGACCGTTCTCGGCATCGAGGAAGTGATAGAAGAAGCCGTGATGGCCGGCGCGACCGGTCGGCTCCGGGCCCTGCGGGGCCTCCCAGAAGAGCCGCAACGTCGCCAGGGTGCGCCCGCGCGCCTGCTCGCGGGTGATCCAGCCGCGCTCCACGCCTACCGGGTATGCGCTGAGCGCGAAGCCGACCGCGGCGATGCTCGACATCGTCCTCGACGGCCAGCGGTCGGGGGTCAGCCCGTTCTCGGGCGTCGCCTCCCAGAACCAGCGGAAGGTCCGTTCCTGGACCAGGTCGAGGAAGGCTTCGTCGGATTCGGGCAGCGTGATCGCGGTCGCCGCGGTATCCGCCGTGGCAGCTTCGCTCACCGGCGGCATCTCCGTCGCGTCCCCGGTGCCGGCCGGATCGCCGGACCGGCCGCACGCGCCCAGCAGGGTCAATGCCATCGCCATGGCCGCGGTATGCAGGATGGATCTCATCGGACTCACTTTTCTCTCCGGTTGACGGTTTGAAACGGGGGCGTCGTCGGCGCACGTGTGGACGTCATCCCTTCACGCTCCCGGCCAGCAGGCCCTGCAGGTAATGCCGCTGCAGGCACAGGAACAGGAGCAGCACCGGCAGCACGGTGACCACCGAGCCGGCCATCATCAGTTCGCTGTCCTGGACGTGTTCGCGCGACAGAGACGCCAGCGCGACCGGCAGGGTGTAGAGGTCGTCCTCGCTGAGCACGATCAGCGGCCACATGAAGTCGTTCCACGCGGTCAGGAAGGTAAAGATCGCCAGCGTCACCACGATCGGCCGCAGCAGCGGAAACACGATCTGCACGAAGATGCGGAACTCGCCGGCGCCGTCGATGCGTGCCGCCTCCAGCAGTTCGTCGGGAATCGAGCGCGCGTACTGGCGGACCAGGAAGATCCCGAACACCCCCGCCATGCCCGGCACGATCGCGCCGGCATAGGTGTTGACCAGGCCCACCTGCTTCAGCATCAGGAACAGCGGCATCATCGTGACCTGCGCGGGGATGACCAGCGCCGCCAGCATCGTCCGGAACACGCGCTCGCGGCCGCCGAACTCCAGCTTGGCGAACGCGTATCCGGCCAGCGTGTTCAGCAGCAACGCGACCGACGTGGTCGCGGTCGCGACCAGGGCGCTGTTGGCCAGGTGGCGACCGAGCCCGGCGCGTGCGAACAGTTCCCGGTAGTTGTGCAGGGTCGGCTCGGACGGCAGCAGCGGCGGCGGGAAGTGCGCGGCTTCGCCCGGCTGCATCAGCGAGACCGAGAGCATCCACAGCAGCGGCGCCAGGCTCAGCGCCGCCAGTCCGATCAGCAGGCCGTTGACGACCGCGGTGGCCATGACAGGTCGCATCACCGGCTCACTCCGCTCCCCTGCGACGCGCGATCCACAGCAGGGCCGTCGTGATCGCGGCCATCAACGCGAACAGCACGAACGCGACCGCCGAGGCATTGCCGAGGTTCCACCACTTGAAGCCTTCCTCGTACATCAGGTAGAGCACGCTGACGGTGCTCTGCAGCGGTCCGCCCTGGGTCATCACGTAGGGCTCGGCGAACAGCTGGAAGTAACCGCTCAGGGTCAGGATGCCGACCATCAGCAGCACCGGCCCGAGCATCGGCAGGGTCACATGCCAGAACTGGCGCGGCGCGGAGGCGCCGTCGATGCGGGCGGCTTCGTAGAGTTCCTCGGGAATCGCCTGCAGGCCGGCGAGGAAGATGATCATGTTGTAGCCGAAGTTCTTCCACACCGCGAACAGGATGATCGTCGGCATCGCCCACTGCGGGCTGCCGAGCCAGTCGACCGGATCGATGCCGATCGACGAAAGTCCCCAGTTCACCAGTCCGTAGCGGGTATGGAACAGGTAGCGCCAGATCACCGCGACCGCGACCACGGTGGTGACCACCGGTGCGAACAGTGCGGTACGGAAGAACGGCCGGGCCAGGCCCAGGCGCGAGTGCAGCAACAGCGCCGCCGCCAGCGAGACCGCGATCGACAGCGGCACGCCCACGACAACGAAGTAGAAGGTGTTGCCCAGCGCCTTCCAGAACAGCGGCTGGCGCAACAGTCCCAGATAATTGTCCAGGCCCACGAAGCGCAGGTTGCCGATGTCGGCCAGCGCGTAGATGTCGTAGTCGGTCAGGCTCAGTGCGAACGCGGCCAGCACCGGGATGCCGAAGAACACGGCGATCACCGTCACTGCAGGTGCCGCGAACACCCACCCCGCCAGGCCCGTCCGGCTCACCTGCCACCTCCGGCGACACGCCGGTCGAGCATCCAGCGGCGCTTCTCCAGGATCGCATCGGCCCGGCGATCGAGCTCGGCGGCGGCCTCGTCGACCGTGTAGTGGCCGCCGACCATCTGCTCGCCGACCAGGCGCATCTCCTGCGCGATGCGCTCCCACTCCGGCACCCGCGGCGCAGGTCGTGCGCGCTCGAGTTGCTGCCGGAAGGCGTTGGCATGAGGATCGGCGGCCAGCTCGCCATGCCGCCACGTGCTGCGACGCGGCGGCAGGTCGCCGGTCATCGCATGGAAGCGCGCCTGGATCCACGGATCGGAAAGGAACTCGACCAGCTTCCACGCCGCTTCCCTGTTCCCCGACTGCCGGAACAGTACGAAACTGGTGCCGCCGGCGACCGAACTGCCGGGGCCCTCCGGTCCGGGCAGCGGCATCGTCATCCAGTCGTCCGCCCGCTCCGCCGGCAGTCGCTTGCGGAATTCGGCGATGTTCCACGGGCCGTTGATGTAGAACGCATAGTAGCCGCGGCCGAACTCGTCCCAGACGTTTGAGATCTGGGTGTTGCTGACCGGCGGCGCCCAACCCAGGTCGAACATCTCCTTGTAGAACGTCAGCGCGCGCTTGAAGCCGGGACTGCGGAAGTTGCCGTAGCGCCCGTCCTCGCGCAGCAGCGGGTCGGGCTGCTGGATCGCGAGGTTGAGCAGCGGCTCGAACTCGTTAAGCGGCAGCAGGATCGAATAGCGCTGCGGACCGACATGACGCTTGATCCCGTCCAGCGCCTCGCGCCATTGCGCCCAGTCCTCCGGAACCCGCTCTATTCCGGCTTCGGCCAGCAGATCGCTGCGGTAGAACGGCAGCCGGGTCTCGACGTACCAGGGCACCGCATACACCTGCCCCTCGATCACGCCCGAGTCCCAGGCCCCGTCGAAGTAGTCCGCAGGCTCGATCGAGGGCGTCCGCGCCAGCATCGGCCCCAGCGGCTCCAGCGCATCGAGCAGGGCGAATTCCGGGATCCAGGTATTGCCCAATGCGCAGACGTCCGGCAGCGCATCGCCGGCGAATGCGGTCAGCAGCTTCTCGTGGGCCGCGGTCCAAGGCAGTTGCTGCACCTCGACCCGGATCTCCGGATGGCGTCGCTCGAACTCGGGCATCAGCCGCGCCACGACCTCGCCCTCGTAGCCCATCGCCCAGAACCGGACCACGGTACGGTCGTCGCGGCCGCCCGTGCAGCCGGCCAGCAACGCCAGCAACGTCATCAGGCAGGCGAAAACGGCGCAGGCAGCGCGAAACCGCGACATCACAGCTTCTCCAGGGTCGGTTTTCAGCGACAGATACCGCACTCCACGCATCCGGTCACAGGAGGCACGTCACGAATCCGTACCGGCGCCGGACGGCGGCCGGTACGGCGTGGGTCACCAGTCGATGCCGAACGACAGCTTGAACGTGCGCGACGGCTCGATGATCTCGTTGCCGTTGCGTTCGCCGAGGTCCGGGTTGACCGGCAAGCGCCCGCCGTTGCCAAGACCGTATCGCCCATCGAACTGGTTCCAGTTGGCCCAGTCGAATACGTTGATCAGGTCGGCACGGACGCGGAACGAGACGTCGCTACCGGTGTTCCAGCGCTTCTCCGCGGCCAGGTCGAAACGCTTGTAGCCGATCGAACCGTCGGGCGTGTACGGATCGTAGTAGCACAGGTAGTTCGGCTCCGGCTCCGGCGGCGAATCCAGGCAGTTGTTCGACGAGCGCGGCTTGTGGCTCTCCAGCACCAGCTTGCCGCTGAAGGTCAGGTCCCAGCCGGGCGAATAGATCCCGGACAGCACCAGCCGGTGCTCCGGCACACCGGTCGACGGGTAGTACTGGCTGGTCGCGAACGGATAGTCGAACAGGAAGGTCTCGCCATTGGACGCGTTGGGCCGATTCTCCTCGCCATCACTGTAGGTGTACGCCAGATTGAAGCCCCATGGCGAGGCCTCGGTGAACGGCTTGTCGAGCGAGACCAGCAGCGAGTTCAGGTTGTACTCGAAACCGTTGTCGCCCAGGATCAGGCTGCCGTAGCCCGGGATCGCGAACCCGAACGGCGCATTGCCCCAGGTCTGCCCCAGGTTCTCGAACTCGTGGAAGCTGCCGTCCGGACGGCGGTTGCCGAGGTGGAAGTAGATGCCGTCGCGGCTGCGGATATGCGAGAGGGTGACCGAAGTGTTCCAGTCGTGGCCCCACCACTCGACGATATTGCGCATGCCGATGCTGTACTGGTCCGAATACGGCGTCTTCAGGTCGTTGTTCAGCAACTGCACCTCGCCGCCCACCATGGGGTTGGCCGCCGCGTAGGCCGCCAGACCCTCGGGCGTCAACAGGGCCGGATCGAACGGCGTGCAGGTCGCGCCAGTGCCAGGATCGCAATGGATCGGCGACGGAAAGTTGATCCGGTAGGTGGTGAACGCGCCGCCGTAGTACTCGCGCGCCATGTAGTCGAACAGGTTGCGGTCGTAGGCGCGGCCGGCGCCGCCGAAGATCACGTGGCGCTGGTCGCCGGACAGGTCGTAGGAGAAGCCCAGGCGCGGCTGCCAGGCGCCCTTGAAGTTGCTGCGGTTGCTGCCGTTGCTGATGTAGTCCTCGACGTCGTAGTCGGTGTTCTGGATGTTGGTCCATCCGCGCAACGCGGCGGCGATGTCCGGATCGAGCCGGTAGTCGGTGTAGCTGGGGATCTCCTCGTAGTCCCAGCGGATGCCGAGGTTCAGGGTCAACTTGTCGGTGACCTCCCAGTCGTCCTGGATGTAGATGCCGAACTGCTTGTTCTTCGACTCCACGAACGGGTCGCGCCCCGGTCGCGCGGTGGTGTACTCGACCCGGTACGGCCGGGTCAGGCTCTCGTTGACGTCGTACCAGTAGCGCGGGAACGGCGGAAACTGCTGGAACGCCTTCAGGTCGACCTGCTTGTACTTGATGCCCATCTTCACGGTGTGGCCTTCCCAGCCGAACCAGGTCAGGTCGTCCTGGAAACCCCAGCCCTTCTGGCCCTTGTCCTGGAAGTTGGGGCCGCCGCCGGTGTTCAGGACCTGCAGCTCAAGATTGTTCGCATTGGTCGGGTCGACGACGGTGTAGCGGTTGCTCGATATCGGCGATATCGGCGACGGGTTGTAGGCCGCTTCCTCGAAGGTGACATGGGCGTCGTTGAGCCAGTTCACGGTCGAATAGACCGAGCGCAGGTCGTAGCGGCTCTCGTCGTTGTTCAGCGCGGTGCCGGCACTGGGCACGTTGACCCCGCCGATGCCGAGCACGCCGGTCTCTCTGCGCTCGCGGGCGATGAACTCGATCAGGTGCTCGTCCGTGACCTGCCAGCTCAGCTTGCCGAAGTAGGTGTCCTGGTTGAACGGCCGGCTCGCCGTGCCGTACCGCGAACGGATCTCGGAAGGCAGCGCGGCGACGTCGGCGGCACCGAGCTGGTTCGGCGGCAGCACCGGCGCCGGGCGCACGATGTCCTTGCCCTCGTAGACCAGGAAGAAATGCAGCTTGTCGCGGATGATCGGCCCGCCGAAGCTCAGGCCGTACTGGTCGACCGACTCCTCGTCCTTCTCGCCGGCCGCATCTTCGCGCGGCGACGGCGAGGTCCAGCCCTCGCTGCTGCGATCCCAGAACGCGCTGCCGTGGAACTCGTTGGTGCCCGAGCGGGTCACCGCGGTGACCGCGGCGCTGCTGATCTGGTCGTACTCGGCCTTGTAGTTGGAAGTGATGACCTTGTACTCGCCGATCGCCGCCTGCGGGAACGGGTTGCCCTCGCTGTCGTCCTGTCCGGTGATGCCGCCTGGGGTCACGTAGTTCTTCTGGCCGACGCCGTCGATGTAGACGTTGATCGCGCTGGAGCCCTGCGCACCGCTGCGCAGCTGGCTTTCCTGCCCGTTCGGCGAGGTGATGAACTGCATGCCCGGCACGGTGTCGGCGAAGGCGAGGAAGTTGCGCGAGTTCTGCGGCAGCGCCTCGATCTGCTTCTGCGACACGTAGGTCGCGATTTCCGAGGTCCGCGTCTCGGCCAGCACCGTGCCGGTCACCGTGATCGTGTCCAGCTCGGTGGCGTCGTCGACCGGTCCGGTCTCGGCCACCCCGCCGGCGCTCAGGTCGAGCCGCGCGGTCTGGCCGACGCGCACGGTGACGACGCGCGAGACGGTGCTGCCGCCGGCGGCGACGTCGACCCGGTAGGTACCCGGCGGCAGGCCGGCAAGGCTGTAGCTGCCGGATTCGGAAGTCTCGGCGCTGCGGGACAGCCCGGTGCCTGTGTTCGTCACCGTCACCGTCGCACCGCCGGCAGGCGCCGCGTCGAGGGTGACCCGGCCGTGGATGATCGCCGAGGTGCTCTGGGCAAGGACCGCCGGGGCGGCCACCGCAAGGCAGCTGGCCAGCGCGCAGGCCAGCAACCCAGGCCTGGGTTGGAACTTCGCGTGTCGTCTGGTAACCGTCTGACGCTTCATAAACCTTTCCCCTCTCTCCGAAGAAATGTCTCAACGAACTGGTCCGACAAACTGCTCAGGCTGGTGAAACCGTTTACATCCGAGGTCGAAAACAAATACAGACAAGCGACTGCCACGTGGCTGTCCGGTTGGGCGGCTCCGTTCCGCCCGATCTAGTTGCTGGAAGTACGCCGACCCGGCCGGCGGGTGGATTCGCGGACGATCAACTCGGTCGGCAACCACCGTTCCGGCCTGGGCCGTCCACCCTCACCGCCGATCGCCGCAATCAGCAATTCGGTCGCGCGCGAGCCGAGCTCGGCGATGTTCACCCGCATCGTGCTGAGGCCGGGATGCACGTAGCCGGCCAGCGGAATGTCGTCGAAACCGGCCAGCGCGACTTCGCCGGGGACGTCGATACCGGCCTGCAGCAACGCGAACATGCAGCCCAGCGCCATCATGTCGTTGGCCGCGAACACCGCGTCCGGACGCTCGACGGCGGCGATCAGGTCGCGGCCGGCGCGATGGCCTGAAGCCTCGTCGAAGTCGCCGCGCAGGATCCATTCGGGCGAGCCCGGCAGCAGCGCCGCCAGCGCGTCCCGATAGCCGCGCAGGCGCTCGTGCGCGTCGAAGTTGTCTTCAGGGCCGGCAATGAAGGCGATCCGGCGATGCCCGCCCGCGACGAGATGCTCGACCATCGCCCTCGCCCCGCCATAGTTGTCGATGCCCAGCAGGACACCACCGGCCCCCGCGGACTGGCTGTTGATCAGCACGACCGGCAACTGCGAGAGCGCGCGCGGATCGTCCAGCGTCGGCGAGCTGGCGGTGTACGGCGACATCACCAGCAGGCCGTCCACGCGCCCCCGCATCGCCTGCAGCGCCGTGCCCTGTTCCTCGACATGGCCGTGGTAGCTCGACAACAACAGGTGCAGCCGGTGCTGGCGGGCGACCTGGTCGATGCCGCGGATCAGTTCCGAGAAGAACTCGCCGTGAAGGTCCGGCAGCACCACGCCCAGGGTCTGGGTGCGGCGGCTGCTGAGGCTGCGTGCGGCCGCGTGCGGGGTGTAGCGCAGCTCCTGCGCGGTGGACAGGACCCGCTTGCGCACGGGTTCGGTCACGTTGTCGTGTCCGTTCAGCACCCGCGAAACGGTCGCGACCGATACGTTGGCCGCGCGCGCTACGTCTTTGATGGTGACATGTGCCAAAGCTCGAACCGCCTCTCCACGGCTGGATGCGGGCCGACTGTAAACGTTTTCATCAAATGATGTAAAGCCGATGAAAAAAATCGAAAGAACAGGCCACAAGCTACTGTTTTAAAAACAGTTTTTCGCCGAAGCCGCGATGCTGCGGCGCGACATCGGATCAGCCATCCGAGCCGGGCTCACGCGCGTCGATCGACAGGGCGTGGATGTCGGTGTCCATCAGGCTGCCGAGCGCAGCGTACACCGCCCGGTGGCGGGCGATCCGTGACATGCCGGTGAAAACGTCGCTGACGATCGCGACGCGAAAGTGACCGCGCCCGTCGCGCGCGCCGGCATGGCCGGCATGGCGCTGGCTGTCGTCGACGATCTCCAGCATGCGGGGAGACAGCGCGGCTTCCAGCGCCGTGCGGATCGCCTCCACCCGCTGTTCGCGCGGCAGAGAACCTGGCATGACCGGAGGCAGCGGCTTCATGGCAGCACCCGACGGAACGGTCGGACCTCGACGCGGACGTAGACGCCGGCCGCCAGGTAGGGATCGGCCTCGGCCCAGGCCCGTGCGGCCTCCAGCGACTCGAACTCGGCCACGACCAGACTGCCGCTGAAACCGGCCGGGCCCGGATCCTCGGTGTCGATCGCCGGACACGGCCCCGCGAGCAGCAGCCTTCCGTGGTCGCGCAGGGCCACGAGCCGCGCCAGATGCGCGGACCGTGCAGACAGACGCCGATCCAGCACGTCCTCGCCGTCGTAGCCTTCGATCACGTACCACATGCCGTCTGATTCTCCTCGCCTGTCGCCGGGGCCGGCGCTGAACGGCATTGTAGGCCCTTGCGCAACAGGGCCCGCAGCCGCTGGACAGGCTTCACGCGAGCCCTTACCCTAGATGTCAATCGCCAGAGGCCGGAACGCAGCGGCCCGTCACGACAGGCTCCCCACGCCGTCGTCACGCACTGCACCACCCGGTGCGCCGCTGCCGCACACCTGCCCGGGCCGTAACGACTCCCGCACCTTCCCCGCCGTGGCCCGCGTCGGGGCCATTGGGGCTGTTTCGCGCCGCATCGATCTATGCAGTTGGTTGCACCCCGTCCGTCGTTTTCATGGGCAACCCGCCCGTGGCCGATCCAGGCTCCGGGACTTCCCGGTGTCGACGGCACCCTTCGGCCCGCCGTTCGCGGGTCGCGATCCGCAATGCCGCGGCCGCCGAGGCCGTTACCCAGGACCCCCGGAGGGGCCGCCCACGCATGACCCAGACCGCCGTGCCCGACGCGACCGAGGAGCAGCAAGCCGTCGACAGCGAGACCTCCCCGCCGGAGGACATCGCGGGGACGGCCGCCGGTGCCGGACCGCACGACAACGAGAGCTCGGCCACATCGTCGCGGCCGCAGCAGCAGGAAATGCCGCTCGCGGTCGTGCACGGCCAGCCGGTGCTGCAGATCCCGCAGGATCTGTACATCCCGCCGGACGCGCTGGAGGTCATCCTCGAGGCGTTCGAGGGCCCGCTCGACCTGCTGCTGTACCTGATCCGTCGGCAGAACCTCGACATCCTCGACATCCCGGTCGCGGACATCACCCGCCAATACGTCGAGTACATCCAGGCCATGCACGAGATGCGCTTCGAGCTGGCCGCCGACTACCTGGTCATGGCCGCGATGCTGGCCGAGATCAAGTCGCGGATGCTGCTGCCGCGGCCACCCGCGGAGGAAGGCGAGGAAGACGACCCGCGTGCCGAACTGGTGCGCCGGCTGCAGGAGTACGAACGCTTCAAGAAGGCCGCCGAGGATCTCGACGGCCTGCCCCGCCAGGACCGCGACACCGCGCCGGCGGCGGCATTCGTCCCCGACCGCGCCGCGGTGCGGCTGCCGCCACCGGTCGACCTGCGCGAGATGTTGCTGGCGCTGCACGAGGTGTTCAAGCGCGCCGAGCTGTACACCCAGCATGCGATCAAGCGCGACGCGCTGAATGTCCGCCAGCGCATGGGCGAGCTGCTGGAACGGCTCAACGATGGCCAGTTCTACCGCTTCGAACAGCTGTTCACCGTCGAGGAAGGCAAGCTCGGCGTGGTGGTGACCTTCCTCGGGTTGCTGACCCTGGCCAAGGAACAACTGGTCGACATCGTGCAGGAAGCGCCGCTGGCGCCGATCTACGTCAAGTCGCTGGCAGTGCTGGACGATCCCAGCCAGGTCGAACTGAGCAGCGAGTTCGACGACGACGAGCCCGACAGCGTCGGCCACGCCTGAGCGCGGTCGCACTGCCCCGACCCACCCACTTCCGAATCACCGCATGGATCAATCGCTCATCACCCGGATCGTCGAGGCCGCCCTGCTGGCGGCGAACCAGCCGCTGACGCTGGCGCAACTGCATGCGCTGTTCCCGGAGGAACAGCCGGCGCCGAACGGCAGCGTCGAGACCGCGATCGAGACCCTGCAGGCCGGCTGCGCCGACCGCGGCGTCGAACTGGTCGAACTCGCGTCCGGGTTCCGCTTCCAGGTCAAGGCCGACGTGCACGCGTGGGTCGCGCGGCTGTGGACCGAGCGGCAGACCCGCTACACCCGGGCGACGCTGGAGACCCTCGCACTGATCGCCTATCGCCAGCCGATCACCCGCGGCGAGATCGAGCAGGTCCGCGGCGTCGCGGTCAACAGCAACATCATCAAGGCGCTGGAGGAGCGCGAGTGGATCCGCGTCGTCGGCCATCGCGACGTACCCGGCAAGCCGGCCCTGTTCGGCACCACCAAGGCCTTTCTCGACTATTTCGGTCTCAAGCGCCTGGACGAGCTGCCGCCGCTGTCGGAGCTCAAGGAGATCGGCGAACTGGAACCCGAGCTGGGGTTCGGCGACGGACAGAAGCCGGCCAGGCCCGCCGAAGGCGAGGCCATCGCCGCAGGCGGTGTCGCGACCGGCGGCCCGGACGAAGAAGACGCCGGCGGAGAAAGCGCCGGTAAAGAGATGGCCCTGGACCGGCCAGGCGGGACAACCGCTGGAGCGACGGAAGCCGGGGCCAGCGACGACCTGGCCGACAACGGCGACGTCGCCTCCCTCGATCAACCGGTCGGACACGAAAGACACATCGATGCCGTGCCGGACGACGATGCCACGTCGTCCGGCCTACCCCCCCAACCCGAAGCCGCGCCGGGCGAGCGCGCGGCGGACGAGAACGACGAAATGGCGCCGGAGCCGCTGGCATCCGACGACTTTTCGGCAGCACCGGAAGTGGACGAGGACACCGGTCCAGAGGCCATTCCCAACGCCGTCGAGACGACGACCGTTCCCGAGTCTGAGGCCGCCTCCGATGAGGACGCGCCGGAGCAATCGAAATGAGTGAAACCAAGAGCCGCAAGCTCACCCTGAAACGCAGCAACGACGACGCCACCACCGCCCCCCGCCTCGAGGAGCGCCTGCACAAGGTGCTGGCCCAGGCCGGGCTGGGCTCCCGGCGCGCGCTCGAACAGCGCATCGCCGACGGCCTGGTCAAGGTCAACGGCGAGGTCGCCCAGGTCGGCATGTCGATCCGGGGCGGCGACAAGATCGAGCTGGACGGCCGCCAGTTCGTCGCCAGCGCGCTGACCGACCCGGCGCGCGTGCTGATGTACAACAAGCCCGAAGGCGAGGTCACCACCCGCGAGGATCCCGAGGGCCGGCCGACCGTGTTCGAGGCGCTGCCGGCGCTCAAGGGCGCGCGCTGGATCGCGATCGGCCGCCTCGACATCAACACCACCGGCCTGCTGCTGCTGACCACCGACGGCGAGCTGGCCAATGCGCTGATGCACCCCTCCTACGAGGTCGAACGCGAGTACGTCTGCCGCGTGCGTCCGCCGGAGGGCCAGGAAAGCGTTTCCGACAACATTCCCGACCGCCTGCGCCGTGGCGTCGCCCTCGACGACGGTCCAGCCAGGTTCGACGAGGTCGAACGCATCGGCGGCACGGATTCGCACGACTGGTTCCGGGTCGTGGTCAAGGAAGGCCGCAACCGCGAGGTGCGCCGGCTGTGGGAGTCGCAGGGCTGCCAGGTCAGCCGCCTCAAGCGCATCCGCTACGGTGACGTCAGCCTGCCGCGCGAGCTGTTGCGCGGCCATTCGCAGGAGCTGCCGGCCGACAAGGTCGAGGCACTGCGCAGGCAGCTGGGACTGGAGGATGGTGCGCCGTCGGCGCTGACGCTGCAGCCGGTGATCGGCCAGCGCAAGGCGGCCAGGGCAACGATCAACCTGACCGGCAGCGATCGCAGTCACGGTTATGTCGGCGGCCCCAGCCGCGCCGACGAAGGCCGCGAACTGCGCCGCTTCGACCACGTCCGCGAGGATCGGGGCCGCGGTCGCGGCGGCAAGAAGCCCCATGGCGGCCTGACCGTCAGCGGCGAAGCAGCGGCGAAGCAGTCGCAGAAGCCGTTCAAGCAGCGCAAGCAGAAGGGGCCGAAGCTGCCCGAGGGCAGCCCGGCGGCGTTCCGCACCTGGTACGTACCCGATGGCGTCGAAACCGGTCCCAACGGTCACCGCAACCCCGGTGGCGGCCGCGGCGCCGGCAAGTTCGGCAAGGCGCGTCCCGGCGGCGGCGGCGGTCAGGGCGCCAAGCCGCAGGGCAAGAAGGGACAGCGTCCGGCGCACCCGTACGGCCACCCCGGCAACGCGATGCATTTCCCGTCCGACCATGCAGGCAGCAGCGGCCAGGGCCCCTACGGCGACAAGCCGCGCGGGCCGCGCCCGAACCCGAACCGCGGTCGCCCGGCCCATGGGCGTGGCGGTAGCGGCGGTAGCGGTGGTGGTGGCGGTGGTGGAGGTGGCGGCCGTCGCGGCGGCTGACCGCCAGCCCCACCCTCAGAAGGGCGCCCGATGGCGCCCTTCGGTTTTTCCGCACCTGGGAAGATGCGGCGGGTCCGCCGAAGATCCGGCTTTCCGTTGGTGATGATCATGTCGGTCGACGGAATGGAAACATGGCATGGCTGGTCTGATACTCGGAATCGCCATCCCGGTCGGCCTGGCCTTGGCGATGGTCGCGATCGTCGCCTGGCGCGCCGTGCAGATGCGGCGGCTGGTCGAGGATGGCGTCGAGGCGGAGGGCCGGGTGATCGAACGGATCAGCCACGCCACCAGCGCCCGGCAGTCGCAGAAGCGGCTCAGGTACGAATATCGCGACCACGACGGCCAGCGTCACGAGCACCTGTCTCTCGTGCCTGACGCGTTCTGGAACTCGCACCCTGTCGGCGCCCGCATCGCCGTGGCCTACGTACGCAGCCGCCCCGGAACCAGCGCTCCGCTGGAACTGGTGAGGCAGGCCCGACAGGCAGTCGAAAGGTCCTGAGCAACGCCGTCGCCCCATCGGGAAGCTCTGGACAAATGCGCTCTCCCTCCAGTCCGGGCCGGATGCTGGGCCGATGCAAACGCCAGAGGCACGAGTGCTGACGGCCGTTGCCCTGAAAAGGCTCTGAAGGGCAACGGCAAGAGGCTGCTCGCCCAGTCCTTCTCCCAGCGGCGAATCCACCGGAGAGAAGGATCGGTCGCCCCCCCGCGTGGTCCGCACCGGATCCCGAAGGCCGACCACTTCGCGCCGGCTTCACACAGCGCCCATCCTGCCCTCGCCAGCCCGCCGGAGACTGACGCGTATCGTCACCACCCGGACATGCCGATGCCCTTGCCCCCGGTTTCTTCCGATTACGACCTGGTCGTCGTCGGCGCCAGCTTCGCCGGCGCCGCCTGCGCGCTCGCGGCCGCCCAGTCCGGCCTGCGGGTCGCAGTGCTGGAACGCAAGCGCAACCCGGGGGAGAAGCTGCACACGACCGGCATCATCGTGAAGGAGGCGGCCGAACAGACCCTGCTCGGCCAGTTGCCGGATCCGTTGACCCGGCGCGTCGAACAGGTGCGGCTGTACGCGCCCAGCCTGAAGCAGATCGCGCTGGCTGCACCCGGCTACTACTTCCTGACCACCGACACCCCCCAGGTGATGCGCTGGCTGGCCGACCTGCTGCGCCGGCACGACGTCGACCTGCGCCTGGGCACCGCGTTCACCGATGCGCGCAGGGCCGGCGCGGGCTGGCGGATCGACGGTATCGGCCGCAGCCGCTATCTGGTCGGCGCCGACGGCGCCCGCTCGCGTGTCGCCGCGCGCACCGGCCTCGGTCAGGTCCGGCAGTTCCTCTACGGCGTCGAATACGAGTTCCCCGGCGCCTGCCTGCGCCACCCCGACGCCCTGCACTGCTTCATCAGCAAGCGCTACGCGCCCGGCTACATCGGCTGGATCGCGCAGAGCCCGACCGGCATCCAGGCCGGGCTCGCGTTGCGCCACGACCCGGCCCGCGCGCGCGTGCCCGACATCGACGGCTTCCTGTTGCGCGTGGGCGCCGCCGGCGGCCTGCCCCGCCACCTCAGGCCCGGCACCACCCGCGCCGGCCTCATCCCCTGCAGCGGCCCGGTCTGGCCGCTGGCCGGCGATGGCGTGATGCTGACCGGCGACGCCGCCGGCATCGTCTCGCCGGTCACCGCCGGCGGCATCCACTCGGCGTGGGAGCACGGCTGGGCGACCGGCCGCGCGATCGCCGCCCATGTCCGCGGCGACGGCCCGCGGCCGGAGCCGCTCGCGATCGCCGCGGCGCCGCGCTTCCGCACCAAACGCGCACTGCGCTGGGCTTACGACCGCCTGCAGTTCGACTGGCCGTTCGACCTGTTCATGCATTCCCCACCGCTGCGCTGGGCCGCGGAACAGGTGTACTTCCACAAGCGTGGCAGCGACGCATGAGCCGGGCCGGCGGCAACGCGCAGACAGCGACATCCGGCGCGGAAGGCTCCGCCGGCCGGCCCGGATGCCTGGGCACGCTGGGACTGCTGTTCGCGCTGCATGCCTGGATGTCGGTGAACGTGGCGATCGGCTTCGGTCCACTGATCGCACTGCTCTACGCCTTCATGCCGCCGTACGCCGCATTCTCGTTGGCGGTCGCGGTCACGGAGTACTGGCGCCTTGGCTTGCCTGCCATGGCCCTGTGGCTGGCGATGCTCGCCGGCACGTGGCGTTGCCGGCACCATCCGGCGCTGACATCGCCGATCGGACGGGGCCTGCTGCTTCCGATCCTGCTGGTATGGGCGCCGCTGCTGTCGTGCGAACTGGTCCGCGTCGCCGCAATGCGCCACGCGCTGCTGCGGGCACAGGTCGACTGCCACCAGGCACGCCCGATATGGGAATCGATCCGCGAGGCGGACGAACGATACCGTCAACCCCATGCGTGGATGATCAAGGATGGCCGGCGCCACATCTGGAGCTACGGCAGAATGGGTTTCGTCCCCGATGGCCGTCCCCCGTCATGGGGTGGCCGATGCGGGCAGTGAATATCGAATCATCTCGACAGCGGCCGCCGTCGAATCACCCGTCATCGTTCGGATCGGTGCCGGCGTTCCGGCCTGCCTCGCGTGACGGGCTCGTGAGGGCGCCAGGCCGATGCGGACGGTTCGAGGCCAGGCCAATGCGCGGATACGGCGAAGGCCGCCCGGGGACGGCAAATAGCGAAGGGCGCCGACGGCGCCCCTCGCGATGCATCCCTGCCCTTGCGATCTTCCGCGCTTACATCGTGCTCGCGGTCTGCGGTCCTGCGTAGTCGACGACCAGGGCGATGCGACGATTGTCGCGTCCGGCCTCGCCGGTCGCTCCCGGGCGCACCTGGCGGTTCTCGTCCTCACCGTAGCTGACCGCACGCACCTGGGCCGCAGGCAGCCCCGCGCTGTTGACCAGGTAGTCGCGGGCGGCGTCGGCGCGGCGCTGGCCCAGGCGCTTGTTGTAGGCCGCCGATCCGGACGGGTCGGCGAAACCTTCGACCGTCACCACCGCGCTGCTGTGGCTGCTGCGGACCGCGTTGGCGAAGTCGTCGAGCAACGGCTTGGCCTCCTCGCTCAGCACCGCCTCGTTGGTGGCGAAGTACGCGGCGGTGTCGACACGGGTCCGGCCGGCCATCCGCGTGACCAGGGCGTCGTGCTTGTCGGACAGCGCCTGGATCTGCGACTCCAGGCGGGCATCGGCAGCGCGTAGATCGGCAATGGTGGCGTCGAATTCGTCGCGCTTCACGTAGTGGCTGCAGCCGGCGAGCGTGGCGCCGGCCAGCGCGACGGCCAGCACGGCCTTTCGGGACAGGGGCATGGTCATGTTCTGGTTCTCCTTACATGTTCGGATGCGGCGTCGCGGCATGCGGGGGCATGCCGTGCGGGGGATGCGCCGAAAGCGAAGCTAGGACACCGCGAATTTGCGCCGGATGAACGAGGGAACCGCGCATCCGTTCCATGCCCGAAAGCGTGACCGGGTACGCAGCAAACACAGTGGCGCGCGTTCTATGCGCACGCGGGCATGCGCTCCGCGCAACCGCGATTTCGGCGCGGTTGCGGAGGACATCGCCGTCCGCAACGCCGTTGCGGCGGTCGCCGACAGGCCGGAAGCGGCACTTCAGTGCCGCGTCAGCGAGGCCATGTGCGGATGCACGAGCCGCTCGAAGTCCCGCCAGCGCATCCACATCAGCTCACGGTGGTTGCCGGCGTTGAATGCGATGCGCTCGTCATCGGAGAGGGAGTCGGCGACATAGACCTCCATCCCGTACAGGTTGCCGAATGGCGGCATCGCACCGACCTCGCACTCGGGGAAACGGTCGCGGAACTCGCTCTCGCTCGCCAGCCGCGCCTCGCCGGCACCCGCGGCCTTGCGCAGCTGCTCGATGTCGAGCCATTCGTTGGACGGCAGCACCGCCATCGCCAGCTTGCCGTCGAGCCTGACCATCACCGTCTTGGCCATCGCGTGGCCGTCGATGTGTGCGCTGGCCGCGGTCTGCGCGGCGGTGAACGCATGCGGATGGGTCACGGTTTCGAAATCCACCTGCTGTTCTCTCAGATAGTCCTGCAAACGTTGCGTAGTCATGAGCTTTCACCTCTTCGGAGCCGGCCGCGGTCGGGGGATGCGGCCGGAATCGTACCGGCGACTGCACGACCGGACGCGCCTGCGCCGGTCGTCTCCAGTCTAGGTTCGTCGCCCGAGAGCGGACCGCCGCACGTCGGCGCGAACCGCTTGCGTTCAGTCAGTCGCCATCGTCGTTGCCGAGCCGGCGCGACAACGCCTCGGCGACGCCGACCGGCAGCGGGAACACGATCGTCGAACTCTTCTCGCCAGCGATCTCGGTCAGGGTCTGCAGGTAGCGCAACTGGATCGCGCGCGGGTCGGCCGCAAGGATCCGTGCCGCCTCGACCAGCTTTTCCGCCGCCTGCTGCTCGCCTTCGGCATGGATCACCTTGGCCCGCCGCTGACGCTCGGCCTCCGCCTGGCGGGCGATCGCACGCACCATCGTCTCGTTGATGTCGACGTGCTTGATCTCCACGTTGGCGACCTTGACGCCCCAGGCGTCGGTCTGCGCGTCGAGGATCGCGCGGATGTCGTCGTTGAGCTTCTCGCGCTCGGCCAGCATTTCGTCGAGGTCGTGCTGGCCGAGCACCGAGCGCAGCGTCGTCTGCGCGAGCTGGCTGATCGCCTCGTAGAAGTGCTCCACGTTGATGATCGCCTTCTGCGGGTCGACGACGCGGAAGTAGACCACCGCGTTCACCTGCACCGACACGTTGTCGCGCGAGATCAGGTCCTGCGAAGGCACATCCATCACGATCGTGCGCAGATCGACCCGGACCATCTGCTGGATGACCGGGACCAGGATGATCAGGCCCGGTCCCTTGACCTTCCAGAAGCGTCCGAGCTGGAACACCACGCCGCGCTCGTACTCGCGCAGGACCTTGATCGCGCTGGCCAGCAGCGCCGCGACGATCAGCAGCAGCGGAAAATAGAAGACCAGGTTCATCGTTCACCTCCGGATGTGGCGGCGTGTCGTGATGACGTCATGTCCGGCGACCGGTCCTTCGGCGCCACCTGCAGGATCAGTCCGTCGATGGCGAGCACCCGCACTGCGTCGCCACGGCCGACCGGCGCGCCGGCACGGGCCTGCCAGACCTCGCCGTGGATGCGTACCGTGCCGCGGCCGCCTGCATCGAAATCGACCAGCGCCACCGCCGGGGCGCCGAGCAGCTCCTCCACGCCGGTGGTCACCGGCTGCCTGCGCGCACGCGCGGCGAGCCAGATCACGCCCATGAACGCCAGCGCGCTGGCTGCACCGATGCCGAGGATCAATTGCCCCGGCACGCCGAATCCGGGCACCTCGGTGTCGAACATGATCAGCGAACCGGCGACCAGCGCGACCACCCCGCCGATGCCCAGCGCACCGAAGCTGGGCATCGCGAACTCGACCGCGATCAGCACCACGCCCAGCGCGATCAGGGCGACGCCGGCGTAGTTCACCGGCAGCACCTGCAACGCGTACAGCGCCAGCAGCAGGCAGATCGCACCGACCACGCCGGGCACGACCGCACCCGGGCTGTAGCCCTCGAAGATCAGCCCGTACAAGCCGATCAGAAGCAGAAGATAGGCGACGCTGGGCTCGGTCAGCACCGACAGGAACCTGAAACGCCAGTCCGGCTCGACCGTGGTGACCGGCCGGCCGCGCGTCGCCAGCGTCATTTCGCCGTCCCGCAGACGTACGCTGCGGCCGTCGGCCTGTGCCAGAAGCTGTGGCAGATCGGCGGCGATGATCTCGATCACCTGGCGCTTGTGCGCCTGGCCGGCGGAAAGCGTCGCGGCCTCGCGTACCGCCGCCTCGGCAAAGGCGACGTCGCGGCCGCGCAGCTCGGCCAGGCTGCGCAGGTAGGCCACCGCGTCGTTGACGGCCTTGTGGCCCATCGCGTCCCCGCCGGCGGGTTCGCGCTCCTGCTTTGTCGCTTCTTCGTCGGGGTCCTTGTCGCCGGCCACCCTGTCGCCTTCCTGCGGTTTTGTCCCGCGATCCGGCGCGATGGCGGGACCGGAGCCGCCGATCGACACCGGCGTCGCCGCGCCCAGCGAGGTCGCCGGCGCCATCGCGGCCAGGTGGCAGGCATACAGGATGTAGGTGCCCGCGCTGGCGGCGCGCGCGCCCTCGGGTGCGACCCAGCCGATCACCGGCACGTCGGAAGCGAGGATCGCCTGGTTGATGTCGCGGGTCGCCGCGTCGAGTCCACCTGGAGTGTCGATGCGCAGCACCACTGCCGCGGCGGACTCCTCGCCCGCGCGGGCCAGTCCTCTCCTCAGGTAATCGCGGGTCGCCGGACCGATTCCACCCTTGATGTCGAGCAACAGCACCTCGCCGCGGCCATTCGCGGCCACCGCATCGTCGAGATCATCGTCCGCACTCGCCTGTCGCGCCGACATCGCCGGCGCCAGCGACGACCCCAGGGCCAGCAGCCCCAGCGCCAACAGCAGTGCGCGTACGTACCCGTTCATGATGCCGGCAGGCGCGGCGTGAATGCCCACCTGCGGGTTCAGTAAAGCGCAGGAGGCGTAAAAACCGCGGCAAGACGCGGCGCCGCATGGATTCAGCGGATGCGGCCACAGGCCGGCGGATGGGTGTCAGCGGATGTAGGACGGCTGCGCGTCGTACCACTGCCGCGCACGCAGCAGGTGGAAGTCACGACGCGCGCCGTCGACGTCGACCGCCATGCTCAGCACGCCCCAGCGCGCGTAGAGATTGCCGCGACGCTTCCGGCCCTGCAGGCGCAGCCGCGCATTCACGTCGAAGCGGTCGTTGTTCGCGACCAGGTCGTCGAGCACGAGCACGTCGTCGCGCCAGCGTACGTCGCCGGTCACCCGCGCCTGTCCGGCATCGATCAGACGTTCGATCCACCTGGGGTATTCGCGCCGCTGCGAGTACAACGCGAGCAGGAAGCCGACGTCCTTCATCGTGATCCGGGCGCGGCCCTCGACATCGACGTCGGCAGCGTCCTTCCGGTCCGTGGCCGCATCCCAGTCCAGCCGCGCGCGGACCAGATCGACCCGCGCCCACCAGCCGCGCCGGGTCCGGCCGTCCGGCTCGACCAGGCTGATGCCGTCGAGCCGGACCTGAGAACCATCGATGTTGAAGCGTCCATCCTCGATGCCGGCGCGACGCAGCCGGGTGTGGATATCGACGTTGCCGCGCAGCGCCAGCCCGGCCGCATGCAGGCGGGTGTCGCGGCCCCGGACCCGCAGCCAGCCCTGCCCGACCGCGCCGGCGCCATCGACGGTGAGATCGCCGCTGAGCCGCCCGCTGCCGCCATCGAAGCGGAGGTGCGAGCGCGGCAGATAGCGGTTGTAGGCGCGCAGATCCGGCACCGATGCGTCGTCGAAACGCAGCCGCGCCGCCAGCGCCCGCCCTGCACGCGCGAGTGCCGCCCCAGGGGGGGGCGCCGCACTCGCGGCCACGGAGGTGACGGGCGAACCGGGCATGGCCAGCAACGTGCGGGGCAACGGCTCGGTGGCCTGCACCTGCAGGCTGAGATCGCGGCCTTCGACATAGCGGGCACCGCGGCCATGGTCGGCGGTGATCGAGAATCGGTCCAGCTGCAGCTCGAGTCGCGGGCGCAGCCCGCCCGGCTCCCCGTCGACTCCGCCCTGAAGCGAACCCAGCGCGCGGGCGCGTCCCTGCACGCGATTGCCCATCACGTCGGCGGTGACGTCGACACCGGGCACCTCGATGCGGCTGCCCGCCGCGGGTTCGCCGGCGACGAGGCGGAGGTCGGCGTCGACCCGCCCGGCACCATCCAGCGTCAGCCAGGGCACGTCGGCGAAGAACGTGCCGAGCCAGCCCAGCGACGCGAACTGCCAACTGCCGACCAGATGCCCCGAAGTACGCGGCAGCAGGCTCCGCGGCTTCTCCAGCGGCACTTCGGCGCCCTCGACCTGCAGTTGCGCGTCGATCGCGAGCGCGTCGCCGCTGTCGTCGACCTGCTCCGGCAGCCGCACGCGCAGGTGGATGTCACGGTCCACCTCGAGCCCGACCTCCAGCGTGGCCCGTCCGTCCCGCGATGCCATCGAGACGGGCGCGGTCCAGTCCAGCCGGCTTCCCGGCGTCAGGACCCCGCGATTCCAGCCGATCCGCCCGGCCACCCGCCCCCGTCCCCGTGCGGGCACCGGCTGCAGCGTCAGCCGACGCGGATCGGTCCGTTGCACCTCCAGGGCGCTGGTCCGGCCTTCGATGGACAGCCCGGCCTCCGTCCTGAGCAGTTTGTGGAGGCCGCTGGTCTGGGCGCCGGTATGCCGGTCCATCGCTAAACGCGCGTCGAGCACAGCCTCGTCGAGCACGGAGGCGCTGTCGAGCGTGACGCGGGCGCGCTCGAAACGCAGCCGCGAAGGCGTCACCTCGAGCGGACCGCCCCGCAGCTGTTTGAACAGCCCGAGCTCGGCCCACCCTTCGCCCTCCAGCCCCAGCTCCCCGAAACGACCGCCGCGCACGCTGTCGCTGGCGATGCGGTCGAAGCGCAGGCTCCAGCCGCCGGGCCGGGCCGGCGCCAGGCGCCGGTCGCCACGATCGAGCATCGCCGTCACGCCCTCGACCTCGATCGAGGGGAAGCGCAGCTCCCTGCGCAGCAGGGGCAGCAGCGCGATCCGGCCGCTCGCCTTGTCCCCCCGCACGTTCCACAGGACGGAGCCGGTATGGCCCTGGACCTGCGGATTCCACAAGGCGACCTGCCCCGGCCAGGCGGTCAGCCCCCTCTCCCAGTGCATCTGGAAGCGCTCGGGCTTGCGGTTGATCGCCCACGGGCCCAGCGCCGTGTTGAGAAACAGGTTGCCCAGCAGCAGATAGCCCAGCCAGGACCCGGCGAGCACCAGCGCGACCCACCGCAGCGCGCGGCGGCGTCGGTCCCGACGGCCGGGCTTGTCCAAGGGACGTTCATCCATCCGGCGAGCATAGCCGAGCGCGCCCGCAGGGCCGGCAACGGCCGCTCCGAGACTCGGCCGCAGGCGTGAGGAACCGCCCCGCCGTCATCGCAGCTCGAAGGCGTCCCCGTCCAGCATCGCCGGGAAGCGTTCGCGATGCGCGGCCAGCTCGCCGGCCAACAGCGTCGTGGTGACCACGACCTCCTCGTCGGTGCATTCGCTGACCGGATGGCCCAGGAAGTCGATCACCGCGCTGTCGCCGGAGTAGTGGATGCCGTTGCCGTCGGTACCGACCCGGTTGAGGCCGGCGACGTAGCACAGGTTCTCGATCGCCCTCGCCCGCAGCAGCGTCTTCCACGGGTAGGCGCGCGCGGCGGGCCAGTTGGCGACGAACAGCAGCAGGTCGTAGTCGAGCCCGCCCTTGCGCTCGACGTCGTAGCGGTTGCGCGCGAACACCGGGAAACGCAGGTCGTAGCAGACCTGGGGACAGATCCGCCAGCCCTTCCATTCCACCGTCAGCCGCTCGCGGCCGGCCGCGTAGCGCTGGTGTTCGTTGGCGTATCGGAACAGGTGGCGCTTGTCGTAGTGGCTGATCCCGCCGTCCGGGGTCACGAACAGCATCCGGTTGAACACCTTGCCGGCGACCCGCAACTGCACGCTGCCGGTGATCGCGGCGCCGATCTTCGCCGCCTGTTCGCGCATCCAGGCGACGGTCGGCCCGTCCATGTCTTCGGCGCGGTCTATCGCGTCGTTGGAGAAGCCGCTGGTGAAGGTTTCCGGCAGCAGCACCAGATCGGTGATGTCGTGCAGCGGCGCGATGAGCCCGCCGTAATAGTCGCGGTTGGCCTCGGGGTCATGCCATCGGGTGTCGCCCTGGACCAGGGAAATGCGCAGGTTCTCCATGCTCAGGTCCTCACAGCGCCCGCAGGCGGGCGATCGCCTCGTCCAGCGTCGCCTCGTTCTTGGCGAAGCACAGCCGCGCCAGGCGCTGGCCCGCCGGCGGGGTCTCGTAGAACGGCGACAGCGGGATCGCGGCGACGCCGTGCTCCGCGGTCAGCCAGCGGCAGAACGCTGCATCGTCCAGATCGCTGACGGCGGAATAGTCGACCAGCTGGAAATAGCCGCCCGGCACCGGCAGCGGCTGGAGCCTCGTCGTCAGCAACTGCTCGCGGAAGCGGTCGCGCTTGGCCTGGTAGAACGCGCCCAGTCGCTCGTAGTGCTCCGGTTCCGCGCCGATCATCTCGGCGAACGCCGCCTGCGCCGGAGTGAAGGTGCAGAAGGTGTTGTACTGATGGACCTTGCGGAACTCGGCGGTCAGCGCCGGCGGCGCGATGCAGTAGCCGACCTTCCAGCCGGTGCAGTGATAGGTCTTGCCGAAACTGGAGATCACGAAGGCGCGCTCGCGCAGCTCGCGATGGCGCAGCACCGACTCGTGGCGCGCGCCATCGAACACGATGTGCTCGTAGACCTCGTCCGACAGCAGGACGATGCCGGTATCGCGCAGCAGCGCGGTCAGCTGCGCGATGTCGTCCACGCCGAACATCGCTCCGGACGGATTGTGCGGGGTGTTGATCATCAACATCCGGGTACGCGGCGTGATCGCCGCGCTGATCCGCGACCAGTCGGGCGCGAAGTCCGCCGGATCGCCGCCCTCCGAACCCAGCGGTACATGCACCGCGATACCGCCCGCCAGCTCGATCGCCGGCTCGTAGCAGTCGTAGCAGGGATCGAGCACGATCACCTCGTCGCCCGGCCGCACCACCGCATGGATCGCATCGAAGATCGCCTCGCTGGCACCCGAGGTCACGGTGATCTCGGCATCCGCGTCGGGACGGTGGCCGTAGCAGCGCCCGGCCTTGGCCGCGATCGCCTCGCGCAGCGCCGGCAGCCCGTGCGAAGGCGCGTACTGGTTGAGCCCGTTGCGCATGGCCTTGTCCAGCGCCTCGACCAGTCGTTCGGGCACCGCGAAGTCGGGGAACCCCTGCCCCAGGTTGACCGCGCCGTGCTCGGCGGCGAGCTGGGACATCACGGTGAAGATGGTGGTGCCGACCTTCGGCAGCTTGGTCTCGGGGTTCATCGGCAACGGGAGCGACGGTGGGGGCCCCGAGTTTACGGAATCGACGGGTACAGGGAATGTCCATGGCGCGGCCTCTACGACGGCGACGCACGACCGGGCCAGACCGACAACGTCGGGGGTGTTGCGGCGCGACGCCGCTGCCGCGACACTGACCCGATGCGCGAGCTTCACGTCGTCGACGCCTGCGAGCTGGCCTCCGCCTATGCCGCCGCCCACTATGCGGTCGTCCTGGACGGAGACGTGATCGCGTTTCGCGTCGGCGAGCATGCCGGCGACGTCGAGGCGTACTGGGCGGCCCGCCGCTACGCCTTCATCACCGCCTGGAACCCGGCATCGCGGCCCCTCTCGGAAGAAGCGAACAATCTCGCCGACGGTCGCCTGGTGGCGCGGATCGAAGGGCTGGACCTGGTCTTCCACCCGGCCTGGGCCAGCGACCACGACCGCCAGTGGCGCGAGTCGGGCTGGCTGGTCGCGGATCTCGACCCGACGGTGCTGGACGCCCTCGCGACCGAATTCGGCCAGGCCGGCGCGCTGCACTGGGAGCATGGCGAACCGGTGCGGCTGCGGATGCTGCTGGCCCGTCCCCCCGACTGCGGAGAACTGCCGAGCGTGGAATGGTTGCAGCCCCCGGTCGAGGACTGACCCGCTCCCGCAGCACCGGCGGCCGGCCGGGAAAGCGGCAACGTCCAGCCACAGCCGCGTCGACGCCCCTTAGAATGTCCGCTCCGCGACCTCTTTGGTCGCCCGCCGCTTCCTGATGATCCGAACCGACCGAACCACCGTACCTGCGGATGCCTGTCCGCCGCCTTCCGTTTCGACCGGACCGGCCCTGCTCGAAGTCCACGGCCTGCGCTTCTCGCGCAACGACGTGCCGGTGTTCGGTCCGCTGGATTTCGAGGTCGGGGCCGGCGAGGCGTTGCTGGTGCAGGGCGACAACGGCTCCGGCAAGACCACGTTGCTGCGGGTGCTGGCCGGGCTGCTGCGCGCGGATGCCGGTGGAGTCGCGATCCGCGGCGAGCCGGCCGGACCGCTGTTGCGCGCACGTGCGCTCGCCTATCTCGGCCATCTGCCGGGGCTGAAGGCCGACCTCGGCGTGGTCGAGAACCTGCGGCACCTGTGCGGGCTGCACGGGCAGCGCCGGAGCCAGACGATCGAGGGCGCGCTGGCGGTGGTCGGACTGGCCGGCTACGAAGACACGCTCGCGCGCCAGTTGTCGGCCGGCCAGAAGAAGCGGCTGTCGCTGGCGCGGCTGTGGCTGTCGCCGGCACCGCTGTGGCTGATGGACGAACCCTACGCCAATCTCGACCTGGAGGGCATCGAACTGGTCAACCGAATGGTCCGCGCGCACCTGGACGCCGGCGGCGCATCGCTGGTCACCACCCACGGCGCCTATGCCGCGCCACCGGTGCGCACCCGGCTGCTGGCGCTCGGCAGGCCGTCGCATCCGAATGGCGGGCCGTCGGCACCGGCCGCCCCTGCATCAGAGCCGGGGACCTAACGATGGACGGCGATGTGAGCCTGCTCCAGTCCGCCCGCGCCCTGGTCGTACGCGACCTGCATCTGGTCTGGCGGCGACGCGGCGACGCGCTGCAGCCGGCGCTGTTCGCGCTGCTGATGGTGGTGCTGTTCGCGCTGGCGCTGGGCAACGAACCGGCGACCCTCGCCCGGGTCGCGCCGGCCGTGCTCTGGCTGGCGGTGCTGTTGGCCGGATTGTTGTCGCTCGACAGCCTGTTCCGGGGCGATGCGGAGGACGGCTCGCTGGAGCAGTGGATGCTGGCGCCGGTGCCGCTGGCCTGGCTGGTCGGCGTGCGCACCGCGATGCACTGGGCCACCACCGCGCTGCCGCTGCTGCTGGCCGCACCGCTGCTGGGCGAGATGCTGCACCTGCCGCACGGCCAGCTGCCGGTGCTGCTGGCCTCGCTGGCGCTGGGCACGCCGCTGCTGAGCCTGGTCGGCGCGGTGGTGGCCGCGCTGACGGTCGGGATGAGGCGCTCCGGTATACTGGTCGCCCTGTTGGCATTGCCCCTGTACGTGCCCATCCTGGTGTTCGGCGCGGGCAGTGTCACCGCCGCCGCCCAGGGACACGACGTCGCGGGCGCGATGCTGTTGCTGGCCGCCGGACTGGTCGTTGCGGTGGTGCTGGCGCCGATGGCGGCAGCCGCCGCGATCCGCATCGCACTGAACTGACAATCCTTTGCCCTCGCCCCTGGCCGCGTGCGTGGACGGGAGCGGGAGAAACAGATGAATCCAATCGTCCTCTGGTTCCACAAACTCGGCTCGCCGCCCTATTTCGACCGCTTCGCCGCGCGCTGGGCGCCGTGGGGCTACGGCATCGGTCTGCTGATGATGGCGGTCGGGCTGTACGGTGGGCTGTTCCAGGTCCCGGCCGACTACCAGCAGGGCGACAGCTTCCGGATCCTCTACATCCACGTGCCCAGCGCCTGGATGAGCCTGGCGGTGTTCGCGGCGATGGCCTTCTACGCGGCGATCGCCCTGGTCTGGCGGATAAAGCTGTGCGAGATCCTGGCGATGGCCTGCGCGCCGATCGGCGCGGCGTTCACCTTCATCACCCTCGCCACCGGTTCGATCTGGGGCAAGCCGATGTGGGGCACCTGGTGGGACTGGGACCCGCGCCTGACCACCGAGCTGGTGCTGCTGTTCATGTACCTGGGCGTGATCGGCCTCTACCACGCGATCGACGACCGCCGCGCCGCCGCGCGCGCCGCCGGTCTGCTGGCGATCGTCGGCGTGGTGCTGCTGCCGGTGATCCGCTACTCGGTGGTGTGGTGGAACTCGCTGCACCAGGGCCAGACCATCCGCCTGTTCGGCGAATCGAGCATGGACCCGAGCATGATCTGGCCGCTGCTGTGGGTCGTGCTCGGCAGCAAGTTCTGGTTCCTCGGCTCCCTGCTCGCCCGTGCCCGCGCCGACAACCTGCGCCGCGAGTCGGGCAAGGCCTGGGTCGCGGGGCTGTCCGCGCCGGTTGCCGTGGAGGCGCGCCGATGAGCTATCTCGGCTACGTGGTCGCCGCCTACGCGGTGTTCGTCGTGGTGATGGCCTGGGACTGGCTGGCGCCGCAGTTGCAGATCCGCCACGCGCTCCGCCAGGCGCGCCTGCGTGCGGCACGCGAGGCCACCCGGGCCGAGCGCGCCGCCGGCCGCACGGCTTCCGAGGAACTGATCCGATGAACCACGCCGACCTGAAGCCTGCCGCATGAATCCGACCCGACGCCGCCGCCTGATCTGGGTATTGGCCCTGATCGCCGCCGCCGGCATCGCCACCGTGCTGGTGGCGTTCGCCCTGCAGCGCAACATCGCCTACCTGTATACGCCCAGCGAGATCCTCGGTGGCGCCGCCGGCGCCCAGGTCGCCGGCGGCCAGAGCCGTTTCCGCCTCGGCGGCATGGTCGCCAAGGGGTCGTTCCGGCGTGCGGAAGGCTCGCTCGAATCGAGCTTCCGGGTGACCGACGGCGACGCCGAGATGACGGTCCGGTACACCGGCATCCTCCCCGATCTGTTCCGCGAGAACCAGGCCGTGGTCGCGACCGGACGCATGCAGGGCGACACCTTCATCGCCGAGGAGATCCTCGCCAAGCACGACGAGACCTACATGCCGAAGGAAGTCGCCGACAAGATGGGCAAGGCTCACCAAAAGCACGACGTCGAGCCCGCCGCGAACGAGGCGACGAACTAGGTGCTGCCCGAACTCGGACAGATCGCGCTGCTGCTCGCGCTGCTGGTCGCCGTCCTGCAGGGCGCACTGCCCCTGCTCGGCGCGCAGCGCGGCCTCGCCACCTGGATGGCGGTCGCCCGCCCGGCCGCCTATGCGCAACTGGCCCTGGTCGGCATCGCCTACGCGATCCTGACCCATGCGTTCGTCGTCCAGGACTTCTCGGTCGCCTATGTCGCCCAGCACAGCAACAGCCTGCTGCCGCTGGTCTACCGCTACACCGCGGTCTGGGGCTCGCACGAGGGCTCGCTGCTGTTGTGGGTGCTGGTGATCGCGCTGTGGACCGCTGCGGTCGCGCTGTTCTCCAGACGCCTGCCGGAGACGGTGATCGCCCGCGTGCTGGGCGTGCTCGGCATCGTCGCCGCCGGTTTCCTCGCGTTCCTGATCTTCACCAGCAATCCGTTCACCCGGCTGCTGCCGGCCGCGCTCGAAGGTCGCGATCTGAACCCGCTGCTGCAGGACCCGGGCATGGTGATCCACCCGCCGATGCTCTACATGGGTTACGTGGGCTTCGCGGTATCGTTCGCGTTCTCGGTCGCGGCGCTGATCGACGGCCACGTCGACGCGCGCTGGCTGCGCTGGACGAGGCCGTGGACCAATGTCGCCTGGGCGTTCCTGACCCTCGGCATCGCGCTGGGCAGTTGGTGGGCCTACTACGAACTGGGTTGGGGCGGCTGGTGGTTCTGGGACCCGGTCGAGAACGCCAGCTTCATGCCGTGGCTGGCCGGCGCGGCACTGATCCATTCACAGGCGGTCACCGAGAAGCGCGGCAGTTTCCGCAGCTGGACCCTGCTGCTGGCGATCGCGACCTTCTCGCTGTCGCTGCTGGGCGCGTTCCTGGTCCGCTCCGGCGTACTGACCAGCGTGCACTCGTTCGCCGCCGACCCGGCCCGCGGCGTCTTCATCCTGATCTTCCTCGGCTTCGTGATCGGCGGCTCGCTGCTGCTGTATGCGCTGCGCGCGCCGACGACCGGCAACGGCTCCGGCGGCTTCGAGGGACGGCCGTTCGCCGCCAGCTCGCGCGAGACCCTGCTGCTGGTCAACAACCTGCTGCTGACCACCGCCTGCGCGATGGTGCTGCTGGGCACGCTGTATCCACTGCTGGCCGATGCGCTGGAGCTGGGCAAGATCTCGGTGGGGCCGCCCTACTTCGCCCTCATGTTCACCCTGCTGATGGCGCCTCTCGTGCTGCTGGTGCCGTTCGGGCCACTGACCCGCTGGCAGCGTGAGCAGACCGTCAGACCGCTTGCGATGCTGGCGCCGTGGCTTGCGCTGGCGGCGGTCGCCGGCATCGCCGCATTCTTCCTCGCACCGCAGGGCCAATGGAAGGTCGCCGCCGGCCTGGCCGGTGCGGCCTGGGTCGGCCTCGGCACTCTGCGCTTCGTGTGGGCGCGGCTGCGGGCCAGCGGCCGGCTGACCGCGGAAATGGCCGGGATGGCGCTGGCCCACTTCGGCATCGCGGTCTTCCTGGTCGGCGCGCTGCTGACCGAGGGCCTGAGCCAGCAGCGCGAGGTCGCCGTGGCACCGGGCGAATCGGTCGAGCTGGCCGGCTACAGCTTCCGGTTCGACCGGGTCGAACATCACCAGGGTCCGAACTACGAGGCCGACCGTGGCACGGTCAGCGTGTTCGAAATCGGCGCGCTCGAGGACGGACACCGCCTCGCCGTGCTGCACCCGGAGAAGCGCGCCTATGCCAGCGGCGGCCAGGTGATGACCGAGTCGGCGATCTCGCGCGGCTTCACCCGCGATCTCTACGTCGCGCTCGGCGAACCGCTGGGCGGCGGCAGCTGGGCGCTGCGGGTGCACGTGAAACCGTTCGTGAGGTGGGTCTGGGCCGGCGCACTGCTGATGATGCTCGGCGGCGTGGTCACCGCCTGCGACCGCCGCTTCCGTCTCGCGCCTTCCGCCCGCCGGCAGGACAACCCGCAGGAGAGCCCCGCATGACCGACGCCCCCCGCTCCGCGATGCGCTGGCTGCCGCTGGTCGTGGTCGCCGCACTCGGCCTGCTGCTGGCGGCCGGCATCTGGCTCAGCAGCCGGCCCGACCGCGAGGCCCTGCCGTCGCCGCTGATCGGCAAACCGGCACCGGCGTTCGCGCTGCCGGTGCTGCACGAGGCCGGCCGGCTGGTGTCGTCGGAAGAACTCAGGGGCGCGCCCTACCTGCTCAACGTCTGGGGCAGCTGGTGTCCCGAGTGCCGGGTCGAGCACCCGGTGCTGACCCGCTTCGCCGAGACCAAGCGCATCCGGGTGATCGGCTACAACTGGAAGGACGAGCACGCCGACGCGATCCGCTGGCTGGAGCAGTACGGCAACCCGTACTGGCTGGTGCTGGTCGACTACGAAGGCAAGGCCGCGATCGACTGGGGCATCTACGGCGCGCCGGAGACCTTCCTGGTCGACGCCGATGGCATCGTCCGCTGGAAGCACGTCGGCCCGGTCGACGACGACGACATCCGCGACGAACTGCTGCCACTGCTCGACCGCCTCGACGCCGGGGCCGCCACGCCATGAACGGTGACGCCGCGCTCCGGCACGCCTGGCGGGCGCTGCTCGTGCTCGCCCTGTGGCTGGCAGCTGCTTCGGCCTTCGCCCAGGCCGGCGCTGCTGCCGCGCCGCCCGAGTTCCGCGACGCCGCTGAGGAACGGCGTTTCCACGCGCTCCTGGTCGAGCTGCGCTGCGTGATGTGCCAGAACCAGTCGCTGGCCGATTCCAACGCGCAGATCGCGATCGACCTGCGCCGCGAAGTGCTCGACCTGATGCGCGAAGGCCGCAGCGACGCCGAGATCGAGGCGTTCCTGGTCGAGCGCTACGGCGAGTTCGTGCTCTACCGCCCGCAGGTGAAGTCGCGGACCTGGCTGCTGTGGTTCGGCCCGGCCCTGCTGTTGCTGATCGGCGGCATCGCGGTCGCGGTGATCGTGCGTCGCCGCAGCGCCGGCGCGCCGGTGCCGCCCGACGACTCGCAGGAATGGTGATGGGCGGCATGATGACGGACAACCCCGCCATTCTCTTCATCGCCCTCGCGGGCGTGCTGACGACGCTCGCGCTCGGCTACGTGCTGCGTCCGCTGTGGCGGGGCGCCCGTGGCGTCGGCGCGGCCCTGGTCGTCGCGCTGGCCGTGCTGACCGGCACCCTGTACACCACCGTCGGCACGCCCGACGCACTGGATCCGGCACGCCGCGCCGCACCGCGGACCCTCGACGCCGCGATCACCCAGCTGGAAATCAAGCTGGACCAGGATCCAGGGCAGCCCGAAGGCTGGCGCCTGCTCGCCCGCGCCTACGCCAGCAGGGGCGACATGGAGGACGCCAGCCAGGCCTATGACCGGGCGGTCCAGCACGCACCGGACGACCCCGACATGCTCGCCGAGGCCGCCGAGGCTCGGGCGATGGCGGCGCCGCAGCGCCGTTTCGACGCCAGGGCCGTCGCCATGCTCGAACGCGCCATCGAGCTGCAGCCGATGCACCAGCGCGCGCGCTGGTTCCTCGGTATCGCCCACCGCCAGGCCGAGCGGCCGGTGGACGCGGTGAAGGTCTGGGAGCCACTGCTGGAGGTAGTGGACGCCCGCACCGGTGCCGCCCTGCGTGAACAGATCGACCTCGCCCGCCGCGAGGCCGGGCTGCCGCCGCTGCCGGCTGCGGAACCCGCCGTCGCGCCCGCGCCCGGCATCACCGTCGCCGTCTCGCTGGATCCGCAACTGGGCATGCAGTTGCCGCCGGATGCGACCCTGTTCGTGATCGCGCGCCAGCCGGGCGGCCCGCCGATGCCGGTCGCGGTGAAGAAGCTGCCGGCCACCGGATTTCCGCTCACCGTCGCCCTTGGCGATGGCGACAGCCCGATGCCGACGATGAAGCTGTCCCAGCTCGACCGGGTCGAACTGATCGCGCGCATCTCCGCCAGCGGCAACGCCACGCCTGCCAGTGGCGACTTCGCTTCGCAGCCGGTCCTCGTCGGCACCGGCAAGGATGCCAGGGCCGCGCTGCTGATCGATCAGGCGGTGCCCTGAGATGACGCCGCGGGCCGTCGGAAGCGGTTCCGGCAGACCGCCATAACCGATCGGCATCTTTCCACGGCACGACATCGCCGGGCGTTGCAGGCACACTTGGCCGCTGGCGCGCGGCTGCCGCGCGCCGAACGTCACCCGAAAGGACACGCTCCCGCCGCATGACCGAGTTCATCCCCCCCGGCACCCGCTACATCGACCTGCCCTCGCCATTTCCGATGAAGCGCGGCGGCGAGCTCCACCAGGCCCGCATCGCCTACGAAACCTGGGGCACGCTGGCCGCCGACCGCGGCAACGCGATCCTGATCGTCACCGGGCTGTCGCCCGACGCCCATGCGGCCTCCAACACGACCAATCCCGAACCCGGCTGGTGGGAGGCGATGCTCGGCCCCGGCAAGCCGATCGACACCGACCGCTGGTTCGTGATCTGCGTGAACTCGCTGGGCAGTTGCAAGGGTTCGACCGGACCGGCGTCGCTCAATCCGGACAGCGGCCGCCGCTACGCCCTCGACTTCCCCGACCTGTCGATCGAGGACGGCGCCCGCGCCGCCGCGGCGGTGGTGGATGCGCTGGGCATCTCCCGCCTCGCCTGCCTGGTCGGCAACTCGATGGGCGGGATGACCGCGCTCGCGCTGCTGACCCAGCGCCCGGGCATCGCCCGCAGCCACGTCAACATTTCCGGCGCCGCCCGCGCGCTGCCGTTCTCGATCGCGATCCGCTCGCTGCAACGCGAGGCGATCCGGCTGGACCCGAACTGGAACGGCGGCAACTACGACGACGCGCGATACCCCGAGTCGGGAATGCGCATGGCGCGCAAGCTCGGCGTGATCACCTACCGCTCCGCACTGGAATGGGACGGCCGTTTCGGCCGCGTGCGGCTGGATTCCGACCGCGCGGACGACGAGCCGTTCGGGCTGGAATTCGAGGTCGAGAGCTATCTGGAGGCGCATGCGCGCCGGTTCGTGCGCCGCTTCGACCCGAACTGCTACCTGTACCTGAGCCGCTCGATGGACTGGTTCGACATCGCCGAATACTGCAGCCAGCGCTGCGGCGAACACGATGCGGACGCCCGCAGCGCGCTGGCCGCGATCGGCCGCGCCGGCCTGGAAAAGGCGCTGGCGATCGGCGTGCACACCGACATCCTGTTCCCGCTGCAGCAGCAGGAAGAGATCGCCGAGGGCCTGCGCGCCGGCGGCTGCGACGCGGCTTTCCTGCCGCTGCCGTCGCCGCAGGGCCACGACGCCTTCCTGGTCGACTTCGAACGCTTCGGTCCGGCCGTGGCCGGATTCCTGGACAGCCTGCACGTCTCCCACTCCCCGTAAGAGCTCAGCCGGAGCCGGTCGCGACAGGCGCTCATTCATTGGGGGTCCCTCGCCGCTCGCACCCCTCCTGCGCAGCCCCCGGTGCGTAGCCCCCCATCGCGGCCCAGCCCGTAGGCCGGGTCCATCGACGAACTGCATGCCCCCTGTGTGGGAGCAGCGGCGCAGGCCGCGATCGGGCTTCACCGAAGACGCCGGTCGCGGCTCACGCCCCCAATGCAGCCCCGGACGCAGCTGGCGGCGTTGCGGTGTGCGGCCGTCGCGGACCCGCCCTACAATGACGCCATGAGCGCCCAGACCCTCCCGGACCTGCCCTTCCCCGGCCACGACAAGCTGCTCCAGGCCCTTGACGCGGCGGTCGCCAGCGGCGACGAGCACGCGATCACCGCTGCCCTGCGCGGCACCCTGTGCCGGATGATCCGCGATCGCGACGTCGCCCTGCCCGCCTGCGTCTACGAACCGATCGACGACCACTACGCGCGGCGCGAGATCTACCGCAGTCCGATCCATGGCTACAGCGTGGTCGCGATGACCTGGGGCCCGGGCCAGGGCACGCCGGTGCACGACCACTGCGGGCTGTGGTGCGTCGAGGGTGTCTGGGACGGCGAACTGGAGATCACCCAGTACGAGCTGCTCGAGCGCGACGGCGAACGCTTCCGCTTCCGCGCCGCCGGTGGCATGCAGGCCGGCCCCGGCAGCGCCGGCAGCCTGATCCCGCCGCACGAATACCACACCATCCGCAACACCAGCGCCGACGAGGTCGCAGTGTCGCTGCACATCTACAAGGCCCCGATGGAGTGCTGCTCGATGTTCGTGCCGCAGGAGGGCGAATGGTTCGCCCGCCTGGACAAGTCCCTGGACATCGACGACGCGCACTGACCGGGCCACACTCCCGGCACGCCTTGCCGGCGGGCACGGAGATCAGGCCCACCATCCCGGCTCCCGGGCATCGGCAGGCATCGAAGAGCCCAAGCAGCGGCCCGCCCACCCTCCGACCAGCCCGGAGCGAGCGCCCGGTTCGCTGGTTCCGCGCAACCCGGCCACTCCGTCGACACCGGAAGAACGGTCATCCCCGGCTTCGTTGGTGGCGAGCCTGTCGAACCATGCACGGAATCGAGCGGCGAATCGGGCGGCGCCGGGCTTTGCGGAGCCCTCCTAACGCATTGCCGCCGACGAGTGGTGGTCGAGATGGACCGCGCCGCGCTCGCCCAGGCGCTGTTCGAGCATCTTCTGGGTGTCCTCGTCGGCATCGACCACGACCAGCACCCGTCCGGCGTCGATCTGCTCCTTGAACTTGCGCCGGACCGGGTCCGGCAGTGCCGAGCCCATCAGCGCCGAGGCCCAGGCACCGACGACCGCACCCACCGCGGCCATCAGCGCGATACCGAGGGCACCGAGCGGCACGATCGCCAGCCCGAGCAGGCCGATCACGATCCCGGCCAGGCTGCCGTAGCCGGCACCGCGGACCGCCGCCGGCATGAAGTCGGTGTCGGCCTCCTTGCGCTCGTTGGGCACCTGGCCCAGCTCGATGTCCGCGCGCGCGACCAGCGCGATATCGCGATCCGGCACGCCACTTTCGCGGGTCAGCGCAACGACCTCGTTCGCATGCTGGATGTCCCGCGTGCAGAACACATGATGCTGTTTCACGTCGGCCTCCCCGTCGGAGCGATGGTTGCAGGAGACGAGCTGCGGAGGACGGCCGTGCGGAGCGTCGGGGATCGATCCGGAATGGATGCGCTCTCCCGTGGCGCCGCATCCTGACCGGACGGCCGGCGGAACGCCCGCCCTGTAGGCGACACCTAAGCACAAGCCGGCTTCACGCAGGGCGAAGCCGGCGTGATGGCGGTATTCACAAATCCGCAGGTCCTGCTGCCGGTCTCCGGCAGCAGCCCCGTGAGCCCCCATCTTGCCGGGCTTGCGCAGGGGCGGCGGCATCGCTAGCGTGAGCCCGCCTTTCGCCAGGGATGTCCCCATGCTCACCGACCTGCTGCTCGCCGCCGCCCATCACCTGCTGGTATTCGGACTGCTGGTGATGCTCGTGACCGAATCCGTGCTGCTGCGCGGCGAGGTCGGTTCCGCGACCGCCGGCCGCCTTGCGCGCCTCGACGGCGGCTACGGCGCCTGCGCAGTGCTGCTGCTGGGCGTCGGCGTGCTGCGGTTGTTCTACGGAGTGAAGGGCTACGACTTCTACCTGCACAACCCCTGGTTCCACGCCAAGATCGGACTTTATGTCCTGACCGGCCTGCTCTCGGCGTTGCCGACGCTGAACTTCATGCGCTGGCGCCGCGCGCTGCGCAGCGACCCGGGGTTCACGCCGACCGCGATCGATGTCGCGCGGGCGCGTCGCATCGTGCACCTGGAGCTGCTCGCAATCGGCGCGATCTTCGTGCTGGCCGCGGCGATGGCCCGTTACGGCGGGTTCTGAGCGATGTCCGGCACGCCGCGGGCCGCGGGCGGCTCTGCCGACTCTGCCGACGCGTCCTCCCTGCCGCGGGCCGCAGGCCGGCCAACCGCCTTCGACACCGACCTGGTCCGACGCCGGATGCTGATCGCCGGCATCGCCGCCCCTCTTGCCGCCGCCCTGCCCGGCTGCGCCACCCTGGATGGAGACACGCCCATGTACGGACTGATCGGAAAGATGCGCGCCGCTCCCGGCCAGCGCGACGCGCTGGTCGCGATCCTGCTCGAAAGCGTGCACGGCATGCCCGGCTGCCTGAGCTACGTCGTCGCCGCTGACCCCACCGACGCCGATGGCATCTGGATCACCGAAGTCTGGAACAGCGCCGACAGCCACAAGGCGTCGCTGTCGCTGCCCGCGGTCAGGGATGCGATCACGCGTGCCAAACCCCTGATCGCCGGGTTCGACCAGCACATCGAAACGCTCCCGCTCGGCGGACACGGGCTGACGCGCGCCGGGTGACCGCACCACCGGGACCGGGGAATCCGCTTCCGCCGGGACCTGACCGGCAACGGCGCCTGCTACAGATCACGCCGCTTTTGCCGGCTCCTCAAGCACCCTGGGCTTCGCCACAAACGGACCCGGCCTTCACCGCACACCAACGGCAAGGCCGAGCGACGGGGCCCGGCCGTATTGCGGGAATGGGTCTACGCACGCTGCCATGACAGCTCCGACCAGCGCTTCCCCACTGGCTGCACCACTACAACCGGCACCGCCCCTACGCCAGCCTGGGCTACAAGCCGCCGACCGGCCGACCGTCGCTGAACAACGTACCGGGTTTACAGCTAGAAGGCCGGCAGAAACCGCGTGACCTTCTGGCGCAACAACTGGACCAGCACCGGATCCATGTAGTCGTACTCGTCAGGTATGTCGAGACAGATGACCCGTTTACCACGCAAGTGAGGGCGGAACTTCCTGGAAAGCTTGTTTTGGTGCGCCTTCTCCATGACGAAGACGACGTCGGACCAGGCAAGAAGCTCGGGCGACACGGGATTACCGGCATCGTTGCCGAGACCGGCCGACTGGGTCTCGATGCCCGGCCAATCGGCGAAGACCTGTTCGGCGGTCGGACTGCGGAGCCGGTTCTGGGTACAGATGAAGAGAACGTTGCGTGACAAGAGGGTTCTGCGCCTGGCGTATGTGGCGGGCCGTATCGTGCTTACAGGCTCGACCGGGAGGGCTCCGGGAGCGACTCTCCGCAAGAAGGTCGTGCCGGTCAACCCCCGTCGACGCTGCTTCGCATGGCTCCTCCGACATCCAGAAGGCCCGTCCGACTCATCGATCATCTGCGCCAGACGCGTGCGGTCACCTGGTCAGGATCCCAGTCGGTCGTAAGCAATCCGGCGTACATCGTATCCTCCTCGTCCGTGGAGTTGGCATGGAAGTACGTGTTCAGATCCTTGACGTAGACGCTGCCGGCCTCGATCGACTTGCTCTCGAACATGTCGTCGTCGACCCGGCCGTAGACGGTGACCTCGCCACCATCGAGCAGCCTGTAGCCCTCCTGGCACCAGTCCCATTGGCGCATCCACCGTGCCGGCGATGCTCAGCCACGCGTCATCGGGCTGGGAAATCGGTTGCGCGGCCCAGGCCGGCGTGCAGATCATGCAGGCAAACGCCAGCGCATGAGCGGTCTGCTCCCTCCTCTTCGCGACGCCCTCGCTCGAGAATGTCCGCAGGAACCGATCGAAATCCGTCACGTTGGAAATGGTGACGATCATGATGCCTCCCTAAGTCGAGTCGTTGCCGGAATCCCTTGAGCGCGAACGCAGCCCGGCAACGTCCAGATTCGTCGAAGGTGACCAGGGTGGTGAGGCAAGCTTGCTCTCTGCCTGGATGCCATGCCCTCACGCAGCCCCATGCGGGACCAGAGCCGCTGAGCGGCATCGAGGCACTCATCACCTGCATGAGAGCAAAGCCCAACGTCCAGGCCCGGCCACTGGTTGCGACCCTCAACCGTTCGTCCTCCGGGGCGAGGCCAACGCCCCATCACCTTGCGGATACTTTGCGATGTCTTCTGTGTCGCCCTGCGCCGCCCGGCGACTACCGGCCAGCCCAGATGGACCGCCGGTTACGTCCTCACCGGATTGCCGGCCGTCGGACTCGCGTCCCTCATCAATGCCCAGCGGCGATGACACTGGTCCCCCGCCACTACCTCACGGATTCCCTCAGCTACTTTCCCGGATCTGGCATGTGGAAAGACGCGATCGCTTGAGCTACTTCGAGCGGCGCACCAGGAAAACGATGAGAGTCACGATCCCGATCAAACCCAGCAGTATGAAGAGGTGCCAAAGGCTCATAGGACGATAAACCTCCGATAGGTGACGTGACCATTTCTTGACGAAGAAGGCAAGCCTCAACTACTGGCGAGCGAACGATCGTTGGCTCGCGCCCGGCGCTCAGCAAGGATCGACCACAAGAACTGCGCGGCCTGAGCGACCAGGCACCAGCGCGACACGCCTGGTCCAGGAGACGGGCGATCTGAGCTTTTCAAGGAGTAGCTGGGGGGCTACACGACGACCCAGCAAATTCAGGACTATGTCCGCACGAAGGTGACGCCGTTGCGAGGACGCTCCCCCTCGACCGGGGCCGCCAAGCTGCCTAGGCCTTGGCTCCGGGCTCGGCGAATCCGAAGACCGGGAAGTCCGCTACTCCAATCCCGGACACACTCAACTGAGTCAACAGCCTGTGGTACCGGAGGTGGGACTCGAACCCACAAGGTTTTTAGGCCGGCGGATTTTGAATGCGCGTGCGAGTGTAGGATTTACTACGTTTCCACGGCAATTTCCGCTCCGCAATCTCACCGTTATCCGTATCGTGAAACCCTTGCGCGGCAAGGGCCCGTCTTAGATTGCGGAGCAGCTTGGCGGCACACTGCCGCCACCTGGAGCGTCCCGAGATCACAACGATCGCCCAGACGAGCGAGAACTCGAGCCGAGCCCAGCGCCCAGATCGCAGTCTGACCGGCTCAGCAGCATCCAGCCCTAAGCCATTCCTCTCCTGCCCAACGCCGACGCCGGCGTGGGTACTGCTGTCGCGCCGGCAACTCAGGCGCGCCAGCGAGGCCGTCCAGCGCCAGAGCCGAACCCGCCAATAGTTGCCCATCGGAAAAAGGTAATCTTGGTAACCTGCACAGAACCAAGTCGCAAATCTATAATAATTTCAATCAGATATGGCGACAATTGGACGGTAACTATTGAGGTAACTCATGAGTAACTAGTTACCTTTTTCTGAGGTGACTGCATGGCTCAAATCCCCCTATACAGATCAACAACTTAGGCCGGGATTACCCCTGAGGTTACCTCAAGTTACCGTTGAAAGGTAACCTCACTACTCCTTTAGAATCAGCGTGTTACGGATGTTTTTCGGGAGTGGTTACCTTGGTTACCCTTTTCCGATGGTCAACCCAATTGGGGAAGGCGGTGGCGTTCGTGGCCAGAACAATCGCGAGGATGTCCGCGCGACCGTTCCACGATTGAGACGATAGATGCGAGCTGTAGCCAGCCGCCCGACAGGGCCTCAGAACCGCCCTGCGCGCGTCGGTATGCGTCGCCGCGGCCACCCTTCAGATACCCCGCCCACGCCCAGCGTGGCGCCCCTGATTGGGCGCCTGGCATCTGAGTCGAAAGGGACACAAATGGTAAGCAGGCGAGGTGGGGGGACGACTGCGCGCGCTCCACATCTACAAAGCTTCTGCCCTGGTGCTGTCGCTGCCCTTGGGTATCCAACTTGACCGGTCTTACACGGGCCTGCACGATTCAGCTATCACCCCATTTCTGGGGCCTGCTAGGAAACACTCATGACTATCAATCACACCGGTAAATGCGCTGACTGCACCGCTGGCAATCCTTCGGAGGTATGCGTCGAGATTGGACAGGATGTGCATATCAATGGTGGGTCGGCCGGCGACACTGACCACTCTTTCCTTCAATGCCAAACTTGCGGCTCTGTTCTCGTCCGTATCCGGGACACCGGCGGTCTTGGCGGCAACGGCACCTTCTACCAAGTGCTTACTCGTGGCCTCTACTAGCCGCAGGCCTAACCATTCATTCAAGCCGAAGCCGCTTCGCGGCTCGGCTTAAATCAGCAACTGTCTTGTGAGCCCAGCTGTCAGGCAGTTAAGGCCCCTTCCGCACGCAGCTCGTCACGCCGTCTGGCATTGACGATGCCCAGCAGCTTGCGCATGCAGGCGACCAGCGCGACCTTGCCCAGTTTTCCACGGGCCCGCAGTTGCTGATAATGCGCTTTCATCAGCGGATCCCAGCGTACGGCCGAGAGCGTGGCCATGTAGAGCGCCACCCGCATCGGGGCTCGTCCGCCACGAACGCGGCGCTTGCCTTGGCTTTGCCCGCTGTCGCGATTCATCG
>NZ_JAKJPO010000025.1 GCF_021725675.1 Marilutibacter chinensis | reverse complement strand
GGCGGTCGTCCGTCGCTGGTGGTCCAGGCAGGCGAGCCGGCGACGGCTCGCCGTCGCCGTCTAAGGAAAACCGATAACTTTCACGTACGCCAGTAGCTCAATTGGCAGAGCAGCGGTCTCCAAAACCGCAGGTTGGGGGTTCGAGTCCCTCCTGGCGTGCCACTGGATGACGGGGCCGTAACCGGACCCGCGAAGAGCCGGATGAACAGCAAGGTCGAACAACACAACGGCGCCAGTGCCGGCGATATCGCGAAGTACGTGCTGGCCGTGGCCCTGGTGGCTGCCGGCGTGTTCGGCTACATCTGGTTCGACCAGTGGGCCGGCCCGCTGCGGGCGTTGCTGGTGGTCGCGGGACTGCTGGCGGCGGTGGCCGTGTTCTTCACCAGTGCCAAGGGCGCGCAGACGCGCGAGTTCCTGGCCGAGTCGCGCTTCGAGTTGCGCAAGGTGGTCTGGCCGACCCGCCAGGAAGCCCTGCGCACGACCTGGGTCGTGATCATCGCCGTGATCGTGCTGAGCCTGATCCTGGCCGGCTTCGACTTCGTGATCCAGTTTGTGGTCAAGTCAATTTTGGGACGCTGAGCAGATGACGGAAAACAACAAGCGCTGGTACGTGGTCCACGCCTACTCGGGTTTCGAGAAGTCGGTGGCCCAGGCGCTGCGTGACCGCATCGCGCGCGCCGAGATGGGCGACCGCTTCGGCGACGTGCTGGTTCCGACCGAGGAAGTGGTCGAGATGCGCTCCGGCCAGAAGCGCCGTTCCGAGCGCAAGTTCTTCCCGGGCTACGTGCTGGTCCAGATCGCGACCCACGACGAGAACGGCATTCCGCGCATCGACAGCGAGTGCTGGCACCTGATCAAGGAAACCCCGAAGGTCATGGGCTTCATCGGCGGCACCGCCGACCGTCCGCTGCCGATCGCCGATCACGAGGCCGATGCGATCCTGAACCGCGTTCAGGAGGGTGTCGCCAAGCCGAAGCCGAAGGTGCTGTTCGAGGCCGGCGAGATGGTCCGGGTCATCGACGGGCCGTTCAACGACTTCAATGGCGTGGTCGAGGAGATCAATTACGAGAAGAGCCGCCTGCGGGTCTCGGTATTGATCTTCGGTCGCTCGACCCCGGTCGAGCTGGAGTTCGGGCAGGTCGAGAAGGCCTGAATCCGCTTCCGGGACGGATCGATTCCCATCCCGCCCGGAAATCTGCTATCATTTCCGGCTCGCTCCCGCTGATGCGAGTCCAGACCCTTCCGGCCGCCATCCTGGCGGCCGTCGGCGTGTCGGAGCTCTCGGCGGAAAAGCAGGGATCGGGCGCCCGGTTGCGGGTCCGGATCGGAGGCCGCGGAACCGGAAGTCCGGTGCCGGAATTTCAACGTGAAGCCGGGACACGCGACCTTCCCGGCCCGATGGGGAGCCTGAAGTCCAGGCGCTGGTACCCGGAGAGCAAGCAATGGCAAAGAAAGTAATCGGCTATATCAAGCTGCAGGTCAAGGCCGGTCAGGCCAATCCGTCGCCGCCGGTGGGCCCGGCCCTCGGCCAGCGCGGCCTGAACATCATGGAGTTCTGCAAGGCGTTCAATGCCGCCACGCAGAAGCTGGAGCCGGGTCTCCCGATTCCGACCGTGATCACCGCCTATTCGGACCGTACCTTCACCTTCATCACGAAGACGCCGCCGGCGTCGATCCTGCTGAAGAAGGCGGTCGGCATCCAGTCCGGCTCCAAGCGCCCGAACACCGAGAAGGTGGGCAAGGTCACCCGCGCCCAGCTCGAGGAGATCGCCAAGGCGAAGGAACCCGACCTGACCGCGGCCGACCTGGACGCCGCCGTCCGTACGATCGCGGGTTCGGCCCGCTCCATGGGCCTGGTGGTGGAGGGTTAAGACATGGCAATGACCAAGCGTGAGAAGGCCATCAAGGCCGCCGTCGTCCCGGGCAAGAGCTACACGTTCGACGAGGCGATCAAGATCATCAAGACCGCCACCAAGGCCAAGTTCGTCGAGTCCGTCGACGTGGCCGTGCGCCTCGGTGTCGACGCCAAGAAGTCCGACCAGCAGGTCCGCGGTTCGACCGTGCTGCCGGCCGGTACCGGCAAGAGCGTCCGCGTGGCGGTGTTCGCCCCGGCGGGTGCCAAGGCCGACGAGGCACTGGCCGCCGGCGCCGACGTGGTCGGCATGGACGACCTGGCCGAGAAGATGCAGGCCGGCGATCTGAACTACGACGTCGTGATCGCGACGCCGGACGCGATGCGCGTCGTCGGCAAGCTGGGCCAGGTGCTCGGCCCGCGCGGCCTGATGCCGAACCCGAAGGTCGGCACCGTGTCCCCGAACCCGGGCGAGGCGGTGAAGAACGCCAAGGGCGGCCAGGTCCGCTACCGCACCGACAAGGCCGGCATCATCCACTGCACGATCGGCAAGGCCGACTTCGACGACGGCTCGCTGAAGGGCAACCTCGAGGCATTGCTGGCCGACCTGATCAAGGCCAAGCCGGCGACGGCCAAGGGCCAGTACCTGCAGAAGATCTCGATCAGCTCGACGATGGGCCCCGGCGTGACCGTCGACCAGTCGTCGCTGGCGTTGAAGTAATCGATCCAACGCCGCCCAGGGACCGGGCGGCGGCAAGTTTTGAGGGCGTCGCAATGGCTTCGGCCGGCGCGATAGCCGTCAAAGACCGCAGGCGCGGTCAGCGCACATCGAAGGCGGACAGGGAGTCCGGTTGGCATGGAGTCGCCGTCGGTGGAAGCGGGATCGCTTAATCCATCCCCCTCGCGGGGAAGGGCCTGCGTAGATGGTTGCCGACCCTCCAAGGAACATGGAAACGGCCACCACCCGGAACGCCATTCCGGCGTTCCCGGCATCGCGCCAAACGATGCCGACCGAGGACCGCCACGCGCGATTCTGCGCAGGGCGGAATTGAAGTACGGAGGAGTGCAATGGCTCTCAATCTGACACAGAAGCAGGAAGTCGTTGCCGAACTGGCCGAGGTCGCCGCCAAGGCGCACTCGCTGGTCGCTTCTGAGTACCTGGGTCTCACCGCAGGTCAGTTGACCGACCTGCGCAAGAAGGCTCGCGAACAGGGCGTGTTCCTGAAGGTTGCAAAGAACACGCTGGTTTCGCGCGCGGTGGAGAACACCGACTACGCGGTCGTCCAGGACGACCTGGTCGGTCCGCTGATGTACGCCTTCTCGCAGGAGGACCCCGGTGCGGCCGGACGTCTGATCAAGGAGTTCGCCAAGGCGAACGACAAGCTGAAGCCGCGCATCGTCGCGATCGGTGGGCAGAAGTACCCGGGCACCCATGTGGATGTCCTGGCTTCGCTGCCGACCCGCGAACAGGCGCTGTCGATGCTGCTCAGCGTCATGGTCCAGCCCGCCACCCAGCTGGTCCGCTTGCTCAGCGAACCGGCCTCGCAGGTCACCCGCGTCATCAACGCGGCCGGCCAGGCGAAGGCGGCCTAAGCCACCCAGTTCGGTTTCGAAGTTCCGGAACCCAAGTCGTTTCCAAACTATTTATCTGAGGTAAATACAATGTCCCTGTCCAACGAGCAGATCATCGAAGCGATCGCCGGCAAGACCCTCGTCGAGGTGATGGAGCTGGTGAAGGCGATGGAAGAGAAGTTCGGCGTTTCGGCTGCCGCTCCGGTTGCCGTGGCCGCCGCCCCGGCCGCTGGTGGCGCCGCCGCCGCCGCCGAGGAGCAGACCGAGTTCACCGTCGTCCTGAAGGCCGCCGGCGAGAAGAAGGTCGAAGTCATCAAGGTCGTCCGCGCCATCACCGGCCTGGGCCTGAAGGAAGCCAAGGACATGGTCGAAGGCGCCCCGAAGGACATCAAGGAAGGCGTGTCGAAGGAAGAGGCCGAGAAGCTGAAGAAGGACCTCGAGGCCGCCGGCGCGACCGCCGAGCTGAAGTAAGCAGTACTTGCGTCGCCGGCCACAACTGGCGACCACCCGAGGCTGGGGGCGAAAGCCCCCGGCCTTTGGCCGTTGTTGCAGGGCCGGGATTCAGGAGTAGAAGGGCGGGTTCCACAGGTGCAGGCGCGTTCACGACGCACTGCCGTTGCGGATCCGGGTTCCGATTCCCGATCCCGGCTTCAAGCCGAGTTGACAGTTGGAAGTAGCGGGAGAGGGCGTGCTGGTGCCGGCAATACCAGCGACTTCCAACTGGCGATTCCATCGGGTTCCCGCGTGACGGGAGCCCGGCGAAACCACTTCCCCCAGGGCCGCGGACGCGCGGTCCGCTGAAAAGTCGAGGCGGTAGCTCACCATGACCACAGCTTCTACGTCGTATTCGTTCACCGAGAAGAAGCGTATCCGCAAGGATTTCGGCAAGCGCAAGTCGATCCTTGAGGTCCCGTTCCTGCTCGCGATCCAGGTCGATTCCTATCGCGAATTCCTGCAGGAGCACACCGATTGGAACAAGCGCGAGGACAAGGGCCTGCACGCCGCCCTGAAGTCGGTGTTCCCGATCGCCAGCTACAGCGGCAACGCCGCGCTGGAGTACGTGGGCTACAAGCTCGGCGAACCGCCGTTCGACGAGCGCGAGTGCCGCAATCGCGGCCTGAGCTACGGCGCGCCGCTGCGCGTGACCGTGCGCCTGGTCATCTACGACCGCGAGTCGTCGACCAAGGCGATCAAGTACGTGAAGGAGCAGGAGGTCTACATGGGCGAGATCCCGCTCATGACCGAGAACGGCACCTTCATCGTCAACGGCACCGAGCGCGTCATCGTCTCGCAGCTGCACCGCTCGCCGGGCGTGTTCTTCGACCACGACCGCGGCAAGACCCACAGCTCGGGCAAGCTGCTCTACAGCGCCCGCATCATTCCTTACCGCGGCTCCTGGCTGGATTTCGAGTTCGACCCGAAGGACGGCCTGTTCACCCGTATCGACCGTCGCCGCAAGTTGCCGGTCACGATCCTGCTGCGCGCGCTGGGCTACAACAACGAGGAGATGCTGGCCGAGTTCTTCGAGGTCAACACGTTCCATATCGATCCCAGCGAGGGTGTCCAGCTCGAGCTGGTTCCCGAGCGCCTGCGCGGCGAGACCCTGGACTTCGACCTGGCCGATGGCGACAACGTCATCGTCGAGGCCGGCCGCCGCATCACCGCGCGCCACGTCAAACAGCTCGAGGCTTCCGGCATCGAGGCGCTGGCCGTGCCCGACGCCTACCTGGTCGGCCGCATCCTGTCGCACGACGTGATCGATACCTCGACCGGCGAGCTGATCGCCGCCGCCAACGACGAGATCACCGAGGAGCAGCTGGAGCTGCTCCGCAAGGCCGGCATCGAGAGCGTCGGCACGATCTGGGTCAACGACCTCGATCGCGGCCCGTACATCTCCAACACCCTGCGCATCGATCCCACCAAGACCCAGCTCGAAGCACTGGTCGAGATCTACCGGATGATGCGTCCGGGCGAGCCGCCGACCAAGGACGCCGCGCAGAACCTGTTCCACAACCTGTTTTTCACCTTCGAGCGCTACGACCTGTCGGCCGTTGGCCGGATGAAGTTCAACCGCCGGATCGGCCGCAAGGAGACCACCGGCGCGTCGGTGCTGTACGACGCCAAGTACTACGCCGATCGCAAGGACGAGGAGTCCAAGCGCCTGGTGGAGGAGTGCGGCGATTCGTCCGACATCCTCGATGTGATCAAGGTGCTGACCGAGATCCGCAACGGCCGCGGCATCGTCGACGACATCGACCACCTGGGCAACCGTCGCGTGCGTTCGGTCGGCGAGATGGCCGAGAACGTGTTCCGCGTGGGCCTGGTCCGCGTCGAGCGTGCGGTCAAGGAGCGTCTGTCGATGGCCGAGTCGGAGGGATTGACCCCGCAGGAGCTGATCAACGCCAAGCCCGTCGCCGCCGCGATCAAGGAGTTCTTCGGCTCCTCGCAGCTGTCGCAGTTCATGGACCAGAACAACCCGCTGTCGGAGGTCACCCACAAGCGTCGCGTCTCGGCCCTGGGCCCGGGCGGCCTGACCCGCGAGCGCGCCGGCTTCGAGGTGCGCGACGTGCACCCGACCCACTACGGCCGCGTCTGCACCATCGAAACGCCGGAAGGCCCGAACATCGGCCTGATCAACTCGCTGGCGGTGTTCGCCCGCACCAACAAGTACGGCTTCCTCGAAACCCCGTACCGCAAGGTCATCGACGGCAAGGTCACCGACGACATCGAGTACCTGTCGGCGATCGAGGAGAACGAGTACGTCATCGCCCAGGCCAATGCCGAGCAGGATGAGAAGGGCCGGCTGGTCGCCCAGTTCGTCGCCTGCCGCCATGCCGGCGAATCGCTGCTCAAGCCGCCGAGCGAGGTCCATTACATGGACGTCTCGCCGATGCAGACCGTGTCGGTCGCGGCGGCGCTGGTGCCGTTCCTGGAGCACGACGACGCCAACCGCGCGCTGATGGGCGCGAACATGCAGCGTCAGGCGGTGCCGACGCTGCGCGCGCAGAAGCCGCTGGTCGGAACCGGCATCGAGCGCGCGGTCGCGCGCGACTCGGGCGTGACCGTCAACGCCCGGCGCGGCGGCGTGATCGAGCAGATCGACGCCGGCCGCATCGTGGTCAAGGTCAACGAGGACGAGATCTCCGGCGAACACGATGCCGGCGTCGACATCTACAGCCTGATCAAGTACACCCGCTCGAACCAGAACACCTGCATCAACCAGCGTCCGCTGGTGAACGTGGGCGACGTCATCGCGCGCGGCGACGTGCTGGCCGACGGCCCGTCGACCGACATCGGCGAGCTCGCGCTGGGCCAGAACATGCTGGTCGCGTTCATGCCGTGGAACGGCTACAACTTCGAGGACTCGATCCTGCTCTCCGAGCGCGTGGTCGAGGAGGATCGCTACACCACGATCCACATCGAGGAGCTGACCTGCGTCGCCCGCGACACCAAGCTGGGTCCGGAGGAAATCTCCGCCGATATCCCGAACGTCTCCGAGAGCGCGCTGAACCGCCTCGACGAGTCGGGCGTGGTCTACATCGGTGCCGAGGTGCGTGCCGGCGACATCCTGGTCGGCAAGGTCACGCCGAAGGGCGAGAGCCAGCTGACCCCGGAAGAGAAGCTGCTGCGCGCGATCTTCGGCGAGAAGGCCTCCGACGTGAAGGACAGCTCGCTGCGCGTGCCGCCGGGCATGGACGGCACCGTCATCGATGTGCAGGTCTTCACCCGCGACGGCATCGAGAAGGACAAGCGCGCCAAGCTGATCGAGGACTCCGAGATCCGCCGCGTCAAGAAGGATTTCGACGATCAGTTCCGGATCCTCGAGGCCGCGATCTACGCGCGCCTGCGCGGCCAGCTGATCGGCAAGGTCGCCAACGGCGGCCCGGGCCTGAAGAAGGGCGACACCGTGACCAGCCTGGTGCTGGACGGCCTGTCCCGCAAGGACTGGTTCAGCCTGCGCATGAAGGACGAGGAAGCGGTCGAGGCGATCGAGCGCGCGCAGAAGCAGATCGAGGTTCACGAGAAGGAGTTCGAGCGCCGCTTTGCCGACAAGCGCGCGAAGATCACCCAGGGCGACGACCTCGCCCCGGGCGTGCTGAAGATGGTCAAGGTGTTCCTGGCGGTGAAGCGCCGCATCCAGCCGGGCGACAAGATGGCCGGCCGTCACGGCAACAAGGGTGTCGTGTCGACGATCGTGCCGGTCGAGGACATGCCGTACATGGCGACCGGCGAGTCGGTCGACATCGTCCTCAACCCGCTGGGCGTGCCGAGCCGGATGAACATCGGCCAGATCCTCGAGACCCACCTGGGCTGGGCCGCCAAGGGCTTGGGCCGCAAGATCCAGGCGATGCTCGAGGCGCAGGCGAAGATCGCCGAGCTGCGCAAGTTCCTCGACGAGATCTACAACCACGATGGCAAGCTGATCGGCGAGCGCGTCGACCTGGGCCAGTTCTCCGACGATGAGTTGCTGAACCTGGCGCGCAACCTCGTCGACGGCGTGCCGATGGCGACCCCGGTGTTCGACGGCGCCGCCGAGTCCGAGATCAAGAAGATGCTCGAGCTCGCGGACCTGCCGAGCAGCGGCCAGACCCAGCTGTACGACGGCCGCACCGGCGAGGCGTTCGACCGCCACACCACGGTTGGCTACATGCACATGCTGAAGCTGAACCATCTGGTCGACGACAAGATGCACGCCCGTTCGACCGGTCCGTACTCGCTCGTCACCCAGCAGCCGCTGGGCGGCAAGGCGCAGTTCGGCGGACAGCGCTTCGGCGAGATGGAAGTCTGGGCGCTGGAGGCCTACGGCGCGGCCTACACCCTGCAGGAAATGCTGACGGTGAAATCCGACGACGTGCAGGGCCGCAACCAGATGTACAAGAACATCGTCGACGGCGAATACGAAATGGTGGCCGGCATGCCGGAGTCCTTCAACGTCCTGGTCAAGGAAATCCGCTCGCTCGCGATCAACATGGAACTGGAAGAGAACTGATCGCCGCCGCCGCCTGAGGAGATATCCCGATGAAAGATTTGCTCAACCTGTTCAACCAGCAGCGGCCGGCGCTCGACTTCGACGCGATCAAGATCGCGCTGGCGTCGCCGGACCTGATCCGCTCGTGGTCGTTCGGCGAAGTCAAGAAGCCCGAAACGATCAACTACCGCACCTTCAAGCCGGAGCGTGACGGCCTGTTCTGCGCCGCGATCTTCGGACCGGTCAAGGACTACGAGTGCCTGTGCGGCAAATACAAGCGCATGAAGCACCGCGGCGTGGTCTGCGAGAAGTGCGGCACCGAGGTCACCCTGGCCAAGGTCCGTCGCGAGCGCATGGGCCACATCGACCTGGCCAGCCCGGTCGCGCACATCTGGTTCCTGAAGTCGCTGCCGTCGCGCATCGGCCTGATGCTCGACATGACCCTGCGCGACATCGAGCGCATCCTGTACTTCGAGGCCTTCGTGGTCACCGAGCCGGGCCTGACTCCGATGGAGCGCGGCATGCTGCTCACCGAGGAGCAGTACATGCAGGCGCGCCAGGAGCATGGCGACGATTTCGAGGCCGCGATGGGCGCCGAGGCGGTCTACGACCTGCTGCGCACGATCGACCTGCAGGCCGAGATGCTGCAGCTGAAGGAAGACATCGCTGCGACCGGCTCGGAGACCAAGCTCAAGCGCCTGACCAAGCGGATCAAGCTGATCGAGGCCTTCCTCGAGTCCGGCAACCGTCCGGAGTGGATGGTGATGACCGTGCTGCCGGTGCTGCCGCCGGACCTGCGTCCGCTGGTTCCGCTGGACGGCGGCCGCTTCGCGACCTCCGACCTGAACGACCTGTACCGCCGCGTCATCAACCGCAACAACCGCCTGCGCCGCCTGCTGGAGCTCAACGCGCCCGACATCATCGTGCGCAACGAGAAGCGCATGCTGCAGGAGTCGGTCGACGCGCTGATGGACAACGGCCGCCGCGGCCGCGCGATCACCGGCACCAACAAGCGCCCGCTCAAGTCGCTGGCCGACATGATCAAGGGCAAGCAGGGCCGCTTCCGCCAGAACCTGCTCGGCAAGCGCGTCGACTACTCCGGCCGTTCGGTCATCGTGGTCGGCCCGTACCTGAAGCTGCACCAGTGCGGTCTGCCGAAGAAGATGGCGCTGGAGCTGTTCAAGCCGTTCATCTTCGCCAAGCTGCAGCGCCGTGGCCTGGCCACGACGATCAAGGCCGCCAAGAAGCTGGTCGAGCGCGAAGAGGCCGAGGTGTGGGACATCCTCGAAGAGGTGATCCGCGAGCACCCGGTGCTGCTGAACCGTGCGCCGACCCTGCATCGCCTCGGCATCCAGGCGTTCGAGCCGGTGCTGATCGAAGGCAAGGCGATCCAGCTGCACCCGCTGGTCTGTACCGCGTTCAACGCCGACTTCGACGGTGACCAGATGGCCGTGCACGTCCCGCTGAGCCTCGAGGCCCAGCTGGAAGCGCGCGCGCTGATGATGTCGTCGAACAACATCCTGTCGCCGGCGAACGGCGAGCCGATCATCGTGCCGTCGCAGGACGTCGTGCTCGGCCTGTACTACATGACCCGCGCCCTCGAGAACAAGAAGGGCGAGGGCATGGTGTTCGCCAACGTCGCCGAGGTGAAGCGCGCCTACGACAACCGCGTCGTCGAGCTGCACGCCAAGGTGAAGGTGCGCCTGACCCAGACAGTCGTCAACGAGGATGGCAGCCGCGAGCAGGTGACCTCGGTGGTCGATACCACCGTCGGCCGCGCGCTGCTGCAGGAAATCCTGCCCGAGGGCCTGCCGTTCGCTCTGGCCAACGTCGAGCTGGTGAAGAAGAACATCAGCCGCCTCATCAACTCGTGCTATCGCATGCTCGGCCTGAAGGACACGGTCGTGTTCGCCGACAAGCTGATGTACACCGGCTTCGCCTATGCGACCCGTGCCGGCGTCTCGATCGGCATCGACGACATGGTGATCCCGGACGAGAAGAAGGACATCCTCGGCGAGGCAGAGACCGAGGTCCTCGAGATCCAGGAGCAGTACCAGTCGGGCCTGGTCACCGCCGGCGAGCGCTACAACAAGGTCGTCGACATCTGGTCGCGCACCAACGAGCGCATCGCCAAGGCGATGATGGACGCGATCGGCACCGACAAGGTGAGCAACGCGAAGGGCGAGACCGTCGACCAGAAGTCGATGAACTCGCTGTACATCATGGCCGACTCAGGCGCGCGTGGCTCGCAGGCGCAGATCCGCCAGCTGGCCGGCATGCGCGGCCTGATGGCGCGTCCGGACGGTTCGATCATCGAGACCCCGATCAAGGCGAACTTCCGCGAAGGCCTGAACGTGCAGGAGTACTTCAACTCCACGCACGGTGCCCGAAAGGGCCTGGCCGACACCGCGCTGAAGACCGCGAACTCCGGTTACCTGACCCGCCGCCTGGTCGACGTGGCCCAGGACGTGGTCATCACCGAGGACGACTGCGGCACGATGGCCGGTCTGACCATGACCCCGATCGTCGAAGGCGGCGACGTGGTCGAACCGCTGCGTGAGCGCGTGCTTGGCCGCATCGTGGCCGAGGACGTGTTCCTGCCCGGCGACGACGAGGAGCCGATCGTTACCCGCAACACCCTGCTCGATGAAGCCTGGGTGCAGAAGCTGGAAGAGGCCGGCGTGCAGGCGATCAAGGTCCGCTCGACCATCACCTGCGAATCCGCGTTCGGCGTCTGCGCGCACTGCTACGGGCGCGATCTCGCGCGCGGCCACCTGGTCAACCATGGCGAGGCGGTCGGCGTTGTCGCCGCGCAGTCGATCGGCGAGCCGGGCACGCAGCTGACCATGCGTACCTTCCACATCGGCGGTGCGGCTTCGCGTGCGGCGGCGATCGACAACGTCACCGTCAAGACCACCGGTACGATCAAGTTCAACAACCTCAAGCACGTCAAGCACGCCAACGGCCACCTGGTCGCGGTGTCGCGTTCGGGCGAGCTGTCGATCCTCGACAGCCATGGCCGCGAGCGCGAACGCTACAAGCTGCCCTACGGTGCGAACGTGTCCGTCGACGACGGCGGTGCGGTCAAGGCCGGTCAGCAGGTTGCGAACTGGGATCCGCATAACCACCCGATCGTCTCGGAAGTCGCCGGTTTCGTCCGCTTCATCGACTTCGTCGACGGCGTGACGGTGATCGAGAAGACCGACGAGCTGACGGGTCTGGCCTCGCGCGAGATCACCGATCCGAAGCGTCGCGGCTCGGCCGGCAAGGACCTGCGTCCGCTGGTCCGCATCGTCGACAAGAAGGGCAACGACCTCAACATCCCGGGCACCGACCTGCCGGCGCAGTACCTGCTGCCGCCGCGCTCGATCGTCAACCTGCAGGACGGCGACGCCGTCGGCGTGGGCGACGTGGTCGCGAAGATCCCGCAGGAAGCGTCCAAGACCCGTGACATCACCGGCGGTCTGCCGCGCGTGGCGGACCTGTTCGAGGCGCGCAAGCCGAAGGATCCGGCGATCCTGGCCGAGCGCTCGGGCGTGGTCAGCTTCGGCAAGGACACCAAGGGCAAGCAGCGTCTGATCATCAAGGACGCCGATGGCAGCGAGCACGAGGAGCTGATCCCGAAGTACCGCCAGATCATCGTGTTCGAAGGCGAGCACGTGGAGAAGGGCGAGACCGTGGTGGACGGCGAGCCGAGCCCGCAGGACATCCTGCGCCTGCTGGGCGTGGAGCCGCTGGCGGTCTATCTGACCAAGGAGATCCAGGACGTCTACCGCCTGCAGGGCGTGAAGATCAACGACAAGCACATCGAGGTGATCGTTCGCCAGATGCTGCGCAAGGTCGAGATCACCGACCAGGGCGACAGCAAGTTCCTCAACGGCGAGCAGGTCGAGCGCCAGCGCGTCGTCGAGGAGAACGCCCGTCTGGCGGCGAAGGGCGAGATCCTCGCCCAGTTCGATCCGGTCCTGCTCGGCATCACCAAGGCCTCGCTGGCGACCGAATCGTTCATCTCGGCGGCTTCGTTCCAGGAAACCACCCGAGTGCTGACCGAGGCGGCCGTACGCGGCACCCGCGACAACCTGCGCGGCCTGAAGGAGAACGTCATCGTCGGCCGCCTGATTCCGGCCGGCACCGGTCTGGCGTACCATACGCAGCGTCGCCGCGGCGCCACCGGTCTGACCGAATCCGAGATGGAGACCCTGGCCGCGCCGGTCGCGGCGGAGGTCGTGGACGACGTCGAGAGCGGCGAGGAGTCCAGCGCTTCCTGAGCGTAGAGCGGTACCGCGCCCCTGCGGGGGCGCCCCAGATCACGAAATGAGGCGCAGGGAGCGCCTCGTGTTCGGCCCAGGGAGGGCGGGATCGCAGCACTGTCGCCCCGGCGCCTGCCTCGCAGGTATCCCGGGGCGATTCATGGCCTTGCGTTGACGGTATCGTCAAACGCAGGCTATACTTTTCCGTCTCGGTGAGCTGGGTGTGCCCGGCTTGCCGTTCGTTTTCACGTCGGGGTGTTGCCTGGTTGGATCGGGCCCCGCCCTCCCACCAAAGAGCTCCAGATGGCAACGATCAATCAGCTGGTCCGCAAGCCGCGGCAGGCCGCCACATACAAGAGTGCCTCGCCGGCGCTGGCCAATTGCCCGCAGCGCCGCGGCGTCTGCACCCGCGTCTATACCACCACTCCGAAGAAGCCGAACTCGGCGATGCGCAAGGTGGCCAAGGTCCGCCTGACCAACGGTTACGAGGTCATCTCGTACATCGGCGGCGAGGGCCACAACCTGCAGGAGCACTCGGTCGTCCTGATCCGCGGCGGCCGCGTCAAGGATCTCCCCGGCGTGCGCTACCACACCGTGCGTGGCTCGCTCGACGCCGCCGGCGTCGCCAAGCGCCGCCAGCGCCGTTCCAAGTACGGCGCCAAGCGCCCGAAGTCCTGAGGAGTGATCCATGTCGCGTAAAGGTTCCGCCCCGCAGCGTTCCGTCCTGCCCGATCCCAAGCACGGCAGCGAGACGATCGCGCGTTTCATCAACATGGTCATGAAGAGCGGCAAGAAGTCGGTCGCCGAGAAGATCGTCTATGGCGCGATGGACGTCATCGGCGAGAAGAACGACGCTCCGCTGGAGCTGGTCGAGAAGGCCCTGGGCAACGTGTCCCCGGCCGTCGAGGTGAAGTCCCGCCGCGTCGGCGGCGCCACCTACCAGGTTCCCGTCGAGGTCCGCGCGTCCCGCCGGATGGCGCTGGCGATGCGCTGGCTGATCGAGTCCGCCCGCAAGCGTGGCGAGAACAGCATGCCCCGCAAGCTGGCCGCCGAGCTGATCGACGCTTCCGAGAACCGCGGCGGTGCGATCAAGAAGCGTGAGGAGACCCACCGTATGGCCGAAGCCAACAAGGCGTTCGCGCACTACCGCTGGTGATCCGGGCAGTCCCCGCGGGCAACGGCGGGGGCGTCTGAAGGCGGCCCGCAGCCGCCACGGCGACGACAACCGCCGCCTAACGAACCGGATGCCGCCGTCAGGCGGCGTCCGGCCATCTGGAATTCGAAAACTTACGAGAGGGTCCCGTGGCTCGCACCACTCCCATCGAGCGTTACCGCAACTTCGGCATCATGGCCCACATCGATGCCGGCAAGACCACCACGTCCGAGCGCATCCTGTTCTACACCGGTGTCAGCCACAAGATCGGCGAGGTCCACGACGGCGCCGCCGTGATGGACTGGATGGAGCAGGAGCAGGAGCGCGGCATCACCATCACCTCCGCGGCCACCACGGCGTTCTGGACGGGCATGGACAAGTCGATGCCGCAGCACCGCCTGAACATCATCGACACCCCCGGCCACGTCGACTTCACCATCGAGGTGGAGCGCTCGCTGCGCGTGCTCGACGGCGCGGTGTTCGTGCTGTGTGCGGTCGGTGGGGTGCAGCCGCAGTCGGAGACCGTGTGGCGCCAGGCCAACAAGTACCGCGTGCCGCGCATGGCGTTCGTCAACAAGATGGACCGCACCGGCGCGAACTTCGACAAGGTCGTCGAGCAGCTGAAGGCCCGCCTGGGCGCCTATCCGGTGCCGATGCAGGTGCCGATCGGCGCCGAGGACAACTTCGAGGGCGTGGTCGACCTGGTCAAGATGAAGGCGATCCACTGGGATGCCGCCTCGCAGGGCACCATCTTCGAGTACCGCGACATTCCGGCCGAGCTCGCCGACAAGTGCGCCGAGGCCCGCAGCTTCATGGTCGAGGCCGCCGCCGAGGCCAGCGAAGAGCTGATGGACAAGTACCTCAACGATGGCGACCTGTCCGAGGCCGAGATCCTCGCCGGTTTGCGCCAGCGCACCCTGAAGGTCGAGATCGTGCCGGTGTTCTGCGGCACCGCGTTCAAGAACAAGGGCGTGCAGGCGATGCTCGACGGCGTGATCCAGCTGCTGCCGTCGCCGGCCGACGTGCCGCCGGTGCAGGGCGTCGACGAAGACGAGAAGGAGGCGACCCGCGCCGCCGACGACAAGGCGCCGTTCTCGGCGCTGGCGTTCAAGATCATGACCGACCCGTTCGTCGGTTCGCTGACCTTCTTCCGCGTCTACTCGGGCGTGCTCAACTCCGGCGACCAGGTCTACAACCCGGTCAAGTCGAAGAAGGAGCGCGTGGGCCGCATCCTGCAGATGCACTCCAACAACCGCGAGGAGATCAAGGAAGTCCGCGCCGGCGATATCGCCGCGGCGGTGGGGCTGAAGGACGTCACCACCGGTGACACCCTGTGCGCCCAGGATCACGTGATCACGCTTGAGCGCATGGTGTTCCCGGAGCCGGTCATCTCGATGGCGGTCGAGCCGAAGACCAAGTCGGACCAGGAGAAGATGGGCATCGCCCTCGGCCGCCTGGCGCAGGAGGATCCGTCCTTCCGCGTGCGTACCGACGAGGAGTCCGGCCAGACCATCATCGCCGGCATGGGCGAGCTGCACCTGGACATCATCGTCGACCGCATGAAGCGCGAGTTCAACGTCGAGGCCAACGTCGGCAAGCCGCAGGTCGCGTACCGCGAAACCATCCGCAAGCCGATCAAGGTCGAAGGCAAGTTCGTTCGCCAGTCCGGCGGCAAGGGTCAGTTCGGTCACGTCTGGATCGAGCTGGAGCCGAACGAGCAGGGCGGTGGCTACGTGTTCGAGAACGCGATCGTCGGTGGCGTCGTGCCGAAGGAGTACATCCCGGCCGTCGACAAGGGCATCCAGGAAGCCGCCGCGAACGGCGTGCTCGCCGGCTACCCGGTCGTCGACGTCAAGATCAAGCTGGTCGACGGTTCGTACCATGAGGTCGACTCGTCGGAAATGGCGTTCAAGATCGCAGGCTCGATGGCCTTCAAGGAAGGCTTCATGAAGGCGAGCCCGGTTCTGCTCGAGCCGATGATGAAGGTCGAGATCGTCACCCCCGAGGAGTACCTGGGCGACGTGATGGGCGACGTCAGTCGTCGCCGCGGCATCCTGTCCGGCCAGGACGACAGCCCGTCGGGCAAGATCATCAACGCGATGATCCCGCTGGGCGAGATGTTCGGTTACGCGACCACCCTGCGCTCGATGTCGCAGGGTCGCGCGACCTTCACGATGGAATTCGACCATTACGCCGAGGCGCCGGCCAACATCGCCGAAGCCGCGAGCAAGAAGAACTGAGTCGTGCCGGCTCCGGCCGGCACCCTCGATCAACAAACACGCATTGACAATAAAAGGTAGATAACCATGGCTAAGGGTAAGTTCGAGCGCACCAAGCCGCACGTGAACGTCGGCACGATCGGCCACGTTGACCACGGCAAGACCACGCTGACGGCAGCGCTGACGAAGGTGGGCGCCGAGCGTTTCGGTGGAGAGTTCAAGGCGTACG
>NZ_JAKJPO010000024.1 GCF_021725675.1 Marilutibacter chinensis | reverse complement strand
TCCAGCCACGCACGCAGGTTGTTCAGATGCTGCTCGGCCAGCAGCTCGGTCGGCGCCATCAATGCCGCCTGCCTGCCCGCATCCACCGCCAGCATCGCCGCCAGCGCGGCGACCACGGTCTTGCCGGAACCGACGTCGCCCTGGACCAGGCGCAGCATCGGCCGCGGCTGGGCGAGGTCGCGGCGGATCTGTTCGAATACCCGTTGCTGCGCGCCGGTGAGGCGGAACGGCAGTGCCGCCTGCAGGCGCCTGGCCAGCGCGGTCTTCTTCAGCACCGGTGCGGCGTGCGCCTGCTGCGCGAGCCGTTGCCGGCGCAGGCTGAGGTGGTGGGCGAGCAGTTCCTCCAGCACCAGCCGCCGCTGCGCCGGATGGTTGCCGGCCAGCAGCGCGCCGATGTCGGCGTCCGCTGGCGGCCGGTGCACGGTCAGCAGCGCTTCGCGCAGCGACGGCAGACGCAGCTCGTCGCGCAGCGCTGCCGGGAGCAGTTCCAGACTGGCCTCGTCCGGCAACCGGTCCAGCGCCAGTCCGATCAGCCGCCGCAGCGACGCCGGACCGATGCCTTCGATCGCGGGATAGACGGGATCCAGCCGCTCGCCCAGTTCATCATCGGCGTGTTCGGGCAGGATCCGGTAGCTCGGATGCACGATCTCCAGGCCATGCTGACCGGGTCGCGGCGTCCCGTAGCAACGCACCCGCGCACCGGGCTGGAACTGCGCGACCTGGGCGGCCCGGAAGTGGAAGAAGCGCAGCACCAGGGTCGCATGCGAGTCGTCGCCGATCGCCACCCGCAGTGTCGGCCGGTAGCGGAAACCGCGCTCGACCGCCTCGACCCGGCCCTCGACCTGGGCGGCGGTGCCCGGCACCAGCGCGCGGAGCGGAACGATCGTGGTGCGATCCTCGTACTGGCGCGGCAGGTGCAACCAGAGGTCCTGCAGATTGACGATGCCGCGCACGGCCAGCTTCTCGGCCACCTTGGCACCCACTCCGGCCAGGGCGGTCAATGGCGGTTGCTGGGCGTCGATGACGACGGCGTCCCGGGACTTCGGCATCGCGCAAGCATGCCGGGAACCCGCGCAAACAAAAACCCCGGCACGAGGGCCGGGGCAAGGAGCAAGCGGTGGTGCGAACGGCGGTCGCCGTTACCGCGGGCGCCGCCGCGCCGTTCAAGAGGTCTGCGTCAGTAGTTCACGCTGAATTCCAGCCCCCAGCTGCGCGGCTGGCTCATCCGTGCGCCGACGGTGCCGAGCACGGTCTTGCCGTAGGTGCCAAGGGCGGTCACGTACTGGTTGTCGAACACGTTGGTGCCGTAGACCGCCAGGCCGAGGCGGCCGCTGGCCGAGGTCCAGCCGAGGCGGACGTCGGTGCGCTCCTGCGCCTCGCCCAGCTGCAGCGCCGGGCTCGTCCCGCAGGTGTTCTGCGACTGCGATTCATCGCTGCAGCGCGTCCTGCCGCGATAGGCGTGGCGCAGCGACAGGCGCAGGTCGCCGGCGTCGTCCAGTTGCCAGAGATAGCTCATGCCGCCGGCGACCGACCAGTACGGCGTGCCGGTGGCCTGGCCGCTGACGTCGATTCCCTCCGGGGTCACGTAGTCCTTGTAGGTGGAATCGATGAAGGCGGCATTGAGGTCGAACGACAGCGCATCGGTCGCCTGCCAGCGCGCATCGAAGTCCACGCCCCAGGCCTCCAGGTCGGAGGTATCGACGACGAAGCGCGGGATCGTGGTGGTGCTGTCCAGGCGCACCGCCTGGCGGTTGGCGTAGACGTAGTAGTAGGCCGACGCGTTGTACTGCAGCCGGTAGTCCGGCAGCGCATGCTTGATGCCGGCCTCGAAGTTCCACACGTCCTCGTTGTCGAACTCGCTGCCGATCTGCAGCGCGTTGAAGCCGCCGGCCTTGTAGCCCTTGGCCAACGAGGCGAAGCCCATCAGCCCGTCGCTGAAGTGGTAGTCGACGACGAAGCGCGGGCTGAGATCGTCCCAGGACTTCGACGCGCGGTTCGTCGCGCCCTTGTTCAGCATCGCCGGCGGGTCGATGAAGGCGATGTCGAAGACGAAGGCCTCGCGCGGCAGGCCAAGCAGGCCGAAGATGCCCAGGGCCTCCATCTGATCGAGGGTCGCGTCCAGCGTGGGGGCATCGCGCAGATCGTTGAACCAGCTGAACTCCTTCTCGTCGCGGGTGTAGCGCAGACCGAAGGTCAGGTTCAGGCGATCGTTGACATGCCAGATCACGTCGCCATACAGCGCGTAGGCCTTGGTATCGAGATCGTTGACGAACTTCTCGTTCCACTGGTGGCCGAGCAGGCTGAGCGGAATGCCGTTGGCCTGCATCACCTGGGTAACGAAACCGAACAGTGTTCCATCCGGCGTCGGTGCCATCCCGAGATTGCGCACGATGGTGTCGACCGAATCCGAGTATGCATTGACCTCGCTGGTCTGGTCGGCGCTCTCCTTGAAGTAGCTGGCGCCCGCCACCCAGTCCAGCGCGCCGGTGGTGCCGCTGAAACGGAACTCCTGGTAGTAGTTGCGGTTGCTCTCGGTGTTGGTCGAGTCGACATAGAGATAGCGGCGGTCGGTGCCGTCCTCTTCGACCCGGTTGACCGAGTCGTAGTCGTGCCAGGCGGTGGTCGAGGTCAGGTTGCCCCACTCGAATGCGTGATCGACGATCAGGGTCGCGCCGTCGAAGCGCCGCGACTCCTCGTTGCCGTCGGCGTCGACGGTGGCCGGGGTCCTGCGCGGGTCCAGGTAGGCGGTCTCGTCGACCGGCAGCGGGATCAGTCCCGGTGCCGGCGGCAGCGGCACGATCCCGATCGTGGCCTGGCCCAGCTGGTCCAGGCTCTCGTGGTCCCAGCTGATCCAGGCGGTGGTGTTGTCGCCCAGGCGGGTGCTGAACGCGGCGCGCGTCGCCCAGTTGTTCTCCGGCGCGAGGTCCTCGCCGGTGTTCGCATCCTGCAGCCAGCCGTCGGCGTGGTTGAACAGGCCGTTGAGGCGGAACGCCGACTGCTCGCCGACCGGGATGTTGGCCATGCCCTCCAGGTACTGCTTGCCGTCCTCCGCCAGGCGCAGCCTGGCCCGCGCTTCGGTCTCCGGCCCCGGACGGTGGGTGATGATCGAGATCGCTCCGGCGGCGGTGTTGCGGCCGAACAGGGTGCCCTGCGGCCCCTTCAGCACCTCGATCCGCTCGACGTCGGTGAACGGCAGCAGCACGCCACCGCCACGGCCGGCGTAGACGCCGTCGACGTAGACGCCGACCGCCGGATCGGTGCCGATGCCGAAGTCGTCGGTGCTGATGCCGCGCAACTGGAAGCTGGGCTGGGTCGGTTGCTGGCTGTCGACGACCAGGCCGGGAACGAAGGAGTCGATGTCGCCCAGGTCCTCGGCGGCGACGTCGTCGAGCAGCCGTTCGTTGACCACCTGCAGCGCGATCGGCACGTCCTGCAGCTCCTGTTCGCGACTCTGCGCGGTGACCGTGATCGCGTCGAGCGTGGTCGCGTCGGGACCGGTGCCTGCGCCGTCGTCCTGCGGCGCGGCGAAGGCCACGGATGCGGCGCCGGCCGCGAGGCTGCCGAACAGGGCCTGGCGTACGCGCAGGCTCAAGGGATGCTTGCGAACGGTCATGAGTACTCCCCTACTCGATGATTGCGGTGGATGTGCTTGCGATTGACCTGCTGGTGGTAGGAGCGGCGTGAGCCGCGATTGGTTCTCTCGGGAAAACTTCTTCGCGGCTTACGCCGCTCTACAGATCCTGTGAAGCGTGCTGCCGGCGGTGAATACATGTCTCGCCGCCTCCGGTGAAGCAATACGCGATATCGGGGTGCCTGTCCGCGGATTGGCGATGCCCGCGGAGCCATCCGGCACAGCCCTCGCGCCACCGGATGCCGGACGCGCGCCGCCAGGGCTGCGCCTGCCGCGACGCCGTATTCATCCCGCCTCTCCGCAGGTGCCCTGCTGGGCCGCGATCCACGCCTCGATCAGCGCGACGCCCTCGCGATGGACGACGCTGCGACCGAGCTCGGGCATCATCACCCCGGGATCTTTGCTGATCATGCGATAGGTCAGGATCGAGCGCTCCGGATGCCCGGGCACGATCCCGTAGCGACGGTTGCCGGTGCCATGCCCGGCTGCGATCGGCAGCTTGCAGCGGCCGAGCCGCAGCGGCTCGTCGACGCTGCTGCCCAGCCACAGGCCCGAGGTGTTGCCGGGTCCGTCCGGACTGTGGCAGTGCGCGCAGTTGATGTCGAGGTAGGCGCGTGCCCGCGCCTCCACGCTTTCGCCCTCGTCGCGCCAGTCGGCGATGCGTGGCAGCCCGTCGCCGGCCGGCATCCCCTGCAGATAGCCTAGCGACTGCCAGTGCTGCAACTGGTTCCCGTGCACGACCGCGCCATCGGCGCCGCGGTAGTCGAAGTCGCGATTGAGATGCCGCGCCTTCGGGCCGATCGGCTGCAGCGTCTTGCTGCGGATGTCGGTGCCGTGGCAGCCGGCGCACTGGTTCTGGTCCGGCACCTGGTAGGTCGCCTGTTCGCGGTCGCCGGCGCCCGCCTCGACCAGGGTCAGCGGCACCAGTTCACCGCTGCGCATCAGTTGTGCCTGGGTCTGTTCGCGGTTCCATACATACGGCAGCGCGATCCAGCCGGACTCGCGGCGAACCAGCAGCCGGGTCTCGATCAGGCGCACCTTGTCCAGTTCCAGCCGTCCGCCCGGCAGGGCGCCCTCGCCGCCCTGGCTGCGCAGCACCGCGTCGCTGTCCGCCGGCTCGCCCGCCAACCGCGGATAATAGAAGGTCTTGCTGATGATCGTGCCGACCGGGAACTCGAACGTCGCCTCGTCGTCATAGCGTGCGGTCTTGCCGTCGGGCATCCACACCGTGCGCAGCTTGTGCGCGTAGTCGGAGAACAGCGGTGTGTTCAGATCGTAGGGGACGACGCCCGCACCGGGCGTCATCACCCCGTCCTCGAACACGAACAGGTTCCATTCGGCCAGCGTCGCCGGCTGTCCTTCGGCGTGGAAGCGCACCGGTTCGGAGACCGGCCTGCACGCCGCGGCGGCCGCCAGTGCGCATGCCAGCAACAACATACGCAGCCAGGCCACCGGTGCCGGCTTGGCCACCGCACGGATCCACGCCGCGTCAGCCACGCTGCAGATCCACCTCGGGCAGCGACGGCAGGCGGCAGTCGAAGGCCGCGGTGTCCCGGCTCGGGCTCTTGTAGCCGCCCGGCCCGTCGGCGTTGATCACGCCCGACACGTCGTGCAGGCAGATCTGCGGGCCATCTTCACGCCCCGCATTGAAGTAGCCGTCCCAGAGTACGTCCGGGAAGCGGCCGCCCAGCCCGTACACCGCCAGCTTCAGCGCCTTCAGATCGAGGCCGTCCGGGGCATCGCCGCCACCGGACAGCCGGTTGCCGTGCACGAAGATGCGTTCGGGATACGGATCGAAGCTCTCCGAGCGGCTGTCGTCCTTGTAGCCGGTCGAATAGACGCTGGAGACGATGATGTTCGCGGTTCTGTTGTCCTTGATGTCGTTGTCGAAGATCTCGACGTCGTCGTTGGAGTTGATCACCAGGCCGCTTCCGGCCGGCACGCTCGCCACCGGCGTGCCCTTGGCTCCGAAATTGGCGGTGTTGTTGGCGACCACCTGGTTGCGGAACACGCGGATATTGCCGCCCGGCTGCTCCAGCGCCGGCATGTTGAACACCAGGATGCCGCCGGTGTTGTTCGTGGCGACGTTGTCGTGGACGTCGGCGTTTACCGTGTTCTCGATCTCGATGCCGGCGACGTTGTACTCGGCACGGTTGTTGCGCACGATCACGTCGCGCGACTGGCCGACGTAGATGCCGGCGTCCGACGCACCGATCGCGATCGAGTCCTCGACCAGCACGTTGCGGGTCTTCACCGGGTAGATCCCGTAGCCGCCGTTGCCGGTATCCGGACCGCCGGTCCACTCGACCCGCACGCCACGGATGGTGATGTGCTCGCCCTCGTTGATCTTCAGGCCATCGCCCCGGGCGTCCTCGATCGCCAGGTTCTCGATGGTGAAGCGGCTGGCGTTGACCAACAGCCCTTCGGCGCCGGCCTTCTGGCCCTTGAAGCTGAGCACGCTGCGGTCGTGGCCGGCGCCGCGCAGGGTCACGTCGTCGACGCGCAGGCTCAGGCTGCGATCGAAGCTGTAGCGGCCCGGCGGCACCTCGATCACGTCGCCAGGCCTGGCATCGAGCAGGCGCTCGCGCAGTGTCTGTGCGAAGGCGGCATCGCCCTCGGCCACGCTCGCGGTCGGCACATGGTCCGAACCGGTGTCGCCGCATGCCGCCAGCGCGATCGCCACGACGGTGGCCAGCATGACGCCATGCGCCCGCCCGCATCCTGCCGAGTCCCCGCCATGCATCCGGCTCCTGGTCCTGTACGCCATCGAGATACCCCTCATCGCTGCCCCTGTCGGTGCCATCCGGCTGTCATCACAGTCTCCAATGACGACCGGCACGGGCGTGAGGGCAAACCCGGCATAGAATGGGGGGCAAAGCGGACAAGCTGGCGTGGGGCCACGCAAAGGGCTTGACGGGATCGCGCCCTGGATCCGGTTCCGGGCCGGCGCGAAGGGGCGGCACGGCAGGCGCATGGCGACGAGCGACGCCGGCAGGGGACCGAAGACCACGCGGACTTGCTGAGTTACTTGCGGGATACAACACCAGGCCAGCGTATGCCAGCGAACGATCTTCCGGACACTGCCGCGCTCCACGTCGCCAACATCAAGAGCGGAATCGTCGGCGGCCTGATCGCGCGCGCCGACGAGCTCGGCGTGCCCTGCGAGGGCTGGTTTGCCGGCCTGCGCCTGCAGCGTTCGCAGTTCGACGCCGAGCCGCCGGTCTACCTGTCCTACCGCCAGGCCTGCGAGATCGTCCGCCGCGCGCTGCAAAGCCTGCCCGGCGAAGGCCACGGCCTGGTGCTCGGCCAGCGCCAGGACATCGGCCACTTCGGCCTGCTCGGGCTGGCGATGCTGACCGCGGAGAACTTCGGCGAGGCGCTGCGAATCGGCATCCGCTATGCACCGGTCACCGGCGCGATGATGGAGCTGCAGCTCGAACCGTCCCGCGCTGCGGATGACGGCGACAGTGTCGCGGTCTCGGCGCGGATGCGGACGCGGGAAGCCGACATCGAGCCGTTCCTGTGCGAGGAGTTGTTCTCGAGCTGTCTGATGCTGTGCCGCGGCCTGCTCGGTCCGGACTTCAGGCCGTTGCGCGTCGAACTTGCCTATCCGGCGCCGGTCCATGCCGATGCGTACATGCGTGTGTTCGACTGCGAGGTCACGTTCGACGCCGGCGTCAACCGGGTCGTGATCGCGCGGCGCTGGCTGCAGGCGGCGATGCCGGCGCACAACCCGGCCAGCGCCGCCCATGTGCTGGCGCTATGCCGTGAGCAGATGCCGGCCGAGCGACCGGTCGACGAGATCGTCAGTGCGGTCGAACGGCTGCTGCGGCTGCAGCTGGCCGACAGCCCCCGACTGGTCGACATCGCCGCCGAACTGCATCTGACCGAACGCACGTTGCGCCGGCACCTGCACGACGCCCGCACCAGCTACAAGGCGATCCACGACCGGGTCCGGCGCGAGACCGCCGAAGCGCTGCTGCGCAGGCCCGGCGTGCGCATCTCCGAGGTCGGCGCGGCGGTCGGCTTCCGCGATGCGCGCGAGTTCCGCCGCGCGTTCAAACGCTGGACCGGCATCGCCCCGCGCGAGATGCGGATGCATTCAGGCTGAGCGGAGCGTATCCCGCCCGCGGGGCGGAACGTGAATGCCCCCGCAGGAGCGGTATCAGCCGCAATCGGGCCTTCACGGGGAAGCCTCGTCGCGGCTCACGCCGTCCCTACACCATGGCGCCCCCCCCTGAATCAGGGCGATCCGCGCGCAGCGCGAAAGGGGGTGTGGAAGCGCAACGGCGGGGCCCGCAGCAAACTTTGCGGATTCCCGGGCGCAGCCCGGGAATCGCAGCCCACGCCGCTCCTACAGCACCAGGATCGCGTCGACCTCGAAGGCCGCGCCCTTCGGCAATCCGGCCACTTCGATGGTCGACCGTGCCGGGTACGGCGCCTGGAAGAACTCGCCCATCACCGCGTTCACCGCAGCGAAGTCGCCCAGGTCGGTGACGTACAGGCCGAGCCGCACCACCTGCGCCAGCGAGCCACCAGCCGCCTCGCAGACCGCACTGAGATTCTCGAACGCCCGCCGTGCCTGCGCGCTGATGTCGCCGGACACGATCTCGCCCGTCGCCGGATCCAGCGGGATCTGGCCCGACAGGTAGACGGTGTTGCCGGCGCGGACGGCCTGCGAATACGGACCGATCGCGGCCGGGGCGTTCTCGGTATGGATGATCTGGCGACTCATGCATCGACTCCTTGGACGGGGCCTGCAAGTCTAGTCGAGCCGGCGGCCGGCGATCGTCGCGGAACCCCGCAGCTGCCTCGAGCGGCAGCCGTCGCCAACACCGGCACGGATCGGATCAGATCCGCTGCACGCCCAGCACCACCTGCAGCCGGCGCACGCGCCGGATCACGTCGGCCAGGTGGCGACGGTCGGCGACTTCGATCGAGAATTTCATCACCGCGACATTGGTGTCGCGTTCCAGGTATTCGACGCGGTCGATGTTCGACTCCGCGTCGGCCACCGCGGCGGCCACCTGCGCCAGCGCGCCCGGACGGTTGTCGACCTCGATCTTGAGCGCGGCGGCGAAGTCGCCGGACACCTCGCGATCCCAGCCGATCGGGACCCAGCGATCGGGCGACTTGCGGTACTCGGCCACGTTCGGGCAATCCATCCGGTGCACGACCACGCCCTTGCCGGCTGTGTGATAGCCCATGATCTCGTCGCCGGGAATCGGCAGGCAGCAGTGGGCGAAGCTGATCACACCGCGCTCGGCGCCGGTGATCAGGATCCTGTCGTCCGGCCGTGGCGTACGCACCGCCTTGCGCCGCTCCGGCCCGCCCGGCGTCTCCCGCGCCAGCGCCTGCGCGACCTGGCTCGGCATGCGGTTGCCGAGCGCGATCTCGGCCAGCAGCGCCTCCAGGCGCGGGAACCGGTGTTCGGCGAGGTAGGTGTCGATCCGCACCTGCGGCACGCGGTCGAGCGAGGTGTCCAGACCCTCCAGCGCGCGGTCGAGCATGCGATGGCCGAGCTGGACCGCATCCTCGTGGCCGATCTGCTTCAGCTGCTGGCGGATCGCGGTGCGCGCCTTGCCCGAGACCACGAACTCCAGCCACTGGGGTTTGGGCGTGGACGACCGGGCGGTGATGATCTCGACCCGCTGACCGCTGCCCAGCCGGGTCCGCAACGGCGACAGCTTGCCGTCGACGCGCGCCGCCACCGCCTGGTTGCCGACGTCGGTGTGTACCGCATAGGCGAAGTCCAGTGCGGTGGAGTTGCGCGGCAGCGACATGATGTCGCCCTTGGGCGTGAACAGATAGACCTCGTCCGGGAACAGGTCGACCTTGACGTTCTCCAGGAACTCCAGCGACGAGCCGGTCGCATGCTGCGACTCGACCAGCCCGGTGATCCAGCTGTGCGCGCGGCTCTGCGCGCTGTTCGGGCCTTCGGCGCCGTCCTTGTAGGACCAGTGCGCGGCGATGCCCTTCTCGGCGATCAGGTCCATCTCCTCGGTGCGGATCTGCACCTCGACCGGAGAACCGTAGGGACCGAACAGCACGGTATGCAGCGACTGGTAGCCGTTCGCCTTCGGGATCGCGATGAAGTCGCGGAAACGCGCGTCGAGCGGCTTGTAGGTCGCGTGCACGACGCCCAGCGCGTGGTAGCAGTCGGGTACCGAACGCACCACGATGCGGAAACCGAACACGTCCATCACCTGGGTGAAGCTCTTATGCTCGGCGCGCATCTTGGTGTAGATGCTCCACGGCGACTTCACCCGGCTGATCAGGCGGTGCTGCAGCTTTTCCTTGGCCAGCCGCTGCGCGAGGTTGGCCTCGATCTGCACCAGCGCCTCGCGACGGACCACCGGCTGGGTGCGGATGCGCTTCTCGATCACCGCGTGGCGCCACGGATGCAGCGCGCGGAAGCCCAGGTCCTGCAATTCGGCCTTGATCAGGTTCATGCCCAGGCGCTGGGCGATCGGCGCGTAGATCTCCAGCGTCTCGCGGGCGATGCGCTGGCGCGCCTCCGCGCTCTGCGCACCGAGCGTACGCATGTTGTGCAGGCGGTCGGCGAGCTTGATCAGGATCACCCGCAGATCGCGCGACATCGCCAGCAGCATCTTGCGGAAGCTCTCCGCGGTCGCCTCGGCGCGGTCGCGGAACTGCAGCTTGTCCAGCTTGGTGACGCCGTCCACCAGCTCGGCGACGGTCTCGCCGAACTCCTCCGCCAGGCATTCACGGGTGACCGGGGTGTCCTCGATGGTGTCGTGCAGGATCGCCGCGATCAGGGTCTCGACGTCGAGCCCCTGCTCGGCCAGCACCCGCGCGACCGCCACCGGGTGGGTGATGTAGGGCTCGCCGGACTTGCGGGTCTGTCCGGCGTGCGCCGAGGCCCCCACCGTCCACGCGCGACGCAGCTGCTGGCGCTGCGAGTCGTCAAGGTAACTGGCGGCACGCTCGAGCTCCTGCACGTAATCGGGCAGCGAGCCGTCGACCCCGTCCAGCAAGGCAGCCCCCGCGGCCGGAGCGGACCTGGCCGGAGTGCGGGTGGAGCCGGGCGTGGCGGGATGTGCGGACATATGGGCAATCTAGCAGGGTGTCGAAGGACGCACATCCCGTGCGTCCGGCAGCTCGTCGGGCCGACGCCTCGCCGCACTTGCCGCGGCAGATCAGGCGCTCGCGGGCCGCCCGCCGGAGCACTCGCGTCCAGGGCGGGAACCCCACGGCCGCGCGCTCCGCCATCGGAGGCAAGGCCGTCGTCACGGTGCGGAACGGCCATCCGGCTGCCGCGTTCGCCCGCCGTTCATCGCCATCGCCGACGGGTCCGTGCGGCCGGGCCGTACGGATGCGCCCACGGCCGCGGGTACCGCAGACCATGGGTGGGACCGTGGGAGGCACTGCCGCAGAAACACGACGGCCCCGCCTGGGCGGGGCCGCGGACGCCTGCCGGCCTTGCAGGCCGGGCGGCGACTGGGAAGGATCCGGCGCGAACCGGAACCGGCGCTCAGTCGTCGTTCTTGGACATGTCCTCGTCGGCGACCACCTCGGCGGCGGCCCACTCCAGCGCCTCGCGCTCCTTGCGCTCGCGCTCGGCCTTCTCGACCGCCTCGATGTACTCGGCGTCGACCTCGCGGGCGGCGATCTCGCGCAGCGCGAGCACGGTCGGTTTGTCGTTGGACTCGCTGTTGTCGATCATCGGCTCGACGTTGTTGGCCAGCTGGCGCGCGCGCTTGGCGGCCATCATGACCAGTTCGAAGCGGTTGTCGACCACTTCCAGACAATCTTCTACGGTGATGCGTGCCATGGGGCTCCTGGCGGCGCTGGGCCGTCATGCAGGCTTGGTGGGCCGGCCAGTGTAGCCGTCTACCTCCTGCAGAGGCAAGCCCACCCTTGGAAATCAGTCAGTTAGCCGTCCGCCATCCCGGTCCGCCGACACCATCCGCAACGGCTGCGGGTGGACGGGTGCCGGATCTGCCGTGGGCAGATCCGGCCCGTGGTTCCGGAAACGGCACAACATGCGTCGCCGACGACCCGTCAGCCCCCGGCTCCGGGCGGCTCCAGCAGGGCGCTGATCAGCTTGCCGTGGCGTGCGATCTGCATCTCGCGGCGCAGCCGGCTGGCGGTGAACACCGCGCACATCTCGTCCACTGCCACCGCGAAATGCTCGTTGACGATCACGTAGTCGAACTCGCCGTAGTGGGACATTTCCTCGCGCGCCGCCGCCAGCCGCTGGGCGATCACCGCCTCGCTGTCCTGACCGCGGTTGCGCATCCGCTGCTCGAGCGCGGCGCGCGACGGCGGCAGGATGAACACGCTGATCGCGCCGGGCACCTGCCTGCGAACCTGGCGTGCGCCCTGCCAGTCGATCTCCAGCAGCACGTCGCGGCCGGCCGCCAGCTGCGGCTCCACCGACTGCCGTGCGGTGCCCTTCCAGTCGCCGTGCACGCGCGCATGCTCGAAGAAGTCGCCCGCTTCCACCATCCGCTCGAACTCCGCCTCGCTGACGAAGTGGTAGTGCTCGGCGTGGCGCTCGCCCGGACGCGGCTTGCGCGAGGTGAACGAGATCGACAGGCAGATGTTCGGGTCGCGCGCGAGCACCGCGTTGACGATGCTGGATTTTCCGGCCCCGGAAGGGGCGGCGACGATGAACAGGGTTCCACGCATAGGGCGGCTCACTCGATGTTCTGGGTCTGCTCGCGGATCTGGTCGATCAGCACCTTCAGCTCGACCGCCGCGGCCGAGCTGCGCGCGTCCACCGACTTGGAACCCAGCGTGTTCGCCTCGCGGTTGAACTCCTGAAGCAGGAAGTCGAGCCGACGGCCGACCGCCTCGCGCAGCTTCAGCACGCGTCGCGCCTCGCCGACGTGCGCACTGAGGCGGTCGAGCTCCTCGTCGACGTCGAGCTTCTGCAGCCAGATCACCAGCTCCTGCTCAAGTCGGCCCGGCTCCAGCGGCTGCGACAGGTCGGCGAGACGGGCCTGGAGCTTCTGCCTCTGGGCGTCGCGGATCACCGGCATCAGTTCCCGCAGGGTCTCGACATGCGTCCCGATCCCGTCCAGCCGCTCGCCGATGAAAGCGGCCAGCTTGGCGCCCTCGCGCTCGCGTGAGGCGACGAATTCGTCGAGCACCTCGTCCAGCAGCGCCAGCGCTTCGCCCTGCAATGCCGCCGGATCGGCCGCCGGCGCCTGCAGCACGCCGGGCAGCTGCAGCAGCTGGGCGAACTCGGTATGCAGGCCGGGAAAGCGCGAGGACAGGTCCAGCGCGAGCTCGCTCAGTTCGCGCAGGCGGGTCGGATCGACTCTCAGCGCACCCTCGCCTTCCGGCATGCGCAGGCGCAGCGTCAGGTCGAGCTTGCCGCGCGACAGGCGCGCCGCGACGCGCTCCCGCAGCATCGGCTCGAGCGGCCGCAGATCGTCGTGCAGGCGCGTGCCGATCTCCAGGAAGCGGTGATTGACCGAGCGCAGCTCGCAGGCCAGCGAGCCCCAGGGCGTGGCGCGCTCGCCACTGGCGAAAGCGGTCATGCTGCGGATCATGCGGTTGTCCTGCCGGTCTGGGCGCTGCGATGCGGCCGTGAAGTATGCCATTTCGGGGGCCGGCGGCCGAACGGATAGAATCGCGTTCCGATCCGACGTACACGTGCCCGATGACCGATCCGACCGCGAGTTCCCCCGCCCCCGCACGCCCCAGCGGCCGCGCGCCCGATCAATTGCGCGAGGTTCGCATCGAGCGCGGCTACACCCGCCACGCGGAAGGCTCGGTGCTGATCAGCTTCGGCGACACCCGCGTGCTGTGCACGGCCAGCGTCGAGAACCGGGTGCCGGCGTTCCTGCGCGGCAAGGGCGAGGGCTGGATCACCGCCGAGTACGGCATGCTGCCGCGCGCGACCCATACCCGCAGCGACCGCGAGGCCGCCCGCGGCAAGCAGGGCGGACGCACGCTGGAAATCCAGCGGCTGATCGGCAGATCGCTGCGCGCCTGCGTCGACCGGTCGCTGCTGGGCGAACGCACGATCACCCTCGACTGCGACGTGCTGCAGGCCGACGGCGGCACCCGCACCGCGGCGATCACCGGCGCCTACGTGGCCTTGGTCGATGCGGTGAACGAGCTGATTCGGAGCGGAGAGATCAAGCCGAAGGGCGGCCGCACGCCTGTGTTCGGCGCCGTGGCGGCGGTGTCGGTCGGGATATGGAAGGGGGTGCCGGTGCTCGACCTCGACTATGCCGAGGACAGCGACTGCGACACCGACATGAACGTGGTGATGAACGACGGCGGCGGCTTCATCGAGCTGCAGGGCACCGCCGAGGGCCACGCATTCCGGCGTGAGGAACTCGACGCGATGACCGCGCTGGCGCAGGACGGGATCGCGACACTGATCGGATTGCAGCGCGAGGCGCTGGCCGGGTGAGGCGGCACATCGCATCGATCGCACTGCTGGTGCACGACTACGATGAGGCGATCGCCTGGTACCGCGATGCGCTGGGGTTCGCCCTGATCGAGGACACCGACCAGGGCGGCGGCAAGCGCTGGGTACGCATGGCGCCCGGTAGCGATCCGCGGTTCAGCCTGCTGCTGGCGCGCGCCGACAATCCGCGCCAGCAGGCCGTCGTCGGCGACCAGCACGGCGGTCGCGTCGGCTACTTCCTGTACACCGACGACTTCCAGCGCGATTTCGCGGCGATGACCCACAAGGGCGTACGCTTCCTTGAAGCGCCGCGCGAGGAGGCCTACGGCACGGTCGCCGTGTTCGAGGACCTGTACGGCAACCGCTGGGACCTGCTGGAACCGAAGCCATGAGACCGACCCCGCCCCGTCCGGCCGCATCGCGCTGGGTGATCGCCAGCAGCAACGCCGGCAAGCTGCGCGAATTCCGCGAGTTGCTCGGCGGCGACGGCAGGATCAAATTCGTCACCCAGGGCCAGCTGGGGGTCGGCGATGCCGAGGAAACCGGGCTGAGCTTCGTCGAGAACGCCTTGCTCAAGGCGCGCCACGCCGCGGCCGCGACCGGTCTGCCGGCGCTGGGCGACGACTCGGGGCTGTGCGTGGATGCGCTCGACGGTGCGCCGGGGCTGTACTCGGCCCGCTACGCCGGCGGCCACGGCGATGCCCGGGCCAACATCGCCAAGCTGCTCACGGCGCTGGCAGGCGTGCCGGAGACGCAACGCAACGCCCATTTCATCGCCGTGATCGTGCTGCTGCGCCATGCCGAGGACCCGCAGCCGCTGATCGCGCAGGGCATCTGGCGGGGACGCATCCTCGACGCGCCCCGCGGCGATGGCGGCTTCGGCTACGACCCGGTGTTCCGCCCCGACGGCCATGCCTGCAGCGCGGCCGAACTCGATCCGGCGCTGAAGAACCGGATCAGCCATCGCGGCCTGGCGCTGAATGCACTGCAACGGCAATTGCCGCACCTGTAGGAGCGGCGTGAGCTGCGACCGGGCGTTCATGGGAAAGCCTCATCGCGGCTCACGCCGCTTCCACGGCATGGGTCCAGCCCCCTGAGTCAGGGCGCGATTCGCGCCGCAGGCGCGGAGGTGTGGCAACGCAACGGCGAGGCCCATGGTTTGCGCAGCAAACTTTGGGGATTCCCGGGCGCAGCCCGGGAATCGCGGCTCGCGCCGCTCCTACAATAGGCGCATGCCGCACCTGTCGCCGCCGCCGCTGTCGCTGTACGTCCACCTGCCCTGGTGCGTCCGCAAGTGCCCGTACTGCGATTTCAACTCGCACGAGGGGCGCGGCCCGCTGCCGTTCGACGCCTATGTCGACGCGCTGATCCGCGATCTCGACCACGACCTGCCTCTGGTCTGGGGCCGCACCGTGCACAGCGTGTTCTTCGGCGGCGGTACGCCCAGCCTGTTTCCGCCGGAAGCCATCGACCGCTTCCTGCAGGAGGCCAGCGCGCGGCTGCGCTTCGTGCCCGGCTGCGAGGTCACCCTGGAGACCAACCCCGGCACCGCCGAGCACGGTCGCTTCGAGCTGTACCGCGAAGCGGGGATCAACCGGCTGAGCTTCGGCATCCAGAGTTTCGACGACGGCAGCCTGCGGCGGCTCGGCCGCATCCACGACAGCCGCGAGGCGGAAGCGGCAGTGAAGCTGGCCCAGGACGCCGGCCTCGACAACCTCAACCTCGACCTGATGTATGCGCTGCCGGAGCAGACCCTGGCGATGGCCGAGCGCGACCTGGAGCGTGCCTTCGCCCTCCGGCCGGCGCACATCAGCCACTACCAGCTGACCCTGGAGCCGAACACGGTATTCGCGGCGCGGCCGCCGTCGGGCATTCCCGACGAGGACCACAGCTGGGAGATGCAGGAGCATTGCCAGGCCCTGCTCGCCGACGCCGGCTACGCACAGTACGAGGTCAGCGCGTATGCACGCGATGGCCGCCGCTGCGCGCACAACCTCAACTACTGGCACTACGGCGACTACCTGGGGATCGGCGCCGGCGCCCACGGCAAGATAACGCTGCCCGCAGTCGACGACGTGCCTTCCGCGCGCATCTTCGATGCCCATGCGCGCAGCGCCGGCCCGGCCGAGACCCTGGCCGCCTCCGGGGACCGCGTCGATTCCGACGCGGCGCAGGATCCGGGCGGCATCATCCTGCGCCGCTGGAAACAGAAACATCCGGCCCGCTACATCGCCGATGCCGGCACGGATGCGGCAATCGGCGGCGACGATCCGGTGACGCCCGAACGGCGTGCGTTCGAATACATGCTCAACGCGCTGCGCCTGGTCGACGGCTTCCGGCTCGGCGAATTCATCGCCCGCACCGGCCTGGCAGCCGACGACATCCGTCCACAGTTGGAAACCGCGGTCGAGCGCGGCTGGCTGGAGCAGGACGGCAATCGCCTGCGCCCGACCGAGCTGGGTCGACGCTTCACCAACGACGTGATAGCACTGTTCCTCTAGCGTCCCTCGTCGCTCCTCGGCAGTCCCGCGGCGTGGGCCGGATCCGTCGGCAACGGTCGATGATCGCCGTCCGGACATCGCTCCATCGGCCCTGTGGCGGCCGACCGGCCAGACCAAGCGCCTCAGCAACGACCCGCTTGCCGAAGCCACGTCGGGCGTCGCAGCCGCACGCACGCAGGCCCGGCTCCCCCGTACCGCTGGCCGCCAGTCCGGCTGCGGCATCCGGAGCAGCCAGGGCATGGCAGCCCGCTGCCGCAAACCCTTGATCCGGTTGGGATCGCGCCGCAACCGGTGGCGCCCGGTTGGCACCGACCCCGCTGCAGGCTTTGCCAATCCTGGCCGAGCATGCTTCCATCTGGCGTTCACACATTCAGGCTCGGCGCAATCCTCTGGGGAATCGATGGCAGGCCCCTGGCCGAGGGCCGCGCCGACCCGTGGGCTGCCGCCATCCTGCATCACGCCATCCTGTCGGCCGGGGCAACCAGGGTATGTCTGCCAGATTGGATCCCAACACCATCCCGCTCCGCAACAGGAATCTGGCTTCGGCGGATCTGCCGCGACGCGTCCGGGCCGCACTCGAGCGCCTGTATGCGCTGGCCTCGGACAACTTCGGCCGGCAGCTCGAAAGCATGCTGTCGGACTTCGAGCAGCAGCTGTTCAGGCTCGCCGAACAGGCCCGCAATCCTGCCCTGCAGTCCGGCTATTTCGAAACCCTGCGCAAGGTGCGCCTGCATCGCGCGGCGCTGACGCCCCGTTTCATGGCCGGCCTGGAGACCGGGCTGGCGGCGATCCGCGAGCCGGCGACCGGACCATCAGGCGTGGAGGAGCCGGTCGTCCATGACGAGCTGCGCCTGGTCGACGATGCCGAAGTCAGCGAGGCCAGCGTGCTGACCAGCATCGCCTCCCGGCACGAGTCGCGGGCCGGTCTGCCACTGCTGCTGCTGGGCCAGCGTTTCGGCGTGCTTGCCGGCGCCCCGGCCTTCGACGCCGAACACCTGCCGGTGGGACCGCACCGGCTGTGCCGGCTGCTGGCCGACGCCAGCGAGGTGCTGCAGTTGGAGCAGGATTCACGGCTGTTGCTGTTCCAGAGCTTCAACGCCCACGCGATGAGCGGGTACGCGCAGCTGGTCGAGGCGATGAACGCGCTGCTGGCGCGCGAGAACATCCTGCCGGGCCTGTCGTACGTGCCGTTGCGCACCCGGCCCACCGCGCAGGACGGCGACGAGGACGCCGGAACCGCGCACGGCGGACGGGAACATGACGGAAAGGGGCACGATGGACGCGAGCATGGCGAGGCGACCGCGCACGGAGCCGCCCGCGACGCGTCCGCGCCCCGCGGGCGGACCGGGGACGACGGGACACGGCCGTTTCCGGAGCGTCCGCATACCCGCTGGTGGGGCGAGAACGGCGACGACGCCACCGTCGAGGACGAGAACGTCGCGCTGTCGGCGTTGCAGGCGCTGCTGGCCGGCCGTCGCGAGACCCTGGGCAAGCTCCGCAAGGCCCCGGACACGCGCGACCAGGTACCGCTGAAGACGCCCGACGTGGTCGCGGCGCTGGGTGCGCAGCAGAACCTCGCTCCCGCCGATTCGCCGCAGCGCCCGCGCACCATTGCCGATCTCAAGCAGGCCCTGCTGGCGCAGAGCCGCCAGCAGCACGGCCAGGCGATGCGCCTGTCGAGCGAGGACGAGGACACCTTCGAGCTGCTTGGCCTGCTCTACACCGAGATCGGCCGGGAGCTGCGCGAAGGCACGCTCAGCAGCAGCCTGCTCGAACGCCTGCAGGTGCCTCTGCTGCGCCTGGCCCTGCTCGACCGTGCGTTCTTCGTCCGCGCCCATCACCCGGCGCGCCAACTGCTCGGCGCGATCGCCGAGGCCGGCGCGAAGTGGCTGGGCGATGACGAAGACGATCCGCGGCTGGAGCGGCAGCTGCGCGAGGCGGTCGACCACGTGGTGCAGAACTACCAGGGCGACGCCGAGGTCTTCGAGGCCGCCAACCGGCCTCTGCAGCACCACCTGCAGCTGATGGCCCGCAAGGCCGAGCTGAGCGAGCGCCGCCACGTCGAGGCCGCACGCGGCAAGGAAAAACTGGTGGTGGCCCGGCGCCGCTCCGGCGAGACGATCGAACAGGCGCTGGCGGGTCGCGACCTGCCGCGGTTCCTGCGCAAGCTGCTAGACCAGGCCTGGGCCGACGTGCTGACCCTGACGCTGCTCCGCCACGGCGAGGACTCGCAGGAGTGGCGCCATTACGCGGAGATGACCACGTTGCTGGCGGCTACGGGCATCGGCAGCCAGGCCTCGCCCGAGGGCCTGGACCGGCAGGTCGAGCACGCCCTGGCCCAGGTCGGCTATCACGAGGAGGAAGCGGCCCAGATCGCCCGCCACCTGACCTCCGGCCGCGACGACGGCACCGGCCGCGATGCCGACCCGGCCTCGCGCACCGAACTGGCGATGAAGCTCAAGACGCGCGCGCGGCTGGGCGACGAGGCCAACACTCCGAAGAGCCGGCCGCTGGCGCCGCGCAACCCGCGCGAACAGGCCTGCTACGAGCACCTGCGCACGCTGCCGTTCGGTACCTGGATGGAATTCGTGCTGAACCAGCAGGGCGACGTCGTCCGCCGCAGGATCGCGTGGTTCAGCACCGTCACCGACCGCATGCTGTTCGTCAACCAGCGCGGCCAACGCGTCGACGAGCAATCGCTCGACCACGTGTCGCGGCTGATGGCGCAGAACCAGGTCCGGGTGGTCACCGCCGACCGCGGCCGGCTGATCGACCGCGCCTGGCACGCCGCCCTCAACGCCTTGCGCAACTTCGCCGGCATGCCGGACCAACTGCAGGGAGCCACGCCTTGACCGCCACCGGCCGATCCAGGGAATTCCGTCGTGCGCAGCGCCAGAGCGTGCACGGCAATGTGATGGTCACCGACAGCATGACCGACCGCGACGTCGGCCGGATCGGCAACCTGTCCGAGACGGGAATGCTGCTGATCGCACACACCCCGCTCGTCGACGATGCGCTCTACCAGTTCCGCTTCAGCCTCGGAGAGGGCTCGTCGAGCATGATCGAGGCCGGCGTCCACCTGCTCTGGCAGGACCGCGCCAGCGCGCCGGGGCAGACCTGGGCCGGGTTCCGCTTCATCACCCTGCTCGACAGCCAGCTGCACCAGTTGCGCGACTGGCTGCTGGCGAACCGCCGGCGCCGCTCCCGCTGAGTCGCCGGAACCGCGGCAGCGGGAGCCTCCCGCTCACGTCCGCACGGCCGCGCGGTGGAAGGTCACGTACTCGGGCTGGTGCAGCGCATAGCCCTGGCCATAGTCGACGCCCATCGCGACCAGGGCCTCGGTGACGCGCGGATCGTTGACCCACTCGGCCACCACCTTCAGCCCGCGCCGGTGGCCGATGTCGCTGACCGCGCGCACGATCGCCTCGCTCATCGGGTCGATCAGCATGTCGCGTATGAAGCTGCCGTCGATCTTGATGATGTCGACCGGCAGATTCTTCAGATATCCGAACGAGGACATCCCGGCGCCGAAATCGTCGAGCGCGAACGAACAGCCGACCTCGCGCAGGCGCTCGATCAGCCGCGCCACCTGCGACAGGTTGCGCACCGCCACCGTTTCGGTGATCTCGAAGCAGACACGCGAGGCGTCGACCTGGTGGCGCTCCAGCAGGACCAGGATGTAGTCGGCCAGGGAGCCATCCTCGATGCTCGCCCCCGACAGATTGACCGTGGCCATCGCCAGGTCCGCCCCGCTCGGATGCAGGCGGTCGAAATTGGCGATCACCGTCTCGATCACCCAGCGGTCGATCATCGGCATCAGTCCGTAACGCTCGGCCGCCGGCAGGAACGCGCCGGGGACCACCTGGCGGCCGTCGTCGCCGCGGAACCGCAGCAGCACTTCGATCCGCGGCCGGCCGTCGCGTGGCGCCGCCAGCGGCCAGACCTCCTGGTACTTGAGCAGCAGCAGGTGCTCGTCGACCGCCCAGCGAAGCCGGTTCGCCCACTCCATCTCGCTTTGCCGGCGGGTCGCGTCGTCGTCCAGCGCCGAATAGAAATGCACGCGGTTGCGGCCGCTCTCCTTGGCGATGTAGCAGGCGGTGTCGGCGTGGGCCAGCAGGTCGTCGAGCGAGGTGCCGGCCTGCTCGATCATCACCACGCCGATGCTGGCGGTGATGGTGTAGGAGCGCTGCTCCCAGACGAACACGTAACCGTCGATGTGGCGACGCAGGCGTTCGCCGATCTCCTCGGCACCGGCACGGTCGTGCACGTCGGCCACCAGTACGCCGAACTCGTCGCCGCCCAGCCGGGCCAGCACGTCCTCGGCGCGCAGTTGCTCGCGCATCACCATCGCCAGTTGCGCCAGCAGCTGGTCGCCGGCGATATGGCCGGAGGTGTCGTTGATCAGCTTGAACTGATCGAGGTCGATGTAGAACAGCGCGCCCGCCGGACCGCCTTCCGCGACCTCGGCGCGGATGCGGTCGAGGCGACGCTCGAACTCGCGCCGGTTGAACAGCTCGGTCAGGGTGTCGTGGCTGGCCTGGTACGACAGCAGTTCAGTGAGCTGGCGCTGCTCGGAGATGTCGGTGGCGACCATCAGCCTCATCCGCCGGCCTTCCAGGTCGACCGGTGTGATCGACACGCTGGCCCAGAAGTGGCGCGCCTCGCCGGTGCGCAGCATCGCCTCCACCCCCTGGCAGCCAGGCGAATCCTCCGCCGCCAGCTGTGTCCTCAGTCCGGCGTCCTCGAACAGGTCCTGCAGGGTGCGCTCGCCCACCTTCGCGCCCAACCGGTCGCGGGCCGCCTGGTTGGCGTAGCGGATCCGCCCGCTGTGCGCGTCCGACAGCACCACCAGCGCGGGCAGCAGCTCGTTGAGCGCGCGAAAGCGCTCCTCGCTCTCGCGGTAGCGCCGGCTCAACTGCCAACCCAGGTCCAGCGCGCGCCGATGCGTGCCCGCGAGCGATCCGACCAGCAGCGCAAGCAGCACGCTGATGACGATGCCGGGTATCAGCACGGTGTCGCGCCAGGCCGACGCCGCAGGCAGAGGCGCCAGCTGCGCCATGCGCAGGCGCCACACCCTGCCGGCGTGCTCCAGGTCGACGCTGCGCACCGCGCGCCCGTCGTCCGCGTGCCGGGCGACGATCGCATCATCGCCGGGGAAGCGGCGGCCGGGGTGCGAGTCGAACAGCAGCGCCGGCTCCGGGCCGGAGACGTCGTGGACCAGCACATGCAACCGCTCCAGCGTGTCGGCAGGCAGCGCCATCGTGATCAGGCCGCGTACCTGCAGCGACACCGCCAGCGAACCGACGGTGCGCCGACGGCGCTGCTGGACGTCGGTGGGTGGCGCGCCGGGGGTAAAGATCGGCAGGCGCAGCGTGACGCCCTCCGCCGGCGTTCCCGGCCGGTCCAGTTGTACCAGCCGGAACGGCGCCGACATCGCCGTCTCATCGGTGTCGCGCGAGAGCATCGCCGCGCGCAGATTGGCCGGCTGGCTGGAGACGTCGAGCCCCAGCAGCCGCTGGTTGCCCGCCTTTGGCGCCACCCACGTGGTGATGAGGCGATCGCCGTCCGCATGCCGGATCAGCTCGGAATAGGCCATCGCCTGCAGGCTCGGCAGGTGCCGCTGCGGCCGCAGATTCGCATAGACGCGGTCGAGCTCGGCATCGGTGACCGAATCGGAGGCAAGGAACAGCGTCTGCATCGAACGCATCAGCAGTCCGCAGGTGTGCAGTTGCGTCAGCAGGCCCGAATGGCTGCGCTCGACGATGCCGTCGAATGCCGCGTCCTGCTCGGCCTGCATACGCTTCTGCTGCAGGTTGGACACCCACAGCGTCGGCAGCATGCCCAGCACCAGCGCGACCAGGCTGGGCAGCCACGCGCTCGACCGCCGCCACGGCTTTCCGCCCGGCGGGGCCTGCGCGATCGATGAGAATCCGTCAAAATCCTTTGACGTTCCCACGAGTGTCTCCCGATGTCCGCGACAGCCCCTGCGATCTTATACCGACAGCACCTCGACGTACTCGAGCAGCGCGCGACCGCGGCACTGGAGCGGGGTGGATTCGATCATCTGGTCGTACCCAGCGGCACCCTGCACTACCAGGCCTTCGACGATCGCGACTATCCGTACGCGGTCAACCCGCACTTCAAGGCCTGGGCCCCGCTGACCCGCAATCCGGGCAGCTGGCTGGTGTTCACCCCGGGCCGGCGGCCCACGCTCGTCTATCTGCAGCCGTTCGACTACTGGCACGTGGTGCCGGAAGCGCCCGGCGGCTACTGGGTCGAGCACTTCGACGTCAGGATCATCCGCACCGCAGAAGAGGCTCTGCAGCACCTGCCGCAGCCGGTGGCACGCTGCGCGATCGTCGGCGAGCCGCAGAGCGCGCTGGGCGACTACGTGCCGGACAATCCGGCGGCCGTGGTCGACTACCTGCATTACCACCGTGCGTTCAAGACGCCTTACGAGGTGGCCATGATGCGCGAGGCGACCCTGCGCGGCGTGCGCGGCCACCATGCGGCCGAGCGCGCGTTCCGCGCCGGCGCCAGCGAGTTCGGCATCCACCTGGCCTACTGCCAGGCCGCACGACAGGACGCCAACGAGCTGCCGTACGGCAACATCGTCGCCCTCAACGAGCATGGCGCGGTGTTGCACTACACCGAGTTGGGCCGGCTGCCGCCGCAAGATTCCCGCAGCTTCCTCATCGACGCCGGCGCCAGCCATGGCGGCTATGCCTGCGACATCACCCGCACCCATGCCGCCGACACCGCGGGCGAATTCCAGGCGATGATCGAGGCGGTCGACGCCGCGCAGCTGAAGATGTGCGACCAGGTCCGCGCCGGCACCGACTACAAGCGGATCCACCTCGATGCCCATCTCGCCCTGGCCGGTATCCTCAGGGAGTTCGGCGTGCTGAGGATGTCGCCGGAAGCGGCGCTGGAAACCGGCGTCAGCAGTGCGTTCTTTCCGCACGGCATCGGTCACGGCATCGGCCTGCAGGTGCACGACGTGGCCGGCTTCGCCGCCAGCGACGGCGGCGGCACCATCGACAAGCCGGCCGGCCATCCGTACCTGCGGCTGACCCGGGTGCTGGAACCGGGCATGGTCGTCACCATCGAGCCCGGCATCTACTTCATCGACATGCTGCTCGACGAGGTGAGGAAGAACGGCCATGGCGACGCGGTGGACTGGAACCGGGTCGAGACGTTCAGGCCCTATGGCGGCATCCGCATCGAGGACGACGTGGTCTGCACCGGGGACGCCCCCGAAAACCTGACCCGCGAGGGCTTCGCCGCGGCGGCCTGATCCGTCCCGGGCCCACATCCGAAAGGCGCGGCCCCCGAGCCGCACCTTTTCTTTTCCCGGCACGAGCGCGCGGCGTCAGCCGCCGGATCGATCGCGTCCGGGCGCTTCGACGTAGCGCTCGTGCAGGTCCACCGGCTTCACCTTCGCGCTGCGCTTGCGGATCCACATGTTGATGGACTCGACGAAGACCGAGAACGCCATCGCCGCGTAGATGTAGCCCTTGGGAATGTGCTGGCCGAAACCGTCCGCGATCAGCACCAGTCCGATCATGATCAGGAAGCTCAACGCGAGCACCTTGACCGTGGGATGGCGCTCGACGAAGTCGCCGATCGGCCTGGCGAACCCGATCATGAAGGCGATCGATATCAGGATCGCCGCCACCATCACCCAGCGTTCGTCGACCATGCCGACGGCGGTGATGATCGAGTCGAGCGAGAACACCACGTCGAGCAGCATGATCTGCACGATCACGCCCAGGAACGAAGCACCGCCGCCGGGACGCACTTCCTCGGACGCGCCCTCCAGCTTCTGGTGGATCTCGTGCGTCGCCTTGCCGATCAGGAACAGGCCGCCGCCGACCAGGATCAGGTCACGCCACGAGAACGCCTGCCCGAACAGCTCGAACAGCGGCGCCGTCAGGCCGACGATCCAGGAGATCGCGAACAGCAGCGCCAGCCGGGTGATCGCCGCCAGCGCGATGCCGAGCCGGCGCGCCCGGTCGCGCTGGTGCGCCGGCAGTTTGCCCGACAGGATCGAGATGAAGATGATGTTGTCGATGCCCAGCACCAGCTCCAGCGCGGTGAGGGTGGCGAGGGCGATCCAGATTTCGGGGTTGGCCAGCGATTCCATGCGTATGGTCCGTCGATGCGAACAGGCGGCGAGTCTAGCCGGCGGCCGGTGTCTCCGCCATCAACGCCTCGATCTCGTCGGCGCTGCGCGCGAGGCCTTCGGTCAGCACCTTGTGGCCGTCGCCGGTGACCAGCACGTCGTCCTCGGTACGGATGCCGATGCCGCGCCACTTCGCCGCCACCCGGGTGTCGTCGGCGTCGATGTAGAGGCCCGGCTCGATGGTGAACACCATCCCCGGTTCGAGCAGGCGCGATTCGCCCTCGATGCGGTATTCGCCGACGTCGTGCACGTCCAGGCCGATCCAGTGGCCGGTCTTGTGGCGGTAGTAGCGGCGGTAGCTGCCGTCGGCGATGTTCTTTTCCAGGCTGCCTTTGAGCAGGCCCAGTCGTAGCAACCCTTCGGTCAGGGTCGTCACCGCGGCGTCGTGACCGGCCTCGTAGGGCACTCCGGGCCGGGCCTGGGCGAGCGCGGCGGCCTGCGCCTGACCGACCAGGTCGTGCAGCAGCCGCTGCTCCCGGCTGAAACGCCCGTTGGCGGGGAAGGTGCGGGTGATGTCGGCCGCGTAGCCGCGGTACTCGGCGCCGGCGTCGACCAGCACCAGGTCGCCGTCGCGTATCCGCCCGCTGTTGGCGACGTAGTGCAGCACGCAGGCATTGGCGCCGGCACCGACGATGCTGCCGTATGCCGGCACCGCGTCGCTGGCGCGGAACACGCGCTCGAGCTCGGCCTGCAGCTCGTATTCGTGCATGCCCGGTCGCACCGCGCGCATCGCCGCGGCGTGGGCACGCATGCTGATGTCGGCGGCGCGCTGCATCAGCCGCAGCTCGTCGCGATCCTTGAACAGGCGCATCTCGTCGAGCAGGTGGCCAAGCTCCAGGAACTCGTGCGGAGGCTGCGCACCATGCCGGATCTGCGCGCGTACGCGATTGACCCAGCCGATCAGCTTGAGGTCGAACTCCTGATCGCGGCCGAAGTGGTAGTAGACCCGGCTGCGGCCTTCCAGCAGGCCGGGCAGGATGTCGTCGAGGTCGCCGATCGGGTAGGCATCGTCGAAACCGAACGCCTCGACCGCGCCCTCCGGACCGTGACGCGGCCCGTCCCAGCCTTCGCGCTCCGGGTCGCGCTCGCGGCAGAACAGCAGCGCCTCGCCGTGACGGCGGCCGGGCACCAGCACCAGCACCGCCTCGGGTTCGTCGAAGCCGGTCAGATACCAGAAGTCGGAATCCTGCCGGTACGGATAGTGGGTATCGCGGCTGCGGATGCGCTCGGCGGCGGCCGGCAGCACCAGGATCGCGTCGTCGCCTGCCATGCGCATCAGCTGCCGGCGGCGGCGGACATGGTTCCTGTTCGGAATCGAAAGCGGCTTTTGCACGGAGCTGGGGCTGGGGCTGGGGCTGGGGCTGGGGCTGGGGCTGGGGCTGGGGCTGGGGAGCTGGGGAGCTGGGGAGCTGGGGAGCTGGGGAGCTGGGGAGCTGGGGAGCTGGGGGGCTGGGGGGCTGGATCGAGGCCCGGGCCCGGGCCGCCATATCAGTTCAGGCGCTGGCGATGACGGGCGGCGAGCACGCAGTCGCCATGCAGCAGCAGCGCCGCCACGCGTACGAACTCCTCGATCTCCGCCAGCGCCTCCTCGTCGGAATCGTCGCCCTCGTCCTGGGCCTGGGCGGCGGCCAGCCGGGCCAGGTCGGTCAGCGCTTCCTGACCCTCCTCCGACAGCGGCGGCTGCGCACCGGCAGCCATGCCGAAGGCGCCGACGAAACCGCGGCACCAGTCGAACAGCGCACCGCTGCGCTCGGCCAGGCTGGCATCGGAGGCGGGCAGCAACAGTTCGAACGCGAAGTCGCGATCGCCGAGCTGGGCGGCGGTCACCTGCGCCAGCCGGTCCAGCGGCGAATCCGGACCCGGCGCCGGCAGGCTGTCGTCAAGCAGCAGGCGCGACAGCCAGTCCGGCTTCAGCGTCGAGCCGCCGGCCAGCCAACCGCACAGGCAGCCATGCAGCTCGGCAGCGGAGACCGCCAGCGACTGGCGGCGGATCTCGGCATCGACTTCGATCAATGCGGGCAATTCGTCAGGGGCAACCGACACGGCGACTCAGGGCTGGAAACAGGATGCGGAGGAGTGTAACAACCGATCGCGCGCTCCAGCGCCGATCGCGCGGCTACCGATGCCTCCGGTCGGAGTCGCCATGCGGCGGCATCGGATTGGCGTGCCCGTCACGGCCTGCCTACACTGCCCCGACCCCAGCAGGATTCCCGCGCCGATGTCCCGACGGCCGCTCCCAGTCCACGCCCCATCGGATACGGCCCGTGCCGTCCGTCCGGTCGCGCGCGTGGCTGCCTGCCTGTTGGGAGCCGGCCTGGCCTTGCTGGCGGCAATGCTGCCGGGAGAAGCCGTCGCCACCATCCGCGATTACTACTTCACCCCGCTGGGCAGCGAGCACGGACTGGCCCAGGCCACGGTCCAGGCGATGGTCGAGGACCCCCAGGGATTCATCTGGGTCGGCACCCAGGGCGGCCTGCACCGCTACGACGGCAACCGCTACCAGTTGTTCCGCCACGATCCGCGAGACCCTGCCAGCCTGCCCGACAGCAGCGTCACCGCGCTCGCGGTCGCCGACCAGCACAGCCTCTGGATCGGCTCCAATTCCGAGTACGTCGCCCGGCTCGACCTGGCCAGCGGTCAGGTGCAGCGCTTCGAACCCGCGCCCCAGGCGGATCGCGCGCATCGCCAGGTGCGGGCATTGCTGCCACGATCCGGCCAGCTGTGGATCGGGACCGGGGCCGGCCTCGAGCGCCTGGAACCGACTACCGGCAGACGGATCCCGGTGCTTGCGCTCGACGGCCAGGCGCTGGGCGGGAGCGCACGCCAGGCGCTCATCGCCGACCATGGCGGCACGGTGTGGTACGCCACCGCAGCGGGGCTGTTCGGGGTTCCGCCCACCGGTCCGGTGATCCGGGTCGGCCCGGCCCGTCCGGCATTGAGCCTGGCGGTCGACCACGCCGGTCGCGTACTTGTCGGGCGGGCCGACGGCCTGCACCGGCTTGGCGACGACGGCGAAACCCTCGAACGGCTCTGGCCGGCGGACGCGGAAGCACTTGACTGGGAACCGCGCGTGCTCGCGATCGCCGAGGCCCCCGATCGCCACCTGTGGCTGTCGATCAGCGGCCGTGGCCTTATTCGGCTCGATCCGGACAACGGGCGCTTCCAGCACGTACAGGAGGAGCCGCTGGTCGAGGCGAGCCTGCCCGAAAGCGGGGTCAACGTCCTGCTGGTCGACCGCGGCGGCATGCTCTGGGTGGGCGGCTCGTTCCGCGGCGTCGCGATCACCGATCCGCGTGGCACCCGCTTCCGCTACATCTTCAACCTCGACCATCTCGACCAGTACAGCGTCATCACCAACAACAGTGTCCGCGCGATCCTGGAAGGCGCCGACAGCGGCTGGTGGATCGCCACCGACGACCGCCGATTCTGGCGCTACGATCCGGCCAGCGACCGTTTCGACGAATGGACCGGGTACCTCGACCGGGCCTTCTATCCGGACCGGGAAAACCCGCCGGACGGAGAGAGCGTCCGGGTGATATCGATCATCGACGCCGGCCATGGCCGGATGTGGCTGGCCACCGATCGCGGCCTGGCACGCTTCGAACCCGCGACCGGCACTATCGAGATCCCGCCGCTGGGCGAATACGACGGCACCCCGCTACGCAGCGTATTGATCGACAGCCGCGGCGATCTCTGGCTCGGTACTGCCGGCATCGGCGCCCTGCACGTCCCGCGCGATGGCGGTCGCATCACCCACTACGGGCACCGTGACGGCGACCCGTTGCAGTTGCCCAATGGCACCGTGCATGCGCTGCTGGAGGATCGCGACGGACGGATCTGGTTCGGCACCGGCGACGGTCTGGGGATGCTGGATCCGGACAGCGGCCAGCTGCGCCAGTTCCGCCACGGCGCCAACGCGCCGGACAGCCTGTCGGGCAACCTGGTGCGGGCGTTGAGGATGGATCATGCCGGCACGGTCTGGATCGGCACCCGCTCGGGCCTGAGCCGGGTGCTGGAGGACGACGACGGCCGTATCCGTTTCGACCACCCGCTCGCGGCGGGGCTCGCCGATCAGCCGGTGCCGATGGTGTTCTCGATCGAGGAAGGACGGGACGGCCAGCTGTGGATGGGCACCGACGCCGGCATGCTGCGCTTCGACCCGGCCGGCGGCGACATCCGCCACTACGGACTGGCGGACGGACTGCAGGACCGGGAGTTCAATGGCGGCGCGTCGACCCGGCTGCGCGACGGCCGCCTGTTGTTCGGCGGCGTGCGCGGACTGAACCTGTTCGCCCCCGACCGCATCCGCGACTCCGCCTACGTCCCACCGCTGCGCCTGCTGTCGGCGCGCATCGGCACCCAGTCGCCCAGCGACGGCGCGACCCTGTGGCAGCCGCGCATGCTCGACATCCCGGGCGGCACCGACATGCTGCGCCTGCGCATCGGCGCGCTCGACTACGCCCCTACCGCATCGCTGCGCTACCGCTACCGGATGGACGGTTTCGATCGCGACTGGATCGACAACGGCGACCAGCCCGACATCACCTATACCCGGCTGCCGCCGGGGCGTTACACCTTCCGTGCGCAGTCGACCAACCGCGACGGCGTCTGGAGCGCGTCCGAACTGCAGTTGCCGGTCCATGTCGCTCCGCCGCTGTGGCGCCATCCGCTGACCGTGGCCCTGGTGGCGCTGGCGGCGCTGGTCGGCGCACTGGTGGCGGGCTGGCACTGGCGTCGCAACCACCTGCGCGAACAGGGCTGGTTCCAGCAGATCCGCGAACGCGAGGAGCGCCTCAAGCTCGCGTTGTGGGCCTCGGGCGACCAGTTCTGGGACTACGACCTGGGCCAGAAGCAGCTGCACTGGATGCGCGTCCACGACCCCGACGGCGCCGCCCCGCAGATCACCACCCAGACCCAGGTCAACACCGTGCACGAGGTACATGCAGACGACCTGCCGCGTGTTTCCGAACAGTTGCGTCGCCACTTGCGCGGCGACACCGCACTGTTCCTGTCCGAGCATCGTTCTCGCACGCCCGAAGGCGACTGGGCCTGGATGCGCGCGCGCGGGCGCGTCGTCGAGCGCGATGCCCAGGGCCGCGCGGTGCGCGTGGCCGGCACCGCCCGCGACATCACCCGCAGCCGCAGCGCCGAGCGCGAGCGCCGGATCGCCACCGAGGTACTGCGCAGCATGGCCGAGGCGGTTGCGGTGTTCGACCGCGACTTCAACTTCGTTTCCGTGAATCCGGCGTTCGAGCGGATGACCGGCTACCAGGCCAGCGAAGTGATCGGCCGCTCGACCGGCCTGCTCGACAGCCAGCAGCACGAAGCCGGGTTCTACCGGCAACTGCGCGAGGAGCTCGAACGCCAGGGACGCTGGTCCGGCGAGATCTGGCAACGACGCAAGGACGGCAACGAGTTCCTGTGCGCGCTGCAGAGCACGGCGGTCCACGAGGCCGGCGGCGAGGTCGGACACTACGTCGCGGTGCTGGCCGACATCACCGACCAGAAACGCGCCGAGCAGGAGCTGCGCTACCTCGCCAATTACGACACGTTGACCAGCCTGCCCAACCGTGCGCTGCTGTCGGAACGGCTGTCGAGGGCGATCGTCCGTGCCCGCCGCAACAACCGCAAGATCGCGCTGCTGTTCCTCGACCTGGACCGCTTCAAGGACATCAACGACTCGCTCGGCCACGCCGCCGGCGACCGTATCCTGCGCGCAGCAGCCAACCGCCTGCAGCAGACCGTGGGCCCCGAGCACACCGTCGCCCGCCTCGGCGGAGACGAATTCACCGTCGTGCTCGAGGACCTGGAGAACATCGAGCAGGCCGAACAGGTGGCGCGCCAGTTGCTGGAGGCATTCGAGACCGCGCTCGACTTCGACGAGCGCCACGACGTCTCGATCTCGCCGTCGATCGGCATCAGCCTGTACCCGGACCATGCCCAGGTCCCGACCGACCTGCTCAAGCACGCCGACACCGCGATGTACCAGGCCAAGGCAGCGGGCCGGCGCACCTGGATGCGCTATCACGAGACGATGGACGTGGAGATCCGACGCCGCGCGACCATCACCGCCGCATTGCGCAAGGTCCTCGACCGCGGCGAACTGCAGCTGGTGTACCAGCCGCAGCTTTCCCTGCGCGACCAGCGCATCACCGGCGTCGAGGCGCTGCTGCGCTGGCACAGCGACGAACACGGAATGATTCCGCCGTCGCAGTTCATCCCGCTCGCAGAGGAAACCGGCCTGATCCTCGACATCGGCGAGTGGGCGTTGCGCGAGGCCTGCATGCGGCTGATGCAATGGCGCCACCAGGGTCACACGGACCTGACGATGGCGGTCAACGTATCCGCGCTGCAGCTGCTGCGCGGCAACCTGCCGCAAGTCGTCGCGCGGGCGCTCGAGGACACCGGCATCCCGCCGGACCGGCTGGAGCTGGAGCTGACCGAAAGCGTGATCATGGCCAATGCCGAGCAGGGAGCGGCGACGCTTGCGGCACTCCGACGGCTCGGCGTCGGTCTGGCGGTCGACGACTTCGGCACCGGTTATTCCTCGCTGGCCTACCTCAAGCGGCTGCCGATCACATCGCTGAAGATCGACAAGGAATTCGTCGACGACCTGGGTGGCGACTCCGACGACGCCGCGATCACCAGCACGGTGATCACGATGGCCCATTCCCTCGGCCTGAACGTGATCGCCGAAGGCGTCGAGGACGAGAGCCAGATGCAGTTCCTGCTCGCCAACGGCTGCGACGAGGTCCAGGGCTACTGGCTGTCCCGTCCGCTCGACGCGTCCAGCTGCGCCGCCTTCCTGAGCGAATGGCAGGGGCGTCCCCCGCAGCCGCCCCCCCTCGCCAGCGCCTGAGGACCGGCCATGCCGGTGCCGCCCGTGCCGTCGCCGGTACCTGGACCGTGACGGCCCCGCGCCGACCGCCAGACCCCAGCTTGACCCCGGTCGGGCCGCTGCCCATCATGCCGCCATGGATCACGCCGAACTCCTCGCGCAACTGCAAGCCCTCGCCGCCCGCGTCGAGCAGCTGGCCGAGCGCACCCGCCGGCTGGGCGAGGAGAACCGCAGCCTGCGCCAGCAGCAGGAACAACTGGTCGGCGAGCGTTCGGCGCTGCTGGCCAAGAACGAGCAGGCCCGGATCCGGGTCGAGGCCATGATCGCGCGCCTGAAGTCGCTGGAGCAGCACACGTGACCAGTCCTGCCACCCCGGTCAGCATCCGCCTGCTCGATCGCGAATACACCGTCGGCTGCGAACCCGATGAGCGCGACGAGCTGCTGGCCGCCGCGAAGCTGCTCGACAGCAAGATGCGCGAGATCCGCGGCAGCAACCGGATGGTCGCGCTCGACCGCGTCGCGGTGCTGGCCGCGCTCAACTTCGCGCACGAGCTGCAACAGCTGCGTACCGAGGAAGGCCGCCACGATCGCGAGCTCGCGCGGACGCTGGCCGATCTCAACCGCAAGCTCGACGGTCTGCTCGACACGCCGCCGGCCTGAGCGCCGCGACGCCGCCGCAAGCCTGAACCGGACTTCGCCTCGCACCGACAAGCGGGCGCGACACTCCCGGCGGGCACGCTATACTTCGCGCACGTCCTCTGCTGTGGACGACGGCGTGCGCAAACATTCGCCTTGTCCCTTAATTGCGACCGCGGGGGTGCAACGAAGGCCCGGAGTGCAGGTCCGCCTTGTAGCGGGAAGCCCGACGGCCTCCAAGCATCCCCACTTGAACCCCGGGTTCAAGGTCGTTTCGCACGCATCGCCATTGGTGGAGGACTTTCATTTCCGCGTGCAGCGCCCCCGTGGCGCTGTTCGCGCATCTGGGGGGAGGACGTACCGCGATCGTGAGCGGATGCCCCGGCCCGCCAGACGCCCGCCAACCCGGCGCCGCTCCAGCCGCCGTGAACCGGAACCGATCGGATGACGTCCCCTGAGCCCGTCCAGCGCCGCCAGCTCCGCGAGGATCTGCGACGGCGACGCCGCGTCTTGCCCGATGCCGACCGCCGGGCCGCGGAGGGACGGCTCGCCGAGCGACTGCTGGCGCTGCCGTTCGCCCCGCGCTCGGGGGCGGTGGCCGGCTACTGGGCCTGCGACGGCGAGATCGGTCTGGATACGTGGTTGCGCGGACTGCCGGAGGCCTGTCGTTTCCACCTGCCGGTACTGGGTGCGGATTTCCGCCTCCACTTCGCCCCCTGGCGGCCGGGCGACGCCCTGGTCGAGAACCGCTACGGCATTCCCGAACCCGACGTGCCCGCTTCCGCCCTGCTCGATGCGCCAGAGATGGCGCTGATGGTGCTGCCGCTAGTAGGGTTCGGCCCGCACGGGCAGCGGCTCGGCATGGGTGGCGGCTGGTACGATCGCAACCTCGCGTTTCGCCACGAGCGTCCCGCGCCGCCGTGGCTGGTGGGTGCCGCATTCGAGCTGCAGAGGGTCGACGGCCTCCAGGCCGCTCCCTGGGACGTGCCGCTCGATGCGGTCTGCACCGAAGCGGCGATCCACGACTTCCACGGCCACGCCAATCCCATGTCCACCGACCCGACACCTGCCGCATGACCGCACGCCGCCGCTACTGGTTGATGAAATCCGAGCCCGATGCCTTTTCGATCGACGACCTGGAACGGGTCGGCACCGAACCGTGGAACGGGGTCCGCAACTACCAGGCGCGCAACTTCATGCGCGACGGGATGAAGGTCGGCGACGGCGTCCTGTTCTATCACTCCAACTGCGCGACACCGGGCATCGTCGGCACCGCGACCATCGCCAGCGAAGCCTACCCGGACGAGACTCAGTTCGACCCCAGGTCGGACTATTACGATCCGAAGAGCACCCGCGAGGAGCCGCGTTGGCTGCTGGTCGATGTCGCCTTCGAGCGCAAGCTCGCGCGCACCATCGCGCTGGACGAGATCAAGCGGCATGCCGACAGGCTGGGCGAGGAATTCGCTCTGATCCGTCGCGGCAACCGGCTGTCGGTGTTTCCGGTCAGCGCCGCGCAGTGGAAGTACCTGCTGTCGCTCGAATGAGCATCCATCGTCCCCGGCCGGCCCGGGAGATCCCCTTCCTTCCACTCAGACTCCAGTAACCAGTCCATGTCCGAATCCAAGCGCCTGGCGGCCGAAAAAGCCATCGAATACGTCGAAAACGGCATGATTGTCGGCGTTGGGACCGGTTCGACCGTTGCCTACTTCATCGACGCCCTCGCCCGCATCAAGGACCGCGTCAAGGGGGCGGTATCCAGCTCGGAGCAAAGCAGCGAGCGCCTGCGCGGCCATGGCATCGAGGTGCTCGATCTCAATGCCACGGGTCCGTTGTCGCTGTATGTCGACGGCGCCGACGAGTGCGATCCGCACAAACGGCTGATCAAGGGCGGCGGCGCCGCGCTGACCCGCGAGAAGATCATCGCCGAGGCGAGCGAGAAGTTCGTATGCATCATCGATCCGAGCAAGCGTGTCGACGTGCTCGGCGGATTCCCCCTGCCGGTCGAGGTGATTCCGATGGCGCGCAGCCTGGTCGCACGCGAGATCCTCGCCGGCACCGGCGGCCAGCCGGTCTGGCGCCAGAACGCCGACGGCGCCGCAGTCGTCACCGACAACGGCAACTGGGTGCTCGACATCCACAACCTGTCGATCACCGACCCGGTCGCTCTGGAGCAGACGATCAATGCGATCCCGGGCGTGGTCTGCGTGGGCCTGTTCGCGCGGCGCGGCGCCGACGTGGTGATCGTAGGCGGCGAACCGCCGCTGGTACTATGAAGCCACGATGCGCCGGTGTGCTTTCGTCATCGCCAACGGGATCATGCTGAGCCTCGCCGCCGGTACGGGCACGGGCGCCCCGCCGACTCCAGACCCGGTCTTCGCTCCGCCCGTCGAACAACTGCCTCCTGCGCTGCAAATAGCCAGGCAGGAACTCGCAGCCATCGTCGCCCGACGCGACATGGACGCCTTGCTTGCCCGCATCCGCCCCGACAGCAAATTCAGCTTCGGCGGCGACCATGGGCCGGAGGATTTCCGTCGCATGTGGGACGAGGACGGCCGCGAGCGCCGCCAGTTGTGGCAGCAGCTGGACGCAATCCTCGCCCTGCCGGGCGAGGCCCGCGAATCGGAAGAAGGTTTCGAATATTGCACGCCGTACGTGTTCTGCCTCGCAACGCCGGGCGAGATCGACCCCTTCGATGCCCGCGTCATCACCGGCACCGACGTCGCCATCCGCGAGCGGCCGGGACTGAACGGCAAAGTCGTCGCCCGGGTCAGCCACGTCGTCCTGACCGAAGTTCGTGACGAACACACCGACTCCGATCCCGAGGGCTGGACCAGGGTCCGCCTGGCTTCGGGTGTGGAAGGCTTTGTCAGCACGGCCTACGCCCGCAGCCAGATCGACTACCGCCTTGCCTTGTCGCTGAATGCCGAGTCCGGGGAATGGTGGCTGCGGTATTTCCTCGCCGGCGATTGAGCAAGCCATTGATTCGCAGGTGTCTTTTCCACTGAGACCGGGCGGCGCGATACTGGAGCGCCCAGGGCAACACCCCGGCCGCCATGACTCTGCGCTGCCTGTTCGTCGACTTCAATTCCTACTTCGCCTCGGTCGAGCAGTTCGACGCGCCCGGCGCGCTGCTCGGGCGGCCTGTCGCGGTGGTGCCGGTGCTGGCGGCGACGACCTGCTGCATCGCCGCCAGTTACGAGGCCAAGGCGTTCGGCATCAGGACCGGAACCCCGGTATGGGAAGCACTGGAGCTGTGCCCGCAGCTCGAGATCCGGCAGGCGCGGCCGGCGCGCTACATCGAGATGCACCACGAGCTGATGGCCGCGATCGAGGACTGCATCCCGCACGACAAACCGTTGTCGATCGACGAGGTGCCGTGCCGCCTGATCGGGCGCGAGCGCGAGCGCGGCAACGCCGAAGCGATCGCCAGGCGCATCAAGCAGACCCTGCACGACCGCGGCTACAGCCCCGCGATCCGCTGCTCGATCGGAATCGCCCCCAACCGCTTCCTCGCCAAGACCGCCTCGGACATGCGCAAGCCCGACGGGCTGACCGTGATCGAGGCGTCCGACCTGCCGGATATCCTCTATTCGCTGGAGCTGCGCGACCTGTGCGGGATCGGCCCCTCGATGGCCCGGCGCCTCCAGCGGGCCGGGATCTCCACGGTCAGGCAACTGTACGAGGCCGGCCGCCGCCAGCTGCGTCTGGCCTGGGGCAGCATCGAGGGCGAACGCTACTGGCTGCAGCTGCGCGGCCACGAATTGCCCGCGCCGCCAACACGCCGCGGCAGCATCGGCCATTCTCACGTGCTCGATCCGGCACTGCGCAGTCACGAGGGGGCCCGCGCAGTGCTGTTCAAGCTACTGGCCAAGGCGGCGATGCGGATGCGCCACGAAGGCTTCCAGGCCACCGGCATGTCGGTCAGTCTGCGCTTCGTCGGCCTCGAACGCCGTTTCGAACGCCACCTGCGCTTCGCCGCGCTGGACGATACGCCCAGCCTGCTGGCGATGCTCGCCCGCCAGTTGGACGTGCTGGCGCGAGCGCGCGAGCGCAGACGCTGGGACCCGCGGCAGCACCCGCCGCTGTCCGTGGCGGTGTCGCTGACCGGGCTGGAACAGGTCGAGGCGGACAGCCACGGACTGCTGCCCAACCGCGACCGCTCCAGAAAACTGAGCCAGGCACTGGATGCGATCAATCGTCGCTACGGCAACAACACCCTTTACGTCGGCGCGATGCAGGCGGCTCTCGCCCACGATGCCGCGCCGATGCGGATCCCGTTCTCCAAGATCCCCGAGACGGCGCTGGAAGAAGACGCCCACGCCCGCACGGAGCATGAAACCGCCGACGAACTGTGGCTGCAGCGCGAACGCCAATTCAAGGTGCTGGCCGAGCAGGCGCACAGGCTGGCGCAGCAACGGCAGCAACCGCCACGCGCAGGACGTTCCCCGTCCGGTTACGGTACAGGCCCGTCCGCCCCGCCGGCCGAGGAAGAGGTATCGGCGCAGGGGCGTTTGTTCTAGGCGGCCGGCCTGCTGGCCGCGCTTTCTCGCCTGACGGTGGCGGGCGGTAAGGAGTTCGGCCGAGCCCAGTTGTGGGCGGTGTTGCAAAGAAGAAGGCCGGCCCCTTGTGGGGACCGGCCTTCGGTGTAAATGTTCAGCGATGACCTACTCTCGCATGGCTTGAGCCACACTACCATC
>NZ_JAKJPO010000023.1 GCF_021725675.1 Marilutibacter chinensis | reverse complement strand
TCAATGCCAGACGGCGTGACGAGCTGCGTGCGGAAGGGGCCTTAACTGCCTGACAGCTGGGCTCACAAGACAGTTGCTGAATTAAGCCGAGCCGCGAAGCGGCTTCGGCTTGAATGAATTGTTAGGCGCGAGTGCCGCACCCTTGGAAGAGCAGGGTATGACGCTGGCGATCTCTGCCTCCGCGCAAACAACGGTACCGTCTTGGTCCATGTGGGACGAGAAGTCGATCTGGAGGTGGCCGTCGATGCGCTGAAACGAGATCCTATCCAAGCAGTCACCGGAGTAATCGGACGGCAAGGAGTTGCTCGCTACGCCGCGCATGACGATTGTTGCCAGGTGATGCTTTTCCAGCACGTAGTAGCCCGCTGAATCCACTTGGTCGGTCATTGTGAAAAGATGGACTGTAACGGAGAAGGAATCACCGTCCCGGGATGTCGCCATGACATTGGCATCGTGGAACGACGGCCAAAAGCCCATTGCCTCCACGAGGCTCTTACCGTTTTTGACCAACTGTGAACTGTCCATCGCGCCTAACACCTGAATTAAGCCGAGCCGCGAAGCGGCTTCGGCTTGAATGAACTGTTAGGCCCGCCGACGGCGAGCCACGAAGTAGGCGATTGTCTGATGAATCAGCCACGGAACCAAGCCAAAGAGCACCGTGCTAATCACCACAGACCCGACAAACACCATTAGCGCATAGCCTTGAAACGAAGAATCAAACCGCACAACAAACGCCGGACCGTCGTCGTCGCCCGCATCAAACACAGAGAAGAGAATCAGAAGGGCTGCTGGCAATAGGCCAAGAACTGCTCCAACGACAGATGTGCTGATAAGTGTCTGTTTGAACTGCGATGCCATTGGGTGCGGGCCTAACACCTGAGTTAAGCCGAAAACAATCGCGTAGCGATTGGTTTTCGGCTTGAACGAATTGTTAGGCGGTGACTGCCCGAGATGTATCCACGACCGGGCACTCACCGCCGCCACGGCGAACTCTACCGGAACTGGAAGCTTGAGCGCAGCGACCGGGGCTTGCCCGGGGAAGCTTGCGGCGCCATGTGACCAAAGCGACGGGCAATGAGAGCAAAGTCAATCGCCCTGACCATCGATCCGGCAGAGCGGAACGGCTTGCGACCGATAGCTGCGACCCGATCACGGCCAAAGTATCTGAGCCGGCCCGGGACGATTGCGGGAGCGCTGGCCGAAGCCACATCGGCGAACCGGATACTTGATGCAGCACCGCCTAACGCCAGAGTTAAGCCGACCCGCCCCGGGTCGGTTCCGAAGCCGATGTTAACGCGGAACCACCCGGGCACAAGGTAATCCGAAGCGGGTTCGGCTTGAACGAATTGTTAGGCGCTTCAGTCTGGATCATAGAAGCGCGGCTCATAAATGCCCAGATCAACTTTGTAAGGGCCGCCAAGCTGCTCTGGACGAAGTTCCGGGAAGCGCGCCCAAAGTGGCTCCGCCAAGTCCAAAGATACTGCCGCCATGGCACGGCCAACAGCGTGTTGGTACTTGTCCCAGCTCGCCTTGTTGTCTTTGTCCTGAACGAATGCGGCGCTTTGATCTAGCCTGCTCACAATCTGCAAGAGAGCGATACTTAGGCTTTCAGCTTCTTCCTTGGTCATTGAGATGGCTCCATGAGGCACCTAACGCCAGAGTTAAGCCGACCCGCTACGGGCCGGTTCCGAAGCCAATGTTAACGCGGAACCACCCGGGTGCAAGCTAATCCGAAGCGGGTTCGGCTTGAACGAATTGTTAGGCCTATGACACGCGGGTTGCGAGTACGCCCAGCACGCATTGACCCCGAATCAGAGCATAGCCCCAAGCGAAAGGCTTACCGCTAGGGCGCCACAGTTGCTCGTACGCCCGAATCTGGTCGCCCGGGCGGTACATGGACTTAAGCTGGAGCCAATTGTTATTACCATATGCCCACGGGATCTGTGGCGCCGCAGGGTTTGTCTTGGCACGAGCCAAGCCAATTTGCTCCAGCTCGGCTAGGGACAGGTCGGGCCCGCTGAAGCGAATCGCCTCATCTATCGGGTCACAGTCCGGCTCCTCAGCAGCGAAGGCTTGAGGTGCTACAAGGAGAAGTGCCAGAAGTGTCGAAATCTTCAACATGGGCCTAACGCCTGAATTAAGCCGAGCCGCGAAGCGGCTTCGGCTTGAATGAATTGTTAGAGGTCATCATCGGAAGACTCAATCGACTCGCTCTTGGCTCTGGCCTTGGCGATTGCCTCAGGCTCTCTGGAAAGCAGGCGCCAGAACTCCGTGCCATCTTTGCGAATGTAGCGAATTGCACCAGCGCGGACCAATACTCTCCTCAGCTCGTTCTCCTCAAAACCGCCGAGACGTTTGCTGATGAGCTCAAATGAGCGGTCGGTGTATCCCTGATGGCTGAGGAAATGCTTGGCTGCTGTCTCAGCCATGTGCTCGGTCTTGATTGCCTCAAGCGCAATTCTAAAATCAGTAGACGATCGATCCTTCTGCAGCCACCAAGTGACTAGTCCGCCAATCAGGACGCCGAGAATGCCGAACAGGCCTGCTGTTATCTCTGGGCTCATGTCTACTTTCCTAATGATCTCTAACTTACTAGTAGACCCCGAAAACGGGGTGATATCCGATTCTTGACCAGCTGCAGGGTCGCGTCAATCAGCAGAATCCTACCCGGAATCAACGACTTCTATGGCTTGGGCGAGCCATTGAGTGGGTCATCATGGCGTGGATTGTGGCGAATCGAAGGTGCTATGAAGTATCAGTCCATGGATGGGGTGCTATCTGGACGGAAATCCCCGTCGCTTGGTACTCGGGTCTGTTCTGGAAATACGGAATGAACCGGAGGTCTGATGATCGGTTTCTGCCTCACCAGGTCACGTCAAGGGTTGCGCGCTTCCTGCACCGGTGGCCTGCCGTCTTCGCTCAGCGCATCACTTCCGTCCAGCGCCTCACCCTGCCCGAACATCTCCCCAAAGAAATCTCCCTCGTTCCAGCGCGGTCGCTCCGGTGCATCGGCGATGCGCCGGCCGATCTCGGCATTCAGTCGCGCCAGCCGCGCGGCATCGTCGTAGCGGATCGGTTGTGAGGCGTCGTCGCCGGGGCGGTGGTAGTGCTCGCGCAGGAAGGCGCCGTTGACGGCCTTGGCGTCGACGCCGTCGCGGCCCTGGTAGCCGCCGACCAGGTAGATCGCCGGCACGCCGGCGCGGATGAAGGCGTACTGGTCGCTGCGCACGAAGATCGATTCTTCCGGGATCGGGTCCGGCGACAGCGCCACGCCGACCTCGGCCGCGGCGGCCTCGACCAGCGGCTGCAGGCTGGAGTGCTCGATGCCGACCGGAACGACGTCGGTGGTCGGCGCCAGCAGCACCGGCATGTCGAGGTTGACGTTGGCGACCAGCGGCCCGGCCACGGTCGGGTGGCGGGCGAACCATTCGGCGCCGAGCAGGCCCTTCTCCTCGGCGGTGACCGCGACGAACAGCAGCGAACGTTTCGGCGGCTGCGGCGACTGCGCCAGCCGCTTCGCCGCCTCCAGCATGATCGCGACGCCCAGCGCGTTGTCGAGCGCGCCGTTGTAGATCGCGTCGCCATCGACCGCGGCGCCGATGCCGATGTGGTCGAGGTGGGCGCTGAACACCACGTGCTCGGCGGCCAGCGCCGGGTCGCTGCCGGGCAGGATGCCGACGACGTTGCGCGATTCCACCGGTTCGATCCGGGAGCGCGACGCCAGGGTCGCCGTGCCGGGCAGGTCGAAGCCGCGCAGCCGGCCGGCGTCGAGGTCGGCGAACAGCTGGCGCGCGCTGTGGCCGCCGGCATCGAGCAGCCGCGGTGCGGCGGCCGCGGAGACCCGGGCGACCACCTGCAGCTGCGGGAAGGTGTCGAGGGCGATGCCGTCCTCGCCGCGCAGCCGCATCCCCGGGCGCTGCCAGTTCTCGGCGCGATGCGCCCACGGGCTGCGCGCCTCCTCGGCGTCGGTGGCGACGAAGATCGCGCCGACCGCGCCGCGTGCGGCCAGTTCGCGCAGCTTCTCGCGGTTGGACGCGTGGAACGCGCGGCGGTCGGTGTCGAACGCAGCCGGTGCGCCGTTGAACAGCACCGCGACCTTGCCGCGCACGTCGAGCCCGGCGAAGTCGTCGTGGCCCAGCGCCGGTGCATGCACGCCCTGGCCGACGAACACCATCGGTGCGGTGACGCGCGCCTCGGCGGCATTGAAGTCGACGTCGGGCAGGAACTCGCTCGCGAACCGCAGCGCGACATCGCCGCCGTCGCGATGCACGACCAGCGACGCGCCTTCGGCCACGCGCGTGGCGGCCAGCATCGGTACGGTCTGGTAGTAGCTCCGGTGCCCCTGGTCGTCGCTGGCAGCCGGCGCCAGGCCGGTCGCGCGCATCCGCTGGGCCACGTACAGCGCGGCCAGGTCGTAACCGCGGGTGCCGGCCTCCCGCCCTTCCAGCAGGTCGTCGGCGAGGAAGCGCACGTCGGCCTCGATCCGCCGCGCATCGGCGCCGGCGCTGGCGTCGTAGGGCTCGCGCTCGGGTGGGGTGGTTGGCGATGCGGTTTCGCGCTGGCAGCCGGTGACGGCGACGGCCAGCATCAGCAGGACGGGCAGGACGAAGCGGGTGCGGACGCGCATGGGGATCAGCCCGCCGGCAAAGCGACGTCCACCGCAAAGCGCTCGGGCACCACCAGCATCGCCAGCACCAGCAGCCAGAACAGCGCGCCGAGCACGAGCCAGATGCCATTGGCCCAGGTGATGCGGCGGTTGGAGTCGCCGTCGGGCTGGCCGCAGGCGTGATTGGCGGCGTCCTGGATCCGCCACAGCACGTAGCCGATCGGGAACATCAATCCGAACGACGCCCAGTCCGCGTACGGGTTGTCGATCCCGTACGACGACAGCCTGTCGCAGATCCTGCCGACGATCTCCATCACCACGAAGGCGGTGGCCAGGGTGCCGGGCGACCAGGCGTATGTCTGCCGCGATCTGTTCAGGCGGTCGTCGATCTCGCCGGCCAGCGCGTGGGTGAAGAAGATCGCGAAGATCGCCCGCGGCACCGGCCACAGCGACACATTGCGGAAACGCCGGTAGAGCGCCCAGTGCCGGTAGAACCAGTACAGCTGGTAGAGACCGAACGTCACGAAGAACAGCAGCAGGAACTTGCTCTTGGCGACGACATAGAACTCGTCGCCGCGCGCATCGGCCACCGGTTCGGCCAGGTCGGCCTGCGGCGGTGCGTAGAGATTGCCGCCGTCGAGTGCGGCGTCGGTCGATTCGTGATTCATCGCGGCCCCCTTGGAACCCGGACTTTACAGGGCCGCGGGACCGGTGTCGCAGCCGCCATTGCGTCGTCCCGCATGCAGCGGGAGCACGGGCGTGCTTCACCGGCCGTGCCGCTGCAGGCGGTCCGGTCGTCCGCACGCGTGCGCCGCCCGCCGGCTTGGAGGTGTCCTTCCGACCGCCTGCTAAGCTGCGCCGATGTTCGAACTGGCCGGCGTCCGCAAGCAGTACGCAGCGACCACCGCGCTCGACGGCGTCGACCTGTCGATCGCGCGCGGCCGTACCACCGCGCTGATCGGCCCGAGCGGCGCCGGCAAGTCGACCGTGCTGCGGATGCTGATCGGGCTGGAATGGCCGGACGCCGGCGAGGTGCGCTTCGACGGCGAACCGCTGCAGCGCGCGCGCCTGCCCGAGCAGCGGCGGCGTATCGGCTACGTGATCCAGGAGGGCGGACTGTTCCCGCACATGAGCGCGGCCGACAACGCCGCGCTGCTGGCGCGTACCCTCGGCTGGCCTCGCGCGCGGATCGACGCCCGTCTGGGCGAACTGGCGCAGCTGTGCCGGCTGCCGATCGATGCGTTGCGGCGCTATCCGGCCGAGCTGTCCGGCGGCCAGCGCCAGCGGGTCGGGCTGGTGCGCGCGTTGATGCTCGACCCGGCGGTGCTGTTGCTGGACGAGCCGCTGGGCGCGCTGGACCCGATCATCCGCCACGAGCTGCAGGCGCAGATGCGCGAGTTGTTCGCGGCCCTGCACAAGACCGTGGTGATGGTGACCCACGACGTCGCCGAGGCTGCGTTCCTCGCCGACACCCTGGTGCTGCTGCGGCGCGGGCGGATCGTCCAGCAGGGCAGTGCGCGCGCGCTGCACGATGCGCCGGCCGAACCGTTCGTGCGCGAGTTCCTGCACGCGCAGCGCAGCCTGGACGAATGCCTGTGACGCGCGCCGGGCGATACCTGCTGTCCGCGCTGCTGGCGACGCTCGCCGCCACTGCGCCGGCGCTGGCGGCCGAGTCGCTGAGGATCGGCAGCAAGAACTTCACCGAGTCGGTGATCCTGGCCGAGATCGGCGCCGGTGCCGGCCGTGCGCAGGGCCGCGCGATCGAGCACCGCCGCCAGCTCGGCGGCACCCGCATCCTCTGGCGCGCGCTGGAGAACGGCAGCATCGATGCCTACCCCGAGTACACCGGCACCCTCGCCCAGGAGCTGCTGCAGATGCCCGGCGCCGGCGAGGACGCCCTGCGCGAGGCGCTGGCCGCGCGCGGACTGGCGATGACCGCGCCGCTCGGCTTCGACAACACCTATGCGCTGGGCATGCGCGCCGACCGCGCGTTGGCGCTGGGGATCGACTCGATCTCCGACCTGGCCGCGCACCCGGGCCTGAAGATCGGCCTGAGCAACGAGTTCATGCAGCGCGCGGACGGCTGGCCCGGACTGAGCGCGGCCTACGGGCTGCCGCAGCGGGCCAATGGACTGGATCACGACCTCGCCTACCGCGGATTGCAGAGCGGCGCGATCGACGTCACCGACCTGTACAGCACCGACGCGGAGATCGACTACTACGACCTGGTCGTGCTCGAGGACGACCGCCGCTTCTTCCCCGCCTATCGCGCGGTGTACCTGTACCGCGCCGATCTCGACGCGCGCGCGCCGGACTGGAGCGCGAGCCTGGAGGCGCTGGCCGGGCGGATCGACGCGGCGACGATGCGCAGGCTCAACGCGCGGGTGAAGCTGGGGCGCGAAAGCGAAGCGGCGGTTGCCGCCGACTGGCTCGGTGTCGAGGCGCCGCGTGCGGGCGGCCGGGCGACGCGGATCGCGCGGCGTACGCTCGAGCACCTCGGCCTGGTCGGCGTGTCGCTGGCGCTGGCACTGCTGGCGGCGCTGCCGCTGGGCGTGCTGGCCGCGCGCCGGCCGCGCTTCGGCCAGTTCGTGCTGTCGTTGACCGGCCTGCTGCAGACCCTGCCCTCGCTGGCGGTGTTCGTGTTCATGATCCCGCTGTTCGGGATCGGCGCCGGTCCGGCGATCGCCGCGCTGTTCCTGTACAGCCTGCTGCCGATCGTGCGCAACACCCATGCCGGCATCACCGGAATTCCGCGCGAGCTGCGCGAGACCGCCGCGGCGCTGGGCCTGCCGCCGCGGACGCGGTTGTGGCGGATCGAACTGCCGCTGGCGCTGCGCACGATCCTGGCCGGCATCAAGACCGCCGCGGTGATCAACGTCGGCACCGCCACGCTCGGCGCGCTGATCGGCGCCGGCGGTTACGGCCAGCCGATCCTGACCGGCATCCGCCTCGACGACATCGGCCTGATCCTGGAGGGCGCGGTGCCGGCCGCCCTGCTCGCGCTCGCGGTGCAGGGCCTGTTCGAGCTGATCGAACGCGCGCTGACGCCGCGCGGGTTGAAGCTGGTCGCGCGCGAATAGCGCGGCTGCCGCGCGTCAGTCGCCGTCGAGCGGCTTGGCCGCGCCGGACTTGCGGATCGCGGTGTCGCGTGGGGCAGCCGCGGCCGCGTCTACGTCATCTTCTGCGCTCCCCTCATCGCCGTCATCGGGCCGGCCGCCGCCCGCGTCGCCGGCGAGCAGGTCGATCTCACGATCCGCCAGCGCGACCACCAGGGTCCGGTAGCTCCAGCGCTTGCGCTTGCGGGTCGCCTCGACGTAGACGGTCGCCTCGCCTTTCGGGCCCTCGACGCCGATCGCCAGGTCGGCTTTGCCCTCGTCGTTGCTGATGTTGATGTTGCCCGTCGGCATGAAGCCCGGCTCGATCGGCTCGCCCAGCGCGGCCACGACCTCGGCCGAGGCCCGCGTTTCCGCCAATGCGTGTCGGTAGGGCTCGGAGGAGCGCATCATTCCCGACAGCAGCGAGACGAAACCGAAGATCGCCGCCGCGAACAGCGCCAGCATCGCGATGCCACCGAGCGGCACCACCCACTTCCAGTTGCGCTGCCACCAGTTGCGGTGCCCGGAATCGCGGCTTTCGGTGTACCGGGTCATGGCATGGGCCCCCTGCTCGACGCGGTCGAGGATCGCGCCACAGTCTGGCCGCGGCGTCGATGCGGTTCAAGTCGTGCCGCCGTGTCGCAGCGAGCGACGCAGGCGCGAGTGCCTTTGTCCTCGGGGAACCCGGGGCAACGGCCGGAAACCCGGAAACCCGGAATCCGAAACCGCTCACCCCCGACCCTCCACCCAGCGGCGAAGTGTCAGGGGAAAGGGCATTTCCGTGGCTTCCAAACAGAACGGCCGCCCGGAGGCGGCCGTCGGGGCATCGCTCGAAGCGTCGATCAGAAGCGTGCTTCGACGCCCAGGGTCAGGGTGCGCACGTCGACATCGACGTCGAACGCCTCGGCCTTGATGAAGTCGTAGTTCAGGCCCATGCCGAAGGTCGGGCTGAAGTCGTAGCCGATGCCGACGCCGAAATAGGGCTCGGTGGAGGAGTCGTCGGCGCTGCCCACGCCGCTGACGGAGACGTCGGTGGTGGCGCGGATCACGCCCGCACGGCCGGAGATGTAGAAGCCGTGATGCGGGTCGATGAAGTTGCGCTTGCCGGTGACGCCCAGGCCGAAGCCGTCGATCTCGGCCGACACGCCGTCGTCGGAATCCTCGCCGAGGTTGCTGTAGAAGCCTTCGATCGCGATGGTGCTGTTGAAGTAGTAGCCGCCGCGCAGGCTGAACGCGGTATCGCTGCCGTCGGCGCCATCGACCTCGATGTCGCTGTTGCCGGCTTCGGCACGCACGAACATGCCGGCGCCGTCGGCGGCCATCGCGGCACTGCTGAAGCCGCCCAGGGCCAGAGCGAAGGGCATGGCGATCGAGAAGGCCAGGGTCTTGTTCATCTGGGATGATCCTTGATTCGGTGTCTGCCCGTCATTGGGCGCCGGCACCATGCCCAAGCCGCCGGCCCGCGTCAACATGCCGGCGGTCCCGGATGTTCCGCGACGGCGGTCGCGATGCGGAGCGATCCGCGTCGCCGGATCAGCGCTCGCGCCGGCGGAACGGCAGCACGGTGCCGGTGTCGTCGCGCTCCTCGCGTCGCCAGATTACCGGCACGTCGCGCGGCGATCCGGGCTCCAGCTCGTGGCGGTCGGCGACGGAGTCGAGCTCGTCCTCGTCCTCCCAGCTGTAGCGCTTGCGCGGCGGTTGCGGATCGAGCCTGCTGAACAGCCAGGCCGCGGCCACGCCGCCGAGCGCGCCGCCCAGGTGCGCCTGCCACGACACCCCCGGCTCGCGCGGGAGCACCGTCAGCAGCATGCCGCCGTAGAACAGGAACGCCGCCATCGATGCGGCCACCGCCGGCCGGTCGCGGCGCAGCAGGCCGAGCAGGAACACCATGAACATCAGCCCGTGGGTCAGGCCGCTGGCACCGAGGTGATGGCTGCCGGGGCTGCCGAGCAGCCAGGCGCCGAGCCCGGAGCCGATCCAGATCAGCGGCAGCGCACGCAGGGTCGCCTTCGGGTACATGCCGCCTGCGAGGGTGCCGAGCATCAACAGCGCGATCGCGTTCGCGGCCAGGTGCTCGAACGAGCCGTGCAGCAGCGGCGCGGCCAGCACGCCGAGCAGGCCGGCCCAGTCGCCCGGGTTCACGGTCCAGCGGCCGACGTCGAAGTGCGGCTGGGCGAGGAACACCGCGGTCAGCACGCCGACGAAGGCGAGGCTGACGTTGAACGCGCGCAGCCAGCGGCGCTTGTCGGCCTGGCGCTGGGCCTCGGTGTCGGGGATGTCGGCGTCGGTCGGCAGGTGCATGCGGAACAGATGGCAGCCATCGGCGGCAAATGCAAGCCGCCGCCGGCGGCGTCGATGCGGACAGCTGTGTTCCGCGACCGGGACGGTCGGGCGCGTTCCGCCACCGGTTCGTCGCCCCGGCGAAAGCCGGGCTCCAGCCTTTCGTCATGGGGCAAGATCCTGTCTCGACAAGTCAAACCCGGATCCCGGCTTTCGCCAGGATGACGAGCGGATTGCGAGACGCTGGACAGGTAATCAGCGCGTGATCAGCACCAGCAGCGAGCGCCCCTGCAGCCCGTAGACCGTCCATTCGCCGCCGATGGGGTCCTCGGCGCCCGGCAGGCGCACCGCGTCCGGGCCCTCGTTCCACGCCGCGGTATCGGTGACCCGGTACCAGCTCCTGCCGTTGCCGGGCCAGGGCAGGGTGAAGTTCACCAGGCCGGACCAGCCGTTGTAGGCGACGTAGATCGCGCTGGCCGGGTCGCCGAACTCGCTGCCGTCGATGCGCCACGCGATCGCGTGATTGCTGGCATTGCTGAAATAGGCGCCATCGGCCTGTTGGCCGTCGGGTTTGAACCAGCGCAGCTGCTCCATCACGTTGCCGTTGTTGTCGGCGCCGGAATAGAACTGCGCCGGACGCAGCGCCGGGTGCGCATTGCGGAACGCGAGCAGGCGGCGGGTGAAGGTCTCGTGGTTCGCCTCGTGGCTGTCGCGGGTCCAGTACAGCCAGTTGGCCGGCGAATCGAGGTTGTACGGGTTGTTGTTGCCGAACTGGGTGCGCAACGCCTCATCGCCGCCGGTGATCATCGGCACGCCGGCGCTGAGCATCAGCAGCGCCAGCCCGGTGCGCGCGGCCTGGCGCTGCGCGACCGGATCGCCGCCCTGGTCCCAGCTGTTGTTGTGGTCCTCGCCGCCGTCGGACGGGCCATAGGGCCAGGGCTGGTCGTTGTCCTTCTCGTTGTAGGCGTACAGGTCGTTGAGGGTGAAGCCGTCGTGGGCGACGAGGAAGTTGACCGAATGCCAGGGCTGGCGGCCGTCGTCGCCGTACAGGTCCGAGGAACCAGCAAAGCGCGTCGCCAGGGTGCCGGTGGTGACCGTCGCGCTGCCCAGCTTGTTCTGCTTCTTGCGGACCTGGTCGCGGTAGATGCCGTTCCATTCCGCCCACTTCCACGGGAACCCGCCCACCTGGTAGCTGTTGCCGCCGATCGCCCACGGCTCGGCGATCAGGTCGATGCCGGCGCCGCCATTGTCGGGCCGCGGCGAGAGCTCGGCGACGATGCGGTTGAGCGCATTGCCGGCATCCATCTTGTCGAAGTCGAAACAGCCGTGCTGGCAGGTGTTGCCGAGCACCGAGGCGAGGTCGAAGCGGAAGCCGTCCACGCCCAGCTCGTCGCGCCAGTACGCCAGCGAGTCGACGATCAGGTCCTGGGCGACGGGATGGCGGGTGTTGTAGTTGCCGCCGACGCCGGTGTTGTCCCACGGGTACTGGCGGTCCGCCGTCAGCGAGTAGTACGTCGGGTTGTCGAGGCCGCGCCAGGACAGGATGTTGTAGACGGTCAGGCCGTCGCTGCCGCCCCACGGCCCGCCCTCGCCGGTGTGGTTGTAGACCGCGTCGACGTAGACCTTGATCCCGGCATCGTGGAAGGCCTTGACCATCGCCTTGAATTCGCGGGTCGGTCCACCGGCGGACTTGTCGGAGGAATAGCGGCGGTCCGGCGCGAACCAGTTCAGGGTCATGTAGCCCCAGTAGTTGTCGCCGTCGGCCGAGGCCGGATCGGTGTCGTTCTGGTCGTTCTGGGTCTCCTGCAGCGGCAGGAACTCGACCGCGGTGATGCCGAGGTCCGCCAGATACCCCGCCTTCTGCGCCGCGCCGGCATAGGTGCCGCGGATTGCAGCCGGCAGCGCGGTGTCGTTCATCGTCAGCCCGCGCAGGTGGACCTCGTAGATCACCTCGTCGCGGAACGCGCGGGTCGGCTTGCTGCCGGTCGAGGTGGTGTCGTCGGCGAGCACGATGCCCTTGGGCGCGCAGGCGGCGCTGTCCTTGTGGCGGTGCGCGGCGCCACTGGCGTACAGGGTGCCGTCGGCGCAGGCGGGGCTGATCGGATCGTGGCTGATCTCGCGCGCGTACGGGTCGATCAGCAGCTTGTTCGGATTGAAGCGGTTGCCGGAGGCGTCGACGTCGCTGATGAAGCCGGTGCCGGAGCCCTTCGTCCAGGTGCTGCTGTAGGGCCAGTTCGGGCCCCACGCGCGGTAGCCGTAGTAGACCGTGCCGGTGATGCCGTAGCTGTTCTGCAGCGTCGACACCGACACCGTCTTCGACCACACGTTGGTCGCGCTGTCCTTGCTCAGCACGTAGCGCACCTTCTCCTGCGCGCCGGCGGCGGTCTTGTAGAGCCAGACCTCGATGCGGGTGGCGCGCGAGGAATGCACGCGGAAGGTGATGGTGTCGCCACCGGCGTCATGGCGCGCGCCGAGCGTGTTCGCATCGATCGCCGCCTGCGCGGGCAGCGAGGCCAGCAACAACAATGCCGCCAGCCACAGCCGGTGGGGTGCCCGGCCCCGATCGCGCATCCAATCCCGCACGTTCCGCATGGTTCCCCTCCCGAAGATGCCCCGCGCCGCTCGCATGCCGGCGACTATCGCACCGGGTGCAGGTGCACAATGGCCGGCTGCAAACGTATTCAGATCGATTCCGGATCGTGCGGCGCGAAGCGCATGACCGGCATTAAAATGTCGCGATGAACGCACCGATCCCCACCGTCCGCCTCAAGAACGCCTGGAAATCCAGCCACCCGTGGATCTTCCAGCGCCTGGTCGAGAAGCCCGCGCAGCGGCCCAAACCCGGCAGCATCGTCGACGTGGTCGGCGTGGACGGCGAATGGATCGGCCGCGGCTTCTACAACGGCCATTCGCGGATCGCGCTGCGCATTCTCGAAACCGACCCGGACGTGGCAATCGATGCCGGCTGGTTCGCGCACAGGATCGCCGAGGCGGTCGCGCTGCGCCGCGAGGTGCTGCGGCTGGACGATGTGTCCAATGCCTGGCGCGTGTTCCACAGCGAGGGCGACGGCATCTCCGGGCTGGTCGTGGACCGTTATGACGATCTGATCGTGGTCGGCTTCTTCAGCGCCGGTGCCTGGCGTCACCGCAGCGAGATCTTCGACGCGCTGCGCGCGCAGTTCCCCGGCTGCCGCTTCCACAGCTTCGCCGACGAGCACGTGCAGAAGCAGGAGAGCTTCGACTACCGCGACACCCAGGGCACCGAGCCGGCGATCATCACCGAGCACGGCATCCGCTTCCGCGCCGACCCGGCCGGTGCGCACAAGACGGGGTTCTTCGCCGACCAGCGCGAGAACCGCGAATGGCTGTCGCACCGGGTACAGGGCAAGCGCGTGCTCGACCTGTGCTGCAACACCGGCGGTTTCGCGGTGTACGCGGCGGCGCGCGGCGCGAGCGAAGTGGTCGGCATCGACATCGACGCCGACGTGATCGAGATCGCCAAGGGCAACGCGAAGCTCAATGCGCCCTTTGCAGGCGGCGTGCGCCCGCGCTTCGTCCAGGCCGACATCTTCCCGTGGCTGCGCGATGCGGCCAACAACGGCGAGGCCTTCGACGTGGTCGTCCTCGACCCGGCCAAGATGACCCGCGACCGCGACCAGGTGATCCCGGCGCTGAAGAAGTACCTCGACATGAACAAGCTGGCGCTGGGCGTGGTCAGGCCCGGCGGCCTGTTCGCGACCTTCTCCTGCACCGGCCTGGTCAGCGAGGAGCAGTTCCTCGACATGCTGCGCCGCGCGGCGTTCTACGCCGGCCGCACCGTGCAGGTGCTGAAGGTCGCCGGCGCCGGCCCCGATCACCCGTTCCTCGCCAGCGTGCCGGAGTCGCGCTACCTGAAGGCGGTGTTCTGCCGGGTGGTGGACTAGGCGCCGTCATCTGTTTCCCCGCCCTGCGGGCAGCACGCACAGCCCTCGTGGGCGGCTGCGCGCGCATCTCCGCAGTGGCCCGTGGCTCGGCATTGCCGCGGTACCGGTCCGGTACCTGGACGCCACGCACGCTCCCGCTCCCGGTGGCGGCCGGGGCGGGTACGGACCTTGAGGGGAACGGCTGACGGGCCCGGGCGCCTTCGGGAACGCCCGCGCACACCACCCGGCAGAACGGCATCGGCGGACGGCCGCGACGGTACCGTGGGCCGCGCCCCGCCGCCGATGCCGGGACCGGCGATGCTCAGTAGTAGTGACAGCTCAGGGTGCGGCCGTCCCAACTGCAGCTCATCCGCTTGCTGCGGGTGCCGGTGATCGGGATCCCATACTGGCTGGCCGCGTACAGCCATTCGTTCAGCCCGTCTTCGTTGCTGAACTGGTAATTGCCGACATACTCGTCGCCGCTGCCCCGGCCGATGCTGTAGTCCGGAATCCGGTTGCCCTCGCTGTCGAAGCTCTGCCCCGGCACGTAGTCCATCGTGGTGACGTCGTCCTTGTCGATCGTCATCACCGTCCTGCTGCCGTCCGACCAGAAGACGGTGACGGTCACGAATTCGAAGCGTCCCGTCGTGCCCAGCCAGCCCAGCGCCAGCGATTTGAGCGATACCGTCAGGTTGTTCCACAGATTCGAACTGGTGGTCGCGCCGGTGTAGTGGGCGGCCAGCGCATGTGCGAACTGCCCGCGCATGTTGGTGTCGGTCGCGATGTGATGGGCGTTCCAGCCCTCGAAGCCGGCCGGGAACGGGAAGGCATTGCTGCCCGGGTCGTTCTGCCGGATCGTGATCTGGGCCTTGGCCGGATCGGTCATCGTCATCGTGTTGTTGTGGCTGTCGACGATCGAGGCGGGAATCGACACCGGACGCGGAAAGAACTGCCCGGTCTCGCGGTCGTACTCGTTCCTGAAGCCCCAGATCTTCTTGTTCGGGAAGTCGGTGACGATCACCAGGCCGTCGCCGCCCTGCTTCGCCGCCTGCGCGACCGAGTTGCAGTTGTTGCAGACGATGACGCCACTGGCGGCGGCGTCGCCGGCGGCGAGGGCGATGCCGGTGAAGGCAAGTGCCGTGAAGAGCGTGGCTGAAACGCGTTGATTGTTCATGGCCGTACAAAATCCTTTTTTGTTCTCGTTGACGGCGCCGGGGGAGGCGTGCCTCTGCCATCGGCGAGAAGCGGCGCAGTCCCGGCGCCCCGGACCCGAAAGGTCTCCGGCAGCCTTCCGGCAGTTTCTGCTCCGGCCGTTGCCATGCGTCTTCACGTGGTCACCGGCCTTGCGCAGTCGTGCGGTTGACGGCCCGGACCGGCGGTCCGGGCCTGGGCGTTCAGCAGGATTTCGCGGGGGCGGCTGACCTGGAACTCGACGGACCTGGCACCCCGGCATGGCTCCGACGGCCGCGGAAGCGGCCGATCCCCGGGAGCGTGCCGGACGACCACGGTGTCCGTCGCACGTGCACTTCCTGTCGTCCCTGCGGCGCCTGCATGACGCCCACGGCGAGTTTCCAATAGGAAACATCGATTGTCAACAACAGGAAACGACAGGTGTTTCCGATCCGCCGAGAATGCCGGCCATGGAGCATTTCGGCGCCCGTCTCAAACGTTTTCGGGATGCCCGGGGCTGGTCGCAGGAGCAGATCGGCTTCGAACTGAACGTGTCCAAGGCGACCATTTCCAAATGGGAAAGCGGACGCGCCCAGCCGCGGCTGGAGAACCTGGCCGAGATCCGCCGGCTGCTCGCCGAGCACGGCCTGACCCTGGACTACCTGATCGACGGCGCCGGCAGCGCCCGGGTCGGTGAGCCGGGCGACGCCTACCAGGCAGGCGTCGCCCGCAATTCCGACGAGATCGCCCTGCTGGCGTGCTTCCGCGCGCTGAAGCCCTCACGGCGCAAGGGCCTGATCGCGTTCCTCGCCGACTGAGCCGGGCCCCGGTCCGGATCTCGCAGACTCCGCTTGCCGGAGCGGCGCAAGCCGCGCCCCGGACGTCGCGAAAAGCCGTCGCGGCTCGCGCCGCTCCGCGGAGTTGCGACGCCCGCGGCGTTCGCGAGCGCGTCCGGCGGACGGCACGGGAATCGAGCCGGTCTTCCTGCCGCGCCCCCCGAACACCGCGCCGCGCCCTGCGCCAGCCCGGGCGCGGGGGGCAGCCATCGCCAGCGCGAATCCACTACCCCGTCCTGCGTCGATGCCAGTGGCCGTGGCGGCAGTGGACGGGCGGCAGCGCCGTTCCGGCCTGGTCGCGGGTCGTCCGGCAGGCGCCGCGGGCTTCCAGCCGCAATGTCGCCCCGTCGACGGCCGAGCCGCTACAGCGCGCGGCCGTCGAAGGTCTGCACCGGCACCGCGGCCAGGTCGATGTCCTCGATGCAGCGCAGGTTGATCGCCGCCATCTCGTTGCCCTTGGGATCGGTGCCGAGCCCGAACGGGTGCATCCCGCAGGTCGCGCAGAACTGGTGGCGGATCACGTGCCTGTTGAAGGTGTAGGTGGTCAGCGCGTCCTCGCCGGCGGTGATCCGCAGCGCCTCGCGCGGCACGAACCACAGCAGCGCGCCCTTGCGCTGGCAGATCGAGCAGTTGCAGGCCAGGCCGCCGTCGACCTCGCCTTCGACCTCGTAGGTCACCTTGCCGCAATGGCAGCTGCCCTTGTGCATCGTCATCGCATTTCCTCGCTGGCTGGGGTGCGGATCGCCGTGCAGACGATACGCCGGCGCCGCGACGATCACATCCCCCGGTCTCAATGCCCGAGACGCCGCCGGCTACACTGGCCGCATGCCCGACATCCAAGTACTCGTCCTGATCCTGCTGCTGGCGGTGCTGGTCGCCATCGGCCTGCTGGTGGTCCTGCTGCTGCGCCGGCCGGAGGCCGCGTTCGGCGCCCTGCGCGAGCAGCTCGAGCAGGCCTTGCGCGCGGAGCAGCGCGAAGGGCGCGGCGAGCTTCGCCAGCAGCTCGACGGCCTGTCCAGGCAGCAGGATGCCCGTATCGACGGGTTCGGGCGCAGCCTGGCCGACTTCCGCGACCGCACCGACCAGCGCCTGGACGAGCTGCGTACCGCGCTCAACGACGACGCCCACAAGTCGCGGCTGGAGCTGGCCACCCGCCAGCAGCAGTTCGCCGAAGGTCTCGGCCAGCGCCTGTCCGAACTGACCCAGCGCAACGAACAGCGCATCGGCGAGATGCGGGCGACGCTGGAGCAGCAGCTGCAGAAGCTGCAGGCCGACAACGCGGCCCGGCTCGAACAGATGCGCGCGACCGTCGACGAGAAACTGCAGAGCACGCTGGAAACCCGCCTCGGCGCCTCGTTCAAGCTGGTGTCCGAGCGGCTGGAGCAGGTCCAGCGCGGGCTGGGCGAGATGCAGCAGCTGGCGACCGGGGTCGGCGACCTCAAGCGTGTGCTCGGCAACGTCAAGTCACGCGGCGTGTTCGGCGAGGTGCAGCTGGCGGCGCTGCTGGAGCAGGTGTTCGCGCCCGACCAGTACGCGGCCAACGTCGCCACCGTGCCCGGCAGCGGCGAGCGGGTCGAGTTCGCGGTGCGCTTCCCGGGTTCCAACGGCGAAGCGCCGGTGTGGCTGCCGATCGACGCCAAGTTCCCGCGCGAGGACTACGAGCGCCTGCTCGACGCGCAGGAGCGCGCCGATGCCGATGCCGCGCGGCTGGCCGGCGACGCGCTCGAGCGGCGGGTCAAGCTGGAGGCGGCGCGCATCCGCGAAAAGTACGTCGCGGCGCCGCACACCACCGAGTTCGCGATCCTGTTCCTGCCCACCGAAGGACTCTATGCCGAGGTGCTGCGGCGCCCGGGCCTGGTCGACGGCCTGCAGCGCGACCTGCGCATCGCGGTGGCCGGCCCGACCACCCTGCTGGCGCTGATGACCAGCTTCCAGATGGGCTTCCGCACGCTGGCGATCGAGAAGCGCTCCAGCGAGGTGTGGCAGACCCTGGGCGCGGTCAAGACCGAGTTCGGCAAGTTCGGCGACGCGCTCGGCGCGGTGAAGAAGAAACTCGACGAAGCCAGCCGCAAGATCGACGACACCGACCGCCGCACGCGCGTGCTGACCCGCAAGCTGCGCGACGTGGAAGCGTTGCCGATCGACGACAGCCGGCGCCTGCTCGGCACCGGCGCGGACGTGGACGACGAAGGCGTCGACGAGGCCGACGCCTGAAACCGGCGGAGACTCAGCCTGCCGACGGCAGCGACGACGGGCAGGTCGCCGGCGCCTGGTCGCCCAGCAGCGTCGCCGTGGTCACCTGCAGGGTGTTCCCGTAGCCGGCCATCGTGCTCGGCTCCAGCGTACCGGTGAGCTCGACGTACACGCTCTGGTCCGGCTTGCCCAACGCCTTGGAACGCGCCGCCGAGCGGGTCCGCAGCGGTTCCAGCAGATCCTCGTCGCCGACCACCCACAGCATCGAGGCATTGCCGCAGGGATGCATCACATGCGCACCGTCGCTGTAGACGTACTCGCCGCGCAGCGTGGTCGGCGGCACCGGCTCGGCATCGGAAGATGCCATCGATGAGCAGGCGACCGTGGCGACGGCCAGAGCGGCGAGGGCAATGGGGCGGGTCAGGCGGAAGACGAGCGACATCGGCAAACTCCTTGTCAGTGAAAGGGCATTCCTGGGCGACGGGCATCCGGTGGTTGCGCCGGATGAGGGTGTCGGGCTCGTCGGCCCGCCCGCGTGAGCGCCCGGTCCCCGCTACCTTATCAGCCGGGCCGGGCGCAATGATGACATGGCCGGGGCGGAGGAAGCTCAGCCGCCGCCCGCGTCCGGCGGCAGCACCGGCATCGCGTCGATCGGCACGGTCGGGTTGTATTCCTCGCGCAGGTAGTCCGGCAGCGATTCGTCCTCTTCCAGCAGGCGGTCGCCGAAGATCTGGTACTGGCGGCGCTGCAGCCAGGCATCGCGGACGAGGGTGTAGTCGTCCTCGGCGCCTTCGCGCAGGCTGTCGGTGGCCAGCAGCTGCGCGCGCACGTCGACCAGTTGCAGGCCCTGCAGCGGAATCCGCACGCGGTCGGCCTCGACCTGGCGCAGCGGGCTCAGCGGCGCGTCGCCGGCCATGCCGAGGCTGTCGCGCAGGGTGCGCGGGCCGAAGAACGGCAGTTCGACGTAGCGCGAGCGCTTCCAGCCCCAGACGCCGAGGGTCTGGCCGAAGTCCTCGCTGCGGTTGGGCAGCTTGGCGTCGCTGGCGGGGTCGAAGATGCCGCCGATGCCGAGCGTGCTGTTGAGCAGGAAGCGGCCCAGCGACTGCCCCGCCTGCTTGGGCTTGCCCTGCAGCAGCGCGTTGATCGCGGACACCGGCTGGCCGAGATTGTTGAAGAAGTTGCTGACGCCCAGCCGCAGCGGCCGCGGCACCACCTTGACGTAGCCGCGCGCGAGCGGCCTGGCGACGGTGCGGTCGACCGCGTTGTTGAAGCGGTGCATCGGGCGGTTGTAGCGCTCCCACGGGTCGTAGCTGGTCGGCAGCTGTGCCGGCTCCGGCAGGCTCGGATCGGCGACCGGGTCGTACGGATCGCCGTAGATCGCCTGGTATTCCTGCTCGTAGTCGGGTTGTGCCTGGGCCGACGCGTCGGCGGGCGGCAGCGCGGCCGGTTCGACCGCCTCGGGCCCGGTCTGCGGCGCGGCCGACATTGCTTCGGCGGGCGGCGCGCCGATCGGCTGCGGTCCGGGCGGCACGGCGTCGTCGCCGGGCGGCTGTTCGTCGGGTCGCGGCTCGACCTGCGCGTCGGCGGCTGCCGGATCGACCGCCGTCGTGTCGGCCGGCGGCGCTTCCGCAGGTGCCGTGGGCGATGCCGGCGCGTCGTCGGTGGCCTCGTTCAGACAGCGCTGGAACGCCGACGGCGCGTTGTCGGCGGCGGCCATGCAGCGCTCGTAGCGGGCCTGCTGTCCGGCCGACAGCGGACGGGTGATGACCTGGGCCGTGGCCGGTACGGCCATCGTCAGCAGGACCAACGGGAGAAGCACGGAAGCGGGCCGGGGCCCGCGGGCATGGGGGGGAGAGCGCATGGGGGCAGTGTAGATCCGGGTCGGGGGGGAGCCGGCCACGCGATCCTGCGTTGGCGACCGGAACACTTCGTTCAGGTTATCAGTTTGTCGAAACGCACGGTTCGTCGGAGTGCACACGTCCTGCGCGCCTTGATCCGACGCATTCCTGCGCCATGCCGCGCTTGCGCATGGCAGCGGCCTTGCGTTCGCCCGGCTGCCGCCGGCACGAACGGGTCGCGGCTACCGGCGCCGGATCCGGGATCCATCCCGACGAGGCCATCACCGTCACGCCTGCCGGGACCTCCCGGTGTTCCAGGGCCGCGCCGGGGCGTGTCGTCCGGCAATCCGCCGAAGGCAGACCGGGCGTCCGCGATGGCGACCGCCGCGCCCTCGCGAATGCTCAGCCGGCGTAATCCAGTTCCGCGTCCAGCCGGTACGCGGCGCGCAGCTCGGACAGGCCCGGCGGGTTGCCGGCGACGGCGCCGATGCCGTCGCGTCCGGCGACTTCCGCGAGCAGGGCCAGGCCGGCGCTGTCGATCGCGTTTACCGCGGCCAGCTCGATCCGGCGCGCGCCGGCCAGCAGCGGTTTCAGCTGCGACCACAGCGCCGCGCAGCTCGCACGCACCAGCGCGCCTTCGAACACCAGCGCGTCGCCGTCGCGGCGGACCGCGGCGACGGCCGCGGGCGCGGCTGCGTTCACTCGGCGGTGGCCTGCAGGCTGCCGGCCTTCAGCTCGGCGGCGACCTGGGCGATCGACTTCTGCCGCAGCGGCGTGTCGAACTGGTTGCGGAAGGTCTGCACGAAGCTGACGCCTTCGACCATCACGTCGAACACCTTCCACTTGCCGCCGCTCTGGCGCATCAGGTAATCGACCGGCACCGGCTCGCCGCCCTGGCGCAGGTACTCGCTGGAGACCTTGACGATCGCGCCGCCGCGGATCGGGGTCTCCGACTTCACCCGCACCTGCAGGCGCGCGTTGAGGTCGAGCAGGGATGCGCCGTAACGCTGCATCAGGCTCTCGGCCAGCGCATCGGCGAACAGCTTGACGTCGGCGTCCGACGCGCCGCGGCCATGGGTGCCGAGCACCAGCCGGGCGGCGTAGTCGCGGTCGAAGATCGCGTTGAACTCGCCGGCCATGAACGCACGCAGCTTGCCGCGGTCGGCGGTGAACTCGGCGCGGCGCGCTTCCAGCGTGTTGAGGATGCGGGTGCTGTTGTCGAGGACGAGCTTGCTCGGCGTCGCCGCCGGGGCCGGGCTCGCGGCGGCCGTCTGCGCATGCGCGACCGGTGCCTGCAGGCCGGTGGCGGCCAGCAGCGCGACCGACAGGGGCAGGGCGGCGAAGCGGAAGGTCTTGCGGATCATGGGCAGCTCCTTGCGGGAGAGTGCTGTAGAGGGAAGGCGGTCACTTCAGGTAGTCGGGCAGCGCATCGTCGGCGTTGTCGCCGGCGGGCGCCTCGCCGGCCGCCGGGGCATCGGCGTTACCGCCCGCATTGTCGGCACCGCCGCTGAACATGTACTTGCCGACCAGTTCGATGATGTCGACCGAGGACTGGGTCAGGAATATCTCGTCGCCGTCCTTGAGCGGGTCCGGGTCGCCGCCGGGCTTGAGACCGACATAGCTCTCGCCGAGCAGGCCGCTGGTCAGGATCGCGGCGCTGGTGTCGGCCGGCAGGTCGTCGTAGCGGCTGTCGATCGCCAGCGTCACCACCGAGTCGAGCTTGACCGGGTCCAGCCCGATCCGCGCGACCTTGCCGATCGCCACGCCGCCGATCTTGACCGGCGCGTTCGGCCGCAGCGGGCCGAGGTTGCTGAAGCGCGCGGTCACCTCGTAGGTGCTGCCGCCGAAGCCGAAGCTGCCGTTGGTCGAGGCGATCGCCAGCACCAGCAGCGAGGCCAGGGCCAGCAGCAGGAAGGCGCCGACGGCGAATTCGATGCGGGGGGCGCGAGCGCTCATTTCATTTCACCTTGGATGCGAGTCATTTGAACAGCAGCGCGGTCATGACGAAGTTGAACATCAGCACCAGCAGCGAGGCATTGACCACCGCTCGGGTGGTCGCGACCGAGGTGCCCTCGATGGTCGGTTCGGCGTGGTAGCCGACGAAGGCCGCGACCAGCGCCGCGACCGCGCCGAACACCGCCGCCTTGGCGAAGGCCATCGCGAAGTCCTTGCCGAAGTCGACGCTGTCCTTCAGCACCTGCCAGAACACCCCCGCGTCGATGCCGATCACGTGCACCGCCTCGAAGTAGCTGGCGCTGATCGCGAGGCTGCAGAAGAACGCGGTCAGCAGCGGCACGCACAGTACCGCCGCCCAGAACCGCGGCGCGACCGCCTTGCCGACCGGGTCGATCGCCATCAGCCCGAGCGCGGTGATCTGGTCGGTGGCGCGCATCAGGCCCAGCTCGGCGGCGATCGAGCTGCCGGCGCGTCCGATGAACAGCAGCGCGGTCAGCACCGGGCCGAGTTCGCGGTACAGGCCCAGGCCGAGCATCGCGCTGACCTGGTTGGCGGCGCCGTAGGTGTCCAGCGCGCGGTAGCCGAGCAGGGTCACCGACAGGCCGACAAAGGCACCGCCGACCGCGATGATCGGCAGCGAGCGGGCGCCGATCTTGTAGATCTCGCGGACCAGCTCGCGCCAGAAGTCGGCGGTCGGCTTCGACGCGCGCAGCACCGACAGCGAGAACAGGCCGGCGCGCCCGACCGCGCGGGTGGCTTCGACGAAGGCCATCAGGCGGTCTCCTCGGCAGGACGTGGGGCGGCGCCGAAGCCGCCGGGGCTGTCGAACGGAATCGGCCCGTCCGGTTCGCCGCGCAGGAACTGCCGTACCAGCGGATCGGCGCTGGTTTCCAGCGCGTCCGGGCTTCCGGAGAACACGATGCCGCCGTTGGCGATCACGATCGCGTGGTCGGCGACCGGAAGGGTCTCGTGGACGTGGTGGGTGACCACGATGCTGGTCAGCCCGAGGGTGTCGTTGAGGCGCCGGACCAGGGCCATCACCACGCCGCTGGCGATCGGGTCCAGCCCGGTCAGTGGTTCGTCGTAGATCATCAGCGGCGGGTCGAGCGCGAGCGCACGCGCCAGCGCGACCCGTCGCGCCATGCCGCCGGACAGCTCGCGCGGGAACGCGTCGGCGGCCGCGCGCAGGCCGACCGCGTGCAGCTTCATCCGTACCAGCCGGTCGATCACCGGCTTCGGCAGCGTGGTGTGGGTGCGCAGCGGCAGGGCGACGTTCTCGGCCGCGGTCAGGTCGGTCAGCAGGCCATTGCCCTGCAGCATCACCCCGATGCCCTTGCGCAGCTCCAGCAACTCGCGACGACGGTCCGGGATCGGCCTGCCGAACACCTCGACGGTGCCGGCGGCGGCCGGCAGCTCGCCGGTCAGCGCGGCCAGCAGGGTCGACTTGCCGCTGCCGGACGGGCCGAGCACGGCGACGACCCGGCCCTGCGGCACGTCCAGGCTGATGTCGCGCAGCACGGTGCGACCGCCGCGATCCAGGCGGACGCCTTCCAGGCGGACGATGGGATTGTCGTTCGTCATGCGCTCGCGTCGGGGGAGGGGGTTGCGATCCGTTCAGGCAAGCTTGGCGACACCTGCCTGAACGAAGCCGGAGGGGGCAGAGTATCGGCGCCCGGGGCGATGGCGTCGACTTCCGGTCCGGCACATTGGCTTCGCATCCCGCACCGCGACACCCATAGGAGCGGTGTGAGCCGCGATCCCGGGCTGCGTCCGGGATTCCCCCGGGTCTGCTTCGCAAACCAACGGCCCCGCCGTCGTCGCGCTGCCACACCCCCTTGCGTGACGGGCGAATCGCCGCCTGGTTGAGGGGACTTGGCCCACATCCGGCCCATCCCTGCCTTCCATCTGCAGGAGCGGCGCGAGCCGCGATGAGGCCTTCCCATGTAAAGCCCTCGCGGCTCATGCCGCTCCAGCGAAAGGCGGTTGGCCCGCTCAGTCCGGTCTCGTCGTCGGCGACCGCGCTCGGGCATCATGCCCGGATGCCGGGCGCGACCGACTTCCGTCTCTACCATTCCAATGCGCTGGATGTGCTCGCGCAGCTGATGGCGGACGAGCTGCGCGCGCCGGCCCCCGGGCAGGGGTTGCTGGAGCCGGACCTGGTGCTGATTCCGCAGGTCGCGATGCGGCGCTGGCTGCAGGCGACCCTGGCCGAGGCGCATGGCATCGCCGCCAATCTGGAGTTCCTGACCCCGGGCGAGTTCGTCGCCCGCGCGCTGGACGCGAATCTCGGCGGTGCCGACGACGACCTCGACGCTGGAGGTCTGCAATGGGCCCTGTACGCGGCCCTGCGCGACGATGCGCTGATGGCGCGTCCGGCGATGGCCGCGCTGTCCGCCTACCTGGCCGCCGGCGACCCGGCGCGGCCGTGGACCCTCGCCAGTGAGCTGGCCGGGGTCTACGCCAAGTACCTGGCATGGCGTCGCGACTGGCTGCTGCGCTGGGAGGCCGGAGCCGATCCCGACGACCCGCAGGCGATCCTGTGGCGCACGGTCGCCCGTGGCCGCTCCCATCGTGCCCGCCGCATCCAGGACTACCTCGCCCGCTTCGACGGCGGCGGGGCCGGTACAGACGGCGCGCTGCCGCGCGGACTGCCGGTGCGCCTGTTCGCCTTCGCCACCCTGAACGTCTCGCCCGACGTGCTGCGGGTGATGGCGACCCAGGCCCGCGTCGGCACCCTGCATTTCTATCTGCCGACCCCGACCCGCGCGTACTGGGGCGATCTGCGCACGCTCGGCGAACGCGTGCGCGGCGGCGATCCCGACCCGTTCGGGGTCGAGGATGGCGAGAACCCGTTGCTGCGCGACTGGGGTGCGGCCGGTCGCGACTTCATCGCCCTGCTGGGCAGCTACGAGGTCGTGCATCCGTCGGGCGAGATTTCCGCGTATGTCGAGCCGGAGACGGCGGAGGCGGGATCGACCAGCCTGCTGCACCGCATGCAGGCCGATCTGTTCCACCGGCGCCCCGCGCCGGCGACCGGCATCGCGTTCGATGGCGGCGACCCCAGCCTGCAGTTCCATGCCTGCCACACCCGGTTGCGCGAACTGCAGGTGCTGCACGACCGCCTGCGCGCGCTGCTGGAGCCGTCCTCGCCCGAGGGCCGGCGCTTCGACCCGCCGCTGCAGCCGCGCGAGATCGCCGTGCTGGCGCCCGATATCGATCCCTATGTGCCGTACCTGGACGCGGTGTTCGGCGGCGAGAGCCAGGACAGGCCGATCCCGTACGCGATGGCCGACGCCAGTCCGCTGGCCGGCGAGCCGCTGGCCGAGGTGTTCCTGCGCCTGCTGGCGCTGCCGGTCTCGCGTTTCGGCCTGGAGGAGATGCTCGACCTGCTCGCCAGCCCGCCGCTGGCCCAGGCAGCCGGTCTCGATGCCGCCGCCTTCGAGCGCCTTCATGGCTGGCTGCATGCTGCCGGAGCCCGTTGGGGCCTGGACGCCCCGCATCGTGCCCGCCACGGCGCCCCCGCGGACGATGCCTACACCTGGCAGTTCGCACTGGACCGGCTGCTGCTCGGCCATGCCACCGGCAGCGAGGCACCGGTACCCGGAAGCGGCGGCAATGGCGCGGTGGCGCCATGGCCGGATCTGGAGGGCAGCGCGCTGGATGCGCTGGACATCCTGCTGCGCCTGCTGCGGGTGCTCGCCCGCCACGAGCGCCTGCTCGGGGAGGCGATGCCGCCGGAGCAGTGGCGCGAACGCCTGCTGGACCTGCTCGACGTCCTGTTGCCGCGGCCTCCGGCGACGCCCGGCGGGCAACGCGCGCTGGACCGGCTGCGCAGCCTGATCGACGGCTTCGCCCACGACGCCGGGCGCCTGGCGTTCGCCGAACCGGTCCCGGCCGAGGCGGTGCGCGCGCACTTCGCCGCGGTGCTGGGCGAGGCCGATACCCGCGCGCCGCTGCTCACCGGCGGGGTCAGCTTCGCGCGGATGGTGCCGATGCGGCTGCTGCCGTTCCGGGTGATCTGCCTGCTGGGCATGAACGACGGCGACTTTCCCCGTCGCGACCCCGCCGCCGGCCTGAACCGGCTGACCGCCGAACTGGGCACCGAGCGGCGCCGCCACGGCGACCGCTCCACCCGCGAGGACGACCGCTTCCTGTTCTTGCAGCTGTTCGCCTCCGCGCAGGACGTCTTCTATCTGAGCTGGCTCGGCGCCGACCCGCGCGACGGCAGCGTGCGCGAACCGTCGGCGCTGGTCAGCGAGCTGCTGTCGGCGGCGGCCGACTACCATGTCGCCGCTGCCGACGGTGCCGAGCGGGCCAGGCAGAAGGCCGATGTCGAGCGCGCCCTGGTGCTGCAGCACACCCTGCAGCCGTTCTCGCCGGCCGCGTTCGGCGCCGGCGAGGCGGCCGACCCGCGCCGTTTCAGCTATCGCGGCCACTGGCATTCCGCCGCCGGCCGTCTCGCCGGCGCACGCACGCCGCTGGCGCCGTGGATACCGCCCGGGTTCGAGCTGGCCGCGCCCGCCGAGCCGGAAAGCGAGCTCTCGATCGACGCGCTGCGCCGCTTCCTCGTCGCGCCCGTGGACGGCTTCCTGCGCCAGCGCCTCGGCCTGCGCCTGCCGGAGCCCGGCGAGGCGGGCGACGACACCGAGCCGCTGCAGGCCCCCGGCCGCGGCCTGGAACGCCAGCGCCTGCAGCGCGCGGTGTTCGACGCGCTGCTGGACGCGGCCGGCGAGGGCGACGACACCCTGTACGCCACGTTGCGCGCCCGCGGCCTGCTGCCGTCCGGCCCGCCGGGGCGGCGCACCCTGGCCGACGTCATCGCCCAGGTGCGGCCCTACGTCCGCGAATTCGGCCGATGGCGCGGCGAGGCCGTGGCCGGTTCGATCCCCTGCGAGGTGCGGATCGACGACCTGCGCCTGCATGGCCGGCTTGCCGATGCCTGGCCGCACGGTCTCGCGCGCCTGCGCTTCGGCATGCCCAGCGGCAACTCCGCGATCCGCAATGGCCTCGACTGGCTGCTGGCCGAAGCCTGCGGACTGGCGCTGCCCCTGGTCGAGTTCCACGAGGCCGATGGCATCGGCCCGCATCTGCGCGAACCGATCGGCCGTGAAAAGGCCGCCGATGCCCTGCGCGCCCTGATCGCGCTGCGCCGCGAAGGTCTGCGACGCCCGCTGCCGTTCGCGCCCTACAGCGGCTGGGCCTTCTTCACTGCCGCCGATCCGGGGCGCGGCATCGGCGCGGCGGCGAAGCAATGGCGTGGCGGCCCCCGGCAATGGGCCGAAGGCGACGACGAGGCGCTGCGGCTGGCGCTGCGCGGCTGCGACCCGTTCGCCGATGCCGCGGCCCGGGCCGAGTTCGCGCGGCTGTCGCGGACGATCTTCGGCCTGGTGACGCGCGGCGCGTTCGATTCCGGGCAGGACGACGACGCGGCGCTGCTCCTGCCGGACGACTGGGATGCGGAGGACGCCGAATGAGCGCCGCGCCCGCCTTCGACCCCTGGCTGGAGCTCGCCCTCGACGGGGTGCATCTGGTCGAAGCCTCCGCCGGCACCGGCAAGACCTACACCCTGGCCACGCTGGTGACCCGGCTGGTGGTCGAGCGCGGCCTGCGCGTCGGCGAGATCCTGGCGGTGACCTTCACCGAGGCGGCCACCCAGGAGCTGCGCCGGCGCATCCGCGAACGCCTGCAGCTGGCGCTGGAGCAGGTGGACGCCATGCCGTCCGAGACCGACGGTCCCGCCGTCGTCCTGACCCGCCGGCTGCTCGGACTGCATCGCGCGCGCAGCGGCGAGGGCGACGATGCGTTGCGCCGCCGTCTGCGCCAGGCCGTGCTGGAGATGGACCTCGCCGCGATCTTCACCATCCACGGCTTCTGCGCGCGGGTGCTGCGCGAGCACGCGCTGGAGAGCGGCCAGGGTTTCGACCCCCCCGAACTGCTCGGCAACGACCGCGCCCTGCGCGAGGCGCTGGCCGCCGACCTGTGGCGCGCGCACGCGGTCGATGCCGCCGGCGCCGACGATCTCGCCGGCCTGTGGAAGGAAGGCCCCGCCGCGCTGGCCGCCGACCTCAAGGATCTGCTGCGCGAGCCGGTACTGCTGCCGCCGGACGCGCCGTTGCCGCCGGATCCGACGCCTGCCCTGGAGGTCGCGACGGCGCATCTGCTGCAAGCGATCGAACAGCATGCCGCGGATGCGCAGGCCCTGGTCGGGCATGCGTTCGACCGCAAGATCCTGCACGGCGCGAGGGTGAAGCGGCCCAGCATGGCGAAGGCGTTCGACGAACTGCTGGCGGGACGCGAGAACCGCAGCTGGCCGCGGGGCGACAAACTGCACGTGGACAAGCTGCGACCCGGAAAACTGCTGGATTTCTGCTACGACGACAGGCGCGACCAGGTGCCGGCGTCGCCGTTGTTCGACGCGCTGGACGCGTGGTTCGAGGCCGACGATGCCGTGCAGGCCTGGAGCTCCCGCCGCCGCGCCGCCCTCCTGCACCGCCTGCGCGCCGATGCGCATGTCCGGCTCGCCGCGCTGAAACGGCAGCGCCGGGTACAGACCTACGACGACCTGATCGACGGCGTCGCCGCGGCCCTCGAAGGCCCTCATGGCGACCTCCTCGCCGAACGGCTGCGCGAACAGTACGAGGCCGCGCTGGTCGACGAGTTCCAGGACACCGACGCGCGGCAGTGGCGGATCTTCGACCGGGTGTTCGGAACGGGCTCGGCCGACGGGGATCGCGAGCCGCCACACCCGACCGCCGGGCATGGTCCGACGGCGCTCGGAAGCACTCCGACCGGTGGTTCGCAGGCGCGCTTCCTTGCCCTGATCGGCGATCCCAAGCAGGCCATCTACGGCTTCCGCGGCGGCGACGTGCACGCCTATCTGGATGCCGCCGCCGACACGTCGCGGGCGCCGTTGCTGTCGCAGAATTTCCGCTCGCGCCCCTCGGTCCTCGCCGCCATCGACGCGCTGTACGCGCAGGCCGGTGCCGCCGCCTTCGTCGACCCGCGCATCGCCTTCCATCCGATCACGCCCGGCGGCAAACGCGAGGACGGGGACTTCCAGCGCGACGATGCCGCCGCGCCCGCGCTGACGGTCTGGCAGGCGCCGCCTCAACCGCCGGACGACAAGGGCAAGGTCAGGCCCTGGAGCGCCGAAGACTCCCGCCAGCTCGCCACCCGCGCCTGCGTCGCCGCCATCCACGCGGTGCTGTCCGAGGGTCGTGCCGGCCGCGCCCTGATCGACGGCCGCCCGGTGCGCCCCGGCGACATCGCCGTGCTGGTGCGCAGCCATGCCGAGGCCACCCGCATCCAGCGCGCACTGGCCGAGGCCGGCATCGCCGCGGTCGCCGCCGGCAGGCAGAGCCTGTACGCCACCGCCGAGGCCGGCGAGCTGCACGCCCTGCTGCTGGCCCTGCTGCACGGCGGCGACGACGGCCGCCTGCGCGCGGCGCTGTCCACCGTGCTGGTCGGCGTCGACGCCACCGGCATCGACGCCCTCGAGCGCGATCCCGACGCCGCCCGCCTCTGGCAGCAGCAGGCGCACGGCTGGCGCGAGCGTTTCGCGCGCGGCGGTCCGCTGGCCCTGGTCGGCGAACTGTGCGCGGCGAACGCCGAACGCCTGCTCGGTCTGGCCGATGGCGAGCGCCGGGTGAGCAACTATCTGCAGCTGGCCGAGGCGCTGCAGGAGATGCAGGCGCGCACGCTCGGCCTGCAGGGGCTGGTGGACGCGTTCGGCCGCCGCATCGCCAGCGCCGACGCCGACGACGAGACCCAGCTGCTGCGGCTGGAGTCCGATGCCCGCCGCGTGCAGATCGTCACCCTGCACAAGAGCAAGGGCCTGGAGTATCCGCTGGTCTACCTGCCCTTCGTCGGCATCGGCGGCAGGGCGAAGTCCCCGGGCAATTACTGCATCGCCCACGATCCGGTCGAAGGCCGTCGTCTGCACTGGAAGCTCGACCTGCCCGAGGCCGGATGGCAGTCCGCCAGGATCAGGTGGGAGGAGGAACAGCGCGCCGAGGACGCGCGCCTGCTCTACGTCGGCCTGACCCGCGCCGAGCACGCGCTGTGGCTGGCCGCCGGGCCGTTCCACAGCCACGCCCGCAGTCCGCTGGCGCCGATGCTTGGCGACCTGGCCGGTCTCGCCGGCACGCCTGGCGTGGTGATCGACACCGCTGCGCCCCCGGCCGCCCTGCCGCGCCTGCCGGCCGAAACCGACGCCGCGGTGCCGCCCGCGCGCGCGGCCAGCCGCCGGCTCGACCCCGACTGGTGGGTCTACAGCTTCACCCAGCTCGCCCATGCCGACGGCGGCGACCGCGCGGCCGCATCCACCCTGCCCGCGGCCGGCGGCCACGACGAATCCCTGCCCGAGGACGCCGAAGACGCCGCGTTCGATCCGCGCTTCGCCGGCACCCGCTTCGGCGTCGCCCTGCATGCCGCGCTGGAGGACACCGACTTCGCCGCCTGGCGCGGCTGGCGTCCCGGCGACGCCGCGCCGGAAAGCGAACGCGTGCACCTGGCGCGCGCGCTGGAGGCCAACGGCTACGCCGCCGACGCACTGGAGGACGGCATCGCCTTCACCACCGTGCTGGCCGGCCACACCCTCACCGTCGCCCTGCCCGAAGGCCTGCGCCTGTGCGACCTGGCGCCCGGCGCGCGTCGCCCGGAGATCGAGTTCCAGTTCGCCCTCGCGCCGACCCGCGTCGATGCGCTGCTCGAGCTGTTGCACGCGCATGGCGTGGTCGCCGGCCGCCACGGCTTCGGCCTGCGCCAGCGGCTGGAGGGCCTGATGACCGGCCTTATCGACCTCACTTACGTCCACGACGGCCGCTGGTACCTGCTCGACTACAAGTCCAACCGCCTGCCGCGCTACGACGGCGCCAGCCTCGACGCCGCGATGACCCACAGCGAATACGACCTGCAGGCGCTGATCTACACCCTCGCGCTGCACCGCTGGCTGCGCTTCCGCCTCGGCGACCACAACGACGGCGGCGCCTACGACTACGGGCGCGACTTCGGCGGCATTCGCTACCTGTTCTGCCGTGGCCTCGATGCCGCGCGCGACGACTCGCCCGGCATCCACGCGCACCGCTTCGAGCCCGCGCTGGTGCATGCGCTGGACGCGCTGTTTTCCGGCCATGCCGTCGCCGGCGATGTCGGTTACGCCCGTGGGCTGCCTGCTTCCCCGCACGCGGGGGAGGGCCGCCGGAGCGGGGGAAGCCCGAGCGCCGGCCAACGGCCGGGTGAGCGCGCATGAGCGCCCCCCGTCTGCTCGACGCCCTCTGGCGCGGCGGCCAGCTGCGCACGCTCGATCATGCGCTCGCCCAGAGTCTGTACCGGCTCGACCGCGACACCCCGGACGAGGTTCTCGCCGCCGCCGCGCTGGCCTCGCTGGCGGTGTCCAGGGGCCATGCCGGCCTCCGGCTCGCGCAGCCGCAGGCCCTGTTCGACGGCGACCCCGGCGTCGCCTGGCCGGACCCGGACGCCTGGGAGGCGGAACTGCGAGCCTCGCGCTGGGTCGCCCGCCCGGCCGATGCCGGCGCCGCATCCGATCCGGCCGCGCCGCTGGTGCTGGAACACGGCCTGCTCTACCTGCGCCGCTACCGCGAGTACGAGCGCCGGCTGGCCGAAGGCCTGCGCCGGATCGGCACGCAGGGCCCGTCCGCCGCCGACCTTGCCGCGCTGGCGCCGCTGTTCGAGCGCCTGTTCCCAAGAGATCTCCCGCGAGGAGAGGCTCCGCGCGACAGCGGCGACGACCGCCAGGCCCGCGCCGCCGCCGCCGCGCTGCGCCATGCCCTGCTGCTGGTCACCGGCGGCCCCGGCACCGGCAAGACCACGACCATCACCCGCCTGCTGGTGCTGCTCGCCGCGCAGGCGCAGGGCGAGGGCAGGGCGCCGCCGCGGATCGCCCTGGCCGCGCCCACCGGCCGCGCCGCCGAGCGCATGGCCGGCAGCCTGCGCGCCGCCCGCACCCGGCTCGCCGCCGACGGCGTCGACCCGCTCCTGCTCGATCGCCTGCCGCGCACCGGCACCACCCTGCATCGCCTGCTCGGCACGTTGCCGGACACGCCGCGCTTCCGCCATCACGCCGACAACCCGCTGCCGTTCGACGTGGTGGTGGTCGACGAGGCCTCGATGATCGACCTGCCGCTGATGGCCAAGCTGGTCGAAGCGGTGCCCGACGGCGCCCGCCTGGTGCTGCTCGGCGACCCCGACCAGCTGCCCTCGGTCGAGGCCGGCGACGTGCTCGGCGGCATCCTCCGCGCCGCCGGCGACGGCGACAGCCTCGCGCCCGGCGACGCCGAGGCGCTGCGGCCGCTGCTCGGCACGAGCGCGCCTGCCGCTGCACCCTTCGTCCCGTCCGCGGCCGTCGAACCCGGCCACACCGGCGACCTGTTCGCCGCGCCGCCCGCGGCCGCCGACCCCACGACCGGCCCGCCGCCAGCGCACCCTTCCGGCTTCCCCGGCGCCCGCGTCCACCTCATCCGCGGCTACCGCCAGCACGAGAGCCTGCAGCTCGCGCCCCTCGCCCAGGCCGTGCGCGACGGCGACGCCGCCCGCGCCCTGGCCCTGCTGCGTGCCGGCGAACTGGCCGGCGTTCACTTCCACGAAGGCACGCCCGACCCGCTGGTCCTCCACCGCGAGCGCCTGCTCGCCCACGCCCGCGCCCTGGCCGGGGCCGACGGCCCCGCCGACGCGCTCGCGATCGCCGGCCGCCTGCGCCTGCTCACCCCCCTGCGCGACGGCCCCAGCGGCGCCCGCACCCTCAACGCCCGCATCGAAGCCCTGCTCGCCGAAGCCGGGACCGGCGGCCCCGCCCGCCGCGGCGCATCCGGCAACGGCGCACCGGGCCACTTCCACGGCCAACCCCTGCTGGTCACCGAGAACAGCTACCGCCACGGCCTGTTCAACGGCGACATCGGCGTCTGCCTCGTCGACGCCCGCGGCGTCCTGACCGCCTGGTTCCCGGGCAGCGCCCTGGCACGTGCCCCCGGCAGCGTCGCCGCCGAAGCTGGCGACGGCCCTCCGCCCCCGCGCCCGTTCCATCCCGCCGCCCTGCCGGCCCACGAAAGCGCATTCGCGATGACCGTGCACAAGGCCCAGGGCAGCGAGTTCGACGAGGTCTGGCTGCAACTCCCCGCCCGCGACACCCGCGTGCTGTCGCGCGAACTCGTCTACACCGGCCTCACCCGCGCCAAGACCCGCCTCCACCTCGCCGCCCCCGCCGACGTCCTCCACACCGCGCTCGCCCGGCATGCGAGCCGGGTGTCGGGGTTGGGGTGGCGGTTGGGGTAGGAGCGGCCGTGAACCGCCGCGGACCCGGCGCGGTCTCTGTGACCGTGTCCGTCAGGACCGCTGATAGCAGGCGCGGGGTCCGCAGGCTCCCGGTTGCAAGACAGTTGCTGAATTAAGCCGAGCCGCGAAGCGGCGCCAGCTTGAATGAATTGTTAGGTGCCATCCCGGAAGCCTGCCAACGAAATGGGCACCACATTGCGTTCTCCCTCATCGTAGCGGACGAAGCTTGCCCGGATAGGGTGCCGCTTGGCTAGGACGCCTACGATGCAGCGGCCTGCAGCACGGGCGGATTGTTGAGAACACTGCTTTCGGTAGCGGGAAAGGACTGCTTGAACTGCAGGTGCGGCCCCGTTGGACTGGAACGGCTCCAGGTAGATGTACTCCGACACACCAAGCAAGTAGGCGAATGCGAAATCTTGAACGGCTGGTGCTGCTGATGGGCCGGAGAGGGCAAACACCTCGCAGGTATTGTCCGGGCAGTACTCAACCGTGGTCGAGCCGCGGCTAGAGTTGACGTGCACCAAGTCTCCAAAGGTCGAAGTCAGCTCATGTGCATAGGAGGCCGGCGGAGCGGCTAAAAGAAGTAGAGCGGCGAAAATCTTTTTCATGGCACCTAACGCCTGAGTTAAGCAGCGCCGCGAAGCGGCCTCGGCTTGAACGATTTGTTAGCCTGCTTGCCTGATCCAATCACGAATGTTCATTCCGATGCGCTCGACGTCTTCCTTGGCTAGCGAGCCTCCGTGCATGATGATGTTGCGACTCTTTTCCAGAGTGTTCAGTGTAGCTTTTGCCCACTCCATGTTGCCGAGCAAGTCGTCGAATACGTCCCAGTTAGTAACGATAATTGAGGACAGGTCGCCAAAATCGCAATAGTTGATTTCCTGCGCACCACGAGCTCCGTGCCAGCGAAATTTCGCGTCCTCATCCATGCGGTTCTTCGATGATTTTCGTATGCGCTCGGGAACCTTTTGCCACCAGTGCTCACCGTTGGCCTCGGCCATCGCCTTAGTGACCAAGTTTCGGACCGCATTCTCGAATGCATGAACCGCGGCATATACCACGGACATTCTCTGTGCTTCTTGGAGAAGATCAGAATCGAGGAAGTCATAGGACAGGGACTTCTGCGCTTCTCGCGCTTCTTCTTGACCAAAATGACCTCGGCGCCAACGCCCATTCTTATCCAGCGCTTCTTCCGTAAGAACGCCACGGTAGACGAAAGAGTAGAGATCGAGATCCTTCATCCCAGATGGTCTCTTAGGGACTTAAAGATGGCGTCGAACACTGCCTGATCTCTCGTCTCGGGGAGCACTATATTGATGTGGTACTGAAGTCCCGAGACGCGAATCTTGCCGGTAGTCATTGGCTGGTGTTCGTTTATTCCTGTCGCCTCGGCGCCAGGATCTTGGGTCTGTTCTGCTGGCTCTTGTTTAGGAGTCTTTTCTTTCTTTGGAGAGGCGCTCGAGCCGCTAAAGTCCGCGTAGTCGCACAGGGCTTTGAACGTCTTAGCAATATTTGAGATGACTAGGTCAGTCTTCTTTCCAGCGAAAAGCGTTCTGAGCTTGTTCTTTGTTTCTTCTACGCTATAGCCGTTTGCTTTGGTGTTGATGGCGAATAGATCGGAGAAGCCTTCTCGAATGCCCTCAGCGAGCACCTTCTTGGATTGACTGCGATCCAAAAATTCGAAGTACCTGTGTTGTGGTGCGCCATCTCGATTGAGAAATCCCAAGTCCTTCAGTATGCCGATGAAGAGTCGGTCATTAGTTGACGTGAACCCAAGGTTCTCAAGAAATTTCAGCGAGAATCGTTCGGGTGGCTGCGCATCTAGAATGGCGTCGAAGTACGCAGGCACTGCGTTGGGCTTAAGGGTGTAGCTCTCAGCAAGTCCCATTTCGTTCTCCGATTGAACGATCTGCAGGCTAACGCCTGATTAAGCCGCGCCGCGAAGCGGCGTGGACTTGAATGAATTGTTAGGGCGCGTGCTGCGGAAAGAACTGCTCACGCCCTGATACCCCTATGTCACTTAACAGCGATTCCCACCAGTCCGCAAGATTATTCAGCATTTCATATGTTGGCATGACTGTGCCAGGACCATCGCCATTCCGTATGATCTGTGCACTAGTGCCAAGCTCGGTTGTACCGTCCGGCCGTTCCATAACGAACTCGAACACTCTAGCCTTGAACTTAGGATCTAGCGATCTCTGGTACAAGTAAAAGTGCTTGTTTGCATTACATATCTGATGACAAGCATTGATAGATGGATTTGCTTGGCGAAAGAAGGCGAGGAAGGCTTTGTCCGAACTTGTATCAATCTCACCCACCACGTCCTTGAGTCTTCTCTCTAGCGTCTGATCCTCACGGACTGTGTGGTAGAGCCAGTCAACCAGCGCGAGAGCGGTCGACGCCGCATTGACTGTTGCATATAGACCCGCATCTTGGACATGCAGGACATCTTTGGGTTTGACGCCCATGCGAAGCTTGTCCGGCACTGATTTGATCAGCCAAAGCTCCCAGCAGAGCTTCCTCAAGACCTGCCAAATGTTGATGAGTCCTAATGTTCTGTTGCTAGCGTTGACAGTCATTGAGCGCCCTAACACCTGAATTAAGCCGCGCTGCGAAGCAGCGTCGGCTTGAATGAATTGTTAGGCAGCATGATCACTTGGTGCGATACGCAACGACGCGTCCTAAGGTCTTGCCGCCAAACATGCCGTATGCGACGTGCTCACCAAGTCCAAAATTTGCATCCTTGTCAAAGATGTAAGAGTCGTATGCGTCACAAAGACTAGTGTTTAGAAGAATCTCAATCCTGTTCACTGACACGATATAGGCAGGATCGCGCGTGTACCGCGCAGGGTCTGAAACAACCTTCACCTTTCTCCAGTCGCCTGAAATGCACGTTTCGGCGGGCTCGCTGGTGAGTTCCAGTCCCAGTGTTCTAACGCTTTCCCCGGACTCATTGAACTCCACTACTGTCCAGCTATCGCCAGGTGCCACAGTCAGAACGTTCTCACCTTGAACTCTACTCTGCATAGGCAGGGGTGCGGCGACGCAACCGAGAAGAGTCACTACAGCCACTAGCGAGAGAAATCGTTTCATGGTGCCTAACGCCTGAGTTAAGCCGCGCCGCGAAGCGGCGTCGGCTTGAATGAATTGTTAGGTTCGCTGCCAAGGATCTAGCAGTTCCCCTCTAGTGAGCTTGAACTCTACCTTGGATGCCCATGACGCAGTAGTAGGGATTTGCGCTGGCCGGTACATGCCCACAAAGCACTTTGGGAAGTTGGTAACTGCCGGGCTGAGGTAATGAAATGCGTAGATATCGAAGGCGAAGATGCAAAATGGCACGCCATTGTCGAAGTGCTCCCAGACGCAGGCGTACCGAAAATGTCCGTTGTACGCGGTAATGCAGTCAGCGCTACCGGTCAGCAGGGCCTTGCGTATGGCTCCCGAAAAGGCGTACGCCTGATCGAGTGGCCGCTCCGGCTCACCAGTCGTTCTATCCGCGGCCGGAATGGGCACGTGGATGCTGTTTGGTGTTTTAAGTGGAAGATACGACTTGTACAGAAGTGCATGCATGCCGCGGACGACGCGAAGACCAATTGCGGCGAGAGGAACGTTGGTAACAGCAGCGGCCTGGTTGCCGTTGAATGGGAGCCAGTATGCTTCTAGTCGCTTTGTAACACTCTCGTCTTGGCTCTTCTTGCGACTGTGCAGTGCGTCGGTCAGTATCCCGAGCAGATCGTCGACGCCATGCCATTGATTGTTGCAGGTCTTGTGCGTCGGAAGAATGACCGGAAAGTTGGTGCGATCGTTGGGCGCGAAAAGGCCCTTTGGTGGGCAGTGGTCGCGATCTACTGGCTTGAGTCCTGCGAGTGCCTCGCCGCAGAGGTAGCAGAATGACGGCTGCCCGTGCTTCCTAAGCTGCGTTTGCGAAGATATTTCCAAGCGAACCTAACGCCTTATGTCTTGGCTTTCCCCTACTGTAAGCGCCGAGAGCCCGGCGTGCGCGCCCGATAACGCCTCGGTGTCAGCACCACCGTAATTCAGCAGGGGCCGCACGCCGGATCTCGCGCCCTGCGCCCGAACAGTTGATCGAGGTTGTCCTCGAACTGATAAGCGTGGGCCTCGGGCG
>NZ_JAKJPO010000022.1 GCF_021725675.1 Marilutibacter chinensis | reverse complement strand
CAGCAGGCGACGGAAGTTGAGGATCGTGGCCTCGTCGGGCAGAGCATACAGACCGCCCAAATGGGCGAACCGACGCAGCGTCGGAATCTCGTACAGCACTTCCTCCATCGCCAAGTCGCTCAACGCGTACCATTGCTGCAGGAAGTGGATCCGCAACATCGTCTCCTGTGGGTACGGCTTGCCCGGCCTAGACGCCCAGCCTTCGGATAGTGCGGCTCGATCAGCGTCAGCAGTGCCTTCCACGGCACCACTTGCTCCATCTCGGCCAGGAAGACCTCCCGGCGTGTGCGCTTGCGCTTGCCCATACCTTCAGCGTCACCGAACGTCAGCTGCATCGATCATCAACCCAGTCGCGATGCGCTATCGTCGCCGATATCAGGGGAGTTGTTCTGACTTTCCTTAACCCGGAAACAGTGAAAACGATCCTCGCCGCGTTGCCATCCGCCGAAGTGTTCCTGACCTGGATGATCGACAACCTGGCCAATTTCCTCTCCGAGGAAATGGTCGACAAACTCAACGCAGCCTTGCAGCGTGCCGGATTGGGCAATGTTTTGACCGCAGAGCAGTTGCTGGCGATCAAGAATGGCGGCGATGGCGAGGGTTACCTCACCTGGCGGCGTGCCATCCAGTCGACCACGACCGAACAGATTCGGAGTATCTCTGGTGCGACCTACTGCACGCCCTTCTATATCGTGCCCCGGTCCAGTCGAAGAGGCTATTGGCTCCTACACTCGCCCAGCACTTGCGGGCGAATGAGGAGATGAAGCGGATTCATTGGGAGAACAACAATCTCCACCACCCGGGTGGCCCATGCTTCAATATGCTCGGATTTATCGAGAACAACGGGCAACCTGCGTTTGACAACCGCTTCGACGCGCATGCCAGCTGCATCACGCTGGATGCATTGTGTGAGGACATCCCCAAGCGCATCGAACAGTTGCATACACCACTTCGCTTCGGTGATCTGGTGCAGCTCACGGCCAACGAAACACCCGCACGCCGTCAACAGCTGCAGGAGGCGGTCTTTGCCTTGATGCAAGAGCAACAGCTGATTGTTCGGACTCAGGCCGGAGCCACATGCCGTGCCGCACACAGCCTAGTAGCCGAGGATGTCATCGAGCTTCCGACGCAGTTGTGGCCGCTTCCAAACAAACCAGCCTGAGCGACACGCAACCTTAAGTGCCATCGATTCTTGGCTGACCTGTGCAACGCCCTGACCGCTTAGCTTGATCTCGCAGCGCCCGTTTGCGGCTGCGCCTCAACTCGTCGTGGATGGACATTCGTATTGAAGGTCGACCCCCACCCGGGACGCGGCTACCGCCTCTCTACGGCGCGCTCATGGCGCATTCCTGTAAAGGAATCCAAAAATCTCCCCTGCGCTTCGGCCACTCCGAGAATCGCGATATAGGTGTACCATTGCATCTGACTAGGAAGCCCTCAGAGCTTGAGGCCACCCCACTTCTCCGCATCAAGACCAACAGGTTGCATGTGTTCTGACTGGATAAAGGCGCGCGCATGGCGCACTCTTCAAGGAGGCGAAGCCATAGGGAAAGTACTGCTCCATGAGCGCCAGTGGAGTAGCAGCATCTGGTGCGGGACATTCGCATTATCGAGACAGCTTTCGGCGACGGCGAGAAGCGGATGTTCCTCAGCGAAGTGGAGCCGCGCAAACAGCTGCGAAGAGCGTGACGAGCGAGAGCCGCCACCTCCGGAGTGGCCGCTGATACCGCCGTACGGATGCAAGCGGTGACCGCAGTAACCCGCGCCGTACGAAAGTACGGCTGGACGCGCAAGGCGCCGGCGGCCGTGGCCCGGGGCCGGTGTCGATGCCGAGTCGGTCGTGGGCCTTGTCGGCACAAGGTCCGGACTGCAGACCGCTCGCAGGGGCACGACCAACTGGCACACATAAAACTAGGTTTTCAATCGGCTGGATTACCAGTTCGACTACAAGTTCACTCCTATCAGCATGATCGACGTCGGTGCCAACGTTTGGTACTCGGTCGTGTACCACGCATCCCTCTAGCCAATCCGCAAGATCGTGGCGGACGAGCCCGATTCCCGCAATGCACGCATGGCACGGGCGAGCATCGCCCCAGGCTATTCGTCGGCTGTCGACGCCAACGCGTGGGCGTTCCCTGTTGCAGAGGCGAAACCGGGCGCCGGCGACGCATTCGAGGCATCGACCGTCACGCAGATCCTCGACCGCTACGGTTTCGGTATCGTCGACCTCGTCAAGATCGATATCGAGGCGGGCGAGCGATTCTTGTTCGCGGAGAACACCGAATGGCTGGCGCGGGTGAATGCGGTAGTCATCAAACTGCACGCTCGCTTCACGAGCGGTTGCCGCGAGCCGGTCCAAGCGGCGATCGAGCGGCACTTCGGTGGCTACCTAGAGAAGGCGATCGGCGATGACACGTTCTTCGTGCGGAGGCAACTGCTTTCCGCCGTTCCACTCAACTCACGGAGCTAGCACATGGCTATCCTCTGCAGGGACTACGACCTGCTGTTCACGCACATACCGAAGACCGGTGGATGCTTTCTCGAAGCGGCCCTCGTCGAACATCTCAATGGGGTGAAGGTTGGCGATCGGCACATGTCGTTCCGTCGGCTGCAGCTCGAGAATCCACCCACACACCGAGTCTTCGTCGTTCGAGAACCACTCGATTGGTACCGCTCGTACTGGGCGTACGCCCGAAGCCAGGTTCACCATCGAGCGGCATGGCCAATCTGGGATCGAGGCGACGGATCGCACCCTACCCACATGCTCGACAAGACCTGCGGAAACCCACACTTCGAGAAGTTCCTCACCAACGCTCTACGCGAATTTCCGGAAGGCTTCGTGCGGTCGATGTATTGCAGCTTCTCCAATGGGTGCAACATCGCCCTGAGGACCTCCAACCTGATCAGTGACCTCGAGTTGCTGTTCAGGCACGTGGGCTTCAAGTATCCCGAGAAGGTGCGTGGCCGCGAGCGGGTGAACGTGACCGCGTCGCGCTGGACCGAGCTTGCTGTTGCGCCTGACGAGCTCGTGCAACAAGCTCGCAAGATCGACAACCTCGAAGGCCTTAGATTCCCTTACATCACTGAAAGATTATGTCCGGATCCTGTACAGCTAGGGCGTGGAGGACACTCTCACGCACAGTGGAGCACGTCTGCAGATCCTGCTGCTGGTGAACACATCGGTTGCGCTCGCTAGCTGGCTCGCCGACCTGGCCTGCGAAGCGACCGGGATCGCCGATTGGCTGTCGCCACGGTGTTCGAAGCGCAAGCTCTACTCCATGCTGCGGGTCGGGCACAAAGCCTTGGTCAGGCGTTGGCTTATGGAACCGGTGAGCCGTTGTCTGGATCGCTTGCGGGCAATACCGCTCGCGGTGCTCGATCAAATACTGCCGATATGATAGGCGTGGGGATATCTGAGCTCTAGAGTATTAGGGCTTCGCGAGCCACGACGGTGACGACGATGGGAGGGCATCCTGATGCTCGGACAGATGGACATTGAAAGGCTTCTTCCCTTCCGTGCAAGGGGCCTCAGCGACCTCGAAAAGCGGGTGGGCGACATGGTGGCGCTCATCGATGGAAAGCTGAAAAACGGCAAACGTATCCGGATACTCGAGACAGGGTTCGGCTTTGGAACAGCGCTCATGGAGCTGAGAAAGAAGTACGGGCCTGGAATCGAGCTCCATGGGATCAATAGGACGCAGTCCCACGGGGACTGGGATACCATGAAGACGGTCGCGGTACGACGGGGAATCTTTCTTGAAGAGGAGATCACGGAAGTGGTGCCGCCGACCTTGGTATTTCACGACGTCAATGGAGGGCTTCCGTATCCAGATAATTACTTCGACATCGTATATTCGCAGGCGTCGTTCATGTTCTACGCCGAAAAGTCGAGATTTCTCGAAGAAGTGAACCGCGTGCTGGGCGAAGACGGAGTGGCCCGGATCGATCTCTACATCAACCGACCGGGCATCCCGAGCGAGTACGCCGTCGCGTTCGAAATTTGGCAGGGTGAAGCGCAGATACCGTTCTGGGAGTACGTCAAACAGTTTGGTTCGTTCTACGAACGGGCGGCAAAACGGAGAAGCTATCTTGAGATGTTCAAGACGCCAGTGCTCGATCTAGGTCTGGAGCTCGTGTATGCGATCGATCTCAATTACATTTGCAAGACATGGCACGGAAGCAAGAGCGTCTATAGAGTCAAGGATTGACAGAAGCCAGAACCGCATAAAGTCGTTCGAGATGCACCTTCCATGGCGTGTCATCGACGTCTGTAGCAGTCTGGCGGAATGCCGAGTGTACAAGTCGAATAATTACCCGAGGCCCTGGTTTCGGTGATGGGTGCTTGGCAGCGAGTATGTCAGGATCGGTTTCAGCCGTTTCCTCCGGTTCGGGAACGGTGGGTGGCAAGGTGTCGAACAGCGACGCCCAGCGCCTGCTGGAAACCGGCGATTTCGCGGTGCCGGCTGTCGTGATCGCCTGATACGTGCGCCGCACCTACGGGCCGGCCCTGCACAGGAGCACGGATAGCCATACACTGAAATCCATCCCACAGGTGAATCGTGCAATGATGATGATAGCTTTCGGTGCGACGAGTGCATCGATCACGTCCAGAGCCAATATCTGTCCGTGCTTTCCTCTGTCGGTCAACGTTTGCAGCGGCATCGAACTTCCATTGTCGCCCGCTGTGTTTCGCAGCTAGTGCACCGCCTACTCCTTGAGTATGATCGTGAGTATGCGTACTCGGTTCTCTGTAGCCGCTGGGCGAATCAGACGTGGAATCCGGCAGTGCAACGAAGAACGGGGCAGTAGCGGCGAAGTCCAATTTCATTTCTCAAAAATAGGAGTCGGCGTTGAAACTGCTTATTTTAGGATGCGGTGGATTTGTTGGTAGTCATCTATTGGACCGTTTGTTGAGCCGTTCGGACGTGGAAGTTGAAGGTTGGGATCCAGAGGTGAGCAAGATCGCCAAGCATGTGGGGAATCCGCGCTTCACGTTTCATCAGGCTCCCTGTATAGATGGTGTCGAACTGCGCCGTCTCGAGGAACGGCTCGCCTGGGCCGACGCGTTGATCAATCTTGCCGCGATCTGCAATCCGGCCCAGTACAACACGCGACCGCTCGATGTAATCCGAACGAATCTTTTCGACTCCTATCCCATCGTCGAGGCATGCGCACGGGCGAACAAGTGGCTTGTCTACTTTTCGACCAGCGAGGTTTACGGACGCACACTATCGAGCTATACACAGACTGAGGTGGACGATCCTGGCCTCTATGAGTTGCGTGAGGATCAAACACCTCTGATCATGGGCCCCGTGTCGAATCAGAGATGGACCTACGCGTGCGCCAAGCAGATGATGGAGCGGATCATATACGCCCACCATGCGACAAGTGGGATGCCCTTTACTATAATCCGGCCGCTAAATTTTTTCGGGCCACGGATGGACTATATCCCACGTAGCGACGGAGATGGGATTCCCCGCGTACTGGCCTGCTTCATGGCGGCACTGTTGCGCGGCGATCCAATCAAGTTGGTGGATGGCGGCGAAGCCAGGCGTACCATCGTGGCTATCGAGGAGGCCGTTGAAGCCATCGTCAGCATGCTCGATCGGCCGCTGAAGGCGCAGAACCGGATCTTCAACATCGGCAATCGCAACAATGAGGTTACGATGCGTCGACTGGCCGAGATGATGCGTGAGATCTACGCCGAGATCACCGAAGATCCTGCCTATAGTGATCATCCCATCATCGATGTTTCCAGTGAGACGTTCTATGGGCCGGGGTACGAGGACTGCGACCGTCGGATGCCCGACCTGACGCATGCACATACGCTGCTGGACTGGCATCCGAGGCGGAACCTTCGCGAAATTCTCCTGCCGACAATGCGCGATTATCATGCGCGCTACGCGAACGCCACTCATCTGGACGACACGGCGCGATGACCTCGCCTTCGCCCAAGAAGCGAATCGATGCCCAGATGCATCGGAGCTTTGCACACCTGGAGGCGAACGGAACTAACGAGAACCTCGTAGAGGCGTTCGTGGCTTTCCTGCGCTCGCCCGGAACGCTTCGAAGGCCCCCGCTCATCGTTCGCTGTCAGTTCAAGGAAGGATCGTTCCAGCACAGCATCGTCACCGACAACCCAAGGATCCACCGTCGCCTCGCGCGCCAGTTCCTGCCGTTCCTTGACCGCATACGCGCTCGACTGCAAGGTAGCGCTGATGTCCTGGTGCTGCTGAGCGACAGCGTCTATGTCGTCGAATCACAGGTGGCCCAGTTCGTCGATTTCGTGAGGCGTGTACCATTCCTGCGCGGGGACTGGCTTGAAGGCGATCCTGTCAGCAGCAATGCGTTGGCGATCCCGGACTTCACATTGCAAGACGAGAGCTATGGGAGGGAGATCGAGTCGATCGACGAAGCTGCGTCACGTACGCCGTTTGCGAGCCGAAAGGATCTCATGAAATGGCGCGGGCGGTTGACCGGTCCCGGCTATCCCGATGCAGAGAACTGTCACCGCTTTCCGCGTTATCACTTGTTAAGGCTCGCGGCGGAAAGCCCGGAGATTATCGATGCTCGGATAACGCATTACGATAACTTTCCCGATACGGATGCCGGGCGGGCGCTTCGGCAGCAGCTGAATGCCCTCCTTGGTGGTCCCGCGCCGGAAATTCCGCCATCTGATTTCGCGTCATACAAGTATCTGATCTCGACGGACGGAGTGGCTTCCACGTGGAAACGAGTCGCCAACTCGCTGCGGACAGGGTCGGTGTTGTTGATGCAGCACCGATGGCGTCAGTTCTTCTATCCAGGATTGGTTCCTTGGGAGCACTATGTTCCGATAGCCGACGATCTGGCTAATCTTCCCGCGCGCTATGCTTGGCTACGCGCCCATCCGGAAGTGGCGGAGCGCATCGGGGGCGAAGGTCGTCGTTTCGCGGAGATTTTCCTCAGCGTGAATGCGATCGAAGATCACTTCGCGACTGTGCTAAACCGGTGCGCCAGCCTGCCTCGCGCCGGTCTTCAGTAGCTGCCGACGTGCAACGGTCGTACCGTATCCTTCTCGCATGCAGCCAGCATGGATGCCACGCCGGCGCGATGAACGAGAGGCCTTGAATTGAATGGATTCTGGGAATGCGCCTGATACTCACTCTGCTCTGCCGCAATGAGGCCGATATCGTCGGCAGCATGCTGGACTTCCACCTGAGCCGCGGAGTGGATCTGATCATCGCCACCGACAACGGCTCCAGCGATGGCACCGATGCCGTCCTTGAGACCTACGAGCGCAAAGGTGTGTTGCGGCTTCTGCGTGAGTCCAGCCACACCCATGATCAAGCGGTGTGGGTGACACGCATGGCTCGGATGGCAGCCGAGGAATACGGCGCGGACTGGGTGATCAACAGTGATGCCGACGAATTTTGGTGGCCTACCGGGGGCAACCTAAAAGACGAGCTGGCCGCGATTCCCGCCTCGGTGCAGGCCTTAAGCGTGGAGCGACGGAATTTCTTGCCACCCGGACCGAATGCGGCCGACGAACTGCCTTTCCATCAGAAGCAGACCATTCGTGAACGGAGGTCGCTGAACAGTCGCGGTCGCCCGCTGCCGCCCAAGGTGTGTCATCGCGGGCTCGCCGCCATTGCCATCGGAGATGGTAATCACGTCGTCATGCTGGACGGACAGGCAGTACCGGCCGCGCCCTCCTCTGGACTGGATATCCTCCATTTCCCTGTGCGCAGCTACGACCAACTGGAGCGTAAGATTCGGGAGGGAACCGAGGCCCTGATTCGCAACCCGCGCGTCAGTTCCAGAGTGGGAGACACTTGGCGCCACCTCTACAGCCAACACCTCTTGGGTGGAACCCTGCCGGCCTACTATGTCGGCCTTCGGCCGCCGCCGACCACTCTGGAAGAGGGCTTGGCGAGCGGGGACCTAGTTGATGACCGCCGCCTTCAGAAAGCCTTGGCGATGCGCCCGCCGCTATGATCCGCCTGTCGCGACGATGCGCGGCTAGCGTGGGCTGAAGAACTGATTCTTCAGAGACGACTCATTACAAGAGCGACCGTTCTCGCGCCCCGGCATGATTGAACAAGTGCCTACTTGTGCGGCAATCGCCGGTCGGTAGCCATCGTCGAATGACGTATGAGCGTGGCCCATCGTTCGAGAGGGTTCGATATCGGTCGTGCCGCCGGTCTCGTCGGACATCCATGGCCGAATGGGACGAACGGCCTTTCGGTGCTCCCCCTGCCAATGAATCCGCTGCCGACGCAACAGACGGCGAGTACCGGATCCCACTGAGGCGATGTACGGCAGGTGCAACGCAACCTTCATCGCGGACCGCGCATTCAGCCCTGGAGGGTCGCCCAAGAAGAGCATCACAAGCAATGCCCTTGGCACGAGGTCACCGCTCGCGCTGTACGAGATTCCGACGCTGCGTCGGTTCGCCCATTTGGGTGGTCTGTATGCTCTGCCCGACGAGGCCACGATCCTCAACTTCCGTCGCCTGCTGGAGACGCAAACCTGGCGCGGAGGTTGTTGGACCGGGTCAACGCGCACCTGGCGCGCAAGGGCCAGAGCCTGCGTGCGGGACGATTGTGGATGCCACGATCATCGCGTGCGATCAGAAACCGGCGCGAGCGCCGCCACGTCGAGCGCAGGGAGCGCTACAAGGCCAGCCTGCGCGCGAAGGTCGAGCATCCGTTCCGGGTGATCAAGCGGCAGTTCGGCTACACCCAGGTGCGCTGCCGTGGTCTAACTGTGTAAACCCAGTACGTTGTTCAGTGGCAGTCGGCTGATCGGAGGCTTGTAGCCCAAGCTGGCGTGAGGGCGATGCCAGTTGTAGTGGTGCAACCAGTGGGGAAGCACCTGGCGGCGCTGCTCGCAGCTGTCATAGGCGCTCGCATAGGCCCATTCCTGCAGTGCGGTCTGAACCCGTCGCTCGGCCTTGCCGTTGGTGCGTGGCGTGTAGGGCCGGGTCCATTTGTGGCGAAGCCCGAGGCGCTTGACGGGCCGGCGAAAGCGACGTGATCTGTAACAGGCGCCGTTGCCGGTCAAGACCCGGCGGAAATGGATCCCCAGGCCCCGGTAGTAACGCACGGCGCGAAGCAGCGCACGGCAGGCACTCATGTCGCGCTCGATGGCGCCGAAGGCCTCGCGGGAGTGGTTATCGATTGCCAGGTGGACAAACTCTCAGCCCACACTATCGGAAGCGGTGGTCCGGTCGCCGGTCATACGATGGCCGGGCCGCCAGAAGCGACCAAGCTTCTTGATATCCAGATGCAGCAGATCGCCGGGCTTGGGGTGTTCAAAGCGATTGTCGGGCCGGGCCGGCTCCAACTCGGCCAATCGGTGTAGCCCCGCCCGTCGCAGCGGTCGAGCGGTCGTGCTTGGGGCAACGCCAAGCTCCAGAGCGATCTGGCGATAGGTCTGCCGGGCCTGTCGTCGTTCGATCAGCTGGGCGACTACCGCCGGCGATGTTGCATGCGAACAGGATTGTGGGCGGGAAGGCCGGTCCAGCAGTCCCTCCAGTCCTTCCTCCCTGAAGCGTTTGAGCCACTTGTACGCGGTTCGCACACTGCCCCCGCTGCGTGGGCCGCCTCCTCGGCTCGAAGCCCTTCTTCAACGATGCGCCGGACGAGAAGGGCTCGACCGCGGGGGCTAAGACGAGCATGTTTATGCAGGTTCATCCGGGGCTCCTGGAACGGTGGCTGATTCGCACCTCCAGTCTTCCGCCTCCCCGGATGAACAACCTACTGAGAGATCACAGCTAGTCCGCACCAAGGCGCAAGGTCCGGCTGCTGCAGACGCTGCCGGCCGACGATTTCGCGGCGCCGGGCGCGGACGGAGCGGACCAGATGGCAGGGTTCTCGCTGCATGCCGGGGTGGCTGCCAAGGCCAGCCGACGCGACAAGCTGGAACGACTTTGCCGCTACGTCAGCGAGCCGGCGGTGTCGGAACAGCGCCTGTCCCTGCTGCCCAACGACAATCTCCGGTACCGCCTGAAGACCTCATACTGGGACGGCATCATGCACGTGATCTTCGAGCCACTGTGGACTTCATCACCCGGCCGGCGGCGCTGGTGCCGCCGCCACCGGTGAACCTGACGCGCTACCACGGGGTATTCGCCTCTAACAGCCGCGACCGGCGCAGGTCGCGCCCGCCCGGCGGGGAAAAGCAGCCCGCCTCAACCTGCGGAGCAGATCGAGGAGCGAACGCCTGCCGAGCAGCGTGCCGCCATGACCCGGGCGCAGCGCCTCAAGCGCGTGTTCAAGCTAGACGTCCAGACGAGCCCGGCCTGTGCGGCAGCGCCCGTCAAGCTGATTGCCTGCATCGAAGCCCCGGCGGTGATCGCCAGGATCCTCACCCACCTGGAGACGCAGGCGCCCGACCCCAAGGGCCTGTTCCTCTGAGCGCATCGGCTGGGGTAAGAAGCACGCACAGGACCGGATGCCGCCCCTGCATGGGACAGGCAGGACGGCGTTCGATCCGAGGGCAGGATTTGGTTGTCGGGAGGCGAGACAGGTGCAGATTTTGCAGCCGAAGGGCGTTTATTCTTCCTATACTCCCAAGCCGCAGGCGATTATCAGCGCGTGCGCGTCCTGGGCCAGCGCAGGCGGCACGTCGATCTGTTCCCCGACCATTTCGACCACGCCCGGGATCGAGGCGCAGCCGCCGACCAACACCACCTGGTCGACACTGTTGAACTCGCTGCCGGCGTAGAAGAACTGCAGCAGGCGGCAGATCTGCTACACCAGCGCCTCCTTGAACGGCTCGAGCACCTCGACCTCGTAGCTTTCGGGCAGGCCACCCTGGCGCTTGGCCAGACCGGCCTCCTCCGTAGCTTGGGCCGTAGCGCTGCATCACCTCGTCGGTGAGCTGCTTGCCGCCGAACACCTGTTCATGGCTGCACAGGCTGCGGCCGTTGCGCAGGATGTTGAGCGTGGTCATGCTCGCGCCGATGTCGACCCAGCGCGGCCAGGCCGTCACGACACAGGTCGAGGCTTTCGGCCTGCAGGGTAAAGGCGTTTTCGACCGCGAAGGCCTCCATATCCATGAACTTGGCGGTCATGCAGCCCAGCTCCAAGGCCGAGGCGTACATCTCGACGGTGGTCTTTTCGGCCACCGCATTCGGCGGAAGCGGTTCAACTGCGTAACGCTCGACCCGGTAACCGACGCCCGCGCCGGTGCGAGCCAGCTGCTGCAGCTTGACCGCAGTCGAGCTGCTATCGACCCCAACCAAGGGCGCTTGGCTTTTTTGTGGTCAATCCTACGACTCCCCCTTGTGACGGGCGTTTGCGCGCACATCGTCCCTCGCCACATAACGGACTTTTCACGGGCTGGCAACCTCTATGTGCCAATCTGCCACTCGCCGCCACACCCTAAACGCCGCCCAAACACGGTTTCGGCGACATCGGAGGGGTCTCACCGCGGCTCCTCCATACTCCGCCGACTTCGACTGCTTTTGCCCCCCCTCCGATGCCCCGCTTCCGCCGCCTGCTCCGCTGGGCCCTATTCCTCTCGCTCGGCGCCGTGCTGCTGGTCGGGTTGGCCTATCGTGCTGCGCAGCGGCGGCGGCATCGCCGACGCGGTCCTGGCCGACGGTACCCAGATCATGCTGGACGCCGCCAGCACCCGCCCCAGGCCAGGCCGCAGTCCGTCGGCGCTGTTCAAGCGCGGCGACCTGGCGCGGGTGCGCATCTTCGAGCCACCCAAAGCGGCCAACAGGGGGGCAAGGACGACAAAACCGCCCCCGATCCGCCTCCCAAGCTGGCGGGGGGACCAGATTCCCCGCCCCCAAGCCGCGCTGATCTCGCTGGACTACGACACCGACGCAATGCGCGCGCTCAGCGGCGACTACAGCTTCGCCGGCAGCAAATTCAACCGCGCCACCCAAGCGCGGCGCTAGCCCGGCTCCTCGTTCAAGCCGTTTGTGTACGCGGCCGCGCTCGAGAAGGGCTTCAATCTCGCCTCGATCGTGCTCGACGCGCCTCTGGTGTTCCGGATGCGCAATGACAAGGTCTGGCGGCCGCAGAACGAAAGCAGCAACTTCGCCGGTGCCATGCGCGTGCGCGAGGCGTTGGTGCAGTCGCGCAACCTGATCTCGGTGCGCCCGCTGAATGCGATCGGCGTGGACTATACGCGCCGCTACATCAGCCGTTTCTGCTTGGACGAAGAGCTGCTGCCACAAAATCTGTCGATGTCGCTCGGTGGCGCCTCGTTGCCGCCGATCATGGTCGCAGGCGGCTACGCCACCTTCGCCAACGGCGGTTATAGGATCACGCCCTGGCTGCTCGACGAGGTCCGCGACCATGGCGGCCATGTCGTGCTCAAAGAGAAGCCGGCGACCGCCTGCCGCAGCTGTGGTATCGGCGCTTCCGGCAAGCCGATCCGGGTGTCGAACACAGTGGCAGGCTTCGACCTCGGGCCGGCCGGCAGCGCACGGCGGACCACATCGGACGAAAACGCCAAGGCCACTGACAGGAAGCCCTCCGCGGAACTACCGGTCGGCGCAGCGGTAGCGCCGCGCGCGATTGACGCGCGCGTGGCCTACCAGCTGGTCTCGATAATACGCGACGTGGTCCAGCGCGGCACTGACAGGGCCGCCAAGGTGCTCAAGCGCGAAGATGTGGCCTGCAAGACGGGATCTAGCAACGATTTCCGCGATGCATGGTTCTCGGGCTTCGGTGGCCCTTACGTCACCACCGTCTGGGTCGGCCGCGACAACTTCAAGTCGCTCGGGCGCGGCGAATTGGGTAGCAGGGCCGCGCTGCCGATCTGGATCGACTACATGCGCACGGCGCTCGAAGGCAAACCGATCGCCGCCAACGAGCCACCCGAGGGCATGGTCGAGGTCCGCGTCGGCGCCGTCGGCCAGTTGGTCGAAGACGGCGGCAGCGGCATCGTCGAATGGGTCAAGGCCAAGGACCTCGAACGGATGGAGGCCTATGTCGATTAAGGTCCGCAGGACGAGGTGCCCGAGAAAGAAGCCTTCGACATCTTCTGGGGCTGAGGGCTATGGTCCGGTCGCCACGCACGCGTGATAGATGCCGACGTCGCGGCGCTGCCGGTTCGCCCGGATCCGCTGCCGGTCTTCGCGCCAGTCCGCCATCGCGAGACGGCAATGACACCAGGCACCCGCACACACGGTACGCATCGGTTACAGTCCGCTACGGGTCCGGACGGCGACGCGTCATGCCTCACGCTCGTGAGTACGCCCAGCAGCACACGCTGACCCGGACCCGCGAATGCCGCCGCCTCGCCCATACGACTGATGCCAATTCCCCGGCCCAGCTGCATCTGTACACCGACGCCCCCAAGACGGTCTCGTATTGGTTTGATGTCGCTTGAGTTAATAGAGCTATATTCGAGTTGATGAGGCGATAATGAAAGTGTTGATCGCAGGAGGTGCAGGCTATATCGGCGCGCACGTGGTGAAGCTGCTTGCGGGAGAAGGCATCGAAGTTCACGTCCTCGACAACCTAAGTACCGGTCACCGTCAGGCCGTGCAGTGGGGACCCCTTGTCGAAGCCGATTTGCTGCAACCGGATTCACTGAACCGTGTCTTGTCATCGAATCGCTTCGATGCAGTGATGCACTTTTGTGCTCGGTCGCTGGTCGGCGAGTCGGTGACCGCACCCTATGACTACTACCGCGCCAATGTGACCGGGACCCTCAACCTGCTCGACGCGATGAGGCGTCATGACGTCGACAAGCTGGTGTTCTCATCGACTGCGGCGGTCTTCGGAAATCCGGAGCGTGACCTGATCGACGAAACCCACCCCTGCCGCCCCATAAACCCGTATGGCAAAAGCAAGCTAATGGTGGAGTCGATCCTTGAAGACGCCGCCAGGGCTTACCAGCTGCGCTCGGTGGCATTGAGGTACTTCAATGCGGCAGGTGCAGATCCGTCCGGATGCATTGGCGAGTCGCACCATCCCGAGACGCACTTAATTCCGAACATGTTCCGCTCGGTTCTTGGCCAGAGGTCGGGACTCAAGGTTCTTGGGGACGACTACCCGACGCGGGACGGGACATGCATCCGCGACTACGTGCATGTGAACGATCTGGCAGACGCACACCTCAAGGCACTACACTGGATGGCACACAATGAAGGTGCCGGACGGTTCAATTTGGGCAATGGTGGCGGATTCAGCGTCCGTGAGGTGCTGGCTGCGGCCGAGCAGGTGACAGGGAGAAAGATCGCCTACGAGGTGGCTGCTCGTCGCACAGGCGATCCAGCCGTCCTAGTGGCCAGCAGCGACAAAGCGCGTGCCGAGCTCGGTTGGCAACCCCGCTACCCTGGTATCGAGGGGATCCTTTCGACTGCTTGGGCCTGGCACCAGAATCCGGCCTATTGATATGACCTCCTCCCTGAAAATCGGACCAGTCAGTACTAGAGAATTCGGCGACACTCAGGCCACAAGGAGGCTTGTCGCCATGAAGAAGTCGAAGTTCACCGAGGAACAGATCGCGTTTGCCCTTAAGCAGGCCGAGAGCGGCACGACGGTCGAGGAGATCTGCCTCAAGATGGGCATCAGCCAGGCCACGTTCTACGCCTGGCGAAAGAAGTTCGGAGGGCTGGGGGTGGCCGAACTGCGACGGCTGCGGCAGCTCGAGGAGGACAACCGCAAGCTCAAGCAGCTGGTCGCCGACCTGAGCCTGGACAAGGTCATGCTGCAGGACGTGCTGTCAAAAAAGCTCTGAGGCCCGCGCAGCGCAAGACGCTCGTGGGTCATTTGATCGACCGTTACCGCGTCGGCGTGCGCCGGGCCTGCGAGGTGGTCAGGCAAAGCCGCTCGGCGTGGTACTACCAGCCCGGGAGAACGACGATGCCCCATTGCTTCGGCGGATCGAGGAGATTGCCGCCACGCGGGTCCGCTACGGCTTCCGTCGGATCTTCGTGCTGCTGCGCCGGGAGGACTGGAAGGCCAACCATAAGCGCGTGTACCGGCCGTACTGCCAGGCTGGACTCATCAATCTGCGGCGCAAGCGGCCGCGTCGACGCAAGGCCGCGGCACATCACCTGGAACGCATCACGCCGACGGCCCCCAACCAGGTCTGGAGCATGGACTTCGTGGCCGATGCCCTGTTCGATGGGCGCCGCTTCCGGGCCCTGACGGTGGTGGACAACTTCAGCAAGGAGTGCCTGGCCATTGAAGTCGACCAGCAACTCAAGGCCGAAGACGTGGTGGCGGTGATGGAGCGGCTACGCCATCAGCGTGACCTGCCCCAGCGTATCCAGACCGACAACGGCAGCGAGTTCATCTCGATCGTGATGGACCGCTGGGCCTACGACCACGGCGTGACGATGGACTACTCCCGTCCCGGCACGCCCACCGACAACCTGTTCATCGAATCGTTCAACGGCAGTTTCAGGGACGAATGCCTCAACACCCATTGGTTCCTGTCGCTCGACGACGCCCGCCGGAAGATCGAAAGCTGGAGGGTCGATTACAATCATTTCCGGACGCACTCGTCGATCGGCGATGTCCCACCGGCCGAGTTCGCCGCCCGGTTCATCTCCCAACCCAAGGCCGAATTTTCCAGTTCGGCTCGGGCCTAACGCGGGGAGGAGGTCACTCAACCTGTCCAACAGCGTCGCCGTGGAGGTGTTCAAAACCTGGCGTCAAGCCGGGTCCGGCGGTGGCTGATCGACCCGGCCGATCACGCTATCGACCGGGCCGATGCGACCGTTGCCCCGGGGCCAGACGCGTTGCGTCGGACAGGACCGGATGCGCCGACCGGCGCCCTGACGATCGGTTAGGGAATTCTTCCACCACCAACGATCACATGAAGACTGCGGTACCAGACGGCGCAGTTCCACCTAAGCGGCGCCGCCCGTCAGTCTGCTGTCCTAGCGTGGATCGTCACTCGGCGCAGCATCCGGCGGTCTCGCGGATCGAAGTCTCGGCGTGCGTGGAGTGTGCATCGGTTGTCCCACATCAGGAAATCGCCCGGAGCCCAGACATGCTCATACATGAAGCGCTCTTGCTCTTGATGCTCAAACAGGCGGCGCAACAACGCCCCGCTCTCGGCGTGGTCGAGACCCTCGACGGCGCGCGTCATCATTCGGTTGACGAAAAGCGCTTCACGGCCCGTTTCAGGATGGGTCCGGACCATCGGATGCCACCACTGGGGCATACTTGAACCCAAGGCGCTGCCGCGTAGCGTGGGAATGCTAGCATAGTCGAGAACGTTCAGCGCCTTGCGCCCTACGACTGCGCGTTTCAGGTCATGAGGCAGTGTGGCATACGCGTCGTAGCAGTTAATGAACATGGTATTCCCGCCCGCATTCGGAACTTCCATCGCATAGAGCGTCGTCGCAATGCACGGGACCCGCAAGTAGCTCTGGTCAGCGTGGAACTGCATTTCGCCTGACTCATGAACTGGATTGATGGCGGAGTCCCTGACGTTGGATACGTATCTGACGTACGGCTCGTCGGGGACCTGATGGGCAACCGGCCGTATCTCTCTGAGCGCGCCGAAAGCGCTGCAGAAGCGAGTATGAGCTTCGGCGCTGACGTCCTGCCCAGGGAAAACCAGCACCAGATGCCTCTTCCAGGCATCGCGAATAAAGGCGACGGCCGCGGAGTCAGGTTGTCTGGCAAGATCGATCCCGTTTACCTCGGCACCCAGCGCGTGCGCCAGAGGCCTAACGGAAATCCCTGCCTGCCGTGTCGGTCGCATCATGGGTTCTCGACGAATGCCTTTTGTCTGCAGACACCACGTAGCGTATCGCGTCCTCCAGCCGCCAGCAGTATGACGCTTGCTCGTACTGCAGCGCCGTACCGGCATCGCGATCGCGCGTGCGGCGACGTTCCAGAGGGAGCGGATGAGGCAGCCTTAGGTTCAAGAAAAACGCGACCATGGGCAAGCCGATCCGATCCCCACGTGTTCCAGCTCATCGCAATCTACTACAATCGGGCCCCGATCCCCGCGATATCGGGGGCGTGCCGCCCACTTGGAATGTGAGCACTGCATTCGTAGTGCCGATGCGGATCGTATCACTAATTTGAAACGGGAGAAGGACATGTATTGGCGTACGCTGTTGGCTCAAGTGGGAAACAAGTGGCGACACGACGACAATCCGCTCGAATCCTTTTCAGACGCAGCGAAATTCCTCAGGCGCGACACTCGCGCTTATTCCATCGGCAGCTGCTTCGCGCTGAACATCAACCGCTGGCTGAAATTTCAGGGCTTTGCCGTCCCTGAGGTCACCTGGGGCATCCACTACAACAGCCGCACGATACTCTACGAACTTCAGCGCGCTGCAGGGCATTCCGCTCCAGATGTCGAATGGTGCATTCCCCGACGGGAGGGAGGCGTGGTCTACGCTGACGCCCTGCGGCACTGTATCGATGCACCCGACGTCGAGCGACTGGCCGCCATCAAGGCACAGATCGCATCAGAATCCCGGCGGGAATTCATGCGTGCCGACGCGTTCATCGTCACGCTGGGGCTGTCGGACATCTGGGAGGTCGAAATCGACGATCAACTCATCACGCTCAACCGGTCGCCCTACCTTGGAGCGACGCTGCTGAATGGAGTGCGGAGCGGGGCAGCCATAAACCGCTTCTTGTCGGTCACCGAATGCGTTGAGGATCTTCGGAAGATCGTTCAGATCGTCCGCGCCACGAAGCCAGCTCAGGCGCCCATCGTGTTCACGATCTCACCTGTGCCGCTCAAGCACACGGGCGGCAACGTCCACCCACACGTCGCGAACAGTCGCTCGAAAGCGACGCTTCTCGCTGCCATCCATGCCTTTCTGGACGAATGCCACGAAGACCCGCATGTCTACTACTTCCCCGCATACGAGTTCTTTCAGATGCACGGCTTGGGCATTCCGCTGTGGCAAGGCGACGGTCGACACCCTACGACCGAGGCCGTGGCGCATGTCGCCGAGTCGTTCGTGAAGCACTACTCCACGGAGTCGATCAGTGTAAGGCCTGGGTTTTCCGTGCCTCAGTTCGCATAAGCTGAGATGCGGAACCGCCGATCGCCATCGCCGGAGAAAGATGTGGAAATACCGCCTGTTCAACTTGACGATTTCTACGCGCGCGCGCGCGCGCGGCTTCCGCACGCTATCTTCGAATACATCGCCGGATGGGCGGACAACGGCGTCACCGCGCTGGCCAATCGCGAGGATTTCGATCGCCTCCGCGTGTTGCCGCTCGTCATGCGCGATGTTTCTCTGATCGATGTGTCGACTACCCATCTGGGGCGCACGTCGCGCCTCCCGATCGGACTCAGCCCTGCCGCTTTCCATCAGCTCGCACATCCCCTTGGCGAATTGGCGAGCGCGCAAGCGGCGCGGGACAACGACATCGTGATGATCGTTTCCGCTATGGCTAGCCGCACGCTGGAGGAGATCGCAGCGCAAAATCCCGGCGCTCGGCTGTGGCTTCATGTCTATCTGTTCCGCGACCGGGCCGTGACACGCGACCTGATCACGCGCGCCGAAGCCGCCGGATTCGAAGCGATCTCGATCGGTTTGGGCTGTCCAACGGTTGGAAAGCGCCCGGCCAACTTGCGCAACCGGTTTGTCCTGCCCGAGGATGTTTGCGCTGCGAATTTTTCCCGGCAGTCGAGTTCGAATTTCAACAATCCGATCGGATCCATTGCCGGAGCGGAGTTGGATCCAACGGCAAGTTGGAGTGACGTAGCGTCGCTGTGCCGGCAGACGTCGCTGCCGGTGATTGGAAAGGGCATCATGAATCCGCAGGATGTGGAACCGGCATTGGCAGCAGGACTTGCGGGACTGATGGTGTCCAACCATGGCGGAAGACAGCTGGACGGCAGCATCTCCACAATTCGCATCCTTCCCGAGATCTTCGCCGCAGTGTCCGGACGAGTGCCTGTCTTTCTCGATGGAGGGGTGCGCTTCGGCACCGACGTCCTCAAGGCGTTGGCACTGGGTGCCGACGCGGTGTTTATCGGCCGCCCCGTCTTCTGGGCGCTCAGCGTGGGCGGCGCCCAAGGCGTGAACGACATGATCACGCTCCTTGCAAACGAATTGGAACACGCGATGCGGCTTTCGGGATGCGCAAGCATCGCGGAAGCCCGGAAGGCTGCGTCTACATTGCTCCGCTGGATCTGATCGACGCCAGAGCGTCCGGTTCCGGCACCACAGTGAAGATGATCCGCACGCCCGAGGCGGCCAGATCAGTGTCGATCCAGATCGGAACGGATCGTTCGCGAGATCCTCTCCGCTCCGCCCATGTCAAGCGCCGCACGACGGTCCCGTGCCGGCCCACTTCTGCAATCGGCGATGGCTTCTTCGAAGAGTTCAAGCAAACTGTCGATGTCGGCCGCGACTCGAATGTCTACGAACCGGCGGAGAATCGTTGCATGATGCAGCGGCTCATCGCGAGCGTCGGTTCGATAGGGAATGCAAAGAATGCGCGCTCCCCCCTGGATGGTCTCAAGAAGCGTGTTGTATCCGCCGCACGTTATCACCAGGTCGGCACTCGCATGCATCGAATCGAGACTGGAACATGTCGAATGCAACCGCACCCGTTCCGTACCTCGCAACGCTTGGTCGCCCGTGTGGCGCATTCGCGACCTGGGTCCCATCACGATGTCGAAGCACACGTCCGGATACCGTTCAACCAGCGCCAGACAGGCCTCGATCAGAGGCTCACCCCATTGCCCGCTTCCGGCCGATGCCACGACCCATAACGCGTCGTTCGCGATGCCACGCGCTGTCCTCGTATCCGCACGTAGCGTCGCCTTCCGTTCCGGCGCGACATAACCAACTGAGAGGATCTTGTCCGCGATCTGCGGAGGAAGTTCATAGTTCGTCTTCAGGTCGAAGACGCCGGGATCGATGGCGGAGAAGATTCGATCGTAGTCGTGACGCAGGCTGTCCAGTGCTGGGCCTCCCAGCACGAGCCTTTGAAGGTCTTCGGTTTCGTTCTGTATCCCTCGGGTGACAAGACACTTCAGGCAGTGGGTGGTCTTGAGAATGGGCGCGAGTTCCTCATGCGCCCCCAGCGGCAGGTGATCCACGATCAACACATCCGGCCGGAACCCCCGCACGACGCCCTCGATGATCGAACGCCGCAGCCCGACCGCTTCATCGAGAGTCGCATCGAGGAACGTCGTGCGGCCCCAGTACTGAGCTTTCGATGGAATCAGGCTGTCCCACGCAGGCAGACGTACGTACTCGCAGCCATGCGGCACGATCCACTGCGGTGCGGCGTCGTGGCCGGTGACGATCAGGCAGGAGAAGCGTTCCTGCATGACGTCCGCGATCCGCGCCAGACGGCGCAGATGGCCGATCCCGCTGCCGCCGTCGAAGACGTAGAAGAGCGCCCGCCGTCTCTCCGGATACGCCGGAACGGTACGGATTCCCAAAGTGGCGGATGGCGTTGTCATGGGGAGCTCCGTACGGGGCGCAGCGAAAGGACGGAAGGGCCGGTCTTGGGAAGCGCGACGTGGGCGAGGCACGCCCGCGGCCCTGACTCCGACCGGACCAAGGGCCATAGGCGGATCGGGCGGCAACCGTAGATTGCGAAGCCGGGTACTTCGAGCCTCTGCATCGGATGGCGCCCACCTGTCGCCACGCGCACACGCCGCCACCATCCTTCGACCGAAACGCCTTGGGTGCATCGGCTCGACTCTGATCGGCAGGACGCTCGAATATGCCGCAGTTTCAGGCAGCCCCTCCTAAGGCGACAATGCGTACGTCCGTATCGAACACCATTAGGGCGGGTCCCTCAAGCGACCAGTGCGACCGCGTCTTCGCCAGTCGGATCCGGTCGCCCGACGTCGTCTGAAAAACGTGTTCGCCCTCCAGCGACAGCGCCAGATAGGACGCGACGCAGCCGCTGCCGCAGGCCAGCGTCTCTGCTTCGACACGGCGCTCGAACGAGCGGATCCGATGATATTCGGAGCCGCCGTCGCGTGCGACCAAGTGGCAATTGGAGGGGCGATCACTGAGGCCGCCGCCCGAGGCATGCGCCGCGGCGATGTCCGCCAGCGGTGCCTCGTGCATTGCCGCATTGGCATCCCAATCGATCACGACATGCGGGTCGGCGAGGTTCACGAACCATGCCCGTGGTCCGATCGCGCTCACTTCCAGATCGTTACCTGCGGACGCTTGCAACGCGAACTGCAGCCTGGCCCCACCCGGCACAACCCATGCCTCGATCACGACGTTAGCGAAACGGATCTGGACCTGCGTGATGTCGAAGAGGCGGTGGAGGAGCACCATCACGCACCGCGCTGCATTCAGACACATGCCCACGACCGACCCGTCAGGGTTCCAGACACGCACTTGCGCCGGCCCGGGCAGGGCGGCGATATCGACCCATACGAGCCCGTCTGCGCCGATTGACCGATGACGATCACACAATTCTCGCGCGGCGGCAGCCATTTCGTCGGCAATGCATTCTCCCGAGCCAACTAAAATAGCAAAGTCGTTGCCTGCGCCATGAGCTTTATAAACCCTGCGAATATCATCTTGCATCACTAATGTTTACCCCCGAGCCACCCCCGAGCCGTCGGAGGAGGATCTGATTGGCCACGAGCGTTCCATGACCAGACACATTGTCGATGTCATGGGTGTAACCGGATTGCTGCTGACCCGCGACGGCCGTGCCCACGACGAACACGCCTTCAATGTTACTTTCGAAGGTGGATGCATCGACACATGGCTTGCCATCGGCAACATCCACACCCGAGCTCTCAAGAAGACTCGTGTCATAAGTGAATCCACAAGCGACGAGCGCGAGGTCGCATCGGAGTTGCCCGGATATCCCGTCAGCGTTCGACCGGATACTGATCCGACCTCCGGCGCCGAACGCGGTGACTTCAGTCGATTCGAGGAAACGGATCTGACCGCCTTCTATACGTCTTATAACCTCGTCGTACAGCCAGCTCTTGATGGCCGCGCCAAGCAAATGTTTGCGACGATACACGAGCGTGACCGCGGCCCCACCTTCGACAAATCGGAGACTTGCCTCGACCGCAGAATGACGCCCTCCGATCACGCAGACAGTTTCGGGCTTGAACGCGTCGAAGTCCATGCCTGGCAAGGATCGCACGAATGACAGGTTCTCACCTGGAACGCGGAGGGCGACCGGTGTATGCATACAACCAGTCGCGAGCACGACAAAACGGCAGCGAATGCGAGTCGGCCCAGGACCACCGAGCGCAGCGCGCATGCCTACTGTAAAGCAAAAGCCATCCCGTTGGATTGAGACTACCTTGTGGCGCGTGAGAACGAGAAGGCCAGACCCACGAACCGCATCGTTGAGATAGCGCACGTACTGTTCGCGCGTCAGGTGTCCTCGATTGGTCAGCTCCGGCGGAAAAGGCAGATCACCGACCACAACCCGGTACTTCGGACTGAACATTTTGGTGCCTGGTGGCCAGCTTTGGATTGTAGCCGCCAGTTCGCCGCCTTCCACGAGAACCGTCCGAAGGCCAGCACGATGAAGGCGCAATGCCACGTCGATCCCCGCGGGCCCTGCGCCGATAACCACGACGGAGGCTTGCATCGCTTCGGACACGATCATTGGCGGGACCTACGCACTATTGGCGTGCCACAGTCTTATCGCTCAATTCGCTGGCGCTATCCGAAGCTGCGGACCGACTCATCGGTAGGCTGCGTTTGAATGCGCGGTAGAAGTTCTCAGTAACTTCTTGGCGTGGCCCCTGTTCGAAATCTTCAAGATGGAAAACTGTTGGATTCGTATTGATTTCGAACACGATTATCGATCCGTCACTACGGGCACTGAAATCCACGCGACCGTAGTCGATACCGCAACGTCTGCAAGCTTCAGCCACCGAATCGGCATGATGGTTCTCTCTCAGATATTCACGTTCGGCAGCGAGGTCGTCCTTGGATTGCTCATCGGGGCGTTTCACGACCCAGTGTTTCGCGAAGAAAAGATGCCGGGGGACCACCGTCCCGTCCATGAAGAAGGCGCCGTACTTGTGATAGCGGTCATCTCCCCGCGCTCGAATGTCCACGAATTCGACAACGAGTGGCTCCCCATCGCTACGCCTGCTGCGGTCATACTGCCGCAGCGCGGCAGCGACCTGGCCCGAAGCGTGAAGTAGTTCAGTAGCCGGTCCACTATGCTCGAACTCGTCCCGCAAGAAGACCGGAAATCGGGCATCTGAAGGAAATTCCGATGCGGTCCATGCCCGAAAGCCGTTTCCCTGGGCCGCGAGAGAATTGATCAATCGCATCCTACCCATCGCGCGCCGAGGATGATTGAGCACCTGCGTGCCGGCCGCTTCGCAATGCCGTGCATAGCGTTGCAGCCTTTTCAGGTCTGCCTCTCGGAAGCGCTCGACATCGCATAGGATCACGGTGTCCTGCGGCTGGCAGAATCGGACAGGAGGTGTTGCGTAGTCCTGCAGGCCAACCGCAATCCCTTCTCGTACGAGCCTCGTGACAAGGAGGTCGTGTGTGTATCGATGGGCCGGAAGTGTCACGAAATGAATCATTCCCTTGTCCTCACAATCCCAATCGGAGAAGAGATCTTTGCCGCCGATCGTGTCGGCGTCCGCAACCGTCTCAATTCTTGGTGTCGACCCGGCCAGAACGGGTCAGATGGGGAACACGCCGAACCCATTCGAGCGCCGCCTTCCGCTCTTGCGGAAGTACGTAGCCAATCCGGTAAAGGGATTGATCTCCAGCATAGCAGCTCCCTTCGCAACTTGTCATTTCCCACGACCGCGGCGCACATCCGGAAAATCCGCCGGCTGATACAGGATGCCCGGCCACGAGCGACGCTCTGATCGGCCGCCCATCATGTTCGGCATCGACCTGCATCTTCGGAGCAAGGGCGGCGCGATTTCGGTCCTACCGGCGCATGCTTCATCGGGAAATCGCGAGAAAATAGACGGGAAGGATCGGGTGAGCTATAGTCGGTCCGCGCGCTCCACTCTCGCGCTGCGACGCCGAAGCGACGTGGATATTATGCCGATGTGATTGCCTTTCACCTCAACACCGGAGTGAATCCGATCGTCGCAGCCGACCAGGGGGGCGACCGACTACTATTAGGATCTGCGCTTGGAAGCTCATCGGACACGTTGCGGCCATGGCGCGACACAGGTCACAACGACGATCAGGCGGTAAGAAGGTGGTATGCAGGGCGCGTCCGGAAGCATAGCGCCCGTGCGATCTCGAAATGATAATGCTGTGGTCTTTGGTTATACCGCAGCGGCACGCTCGAGGGAGTGATCCATATCATTCCAACGTACAGGCGGTGGAGATGGTATACAGCAGCACCGTGCCGGCGGAGCGCGATGCGCGGGCGATGTCTTCTCCCTCACCGGCCGTGGACTGCGTGCGCGTTGTGCCATCGACGGCCGCTGCTGAGCGGAAAGCGCCCGAGTGCGTCACCCCATTCGCGCGCTTATAGCCCAGGACAATCGCGGCACAACGCAAAGCCGAAGTGTCCGATCATGCCAGTGCAGTTCCGCATCGGCATCGACTCCCCGCTTCGCCGGTGCGCGGTTCCAGCCACTGGCGGCACAGGATCCGATGGAGGATGGATGTCGGACACTGCCACCGCTTATCCCCCGAGTAGCGATCGACGTAGCCCTATACGATGAGCCGCCCTCCCCTACCAAGCGTCGCCGTGATCACCCCCTACTTCAAGGAGGACCTGGCCATACTCGCCAAGTGCCACGATAGCGTGCTGGCGCAGACATTCTCCTGCCTACATGTGCTGGTAGCCGACGGCCATGCTGCGGCAGAGATAGAGGCATGGGATGCTCACCACGTGGTGCTGCCCGTCAGTCACGGCGACATCGGCTCCACCCCGCGCCTGGTCGGCAGCTACCATGCCATCGGCCTGGGAGTGGAGGCGGTGGCTTTCCTCGATGCCGACAACTGGTATGCGCCCCAGCACATAGCCAATTTGATGGCCGCGCGCCGTGACGACGGCGCCGCAGTGGTATCGAGCGGACGAATGCTCTGCCACCTCGATGGCACCCCGATGGCTCCTTGCGCGGCGACCGACCCGGATCGTTTCATAGACACCAACTGCATGCTGTTGGGTCGCGAAGCCTTTCCGCTGCTGCATCACTGGATATTGATGCCCGATTACGGCCACCTGATCGGCGATCGGATCATGTGGCACCACATCAGGCGTTCGGGCCTACGCCGCCGCCACGTACCTGAGCCTAGCGTGTATTACCGCTGCGGCAAGGAAGGGGCATATCGCCAATTGGGTGTGCCGGCGCCGCTCGGCGTGCAGCCCCGCCCCGATTACGAGACTTCGTTCCAGCGTTGGACGGCTGATGGCAATCCGCCCTTGTGATCGGGGCTGGCGGCTCCAGTGCCGGATGCTGAATCCTCCACTCGGAGCAATCAAGCCATCGGAGAAGTGGCTGTTCGACCGGCATGCAGCGGAAACGGCAAGCCCACCGACAACCCGTTCATCGAATCGTTCAACGGCAGCTTCAGGGACGAATGCCTCAACACCCACTGGTTCCTGTCGCTTAACGACGCCCGCCGGAAGATCGAAAGCTGGAGGGTCGATTACAATCATTTCCGGACGCGCTCGTCGATCGGCGATGTCCCGCCGGCCGAGTTCGCCGCCCGGCTCATCTCCCAACCCAAAGCCGAATTTTCCAGTTCGGCTCGGGCCTAACGCGGGGAGGAGGTCACGATCAGAAACCGGCGCGAGCGCCGCCACGTCGAGCGCAGGGAGCGCTACAAGGCCAGCCTGCGCGCGAAGGTCGAGCATCCGTTCCGGGTGATCAAGCGGCAGTTCGGCTACACCCAGGTGCGCCGCCGTGGTCTAGCGAAGAACACGGCGCAGGTGCCGACGTTGTTCGCGCTGTCGAACCTGTGGATGGCGCGCTGGCAGTTGTTGCCGGTGGCGGGGCATTGCGCCTGCAGGGCGGGAAAACCCGCCCCAACGCGCCTGAAGAGGCGCACACACGACCAGATCGAGGACTATCCAGCGCTTTGACGCGGCCAACTTCGGCACCGAGGTGGGTTGTTCAGACTTTCCCCAGGAATTACCCTTTCAAAACGGCTGCACCATGTGCGGCCTCGCAGCTATCGGGGATTCGTCGGGGTCGTGATGAGCCGCGGCGTACGCCGTTGAGGGACGTTGTTGTGGCAAGCGAGAATTCCAGCGACATTTCGTCGGCGCGATTGATCGGCAATGGATCCGCATTCGAATTGTCTGCAGGCAGGAGGCCGTCCGCCGGTGCAAAGCGTAGCGTCTCGGCGCGGGCGAACGACGCAGAAGCACCATTCGGCCTACGCCACACTGGCACCTCAAATCGAGACCGCCCCGGCCCCCCAAGCTAGGCGGATATCCTGCCAATCCACGGGCGCGCAGACACTGATAGTAGAATGGCGTCGAAGGCATCGAGGTGGGTCATTTAGGAGATCTCAATACCCATGAAACAAGTACTGCCAAATCGCTCGGTCAGATTCTTTCCTCACTGGAAGCCCGACTGCACGGCGCAGCTCACTGGCCTTATCCAGATGGTTGATTTCATTTTTTCCGCCAATCCGAAGGCGGCGCATTGGATAGAGATCGGCAGTTACATAGGCGAATCCTCTACGGTCTTCCTGTCTTTCACCAAGGTGAGAAGGCTCGAATGCGTCGATGTCTGCGGCGACGCCGCCCGGATACTTCAGAAGAAATTCAGAAAGGAAATCGCTAGTTCCAGATGCCTAATTCATAACTGCAGCTCCGAACTGTTCGCAACGAATGTCCCGGACGCTTCGATCGATGTGGTCTACATAGACGGCGACCACTCGTACGAACAAGTAAAGAACGACATCCTGCTGTATCAGCCGAAATTGCAGCCCGGTGGCTATCTTTGCGGACACGATTACAGCGAAAGCTGGCCGGGAGTCGTGAGGGCGGTGGACGAGTTCGCAGCCGAGAGGAATCTCGATGTCAGATCGTTCGTCGATTCAAGTTGGGTCTTGGTCCCGCATCCGGAGCGATGATCGTCGTCGGCCCATTGCTTTCCTGAGACTGCGGGCACCAACCAGACTTTATTCTGGCGTCGTCGCCTAAGCTTCGGGTTCGCCAAAATTTAATTGCGCCCCAACAATGGCGTTTGACCTCCTCCCCGCGTTAGGCCCGAGCCGAACTGGAAAATTCGGCCTTGGGTTGGGAGATGAACCGGGCGGCGAACTCGGCCGGCGGGACATCGCCGATCGACGAGTGCGTCCGGAAATGATTGTAATCGACCCTCCAGCTTTCGATCTTCCGGCGGGCGTCGTCGAGCGACAGGAACCAATGGGTGTTGAGGCATTCGTCCCTGAAACTGCCGTTGAACGATTCGATGAACAGGTTGTCGGTGGGCGTGCCGGGACGGGAGTAGTCCATCGTCACGCCGTGGTCGTAGGCCCAGCGGTCCATCACGATCGAGATGAACTCGCTGCCGTTGTCGGTCTGGATACGCTGGGGCAGGTCACGCTGATGGCGTAGCCGCTCCATCACCGCCACCACGTCCTCTCCCTTGAGCTGCTGGTCCACTTCGATGGCCAGGCTCTCCTTGCTGAAGTTGTCGACCACCGTCAGGGCCCGGAAGCGGCGCCCATCGAACAGGGCATCGGCCACGAAGTCCATGCTCCAGACCTGGTTGGGGGCCGTCGGCGTGATGCGTTCCAGGCGATGTGCCGCGGCCTTGCGTCGACGCGGCCGCTTGCGCCGCAGATTGAGTCCAGCCTGGCAGTACAGCCGGTACATGTAATGACCCACTGATTTCCTGCTCAGGTGTTACCTTGCAGAGAGAGCACCCATGAGCGCTGTAATGGAAGAAGAGATCAAGCGATGGACCGCGTGCCGGAAGTCGGCGCTGGTACTGGAGATCATCCAGGGCAAGACGACGGTCGCCGAGGCCAGCAGACAGTTCGATATTCCGCCGTCCGAGATTGAAAGCTGGGTCGACGAGGGCAAGCGCGGGCTGGAGAACGCACTGCGGGCCAAGCCAGAAGACGTGCGGCAGCAGTACGAGCGCCAGCTCAAGGACCTGCAGGAAGCCTATGGCGAGGCCATGCTGGAGCTGCGCGCCCGAAAAAAATTGGCGTCCCCGCTGGGACAGGACGAGACCTGATGGTGACGATCCAGCAGGGACTGCTGGCTGAGGGTGTGGTGGTGTCGATGGCCAAGCTTTGCCGTTGGTTCGAGCAGCCGCGACGCACGGTGTATTACCGGCCGACCAAGGCGGCCCCGAAGGTGAGGCCGGAGCTGGCCGGGCCGATCAAGGCCCTGATCGAGGAAGAGCCGTCCTTTGGCTACCGCACGGTGGCCGGACTGCTGGCGATGAACAAGAACACCGTGCAGCTGATCTTCCAGCTCAAGGGCTGGCAGGTCCGCAAGCGGGCCGTCGGCATGCGTCCGCGAATCCAGGCGCTGCCCTCGGTGGCGCAGCGACCGGACGAACGCTGGGCGACGGACCTGTGCCGGGTCTGGGGTGGTCGTGACGGCTGGCTCACGTTGGCCTTGGTGATCGACTGCCACACCCGGCAGTTGCTGGGCTGGCACCTGTCCCGCAGCGGCAAGGCCACGACGGCAGCGGCCGCGCTGGAACAGGCGTTGATCAGCCGGTTCGGTGTCCTAGGCCGGGTGCCGCGCCCCTTCCTGCTGAGGTCGGACAACGGCTTGGTGTTCACCAGCCGCAACTACACCCGGCTGGTACGCAGCTACGGCCTGCGCCAGGAGTTCATCCCCCCCCATTGCCCGCAGCAGAACGGCATGGTCGAACGGGTTATCCGCACCTTGAAGGAACAGTGCACGCACCGTCACCGCTTCGAGAGCCAGCAGCATGCCACCCGCGTGGTCGGCGACTGGATCCAGTTCTACAACCACCGGCGCCCGCACCAGGCGCTGGGCATGAAGACACCCGCTGAGGCGTATGCCTTAGCGGCCTGACCTGAGCAGGAAATGCTGGGTCATTACATAGGCACACTGATCCCGTGCTTGCGCACAACCTACTTGACCGGTACTCCGCCGTCGGCTTCCTTCAGGATCGACACGATCTGCGACTCGCTAAATCGACTCTTGCGCATTGAGAACCTCCGTTAGGCCTAGCCTGCCAGATGTTCTCCTTTGTCACTGTGTCAGTTAGGTGGAAGGCTACGCTTCGCACGGCTCGCGCTTGACGCTGCAAAGGAGAGCGCGGGAAACGGGCGGGCGGAAGCCGGCTCGATTCGCTGCGTATTCGGCGCGCTTCGCCAGATCATCGGTACCCGCTCGCCTGTATCGAGAACAGTCGTGCGTAACGCTCACCCGCCCGCATCAGCTCATCGTGATTGCCACGCTCGACTATCCGGCCGCCCTCTACCACGATGATTCGGTCCGCCATGCGCACGGTAGAGAATCGGTGCGAAATGAGGATGGCGATCTTTCCTAGAGAGCGCTCGCGGAAGCTCTCAAATACGTCGGCCTCCACCGAGGCGTCCATCGCCGAGGTAGGCTCGTCCAGCACCAGGATATCGGCGCGCGTTCGCATGAAGGCCCGAGCCAGGGCTATGGCCTGCCACTGCCCGCCAGACAGCTGCCGTCCACTCCTGAACCACTTCCCCAACTGCGTACGATAGCCGGAGGGAAGACTCGTTATGAAGGGCGCGGCCATACCCTTAACGGCAGCCTCTCGCCAGCGAGACTCGTCCTCAAAGTAGTCGGCATCGCCCACTCCTATGTTCTCGCCAACCAGCCAGTTGTAGTGAACGAAATCCTGGAAGATCACCCCAACGCGATCACGCAACGCCGACTCGCTCCACTCCTGCAGATCAAGACCGTCCAGCAGAATCCTCCCCGACGTCGGTTCGTAGAGACGCGTGAGGAGCTTGATCAGCGTGGACTTGCCGGAACCATTCGTCCCTACGATGGCCAGTGACTCGCCCGGCTTGATGCGAAGATCGATGTCGACGAGCGCAAATTCCTCGCTACCCGGATAGCGGAAACTCACCTTTTCGAACCGGATGCCATCATCCTGCATCGGACCAACACTGTCCGCTCCGCTCCGCTGCTTCACCGGCGTTCTGAGGTAGTCGAACAAAATGGAAAGATACAAGTTGTCCTCATACATGCCGCCGACCGCGGCGAGGCCAGCGGAGATGGCCGACTGACCTTGACGAAACAACATCAGATACATGGTCATCTGACCCAGGGTGATCTGAGCCGCGATCGCTGCCATGACGATCGAGGCGTATACGCTGTACAGTGCCGCCGTACCGATCAGCCCCAGAAAGAAGCCCCACGTGTTCCGCCCAACCAGAAGTTTCTTGTCAGCAGCGTACAGATTGCTGTAGATGTCGCGATGACGCTTCAACAACAGCGGCCCCAATCCGAAGAGCTTGACCTCTTTGACGTGATCGTCATCGAGAGCCACGTTCTCGAGATAAAGCTGTTTGCGTCCTTCCGGAGACCGCCATCGATGCAGAAGAAATGCATCGCCCGAAAACTTCGACTCCGCGAGGAATGCCGGCAACCCGCAAAGCAGCAGAGTCGCCACCGTCCAAGGCGAAAAACTCACCAGAATCGCGCCGAAGGTGCAAAGCGATACGACGCTCTGGATGAGCGCGAAGATGTGCCTTATGATCGATATGGGCCGCGTGGGAGCCTCTTGTCGCGCACGAACCAGCTTGTCATAGATATCTGCGTCTTCGAACTGCGCCAACTCCATTGCCAGCGCCTTTTTTGCGATCATCTCGAAGACATGCTGACTCAGCTGGCCGCGCAGCAGATGCTGCAGCAGCGTTACCGCGCGCTGCGTCGCGGCCATGCAGGCGACCAGCAGCCCTTCAACCACAACCCATCCGAACGCTGTGCCATGCGCTGTCGAATCCGGTTGGCTGATCGCCGCCAGTACCGCATCTACAATTTTCGCACCGACGTAGGCGATCGCCGCAGGTAGCACGCCTGCCGCAAGGGTCAGTATGCACATCCCTATGGCAAGCGAGCGACTGGTGCTCCAGACCAAGGACAACGCGTGCTGGCTGTGGCCAAGGACCGAGAAGAGATTATGCGCAAGTTGCAATACGCTCTGACGAGGGGGCATCGTCGCTGAGGATTGCGTAGTTCGACTGTCGGAAGACCCAGCGTGGCGTGAGTTCACGTCGTCTTTACGCGCCATTTTGTGGTAAAGAAGGCACGAAAGGCAGTTCGAATGACATCTGGTCCTGTCGAGTCCGTCCTGCGGCAGGCAAGCGACACCGCTGTGCGCCTCGCGCCCTGGATCGAAGGAACGGACACCCCCAAGACCCCATCGGTAGTGGCATATACGGTCCTGAGAGGCGGAGGGTACAGAGAGCGTCTATGCCGACATGCATTTCTTCCATGCTCGCTTCTGCATCCTCACCATGCCGCACGCTGCGCATCCACTCCGCGACTCCTGTCGACGTTTTAGGCTCATCCAGTTTTATGCATGCTGGGATGGCAGCAAAAGCGCGAATCCCTTGTACAGAGGCCGCATCTGCCACCATAGAGTATCCATCAGGATTTTACGGCACTCGCGATCGTATACCATAGTCAGAGCCCATACAACCTGGCAATTGCATCCTGGCGACGGAACGATCCGTGGCTGGCGAGGATGCGCGACGCAATCGGCATCCCGCATCGCATGCGCTGAAATACCCCCTCCCTATCGCCGCGCACCGAGTTGGCGGCGTTCGCAGCGGCGCCAACGATGATCTCCTCGCTCCGGAAGCCGGATCGTCCCTCCGTCGCCATCGTCGAACCTGTGAACCTGGCCACTTTATGCCGACTTGGCGCGTCCTGTCTCGACCACAGCTCGCCACAGGCTGACGGAAGCGCCCGCCGTGCGTGTGGCGTCGAGTATCTGCGATACCGAATCATTCATCCCGGACCCAAATGCGAGTCGGAGCGCGAGCCACTTCTCGACGATGCGGAAGCGTGGCGAACGGCTCGCGGCAAGTGGATAAGGACTCGGAAGGCTCGCTCTTCCGCAGACGGGATCCCCAATGGTGTTGACCAAGTCTGGATGCGCGCACGTCACGGCCCGAGATGGATTATGCGAGACAGGCCGTCCGCGACGCATAGAACGTATGGCAGTCGACCGATCATCACATGGTGACTCCGCCCACGACCGCAGGACGACACATCAGAAAGCTACTACCGAGGACTTGTCCTGCACCGTACGTGTTCGAGCTCGGCGGGATCGAGCCCGCTTGCTCCGCTCGTTCCGTTCGGATGCCTGCATGGCGCCATGTCTTCTGGGATCCGGCCACGGACCCACGCACGACGGACGCCGCATGCCGATCCCACCGCGAGCTACCAACCCGCTGCGAATGTAGCCGTATGTTTGTCGGCAGGAGCCTCCCGAGGCCAGCGGCGTGATAGGAGCGCGTAAACCACAGGCTTGATTACGCTTTAAGGCAACCATGTCTGCGCCAAGCCCCACGATGGCGATGGCGGGCCGGCGTTCGCCGGCGGCATCGTCCGACGCCGCCGCACCATGCCGCACCGCGCTGAAAGTCGGGCGACCAAGACCGCGCAGCCCCGACGGAGTATCAAGGCACCCGAGAGCCGCCTCCGGGCACGACTCCATGCGCTCCCGGAAATCGACACGATGCATGCGGCGACGGGACGATCCAAGCCGCCGCTCCATCCTTGGCGTCACCGTAGATCGATAAACTCCGCGTACAACATGCGCCGTGCGACGACCCTCGCTTGTGACATCAACGGCTTGACCAGGCGACGAACAAACAGCGACACTGGGGACGTCAACCCGGGAAGCTGGCCGGGGCCGCGCGCCACGGATGCCGGACGTACCGGTGCATGTGCTGCATCTTGTCGATCAGTTTTGAACTTAAGAGGCTGCGCGCGCGCATGCCGGCTGCGGAGCACCGTTGGAACGAAGCGACTTGGAGGCAAGCCTTGTCACAGAGAGTTGCATAGTGAGCGTTGAGCGAATGCAGAGCGCGCAAGTTACCGAGGATGCGTATGAGGTGGGCCTCAGCAGGATTCGCGAGGGGGTCATCAGTTCGCACTTCATGCATCGGATTTCTCTGAACCCAGACTTTCGACTCTACGAGCAAGAACGCTACAGTGCATCGTGCCTGCAGATTGACGAAGGCACATTAACGACCAGGTTGTTCCCAATCCTGAAGGCGGCCAGCGCCACCTACTGCCAACGGCGCATGGAGACGGCGCAGATGCGCGCGAGGAAGCAGTTCCGGGCATACGGCCATGGCTCCGCGGACGCGCTCGGAGCGTCGGAGTTCATCACCGAAGCGATCCTCGACAAGGAGTTCTCGCGCAATGCGGCGCGCTACAACGAGAAGATGGCGCTGAACCAGCGATTGAAACGCCTGATCCAGGATCATCGGCCGATCGAAATGGTCATCCCGGCGCTTCCGTTCAAGATCCCGTCACCACTGAAGGCCCGAGGCACCCTCCCCGATCTCGGCGAAATCAATTTTTTGTTGAGCCTGTATGAGATCGCCAAGGTCGTTGAGGGGCTATATGACGTGCCGGTATCCGAAGACTCGCCGAGGCTTGCGACGTTCACGGTCGTTTCCGATGGGCTACGTTTCCATGAAGCGGTCAACAAGTCCAGCGCTGAGGTCGATCGATATCAGTCGACGCTGGCTTACTGGGTACAGCGGCTCGGCTTGGACGCGTACATCCGCATTGTCGACTACAGGAGCCTCCTTCGCGACCGCCTCCCGAAAGAAAAGCGGGATGCGAAAGCCCGCTTGTTCAAGTTCGCTCACGCACACTACTCGAAGACGATGTGGCCGCTCTTCGATCCAATCAATGTCGTCGATTCGCTCGAGGCGGCGGCACGCGTGGAGCCAGATCCGGAACAGGAGAATCCGCAGGGAAGATTCGTCTCGCTTCTCAAATCACTGATCTTCACCGTAAACTATCGAACCCTTCAGGAACTCGATGGCATCACGGACTCGGTCCGCGTGGATCTGTACCGCGAACTGACCTCGAATATCTTCCGCCCTTACACGGCCGGGCCGGGGCGCAACGACACGGACTCCTCTGCGCAGACCCGCACAGGTCTGCGGCAATCCAGGCTGTCACCCCAGTTCATGGAGCGCCTGCGGAGATCTATGCTGCAGGAAGCCTGGGAGGCGGCGATCTGTTACATCTCCGAGATCAAAAGCGACCGCGACCAGTATCAGGACCCTATCCTTGCGTGTTTGCCCGGACATCTGCGCTGGACCATTCACAGGAAGCGCGGCCAGATCGCGATTACCACCCCGCCCATTCTGGGAATGGCCGTGCAGGCTTGGGCTGGCAGCGCCGTTTTCAGGCCTGCCGGACGGGGCAAGATACGGCTTTGCAGCCTGCCGGTCCTATGCCTGGAGGCTGCGGGCGCGATTCCGGTCGTGAGCACCGGGCAGGCCGCTGATGGCAGTCAACCGCTTTTCTATATCGATGAAGCACTCGGCGTCATCGACATCGACGGCCTCCTGGAGGCTCTCGGCAGATCCTACACCCGTCAACGCTTCAGCTAGCCTCGCGGAACCACCGACATGCCAACCGCGCTGCCGCAACGTCTTCAGGGTAAGCTTGTAACTCTCGAGAAACTGGAACTATCCCATCGTGAACCTCTCAGGATCGCCGCCGAAGGCGACGACGCCATCTGGACCTATTTCCCGCTGAATTTCAACGGCGCGGGCGAGCATTTCGATGAGTGGTTCGATTACACGATGGAGCAACTCGAGAACGGCCGCCACTATCCGTTCGCTGTGAGGCGGCGGAGCGACGACAGGATCGTGGGAACCACGCGCTACTACGACCTCATCAGCGATCATAAGCGGCTTGCGATCGGTTCCACCTGGTATTCGAAGGAAGTGCGAGGATCCCTCATCAACTCAGAGGTGAGGTTGTTGACATTGGGTCACGCGTTCGATCATCTGGAGATGAATCGGGTGGAGATGATCACCGATCCGCGGAATATGAACTCGCGCGCCGCCATGCGGATCCTCGGCGCGACCCAGGAAGGGATCATGCGTTGCCACTTGATTTACCGAGATGGACGCGTACGCGACTCGATTCTCTTCAGCATCATCCGCAGTGATTGGCCGGATGTGAAGGCGAGGCTTCACGACAGGCTCGCCGGAACCACACGGCGGCCGCTGCCCTGAACAATGCGCATGGAGTTGTGCATGGCTCATTCCAGTAGGAGCGCTAAACGCAGCAGGAGCGGAGGACGCCAGAAAGGAATCCGCCATCGATGACGACATCCTCTGCCGCCCCCGCCCCCGACGAACTGCTGTCCGCCCTCACGTCAAATGGAATCGAATGCTTCTGGCACATCGAGGATGACGTCCGATCGCTTGTCGACGCCGCGATCGTCGAGCGCCACGCCCAGCGATCCGACATGCTTTCCATCTTCGTCGCGCCGGTGCCCCCGCCGAAGGATCGCGTGCGGCGCGATCCACCCACCCGGTCGTTCATTGCCAGCGGCGCATGGGTCCGATCGTTCCCCGCGGCAGTTGGCGATCGGACCGATGCATGCTATCGGGTGGTGCGGCACGCCCTTTCCGGGCATACGGATGTCCCGGAAATCCGCATCTACAACGGGGTCGATGCAATCGAGCGCGACCTCGGCTATCCGGAGGTCGAGTTTATCATCCCTCACAGGGGATCGAACGCTCATCTCGATGTCTGTCTTTCGGGCGTCTGCTCGCAGTCGTTGGACTGCCGTGCCTCGGTCTGCCTCGACGAGTCTTCCGACTGGCGGCCCGTCCGCGCAGGACGGCGCGTTCGCCTGTTCAAGGCGGAAGATCCGCCCGTGGGACCCTACGCCATACGGCAGTTCCTGTCGATGAACTCCTCGGCCGAGTACCTCGCTTTCCAAGACTCCGACGACTTCTCCTTACCGTCGCGCCTAACGGAACTTCTGACCGCGCGCATCGAAAGCGGGGCCGACATCGTGGGATCTCACGAACTCCGGCTGGACGAGATCGAGCACGCCGTCATTCCCGTCAGGTTTCCTCTCGATGTCAATGCCGCGTTGCGCGAAGTTGCGGAGCATCCGCAGCTTTTCCCCACCACGGTGGCCTTGACCGCCACCGTCCAGCGGATTGGCGGTTTTTCGACCATTCGGATGTTCGGTGGAGATACGGAGTACCTGTTGCGTGCGCATTTCCTGGCCCGGATCATCAATATCGATCGATTCGTGTATATCCGCCGCAGACGCGAAGGTTCACTCACAACCGCCCCGGAGACCGCTCTCGGATCACCTGCTCGCGTGGAGCTCGGACGCATCTGGAGGAAGGACTTCGAGGAAATAAAGAAGGGCCGGCTGGCGTTGGAGCACTCTTCACTCGCGCTGCGCCATGGTCCGGCCGCCAGGATCGTCGCGGCCGACGACGCGGAGCGCACTCCATCGGCCCGCACGACACGGCCGCGGAAGCCGGCGACGGCAGGACCCTTCGAATAATGCGCTTTCGGGCCCCAGGATTTCCCCGGATGCGTCCGCAGCTCAAAACGGGTCCGCGGAAGGAATGGCGACAACGTTTCGCGGGTGCGGGACTGCCTCGGGAGACATCCGAAGGCCGTCCGCGCTGCGTCGGCCCGGCTCCGAACAAAGGACGATCGACGACCGCGTCCCCCGCAAATCGGTACACTTGGTCGTCACCCCATCTGCTAGAACCGTCCCGCTCCCGCACAAAAGAATATGTCATGAGGATCCACAAAGTAGGCGTCGTAGGCGCGGGAGTGATCGGCCGTGGGGTCGCCCAGTCGCTCGCCCAGACTGGGCACCGCGTCGTGCTGATCGATGTCGCCGAATCGATACTGTCTGATGCGCTGACCGATGTCGCCAACGGGCTGCGTTTTGCTGCGCTCAGCGATCCAGTTTTGCGTGGATCCGACCACGCGGAGATCCTTTCCCGTATCGCCGTCTCGACCGACTACCGGCATATGGAATGTGTCGATTTCGTCGTCGAAAACGTCACCGAGGACTGGAATGTCAAGGAGGCGGTGTATCGTGAACTCGACCGGACGTGCCGCGCGGACTGCGTATTCGCCGCCAACACATCGGCGATCCGGGTCGGGCGCATCGGCGCGACCACCGGTCGCCCCGCCAGTGTCGTCGGCCTGCATTTCATGAATCCTGTCCCGCAAAAGCGATATGTGGAACTGATCGTGGGTTCACACAGTTCGGCCTCTGCCGTGGCATCTGCCAGGACGCTGCTGGACCAGCTCGGAAAAGAGGCCATCCTGGTCCGTGACAATCCCGGATTCGTATCCAACCGGGTGATGATGCTGATGATCAACGAGGCGGTCGCGGTACTCGAGGAGGGGGTGGCCGGCGCCTCCGACGTGGACGCCATCTTCGTCCATTGCTTTTCGCACAAGATGGGCCCTCTTGCCACCGCGGATCTGATCGGTCTCGATACGATCCTCCGAACGCTCGACGTATTGCTCGACGATTGCGATGACAAGAAGTTCGAAGCTTCGCCTCTGCTTCGGCGCATGGTAAAAGAAGGCAGACTAGGCCGGAAATCCGGCTCCGGATTTTTCGAATACGGCACGCAAGGAAAAGATAGGGCTCATGGAAATTAAGCAGCGGATCGGGAGGTACTTGACCGATCGAATCGGCTCGGATGTTGCCGATCATAAGGATATCTTCAAGCTCGGCCTGGTTGATTCGTTGTTCGCGATGCAGCTGGTTCTCTTCATCGAACAGGAGTTCCAGATCGCAGTCGAAGGCGAGGAGCTCGATCTCGACAACTTCTGCTCCATCGATGCGATGAGTGCGTTCGTGCATAGGAAGCTCGGCAGGGAAGACCGTGGATCTACGCCTTAGCGACTCACAGCTCACCGCCCGCGAATACGCAAGACGATTCGCATCGGACGTCGTCGGCCCGCTTGCCGATCGGACCGACCGGGATCGAGCAATGCCTGCAACGCTTCTGGAAGGCGTGCGCGAGGGTGGCTGGCTCGGAGCGGCGCTGCCGGCGGAGTGGGGCGGCTCAGAGATGGATTCCCTAGCCTACGGGCTAGTGACCGAGGAGATCGGCAGGGCATGCTCGTCGGTCCGAAGCATGCTTACAGTGCACAACATGGCATCTCAGGCTCTGGTGCGCTTTGGAAGCAGCGAACAGCAGGCTCGATGGCTCCCCGATCTGTGCACGGGCCGGAAACTGATCGCATTCGCCCTCACCGAACCAGACGCCGGCAGCGCGGCCAGTTCCATACGCACCGAAGCTCGAGAAAGCGCCGGATCCTACGTGGTCTCCGGAACGAAGGTTTGGACCACATTCGGTTTGATCGCCGATCTGTATCTCGTCTTCGCCCGCTTTGGCAACAAGCCCATGGCGCTCGTTATCGAACGGGAGAGAGACGGGGTCGTCATCGAGCCGATGCCGGACGTGATCGGCACCCGGGGCTCAATGCTGGCTCGCCTTCGGCTTCTCGATGTCGAGGTTCCCACCTCGCATCGCGTAGGGCCGATCGGCGCGGGCATCTCCTTCGTCGCGAACGCCGCACTGGACCACGGCCGGTTCTCGGTCGCATGGGGCGCAGCGGGCGTCATCCGAGCCTGCCTGGACGCCTGCCTGGCGTACGCATCCAAGCGATCCCAAAGCGGCCAACTCCTCTCCGAGCACCAATTGATCCGGCGAGAACTGACCAACATGCTCGTGGCGCACACCACCTCCTATGCGCTGTGCTGCCGCGCCGCGTCTTTCCGCGCGACCGGGAATCCACGCGCCGTGATGGAAACCGCGCTGGCGAAGTACCATGCCGCACAAGCGGCGGTTCGGACCGCCACGGACGCGGTTCGACTGCATGGCGCGAACGGCACCAGCCAGGACTATCCGGTGGAGCGGTACATGAGGGATGCTATGGTGCTCGAAATCATTGAAGGCACGCGGGAAGTGCTTCAAAACTCCCTCGCCTCATACGCCATGCAACGACCCTACTCCAGGAGCTGATCGCATGCTGTCTCCTCAGCTCGCACATCGGCAGGCGCTGGTTAAATGCGTAGTATGGGATCTCGATGAAACGCTCTGGGACGGAGTGCTGCTCGAAGGCGGGGGAAAATCCCTCAAGCCCGGCATCGTGGAGATCGTTCGCGAACTCGACGCACGCGGCATCCTGCAGTCGGTCGCAAGCAAGAACGACTACGATATCGCATGGCCGGTGATTGAGTCGTTCGGATTATCGGAGTACCTACTGTTCCCGCATATTTCATGGAACAGCAAGGCTGAATCTATCAGGTCGATCGCGAGCTGTCTGGGGATCGGCGTCGATGCGCTGGCTTTCGTCGACGACCAGGTGGTCGAACGCGACGAGGTGCGCTACTTTCTGCCTCAGGTGAGGGTCATCGATTCTGCGGACATCAGCGACCTTCTCGAGCAGGAATTTCTACGGCCCCGCAGTATTACCGACGAGGCGCGCTCGCGCCGCCTGATCTACCGTGCCGAAATGGAACGTACCGAGGCGGGACAGAGATTTTCCGGCACGCGGGATGAGTTTCTGGCAACACTCGGCATGCAGATGACGATCCACCCGATCGGCCGGGGGGATCTTGCACGTGCCGAAGAATTGACGATTAGAACCAATCAGTTGAACACGACCGGACTCACGTACTCCCGCGAAGAGCTCGAAGGGTTGTCGCGGTCGCCGGCGCACCTGGTACTGGCTGTCAAGCTCGCCGATCGCTATGGCAGCAGCGGCACCGTCGGCTTGGCAGTCGTCGAGAAGAGCGCGGACCTGTGGACCATCCTGCTGCTCATCATGTCCTGCCGCGTCGCCACCTGTGGCGTCGGCACGGCACTGATCGGACATCTCGTTCATAGCGCTGCTGCAAGCGGCGTTCGACTCCGAGCCGCCTTCGCCCCCACCGACCGAAATCGCCAAATGTACATCGCGTACAAGTTCGCCGGATTTCGCGATTCGGGGACAGTATCGGGTATGAAGTTCCTCGATCACGACTTCCAGCGCATGCCGGTAGTGCCGTCCTACATCACCGTCATCGCCGATGTCGCCGATGTCGCCCGACCTGCGCGTTCGCTCGCGGACGCTTCGCCTTGATGGAGCGAAGTCCCATGCCGTTCTCTTTGCGCATCCGGCCGAGGGTGCTGCGGAGCGCGCAAATCTGCGCTCCAGTGCACGGAGCAGCAGCCCGCTGCGGCGGTGGCCAGATGTCGACCGCCCCTTTCCTAGACCACCTGATCGCCAGGTTCCTCCCCTCCTGCATGGCTGGGCGTCCTCGCTACCGCCTTGGTATATACGCCGCTCCCGCCGGACGGGATCGGCATGGAAAACAAGGATGAGAAATCTACAGCGATCTTCCGCTGCACTCTCTTGCTTTGGCTACAACCTTCTGCGCTCCATCGAATTCTGCTGCGCATGGCTCCCGGCCGTTGCCGCCTGCGACGGCAAGATGGCAATGGGACGGGAAATCGGGGCATATGCACGCATGCTCGAATCCATTGAGCGAAGGCTTTCGGAGCTGGCGGGGGGGAAAGGGTGGCACGGCCGGGCCGAAGATGAGGAGTTTTTCAGTGCACTGGCAGCGACTGCGCATGAGGATGACGCTATCCTCGCTGCCGCGAAGGCCTTGCGAGCGAGATTATCGGTCCTGCTGGGGCAGCTCCTGCATGAGCTGCGGAACTCGCCACATGCCACGATCGATGAACCGACCGGCCTGCTGCTGCAAAGCGCGACAGCGTGTCTTGGCGATGCAGGCGCGGATGCGCCATTCGATGCCGATGCCGTGTACGTCGCCTATCGCAGCGACGAGATCCTGCCGCCTCTCGTGGCGCGCCCCGCCCGAGAGTCACGGCTACAACTGCGCACCGAGCCGGGAGGAAATTGGGCCGAATGGATTCACTCGCCAGAAGGGCGCCTCGATATCATCCACGAGATATTCATCGAGATCGAGATTCCAGCCACGGAGGTATGCGCGATGAACATCGTACTGTTCCGCGATGCCCCACTGAAATTCAAGCTCGACATGGCCAGGCAAGTCTGGGACGAAGCGCGTCATGCATTCGTGGCGCTGGCGCGGTACCAGGAGCTCGGCGGCGAACTGGGTGCCAAGCGCTATTCCGAGAACTTGTGGAACCACTGGAGCCAGGGCGACGATGTCGTCGACCGTCTGTGCATCCAACAGGTGGTGCAGGAAGGCAATGCGCTGGATTCGGTAAGCAATCTGGCTAACGTGTTCCGCAAGGCGGGCGACGTGCCGACCGCCGACATGTTCATGTTCTTCGCTGCGGATGAAGAGCTGCATACGCGGTTCGGCAACGACTGGGCGCTCGCTTTCCTGGGAGGCGACAAGGCTGTTTATATGCAGCGCGTCGAAGCTGCGGCCGAGTCGATTGGCGCGCTGCTGCCTGGTCGCCGCCCCGTCAATGTTCCTTCGCGTCTGCGTGGGGGCTTCCCTCACGATGTGGTCGAGGATCTCGTGCGACGACAGGCCCAGCGCGGCGCATAGAGCGCGGCGCGCTTCGTTATTCCACCGGCTTTCACGGGAGGCTCGTGTGATCGCGGCGGCATAGGTCCGGTTCTGCGTCATTCCGCAGTCATTCCCGTTGCCATGCTCACAACGAGCGCGGGCCTGGCTCACTTTCGCGTCACACACGCATCTACACGGCAGGCGCGCGACACGCGGCATCTTCGCCTCGCCCGCGGGAGCGACTATCCCGGTGGCCGGGCCGTTGGCTACCCGACCACCGATTCGAACAAGTCGATCGTCTGACGCAATGGCGACTGGATCCAACGCGATTCAGTGGGAATCGAAATGCCCTCGAGCGTCTCGACATAGGCTCTTATGTACCGGTCGAAGCCAGCCTTGTTGCCCGGAAGACGGAAGAGCCAGCTCGCGGAGCATGGCGTCTTGTTGGTGGCACTGACCACCGCGTCGACCTGCATGTCAACGAAACCCAACGCTTCCGCGGTCTCCGAAGCCTGGGTATGTTCGACCAAATCGACCGAACGCGCGAGGGCACGGGCCGTCAGTCCGTAGTTGTTGGTGCAGTAGCGATACCGAAATACCTCGCAACGACCGATTGCCGCTGCCGTCGGAGCGCCCTGGAATGAAAACGTGGTCAATGATCTGGCGAGGCGGAGAAACGGAAAGACCACCGCATCGACCGCTGAGATGTCGATGCCGCCGAGCATCCTTTCCAGCGATGGGTGGAACCAGTCGTCGTCGTCGTGGTAGAAAAGCAGGAGACGTTCGTCACTGCGGTTCGCCAAGAAGGCCGGCACCTCCGTCCAATCGATCCGGATCGCGCCATCGACGCGCGCGAGGGTGCTGTCGGCGATCTCGCACAATCGCGCGCGGCATTCGAAATACGATACGGCAGCAAGCCGGTTCCAGCGCTCAATGAGGTCCGGAATCTCGCGCGAGAAGCGCAGATCGTGAAAGGGGAAAAATCTTGCCGGCGGGACCGGCACCCCCGCGGCGTAGTCGCGCGCCAGCGCTCCCCAACCAGGCGACGCGCGCCTTGCGAACACGATCATACCAACACTGCACCACGCCAGCTGCAGCCGTTCGGGGCTTGGCATGGTCCACTGACCTTGCCGCCTTCTTCGAGCACAAGCCTTTTCATGAGTCACTTCCATCGGTTGGAGTCGGGATGTTACCTCCATACCAGCACGCTTTCGTATCTGCACGCGCGCCTGCAACCGCCACACTCTCTAGTCTCACCGATTGGCGCAGCCGAGGACTCGCAGAAACGCGGCGATGTAGCCGATGAAATGTGTCCGGGTCTCGTCCTTCTTTGCCAGATGCACTGCACCGTCTTCGGCGAGCAGCGCCACTACCTCGCGATCACCCCCATGCTCACCTGTCAGCGGCGTTATGGAGGCGAACGCCCGGAGATTCGAACCCGCCGCGTCAGAAGTGAAGTGCGGCGCAGGCACTTTTTCGCATGTCGTGGATTCGAAGCCCTCCCCGTCCAACAGGGTTACAAGCAAGCGGTCGCCCCATTGAGGCTCCAGCGGCATGCGCAAGGCCGTCGTGGGTATTTCGATCCTGCTGCCGACCATCGCCGCGAGCTGGGCACGGCCACTGTCGGCGAGCTCCCGCGCGGTCGCACGATCTTCGGCCGTAGTCGGAACCCACCGGGCAGCGTGCTGCATTCCTTCGTAGTCCTCGTTCTGCTCGCGCTTGTACGTATAGTAGTAGACAGCCAGCGAATTTCGCCGCCGCTCGGGCGGACATGTGAGGGGCTCCGGGTGTCCATGGAACGAGCGGGTACCCGTGAAGAACAGGACCGCGCGATTTGCTATCGGCGCGATCTTGCGATGCGGCTTACGGTCGGTCGTCCAGAGCTCCAGGTCGCCGCCCCAGTCGCCTTTCCAATCCTCGTTCAGGTAAACAATGAGGTTTAGGATCTGATGGAGATGCGCGCCGCTGTGCGGATGGCGATTCGCATCCGTATGAATCATCAGCCGTCCGCCGGATCCGGTGGAATGGAGACCACAGCCCGAGTAGGTCGGATCGGTTATGAGTCCGGAAATTCCCGTAAGGCGCTCGATGAATCTTATGAAGGTCGCCGAGTTCAGTTGCGCCAGGAAGTGCCGGATGAAGGGAGGAAAGAATGTCTCGTCGCTCTGTCCCAGCTTGCTCCCCTGAACTTCCTGCCCTCCTCTGGTGCGTCCGGCGCCCCAGTTCTTCCAGGGAATGTCCTCGACGCCCGGAAACTCGTCGATCAGTCGGCGCATGATCTCCGGAGGTAGGAAGTCGTCGAGGACGATATGCGGAAAGGGCTGGTTGTGGACGAACACCCCGTCGTGCTCCTTCAGCATCGCCGCGAGACGTTCTTCTTCGAAATAGTAGACCGGTATCATGCCCGGCGAAGATACTGGACGCACTTTCACTCCAATCACGCGGAAACAATCACACACGATGGTCCATGCCGCGCCCCTCCGTCGGAAGATGATCGCGAGACGTGGCGCACCGCCCTTCGGCTCTGGACTCTACCGCGCTTCTGATGGAAGCGCTTCCTATCATGCTGCATGCGGCCGACCTCCTTGCCGAACACGGATCATCGACCTCGATGGAGCCGCCCAGATGCGCAGAAAATCTGGACTCTGGAAATGGTGAGCCGCGTTCGTCACCGGGACCGAAGACGCCTTGGTAGCTCTCCAGCCCCTACCGCGTCATCCTGTGAATACTGCCGGCCAAATCCGGTCGATGCAACCACTCCACGCAGGAAGCAACGCTGAAGCTGCCGCCACTGACGAATCGGATCACTCCATGCTCTGACCTCTGACCTCTTCCCCGCGTTAGGCCCGAGCAGAACTGGAAAATTCGGCCTTGGGTTGGGAGATGAACCGGGCGGCGAAGCGCGGGCCTCAGAGCTTTTTTGACAGCACGTCCTGCAGCATGACCTTGTCCAGGCTCAGGTCGGCGACCAGCTGCTTGAGCTTGCGGTTCTCCTCCTCGAGCTGCCGCAGCCGTCGCAGTCCGGCCACTCCCAGCCCTCCGAACTTCTTTCGCCAGGCGTAGAACGTGGCTTGGCTGATACCCATCTTGCGGCAGATCTCCTCGACCGTCGTGCCGCTCTCGGCCTGCTTAAGGGCAAACGCGATCTGTTCCTCGGTGAACTTCGACTTCTTCAGGGCGACGGGCCTCCTTCGGGCCTGAGTGTCGCCGAATTCTCTACTTCTGGCTGGTCCGAATTACAGGGAGGAGGTCAAAATCGCCATGTAGCTGCCGATGTAGCCCGCCTCTCCCGCAGATCAGTACTTTCCTTCATCCCTCCCACTCCGGTAACGCAGGCCAATTTAGCAGCAGTGCCGCCTATCGCCATCTCCTTCCGTCACACCCGGACTGGAAATTCCGCACTGACCGCGCATCGGCACGCTCCAGCGTCAAGCCTATGCCATGCGGCAACGGGAACCGTTCCGGCGGCGGTCGCCGGCCGGCAAAACATTTTGGCATCTCGGCCGCGCTGCGCTCTGCGGCTTCGAGAAGCCACCCTTGCTGGCAATTCCATGGACCACTTGTTCGGGAGCACGCCACTTCGGCCCGCGCCGAAGAAACGCCTCCTGTCGGCCGCGGCGATCCAATCGGTCCGCATACTCCAGTGCGGCCACTTCGACCCTGGTTGCCCCTCCGAACGCCGCTGACCTTTATCGCTCGACGACCTTCTTGACCGGCGCGCCCTTCCCTTTCCGGCCAGTCCGCGTCTGCAATGGGCGCACGGCCTGCGTACGGACAACTTCAGCGCGTGCAACAGACGGCGGCGATGCGAGCGGCGGGCCGGACATGTCGTGCCCCCTGGAAAATCTCTGCGTCGCCACTCGATCCCGGCCGCTGCAGTGCCGCGTGATCACATTGCCGTGCAGCGTTGAGATTAACGGATTGGATCGCCATGGACCTGGATCTGACCGGCCGAGGACGTTCGACATCGCTATTCCGACCTCAATGCCTCCGCGGGGTCGATACTTGCAGCCCGCTTTGCGGGAATCCAGATTGCCACGGCCGCGGTGGCGACAATCATCAGCGTCGCGACAGCAAGGGCGAGGGGGTCTGTGACCTTTACGCCATAGAGGAACGCCCGGAAAAACGGTGCTGCGGACGCATGCAGGGCGAATCCCACGCCGACGCCGCATACGGTCAGCACCAGTCCGCGGACAACAACTAATCGGGTAATCCGCCCAGGATCCGCGCCTAGAGCTATCCGGACGCCGAACTCACGGGTTCGGAGCGAAACCATATAGCTCATCAGCGCATACAGTCCAATCCCACCAAGCAAAGAGGTGACTGCGGCCGCAACCGTGATGAGCGCAAGACTGAGCGACAATCGGGCCGTTGAAGCACGGACCACGTCATCCATCGATCTGACATCGAAAATGGGAACGGCAGGGTCGAGCCCACGCACAATCTTCCGGATGGCTGAGACGATCTCGCCAGAAGAACCGCTCGACCTCACCACGAGCACCATTGACGGCCGCGGACCGGGCTCCGCGTCGGGGTCTAGCGGTACGATCTGAGGCCGGTACAGCATTGCGGAAGCGGGTATCGTCAGATCGCGGTTGCGTACATCGCCGACTACGCCGACGACCGTATAGGCCGGTCCGTTGGGCGCGAGCATCAACGACTTCCCGATGGCCGCCGTCCCATTACCATCCCCGAAAAGGATCCCGGCCGCGCTTCGGCTGATGATGATGTCCCGGCTTTGCTCTGACTCTAAGGGCCGGAAATCGCGGCCAGCGATGACAGGGATTCTCATCGCTCCGAAGTACCCATTGCCGACGATGTTCACCGGCAGAGAAACAGGCGCCCGCCGTCCCTCGATTTGGAAATCCTGCTGCAGGGTATGGCCCCCTCCGAGCGGCAGTTGCGCCACCAGTCCTACGGAGCGAACGGAGGGCACCTGGGCCGTCTGCTCGGCCAGGCGGGCATAGAAAGCCACCGTGCTGGAATCACGATAGCGTGCGAGCGGAAGCAGGATGCGGGCAGTGGTCACCTCAGCGGCATCGAATCCAGGTTGCGTCTGGTAGATTTGGAGTGCGGTGCGGAATAGCAGGGCGGACCAGATCGAGACTGCGAGAGCCACAGCTATTTGGAGTGCGCTGATGGCCGTCCGGAGCCGTTGCCGCGCCTTTCCCGTTGAATGACCGCGCGTGCCGTCCTGCAGATTCCGGTGCATTCCGCCCTGCAGGAGCCGCGCTGCAGGGACCGCCATGCATATGATCATCCCGACGATCGCGACGAGCGCGATGAGGCTGACCGTCGTCAGACCGATCTCGAGTTCCTCCAACCGCGGCACATCGGCGGGCCCGAAAACCACGAGCGCTCTCACGGCGCCATACGATGCCATCAGCGCAAGTACTGCGGATATCGCGCCGAGCAGCGTCGACTCCCCAAGGAAGTGGGTTGCAATTCGCAGGCGGCTTGCGCCCAGCGCCTGACGCACTCCGACTTCCAGCAGACTGGCATCGGCACGCGCCAGCATCAGATTGGAGGCGTTCGCCCAAGCGACGAGAAGAACGAGCCCTGCCGCTGCAGCGAGCAGCCATAGCGTCTGCGCGATCCTGTCTACCAGCTCATCGCGCAATGGCAGCACGACCGGCATCGGCTTCATGTCTTCGAGCCACCTCGCTGTCGAGCCGCCGGATTGAAGACGCGGGTACAACTCTGCCACCCTCGGCAAGAGGCTTCCGAGCTCGGCTTGTGCCTGCGCTGCAGTGACTCCAGGGGCGAGTCGCGCGACACCCGCATACGAAAAGCTCCCAACGGAGCCGTCGTCATTCTCCTTGATCGGAAGCCAGATGCGTATGGCCGCCGTAGGGAACGCGAAGTGCTCCGGCATGACGCCGACGATCACGCGGGGCGCGTCGTTCACAATCAGCGTCTTTCCGACGATGTCAACCGCGGAGCCGAAGCGCGACCTCCATTCCGACTCGCCGATAATCGCCACATTGGGGCCGCCGCGGACCTCCTCTTCGGAGGTGAACCAACGGCCGAGCAAGGGGCGGACGCGAAGCAGGCGCATCGTCGACGCGGTCACCCACGAGGTCGCGACATTTTCTACATCGTCGCTCTCGCTGCTAGTCCTGACGTTCGCAGTGCCGGCCTTGTAGAGACCGACGTCGTCCAGGCTCCGCGCCGTGCGCTCGTAGGTGGAATAGAATCCCGGCGCCTGACTCAGTGGCTGATCGGCCACCTGGAGGCCGACACCCACCAAGCGATCCGGCTCAGCGTACGGCAAGGGGGCGAGTAGCACTCCGTAGACGACGGTAAACATGGCGCCCACCGAGCCGATGCCTAGTAAAAGGGTCAGGATCATCGCGATCGCGAAAACCGGAGCCCTCTTCAAAGACCGTACAGTGCGCCAATTCGTCATCGAGCATCTCGAATGCATTGCCCGTGCGCCCGGAAGGCAGAGATGATGAAGCTCACGCCCAAGCGATTAGCCGGTTAGAACCCTGAAGCAACTCTGGATCCAGCCTCAGTCATCAGATGAAGTCAGTCTACAAAGCCTATGGAGCGAATACAACGGGACGCTTCCCGCGTGCCGGGCCAGCGCTGATGCGCCCGACAGCCTGTGTCAGGCTATCGCAATCAAACTGTGTTTCTTGATTCTTCAGTGACGACTGGTCGGTTGCCGAGTATGTGCCAAGGCCATGATCATGGTAACGTTCACAAGATTGTGAGGTCCAGAACATCACATGGATATTAAAAGACCCAACTTTGCCAAGAAAAGGCGTCGTCGCCGGATCATCTTTGCTGCCGCAGGCATTGCGCTTGCACTCACCGTACTAGGTGTATCTATTACGCTTGATCCCGCTGCGTTCAAGGTCGGACGCGAGAATCTCTGGTTAGACAGCGTCAAGCGCGGTGAAATGCTGCGCGAAGTCCGCGGGCCGGGCCTGCTGGTGCCCAAGGAGATCCGGTGGATCGCGGCAGAGACGCCGGCACGCGTCGAACGCATTGTCCTGAAGCCAGGATCTGTGGTGCGGCCCGATAGCGTCATCCTAGAGATGAGCAATCCCGAGGTCGCCGAAGCGCAGTTGGTGGCGCACTCTGAGCTCATCGCTGCCGAAGCAGACATGGCGGCACAGCGGGCGACCATGGAAAGCCAGCTTCTCGATCAAAGGACCAAACTCGCCGATGTCGAAGCCCAATATGAATTGGCGCGCATGCAGACCGAAGCGGAGGCCGAACTCGCCGCCACCGGCATCATTTCGAAGCTCCAGTATCGCCGCAACCAGATCGCCTCTGACCAGCTCAAGGTGCGGGTCGGCATCGAGAAGGAACGCGCCGCCAAGTTCATGCAGACCATGCTGGCCCAGCAATCCGCACAGGATGCGCGCATCGAACAGCTACGCAATACTGCCGACTTGCGCGCTCGCCAGTTCGACGCGCTGAAGGTGCGCGCTGGCATCTCCGGCGTGCTGCAGCAGGTGCCGGTGGAGGAAGGGCAGCAAATCGCCGCCGGAGCGAACCTGGCACGCGTGGCGCGTCCTGACATATTGATGGCCGTGTTGCGCATCCCTGAGACGCAGATCACCGATGTGCGCGAAGGCCAAGAAGTGAGCATAGATACGCGCAACGGCTTGGTGTCCGGCCGTGTGATCCGCCTCGACCCTGCTGTGCAGACTGGCACAGTGCTGGTCGATGTCGACCTGATCGGTGCCCTGCCGCCGGGCGCGCGCCCAGACCTTTCCGTGGACGGTACGATCCGCATCGAGCGCCTGCCCGACGTGCTCTATGTCGGACGCCCCGCTTATGCCCAGCCCGACTCTGAACTGCGCCTCTTCAAGGTCGATCCGAAAACCGGAATCGCGCAGCGGGTTTCGGTGCAGTTCGGGCGCGCTTCGATGAACCTGATCGAGGTTCGGCAAGGACTGCAATCCGGCGACCAGATCGTAGTTTCCGATACGTCGCAGTGGGACAAGTACGACCGCCTCCGCATCGATTGAACCTTCCCTCTCGCTCCTGACAGGAGCCAAGCCCACGTACGGAGAGCAGACCCATGACGGAGAAAAATCCGCTCGTCCTCATGATGGACATCGCCAAGGTGTTCTACACCGACGATGTCGAAACCCACGCGCTCTCCAACGTCCATTTTGCGTTGGAGCACGGCGAGTACGTGTCCATCTCCGGGCCGTCCGGCTGCGGGAAATCGACCTTGCTCTCGATTCTGGGGCTGCTTGACACGCCTACCGGCGGCCAGTATTTCCTCAACGACATGGCGGTTGGCGACATCGCTACCGATGAACGTGCCCGCATCCGCAACCAAGAGGTCGGATTCATCTTCCAGTCCTTCAATCTGATCGGCGATCTTACCGTGTTCGAGAACGTCGAGTTGCCGCTTACCTACCGTGATGGCATTAGCAAGGCCGAACGTCGCGACAAAGTGCTGAACGTCCTAGAGAAGGTCGGCATGGCGCATCGTCTCTCACACTACCCAGCGCAGCTTTCGGGCGGCCAGCAGCAGCGCGTCGCCGTTGCCCGTGCCCTGGTCGGCTCGCCCTCCATCCTGCTGGCGGACGAGCCCACCGGTAACCTTGACTCCAGGAACGGCGAAGCGGTGATGGTGCTGCTAGAGGAGCTGCACAAGGCAGGATCCACGATCTGCATGGTCACGCACGACCCGCGCTATGCCGACTTCGCACAGCGCAAGGTCTTCATGTTTGATGGGCGCATGGTGGACGAGGAAACTCTGCACCGGCTGCGCCAGGAGGAAGACAGCCGCCTCGATGCGCAGATCGCCAAAGCACGAAGCAACTGATCCGGTTGGGCCGTCGACGACTACGCCACAGCATCACGGCGATACTCGCGACGGACGACCCATACGATAACCGGCCGCGCTTTCCAGGCCATCTTTGGCAGGCAAGCGGGTCACGATGCATGGCACACGCCGAAGCCCCAACGCCTCGCCACGGCTGATTCCCGCCATTTCTAGCAACTTGCCACCAGGCATGAGGATTATTCCTTGCGAGCGGATGTCCGAGCCGGAAGCGACGGAAGAGCCCGGAGCGATGCGAAGTCCTCGAGGAGGCGATGGCGAGATCACTACGACGCGCACGCAGGTATGCCCGGCTCACGATGATCTTTACCTGCGTGGCCAGCCGTAAAGACGGATCCGGCCGACGCACGATGGGCGTGATCTCGCCTGTGCCACTGTCGACCTTCGCGAGCGGCGGCTCCATCGACGTGCGTCTCGCCTCGCGGCTTCTCGCCCGGCCTGAGATCAAGTTGCGAGGCCGAAATCGGTGCCGAACGACCTGCGCGGAGGACGTCTACCCATAGCTTGGGCACGGCTCAGATCCGAAAAGGCGGCATCGAGAAGCTCGACGTCGAGCTGGCCGCCTTGGCACTCTGATGACATCGTTCGATAGACGTCGCCAAGCCAGGGAAGATCGATCGATATCGCGTCTTCGTCGCTGATCATGTGACGGAGGCTCGGGTCGAGGAACCGGTCGACGTCATCGCTTGGAGCTAAGGGCAAACCCAACGTTCCGGCGATTGACAAGATCTCTCGTCGCCAGTCCGTTAACAGCCTCGAATAGCTGACGAAGGTGCGCGGAAGGTGCCGCGAGTGGCGTTCCGTCAGCAGGTTGTACTTCAGCCAGAGCTCGGCAGCATGGGCATGGGGCACCCCCTTCCATGCGTGGAGTGAGGAGATCACCTCGTTTGGATGCCTTACGGGTATGACGATGCGGGGCGACAGGCCCGCATGCGCCATGGCCTCCAACCAGAAAGGCAGCAAGACGCCAATCCTCGGATCCTTCAAGATTAACGGAGCACCCGCGGTCGTGTCCTTGTAACTCCGAAGCAGCTCGGCGAGCTCTACAACGAAAGCCCGATCGATCGATGCGCTTTCGGGAGCGTCCTGAACGAGCTGCGTATCGAAGAAACTCGAACCGCTGTCCCTGAGGTAACGAGCATTCGCCCGCACCGTGGTGGAGGGCTCCCAATAGCCGGAAGGGTTCCACCGATTGGGCGGCAACAGCGATAGGGGTAACCTGCCGCCGCACAACGACATCACCCGCGCCGTCGCCGACGATCCGCTGCGCGCCATTCCCAGAACGAGAACAATGATGTTTCCTACGGTATTAGTATCGTTGCTCAAACGCTCTTCCTCCAACCGACCTGCCAATGCTGGCTCGGAACTCAATCCTGATCAATCGGGGTCGAAGGTCGCTGCATGGACAGAGCGATCGGCCCGGTGCGGCGGTGGCCGCGGATTGGCGGGCAGTATGCATCACAACTGCGTCTGTTGACGCGACTGGAGCATGGTCACCTCGTCGGCCAACCTCTTCGCCGCTCGAACTGGCGCTTGAACACGGCACTCATGGCGAGGCCTGCCTGCCGGACCTTCGCCGGGAACCGCTCAACGTCGGTTCGATGGACTCGACCGGATGATCGACAAGGTACCAGCCGCCACACACCTCGGGCGCCAAGTCGTTCGCTGTTCACGTGAACGACTGCAGGGGCCCGGAACGACTTGTCCACGCCTATCCATACAGACGTCTGCCGTCGTAGCGGCACACGCAGGTATCGCTGATCGCTCGAAATTCGGATCGTTGAGCGGATGGACATTGAGCTACCCGCTGCCGCATAGTCTATAGAAACATTCGATGCAGGCCTCCGGGGCCGGCGGCAGACCTTATGGCAGTGCATAGGTGATGTGACCGGAGTATCGAGGCGCACGCGTTATGCTACCCGGCGGTAGTATTGGCTACAGTTGCACGTTTGGCATCGAAACCCCAGTGGGCGAAGAGAATATCGATCATGTTCGTCGGAATTGACTTTGCACCCCTCCCGAATCGAGCCTTGAATACTGCAGCCGCCGATGCCATGGAGCTTCTCGGGTTCAACGACTTCGAATATGTAGTCGTTGGAAACCGCGAGGTGCCCTACCTCAACGATCTAGATATTGCGATCGGCAGAAACCAACTCGCATCCCACCTAAAACTTGCGCGTGGGGGGTGCTTCTGGACAGCGCTGGATGCATATCTTGAAAGTAGGAACATTGGCGAGTACGTCATCCGCGACAAGTTTCGGCAGTTCCATTTCGCGACGCCGTTCTTCAGGATGCATGCGAGCCCTGCATTCGTGAAGACCGACGTCTTCATAGGCGAGATCGGCTGGATGAAGGCACTCACGAGTGGCGCGCCCAAGGAAAGCAGATACAAGGCGATCTATCGGAATCTGCTGCTGATGAGTGTATTCCTAGAGTTGAAATGGCCGGCGGAGAACGGTGTCGGCAACGAGTATTTCCGTTATGCGCTGAATTTCAGGGATGGACTCAGGAGAAGGCGTTTCAGGCAGGTCCACCCATCGCGGCAAGACGGTATCCCCAAGCGGGTGACGATTCATGAGGAGTTTATAACTTCGGATCCCAACGATATCCCTCGTATACTGTTCGACGGAAAGAGTGAATGGACAGACATCGATTCATTCGAAAAGCTTTACCTCCTCCTCGGAGGAGACAGCTTCAGGTACAGCAGCTTCTTGCCGGCGATCTGTCAAAACTTCCTCATGTCGCTACATAAAGGTAAGATGAGGCTGCCGGAAAAGGATATCGAATGGCTCAGTAGCGGTGGACAGCGGTCCGGCTACGCTTGAAGAAAGTAGCTGGATCGGCTGTGACCATTCCCCAGTTCTGTGGGCTTGAGTGCCGGAGGGCGGTGGTCAGCAGGGAAGCGACACGCCGTCGGCCGCGATGCAGTCGGCACGCAGAGCCGTGGCTCGCTAATAAAGCCTCCGCAGCCCGCCCGCTTCAAACCGGACCGTTCCAGTTCCTTTGTCGAGAGTAGGCGGTTTCTGTCGCCACGAATCATTCACGGCTGTCCCACACACGCCAAGGGTTATAGTGGCCCGGGTCTTGAGGGCATCAATGCGTGTTGCGCGGACGACGGGATGCTCGGTTAGGATGCCGAAGCCAACCGTACTTGCACGCCAATGTGCGCAAATGCGGGTCGACACGATCCACCCGGTACGCGACCGACCCGGGCCCTGATCATCGGAAGTAAGCGTAAGCGCGGGCGCTGTGATAGGGCGCTCTTTGCGCCTCTTGCAGAAGCTAGAAACCGCCGCTTTCCACTTGACACGAAGAGTGAGCTGGTACAGTGTAGATGAATTGGAAGAAACAGGGCATGTGAACCGCCATGGTGGAAATTGCAGCAGAACAGAAGATTGTAAGGGCTCGCTGCAAATCCCCCCGTTTTCTGCTTCTTTATCCTCCGCTCCAGTTCGCTCAGAACGAAGTTGCGAAGCCCGATGGCTCGCTGAGTCTCGCTTACCTCGCCGGCGCGCTTCGCGACGCCGGTTACGAGGTTTCGGTGCTTGACTGCACGGTGGGCGCCGATGGCTCGCCATTGGAGGACAGCTTCTTCAATGTCACGGTTCAGCCGAACGGTTTGCGACGTATCGGGATGCCCGCGGAGGCGATACTACGAGCCATCGAGGATTACGACGTCATCGGTTTGACTTCCATTTTTACGCCACAGACCACGCCATGCCTGGATCTGATCGCCCAGATCCGAAATTGCTACCCGAACAAGCTGATCCTTGCCGGTGGAGTGAACGCAAGAAGCATGCGCAGACGTTTCTTCGCCGCCGGTGCGGATCTGATAGCGATTTCCGAGGCCGAAACCACCATCGTACGCATCGCAGAAGCGCTTCAGGGACGCGTGCCCCTCTCGGCGGTGCCAGGCATCATGTTTCTAGATCAAGACGGCCGAGAGCGAAGCAATCCCGTCGGCCAAGTCCTGCAGAACCTCGACGAACTGCCGATGCCCGCGTGGGATATGTTGCCCATGCAGCAGTACTGGGCTATATCGCGACCACATGGCGGAAATTTCCCGGAAGGGCAGACGATCAGGTACGCATCCCTTCAAACCTCACGCGGCTGCCCTTTCCGGTGTGAGTACTGCCATATCTCGCGTGAACAGTCGGGCTCCGAATATGGTCATGTCGGCGCCTTCCGGATGAAATCCGTAGACCGGACATACCGCGAGTTCGAGGCTCTCAAGAGCATTGGCGTCGAGTACATCTTCATTGAGGACGACAGCCTCTTCGCGAAGAAGCGCCGCGCATTGGACATCTTCCGTATGGTACGCGACCTCGGGTTCAAGCTTCTTGACGTCAACGGCATCAATCTTTGCCATCTCCATCGCGGCAGGCAGGGTACCCAGGAGCAACAGGTCGATCATGAGCTTATAGACGTGTTGGCCGAAGCAGGTTTCACCGCGCTCGCACTTCCATTCGAGTCGGCCTCGCAACGCATCCTAGACCGTTACGCGTCGGCCAAGTGGCGAATCGCCGATACCAATACGGCGAAACTGATTCGCGCCTTCAATGATCGCGGAATCCGCGTCTCCGGGAACTACATGATCGGCTATCCGGATGAATCGATCGATGAGATTTTCGACACGATCACAATGGCCAAGCGCAACGTCGAAGAGGGCCTGGACTATGCCCTCTTCTTTGCCGTGGTGCCATTTCCCGGTTCGGCGCTCTTTGAAATGGCAGTGCGCGATGGGCATATCGATCGGGATTTCGACCCCGATGAATTGCGCTGGACCAAATCCATCATGCGCCGGCTCAAGGTCGATACCTCGACCCTCGAGCATTTGCGGCAGCTAGCGTGGATGCTGGTGAACCGGAGCGAGTATGTCAGCTACAAGCGCGGAATGATCCTTCCGGTTTAACAGGCTGACCTCCTCCCCGCGTTAGGCCCGAGCAGAACTGGAAAATTCGGCCTTGGGTTGGGAGATGAACCGGGCGGCGAACTCGGCCGAGTGGCTTTTTCGGCCTGCCATTCTATCGATCCAGAGCGGATTCCTGCGCCTGCTCAGGCCGACGCGTAACGTGCGGCACCGCCGATCCAGCGTGCGACGATCCGCTCGGCGAGCTGCGGCGACTCGCGCATCA
>NZ_JAKJPO010000021.1 GCF_021725675.1 Marilutibacter chinensis | reverse complement strand
CGCCGGCGAGCGACCGCGCGAGACCCTTGGCCGATGACGACGAACGACACTCCGCCTCCCGTCCTGGTGACCGGCGCCGCCGGCTTCATCGGCGCCTACGTGTGCCGCGCGCTGCGCGCACGCGGCGATGCGGTGATCGGCCTGGACAACTTCAATGCTTATTACGACCCCCGGCTCAAGCGCGACCGCATCGCCGCGCTGTGCCCGGAGGTCGAGATCCGCGAGCTCGACCTGTGCGATCGCGACGGACTGGCCGCGTTGTTCGATGCGTTCGGGCCGGTCCGCGTGGTGCACCTGGCCGCGCAGGCGGGCGTCCGCTATTCGCTGGAAAACCCGCACGCCTACGTCGACAGCAACCTGGTCGGCTTCGTCAACCTGCTCGAGCTGTGCCGCCATCGCGGCGTCGAGCACCTGGCCTATGCCAGCTCGTCGTCGGTCTACGGCGATTCGGCGACGCCGCCGTTCTCCGAGGACCAGCGGATCGACAAGCCCCGCTCGCTCTACGCCGCGACCAAGGCCGCCAACGAGCTGATGGGCTACACCTACGCGCAGCTGTACGGCTTGCGCGCGACCGGGCTGCGGTTCTTCACCGTCTACGGGCCCTGGGGCCGTCCGGACATGGCGCCGCTGCTGTTCTCGCGCGCGGTGCTGGCGGGGCGGCCGATCGACGTGTTCAACAATGGCCGGATGCGGCGCGATTTCACCCACGTCGACGACATCGTCGACGGCGTGCTGGCCGCGCTCGACCGTCCGCCGCCGGGCGGCGTCGACGGGGTGCCGCCGCACCGGGTGTTCAATCTCGGCAACCACGCGCCGGTCGAGCTGGAGCGGTTCATCGCGGTGATCGAAGGCGCTGCGGGGCGCCCGGCGCAGAAGGTCTACAAGCCGATGCAGCCGGGCGACATGGTCGAGACCATGGCCGACACCGCGCGTGCGCAGGAGGTGCTGGGCTTCGAGCCGAGCACCGCGATCGAGGACGGCCTGCCGCCGGTGGTGGCCTGGTGCCGCGACTACTTCGGCGACGCCGCCTGAGCGTGCAGGCCGCCGGCTGAACGGGGAGTCGGCCATCGCCGCCCGGGGGCGGTAGGATGTGCGCGCCGCGACCGGTCGCGGCTCCCGTTTCGCCGTCCCGCACGGCCCCCGACACCGTCCATTCCGATGACGCAAACCCAGCCCTCGCTCTCCGTGGTCGTGCCCGTGTTCAACGAGCGCGACAACGTCGCCCCGCTCGTGCACGAGATCACTGCCGCCCTGCGCGGCGTGGTGCCGTTCGAGATCGTCTATGTCGACGACCATTCGCGCGACGACACCCTCGACGTGCTGCAGGGCCTGAAGGCCGAGGTGCCCGAGCTGCGGGTGATCCACCATGTCACCCAGAGCGGCCAGAGCACCGCCGTGCGCAACGGCGTCAAGGCCGCGCGCGCGCCGTGGATTGCCACCCTCGACGGCGACGGTCAGAACGATCCGGCCGACATCCCTAAGCTGCTGGCCGAGCGCGACCGCGCCGATCCCGACACCCGGCTGTTCGCCGGCTGGCGGGTGAACCGCCAGGACAGCGGCAGCAAGCGCTGGGCCAGTAAGTGGGCCAATGCGATCCGCGCACGGATGCTGCGCGACGACACGCCCGATACCGGCTGCGGCATCAAGCTGTTCGAGCGGGAGGCCTTCCTCGAATTGCCGCATTTCGACCATATGCACCGCTACCTGCCGGCGCTGATGCAGCGCGCCGGCTACCGCACGGTGAGCGTGCCGGTGAACCATCGCCACCGCACCGCCGGCGTCTCCAAGTACAACAACCTCGGCCGCGCGCTGGTCGGCATCAGCGACCTGCGCGGTGTGGCCTGGCTGATCAGGCGCGGCAAGGTGACCCGGACCGAGGAGGTCTGAGCGATGACCGGCGACTTCATGAACGACCCGATCGGCTGGCTGGAATGGACCGGCATCCACATGTCGCCGTGGAAGCTGATCGGCCTCACCGGCGCCTTCATGTTCGGCGCGCGCTGGCTGGTGCAGTTCATCGCCTCGCGCCGGCACGGCAAGCCGGTGATCCCGCGGCTGTTCTGGTACATGAGCCTGTGCGGCAGCGCGATGACCCTGAGCTACTTCGTGTTCTCGCAGAAGCAGGACGCGGTCGGGGTGATCCAGAACCTGTTCCCGTCGTTCACCGCCGCCTACAGCCTGTACCTGGACATCCGCCACCGCGGCTGGCACCGCGACAAGGCCAGCCACTGAGGCGGACCGGGTCCGGCCTGCCCGGTGGCGGGCGGCGGACCGGCCTGCGGCCCCGGGCTGTGGATAACCTTGCGCATGCGGCGGGACACGGGCATAATGCCCGGCTCGCTGTGTCCGGGCGGGTCTGACGACCCGCCGGGCGACCCCGGAAGCGCGATTCCGGCCGCCATTGGCAGCGACCCGCCGTCCGGCGGGGTTCCACCCTCCCGTATCGCGCACCGCCCCGGATGGTCCGGCGGCGCTGGGGCCGACGCCTCCCTGGCCAAGGGAGACACCACTGGTTTGCGGATCCTTCCGCAAAAGCCCGGCCCTCCATGGCCGGACTCTCCAATTTACGAGGTGCGTAATGTCCCGAGTATGCCAAGTCACCGGCAAGCGTACGACGACCGGCAACAACGTCTCGCACGCGATGAACAAGACCCGTCGCCGTTTCCTCCCGAACCTGCACGAGCGCAAGTTCTGGGTCGCCAGCGAAAACCGCTGGGTGAAGCTGCGCGTTTCCACCAAGGCCCTGCGCACCATCGACAAGAACGGTATCGATGCCGTCCTCGCCGAGCTTCGCGCACGCGGCGAGAAGATCTGAGGAGAACTGAACCATGGCTTCCAAGCGCGACAAGATCCGCCTGATCTCCTCGGCCGGTACCGGCCACTTCTACACCACCGACAAGAACAAGAAGAACACGCCAGGCAAGATGGAGATCAAGAAGTACGATCCCGTCGTTCGCAAGCACGTGATCTACAAGGAAGGCAAGATCAAGTGAGGTAGCGGCGCGGTCGCTTCCCGCGGCCGCCCTTGCCACACTTCTCCCGGTCCTTGCCGGGACACCGA
>NZ_JAKJPO010000020.1 GCF_021725675.1 Marilutibacter chinensis | reverse complement strand
TTCTGCCGCCGTCCAGTCGCGGGGCCGATCCCGGCTCCGCGACTGGACCGGAGGCCTCGACCCCGGCGGTCTGGCCGCACCGCGTCAGCGGCGGCGTTCCCATCGGAACCGTTCCCGCCCGCGGTGGCCGCCATGTACCGATTCGCCGTCCTGCTCGGACTCGCCCTTGCCGCCCCCGGCGCGCAGGCCGAGGACCCGCTGCCCGCCAACAGCTTCGGCGACAGCTACGGCCGCTACGCCCCGGGCGGCGACTGCACCCGCGAACCGCTAATCACCGTCGCCGCGACCGGCCTGGAGATCCGTGTCGGCGGCGCCAGCGAACGCATCGCCCAACCCGAGGTGGCCTGGAGCTACTTCGGCCAGGACTACGAGGGCATCGTCCGCACGGTGTTCCCGTATGCCGGCGCCGAACGGCCGGTGATCATGCTGCTCAACGACGGCGAGGTGCCCGGCGCCCTGCGGATCGAGCCGCACGACCGCGGCTACCCGGGCGGACCGCCGCTGTCGGCCCGGCACCAGACCCTGGTCGATGGCTCGCCGTATGCGCGGTGTGGGGATTGAAGGGCGACGGTCTGCGGGTGCGAGTAACGACTGGACAGTGCATCTGCTTTCACGGGCTATCTGCCAGTGCCGGTCAAACGATGCTGCCCGAGTGGCTGCTTCCGGCCAGAATTGGGCGGATGTTTTGCTCCATGTTCGGCAGACAACCAGCCTTGCAGTTCGAACGTCCGCTGTAGACACCGTCAGCGGGCCTTCGCTCACGTGATGTCGGTCAAGCCTTCCGCACTCAGCAGGAGCTTGCGGGTGGTACCAATAGCATCCAGAAACGGAACGTCATGGCTGACCACCACCAGTGCCCCTTCGAAGCCGGCCAGAGCATGTTCCAGTTCAGCCATGGATTCGAGGTCGAGATTGTTCGTAGGCTCATCCAGCAGCAGCAGGTTCGGGGCCATGTCCGCATGGAGCACGCAGGCCAGTGAGAGCCTGACATGCTCGCCTCCAGACAGCGCACCTGCCGGCAGGTGCATGCGTGCGCCCCGGAACTGCAATCGTGCCAGCAGGTCGGAGCGACCCTGCGCCGTCATGCGGGTTGCCGCCAGCGCGAGGTTCTCCGCTACGGTGAGCGAGGGGTCGAGATGACCCAGACGCTGGGAAAGATAAGCCGAACGTGTCAATCCGCGCCTGAGTCTGCCCGCGATCGGCACTACCTCGCCGGCCAGGATTCTCAGCAGCGTCGTCTTGCCTGTTCCGTTGTCGCCCAGGATGGCGATCCGCTCCGGCCCTCGGATGGTCAGCGATACGCCTTGCCCGCCGAAGAGTGAGCGGCCACCGGAATCTGCCTGCAGATGCTCGCCAGCCAACAGAAGCTGATTGTCGGCAACGCGGGTCGCGGGCAGGGAGAACGACGGCGCGGACACGGCATGGATTCTAGTCTTCGCATGCTGGAGTTGCTCGCGTACGCGGCTGACGCGATGTCCGTGGGCACCTTCGGTCTTTGCCGCCGAAACCTCTGCGGCGCGAGCGCGATTGCCCGCCACGATTCTCGACAGGCCTGCGTCGGCCCGGTTGCGCCTTGCGTTTGCTGTCCGTCTTTCGGTGCGCTCCCGCGCCTGCCGCATCTCGCGGTGCTCACGATGCAGCTCTCTCCGCAGATGATGGACGTGATGCTCCAACGCCAGTCGTTCCGACTCAACCGACGCCTGATAGGCGCCGAATCCTCCGCCGTAGAGACGAAGACTGGATGGGCGTAGTTCGGCGATCTGCTCCATGCCTTCGAGCAAGGTCCGGTCATGGCTTGCCACGATGATGCTGCCACGATAGTCAGACAGCGCATCCAGCAGCCGTTTGCGGGACGCAAGGTCCAGGTGGTTGGTGGGTTCGTCCAGCAACAGCACGGCGGGGCGTCGCAGCAGTTGTCCCGCCAGAGCGAGGGACATGGCCTGGCCGCCACTGAAGGTGGAGATTCGGCGCTCCAGGGATACGTTGTCCAAGCCCAGGCGCGCCAAGGTCGCAGCGATCCGCTCGCGGATGTCCCAGTGCCCTTCGGCGCGTTCGAACAGGGCCGGATCCGTATCACCGCACGCGATCGCCTCCAGTGCATGTACGGTGCTGGCGACGCCCAAGGCGTCGGCCACCCGCGCGTCGGGGTCCAGCGTCGGATCCTGGGGAAGATAGCCCAGGTCGCCGGATACCGTGATGGTGCCGGCACCAGGCGAGAGTTCGCCTGCGATCAGGCGCAGCAAGGTGCTCTTGCCGCCGCCGTTGGGCGCCACCAATCCGGTCCTGGACGGACCGATCACGCAGGACACATCGGTCAGAACGGGTGTACCGTCCGGCCAAGCAAAAGAAAGATGGGAAACGCTGACGCGTGCCTCGGACATGGGTTCCTCCTGGGGTGCGACGCGAACGCGATGCGCGCGCAGATCGCCGGTGGGAGCGTCCGGTGTGGTCTTGGACGGCTCCGATTCGCTAGGGGGAACGCTTGGATCACATGTCTGGGGCAACTCCAGCAGAACGTGCGGAGCACGCATTGTGGCATGGCAGCGTGGCTGCGGGAATGAACCGACGCTATGCCTTCGTACCCAAGGTTAGGGTGGCCTGCAGTCCGCCGCCATCGCGATTGATCAATGCCAGCTGCCCGCCCAGTGCATTCGTGAGCTGGTGCGCAATGGCCAGGCCCAGGCCGGTGCCGCCGGTGGACCGGCTGCGCGATGGCTCCAGGCGATGGAAGGGCTGCTTGATCGCATCCAGCTGCGCCTCCGGTACACCGGGGCCACGGTCCAGGACATCGATGCATACCTGTCCCTTGCCGTCCACCCGCAACCTTGTCTCGGCGCTCCCGGCATATGCCAGCGCGTTGTCGATGAGGTTCTGCAGGACGCGGCGCAACACCTGCGGATGCGTCTGCAGCGATGCATTATCGCCTCCTGTGTGCTGCACGGCCTTGCCAGTGTCCTGGTAGTCGCCCACCACACTGTCCAGGAACGCGTGCAGGTCAAGCCGCACCGACGGGTCCATCGTCACCCTGGCGCTGCGGGCATAGTTCAGGCCTTCCCGGATCAACTGGCTGATCTGGTCAACGTCATTGAGCAGCCGCGCTTGCTCTGTACTCTCATCCAAAGCTTCCACCCGTAGCCGCATGCGGGTGATCGGTGTCTGCAGATCGTGCGAGATGGCCGCCAGTATCTGCGTACGTTCCGACACATGGGCCGCGACCCGCGATTGCAGGGTATTGAGCGCCTGCGCCGCCTTGGCGATCTCCGCGCCTCCGTCCTGGGGAAGCGGCGCGCCTTTTCCCGCAGGATCCATGCGCTCGGCCGCCAGCGCCAACTGCGCCAGCGGCCGCGTGGCCAGGCGCACCGCCGCGCCGACGCACGCCAGCAGCAGCACGACCTGCGCAATCAGTATCCAGGGCAACCATCGCGCGACTGGCATGGGGGCCGGCGTGACTTCGATGGTCAATGGCCGCCCATCCCGCAAGGTCAGTTCCACCTCGTAGCGCTCCGGGAGGGACGAAACCGCGCGCGGCCGCAATGCGTACCGGTGAGCCAGCGCATCGTCGATCAAGCCGGCTACCTGCCGTGCGCGCTCGCTCGCCAGCGGCTTTCCGGTCTGCGCCGGACGCAACAGGTAACGATAGGTGCGCCGCTCCAGGCGCGGGATCCATTCGACCCGCTGCGCCGGCGAAAGGCGCTCCAGCAACGCCACACTGACGGGAATGTCCTCGAACAGGTTCCTCAACATCATCGAGCGGGTGGCATCCATGCGCTCATACGACAGTACGGAGAACGAAAGTGCATGCGCCAGCAACAGGCCTGCGCCCAGGATCAGCAGCAGCCGGGCCCGCAGAGTGCGCGGCAGAAGGCGCGAAGGCCACTTTGGCGGAACGCTGCTCATGCGTCTTCGTCGATCAGCACGACAGGCTGGCTGAACACGTAGCCTTCACTGCGCACGGTCTTGATGTACATCTGCTCGCGCGCGCCGTCTCCAAGTCGCTGGCGCAGCCGGCTGACCAGCAGATCGATGGACCGGTCGAACATCTCCGCATCGCGCCCCTGCGTGAGGTTGAGCAGCTGATCGCGGCTCAGCACCCGTTGCGGATGATCGATGAACACGCGAAGGAGCCGGAACTCGGCCCCGCTCAGGGGATAGACCGTGCCATCGGCATCCAGCAGGTGCCGTGCCGTGGTGTCCAGGCGCCAGTCGCCGAACCCGAGCAGGCGGCTGGCCTCGCTGACCTGCAGGTTGGGAGGAAGCATGCGGGTGCGGCGGATCACCGCGCTGATGCGCGCCAGCAGTTCCCGCGAAGAAAACGGCTTGCTCACGTAGTCGTCGGCGCCCATCTCCAACCCGATGATGCGGTCGGTCTCATCATCGCGCGCGGTCAGCAGGACGACCGGAACCGTCTTGTGCTTGCCTGCGCGCAGGTTGCGGCAAAGCGACAGGCCATCCTCGCCCGGCATCATCACGTCGAGCACGATCAGGTCGATGTCGCTGGTATCCAGCGTGGCCCGCATCTCCCGGCCATCCGCAGCCAGGCTGACGCGCAGGCCGTTGCGCCGCAGGTAGTCGCCGACCATTTGGCGGATGTCGCGATCGTCATCGACGACAAGGACATGATCGGTGCGGGATGACATGCGCGGGTACTCCCAAGTTCGCTCGCAGGGAAAACAAGGCCCCTGCGACGGATGTTAGCGCCAGTGCGCCGCACGTTAACCGCCGGCGGCGCTGGTGGGGGCATCGGCCGGTCGCAGGCCGCTGGCCTCCAGGATGACGTTGCTGACTTCGCCTGGCTCCGATACGGGCGCGACGTGGCTGGCACCGACGGAGTACAGCGTGGCGCCGATACGTTGCGCTGTGGCTACCTGGAGTTGCGGCGCCAGCATCCGGTCCTTGCGCGACACCACGTACCAGCTCGGACGTGAGCGCCACGCCGCCGCGGTCACCGGCTCGGCAAGCGCGCTGGCCTTGAGCGGCAGCTGGCTGGCCTGCACGCGTGCCAGTGCGCGCGGCGTCAGGTCCTGGGCGAAGTCGCGCGCGATCGTCTGCGGCGACAATGAGAGCCAGCCGTCCCGCTCCAGCAACTGCTGCAGGCCGGGCGCGACGGGGAAATGTTCGCCCTGCTGGGCCGAGGTCTGTCCCACATCGGGAGCGAACGCCGCCACATAGACCAACGCGGTCACCTTGGGATCGACGCCCGCCTGGGTGATCACGGTGCCTCCCCAGGAGTGACCGACCAGCACCACCTTGCCCGGTGCCGCGGCGATTGCGGCGCGGGTAACGTCCACATCTGCTTCGAGCGAACTGAGCGGATTGTCCACGGCCACGACGGGAACGCCGCGACGCCGGAGACGCTTGGCCACCTGGTCCCAACTGGAGGCGTCGGCGAAGGCACCGTGCACAAGGATGACGGTGGGGGCGTCTGGATCGACGGCAGGGCGCGCGGCGGCGGGGGTGAGCGTGGTGCCCAGCGCTAGAAACAGCAACAACGGGATCGAACGGAACATGGCAGGTCTCCTCATGGTCGGGGAGTGCCATTCCAGTACCCCACTGTATCGGCCGGGTGTCGGCGCGGGCCGTGTTTGTACCGGAATGTATCCACGGGCCACTTGCGGCCATTGACTGACAAATCCGGGGTTGGCAGGACATGTGGCCGACACCGGATGGGCGTGAAATTCCCGGCGAGCGCAGATGCCAGCTGCATGACCGGCGCCAGCGTGACGCTGGATGGCGGCTTCTCGATCTGACGCCTGTGCGGCGCCTGCCGGCGCGTCTCTGTTGTCCCGACTTCCCTTCAATCCACCTGCCGGAGGATCCACCATGTCCGCTACCACCACGTTGGTCCCTTCTACCGCCCGTCGCGGCCTGCGCCTGGCGCTATGGCTGCTCGTTACGAGCCTGCTGTTGGGCGCCGCCGCCTCCGCTGCCACACCCGATGCTGCTTTCGATACTGCGCTGCCCCCCGCACTGGTGGCGAACAAGCACGTGGACGCGGGCGATCTGCGCATCGGCTACGCCGAACTCGGCCCGGCCGACGGCGAAGCCGTCATCCTGCTGCATGGCTGGCCCTATGACATCAACAGCTATGCCCAGGTGGCACCGCAGCTGGCCGCGCAAGGCTACCGGGTGATCGTTCCGCACTTGCGCGGCTATGGCACCACGCGGTTCCTTTCCGCCGACACACCACGCAACGGCCAGCCCGCCGCACTGGCGTCGGACGTAGTGGCCTTGATGGATGCGTTGAAGATTCGTCGCGCCACCTTGGCAGGTTACGACTGGGGTGCGCGCTCGGCAGACATCGTGGCCGCCCTGTGGCCTGAGCGCGTCAAGGCGTTGGTGTCCGTCAGCGGTTACCTGATCGGCAGCCAGGAAGCCGGTCGCAAGCCGTTGCCGCCTTCGGCCGAACTCCAGTGGTGGTACCAGTACTACTTCGCCACGGAACGCGGCCAGGCCGGCTACACGCAGTACACCCACGACTTCGCCAGGAAGATCTGGGAACTGGCTTCGCCGCAGTGGAAGTTCGACGACGCCACCTTCAACCGGAGCGCCGCTGCCCTGGACAACCCGGACCAGGTCGCCATCGTGATCCACAACTATCGCTGGCGCCTGGGTCTGGCCGAAGGCGAAGCCAAGTACGCCGCACTGGAGCAACGTCTGGCGCAGGCGCCGGCCATCACCGTGCCGACGATCACCATCGAAGGCGACGCCAACGGCGCGCCGCATCCCAAGCCGGAGGCATACGCGGCCAAGTTCGTCGGCAAGTACGAGCACCGCACTTTCACCGGCGGCATCGGCCACAACCCGCCGCAGGAAGCGCCCGCCGAGTTCGTTCAGGCGGTTGTCGACGCCACCCACCTTTAAGCCTTCCCGGGAGCTCGCCATGAAAGCTGTGCACATCATCGGATTGCTGGCCGCTGCTGCCGGGACCGTGTTGGGTCTGGTCGGCGCCGTGCAGGCCTTCGACAACCGCGGCCCTGTCGCACCGATCTATGGCGTCCGGTTGCCTGAGGGCTATCGCGATTGGCCACTGGTGGCGCCGGCACAGGAAGCGGCGCCGCTGGACGAATTGCGTGTCGTCGTCGGCAATCCGAAAGCGATGCGCGCATATCGCGGGAAAGTCCAGCCGTTCCCGGATGGCACCGTGCTGGTCAAGCTCGCGTGGAAGCACGAGCCGTCGCCGGACTTCGCCCCGGCCTCCGTTCCAGGCGCGGCCACCACGGTGCAGGTGATGGTCAAGGACTTCCGCCGTTACGCGGCGACGGGCGGCTGGGGCTATGGGCGATTCATCGACGGCCGTCCGGTCGATGAGGCGCAACACCGCACCTGCCATGCCTGCCACGCCTCCCGCGTCAAGCAACGCGACTACGTGTTCACCCGATACGCGCCGTGAGCGACACGACCGACTCCACCCCACCCACCAGGAGATACCCATGAATGCGCTCGACACCGTCCTCTACACCGGCAAGACCCACACCGTTGGCGGCCGCGAAGGCTATGCGCGCAGCGACGACGGCCAGCTCGACGTCGTCCTGTCGCCGCCCGGCAGCCGTCGTCCCGGCACCAATCCCGAGCAGCTGTTCGCCGCCGGTTGGTCCGCCTGCTTCGAAGGCGCCATGGGCATCGCCGCTGGCAAGCTGCGCATCGTGCTGCCTGCCGGAACCGCGATCGATGCCGAAGTCGACCTTGGCATGGTCGGCGAGGGCTACCAGCTCCAGGCACGACTGGACATCTCGCTGCCCGGACTGGATCCGCAACAGGCGCAGGCCATCGTCGACGAAGCGCACCACACCTGCCCGTACTCCAAGGCCACGCGCGGCAACATCGACGTGCAGATCCGGTTGACCTGAGCCTCCTGGTAACAAAACGTGCCGACCGGCGCGCCAGGACGATCCGGATACAAAAGTCCGGATCCCTGAACACAGTGCAGCCACATGCCTGCGATGGAATGACCTCCCGCACCCGCGCGCCCGGATTCCTCCCATGATCGAATATGCCCTGGCAGCCCTTGCGGGCATGGCCACCATTCTCTCGCCTTGCATCCTGCCGGTCTTGCCGATCGTGCTGGCGACAGGAGCAGGCCGGGATCGCGCCACGCCGCTGTGGATCATCGGCGGATTCGTCACTACGTTCGCGGCCGGCGGCATCCTGCTGGGCGTGCTTGCAGCCTCCTCTGGCGAGTTGCAGGCCGGCATTCGCTCTGTGTCCATTGCCGTGCTGATGCTGGCAGGCCTGGCTTGCTTCTGGCCGGCGCCCTTTGAAGCGGCGGTGTCCTGGATCCGGCAGCAATGGACCCGCCACCGTCCGCAGCGGGTGGCGCTTCCGGGCCCAGGTGGTCGCGCGGGTGCGCTGATCGTTGGCGCTTCACTTGGACTGGCCTGGACGCCATGCGCCGGACCTGTGCTGGCTTCCGTGTTAGCCCTTGCCGCCACGGCCCAGGAGCCGGCCAAGGCAAGCGCATTGCTCGGCTTGTACGCCCTGGGAGCGGGCCTGCCCATGCTGCTGATCGCCTATGGCGGCCACTGGGTCAATGCACGGCTGCCCTTCATGCAGCGCCACGCCGACCTGTTCCGCAAATGCTTTGGTGCAGTTGCCGTCGCATTCGCCGTGCTGCAGTTGCTGCAGTACGACGTCTTCGTGTCCGCCTGGGCCACCCGGTGGCTCCCCCCTCTCTCACAAGGACTCTGATCCCATGAAAAAGCTCGCATCCCTGACGACCCTCCTGGCCGCCAGCGTATTCGCTGCTGCCTGCTCACCCAACGTGCAGGCCGACCCGGTCCAGCCCACGCATGCCGCTCCCGCACCGGTGGCGCCCGAGTTCAGGGGCATCGACAACTGGCTGAACGGCCCACCGCAGCGCCTGCGTGATCTGCGCGGCAAGGTAGTGCTGGTCGAATTCTGGACATATTCCTGCATCAACTGTGTACGCGTGATGCCTCACGTCAAACAGTGGCATTCCAGGTACCGGGACCAGGGGCTGGTGGTGATCGGCGTGCATACGCCCGAATACGGCTACGAAAAGAAGCTGGGCAATGTCCGTGCGGCCGTGCAGCGATTCGGTATCACCTATCCGGTTGCCCAGGACAATGGATATGAAACCTGGAATGCCTATGGCAATCGCTATTGGCCTGCGATGTACCTGATCGATCAGCAAGGACGCATCGTCTACCAGCACTTTGGCGAAGGGCAGTACGAGGAGACGGAGGCGAAGATTCGCGCCCTGCTCAACCTTGATGCCGCGAAGGGCTGAGAGGGGAATCGGCCGCCATGCTGAGCCACCTCTGCGGTGATGGCTTGGACAGGACGGCGGGCACTCCATCCATGGACGCCTTCCGTCCTGCCCAGGGCCGCGCGCGATGGCTGCCAGCAACGCCCTCCTGGATCTTTCCGATACCACTTGCCTGCAACCAGCGCTTGATGAAAGCGCCAACACCATGGGGACTACGCCATGACATCACGATGGTTGCGACGTCCCCCCGCTTTCAGTAGCGGTCTGATCTAGAGTCCGGGTTCACTGTAGCCGACTCGGCCAGTTGTTCGGCATAGGCGGCCGGCGTCATGCCGACAAGCGCCTTCTTGGGTCGCTCCTCGTTGTATTCACGGCGCCAGGTCTCGATGATCGTGCGGGCCTGGAGCAGGCCGGTGAACCAGTGTTCGTTGAGGCATTCGTCGCGCAGGCAGCCGTTGAACGACTCGACTTAGGTGTTCTGGTTCGGCTTGCCTGGCTCGCTCAACCGGAGTTGGACGCCACGCTCGTGTGCCCACGTGACCATTGCCTTGCCGCAGAACTCCTTGCCGTTGCCGGTCCGGATCACCTTGGACAGGCCCCGACTGAGTGCCAGCCAGTCCAGCACCCGGCTGACACCGTAACCCGAGATCGCCCGTTCCACCTCGATCGCCACCGGCTCATGCGTGGCATCGTCCACGATCACCAGGCACTTGATAACCCGGCCATCGGCCGTCCAATCGAGCACGCAGTCCATCGACCAGACTTCGTTGGCGCGGGTCGGCCGCAGCAAGGGCTGTCGCTCGCCCACGGGCACCTTCTTGCGCTTGCGATGGCGCGCCTGCAGCCGTTCTTCCCGATACAACCGCTCCACGTGCTTGTAGTTCAAGAGGTGTCCTTCCTGACGAAGCTTGAGGTGGATCATCCCGACGCCGTAGTGCCGATGCCGATGTGCCAGCGCCAGAATGCGTTCCCGCAGATCGACGCTCCGATCCGGCCGGGGCTCATAGCGCAATGTGCTGGCACTCATCCGTACCACCGCCAGTGCCCGCCGCTCGCTCAATCCCCTGTCCACCATGTAGCGCACCTGCTCGCGTCGGGCCGGTGCGCTCACCACTTTTTCGCAGGACGTCCTTGATCACCTTGCTCTCCAGCACCTGCTCGGCCAGCAGCTTCTTGAGCCGGGCGTTCTCCGTCTCCAGCTCGCGCAGCCGCTTCGCGTCCGGCACGCTCATGCCGCCGAACTTGTTGCGCCACAGGTAGTACGAGGCCTCGTTGAAGCCGTGCCTGCGGCACAGCTCCTTGACCGGCAGCCCGGCCTCGGCCTCACGCAGGAAACCGGTGATCCGTTCTTCGGTAAAGCGCTTCTTCATGTCCAATCTCCTTCTCGTTGGGGATTGGACTTCAAATCGCCGTGCTACTCAAAGCCGGGGGGACGTCGCCCACAAAAAAACCCCGGCCGAAGCCGGGGTCCGCTCAACGGGAGCAGGGGAGAGAGGCGGTGGGAACGCCGCGTTCCGGACGCGAGGCCCCGAACGTCGTGCTCAGAAGGTCACACTCCAGCTGTTGATGTAGCCGGTGTCCTGGTTGGCGTTGTCGTTCACGCGCAGCTTCCAGGTGCCGTTCAACGGTTCGCTGGACAGGTCCAGGGTGTAGGTGCCGATCACGTTGTCGGTGCTGCCGCCGCTGCGGTTGTGGAGGTTGTAGACGCTGCCGTCGGGTGCGATCACGTCGACCCGCAGGTCGCCCTTGTAGGTGTGGCGGATGTCGACGTCGACGCTGGCGTTGCTGGGGGCATTGCCGCTGCGGCCGGATACGGTGATCGGGCTTTCGACCGTGGCGTTGTCGTTGATCGTGTAGTCGGTGGTGTTGCTGTAGGTCTGGGTGCCGCCACCGCCGGTGCCGTAGCTGCCGGTCAGGCTGAGCCCCGAGAACGCCGAGTAGCCGCGCACCATCACGTGCCAGGTGCCGGCCTGCGGGCTGGCGAAGCTGCAGGTCTCGTTGTTGCCGCCGGTGTAGGGCCGGCAGTCGTAGTTGCTGGAGGTCGGTGCGCTGCCGAACTTGACGTACAGGTCGGCATCGCCGGTGCCGCCGCTGGTGACGAACTGCAGGTTGCTGGCGCCCGACGGGACTTCCATCGTCCAGAACTGCTCGCTGCCCTGGGCGCCGGACACGCCGGTGACCGGCACGCCGTTCTGCAGCTGGTTGCCGCCGCCCGAGCCGACCGTGACCGTGCGGGTGCGGCTGTTGCTGGCGCCGTCGTCATCGGTCACCGTCAGGGTGACGTCGTAGCTGCCGGCCGCGGCGTAGCTGTGGCTGGGGTTGGTCGCGGTCGAACTGCCGCCGTCGCCGAAGTTCCAGCTGCGCGAGGCGATCGAACCGTCGCTGTCGCTGGAGCCGTCGCTGAAGCTGACATCGAGTCCGTCGACGGTGAAGCTGAAGTCGGCGCTCGGAGGCAGGTTGCCGCCGCCACCGTCCGCGGCGATGCCGTCGATGTACTGCGCGCCGGTGCCGCCGGCGTCGAGCCAGCTGCTCAGACGGGTGCTGTCGCTGCCGCCGCCGGTCCAGGAGGCAAACAGGCGGCCGTAGTAGTCGCTGCGGTTGCTGCCGGTCGCGCTGCAGGTGGCGGGGCCGCCGTGCAACTGGCCGATCACGCGCTTGTCGGGGCTGTAGATCGGCGAGCCGGACGAACCTGGCTCGGTCACGCCGCCGGAGGGCTGCCAGAAGATGTGCAGGTGGGTGGTGCCGCTGCCGCCGCCATAGCCGCTGATCTGGGTCGGGCTGGTGGAGATGCTGATGCGCTTCTCGGCGACGTTGGGGTGGTGGATACCGATCGCGCCGGGGAAGTTCATGTCGCGCCGGTCCCAACCGCTCCAGTACAGGTTGTAGGCGGCAGGCGCCGGGTCGTCGAGCTCGACGAGGGTGAAGTCCGACGCGCTGTTGCCGGCGCGGAACGTCGAGCCGGTCAGGTACTGGTCCAGGGTGCCGTCGCCGTCCTGGCCGCTGGAGCTGCTGCCGGGGGTGCGGCAGGTCGAGTTCTGGTAGTTCCAGTAGGTGACCAGCGAGGCGGCGTTGCTGCCGTTGATGCCGCAGTGGTTGGCGGTGAGGAAGAACATCCGCCGGTCGTTCGCGGTGTTGTTCAGCAGGCTGCCGCTGCAGAACAGGCTGCCGCCGGTCGAGATCGCCGCCGAGGAGCGGACGATGTTGTCGTAGTACGGGTCGGCGTCGGGACATTCGACATCGACATTGCAGGCGCCGGAGGTGCCCAGCGGCTGGATCAGTGCGGATTCGCGCGCCATCCGGCTGAAGCCGCGATAGTCGTGGCCGACCTGGACCAGGCGCAGTCCGAGCTCGCCGACGCGGTCACGTGGCACGACCACCTCGATCACCACCCGGTCGCCAGGCACGATCGGCGTCCACAACTGACCGTGCGCCTCGTTGTCGGCATCGGTGAAGGTTCGCACCAGACGCGGATCCGCGTCCCGGGTCAGGCCCTCGGGATAGACCAGCAGGCGGCCGCCCGCGGGCATGCGGTAGTCGCTGAAACCGAAGTTCAGCGACAGCGCCTCGCGCGACTCCACCCGCAGCCGCCAGACCAGATGGTCGGCGTCGAGCTCCTCCCAGGCGCCGGCGTTGTGCGGGGTCAGGTCGACGCGCAGCGGCTGGGCAAAGCGTGGCGGCAACCCGCGCGCTTCGCGCTGCGGATCCTGCGCGCGCAGGCGCGGTACGTCGACTGCCGGCATGCTGCGGATCTCGACCCTGTCGAGCCGGGCGATGTCATGATCGAACGCGGCCGGACGCGCGCCGTCAGGGGCGGCAAGGGCCGTGCCGATCGACAGGGACAACAATGTCAGAAGACCACATACGCCTTTCATTGGACCTCTCCATGGGTAAGTGCTGCGTGGGTGTGGTGCTGCAGGTAATCCGCGTCGTCCATTGACGGGCGGCGCGGAACGCGGGGCCGGGGATCACGCCCCCGCAAAGCGGAATGCCTCGTCCTTCGTTGCGGCATGGTCAGAAGGTGACGCTCCAGCTGTTGATGTAGCCGGTGTCCTGGCTGGCGTTGTCGTTCACGCGCAGCTTCCAGGTGCCGTTGAGCGGCTCGCTGGACAGGTTCAGCGTGTAGGTGCCGATCACGTTGTCGGCGCTGCCGCCGCTGCGGTTGTGGATGTTGTAGGTGCTGCCGTCCGGTGCGACCAGATCGACCTTCAGATCACCCTTGTAGGTGTGGCGGATATCGACGTCGACCGAAGCGCTGCTCGGCGCGTTGCCGCTGCGACCTGACACGCTGATCGGGCTCTCGACGGTGGCGTTGTCGTTGATCGTGTAGTCGGTGGTGTTGCTGTAGGTCTGTGCGCCGCCACCGCCGCCGGTGCTGTAATCGCCGACCAGGCTGACGCCGGAGAAGCTGCTGTACGCGCGCAGCGACACGTGCCAGGTCCCGGCCGCCGGCGAGGCGAAGCTGCAGGTCTCGCTGTTGCCGCTCTTGTACGGACGGCAGTCGTAGCTCGACGTGGTCGGCTGGCTGCCGTGCTTCACGTACAGGTCGGCATCGCCGGTGCCGCCGGAGATCGTGAAGCTCAGGTTCGACGCGCCGGAGGGCACTTCCATCGTGTAATGGACCCAGTTGCCCTGGCTTGCCGCCAGCCCGGTCACCGGCACGCCCTTGGTCAGGGTGTTGCCGGTCGGGGGCGGTTCGGTATCGCCGTCGGTCTTGGCCAGCTCGCCGAGAAAGCCCAGCGCCAGCTTCGCCAGCGGTACGCTTGGCTGGGCCGTGCCGCCCATGCCGGGAAGGGTGTCGGAGGTGGTGTGGAGGCGGTTGTTGAAGCTTGCCTCGAACATCATTGCCGCCGGATAGCCGGCGCTGGTCCAGGACGCATGATCGGAGCAGCCATATCCGCAGGTATAAGTGCCGCGGGTCAGCCCGAGCGGTGCCAGGTACTCGTCGAACACGTCGCGTACGAACTGCTGCAGCGCGCTGTTGCTGTAGTCGGTGATCAACTGCATGTCGACGCCGGAACCGCTGGCATAGTTGGTCATGTCCAACTGCAGTACGCCGACCACGTTCACGCCCTGGCTCGAGAACGACTGCGCGATCGCGTTGGAACCGCGCAGGCCGACTTCCTCGGCGGCGTAGCCCATGAACTTGACCGTGCGTCGCGGCTTCCATCCGTCGGCAAGGGCGACGCGCAGTACTTCGGTCAGGGTCGCGATGCCGGAGGCATCGTCGTCGGCGCCCGGCGCGGCCATGTTCTCGCCGCTTCCGCTGTTGGAGATCGAATCCAGGTGCCCGCCGAGCACGACGACTTCGTTGGCGAGGTCGCTGCCTTCGATGGTCAGGATCACCGAGGGCTGGGTCGAGCAGCTGGAACAGGAGAACAGCTCGGCGCTGACGTCGGACCGGCCGCCTCCGTACGAGAGCCAGGTGTCGTGGATCCATTCGGCAGCCGCCTTGCCGTGGCTGCTGGCGTAGTAGCGGTTCGGATAGCCGGTGGAAAGATGATCGATGGTGGCGCGGATGTGGCTCTCGCTGACCTGCGGCAGCCACGGGCCGACGGTGTCCTGATTGTCGATGGTATAGCTCGCGAACACGGTCTGCTGCGCCTGCGCGCTGCGCTCGTTGGCGAGGAAGGCTTCCGCCTCGGCCTGGCTGGCGAACGCAAAGAAGCCGCCGCAGCGATGCTCGTCGGCGTGGATGCGATGGCTGGCGTCGCCCAGCTGATGGGCCTGGATGCGCGATATCACCAGCGGATTGCCGGTGCTGTCGCGGCGTCCGGCCGGGTCGCGGGCGATCGCCGCCAGGCTGGTGCGGTAGCTGTCCTGCGAGGTGACGACATAGACCGGTGCGAACGGGTCGCTGTCGATGCGTTCGGCCAGCGCCGGACTGATGTGGTCGTGGTGGGCGTCGGTGGTCCGCGCGTGGCCGGCGCCGCTGGCGGCCAGTGCGGCCACCAGGGCAAGCGATGAAATATGTCCTTGCATTGCGGAGCTCCTGGGATGCGGATGCGGGGTCTTCTGGTGTGCCCCGCATCCGGGAAGGGACGGGCGCGATGGCCCGGGTCGGATCTCCCTGTGCGATCCGGAGTAGTGGAGCCCGGCCGAAGCCGGGCCCCGGTGCAACCCGCCGCCGATAGCTGTCGTGGCGGCGGTTTCGCTGTTCCGATCAGGTCATGACGCCACGCTTAGAACGTGATGCTCCAGCTGTTGATGTAGCCGGTGTCGTAGTTGGCGTTGTCGTTCACGCGCAGCTTCCAGGTGCCGTTGAGCGGTTCGCTGGACAGGTTCAGCGTGTAGGTGCCGATCACGTTGTCGGCGCTGCCGCCGCTGCGGTTGTGGATGTTGTAGGTGCTGCCGTCCGGTGCGACCAGATCGACCTTCAGATCACCCTTGTAGGTGTGGCGGATATCGACATCGACCGAGGCGTTGCTCGGTGCGTTGCCGCTGCGGCCGGACACCGTGATCGGGCTCTCGACGGTGGCGTTGTCGTTGATCGTGTAGTCGGTGGTGTTGCTGTAGGTCTGTGCGCCGCCACCGCCGCCGGTGCTGTAATCGCCGACCAGGCTGACGCCGGAGAAGCTGCTGTACGCGCGCAGCGACACGTGCCAGGTCCCGGCCGCCGGCGAGGCGAAGCTGCAGGTCTCGCTGTTGCCGCCGAGGTAGGGTCGGCAGTCGTAGCTGGACGTGGTCGGCTGGCTGCCGTGCTTCACGTACAGGTCGGCATCGCCGGTGCCGCCGGAGATCGTGAAGCTCAGGTTCGACGCGCCGGAGGGCACTTCCATCGTGTAGTGGATCCAGTTGCCCTGGCTTGCCGCCAGCCCGGTCTCCGGCACGCCCTTCTCCAGCTCGCCGCCACCCGGCGGATCGCCGCCGCCGTCGCAGCTCACGCCCACGGACGCGAAGGCCGCGGTCACGTCGGCGACCGTCAATCCAAGATCGGAGGCGGCCGACTCGACGCCGCAGGCACCCTGATCGAAGTCGGTGCTGGAGGTCCAGTACAGCTGGTTGGCGCGGGCGAACACCCGGAACGCATTGCGGGTATCCCAGCCGGTCTTGTTCGCCAGCAGGTAGAACGCCTTGTTGTAGACGCCGGACGAATAGTGCACGTCCATGCCACTGTAATAGTCGTCGGCATGGCCGATCGACCTGCCGTCGCGGGTCGGATCGTCCATGTAGCGCAGCGCGCCGCTGCTCTTGAAGATGTCCGCGCCGACCAGGAAGTCGTTGCTGCCGCGCATGAAGTACTCGGCGGCCTCGCCGGCGATGTCCGAATAGGCCTCATTGATACCGCCGGACTGTCCGGAATAGATGAGTCCCGAGTTCTGCTCGGTGAAGCCGTGCGAGACCTCGTGCGCGGACACGTCCAGGCTGACCAGCGGGTAGAAGGTCGAGGCGCCGTCGCCGAAGGTCATCGACGAGCCGTTCCAGAACGCGTTCTCGTAGTTGCTGCTGTAGTGCACGCGCATGGTCAGCTGGAAGGTCAGAGGCGGTGCGCCGACGTAGTCGTCGTACATGTCGTAGACGACCTTGCCGAAGTAGTGCGCGTCGTTGAGCGGCGAGTACGCGCCGTTGATCGTCTTCACGGTGTTGCGCGGACAGGTGTAGGAGAACGCGGTGCTGCCGCTGGTGCCGTGATTCAGGTTGACCGTCTTCACGACGGAATTGCTCATCGTGCAGGTGCTGCCGCTCTGGCTGACGTCCATGTAGCCGAAGTCGGTGCCGTACTCGTACTGGCCGGTCTTGCTGTTGCCGCCGGGTCCGGTGCCGTCGGCGTGCGCAAGCGCATCCCACTGCTTGATGACCCGGCCGCTGTCGGCGTCCAGGATCACGACCGGGCGGGTCGGCTCGCCGCCGGTCGGGGCATCGGCGAAGAACGACACCACGAAAACCATGTGCGCGCGTCCGTTGTCGTCGACGTAGACCATCTGCTGCGAGGTCTCGTTCTCTATGATCCGGCGGCTGAGATCGGCGCCGAGTGCGGCACGTTTGCCCAGCGCCGCCGCGCGGGCCTTGCCCAGCTTCGGCGGGACTGCGGGCAACTCGCTGGCCAGGCCTGTCACCGATTGGCCGAACAGCCGGTGCACGCTGCCGTCGCTGCGCTCGCTGACCACCACATGCTCGCCGAACACCGGCACGCCGCGGTGGGTCTGACGGTAACGATAGTGTCGGGTTCCGTCACGGTCCTGATAGGACCTGATCAGCTCGAGACCGGACTCGGACTCCAGTCCGATCATCTCCGCATGGCGGTCGATGGCGCGAGCGGGCGTGCCGATCGTTGCGCTCGCGGACTGGTACTGCCGGTTCAGCTGCACCGTATCGAGGCGTTGGAGGTCGACCTTCTCGGCCGCGTCCGCGCTGGCCATCGAAAGCCCGAGTGCGAGGGCCGAGACCGCGACCCACTGGCCGTGCCGATGATTTGCGTCTTTCATGTGCTTGTTTCCCTTCAAGTGTGAAAGATCGGATCGCGCATCTGCGCGACTTCCTAGTCCGGCGAACTGCTGCACGCGTTGCAATCGCGCCGGTGGCGGGTCCGATGACTCCCGGACCCTGTCCCCCCGCTCGCGAAAAGATTCCCTGATGAACGGCCGGCCGGGCGCCCGTCCCAATCCCGCCGGCCACGGCCTTCCGGAGCCAGCGGGGAACGCGCATTGCGCGCGTCATGAAGTCACGCTCGAGACGCGACGTCCGCAGCTGCATGCCCGGAACGTCGTGCCCCGAGCGTCGTGCTCAGAAGGTCAGGCTCCAGCTGTTGATGTAGCCGGTGTCCTGGTTGGCGTTGTCGTTGACCCGCAGCTTCCAGGTGCCGTTGAGCGGTTCGCTGGACAAGTCCAGCGTGTAGGTGCCGATCACGTTGTCGGTGCTGCCGCCGCTGCGGTTGTGGAGGTTGTAGACGCTGCCGTCCGGCGCGACCACGTCGACCCGCAGGTCACCCTTGTAGGTGTGGCGGATGTCGACGTCGACCGAGGCGTTGCCGGGCGCGTTGCCGCTGCGGCCGGACACCGTGATCGGGCTCTCGACGGTGGCGTTGTCGCTGATCGTGTAGTCGCTGGTGTTGCTGTAGGTCTGGGTACCGCCGCCGCCGGTGCCGTAGTCGCCGACCAGGCTGACGCCGGAGAAGCTGGAGTAGGCCTTGATCCGGACATGCCATGTGCCGGCCTGCGGGCTGGCGAAGCTGCAGGTCTCGATGTTGCCGTTGAGGTAGGGCCGGCAATCGTAGCTGCCGTCGGTCGGTGCGCTGCCGAACCGGACATAGAGGTCGGCATCACCCGTGCCGCCGGAGATGTCGAAGGCGAGATTGGAGGCGCCGGCCGGCACTTCCATCGTGTAGGTGATGTCGTTGCCGGTGCTGGCGGCCAGCCCGGTCACCGGGACGCCCGGCGTCAGTTCGTCGTCGGGCGGTGGAGGGGTCGTGCCGCCGTCGTCGCCGTCGGGCACCTGGTTGTTGAAATAGGTCGCGACCTGCGGCCATATCCGCGAGATCTTCGCGCCTTCGTTGTTGCAGCCGCCCAGATGATGCAACGCGATCACCTTGTGGCTGTCGCGCGAGATCACCGGCGATCCCGAGCTGCCGCCTTCGGTGTCGCAGGTGTAGCCGATGTCGCTGCCGGGGTCGCCGCTGGTGCCGTCGGCGGTGGTCGACTTGACCGCACAGGCGGCGCTGCCGTCCATCACGCCCAGCTCCTTCATGCGGCCGCCCGGATGCTGGGCGATGTACATCCCGTCGCCGACGGAGACCGGATCGATGTCGAGGCCGAGATAGCCGAACGGCTCCAGCGTGGCGAAGTTGTTGACGGTGAACAGCGTGTAGTCGAGCGCGGCGTCGGTCTTCAGCATCTGGCTGCCGGTGACCTTGGTGACCGGCGCACCGGTGCTGCCGCTGCAGCTGGCCTGCTGGTAGTTGAACCAGAACTCGGCGCCGGACACGCCGGAACTGGTCGATATGCAGTGATTGTTGGTGAACAGGCGATTGTCGGGTCCGACGCGCCATACCGTGCACAGGCTGCCGCTGCTGCTGAGCATGCGGCCGACCGGGCGCGAACGATCGTAGGCGTCCGGGTCGCTGCTGACGTAGCAGGCGACCGGGCGCTTGTCGTCGCTGCCGCAGATCGAGGTCGTGCCAACGTCGGTCGACGGCGTGAGCAGACCGCTGTCCTGCAGCTCGGGAAGCATTTCCTCCGGATAGCCTTCCAGATAGCGGGAAACCACCACGCCGTGCCGTGCGGTCCATGGCTCGTTCGCGCTGCCGACCAGGCGCAGCACCGCCACAGGTCCGCCGATCGACATCGCCGAGAAGCTGTTCACTCCATTCTGGCCGAGCGTCTCGTCGACGGTGTGGGCGTCGCGGTGATCGGCGCTGTAGCGATAGACCTCGCTGCCGTCGGGACTGGCGACCTCGAGGGTGACGCCGTCGGGCAGCGAGAAGTGATCGAAGTGCACCTTGATGAAGGCGGCATCCGGGGTACGGATGACAGTTGCGCGCTGCGTGCCCGCCGCCGCCGCGCCGATGCGGCCATGCAGGCTGATCTGAGCGTCACGTTGCGCGGCGATGCGGACCGGAACGGGCTTGCCTGCGGCGGGCTCGGCGGCGAAGCCGGGCGAGGCGAGGCCCAGCGAGACGATCAGGGCGAAGGCAAGCGGATGGGACCGGAAAACGACGGACTTCATCATGGCTCTCCATATTCATAATGAAAGTGCAGTGGCACCACGGCGCCAGGCCGTCTCCGCGTCGGAGCCGGGATGCCGGACCGCCGCTGTCGAAGACCTCCCCCTGGGGCGACCCTGGTGACGCGGAGCAGCCGTGCCGCCGCATGTCCTTGCCGGCGACCAGGCAACAGGGTCGTGCGCAGGCCGTGTGGTGCCGGCGATGCGCCGCGGACGCGGATTGCGGCGCGACCGCGCTCCGAGTTACCCACGCGGGCCGGAGGCGGTCAAATCAAATATTTCACTAAGCGCGAATATGCGAAACCGGCATGTCTGCAAGCGTGACCGCATTCGCTTAAATGCCCGACCGGAGGCGGCGGTTCGCGGGGCGGCGACCGCGGCGTGTTGCATTGCAGTGCGCCTGCCATGGCGACAGCGTGGTCGGTGAACGTCTAGTCCAGCTCCTGCAGCGCCAGCCAGCAGGCCGCAGCGGTGGTCGCATCGCCCAGCGCGCTGTGGCGGCCGAGCATGGGGATGCCGAGCGCACCGGCGATGGCCTCGAAGTCCGCGTCCCCGGCCACCGCATGCGGATTGCGCCGATGCAGCCGGGCACGAAAGCGTGCGGCGAGGTCGGTGCGCGGGTTCGGCAGGCGGAAGCCGGTGACCTCCGGCACCACGCGATCGAGCATCGCCACATCGAAGCCGATCCGGTAGCCGATCAGGGCCCGCGATCCCAGCCAGTCGAGCAGGCTCGCGACCGCTTCGTGTTCCTCCAGCCCGTGCGCGAGGTCCTGCGGTCGCAGGCGGTGGTGGCGGATCGCGTCGATGTCCGGCGGCGGTTCGCTGTCGGATGGCGGTCGCACTGTGGCTTCGAAGCGCCGGGCGAGGTGGACGCGGCCGTCCGCGACCGGTACCGCAGCGATGGTCAGGATGCGGTCGCGGGCAGGATCCAGGCCGCTGGTCTCCAGGTCCAGCGACACCCATTCGCCGGTCGGTGCGGGCGCCAGCAAGCCGCTCCATGGGCCATCGCGATGGCGGCGACGGTCCAGCCAGCGGCGCAGCGGCAGCGGTATCGTCGGTCGCGGCATCGTCAGTCGCGCAGGTGGAAGACGAGGCGCAGGTGATCCTTGAACGCGTTGACGACCCGCAGCGCGTCGCGCAGCAGTTCGCGGTCCAGGCGGCGCAGCGACGCGGTGTCGAGCCGGTTGTCGGCGCTGCGTCCGTCCGCCAGCGCCTGCAGCTGCGCGCCCAGCCGCAGGCGCATGAACACGGCAAGCGCCTGCGGCACGTCGCGGCCGAGCTCCTGCGAGAGCACGCCGGCGTCCATCAATGCGGCGCAGCGGTCGAAGCTGTTCTGGCGGCGGATGCCATGACGCTGCGCCAGCACCCGGATGCCGTTGACAAGCGGAAACACGCCGCCCTTCTTGATGTCGACGCCTCCGGCGTCGCCACGCACGCGTCCGAACAGGTTCAGCGGCGTGGAGAATTCCAGCGAGGCGCGGGCCAGCTCGCGCATCAGCAGCTCATCGCGGCCGAGCGCGGCGAGCGCCTCGGCGACGGGCTCGAACAACGCGGCGTTGCCGGCCACCGGCCGGGCATCCAGCGTGATCGCCAGATCCAGTGCGCTGGTCCCGTCGCGTTCGCGACGCCAGTGCTCGATACGCTCGCACCAGCCGTCCACGCTCATCCGCCAATGCGGATTGCGCACCATCACCCCACCCGGGCACGGCGGATAGCCGATGTCGGCGAGCGCCTCGCCAAAGCGGCTCATCGCCGCATCGAGCCCGTCCCACTCCAGGCCATCCTCCAGCACCAGCGCATTGTCCTGGTCGGTCTTGAGGATCTGCTCGCGCCGACCCTCGCTGCCGAGCACCAGCAGGCACATCCGCGCGCGGTGCTCCGGCGGCACGACCTCGGCGAACACGCGGCCGAGGATGCGGCTGTTGAGCGCCGATACCAGTTCCATCAGGTAGCTCATGCGCGCGCCCTGCGCATGCAGCTGGCGGACCAGCGCGGTCATGCTGCGGGCGGCGTCGGCGATTCCGGACAGGTCCGCGGCGCGCTCCAGGCGCAGACTGATCAGGTGCGAGTGGCTGGAGTAGTGGGCGAGCACCTCGGCCATGCCGAGGGTGCCAAGCACGCGGCCGTGCGCCGAGGCGTCGCCCTCGCTGACCAGCACGCGCTCGATGTGGTGTTCGGTCATCGTGACCAGCGCCTGGAACAGCACGTCGTGATCGCGCACGCCGATAACCGGCCGCTGCGCGAGCGGGCCGACCGGGGCGTCGTTCGACAATCCGTCGAGGGTGACCGCCTCGAGCAGGTCGGTACGGGTCAGCATGCCGAGGCCGCGGTGGCCGTCGCCGGACACGGCGTCGCCCTCGTCGACCAGCAGGCAATCGACCCGCGCCTCGCGCAGCCTGCGCGCGGCCGCCGAGATACTGGTGGACGCAGGTATCCGTATCGCGGGCGCGAGCTGCGCGTCGCCGACCCGGGTCAGCATCAGCTCCGACAGCTCCGACGGCTGCTGCACGCTGGCGGCCAGCCGCCGCTTCAGCGACAGCCCCTCGTGGAACCAGGCGGCAAAGGCCGGATTGGCCGCCAGCAGTTCGCGGAACAGTGCGGCCGGAATCAGGAAACTCAGCACGTCCTCGGCCGCCTCGTAGCGATGCCGTGCGCGGCCGGCGATCACCGCCCAGGCGCCGAACACGTCGCCGGGCCCGAAGTCGGCGAACAGGCGATGGCCCTCGGCGTCGTTGCCGTCGGCCGGCTCGTCCCAGGCGCGTACCACGCCCTTGAGGATCACGTGCACGTGCTCGGAGGCCGCGCCGGCAGCCAACAACACGCGTCCGGCCGGATGGAAGCCAAGGTCGACCGCGCGCTGCACGCGCGCCTTCTCGGCCGCGCCGAGCAGATCGAAGGGCGGAGCGTCGAGGTCGAGGCCGGGCACCGGTTCCATGCCGTGCAGCCTGCCACGCCGTCGCCGCGGACGCATGAGACTTTGGGCTGAGGGGGCTGGAACCGGCAGGCGCCCGCCTACCGCCCTCGTAGGAGTGGCGTAAGCCGCGATTCCCGGGCTGCGCCCGGGAATCCCCAAAGGTTGCTGCGCAAACCTTGGGCCCCGCCGTTGCGCTGCCACACCCCCATTCGTGCCTGCGGCACGAATCGCCCCCCTGACTCAGGGGGCTGGAGCATGCCTCCATGTCGTAGGAGCGGCGTGAGCCGCGATGGGCCTTCCCATGAAAGCTTCATCGCGGCTTGGGCCGCTACGAACGACCTCCTGCCCCCGGCCCGGCTACACTCCCCCTGCTGTCGTGTAGGAGAACAACGCAGGCGTGATCCCGGGCTGGGTGCTGCTGCTGGTTTCGCTGGGCTACGTGGCCCTGCTGTTCGCCGTCGCCTACGCCGGCGACCAGCGCAGCGACGCGATGATGTCGCGCCACCGCTGGCTGCGGCCGGCGGTCTATTCGCTGGCGCTGGCGGTGTACTGCTCGTCGTGGACGTTCTACGGTGCGGTCGGCACCGCGGCGCGCACCGGCATGGGGTTCCTGCCGATCTACCTGGGACCGCTGCTGCTGCTGTTCTTCGGCTGGCGCATCCTCGAACGGCTGGTGCTGATCTCCGGCGAGAACCGGATCGTCTCGATCGCCGACTTCCTGTCCTCGCGCTACGGCCGCGCGCCGGGGCTGGCGGCACTGGTCGCGCTGCTGGCGCTGATCGCGGCGGTGCCGTACGTGGCGCTGCAGTTCAAGGCGGTCGCGATGAGCGTGGACGTGCTCGCCGGGCTGCCGGCCAATGCGCCACCGCTGTCGGACCCGGCGTTCTATACCGCGCTGTTGCTGGCTGTGTTCGCGATCCTGTTCGGCACCCGCCAGATCGACGCGACCGAGCATCACCGCGGCATGGTGCTGGCGGTCGCGCTGGAGTCGGTGGTCAAGCTCGTCGCGTTCGTCGCGATCGGCGTGTTCGCGCTTGCCCACCTGCCGGGCAGCGGCCACCTCGGCCAGCGCATGGTGCAGGCGGCCGACATCGTGCTCGCGCCGGGGCTGCCGACCGGTTTCATCGCCCAGACCCTGCTCGCGTTCACCGCGATCCTGTGCCTGCCGCGGCAGTTCCACGTCGCGGTGGTCGAGTGCCAGAACCCGGCCGACGTGCGCACCGCACGCTGGATGTTCGGCGGTTACCTGATGCTGATCAGCGTGCTGGTGGTGCCGATCACCCTGGCCGGGCAGGCGGTGCTCGCCGGCGACGCGGTATCGCCGGACAGCTACGTGCTGGCGTTGCCGCTGGCGCTGGACCAGGACATGCTCGCGCTGATGGTCTATGTCGGTGGATTCTCCGCCGCGACCGGCATGGTGATCGTCACCAGCGTCGCGCTGGCGACGATGGTCAGCAACGACCTCGTGATGCCGCTGCTGCTGCGTGCGGGCACCCTGCAGCAGACGCCGGCGATCGACCGCCAGGTGGTCTGGGTGCGCCGCATCACCATCGTGCTGCTGGCGATGCTCGCCTACGCCTACCATCGCGGCGACCTGCTGCGCGGCGAGGGCGATGGCGGCCTAGCCCAGCACGGCCTGCTCGCGTTCGCCGCGGTCGCGCAGTTCGCGCCGGCGCTGATCGGCGGACTCTACTGGCGCGGTGCGAGCCGGATGGGCGCGTTCAGCGGGCTGGTCGCCGGCGCGCTGGTCTGGACCTACACGCTGTTGTTGCCGGCGCTGGCCGGCGGAGGCTGGTTCGACGATCGCTGGGTCGAGCACGGTCTGCTCGGACTGGGCTGGCTGCGTCCGCAACAACTGTTCGGGCTGCAGGGCTGGGATTCGCTGACCCACGGGGTGTTCTGGTCGCTGCTGTTCAACGTCGGCGTGTTCGTGTTCATGTCGATGCGGCAGCGTCCGCGGCTGCAGGAACAGCTGCTGGCGACGCCGTTCCTGGATCCCTATGCCCAGCGTCCGGCGCTGGGGCCGGGCGGCTGGGCCGGCAACGTCCGCGCCGGCGAGCTGCTGACCCTGGCCGAGCGCATCGTCGGCGAGCGTCACGCGCGGCGCGCGTTCGAAGCGCATGCCGCGCAGCATGGACAGCCGTGGCAGCCGGCGCAGCCTGCCGACCGCGCGCTGGCCCAGTTCACCGAACGCCTGCTCGCTTCGGCGATCGGTGCCGCTTCCGCGCGCCTGACCCTGACCAGCGCGCTGCGCGGTTCGGGCATGGAACTGGGCGAGGTGGTGGCCCTGCTCGACGAGGCCAACCAGGAACTGCGCTTCAATCGCCAGATCCTGTCGACCACGCTGGAGAACATCAGCCAGGGCGTCAGCGTGGTCGATGCCGACCTGCGCCTGGTCGCATGGAACCGCCGCTACCAGGAGCTGTTCGACTACCCCGACGGCATGCTCTACGTCGGCCGGCCGGTCAGCGACCTGATCCGATGGAACGCGGAGCGCGGCGAGATGGGGCCGGGCGACGTCAACGACCAGGTCCGCCGCCGCATCGCCCATCTGCGCGCCGGCACGCCGTACGTGTTCGAGCGGGTACGCGCCAGCGGCCAGGTCGTCGAGATGCGCGGCCGTCCGCTGCCCGGCGGCGGCTACGTCACCAGCTACAGCGACGTCACCGACTACAAGCGCGCCGAGCAGGCGCTGCGCGAGGTCAACGAGACGCTCGAGCAGCGCGTCGAGCAGCGCACCCGCGAGGCCGAGGCCGCGCAGCAGTCGCGGACGCGGTTCCTCGCCGCGGTCAGCCACGACGTGCTGCAGCCGCTGAATGCCGCGCGTCTGTTCACCACCGCGCTGCGGGACAGCCGCGACAGCGGCGAGCAGACCCGCCTGGCCGAACGCGTCGACGCCGCGCTGCGTGCGGCCGAGGATCTGCTCGACGGCCTGCTCGACATCTCGCGGCTGGACGCCGGCGCGTTGCGGCCGGAGATCGTCGATTTCGACGTCAACGAGCTGCTGCGCGAACTGGTCGCACAGTACGCGCCGATCGCGGCCGAGCGTCGCCTGCAGCTGCGCGTGCGCGCACCGGAGCGTCCGCGCCGGGTGCGCAGCGATCGCCGCCTGTTGCGGCGCGCGCTGCAGAACTTCCTCGCCAACGCGTTGCGCTACACCCGCAATGGTGGCGTGCTGATCGCCGCGCGGCTGCGCGACGGCGCGGTGGAGCTGCAGGTCTGGGACACCGGGCCCGGCATCTCGGACCATCACCTCACGCAGATCTTCGACGAATTCCGTCGCTTCGAGGGCCCGACCACCGGCGGCGAGCGAGGTCTCGGTCTCGGTCTGTCGATCTGCCAGCGTATCGCACGCACGCTCAATCATCCGTTGCGGGTGCGCTCCCGGGTGGGTGCCGGCAGCGTGTTCTCGATCACCGTGCCGTTCGGCGCCGACGCCGGTGCCTCGGCGTCCGTCGCACGCGAACTGGAGGCCTCGGCGGCGAGCGTCGCGCCGCTGTCGATCACCGATACCGATACCCTCGCCGGCCTTCGCGTGCTGTGCGTGGACAACGACCGCGAGATCCTCGACGGCATGCGGACCCTGCTGCAGCGCTGGGGCGCGGTCGTGCTGACCGCCACCGACACCGAGGAAGCGCTGGCCGCCGCCGAGGGCGAGCTGCCGCCGGATGTCGCCCTGGTCGACTACCACCTGCACGATCGCCTCGACGGCCTGGGCGTGATCGATGCGCTGCGCGAGCGCCTTGGCGTCGGCTTTCCCGCCGCGCTGTTGACCGGCGACGGGTCCGATGCGCTCAAGCATGCCGCGCGCGAGCACGGCTGCCGGGTGCTGACAAAACCGGTCCGGCCGGCGTCGATGCGCGCGTTCCTGGCCGCGCAGCGGCAGCCGCACCGCGCCTGACAGCGCGTCCGGATCGCCGCGCGGGGCTCAGCCGTGGCTGGGTTCGAACGGCGCTACCGGGCTGGCCGGCGTCGCCACGTCGCCGTGCACCACGATGCGATCGCGGCCACTGCCCTTGGCGCGGTACATCGCGGTGTCGGCGTCGGTGAACATCGACTCGAACGCGTTGCCCGAGCGCGATGCGGTGGTGCAGCCGAAGCTGGCGGTGACCCGGTGGGCGTGACCGATCGTCGCGGTGTCGATCGCCGCCAGCAGCGTACGGCAGCGCTCGGCGATCCGCCGGGCGGCGTCGATGTCGCCGCCGCAGGACAGGATGCCGAACTCCTCGCCACCGAGACGGCCGCACAGGTCGCCGTCGCGGCAGGCGGCCGTGCAGGCCTCCGCGACCTGCATGAGCACCCAGTCGCCGGCGGCGTGGCCGTGGCGGTCGTTGACGTGCTTGAAGTTGTCCAGGTCCAGCAGCACCAGCGCGGCATCCTTGCCGGATGCGCTGCAGCGCTTGAGCAGTGCGTCGGCCTCGTCGCGGAAGTGGCGGCGGTTGCTGATGCCGGTCAGGCCGTCGGTCTGCGCCTGGCGCCGGAACGCCATCTGCACGCGCTTGATCTTGTAGGCCCAGTAGCCGATGCCGGCGAGCACCACGGCGAACAGCAGCAACAGCAGCCGGGTGTTCTGCGCCGAAGCCTTCGCGACCTGCTGCTCGAGCTTGAGCACCTCGTTCTGCTTGCTCAGCAGCGCGATCGCCTGGTCCTTCTGCTGGACTTCGTTGCGGATCTGTTGCACGGCCAGCTCGCGGATCTTGACGTCGTCGAGATAGGCCTTGTCGGCCTCGGCATGGCGCCGGTAGTTGTCGAGCGCCTGCAGGATGTCGTTGCGGACCAGCGCGATCTCGTACAGGACCCGGTACGCGGTGACACGGGGCAGCGAGTGCGCATTGTTGTGACTGGCCTCCAGCGCCGCGTGCGCATGCATCGATGCCGCGTCGAGCCTGCTCTCGATCAGCAGGTAGTCCGCCAGCGTCGAATGGAACTCGGCCACCAGGCGCGGATAGCGGGTCCTTCCGACCTCGTCGGCATGTGCCTGCAGCATGGCGATCGCGCCGGTTCTGTCGCCTTGCGCGGCCATGCTGCGGGCGAGGTTGATGCGCATCAGGTTGGAGGCGACCGCCTCGCCGATGCCGTCGCAAGCCGCGATCGCCTCGCGGATCTGCGGGATGCGTTCGCCGGACCTCTCCGGCTGCAGGTTGGCCAGCGCCTCATGCCGGAGCTGGCTGGCAAAGCAGCGGCTGCGCTCCGACGCGGCTTCCATCTGCTGTACCGAGGAGGCGAACTGCAGGGTCTTCTCGTGCTGTCCCAGCTGGTTGTAGATGACGCCGGCGACCAATTGCGCCTGTTCGACCAGTTCCGACGGTATGCCGTCGTCGGGAAGCGCGATGGTTTCCTCGAGTGATTTCAGCGCCAGCGAGAAGTCGCGGGTGGTGGCCGCGCTGTTGGCGAGCAGCAGGCCGGCGCGGAACTTGATGGCCCCTGCGGATGCGCTATCGAATACGTCCCGGGCGAGTTCGATCGCACCCTGGTACTGGCCACCGTAGCCGAGCCGATAGGCCTGGAGCAGGCGCAGGTGCTGCAGCTGCGGTCCGCTGAGTTCGGACGCCCGCTCGTTCACCTCGTCCAGCACGGCACCGAACCGGATCGGATCGGTGCTGCGGACGGCGTCGGCCTGCTCCAGCAGACGATCCGCATCCACGGAATCCTGCGCTTGCGCAGACGCGGCGGCCGCCGCGGCGAGCACGACGGCCAGGGCAAGCTTGTGAAGTGCGGGCTTCATCGTTCCGGAAGGAGCAAGGGCGGCAGGGCGTGCGAGCACCCTGCCGCCGCGTTCGCGTCAGGCGGCGCGCGCTTCGGTTTCGCCCTCGTCCGGAGCGTCCCGTTCGGTCTCCTCTTCCTGCTGCGGCTCTTCCTCGGCCGGAACCAGCAGGGAGAGCACCGTGCAGGTGTGGCCAACGGCCATGTTCAGTCGAGCCGGATCGCGGGTCGCGAGCGCCTGCCGGACGTCACCGTCCACCGGCGCCGCAGCCACCGCATCCATGAAATCGGCATCGCTGACGATCTCCAGGTTCTGTCCCAGGGTTTCCAGGAACTTCACGACATTCGACATCAGGCGACTCCTTCTTCCAGTGGTGGTGTGTACGACGGCGGCGGTTCGACCTGCCCCGAGCGTTCAAGCGCGGCGATGCGCGCCTGCATGACGACATCGGGTTCCATCGGGCACGCGGGCGGCACGACGAGGGTGGTGTGCATCTGCAGCGGCAGGCCGGGCAGCTCGTGCAGCTTCGCGCGCTCGATCCGGGGTCGGGCGATCGGCAGGGTCGCCGCCTCGTAGGCGATGACTCCGTGGTCGGCGGGGTAGTCCTGGAGCAGGCGTTCGACCAGCAACCGGCGATGCGCCGGGCCGGTGGCGAAGCGGCGGTAGCTGCGGTCGCCGACGATCCCGACCTGCCACAGCACCAGGTAGGCGCTGGGATCCAGTCGGCGACGGTAGAACAGCAGCTGGCTGGCTTCGTAGTGCTGGCAGCCGATGCGTCCCGGGTCGATGCCAAGATCGGCGTACAGGCAGTCCTCGGCGGATATGCCCGGTTCCATGTGCGCATGGAAACCTTCCGCGCGTGCCAGGGCGACGGCGTCGTGCGGCGCCTTGGCGAATACGCCGGGGTGGCCGTAGAACGCGCCGCAGACATGCTTGCCTGCGCGGACCTCGACGAGCATCGCCTCGACCATCTGCCGGTAGGTGTCGTGGCGCGGTTTGCCCTCGGCATAGAACGGCTGCAGGCTGCGCACATCGGGGTTCATCTGCCGCAGCCATTCCTCGACCAGCGGATCGGAGACGGCGGCGAACACGACGTCGGCCTGTTCGACATGGCTGCGCGCCCGTGGGCCGACATGGGCCCCGAGCATCATCCCCAGTCCGACACAGGCAAGCCTGCCCGGCGGCTTCGCGACCGGTCCCGTCATTTCCCCTGGTTCCCCTTGCAGCGTTCCCCTTGCAGCAGGAGGACAATACCCGTACCGCCAGACTTTGCAAAATGATTCAGACGGCCGGTTGACGGGCCTTCCAGGCTGAACAGGGCAGCTCCCAGCGGCATTGCCCCGGGGCGCTGGCGCGATCTGGCGTGCGGACGAAGCCGAACCGTCCCAACAGGCGGTCGATCACCCTGGCGTGATCGTCGTCGGGGCGCTCGGCGGTCACCAGCGTCAGACCCATCCGCTCGAAGCCATGGGCGATCAACGGGACGAACACCTCGCTCGACACGCCGCGCTGCCACCATGGTTCGACCAGCAGCACGCCGATCTCGGCCTCGGCGCCCCTGCGGACGTAGCCCGCGACCCCGATCGCCGCGCCGTCGATGCGGCTGTCGATCATCCAGAAGCGATGGCCGGGCCGGTCGCTGCGCGCCCACTGCAGCGCCCGCTCGTACAGGCGGCCGGCCGCCGCCATCGACAGCGGCGGCATGATCCGTGCCATGACCCCCGGGCTTGTGTAGAGCGCGCAATAGAGCGTCCTGTCCTTGTCCGAATCCTCGCGCAGCGGCCGCAGGCGGAAACGTCCGGTGTCGAGGATGTCTGCATCCGTCATGTCGTTCCTACAACGGATGCGCCGGTGCGATCCGGACGCGGCCGACGCCGCCGTCCGCGCAGCGGTCGAACAGGCAGTAGTGGCCGGCCATCAGCGGCAGGCCGAGGATCGACTCGTTCGGCCAGCCGGGCAGCTGCGGCATCAGCAGGAAGAACGACTCGCCGGCATACATCGCGTTGCGCGGCCAGTAGTGCTCCGGCGGACAGGCCAAGGCGGTCTCGCTGCCGCCCTCGCCTTCCAGGTGGAAGGTCAGCACCGGCCAGTCCAGTGCGTCGACTTCGGCGTTGGCGACGCCGTGCCCGCTGGCGTTGAAGGTGTCCCGGAACTTCCCGCAGAGCGCCGGCAGACGCGGGTCGATCGCGGTCAGCCCGGCCATGATCGCATCGTGGGTGCCCGCCTCGAGCACCAGGAAACTGCTGCCGGTGTCGAGGATCGCGTTGCTGGCGGCGCGCCGGGCGTACTGCGGGTCCAGTGGCGGCACCGCGATGCGTGGCCGGTCGCCCACCTGCACCGCGAGCAGGTTGGCGTTGTAGTAGAGGTCGTGGACGATGCGCACGTCCTGGAACCGGCCGGTGTGCAGTGCCGGCGCATCCTCGCCACCGCCGAGGACCATTACCCCACGGTTGAGCGGATCGGCGTCCAGCACATCGTCGTCGACCGCGTCGTCGAGCACGTGCACCAGCGCGCGTCGCACCAGCATGCCGAAGCGGTCCTGGATCCGGCCCTGCCCGGCCAGCTGCGAGAACAACGGCTGCAGCGCAACCCGCGGCTGTTGGCGCAACAGGGTGCCGAAGGCGTCCAGGTCGTCGTCGTCCGCTTCGAACGGCCACGGCCAGGTCAGCGCCGGATCGGCACCGCGGGCGCTCAGCACGCCGCCCATGTCGTGGGCGATGTCGAGCCCGGAGTAGGCCAGGCCGAAGATGCCGTCGGCATCCCTGAAATCCTGCGCGGCGGCCTCGATCACCGAGACCTCGGCGTCGTCGATGCCGCATGCGTGTGCGCCGTGGCCGAACGCGAGCCGGGTCCGCACCACCGGGCCGGCCCAGGTGCCCTGGCCGTAGCGGACCTCCTGCGCCCAGGCGGTGGCACTCAGGGCTTCGTCGTCTTCGGGCAGATAGGCGTGCGGCAGCACGACCAGGGTGCTGCTGCCGGTGTCGAGGACGAGGTTCGCGGTTCGCCGGCCGCTGCCGAATGCGATCGGCACCGTGTAGGCGCCCTTGGCCCAGGCCAGCGAGATCGCCAGATGGATGCCGCCCGGGTACTGGACGTCGTTGCGGTCCGGAAGGGCGCTCATGCGCCGATTGGAGCAGATCGCGGGGGCGTCGCGGAAGGGGCGCGCGTGCTGCCGCTAGTCCTGCTCCTCGGGCGGCGGCACGATCGCGCCTGGATCGACCGCCAGCCGGCCGGCAATCAGCACCGCCTGGGTGCGGTTGTTGGCGCCGAGCTTGCGCAGGATCGCGGTCACGTGGGCCTTGATCGTCGCCTCCGACACGCCGAGGTCGTAGGCGATCTGCTTGTTGAGCAGACCGGCGCCGAGCATCTGCAGGACCCGGAACTGCTGCGGGGTAAGGTCGCGCACGCGCTGTGCCGCGTCGTACTCGGCGTCGTCGGCGGCCGGTGCCGACAACGCCGCGGCCGGCGCCCAGCGGTCGCCGTCGAGCACCGCGGTGATCGCCTCGCCCAGGGTCGTGGCGTCGGCGGACTTCGGAATGAAACCGACCGCACCGTGGTCGAGCGCGCGCCGCATCACCGCCGGTTCCTCGCGTGCGGAGACCACGACGATCGGCAGCTGCGGATGCAGCGCACGCAGGTGCACCAGCGCGCTGAAGCCCTGCGCGCCGGGCATGTTGAGGTCGAGCAGCAGCAGGTCGGCGTCGGGCTCGCCTTCGACCAGGGCGTACAGTGATTCGACGCCGTCGGCCTCGCGCAGTCGCGCCTCGGGGAGCACGCGCGCGACCGCGCCGCGCAGCGCTTCTCGGAACAGCGGGTGGTCGTCGGCGACGATGACGGTATGGGTGGGGGCGGGTGGCATCCGGGTTCCGGGAAGGATTCCTTGGGGGCCGCCGCCCTGCGCGGAACAGGGGCGGCGGAGGAGAGGTACTACAGGTTGGCGTCTTGCGCGACGAGCCTACAGCAGGCGGCATGCATCCGGCGTCGAGCTCCCCGCCCTCGGGAAGGGCGCGCCGCGAAGTTCACGGCACCCGCCGCTCCTTGACCAGCGAGTCGACAACGGTCGGGTCGGCGAGGGTCGAGGTGTCGCCCAACTGGTCCGGAGCGTTCTCGGCGATCTTGCGCAGGATCCGTCGCATGATCTTGCCCGAACGCGTCTTCGGCAGGCCCGGCGCCCACTGCAGGTGGTCCGGGGTCGCGATCGGGCCGATCTCCTTGCGCACGTGCGCGATCAGTTCCTTGCGCAGCTCTTCGCTGCTGGCCTCGCCGGCGATCAGGGTCACGTAGGCATAGATGCCCTGGCCCTTGACGTCGTGCGGGAAGCCGACCACCGCCGCCTCGGCGACCTTCGGATGGCTGACCAGCGCGCTCTCGACCTCGGCGGTGCCGATGCGGTGGCCGCTGACGTTGATCACGTCGTCGACGCGGCCGGTGATCCAGTAATAGCCATCGGCGTCGCGACGGCAGCCGTCGCCGGTGAAGTACATGCCCGGGTAGGTCTTGAAGTAGGTATCGATGAAGCGCTGGTGGTCGCCATAGACCGTGCGCATCTGTCCCGGCCAGGAGTCGAGCAGGACCAGGTTGCCCTCGGCCTCGCCTTCGAGCAGGGCGCCGCCGGCATCGACCAGGGCCGGTTGCACGCCGAAGAACGGTTTGGTCGCCGAGCCGGGCTTGAGGTCCGTCGCGCCGGGCAGCGGGGTGATCAGGATGCCGCCGGTTTCGGTCTGCCACCAGGTGTCGACGATCGGGCAGCGGCTGTCGCCGACCACTTCGTGGTACCAGCGCCAGGCCTCCGGGTTGATCGGCTCGCCGACCGTGCCGAGCAGGCGCAGCGACGCGCGCGAGGTCTTCTCCACCGGCTCGTCGCCGTCGCGCATCAGCGCGCGGATCGCGGTCGGCGCGGTGTAGAAGAGCGTGACCTTGTGCTTGTCGATCACCTCCCAGAAGCGCGACACGGTCGGGTAGTTGGGCACGCCCTCGAACACCAGCGCGGTCGCGCCGTTGGCGAGCGGGCCGTAGACGATGTAGCTGTGCCCGGTGACCCAGCCGACGTCGGCGGTGCACCAGTAGATGTCGTCCTCGCGCAGGTCGAACACGCACTCGTGGGTGAAGCTGGCATAGGCGAGGTAGCCGCCGGTGGTATGCAGCACGCCTTTCGGCTTTCCGGTGCTGCCGGAGGTGTAGAGGATGAACAGCGGATCCTCGGCGTTCATGCGCTCCGGCGCGCAGGTGTCGGGCTGGCCGTCGACGACGGCGTCGTACCAGCGGTCGCGCGGCATCTGCATGTCGACCGCGCCGTGGGTGTGGCGGACCACCAGCACCGTCTCGACCGAGTTCGTGCCCGGCAGCTTCAGCGCGGCATCGACGTTCGCCTTCAGCGGAACCTTCCTGCCGCCGCGCAGGCCCTCGTCGGCGGTGATGATCAGCTTGCTGCCGCAGTCGGAGACGCGATCGGCGATCGAGTTCGGCGCGAAACCTCCGAACACCACCGAGTGGATCGCGCCGATGCGTGCGCAGGCCAGCATCGCGACCACCGCCTCGACGATCATCGGCAGGTAGATCGTGACCCGGTCGCCCTTGCGCACGCCCAGGCTGCGCAGCGCGTTGGCCAGCCGGCAGACCTGCGCGTGCAGTTCGCGGTAGCTGACGTGGCGTGCGGGACTGTCCGGGTTGTCGGGCTCGAAGATCAGCGCGGTCTTGTCGCCACGCGTTTCCAGATGGCGATCCAGGCAGTTGATGCTGGCGTTGAGCTCGCCGTCGCCGTACCAGCGGATGTGGAAGTCGTCGAGCCCGTAGCTGACGTCCTTGATCTGCGTGGGAGCGGTGAACCACTCCAGGCGCTCGGCGACCCGGCGCCAGAACGCCTCCGGACCGGATACCGATTCGGCGTACGCGCGTTCGTAGGCGTCACGGTCGATCCGTGCCCCGGCAGCGAACTGTCCGGGTACGGGATAGAGGGCGTTGGGATGGCTCATGGGGCGCTCCACTCGTAAAGGGCCTGATGGCGGTTTCCTGGGTCGCGGCGCCGGTGCCGCGGCGATGGCAGGCGCGGACCTCGGTCGCAATGCGAATCGCAACGGCGTGCTGCAGCGCAACGAACGGGCCTCGTCGGACGTCCAGTTTGCCCCAACGGCCCGTGCATCCGGTATCGGCCGGCTTAGACCATGGTCGCAAACCGGACCGGGCGGCCGCGCGACGACGCCCGCTATCGACCAATGGCGAATGGTTCCCCGAGAAGGACTGCGCGCAGGCTCCGGCTGACCGTGCATGGCCACGGCATTCCTTGGGAGGGAATCATGTCCACACGCATTGCGCGCAAGCGGCCCCTGGTGGCGGCGTTGACGTTGGCGCTGGCGCTGCCCGGCTTCGCCCACGCCCAGACCGCGAAAGAGATCGAACTCGAAGCCCGCGTCGCCGAGCTCGAGAAGATGGTCCAGCAGCTAGTTCAGCAACAGGGTGTACAACAGCAGGCAATCCAGGAACAGGCCGCACAACAGCAGGCCGCGCAACAGGTCGCGCAAACGGCGGCCGCGCCCAAAGCGCAGTCGACGCCGATCCTGACCGGTACGCCCGGCGGCGCCTTCTCCTACGGCGGCTTCATCAAGCTCGACGCGATGGTCACCGACACCAGCGACGGCCAGATCGCGGAAGGATCGGCGGGTCGCATGTTCTACGTGCCCAGCACGATCCCGGTGGCCGCCGACGGCGCCGAGCCCGATGTCGACCCGTATACCGACTTCGGCGCGCAGTTCTCGCGCTTCTGGTTCGCGGCCGACTACACCAGCGACGACGGCGACAAGTTCCGCGGCTACATCGAGGCCGACCTGTTCGGCGGTGGCAGCAACAATCTCGGCAACGAACTGTCGACCAACACCCACGGCATCACCATCCGCCACGCATACGTGACCTGGAACAACTGGCTGGCCGGCCAGACCTGGACCAACTTCCAGGACCTGGGCTCGCTGCCCGACACCGTCGACTTCCTCGGCGTCACCGACGGCACGATCTTCGTGCGTCAGGCCCAGGTCCGCTACACCAGCGGTCCGTGGTCGTTCTCTCTCGAGAACCCGCAGACCCTGGTCACCGACTACCAGGGCACCGGACGCCACACCTCCGGCGACAACGTGATGCCGGATGTCACCGGACGCTGGACGACCAAGGGCGACTGGGGTCACTTCAGCGTCGCCGGCATGCTGCGCCAGTTCAAGGACGGCGACGAGACCGCCACCGGCGGCGCGCTGAGCGTGGCCGGCAGGTTCAACATCGGCGACAACGACGACATCCGCTACATGGTCAACGCCGGCAGCGGCCTGGGCCGCTACATGGCCTTCGGCATGGGCACGGACGTGGTCGCGGACGCCGACGGCGACATCGACGCGATCACCGGCTACGGCATGTTCGCCGGCTGGCGGCACGTGTTCGGTCCGAAGCTGCGCGGCAACCTGATCTACTCGGCCGCGCACTACGACAACGATCCGTCCCTGACCGGCTACGGGGTGACCGAGCGCTCGCAGTCGCTGCGCGCGAACCTGATCTACTCGCCGTTCCCGAAGCTCGACATCGGCGCCGAGGTCAGCTACGGACAGCGCTCGCTCGAGGACGATCGCGAGGGCGATCTCAAGCGCTTCCACACCACAGTCAAGTACAGCTTCTGAGCGAGGAGGGCAGCACCATGTCCGGCAAGCACATCAATGCCGCGCAGTACTGGCGGGCGAACCTGAGGCTGATGACGATCCTGCTCGTGATCTGGGCCGCGGTCTCGTTCGGCGCGGGAATCCTGTTCGCGGACGCGCTCAACGCGATCCGCATCGGCGGCTTCAAGCTGGGCTTCTTCTTCGCCCAGCAGGGATCGATATACGTTTTCGTCGTGCTGATCTTCTACTACGCATGGCGGATGAACCGGCTCGAGCGCGCGCTCGACCTGCACGAACACGACTGACGGGGGCCGATCATGTCCGTACAAGCCTGGACCTACCTGCTGGTCGGTCTCACCTTCGCGCTCTACATCGGCATCGCGTTCTGGTCGCGGGTGGCGAGCACGCGCGAGTTCTACGTCGCCGGCGGCGGCGTCCACCCGGTCATGAACGGCATGGCGACAGCGGCCGACTGGATGAGCGCGGCGTCGTTCATCTCGATGGCCGGCCTGATCTCGTTCATGGGTTACGACGGCGCCGTGTACCTGATGGGCTGGACCGGCGGCTACGTGCTGCTGGCGCTGCTGCTGGCGCCGTACCTGCGCAAGTTCGGCAAGTTCACCGTGCCGGACTTCGTGGGCGACCGCTACTACTCCGACACCGCGCGTCTGGTGGCGGTGGTATGCGCGATCTTCGTCTCGTTCACCTACGTCGCCGGACAGATGCGTGGCGTCGGCATCGTGTTCAGCCGCTTCCTGGAGGTCGACATCACCACCGGTGTGATCATCGGCATGGCGATCGTGTTCTTCTACGCCGTGCTCGGCGGCATGAAGGGCATTACCTACACCCAGGTCGCGCAGTACTGCGTGCTGATCTTCGCCTATCTGGTGCCGGCGATCTTCATCTCGATGCTGCTGACCGGCAACGTGATCCCGCAGATCGGCTTCGGCAGCCAGCTCGCCGACGGCAGCGGCGTGTACCTGCTCGACAAGCTCGATGGACTCAGTACCGAACTCGGCTTTGCGCCATACACGGATGGAAGCAAATCGACGATCGATGTGTTCTGCATCACTTTGGCGCTGATGGTCGGCACCGCGGGCCTGCCGCACGTGATCGTGCGCTTCTTCACCGTGCCGAAGGTGCGTGACGCGCGTCGTTCGGCCGGCTGGGCGCTGCTGTTCATCGCCCTGCTCTACACGACCGCGCCTGCGGTGGCGAGCTTCGCCCGCGTCAACATGATCCAGACCATCAACGGTGCCGACATGCAGGGCACCGAGTATGCGACCGCGCCGACGTGGGTCAAGAACTGGGAGAAGACCGGACTCATCGCCTGGGAGGACAAGAACGGCGATGGCCGGATGTTCTACGCCAAGGACGACCGCAATGAGATGACCATCGATCGCGACATCATGGTGCTGGCCAATCCCGAGATCGCGCGCCTGCCGGCGTGGGTGATCGCGTTGGTTGCCGCCGGCGGCCTCGCCGCCGCGCTCAGCACAGCGGCCGGATTGTTGCTGGTGATCTCCTCGGCGATATCGCACGACCTGCTGAAGAAGGTGGTGATGCCCAACATCACGGAGAAACAGGAGTTGATGTACGCACGCATCGCGGCAGCACTGGCAATCGTGGTGGCGGGCCTGCTCGGCATCTTCCCGCCGGGCTTCGTCGCCGAGGTGGTGGCGTTCGCATTCGGACTGGCCGCGGCCTCGTTCTTCCCGGCGATCGTGCTCGGCATCTTCGACAAGAGAACCAACATGCAGGGCGCGGTGGCCGGCATGCTGGTCGGCCTGGTGTTCACGGTCGGCTACATCGTCTGGTTCAAGGGCGTGTTCATGACGCCGATGGCGGAGAACGTGCCGGCCAACTGGCTGTTCGGCATCTCGCCGGAAGGCATCGGCGTGGTCGGCATGTTGCTGAACTTCGTGGTGGCATTCGTGGTCTCGCGGGTCACCGCGCCGCCACCGCAGCACGTGCAGGACCTGGTCGACGAGATCCGCGTGCCGCGTGGCGCCGGCGAGGCCTCCGCCCACTGATCTCCCCCGCAATTGGAGCCTCGTGCTCTCTCCACGGCACGCCATCTCCCCCGATGGCGTGCCTTTTTCTTTGGGGCTCGTGCTGCCGTCGGAGTCTGATTCTTCCTGCAGTGGAAGCCCGTCGACAGCTTGCCTTGGGCGTTGGGTTGCCAGCAGGCGCATTGGCTTGCTTTCGGAAGTCAAAGGCTTCCGCCCTCTGGGCGGGTTCCTTTTGTCTTGTCAAAAGGAACCAAAACCGCCGGTTCCTGACACCCGTCGTGGTGGCGAGCCACCCCGGTTCCCTGTGCTCCTCGCCGGAAGACGCACGGCGCCCAGACCCGCGCCGCCAGCGGCGCTCAGACAAGGGCACCTCTACGGCGCCTTCCGGCTCCGGTGCGCGGCGGGCTTTAAGTCGCCAAGGATCAAGATCAAAGCCAAAACCAAGAGCCGGAGGACTGGGCCAAGGCCAATGACGGACGGGTTGCCGCCCTGGCCGCGGCTACAGCGGCGGTGCGGCGAGTTCGCGGGCGTCGAGGAAACCGTCCCGGTTCTGGTCCTGGCGCAGGAAGGTGCGCGCGAGCTTCGCACGGTGCTCGATCAGGCTGACCGGATCGCCGCGGCCGCCCGGCAGCTCGTCGGCGGTCAGGATGCCATCGCCATTGCGGTCCATGCGTACGAACGCGTAACTCATCCAGTCCTGGTATTCGGCCAGCGAAACCAGGCCGTCCTGATCGCCGTCCATCCGCGAGAGGTAGTCGCCTGTGGCCTGGACCTGGGCGGTCGCGTTCGCCGTCGCCGTCAGCAGTGCGACGGCGAGGATGACGCTCGCGCAGCGGATGCCGGTAGACGGCGGGGCGAGGGACGAGTTCGAGCGCATGGCGGGCAGGCTACCCGAATCCGACGGGGCGGAGAGGCCCGCGTGGGGCCGCATCATGAAAAAAGCCCGCGGCGGGCGCGGGCTTCATCAGGTCCGACGGGCCAATGGCCTGGACGTCAGCCGCGCGCCGGCGCCAGCGCGTAGCCCTTCAGTCGGCTGGAGAATGCCTGCAGGGCAGCGATGCCGCTGGCCTCTGCCTCGGCGCACCAGGCCTGCAGCCGCTGCAGGGTCGCCTGCGCATCGTGCGAACGGTCATCGAGCACCTGCGCCAGGCGCTGGCGGTGCTCGGCCAGCGTCGCCATCTTCGGCCGTTCGGCCAGCCACGCATGCAGGCGTGCGCGCTTGGCGTCGTCGAGCCAGCGGCCGTCGTCGGCCAGGCCCTTGCGCAGTGCGCGCGGCAGCCGGTCGCGGCGGTCGCGCAGGTCGCGCAATGCCGGCAGGGTGACGTTGCGGTAGTAATCGGTCATTGCCTGGAAGCGGATCGCGAGCAGGGCGCGCAGCGTCTCGCCATCCGGCATCGCGATGTTCGGGCGCACGTCGAGCGCTGGCGCGACCCGCAGCACGCGGGCCAGGCGCAGCTTCTCGAACACGCGGATCGCGGCCCAGCCGATGTCGAACTCCCACCTGCGCAGCGCGAACTTGGCCGAGCTGGGGAACGCATGGTGGTTGTTGTGCAGCTCCTCGCCGCCGATCCACACGCCCCACGGGGTCAGGTTGGTCGAGGTGTCGGCGCTCTCGAAATTGCGGTAGCCCCACCAGTGGCCCAGGCCATTGACGACACCGGCGGCCCAGAACGGAATCCACGCCATCTGCAGCGCCCAGATCGCCACGCCGGCGAAGCCGAACAGGGCGAACTCGATCAGCAGCAGCAGGGTCGGGCCGAGCGTCGCGTGGGGGGTATAGAGATGGCGTTCGATCCAGTCGTCGGGGCAGCCCTTGCCGTACTTCTCGATCGACTCGCGGTCGCTGCGCGCCTCGCGGTACAGCTCCACGCCACGCCAGAACACCGTCTTGATGCCCTTGATCTGCGGGCTGTGCGGGTCTTCCTCGGTCTCGCACTTCGCGTGGTGCTTGCGGTGGATGGCGGCCCACTCGCGGGTGATCATCGAGGTGGTCAGCCAGCTCCAGAAGCGGAAGAAGTGGGCGAGCAGCGGATGGAAGTCGACCGCACGATGCGCCATCGAACGGTGCAGGTACAGCGTCACCGAGAAGATCGTCAGCTGGGTCGCGACCAGGAACCAGATCAGCAGGGCGCCGAAGCCGGCCTGCAGCAGGCCACCGGCAAGGAAGTCGAGCAGCGGTGTCGGGATCGAAGCGAGGGGCATTGGAACTCCGTGGGCCAGGGTCCATGGAAAACGGCCCTGCCCGCGATGCGGACAGGCAGATGGAGCACGGAGCCGGCACCCCACGAAGCCGGGTCTGCGACGGCAACGCGCCCCGACGGCCATCATGCCACCTGTGCCTTACCGTTCGCGCGGGTATGGCCGGGTTCGAGGCCTCACGGGATGGGATACGTTCACCTGCTGCGCGGATGCCGGGTGACGGCGATCACGCACAGCGGCGGATGTGGTCGCGCAGCGTCGACAGTTCGGTCCGGGCGAACGCGGCCAGCGCGGTGCGGTCGGCCTTGCCGAGGCCACCGTCGCGCCCGCAGTGTTCGAGCAGCAGGCTCAGGTCCTGGGCGACGCCGAGCAGCACGGCAAGATCCTTGTCGAGCGCGACTGGCGGCGCGGGCGGGTCGGCGGAGGGAGGTCCGTCGCCGGAGACGAGCCGACACGCGTCCAGTGCGGTGCGCTGCTGCGACCGGCGTCGCATGCGCCGGCGCCAGCGGTGCCAGTCGCGGTCGCGACCGCCGGCGACGACCCGTTCGCGCGCCTTGTCGACCGCCTGCGCACTGGCCTGCAGCGCCGCGTCCACCGTCTCCGCATCGACCGTGGCCCACGGCAGCGCGTCGAGGGTGCCGGCCAGCGCCGTGAGCAGTGCGCGGCGCCGGGCCAGTCCGGGATCGGCGGCCAGGGTCGCGTCGGCCAGGGCACGGCGACGGCGCACGACTGCCCGCCGCGCGTGCTCGAGGTGAGCGGCGACCGCGGGGGTGGGGCCGTTCGCATGCAGGCGGTCGAGCGTTTCCAGCAGCGCCTGGCCGTCGCGGATATCGCCGAGGCCGCGGATGATCCGGCGCAGTTCGCGGTCGATCAGTTCCGAGCCCGGGCCCAGTGCGGGCACGCCCAGCGCCAGGGTCGCACGCACCCGACGCAACGCTTTGCGGCCCTGGTGGATGCCCTTGTGCAGCCGCTTGGACGGCTTCGCGCCGGCGTCCAGCCAGTCCAGGGCGGCATCGAGCTGGACACGGGCGTAGTGGTGCAGCGCGAGGCCGAATGGCCGCGTCGTCCGTGGACCGGGTTGCGCACCTTCCGGATCCGTCATCGCGATGCTCGGCGGCGTCGGGAGGCTCAAGCATAGCGCCGCCGTCTTTCAACCGGCGGTCACCGCCGCGGCGCCGGCATGGCGCGGTCCGGCCTCGCCGTTCAGGCCCCGGCGCCGGCTTCCAGATGGTCGCGCAGCGCGGCGATCGCCGCGCGTACCTTCGCCGGCTGGGAGTCGCGTTGCGCGGTCAGCGCGTAGACGCCGATCGGGGCCATCGACCAGTCCGGCAGCACCGCCACGGCATGGCCGGCGGCGATCAGCGGCGCCGCGTCGGGACCGGGCAGGCGCATGATGCCCAGCCCCTGCAGCATCGTCTGTCGCAGCGCCTCGGCGCTGTTGCCGGCGACCGGTCCGGAGACCCGGATGCGCCGCGCCGGCTCACCGGGGCGATGCAGTTCGATGAATTCCGGCTGGTCGAGCACGCTCAGGTTCAGCACCGCGTGGGCGGTCAGTTCTTCCGGGTTCCGCGGCAGCCCGTGCGCCTGCGCGTACGCAGGCGCGGCGACCAGCAGGTGTCGCCATTCGGCCAACCGCCGCGCGACCAGCGAGGAGTCGGCCAGCGAACCGATCCGGATCGCCAGGTCGATGCGCTCGCCGATCAGGTCGATCCTGCGATCCTCGGCGAACAGCCGCAGCGCCAGCTTTGGATACGTGCGCAGCAGTGGCGCCAGTGCCGCCGCCAGCGTCGCGCTGAAGCCGACCGGAAACGCGATCCGCAGCTCGCCGCGCGGCTCGTCGCGCAGGTCCGACAGGCGCCGCTCGGCGGCCTGCGCGGCGTGCAGCATCCGCGCGCAGTCTTCGTAGTACGCCTGGCCGGCTTCGGTCAGGCCGAGCCTGCGGGTGGAACGCAGCAGCAGGGTCACCCCGGTCTCGGCCTCGAGCTGGCGGATCTGCTGGCTGACCGCCGATGCGGTCATCTGCAGTTCGCGGGCGGCCGCGCTCATCGACCCCAACTCGACCACGCGGGCGTAGACGGCCATCCGCTTGAGTCGGTTGATTGTGAAGTCAGGCTTCATTTTAATTGCAGAAATGCCGGTCTTATCGGGAGTTATGCAAGCAGAAATACTGTATACCCCAACACGCATTGTGAGGATTTCCCATGAAAGTCGCACTCCTTGGCGCTTCCGGCTTCATCGGCTCCGGTCTGCTGGCCGAACTGCGTTCGCGTGGACACCAGGTCACCGCCCTGGTCGCGAATCCCGGGAAGCTGGCACCCGGCGATGGCCTGACCGTGCTCGCCGCCGACGTCCTCGACAGCGGCCGCCTGGCCGCGCAGCTGGCCGGCCACGATGCGGTGATCAGCGCGTTCAGCGGCCACGCGCAGCAGGACGTGCGCGGCTATTACATGCGTGGTGTCGACGCGATCATCGCCGCGGTCGCGCAGGCCGGCGTGCCGCGCCTGCTGATGGTCGGCGGCGCCGGCAGCCTGAACGTCGCCCCCGGCGTGCAACTGGTCGACACCCCGGACTTCCCGGAGCAGTGGAAGGGTTCGGCGCTGGGCGCGCGCGATGCGCTGGAGCGCCTGCGCGGCGAACCGGCGCTGGACTGGACGATGCTCAGCCCGGCGGCGCTGATCGAACCGGGCGAGCGCACCGGCCGCTTCCGCGTCGGTGGCGACGACCTGCTGGTCGATGCCGAAGGCAACAGCCGCATCTCGCTGCAGGACTATGCGGTCGCGATGATCGACGAGCTGGAGCATCCGGCCCACGCGCGGCAGCGTTTCTGCGTGGCCTACTGACGGTCCTGTCCAGTCCGGGGCGGTCGCATCGGACCGCCCGGACGCGGTGCGCGCGGACCGGACGGGCAGGGCCTAAGCTACGCGCATGCCCGAACTGCCCGAAGTCGAAACCACCCGCGCCGGCCTTGCGCCGCACCTGGAAGGCCGTCGCGTCGCCGGCGCGGTGCTGCGTCGCCCGGACCTGCGCTGGCCGATTCCCGACGCCATCGAGCGGGTGTTGCCGGGGCAACGGATCGAAGCGGTCCGGCGCCGCGCCAAGTATCTGCTGATCGACACCGCGGCCGGCAGCGCGCTGCTGCACCTGGGCATGTCCGGCAGTCTGAGGGTGCTGCCGGCGCAACTGCCGCCGCGCACGCACGACCACGTCGACCTGATCCTCGAAGAAGATGCCCGTTCGCCGCGGCAGGTGCTGCGCTTCAACGATCCGCGACGGTTCGGCTGCCTGTTGTGGCAGCCGCACGGCGAGGTCCACGCGCTGCTGCGCGGGCTCGGGCCGGAACCGCTGTCGGACGGCTTCGACGGCGATTACCTGTTCGAGCTCAGCCGCGGCCGCAAGGCGCCGGTCAAGACCTTCCTGATGGACCAGGCGGTGGTGGTCGGGGTCGGCAACATCTACGCCGCCGAGGCGCTGTTCGCCGCCCGTATCTCGCCACTGCGCGCGGCGGGCAGGGTCTCGCGCGAGCGCTACACGGCGCTGGCCGATGCGGTGAAGGCGATCCTCGGCCACGCGATCGCGCGTGGCGGGACCACCCTGCGCGACTTCATCAGTCCCGACGGCGCGCCCGGCTACTTCGAGCAGGAACTGTCGGCCTACGGCCGCGGTGGCGAACCCTGCCCGCGCTGCGGCCGCGCGCTGAAGCAGGCCAGCATCGGCCAGCGCGCGACCGTCTGGTGCGGTCACTGCCAGCGCTAGCCTCCTCCCGTCCGCAGGAGCGGCGTCAGCGCCGATGAAGCTTCCATGGGAAGGCCCGAAGCGCGGCCGAGGCCGTTCCTGTGCGTCCACACGCTCCTGCGGCCGCGAGGGCGGTCCGTGCCGGCAGGACTCTCTTCGGGCGTGCGAAGCGGAATGAACGCGCTATAGTCGCGCCCATGGAGACCGGGGACGCATCGGTGCAGACCGCCGACATCACGCAGCTGCTGGGGGCCGCGCGCGATGGCGACCGCCGTGCGCTGGATTCGGTGCTGGCGACGCTGTACCGGGAACTCCACACGATGGCCCGTCGCCAGCTCGCCGGTCAGCACGGGCACACGCTCGACGCCACCGCGCTGGTGCACGAGGCCTACCTGAAGCTGGTCGGCCGCCGCGAGGCCCAGTTCGACGACCGTGCGCATTTCTTCGCCTACGCCGCCTCGGCGATGCGCAGCGTGGTCGTCGACTATGCCCGCCAGCGGCTCGCGCAGAAACGCGGCGGCGACCTGCACCGGGTCACCGACCTGCCTGAGGACCTGGAGGGCGGACTGCGCCTGGACGAGGACACCCTCGGCCTGGATGCCGCGTTGACCCGTCTCGCCGACGTCGACAAGCGTCTGGCCCAGGTTGTCGAACTGCGCTATTTCGGCGGCTTGTCCGAGCTGGAGATCGCCGGCCTGCTCGATCGTTCCGAACGCAGCATCCGTCGCGACTGGCAGAAGGCACGGCTGTTCCTGCTGGCATCGCTGAAAGAGGACTAGTTCCTCGCCGTGTTGCTGTTGTTGTAGGAGCGGCGCAAGCCGCGATGAAGCTGTCCCGAAGACCCGATCGCGGCTGACGCCGCTCCTACGGTGCACCGTTGCAATGGATGCCGAACGCTGGCAACGCCTGTCTCCGCTGCTCGATGCCCTGCTCGAGCTGGAGCGGGATGCGCGCGATCGCCGGCTGCTGGAGCTGCGCGAACAGGACGCGTCGCTGGCTGCCGAGCTTGAGGCGCTGATCGCGCTGGAAGAAGCGCATGGCGACTTCCTGTCCGAGCCGCTGGTGCCGCCGCCCAGCGGCGTGGACGTCGGCAGCGAGGTCGGTCCCTATCGGCTGGAGAGCCTGCTCGGCGAGGGCGGCATGGGCCAGGTCTGGCTGGCCTCGCGCGCGGACGGCCTGTACCAGCGGCGGGTCGCGCTGAAGCTGCTGCGACCCGGCCTGACCAGCCATGACCTGCGCCTGCGCTTCACCCGCGAGCGCGAGATCCTCGCCCGGCTCGCGCACCCGAACATCGCGCGCCTGCTCGATGCCGGGATCAGCGCCGATGGCCTGCCCTACCTCGCGCTGGAGTACGTCGACGGCACCCCGATCACCGACTATTGCCGCGAGAACCGGATGCCGCTCGACCGCCGGCTGCGGATGTTCCGCCAGGTCTGCGACGCGGTCAGCCACGCGCACGCCAACCTGATCGTCCACCGCGACCTGAAACCGTCGAACATCCTGGTCACTCCCGCCGGCGAGGTGCGCCTGCTCGACTTCGGCATCGCCAAGCTGCTCGACAGCCAGGCCCAGGCCCCCGAGCAGACCGGCACCGGGATGCGCGCGTTCACCCTGCACTATGCGGCGCCGGAACAGATCCGCGGCGAACCGGTCACCACGATGACCGACGTCTATTCGCTGGGCGTGGTGCTGTACGAGCTGCTGACCGACCACAAGCCGTACCGGCTCAAGCGCCACAGCGACGCCGAGTGGGAGGAGGCGATCCTCAGCGCCGACCCGGTGCGGCCATCGGCCAGCGTATTGCGCGACACCGCAGGGCAGGCCGACCGCCGGATGCAGCGACGGCGCAGCCGGTTGCTGGCCGGCGATCTGGACAACATCACGCTCAGGACGATGGCCAAGCGGCCGGAGCAGCGCTATCCGTCGGTCGAAGCGCTGTCGCAGGACGTCGCCCGCTTCCAGGCCGGTCGACCGGTGCAGGCGCGGCCGCAGGGCCTCGGCTACCGGCTGCGCAAGTTCGTCGCCCGTCATCGCTGGGCGCTGGGTTCGGCGGCGCTGGTCGTGGCGGTGCTGACCACCGCGCTGGCGATGATCGCCTGGCAGGCCCGCCAGGCGGTCGCCGAGGCGGCACGTGCGCAGGCAATGCAGGATTTCATGGTCGGCCTGTTCGAGAACGTCGGCGGCCGGCGCCGCGGCGAGCCGATGAACCTGGACCAGCTGCTCGACGATGCGGTCGAACGTGGCAACCTGCAGCTGGCGCGCGAGCCACGCGCGCGGGCCGAGCTGCTCGGCGTGATCGCGCGCCTGCGTGCCAGCCTCGGCGACCTCGAACAGGCGCGGACCCTGCTGGAGCAGCAGGCGGCGATCATCGAGGTGACGCCCGGCATTCCCAACAGCCTGCAGCTGGAGTCGCTGAACCAGCGCGGCCGGGTGCTGCGCCTGCTCGGGAAGCCGGCGGACTGCATCGCATTGTTGCAGCCGGCGCAGACGCTGGCGCGCCGCGAGCAGTCGCGGCTGCCGCCCCAGGCGGCCGATTTCTATACCCAGCTCGGGCGCTGCCGGCGCGCGGTGGGCGAGCGCCACGGTGCGCGCCAGCTGTTCGAGCGCGCGCTGGCGTTGCGGCGCGGCATCGAGGGCGACCGGGTCGGCGTGATCGAGAGTCAGATGGACCTCGCCGGCCTGCTCGCCGAGGAAGGCGACAGCGCCGGCGCGCTGGCCGCCTATGAAGACGCCGCCCGCCAGTTGCGGGAGCGGGTCGGCGCGCGGCATGCGCTGAACATCGACATCGGACGCGAGCGTGCAGCGCTGGAGGCGTCGCAGGGCCGCTTCGACGACGCCCGCGGCATCCTGCAGCAGGCGCTGCAGATCGCACTCGAGGTGCACGGCCCCGGCCACGAAGCGACCCTCGCCGTCCGTGGACAGCTGGCCCGGCTCGATCTGGACACCAGCCGTTTCGCCGACGCCGACGAACAGCTGCGCGAGGTCCACCGGCTGCGCCTGGGCCGGCTCGGGCCCGATCATCCCGACCTGGTTGCCGACCACATCCGGCTCGGCAAGGTCGCGTGGGAACGCAACGATCTGGCCACTGCCCTGGGCCGGCTGCACGAGGCGCTGCGGATCGCCCGCGCCGTGCGCGATCCGGCACTGACAGCCGATGCCCTGCATGCGCTCGCCGAGGTCCTGCACCAGGCCGGGCGCGACCGCGAAGCGCGGCCACTGCTGATCGAGGCGTTGCAGTTGCGGGAGTCGCTGCCCGACGGGCATGGCGATGCGATCGAGCGCAGTCTGGGCGAGGTCGAGATCGCCCTCGGCGACATGGTCACCGGCCAGGCGCGCCTGCACCAGGGGTTGGTCCTGGCGCGTCGTCGCCTAGGCGACGGCCATGCGGAGACAGTGCGGAGCGAACTGGCGACGCTGCGGCCGCGGGCGCTGGCCGGCGACGCGCAGGCGCTGGCGCGACTCGACGAACTGGCGCTCGACGGCGATCCGGCCCGCCGCCATTCCCTGCGCGCGATCGCATGGCAGGCGGCGGCCGCCGCCGCCCGGGCCCGCTGCGACAATGGCCAGGCCGCCGCCGGAGCGGATGCGCTCGAGCGGCTGTCGCAGACGCTGGCCACCGAGCAGCCGGACGGCAGCGCACTGCGGCGAGAGGTCGCCGCGATCGGGGTGCACTGCCGCGGACGCTAGGCATTTCCGATCCGGCCCGCGCTTCCTCGCCGGCCGGGCGGGAAGGGCTCATTCAGCGGGCCGGGAGTCCTTGGCCGGCGTGACCGGGCCGACATCGACCTGGCCCTGCTCGATCTGCCGCAGCAGCGTGCGCACGCTGAGATCCTCGGCCGCCCAGTACGCGCCCGGGCGGGTGCGGGCATCGGCGTAGAACCGGTCGCCGGACGCGCCATGCGGACCGGGCGTCAGCCTGGCGCCCCCTCCGGCGGCCTGGAACACATCGGGGCGCCCCAGCGAGATGCTGACCCGGGACGTCACCAGCCCGACCCGGCTGCCGGTCCGGTTGCGCAGGAAGCGGCGCAGCTCGCGGTTGGTGCGCGGCATTGCGGCAGCGTCGCCGTAGCGTCTGTAGAACGCGAGCCCGTCGTCCAGCGCCTGCTCCTGCTGCGATGGCGTCAGCTGCGACCAGATCCGCTCGCGGACCTGCAGCAGGTCGGCAATGTTGCCGCGCTCGGCGGCGAGGTCGGCCCAGATGTAGGCCTGCACCGGATCGCGCGCGCCGCCGTCGCCGTTCCAGCACATCAGCGACAGGACGTGCTGCGACAGCTTGTCGCCGTAGTACGCCGCCCGCTCGAAGTGGCGCCGGGCCTCGTCCATCCGGCCGTTGTCGTAGGCCCAGATCCCGTGCCAGCGCTCGACCTCGTTGGGGTGGCCGGAGGCCTCCAGCAGCCCGGCCTCGTAGGTGTCGAGGTTGATCACCCGTTCGTACTCCGGGTGCCGCGGCAGAAGCGGCTGGGCGACGGCGATGCCCGTCGTCGCGCACAGCGCCACAGCCAGCAGCGCATGTTTCGTTGCACGCCTGATCATGTGGTCCATCGTGTTCTCCCGGCCAGGTTCGAAGATGCGACGGCGACGGACCTGCCGGTCGTCGCGGCCACCGATCGGGAATACGGCGTCGTGGGCGGGAGCGTCGCAGCGCCGCCGATGGCGGTGCCGGCCCACGCCGGCAGATGAGGTCGCGCCGGGGGCGATCAGCCCAGCGGCAGCGAGGGTTGCGCCGGCTCTATCAGGCCCTCGCCGCGCATCACCCGCTTGTACTCGGCGCGCGACACCGAAACGTAGCGGTCGTTGCCGCCGATCTCGACCTGCGGGCCTTCGTGCACGGCACGGCCCTGCGCGTCGACCCGCACCACCATCGTCGCCTTGCGGCCGGTATGGCAGATGGTCTTGATCTCGGTCAGCTCGTCGGCCCAGGCCAGCAGGTGCTGGCTGCCCTGGAACAGTTCGCCGCGGAAATCGGTACGCAGGCCATAGCACAGCACCGGGATGCCGAGCGCATCGACGACCTCGCTCAGTTGCCAGACCTGCGACTTGCCCAGGAACTGGGCCTCGTCGACCAGGACGCAGTGCAGCGGGCCGTGCGCCGCGATGTCGCGTTCGACCAGCCGCTGCAGGTCGTCGTCCTGCGTGAACGCGGTCGCGGTCGCCTGCAGGCCGATCCGCGATGCGACCTGACCGGTGCCGGCGCGGTCGTCCAGGCGCGGAGTCAGGATCGCCACCCGCATCCCGCGCTCGCGGTAGTTGTGCGCCGACTGCAGCAGCGTGGTGGTCTTCCCGGCGTTCATCGCCGAGTAGTAGAAGTAGAGCTTGGCCATCGCGGCAGTTTAGAGCCTGTCCACGCTCTTGGAGCGGGTCGCGATCTGCCGTCACGCTCTTGACGCGTCGCGGCCGGGATGGGTTTCTTGCCGCGGATTTGCGCCGAGGAACGCGGACAAAGCCTTTTCGATCACCATTCTTCGCCGCGCTTGGGAGACCGCTTCGGTTCTCGCTCTATCCGCGTGTATCCGCGCAGATCCGCGGCCAAGGATTCGATCGGCGCAGCCTCACAACGCCCGTAGTGCCCGTCGCTTCGTCACCGCCTGCATCCAGCGCGTGGCCATCGCCGGCGAGGTCGCGCAGACCGCGTCGTCGGTGACGGTGGTGACCGCGCGTTCGAGCAGCTGGATGTCGGCCTCGTGCTGGCGGGCGACGTGCGGGTCCTCGAAGAACACCACCCGCTGGCAGCGCCGTTCCAGTACCCGGTCGGCGATCTGGGCGTCGCCGCCGAGCGGGCCGCTCTGGTAACGATGGACCCACGGTGAGCCGGCGGGCCAGCCGCGGCTCCAGGCCAGCTCGTTCAAGCGTTCGCCGGTGGTGCCGGTACCGATGCGCTGGGCGAAGCACGACAGCTGGTCGAAGTGGGTCGCGGCGAACTCGAGCATCGTCGGCTTCATCGCATCGTGCGCGATCAGGGCGAGGGTCTGGCTGGAATAGTCGAAGTGGCGGTCGGCGCCGGGGTCGGGCGCGAAGCCGGCCAGTACCCGCTCCTGCTCGATCCAGGCGCAGGCCGATGCCACCGTCGACACGAACGGCTTGCCGTGGATCACGCACTGGCGTTTGAGCGCGACCGCCTCGGGAAAGGTCGAGGAGGGATCGACCGGGTCGATCAGGTAGATCGCGCCGTCGAGGGTGCGGTTGCGGTTGCCGTCGCCGTCGTCGAGCCCGACCACCTCGGCGACCAGCTTCATCAGCCCGCCGTCGCGGCCGTAGGGATACCGGCGCAGGCCGCGATGGCCACCCAGCATCCCCGCCGCGGCGATCGCGTCGTGGGTACGGCCGACCGCGTGGAGTTCCAGCTGCAGCTCGCGTATGCCCGACTCGCAGGCGCGCAGCCAGCGGAACAGCGCCGCGTCCTCGCTGGCGTGGTGCAGGCGGTTGGCGGCCAGCCCGATGCGCATCGGCGTCCCCTCCGGCAACGGAATGTTGCGGTGCGGTAGGAGACGCCAGTCTATGCCGGCTGGCGGGCCGGCGCGATGACCGCGATGACCGCGGGGCGGTCAGTCGGACCTGGAAACCGGTCCGACGCGGACGTCGCCCTCCAGCAGGCGGTCCTGTTCCCGCCAATAGTCGTTCAACCGCGCCAGGCCGCCCTCGCGGCCATAGAGCTCGTCGGGCGAGCCGGCCACCGAGATCATGTAGGCGGCCGCGTTGTTGCCGGTGTCGACGGCGAACGAGCCGTTCGCCGGACCGCCGCCGGCTTCCATCCTCTGATTGCGGTAGCCGACCCGGCTGCCGGTCATGTTGCGGGCGAACCGGCGCATCTCGTCCTCCGCGCGCCGCATCGCGACGTCGTCGCCATAGCGGGCGTAGAAGTCCGGGCCGTGCGTCAGTACCTGCGCCTGCTCGGCCTCCGAAAGGCCCGCCCACATCTTCTCCCGGATCGCCAGCAGTCTGGGATTGCCGCGCTCGGCGGCCAGGTCGCTCCAGATGTAGGCGCGGACGCGATCGACGGGTGTGCCGACGCCATGCCAGTGCATCAGGCTCAGGTAGTGCTGGGAGAACTTGTCGGCGTAGCCTGCGGCACGTTCGAACTGCTCCAGCGCCTGCCCCGGGCGATCGTCGACGTAATGCTTGAGACCGCGCAGCCGCGCCTCCTCGTTGGGCCGGCCGCGCACGGAGACCAGCATCGCATCGATTTCCATGAAACTGGCGTCGGTCAGCGGCAGTTGCCGCGTGGACGGCTCGCCCGCCAAGGCCGGAAGCCCTGCGAGCAGGCCGGCTAGCAGTGCCGGCACGAGCCCGGATGTGATCCTGCGGGTACGTTCCATGGCCTGCTCCTCCGTTCGGTGGGGGACCTTCTCCACGATACGTCGCGCCAGCCGCGGGCGTCGCACCGGTTGTCGACAGCCGGTCGGGGCCAATCCGGAACGCTCCGCATCCGCGGCCTGCCCGGGACGGCTCCGCTACACTGTCGCCCGCTTCGAGGATCGCCCGCTTCAAAGATCACTGCATGCACGGCCTCAACCCCCCCCAGCGCGCCGCCGTCCTGCACACCGACGGCCCCCTGCTCGTGCTCGCCGGCGCCGGCAGCGGCAAGACCCGCGTGATCGTCGAGAAGATCGCCCACCTGATCGCGTCCGGCCGCATGCCGGCGCGACGCATCGCCGCGATCACCTTCACCAACAAGTCGGCGAAGGAGATGAAGGAGCGGGTCGGCAAGCGCATCCGCGGCGACGCGGCCGAGGGCCTGACCGTCTGCACGTTCCACGCGCTTGGCCTGAAGATGCTGCAGATCGACCACGCCAAGCTTGGCCTGCGGCGCGGCTTCTCGGTGTTCGACGCCGACGACAGCGCCGCCCAGATCAAGGATCTGCTGCCGGCCGGCAGCAAGCCTGACGTACTCGACAACGCGCGCAACCTGATCTCGCGGGCCAAGAACGCCGGCCTGTCGCCGGAGCAGGCGCTGGCGGTCGCGCGCAGCCAGCGCGAGATCGAGGCCGCACGGCTCTACGCGCGCTACCAGGCGCGGCTGGGCACCTTCAACGCGGTCGATTTCGACGACCTGATCCGGCTGCCGGTCGAGCTGCTGGAGAACGACGAGGATGCGCGCCTGGGCTGGCGCGAACGGATCGGCTACCTGCTGGTCGACGAGTGCCAGGACACCAACGACGCCCAGTACCGCCTGCTGAAGGCGATCGCCGGCCCGCGCGGCCTGTTCACCTGCGTGGGCGACGACGATCAGTCGATCTACGCCTGGCGCGGCGCCAACCCGGACAACCTGCTGACCCTCGGCAGCGACTACCCGGAACTGAAGGTGATCAAGCTCGAGCAGAACTACCGCTGCTCGAACCGGGTGCTGCGCGCGGCCAACGCGCTGATCGCGCACAACCCGCACGAGCATTTGAAAACATTGTGGAGCGACAACGCCGACGGCGAGCGCATCCGCATCTGGGAATGCAGGGACGGCGCCCACGAGGCGGAGAAGGTCGCCGCCGAGATCCACTTCATCGCCACCGCCAGGCGGGCGGAATGGGGCGAGTTCTGCATCCTGTTCCGCAGCAACCACCAGAGCCGCGCGCTGGAGAAGGCGCTGCAGCTGCTGAAAGTGCCCTACCACCTGACCGGCGGCACCGCGTTCCTGGAGCGCGGCGAGGTCAAGGACGCGCTGGCGTGGCTGCGGCTGGTCGCCAACCCCGACGACGACGCGGCGTTCCTGCGCGCGGTGCAGGCGCCGAAGCGCGAGGTCGGCGCGACCACGCTGGCGAAGCTGGCCGAAATGGCCCAGAAGGCGCAGATGCCGATGTCGCGAGCGGCGGAGTCGGTCGGTGTGCTCAAGCAACTGGCGCCGCGTGCCGGCAACGCGCTGGACGGCTTCGTCGGCATCGTCCGCGGGCTGCGCGCCGACGCGCAGCGGATGGCGCCGGCCGAGCTGGTGCGGGTACTGGCCGAGAAGAGCGGTCTGCTGGCGTCGATCCGCGCGCAGTGCAAGGACGAGGCCTCGTTCCAGCGCCGCAAGGCCAACCTGGAGGAGCTCGCCGACTGGTTCGACGGCGGCAAAGGCAGCGGTCCCGGCGAGCTCGCCGCGCAGCTTGCGCTGCTGTCGCATGCCGACAAGGGCGAGGCCGGCAACCAGGTCAGGCTGATGAGCCTGCACGCGGCCAAGGGGCTCGAGTTCCGTTACGTGTTCATCGTCGGGATGGACGACGGCACCCTGCCGCACGAGGTCGCGGTCGAGGAAGGCAGCCTGGAGGAGGAGCGCCGGCTGCTGTACGTCGGCATCACCCGCGCCAAGGAACAGCTGTGGCTGTCGCACTGCCGCGAGACCCAGCGCTGGGGCGACCGCATCCGCCTGCAGCCGAGCCGCTTCTTCGACGAGCTGCCGGCGGCGGAGATCCAGCGCGACGGTGCCGACCCCCAGGCCGACGCGGCGCGCAAGCAGGAGCGCGCCCAGGCCGGCCTGGCCGCGATCCGCGCGCTGCTGGAGGAAGGCTGAGCGGCGCACATGGCCCTGTGGGAGCGGTCGCAGGAACGACGCAAGCCGCGATGGAGCCTGCATGGGAAGGCCCGATCGCGGCTTGCCCCCGTGCGGCCGTCGCGGTTCCGGTGCGACTACTCGTCCAGCCGGATCCGCACCGGTGAGCGGAACCCGGGTGCGGCGGCTTCGATCGCCTGTGTGCTTTCCGCCAATGCCAGCACCGCGCCGCAGACGTCGAGCGCGGCGCGTGCCAGTTCCGGGGTCGGCCCGCGCAGCAGCTTCGTCAGCGGCCGCGCCTGCTCGGCGACCGCGGTCGAGGTGTCGAGGAAGCGCTGCAGGTCGGCGTGGTAGCCGGCCGCCGTGGCGGTCGTCCAGCGGCCGTCGGCATTGGCGACGGCGCCCGCTGCGACCTCGATGCGTTCGCCGCGGCGGGTGAACAGCAGCCGCGCGCCGTCGTGGGCGACCTCGTAGTCGAGATCGACGTCGGCGATGCGGCTGCACTGCGCCGCCGCCGGAGGCGTCGCCTGCGCGGGGAAGAGCGCACAGGCCGTGCAGGCGATGAACGACAGGGCGAACAGCGATGGGCTCGGGCGGGATGTCGCGGGCATGGCGGGTCTTCCTTGGTTGCGGGCGGGCCGACTGTCGCATCGTGGGCCCGCCGATGCCTGTCCGACCGGTCAGGGTGACCGATGGCAGGTCAGCGCTGCCACCGGCTGTCACGACCGATGCGGCCGCGGCGGCTACACTCGGCGGTTCCCAAGATTCCGGATCCGCCATGCGCTACCGCTCCCTGGCCGCGTGCCTCATCGTCAGCTCCCTCGTCCTCGCCGGCTGCCAGCGTGCAGAGCCGCCAGCCGCCGCTTCCGCGCCGGCATCCGGGACCTCCGCCACGCCGGCCGCCGCCGACGTGCCCGCCGACGACAATCTCAACGCGGTGTTGTGGGTGCAGACCTCGTCGGAATACCGCGCGCTGACCTTCCAGACCTACAGGGCCGCCGCCGATCATCTGGACGTGGCGCTGGCCGAGGCGAACTGGGATGCGCTGGTTCCGGACGAGCGCGCCGCCACCGCCGGCCTCGACGGCTCGCTCAAGCCGGCGGTGATCATGGACGTCGACGAGACCGTGCTCGACAACTCGCCCTACCAGGCGCGCCTGATCCGCGACGGCGAGGGCTACGACGAGGTCAGCTGGGCGGCGTGGGTTGCCGAGAAGAAGGCCACGGCGGTGCCGGGCGTCGTCGACTTCGCGAAGGCGGCCGCCGCCAAGGGCGTGACCATCCTGTACCTGTCCAACCGCGCCGAGCACCTGCAGGAGGCGACCCTGGCCAACCTGCGTGCGGTCGGCATGCCGGTGGCCGACGACGAGGTGTTTCTCGGCCTGGGCACCTTCGTCGAAGGGTGCGAGCAGAACGGCAGCGAAAAGGCCTGCCGTCGCCAGCTGGCCGGTCGCCGTTACCGGGTGCTGATGCAGTTCGGTGACCAGCTGGGCGATTTCGTCGAGGTCGTCGACAACACCGCTGCCGGTCGCGATGCGCTGATGGAGGAATACGGCGACTGGTTCGGCGAGCGCTGGTGGATGCTGCCCAACCCGACCTACGGATCGTGGGAGCCGGCCGCGTTCAACAACGACTGGAGCCAGCCGATCGAGGTGCGCCGCGCCGGCAAGCGTGCCGCGCTCGACATGGCGCCTTGATAGATAATCTTTTTATATCAACAAGATCCGCTTGGAATTTTAAAGTATTGCATCAGCATTGCCGGATCGGTAGGCTAAGCCCCGTCCGGCGCTGCCGGAGCCATGCCACAACCCGCTAGTCCTCCGGTGCACGCCGGACTTGAAGGAGGCCGCGGCCTCCTTTCTCATGGCCTGCGCGCAGGCAGGGCGGCCTTCAACGCGGCCGTGCGGCGGGAATGTCGACCTGCAGGTCGTCGCGCACGTCGACCTCGATCGTGCGCAGGGCCTCGCCGTCGTCGAAATACCACGGCAGCGGCAGGTTGTCCGGCAGCACGGTCAGGGTGTGGCTGCCGACCGCGACGTCCGGGAATTCGAAGCGGCCGGCGCTGTCGGTGCGCACCGCGTAACGTCCGTCGAGGATCACGGTCAGGTTCGCCGCCGGATCTTCGGCCGCGTTGCGCACGCGGTCGCCGTTGTCGTCGAGGAACACGCTACCTGCGACCCGCCCGCTCGCCGTGCCGGGCGCGCCGCCGAGCACGCTGCGAGGTCGCCCGGCTCCGCGCTCGTAACGCAGGACAAGGAACGCGGAGCGCTCGCGCGGAAGGGCGATGAACAGCGGGTCGTTGGCGAGCGGGTCGAGCTGGAACGGCGAACGCCGGGTGCCCTGGTTCTGGTACAGCGTCGCCGACAGCGTCCAGTGCGTGTCCAGCCGCCAGTTCACGCCTAGGTTGGCATTGAAGCCGCGCAGCGCATCCGGGCCATCGCCACGGACCCAGCGGGTCTGGCCGTCGATCGACAGCCGGTCGGTCAGGTCCAGGCCGCCGTAGAACGACAGGCTGCTGCTGCGGGTGGCCGGCCGGCCATCGTAGGACAGCTCGCCGTGCGAGAGCGCCGCGGACAGGCGGCGGCCGAGCTTGACCGGGAACGCCTGGTCGAAGCTCAGCTGCCAGCTGTCGCTGCCGGCGCCGTCGGTGTTGGCGACGTCCAGTTGCAGTCGGCTGCTGCCCCAGTCGCTGTTGCGATCGAGGAACAGCTGGGCACCGACCGCATCGTCGCTGCCGTCGCGCAGGCTCAGGCTGGCGCCGTAGCCGAGCTGGCGGCTGGCCTGGTAGCGGAGGTAGGCGTTGGCGTAGCTGCCTTCGAAACTGTCGCCGGAGATCGAGTCGATCCGGTCGATGCCGGCGTTCCAGCTCCAGCGTGCGAACTGGTAGGCGATCCGGTAGTAGCCGCCGCGGGCGTCGTTGTTGATCGGGTAGCTGCCCCAGGCGAGATCCTCGCCGAGATGGAAGACGCCGTAGTGGTGGCTGTAGCCGCCCCGGGCCGCGCTGGCATCCAGCCAGGCGCCGGTCGCGGCGCCGGCGTCGCCACCGCTGGCGAGCAGGTTCAGCTGGAGCCGGTCGCGCGCACCGCTCCAGGCCGTGGCCGCATGGAACGCGTGCGAGGTGACCGGTTCTATTACTGCCTGGCCTTGGTCGTCGGCATCGTTGCCGGGCACCAGCCGACCGTCGCTGCTGAGCAAGGTCGCCGAGCCGGTCCATCCCGGTGCCCAGCGCCATTCGGTGCCGAGGGTGCCGACATGGCCCTCGTCGAGCTCGAAGCCCTGCAGGCGGGTGCCGCTGTAGTGGCCGATGCGGCCGCCGCCGGCGATCAGGCGCAGCCCGGAGGCGTCATTGCGCCACTCGCTGCTGGCGCCGGCGAAGGCGACGCTGGGCAGGAAGAACCGGTACTGGCTGCGTTGCAGCGGCAGGGTCGGGGTGTTCAGCACGCCCAGGCCGTTGTCGCCAAGCCACTGCCCAGGCATCGCCAGGTTGCGCTGCCACAGCGTTGCCGCGCCGCGCCAGTCGTCATCGTCCGCGGCGGAACGACGCTCGTCGTCGCGCCGGGACAGGCTGGCCTGCAGCGAGAGCGTGCCGTGATGGGCGGTCTCGCGGAAGCCGCCGGCGGAGATGCCGTACTCCCGGAAGGTGTCGCCGCCGAACTCGCCATGGCTGTAGGCCAGCTCGGCATGGAAGCTGCGCGGCAGGCCGCTGTCGTCGTAATCGTCCGGGTCGTCGTCCAGGGTGTCAGGCAACGCGTCGGGATCGATCAGGCGGTCCTGGTAGGCCCCGGCCTCGTCGGATCGGCCCGGGACGGCCGGGGGGGATGCCGCTGCGGCGCCGGGCATCCTCCCGGCATCGGCGACGGTCTGCCCGCCGTTCGCCAGCGCCGGCGCGGAGGCCAGCAACAGGGCGATGGCGGTGGTGATCGCGCTGCGCTTCATCGCCGACAGGGGGCCCGGCGCGGACGGCCGCCAGCGCGCGGTCATGGCGCGACCGTGGCGTCGATCCCGATGCGCTGCCCGGCCGCGTCCAGGTGCCCCTTCAGGACCAGCGGATAGCGGATCGCCGGCGCCGGCGTGCCGCTGTCGTCGAGAACCGGAGCGAGCGCGATCGCACGGGTCTCGCCCGGCAGGATCGGCAGCGTCGCCGGCGCGAAGGTCATGCGCCTGCCGTCGGCGTCGACGCCGTCGAGATAGCCATCGAGGCGGCCGTGGGCATCGCCGTCGTTGCGGATCTCCAGTACCGGCAGCGTTTGCCCCTGCACGCTGGAGACGTGGCTGCCGGTCAGCGAGAGCCGCGACGCGGCATCGCCGATCGCGAGGTAGACGATGATCCCGAGCCGGCCCGAGACCGGGACCGGCATCGCGCCGGGGGCGGTTTCCGGCGCGCCCTCGAACATCAGCGCGAACCGGCATTCGCCCTGCGGCGCGTCCGCCGGTACCGCGACCTCGAAGCGGTACCGGCGCTTGCCGCCCGGTGCCAGCTCGAAGCGGTGGGCCTCGATCCCGACCCATGGCCGGCAGCTGCCCTCGGCGAGCGCCGGGTCGAACGCCGCCGAACCGGCCGGGTCGAGGGTCCAGTCGGCACTGCGGACGGTCAGCGCGGTGGCGCCACTGGAGGTGTTGGTCAGCTCGACGACGTCGCGGTAGGTCTGGCCGGGCCTGGCCGAAGCTTCGATGCGCGGCGGCGACGCCAGCACCGCGAAACCCTGGGCGAGCGCATCGACGGACAGCAGCAGGGCGGCCAGGGCCACGGCCAGGCGGGGCAGTGCTCGGATCATCACGGGGTCCCGGGTTCGATTTCGAACGAGAAGTCCAGTTGTTCGTTGCGACCCAGGCGGCGACCGTCGGCGTGCAGCTGCAGGCGCATCGTGTCCTCGATCAGCGCCGCGTCGATCGGGCCCGCGTAGACCATCTGGCGCTCGCCGGCGCGCAGGCTGCCGGGCAGCAGCGGGCCGCGGGTGGTCCAGGTGGCGGTGATCGGGCCGCTGGGCTGCGGCGGCAGGGTCATGTAGATGCGGCCCTGGCGGCCGCGCCAGGGAGCGACGTCGAGCCGGACCCGCACGGTCACCATGCCGCTGACCGTGTGCGAAGCGGGGTCGGGGCCGGGTACCGGGCTGTCCCAATGCATCGGTACCAGCCGGTCGAGGACCTGGCTGGCGCTGTCGTCGACCTTGTACGCGCGCACCTGCGCCTGTGCCGCATGGGCGGCGCAGGCGACATAGATGACGGTGGCCAGCAGCGTGGCGGCGGCCAGCCGGGCGGTGATGGGCAGACGTCGCAGCATCAGGGGGCCGAGAGGGTGTAGGTCGCGCGGCCGTTGTACTGGCCGGCGGCGACGAAGTTGGTGTTGGCGTAGCGGAAGCTCAGGCAGCTCTCGTTCCACGTGTTGCGGTTGAACGTCGCCAGCGCCTGTTGGCCGCCGGAGAAGGTGCCCGACGGCACCGGCTGCGCGCCGCTGTCGCCGTTGCCGCTGCTGGTCCAGCTGATCCGGTTGAATGGGAGGGTGTCGCCGGCCGCGTTGGTCAGGTTGGCCGGGGTGCTGACGGTGAGCGTCGCCGTACCCCCACCGAAGAAGCTGCCGCGGTAGTAGCCGCCGACATAGATCTGGCCGGCGTTGCAGAACGCGTAGCCGTCGTAGTTGCTGTTGTACTGGCTGGCGTTGCCGGTCATCGCCTGCGCAATGCCGTTGCCGACCGCGGCCGCGGGCACGCTGACCGAGACCAGGTTGATCGGTCCGCCGCTGCCCGGACTGCCGCCGGCGGTGTAGTTCGCGTTGGTGAACACGCCATCGCCGACACGCAGGTAGAGCTGACGGGACCCCGAGGAAATGTTGACCGTGAAGGCCTCCGCCTGCGCCGACCACAGCGTCGCCAGCAGCAGGATCGACGTGGCTGCGAGGAATCTGATGTTCATGCGAGGTGTCCTGGCGGGATTCGTCTGGCG
>NZ_JAKJPO010000019.1 GCF_021725675.1 Marilutibacter chinensis | reverse complement strand
CCGGCCTCGGCTTCACGTAGAAAGCCGATGATTTGTTCTTCGGTAAAGCGCTTTTTCACGTCCAATCTCCTTCAGGGTAGGGATTGGACTCCAAATCGCCGCGCTACTCAAAACCGGGGGGACGTCGAGACGAGCTGAAAGCATCTGTGCAGTTTCGAGAATTGCGATCGCATGATTTCTAATATTCTTAGCGTTCTCAGCAGACAGCTGAAGGGGGCCGTCCTCTTCAATCCGCAGCTGTCGAGTCAACATTTCTGAATTCGCTTTAACAATTCTATTGAACTCTCTCACCTCATGCATGGTATCGCGTAGCGCTTGCTTTAGCTCATCGAGGTTTAGATTCTCTAGTATGTCAGATTCGGGCGTTTTCATAGGACACTTGAAACCCCATTGCTCAGAATATCCGTGAATATCGCAGTTGCAAAAGCCTTAATAAGCTCCGATGTCTGCGGTGAGACCTGGATGTCAACCATGGAATTGAGGATTTTGGATTCGTTTCTCTGTTGTATGGAGCTAATGAATCCTTGTTCAAGCATGAGCACGTCCCATAGCTCCATGTTGGCGTGCTCGAGTAGATATTGACGCAGGCGAAGCCACCTCCTCGTTGGATCGGCCATTACGCCTACAGCATTATCTAAAACATTCACCCAAGCTTCGGAGTCAGTATCCTTCTTTAGAGATATGTCTGCATATTTGAAGTACTCGTTATAAGTCGGGTCGTAACGATAGCCCGTGAAGGCAATGATGTACTTTTCCGGATATGCACGTCGAATCTCTCTAAATAGGTGTGCACCTTCATGCTTTCCACCGAGGTGCGCACCAACGCCCTTTATGTCACAGATAATGATCGGGTAGCTTGCAGTCAATGATGTGCTTTGGATGTCTTTAGTATAAGTGATTGAGAATCCATGACTGGCAAGAATTTCCTTCAAGACAAACGGTTGGTCGTCGACCACGAGAATTTTCTGACCCTCTCTGCCGCTTCCATGCAGATGCAATGATTGGGCCATGTCCTTCAGCGGAGTAGGCTTTCCTATTCTAAAAAACATGGAACTCTCCCTAGGCAGAGCTGACGTATGAATATGCTTTAAAAAATGATGCCCTAATCGCACCCAGCGACAGAGCGGTATTACCCGAATTTACTACGGTTTGCCTTCACGGTCGCCCATACCGCACACCATCCCATCCCCATCCCGTCAAGCCGCACCGCACCAAGGCTGACCAAAGCCGCATTGCTATAATCCCGCGCCTCTGCCCTGCCCCCGGCCGTGCCCGTCGATCCGTCGCGGGTCCGCGGCGCCGGGTGCCGGGCGTTCCATAGCCACAGGCGATCCCCCGCCCGGAGCCACGCATGACCAGCACGTCCGAACTTTCCGATCCGGCCTCGGCCAACACCTCGTTGACCAACAGCGTGATGGACCCGGATTACACGCTGGAGCACAAGTACACCCGCGAAACCGGGCGCATCTACCTGTCGGGCGTGCAGGCGCTGGTGCGGCTGCCGCTGATGCAGCGGCTGCGCGACCAGGCGGCGGGGCTGGACACCGCCGGCTTCGTGTCCGGCTACCGCGGCTCGCCGCTGGGCGGCTTCGACCTGGAGCTGTGGCGCGCGCGCAAGCACCTGGAGAAGGCGGGGGTGAAGTTCAGCCCGGGCCTGAACGAGGACCTCGGCGCGACGATGGTCTGGGGCACCCAGCAGACCAACCTGTTTCCGGGCGCGAAGCACGATGGCGTGTTCGGCATGTGGTACGGCAAGGGCCCGGGCGTGGACCGCTGCGGCGACGTGTTCAAGCATGCCAACGCGGCCGGCACCTCGCCGCATGGCGGCGTGCTGGCGCTGGCCGCCGACGACCACGCCTGCCGCAGCTCGACCCTGCCGCACGGCTCCGAGCACGAGTTCGTCAGCGCGATGATGCCGGTGCTGAACCCGGCCGGGGTGCAGGACATCCTCGACATGGGCCTGATCGGCTGGGCGATGAGCCGCTACACCGGGCGCTGGGTCGGCTTCAAGACGATCGCCGAGACGGTGGAGTCGTCGGCCTCGGTCGACGTGAACCCGCTGGCGCTGCGGATCGCGATGCCGGAGGATCTCGAGCTGCCGCCGGGCGGGCTCAACATCCGCTGGCCGGACCCGCCGATGGATCAGGAGATGCGCCTGCACCAGTACGCGGTGAAGGCAGCGCAGGCGTTCGCGCGCGCGAACGGCATCGACCGGGTGGTGATCGACTCGCCGAACCCGCGGCTGGGCATCGTCACCACAGGCAAGAGCTACCTGGACGTGCTGCAGGCGCTGGAATACCTGGGCCTGGACGAGCGCGCCTGCGCGGAACTGGGCATCCGCGTCTACAAGGTCGGCATGACCTGGCCGCTGGAGCCGGTCGGCATCCGCGCGTTCGCGCGCGGGCTGCAGGACATCCTGGTGGTGGAGGAGAAGCATTCCTTCATCGAGAGCCAGATGAAGGAGCTGTTCTACAACTTCGACTTCAACCTCGAGGGCGGCGGGCGGCCGTCGATCGTCGGCAAGTACGACGAGAGCGGCGAGTGGATCCTGCCGTCGACCTCGGAGCTGACCCCGGCGCGGATCGCCGGCGTGATCGCGCGCCGCATCCAGAAGTTCCATGACAGCGAACAGATGCGCGAGGTGCTGCGCTGGATGGAGCAGAAGGAGTCGGCGCTGGCACTGCCGCGCGCGCAGTTCCCGCGCGTGCCGCACTACTGCTCGGGCTGCCCGCACAACACCTCGACCGTGGTGCCGGAGGGTTCGCGCGCGCTCGGCGGCATCGGCTGCCACTACATGGTCACCTGGATGGACCGCAGCACCGACACCTTCACCCACATGGGCGGCGAAGGCGTGACCTGGGCCGGGCAGGCGGCGTTCACCGAGACGCCGCACGTGTTCCAGAACCTCGGCGACGGCACCTACTTCCACTCCGGCTCGCTGGCGATCCGCCAGTCGATCGCGGCCGGGGTCAACATCACCTACAAGATCCTCTACAACGACGCAGTCGCGATGACCGGCGGCCAGCCGGTCGACGGCACCCTGAGCGTGCCGCAGATCGCGCATCAGGTGCGCAGCGAGGGCGTGTACACGATCGTGGTGGTGTCCGACGACATCGGCAAGTGGCGCAAGCGCGAGCTGTTCCCGAACGATGTGGAGTTCTTCGACCGCAAGGAGCTGGACGCGGTGCAGAAGCGCCTGCGCGAGGTCAAGGGCGTGAGCGTGCTGATCTACGACCAGGTCTGCGCGACCGAGAAGCGCCGCCGCCGCAAGCGCGGCCGGATGGTCGACCCGGCCAAGCGGGTGATGATCAACTCGCTGGTCTGCGAGGGCTGCGGCGACTGCGGCAAGAAGTCGTTCTGCGTGTCGGTGCTGCCGAAGGAGACCGAGTTCGGCCGCAAGCGCGAGATCGACCAGAGCAACTGCAACAAGGATTTTTCCTGCGTCAACGGCTTCTGCCCGAGCTTCGTCACCGTCGAGAGCGGTGACCTGAAGAAGGGTGCGTCTGATAAAAGCGGAGCGGCGGCGAACGCAAAGGATCGGTTGAACGACCTGCCGATGCCGCAGCTGCCGTCGCTGGAGCAGCCCTGGAACATCCTGATCACCGGCGTCGGCGGCACCGGCGTGGTGACCATCGGCGCGCTGCTCGGCATGGCCGGGCACCTGGAGGGCAAGGGATCCACCGTGCTCGACCAGACCGGCCTGGCGCAGAAGGGCGGCGCGGTGACGACGCACATCCGCATCGCGAAGACGCCGGACGACCTGCACGCGGTGCGCATCGCCGCCGGCGAGGCCGACCTGGTGCTGGGCTGCGACATGGTGGTGGTCAACGACTACTGGGCGCTGTCGAAGATCCGCGAGGGCCGCAGCCAGGTCGTGCTCAACAGCTACGAGGCGATGCCGGGCACCTTCACCACCCGCCCGGACATGGAGTTCCCGGCCAACGACATCATCCAGGCGATCAGCACCGCGATGGGCGAAGGTGGCCGGCCGCACGTGGTCGATGCGACCCAGGTGGCGACCGCGCTGCTGGGCAACGCGATCGGCAGCAACCTGTTCCTGCTCGGCTACGCCTGGCAGCTGGGGCTGGTGCCGGTGTCGTTCGACGCGCTGATGCGCGCGATCGAGCTCAACGGTGCCGCGATCGAGATGAACAAGACCGCGTTCGCATGGGGCCGGCTGGCCGCGATCGACCTGCCGGCGGTGCTCGCCGCCGCCGGCATCGCGCCCAGCGCCCCGGCCGCCGAACACGCCAGCGTCCTGCCGATGCTGGAGCCCGGCGCGTGGGAGAGCACCGAATGGGGTGCGACCTCGGCGCCGCGCGCCACCCGCGACGAGGACGAGCTGCGCCACCTGCCGAACGCGCTGGGCAACGCGAAGTCCGATGCCGACAGCGTCGCCTTCCTGCCGCTGGACGACGAGCGCCTGTCGCGTTCGCTGGACGAGTTGATCGCGCGCCGGATCAGCTTCCTGACCGACTACCAGGACGCCGCCTACGCCGCGCGCTACAGCAGCTTCGTCACCCGCGTGCGCGACGCCGAACAGGGCAAGGCGCCGGGCAGCACCGACCTGACCGAGGCGGTCGCCCGCTACGCGTTCAAGCTGATGGCGTACAAGGACGAGTACGAGGTCGCACGGCTGTACACCAGTGGCGAGTTCCTGCGCCGTCTGGAGCAGCAGTTCGATGGCGATTACAAACTCAAGTTCCACCTCGCGCCGCCGCTGCTGGCGAAGAAGAACGACAAGGGCGAACTGGTGAAGTCCGAATACGGCCCGTGGGTGTTCACCGCGTTCAAGTGGCTGGCAAAGCTGCGCCGGCTGCGCGGCGGCACCTTCGACGTGTTCGGCTACACCGCGGAACGCAAGATGGAGCGGCAGTTGATCGCCGACTACTTCGCCACGGTCGAGTCGCTCCTGCCGAAGCTCGATGCCGGCAACGTCGGCCTGGCCGCCGAGATCGCGTCGATCCCGGAGCACATCCGCGGCTACGGCCATGTCAAGGAAGCGCACCTGCACAAGGCCAAGGCCCGCGAGGCCGAGCTGCTTGCACAGTGGAACAATCCGCTACGGGTGGTCCAGGTCGCGTAAGCGCCCGACCGTCGCCAGGACGGAAGCACCGGAAGGCCCCGTGCGAGCGGGGCCTTTTTTGCTTCTCGCAGGAGCGGCGCAAGCGGCGATCCGGGCCGCCCACGGCACAATTCCGTAGCCCGGGTAAGCGAAGCGCACCCGGGACGATCGTCGCGGCCCCGGGTGCAGCTTCGGGATCGCGGCTCACGCCGCTCCCATGGGGCGCGTAACGCGCCATCGGGCCTGACCGGACCAATTGCGGGCACGGCCTGTCGCGTGCGGCGAGCCGACGCTCTGCCCGAACCCGGAGCCTCAGCGCCGCCAGACCAGGCAGCGGTTGTTGGCCGGCATCGCCACGTCCTCGATCGGTTGCAGGCCGATGCCGCGGGCCAGCGCGTCCACGGCCTCGAAGTCGCGGATGCCCGACGCCGGGTCGCGCGCCTTCAGCCAGGCGTCGAACTCGCGGTTGCTGGCACTGGTGTAGTCGCCGCCGTAGTTGAACGGGCCGTAGACGACCACGGTTGCGGCGTCTGCCAGCATCGCCGACAACCCGGCGAACAGTGCCTGCACCTGCGGCCACCCCATGATGTGCAGGGTGTTCGCGGTGAACACCGCGTCGTACCCATTCCGGCCGCCGGCCACATTGCGAGGCAATGGCGGCGACGGGGCGAGCCCTGGTACCGGTTCGACGCTCGCCGCCAGTTCCAGCGGCGGCGGCGTGTTCGCCAGCCCGGCCTCGTCCAGCCATGCGCGGATGCCGGGCAGATGCGCGGCGACGTCGCTGCACTGCCATCGCAGCCACGGCATCGCCGCGGCGAAGTGCACTGCATGCTGGCCGGTGCCGCTGCCGATCTCCAGCACCTCGCGGACGCCGGCGAGATGGCGCTCCAGCACCGCAAGGATTGGTTCGCGGTTGCGCTCGCAGGCGGGGGCGAAGGGTTTGTGTCCTGCATTCATGCACACAGCATGCGCCCTGACGCGCACGCGGGCGAGTCCCGGTGGCTCGCGGTCGCTCCAGCAGCAGGCCCTCTGCCGTGACGCGCGAACAGGCCCGCACGACACCGATGTGCCCCGCCCCGCAGACCGGGGTTCACACCGGCCGGGCGGCACCGGCAACTATGGCCTGCACAGCGCCGGGTCGTCGAACAGCGCGTCGAGGCCGGCATCGGGACGCCTGCCGATCTCATCCGCGAGGCAGCTCGCGGACTTGATCACGCGCTCTTCTTCCCGCCAGTCGCACCAGCTCGGGTCGCTCCTGCCGAACGTGCGCTTGCGCCAGACGGTCCGCACGCCGCCGCACTGGGTCGCGGCCGGGAACGCATACCAGGTGCCGCCATCGTGCTTGATGTTGAAGCCGGTCGCCTGGCACGGACCGTTGTTGTACCGGCACACGCGGGTACACTGCGCCAGCTGGCCCGGCGCCATCGTCGGCGGACAGCCCCGGCCGTTGAGCTCGAGATTGCACTCGCAGTAGTTGTTGGGCGCATCGGCGATGCGCGTGACCCGGTAGCGGATCGCGTAGGACGTGGAGCTCCCCGACGCCGCCAGGATCGACCTGAACGCCACCGCGTCGGTCGCGTTCGCTTCCTGCAGCGACAGGATCGGACGCCCCGCGGCGTCCGTGTCGATTGGAAGCCGCGACTGCAGCCGGTAGACGTGGAGGGTCTCGCACGGATCGCCACCTGGGCAGGCCGCCTGGGCGGGACCGCCCCAGAGCGCGAGGGTCGATGCGAGCAGCCACAGCGCACCCATCGCGATGCGGTGCCTTGCCAGTACGTCGCTTCGGTTCATCTGCAGCCTCCGGAAGATCGTCCGTGACGGTCCGGCCCCGCGCCAGCCCTGTCACCGGCTTGAACGCCGCGGCGCAACGTTCGTGAATCCCGCGCGCTGCGTCTCACCTGCTGAGACGGCGCGCTGGCCCACTGACCGCCTCAAGGCAGGCGACGACGACGATGGCACGGGCACTGGCGCGGTACGACGATGGCGAGACACTGGCATTCGGGACCGCGGCGCCACCCGTGCGCAGCGCCGGCGACGGCGGCGCGCTGACCCGGCGGCTGGTACGGCGCTACCGCGACCGCATCACCGGCCAGTTCACCCTGCCCGGCCGCGAAGGCCGCTACGCCGAGCTGCCGGCCGACCTGCCGCCGGCGCTGGCAACGGCGTTGCGCACGCGCGGCATCGAACGGCTCTATTCGCACCAGGCCGAGGCCTGGGCCGCGAGCCGGCGCGGCGAGCACGTGGCCGTGGTCACGCCGACCGCATCGGGCAAGTCGCTGTGCTACACGCTGCCGGTGGTCGCCGCGGCGATCCAGGCGCGCGCGGGCGGAGCGGTGGCGAAGGCGGCGGCGTCCAAGGCCCTGTTCCTGTTCCCGACCAAGGCGCTGGCGCAGGACCAGGTCGCCGAGCTGCTGGAGCTCAGCCGTGCCGGCGACCTCGGCCTGAGGGCGTTCACCTTCGACGGCGACACCCCCGGCGACGCGCGCCAGGCGATCCGCCTGCACGGCGACATCGTGGTATCGAACCCGGACATGCTGCACCAGGCGATCCTGCCGCATCACACCAAGTGGGCGCAGTTCTTCGAGAACCTGCAGTACGTCGTCATCGACGAGATCCACGGCTACCGCGGCGTGTTCGGCAGCCACGTCACCAACGTGCTGCGCCGGCTCAAGCGGATCTGCGCGTTCTACGGTGCGTCGCCTCGCTTCATCCTGTGCTCGGCGACGATCGGCAATCCGCGCGAGCACGCCGAGGCGCTGATCGAGGCGCCGGTACGGATGATCGACGAGTCCGGCGCGCCCAGCGGCGACCGGCACGTGCTGTTGTGGAACCCGCCGGTGGTGAATCCCGACCTCGGCCTGCGCGCATCGGCGCGCTCGCAGAGCAACCGGATCGCGCGGATCGCGATCAAGGCCGGCCTGAAGACCCTGGTGTTCGCGCAGTCGCGGACGATGGTCGAGGTGCTGACCAAGTACCTCAAGGACGTGTTCGACCACGACCCGCGCAAGCGGCCGCGGATCCGTGCCTACCGTGGCGGCTACCTGCCCGGCGAGCGGCGCGCGGCCGAGCGCGAGATGCGCGCGGGTGGGGTCGACGGCATCGTCAGCACCTCGGCACTGGAACTGGGCGTGGACATCGGCGCGCTCGACGTGGTCGTGCTCAACGGCTATCCGGGCAGCGTCGCCGCGACCTGGCAGCGCTTCGGCCGCGCCGGTCGCCGCAACCAACCGGCGCTGGGGGTGATGGTCGCCAGCTCGCAGCCGCTGGACCAGTACGTGGTCCGGCATCCCGGGTTCTTCGCCGAAGCGCCGCCCGAGCACGCCCGCACCGCGCCGGACCAGCCGCTGATCCTGTTCGACCACATCCGCTGCGCGGCGTTCGAGCTGCCGTTCGAGGCCGGCGAGCGCTACGGGCCGATCGAGCCCACGCCCTACCTGGAGGTGCTGGCCGAGAGCGAGGTGCTGCACCGCGAGGGCGACCGCTGGGAGTGGATCGCCGACAGCTACCCGGCCAATGCGGTGTCGCTGCGCGCGGTCGCCGACGGCAACTTCGTCGTCGTCGACCGCAGCGACGGCCGCCAGGCCATCATCGCCGAGGTCGACTATTCCGCCGCCGCGCTGACCCTGTACGAGGGCGCGATCCACATGATCCAGAGCACGCCCTACCAGGTCGAGCGGCTGGACTGGGACGGCCGCAAGGCCTTCGTGACCCGCACCCACGTCGACTACTACACCGACGCGATCGACTACACGAAGCTGAAGGTGCTCGAGCGCTTCGATGCCGTCCGTGCCGGCGCGGGCGAGGCCGGCCACGGCGAGGTGCACGTGGTGCGACGGGTATCCGGCTACAAGAAGATCCGCTACTACACGCACGAGAACATCGGCTACGGCCCGGTCAACCTGCCCGACCAGGAACTGCACACCACCGCGGCGTGGTGGCAGCTGCCGCAGGCGGCGCTGCTGGCCTGGTTCGCATCGCGGCAGGAAGCGCTGGACGGCTTCCTCGGCGCCGCCCATGCGCTGCACGTGGTCGCCAGCGTCGCGGTGATGGCGGACGCGCGCGATCTGCAGAAGGCGGTCGGCAACGGCGACGGCGCCTGGTTCGCGACCGCCGACGCCGATGGACGTGGCCGCCTGCGTGGCGCCGACGGGGCCGAGCGCAGCGTCGACGATGAGGCCCGCTTCGTCCCGACGGTCTATCTGTACGACAACTTCCCCGGCGGCGTCGGCCTGAGCGAGCCTCTGTGGCAGCGGCAGGCGGAACTGCTGCAGCGCGCGCGCGAGCTGGTCGAACGTTGCGACTGCAGCGCCGGCTGCCCGGCCTGCGTCGGGCCCATCCTTGCCGGCGACGAAGCCGCCGATGAAGACGCCGGCGATGTCGCGGCAACGCCGAAAGCGCTGGCGCGCCGCGTGCTCGACCTGCTGCAGGAGGCCGGCGATGCCCGCTAGCCGCGCCGGGTGTCTGGCAACCACTCGCGGCGACGCGCCGGCATGGCCGCCTGTCGCGAACGGAACAACTGCGACTCGCTTCTACCCCGCCTTTCGCAGGAGCGGCGCAAGCCGCGATCGGGGCCGACACGAGAACCTCATCGCGGCTCACGCCGCTCCTACGTCATGGAGGCGTGTGGCCTACTACGCCGCTCCTGCGGAGGTGCGTGTGGAGTCGTGTCGCGGGCGTCTGCGATGAGCGCGGCGATCGAACGCCTGCGTGTGCTGCAGCGACAGGCCGGCAAACCCGCCGCTCCAGCCGGCGCGTCCACAGCGCGCGCCGGCGCCGAGGCGGCGGCGCTGCGACGTCTGCTCGATCAGCGCACGCGTCCCCTCGTGGCGGTCACGCATGGCACCGCCACGGACCGCGGCCTGCCCGGCGAGGAGATCGCACCCGGCCTGCGGCTGATCGTCGGACACCTGCCGTTCGAGCCACCGCGCCAGCCGCTGCCGCTGGCCTTCGCCCGCCGCGACGAGGCGGCGGTGCCGGCGCGGCTGTTGTTCTTCGACACCGAGACCACCGGCCTGGCCGGCGGTACCGGCACGCGTGCGTTCCAGATCGGTGCGGCCGACTGGCACTTCGATCCGCAGCGTGGTGCTGGCCTGCGCGTGCGCCAGCTGCTGATGACCACGATGGCGGCCGAGAAGGCGATGCTCGAAACCTTCGCCGGCTGGCTGCACCGGGACACCCTGCTGTGCAGCTACAACGGCCGCTGCTACGACGCACCGCTGCTGAAGGCGCGCTACCGTCTCGCGCGACTCGCCGACCCGATCGGGGCACTCGACCATCTCGACCTGCTGTTCCCGACCCGTCGCTTCCACAAGGGTCGCTGGAGCGACTGCCGGTTGGCGACGGTCGAACGCGAGCTGCTCGGCATCGTCCGCGAGGACGACCTGCCGGGTGCGCAGGCACCGGCGGCGTGGTTGTCCTACCTGCGTGGCGGCAGCGCGGCGCGGCTGCGCCGGGTCTGCGCGCACAACCGCCAGGACGTGATCACCCTGGCACGGCTGCTGCTGTCGCTGGCCGCCAGCGCCGACGACGTCGCCGTGGCGTTGCCGGGCCTTCATGCCGCGCGCACGGCCGGGGTGTAGGCTGCGGCCATCTTCCCCGCGAGGAACCCGCGATGCGCTCCGTCAAGCACCTGCTCCCCGTCGCCGTCGCCGCGGCCGTGCTGGCCGTTTCCGCCTGCGCGCCGATGCCGCCACCGCCGCCGCCGATGGCGCAGTGCAACGCCGAGGCCGCACGCTGGGCGATCGGCCAGGCGCCGGACCCGGACGTGGTCGACCGCGTCGTCCGCGACACCGGCAGCCGCGATGTCCGGGTGCTGCATCCGGGCACGCCGGCGACGATGGACTACCGCCAGGACCGGGTGAACATCGACGTCAACGAGCGCGGCGCGATCACCGGGATCCGCTGCGGATGAGCCGGCCGTGCGTGCGTGGAATCACCATGGCGGCACTCGCACTCGCACTCGGACTGTCGGCCTGTTCGGCGGGGCCGGGCAGCGTCGAACCCACCGACGCCGACGACCCGGCATCCGCGGAATCGCCATCGGCGCCGGCGCAGCGCCAGGCGCCCCCGATCTCCGATCCGCTGCCGGCCATGCCGATGACCTGTGATGCCGACAAGGCCAAGGCCGACGCGATCGGCCGGCCGGCCACCGAGGCCAACATCGAGCGCGCCCGCCTCGCCAGCGGCGCCGAGTCGGTGCGCGTGATCCCGCCCGGCACGATGGTGACGCTGGAGTTCGTCGAAAGCCGGCTCAACATCGACGTCGACGCCGAGAACATCATCATCGACCTGCGCTGCGGCTGAGGGCCGCCCGGCCGGCTTCGGCCAGCCCGGTCCCAGCCGGCGGAACGGTCAGCGCCCGTCTTCGTCGCCGTCGCTGAAGTCGACTTCCATCTTGTCGTCGGCGCCACCCGACCACGTCGCACCCTGCTCGCGCTCGCACCAGGCCGGGACCGGCTCACCTGTCTTTTCGTGGCCCATGCCGGTGCACTCCGGGCGGGCGTCGACCGCGGCATTGGTGTCGTAGTAGTCCACGCTGGCGCAACCGCCCGTCAACAAGGCCAGCAGGCCTGCGATCGCAACGGGTTTCATCGGCATCGATTTCCCTGGCATGTCCCTGCTCCGGTTCCGGTTTCGACTTCGCAGTATGCGTGCGGTCCCGCCGCTGTCCATACCGGCGAATGGTCATGGCAGCCGTGATGGCCATCGCACTCCGGTCCGCGGTGCCGGCCGCCGTTCGTCGGCGCAGCGTGCCGCAACGGCGAAAGAATATTTTATTTCTTGATCTGTTCGTCGGTTATCGAAACTTGCGGACGGTAGAAGTAGGTGGGCGATCCCGACAAGCACCCGATGAGGTTCCCGGACGATCCGGAGGTTTCCTGCGCCCGGACGGGTGCGGGGCCGCCCGTGCAGCACCGCTGCGACGGCGATGAATGCCCGGCGCGCGACGGGCCGGACCGATCCATCGGAAGGATCGGATGCACTCGCGGGCCGGACACGCACGTGTCCGGCCCGGCAAAGGCAAGCGCGGGCCAGGCTTGCGACGTCTGCCACCGGTCCCGGACGGGCCTGTGCAGGCCTTCCATATTGACCAGTCAAGGACCACGGACGATGAAGACGATGAACACCCATCCGGTACGGATTCTGTCAGCCACCCTCGCCAGCCTGCTGGCGACGACCGCGTTCGCGGCCGGACCGGCGCAACCGCCTGCCGCCGCTGACGCCGCCACCCTCGAGCAGCGCCTGCAGCAGGAGGAAACGCGCCTGCGGCCGCAGCGGACGGCATTCGCCGGCTACTTCCGCCAGGCCTATGCGCGCTACCCGTCGATCCCGGCCGGCACCCTGGAGGCGATCGCCTATGTGCAGAGCCGCTGGATGCACCTGAGCCCCGAGCCGGCCAGCGAGGGCGGAAGTCACCTGCACATGCCGCGCGCCTACGGCGTGATGGGCCTGTACCACGGCGAGGGTTTCGCCGACCAGGTCGGCGACGGCGCGCGCCTGCTCGGCGTGCCGGCGTCGAAGGTGATCGGCGATCCGCGCACCAACATCCTCGCCGCCGCGGCCCTGCTCGACCGTGAGATCCGCGCGACCAGCACGCTCGCGCGGCCGGCGCACGACGACATCGCCGACGCGCTCGCCGGCTACGCCGGCTTCTCGAGCCGCAGCAGCGCGAGCGGCAGGAGCCTGGCCGGCGACAGCCGCGTGCTGGACTTCGCCCGCACCAGCTTCGCCTACGACGTGCTGCTCGCCCAGGACCGCGGCGTCGACGACCGCGGCATCGTCGTTCCCGAGCGCGCGGTGCGCTGGGAGCGCGCGTTCACTCCCGACCAGCTGATCCAGCAGAAGGCGCCGTTCGTACGGCTGGACATCGAGGGCGACCGGGTTATCACCGAGCAGTATGCGATCGACCCGGTCAGCGAAACCCTGCAGCGCACCGCTCCGGCAGGCGACGACCGCCTGCGGGCCAATGCCGACGTCGGCATCATGAGCACCGACTACGGCCCGGCGATCTGGGACCCGGCGCACTCGTCGAACTACACCGCCTCGCGCAGCGCGTCGGTCAGCGCGGTCACCATCCACACCGCACAGGGCAGCTACGCGGGCACCATCTCCTGGTTCAAGAACTCCTCGGCCAACGTCAGCGCCCATTACGTGATCCGCAGCTCCGACGGCCAGGTGACCCAGATGGTGCGCAACCACCACACCGCGTGGCACGTGCGCAGCCACAACAGCTACACGCTGGGCATCGAGCACGAGGGCTACGTCAACAACAGTTCCTGGTACACCAGCGCGATGTACAACAGCTCGGCGGCGCTGGTGCGGTCCTTCTGTTCGAAATACTCGGCGATCAGCTGCGCCAGTGCCTACAGCGGCCCGGCCAGCAGCGGCATCAACGTGCTGCCGACCAGCGTCAAGATCAAGGGCCACCAGCACTTCAGCGGGCAGACCCACACCGACCCCGGCATCAACTGGAACTGGGGCCATTACTACAACCTGCTCAACCCGACCAGCGGCGGTACCACCAAGGTGCTCGACAGCTTCGAGAGCAGCGTCGGCCACTTCAACACCAGTCCTGCCTATTCCGGCAGCACCACCGGCATCTCGTCCGCCTCGACCGCCGAGCGCAACTGCAGCATCCGCCACAACGGCAGCTGCTCGCTGCGGGTGCTGTTGAAGGACAACACCTCCAGTTCGGCCAACTGGGCGGTGCGCCTGCTGTCGGGCAGCGGCAGTCCGTCGAGCAACACCTCGCTGAGCCGCAGCAACGGCCGGGTCGGCTTCTGGGTCTACGCGGCCGGCAGCGGCATGAGCGTGGCGGTCGGCATCGACGACAGCGACGGCACCGAGCGCTCGACCTCGCGTTCGCTGGCGGCCAACACCTGGACCTGGGTCGAGTGGGACCTGACCAACAGCGGCCACTGGAACGCCTGGGTCGGCGGCAACGGCGCGATCACCGCCGGCAGCGTGACCCTGGACGCGATCTGGCTGTACCGCGCGCAGACCAGCTACGACGTCAACGTCTACATCGACAACGTGACGGTCAAGAACTGAGGCGAGCGCGAACCGCGGCGGGCGGGGCCGGGCGACGCATGTCCGGCTCCGTCACGTCGTCTCGGCGACGGCGGCATCGGTACGGGTTCCCGCCGACGTCTCTTGCGCGCCCTCCTGCGGCGGCAGGACCGGTGCGGTCGCCGCGCGCGGCGCCTTCCACCACGCGATCGCCACCGCGCAGGCGAGCAGGACGCCGGCAATCAGCCAGGGCGCACCCGGCAGATGCACCGGCGACGCGTCGTCGATGAAATAGCCGAAGCTGCCGGCGAACAGGGTCGGCCCGAGGATGCCGGCCATCGACACCAGGCTCATCAGCGCGCCCTGGATGCGGCCCTGCACCTGCGGCCCGACCTCTCGGGTGATCAGTGCCTGGGTCGCCGGCGCCGCCAGCGCCCATAGCGCGCTGACCGGAATGCCGAGCAGCCACAGCCAGCCGTTGCCGGTCAGTCCGTAGATCGTGAAACCGACCACGCCGCAGCTCAATCCGAGCAACAGGGTTCGCCGCTCGCCCAGCCGCTGCACCGCCTGGCCGACCAGCACCGCGTTGACGATGATGCTGCACACGCCGACCACCAGCAGCACCAGGCCGACCTCCTGCGGACCCCAGCCGAAGCGGTAGCCGGCGAACAGCACGAACACGCTCGGATAGACGTAGTGGGCGAGGTTGGCCAGGAACACCACCGCGGCCAGGCCGAGCACCATCGGGTACTGCCGCAGCAGGCCGATCGAACCGACCGGGTTGGCGTGCGACCAGTCGAACCGCGGGCTGCGCCTTTCCTTCGGCAGCGATTCGGGCAGCACGAACAGGCCGTAGGCGAAGTTCAGCAGGGCCAGTCCGGCGGCGAACCAGAACGGCAGGCGCAGGTCGATCTCGCCCAGCCAGCCGCCGATCGCCGGCGCCACCGTGAAACCGATGCCGAAGGCGGCGCCGATCATGCCGTAGCTCTTCGCGCGCTGCTCCGGCGGCACCACGTCGGCGACGTAGGCGTTGGCAGTGGTGAAGCTGGCCGAGGTGATCCCGGCGATGATCCGCCCGACCAGCAGCCAGGCGAGGGTCGGCGCCAGCGCCATGAACACGAAGTCCAGGCCCAGCCCGAGGCAAGACAGCAGGATCACCGGACGGCGGCCGAAGCGGTCCGACAGCGCGCCCTGGATCGGCGAGGTGACGAACTGGATCGCGGCGAAGATCGTGCCGAACGCACCGACCCAGTACGCCGCGTGCGCGGTGTCGCCGCCGGCGAACTGCTCGATCAGTTTCGGCAGCACCGGGATGATCAGCCCGAACGCGAGCACGTCGATCAGCACGACGAAGAAGATGAAGACCAGCGCGGCGCGGCGTTTCGCGCCGGTGACGGCGGGGGCGGTATCGGTCATGGGGCCGGCAGGCGGCGAGCGGAGCGGAAAGTCTACCGGTTCGTCGCGAACGGCCGGAGGCCATTCATGCATTCCCGGCGTCGCCCACGCGTTGCCGGTGGCCGTGAGAACGGTCGCAGGAGCGGCATGGCCGGCGGACGGTGGTCCCGCGCCCGCGCAGCGCGGCTCACGCTGGCCCTGCCGCACGTTCATGGCAGATGGCTGCCAGCCCTCAGCCCTCAGCCCTCAGCCCTCAGCCCTCAGCCCTCAGCCCTCAGCCCTCAGCCCTCAAAAAAATAGTTTCACTTTCAACCATTTACCCGAAAAGAAGACCATTTGCCGCAGCGCACAATCTGTGCTTTAGTCGGGGAACCCTGGGCTCTAGGCAGGCCGGATCGCGCGAGCGAACCGCGCTGATCCGTCCCTGTCTTTCGGGTCCTCCGGCACTGTCACAACGGAGTCCTGCATGGCGTCTGCGCAACACCCCGCCGTCCCCGCCGCACCGCGCCCGGTACCGGGCGCGCGCGACGCGTTTTCCGCAGGTCCGTCCCACACAGGCCTGTACGACCCGCGCGACGAGCACGATGCCTGCGGCTTCGGCCTGATCGCCCAGCTCGACGACAGGCCGAGCAATGCGCTGGTGAAGCAGGCGCTGGAGGCGCTGTCGCGGATGACCCATCGCGGCGGCGTCGCCGCCGACGGCCTGTCGGGCGACGGCTGCGGGCTGTTGCTGCGCCAGCCCGATGCCTTCCTGCGTGCGCTCGCCGGCGAGGCCGGGATCGCGCTGGGCCAGCGCTATGCTGCCGGCCTGGTGTTCCTGCCGCACGACGCCGACGATGCGGCGACCGCGCGCGAGGCCTTCGCGACCGCGTTGCGCGAGGTGCGGCTGGCGGTCGCCGGCTGGCGCGCGGTACCGGTCGACACCTCGGTCTGCGGCGAGCTGGCGAAGCGTTCGCTGCCGCGGATCGAACAGCTGTTCGTGGTGCCGGCGGTCGACATCGACGGCGAGCGTCCGGATCCGTCCGCATTCCTGCATGCGCTGTACCTGGCGCGGCGGCGCGCCGAGCAGCGTCTGCGCACGCTCGGCCCCGCCTTCGACGACGTCTACCCGGTGACCCTGTCGTCGAGCACGATCGGCTACAAGGGCATGGTGATGCCCGAACACCTGGCGACGTTCTATCCCGACCTGCAGCGTCCCGAGCTCGCCAGCAGCGCGGTGGTGTTCCACCAGCGCTTCTCGACCAACACCACGCCGCGCTGGCCGCTGGCGCAGCCGTTCCGGATGCTCGCCCACAACGGCGAGATCAACACCATCGCCGGCAACCGCGCCTGGGCGCAGGCGCGCGCGCACGTGTGGCGCACCCCGACGCTCGACCCGCGCGAGTTCGAGCCGGTCATCAACATGCGCGGCTCGGACTCGCAGAGCCTGGACGAGATGCTCGAGCTGCTGGAGGCCGGCGGCATGGACCTGCTCAAGGCGATGCGCATCCTGGTGCCGCCGGCGACCCAGTCGCTGGAGTACAAGGACGCCGACCTCGCCGCGTTCTACGAGTACTACGCGCTGAACACCGAACCCTGGGACGGTCCCGCCGGCATCGTCACCTGCGATGCGCGCTACGCCGCCTGTACGCTCGACCGCAATGGCCTGCGTCCGGCACGCTGGGCGCTGAGCCGCGACCGCCACTTCATGATCGCGTCCGAGGCCGGCGTCTGGGATCTGCCGGCCGCCGAGATCGAGGCCAAGGGCAAGCTCGGTCCCGGCGAGATGATCGCCGCCGACCTGCAGGCTGGCGAGCTGCTCGACACCGATGCGATCGACCGCATCAACCGCGGCCGCGCACCGTACAAGCGCTGGCTCAAGCAGGGCATGACCTACCTGCAGAACGAGCTGATCGACCCGAGTACCACCGCCGAGCCGTTCGACGCCTCGACCCTTGCGACCTTCCAGAAACTGTTCCAGCTCAGCCGCGAGGAGCGCGAGCAGGTGTTGCGGCCGCTGGCCGAGACCGAGCAGGAGGCGACCGGCTCGATGGGCGACGACGTGCCGGTGGCGGCGATCAGCCAGCAGGTACGGCCGCTGTACGACTGCTTCCGCCAGGCTTTCGCGCAGGTGACCAATCCGCCGATCGACCCGCTGCGCGAGGACTGCGTGATGTCGCTGGCGACCCAGCTCGGTCGCGAGGGCAACATCTTCGTCGACGGGCCGGACAACGTCGCCCACGTGCTGCTGAACTCGCCAGTGATGTCGCAGCGCAAGATCCGCCAGCTGGTGTCGATGGCGCCGTACGACACCGCGCATCGCTACGTGAAGCTCGACTACGACCCGGACGAGGGCCTGGAGGCGGCGCTGCGGCGGATCTGCGCCGAGTCCGAAGCCGCGGCGCGCGCCGGCCGCACGATGCTGATCCTCAGCGACCGCCATCCCGAACGCGGCCGGCTGATCGCGCACGCGCTGCTCGCCACCGGTGCGGTCCACCAGCACCTGGTCCGCAGCGGCCTGCGTTGCGAGGTCAACCTGATCGTCGAGACCGGCACCGCCCGCGACCCGCATCACTTCGCCTGCCTGATCGGCTTCGGCGCGACCGCGGTCTATCCCTACCTCGCCTACCAGACCCTGCACGACCTGGCCGCGCGCGGGATCCTGAAAACACCCGACGACGAGATCGCCCAGGTCGGCCGCAGCTACCGCCGCGGCATCAAGAAGGGGCTGCTGAAGATCATCTCCAAGATGGGCATCAGCACGATCGGCAGCTATCGCGGCGCGCAGCTGTTCGAGATCGTCGGCCTCGACCGCGAGGTCGTGGCGCTGTGCTTCGACGGTGCGCCGGCCCGGATCGGCGGCGCAGGCTTCGCCAGCCTGCAGGCCGATGCCCAGGAGCTGGCCGCGCATGCCTGGGACGAGAATGCGCTGCCGCAGATCGGCGGCCTGCTCAAGTTCAGGCCGGGCGGCGAATATCACCAGTACAACCCCGACGTGGTGATGGACCTGCAGCGCGCGGTCAACAGCGGCGAGCGCGAGGACTGGCAGCGCTACGCCGACACCGTCAACCGGCGGCCGGCCGCGGCGCTGCGCGACCTGCTCGCACTGCGCACGGCCGATGCGACGGCGGTGCCGCTGGACGAGGTCGAGCCGGTCGCCTCGCTGGTGCGCCGCTTCGACACCGCCGCGATCAGCCTCGGCGCGCTGTCGCCGGAAGCGCACGAGGCGCTGGCGATCGCGATGAACCGGCTCGGCGGCCGCAGCAATTCCGGCGAAGGCGGCGAGGACCCGGTCCGCTACGGCACCGACAAGGCCTCGAAGATCAAGCAGATCGCATCCGGCCGCTTCGGCGTCACCCCGCAGTACCTGGTCAACGCCGAGGTGCTGCAGATCAAGGTCGCCCAGGGCGCCAAGCCCGGCGAGGGCGGCCAGCTGCCGGGTCACAAGGTCAACGCGCTGATCGCGCGGCTGCGCCATGCGACGCCGGGCATCGGCCTGATCTCGCCGCCGCCGCATCACGACATCTATTCGATCGAGGATCTCGCGCAGCTGATCTTCGACCTCAGGCAGGTCAATCCGCAGGCGCTGGTGTCGGTCAAGCTGGTCTCGCATGCCGGCGTCGGCACGATCGCGGCGGGCGTCGCCAAGGCCGGCGCCGACCTGATCACGATCTCCGGCCACGACGGCGGCACCGGCGCCAGCCCGCTGTCGTCGATCCGCTACGCCGGCACGCCGTGGGAGATCGGACTGTCGGAAGCGCGACAGGCGCTGCTGGCCAACAATCTGCGCGACCGCGTGATCCTGCAGACCGATGGCGGCCTGAAGACCGGCCTGGACGTGATCAAGGCGGCGCTGCTGGGTGCGGAGAGCTTCGGCTTCGGCACCGCGCCGATGATCGCGCTGGGTTGCAAGTACCTGCGCATCTGCCATCTCAACAACTGCGCGACCGGCGTCGCCACCCAGGACGAACGCCTGCGCAGCGCGCATTTCACCGGCCTGCCGGAGAAGGTCGAGAACTTCTTCCGCCTGCTGTCGGAAGAGGTCCGCGGCTACCTGGCGCAGTTGGGCGCACGCAGCCTCGGCGAGATCGTCGGCCGCGTCGACCTGCTCGAACAGGTCGATCGCGGGGCCGCACATGGCCGGCGCGTCGACCTCGCTCCGCTGCTGGCCGCTGACGGCCTCGCCGGCGGCGGGCGTTGCGGCGTCCCGCAACCGGCCGCCGCGCCGACCGGCCTGGCCGCGACGCTCGACGCCGAACTGGCCTCCGCGATCGCCGGCAAGCGCGGCGGCGTATACCGGTTCGACATCCGCAACACCGACCGCAGCATCGGCGCGCGCCTGTCCGGTATCGTCGCGCGCCTGCACGGCGACCAGGGCATGGCCGACTCGCCGGTCGCGCTGCGCTTCGACGGCAGCGCCGGCCAGAGCTTCGGCGCGTTCAACGCCGGCGGCCTGCACCATGAGCTGGTCGGCGAGGCCAACGACTACGTCGGCAAGGGCATGGCCGGCGGCCGCATCGTGGTGCGACCGCCGGAAGACGCGCGCTGGATCGCCCACGAGACCCCGATCATCGGCAACACCTGCCTGTACGGCGCCACCGGTGGCGAGCTGTACGCCTGCGGCCGCGCCGGCGAACGGTTCGGCGTGCGCAATTCCGGCGCGACCGCGGTGATCGAGGGCGCCGGCGACCACTGCTGCGAATACATGACCGGCGGCGTGATCGCGGTGCTCGGCCGCACCGGGCTGAACTTCGGCGCCGGCTTCACCGGCGGCATGGCCTACGTGCTCGACATCGACCGCGACTTCGTCGACCGCTACAACCATGAGCTGATCGACATCGTGCGCATCGCCGGCGACGGCTTCGAGCACCACCGCTCGCACCTGCGCGAGCTGCTGGAGGCGCACGCGCGCCACACCGGCAGCGCGCGCGCGCGGCGGATCCTCGACGAGATGCGCGACTACATCGGCAAGTTCTGGCTGGTGAAGCCGAAGGCGGCGAGCCTCGCTTCGCTCGCGGAGAACCTGAGGAGGGCGGCCTGATGACGAAGCCGATACCGAAGAAGAACGTGTTCGAGTTCCTCGAGCTGCCGCGGGAGATGCCGCGGCGCATTCCGCTGGCGCTGCGCCGCGAAGGCGACTGGGGCGAGCTGTATGGCCGCTTCAACGACGAGGCGGCCCGGCACCAGGCCGGTCGCTGCCTGGACTGCGGCAATCCGTACTGCTCGTGGAAGTGCCCGCTGCACAACTACATCCCGAACTGGCTGGAGCTGGCGCGCGAGGGTCGCGTGCACGAGGCGGCCACGTTGTGCCACGAGACCAATCCACTGCCGGAGATCTGCGGCCGCGTCTGCCCGCAGGACCGCCTGTGCGAGGGCAGCTGCACGCTCGACGATGGTTTCGGCGCGGTCACGATCGGCGCGGTCGAGAAATACATCGTCGACCGCGCGGTCGCCGAGGGCTGGCGCCCGGATCTGTCGAGGGTCGTCGCCAGCGGCCGACGGGTCGCCGTGGTCGGCGCCGGACCGGCCGGACTGTCCTGCGCCGACCGCCTCGCACGCGCCGGCATCGATGCAGTGGTCTACGACCGCTACGAGCAGATCGGCGGCCTGCTGCAGTTCGGCATTCCCAGCTTCAAGCTCGACAAGTCGGTGGTACGGACCCGTCGCGCGATCCTCGAAGGCATGGGCGTGGTCTTCCGCCTCGGCGTCGAGGTCGGCCGCGACGTCAGCCTGGACGCGCTGCTGGACGAGTACGACGCGGTGTTCCTCGGACTGGGCAGCTACCGCTACACCGACGGCGGCCTGCCCGGCCAGGATCTGGCCGGCGTGCTGCCGGCGCTGCCGTTCCTGGTCCAGAACGGTCGCGTGGTCGGCGGCGTGCAGTCGCAGGGACGGCCGATCGCCGGCTGGGAAGACCGGATCGAGCTGCCCGACCTGAAGGGCCGGCGCGTGGTCGTGCTCGGCGGCGGCGATACCGGCATGGACTGCGTGCGCAGCGCGATCCGGCTCGGCGCGGCCGAGGTCACCTGCGCCTACCGCCGCGACGAGGCCAACATGCCCGGCTCCGCGCGCGAGGTCGCCAACGCCCGCGAGGAAGGCGTGCAGTTCCTGTTCAACCGCCAGCCGCTGGAACTGCTCGGCCGCGATGGGCGCGTGACCGGCGTGCGCGTCGCCGAAACACGTTTGGGCGAGCCGGATGCGAACGGCCGCCGTCGCGCCGAGACCGTCGAAGGCAGTGAATCGACGCTCACCGCCGACGTGGTGATCATTGCCTTCGGCTTCCGTCCCGACGCACCCGAGTGGCTGGCCGCGCATGGCATCGAACTGGAGGCCGACGGTCGCATCCGCACCTCCGGCGAACACGGCACGCATCCGTACCAGACCGCGCATCCGCGCGTGTTCGCCGGCGGCGACGCGGTCCGTGGCGCCGATCTGGTCGTCACCGCCGCGTTCGAGGGCCGCGAGGCGGCGGCCGGGATCACCAGGCTGCTGCGCAACGGCGGCGGCCGCGAACTGCCGGCAACCGCGGACGACGCTGCCGCGGCTTGAGTATCCAGTCCGTGCATCTACGCGGACGAACGCGGATCGAACACCGTGGAGTGCCTTGTCCGCGTTCCGTCAGCGCCATCCACGGCAACCGTTCTAGGCCGTAGCCGTAGCCGTAGCCGTAGCCCGGGTAAGCGCAGCGCACCGGGACCGTTCCGTCAATCGAGTCCGCGCCCCGGGTGCGGCTTCGCCTTACCCGGGCTACGAAACCGAATGCCCTGGCCACGGATCTACGCGAACAAACGCGGATCGAACACCGTCGAGTGCCTGAGCGGCGCTCATCCAGGCAATCCGCGGCACCCGTCTCTTGCCGTAGCCGTCCGGGCACCTGGCGGTGCGTCGCGTCGTAATTCAGCGATACTCCGGATTCGGATGATCGAAACGGCAGCCGGCGTCCCAGCGGTCGCGCTGGTTGCCGTGCGCGGGAATGCCGCCGGCATCGCGCAGCATCCGCGCCATGTGCATCAGGTTCCAGGCCATGAAGGTGGTGTTGCGCTGGGTGAAGTCGTTGTCGTAGCCGATGCCGTCGTCGCCGTAGGACGGTCCGGGTCCGGCCTCGCCGATCCAGCCGGCATCGGCCTGCGGCGGAATCGTGTAGCCCAGGTGCTGCAGCGCGTAGAGCACGGTCATCGCACAGTGCTTGATCCCGTCCTCGTTGCCGGTCACCAGGCAGCCGCCGACGCGGCCGTAATAGATGTACTGGCCGTTGTCGTTGAGCTCGCCGGACTCCGCGTACAGGCGTTCGATCACCCGTCGGCATACCGAGCTTTCCTCGCCCAGCCAGATCGGCGTGCACAGCACCAGGATATCGGCGACCATCACCTTTTTCCTGAGACCCGGCCAGTCGTCGCGGGCGAAACCATGTTCGGTCATGTCCCGCTGCACGCCCGGGGCGAGATCGAGGTCGACCGGACGGACCACTTCTACCGAAACCCCATTGGCCCGCATCACCCCCGAAGCGACCGAGATCAGCCGCTCGGTATGCGATTCGACGCCGCAGGGCTTGAGCGTGCAGTTCAGGAACAGTGCGCGCAGGTCGTCGTAGCGCGCGGGCGGTTTCGGTGCATCGGCCATCGCGGGTCTCCTCCGGGTGGGGTGTCCGGGGTGCTTCGGTGATTCTCCTTTCCGAACGGTTGCCGCGGCGCCTCAGGCAGGTTGCAGCAGGCGCAGCCCGAATGCATCGCCGGGCGCGTTCCAGCGCTCGACTACGCGCAATCCGGCGCGGGATGCCAGCATCTGGAAGCTCGCCTCGGTGTACTTGTGGCTGTACTCGACCTGCATCGCCTCTCCGGCTCCAAAGCGGAAGACGCGGCCGTCGACATGCACGTTCTGTTCTCGCCGGCTGACCAGGAAGGTCTCGATGCGCTCGCGCTCGGACACGTAGCGGGCGAGATGGGTGAAGCCGCCGATGTCGAAATCCGTACCGACATCGCGGTTGAGCCGGGCCAGCAGGTTCAGCGTGAACGCGGCGGTGACGCCGGCGGCATCGTTGTACGCGGCCTCCATCGCTGCCACGTCCTTGACCAGGTCGATGCCGATCAGCGCCTGGCCCTGCGGACCCATCGTCGTGCGCATCGACCGCAGCAGTCGTTCGGCCGCATCGGCGGTGAAGTTGCCCAGCGTCGAGCCGGGGAAGAACACCAGGGTATGGCCGGCGTCGCGCTCGGGCCGCGGCAGCGGCACCGGCTGGGTGAAGTCCGCGCAGACCGGCAGCATCTCGATGTCCGGGAACTCTTCGCCCAGTCGCTCGACGCTGGCCAGCAGCGCGGTGCGCGAGATCTCGATCGGCGTGTAGGCGACCGGGTCGACCAGGCCGGCAAGCAGCAGGCGGGTCTTGCGGCCGCTTCCGCTGCCGTACTCGACCACGTGCGGACAGCCGTTGACCGCCGCGGCGATCGCCGGCATCGACGCCTCCAGCAGAGCCAGTTCGACGCGGGTCAGGTAGTACTCGGGCAGGCGGGTGATCTGCTCGAACAGCTGCGAGCCACGCGCATCGTAGAAGTATTTCGATGACAACCGCTTGGGCGTCGACGACAGGCCTTCGACCGTGTCGCCGAGGATGTCGTCGGGCGTGGGATGAAGATCGGTCAGCGGTGGCATCGTCGCGGTGTCCATCATCGCTCGTCCCTGGCCAGGCGCAGACCGGAGAACTGCCAACGGTCCGGCGGATAGAAGAAATTGCGGTAGCTGGCGCGCACGTGGTCGCGCGGAGTCGCACAGCTGCCGCCGCGCAGCACCCATTGTCCGCACATGAACTTGCCGTTGTATTCGCCCAGCGATCCTGGAAGGGTACGGAAACCCGGGTAACCGCCGTAGGCGCTGGAGGTCCATTCCCAGACGTCGCCGAACATCTGCGCGAGACCCTCCGCGGCCGACGCGCATGGATGCAGGCGGTCGTCATCGGCGAAATGACCTTCCACCGCGGCCATGCGCGCGGCCTGCTCCCATTCGGCCTCGCTCGGCAGTCGTGCGCCGGCCCAGCGCGCGTAGGCATCGGCCTCGAAGTAGCTCAGATGGCAGACCGGCGCCTGCGGGTCGATCTCACGCATGCCACCAAGAGTGAACTCGCGCTCGAGGGCATCGTCCCAGTACAGCGGCGCACGCAAGCCTTCGGCCTGCACGCGCGCCCAGCCCTCGCTCATCCACAACATCGGCTCCCGATAGCCGCCGTCGTCGACGAAGGCGCGGTATTCGGCATTGCTGACAGGGCGCGAGGCCAGCGCGTGCGCCGGCACCAGCACACGGTGCGGCGGCGATTCGTTGTCGTAGGCGAACTCCGCTGCCTGCGGCCAGGCCGGAGCACCGATCCCGACGATCGCCTCGTCGAAGGCGATCCACTCCAGCGGCTGCGCCGTTGTCGCGCCCGCGGGCGCCAGGTCGTCGCGATACGCCGGCCGCAGCGGGTTGCACCACAAGGCATGCTTGATGTCGGTCAGCAGCAGTTCCTGGTGCTGCTGCTCGTGATGGGTACCGAGCAGGATCGCACGACGCGCGGCCTCGTCCAGCGCACCGCGCGCGAATGCCGCATCGACCGCCGCATCGACCCGTGCGCGATACGCAAGCACCTGCTCCAGCGACGGCCGTGACAGCAGCCCGCGCGACGGTCGCGCATGCATCGGCCCGACGCTCTGGTAGTAGCTGTTGAACAGGTAGTGCCAGTCCGGTTCGTACGGGCGATAGTCGGGATCGCATTCGAGCACGAAGCGTTCGAAGAACCAGGTGGTGTGCGCGAGGTGCCACTTCGTCGGACTCGCGTCGGGCATGCTCTGCACCATCGCGTCCTCGGCCGACAGGGGCGCCACCAGCGCGAGGCTGCGCTCGCGTACGCGACGATAGCGCGCGGCCAGCGCATCGCCGTCTTCCGCCACACCGGCCCATGCCTGCCGGGAACCTGCCGGTCCTGTCGCAGCGGGAATCTCGAGGCCTTGCTGAACAGACTGCGCTGTCGGGGCGATCGATGCTGTCATCCGCATGAGCTTACTCCACCTGCGGTGACGGTCCGTGCATCGATCGTCACGCTACTGACGCAACGGTGGCAGGATGTTGCGACAGGATCTCCGACTATGCAGCCACAGATGACTTCGACGACGACGCTGAACGACGACGCACGACTGGCGGCGATGTTCGCCACACCGCACGGCACGCTGCATCTCGACAGCGCCGCGCACGGGCCGCGTCTGCGCGGCGTGCAAGCCGCCGCCGAGGCGACGCTGGCGGAATCGATCGCACCGTGGCGGATCGGAATGCAGGCCTGGAACGATGCGATCGAACGGGTGCGGTCGCTCGCCGCGTGCTTTTTCGAGGGCGATGCCTTCGACGGCGATGGCGACGGCGTCGCGCTTGTGCCGTCGGCCGGCTATGCGCTGTCGCTGGCCGCGCGCAATCTCCAGCTAGGCGCCGGCGACAAGGTGCTGGTACTCGCCGGCCAGTTCCCGTCTAACCTGCTGCCGTGGCAGCAGCGCTGCGCTGAAACCGGCGCCTCCCTGGTCGAGGTGCGCCGCGCACCCGGGCAGGACTGGACCGGAGCAGTGCTGGCCGCGCTCGAGGCCGATCCGGCGATCCGCGTGCTGGCGTTGCCGCAGGCGCATTGGCACGACGGCGCGCTGCTCGATCTGGACCGGATCTCGGCACAGGCGCGGGCATGCGATGCCGCGCTGGTGCTCGACCTGAGCCAGAGCCTTGGAGCGTTGCCGGCGGACGTCAGCCGCTGGCAGCCGCAGTTCGCGGTCGCGGTCGGGCACAAGTGGCTGCTCGGCAGCTACGGGCTGGCCTATCTGTGGGTGGCGCCGCACTGGCGCGAGCACGGCCGGCCGCTGGAACAGAACTGGTTCGCGCGTGAGCACGATGCGGCGATGGCCTCGCCATTGCAGCCGCCTGCGTATCGCCCGGGCGCGCGCCGCTTCGATGCCGGCGGCATCGCCCATGCGCAGAAGCTGGCGATGGCGGCCGTCGCACTGGCGCAGCTTCAGGCCTGGGGCGTCGCCGGTCTTTCGCAGGCGCTGGGCACACGCACCGCCGCGTTCGATGCGGTACTGCGCGAGTACGGCCTGGAAGACTGGATCACGCCGGGCCATGCCCCGCATCTGCTCGGCCTGCGGCCGCCGCCCGAACGGATCGACACGGCGGCGCAGGCGCTCGCCGCTGCCGGTGCGGTGTTCACCCGCCGCCACGGCCTGCTGCGGATCGCCCCACATCTGCAGGTGACGGTGGCGCAGATGCGGGTGCTGGCCGAGCGCGTGGTGGCCGCGGCCCAGAAGCACCCGTAGGAGCCCTGTAGGAGCGGCGTGAGCCGCGATCCCCGGGCTGCGCTCGAGAATCCCCAAAGCTTGCTGCGCAAACCATGGACCCCGCCGTTGCGCTTCCACACCCCCATTCGCGCCTGCGGCGCGAATCGCCCCCTGACTCAGGGGGCTGGGTCTTGAACAAACGTTCGATCGCGGCTTACGCCGCTCCTACGGTCGCTTTTGCGGCCGTTCGTTTACAGCGGCGGCGATCAGCGTCCCGGACTGGCCTCGATGAAGCGCAGGAACTCGGCGCGGGTGCGTGCGTCCTCGCGGAAGCTGCCGAGCATCGTCGAGGTGATCATGCTGACCCCGCGCTTGTGCACGCCGCGGGTGGTCATGCACTCGTGCGCGCCGATCACGACCACGCCGACACCGCGCGGCTGCAGTACGTCCTGGATCACCTGAGCGATCTGCGCGGTCATCTTCTCCTGCACCTGCAGGCGGCGCGCATAGGTCTCGACGACGCGGGCGAGCTTGCTGATGCCGACGACCTTGCCGTCGGGCAGGTAGCCGACATGGGCCTTGCCGATGATCGGCGCCATGTGATGCTCGCAATGGCTCTCGAACTCGATGTCGCGCAACACGATCATCTCGTCGTAGCCCTCGACTTCCTCGAAGGTGCGCTTGAGGTAGTCGGTCGGGTCCTCGCCGTAGCCGCTGAACCAGTCGCCGTACGCCTTGACCACGCGGGTCGGCGTGTCGAGCAGGCCTTCGCGGTCGGGGTCGTCTCCGGCCCAGCGCAGCAAGGTACGGACGGCGGCTTCGGCCTCCTCGCGGGTCGGCTTGGTGGAATCGGCCATGGCTCGATCGGATGCGAAAGGGGGACGGGCATCCTACTCCACGACGGCGCGGGGTACACGCCCGCGGCGATGGCCTCTTCGCCGGGACGGGCGACACCGGAGAAGCGACACGGCCCGCGCAACCGTCGTGCACAAGAACGGAGCCGCCAGGCGACTCCGTCAATGCATCACTGTGTGTTGTGTGATCGCACGCATTCGGTGACGTGCTGCAGCGAACGCTACGCCGCCGCGGCATCGCCCCGCAATGACGCGGCGCACGTTCGCATTCCCACGTTCAGGCGCGGTTGCGCTGCGTCCATGCGGAAATCTGGCGACGTCAGTCCGGCTCGCGCGCGGCGGCGGCTCTGCCGCGCTGGCGACGGCCCTCGCCCGTGCGTGGTTCGGACGACACGCCGATGCTGCTGTGCCCGGCGATCCGCACACCGGCCAGCGCTTCCGCCGCGCGTCGCTGCAAGGCATCGGCGTCCTCGCCACGGCGCGACATCGCCAGGCCGACGCTGACCGTCACCACGATCTCGTGGCCATCGACGTTGAACGGCCGTTGCTGGAAACCCTCGACCAGCCGGTGCGCGAGCAGTTCGGCATCGTCGCGCCGGCATTCGCTGACCACGGCGAACAGGTCCGACTCCATCCGCGCGACGGTGTCGTCCGGCCGCACCAGCCCGCGGATGCGGGTGTAGACATGCTGCATCACGGTGTCGCCGACCACGTAGCCGTGGCGTGCGTTGACCTCGGCGAAGTCGTCCAGGTCCACCAGCAGCAGCGCGTACTGGCCCACCCCCAGGTGGCCCATCTGTCCCCACGCCGCCAGCATCTGCTCGATCGCGGTCCGGTTGAGCGCACCGGTCAGCGCATCGCGCTCGGCCGACTGGCGGGCCAACAGGGCGATCCGGTGGCGGTTGGCGGCATGCTGGCTCAACGCCAGCGCCAGCACGCCCGACTGCAGCACCGCACCCAGCGGCAGCACGCGCTCGATCCAGGGCACGTCGACCAGGCCCAGCTGATGCGCCGCCATCAGCGCCGCCATCGCCAGCAGCGGCGTCCAGCCGGCGATGAAGTGGCCGGCATAGGCGGCGCCCTTGCGCCACGCCTGTATCGCGACCGCGATGCTTATCGGCATGAACAGCAGCAACAGGACATGGATCGCCGCCGGATACCAGCGGGCCACGTGCTGCTGCCCGATCAGCAGCACCGCGAGCAGGCCGAACAGCAGCCAGACCATCGCGCTCACCACCCGGGCCGCTCGCGGCATCAGCCGCGCCAGCTCGAGGAAGCGCGCGGTGAAGATCAGCTGCAGGATCACCGCGAGGGTGCCCAGGCCCATCCGCGCGAGCAGTCCGTCCGGCGTCATCCAGGCCAGGGTCAGCATCTCGCCGGCGTCGCCGCTCAGCAGCATCGAGTAGACCGCCACGCAGGCCAGATAGGCGGCGTAGCTGAGGTACAGCAGATCGCGCAACGCGACCCACAGGCCGAACATGAAGATCGCGACCAGCACCAGCGCGGTGAAGGTCGCGCTGGCCAGGCGCGCGCCGGCACGTTCGTGCAGGATCAGGCGGTCGACGTCGATCAGGCCCAGCCGCAGCGCCTGCCCGGTATCGCCGGACACGTGGAGGTAGGCGACCGCGGCAGGCGGCCAGCCGTTCGGCAGCGGCAGCTGCCATCCGCGCCGCAGCAAGGTGTTGGGCCCGTCGATGCCCTGCGCGACCATGGCCGGCGCGGAGGCAGGCGGATGGAAGATCACCGGACCCAGGTTCTGCGCACCGCGCAGCACCAGCACCTGGCGGCTGTCGGCGACGATCGGTTCATGGGTGGTCAGCCGCAGCCAGTAGCCGTGCCCGCGCCGCGGCAACGGCAGCCGCGCGTACTGACCGGGCTCGGCGACGACGCGTTGCTGCACCGGTGCCACCGTCGGCGGGCTGGCCAGGTCCTGCTCGGTGTAGAGCAGCTCGACTTCCAGCGCCTGCGCCACCGCCGGGCGAGGCCCGACCACCCCGATGAGCACCAGCAGCAGGGCCAGCACGATCCGCATCCGCAGCCTCCTCGTGAATGCCACGAGTCTAGAGCCTGTTCACGGGCTCCGCGCACTCCGGATGACTCCAAGGGGTTCCCACGCAGCCGCCGCGACGAGGTGGCAGCGTGCCGGCACGTCACCGAACCGGGGGCCATGGACCTGGGACCCGCGAAGCCGGCCCGGCCCTTCATCCGACGTGGATGCGGCGAGGGCTCCGCGGAAGGTCCCGCCCGCCGGCGGCAACGCGAGAGGGAGCGCGTTGCGGGCCGCCGACGGGCAGGTGCGAGGCGGAGATGGCGGGGCGATCAGCGCCCGGCCAGACTCTCGCGCGAGGGTTGCCGCGACGGCCAGCCGCCGGCGAGCGAGCGGTACACGCCGACCGCACCGTTGACACTGCGGGTGCGCACGTCGGCCAGCGCATCCTGCGCCTGCAGGCGGTTGCGCTCGGCGTCGAGCACCTCGAACAGGTCCGCGGCGCCGGCCTCGAAGCGGATCCGCGCCAGCTCGGCGGCGCGCGCGCTGTCGGCGGCCGCGCGGGCCAGGTGCGCATCCTCGTCGCGCGCACGGGCATAGCGCACCAGCGCGTTCTCCGTGTCTTCCAGCGCGCGCAGCACGGTCTGCTGGTAGCGGGCCAGTTCGCCCTCGGCATCGGCATCGGCGGCGGCGATGCGCGCGCGCACCCGACCGATGTCGAGGAACGACCAGTCGACGCCGAGTGCGATCAGCCGGGTCTCGCTGTCGCGCTCGAACAGGGCGTCGCTGTCGATCGCCTGGCTGCCGATCAGGCCGCCGAGGGTGAAGCGCGGGAACAGGTCGGCGGTGGCGACGCCGATCCGCGCGGTCGCCGCGTGCAGGCGCTCCTCGGCCGCACGGATGTCAGGCCGCCGCCGCAGCAGCTCGCCGGGTGCGCCCGGGTCGAAGCGGGCGGGCAACGCCGGCAGCGGGCGTGGCGTCGAAAGCTCGGCGACCAGCGCGTCGGGCGTGCGTCCGGTCAGCACCGCGAGCCGGTGCATCGTGACCGCCTCGGCCGCCTCCAGCGCCGGCACCCGCGCCAGCGTGCTCTCCAGCTGTGCGCGTGCGCGGGCGGTGTCGAACTCGGTGCCGCGGCCGGCTTCCAGCCGCGCATCGACCAGGCGCAGGGTTTCGCGCTGGTTGTCGGCATTCTCGCGCGCGACCTGCAGTCGTGCCTGCAGCCCGCGCAGTTCGACATAGCCGCTGACGACCTCGCCGACGATCGCGACTTGCAGCGCCTCCAGATCGGCCGCGGTGGCGGCGGTCTCGGCCCGCTGCGATTCGACGCTCCGGCGCACGCGGCCGAACAGGTCGAGCTCCCAGCTGGCATCGATGCCGGCCCGGTAGGACTCGACGTCGCGGTCGCCGCGCGCGACCCCGGGCAGCTGGTCGGCGCTGCTGCGCGATTCGCCACCCTCGGCGCTCGCGGTCACGGTCGGGAAGCGGTCGAACTTCGCGCCGCGCAGCAGCGCGTTCGCGCGGTCGTAGCGCGACAGCGCGATGCGCAGGTCGTGATTGGCGACCAGCGCCTCGTCGACCAGGCGGCTGAGGGTCGGATCGTCGAAGGCATCCCAGAACGGTGCATTCGCGTCCGGGGTCGCGCGCGCGGTCGCGCCCTGCTCTGGGGTCGCCCCGGCCTGCTGGCTGTAGTGGTCCGGCAGCGGCAGGTTCGGCCGGACGTGGTCCGGACCGACCGCGCACGCGGCCAGCGCGAGGGTGAGCAGGCTGGCGGCGAGCGGCCTTGCGACGGCGCGCACGGGCTTGCGGATATCGGACTCAGACATGGGTCGTCTCCAGGGCGGCATCGCCGCGGTCGCCGGCCGTCGTCGCCTTGCGCTCGCGGCGCGAGACCAGCGTGCGCAGGGCGACGTAGAACACCGGGGTCAGGAACAGGCCGAACAGGGTGACGCCAAGCATGCCGGCGAACACCGCCACGCCGAGCGCCTGGCGCACCTCGAAGCCGGCGCCGCTGCCCAGCACCAGCGGCACCACCGCCGCGGTGAAGGTGATCGAGGTCATGATGATCGGACGCAGGCGCAGGCGGCAGGCTTCCAGTGCCGCCTCGACGATGCCGCGGCCCTGCATCTCGAGCTCGCGGGCGAACTCGACGATCAGGATCGCGTTCTTGCACGCCAGTCCGATCAGCACCACCAGGCCGACCTGCACGAAGATGTTGTTGTCGCCGCCGGCGAACCACACACCCATCAGCGCCGACAGCATGCACATCGGCACGATCAGGATCACCGCCAGCGGCAGGGTCCAGCTCTCGTACAGCGCGGCCAGCACCAGGAACACCAGCAGCACCGCCAGCGGAAACACCACCAGCGCCGCATTGCCCTGGGTCGCCTGCTGATAGCTCAGGTCGGTCCACTCGATCGCCATGCCGTTGGGCAGCACCTGCCCCGCCAGCGCGGTCAGCGAGTCCATCGCCTGCGCCGAGGACAGCACGCGCGGATCCGATTCGCCAGCCAGGTCGGCGGCCGGATAGCCGTTGTAGCGCAGCACCGGATCGGGACCGAAGGTCTCGCGGATGTCGACCATCGAACCGATCGGCACCATCTCGCCGCGGTCGTTGCGGGTCCGCAGGTTGGCGATGTCGTCGACGCCGTCGCGGAACGGCGCGTCGGCCTGGGCGATCACCTGCCAGGTACGGCCGAACTGGTTGAAGTCGTTGACATAGGCCGAACCCAGGTAGGTCTGCAGTGTCTCGAACAGGCCGGTCAGCGGCACCCCCTGGGCCTTGGCCTTGACCCGGTCGACGACGGCGTCGAGCTGCGGCACGTTGGCCTGGTAGCTGGTGATCGGGAAACCCATGCCCGGGGTCTGGGAGATCGCGCCCTGGAACCCGTTGACCGCGTTCTGCAGCGCGCCGTAGCCGAGGCCGGCACGGTCCTCGATGAACAGCTGGTAGCCGGAACCGTTGCCGAGGCCGAGGATCGGCGGCGGCATGAACGAGAACGCGAAGCCCTCCTGCAGTGCGCCGATCTTCTGGTTGATCTCGGCGTTGATCTCCTCCGCGGTGCGGGAACGCTCGTCGAACGGCTTCAGCGGCAGGAACACCACGCCGGTGTTGGGCGTGTTGGTGAACTGCAGTGCGTTCAGTCCGGGGAAGGCGATCGTGTGGGCGACGCCCTCGGTCTCCATCGCGATCTCGCCGACCTTCTTCAGCATCGCGTCGGTCCGGTCGAGCGAGGAGCCTTCCGGCAGCTTCACGCCGGCCATCAGGTACAGCTTGTCCTGCACCGGAATGAAGCCCGGCGGCACCACCTTCAACATCATGCCGGTCGCCAGCAGCAGACCGAGGTAGACCACGAATACCGCGCCACGCTTGCCCAGCGAGCGCGAGACCGCGCTCTGGTACTTCTCCGAGCTGGCGCCGAAGAAGCGGTTGAACGGACGGAACACCCAGCCGAACAGACGGTCGATCAGGCGCGTGAGACGGTCCTTGGGCGCGTCGTGCGGCTTGAGCAGCATCGCCGCCAGCGCCGGCGACAGGGTCAGCGAGTTGATCGTCGAGATCACCGTGGAGATCGCGATGGTCACCGCGAACTGGCGGTAGAACTGGCCGGTGACGCCGGACAGGAACGCCATCGGGATGAACACCGCGCACAGCACCAGGCCGATCGCGACGATCGGGCCGGACACCTCGCGCATCGCCTGGTGCGCGGCGGCGAGCGGGGTCAGGCCTTCCTCAATGTTGCGCTCGACGTTCTCCACCACCACGATCGCGTCGTCGACGACGATGCCGATCGCCAGCACCAGGCCGAACAGGGTCAGGGTGTTGATCGAGAAACCCAGCAGGTACAGCGCTGCGAAGGTGCCGACCACCGACACCGGCACCGCGATCAGCGGGATGATCGACGCACGCCAGGTCTGCAGGAACAGGGTCACCACCAGCACCACCAGCAGCACCGCCTCGAGCAGGGTCTTGATCACCGACTTGATCGAGTCGCGCACGAAGATCGTGGTGTCGTACACCGCCTCGTAGCCGACGCCCTCGGGGAAGCGCTGCGACAGTTCGTCCATCGTCGCGATCACGGTTTCCTGGATCTGCAGCGCGTTCGCGCCCGGCGCCTGGAAGATGCCGATGCCGACCGCCTCCTTGCCGTCGAGCTGCGAGCGCAGGGTGTAGTCGCCGGCGCCGAGTTCGAGCCGGGCGACGTCGCGCAGGCGCACCACTTCGCCGTCGTCGCCGCTCTTGAGCACGATGTCGCCGAACTCCTGTTCGGTGGTCAGCCGGCCCTGGGCGTTGATCAGGGTCAGGAAGTCGCTGCTGGGCATCGGCTCGGCGCCGATCTGGCCGGCGGACACCTGCACGTTCTGCTCGCGCATCGCCGCCAGCACGTCGCCGGCGGTCAGGCCGCGGGCGGCGATCCGGTCAGGATCCAGCCACGCGCGCATCGCATAGTCGCCGCCGCCGAACACCTGCGCGTCGCCGACGCCGGAGATCCGCGCCAGCGCGTCCTTCACGTGCAGGCGCGCGTAGTTGCGCAGGTACAGGGTGTCGTAGCGCCCGTCGGCCGATGTCAGGTGCACCACCATCAGGAAGGTCGGCGACTGCTTCTGCGTGGTCACGCCCTGCCGGCGCACGTCCTCGGGCAGCCGCGCCAGCGCCTGGCTGACCCGGTTCTGCACGCGCACGGTCGCGTCGTCGGCATCGGTACCGGGGCTGAAGGTGACGGTGATCTGCAGCACGCCGTCGGAACCGGCGACGGACTTGATGTACATCATGTCCTCGACGCCGTTGATCGCTTCCTCCAGCGGCGTGGCCACGGTTTCCGCGATCACCTTCGGGTTCGCGCCCGGATAGACGGTGCGCACGACCACCGACGGCGGCACCACCTCCGGGTACTCGCTGATGGGCAGGTTCGGGATCGAGATCAGGCCGACCGCGAAGATCACGATCGACAGCACCGCGGCGAAGATCGGCCGATCGATGAAGAATTTTGAAAAGTCCATGGGGTTCCTCGCGGAGGGTTCCTCGCGGTGCTCGGCCGCAACGGTTCGGGTCCGCGTCGCGAGACGCGGAAAGTCATGCATTCGTATGCCCCCTCCCTCGCCTGCAAGGGAGGGAGAAGACGCGATCGCTCGCGGGCCTGCCGGCCCTTCCGCACGTCGGGGGAGGGATGTGCGAAAGGGCCGGCGCCGCGATACCGCAGGGGTCAGACGCCGGACGAGTTACGGCATCACTGGCTGCCCCCCGCGGGCCCAGCCGGTTCGGCCCCGGATTCCGCGCTGGCGACCTGCGGCGGTGCGGGCGGCGCGCCCATCTCCACCGTCGTCGGCGCGACCGGCATGCCGGGGAAGAAGATCTTCTGCACGCCATGCACGACCACCTTGTCGCCCGGTTCCAGTCCGTCGGCGACCTCGCGCAGGTCGCCGATCTCGCGACCGAGGCGGACGTCCTTGCGCATCGCGGTGTTGCCTTCGCCGAGGACGTAGACGTACTTGCGATCCTGATCGGTCAGCACCGCCTTGTCGTCGACCAGCAGCGCACGGTGGCTGTCGCGTCCCTGCAACTGCACGCGGGCGAACAGCCCCGGCGTCAGCAGGCGGTCGGGATTGGCGACGACCGCGCGGGCGCGGATCGTGCCGGTGCCGGCGTCGACCTGGTTGTCGACGAAGTCGACCTTGCCGGCATGCGGATAGCCGCTCTCGCCGGCCAGACCGACCCGTACCGCGTTGTCCTCGACCGCGCGCTTCTCGCCGGCCTGGGCGTTGTAGCGCTGCCAGGTCTGCTCGTCGGCCTCGAAGTAGACGTGGACCGGATCCAGCGAGACCAGCGTGGTCAGCACGGTGGCGTCGGCCTGGGCGAGATTGCCAGCGGTGACCAGCGCACGGCCGGCACGGCCTGAGATCGGTGCGCGCACCTCGGTGAACTGCAGGTCCAGGCGCGCGTTGGCGACCGCCGCCTCGGCGGCGCGTACTGCGGCTTCGGCCTGCGAACGGCTGGCGCGACGGGACTCGAACTCCTCGCGCGAGATCGCCTTGGCCTCGACCAGAGACTGCGCGCGCGCATCCTGGGTTCGGGCCAGCTGCGCCTCGCTGCGCGCCCGCGCGAGATCGGCCTCGGCGCGGGCCAGCTCGGCGCGGTAGCGGCGCTGGTCGATCACGAACAACAGGTCGCCCTTGGCGACCTCCTGGCCTTCGTCGAAGGCGACGCGTTCGACGTAGCCGCTGACGCGCGGTCGCAGCTCGACGCTCTCCACCGCGCTGACGCGGCCGGTGAACTCGTCCCAGGGCTGCACGTCGCGGCTGACGACCTCGGCGACGCTGACCTCCGCCGGCGGCATCGCGTCGGCGGTGGAGGCCTGGCTGCCGCAACCGGCGACGAACAGGCTGACGGCCATGCTCAGGGTGAGCGCCAGCAGCGGCAGGCCGGTCCCGGAACGCGCCAGGCGCCGGGACGGCGTACTGATGGGGGTGACGTGGGGATTCATGCGGGGCGTTCCTTGTCTTGAGGCGATGGGGAGGAGGAAGCGAGTGGATCGGGTTCGGCGACGGTCCGCGAGGACGGCGGCGTCAGCAGGTTCATCAACAGAGTGCGGGCCGACTGCTGACAACCTTCTGGCAGCAGGTCCGGTTGCGATCGGTGCTGCGGTTGCCGTCGCGGGTGCGGCGACGACGTCCCGCGGCCGATGCTGTCCGGCGTTCGCGATTCCGACGATCCAGCTGTCGCCGTTTCGACAGCCGGCGGTGCGTCGATGCGGTCGGCGCCGTCGTAACGCACGATCGGCGCGGGAATCGCCGACGGGTTCTCGCGATCGACCAGGGCCAGCGCCTGCTGGCCGACCGCCAGCGCGCTGGGCCATTGCGGACAGCACTGCTGGCGCCGCGCCGACGTCCGCACCGGACTGTCGACCGTCAGCAGCTGCACCCGTACGCCCTGGGCGCGGGCCTCATCGTGCAGCACCCGGGTCAGCATCCGCAGCGCGGCAGCGGCGACCGAGCGGTGACCGTAGCCGGCCCATGGGTGTTCGCCGCCGGGACCACCGATCAGCACATAGGTGCTGTTGCGGCCGCGCTCGGCGAGCAATGGCAGCAGGTGGCGTGCCGCGGCCAGGTGCGGCAGCAGGTCCTCGTCCAGACGCTGCCGCAGTTGCTCGGCCGGCTGGTTGAGCAGGCGGCCGGCCTGCGAACGGCCGCAGACGCAGGCGACCACTCCGGCCAGTGGACGGTCGAGCCGGCGCAGGCGCTCGGCCAGCTGCGAACCGCCGACGTCGTCGGCGACCGAACCTGGCAGCAGTGTCAGCATCGACTTCGGCGCCAGCGGACGCAGGGTGTCGAGCGCGTCCGGGTCCCGGGCGACCGCGATCACGGGGCGGCCGCGATCCAGCGCTGCCCGGACCACGCCACGGCCGATCCCGCCGCTGGCGCCGAGCACCACCACGGGCAGCGAGGACGGCATCGGTACGGGCACCATCCCGGTCATGGGATTTTCACTCCCGCCAGTGGGATATTGTCCCGCTGGCGGGCCAAGTCGGCGAGCGCGGCCATCGATGGCAGCAGCAGCAGGGTCACCGGCAGGACGAACACGAAGGCCAGCATCCACAGCACCATCCAGGCCTCGCCCGAGCCCGCCGACAGCCCTTCCCGGAGCACGATGAATGCCGGCCAGGCCAGGACGGACATGGCGATCAGCATCAGCGGCAGGAATACGCGACGGAGCAGGCGGGGGGCCAACATGGCGGCGGGCCTCGGTGGGAATGGTGGCCAGACTACGCCGATGACCGGCACTTGATTAGCCGGCAAATGAGGGAATAATTGTTCCACCTTCGGTCCAATATCCCACCGAAGCCCTCCCCACCGTCCTGCAGGGACGTCGCTGCGGACCGGATCTGCCCGGCCCAGGCGGCGATCCTCGCCGGCATCACAGGAATCCATCGATGGCCCGCGACCTCAACGACACCCTGATCTTCGTCAAGGTGGTGGAAGCCGGCAGTTTCATCGCCGCCGCCCGCGCCCTGCGCCTGCCCAAGACCACCGTCAGCCGCAAGGTGCAGGAACTGGAAACCCGGCTCGGCGCGCAGCTGCTGCACCGGACCACCCGCAAGCTCGGCCTGACCGAGGCCGGCAACGTCTACTTCGAGCACTGCCAGCGGATCGCCCGCGAACTGGATGAGGCGGAAAGCGCGGTCGGCCAGCTACAGGCCGGTCCGCGTGGCTGGCTGCGGGTGACCGTGCCCTATTCGATGGGCATCGACCGCATCGCGCCGCTGCTGGGCGAATTCCATGCCCGGCACCCGGAAGTGCGGATCGAGATGCTGCTCAGCAACGATACCCTCGACCTGGTCGGCAAGGAGATCGACGTCGCCCTGCGCATCGGCGCACTGCCCGACTCCAACCTGGTCGCGCGCCGGCTCGCGGTGCTGCGCACCCAGGTCTACGCCAGCCCGCACTACATCGAACGTCATGGCGAGCCGTTGCACCCGAACGACCTGCAGCATCACCGCACGCTGGCGTTCCCGAAGTCGCGTCGCAACGGCGGCCAGTACGCCTGGGCGCTCGACGACGGCAACGGCATGCAGGATTTCGTCGTCGATCCGATCATGGTCGCCAACGACCCGGCCGCGTTGCGCGGTGCGCTGCTGTGTGGCGAAGCGATGATGATGGCGGCCGACGTGATGGTCCGCACCCATGTCGAGCAGGGCTATCTCAAGCGCGTGCTGGCCGGCTGGACCGGTCCGGAGTACGACTTCAACGCGGTGTTCCCGCGCGGACACGTGCAGTCGCCGAAGGTGCGCGCATTCGTCGACTTCCTGGTCGAGCGGGTCAATCTGGACGTCGACTACATGCAGCACATGTGCCCGGACCTGCGCCGCAGCTGCCAGCTCGGCAAGGAGGCGCAGAGCGCGGCGGTCAAGGCCGAACTGGCCAAGGTCGCGGCGGGCAAGCCGGCGGCCGAGGCAGAAGCCACGACCGACGCCGAGCCGGAGACCGAGACCACGACCGCCTGAGTGCGGCCGGCCGCGCGCCGCGGCTTTCTCGCGCAAACGAAAACGGCGGACCTGGAAAGGTCCGCCGTCTCCTTGTCGCCCATTGCCGGAGTCCGCTTCAGCCCTTGACCGGCGCCTCCGCGTACTTCTTCGTCATCCACCACTGCTGCAGCAGACCGAGCGCGCCGTTGGTCACCCAGTACAGCACCAGGCCGGCCGGGAAGAACGCGAACATCACGCCGAACACCAGCGGCATGAACTGCATCATCTTCTGCTGCATCGGATCCATGCCGGTCATCGGCGTCAGCTTCTGCGTCGCCCACATCACCGCCATGTTGATGGCCGGCAGCACGAAGTACGGATCGCGCGCGGTCAGATCCTGGATCCACAGCATCCACGGCGCGTGACGCAGCTCGACCGACTCCAGCAGCACCCAGTACAGCGCGAGGAACACCGGCATCTGCACCAGCATCGGCAGGCAACCGCCGACCGGGTTGATCTTCTCCTTCTTGTACAGCTCCATCATCGCCTGCTGGAACTTCTGGCGGTCCTCGCCATAGCGCTCCTTCAATGCGGCGATGCGCGGCTGGAACTTGCGCATCCGCGCCATCGACTTGTACTGCGCCTTCGACAGCGGATACATGATCGCCTTGATGATCACCACCAGGCCGATGATCGCCCAGCCCCAGTTGCCGACCAGCACATGGATCTTCTCCAGCAGCCAGAACAGCGCGTTGGCGAGCGCGGCGAAGATGTCGAACCGGCTGTAGTCGACCGCGCGATCCAGCCCCTTCACCTCCTGCGCCTTGATGCCTTCGACCAGCTTGGGACCGACCCACAGGCGCGCGGTGGTCGCCGCCGAACCCCCCGGCGCGACATTGAACGACGGCCCGCGCGATTCAATGCCGTAGCGGCCGTTGCCCTGCTCGAGCACGAACAGCGAGGCTTGATCCTGCTGCGGGATCCAGGCGGCGAAGAAGTGATGCTGCAGCATCGCGATCCAGCCGCCGTTGACGGTGCGATTGAGTGGGCCGTCGTCGACGAAGTCGTCGTAGTTGCGGCGATCGTAGCCGTCGCTTTCGTCATACCAGACTGCGCCCTGGAAGCTGTAGCTCTCCGCGCTCATCGGTCCGCTCTTCTGAACCACCGCAGGAATCCGGTCGAGCTCGCGGTAGATGTAGCCCTGCCACGGCTGGTCGCCATTGTTGACGACCTCGTCGCGCACGCCGATCGCGTAATCGCCGCGCCTGAAGGTGTAGCTGCGGCGGATGGTCACGCCATCGGCGCCGGTCCACAGGAATGGCACCACCAGCTGGTCCTGGCCCTCGGCCAGGGCGAAGCTACGGACGTCGCCCTCGAGGCGGAAGCCGCGGGCGTGGTCCGGCGCTCCCTGCGGGCTGCTCCAGCCGCTGCGCGCGACGAAGTAGTGCAGCGGATCCCGGGTGAACAGGCGCACCGGCGGACTGTCTTCCGCTGCGGTCTGCCCGTAGCCGATCAGGTCGACCTGGCTCAGCTCGCCCCCGCCGAGTTCGACCCGGAATACGTCGGTGCTGACGGTGACCGACGGATCGCCGGTCGGCGCGGTCGCGACGGCGTTGGCCGGCGCCTGGCTGCTCGCGCTGGGGATGCCATCGACCGATGCCGTGGGCGCATCGCCGGCGCCGGGTACGGACGCGGCGCCGGGCACCGCGGTCGCGGCCGGCTGTGGCGCCGGCGCCTGCTCCTCGTTCCACTCCACCCACAGCAGGGTCGCCACCATCAGCCAGGCGAAGATCAGGAAAAGGCGGGTTTGATTCATGCGGTCGGACTCACAGGAGGCGGGCTTTTCACGGACTTTCCAGCAGGGCGCATGCTCGGCCGCCCCGCGATTCGACGGCCGGGCCGGCGGAGACGCACGGCAACCGGGGTCGCAGGCTGCCGGACGGATGCTTGCGGTCAATCCCCCAGGTATTGGGCCCGGACCGGCGCAGGCAAGGTATCCCGGGCGGGCTCATCGGCCGGGATGACCGGAAGGGCGTTCGGAAACGGGTGACGCGGGCGATTCGCCGGACGGGTTGGCGCGCATTGTGCCGCCCGTCTGCGGACGGGGCAACGCACCGGCACGTTGCAGCAGCTGTTCGAATGCCTGTCGCAGCGCCGCTCCCGGCAGCCGGGAGGCGCCGGGACGGGCGACCACGACGTAGTCGCCGGCAGGCAGCCGTTCGCGATGCCGTCTGAAAGTTTCGCGCAGTGCGCGCTTGATGCGGTTGCGTCCGACCGACCGCGGATCGACCTTGCGCGAGACGGCCAGACCGAGCCGGGCAACGCCCGGACATGCCGGCGCCCCGGACGGAGCGACGTCTTCGGTATTGTCGAGACGGTAATGCAGGGCAAGCACGGGCAGCGCCACGCGCCGGCCGTGCTTGAAGGTGCGATCGAAGTCGTTACGCGCGCGAACCCGCGCGGTGCGCGGGAAGCGGTGGGACGTCATTGCAGGCCGCGGCCATCCGGTCGGGTGCCGGCATCAGCATGCCGCGGCACATCGCGGGAGCCGCTTTCCGGCTCAGGCGCAAAGACGCTTGCGGCCCTTGGCACGGCGGCGCGCAAGGATCTTGCGGCCATCGGCGGTCGCCATGCGCGCACGGAAGCCGTGGTCGCGCTTGCGCTTGAGGTTGCTGGGCTGGTAGGTGCGCTTGGTGGCCATGGTCCGGCTCTGCGTTGAATGCGGGAAATAGAGAACCGCGAAGTCTAGCCGTGGTGCCGTCCACGGTCAAGCCGGAGGGGTGTGCCGGCCAACGGCCGGTTCGTCGCGAGGACCTTTGCTGAGCGGGTCCCGACGCGGCCAGCGCGGATGGCCGCATTCACGTGGCGGCGGCCGTCCCGACCCGCGATTGACGTGGCATCGACGCTGCTGACGGCACCCGTCGCGCTGTTCCCGTACCCGCCACGGTGATAGTCTGGCTGACCCCCACCGCCCCGTGCGTGCGACGCCGCAGGCATCGCGCGTCGGTTGCTTTCGCACTATCGGAACGCGCATCGATTCTATGGACGCCTGGCCCCGCTGCCTCGAACGTCTCGAAGCCGAACTCCCGGCCGAGGATGTCCACACCTGGCTCAAGCCCCTGCAGGCGACCCGTCGCGACCAGGTGACCGTGCTGTATGCACCCAACGCCTTCGTCGTCGAGCAGGTGCGCGAGCGCTACCTCGCCCGCATCCGCGAACTGCTCGGCCACTTCGCCGGCAGCGCCGAGGTCAGCCTGGAAGTCGGCTCGCTGCCGCGCGTGCCGGCGCCGGAAGCCCGCACGACAGCGATGGCAGCGACGCCGGTATCCGCTCCAGCCGCGCCGTTCAACGGCCATCTCGACAGTCACTACACCTTCGACAACTTCGTCGAGGGCCGCAGCAACCAGCTCGGCCGCGCCGCTGCCTGGCAGGCTGCGCTCAAGCCGGGCGATCGTGCCCACAACCCGCTGCTGCTGTATGGCGGCACCGGTCTGGGCAAGACCCACCTGATGTTCGCCGCCGGCAACGCGATGCGCGCGAACAACCCCGGCACGCGGGTGATGTACCTGCGCAGCGAGCAGTTCTTCAGCGCGATGATGAAGTCACTGCAGGACAAGACGATGGACGCGTTCAAGCGCCAGTTCCAGCAGGTGGACGCGCTGCTGATCGACGACATCCAGTTCTTCGCCGGCAAGGACCGCACCCAGGAGGAGTTCTTCCACACCTTCAATGCGCTGTTCGACGGCAGGCAGCAGATCATCCTGACCTGCGACCGCTATCCGCGCGAGGTCGACGGGCTGGAGCCGCGGTTGAAGTCGCGCCTGGCCTGGGGCCTGAGCGTGGCGATCGAGCCGCCGGACTTCGAGACCCGCGCGCAGATCGTTCTGAGCAAGGCGCGCGAGCGCGGCGCGCAGATTCCGGAGGACGTCGCCTTCCTGCTGGCCAAGAAGATGCGCAGCAACGTGCGCGACCTCGAGGGCGCGCTCAATACGCTCACCGCCCGCGCCAACTTCACCGGCCGCGCGGTCACCGTGGAGTTCGCCCAGGAGACCCTGCGCGATCTGCTGCGTGCGCAACAGCAGGCAATCGGCATCCCCAACATCCAGAAGACCGTGGCAGACTACTACGGCCTGCAAATCAAGGATTTGTTGTCGAAACGACGGACCCGCTCGCTGGCCCGTCCGCGCCAGATGGCGATGGCGCTGACCAAGGAGCTCACCGAGCACAGCCTGCCGGAAATCGGCGATGCCTTCGCCGGCCGCGACCACACCACGGTGCTGCATGCCTGCCGGCAGATCCGCACCCTGATGGAGACGGACGGCAAGCTGCGCGAGGACTGGGACAAGCTGATCCGGAAGCTGAGCGAGTGAAGGAACGCGTCGTGGCGCCTGCCGGGTCCGCCCCGAGCTCGCCACGACAACGGTGACGACAAGCGGCCCAGTGGCCGGAATCCGGGCAATGTGAACAGGAAAGGGAATATTCTGGACGGCATGCGAACAAGCTGTGGACAACTGGAAGGCCGACCCGGAGCGCGAAACTTGTCCACAGCTTGTACCCGTTTGTCAGCTCGGTTCCACAAAGGTTCATCTGCACTAAATTTTGTTTCAGAACAAAGAGTTATGATGGTTTTCCCGGGTTTTCGCCGACACCATCACCACCACGCTTTTGATTTATCCAATCTTTTGTCTTGGGCATAGGGGAGCGGTTGAGCATGCGTTTCAGCCTGCAACGTGAAGTGTTTCTCAAGCCGTTGGCGCAGGTCGTCAACGTGGTCGAACGGCGCCAGACCCTGCCGGTGCTGGCCAACCTGCTGGTCCAGGTCAAGGACGGACAGCTCGCGCTGACCGGCACCGATCTCGAAGTCGAGATGGTGTCGCGGATCCTGGTCGACGATGCGGTTGACGGCGAGACCACGATTCCGGCGCGCAAGCTGTTCGACATCGTGCGGGCCCTGCCCGACGGCAGCACCGTGACCGTCAGCCAGAACGCCGAGAAGATCACGGTCCAGGCCGGACGCTCCCGCTTCACCCTTGCCAGCCTGCCGGCCAACGATTTCCCGGCGATCGACGAGGTCGAGGCGACCGAACGCGTGCGGGTCCCGGAGGCCTCGTTGAAAGAGCTGATCGAGCGAACGGCGTTCGCCATGGCCCAGCAGGACGTGCGTTACTACCTCAACGGCCTGCTGTTCGACCTGCGCGAAGGCAGCCTGCGCTGCGTCGCCACCGACGGTCATCGCCTGGCGCTGTGCGAAGCCGCGCTGGAAGGCGGCAACGGCACCAAGCGACAGATCATCGTTCCGCGCAAGGGCGTCACCGAGCTGCAGCGTCTGCTCGAAGGCGGCGACCGCGAGGTCGAAATCGAGATGGGCCGCGGCCACATCCGGATCAAGCGCGACGATGTGACCTTCACCAGCAAGCTGATCGACGGCCGTTTCCCGGATTACGAAGCGGTCATCCCGATCGGTGCCGATCGTGAGGTCCGGATCGACCGCGAAGTGCTGCGTGCGTCGCTGCAACGTGCGGCGATTCTGTCGAACGAAAAGTATCGCGGCGTCCGGATCGAGGTATCGCCGGGCCAGCTGAAGATCAGCGCGCACAATCCGGAGCAGGAGGAAGCCCAGGAGGAAGTCGAGGCCGAGACCAAGGTCGACGACCTCGCGGTCGGCTTCAACGTGAACTACCTGCTGGATGCACTGACCGCATTGCGCGACGAGCAGGTGATCCTGGCCCTGCGCGATGCCAACTCCTCGGCGCTGGTTCGCGAGGCCGGCAACGAGCGCAGCCGTCACGTGGTCATGCCGTTGCGGCTTTGACCACGACGCCGGAACCGGCAGGTTCCACGTGGAACATCGACGCCCGGCCATGTGCCGGGCGTTTTCGTGAGGGAATGTCAGCGCCATCTCCCCGGTACCGCGAGAGTGCATCGGTTCTGTAGATGCGGCGTGAGCCGCGATGAGACTGATACGACGATCCGTTGCGGCTTACGCCACCTCGCGGATTGTGGTGGAGATGATGTCGCAGCCCGGATGGCTGCCAGCGCCTTCCCTGTAAGCCCCGATCCTGTCCTCCCCTGCTACCTCCTATCCCTTTAAGCTTTGCCCATGCAGATCACCCGCCTCGATCTCCGCCGCTTTCGCCGCTTCGACGAGATCAGCCTGGCGCCCGCTCCCGGGATCAACCTGATTACAGGCGCCAACGGTGCAGGCAAGACCTCGCTGCTGGAAGCGATGCATCTGATGGCCTATGGGCGGAGCTTCCGTGGTCGGGTCCGCGACGGCCTGCTACAGGCAGGTGCGGAAGCGCTGGAGGTGTTCGTCGAGTGGCGCGAGCCGGCAGCAGGCGGCGGCGAAACCCGCCTGCGCCGGGCCGGGCTCCGTCACAGCGGCCAGGACTGGGTTGGCCGCCTCGACGGCAGCAACGTGTCCCAGCTCGGCGACCTGTGCGCGGCGCTGGCTGTGGTCAGCTTCGAGCCGGGTAGCCACGCGCTGATCACCGGTGGTGCGGAGACGCGCCGACGCTACCTCGACTGGGGGCTGTTCCACGTGGAACATGAGTTCATGCCCCTGTGGCGCCGATACGCCCGGGCGTTGAAGCAACGTAACGCGCTGTTGAAGAGCCGGCGCATCGGGGATGGGCTGGATGCCTGGGAGCGGGAGCTCGCGGAGGCGGGCGAACCCATCAGCCGCCGGCGCCAGCTCTATCTCGAGGATTTGCGGGGGCTACTGGCTCCGCTGCTGGCCGGCCTTGCACCGGCCCTGGGTGAAGTGGAACTGGAGTACCTCCCGGGTTGGCGTCGAGAGGCGGTGTCGCTCGAGGACGCGCTGCTGCTGGCTCGCGACCGCGATCTGCAGAGCGGGCATACCTCGGTCGGACCCCACAGGGCCGATTGGCGTATCCATTTCCCCACCCTCCCCGGTCGCGAGGCACTTTCCCGCGGGCAGGCAAAGCTGACCGCATTGTCGGCAGTGCTGGCGCAGGCGGCGCACCATGCGGCGAGCCGTGGCAGCTGGCCGGTGATCGTGCTCGACGACCTCGGATCCGAGCTCGATCGGGAACATCAGGCCCGCGTCCTCTCGCGTCTGGTCGGAAGCGACGCACAGGCCTTCATTACCGGGACGGAGTCCCCGCCGGGGCTGCAGAAGGTCCAGGTGCCGGTGACGAGGTTCCACGTGGAACATGGAGCGCTGGTTCCGATCGAGACGCGACAGACCTGACCGGACGTGGCGGTGCCCGGACTGCCCTCCTTCGCAGCGGACGATCCGCAAGTGCTGCCGCCTTTCGATCCTGCGCCTGAACATCGCTCCCGGCGCCCGCATCGCAGCGTGTCCGGGCGACCGGCGGCTTCGGCCCGGCTGGTATACTCGACGGTCGCTTATAGCTAATGTGTGTGGACGCGTCGCGCTTTCGCGGCCGCGTTGCCGGAGCCTGTTGCCGCAATGACCTCATCCGAGCACGACCCCAACTCCCCTGACTCGCAGAACGGATCCGTCCAGGACACCGCTACCGAGACGGTCCCGAACCAGATCTACGACTCCAGCAAGATCACCGTCCTGCGCGGCCTCGAGGCGGTGCGCAAGCGTCCCGGCATGTACATCGGCGACGTGCACGACGGCACCGGCCTCCATCACATGGTGTTCGAGGTCGTCGACAACTCGGTCGACGAGGCACTCGCCGGCCACGCCGACGACATCGTCGTCACCATTCACGAGGATGGCTCGGTGTCGGTGCTCGACAATGGCCGCGGCATGCCCGTCGACATCCACAAGGAGGAAGGCGTCTCCGCGGCGGAAGTGATCCTCACCGTGCTGCATGCGGGCGGCAAGTTCGACGACAACAGCTACAAGGTGTCCGGCGGCCTGCACGGCGTCGGCGTGTCGGTGGTGAACGCGTTGTCCGAGCACCTCTGGCTCGACGTCTGGCGCGACGGCCACCACCACCACCAGGAGTACGCGCTGGGCGAGCCGCTGTCGCCGCTGCAGGTTCTGGAGCCGACCACGAAGCGCGGCACACTGCTGCGCTTCAAGCCGGCGGCGAGCATCTTCACCGACACCGAGTTCCACTACGACATCCTGGCCAAGCGCCTGCGCGAGCTGTCGTTCCTGAACTCGGGGGTCAAGATCACCCTGATCGACGAGCGGGCGGACGAGCGCGGCGAAGGCAAGCGCGACGTGTTCCAGTACGAGGGCGGCATCCGTTCGTTCGTCGAACACCTCGCCCAGCTCAAGACCCCGCTGCACCCGAACGTCATCGCCGTGTCCGGCGAGCAGAACGGCATCAGCGTCGACGTCGCGATCCAGTGGACCGATGCCTACCAGGAAACGATGTTCTGCTTCACCAACAACATCCCGCAGAAGGATGGCGGCACCCACCTGGCCGGCTTCCGCGCCGCGCTGACCCGTACCCTGTCGAACTACATCGAGGCCAATGGCATTGCCCGGCAGGCGAAGATCAGCCTGTCCGGCGACGACATGCGTGAAGGCATGATCGCGGTGCTGTCGGTGAAGGTGCCCGATCCCAGTTTCTCCAGCCAGACCAAGGAAAAGCTGGTCAGTTCCGACGTGAAGCCGGTAGTTGAGAGCACGTTCGGTGCACGTTTGCAGGAGTTCCTCGAGGAAAACCCGAACGAGGCCCGCGCGATCTGCGAAAAGGTGGTCGACGCCGCGCGTGCCCGCGAGGCCGCGCGCAAGGCCCGCGACCTGACCCGGCGCAAGGGGGCGCTCGACATCGCCGGCCTGCCCGGCAAGCTCGCCGACTGCCAGGAGAAGGATCCGGCGCTGTCCGAGCTGTTCATCGTCGAGGGCGACTCCGCCGGCGGCTCGGCCAAGCAGGGGCGCAACCGCAAGACCCAGGCGATCCTGCCGCTCAAGGGCAAGATCCTCAACGTCGAGCGCGCGCGTTTCGATCGCATGCTGTCCAGCGCCGAGGTCGGTACCCTGATCACCGCCCTGGGCACCGGCATCGGCAAGGACGAGTACAACCCGGACAAACTGCGCTACCACCGCATCATCCTGATGACCGACGCGGACGTCGACGGCAGCCACATCCGCACGCTGTTGCTGACGTTCTTCTACCGGCAGATGCCGGAGCTGATCGAGCGCGGCCACATCTATATCGGCCTGCCGCCGTTGTACAAGATCAAGCAGGGCAAGACCGAGCTGTACCTGAAGGACGATGCGGCGCTGGATGCCTACCTGGCCAGCCACGCGGTCGAGAACGCCAGCCTGATTCCGGCCGATGGCGAACCCCCGATCGCCGGTGCGGCACTGGAGAAGCTGCTGCTGGCCTACGCGTCCGCACGCGAGGTGATCGCCCGCAACCAGCACCGCTTCGACCCGCGCGTACTCGAGGCGCTGATCGACTTCAGTCCGCTCGACGCCACGCGCCTGCAGGACAACACCGACGAGCAGCACGAGCTCGATGTCCTCGCCGCCCGCCTCAACCGCAGTGGCCTGGGCCAGCCGCGTTATGCGCTGGCGTTCCAGCCGGCTAACGACCTGCAACCGGCCGCACTGCGGATCGAGCGCACCCACATGGGCCAGACGGTCGCCCAGCTGCTGCCGTTGTCCGCATTCGAGAGTGGCGAGCTGCGCGCGTTGCGCGAGGCCGCCGACCAGCTGCACGGCCTGGTCCGCGACGGCGCCCAGATCCTCCGCGGCAACCGCGCCCAGCCGGTCGAGAGCTTCGCCCAGGCGCAGGCCTGGCTGATGGACGAGGCCAAGAAGGGCCGTCAGATCCAGCGCTTCAAGGGCCTGGGCGAGATGAACCCCGAGCAGTTGTGGGAAACCACGGTCAATCCGGAAACCCGGCGTCTGCTGCGCGTTCGCATCGAGGACGCGGTCGCCGCCGACCAGATCTTCAGCACGTTGATGGGCGATGTGGTGGAGCCGCGCCGCGAGTTCATCGAGGACAACGCGTTGAAGGTCGCCAACCTCGACGTCTGAATCCCGCTATGCGGTGGCGCGGCTCCAGTGGCACCAGGCTTGGCCATCCTGGCCTCGTCGAGTGCTCCCGCCCGGGGTGGCCTGCCCCGGGCGTTCGCGCTTCGCGGCTTGCCTGTTGGCAGCCCGCGTGCCTGCGGCACCAGCGCTCACCTACCCCGCGAGTTCATCCAGGACAACGTGCCGAAGGTCGCCAGCCTCGAAGTCTGAGCGCGCGGTCGGCGGCCGCGGGCGGAATTCTCCGGTGAGCGCGACCGAACTGCACGGCCGGTCCGAGCCGCCACCGCTGCCGATGGCGGCGCCGGGCGGCCTCGGCCGCGCCCTGCTCGGCTTCACCGCCGACCTGCTGGCCACGGTGGCGGTGATGCTGGTGTTGAGCACCGTGCTGATGATCGGCTGGATGCTGTGGACGGCGTTCATCGCGGCGCCCGGCGACCTGGCCGGCCTCGCGGGCCGGCTGCGGCCCGATGCGCAGCCCCAGGGTGCGACCCTGGTCTGGATGACCCTGCTGTCGATGGCGCCGGCAGTGCTGCTGATCTACTTCCTGCGCCGCCGTGCCGGCGCCGGCGAACGCGCCGCCTCGCGGGCGGCCCTGGCCCGCGCGTCGACCTGGGGCTGGATGCTCGCTACCGGGCTGGCCGTGCTGGCATTCAGCCTCGCCATCGGCTGGTTGGGCGAACGCCTGGGCACGACGCCGGTACCGACGAATCTGGCAATGGTCGAGGCGGCGTTCACCGACAGCCCGGTGTTCATGCTGGTGTTCGCGATCGTGCTCGCCCCCGCCTATGAGGAGCTGCTGTTCCGCCGGGTGCTGTTCGGCCGCCTGTGGCAGGCGGGCCGCCCAGGCCTGGGGATGCTGCTCAGCGGCGCGGTGTTCGCGCTGGTGCACGAGGTGCCCGGGCTCAGCGACAACCCGTGGCAGGCCGTGCTGCAGTTGTGGCTGGTGTACGCGGCAATGGGGGCGGCGTTTGCCTGGGTCTATCGGCGCACCGGAACCCTGTGGGCGGCGATCGGCGCCCACACCATCAACAACGCCCTCGCCTGCGCCCTGCTGCTCACCGGCCATGGCTGAACCGCCGGTCCAGCGGATCCGCGCGATTACGAGATGTTAATCCGTGTTCGGCTAAAACGAGCCTGTTCACGCAAGGGGGTGCACATGTCGACCAGAACCACGCCGTCGCCTCGCCGGACGATCGCGCCAGCCGGCACCGGATCGCCGCCACTCGTGCTCGTCCTGGCGCTGGGTGGCCTGCTGTCCGCCTGCGCGACCACCACCTCGCCGACCGGCCGCACCCAGGTCGTCGGCGGCATGTCCGAGGCCCAGCTCCAGCAGCTCGGCATCCAGGCCTTCGACCAGGCCAAAAAGAACAAACAGATCAGTACCAATGCGACCCAGACCCGTTACGTGCGTTGTGTGGTGAACTCGATCACCCGCGAGCTGCCGGCCGGACAGCAGGCAGGCTGGGAAGTCGCCCTGTTCGTCGACGACGAGCCCAACGCCTTCGCCCTGCCCGGCGGCAAGGTCGGCGTGAACACCGGGATCTTCAAGGTCGCCAGGAACCAGGACCAGCTCGCGGCGGTGGTCGCCCACGAGGTCGGCCATGTGATCTCCAACCACCACGACGAGCGCATCACCCGGCAGATGGGAGCGCAGACCGGGCTGGGCCTGCTGGGCGCGCTGGTCGGCGCCCGTTACGGCCAGTCCGCGGCCAGCACCACCGGCCAGCTCGGCGGCGCCGCGGTCCAGGCCGGCCTGTTGCTGCCGAACAACCGCACCCAGGAAACCGAGGCCGACGTGGTCGGCCAGCAGCTGATGGCCCGCGCCGGCTACGACCCGCACCAGGCCGTCGACCTGTGGAAGAACATGATGTCCGCCAGCGGCGGACAGCCACCGGAATGGCTGTCGACCCACCCCAACCCGGCCTCGCGGATCCAGGAGCTCGACAGCCGTGCCGACAGTCTGGCGCCGACCTGGCAGCAGGCCCAGGCCGCCGGCCGCCGGCCGCGCTGCGGCTGAAGCCGTCGCGGCAAGGGCCTCGAACGCAGGTCTGGCGCGTCTCCCGCCCGGTGGAACCCTGCAGGCGCAACAAAATCGTAACAAGGTCAACCCAGTATGCCGCGGTCATGCGTTTCTGGTAGCGTGACCGCCCCGCAGATCCAAGCTCTGCCGGTTCCGATCCAGTTTCCGACCCAGGACGGTCGCAGCATCCAGAAGGTGACTCGATGAACGCAACCACGCCCCGCCACCTCAACCTGCTTGCCGCCGCCATCGGTGCGGTGCTCGTGTTCGGTGGCGTCTCGCAGGTCCATGCGCAGACCGCCCAGGATCGTGCCCAGGAGCGCCGCGAGCGCCAGGCCCAGCGCAACAGCGACAGCCAGGCGGCCAGCAACGTCGACTATCCGCAAGCCAGCCGCCAGGAGCCCAGGACCAAGGCCTCGTCGCGGATGTCGTCGAAACTGCAGAAGATGATGGATCGCTACGACGACGACGAGAGCGCCGAGGCGATCGCGATCGCCGAGGAGATCATGGCCAACGAAAAGGCCAACGAGTACGACAAGTCGTTCGCCGCCCAGATCGCCGCGCAGAGCGCATACGACAGCGACGACACCGCCGCGGCGATGCGCTATCTCGAGAAGGCCATCGAGTACAACGGTCTGGACAACAACGGCCACTACGGCGCGATGCTGATGCTGGGCCAGCTCGAGCTGCAGGAAGAGCAGTACGACAAGGCGCTGGCGACGATCGACCGCTTCTTCGCCGAGACCAGCAGCAGCAAGCCCGAGCATCTGGTGATCAAGGGCAACGCGCTGTACCGGATGGAACGCTACCCCGAGGCCGCGACGGTGCTCAAGCAGGCGATCGACAGCAGCGACGAGCCGCGCAATGACTGGCAGCAACTGCTGATGGCGACCTATTTCGAAACCGGGCAGTCGGCCGAGGCGGCCGCACTGGCCGAGTCGGTCGCGGCCAAGAACCCGGGCGACAAGCGCGCCCAGCTCAATCTGGCGGCGACCTACCAGCAGGGCGAGAACTTCGCCAAGGCCGCCGAAGTGCTGGAGAAGCTGCGCGCGTCCGGTCAGCTCACCGACGACCGCGAGTACCGCCAGCTCTATTCGACCTACCTCAACATGGACGGCAAGGAGCGCGAGGCGGCCAACGTGATCAAGGAGGGCCTGGACAAGGGTATCCTCCAGAATGATTTCCAGAACAACCTGGCCCTCGCCCAGTCCTACTACTTTTCCGAGCAGATCGAACCGGCGATCGAGGCCTACCGCAAGGCCGCGCCGATGGACGAGGACGGCGAGACCTACCTGAATCTGGCGAAGGTGCTGTGGCAGGAAGACCGAATCTCCGAAGCCAAGGAGGCCGCGCGCCAGGCGCTGGCCAAGGGTGTCAAGCGCCCGGAGGAAGCCAAGCAGATCACCGCTCTGCCTGGCGGTTGATCGGCTGTCGATCAATACGACAAAATGATGGGCTTCCCACTTGGAACCATGGGGTCCATTTGGTATAAGCTAGGAGGTTCGGGCGTCGCGAAAGCGCGTCCGGGCCATGACCAACGCCCGCGGCGTCAGACGTTGCGGAAACACCTCCCCGAGCTGACGGCGCATGACGCAAGACCTCGAAAACCACGTTCATAACGACGATCGCGACGAAGGCCTGAACTGGGCCCGCATTGCCGGTATCACCATGGCGATCACGGTGCACGCCGCGGCCCTGCTGCTGCTGCTGGCGCCGATGGCGCCGCCGCCGCCGAAAGAGCAGAAGGAAGAGGTCACCCTCGTCAATCTGATCAAGCCGCCGCCGCCGCCCCCACCGCCGCCGCCGCCGCCGCCGGAGCCCCCGAAGGAGCTCAAGCCGCCACCGAAGATCGCGCCGCCGCAGCCGACCCCGCTGCCGCCGCCGCCGGAAGAGCCGCCGGTGGTGTTCGACGATCCGAGCCCGGTCGACGTGCAGGCGCCGCCGCCGGCCCCGCCGTCGCCGCCGCCGCCGGCCACCAACATCGGTTCCAGCGTCGACCCCTCCTCGCGCCGGCTCAACCCGCCGCGCTATCCGCCGACCGAGGCCCGCCAGGGCATTGGCGGCACGGTGGTGCTGATCATCAGCATCGACGCACAAGGCAACGTGCTTGACGTCTCGGTCGAGAAGTCCAGCCGCAACCGCAATCTGGACCGCTCGGCAATGGAAGCTGCACGCAAGTGGCGGTTCAATCCGGAAATGCGCAACGGCGTGGCCGTGGCCAGCAAGGTGCGCGTCCCGGTCGATTTCGTCCCGCCGCGCTGATCGGGCCGGCAGGACGGGTAACAGGGCAACACAACACCGGGCAACACGTTTCAACGATCCTTGAAGAAACGCTCCGTTCTTTCGTAACAGCTTTTTCCTTCCACGACATTCAAAGGTAAGCGTCATGCTGCAGGAAACCACCACCGCTGCCACTGCCGGGGGCTCCAACGCTCAAGCCCTCCAGCAGATGAGCTTTGGCCACATGATCCAGAACTTCGATCTGGTCGCCTGGATCGTGTTCATCACCCTGGTGACCATGTCGGCCATGTCGATCTACTGGATGATCTACAACTTCGTGAAGAACATGCGTCTTCGCGCGACCTCCGACCGCGTCATCAGCACGTTCTGGGAAACCCCGAACGCGCAGGATGCGATCCGTTACATGGAAGAGCAGCCGCGCAGCGAGCCGTTCTCGAAGATCGCCCTCGACGCCGCCCAGGCCGCCTCGCACCACCAGCGCCATGAAGGCTCGCGCCTGGTCGAGTCGCTGAACCGCTCCGAGTTCGTCGACCGTGCCCTGCGTCAGGCCGTCACCCGCGAGAGCTCGGGTCTGGAAGCGGGTCTGACCCTGCTGGCCTCGGTCGGTGCGACCGCGCCGTTCGTCGGTCTGCTCGGTACCGTGTGGGGCATCTACCACGCCCTGATCCGCATCGGCATGAGCGGCAACGCGTCGATCGACGCCGTCGCCGGTCCGGTCGGCGAGGCGCTGATCATGACCGCGATCGGTCTGTTCGTCGCGATCCCGGCGGTGCTGGCGTATAACTTCTTCACCCGTCTGAACCGCGTGACGAACAACAAGTTCGACACCTTCGCGCACGACCTGCACGACTTCTTCGCCACCGGTTCGCGCGTCGGCGACATCGGCGCCAAGCGCTGATAGGCGTCATCGTCACACACGCGATTTTGGAGTTCGAACATGGCTTTCAGTTCTGGCGGTAGCGGCGGCGCAATGGCCGACATCAACGTCACGCCCCTCGTGGACGTGATGCTGGTGCTGCTGATCATCTTCATGATCACCGCGCCCCTTATGACGCATAAGGTGAAGGTGGAGTTGCCGGAGGCCAATCTGGAAGAGAAGCAGGATCCGCTGCCGACGCCGCCGATCACGGTGGCGGTGCTGGAGGACGGCTCGTTGTTCTGGAACGACGAGCCGGTCACCAAGGACATGCTCGAAAGCCGCTTCTCGGTCGAGGCGCAGAAGACGCCCCAGCCGCAGGTCAACGTGCGTGGCGACAAGACCACCAAGTACCGCATCGTCAATGAAGTCGTGAAGACCGCGCAGGCCCAGGGCATGCGCAAGGTCGGCTTCGTCACCATTGCCGATCGCGGCAACTAAGGGAGCGCAATCATGGCTTTCACTACTGGCGGCAGCGGCGCGATGGCCGACATCAACGTCACGCCCCTCGTGGACGTGATGCTGGTGCTTCTGATCATCTTCATGGTCACGGCGCCGATTGCCAGCTATCCGGTCGATATCTCGCTGCCACAGCGCAGCACCAACCCGCCCGAGGTCAAGAGCGATCCGCCGCCGCCGATCAGGCTGCGGATCGATGCCAGCGGCACGGTCTTCTGGAACGACTCGCCGGCACCGCTGGCTGAGCTGCAGACGCGGATGACGTCCGAGGTCCAGCGCGACCCGACCAATCAGCCGACGCTGGAGATCGACGCCAACGGCGATGCTGCCTACGGCACCCTGGCCAAGGTCCTGACCGCGGCCAAGAACGCAAAGATGGAAAAGATCGGCTTCGTCGAGAACTGATCCTGAAAACGAAGCCGATCGACGTTTACCGTCGTGATGCTTGAATTGAACGCCGCCCGCCCGGGCGGCGTTTTTTTGTCCGGCCGCTTGAGGCACATGTTCCGGCCCGCATACGGGCCCCGGAGGACCGGCGTAAGCCGCGACGAGGCTTTTCCGCGCATGGTCGTGGCTCATGCCGCTCCTGCGATGGTCCGTCGGCCGCAAACCTGCCGGTGCCAGGCTCTCGGTCAGCCCCCAACCCCCGGAACGGGATCTCCGGGATGTGGCACGTCGCCCGGACAATCGCAGCCCGCCCGCGATGAACCGCAACGCCACCGGGGCGTGCCCTGCGGGCCTGGGCGGACGGCGAACGCAGGAGCACAGCCGGTCGGCCCGCTTGCCGGCACCCTCGGGTCCGCGTAACGTCGGAAGCGGGCATCGGGCCCATGACAGGAGGGTGCCATGGCAGTTTCCGTGCAGTCCCGCAGTCCTTTCGACACCGCTCGTGGCCATGCCGCATTGGCCGAGATCAACATCACCCCGCTGATCGACGTGATGCTGGTGTTGCTGATCATCTTCATGGTGATCGCGCCCGTGGCGACGCGCTCACTCGATGCCCGCCTCCCGCAGTCCCCGCCGCCGGATGTGGCAGTAGAGGACATGCAGCGGCTGGAACTGGTCGCGCATGGCAACGACCGCTTCAGCCTCGACGGCGCCTGGCTGGATGCCGGCGGCCTGGCCACCGCCCTGGCTGCCCGCGCGGCGGCCGATGAGCCGGTAGTGTTGACCGTCGGCGCCAGCGACGATGCCGACTACCAGGCGTTCGCCGACGCGCTCGCCGTCGCCCGCGCCAGCGGCATTCGCGAGATCGCGCACGCGCAATAGGGGCTTGGGCCGGAGTCAGGATCCGCTGTCGGAGGACGGCGGGTCCGTTCCGGAACCGCATCGGCGGCCGGGGACAGGGAAGGAGAGAAGCCCTGCCGGACGGTCAGCCCGCGCGGCCGCCGGCTGCAGCGATGATCTCCAGATACCGGTGCACGGTCGGAGCAAGGCCGGCATACAGCGCCTCGCCGATCAGCGCATGGCCGATCGATACCTCGAGCACGCCAGGAACGCCGGTCAGGAACCGTCCCAGGTTCGCCTGGCTGAGATCATGGCCCGCGTTGACGCCGAGCCCGGCCGCCCGCGCCCGCGCCGCGGCGGTGGCGAAACGTTCGAGCACTGCCGCCTCGTCGGGTTCACCGAACGCCTCGGCATAGGGCCCTGTATAGAGCTCGACGCGGTCGGCGCCGCAATCGGCCGCGCGCTCGATCCGGTAGCGGTCCGGATCGACATGGGCGTCGGCGAACACGCTGACGCGGCAACCCAGCGCCTTCAGCTCGGCGATCAAGGGCCGCAGCGCATCGCCGTCGCGGATGAAATCGAAGCCGTGGTCGGAGGTCAGTTGCGCGTCGCCGTCGGGCACCAGGGTCGCCTGCGCCGGCCGCGCCTGTTCGCACAGGGCGAGGAATCCCGGATAACCGGGTCGCGGCGGCGCGAAGGGGTTGCCTTCGAGGTTGAACTCGACACCGTACTCGCGGGTCAGCAGGGCCAGCGCGACTACGTCGTCGGCGCGGACATGGCGGGCATCCGGTCGCGGATGCACGGTGATGCCGTGGGCGCCGGCATCCAGGCAGGCGCGTGCAGCCTGCACGACATCCGGCTCGGCGCCGCCGCGCGAGTTGCGCAGCACCGCGATCTTGTTGACGTTGACGCTGAGGACGGTCATCGCGCCAGCTTAGCAGCGCCGTTCGTCCAGCGGACGCGGACTTCCGCGGATGAGCACGGACAACGGATGCCGCGGGTCCGGGGGCGGGGCATTGCGGAGAGACTTCCCGGGACGCATCCCTGTCAATCCGCCCAATGCGGCCGTTGACCCCCCCGCGTTCACCCGCGTCCAAGAACGCCCTCGATCCTTCCGCGTCAGATGGCCCTCGACCTGTCCGTGGCCTGGTTCGCGGTGTCGGGCGGGCTGTTCTGTTCGGCGAGCCGGCGCGCCTCGGCCTGCTCGCGCATGCGCTGCAGTTCGGCGGGATCGAGGATGTAGGACGCATCGCGGCTGCGACTGCCGACACGCTGGGCCAGCAGGCCCAGCACCCAGCCGATCATCAACAGCACGGACAACAAAAGCCACAGGGCGAGAACGCCGGGCGACGACGCCTTGAACGCGGCGGCCAATGCGGCCAGGGCGAGCAGAAGGGAGAGCCAGGGCATCATTGGAAGAGTCTTCCTGCAAGACGGCCCCCGAAGTGTACCCACGCCGTGCCGCTCGTGCGTCTCCGGTCGTGCCCGATCCTTGGCCGCTGGTCGGAGCCGGGGGACGATATCGGGCTGCGACCGGATATCTCCCAAAGTTTGCTTCGCAAACCGTGGGCCCGGCGTTCCGCCTCCACACCCCATTCGCGCCATGCGCGAATCGCCCCCTGACGCAGCGGGCTGGGCCACTCGTCCCCATCCCGAAGGGAACGGCGTAAGCCGCGATTGCCGGACCGTGGCTGAACCCGCCGGCGTTCCGCTGCCGCGATCCGGGCGAAGCGATCACAGCAACGGCGATACCAGCCGTGCCAGCGCCTCGGGCAGGCGTTCTCTCCACAGAGAGCGATCGCGGTCGTCGCGCACCGGGGTGCAGTCGCTGCACTCGTGCTCGATCAGCGTCGCCAGCGACGCGGCCAGGTGGGGATCCCGGAACAGCACGCCGGCCTCGAAGTTGAGGCGGAAGCTGCGGTTGTCGAAGTTCGCGCTGCCGATCAGCACGAGGTCGTCGTCGCAGAGCAGGGCCTTGCTGTGCAGCATGCGCGGCCCGTACTCGTAGATCCGCACGCCGGCGCTCAGCAGCTCATCGAAATAAGAGCGCGTGGCCCAGGTCACCAGCCGGCTGTCGCTGAGCTTCGGCACCAGCAGGCGCACGTCGAGCCCGCCGAGTGCGGCCGAGGTCAATGCCATCCGGGCGGCCTCGCCGGGGACGAAGTACGGCGTCACCAGCCAGACCCGGCGCTGCGCACTGTGGATCGCGCTGACATGCATCCGGTGGATCGCCTCCCAGCTCGAGTCCGGCCCCGACACGATCACCTGCGCAGCGACACCGCCGCGTACCCGTGCAGGCACCGGCAGCTTCAGCGGTGGTGCGCCGGTGGCGTAGGCCCAGTCCTCGACGAAGACCAGCTGCAGCTCGAGCACGACGTTGCCTTCCAGGCGCAGGTGCAGATCACGGTAGGCGTCCGTGCGCAGCCGTTCGTCCTGGTCGTCGGTGATGTTGATGCCGCCGGTGAATGCGACCCGGCTGTCGATCACCACGATCTTGCGGTGCGTGCGCAGGTTCAGCCATGGCCGTTTCCAGAAATAGCGGAGCCGCAGTGGGTGAAACCAGGCCACCTCGCCGCCGGCCTCGACCAGTGGCCGCAGAAACGCGTCAGGGGTCCGGCCGGACCCGACCGCGTCGAGCAGCAGCCGTACCTTCACCCCGGTCCGGGCCCGCTCAACCAGAGCATCGCGCACCGCAGTGCCGGTGCGGTCGGGCTGGAAGATGTAGTACTCGAGATGGATGTGATCGCGTGCGGTGGCGATCGCGTCCAGCAGCGCGACGTACTTGGCGGCGCCGTCGACCAGCAGGTCGATCCGGGTCGCCGTGGTCGGCGGCAGGTCGGTCAGCGCCTGGCCAAGCCGGGCCAGCTCGACGGCGTCCGGGTCCGGCAACAGGCCGGTGGGGGGCTTGGGGAGCGAGGAGCGGCTGCGGTGTCGGCGCAGCCGCTGGCGATGGATCCGCTGCGGGCCGAGGAAGTAATAGACGACGAAGCCGACGTAGGGCAGCGCGGCGAGCGAGATCAGCCAGCTCAGGGTCGCCACCGGCTCGCGCTTCTGCAGGATGATCCAGCCGCCCAGCCAGACCAGATAGACCGCCCAGCCCAGGCCGAGGTAGAGGCCGATGTTGAGGATCGGGGTCAGCGAATCCCAGAAGTCGGTCTGCATGACGGGCAGGGTATCTCCGAGGGCGATCAATGCCGGGCGCCGACCGGCGTCGCGACGGCTGCGACGGTCAGGGCGTAGGCTTGCTGGGAATGGATGATGCCCGGAAAATCGTTGCGCCGTCTCCACAACGCGTGAAGGGCCGCGGCGCGGCCTCGTACGTGGATGGCCGTTACGCGGTCACCCGCACCGAGGCGGCGGACGACGGCTGGGATTCGCTGGCCGACGCACTCACCGACCGGTCCGATGCGACGAGCCACCCCGACACCCGGGTGAGCGAGGAGCGTGCGCGCAGCGTCATCAGCCGCAACGACTCGCCGGATATCGGCTTCAGCCAGTCGGTCAACCCGTACCGCGGCTGCGAGCACGGCTGCGTCTACTGCTTCGCACGGCCCTCGCACGCCTACCTGGACCTGTCGCCGGGGCTGGACTTCGAAACCCGTCTGTTTGCCAAGACCAACACCGCCGAGCGGCTGCGCCACGAACTGTCGAAACCCGGCTACCGCTGCACGCCGATCGCGCTGGGCATCAACACCGACGCCTACCAGCCGATCGAGCGCCGCTACCGGATCACCCGCCAGTGCCTGGAACTGCTGGCCGAATGCCGGCATCCGGTCAGCTTCGTGACCAAGGGTGCGACGATCCTGCGTGACCTCGACCTGCTCGCCGCAATGGCGCGACAGCGACTGGTCACCGTCTACCTGTCGGTCACCACGCTCGACAACCGGCTTGCCGCGCGGATGGAGCCGCGGGCGTCGGCTCCGCACACCCGGCTCAAGGCGATCCGCGAACTGTCGGCGGCGGGCGTGCCGGTCGGCGTGCTGGTCGCACCGGTGATTCCGATGATCAACGACGGCGAGATCGAGGCGATCCTGGAAGCCGCCCACGCCGCCGGCGCACGCGCCGCCGGCCACGTGCTGCTGCGATTGCCGCACGAACTCAAGCAGGTCTGGCGCGAATGGCTGGAACTGCACCATCCGGAGCGTGCCGCACACGTGATGAGCCTGATCCGGCAGATGCGCGGCGGCAAGGACTACGACAGCGCGTTCGGCACCCGCATGCGCGGCACTGGTCCGTTCGCGGAACTGATCGCGCAGCGCTTCCGCAAGGCACACCGGCGCTTCGGCTACGGCCGCCTGCCGGCGCTGGACTGCAGCCGGTTCGTGCCGCCGCGGCGGCCGTCGCCGCAGGGGGAGCTGTTTTAGCCCCGGCGATGCGGCCGGCTCGGACTTCGAAGCCGGATGCCGGATGGAGCATCCGGCAGTGCGGACAGGCGGAACATTGAAACAGGCATCGGAACGATACCTCCTGCAAAGCATCATGCCTGTAATCACGATCATACGAGCGTCCATGATGATGGAGGTTTGCACCGCAAGATTCGTCCAAACGTGCAATGCCCGATCTGGGACGAAGCCATCGGTGGCGGCAGAGGTCCCTCACCCCAACAGCATATCGAGCTGCCGCCGCGGATTGGCGAGAAAGGCCCGGGTGACGAGGTAGTGCTCCGTCTGCTCGTAGTCGACCTGCTGCAGGCCGTCGTCGCCGATCTGGTAGATGCAGGCATCCGGGTAGGCCATCAGGATCGGCGAGTGGGTGGCGATCACGAACTGGGAGTTCGTCCGCACCAGCTGGTGCAGGCGCGCTAGCATTGCCAGTTGCCGCTGCGGCGACAGTGCCGCTTCCGGTTCGTCCAGCACGTACAGGCCGTTGCCGCCGAAGCGGTTCGTCATCAGCGCGAAGAACGACTCGCCGTGCGATTGCTGGTGCAGCGGGATGCCGCCGTAGGAGTCGATGATCGGTCCTCCGCCGGGGCCTTCGTCCAGCCGTTCGATCTCGGTGGCGACGTTGAAGAAGCTCTCCGCGCGCAGGAAGAAGCCGTCGCGGGGGCGGCGCACGCCCTTGACCAGGGTCAGGTACTCGTTGAGCACCGAGTGCGAGGCGCGGGTGCTGAAATTGAAGTTGCGGGTGCCGCCTTCGGGGTTGAAGCCCCAGGCGATGGCGACCGCTTCGAGCAGGGTCGATTTGCCGCTGCCGTTCTCGCCGATGATGAAGGTGACCTTCGGGTGCAGCTCCAGCGCATGCAGGTGGCGCACCACCGGCAGCGAGAACGGGTAGCGCTCGAACGATGCGATCTTGTCGCGCTTGAGCTTCAGTTCCAGCAGGTAGTGCTCGGCATCGATGGCGCGCATCGCGGCTTTTCCGGGGTGATCGCCGCCGCGCTCAGATCCCACCGAACCCCGCCGGCAACAACGGCCCGTCCAGCCACAGCCAGCGCGCCAGCCATGCGCTGGTGAAGGCGAGCATCATCGTCAGCGGCAGACCGATGCGGATGAAGTCGCTGAAGCGGTACTGGCCGGGGCCGAGGATCAGCAGGTTGCCGTGGTGGCCGATCGGGACCAGGAACGAGGCCACCGCACCCAGCGCGGTGCAGACCACGAACGGCGTCGGCGGCAGGCCCAGCGACTGCGCCAGCGAGATCGCGATCGGCCCCAGCAGCACGGTGGTGGCCGCGTCGGACAGGATCTGGGTGAGCAGCCCGGCGGCGGCGAACACCACCAGCAGCACCGCCAGCGGCGACCAGTCCGAGACCACGTGCAGCAGCCCGCGTGCCATCAGCGCGGCGGTGCCGGTCTGTTCCATCGCGATGCCGAGCGGGATCACGCCGGCGATCATCACGAAGATGCGCACGTCGATCTCGCGGTAGGCCTGTTCGATGTCGACGCAGCGGGTCGCGACCATCGCCACCGCACCGAGCAGGAAGGCCAGCGGCACCGGCAGCCATTCGGTCGCCGCTGCCAGCACGGTCGCGGCCATCACCATCAGCGCCAGCGGCGCGCGGACCCGGCGCTTGGCCTCGCCGGCGAACGGCACCAGCATCAGGAAGCCGTGGTGGGCCGCAAGTTCGGCGAAGCGTGCCGACTTGCCCCACAGCACCAGCAGGTCGCCCTCGCGCAGGCGGGCGTCGGCGATGCGCGGGGAAATGCTGCCGTCGCGCCGCCACAGGCCCGCGATGACCGCGTGGAAGCGCCGCGAGAAATCGAGCTCGCGCACCGAGTGGCCGATGAACTCGGAGCCCGGCGCGACCACCGCCTGTACCAGCTGGGCTTCGCCGTCGCCGGTGACGGTATCGCCGAAGCGTGCGACAGCGTTCAGGTCCAGGCCCGGATCGTCGTGCAGCGACGCCAGCGCATCGGCCGAGGCCTCGACCAGCAGCACGTCGCCGCTGATCAGCGGACTGGCCGGCCCCAGGTCCTTGCGCAGCTTGCCGTCGCGCATCCAGCCGATCAGGCGGAAACGATCGCCGAGGGCCTTCTGCAGGTCTGCCAGCGGACGCGTGCTCCAGCGCGAGCCCTCGATCACCAGCAGCTCGGTGCGGTAGCGGTCCAGGCGCATGTACTCGTCGTCGCCGGCATCGCTGCCGCGTTTGGGCAGCAGCCAGTGGGTCAGCAGCATGTAGACCATGCCGATGAACACCAGGGCGATGCCGATCGGGGTGATCGAGAAGATGCCCAGGCCTTCGGCACCGGTACGCTTGATCAGGTTGTTGGCCAGCAGGAAGGCCGGCGCGCTGACCAGGGTCAGGGTGGTGCCGAGCGAGGCGGCGAACGACATCGGCATCAGCAGGCGCGACGCCGACAGTCCGCGCGAACGCGCGAAACGGGTCAGGATCGGCAGCATCATCGCCGTCACCATCACATGGTGGGTGAACGACGACAGTGCCGCCACCACCGGCATCACCACCGAGATCGCCCGGCTCTCGGTGCGCCCGCTGACCCGGCCGATCCATTGGCCGATCCGTTCGGTGATGCCGGTCGCGGCCAGCCCGCCGGAGATCACGAACACCGCGGCGACGATGATCGCCGGCTCGCTGGCGAAGCCGGACAGGGCCTGTCGCGAGTCCAGCACGCCGGTCAGCACCAGCACCAGCAGGGTCAGCATCGCGGTCACGTCGACGCGCAGGCGCTCGCTGACGAACAGGTACAGCGCGCCGGCCAGGATCAGCAGGAACACGATCTGCTGCCAGGAAACCTGCGAGGCGACGAGCTGGATGAAGCCGGGCGAGAGGACGTCCATGGGTGACATTGTGCGGCAAAAGGCGGGGCCCGCATTCACGGACGCCGGCAGCGAACCGTGGCAGGTCACCCGCCTGCACCGGCCCATCACGGCCGGCCGTTACACTGCGGCCCCGACGCAATGTAATCCGCCCCAACGATGTCCGCCTTGCTCTCACGCCTGCCGGGTGACGATGCTCTCCGCCTGGTGATGGCGGCGTCGGGCATCGGCATGGCCCTGGCCGACCTGGACGGACGCATGCAGGAGGTCAATCCGGCGCTGTGCCGGATGCTCGGCTACGACGAGAGCTGGCTGGTCGGGCGGCCGTACCTGGAGATCGTCCACCCCGACGAGGTCGAGGTCTGCATCGAGTTCGTCCGCGAGCTGATGCGGCGGCCCGACGACATGCTCGACCAGCGCCGGCGCTATGTCTGCGGCGACGGCTCGGTCCTGCACGCGCACATCAATGTCGCGCTGCTGCGCGACCACGACGGCCAGCCGCTGGGCCTGCTGGCCCAGATCCGCGACATCGGCGACGAACTGGCCCGCGAGGCCAGCCTGCGGGCGCGGGTCGAGCATCACGGCGCCGAGCTGGAGGTTTCGCACCGCCAGCTGCAGTTATTCGCCGACGCCGTGACCCATGACCTGCGCGCACCGTTGCGGGCCATCGAGAGCTTTTCCGAGCGCCTGGCGCGCAATCTCGAGGATCGGCTCGACGACGCCTCGCGCGACCACCTGGAGCGGATCCGCTCGGCGGCGACCCGGATGTCGGACCTTCTTTCGGCGCTCGGACGGCTGTCGCAGGCGACCCGTGCCGAGCTGCGGATCCGGCCGGTCGACCTGAGCCTGCTCGCCGACTGGGCCTGCGCCGAGCGCCAGGACGCCGACCCGGCGCGGACCGTGCAGGTGCGGATCCAGCCCGGCCTCGGGATCGAAGGTGACGAGCGCCTGCTGAAGATGATGCTCGACGAGGTCATCAACAACGCCTGGAAGTTCACCCGCGACCGGAGCCGACCGCTGATCGAGATCGAGGGCGGAATCGTCGACACCGACGAAGGTCCGCGGTTGCAGCTGCGGGTGCGCGACAACGGCTGCGGCTTCGACATGCGCTATGCGCACAAGCTCTACGAACCGTTCCAGCGCCTGCACGGTCCCGACCAGGGAGGCGGCCATGGCCTTGGCCTCGCGATCGCCCATCGCATCGCCCGGCGCCATGGCGGTCGCGTGCGTGCCGAGTCCACCCCGGAGGTGGGCAGCACGATCACGATCGAGCTGCCGGTGCGGGCGGCAGGCGTATCGATGGCATCATCAGGGGGCGCGCCCGGAACCACCGAGCCCGCTCATGGAGAAACGTATTGATGGAGAAGGTGATCCTGCTCGTCGAAGACAACCCAGACGATGCCGAGCTTGCGCGCATCGCGTTCGACGAGGCGAACGTCGCCAACCGGCTTCTGGTGGCGAAGGACGGCGTGGAGGCGCTGGACTATCTGTTCGCGCGCGGCGCCCATGCCGGCCGCGACCCCCACAACCTGCCGTCGATCGTGCTGCTCGACCTCAACCTGCCCAAGGTCGACGGCCGCGAGGTGCTGCAGGCGATCCGCGAGAACGAGATCACCCGGGCGCTGCCGGTGGTGGTGCTGACCACCAGCGCGGAACCGCTCGACGTCGACACCAGCTACGCGCTGGGCGTGAACAGCTACATCCAGAAGCCGGTCGACTTCGAGCAGTTCGTCTGGGCGGTCAAGCAGGTTGGCCTGTACTGGCTGGTGCTGAACCAGCCGCAGCACGGCGGCTGAGGCGCCGCCACCGCGGCCGGTTCAGCCGCTGGCGCCGCGGCCGCCGCCGAACAGCGCTTCGGCACGCTGGAACAGCACCCAGCTGGTCGCGATGAACTTGTCCGAACCCTGCGGCCGGTTGCCGCGGTGGGTGTGGGTGAACGCGGCCGGGGCGATCAGCAGGCTGCCGGCCTTGGGCACGATCTTGCGCTGCTGGTGGAGGAACTCGGTCTCGCCCTCGTCGAAGCCGTCGTTGAGATAGATCGTCCACAGCAGGTGCCGGTGCAGGGTTTCGCCCCCGGCATCGCGCGGGAACAGCTCGCAGTGCCAGTACGGGTAGCCGCCGCGACCTCCGGCATAGCGCTGCAGGTTGATTGCGCCCGGGCGCAGCACGGTCTGCACGATCCCGGCCAGGGCGGCATCGTCCATCGCCTGCAGCCGCTCGGCGGTCAGCCGGTGGCGGCCGCCATTCTCGCCTGCGACCTCCAGCATCAGCGGTGCGATCAGGGTGTACGGGTAGCGCCGCAGATAGGCCATCAGGCCCTTGAACACGGCCGTGTTGAGCATGGCCTCGGCATCGCGCCACTCGGGCTTGCCGGCCAGGGTGATGTCGCGGCTGTCCTTCAGTTCCGGCCGATGGCCGCCGCCGACCAGGCCGGGGGCATCGGCGCCGCTGCCGAGAAAGCGCTGGACCAGGGCGTCGCACTGTTCGCGGCCAAGCGCGTCGGGGAAGACCTCGATGAAGTCGGCGTTGGCGGGAGATGCATCGGCCATGGGCAAGCGGCGTCCGCGGAACAGGCGCGGATCAGCGGGCGATCAGGTGATCGGGACCGGCATCCTCGCATGGCCGGCCGACCCCGCGTCAAATGCCGTGATCCCCGGGCTGCGCCCGGGAATCCCCAACGCTTGCTGCACAAACCTCGGGCCCCGCCGTTGCGCCTCCACCCCGTATTCGCGCTGCGCGCGAATCGCCCCCCGACTCAGGGGGAGGGGTCACACGCCTCCATGCCGTAGGAGCCGTGTGAGCCGCGATCCCCGGGCCATCCCATGACGCCCCATCGCGGCTTACGCTTATGGGACAGGCTCCCGCAGCCCGGGTAAGCGCAGCGCACCCGGGGCTTGCAATGATCCCCGTGCCAAAGGGTTCAGCCGGCGTCCTGCCCCTGAAGGTCGTGCTCGCGGTGGTAGCGCACTGCCGCCTCGACCTCGGCCTTCGAGCCGAGGAACACCGGCACGCGCTGGTGCAGGCCGGTCGGCTGCATCTCGAGCATGCGCTGGCGCCCGGTGCTGGCGGCGCCGCCGGCCTGCTCGACCAGGAAGGCCATCGGATTGGCCTCGTACATCAACCGCAGCTTGCCGCCTTTCGCCGCGCACTTGCTGTCGAGCGGATAGCTGAAGATGCCGCCGCGGGTCAGGATGCGGTGCACGTCGGCGACCATGCTGGCGACCCAGCGCATGTTGAAGTCCTTGCCGCGAGGGCCCTCCCGGCCCTTCAGCAGGTCGCCGACATAGGCCTGCATCGGCGCCTCCCAGAAGCGCTGGTTCGACATGTTGACCGCGAATTCCTTCGTTTCCTCCGGGATCGTCATCCCGCGCTGGGTCAGCACGAAACTGCCGATCTCGCGGTCGAGGGTGAATGCGTGGGTGCCGTGTCCGATCGTCAGCACCAGCATCGTGCTCGGCCCGTAGGTGCAGTAGCCGGCGGCGACCTGGTCGGTGCCCGGCTGCAGGAAGTGCGCATCGCCCGGCGTGGTCACGCCCTCGGGGCAGCGCAGCACCGAGAAGATGGTGCCGACCGAGATGTTGACGTCGATGTTGGAGCTGCCATCCAGCGGATCGAACAGCAGCAGGTAGTTGCCGCGCGGGTAGGCATCGGAGTGCATGTCCGCGATCGGCACTGAATGATCCATCTCCTCCGAGGCAAGGCCGGCGAGATGGCCGCCCCAGGCATTGGCCTCCAGCAGGATCTCGTTGCTGAGCACGTCGAGCTTCTTCTGCGCCTCGCCCTGCACGTTGATGCTGGCCGCACCGTCGCTGCCGGCGTCGCCGAGCACGCCCCCCAGTGCGCCCTTGCCGACCGCGATCGAGATGCTCTTGCAGGCGCGGGCGACGACTTCGATGAGCAGGCGCAGGTCGGCGTTGATGCGGCCGGCGCGCTGTTCTTCCAGCAGATGGCGGGTCAGCGAGATGGGGGACGGGGAGGCCTGCTGGGGCGAAGGGGTGGACATGAACGGCACCGCGGCGAAAAGGGGTGCCATTGTCGCCGATGACGCGGCCTGACTCTAAGGGCGGCCTGGGCGGCCCCGGTCCCCTGGCCGGCGGGCGGGAAGGGCTGGGGGCGAATACCGCAGGCGCGAGTGCACCGAGTGCTGTTCTTCCAGGCGTTATGAAGGGCAGCGGCAAAGAGCCCGCTCAACCCGATCCACTTCCTCACGATGCCGGGGACAGGGGCCAGGTCGGGGAGCCCCGGCCAGACGCTTCAACCGGGTGCCGGACCGCGCGCGCTACACGGGCATTCCGGCTGCGGGGCCGAAGGCGCCCGGACATCTTCCTGGCCTTGCCGGAGCGGTGTTCACCGGCCGGCGGCGGGCACGCGTCCACGGTCGCCCGGCAGTGCCGTGGCCGCCTGCGCCGCCGACTGCAGCCACCACGCCGGGCCGGGCTGCGGCTGCCGGATCGCGACCGCCTGGCCGAACATCGGCGTGGCAAGCCGCACCCGGTGTTCGCCGGCGAGCGCGGCGATCCGTTCCAGCGGATCGCTCCAGCCGTGCAGGGCAAGGTCGAAGGTGCCGTTGTGCACCGGCAGCAGCCAGCGGCCGCGCAGGTCGAGATGCGCCTGCAGGGTCTGCTCGGGATGCATGTGGACGCCGCTCCAGGAGGCGTCGTAGGCGCCGCATTCGAGCAGGGTCATGTCGAACGGTCCGTAGTGTTCGCCGATTGCACGGAAGCCATCGAAGTAGCCGCTGTCGCCGCTGAAGAACAGGCGCAGGTCGTCGCGCTCGGAGACGATCACCCACGACGCCCACAGGGTCGGGTTCTCGGTAAACGGGCGGCGGCCGGAAAAATGCTGGGCCGGCGTCGCCACGAGGCGCAGGTTGCCGATCCGGACTTCTTCCCACCAGTCCAGCTGGACGATCTTGTCGGGGTCGATGCCCCACTCGACCAGCAGGTCGCCGACCCCGAGCGGGGCGAGGAACTGCGTGGTCTTCTCCGCCAGCGCCTGCACCGCGGCACGGTCGAGGTGGTCGTAATGGTCGTGCGACAGGATCACGCCCTGCAGCGGCGGCAGTTCGGCGATGTCGATCGGCGGCGCATGGAAGCGCTTCGGGCCGGCCCACTGCACCGGCGACGCGCGCTCGGAGAACACCGGGTCGGTCAGCCAGAAAACGTCGTCGAGTTTGATCAGCACGGTTGAATGGCCGAGCCGGAACAGCGAGGCGTCGGGCGCGGCCAGCAGCCGGGCGCGGGTCAGCGGCAGCACCGGCGGCGGTGCCGGTGGGGTCGCGTCGACGGGCTTTTCGAAGATGAAGCGGCGGATCGTGGCCAGGGTGTCGCGCCAGCCTTTCGGCTGCGCCGGCGTCACCGGATTGCGGAAGGCGCCGTCGCGGAACTGCGGCGAATGGGGATAGGGCGTGCTGCTGCATGCGCCCAGGCTCAGGTAGGCCATCGTGGTCGTCACCGTAATGAGGAGAAGCCAGCGCAGCCGCAGGCGGCCACGCCGGCGCGGCGCGCTGGGAAGGGCGGAGACAGGCACTAGCCCGACGCCAGCGCCAGCACGTAGTGCTCGCCGTCGACGCGGATCGCGTGGCGCGGCGCACCCGGGCGCGCCGCGTCGCACCACCACGGCGCGGCACGCCACTGCAGGTTCACGCAGTCCAGCTGCCGGGCCATCGCCCGGGCCTGTGCGAACAGCGCGTCGGCGACCTCGCGCGGTTGCCAGGGCGCGCGTACGTACAGGCTGTCGAGCTGGAACACATAGCCGCGTTCGAGCATCGAGAACCCGACCGTCGCGGCGGCATAGCCGAGCGCTTCGCCGTCGTGCGCATCGCTGCCATGCGTGGCCAGCCAGGCCCATGCGCGCAGCGGCGGTTCGAACAGCGCCTCCTGCAGCTCCAGGGTCGATTCGCGGGCCTGGCCGTATGGCAGGCGTTGTGCGGCGACGCGCCGGTGATGTTCCTCGCACAGTTGCAGCAGGACCGCGGTGTCCTCGCGGGTGACCGCATGCACCCGGATGTCGGTGGCGGTTACGGCGGTGATGGCATTCACTGGTCGCTCCCGGTGCCGGTAAGGGCGCTGGCCGACGGGAGGGCCGCTCCGTCGGCGGCAGTGCCGGTGGTCGGATCCGCGGGATCGCTGACGGCGGCGGAGTCCACGGTCGGCAGGCAGCCGGCATCGCGCCGGTGCGTTGCAATCAGCGCCAGCCGGTCGTCGGCGTCCGCGACCGCGGCATTGGCGGCGGCATAGCGGATGCCGATCGCGACCGGCAGCACCGCTTTCCAGGATCCGCTGCGCGCCCGCAGCGCGGCTTCGCGCGACTGCAGGGCCTGCGCGTGCTCGCCGGCGAGTGCGGTGCAGTCCAGCCGCGCGAGCGCCGCGGCCGGCGTATCGCTGCGGGGAATGCTGGCGCATCCGGCCAGCAGCGGGGTTAGGATCAATACGCTCGGAACGGGACGAAGCGACAGGGACATCGTAGGGCTCCACGGCGTTGGGGGCGGAGCCAGCGTGCACAGCGGGTTTTAAGAACTCTTTAATCGCGCGGCGGCACAGTGCATTCGGCATGACGGGATGGCGACGACGATGGAGACGAACCTGCTGTTGGTGGAAGACGACCCGATGCTGGCCGAGGCGCTGCGCGCCGGGCTGGTGCAGCAGGGCTTCGAGGTGGACTGGGTCGTCGATGCGGCGCAGGCCCGCACCGTGCTGGTCGACCATGCCTATGGCGCGGTGCTGCTGGACCTGGGTCTGCCCGGCGGTTCCGGCCTGGGCGTACTGCAGGCGCTGCGCGCGCGCTACGACACCACGCCGGTACTGCTCGTCACCGCGCGCGACCAGCTCAGCGACCGCATCAGCGGACTGGATGCCGGTGCCGACGACTACATCGTCAAGCCGTTCCAGCCCGACGAGCTGTACGCGCGGCTGCGCGCGGTGATACGCCGCAGCCTCGGCCGGGTGTCGCCGGTGCTGAGCTGTGCCGATGTCGTGCTCGATCCGTCGCGGCGCGAGGTCACCCGCGACGGCACCCCGGTCGCGCTGAGCCAGCACGAGTTCCGTACCCTGATGCTGCTGATGGAGCGCGCCGGCCGCGTGGTCAGTCGCGAACAGCTGGAAGAGGCGGTGTACGGCAGCTCGGGCACGATCGAGAGCAACACCATCGCGGTGTACGTGCACCAGCTGCGGCGCAAGCTCGGCGAGTCGCTGATCGCGACCGTGCACGGCTACGGCTACCGCATCAACGGCGGCAGCGGGAACGGAAACGGGAACGACGCATGAGAACGCGTTCGCTGCGCTGGCGATTGACCTTCGTCGCGGTGAAGTGCGTGCTGGTCGCGTGGTTGATCTGGCTCGGCTGCCTGACCTGGCAGCTGACGCGCTCGCACTCGGGCTTCTGGGACGATTCGCTGCGCGAGATCGCCGCCCAGATCCTCGGCTCGATGCCCGAAGGCCTGGAGCGGCTGCCGACCCGGCCCCCGGCCGAGGCCGCGCCTGCCGCCGGTCGCCGCGACCTGGCCGGGTTCGACCACAAGATGAGCTACCAGGTCTGGCTGCACGGCCGCAACGTGGTCTACTCGGTGGCGGCGCCGTACGAGCCGCTGAAGCCGGATTTCCGCGACGGTTTCGCACGGCGCCGGATCGGCGACGAGCAATGGCATGTCTACAGCCTGTCCGATCCCGGCCGCGGCCTGGTCGTACAGGTCGGGCGCTCCAAGCAGATGATCGCCAGCGAGCTGTGGGGTCTGATGGTGAAGACGCTGTACGCCGCGGCGCTGATCTTCGCGCTGTTCGTGCTGATGGTCTGGCTGGTGATCGGCCGTTCGCTGCGACCGATCACCGCGCTGCGCGAAACGCTGCAGTCGCGGCCGCCGCTGGACCTCACCCCGCTGCAGGCGCCGGACCTGCCGCGCGAGTTCATGCCGCTGGTGGCGGCCTTCAACGAGCAGCTGACCCGGGTCGACCAGGCGGTGCAGAACGAACGCCGCTTCATCGCCGACGCCGCCCACGAGCTGCGCACGCCGCTGGCGGTGTTGAGCGCGCACGCCGACGTCGCCCGCCGCGCCGGCAGCGACGAGGAGCGCGACCTGGCCCTGCGCCGGCTCAGTGCCGGCGTGCAGCGCAGCACGCGGCTGTCGGAGCAGCTGCTCGACCTCGCCCGGCTCGATGCCGGCACCACCGCGTCGACGCTGGCGTCGGTCGAACTGGCCTCGCTGGTGGTGATCGTGGTGCGCGATTTCGAAGCCCTCGCGCGCGAACGTGGCCAACGGATCAGCCTGTGCACCGAGCCGGGCACGATCCGCGGCGACGTCGACCAGCTCGGCATCCTGTTGCGCAACCTGATCGACAACGCGGTCCGCTATGCCGGCGAAGGTGGCCAGATCACGGTCGCCTGCCGGCGCGAATGGCGCGACGGCGTGTGCGGGCTGGTATTGAGCGTGGCCGATGACGGTCCCGGTGTGCCGGATGCGGAGGACCGCGCACGCATCTTCGACCGCTTCTATCGCGCTCCGAATGGCACCGGCAGCGGCGGCAGCGGCATCGGCCTGTCGCTGGTCGCCCGGATCGCGCGCACCCACGGCGCGACGATCACGATCGCCGACGGCCTGGGGCCACGCGGCCCGGCGGATGGCGGGCATTCGAACGGCAGGCTGTCGAAAGGCGGGCTTTCGATCGGTGTGTTCTTTCCGGCGGACTGAGCGCCACGACAGGGACGCCCTCGATCACGCGGTTTCAGCCGGCGACGGATCGGGCGGCAGTGAATCGCGCGCGGGCCCGGGGCGGGGAGGCGAGCGTCGCCAACGCGGTGCCCGACAGGGAGTCGGAGGACAGCAGCAGGCTCGTCGCTCCGAGCCTCGCCCGGCCACGGAGCCGTCGAGACGAGCGACCGGCCCGTGGCTTCGATGACGGTCGCTAGGCGGCCTTGCGGCCGGGACCTGCGAGCTGGCGGCGCACCCCCGCGGCCAACGCCTCGCGGGCCATTTCGAGCATCAGCAGCGGCGCGGCCGGATCGGCCGCGGTCAATGCCCGCTTGGCCGCATCGATCGCGGTACTGGCCAGGTCGGCTTCGCGACCAAGCAGGCCGCGAAGCGTGCGCTGGTGATGATCGAGCTGGCGCTCCAGGTGCGGATCCAGGCCGCCGCCGGCGTGGCGACGGATCAGCGACAGGGTGACTTCGGTACGCAGGTGGGCTTCGCGCAGGCGTGCGCGGCTTTCGGGTTCGTGGATGTCGTTCATGACGCGATGCTGTCCGTCGGCGTTTGCAGGGAGTGAGACGGGTGGGCGCGCCGCCGTCGCAGGGCAGGCGCGGGCAGTCTGGGATCGACAGATGACAGGCGGTGCGCCGCATCGCCGGAAGCAGGATCTCGTTCGTTGCGGGTTCATCCTCATCAACGTGGCGTCGACGGGCGAGGCCGACCGGCCGGGATTGCTGCCATCAGGCTGGCAGCAGCGCTGGCGCAGGCTGTCGGTGTGCGATGGGCACGTTGCAGGAGCAGGACCATGAGCCGGTCCGTGAGATGGTGGCGGAACTTCCAGCAAGGATTGAATGCCGCGGCGATCAGCATGGCGCGCGGCGCCCATGCGCTGGTGCCGGCCGGCGTGATATCGCCGGTGGCTCCGGTGCGTCGGTCGCGGCATGGCGGGCGCGTGTGGCTGGCGCAGTCTGCCGGTGCCGGCCTGGAAGGAGGGGCATCGTGAGCGCATCCGTCCGCGCGCCGGTCGCCGTCGCGATCCACCTCGTCCCGTCCCTGTGTGCCGCGATTGAGCCGGCCCGATCTGCCTGCGAAGATGCCGCATGCGACGCGCCGACCGACTGTTCCTGTTGATCCATGCCCTGCGTGGCCGTCGCAATGCCATCACCGCACAACGCCTGGCCGAGACCCTCGAGGTCTCGCTGCGCACGGTCTATCGCGACGTCGCCGACCTGCAACGCTCCGGCGTGCCGATCGAGGGCGAGGCCGGGGTCGGCTACCTGCTGCGCAAGGGCTCGGACATCCCGCCGCTGATGTTCACGCCCGACGAGCTCGAAGCCCTGGTGGTCGGTTCGCGCTTCGTCCGCGCGTTCGGCGGCGAGCGGCTGGGGCGCGGTGCGACCACCGCGTTGCTGAAGATCGAGGCGGTGCTGCCGCCGGAGCTGCGCGCGAGCACCGATCGCTCGCGGATCTTCGCCCCCGAGGTCGAACGGCTGGAGACCAGCGGCATCATCGACGCGCTGCACGACGCGGTCACCGCGCGGCAGGTGCTGCGGATCGACTACCGCGACGAAGGCGGCCGTGCCAGCGCGCGCGAGATCGAACCGTTGTGCCTGGCGTTCTGGGGCGGTAGCTGGACACTCGGGGCGTGGTGCCGGCTGCGCGGCGACTTCCGCAACTTCCGTCCCGACCGCATCGTCGAGTACCGCGGCACCGGCGAGGTCTTCGCCGACGAGCGCACGCGCGGGCTGCAGGCCTACTTCGAGGCGATGGGCGTCGACCCCGCCTGAACCCGCCCGCGGTGCGCACCGCCGCCGCGGGCGGCGCTTGCAACCTCCGGCTCGTTCCGCGCATCCCCTGTTTGGTCGCCCCGGGCCCCGGTTCGTCGCCCCGCCTCTTCCGGGTGCCGGGGCGCTCGCTATGCTCGGTCCACCACCCGCCCGTACCCGCCTCCGCCATGTCCCTGCAGCTCGTCTTCATCGCCCGCCGCCTGCTCGCCTGGGGTCTGCTGTTCCTGCTGGCGGGAATGGTCTGGGATTCGCTGCCGCTGCCGGACGTGCTGCCGTTCTTCTTCCTGTACGTGCTTGCGGCCGTGTTCGTGGTCACCCTCGGCTTCTCGCACCTGCGCCGGGTGCGGATGATCGCCGGCCATCTCGACGCGGCCACCGTCTCCAACCGCCAGCGCCGCCAGGTCGAGATCCCGCTCGACGCCGACGAGGCGTTCGCGGTGCTGGACGCGGCGATCCGCGAACTGCCGTACGTGCAGGATGTGGAAAGCGCCCGCGACAGCCTGCAGGTACGGGCCCGCACCTGCGGGCCGCAGTCGCCGGACGTCGACAGCGACTGGACTGTCCGGGTCGGCCGTTTCTTCAATGGCCTGTTCCGCACCCGCCGCAACCGCATCCTCGCGACCATCACCCCGGGCGACGCGGTCAGCAGCGCGACCCTGATCTGCGAACCGGAGAGCGACGCCTGGAACGACTGGTTCCGGGTCGACGACGGCACCAACCTGGAGAACGCCGAGGCGATCACCCGGGCGATCACCCGTCGCGTGTCCGAGCGCCGCCGCAGCGAACAGGCCGCCGCCCGCCAGACCGCGACCGAAAAGGAGCTGACCGTGGCCAAGCTGAGCCTGTTGCACGCGCAGGTCGAACCGCACTTTCTCTACAACACCCTGGCCAGTGCGCAGGTGCTGACACGGCACGACCCGCAGCGCGCCGACCTGATGCTCGGGCACCTGATCGACTATCTGCGGCGTTCGCTGCCGCGCACCGACGAGTCGATCTCGACCCTCGGCGACGAGCTCGAGCGCTCGCAGGCCTACCTGGAGATCCTGAAGCTGCGGATGGGCCCGCGCCTGCAGGTGCAACTGGACGTGCCCGACGACCTGCGCGCGATCCCGTTGCCGCCGATGATGCTGCAGACCCTGGTCGAGAACGCGATCAAGCACGGCCTGGAGCCCAAGCCCGGCGGCGGCACGGTCTGGTTGCTGGCGCGCGCCAGCGAACGCAAGCTGGCGGTCACCGTCGCCGACGACGGGATCGGCTTCAGCACCGACGAAGGCCGCCGCCAGACCGCGGGCACCGGGATCGGCCTGAAGAACGTCCGCGAACGCCTTCGCCTGGTCTACGGCGACACGGCCGCCCAGTTGTCGGTGGTGGCCAACTTCCCGCACGGGGTGGCGGCGACGATCACCGTCCCGCTGGTCCTGCCGCCGGGTGCGGTCGCGTCTCCGGCGACCCGCACGGCGCCGGTCCGCAGCGCCCGCGACGAGGTGACCGACCATGAGTGATCCGCGTCCGAATCCGATGCCGCAAGCGCCCTCGCGCGCCGGCGCCCCGGCCACCGCCATCGTCGCCGAGGACGAAGCGCTGCTGCGGCAGTCGCTGGTCGACCAGCTGCTGCGGGCGTGGCCGGAGCTGGAGATCGTCGCCGAATGCGAGGACGGCGCCAGCGCGCTGGACGCGATCGCGGAGCTGCAGCCGGCGGTCGCCTTCCTCGACATCCGCATGCCGGGCCTGACCGGGCTCGACGTCGCCGCCGCCGCCGCCGAGGCCAGCCCGGCGACCCGCATCGTCTTCATCACCGCGTACGACCAGTACGCGGTCGAGGCCTTCGAACACGGCGCGGTCGACTACCTGCTCAAGCCGGTCGACCTCGAGCGGCTGGACGCGACCGTGCGCCGGCTGCAGAGCCAGCCGGGGGTCGCGCTCGATGCCGCCCTGCTCGACGCGCTGGCCGCGCGGATGAAGGGCGCCGCGTTCGGCCCGGCCGAGCCGCTGACCTGGATCACCGCCAGCGCCGGCCGCGAAACCCGGCTGATCCTGGTCGACGACGTCGTCTACTTCCGTGCCGACCACAAGTACACGGTGGTGGTCACCGCCGACGGCGAAGCGCTGATCCGCAAGCCGATCCGCGATCTGCTGCAGGTGCTCGACCCGACCGTGTTCAAGCAGGTCCACCGCTCGACCATCGTCAACCTGCGCGCGGTCGCCGCGATCGTCCGCGACGACAGCGGCCGCGGCACCCTGCGCCTGCGCAACCGCGAGGAAACCCTCGCGGTCAGCGCGCCGTTCATGGCCCTGTTCAAACACATGTAGTCCGCCGGATGAGTCTCGGCCATGCCGGATCATCCAGACCCGTTGCTGCGAAGGAAGGATTCTCCATGCGTTCCGCGTCCTGTCGTCCCGCCCACCCCGCTCCGGTCGCCCTGGCGCTGATCGCACTGGTGCTGACCGGTTGCGTCGACGGCCCAGGCAGCCGGCACGAGGTGCGGAACATCGACGCCGGGGGCGGCGAGGCTTTCCACAGCCGCATCCGCCTGCTGCCGACGATGGCGTACGTCGAGTGCCTGGCCAGCGACAGCGGCCGTTGCCACTACGCCATCTTCGGCGGCTCCTGCGGCAGCCTGGCCGCAGCGCTGGACACCGACCTGATCGATTGCGCGCCCGACTCCGGGCCACGGGTGCGATTCAGCCTCGCGGTCGGCGAGCGCCGCCAGGTCGATGGCTTGCCGCTGGATTACCGGCACTGCGCCAGTGCGCGGTCGGTGCCGGCGGGCGCATCGTGTTTGCGGACTTCCGGACCGGCATCGTCTTCCATGTGACCGTAGCCGACGGGAGGCCGGCCGGCATTCGCGCCCCGCATCGGCTGTTTCGTCGCCTCCTGCCCCGGTCCGTCGCCGGCCCCCTTCCAGACTGCAGGGCAATGCCTACGCTGGTGCCATTGACCCGCGTCGGCGTTGCCACGGGGCTTCGATCATCGGGATTGCAGGGAGGGGGATCCATGCGCAGAAGAAGCGTCTACAAGATGGCCGCACTCGTTTCATCGGCGATCGTGGTGGGTGCGCTGGCGTGGGGCTGCCGGCCTTTCATCGACCGGCAGGCGAAGGCGCAGAACCCCGTTCCGATGAAGGCTGCACCGCTTGCCGCCGGAGATGCCGGGAAGCTGGCCGCCTGGATCGGGAGCGAAACGAACGGGATCGAGGCATTCATCGCGCTCCGGGACGGACAGGTGTTGATGAGCCAGGGCGCGGTCGACGTACCGATGAACCTCGCCTCGGTCCGCAAGAGCGTCATGAGCCTGCTGTTCGGCATCGCCTGGGATCGTGGCCTGATCGATCTGGACGCGACCCTGGATGAGCTGGGCATCGACGAGAGCCGCACCCCGCTGACGGCCGCCGAGAAGCGGGCCACGGTCGAACAGCTGTTGCAGGCACGCTCGGGCATCTATCTCCAGTCCGGCGCGGAAACGATGGAAATCAAGGATGGACGGCCCCGGCGCGGCCAGTTCCTGCCCGGCGAGCACTACTTCTACAACAACTGGGACTTCAACGTCCTCGGCGTCGTCTTCGAGCGCCAGACCGGACTGTCGATCGGCCAGGCGCTGGAATCATGGCTGGCGGTGCCGTTGGGAATGCAGGATTTCAGTCCGGAGCACGTCCTGTACGACAGCGACGACTCGGGCTCGGACTTCGGCACCTACCGCATCCACATGAGCGCGCGCGATCTCGCCCGCCTCGGCACGCTCGTGCAGCGGGACGGCATCTGGGGACGCGAGCGGATCGTTTCGAAGGAGTGGCTGGACCGCAGCACCGCCCCCCATTCGCGGCCCGACAGCGCGTTTTACGACGGCTTCGGCTACTCGTGGTGGCTGAACTCGGAACTCGACACCGTCCAGGCGGACGGATGGGGCGGCCAGTTCCTGCTGGTGGACCGCGACCACGACCTCGTCCTGGTCACGCGGCGCGACAACGGCAACTCCATCCTCGAGTTCCTCGTCTTCAGCCAGTTCAAGCCAGAAGGACATCCCGCGGACATCCAGAAACTGGACCTGATGCTGCGGGAGATGACTTCGACTCCGGGCCACAGCGGTGCGCACTGATCGGCGGCCCTGCGGTCCGCCCGGATGTCGTGCGGGTGCGGGGCTTCGTGTTCGCTCCGGCCCGCCCGGCGGCCTCCGACGTGGGCGTCGCGCCATTGACGGCCGCGTTCAAACACATCCGATCGCGGCCGGCTGTCCGCGGAGGAAGGATTCGACCATGCTGATGCGTGCCCTCATCCTGATCGTCCTCACCGGTCTGGCGACCGCCTGCGGCGACTTGCCAGGCACCACGGTCGTGCAGCGCGAAGGCGGCGACGGCGGGATGGACTTCCACAGCCGTACCCGGGCCATGCCCGGCCGCGCCCGCTTCGAATGCCTGGCCAGTGGCAGCGGCCAGTGCCATTACGCTGTATTCGGCGGTGCCTGTGGCGGTCTCGTGGCGGCGCTGGGCGATACGGTGGTGCGCTGCGCCGACGATGCCGCGCCGCGCCTGCAGTTCGAACTGCAGGTCGGCGAGCATCGCGACGTCGGCGGCCTGCCGCTGGGGTTCCGCCACTGCGCCAGCGACCGCGGCGGGCCGGTCACCGCGACCTGCCTGCATCTCCGGTCGCCGTCGGCCTGAGCGCATCCGCGCGCGGCGCCGGAAGAACGCTCAATTGGTGACGGCCTGCACCCGTGCCGCACGGATCGCGGCGCTGCCCTCGCGCGCGATCAGCGAGCGCGCTTCATCGCGATCGGCCGCGGCGACCGCGGCGACGTCGATGCCGGCCTCGCGGAGCGCAGTGGCAACCGCCTCGGCACGGGCGGTCGCCAGCGCCTGGTCGCCGCCGGCATAGCCGGTCACCTCGACCGTCTCCAGCTGCCAGCGCTCCAGCGCCCAGGCGATGTCCTGCACCGAGCCGGTCGCATCGTCGTCGAGCGTGGCGCTGTCGTCGCCGAAGCCGATCAGCGGCAGCGGCTGCAGCGCGGGTACGATCCGGACCCGGGGACGTGCACCGCCATCGTGCAGCGCGATTTCCAGCTGGCGGGACGCATGCAGGTCGAGTCCCGCTTCCGGTCGCAGCTGCCAGGTCGCTTCGCCGCCGCCCTGCAGCACCTCGAAGCGGCCGAAATGGCCGATCGCACGCTCGCGCAGCTCGGCCAGTGCGCGTTCGCCGGCGGTGCGCGTTTCCGCGTCCGCATGCGCGGCCGACTGCAGGCGCTGCACGCTGTCGCGCAGCTGCGCCAGCGACGCCGAGGCCTGCTCGCGCGCCTGGGCGTCGACGTCGGCGGTCAGCACCTCGCTGAGCTTGACCACCACCGGCTGCCCGATCGCCGACTCCAGCGTGCGCTCGAGTTCGCCGGCGAGTTGCGGCCGGTAGGTCGGCGTCATCAACACCGCGTCGACCAGCAGGGTGCGGTCGTCGCGGTCGACCCGCAGCGTGGTGACGCGACCGCCGATCTCGCGTGCCGCGGTGTCGAGGGTGGTGCGCACGGTGCGCTCGACCGCCCCGCGCGCGGCGATCTCGCGCAGGGCCAGGCCCAGCGGGATCGACAGCAGCACGAAGGTGCCGACGATCAGGGCGGCCTGCCACGCGGTCTGCTTCGGCGAGTCTGTGGCGCCAAACCCGTACCAGCGCGCCATGATCGTCACCGACAGCGCGATCGCCAGCAGGTTGGTCATGAACAGGAAGGCGGCGCCGCCGGCGATCGTGCCGTTGCCGATCGCGGTGCCGAAACCGACCACGGCCAGGGGCGGCATCAGCGCGGTCGCGATCGCAACCCCGACGATGGTCTCGCCCTTGCGGGTGATCGTCGCGTAGGCGCCGGCGAGACCGGAGAACACCGCGACCAGCAGGTCGAACAGGGTGGGTTCGGTACGGGCGAGGATCTCTTCGGTCGGTTCGCGCAGCGGCGACACGAGCACGATCGCCATGGCGGTCAGCAGCGATACCGCGACGCCGACCCCGATCGCCTTCAGCGCCGAACGCAGGGCACGGAAGTCGAACGTCGCCAGCGACATGCCCATCGACACGATCGGCCCCATCAGCGGCGAGATCAGCATCGCGCCGATGATCACCGCCGCCGAACCCAGCAGCAGGCCGAGCGTGGCAATGCCACAGGACATCACCGTCATGAACACGTAACGCGGCGCGAGTGCGCCGGCCTCACAGACGTGCTCGACCACTGCGTGGCGGTCGACGTCGAGATGGCGGGCGCGCCAGCGACGCAGCCAGCGCCAGCGGGCTCCTATCCTTGGCAGGCTGGGCAAACGGGTGTTCCGGCAGTGAAGTTGCGCAGAGCTTACCCGTTCGTCGTGAAGGCGGGTGCAGGGGGCCGGCTCCCGCGCCGGCGCCGCCGGCACGCCTCAGATCACCCGCAGCGTGATCGCCTTCAGCACGGCGCGGGTGCGGTCGCGGGTATCCAGCTTGTCGAGGATCGACGAGACGTAGTTCTTGACCGTGCCTTCGGCGAGAAACATCGCCCGTGCGATCTCGCGGTTCGAATAGCCGCCGGCGATCAGCCGCAGGATCGCGATCTCGCGTTGGCTGAAGCGCTCGCTGGGCGGGTTGTCATCGTGGTACTGGTAGCGCGTGCGCACCGGCAGGGTGCTGACCGGCTGCAGCAGGGTCTCGCCGGCGGCCACGCGCACGATCGCGTCGTAGAGGTCCGGCGGCGTGGCGTCCTTGAGCAGGAAGCCCTGCGCACCCGCCTCGGCCGCCTGCAGCGGCAGCTCGCTGTCGTCGAAGGTCGTGAGCAGCAGCACCGGCGTGGCATCGCCGCGCTCGCGCAGTGCGCGCACCGCGGCGATGCCGTCCATCACCGGCATGCGGATATCGCTGAGCACCACGTCGACCGGCGCCGCGGCCAGCCGTTCCACCAGTTCCCGGCCATCGTCGGCCTCGAACACGACATCGATGCCCTGGCGTTCGAGCAGCGCGCGCAGTCCGGCGCGGACGATCGCCTGGTCGTCGGCGAGTGCGATCCTGTGAGGGCGTGGCGGCGGTCCGGTCATCGTCTGCGGGCCCTCAGGGCCCCCGCGCCGCCGTCGGCAGCGTCGCGTCGATCCGCAGGGCGCCGCCGACCGAGGCGCCGAACGCGATCCGGCCGCCGCATGCGTGAATCCGCTCGCGCATGCCGCCCAGGCCGCTGCCTTCGCACAGCGGGCCCTTCAGGCGGCCGTCGTCCTCGATGCCGACATGGATCCCGCCGTCGGTCATCGACAGCGATACCCGGACCCGAGCCGCGCTGGTGTGGCGCGCGCTGTTGGTCATCGCCTCCTGCACCAGCCGCAGCAGCGCCTCGGCGGTGTCCGGATCGGCGACGTGGACGTCGTCCTCGATGTGAAGGTCGAGTTGCGGGCGCGGCAACGGCGCTGCCAGCGCGCGCAATGCGGTCGCCAGGTCGAAGCCGCGGTCGTCGCGGACCGCATGGACGATGCGGCGGATGTCGCCGAGCAGCTCGCCTGCCAGCCGCCCGGCCTGCTGCAGCTCCTGCCGCGGCGGCAGGTCGGCGGCAAGCACGCGCAGGTTGAGGGTCAGCGCGGTCAGCTTGTGGCCGATCACGTCATGCAGTTCGCGTGCGACCCGCAGGCGCTCGCGGTCGCGAATGCTGTCGGCCAACAGACTCCGGGTCGCCAGCAGGTCGGCATTGACCGCGGCCAGGCGGTCGCGCGCCTCCTCGGCGGTGCGCGCATACCAGGTGGTCAGCGCGGCGAACATCTGGAAGCCGGCGTAGAGTACGACCTGCAGCCACGGCGCGCCGTGTCCGCCCCGTACCAGCAGCAGATAGACCAAGCCGTTGAGTACCGCGGCGAGCGGCAGCACCACACGCAACGGGTACACCATCACCAGCTCGGCGATCAGGATGATCAGCAGCACCGGAGCGACGCCGGAGCGCGGCGCCAGTACGACCAGGGCGAACGCGCAGCCCGCCTGCAGCAGCAACAGCGCCCCGTGAAGGCGGGAACCCGATCGCAGATGGTCGAGCGCGAGCAGCGCCAGCACGAACACGCCCAGCAGCGCCCACGCATGCGTGGCCTTGTCGCCGAGTTCGTGCTGCAGCACCAGGCCGACCGTGGCCACGGTCACGATCGCGGCGAGGTTCAGCGGTTGCAGCAACGGGCGCAGGGCGGGACGCATGCCGCCATGCTGCGACCGCCTCGGCAGGCATGCAATGGCCCGCGAAGCGAAAGTGACTTCCGGCACCCGCAGGCGATGACCACGGGCACTGCGATGGTGCATCGCCGATACGCAGGCTGGTGGCGGTCTTCAACGAGCTTCCACCATGAACGCCTATACCCTGGTCTTCGTCAGCCACGTCGCCGCCGGTACCGTCGCGCTTGCCAGTTTCTGGAGCGCGGCGATGCTGCGCAAGGGCAGCCTGCCGCACCGCCGCGCCGGGCAGGTCTACCTGCTGGCGATGGCGGTGGTGATCGCCAGCGCGGTGCCGCTGTGCGTGGCCCAGTACCTGCGCGGAAATCCGGTCACTGCCGCCTTCCTCGCGTATCTGGTGGTGATCACCAGCACCGGCGTCTGGTCGGCCTGGCGCGCGGTCCGCGACAAGCACGACGTCGTGCGCTATACCGGCCCGGTCTTCGTCGCGCTGGGCGTGCTTTCGCTGCTGAGCGGGCTGGCGGTGCTGGCGCTTGGGTACCGGATCGGCTCGCCGCTGCTGATGGGCTTCTCGTCGATCGGGTTGGCGGCCGGCATCGACATGCTGGTCAAGCGCGCACGGCGCGACCGGCTGCGCGCGCGGCCGCGTTGGTGGATGGTCGAGCACTACACCGCGATGCTCGGCAACGGCATCGCCACCCACATCGCGTTCCTCGGCATCGGACTGCCGCGGCTGTTGCCATCGCTCGGCGGCGGCACGCTGCAGTACCTCGCCTGGTTCGGGCCGCTGCTGGTCGCGGTGCTGGCCAAGTTGTGGCTGGACCGGCGCTGGCGATTGCAGACCCTCCCGGCTCGGCCGCGTCCGGCGGCGTCCGGCAGACGCGACCGAACCGGTCGACACCGGACCACGCCACACGGGTCCTTCCTCGAACCACGCGCATGACCTCGGTGTCCACTCCTTCGCGTATGCCGCGCCGCAAGGGAGCGTCCGCCATGGCCCGGCGCGCGTTCCCGACAGGCAGGACGGATGAGGTGCCGCTAGAATCGCCGTCCGCCATGCCGCACGCACCAGTGCCGAGGCAGGGAAGCCCTCCAACGAGAATGGATTGCAGATGACCGAGAACAACACCCCCGAAGCTCCCAATACGGCCATGTTCGCGTCGGTGGAGGCAGCGTCCAGACGCTGGATCGACGAAGGACGTGCCTGCAAGAAGGCGCTCAACGACTGGCTCGACGTCATCTACATCGACCGCCAGAATCCGAGCACGCCCGAGCCGGCCGAGACGCGGGGTGACATGGCCGGCTACGTGCTGGAGCAGATCAAGGCCTTCAACCGTCGCGGCGAACAGGCGCGGCTGCGCGAACTGTTTCCGCCCGACAACGAGCCGATGGACTGGCGGGATGCCACCCGCGCCGTGTCGCAGGCCGGCTTCCTCCCCGACGGGCGCATCGCCTGCACTGTCGGCATGCCGCACGAATCGCGACAGGTGCACGTACTGGAAGGCGATGCCGTATCCACGATGGAAGGCGCGATCCTGTTCGGCAGGTCGCATGACAGAGGCTATTACGCACTCGCCTTTGACGACCGCATCGAGATCCGGCGTGGCTGGGACGGCGAGATCAACGCCACGCTGCCGTATCCGGACAGCTACGGCGATGCGTTCGCACAAGCCCATCCCGACGTGCGCGACGGATTGCGCGAGCTCGATGGCGCGGGCTGGTGCATCCATCAGTTGGTCGTGTTTCCCGATGGCCGGCGCGTGGCCATGGCCAGCGCGGCCGGCATCTTCGTCGTCGGCGAGCACGGCGCGCAGTTGCTGGTGCCCGAGGTGGACGCTTGCGCCCGCAAGCTCGACCACGATGATCCGGAGGGCAAGAACGGCTTCGTCATGTCGCTTTCCTATCCGCATGTCGACGTGTCAGCGGACGGCCGCTACATCGCCGGTGGCGAGCAGGACTCCTCGCACCTGGTCTTCCATGAGGTCGATGGCGTGTGGACGCGGATGGCGGAGGTGGAACCGCGCGCATCGTATCCGTGCCTGGCCCGGTTCAACCATCTCCTCGCCGATGCCGATGGCGTTCCGCAACCGGAAGTCGCGCTGGCGTCGTGCCATTTTTCCCGCAGCGCAACGCTTTCGCTGCCGTTGGCCAACCTGAGCCCGGGCTTCGAAGCGTCCGGCTACGAGGCCGACGACACCCTGAACTATGTCGACGACCGCCACTGGGCGTCGTCGCTGCTGCCGTCGAAGGTCGGCTACTTCATCGGCGCGAACAACGGCTACATCTGGATGAAGAGTCACCGGGGCTATCAGTTCGGTTACCTGCACGTTGGCGGCAGCGTGCTCGACCTTGACCTGTCGGAAGACCGCAAGACCCTGCTGGTCGCCAGCTACAACGGCCAGGTGGTGCAGTTCCGTGCACCGGACGAAGAGGTGCCGATGTTCATCAGCGAGAAGAACGTCGAGCGCCCCGATCCCTACCTGATCACCAATTCGAGACTGAAGGACGTCAAGCGGCACCTGTTCCTGATCGACGAAGCGCCGATGGTCTGGTAGCCGAAAGGAGAAAGGCGGCATCGGACATCGCCCGCCAGGATCATGGGACGATCCTGGCGGACCGGGCTGCCAGGACGTTTCCGGATGGCGCTAGCACATCAGCGGGCCGGCCTCGATCGCATCCTCGTCCTCGAGCGGGAAGGCAAGATCCTGCTTCGGGCATATCTCCATGCCGTCACGATAGATGTGGATATCGACCATATGGAACTCGACGGCGGAATCGGAATCGCGCGGGTAGTAGCGGAAATACTTGGGCGGATCGTGCGGGACGACACGGATGCCGTGCGCGTCCTCCAGGTGCGCAAGAAGCTCGCCTAGCGTCGCCGCCGGGATCTCGAGGCCGCCGGGTTCCGCAGGTTCCGGAGTCGTCAGGTCGTGCGGGGGGCGGGGGAAATCGTGCGAGTAGAACCTTGGCATATGAGCTCTCGAAGATGATGGACGTAGCCAGTCTGCCGTCTGCCTGGAGCGTTCTCAGCGCAGGCTCCGCCCCGAGCCCGAACGGTTGGATGCGACCGTCTTCGAACGCATGGCGCAGGCTTGGGCACGATGCCATCGAGCGACGAGCTCCAGTGGCGACCAGGGTGCCCTGATAGCGAGCATTGATGCAGCCAGGCGGTGCTGCATATGGCGACGGGCAGGAGGCAGGCATGAATCAGTTCACGATCGTTTGCCATTGATCATTGCGAATCAGTCCGATCGTTCTGCCGGCAAATGACCACACCCCATTCGGGCCGCTTCGCAGCACAGCGAATTCAAGGTCGCCAGCGCCCTCTATATGCAATGCGACCAAGGCTTGGCCAACGACCTTGTCGACTCCGGCCAGATGCGACACATGGATTTCTTCGCCATGGGCGGCAATCCCCCAATAGCTTCGTTCCGTATCCAGGGGCCGTATGACGGACCAATGATCGATGTCGCCAACCAGTACAGTCCCCCTCCCGCCTGCAATGGCATAGCGGCCATCGTCAACTCGGCAGATGCTGGCAAGACCTTCGTCTGTCGGTAAATCAATGGCGGACCAGCGGGTGCCGTCGAAATGTGCGGCGTAGCCATCGGAGGTTACGGCGATAAAGTCGTTTCGACTGCTGCCCGCGATGTCCTCGATCGTGACGTCACGGCCGGCGATGCTCAACTTTGGCAGCGTCTCGAACCGGTCGCCAAGCAAGCAGTAGGCCTGTCCGACAGACCCTGCGCAGATCACATCGCCACCGAGGATGCGGATTCTCCGGAGAGGTCCGAGATGGGCGACGGCAGCGTTTGGATACACCTTCCGGGTGGCCCGGAGTTCATCCTGAGTTGTCGGCGATTTCCAATCGAAGCGCACGACGGAGCCGTTCTCGCCCAGGACATGGGCGGAACCGTCATCGGCAGCGTCAACCGACAGAATGGCTTCGGAAGACAGCCCAAATTCGAGCCACATGTCCTGCCTTCTGACACCTACCCTGTTCCTGGGATCGTCGTAGTCGTCGCCGACAGTGCAGGCGGTGATGATGACGCCCTCGGCTGGGCTGACGCCTTCCTGGATGAAGGCGCCTTCGATGAACTCGGTATCCGGTATTCCACTCATCTTCAATCGGTTCTGTGCTTGACGATTGCCGTGATAGGGACGCTCAAGTGTTGTGCGGGCATATCACCCGTTGCCACTGGCTGCCGTCGAACTTGACGATGTCGTCAACGCCAAAGGAATAAAGGAAGCCATCGCGGGCATCCAGCTTATGGGCATGGGGTGGCGGGGCGATTCCCATGTCGATATCCAGGAAGTCGTACCCGTCGAAGCGAACCAGTCCATCTGCGTGGGAAATGTACAGGCATCCATCGTACAGAACCATGTCCCAGAAGTTCATGGTTCTCCCGGTATCGACGACACGCCACTCATTGCGGTTCCCAACCAGTAGCAGGCCGTCATTTCCGCACGCGTAAACCTCGTCTTCACCCTTGCACCGAACACACGACAGGGGGCGATGTGTTGGCGAATCAAGAGTGCTCCAGCGGGCTCCGTCGTAGTGCAGGATGTGGCCGCTATCGCCAACAGCATAGACGTTGTTGTGTGACAAGCCGTCCAGGCTTTCAAGGGTCGGGGACGCAATCCTCGCTCCAGATGGACTGATGTTCTCCCAGGCGCCATTCGAGTGGCGATAGACCTGGGACGATTGACCGCAGATGTACAGTTCGTTATCGATCTCCCGTATGCAAAGCAACTCGCCGAGCCGACCTGTTTCAATGCGATGGTTCTCGAACTTTCCCCGGATGTTGGCCAGGGTGAAGTCCGCTGGGCCGGACTTCACATGGCGAATGTTGCCGTTTCGTCCGAGCATCCAGAGGCTGTTGTCGCTGCGCCGGAAACAGATGGCCCCGACGATATCGTTATCCACGTCGTTGTAGACCCAGTTGCCGTCGAAACAGAAGGCGACTCTGGACATGTGTTCGCCTGGCAGCGAGTTGTACAGCGCAGGCACAACGATCGTGCCTGGCCCTACGATCAGGCCACAGGTGAAGGACAGGGAATCTTCATTGTTCAAAATGGCTTTCTCGATATCAACGGGGCTGGACGCGGGACGATGACGACACCCAGAGGGTTTCACCGCGGGGAGTATCCGTCCAGGAAGGTAACACCTGATTTGCGCATCAGTTCCTGTTCCATTGCTGCTGTTGCTTCTGGCGCAAGCCCTTCAGGTGCGCGACTTCCAGATGGGCCGGTCCGCAGCATGAGATGGCTTGCGCGGACAGTCCAGATTCGAGCCGAACGCCCTGCTTTCTGGTACCTGTCCTGCTTCCGGGCTGTCGCAGTTGTGGCCGATGGCGCGGGCGGCGAGGATGCCGCCCCCGGCAGGGCTGGCATCCTCCCGGGCAGATGCGCTCTCGATGAGCCCGATTCCGCTATTGCACACATCTCCAATCAGTCGCGTGCCGGATGCTCGAGGATGGCATGGCGGCACGGCCTGATCACGAAGGTGGCTTGACCGGCAGGCCGTAGAGCCATTCGCGAAACGGTCGCCATTGGTGGCATCCAGCCTGTCAACCGTTGTCCGGGTGGACGAGCGGGGTCCAGGTTCTGCCGTCGCAGGCGAGGATGTCCTCTTCGCCGATCGACCACAGGGTTCCTTCCCTGGCATGCAGCCGGTGTGTCGTCACTTTTCGGCCGAGCCCGGTATCCACTGGTATTATCCGGCCGTTCTCGACCTTGGCCAGAAGGTTGTTGCCCGCCAGGTAGGGAGTGCCGCTGAACAGCTCGATCGAATACCAGTTGTCGTCGAAGCCGTTGCTGTCGACCCGATGCCAGTCGCCGAAGGTGCCGAAGAGAACCACCCCCCGGTTGCCGCATATCCAGACTTTCCCATCAGGCAGGCACTTGACGCCGGCCAGATGGGCGTTGGTGGGGCTCGCGTCCTGCTGCCAGGCGCGTCCGTCATGGAAGAATATCTCGCCATTCCAGCCCACCGTGTACAGGCTGTTGCCGTCCAGCCCGTCGATATCGAAGAAGCCCCTGGCGGTGTCATGGGTGAGGATGCCGTCGGACAGCGAAGCCCAGCCGTTCTCCGTGCGCCGGTACAGCTGCCGGCCATGGCCGCACACGTAGAGCGCCCCGTCGATCTCCTTGATGGCGCCGACATGGCCGTAGGGCGCACCGGCGTTGAGGCCGGCGCCGGCGATCTGTTCCCTGCGCACGCCGGAGTTGCTGATTTCCTGCACTTCGCCGTTGCGGCCGAGGATCCACCAGCCGCGATAGTCGCGCGCAGGATCGCTCAGGTAGGTGAGCGACTTGCACTGGAAATCCAGATCGGCCCTGCCCCACTGTCCGTTGATGAAAGTGAAGAAGCGGCAGAACTCGGTGTTGCCCGGAAGCATCCTCGGGTAGGCGAGGACGCCCAATGCATCCTTCCGCCCGTAGAATCCGGCAAGAAAGGAAACCGGCACCTTTTGATCCGACATCCGCATTCCATTGTCGTGTCGTTGCGTCCCTGCCGAGTTCGTACGGCCGCGGAGACGCATGTTGAGCCGCGTCCGTCCCCGATTGCCCGGCCGGGAAGGTCGGCGTCAGACGAGCCCCTTCACACGTCCCCGTCCGCCAGCCAGCCCTCGCCGGTGCCGCGGTTGAACACGGTGTCGGTATCGAGCACGTTGCCGGCCGGGATCGAGTCCTGCTTTGCGAGCTTCGCGTAGATCGGGGTGAAGTCCGGCGTGGTCGCTTCCATCAGCTGCTCGTAGGAGTCGATCACGAAGTAGGTCTTCTGGTAGCTGTCGATGCGGTAGCGGGTGCGCATCACCCGCTCCAGGTCGAAGCCGATCCGGTTCGGCGCATCGCTTTCCAGGCAGTGGATCGACTCGCCCTTGCTCGACACGATGCCGCTGCCATAGATCCGCAGGCCGTCCGCCTGCTTGATCAGGCCGAACTCGACCGTGTACCAGTACAGCCGGGTCAGGTTGACCAGCGCGTCCTGGCCGATGCCGTGCGCCTTCACCCCGCCGCGGCCGTAGGCGGCCATGTAGTCGGCGAACACCGGGTTCATCAACAGGGGCACGTGGCCGAACAGGTCGTGGAACAGGTCTGGTTCGGCCAGGTAGTCGAGTTGTTCGGGCTTGCGGATCCACCAGGTGACCGGGAAGCGGCGATTGGCGAGATGATCGAAGAAATCCAGCTCCGGCAGCAGGCCCTCGACGCCGATCAGCTCCCAGCCGGTGGCCTTGCGCAGCACCTGGTTGAGCTCGTCGAATTTCGGGATCCGGTCCGGGGTCATCTGCATCGCCCGCTGGCAGGCGAGGAATTCGTCGCTGGCGCGCCCGACCAGCACCCGTTGCTGGCGCTCGAACAGGGTCGCCCAGACCTCGTGGTCGGTCGCCGAGTAGTCCGCCCACGGCTGCTCGACCACGGCGGTGGTGTACACCGGCACGTACCCCTTGTCGGTCAGCTGGTGCTCGACGCGCTTGGGGGTGGCGTTCATGGCGGTGTCCTTGGGGGCTTGTGGGGCGATTTCCCAACGTAGCGCAGGATGCGCGCAATGGGCTTGCAAAGTTGCACGCACATCCTGATAACAAGCAATAATATTGCGTGAAACTTGAATGGAGCGCATGCCATGAGCGCGGCTGAACTCGATCGCACCGATCTGTTGATTCTGGCCGAGCTGCAGCGCAGTGGTCGCCAGAGCAATGCCGAACTGGCCGAGCGGGTCCATCTGTCGCCGTCGGCCTGCCTGCGCCGGGTCCAGCGGCTCGAGCGCGAGGGGGTGATCGCCGGCTATCGCGCCGAGGTCGACCCGGAGCGCCTCGGCCTGGGGCTGCAGGCCTTCGTCCGCGTGCAGCTGGCCGACCATGGCGCCGACGCGATCAGCGCGTTCAGCCGCTTCGTCAACGACTGGGACGAAGTCGTCGCCTGCCATGCCCTGACCGGCGACATGGACTACCTGCTGCATATCGCGGTGCAGGACCTCGACCACTTCTCCCGCTTCCTGCTCGACCGCCTGCTGAACCAGTCCGGCGTCGCCGACGTGAACTCCAGCTTCGTGCTGCGCACGGTCAAGGCGTTCCGCGGACTGCCGCTGCCGCGCAGCGCCGGCTGACGAGTCGGGGAGACTCCCTGCCCGGCTCCGGCCATGCGCGCACCGCGATTTCCGCAGTGCGGCAAGCAGTGGCCGTGGCGGGTTTCGGCAGATGCCTGAAAGTGCCATTCCGCGCCCGCGCTGCGTCACCGGGCACGGATCGGAAGAGAACCCTGCCCTGCCACGTTGACATCGGTGATCAAGTGCGTTTGCCTGCATGCAGGCGCTGGATGTGCTGGATCGGCGTCATGGAGGGGTGGGCGCCGCCAGGGCAGGCATGGCCAGGTCGGGCTGCGTTCAACAGGGGGCCCCGATTCTCAACGATTCGGGAGAGTGAACTGATGAGACAGCAATACCGACTGCTGGGCCTGTGCGCGGCATTGGTCCTGGGAACGTCCGCCTGCACCGTGGAGGGCAACGCCAAATACACCGGGGGCGGCACGCTCAACTCGGCCGGCGGCACCGGCAAGGCGGTGGTCACCATCAACGCCGATACCTGCGGCGGCAACGAGAACGCCAAAGGGCGGGTGAAGTACGCCGACCGCACCGCGATCGATTTCGAGGCGGTAGGTGGCGTTTCGGCGACCGCGACGATCGCCAAGGCCGGCATCTGCGCATCGGGCGACTCCGGTTCGCTCGACCCGGACGACTCCGAATGCATCTGCGAGGGCTGGCCGGCCGCGGTCGGCACCTATGTGTCGACCAATCCGGCGGCGCCGGGCGAGGGCGTGTTCCGCGCCTGTTTCCTGTCGACGCGGGAAAACGATGTGGGGGGCGTGGACCCGAACGTGGTCCTGGTGAACGACGTCTCGTTCGTGGGTGGGCCGTACGACGGCTACTTCAACCACGGAACGATGAGCGGAAACATCAAGACGCACGCCTGCGAGGCGCCGGCCGAAGGCTGAGCGCGCATCGCCACGGACCACGAACACACGAGGATCCCTCATGAACATGAAGAACACCCTGCTCGCCACCGCATTGGGCGCGAGCCTGGCGATGATCGCCGCACCGGCGTCGGCCGCGAACACGCAGCGCTACCTGGTCGAACTCGCTTCCGGCTCGGACGCGGCCAGCGTGACCGCGATCCTGCAGTCGCACGGTGTCGAGGTCGTGCGCGCCTTCGACGACGCCAACGGCACGACGCTGGCGGTCGAAGTCGATCTGGACAACCTGCCCGACCTGGCTGCATTGCGCGCGCAGCTGCCGCAGGTGACCGGCTACGGCATCGACGTCGCCCGTCGCACGATGGCGATCCCGACCCCGATCGAGGACGTCGTCGTCGACGGCGAGACCGTGCCCTGGGGCATCCAGGCGGTCGACTCGCTCGGCGTGCCGTACGGCGGCGGGCGCAAGGTCTGCATCATCGACACCGGCTACGACCTCGGCCACCCTGACCTGCAGACCAGCCGGGTCGACGGCGAGGACGAGGGCGCCGGTGCCTGGGACAACAGCGATGGCGGCGGCCTGCACCCGCACGGCACCCATGTCGCCGGCACGATCGCCGCGCTGGGGGGCAACGGCCAGGGCGTGATCGGCGTGGTGCCCGGCGGCGACCTCGACCTGCACATCGTGCGCCTGTTCGATTCCGGCGGCGGCTTCGTCTACGCGTCCGACCTCGCCGGCGCGATGGAGGACTGCGCCGCGGCCGGCGCCAACGTGATCAGCATGAGCCTGGGCGGCGACTATTCGAGCCGGCTCGAGGAGCGCGTCGCCGAACGGCTGAACAAGAAGGGCGTGCTGCTGGTCGCCGCCGCCGGCAATGGCGGTTCGATCGGCGGGTTCGAGCCCAAGGGCGACTACGCCACCTTCTCCTACCCGGCGTCCTACGACGCGGTGATGTCGGTCGCCGCCTACGACAACAACCTGGAGCGGGCGTACTTCTCGCAGTACACCAGCCAGGTCGAGCTCGCCGCTCCCGGCGTCGACGTGCTGTCGACCGTGCTCGCCGGCGGTTACGGCCTGAACTCGGGCACCTCGATGGCGACCCCGCACGTTTCCGGCGTGGCCGCGCTGGTCTGGAGCAACCACAAGAGCTGCAGCAACCACCAGATCCGCGATGCGCTGAGGCAGTCCGCCTACGACCTGGAGACGCCCGGCTACGACTACTACAGCGGCTGGGGCCTGGTGCAGGCGCAGGCCGCGATGGACTATCTTGCCGCCAACCCGTGCAAGGGCAGGAAGACCGGCGCCGGCAACCACTGACCGGAACCGGAAAGGTCCGGGCCGCCTTGACGGGGCCCGGTAACGGTCGCGGCGCTGGCATCGCGATGGTGCCGGCGTCGCGACGACAGATGGACAAGGAAAGCGCATGAACATCCGGATCCGCGAGTACCCGAACCGCGTCTGCGTCATCGCGGCGCTGTCACTGACGATCATCGCCGGATGCGCGGCGCCGCCTCCCGCCGGACCCGTGCCCGGCAGCGACCGCGACGCCCACGGCTGCATCGGTTCGGCCGGCTACAGCTGGTGCGAGCGCAGCGGCCAGTGCGAGCGGCCGTGGGAACTGGCGGCGAAAGAAGGCTTCGACAACAGTGTCGAAGCATTCGACAACTACTGCTCGGCACCGGCGACGGGCAACGAGGCCAACGCCGGCGCGGAGAGCGGCGGCGGCTGAGGCCGCGCCCGCTGCAGGCGCCTGCAGCGCGCTGAGTCAGTTGCTCGCCGAGGCCCCGGCCGCGTCGCAGTCCGGCTCGCGGTTGAGCAGCCGGGCGATGCGCCCGGGTTCCTGCTGCAGGCAGGCCAGCCGCGCGGCCTCGCGTTGCTCGCGTTCGTGCCGTGCCTGGTGATCGCGGGTGCGGGCGACCGACAGTTCGGCCAGCTTCGCGCGGATCGACGGCAGCGCCGCCAGCGCGGCGCGCTCGCCGGCCAGGATCGCCGCGCTGCGCTGCTCGAAATCGGCCGGGCCGATGGTGGCCACCTCGGGCCGGATCACCACGTCGGCGCGCGACAGTTCCTCGGCGCCCGCGCGCTGGCCCATGATCGCGATCGACTGGTTGACGATGCCGAGCATGTCGCTGGGCGCGGTACCGCGCGCCTTGGTCGAGATGTCGACCGCGATCACGAAGTCGGCACCGAGCTGGCGCGCGGCATCGACCGGGACCGGGCTGACCACGCCACCGTCGACGTAGTGCCTGCCGGCGATCGCCACCGGCTCGAACACACCCGGGATGCTGCTCGACGCGCGCACCGCCTGGCCGGTGTTGCCGCGCACGAACACCGTACGCTTGCCGGTTTCCAGCTGGGTCGACACCGCCGCGAACGGACGCGGCAGGCGGTCGATCGGCCGGCCCTCGACCTGGGCGTTGACGTAGTCCTGCAGCGCCCGGCCCTGGACCAGGCCGCCGGAGAACAGGCGCACGTCGCGGATGCTGGACTCGTCGAGCGCGACTGCTTTCTGCTGCATCGCGAACGGGTCCATGCCGCTGGCGTACAGCGCGCCGACCACGCTGCCGGCGCTGGTGCCGGCGACCGTGTCGACGCGGATGCCGTTCGCTTCCAGCATCTTGATCACGCCGATATGGGCGAAGCCCTTGGCCGCGCCGCCGCCGAGCGCCAGGCCGACCTTCAGTTCCGGCGGCGGCGCCTGCACCGGGGCCGGCGCCTCGGGACGGGTCGGGTTGCCGCCGCAGGCCGCCAGCAGCACGGCCGCGGTGGCCAGCAGTGCGGTCCGCAAGCGTTTGCGGGGGATGATGGGGCGGGTGCGCATGACGGGTTGGGCAGTGGGGCCGGAGTTCGTGATGAGCACGCAGCATAGCGGCGGGCCCGCCCGCGAACCCGACTCCCGGCCAAACGGGCGCCGTCGCGGCGTCAGCCTCCGGCCAGATGCTCCCGGAACATGAAGAACACCGCGCCCAGCAGGCACAGCCCCGCCCACAGGTAGTCCAGCTTCAGCGGTTCCTTCATGTAGAACACCGCGAACGGCACGAACACGGTCAGCGTGATCACTTCCTGCAGGATCTTCAGCTGGCCGACCGACATCACCTCGTGGCCGATCCGGTTCGCCGGCACCTGCAGCATGTACTCGAAGAAGGCGATGCCCCAGCTGACAAGCGCCGCGATGATCCACGGCTTCTGGCTCAGATCCCTCAGGTGGGCGTACCAGGCGAACGTCATGAAGACATTGCTCATCGACAACAACAGCACGGTAAAGCCGAACTCGCGCATGCGGGTGACCCGGGGTGGAACGCCGACGCGGTCGCGCCGGCGCTGCGCCGGAAAGGTCGGCACGGGACCGTGCCGGCGCGGCGCGGTTCCGTGCGTGGATCAGGGGCGTGCGATCAGAAGCTGTTGTCGCCGTCCAGCAACCGGCCGAAGCCGCCGAGCACCGAACCCTCGCCGCGGTTCTGGCCGCCGCCCTGCGGCGCCGCCGCCAGCATCCGTCCGGCCATCCGCGAGAACGGCAGCGACTGCAGCCAGACCTTGCCGGGCCCGGTGAGCCGCGCGAGGAACACGCCTTCGCCGCCGAACAGCATGCTCTTGATGCCGCCAACCCGGGTGATGTCCATCTGCACGGTGTCGTGGAAGGCGACCACGCAGCCGGTATCGACGTCGAGCCGCTCGCCGGCCCTCAGCTCGCGCTCGACGATGGTGCCGCCGGCATGCACGAACACCCAGCCGTCGCCCTCCAGTTTCTGCATGATGAAGCCCTCGCCGCCGAACAGGCCGGTCAGGATCTTGCGCTGCAGGTGGATGCCGATCGACACCCCGCGCGCGCCGGCCAGGAAGCTGTCCTTCTGGCAGATCAGCCGGCCGCCATGCTCGTCGAGCTTCATCGCCAGCACCGTACCCGGATACGGCGCGGCGAACGCCACGTGCGCCTTGCCCGCGCCGCCGTGGGTGAAGGTGGTGGTGAACAGGCTCTCGCCGGTGACCACGCGCTTGCCCGCCGACAGCAGCTTGTCGAACACGCCGCCGCCCTGGCCGCTGTGCGAGCCGTCGCCGAAGATGGTGTCCATCTGCACCGCCGCGTCCTTGTACATCAGCGCGCCGGCCTCGGCGATCGCGGTCTCGCCGGGATCGAGCTCGATCTCGACGAACTGCATGTCGGTGCCGACGATCCGGTAGTCGATGTCGTCGCTGCGGCCCTTGACCGGCGGCGGTGCCGGCGGCGCATGCGAAGGCAGCGCACCGGTCGCCTCGGCGAATTCCGGCAGCGAACGCGCCGACTGCCAGCCGGACAGCCCCTCGCGCCAGCACTGCGCGGCGGGATTCCGGCGGACATAGGCCTGTGCGGCCTCGGCGTCGAGCGGACCCACGCGCTCGCCGCCGGGGGGAACGAAATACCACTGGCTCATCGGGCAATCCTTTGGTTGGGAATGTCACATCGCAGCGCAAGAGTGTAGCGGTGGCGCGGGACGGGGCATCGGACGGAGGTCATTGCGGGCAGTGCGTATTCCGGGGCTTCACGACCCCGGCCGCGAGTACTCCAGTCGCGGCAAGGAGCTGCATGGGATCGAATGTCCCAAGGGCGATGGGAAGGCGGAAGAGCTCATCCGGGCCTCATGAAGCGGGAGGAACACACTCGGCCATGGTGCAGGGTTCTGATCCTCGATCAAGAGATGCCCGAAATGTCCGTAGCGTCAGCGCCTGGACCGGGCCGCGCAGCAAAGCGGCTTCGGTTTGAGTGGACTTTTAGGTACGCGATGCGACGGACGATGCCCAGAAGAGGGTGGACTGATCCTCGTCAAGCTCGGAGACCTCCACCCTTGCCCGGGACTCCCATCCGCGGTCGCCAGTGTCAGACACGCGAATGTGGGACGTCTCCGGAACCTGCAGTGCGCCGAACTGCGGAATGCTCGGGTCCGTGAAAAGCAGCTCACGTTCGATGCCGCTCTCGTGCCGGAGCGTTATTGACAGGGACGAGATCGCAGACGTTTCAGGAGAAACATCAATGCAATATCGAACCACTGCCCAGGCCGCCGGGTCCCGGGTTGGGTCTGACGAGTCGTGCGGGTCCATGGCGGTCCAGTGTCCGGGTTCACGCGCGCTGAAGGTGTCGATGATAGTCGATTCAGGCCGACGGGCTCACGACCGAACTACAGCCAGTTGTTGTCCATCGCACATGAGCCGGATCCACTCGATCCACAAAGCGGTGTCGGAGTGGATGAACTGTCAGACCACACAACAACCCACCGGCCACTGAAACGCGCCGCTACCGGGCTACGTCCGCCTTGCTGCCACGATCCTGCCAGCGACGTAGAAGACAACTCCCGCCACGCTCAAGACACCGACGAGCACGCTCCTGATTGAGTCACTCGGGGCCGGATCCTTCATCAGTCCGGTGACAAACAGCAGGCACGCAACCCCCAGCATCACAAGCCCGGCTTTCGAGTAAAAGTTGTTCATATCCACCTTGAGCAGCCCATCGGCCGCGATCATCTGAAAACGGCGCTCAGCGCCTGAACTCTGCCGGGCCGCGAGGCGGCTTCGGCTGATGAACTGTCAGGTTGAAGCCTCCCTGAGTGCTGCAACCCACTCCACAGCAGATTGCCTTGTGAGTGGCCGAGTGAGCAACGGGTTGGCCAGCTCATCAAGTGCGTCAGCGACCGGTGTTCCTTTGGGAAAACCAATGTCATCGCGGCACTCAATGGCATTGGCCGAGTCCTCTACATCCGTGCTTGAAATCTCTCCGGAGAGGAAGCGGCTGAGGACGGCCGAGACATGCTCCACCCGTAAACTGACCAATTCCTCGTCCGAGTCCCAGCCAAAGGCAGCCAAAGGCAGCCAAATCAGCCAACATGTCGGCTACCGGGCGGCTGAGATGGAGAAGCTCTTTGAGCCGGGATGTGCGGGTTACGGTCACTGCAGACTAACGCCTTATGTCTTGGCTTTCCCCTACTGTAAGCGCCGAGAGCCCGGCGTGCGCGCCCGATAACGCCTCGGTGTCAGCACCACCGTAATTCAGCAGGGGCCGCACGCCGGATCTCGCGCCCTGCGCCCGAACAGTTGATCGAGGTTGTCCTCGAACTGATAAGCGTGGGCCTCGGGCG
>NZ_JAKJPO010000018.1 GCF_021725675.1 Marilutibacter chinensis | reverse complement strand
CGATGAATCGCGACAGCGGGCAAAGCCAAGGCAAGCGCCGCGTTCGTGGCGGACGAGCCCCGATGCGGGTGGCGCTCTACATGGCCACGCTCTCGGCCGTACGCTGGGATCCGCTGATGAAAGCGCACTATCAGCAACTGCGGGCCCGCGGAAAACTGGGCAAGGTCGCGCTGGTCGCCTGCATGCGCAAGCTGCTGGGCATCGTCAATGCCAGACGGCGTGACGAGCTGCGTGCGGAAGGGGCCTTAACTGCCTGACAGCTAGGCTCACAAGACAGTTGCTGAATTAAGCCGAGCCGCGAAGCGGCTTCGGCTTGAATGAATTGTTAGGCCGCTGCCCGACGCGTGGCCAGCCAGCCGATTGCAGAACCCGCCAGACCGCCCCAAATGATGCCAAGGGAGAAGCGGAACCCACTGAAGTGGGCGATGACAGCGCCGACACCGGACCCAGCAAGAACGAACCATGCAATCCGACGTTTGCGGGCAATAAGCGCATCCTCCGCAGCACGGTTGGCACGAATCTCCTCGTTCCTTGCTTCTTGCGCGCGAAGGTGCGGTTCCAAGACGGCTTGAGCGGCTGCGTCAGCTTGTGCTCTTTCCATTTGCGATAACTCCTGATAGCGGCCTAACTTACTAGTAGACCCCCAAAACGGGGTGATATCCGATTCTTGACTGGCTGTTGAAGCGCGTCAATCGGAAAGTTCCCGGGAAGGATCAATGACTTTCTCGTGGCGGCCGGGATGCTGGACCGGTCATCACGCCGTCGGATGCCCCGGATTCGGGCTGCCATGAAGTATCAGCCCGAAAATGAGGTGCTATCCGGACGGTAATCCCGGCAGAAGCAGCTTTTTGGGGCGGGGCCACTCGAGCGGGGCAAGGCGCATCGCCACTGGCGGGGCGGCGGGGCATGAAGGTGTCGGGTTGCGATGGCTTGCGTTCGGCCACCCGGCACGGATTGGCGCTACCGACATTCCGCAGGCGGCGGACCTGGCTCCTTCCCAAGCTCACCCGCTGTGTCTGCTCCCGCATGCCATGCCGAACGACGTTCCCAACAGCCCCAGCAGCCCGGCGATCAGGCCGGGCCCCACCCCTGCATGCGACCATATCCGCATGACCACCGCCCACCGCGACACCATCGCCGCGATCGCCACCGCCGCAGGTCCCGGCGGGGTCGGGATCGTGCGCTTGTCGGGGCCGCGGGCGCGGGCGATCGGCGAGGCGCTGTGCCGGCGCGGGCTGCGGGTGCGGCATGCGCATCACGCACGCTTCCACGACGGTGCCGGCGAGGTGCTGGACGACGGCATCGCTTTGTATTTCGCCGCGCCTGCGAGCTTCACCGGCGAGGACGTGGTCGAGCTGCAGGCGCACGGCAGTCCGGCGGTGCTGCAGGCGCTGGTCGCCGCCTGCGTCGCGCTCGGCGCGCGGCGGGCGCGGGCGGGGGAGTTCAGCGAGCGTGCGTTCCTGGAGGGCCGCGTCGACCTGGCCCAGGCCGAGGCGATCGCCGACCTGATCGCCGCCGCCGACCTGCAGGCCGCGCGGGCGGCCCGTCGCGCGCTGGACGGCGAGTTCTCGCGCCGGGTCGAGGCGCTGGCTGCCGATCTGCTGGCGGTGCGGGTGCACGTGGAGGCGGCGATCGACTTCGTCGACGAGCCGATCGACACCCTCGGCGGCGGCGCGCTGAAGGCGAAGCTGGCGCGGATCGCGGACGACCTCGACGCCCTGCTGCAGGCCGCCGAGCGCGGCCGCCGCCTGCGCGACGGCCTGCACGCGGTGATCGTCGGCCCGCCCAACGCCGGCAAGAGCTCGCTGCTCAACGCGCTGGCCGGCAGCGAGCGGGCGATCGTCACCGAGATCGCCGGCACCACCCGCGACCTGCTGCACGAGACCCTGCGGGTCGATGGCGTGGAGATGACCCTGGTCGATACCGCCGGCCTGCGCGAGGGCGGCGACGCGATCGAGCGCGAGGGCATGCGCCGCGCCGGTGCCGAGCTGGGCCGCGCCGACCTGGCGATCGTCGTGCTCGACGCGTGCGACCCGGCGGCCGGCCGCCGCGCGGTCGCCGATGCGATCGCCGAAGTCCCGCAGCACCTGTGGGTCCACAACAAGATCGACCTGCTCGGCACGCCCGCCAGCGAAACCACCGACGCGACCCTAGGCGACGCGGTCGCGCTGCGGGTGTCGGCGCACACCGGCGCCGGCCTGGCCGCGCTGCACGCCGCGCTGGGCGAGCGGGCACGGCGCTATGCCGGTGCTGGCGAGGCGGGTGCGTTCACCGCCCGCACGCGCCACGTCGAGGCGCTGCAGGCGACCGCCGCCGAGCTGGGCGAGGCCCGGCTGCAGCTCGATCACGAAGTGCTGGAACTGGCCGCGGAGGCGCTGCGGCAGGCCCACGACCGGCTCGGCGAGATCACCGGCCGGGTCCATGCCGACGACCTGCTCGGCCACATCTTCTCCAGCTTCTGCATCGGCAAGTAGGCGACGGATGGCCGTCCGGCGGCCCCGGCGATCGCAGTCGGCCTGTTCAGCTTTTCGGCATGGAATCGCCGCGGCGAGGGCCGGTCCTCCGGTCCATGGGAGCCGTGCGGCGTATCATGGCCCCGGCAGGCGGACGCGCTTGACAAAGCCCCCGTGAAGAGGCGATGAAGAGCGCGGCTCGCACACGAGCAAATCAGGGGAGAGTTTCAGCAATGACGTCACACCGTATCCATGATCAGGCGCGTTCGCAGCGCGGGGTCGGCCGCACCGTGCTGCTGGTCGCGCTCGCTCTGGCCCTCGCCGCCTGCGGCAAGGACGAGCCGACACCCACCGCGCCCGCGCCCGCAGCGACGGCCGAGGCTCCTGCCGAGCCGGCGGTCACCGCTGAAACCGCGGTTTCGGACAAGGTCAACGCCCTCAGCGCCGACGAGCTGCGCGAGGCCGCGCGCAACGCCTATGCCGAGAACCGCCTGTACGCGCCGGCCGAGGACAACGCGGTCGAGTACTACCTGGCCCTGCGCGAGAAGGCGCCGGCCGACGCCGCGGTGTCCAGCGCGCTGACCGATCTGCTGCCGATGACCGTGATCGCGATCGAGCAGAGTGTGCAGCGTGAGGACTTCAGCGAGGCGCAACGCCTGGCGGCGCTTCTGGAAAGGGCCGATGCCCAGCATCCGGCGCTGGCGCGCCTGAAGAGCAGCATCGGCACCCAGCAGGCCGCGGCCGCCCAGCGCGCCGAGCAGGAGAAGGTCACCGCCGAGGAGCAGGCCCGCCGCCAGGAAGAGCTGGAGCGCCAGCGCCTGGCCGATCAGCAGCGCCAGCAGCAGGAGGCCGCGCGCCAGCTCGCCGCCGAACAGGAAGCCGAGCGCCAGCGTGCCGAGCAGGCCGAGGCCGACCGGATCGCCGCCGAGCAGCAGGCCGCCGAGCGCCGCGCCGCCGAACGCCGTGCCGCCGAGCAGCGCGCCGCCGAGCCGGTCCGGGCGACCGCCGCGGACCTGCGCCCGCTGTCGACCCCGGCCCCGCGCTTCCCGCCGGAAGCGCTGCGCGCCGGCACTTCGGGCGAGGTGCAGATCGAGTTCACCGTCGGCACCGACGGCTCGGTGACCAGTGCCCGCGTGGTGCGCTCCAACCCGCCGCGCGTGTTCGATCGCGAAGCGGTCGCCGCGGTCCGCAGCTGGCGCTTCCAGCCGCTCGCCAATGAAGTGACCACCCGCCGCACCATCGGCTTCAACCCGGGGGGGTGAGCCCCCGCACCCGCGGGCCGCTGGCCCGCGCGGGGCCGGACGACCCGAAGCCGACGATATGACGCCATGGATGGCATCGATCATCTTCAAAAGCCGTGCACCGAGACACTTCCTCGCGCCGCGGGTGAGCGCTCATCCCGCTGCGACGGGCCGGCCAATCAGGCCGGACGACCCGAAGCCGATGTTGTGACGCCAAGGACGGCATCGGGCATGTCCAGAAGCCGCCCACCAAGACCGGAGCCCGCCCGGTAACCGGATCGAGCGCGGAGCCCTGAGAAGGCCGATGCTCCGTGCATCGGCCTTCATGCATGCGCACGAGCTCGCGTTCCGGGAAACCATCGCGGCTTACGCCGCTCTTGCGAAGAGGCGACGCTCACCGCGAGCGCATGCCCCGGGATTTCGTAGGAGAGGCGGCACCCGTCGCGAGCGCATGCCCCGGGATTTCGTAGGAGCGGCGTAAGCCGCGATTCCCGCCCCGGACGCAGACGGGCCCGACATCGGCCGGGCCCGTCCGTGTCGCGGTGATGCCTTGCTCAGCCGGCGATCGCCAGCCGCTCCTGGCGGTAGCGGTGCACGGCGGCGAACCACAGCAGCGCGGCCAGACCGAGGCCCGCGGCAAGGTACACCGCCCACACCTGGGTGCTGATCGGCTCGGCACGGATCACCTTCAGCAGCAGCTGGTTCTGGGCCAGGAACGGCACCACGTACTGCCACAGCTGCGACTTGATCGGGTTCACCATCAACACGAAGGTCGGCACCATCGGCAGCAGCATCAGCCAGACGGTATGGCTCTGCGCCTCCTTCATGCTCTTGGCCGAGGCGGCGAGGAAGGTCAGCAGCGAGGTGCCGATCAGCAGCATCGGCAGCAGGATGAACAGCATCTTGGCGATCGCGACGAAGCTGACGTCGAGCATCTTGGCCACGTCGGTCGCGATCAGCGCGGTGCCCTTGAACGCGAGCAGGGTCAGCAGCAGCGACACCAGGCCGAGCGCGCAGGCGGCGGCGATCTTGCCGCTGACGATGCCGCCGCGCGGGGCCGGCGTGGCCAGCAGCGGTTCCAGCGACTGCCGTTCGCGTTCGCCGGCGGTGGCGTCGATGATCAGGTAGGCGCCGCCGAGGAACGAGCTGAGGATCAGCAGGTACGGCAGCAGCACCGACAGCAGTTGCCCGCGCTTGGCCTGTGCGCTGGCGAGGTCGCGGGTGCCGACCGCGATCGGTTGCGCCACCGCCGGGTCGACGCCGCGCACCATCAGCCGCAATGCGCCGACCTGGCTGCGGTAGCGGTCGAGCACGCCGCGCACCCGTGCGATCGGGATCTCGGCATTGCGACGTGTGCTGTCGGCGAGGATCTCGATCGACGCCGAGCGGCCCTGCACCCAGTCCTCGCGGTAGTCCTCGCCGATGACGAGGGCGACGTCGTGGTCCTGGCGGACGATCGCCGCCTCCAGGTCGTCGGGCGCCGGCACCGCCTTGATGCTCTGGCTTGCCAGGAACTTGATCAGGTTGGGCGCGTGCTCGGCACCGACCACCGGCAGCTCCAGCTCCTTCTCCAGCTGGGTGCGCGCGCGCTGTTCGGCCAGGTAACCCATGCCCAGCAGCATCGCTGGGTACAGCAGCGGCCCCAGCAGCAGGGTCAGCGCGAGGGTGCGGCGGTCGCGGGCGATGTCGCGCAGTTCCTTGCGCATCACCGACAGCAGGGTGGCGAAGAATCCGGGCGCCTTGACCGTGCTCATGCCTGCAGGCCCTCCGTGCTGCCGATCGCCTTGACGAAGGCGTCCTCCAGGTTGGGCTCGCCGAAGCGCTCGCGCAGCTCGTCGGCGGTGCCGGCCGCGACCACGTGACCCTTGGCGATGATCACGATGCGGTCACACAGCGCGGCGACCTCCTGCATGATGTGGCTGGAGAAGATCACGCAGCGGCCCTCGGCGCGCAGCTGCCTGAGGAATTCGCGCATCGACCGGGTGGTCATCACGTCCAGGCCGTTGGTCGGCTCGTCGAGGATCACGTTGCGCGGGTCGTGCACCAGCGCACGCGCGATCGCGGTCTTGGTGCGCTGGCCCTGGCTGAAGCCCTCGGTCTGGCGGTCGAGGATGTCGTCCATGTCGAGCGCCTTCGACAGGGCCTCGGTGCGGCGCGCTATCTCGGCCGCGGGCAGCCCGTGCAGCTCGCCGAAGTAGGCGATGTTCTCGCGCGCGGTCAGCCGCTTGTAGACGCCGCGCGCATCCGGCAGCACGCCGAGCGCGCGCCGCACCGCGGTCGGTTCGGCGGCGACGTCGAGGCCGTCGACGCGGATGTCGCCGGAGTCGGGTGTCATCAGCGTGTACAGCATGCGCAGGGTGGTGGTCTTGCCGGCGCCGTTGGGGCCGAGCAGTCCGGTGATCTGGCCGTCATGGGCCTGGAAGCTGACGCCGTCGACCGCCTTGACCGTTCCGGTCTTGGTCTTGAACGCCTTGTGCAGGTCGTTTGCGATGATCATGTATGGATCCGTGGTGCCGGGAGAGCCGTCGCGTCCGCCGTCGGGCGTCGCGCTCAGGGCGCCCAGCCGTTGTAGGAGGTGAACGGCGGGATGTAGTCGAGGCTGTCCAGGCAGCTGGCGTCGAGCGCAGCGGGATCGGTCGATTCGACGAACTGCGCGATCAGCCGGGGCATGCAGCCGATCCCCATCACCCCGTGACCCTGGCCCTTGAGGGTGAAGTGGCGCGCATTGGACAGGTCCTTGGCGACTTCCTCGCCGTACTCGGGCGGGGTGACCGGATCCAGCTCGCCCGACAGCAGCAGGGTCGGGGTGTCGCCGCCATAGGGACGGGTGAAGTCCTCGGCGACCTCGCCGGTCGGCCAGCTGTCGCAACCGCTGAAGAAGCGCGGGCCCGCTTCCGCCCCCATCAGGGTGCCGGCGTCGGCCGGGTCGGGGGTGTAGCGGGGCGCGTCCTCGGCACAGACCACCGAGCGCTGCATGCCGAGGTTCATCATGCCTTCCATCTGTCCGGACCACAGCTGTGCCAGCGACATCAGCGGCTGGTAGCGGCCGTCCACGGCCTCGTCGACCACCAGCGGCAGCAGCGCACTGAGCTGCGGGACGTAGGACACGCCGTGGACCAGGCCCACGACGGTGTCCGCGCCCAGGGTGCCGGAATCCGCCGCGAACGTGGTCGGGTGGTGATAGGCGACCTCCACCGGCGCGGCGCGCAGCGTCGTCTCCAGCGCGCGGATGCGGCCGACCAGGTCGTCGCCGAAGCGAGCCTTGCATGCAGGCTGCGCCGCGCACTGCGCGGACTGGCGGTCGAGCGCGCGGTCGAGCATGCGCGCGAACTCTCCGCCGATCACCAGCCGGTTCGGGGCGACGCCGTCGAGCACCACGCTGCGGGTGTGCTGCGGATGGCGCATCGCGTACTGCTGCGCCACGCGCGTGCCGTAGGAGCCGCCGACCAGGTTGATCCGTTCCACGCCCAGCGCCTGGCGCACCGTGTCGAGGTCGGCGACCGCATGCGCGGTGGTGTAGAAGCGCGGATCGGCACGTCCCTCGAGCGAGCGCAGGCACTGTGCGAAATAGGCTTCGGCCGCGGCGGCGTCGACGGTGTCGGCGGGGTCGATCTGCAGCGGTTCGCCGTCGGCATCGCGGCAGTCCAGCGGATTGGAGCCGCCGGTGCCGCGCTGGTCGACGAGGATGACATCGCGCTGCTTGCGCACGTCCTTCAGCGCCATGTCGACCACCGGCGCGACCTCCGTCGCGGCCTGGCCCGGCCCGCCGGCGAGGAAGAACACCGGGTCTTCCGTTCCGCCGCCCTTGCCGGTGGCCGGCAGCCAGGCGATGTCCAGCGCGATCCGGCGGCCTTCGGACGCGGCCGGGTTCTCGGCGACCTCGAAACTGCCGCATTGCGCTTCCAGCGTGGGCATCCCGCGTTCGCCCCCGAGCACGCAGGGGTCGAATGCGATCTCGCCGTAGCGGTGGACGCTCGCATCGCTCGTCTCCGGCGCGGGTGCCGCCGGCTGGCATCCTGCGGCCGCAAGCGCCAGCGCCACGGCGGCGGGCATCAATCGGGTGGTGCGCATGATTTCCCCATCTGTCCTTGCCAATCCGCTACAGCATGACAGACGGCCATGACGCGATAAACGTGACCGATGTCCAGGGCGCGACGGCGATGCGCAGGCCGATGATGCGGTCAGCCCGCGGCAAGCCGGGCCTGCAGCGTGTCCAGGGACTCCGTCAGCTGCATCACCGATACCGGGTCCGGCAGGCGGTCCAGGCCGGCGCGGGCCGACGATATCCTGTCCCGGGCCGTTGCCGCATCGCCGTCGAGGGCGGCCGACTCCGCGTCGAGCCAGTCCAGGAACACCGACAGATCGAAGAGGCCGCCCTCGCACAGCGGCCGCCATGCGGCCAGTACGGCGCGGTCGCGCAACATGACGGCGGCATAGCCGGCCATCGCCATCGCCAGGTGTGGACGCACGGAAACGGGCAGCTCATGGAAGCCCGAAGTCGCGCGTCGCGCCGCCTCCGCAGCGGCGACGGCATCGTCGCGGTCCATCGCACGGCTCAATCGCAGCATCTGGACATTGACCGCCAGCCCGGGCGATATGCCGTCGGCCGGGTCCGGTATCAGCGCCTCGGGCCATTCCCGCGGGCGCACGCCTGCCAGCGTCAGGGCCATCAACTGTCGTATCTGCTGGCGGATGACGGCGTCGGGCGAATGGCGGGCGAGGTCGAGCAGTTGGCGTCCGTCGGACTGCCAGCCCTGGGTCTGGAACGGCATCAGGTTCAGGACCCCGAGGAACAGCGCCGAAAGCGCGGTTCCCAGCAGCAGTGACGCGATCGCCACGGGAGCCATCCAGGACGTCAGCAGCGCCAGCGCCAGGGCGGCAGTGGCCAGATTGGCGAGCGGGCCGCCGAACAGGAAGCAAGTTTGGTCGAAGCGCGACAGGCCGCGCCGGCCCTTCGGCAGCAGCGCGGCGAAGCCGCTGATGCCGCGCAGCCACGGGCCGCGGCGGAAACGCCAGCGGTGCTCGCCGCGCTCCCAGCGCAGCGGACCGACGCCGAACGCCATCGCGTGCATGCCGCGGGCGATCCCGCCAAGCGCATGCCCGGCCTCGTGCACGACGATGTTGGGCCAGACCGTCAGCAGCGCGAACAGCAGCGCCAGCGGCACCGAGGCGGTGGGCGCCCAGTCGGCGATCCAGGCCGAAGGACTGATCCCCAGGCGTCCGCCGAGCGCGCCCACGAAGCCGCCCAGCAGCATCCATGCGAACAGGGAAACCAGGAAGCCGGCCTTGCCCGGGCGCCGGGTGCTGCCGGTGTCCGCTGCGGCCGGCGGGAGAAATGCCGCATGCGCATCGGAGGTGGTGGCACCGGTGTCGTTCACTTGCTGCTGACGTACTTCTCGCGGCGGATCTGCCTGACCTCCAGTCCGTCCGCCTTCAGCGCTTCGAAGCAGGCGTCGACCATGTTCGGGTTGCCGCACAGGTAGGCGATGTCGCCGGCGGGGTCGGGCGCGAACTCGGGCAGGAACTGCTGCACGTAGCCATGGCGCACGTCGGCGTGCGCATGTGCGCTGCCTTCGGCAGGCAGCTCGCGCGAGAAGCAGGGGATGAAGCGGAAATGTTCGGGATGCCGGTCGGCGAATGCACGGAACTCCTCGCCGTACAGCAGCTCGGCCGGGGTGCGTGCGCCGAACAGCAGCACCACCTGCACGCCGCGATCGCGGATCGCCGCCTCCAGCTGCGGCAGCATCGCGCGGTACGGGGTGACCCCGGTGCCGGTCGCGATCAGCAGGTAGCGGGCATTGGCATCGCCCGGCATCAGGCAGAAGCGGCCGAACGGCCCGCTCGCATCGATCCTGCCGCCGACCTCCAGGCTCTCGAACAGCGCGGTCGCGGCGCCGCCCGGCACGTAGCTGACCGCGATCTCGACCGCCTCGCCCGGGCCCATCGCGTGGTCGTGGATGGTCGCCAGCGAGTACGAACGCTTGGTCGCGGTGCCGTCGGCGTAGGCGAAATGGACCTGGATGAACTGGCCCGGGACGAAGTCCAGCGGCTGGCCGTCGTCGCGGACGAAGGCGTAGTGGCCCACTGCCGGGGCGAGCATGCGACGGGACACGAGCTTGAGCGGGAAGTGCTGGATGGCCACGGAGTCGGTCGGTCCTCTGGGTCGTACGGGCGCGACGGGGGGCGGCTCAGGCTACGCCAGGCCGCGCCGCACCGGGTGAAACACTGTGGCCCGGAGGCGCGTACAGTCGGCCGCCTATAATAACGGCTATCGCCGCGACGACTGCGGCACAGGCCTGGTCATGACCCCCGCAATGAACGAGCAATCCGCCGCGGACGCGGCACCGCAGGCTCCGGTCCCGAGGGTGCCGGCCCTGAGTGTGCGCGATCTGCGCAAGACCTACGCCGGCAACAGCGCCCAGACCCGCGTCGAGGCGCTGAAGGGCGTTTCGCTCGACGTCGAGCAGGGCGACTTCTTCGCCCTGCTCGGCCCCAACGGAGCCGGCAAGAGCACCCTGATCGGCATCGTCAGTTCGCTGGTCAACCTCAGCGGCGGTTCGGTCGAGGTGTTCGGCACCGACCTGTCCCGCGACCGCGAGGCCTCGATGCGCCTGATCGGCCTGGTGCCGCAGGAGCTGAACTTCAACATGTTCGAGAAGCCGCTCGACATCCTGGTCAACTACGCCGGCTTCTACGGCATCCCGCGCGCCGAGGCGCTGGTCCGCGCCGAACAGGAACTGCGCCGCGCGCAGCTGTGGGACAAGGCGCGGATGATGAGCCGCACCCTGTCCGGCGGCATGAAGCGCCGGCTGATGATCGCCCGCGCGATGATGACCCGGCCACGCCTGCTGATCCTCGACGAGCCCACCGCCGGGGTCGACATCGAGATCCGCCGCGGCATGTGGCAGACGCTGCGCGAGATCAACGCCGCCGGCACCACGATCATCCTGACCACGCATTACCTGGAGGAAGCCGAGAGCCTGTGCCGCAACCTGGCGATCATCGACCGCGGCAGCATCGTCGCCGCCGGTCCGATGAAGGCGCTGCTGGCGCGGCTCGATGTCGAGGGCTTCCTGTTCGACATCGACGGCACCCTGCCGGCGCGGCTGCCGGCCATCGAGGGTACGAGCATCGTCGCCACGGACGATCACACCCTTGATGTCGAAATGCCGCGCTCGATGGATCTGAACCGCGTGTTCGCGGCCCTCGGCGAGGCCGGCATCCGCGTGCGTTCGATGCGCACCAAGTCCAACCGCCTGGAGGAACTGTTCGTGCGCATGACGGGCGAGAACGCCGTCGACAGCGCCGCCGGCAGTACCGCGCAGGTCGCACCCGAGCCCACCGCATGAACATCCGCGATACCGACACCGGCTTCGAGGCCACCACGCCCACGCGCCGCAACCTGGTCGCGCTGGGCACGATCGTGCGCCGAGAGATCACCCGCATCCTGCGCATCTGGGGCCAGACCCTGGTGCCGCCCGCGATCACGATGACCCTGTACTTCCTGATCTTTGGCGGCTTGATCGGCTCGCGGATCGGCACCATGGACGGGATCGGCTACATGGATTTCATCGTCCCGGGCCTGGTGATGATGAGCGTGATCCAGAACAGCTACGGCAACATTTCGTCCAGCTTCTTCGGCGCCAAGTTCGGCCGCCACGTCGAGGAGCTGCTGGTCAGCCCGATGCCGAACTGGGTGATCCTGACCGGCTATGTCGCCGGAGCGGTCGCGCGCGGCCTGGCGGTTGGCGTGATCGTGCTGTGCATCGCGATGCTGTTCACCACCGTGCGCATCCCGCATCCGTTCGTGACCCTGAGCACGGTGCTGTTGGGGGCGACGATCTTCGCCCTGGCCGGTTTCGTCAACGCGGTCTATGCGAAGAAATTCGACGATATCGCCATCGTTCCGACCTTCATCCTGACGCCGCTGACCTACCTGGGCGGCGTGTTCTATTCGGTCACCCTGCTGCCGGGGTGGGCCGAGGCGATGACCCACGCCAACCCGATCTTCTACATGGTCAACGCGTTCCGCTACGGCCTGCTCGGCGTCAGCGACGTGCCGTTGTGGGTGGCCTACGCGCTGATGCTGGGCTTCGTCGTGGTGCTCGCCGCGGTCGGCCTGACCCTCCTGAAGAGAGGCGTCGGCCTGCGCAGCTGAGGGCACTGGCCGCGTCGGCCGCCGCAGCACCGGCCCTGACGCCTGCGATGCTGCAGTGCACGCCGGCCCGGACCGGCTCGCTCGACTTGGCGACAACCGCGCTGGCGCGGCCTGACAACCGCGCCCATCGAAGGTCGCCGCCGCGCGCTGCCCGGGCCGCGTGCGATCGGCGGCCCCGGGGTGTTATCCCGGTCACCGTTCCGAACCGCACCGACAATCTGTAGTACCCGCGCCGATATGATGGCCGGAGCGGATCGCAACGGCGGAGCACGGGACCGGCCCGTGTCGGCCCGTGCAGTACGACCCGCGGGATCGCCGACCTGCCGTTCCTGTGCAGGCAGGTTCGCGCGCAGCGGCGGTCCGTCTCCCACGGCAACAGATCTCACAACAGCAGCAAGGAGCGAGAATGGATATCCGGCGTTCGAAGAGCATGATGCGACAGGGCGTGATCGTGGCGATGGCGATCGGCGTGCTGGCCGCCTGCAACCGTCAGGAGCCGCCCGTCGCGGCGCAGGACACCGAGACCACGGCGGCGGCCGACCAGGCCACGGGCGACGCTCACGCCGACCCCGAGGCGGCGCCGGCGTCCGAACCCGCGAAGCCCGCCGGTTTCGACCTCGAGTCGGTGCCGGTGTCCGATCGCGCGCTGGGCGCGTTTCCGTTCATCACGCTGCCGGACGGCTACGAGGCGATCAACGAGCAGACGCTGAGTCTCGCCCGGGTGCCGTTCTGGACCGGCGACCGCTTGGAGGACGTCGAGGGCAAGGCCTACCTGGCGACGATCCAGGAACGATCGGGACACACCTACTCCGACCTCGAACTGGAGCGCAACATCCAGCACGTGGTCGAGCAGGCCGGCGGCGTGATGGTGACCGACTCGGCGATCGCGCCGGAGGTGCTCGAAGGCGTCAGCCGCGACGTCCGCAAGAACCTGGTCGACGGCTGGGGCGACGTCTACAACAACCCCGTGCAGACCTACGTGATCCGCAACGCCGACAAGACCGTCTGGCTGCACCTGTGCAGCGACAGCGCCGGCGCCGGCCTGATCATCGTCGAGGCCAGGGCGTTCGAACCCACTGCCAGCCTGCTGCCGGCCGATGCGCTCAAGCGCGAGATCGACACCCACGGCAAGGTCGCGATGCAGGTCAACTTCGCGGTCGACAAGGCCGACATCCTGCCCGGCTCGATGCCGCAGATCGAGCAGGTCGCCAACCTGCTGAACGGCGATCCCGCGCTGAAGCTGTCGATCAACGGCCACACCGACGCGACCGGCGACGCCGCCCACAACCAGGCGCTGTCGGAGGCCCGCGCGCGATCCGTGGTCGCCGCGCTGATCGCGCGCGGCATCGATGGCTCGCGACTGCAGGCGCAGGGGCTGGGCCAGAGCGAGCCGGTCGCCGACAACGCGACCGAGGGCGGACGCGCGAAGAACCGCAGGGTCGAGCTGGTCAGGATCTGATCGATCGCGGCGCATGCGTGTGTCGTGTGCGGCGCGGAACGATCGCGTAGGTGGCGGAAGCGGCCCGCCTTCAACGGCGGGCCAGGGAGAATGGAGATGAAGGGACTGTTGTCCAGCGTCTTTGCGTTCGGACTGGTTTCGGCCGCCCATGCGGATGAGCCGGTGCGCATCTCCTGCGACCCCAGCGCGGCGATCGCCGAATATGAGCGCGCCAGGCGTGAGGAGATTCCTCCGCTGGACCGACTGCCGGAAGCGGAGAGGCAGGTGCTGATCGGCCGGTTCGAGGAACTGGTGGAGATCATCGACGAGCGGATCGCGGTCCGTTCGGGACGGGCCCCCACCGGCACGCGATCCGGCAGTGAGGAGAGCACTCGATACGCGCGCGTTGCCGGCGCCGAAGTGGACAGGCTGCTGTCGATCATCCCGCGGTCCAGGTGGGACGACTATCGCGACGAGATCGCGGCATCGATCCCGGCGTTGAAGGGCGAGTCCTCGCGGACGCTGGGCCAGGTGCAGGATGCGATCAACCGCGGGAAGATCGAATCCATCCTGCGTTTCAACGGCTGTCCGGACGATCTGGCGAAGGACTACGGGATACCGCCGTATCGGCCCTGAGCGATGCGGCGGTACAGGTTGGGGTCCGCTCGTCGCGAGTCGAAATGCGGCCGGCACGGCGGGATTGAATCCAGTCACTGTGACCGCGTGACGGATGTCATGCGACACGCTCCGTTTCTGATATCACGCTGAATGCCGGGCGTTGCATGCGCGAAAGCGGCTCCTGCGAGTTGGTATGGTCTGGCTCCGAAGGTTGGGTGCTGTCTCGGTAATTCCGCCCCGCCTCCAGATTCTCTGAACGCAAGGAGCGCCTCCGTGTCCGCAACCAAGAAGATCCATTCCTCCGCCCGCAGCCTCGTCCTCGCCGCTGCCGCCGTCCCGCTGATCGCGTTCGCCCAGCAGGGCGGGCCTGCCGGCATGGCCGCGCAGATGACCAAGCTCGGCGGCATGATGCATGCGACCGCCAAGGCCTGCGGCGACTATTCCGACCAGGAGCTCGCAGCGCTGAAGCAGCAGCAGAAGGCGACCCATCTCGAGCGGGGCCTGGATGCCGCCTCGTTCGAGCAGGCGTTCGCCGCCGCCGATGCCGAGATCTCCCGACGCTGGGGCGCGATGTCGCCGGCCGAGCGCACCCGGGCCTGCAACGACATCAGGCAGCAGATGTCGGCGATGTCGCAGTAGCCCTCGCTTCTCTTTCCGTCTGGGTTCAACCGGTCCGGCGTCGTGCCTGCGCTTCCGTGCGGGCGGCGTCCGCGCAGGCGCGCCGTACGCCCGAGTCTTGAACTTGTCATTTCGGCAGTGTACGTTCGTCCTAACCCTGCGCGGCGAAATGTGACGTAGTTCGTCCTTTTTGCGGGGGCGCAGGATGGGGACTGGTAGCTTCCGCTACCTCACACGCCACACCCTGGATGCCGTGGTGGTGCCAGGGATTCGTGCAATCGAGATGGAGAGATTTTTCTCATGGAACTCAAGCAGCGTCGTTTTGGAACCCGTCAGCGCGGTCAGGGCATGACCGAGTACATCGTCATCGTCGCGCTGATCGCTATCGCCGCCATCGCGGTGTTCACCTTCTTCGGCGGTACCGTGCGCTCGCAGGTCGGCGGCATGGCCAAGGAGCTTTCGGGTCAGTCGGCCGGCTCGGCCATCGACAAGGCCCAGAAGTCCGCCGACAAGGCGGAGAAGGAAAGCAAGAACAAGGGTCTGGACAAGTACACCAACGACAACGCGCGTTGATGTCATTGCCCGTGCCCCGGTGCTGACCGGGGCACGGGACCCGTGCTGACGATGAACGACCAGCGGGCTTGAGCCGGCTGCTGGTCGGCGTTCGTGCTCGAAAGGGAAGGAGCCGTCATGCAGCTGTCTACGCCAAACCTGCGCGCACGCATGCGCAATGCCCGACGTCCTGGCGGCCGCAACAACGTCCGTGGCCAGGCGCTGGTGCTGTTTGTCGTGCTCGTATCGATCCTGTGCCTGGGCCTGATCCTGGTGTTCGACACCGGACAGTCGGTCAACAAGAAGGTGCAACTGGTCAACAGCGCCGATGCTGCGGCCTACAGCGTGGCCGTGCAGCAGGCGCGCACGCTGAATTTCGCCGCCTACATGAACCGGGGACGGGTCGCGAACGAGGTCGCGATCGCGCAGCTGGTCAGCATCTGGTCGTGGACCAACTACCTGCATGCGCACACCGCGCTGTTCATCGAGGCGCTGGACTGGCTCAAATACATCCCCTACGTCGGCTCCGTGTTCGCGGCCATGCAGGCCGTGTACAAGGCCGGCGAAGTGGTGGTCGGCGGCATTCGTACCGCATACAGGCCGGTGGCCTCCACCGCGATCCAGGCACTGGACGGACTCAACGGCCTGCTGGCCGGCGCGGCGCGGACCTTCGTGCGCTGGGGCGGCATCGAAGCCGCCCAGATCGCCAAGGACGTATTGAAGGAGAACGATCCCACCGCCGAGATCGATGCGACCGGCTGGGTGGTGCTGGGCCAGCAGTTGACGCAGGCAGCGTCCGACGGGCCCAACAGCTTCCTGCAGAAACACGACCTGCCCGGCCGCAACCGGCGCACGGCCGGCATGGACCGCTACCGCAACGTGGTGATGGAGTCGCGCGACCGCTTCAGCGCCGACCGCAGCCAGCGCAACAGTCTGCTGATCATCAAGCTCCCGGCGAACGGCGGTACCGACATGGTCGACTACAACCGCTGGGCGGCCGTCGACACCCTGCAACTGAAGATCAACCTGCCGTGGCCGCTGGACGACATCAGCGTGCCGATGGGCTGGGGCGGCGCGCAGGCGGTCGAGAACATGCAGCCGCGACCGAAGTTCTTTCCCGGCATCCGTGCGGGCGGAAGGAACGGCCGCGGCAACGGCTGGCGTGCCTACTATCACAACCGCCAGCCGACCTACGCGCAGTACAGCGGGGCGACCAACTGGGTGGCGAAGCAGCTGGCGGCGAACCAGCCCTCGGTGAACCTGTCCAAGCCGTTCCCGTACCGCAACATCACCCAGCGGACCTACACCAAGCGCGACGACGCCTATTTCACCGGCTATCAGGGGCTGCGCGACTACGACGATGTCCGTCGCGGCTTCGCCGAGAATCCGGATGCCGACAACGACAAGGCCGGACCGATCTTCTCGGTCTACGTCTCCAGCGACCGCAGGAACGCGCGTACCAGCCAGGACATCGATGGCATCGGTGCGCCGGCCGGCGGCAAGCTCGAACTCAGGAGCAACGCCAGCAAGCTGACCGCGATCTCGACGGCGCAGGTCTATTTCAACCGGGCGCCATACAGCGCGCTGTTCAGGCGCATGGTCCCGCGCAGCTGGAACGGTCGGCCGTCCAGCGACGACCAGCTCGAGATGGGCAACCTGTTCAGTCCGTACTGGCAGGCGCGCCTGATCGAAACACCGAACTCGGTCTACACGAAGGTCGGGATCGGTTCGCTGGTGACCGGTCCATGACCGGGACGGTTTCGCAGTTGAAGGACCTGCAGTTGAAGAGCCTGCAGTTGAAGCGCACGAAGTCGAAGGACCTGGAGTCGATGGACGAGAAGTCGAAGTACCCGGAATCGAAGGGCACCCGCCGAGACGGGCGCCGCGCCTGTCTGCCCGCATCGTTGCTGGCGGTGGCGGCGCTCGCGATGGCGGGCTGCGCCGCGGAAGCGGACGGGGAGGTCGCAGCCTCGGCCGACATGCCCACCGTGTACGCCGATGCGCGGGTCGAGACCCTGGTCGACGGGGGCAACGCCGGACAGGCCGAGTACCGGGCGATGCTGGATGCCTGCCAGCAGGCCGGCGTGTCGACCATGCCATTGTCGGCCGAGGACAGCGCGCTGCTGGGCACCGGACGGCTGCAGTGGTGGGTCACCCCCGAACGCATCGCCCTGCGCCGGGAATACTGGGATCTGGCCAACAGTGGCGACGTCAACCAGTGTCATTTCACCCTCGCCCATTCCGGCGTCCACGAGTACTTCGATGCCGAACAGTCGGTCGCCTACGAGCTGCCCGGCATGACGGTGGCGAGCGATGGACCGGGGGATCCGGACGGGCTGCTTCGCTACGCGGTCGATCCGGAACTCGATACGGCGGCCGGAGCGGAAGGCTCGGCAAAGATGGAAGTGCAGGGGCAGCCCTGCCGGGAGTGGAGCTCGTCGCAGGGGACCGTATGCAAGTGGACCGGTGGCGGGGAATGGGGGTTCCAGGCGTCGCCCGGCTATTTCCAGACCACCGACAGCCTGTCCGAGCACGAGATCATCCTGCGCCAGGAGCCGGCGAACGGAAACGGAGTGCGGATCACGTTGAGCCGGTTCATGCTTGGCGAGCCCTGGAGCCGGAATGCGTTGCTGCCGGCGGAAGCCGAAGGACAGGAGGGGGTGTGACATGAGCACGGGTTTGCGCAGGAGCGGTACGCGCGGTCGCCAGCGGGGGCAGGCGATGGTCGAGATGGCGGTGCTGTCAGCGGTCCTGGTGCCGCTGTTCCTGCTGGTGCCGACCCTTTCCAAGTACTTCCACGCCAAGCAGATGGCCCAGCAGGCGGCACGTGCGGCGGCGTGGGAGGCGACGGTGACGCGCGACTTCGAGTTCAACCAGCTCAATGGCGGCCGCGCAGCGCAGCTGGCCTTCATTCGCGAGCACAATTTCGGCGACGCCGACACCGTGATCCGGTCGAACATCAGCGGCAACGCGACCGGGCGCCTGAAGAACGAAATGCTCAATACCTTCTCGAACCGGGAACTGGTGCGTGCGCAGGACATCACCCTGGACGCATACCGGAACGAAGCTCCATCGGGGCTGAGCGGCCTGTTCGGACGTATCGGCGGCCTGCTTGAGAAGCTCCCCGGCGAGTTCCCGCCGAACAAGAACGGCCTGGTCACCGCCCAGGTCACCCTGCGGCCGCAGAACCTGAAGACGCGCAACGGTGCCGGCGCCAGCTATCTGGCCCCGTTCGATCGCATCAATCTGGAACTCAGGAGCCACCACACCCTGCTCGCGGACGAGTGGAACGCCGCCGGCAACGGCCTCGACGGACAGCCGTCGGCCCGGCGCGAGCGCAGTGTGCTCAACCAGGTGAAGACGCTCGCACCGACATCGGCCCTGGACGGCGCCGGCGACTTCTTCGAGAAGATCGAAGGCGCCGACTTCCTTCCCATCGTCGGGCCGATCGCGCGTCTGCGCCCCGGCTACGTGCAGCCGGACATCGTGCCGTCCGACAAGTTGAAGAGACGCTGACCCCATGCGTGGTTCGCATGCGCACACAGGGCAGCGGTTGACCGCGTCGCTGCTGCTGTTCGCGGTGGCGACGCCGGTCGTTGCCTGGCCGAAGGTGCCGCTGCCGCCGGGGGCCACCGGCGAAGCGGTCAGCAGGCACATGCTCTACAACGGCGTGCCGATGCGGGCGAGCCGGATCTCGGCGCCGCTCGAGCTGGACGAGGTGGTCGAGTTCTACCGGGCCCAATGGGGTGGCGACGTCGTGGTCGACCGCATCAATGGCAAGACCATCGTCGGCCACCTCGAAGGCAAGCACTACGTGACCGTCGAGCTCACCGGAATGGGATCGCGTTCGGAAGGCACGATCGGCATCATGGAGTTGCCCGACAAGCCCGTCGACGCCGATCTCGGCAAGGGATTCGACAAACCGGCGAACACCGAGGTGATCAGCGACATCCGCTATCTGGACTCCGGCGGTGCGCGCACGATCGTGATGAGGAACCGGCTGACGCCTTACGTGAACATGCGCTACTACGTCCAGCGCATGCCCGTGCATGGCTGGAACCTCGAGCGCAACCCGGAGCGCTGCCTAGCCTCATCGAGCGACTGCGTCGTCAACTTCACCGGCTCCGGCGACGCGAAGCTGTCGCTGGCGCTGACCCGGGAGCAGCCGCCCGACACGTCGATCGTCGTGAACATCGAATGACTCCGACAGCGCGGGAGAACAACGCCATGAGGACCCTACGCCGTTCCCACCATCCGCGCCCCGCGCGCGGGCAGCGCGGCAACGCGATCGTCGAGTACACGCTGATCACCGGCCTGGCCGTGCTGGTGCTGGTCTCCAACCCGAACGTCGTCGCCGAGACGCTCAACGCGATCAAGAGCATGTACGAGGCGTTCGCCTACAGTCTGTCGACCACCTTCCCACTACCGAACCTGTGAGCAAGAGGTAATCGTGGCATTGCCCAAGTTGAACAAGAATGTGCTTTTCATCGGCGGAGCGCTGCTGCTCGGCGGCCTTGCGGCGCTGATGAGCGTGACCTACGTGAAGGAAACGATCTCCAGGGCGGTCGCGGAGGCGCAGGTCGACGAAACCGAAGTCGTGGTGACCAACCAGGACCTGGAAGTCGGCCAGTCGGTGACCGAGAGCGAGATGGTCCTGCGCAGCGTGCCCACCGAGTTCGTGCCGGCCGACGCGGTCACCGCCGAGAACTACGGCGAGTACGTGAACCGTCTGGTCCGGTCGCCGGTCAGGGGTGGCGCACCGCTGAGCGCCAGCGCGCTGGTGCCGGCCGCGCAGCAATTCTCGCGGGTGATCCCGCTGGGCAAGGTCGGCTACACGCTGTCGGTCAACGAGAACAATTCCGTCTCCGGCATGATCGCGCCCGGCGACGCGGTCGACATCTTCTTCACCGTGGGTGCGGCGGAGTCCGAGGAGGGCGCGGCCAAGCGCAATGGATCGACCGGCGAACGGGTCTTCCCGCTGCTGGAGAACATCACCGTGCTCGCCACCGGCGCCCGGGTCGGGGAAACGCTGGGCGGCGAGGAAAGCGACGCGTACTCGACGATGACGCTGGAGCTGACGCCGGACCAGGCGCAGCGGCTCACCGTCGCCGAGGAGACGGGCGACCTGAGGATCATCCTGCGCAACCTGGATGACAAGACGCCGTTCAACCTCGACGGACTGACCGAGAACGAGCTGATGGCTTCGTTTGGGGGAATCAAGGCCGATGGTGTCGAGTACATCATCGGCGGCAGCAATTAAACGCCTGGGGATCGTTCGATAATGGCAAGGAATGTCTTTTTGCGGTGCGTGCTGTTCACCGCCGCGATGTTTGGTCTGGTCGGTGTCTCGAATGCGCAGATGACGACGCTTCCGAATCAACTCAACATGTACGGGGGGCAGGTTCTCGTCCATACCAGCAGCCGCCCGCTGGCGCGGGTCGCGGTCGGCAACGGCGACGTGCTCGAGGTCACCACGATCGAGAAGCGCCAGCTGGTGCTGATCGCCGGTGCCGGCAAGACCGGCGAGACCACCGTCCACCTGTGGTACGAGGATGGCGGCCAGCGCTCGATACAGGTCAACGTCAACGCCAAGGACACCAGCGCCACGTCCGCGGCGGTGCGGCAGATGCTCGGACCCGACTCCACCGCCGAAGTGTCGGACGTCGCCGGCAACGTGGTGATCACCGGCGAGCTGCGTCCGGAGGACACCGCGCAGATCGAGGCGATCAAGGGCCTGTTCCCGAACGTCGTCGACCTCAGCACCGCCGACCTGGTGGCGATGCAGCCGATGGTGCTGATGGACGTCCGGATCATGGAGGTCAAGCGCGACGGCCTGCGCAAGCTCGGCATCGCCTGGCAGAACCAGATCGACGGCCCGAGCGGCGGTGCGATCAAGGATTTCTCGAGCTCGTTCTACCGGGTAATCCCGGAAGGCAGCCCGTTCGAGGACATCGCCGACAGCCTGCCGGCGCGGATCAATCCGATGCAGACCTATTTCGGCATCGCGACCACGATCTCCTCCAAGATCAACCTGCTGACCCAGACCGGCAACGCCTACGAGCTCGCCTCTCCCCAGCTCAGCGCGCGCAGCGGAGGCGTGGCGACGTTCCTCGCCGGCGGCGAGATCCCGCTGCCGCTGGTCGGGTCGTTCGGCCAGACCAGCGTGGAGTTCAAGGAGTACGGCATCCGCCTGAACATCCAGCCGGTGGTCAACCGGAACAACGAGATCTCGGCGACGATCATGACCGAGATCAGCAAGATCGACCCCTCGGTGAGCGTCGCCGACATCCCGGGGCTGCTGACGCGCAAGACCGAAACCGAGTTCAACGTCAAGGACGGCGAAACCATCGTGTTGTCCGGTCTGGTCGACATCGCCGGTGGCAAGAGCTTCAGCGGTATCCCCGGCCTGGCGAACATCCCGATCCTCGGTCGCCTGTTCCGCTCCGACGATTTCCAGAAGGGTCGTACCGACCTGGTGGTGTTCGTGACTCCGCGCGTGATCACGCCGGGCCACGCCGCCAACGTCGACGCGATCCAGAAGAGCGACCGCCTCCTCGAAGAGTTCGAGGAAACGGTGGGTCCGGAAATCTTCGACTGAGGCCGCAGATGTTCAGTGTCGTCGTAGAAACGGGTAAATCCGGCCCCAGGACGATCCGGTGCCTGCACAAGGAGTGCGGGATCGGGCGTTCGGACGAGAATCTGGTCATCCTGCAGGGTTGGAGCATCGCCAGACATCACGCCACGATCCGCGTGATCGACGAGGCCATCTACATCGAAAGCAGCGGCAGTCGCGCCGCGGTGCGGGTCAATGGCTCCGCGATCAAGAGCCAGCATGGCCCGCTCGAGGCGGCCGACGTGGTCGAGATAGGGGACTACACGCTGCGGATCAGTTCCGAGCTGGGCAAGGCGCGGCGCGGTGCCGCCGAGCAGAAGCACAGGGAGGCGGCGGCGCCGGCGGCCGCCAACGACAGCGTCGCCGGCGAAGCGCCCGCACCCGCGCCGCGTCCGGTCGCGGCGCCTCCCGCTCCGGCGTCGACCTCGACCTCGACCGACCTGGCCACGACCGACGACGTCCCGCCCGACATCGTCGTCTGGCGCGAGCGGGTGCATGCGTCCCTGCTCAAGCAGATGGACCTGCGCCGGATCGACGTGCACAGCCTCAGCGACGAGGAACTGAGGGTCAAGACCAGCGAGCTGATCGACGCCGTGCTCGACAAGGAATACAAAGACCTGCCGAAGGTGATCAATCGCAAGATGCTCGCCAAGCAGGTGCTCGACGAGGCGATCGGGCTCGGTCCGCTGGAGAACCTGATCGAGGACAACAGCGTGACCGAGATCATGGTCAACGCGCACGACCAGATCTACATCGAGCGGGCCGGCAGGATCGAGAAGTCGCCGGTGTACTTCACCAATGACCGGGCGGTTCTGTCGGCGATCGAGCGCATCGTCACCCCTCTGGGACGTCGCATCGACGAGAGCTCGCCGATGGTCGACGCGCGACTGAAGGACGGTTCGCGCGTGAACGCGATCATCCCGCCGATCGCCCTGCGCGGCCCGAGCATCAGCATCCGCAAGTTCGCCAAGCGCAAGCTGGAGGGACGTGATCTGATCGCGTTCGGATCGCTCGACGATTCGATGCTGGCGTTCCTGGAGATCGCCGTGCGCGAGCGCAAGAACATCGTCGTGACCGGTGGTACCGGCTCGGGCAAGACCACGCTGCTGAACATCCTGTCGAACTTCATTCCCGACCGCGACCGCATCGTGACGATCGAGGACGCGGCCGAGCTGAAGCTGGTCCAGCCGAACCTCGTCGCGCTGGAGGCGCGTCCCCCGAACCTGGAGGGCAAGGGCCAGGTGACGATCCGCGACCTGGTCAAGAACGCGCTTCGCATGCGCCCGGACCGCATCGTCGTCGGCGAGTGCCGCGGCGGCGAGACCCTGGACATGCTGCAGGCGATGAACACCGGCCACGAGGGGTCGCTGACCACCGCGCACGCCAACTCGCCGCGCGACGCGATATCGCGTGTCGAAGTGATGGTGCTGATGGCCGGCATGGACCTGCCGATGGCGGTCGTACGCGAGCAGATCGCGTCCGCGGTCGACCTGATCGTCCATCAGCGGCGCTATCCGTGCGGGTCGCGAAAGGTCAGCCACATCACCGAGGTGACCGGCATCGAAAGCGGCACGATCCAGCTGCAGGACATCTTCAACTTCAAGGTGACCACGTTCACCGGACACGACGGCAAGGTCGAAGGCCGCTTCGTCGCGACCGGCTCGATCCCCGAATTCATGGAAGAGCTGGCCGACCGCGGCGTGCCGATCGATCTGGACATCTTCCGGAAACCGGAGGAGTGACCGGCGATGATATGGATGATTGCCGTACTCGCGTTCTGCTCGATGCTGCTGGCGGGGCTCTACCTCGCCAGTGCCGGCGAGAAGTTCATGGTCCGCTACCAGGACGCGTTCATGGACCAGGCCAAGACCAACCTGGCCGACATGTTCCTGTTCATCGATACCTCGCGGCTGTTCGCGGCGAACATCGCGCTGTTCGTGATCCTGCCGCTGCTGGCATGGGTCATCAGCGGCCACTGGCTGATTGCCCTGATCACCGCGGTGCTGGTGGCGGTATTGCCGAAAAAGCTGTACGCCTTCCTCAAGCAACGCCGGCTCAACAAGATCCAGTCGCAGCTGCCCGACGCGCTGCTGATGCTGTCGGGCAGCATGAAGGCCGGGCTGGGCTTCTCGCCCGCGCTTGAAGGGCTGGTCAAGGACGGTTATCCGCCGCTGGCGCAGGAGCTCGCGCTGGTACTGCGCGAGCAGCGCATCGGCGTGAAGACCGACGAGGCGATGGAGCACTTCGCCGAGCGGGTCCCGATTCTCGACGCCAAGCTGTTCGTTTCGGCGGTGCAGATCTCGCGCGAGGTCGGCGGCAACCTGGCCGAGAGCCTGGCCACCCTCGGCGAGACCCTGCGCCGCCGCCTGATCATGGAGAACAAGGTCAAGGCGCTGACCGCGCAGGGCCGCCTGCAGGGCATCGTGATGGCGATGCTGCCGGTCGGCCTGGTCGCCTACCTGACCTGGATGTACCCCGACACGATGGCGCCGATGTTCGACAGCATTCCCGGGTACGCCGTCATCGCCGTCGGTTTCATCCTCGAGTACGTGGGCTACAAGATCTGCCTGAAGATCATGACGATCGACATATGATGCTGATCATTCTCCCGTTGATGGTAGGCGCGGCAATCGTCCTGGCGCTTCTGGCGATCCGTGGCATCCTGCAGTCCGCGCCGAAGACCGAGCGCGAATACCAGGATCCGCTGCCGGCGATGTTGCGGATGATCTGGCCGCTGGTCACGATCGCGACCCACGTCGTCGGTCCGCGGATGAGTTCCGAGACCATGGAAAAGTCCCACCGGGCGCTGCAGAGCGCCGGCCAGGACTACCTGGTCTCGCCCGAGGAGCTGGTGGGCCTGCGCGTGGTCGGCGCCGGCATCGCGACCGCGATCCTGTTCGCGTTGATGATGATGCTCAAGCCCGGCTTCGGCAGTCTGATGATGGCGGTCGCCATTGGTGTTCCGATCGGCTGGCTGTACCCGACGTTGTGGCTGAGCGAGAGGCGCAAGGTCCGGGTCAAGAAGGTGATCCGCGACCTGCCGATCTTCCTCGACTTCATCACGATGTCGGTGGAGGCCGGCCTGAACATCACCGGCGCGATCGAGCAGGCGGTGCAGAAGGGGCCGGCCGGACCTCTGGGACAGGAGTTCTCCCGCATGCTGCGCGACCTGCGTGCCGGCCTGCCCAGGTCGGAGGCGCTGCGTCGCCTGGCGGACCGCATGGACATCGCGCAGATCTCCAGTTTCACAAGCGCATTGATCCAGGCCGACCGTGTCGGTGCGAGCCTCGGCGACACGCTGCGCGCGCAGTCGATGCAGCGCCGCGAGGAGCGCTTCCTGCTGGCGGAGAAACTGGCGATGGAGGCGCCGGTGAAGATGATGTTCCCGCTGGTGACCTGCTTCTTCCCGCTGATCTTCCTCGTGCTCGCCTACTTCATCTACCTGAAGATGGTGCAGGACGGCATCCTATGAAGATCGGGCCGCTGTACAACGGCGACAGGCTGGTCCTGCCGAAGGTGCGGGGAGCGGTCACCTGGCTGCAGCGTCTGCGTGGTCTGCTGTTCTCGCCACCGCTTCCGGCCGATGGCGGCGATGCGCTGCTGATCCGGCCGTGCTCGTCGATCCACACGATCGGCATGCGTTATGACCTGGACGTGGTGTTCCTTGCCAGGGATGGGAAGGTGATGTCGATCCATTCCAATGTCAGGCCCTGGCGGGGTTGCGTGCAGTTCGGCGCGCACGATGCGCTGGAGCTGCGCGGCGGGGTCGCCGAGCGGGTCGGATTGAAGGTGGGAGACGTGCTGCGATGGGCCGCCTGAGCCGCTGCCTGCTGCCGATCCTGCTGCTGGCGGGGCTCGCCGGCTGCGCATCCACCGCGGGCACGCCGCGCGGCAACGATCTTCTCGCGATGGAGGAGATGGCCGCACGGGCCTACCGGCAGGGCGACTACGTGCGGGCGGCGGACCTGTACGCCGGCATCGTCGAGGCGATGCCCGACCAGGCCGAATACTGGTATCGGCTGGGCAACGCCTATGCCCGCCAGGGGTTGAGCCAGGAGGCGGCGCTGTCGTACCGGCAGTCGCTCGCGCTGGATGCGAGCAATGCGCGCGGCTGGCACAACCTCGGGATGATGCAGTTGAAACTGGCCAACGAGGCGTTCGCCGCCGGGGAGGCGCGGGGCAGCAAACGCGCGCGGGTGCATGCGGAAAACCAGCGGCTCGCGGACGCGACCTCGCGCATCCTGGACGAAGGACACAATGCTTCGGTCCGTCCGGCACCCGACGGCGCTCCGTCGCCGCAGCCGGACGAGGACGCAGACGCAGGAGACAGCCGATGAATACCGGAATTCCACGTCGCCGCTCCGCACCCCGGCGGGCACGTTCGACCGGCCAGTCCCTGGTCGAATTCATGATCGTCGTTCCGGTGTTCCTGTTCCTGGTGCTGGTGATCTTCCAGATGGTGCTGATCTACCGGGCCAAGACCACCCTGGACTACGCCACCCTGGAGGCGGCGCGGATGGGCGCGGTCAAGGGTGCCGACAAGGCGGCGATGAAGCGCGGGCTGATCCGCGGGCTGATGCCGCTGTACGCCAACTCGGCCGGCGCCGGTGGCGCGGCCGCCGCGTGGGGGCGGGCCAAGGCCGACATCGACCTGGGGCGCGCGGCGACGATCGACATCATCAGTCCGACCCGGCGTGCATGGAACGACCACAAGGAGCGCCAGTACAACGGCCGGTTCGCGCTGCCCAACGACAGCCTCGCCTTCCGCGACCAGCGGGTCGGCAGCAGCGGCATGAACGTGCAGGATGCGAACATCCTGAAGATCAAGGTGACCTATCACTATCCGCTGGTCGTGCCGTTCGTCGACCGGGTGATGCGCGGTGACTCCGATTACGTGAAGCCGTCCGGTTTCACCGACCCGGGCAAGGTCAGGATGAGCAACCGGTTCGGCGTATGGAGCCACTACCGCATCCCGATCGAATCGTACGCGGTGGTGCGGATGCAGACGCCGATATACAACCAGAACGTGCTGCCGTAGCGATGAAGCCTTCCGCCCTGCGGCTCGCAACTGCCGGCCTCGCATTGATCCTTGCCGGAGCCGGCCCCGCCGGCGCCGGGGAGGTGTTGCGGATCAAGGCGATCGTCGAAGGGCAGGAGGGCGTCGGCTTTGCCGGAAGCCCGCGGCCGATACCGGTCACCCTGCATCTGAAGCCGGGCATGTCGCGGGTCGATTTCAACCAGCGTGGCGCCGAAGGGATCTACATGCTGATCGACGAACAGGCACGCCAGGGCTGGCTGATCGACGCCGGGCAGTCGGCGGCGAGGCCCCTGCAGGCCCGCGGCTTCGCCGAGCTCCGGGTCGATCCGCGGCAGCCCTGCGAGAACTTCGGCGTCCGTTGCCGGCCGATTCCGTCGAAGGTGATCGCCGGCGTCCGCGCGAAAGGCTGGCGTTACCTCGATGCCGGCCAGCGGGGGCCAGGGGGCACGGCCCGCGGTGAATTCTGGGTCGACGAGGCACGCGGGTTGATCCTCGGCTACCAGGGCTACCGGTCCGGGCGCTCGAGGGCCTGCAGGATGCAGGTCATGAGCGTCGCTGCCGTCGAGGACGCGGCGTCGTTGTTCGAACTGCCCGATGCCGCGGAAGGGAGCGATGCACGGCACTGACGCCGGCGCCGGGCGACAGGGACTTTCATTTCATGCCGGGCTGGCGTATCACGATGTGCCGGCCCGAACCCGTTTCAACGAGGATCGAACACGTGTACTGCGGATTCACTGTTTCCCGGATGACGCTGCTGGCCGCGCTGCTCGCGGCGATGTCGCTGACCGTGCCGGGGTGTTCCACCGGCGACGGCGGTGAGGCCGCCGTCGAGGCCGAAGCCGAAGGCGAAGCCTCCGAAGCCGGGTCCGAAGAAGCGGACCCGGAGCAGAAGGAAGAAGAACCCGCCTTCGATCCCGACACGCTGCCGATGACCGATGCCCGGCTGGGCGAATTCCCGTTCTTCCACCTGCCCGAGGGCTACCACACCAAGCCGCGCAACGAATCGACGCAGGCGATCGGCCATTTCGCGTTCTGGAACGGCACCGACTACATCGAGGCGAACGGGCGCATCTACCAGGGCAACATCCAGGCCGTCGACGGCAAGGTGTTTTCCGGTTCCGAGCTGGCGCTGGCGCTGGAGGAACAGATCACCGGCAAGGGCGGCGTGCTGATCACCGACTCGGTGGTACCCAGCAGCGCACGTGCGGTGGTGCTGACCCGCGAGTTCACCGCCGAGTACAACAAGGGCCTGTGCTGGCCGACCGAGCCGGTGCGTACCTACGTGGTCCGCGACCTCGACCGGCACGTCTGGGTCCATGCCTGCACCTATGGCGACATCGGCGGCGGCTGGGTCATCGCCGAGATTCCCGTCGACAAGCCGGAACGTCCCGCGCTGTCGGCGCAGGCGCTTGCCAGCGCGCTGCGCGAGGAAGGCGAGGCCGAGCTCGGCCTGACCTACCGGGCCGGCGCGGAAGTGCCGCTCGACGCGGATGCGCAGGTTGCGGCGCTGGTCCAGTTCATGAGCGAAACCCCCGACGCGGTGTTGACGTTGCGCGGAAAGGCGGGCCCGGGCCTGTCCGTCGCCGAGCGCGAGGCACTGGCCGGGGCGCGCGCCCGACACTTGTACCAGGCGCTGACCGCTGCCGGCGTGGCGGGCGATCGTCTGCAGGTGACGGCCTCGACCGAGACGGAAGCGGCGGGCGTCACCGTCGCCCAGGCATCGAATGCCGGGACTGGCGCATGACACGTGGGTGAAGGACGTACCGTCGGCACGTCCTGATCCGGCGCGCCCCTGCGTCTCGCCACACGACCCGCAAGGCCGGCTTTGCGGAGCAAGGTCGCGGATCCGGCACGCGTCCGGACTCCGAACGCGACGGATCGGACGCAGGCGCGCCGGTCTGGTCGATGCGGCTCTCGTCGGTCGCGTCATCGGGCCGTCGTCCGACGGCCCGACCGGAACGGTGGAATGGATGGAAACGGGCGATTGGGGGAAGGTCGATGTCGGTTGAAGGGATGCGTGGCGAAGGGATGCACACTGCAGGCGCAGGCGCAGGCGTCGGGGCCGGCCGCGGGGTGGCGCCGGTGCTGCCGGTCGCGCTGCTGCTGTTCGTGCTGTCGGGATTCTCCGGACTGATCTACCAGTCGGTGTGGTCGCAGTACCTGGGTCTGGTGCTGGGCCACGCGGCGCATGCGCAGACTCTGGTGCTGGCGATCTACATGGGCGGCATGGCGGTGGGCGCGTGGATCGCCAGCCGCCGTGGTGTGCGCTGGAAGCGGTTGATCGCGTGCTACGCCGTGGTCGAGGCCGCGATCGGCCTGGCCGGCATCCTGTTCCATCCGGTGTTCCATGCCTACACCGGGTTCGTGCGCGACCAGCTGCTGCCGTGGCTGCCGGGTTCCGGCGCCGCCCATCTGCTGCAATGGTCCAGCGCGGCTGCGCTGATCCTGCCGCAGAGCGTGATGCTGGGCGCGACCTTTCCACTGCTCAGCGCCGGCCTGATCCGGGCCAGGCCCGAGCGCAAGGGCGAGGTGCTGGGCGGGCTGTACTTCGCCAACAGCCTTGGCGCCGCGCTGGGCGCCCTGGCATCGACCTTCCTCATGCTGCCGACGATGGGCCTGCCGGGAACGGTGGCCGCCGCCGGCGTGCTCAACATCCTGGTCGCGGTGCTGGCGTGGGGCCTGGGCAAGCAGGCCGACCGGCCGGCGATGGAAGCGGCGCCGGCCGATGCGGCGAAGCGGGGCCCTGGCGTCGCCGGTCCCGTCGTCGCCGACCGGTTCCTGCTGCGCGCGCTGACCTTCGGCGCAATGGCATCCGGCGCGGCGTCGTTCGTCTACGAGATCGGCTGGGTACGGATGCTGAACCTGGTGCTGGGCACCACCGTCCACAGTTTCGAATTGATGCTGGCGGCGTTCATCCTCGGCCTGGCCTGCGGCAGCCTGTGGATACGCAAGCGCGCCGACCGCATCGCCAGTCCGCTGACCTATCTCGGGCATGCGCAGGTGCTGATGGGCATCGCCGCCCTGCTGTCGCTGCCGGTCTTCGCGCGCAGCTTCGAGTGGATGGAGTGGATCATGGACGCGCTGCAGCGCAGCTGGAACGGCTACGCGCTGTTCGAGCTCGCGTCGGCGTCGATCGCGATGCTGGTGATGTTCCCGGCCGCCTTCTTCGCCGGCATGACCCTGCCGCTGTTCACCCTGGTGCTGCTGCGCAACGGCGCGGGCGAAGGCGTGATAGGCCGGATCTACGCGGCCAACACGCTGGGCGCGATCATCGGCGTCGCCGGCATGGTCCACGTGGCGATTCCGCTGCTGGGCGTGCGCGGCGCGGTGGTGGCCGCCGCGCTGATCGACATCGCGATCGGCATCGGCCTGTTCGCACTGGCGCAGCGCTCGCGCGTGTCCGGCGCCGGGGGCCATGCGGCGACCGGTTCGCGACGCGGAATGGCGGCCGCGGTCGCCGTCGCCGCGGCCGCGCTGTTCACCGGGATCGTCTACGGGCGTCCCGACCCGGTCGCCCAGGCCTCGGGCGTGTTCCGTACCGGCGCGATCTTCACCGACTCGCCGCGGGTCGAGTTCATCGAGGACGGCAAGACCTCGACCATCACCGTGCTCGCCGGCGACACCAATCGCATCATCTCGACCAACGGCAAGCCCGATGCGGCGATCCGCATCCGCGAGGTCGAACCCGGCGACGACGAGCACACGATGGTGCTGACCGGGCTGCTGCCGCTGGTCTATCACCCCGAGCCGCGCCAGATCGGCATCATCGGCTGGGGTTCGGGCATGACCACCCACACCGTGCTCGGCAGCCGGGTGCCGAGGGAAGTCGACACGATCGAGATCGAGCCGAAGATGGTCGAGGCCGCTCGCACGTTCGGTCCGCAGGTCGCGCGCGCCTACGAGGATCCGCGCTCGCGATTGTGGATCGACGATGCACGGACGTTCTTCGCGCGCAACGGCAAGCAGTATGACGTGATCGTCTCCGAGCCCTCCAATCCGTGGGTCAGCGGCGTCGCCAGCCTGTTCACGCGTGAGTTCTACGCGTTCGTCAAGCGCCATCTGAAGGAAGAAGGCGTGCTGGTGCAGTGGCTGCATTCCTACGAAACCAGCGACGCGCTGATGGCGACGATGCTGGCCGCGCTGGTCGAGGAATTCCCGCAGATCGACATCTACGTCAGCAACACCACCGACCTGGTGATGGTCGCCCGGGCCGACGGCGAGCCGCTGCGGGCGCGTTGGAACAACCTCGACGGCGCGATCCGCGCCGAGCTGGAGCGTGTCGGCCTGGACAGTCCCGAGCAGCTGCGCCTGCGCCGCATCGGCGGCGCCGACCTGATCCACGCCTATGTCGAGATGACCGGCGTCGCCCCGCATTCGGACTACTACCCGACGGTCTCGCACCTGGGGCCGATCGCGCGCTACATGGACGGCGAGGCCGACCTGCTGCTGCGCATGGCGACCAACGGCATGCCGGTACTCGACGTGCTGGAATGCCGGCGGCCGATCGGCCTGGCGCCGGGTCTGCAGCCGGTCCCCGGCGTCTGGACCAGCGAATGGCACGGCGTCGCCGCGGCATCGGTGCGCACGATGACCGCCGGCCGCCTCGACCCCTGGCTGGCCGGGCACGAACCCTACCTGGCCCGTGCCCTCCCGGCGCTGCTGCTGACCTCGCAGCATCTGGGCGGGAACCCGGCGCTGCTGCAGACCTGGAGCGAAGGCGTGGCGTCGCTGGCCAAGGGCACGATCGGCCATCTGCCGGCCGAGGACCTGGCCGCGGTCTGGGCGCAGCCGCAATGGCTGCCGGCGGACGCCGCGGCGATGCCGGGCGTGACCAGCATCATGGCCGGCTACCGCGCCGCCGCGCAGCGCGACCCGGAGGCGATGCGCGCGCACGCGCTGGAGGTGCTGGAGCTGCCGGCCGCGTCGGTGGCCGGCGACGTCCGCGACCAGATGCTGTTGATCGCGATGCTCGGCGAGATCGGTGCCGGCCGGCCGCAGGCGGTGGCGGAGCTGGACCGACGCTGGGCGCCGACGCTCGGCGACCGCCCGGAGCTGGCGCCGGTGCGGCGGTTCGTGCGGGCCTGGGTCGACGCCGGACTGGCGTCCGGCTGCACGCCGCACGCCGGCGACGTGCCGGTGCCGGCCACGGCGGGCGGCGAGAGCGGCACGATACGGGCGGACTGAGCCGCTGGCCGGAGCCGCCCGTCGGCACGCGAGGCGCTGCGGCGAAGCGCCAGGCCGGTGCGGTCAGCCCTGCGGCGGAGCCGGCAGTCCGAAGAACGCGCGGGTGGCCGCGGTCGCGTTGGCCGCGGTGGTGGCGATGTCCTCGCCGCGATCGCGGGCCAGTTCCTCGACGATGTGGGCCAGATACATCGGTTCGTTGCGTCGATGCGACGGCGCCGGCTTCACCGTGCGCGGCAGCAGATAGGGTGCATCGGTCTCGATCATCAGCCGCCCGGCGGGGATCGACCTCACCAGTTCGCGCAGGTGCAGGCCGCGGCGTTCGTCGCACAGCCAGCCGGTGATGCCCACGTGCCAGTCGCGGTCGAGGTAGTCGAACAGTTCCTCGCGGCTGCCGGTGAAGCAGTGCACGACCGCGCGGCCGAGCCGGCCCTCGAAGTTGCGCATGATCGCGACGAAGTCGTCGTGCGCGTCGCGCTGGTGCAGGAACAGCGGCTTGCCGGTGTCCGCGGCGGTCTGCAACTGCATCTCGAACGCGCGCCGCTGCGCCGGCCGCGGCGAGAAATCGCGGAAGTAGTCCAGCCCGCATTCGCCGACCGCGACCACCTCGTCGTGCGCGAGCAGCGCGCGCATTTCCGCATCGCACTCGGCGGTGTATTCGCTGGCATGGTGCGGATGCACGCCGGCGGTCGCGAACAGTTCGCCCGGATGCGCCTGCGCCAGTGCCAGCGCCTTTGGCGAATGCTCGCGGCTGGCGCCGGTGACCACCATCTGCACGACGCCGGCCGCGCGCGCGCGCTGCATCACCGCGTCGCGGTCGTGGTCGAAGGAGTCGTGGGTCAGGTTGGCGCCGATGTCGATCAGTTGCATGGAACGTGCTGCGCGGGACGTGCGGGAGCGCGCAGTGTACCGTTCGGGGCCGCGCCCGCCCGACGACACGCCGGCCCGCCGCTTTCACAGCCGGCCCGCGAAGGCGTTCCTGTCGCTGGAGACGGCGCGGTGCCGTCGTTGGAAGGAGCCGGGATGCGCTGCGTGCGCCTGCTGCTCGTACTGGGCTGGATGGCCGCGCTCGGCGTGCTTGCCGGGCCGGGGGACGGGGACCTCCGGCCTGCTGCCGTCAGCCACGATCTTCCGCTGCGCCCGTTCGAGGGCGGCAACAGCGACTGGCGCATCGTGCTGAAGCGATACGGACCGGGCGAGGCGATCTTCGTGTTCGAACCGCCCGGCCGGGGCGACACCACCACCGGCACGTTGCGGTCTGTCGATCCCGACGGCCTGATCGGCAGCATGCACGGCGAGTTCGGACTTGCCGGAACCCTGCATGTCGACGACAGGACGCGTTCGATGAAGGTCCTGCTCGCTCCGGCCACGCGCGAGATCCCGTGCCGGACCCGCACCGGAACCGCCTATCCGCAGGCGATCCTGGTCAGCGTGGGACGTTCCGACCCGCATGGCATCGACGACAGCCGGATCCTGTACGGCTGCGGCCGCTATCTACGTGACTGAGCGGGGTGCGCCGCAGCCGGTGGCCTTTCACAGCGTGGCCGCAGCGGCGTTCGAAGCCCGCAGGACAGGACCGTCCCGATCATGGAGACCCCGATGCATCCATCCAGATTCCTCGCCATCGTTCTGTTGTCGATCTGTGCGCTGCTGACCTCCGGTCACGTGCCTCCGGCTTCGGCCGACGGGTCCGGGTACGACTTCTCGACCCGCCCGTTCCAGGGCGGCAATACCGACTGGACCATCCGCCTGGTCCGGATCTCGCCCGGCCAGGTCGTCTACACGCTGCAGTTCACGTCGCGGCCGGCGAAGGGCGACGGCCTGCTGGAGTCGGTGAAGCCGGAGTTCGGCCGGCTTGGACTGAAAGGCAAGTACGGACTCGCCAGCGCCGAGGGCGTCTCGCCCTCGATCAGGCTGATGATCGCGCCCAGTGCCGCGGATGCACCGTGCCAGGACCGGCGCGGTACGCGCTATCCGCACGCGATCCTGCTGCTCGTCGGCGACAGCGTGCTGTACGGCTGCGGCGACTACGACGGCTGACGCGGCAGGCGGACGGCGCCGCCGCGCGCATGCGCCGGCCCAGCCCGTATCCTTGCGCGGGTGAAATCGAACGACGATACGCCCGCCTTTCCGATCGATCCGCTGCTGCCGCGCGTCCGCGACAGCCTCGCGGCGCACCCGCGGCTGGTGCTGGAGGCGCCGCCTGGCGCGGGCAAGACCACCCGGGTGCCGCCGGCCCTGCTCGACGCGCCGTGGCTGCAGGGACGACGCATCGTGATGCTGGAACCGCGCCGCGTCGCCGCGCGTGCGGCGGCGATGTTCATGGCGCGCGAGCGCGGCGAGGACGTCGGCCAGACCGTCGGTTACCGGATCCGCTTCGAGAACAGGGTCTGCGCGGCGACCCGGATCGAGGTCGTCACCGAGGGCATCCTGACCCGGATGATCCAGGACGATCCCGGCCTCGAGGGCATCGGCGCGCTGCTGTTCGACGAGTTCCACGAACGCCATCTGGCCGCCGACCTCGGCCTGGCACTGGCGCTGGACGTGCAGGCGCAGTTGCGCGAGGACCTGCGCGTCGTGGTGATGTCGGCGACGCTCGACGGCGACCGGCTGGCCCGGCATCTGGACGCGCCGCGGCTGTCGAGCGAGGGGCGCGGCTTTCCGGTCGCGATCGAGCATTTCCCGGCGCGCCGCGACGAGAAACCCGAACACCAGATGCGGCGTGCGATCGCGCATGCACTGGATGCGCATCCCGGCGACGTACTCGCCTTCCTGCCCGGCCGGCGCGAGATCGACCGGGTCGCGGCGGCGCTGGAGGCGGAGCGGGTGGGTGCGACCGCCGGGGCCGGCGTCGAGGTGCTGGCCCTGCACGGCGATCTGCCGGTCGAACAGCAGGCCCGGGTGCTGCAGCCTGCCGCCGACGGCCGTCGACGGGTGGTGCTGGCGACCAACGTCGCCGAATCCAGCGTCACCCTGCCCGGCGTGCGCGTGGTCGTCGATGCCGGTCTCGCCCGCGAGCCGCGCTACGACCCCAACAGCGGTTTCGCGCGTCTGGACGTGGTCGCGATCGCGCAGGCCTCGGCCGACCAGCGAGCCGGTCGTGCCGGCCGGGTCGCCGAGGGGTGGGCCTACCGGCTGTGGCCGCAGTCGCAGCGGTTGGAGCCGCAGCGACGGCCGGAGATCGTCCAGGTCGAACTGGCCGCGCTCGCGCTGGAACTGGCGGCCTGGGGCGACGAGGCGCTGCGTTTCGTCGATCCGCCGCCGCCTGGCGCACTGGCCGCCGCGCACACGCTGCTGGAACGGCTCGGCGCGCTGGAGGGCGGCACCATCACGGCGGCCGGTCGACGCATGCTTGCGCTCGGCACCCATCCGCGGCTGGCGGCGATGCTGCTCGCGCCTACCGACAGCGAGGAGATCGCGCTGGCCTGCGACCTCGCCGCGCTGATCGAGGCGCGTGACCCGTTGCGGCCGTCGCCGGGTGCGCCCCGGAGCGACGCGCTGGCCGAGCGCTGGCAGGCGTTGGCGGCGTTCCGCGAACGGCGGCTGCCGGCTGCGGCGTCGCGTTCGGCGCTGCTCGCGATCGACCAGGCGGCGAAGCAGTGGCGCCGCCGCATGCGGATCGACGCGCCGCCGCCGTCCGACCTGCCGGCGCACGCGCTCGGCGACCTGTTGCTGCATGCCTATCCGGACCGGATCGCCCGCCAGCACCCGGGCGACCCGCTGCGTTACGCCCTCGCCAACGGCCGCATGGCCCGGCTGTTCGACGACAGTGCGCTGTACGGCGAGCCCTGGCTGGTGGTGACCGAACTGCGCGACGAGGCGCGCGAGGCGCGGATCCTGCGCGCGGCGCCGCTGGACGAGGCGCGCCTGCGCCGCGAATTCCCGCAGCGCTTCGTCAGCGAGGAGCGGGTGTACTGGGATGCCGACCGGCGGGGCATCGCCGCGGTACGCGAGTCGCGCTACGACCGCATCGTGCTCGACAGCCGGCCTTCGGCGCGGCCGGATCCGTCGCGTTGCGCCGATGCACTGGTCGATGCGGTCCGCCAGCTCGGCCTCGACGCGCTGCCGTGGAGCGAGGGGCTGCGGCAGTGGCGGGCGCGGACGCGCTGCCTGCGCGCATGGTTGCCGGAACAGGCCGAAGCACTGCCGGATCTGTCCGACGCGGCGTTGATGGCTTCGCTGGACGACTGGCTGCGGCCGGCGCTGGAAGGCCGGTCCCGGCTCGACACGCTCGACCCGCAGGCGTTCGCAGAGGCGCTGAAGACCGTCGCCGACTGGAGCACCCGGCAGCGGATCGACGCGCTGGCGCCGACCCGGATCGCGGTGCCGTCGGGACTGGAACGGCCGGTCGTCTACGCCTGGGACGACGCCCTCGACGCGCCGGTGGAGCCGGTGCTGGCGGTCAAGCTGCAGGAACTGTTCGGGCTCGCCGACGGCCCGCGCATCGCCGACGGCCGGATTCCGCTGACCCTGCACCTGTTGTCGCCGGGCGGCAAGCCGCTGCAGATCACCCGCGACCTGCGCGGCTTCTGGGACCGCACCTATCCGGAGGTCAGGAAGGAGATGAAGGGGCGCTACCCGAAACATCCGTGGCCGGACGACCCCTGGACCGCGCAGGCCACCCACCGGGCCAAGCCGCGTCCGCGCTGAGCCGCCCGCTACACTGCGGCGATGATGCCGTCGCCGCTGCACGATCCCGAATTCCTGCCGTTCCGCCTCGACCTGGTTGGCCAGCGCGTGCTGTGGGTGCGCCTGGGCCAGGCCCGCCGCCACGCTGCCGCCTTCCTCGACGAGCGCGCGCTGCCGGCCGAACCCGAGGGCGGCTGGCTGCCGCTGCCGGCGTGGCTGCAGGCGGAGCCGGGAACGGCCATGCCGGCCGATGCGATCTTCCACATCGGCCATTGCGGTTCGACCCTGCTCGCGCGCCTGCTGGAAAGCTGGCCGCAACTGCAGTCGCTGCGCGAACCGCTGCCGCTCAGGATCCTGGCCGAGGCCTGGCCGACCCGCGGCCAGGCCGACGCGCGGCTGTCGGTGGATGGCGCCGAACGCCTGCTGCAGGCGGCGTGGGCGGCATGGTCGCGGCCGTTACCGCCGTGCACGCGCAGCCTGGTCAAGGCGACCAGCAGCTGCAACGGCCTGATCGGGCCCCTGCTCGACCTGCATCCCGCGATGCGCGCGGTCCTGCTCGACATGCCGTTGCGGCCGTGGCTGGCGACGCTGTTCAAGTCGGCGGACTCGGTGAACGACGCCGCCAGCGCCGCGCCCGAGCGCCTGCGCCACCTGCAGGCCTGCGGCTTCGCCGACGGCCTCGCCCTGCACGCGATGTCGCTGCCGGAGCAGTGCGCGATGGGCTGGCTGGCCGAGCGCCTGCGTTTCGGCGCGCTGGCCGCAGGGCCCCATGGCGCGCGCGTGCTGCGGGTCGACTTCGAGACGCTGCTCGAAGCCCCGGGGCCGACGCTGGCGACGATCGCGCGGCACCTCGGCCTCGACGATGGCAGCGTGCCGGTGGCGCTGGCTTCGCCGGTGTGGGGGCGCTATTCGAAGGCGCAGGCGCACGAGTACGGGCCGAGGGACCGTCGTCACGACCTGGAACTGGCCCTGCAGCGGAACGCCTCCGGAATCGCGGCGGCGGAAGCATGGCTGGCGGCGCAGGCGCGACGCCACCCGGAAGTGGCCGCGGTCCTCGCCCGCGACGCCTGAGGACGCGCGGGTCCTGGGCCGGGCCGGCGGGTTCAGCCGGTGCCGGCCGCCTGCGCGAAGGCGCTCAGGTGTCGGACCACATCCGGAACAGGTTGGTGCGCAGCGACTCCAGCAGCACCTGCACGCGCTGGCGCTCGGTCTCGCCGGCGGCACCACGCGCGATCAGGGCGCGCGCCTCGTCCAGCTGCACCAGCAACTCGCGACGGTTGCTGTCGGCGATCCAGCTGTGCAGCCAGGTGATCGCGGCGATGCGCACGCCGCGGGTGACCGGGGTGACCCGGTGGATGGTGGTGGACGGATACAGGATCGCGCTGCCCGGGTCGAGCTTGTAGGACAGTTCCTGCGCACCGAGCTGGATGGTCAGCGCGCCGCCGTCGTATTCGGACGGGTCGTTGAGGAAGATCGTGCACGACAGGTCGCTGCGGATCGGCGGTTGCGAGGGGAACAGCGCCTCGTCGACGTGCCACCCGTAGTCCATGCCCGGTTCGTAGCGGACCACGGTGGTGCGCGCCATCGTCCGCGGCTGCGCGAACGTGCGCAGCTCGGCGCAGCGGAACAACGCGTCGCGGACGAGCTGGGCGATGCGCGCGTTGGCCGGGTCCTCCTGCGGCGCCTGCAGGTTGTGCTTGACCGTCGAGCCGGGATTGGTGACCCGGCCGTCGCCGAAGCCGACCCGCGGCAGCAACTCGCGCACCGCCTGCAGTTCCGCGGCGCTGAGGACATCGGGCAGGACTCGGATCATGAGGTGGCTCGGCGCAGCTGCGATGACCGCACCATGATCGGCATTCAGTCGCGGGCCGGCAACCGCTCACGGCCGTTCGACATCGTCGTGTGCACACTGCCGGTCCCGCACGTCACTGGATCTCCACCATGAACAGGACCGCCGAACACGCACGCCATGCCGCCGAGAGCGCCCAGCAATGGGTGGGATCGGTCGGTGACTCGTTGCGCCGCAGCGATGCGGCGAAATGGCTCGAAGCCGGACTCAAGATCGGAGCGTTGCGCACCGGCGCGCGGGTGATCGGCGGCTTCGCGCGGCGTCATCCGGCGGTGGCGATCGCGACCGTGGCCGGTGCCGGCCTGCTTTGCTACGCCTCCTATCGGCACCGGCAGCGCCTGCGTGCCGCGGCCTCGAACACCGCCGATGAAGCAGGCGACAGACCGTTGCTCGAAGGCCGCGCCCAGCGGGTCGAGGCGCGAAGGGGCGGAGCCGGCGCGGATGCGGCGCAGCCCGCGGTGACGCCGGCGGCCGAGTAGGCTGGCGCCCGGCGCCCGTGCCGGACGTCGCATCGCAGAGGTCGTCCGCCGCGCGGATGGCGCCGCCTCCGTCCGAAGCCCGACCAGGCCCGTTGCGTGTTCGATGGACACCGCCGCCGGGATGCGGCGGGTCCGGATCGCCGTCCCTGCCGTCGGCGCCGTGCCGACAGCGTCAGCCGCTCACTCCCGTTGCACCGCCGCGGTGCCCTCGACCTCCGACGCCTCGGCGGCGTCTTCCGCGGAGCCGGTCGCGGCTTCCGGCAACTCGACGATGAAACGAGCGCCGCCGCGTCGCCGCGGCTCGTACCAGAGCTGGCCGCCGGCCGCGGAAACGATCTGCCGCGCCAGCGACAGGCCCAGGCCGCTGGAGATGCCGTCCTCCTCCTCGGTCAGGCGGGTGAACGGCTTGAACAGGTCGCGCTGGTGGGCGGCGGGAATGCCGGGGCCGCGGTCGGACACCACGATCTGCCAGTAGCCCGGCGCGCCCATCCGCGCGGCGATCGTCAGCGGTGCGCCGGGTGCGTATTTGATCGCGTTGGTGACCAGGTTCTCGGTGACCTGGCGCAGCACCCGCTCGTCGATCGCCACCAGCGCATCGCGCGGCGGCAGGTGCAGTTCGGCCTCGATCCCGGTCGCCTCCAGCTGCACCTCGTAGCGCTGCAGCAGCCAGTGCAGGGTCGCGGTGACGCTGGCCCGCGCGCGACCGTTGCCGCGCCGGCTGTCGTGGCGGCTCTCCAGGTAGTGGTGGATGTAGCCGAGCGCGTCGGTCGCGCTCTCGTGGATGATCTTCAGGTAGCGCGGCACCCGCTCGGGCTTGCATTGGTCCTCGAGCAGCAGCTCGCTGGCGAACAGGGCGCTGGTCAGCGGATTCTTGAGATCGTGCGCGACCAGGCTGACCAGCTCCTCGCGTTCGCGCGCGACCCGCTCGAGGCGATCGACGGTGAGCTTCAGGCCGATGTGCGCGTTGACCCGCGCCAGCAGCTCTTCCGGCAGGAAGGGCTTGGTGACGTAATCGACGACCCCGGCGTCGAACGCGCGCAGCAGCAGGTCGCGGTCATGCGCGGCGGTGACGAAGATCACCGGCACGCGGCCGTTGCCCATCGCGTTGCGCAGTGCGGCCAGCGCCTCGAAGCCGTCCATGCTCGGCATCATCACGTCGAGCAGGATCAGGTCGAAATCCGCCTCGCGACAGCGCGCGAGCGCTTCGTCGCCGCTCGATGCGGTGGTCACCGCGTATCCCTGGCGTGTCAGCAGGGCGCCGACGACGCGCAGGTTGGCGGCCTGGTCGTCCACCACCAGGATGCGGCCCTGGCTGTTGGCGGGTGTGGTCATGCGGTGTTGCCCCCGGGTGGCGCGGTTTCCCCAGGCCCGCGGCGGTCCGTCTCTGAACAGGTATGCACGTTATCAGAATCCACGACGACTGCCCTGCCGTACATCCTGTAAACCTGCACAGGTCGGCGAGGCGGCGGTCGCAGACGCGTGCGCATGCACGCTACGGGGCTTCGATGCGCCACTGGCCGGGGGCGAGCCCGGCGAGCCGGATGGCGCCGACCGCGACCCGGACGAGGCGCAGCGTCGGCAACCCGACCGCCGCGGTCATCCGCCGCACCTGGCGGTTGCGTCCTTCGGTGATCGTCAGCTCCAGCCACGCATCGGGCACGGTCTTGCGGTAGCGCACCGGTGGGTCGCGCGGCCACAGGTCGGGCGTGTCGATCCGGCGCACCCGTGCCGGCCGTGTCCGGCCATCCTTGAGCACGACGCCGTCGCGCAGCGCCTGCAGCTGGAAGTCGTCCGGTCCGCCTTCGACCTGCACCTGGTAGGTCTTGGGCTGCTTGTGGCGCGGATCGCTCAGGCGATGGGCGAGGCGGCCGTCGTCGGTCAGCAGCAGCAGGCCCTCGCTGTCGTAGTCGAGGCGGCCGGCCGGGTAGACCCCGGCCGGCAGCCCGAATCCGGCCAACGTGCGCCGTGCCTGCGCGCCGTCCTGCAGCCCGCTGCGGTCGGTGAACTGGCACAGCACGTTGAACGGCTTGTTGAACGCGATCAGCACGTCGGTTCGATCGGCACGCAGGCGTCGACCGGCGCGGGACCGCGCCCGTCGCAGGCTCAGTCGTCGCTGACGACGCTGGCCTTGATCGTGTAGGCGCCGACCGAATCCTCGCCGCTGCCGAGCGAGTTGATGCGGACCCGGTACTCGCCGGCTTCGGTGGTGGAGGCGACGATCAGCGCATTGGTGTCGCCGTCGGCACGGTCGTCGTTCTCCGCCAGGCGGCTGCCGTCGGGCGCGAACAGCATCAGCACGGGATCGAATTCGGACGACTTGGCGCTGATCGCGACCAACTGGTTGGCGCCTAGCTGCAGGGTGTAGTCCTGGCTGCGGCCGCCGCCGTCGCTGGGGCGGCTGGAGGTCGACAGGCTGTCGTTGACGAGGCGGCCCAGGGTCAGGGTCGGGTCGGCGGCGTGGGCGGCGGTGGCCGCCATCAGCAGGCCGGCGGCGAGGGCGGTCAGGGAAAGCTTGTGCACACAATGTCCTTATGCATTGAAAGAGGGACCGGCGCCGCCCCGGGTTCGAGCGGCGCCGGCGACGGGCATTATTGCCGGCGCCGGCGCCGGATTGAAGAAGCCGGTCAGGGGGCGGCCGGCTTGACGAAGCGCAGGGTCATGCGGTCGCTTTCGCCGATCGCCTGGTACCTGGCGTCGTCGGCCTCGTCGTGGCGGTTGCTCGGCGGCAGCGTCCACACGCCGTTCGGATGATCGGCGGTGTCGGCCGGGTTGGCGTTGACCTCGCTCTTCTCCGCCAACTCGAATCCGGCCGAGGTGGCCAGCCCGATCACCAGGTCTTCGGTTAGGTAGCCGGATTCGTTCATCGTCTCCGCGTCGGTGCCGGGCTTGGCGCGGTGATCGACGACGCCGAGGGTGCCGCCGGGCTTGAGCACGTCGAAGAAGGCCTTGAAGTAGGCGGCGCCGTCGCCGGCGGCGACCCAGTTGTGGGCGTTGCGGAAGGTCACCACCGCATCGGCCGATGCCGCCGGGCCGAATACCGGTGCCTTCGGATCGAACACCCGCACCTCGGGCGTGCCGTAGACGGCGGCGTTGCCGGCGAACTTCCCGCGCAACTCCTTGTTGAGGCGGTAGCGGTAGTCGGGCTGGCCCTCGATCGCGTCGTCCCAGACCGCGGCGATGTAATGGCCGTTCTCGCGCAGGTAGGGCGCGAGGATCTCGGCGTACCAGCCGCCGCCCGGGGTGATCTCGATGACGGTCTGGTCCGGGGCGATGCCGAAGAAGGCCAGGGTCTCGGCGGGATGCCGGTAGCGGTCGCGGGCGGTATTGGCCGGATCGCGCCAGTCGCCGGAGACGGCGGCGGCGAGGGCGTCGGCAGACGTGCCGGTCGTCGGTTCGGCCGTTGCGCCGGCGGTTTCGGTGGCCGCTTCGGTGGCCGGCGTGTCGGTCGCGGGCGGCGCCTCGGTCGCGGTGCAGGCGCCGAGCAACAGGATCGGGACGAGGGTGGCGAGCAGGGTGCGGGTCATGCGGTGCCTCCAGCGGATGGGGGTGCCCAGCCTACCCGATGGCCGTCACCGGCGTTGCCGTGCTGCGGGAGCGCGTTGCGCGCCCGCGACGCGTCTCAGGTGCCGGCCTCCAATGCCACCTCGTAGGCCTCGGCCTCGGCCAGCAGCCATTGGCGGAAGGCCTGCAGGCCGGCGTGGTCGGCCGAGCGCTGCGGATAGACCAGGTAGTGCGCGTACTGGGTGCGCAGGCGTTCGTCGCTCAGCCGTACCAACTGGCCGGATTCGATCAGCAGGCGCGCCCGGGTCAGTCGGCCCAGCGCGACGCCGACGCCACTGGCCGCCGCGCGCAGCAGCGCCTCGGTGTCGTCGAAGTGGGCCGCGTAGCGCACCGGCGGCTCGCCGCCGTGGGCGGCGAACCACGCCAGCCACTGTTCGTTGCCGTCGTCGGGTTCGCCGAGCAGCGGCCAGTCCTGCAACCCGGCCATCCGCGCCGGGCCGAGGCGTGCGACCAGTTCCGGACTGGCGACCGGCGCGACCCATTCGTCGAACAGGTGTTCGCTGACCAGCCCCGGCCAGTGACCCCTGCCGATCCGCAGTGCGGCATCGACCTCGCGCTCGCGCTCGAAGTCGATTGCGACAGCGGTCGACTGCAGACTGATCTGCACCTGCGGGTGCGCGGCGAGGAAGCCGCCGAGTCGCGGCACCAGCCAGGCCGAGGCCATCGACGGCGTCATGCTCAGGGTCAGCATGTCGTCGTGGCGCGGACCGTAGGGGCGCAGCGCCTGCTCCAGTGCGTCCAGGTGCGGAGCGACCCGGTTCATCAGGTGCTGACCGTCGCCGGTCAGGCGCACGCCGCGCGAATTGCGCTCGAACAGGCGCCGACCCAGGCGTTCCTCCAGGCCGCGGATCTGGTGGCTGAGCGCGCTGACGGTCAGGTGCATCGACTCGGCGGCGCGGGTCAGGTTGCCGGCGCGGGCGGCGGCGGCGAAACCGAGCAGGGCATGCAGTGGAGGGCGGGCCATGGCGGCGGACTCGACTTGAACTGAATTGAACGAACACTTGCAAAAGTGTCGCTTTTTAGAGGTGTTCTGCAGGCGTATCTTGCAATGCACTTTAAGGGTCGTCCACTCCCTCCCCCACCCGACGGCCCCCGACCTGGAGAGCGACGATGAGCATCTACAAGGATCTGCTGTTCCTGCACGGCTACCTGCGCGACCTCTCGGTGGCCGACGACATCGAACCCGCCGCCCCGCAGAAGCGGCCGGTGGCGCAGCCGAAGCCAGCCCGGCGGGCCGCCCGTGGACGCCGTGGCGGAATGCTGGGCCGGGCGTGGATCAGCCTGACGGCGGTGCGGCCTCACTGATCACCAGCACGGCGACGCTGTCGGCGTCCAGCCCGTGGCGCCGGCGGCGGGCGGGCGCGGCGGCGACGTGCAGCAGGCCGGCCAGGCCGGCCGCGCCGGAGGTGGTGGTCGTGCCTTCGCCGAACTTCCGCCACTGCGCCACCGCATCGGACAGACGCGGTTCGTCGACGGCGATCGCCCCGGCCCGGTGGCGCAGCAGGATCCGCAGCGCCGGCGCCGAAGCACGACCGCAGGACAGCATCGAAGCGGACGTCGCCAGCGCGCCCTCGACGGTCGCGAGGCGGCCCAGGCGTAGCGCGTGGCCGACACAGGCGGCGCTGGCCGGTTCCACGACCAGCATCCGCGACGCCCCGGCCATCCGCTCCTGCAGGCCTTCGACCAGGGCCGCGGCCAGTCCGCCGACGCCGGCCTGGGCGAACACGTGGCTGGGCCGTGCCTGCGCCTGCGCCAGCTGCGCGGCCAGCTCGCGCACCAGCACCGCGTAGCCGCTCATCACGTCGGCGACGACCGGATCGTCCGGATCGTCCGAGGTGTCGGCGATCAGCACTGCGCCGTCGCCGGCCGCCGCCTCGGCCATCGCGACCGCGTCGTCGTAGCGGCCGTCGACGCGGACGATCTCCGCACCGGCGGCGGCGATGCGGGCGACCCGGACCGCATCGACCGAGCCGGGCAGATAGACGGTGGCCGTCGTGCCGGCGCGCTGGGCGGCGACCGCGACCGCGAGGCCATGATTGCCGTCGCTGGCGCAGACCAGCCGGGGCGGCGGCCGGTCCGGTGCGCGGGACATCGCCAGCGCGAGCGCGCGGGTCGCCGCGAAGCTGCCGCCGAGCGACTTGAAATTGCCGAGCGGCCGTTCGCTTTCGAGCTTGGCCCAGACCTGGGCGATGCCCAGGTGCCGGGCCAGCGCCGGCAGCGCGAGCAGCCGGGTCGGACGGTAGTCGGGCCAGAGCGCATGCGGGTCGATGCGCGGGTCGCCGGTCGCGGCGTTCGGGAAGGGGCTGTCCATGCCGCCAGATTGCCGCGGCCACGGCGTCGGTTGGCCGCGATCGGCGCCGTCGTCGTGCGTGGAAACGGCGCATCGCACGGCGGCCGGGGCGAAAGCGGACGAGGTGTCAGTCCGCCTCCGATGACGGAACCGGGATCGCCAGCCCGCGCTTGACCACGCTCAGCGCGACATTGGTGGTGAAGCGCGACACGTTCGGGTTCTCCGCGACCATGCGCGCCATCAGCGCGTCGTAGCTCTCGGTGTCGGGCGCGGTGATCACCAGCACGAAATCGGCCTCGCCGGTGACGTAGAACGCCTGCTGCACCTGCGGCTGCGCCGCAAGCCAGCGGCGCAGCTGGGCCAGCAGTTCGGGGCGCTCGCGTTCGACCTGCAGGCCGACGATGAAGAACGTCGGCCGGCCGACGTGCTTCGGGTCGACGATCGCCGTCTCGCGCTCGATCACGCCCTGCTCGCGCAGACGGCGCAGGCGGCGCTGGATCGCCGACGGCGACAGTGCAACCTGTGCGGCCAGCTGTTCGGCGGTACGGCCGACGTCTTCCTGCACGAGGTTCAGCAATTCACGATCGAAGCGGTCGAGGTTCATGCCGTCATCTTAAGCAGCGCCCGTGCCGGAAAACCGCATCGGGAGGGCGCAGATCGCCGCCAGCCGGCGCAGTCGCGGTCCTAGCATGCACGGCCTCGACTCCCGACCTGGAAGACACGATGCAATCCGAACGATGGCTCGCCGCGATCGAGCGCGAATGGAACGTGCTGGCCATGCCCGCGCTGTGCGACTACATGGCGATTCCGTGCGAATCGCCGGCATTCGACCCGGACTGGGCGGCGCGCGGCGAACTCGAACGCGCGGCGACCCTGCTCGCCGACTGGGCGCGTGCGCAGCTGGTCGAGGTCGCCGGCGCCAGCGTCGAGGTGCTGCACCTGCCGGGGCGCACGCCGCTGCTGCTGATCGACGTGCCCGGCACCCGCCAGGGCGCGACCCTGATCTACGGCCACCTGGACAAGCAACCGGCGATGGACGGCTGGGCGCCGGGCCGCAGCGCGTGGACGCCGGTGCTCGAGGGCGAGCGCCTGTACGGTCGCGGCGGCGCCGACGACGGCTACGCTCCGTTCGCCGCGGTGCTGGCCTTGCGCGCGCTGCACGCGCAGGGCATCGCCCATCCGCGCTGCACGGTGCTGATCGAGGCCAGCGAGGAGTCCGGCAGCCCGGACCTGCCGGCCTACATCGAGCACCTGGCGCCGCGCCTGGGCGCACCGGCGCTGGTGATCGCGCTGGATGCCGGCTGCGGCAACTACGCGCAGTTGTGGCTGACCACCTCGTTGCGCGGGCAGGTAGCGGGCACCCTGCATGTGCGGACGCTGACCCACGGCGTGCACTCGGGCGACGCCTCCGGCGTGGTCGCCTCGCCGTGGCGCATCGCCACGCAATTGCTGGCGCGGTTGGAGGACCCCGGCAGCGGCACGGTCGATCCCGCGTTCCAGGTCGAGATCCCGGCGCACCGGCGCAGCGAAGCCGAACGCGCGGCGCTCGCCCTGGGCGACGGACTGCACCGGCAACTGCCGCTGGCCGACGGCGTGCGCCCGCTCGACGATCAGGGCAGCGAACAGCTGCTGGGCCGCGCCTGGCGTGCGCAGCTGACGGTGACCGGCCTGGACGGCCTGCCGGGTGTGGACGCCGCCGCGGCGGTGATGGCGCCGGCGCTGGCATTGAAGCTGAGCCTGCGGCTGCCGCCGACGCTCGACCCGGATGCGGCGGCGCAGCGCCTGCAGGCCCTGCTCGAAGCCGACCCGCCGGACGGCGCCGAGGTCCGCTTCCTGCCGCAGATGATCTCGCCCGGCTGGCATGCGCCGGCCACCGCGCCGTGGCTGCAGGCCGCCCTGGAGCGCGCTTCGCAGGCGGCGTTCGCCGCGCCCTGCGCCGCATTCGGCGGCGGTGGCGGGATCCCGTTCCTGGCCATGCTCGGCGCGCGCTTTCCGCAGGCGCAGTTCGTCGTCACCGGCGTGCTCGGCCCGCAGTCCAACGCGCATGGCCCCAACGAGTTTCTGCACCTGCCCTATGCGCAGCGCCTCACCGTGGCGCTGGCGCTGCTGCTGCGCGACGCCGCCGACGCGCCCGTCTGACCTTTCCCTCCGACCGGACCCCTTCCATGCAACTGCTTTATCAGACCCATTCTCCGTACGCGCGCAAGGCACTGGTATTCGCTCACGAGGCCGGCCTGGCCGACCGCATCGAGGTCATCCACCACGAGACCAGTCCGACCCGCCGCAACGAAGCGGTGTTCGCGCAGAACCCGCTCGGCAAGGTGCCGGTGCTGCTGCGCCCGGGCCTGCCACCGCTGTTCGACTCGGACGTGATCTGCGCCTATCTCGACACCCAGCATGGCGGCCCCGCGCTGATCCCGGCCGAAGGCGAGGCGCGGTGGCGCGCGCTGCGCCTGCAGGCGGTGGCGCAGGGCCTGGCCGATGCCGGCATCGCGGTGCGCTGGGAAACCGTGCGCCGGCCGGCGGAGCTGCGCTATCCGCCGCTGCGCGACGGCTACCTGGGCAAGCTGGTGGCCGGCTACGACTGGCTCGAGGCGGAGCTGGACGTGGACGCTTCGTTGCACGTCGGCCATATCGCGGTCGCGACCGCGCTGGACTGGCTCCACTTCCGTGAACTGCCGGACTTCCGTACCGGCCGGCCGCGCCTGTCCGACTGGTTTGATCGCTTCGCCGGCCGCGCGTCGATGCGCGCCACGCCCCTGTCGGGCGACACCCACGACTGACCGGACGGCGCATCGGGAGAGCGATGATGAGCATCTACGAAGACCTGCTGTTCCTGCACGGTCACCTGGGCGATCTCCGCGGGGTCGGCGATCCGGCATCGCATGCGGTGCCGGACATCGCGGGCGTCCCGGCGCCGGCCACCTCGCCGGCCGCGCCCCGAAGCCCGGCCCGCACGGCACCCGCCCGTGCGGATCGCCCGATGCCCGGGTTCCGTTTCGGCTGCTGCGGCTGAGCCGGCGGCGGCGCAGTTTCGCGGCGGGCGTCCCGCCGACGTCAGGCGGGGTCGGCGTCGGCATCCGCCGTATCGAGGTCGAGTACCGTGGTGGTGCCCTGGCCACGATCGGAGGCGATGTCCAGCCGCCAGTGCAGGTGTTCGCACAGCCGTGCGATCAGCTCCAGCCCGATGCCGCCGCCGCCGTCGCCGTGACGGGCCATCCGTGCGTAGATCGCGCTGATCTCCTCCGGCGCCATCCCGTGTCCGGGGTCTTCGATCACCACCCGTGCCGGCCGCTCCAGCCGGATCCGGATCAGGCCGCGGTCGCTGTTCTCGATCGCGTTGCGCAGGAGGTTGCCGATCGCCGCCTGCACGATCGGCAGCGGGGCCCGCAGCGTGCACGGCGGCAGCACGGCGATCTCGATCGTCAGGTCCTTGCCCTCGGCCAGGTGCCGGTGATCGTCGACGATCACCGGCAGCAGCGCGTCCAATGCGATCGGTCCGTCGGATGCGGCCAGGCGTTCGGGATCCTTGGCCAGCACCAGCAGCAGCGAGATCAGTTGTTCGACATCGCGCGCGGTGCGCCGGATGCGTTCGAGCTGGCCGCGAGCGGCATCCGGCAGGCCGGGCTCGTGCAGGGCCAGCGCAGTGGCGCCGGCAATGACCGCGACCGGCGTGCGCAGCTCATGGCTGGCCTGGTTGATGAAGTCGCGTTCGCGTTCGACGAAGCGGTCGTTGCGTTCGAGGAAGCCGTCGAAGGCCTCGGCGATGAGCGCGACTTCGCGGCTGGCTCCCGCCGGCACCGGCAGCCGTTGACCGGAGCGGTCCGGGCGCAGGGCGCCGATGCGGGCGGCGATCGTGTCGAGCGGCCGCATCAGGCGGCTGACGCTCCAGCCGATCGCCAGCGCCGCCAGCAGCAGGGTGACCAGCGCGGCAGCGACGATCATCGCCGCGAGCTCCCGTTCGTGCGCTTCCAGCGGTTCGGCGTCCAGGGTCAGCATCACCGGACCTTCCACGAGTTCGCGGACCAGCAGCACGGTGACGCGGTCTTCGAACAGGATGTCGTCGTGCAGTCCGGGACCGAAGCCGGCCAGCGCCGGCGGGATCGGGTTGCCGCCGGGGCCGCCGTAAAGCGAGATGTTGTCGGAGTCGACCCAGCGATAGCCGGGTTCTTCCCGATAGCGTTGCAGCAGGTGGTCGAGCTCGCCGTCCAGCAGCGTCTTCCAGACGATACGCTCGACGTACTCGTTCACCGCCAGGCCCTGGAACACGACAGCCACCGACAGCACCGCCATCGTCGCGACCATCGCCAGGAGGATCTTGCTGCGCAGGCTCGGGCGCCGTGCGGAACGGCTGCCACCATCATTCGTCATCGCCGTCCTCCTCGCCCGCGGTCGGTACCGCGAGCCGGTAGCCGACCCGCGGCAAAGTCCGGATCATCTTGGCCTGGAACGGGCCGTCGACGGCGCGGCGCAGCTCGTAGACGTGCGAACGCAGCATGTCGCCGTCGGGCGGGTCGTCGCCCCACAGCGCCTGCTCGAGGCGTTCGCGCGGTACCGCGGCGGGACTGGCCTTCATCAGGACCTCCAGCAGCTTGCGGCCGGCAGGATACAGGTGCAGCGGCCGTCCTCCGCGACTTGCCTCCAGGGTGTCGAGATCCAGCCTCAGATCGCCGACCCGGAGCACGCGGGGCTGGCGGCGGCCGCGCGCACGCGCGACCAGCGCCTCCAGCCGTATTTCGAGCTCTGCCAGTTCGAAGGGCTTGGTCAGGTAGTCGTCGGCGCCGGCGCGGAAGCCGGCGATCTTGTCGGGCAGCTCCCCGCGCGCGGTCAGCATCAGCACCGGCACCTCGTGCCCGGCATCGCGCAGCGCCGCGACCACCGTGGGGCCATCCATCCTCGGCAACATCCAGTCGAGCACGATCGCGTCGAAATCCTGGGTCACCGCCAGGTGGAGGCCGGTGACACCGTCGGGTGCCGCGTCGAGGTGATGGCCGCGCGCCTCGAAATACTCGAAGAGGTTGGACATCAGGCTGCGGTTGTCTTCCACCACCAGCAGGCGCATCGGGACTCCTGGGGACCGGGCTCGTGCCATTGTCGGGCGGTCGCACCCATCGGCGCGAGCCGACCGCCTCCAGCCTGGCCGGCGGGATGTCGGAAACACGTCGGAATCCTGAACGGTTAACGCCAGGCGAATCCGGCTCCGACCTTTGTCCGACATCGCGGCAATGAGGATGCACGCGGTTTCCGCTGCCATCCAACGCACCGCCCCGCATGTCTTCCGATCCGCGACTGCAAGACCCCCGAGGCGTCGGCTCCGCTTGGCCCGCGCCGGGATGGCGGCCGTCCACGGACGGAATGCGCGCGCTGCAGCCGATGCCGCATGCACCGGGGTTCCTGCGTCGCCACGCGGCTTGGCCGCTGCTGGCCTTCGTCGTGCTGGTGACGGCGACGATGGCCGGGAACGGCGACCTGTGGCTGGCCGACCGGCTGTATGCCTGGGAGGGCGGTCGCTGGGCATTGCGCGAGGCCTGGATGACCCGGCAGGTGCTCCACCTGGGCGGCCGCAACCTGAGTGCGTTGTTGTGGCTGACGATGCTGGCGGCGTGGCTGGCCGCGTGCCTGCATGGCGGCTGGGCGCCGCTGCGCAGGCCGCTGGGCTATCTGCTGCTGGCGACCGCCGGCGCCGCTGCCGCGGTTTCGCTGTTGAAAGGCGTCACCGCCATGGACTGCCCGTGGGACTTGAGTCGCTACGGCGGACGCCTGCCGATGATCGGGCTGCTGACGGCACGGCCTCCGGAGTTGCCGGTGGCGGCCTGCTTTCCTGCCGGGCACGCAAGCGGAGGCTATGCGTGGCTGGCGTCGTACTTCTTCCTGCGCGTCGCGTGGCCGCGTGCACGCCACGCCGGGCTGGCGTTTGGGCTGGCAATGGGGCTGGCGTTCGGCATCGCCCAGCAACTGCGAGGGGCCCACTTCCTGTCGCATGACGTGTGGACCGCGGCGATCTGCTGGTTCGTCGCACTCGGACTGTATCTGGCGTTCTGGCCGCGGCAGCTCGCATCCGCGAGGGCGCCGGCATGAGCGCGGTCGGTTCCGCGCGGCCAACGTTCCCGGCGGTCGCCGGGCCGATTCTGGCCGCGTGGCGCGGCCCGTGGCGGCGGCTGGGCGTGAGCCTGGGCAGCGAACAGCTCGCCCTGCTGGCCAGCCTGTACTTCGCCGCCGCCTTCAATCTTCCATTCTTTTCCGCGGCGATCGACAGCGGCGGGCTGCAGGGGAGCGACGGCTGGATCGCGGGCGTCGGTCTGTTCGTCGCGATAGTCGCCCTGCACTTCATCCTGCTGGGCATGCTGTTCACCCGCTGGACGGCGAAACCGGTGTTGATCGCGTTGCTGCTGAGCGGCGCGCTCGCGACGCATTTCATGCGCGACTACACCGTGTATTTCGACACCGACATGATCCGCAACATCCTGCATACCGACGGCGCCGAGTCCGGCGAGCTGGTGACGTCCAGCCTGTTGCCGGACCTGCTGCTGCGCGGCCTGCTGCCGGCGCTGCTGGTACTGCGGGTACGAATCCGGCGCCGCACGTGGCGCCGCTCCCTGCTGATCCGCGCCGGCAGCATCGCGCTTGCCGTGCTGCTGGCCGCTGGCGCGATCCTGGTGTCGTTCCAGACCACGTCCTCGCTGATGCGCAATCATCGCGAGCTGCGCCACTTGATCACGCCGGGCAACTACCTGGTCTCGCTGGTCCGGGTCGCCGTGGAAGACCATCGCGACCCCGAAGGGCCGAGAACACCGGTGGGTCGGCAGGCCAGGGTCGTCGGCCGGCCGGCGGGCGCCAAACCGCGGTTGCTGGTGCTGGTCGTCGGCGAAACCGTACGCGCCCGGAACTGGGGCCTGAACGGCTATGCGCGCGACACCACGCCGGCACTGCGGCGGATCGACCCGGTCAACTTCGGCAACGTGACCGCGTGCGGCTCCAACACCGAGGTATCGCTTCCTTGCATGTTCTCGAACATCGGTCGCGCCGACTACGACAAGCGCCGGATCGAGAACTCCGAGTCGCTGCTGCACGTGCTGGAACATGCCGGCATCGCGACCCACTGGTTCGACAACCAGAGCGGATGCAAGGGCGTCTGCGAAAGCCTGGCCTACACCTCGCTGGCGCATGCGGATGATCCGCAGCTGTGCGATGGCGATCATTGCCTGGACGGGATTCTCATGGGGGGGCTGGACGCCGCGCTCGCCGGGGGCGACGCGGACCAGGTCGTGGTCCTGCACATGCTCGGCAACCACGGCCCGGCCTACTTCAAGCGCTATCCGCCCGATGCCCGCGCGTATCTGCCCGATTGCACCAGCGAGGAACTGGTCCGTTGCAACCGCTCGCAGATCGTCAATGCCTACGACAACGCGATCCGCTACACCGACGCTGTGCTGGCCGGGCTGATCGCCCGCCTGCAGGCCGACGCCACCCACGACACCGCACTGGTCTACCTGTCCGACCACGGCGAGTCGCTCGGCGAGGACGGCGTCTACCTGCACGGGCTGCCGTACGCGATCGCGCCCAAGGTGCAGACCCGGGTGCCGATGGTGATGTGGTTCTCCCCCGGCCTCGTTGCCAGTCGCGGTCTCGATGTCGGCTGCCTGCGCAGGCGGGCGATCAAGCCGGCCAGCCACGACAACCTGTTCAGTTCGGTGCTCGGGCTGATGCAGGTGACGACACCCGAATACGATCCTGGACTCGACCTGTTCCGCGGCTGCGTCCGCGCGTCCGGCTGAGCGCCTCCCGTTCCGCCTGCGGAGCCGGTCCGGTACGATCCCCGTCAAGCACCACCGCCGGATGCCGGATGCACCGGGGGCGCGCATGCCGGGGAGCCGATGTCCTCACGAACCCTGATCCTGCTGCTGACGCTGGCACTCGGCCTGGTGACCGGTGCGTTCGGCTATTCGCTGCTGGCCGCCCGGCAGCGGGCCGCGACGATCGAGGCGGTGCGCGGACAGGCGCGCGAGGAAGGCCGCGTGGCCGGCGAGGCCGCCGCGCGGGAACAGCTGGAGCGGGAGCTGGCGGCGCTCAGGCCGTTGCGGATCGAGGAGGCCCCCGCATCCGAGAACAAGGCCGGCGGCGTCGAGTTCGCCTACACGTACCGCGAGCCGAAGAGCCCGGCGCTCGCGCCGTTCCACCGCGAGGCCGTGGACGGCGACCTGTTCCGGCATCAGCCGGAGATCCAGGCCATCGACGGCATGTTCGTGCTGCCGCGGCCGATCCGCTTCGTGACCGCCGAATGCGGCGAGATCAACGCGTTCTATTCCGACCCGCGCGGCGAGGTGGTGCTCTGCTACGAGACCATGCGGGTGCTGCGCGAGCGTGGCCTCGAACTGGCCGCGCAGAACGGCATCGAGGGTGCCGATGCCGACGCGTTCGCGCAGAGGTATCTCGACGCCAACGTGCGCTTCATCCTGTTGCACGAGACCGGCCATGCGCTGATCACGATGCTGGAGATCCCGATCACCGGGCGCGAGGAGGACGCGGTCGACCAGCTGGCGACCACGTTGATGCTGCGCTTCGCCGGCATCGACGAATCCTCGGCGACGGTCGCCGAGAACCTGCGGATGGCCTCGCACTGGTTCCTGGTCCGCAGCACCGGTCAGTACAACCTCGATGCCTATGCCGACGCGCACGCGCTCGGCGAGCAGCGCTATTTCAACCTGCAGTGCCTGCTGTACGGCAGCGACCCGGCCCGCTACCTCGACGTGGTCACCGGCGGAGACCTGCCCGAGGCGCGTGCCCGGCAATGCCCGGAGGAGGCACGCCGGGTCAGCAGCGCGTGGCTGCGGCTGCTGCTGCCGCACGTCGCGCCGAAGTTCCAGATGAGCGAGGAGAAAGCCGAGCAGCTGTTCCGCGAGCGTGCCCGCGAACGCGCGCGCAACGCGGACGCACCGTACGTCCAGTGACGCCGCCGGCATTCGCGGCGGTTGGTGTGCGGACACGAAAAGGCCCAGCGGTGCCGGGCCCCTGCGTTGCCGGAGATCGCCGTGTGGAGGTCAGCCGGCCAGCGCGTCGATCGCGGCGTTGAGCGTGGCGCTGGGGCGCATCGCCTTCGCCAGCAGCGCGAAGTCCGGGTGGTAATAGCCGCCCATCTCGACCGGCCGGCCCTGCACCGCGATCAGTTCCTCGACGATCTTCGCCTCGTTGTCGGCGAGCGTCCGCGCAAGCGGCGCGAACGTCGCCTTCAGTGCGGCGTCATCGTCCTGGGCCGCCAGCGCCTGCGCCCAGTACAGGGTCAGATAGAAATGGCTGCCGCGGTTGTCGATGCCGCCGAGCTTGCGCGAGGGCGACCTGTTCTCGTCGAGGAAGCGGCCGTTGGCGGTGTCCAGCGCGTCGGCCAGCACCTTCGCGCGCGCGTTGCCGGTGGTCTCGGCCAGGTGCTCCAGCGACGCGGCCAGGGCCAGGAACTCGCCCAGCGAGTCCCAGCGCAGGTAGTTCTCCTGCTCGAACTGCTGCACGTGCTTGGGGGCGCTGCCGCCGGCGCCGGTTTCGAACAGGCCGCCGCCGGCCATCAGCGGCACGATCGACAGCATCTTCGCGCTGGTCCCCAGCTCCATGATCGGGAACAGGTCGGTCAGGTAGTCGCGCAGCACGTTGCCGGTGACGCTGATCGTGTCCTCGCCGCGGCGGATGCGCTCCAGCGAGAGCTTCATCGCCTCGACCGGCGACATCACCCGGATGTCGAGGCCGCTGGTGTCGTGATCCTCCAGGTAACGCTCGACCTTCGCGGCGAGGTTGCGGTCGTGCGCGCGCTGCGGATCGAGCCAGAACACCGCAGGGGTCGCGCTCAGGCGGGCCCGGCCGACCGCCAGCTTCACCCAGTCGCGGATCGGCGCGTCCTTGGTCTGGCACATGCGCCAGATGTCGCCGGCCGCGACCTCGTGCTTCATCAGCACGTTGCCGGCGTCGTCGAGCACCTCGACCACGCCGTCGGCGGGAATCTGGAAGGTCTTGTCGTGGCTGCCGTACTCCTCCGCCTTCTGCGCCATCAGGCCGACGTTGGGCACGCTGCCCATCGTTGCCGGGTCGAATGCGCCGTGGGTCCTGCAGTCGTCGATCACCGCCTGGTAGATGCCGGCGTAGTTGCGGTCCGGGATCACCGCCTTGGTGTCCTGCAGCTCGCCGGCCGGGTTCCACATGCGGCCCGAGTCGCGGATCATCGCCGGCATCGAGGCGTCGACGATCACGTCGCTGGGCACGTGCAGGTTGGTGATGCCCTTGTCGGAGTTGACCATCGCGAGCGGCGGCCGCTGCGCGTACAGCGCGTCGATCCCGGCGCGGATCTCGTCGGCGACGGCCGCGTCCAGCGACGGCAGCCGCGCATACAGGTCGCCGATGCCGTTGTTGGGGTCGAAGCCGGCCTGCTCCAGCGCGGCGGCGTGCTTCTCCAGCACCGGGCGGTAGAACTCGCTGACCACGACGCCGAAGATGATCGGGTCGGAGACCTTCATCATCGTCGCCTTCAGGTGCAGCGAGAACAGCACGTCCTGCTCGCGCGCATCGTCGATCTGCGCGCGCACGAACGCTGCCAGCGCTCTCGTGCTCATGCAGGTCGCGTCGACCACCTCGCCCGCGCCGACCTGGATGCCGGTCTTGAGCATGCTCGAGCGGCCGTCGCTGCCGGTCAGGCGGATCTTCAGCGTGCCCGGCTGCTCGATCACCACCGACTGTTCGCTGCCGTAGAAATCGCCGTCGTCCATGTGCGCGACGTGCGACTTCGAATCGGCGCTCCACTTGCCCATGCGATGCGGGTGCTTGCGCGCGTAGTTCTTCACCGAGGCCGGCGCGCGGCGGTCGGAGTTGCCCTCGCGCAGCACCGGGTTCACCGCGCTGCCCTTGACCCGGTCGTAGCGCGCCTTGATCTCGCTTTCCTGCTCGCCCTTCGGCTCCTCCGGATAGTCGGGCAGCGGATAACCCTGCGCCTGCAGCTCCCGGATCGCCGCCTTCAGCTGCGGCACCGACGCGCTGATGTTCGGCAGCTTGATGATGTTGGCCTCGGGCGTCTTCGCGAGCTCGCCGAGCTCGCCGAGGTGGTCGGCGACCTTCTGGCCGTCGGCCAGCACGTCCGGGAACTGCGCCAGGATGCGGCCGGCCAGCGAGATGTCGCGCGTTTCGACCGCCACGCCGGCGGTGCCGGCGAAGGCCTCGATGACCGGCAGCAGCGACTGCGTCGCCAGCAGCGGCGCTTCGTCGGTGAGGGTGTAGATGATCCTGGCAGTGTTGGGCATGTGGGGACTCGGCTCGCAGGCAATGGATGGACACGGCGGCGGTCGTGGTGACCGCGGCGCGCAAAGGCCCGCCATTGTCGCAACCGCGGCGGATCGGGGCAAAGGCGCGGTCCCTACGGGAGGACATGGGGGCATGCCGACGGGGCATGAGGCCCGGTACCGGGCGGGAAGAGGGCAGGGATGGCGTGGCTCGGGACTTAGCACCAAGGGCGGGGGCGAAACAGTTGTGTCTCAGCCTGTGAGATAAATGTATGCGACAGAATCGGCCATCGCGGCCCATACAGCTGCTGGTGGCGGGATTGGCACGCGAGAGGGACCTCGAATGGAAGATTTGTCGCCGTCCGACCTGAAAACGATCCTGCACTCCAAGCGCGCGAATCTGTACTACCTGGAACATTGCCGCGTACTGGTCAACGGCGGCCGGGTCGAGTACGTCACCGATCAGGGCAAACGCAAGCTTTACTGGAACATACCGATCGCCAACACCACCACCGTGTTGCTCGGCATCGGCACGTCCATCACCCAGGCGGCGATGCGCGAGCTGGCCAAGGCCGGCGTGCTGGTGGGGTTCTGTGGCGGCGGCGGAACGCCCCTGTTCTCCGCCAACGAAGTCGACGTGGACGTCTCCTGGCTCTCGCCGCAGAGTGAATACCGGCCCACCGAGTACCTGCAGGCGTGGGTGAAGTTCTGGTTCGACGACGACTTGCGCCTGTGCGCGGCCAAAGCGTTCCAGCGTTCGCGGGTGGCAAGACTGCGCCAGCAATGGACGCACCGGCACCTGCGCGACGCCGGTTTCGGGGCGGACCCCGGACGCCTGGACGAGCTGCTGCAGCGCACCGAAAGGCAGATCGAGCTTGCGCAGGACAACACCGCTCTCCTCACCGAGGAAGCCCGGTTGACCAAGGCGCTGTTCAAGCTGGCGGTGGACACCGTCGGCTACGGTGACTTCACCCGCGCCAAGCGCGGCACTGGCAGTGATCCGGCCAATCGCTTCCTCGACCATGGCAACTATCTGGCCTATGGCCTGGGTGCCACCGCCACCTGGGTGCTTGGTCTGCCGCACGGCTTGGCGGTGCTGCATGGCAAGACCCGGCGCGGCGGCCTGGTCTTCGACACGGCCGATCTGATCAAGGACGCCAGCATCCTGCCACAGGCGTTTCTGTCGGCGATGCGCGGCGACGATGAACAGGAGTTCAGGCGCGGCTGCATCGAATCGCTCACACGCAGCGAATCGCTGGATTTCATGATCGACACCATCAAGGCCGTCGCCCTGGAGATCGCGGGCAAGACGGCATGAACGTTCTGCTGATCTCCCAATGCGACAAGCGAGCCTTGACCGAGACCCGGCGCATCCTCGACCAGTTTGCCGAGCGCCGTGGCGACCGCACATGGCAAACGCCGATCACTGGCGCGGGCCTCGACACTCTACGCAAGTTGCTGCGTCGCACCGCACGAAAGAATACGGCCGTCGCCTGTCACTGGCTCCGTGGACGTGACCACAGCGAATTGTTGTGGATAGTCGGCGACGCGCGCCGCTTCAATTCCGAGGGCGCTGTGCCCACCAACACCACCATCCGCGACGTGCTGCGACGCGAGGACGAGAACGACTGGCATACAGCCGAGGATATCCGCCTGTTGGCGCAACTGGCGGCGCTGTTGCACGATCTTGGCAAGGCCAGCATTGCGTTCCAGCAGCGCCTGCGCGGAAAGTTGCTGGAACGGAACCTGTACCGGCACGAGTGGGTTTCGCTGCGTCTGTTCCTGGCCTTCGTCGGCCAGGATGGCGACGAAGACTGGCTGCGTCGGCTGGCCGATCCGGATGCCTTCAACGAGCAGGACTGGATCGGGCCCGGCCGCTACCAGCGCGATGGTCTGGATGCGATCGACCGATATCCCTTCCGCAACCTACCGCCGCTGGCCGCCGCCGTGGCCTGGCTGGTCGTGACCCACCATCGCCTTCCTGTAGTGCCTGCCGAGAAGGACGATGGTACCCAGGACTGGCTTGGCAAGCGTTCGCGCCAGTTCAACGCCTCATGGCTGAAAACGCCGCTGCAGCAGGTCGCGCACGACTGGAACGAAATCCGCCAGCCAGCCGAACCCAAGCACGTGGAACGGTACTGGCAACCCGCGGGCCCGCTGCCGGTGGTCGAACCGTCGTGGCGAGCGCAGGCCGCCCGCCTGGCAAGGCGCCTGCTGGAGCTGCGCGGGCGACGCGATGCCGAGTGGTTGGACAATACCTACGTCATGCACTTGGCCCGCCTTAGCCTGATGTTGGCGGACCATCACTACTCCAGCCTTGGCGTGGATGGCCAAGGCTGTCCTGTCCCTGCACGGCGACCGTTCGTGCAGAAGGAACAAACCCTGTTCGCCAATACATGGCGGGATCGCCACGACCGCACGCATCTCAAACAGTCCCTGCTGGAACACCTGCTCGGCGTGACGCGTGACGCCGGCCTCGTCGCCCATGCCTTGCCAGGCTTCGAACGCTACCTGCCGCGCCTGGCCAACCATCGTGGCCTGCGCAAGCGCAGCGCCGATCCGCGCTTCTCTTGGCAGGACAAGGCTGCCGATGCCGCCGTCTCGCTGCGGGAATCCGCGCGCGAGAACGGCGCCTTCATCGTCAACATGGCCTCTACCGGCTGCGGCAAGACACTGGCCAATGCACGGATCCTCTATGCGCTCGCCGACCCCCAGCAGGGACTGCGCGCCACCTATGCCCTGGGCTTGCGCACGCTGACACTGCAGACCGGTCGCAGCTATCGCACCGACCTGCACCTGGGCGAGGACGAACTGGCGATCCACGTGGGCGGGACTGCCAGCCGCGCCCTGTTCGAATACTACGAACAGAAGGCCGAAGCGCATGGCTCGGCATCGGTGCAGGACCTGATCGAGGAAGACAGCCACGTGCTCTACGAAGGCGTCACCGCTGACCACCCATTGCTCGCGCGCGCCCTGCACGACCCCGATATCCGCAGGCTGCTGTCGGCTCCGATGCTGGTCTGCACGGTGGACCACATAGTGCCGGCCACCGAGTCGCTGCGCGCCGGTCGCCAGATCGCGCCAATGTTTCGGCTGATGAGCGCGGATCTGGTCCTGGACGAGTTGGATGATTACGACCTGGACGATCTGCCTGCGTTGACCCGGCTGGTGCATTGGGCCGGCCTCCTTGGCACGCGGGTAGTGCTGTCCTCGGCCACGCTGCCGCCGGCATTGGTGGAAGGCATGTTCCTCGCCTACCGGGCCGGGCGCCTTCAGTACCGGCGGAATCGCGGCACCGGAGGCGGGCAGCACACGGAGCGGATCGAGGTGCCCTGCCTATGGACGGACGAATTCGGCGTGCGGACGGCCACCAGCACCGATGCGGCCGCCTTCGCCAGCCAACACATGCAATTCGTCGAGAAGCGGACGGCGCGGCTGGAGAAGGCCGAACCGCTCCGACGCGCCGAACTGGTCGCACTGGATATCGCCGCGGGCGGGTCTAAGGAGAAGACCCGCGCCAAGTTCGCCGAACATATCCGCGAGTCCTGCCTGCGCCTGCACGAAGCCCATGCGGAAACTGATCCCGTCAGCGGCAAGTGCGTCAGCTTCGGGCTGGTACGCATGGCCAACATCGACCCTCTGTTCGACGTGGCCCAGGCGCTGTACGCGCTCGGCGCACCGGAGAACACACGCATCCACCTGTGCGTCTATCACGCTCGTTTTCCGCTGGTGCAGCGCTCGGCCATCGAGCGCCAACTCGACACCGTATTCAACCGGCGCGGCGACGCGCAGGCCGTGTACCGCCTGCCGGCCATCCGCGCCGCGCTCGACGCCCACCCGGAGCGTAATCATCTGTTCGTCGTCCTCGCCTCCCCGGTCTGTGAGGTCGGCCGCGACTGGGACGCCGATTGGGCCGTGGCCGAACCTTCCTCCATGCGCTCGCTGATCCAACTTGCCGGGCGCGTGCAGCGGCATCGTGGCCAACCAGCCGAGCGATCCAACATGCTGATATTCGAGCGCAATCTGAAATCGTTGGAAGATAGGACGCTGGCCAATGGCCATCCTGCCCCCGTGTTCGTCCGTCCCGGCTTCGAGCGGCACGACGACAGCCATCGCTTCCGCCTGCGCAGCCACCGCCTGAACCGGCTGCTATCGCCCGACGAGTACCGGACGCTCACCGCGCTGCCGCGCATTCGGCCCCGTCCGGAAGCGGAATGGGCCAGTCGCGAGCGGCTGGTGGACCTGGAGCAGGCACGCATCGCAGCCGGCATGCTGCCCAGGCAGCGCTTGCCCGACGCACTGGCGCCATCCGAGGGCGCGCCCATGGGGCGAGATGAAGCCGCCTGGTCATGGCAGTACCCGCAGGCGACCCTGACCGGCGTACTGCCTCAACAGCAGCCGTTCCGCGAGGACACCCTGCGCAAGGCCAGTCTGGTCTTCCTGCCGGATGAGGACGAGGAGTATCTGGTTCTGCATCGCATCGAGGACGACCCCGGCCATCGCGGTTGGAATCTCTACGTCCCGATCGACCGCAGCCAGCGCCACGAGGCGAAGCTGGCGATTGGGCAGCGCATCACCCCATGGGGCGAGTTCGACCTGATGGCGTTGCTCGCCGAGCAGGCCGAACACCTCGACCTGGCGCTGCGCCACTGCGCTGAACGGCTGGCGGCGGTGGAGGTTCCGCACAGCGAGCAAGGATGGCGGCATCACCCGTGGCTGGGGTTCTCGAGATGACATTCACCGAGTTCAAGTTTCGAAACGAACGACCAACGAGTCCACCGAAGGCCCAAACATGGAGGAGAGATGGATGATGGGATTGAATTGCCGGGGAGAAGCTTTCCGCTCGGCCATTGCCGCCTTCATCGAAGCGCGGCGCGAGGCCAAGTTGAAGGGCAAGGAGGACGATGCCGATGCGGCGTCGAAATACGACTACGGGACGTGGCTGGCCGATGCGGCTCGTCGGGTCGGACAGATCCAGGCCGTCACCCATGTGCTCAAGGCCACCCACCCCGAGGCGCGCGGCAGCAGTCTGCATGCCGCGCCGGCTGAGCTGCCGCAGCATGTCGAGATCGGCAGCCATCTGCTCGGCGAGGAGTTTGCCGAAGATGTGGTCGGGAACGCGGCGGCGCTGGACGTCTTCAAGTTCCTCAAGATCGAAGTCGAAGGCCGCCGACTGTTGGACTGGATGCAGACCGGCGACAGCGACCTGGGCCACGCCCTGCACCCCGATCCCGCAATGGCCTCCGTTTGGATGGAAGCCTTCGGCGGGCTGGTGCGTAGCGATCCGGAGCCGGTGTCGCACGAAGCGGCCAAGCAGGTCTATTGGCTGACCGGGGAGCGACCCTCGAACGACGCCGACTATCACCTCCTGCAACCGCTGTTTTCCAGCAGTCTGGCTCATGCGGTGCATGCGGACATCCAGGATGCCCGCTTCGGCGATGACAACAAAAGGGCCCGGCAGGCATTCCGGGCGAGGGAAGCCCACGAAGCCGTCTACCGCGACTACCGCAACCTGGTCGCTCGCAAGCTGGGCGGCACGAAGCCCCAGAACATCAGCCAGCTCAACAGCGAACGCGGCGGCATCAATTACCTGTTGGCTTCGCTGCCGCCCCCGAAATGGGATCAGGACCGATTTCGGCAACTGCTGAACATCGAGACGGCGCTCGACCGGTTTGCCCACTTCAAGGGCGTGCGCTTCCTGGTGAGGACGCTGGCCGATTTCCTGCTCTCCAATCCCAACCCGAACATGGACACGCGGGATCGGCGCAAGGCCATCGAACAGGCTCTCGGTTTCCAGCTGCAGGTCTTCGCTGCCAGCATTCAGGCCAACTCTGAACCCGGCTGGACCCGTGCATCGGACTGTGCCCTCCCGCTGTGTGAGCAGCTTTGGCTCGACCCCGAGCGGATTGAGCTGCCACCCCGGGAGGGACACGAGCAGGAGGACGACGCCTTCATCGCTGCCTATCACCGTGGTGACTGGCCCGATGAAGTCGCCGGGCGTTTCGCCAACTGGGTCAACGCGCAGCTGCGCGAAGCAGGATTGGTCGCTGTCGGCGATGCAGAGTATGGGCATTGGGCCAGGCAAGCCATCGTCGACGCCGCCTGGCCGGTGCCGATGCAACGTCGGGCACCAGAAGGAGCGTCCTCATGAGTGGCTGCCCACGCTTCGATCATCTGCTGGTGCTGCCGCATCTGCGAGTCCAGAACGCCAACGCTGTGTCCAGCCCGCTGACCCATGGCTTTCCGTCGATGACGGCGTTCCTGGGCTTGATGTGGGCGCTGGAGCGCAGGACTCGGGCCGCCGGACTGGACATCGCGTTCCGGGCGATCGGCACGGTCTGTCACGACCACCAGGAACAGGTCACCGGAGGTGGCTTCGTGAAGGCCTTTCGCCTCACCCGTAACCCCGTCGGCAAGGACGGCGGCACTGCTGCCATCGTCGAGGAAGGCCGTATCCACCTGAAGCTGAGCCTGGTGCTCGCCGTCCGCAGCGAGCGCTGGAGCCGCGATCCAGAGATGCGTGACACGGACAGTGCCGTCGTTGCCGATCTGCTGGCCGGGATGCGCATCGCAGGTGGCAGTCTGTTGCCTCCATTACGACCTGGACGGTTTCGCGACAGGCCTTGGATCCTGGAGCTGACCGGCGCCGAGGAAGATCGGCTGGCGGAGTTCCGCAAGGCGCGTATGCGCCTGCTGCCAGGCTTCGCCCTAGTATCGCGCGATGATCGGCTCGATACACGCTTGGCCGAGCTTCAGTCCATGAATCCCGAAGCTACCCGCCTCGATGCCTGGCTCTCGCTATCGCGCATCAACTGGCGCTACCAGCCGGGTGAGAAGGACGGCGCCAAGGGTGAATGGCTCAACGACCGCAAGAGCCAGGGCTGGACCGTGCCGATTCCTGTCGGTTACGGCGCCCTGGGTGATCTCCGCGAGGCAGGCAGCGTCGCCAATGCACGCGATACCACTACTCCGTTCCGCTTCGTCGAAAGCCTCTACTCGATCGGCGAATGGATCAGCCCGCACCGCCTGCAATCGCCCCAGCAACTGCTCTGGTACGCCGACAGCCAGCCCGGAAACGGCCTCTACCGATGCCGCAATGACTACCAGCCCACTGCCGAACTGATCGAGCAGCTCTACGACCTCGACTGACAGTCCATCACGACAAGGAACCCGATCATGTCCAAAGAACTCAAGACCGCTTCCGTCCTCGCCTTCGAGCGCAAGCTCGACCCGTCCGATGCGCTGTTCTTCGCCGGAGATTGGACTGCGCGCGACCGTTCCGATGCCTGGGAGCCGGTGAAGATCCGCGAAAAGTCCGTACGCGGCACCATCTCCAATCGCCTCAAGACCAAGGACCAGGACCCGGCCAAACTCGATGCCGCCATCGAGAACCCCAACCTGCAGACCGTGGACGTGGCCGCCCTGCCGTTGGACGCCGATACGCTGAAGGTACAGTTCACTCTTCGCGTGCTCGGCGGCACCGGCGAGCCATCCGCCTGCAACGATGCCGACTACCGCAACAAGCTCATCTCTACCGTGACGGAATACGTGCGCCAGCAGGGCTTTGGCGAACTGGCGCGGCGCTATGCCGCGAATCTGGCCAACGGCCGGTTCCTGTGGCGCAATCGCATCGGGGCCGAGCAGGTGGAAATACATGTGGCCCATCTGCGTGGCGGCCAGCCCGCCACGCGGTGGACGTTCCAGGCGCATGAACACTCCCTGCGCGACCTGGCGCCCCCAGTCAGCGAGGCGGCCGATCTGAGCGCGCTTGCTTCGCTGATCGAATCCGGCCTGGCGGGCAGTTCCCATGTGCTGTTGCAGATCACCGCCTACGTACGTATCGGCGCCGGCCAGGAGGTGTTCCCTTCACAGGAACTGATTCTCGACCGCGGCCGGGGCGACAAGAGCAAGACGCTGTACTCGGTGGGCGAAGGCGACAAGGCCATCGCCGCCATCCACTCGCAGAAGGTCGGCAATGCCCTGCGCACAATCGACACCTGGTACCCGGATGCCGACGAGAACGGACCCATCGCCGTGGAGCCTTATGGCTCGGTTACCACCCAGGGCAGGGCCTATCGCCAACCGAAGGAGAAGATGGACTTCTACAACCTGCTGGACAATTGGATCATCAAGGACAAGGCGCCGAACCTGGAGCAGCAGCATTTTGTCGTTGCTACTCTCATTCGTGGCGGCGTGTTCGGCGACGCGGGCTGATGCCATGAGCCACTATCTGGATATAGATATCCGTCCCGATCCGGAACTGACGTCGCAACACCTGCTCAACGGCCTCTACGCCCGGTTGCACCGCGCCCTCGTGCAACTGGGAAGTCAGGACATTGGCGTCAGCTTTCCCGAGCACGACGACGCCAGGCCCACCCTGGGAAACAAGTTGAGGCTGCACGGGCCTGAGACCTCATTGCAGGCGCTCGTGGCTACTTCCTGGCTCAAAGGAATGCTCGACCACGTGAAGGTATTGGCGATCAAGCCGGTGCCCGCCGGCACCAGTCATCGACATGTGAGCCGGGTACAGGCCAAGAGCAGCCCAAGTCGGCTTCGGCGCCGCGCCATGCGCCGCCATGGCCTGGATGCCGAGACGGCGATGAAGCGCATCCCGGATTCTGTAGCTGAACATCTGAGGCTCCCGTTCGTCGTGCTTGGAAGTCGGAGCACCGGCCAAGCTTCGTTTCCGCTGTTCATTCGCCATGGTCCTCTGCTCGCAGAACCGATGTCCGGCACGTTCAACAGCTATGGTCTCGGCCAGGGGGCCACGATCCCCTGGTTCTGACCCTTTTCTTCCGCTTGCCGATAGAGTCAGGAAAATCAATGACTTGACGGCTGACGCCTCAAAAGGGTGTCAGCCCTCATTTTTGTCTATGGGGCTAGAATTGAAAGGGCTCGCTGGCGTTCTGCTCTAGTTCACTGCCGCACAGGCAGCTCAGAAAGTATTGGGGAGCCAGCCCGCTCCATCACGATGGTTCACTGCCGCACAGGCAGCTCAGAAAAATAGGCAAGCCGAAACACCATTGCCTCATCCGTTCACTGCCGCACAGGCAGCTCAGAAAAGCCAGGTCGAACACGGCCGGCAGGTTCATCTGTTCACTGCCGCACAGGCAGCTCAGAAATGAAGTAGGTCCCTCGGCGCCAGCTGTAAGGCGTTCACTGCCGCACAGGCAGCTCAGAAAGAACAGGGCGGCATCTGCATGGGTGCCTCAGAGTTCACTGCCGCACAGGCAGCTCAGAAATTGCGGTCCCTGCGGCCCTGGCGTCAGCTCGAGTTCACTGCCGCACAGGCAGCTCAGAAAAAATCCCGAAGCACAAGATCGACGCCCTGGTGGTTCACTGCCGCACAGGCAGCTCAGAAATGCCTGTCTCGCTCCAGGCGCTCCAGGCGCTCGTTCACTGCCGCACAGGCAGCTCAGAAAAAGACGGTCATCGTGCCGCAGGGCGTCTCCCCGTTCACTGCCGCACAGGCAGCTCAGAAAGCACCGAAACCTGGGTGGGCGACGGCGGCGCAGTTCACTGCCGCACAGGCAGCTCAGAAATGACGTGAGCGCCCAGAGCGCGAAGGGGGACGGTTCACTGCCGCACAGGCAGCTCAGAAAGTATGGCCGCTGCGATTCCGCACGCGGGAGGTGTTCACTGCCGCACAGGCAGCTCAGAAATGATCGGCCCGGAAACGGTGCCGCGCATGGACGTTCACTGCCGCACAGGCAGCTCAGAAATGAGTCCCGACAAGAAGACCGGCGGATACGTGGTTCACTGCCGCACAGGCAGCTCAGAAAGCTGGATCTTTCATCAGGGCTCGCTTGCACAAGTTCACTGCCGCACAGGCAGCTCAGAAAGCCACGTGAGGCGCTTCCCCATTTTCGCTGGCGTTCACTGCCGCACAGGCAGCTCAGAAAATGAAGCACGACAGGCGCGAGGCAGAACGTGAGTTCACTGCCGCACAGGCAGCTCAGAAAGCTTCCACGCCTGCCCGCATCCCCTGGCGGTCGTTCACTGCCGCACAGGCAGCTCAGAAATGACGGCGACACAAGTCGGGCCCCGGCCATGCGTTCACTGCCGCACAGGCAGCTCAGAAAGTCTCGCGTCGATCGAACACAGGCGCAGTCCAGTTCACTGCCGCACAGGCAGCTCAGAAAGTCCGTTGCTTGCCGAACCGCGCGCGGGTACGGTTCACTGCCGCACAGGCAGCTCAGAAAACCACGTCGGGTGCTACGTGGCCGGTCTTGTCGTTCACTGCCGCACAGGCAGCTCAGAAAAAGTCGCCGCCATACATGAGCAGGGCGTTGAGGTTCACTGCCGCACAGGCAGCTCAGAAAAGAGGGTGCCGGCATAGGTGCTGAGATTGGTCGTTCACTGCCGCACAGGCAGCTCAGAAATCCAGGGCGCGCTCGAGGTCGTCGACCGCGGCGTTCACTGCCGCACAGGCAGCTCAGAAAAAGCACTTCGGCGATCCGGAGGCCCGGGTTCAGTTCACTGCCGCACAGGCAGCTCAGAAAGTTATCGAGCTGTCGCCAGGCCGAGAGATCGTGTTCACTGCCGCACAGGCAGCTCAGAAAACACGTTCCTGTACCGCGCGCAGCTGGTCACGGTTCACTGCCGCACAGGCAGCTCAGAAAGCCGATCCGGATCTTGCGGAACTCGTCGCACGGTTCACTGCCGCACAGGCAGCTCAGAAAACCAGCCTGCGGCTAACCCGTTCCCCTGGATCGTTCACTGCCGCACAGGCAGCTCAGAAATGGTAGCCGGCGAGCGCGTAGAAGATTCCGTCGTTCACTGCCGCACAGGCAGCTCAGAAATGACGAGATCGAGCGGATCGTCATCGCCTGCGGTTCACTGCCGCACAGGCAGCTCAGAAAGCCGCCGTGGTCCCTGTGATCAGCAGCATGGTGTTCACTGCCGCACAGGCAGCTCAGAAATCGATCTCGACGCGGACGGTCTTGCCGCCGGAGTTCACTGCCGCACAGGCAGCTCAGAAATCGATCTCGACGCGGACGGTCTTGCCGCCGGAGTTCACTGCCGCACAGGCAGCTCAGAAAGAGGAGCTCGCGGTCGCTGCGGCGGTCTACCTGTTCACTGCCGCACAGGCAGCTCAGAAAAGATAGGTGTTGCTCAGCGTGTGCCCGCATTCCGTTCACTGCCGCACAGGCAGCTCAGAAATATCAGGAAAAGCACAAGATGGCCGACGGTCGGTTCACTGCCGCACAGGCAGCTCAGAAAATCGACGCACTTCGCGCTCGAGCGCGGCGCATGTTCACTGCCGCACAGGCAGCTCAGAAAGCGAGATCATCGGGAGGGCCATCTGATGCGCCGTTCACTGCCGCACAGGCAGCTCAGAAATGATGGCAACCGGCTCATCTGCCGGCGCCGCAGTTCACTGCCGCACAGGCAGCTCAGAAACCACCCGGCGCGCGTAGCTCGCGCTGACGGGAGTTCACTGCCGCACAGGCAGCTCAGAAAGAAACATCGCCGCGCGGAGGGCAAAGACATGAGTTCACTGCCGCACAGGCAGCTCAGAAATGAGATCACCGACTTCACGCAGTGCCCGAGCTGTTCACTGCCGCACAGGCAGCTCAGAAATGGCTGGCCCACCGCCGCACCACCCGCAACGCGTTCACTGCCGCACAGGCAGCTCAGAAAAGACGCAGCCAGGCCGGCGTATACACACGGATGTTCACTGCCGCACAGGCAGCTCAGAAACTCTACGTCGTGACGCTGCCGGACGGGCGGTGGTTCACTGCCGCACAGGCAGCTCAGAAAGACGGGCGGCATAGGCAATGCCTTGACTGCAAGTTCACTGCCGCACAGGCAGCTCAGAAAGACTGGCGGCCGTGTTTGGCGTAACGCAAAAGGTTCACTGCCGCACAGGCAGCTCAGAAAGCAAGCCACGTCACGAGACGCAACATCCTCGGGTTCACTGCCGCACAGGCAGCTCAGAAATCCCTCGCGCAATCGCAACAGCTCGCATTGCGGTTCACTGCCGCACAGGCAGCTCAGAAACTGCAGAAGCTCCACCGCGAGGCGGTCAAGGAGTTCACTGCCGCACAGGCAGCTCAGAAATCGCCGGGCATCAGCACGCGCACGCTGCCGTCGTTCACTGCCGCACAGGCAGCTCAGAAAGGAACCGCCGGCGCCCCGCCCCACCAACCGTCGTTCACTGCTGCACAGGCAGCTCAGAAATGCCGGTCGGCGCTGCCAGCGCCTGAAGCGCCGTTCACTGCCGCACAGGCAGCTCAGAAAGAACATCAACGCGACGTTGCCGACGATGCCGCGTTCACTGCCGCACAGGCAGCTCAGAAAAAATGCATCGGCGGTCGCAAGTTCCAGAAGACGTTCACTGCCGCACAGGCAGCTCAGAAAAAGCAAACGATCACGAAACGCCAGTTCGAACTGTTCACTGCCGCACAGGCAGCTCAGAAAACTGCTGGAATCTTTGGCCGGACACACATTCGAGTTCACTGCCGCACAGGCAGCTCAGAAATGGCGGAAGCGCGCCTCCGGGCTGCTCTTGGCGTTCACTGCCGCACAGGCAGCTCAGAAAAGGACGCAAAGGGCCGCCTTGTGGCCGAGGCGGTTCACTGCCGCACAGGCAGCTCAGAAAAGATCGCGCGTCAGACGGCTAGAGCATTGCGAGTTCACTGCCGCACAGGCAGCTCAGAAAACATTCGCGACCAGCACATCCAAGTCGCTCGCGTTCACTGCCGCACAGGCAGCTCAGAAAGTCTTGCGCATTTATGACAACGGCGGAAATACGTTCACTGCCGCACAGGCAGCTCAGAAAATAAACGACATTTGTGATGTCGAATACCTCACGTTCACTGCCGCACAGGCAGCTCAGAAATTCACGAGCAAGTGCCAATGACAACTGACCGAGTTCACTGCCGCACAGGCAGCTCAGAAAGTTGCCCGGTTGCCCGGAAATCAGAATGATCAGTTCACTGCCGCACAGGCAGCTCAGAAAAGGCGACAATCCGGGTCGTTCGTGACGCGACTGTTCACTGCCGCACAGTCAGCTCAGAAAGTGCGCGATCATCGCGTTCCTTATTGCTGTGCGTTCACTGCCGCACAGGCAGCTCAGAAATGACTGTCGCCAACGATGGCGACGCCTATCCCGTTCACTGCCGCACAGGCAGCTCAGAAAAGATCTGGATGCGGCAGCCGAGGTCGGCTGCGGTTCACTGCCGCACAGGCAGCTCAGAAATGTTCGCCGGCGGCGGTGGCGCCAGCGAAGCGGTTCACTGCCGCACAGGCAGCTCAGAAAAGATAGGTGTTGCTCAGCGTGTGCCCGCATTCCGTTCACTGCCGCACAGGCAGCTCAGAAATGGCATTGCCCAGTATCAGGGTTCCACTGAGTGTTCACTGTCGCACAGGCAGCTCAGAAAGCCGCAGATGGACACCGAGGATCCGGCCGCCTGTTCACTGCCGCACAGGCAGTTCAGAAACATGGGCACCTGGCAGCGCACGCAGGAGCGGTTGTGGGCGCACGCCGTGATGTGGCCGTCCTGGGAAAGCTTTGTCGCCGCTCACGCCGCTCACGCCGCTCCCACGACGGATTTCGTCGTGGCTCGCGCCCTGCCTGGACAGAAGGCAATCAGTGGACGGGGCGACGGTGACGGCCCGGCGGTGGCGCGGCGCGCTCGGGGGCGAGGAGCGCCGCGACCACCGCCGCAAGCCGTCGAAGCGTGGACGCGACCGGTACCGTGGCGTCCGTTACTGCTGCTGGGTGAAGTAGCCGCAGCCGTAATAGGTGACACTGCCGGCGGCGACCTGGATCGTGTAGGTCGCGTTGTCGGCCGTCCTCGAATACGGACAGGACTTGCCCAGGGGAATGGGGCTGATGGTGATGTTCATCCGGGATCCGCCCGGAATGTTCGTCAGCAGGTAATCGCCCTGCGAATAGGTCAGCGTGAGCCAGCCCGTGCTCTTGTTGCCGTTTGCGGGCACGAGCGTGTAGCTCACGCCCTCGTTGGGATCGCTGTCGTCGAGGGTGATGTTCCAGTTGGTGCCGGAGGTGACGAACAGCGGCGCGGGGAAGGTGACCTGCTGGGCGGCGACGGGTGCGGCGAACGTGCCCAGGGCGAGCGCGGCGGCGAGCAGGATGGCGGTGACGTTGAGCTTGCGCATGACGGTCCTCGATGAGCGGCGGAAGGCCGCGGATGTCGTCTGGAACGTCGGTCGGCGCGGGTTGTGAACGCCGGCGCCGCCGGATCAGAGCAGGCCGTCGCGCTTGACCGCGAGGTAGCGCTCGACCAGTGAGGCGGCGAGCTGGTCGCAGGTGACGTCGAGCACCATCACCCCATGGTTGCGCAGCGCATCGTGCGCGACGGCGCGCTGTTGCAGGTACTGCGCGGTGGCACCGGCCCGGATCGCACCGGGCAGGTCGTGGACCTCGCGGGCGAGGGTCTCGTCGAGCGCGACCTCGCGCAGGCTGGCGACGCAGACCAGGTGCCGCTTGCGCAGCAGTTGCACCGCCGCCAGCACGTCGTCCATGTCCTCGTCGCGCAGGTTGGTCACCATCATCACCAGCGAGCGGCGCCGCTGGCGCACCGACAGTTCGGTGGCGGCGGCGAGGAAGTCGGTGGCGACCGGCGATGGCTGCAGCGCGTAGCTGCCGCGCAGCAGGCCCTCGATCGCGCCGGCGCCGCGCCGCGGCGGCACCCAGGTGCTGTCGCCGCCGGCGGCGAGCAGGCCGACCGCATCGCCCTGGCGCAGCGCCAGGTAGGCGACCACCAGCGCCGCGTCGAGCACGTGGTCGAAATGCGCCATGCCCCGTCCGCTGGCGAGTTCGTCGCGCGCGAGCAGGCGGCGGCCGGTGTCCAGCAGCAGCACCAGCTGCTGGTTGCGCTCGTCCTGGTATTCGCGCGAGATCAGCTTGTGCGAGCGCGCGGTGGCCTTCCAGTCGATCTGGCGCAGGCTGTCGCCGATCCGGTACTCGCGCATCTGGTGGAAGTCGGTGCCCTCGCCGCGACGCCGCTTGAGGTGCGCGCCGACCAGCCGCGACGCCTGCTCGGCGGAGAACATCGCGAACTTCGCCAGGGGCGCGAAGTTCGGGAACACCCGCACCGGCTGCAGTTCACCGGCGGTACGCCGCTGCCGCCACAACCGCCACGGCGAGTGCACGCGCAGGTGGGTGCCGTCGAACACGAAATCGCCACGCTCGTGCGCGCGCAGGTGGTAGTCGAACCGCGCCGATTCGCCGCGGCGCAGGTCGAGCCGGCGCGGCAGTCCATGCATCTGCCAGCCGACCGGGTGCAGGTCGAACACGTCAATGCGCTGCGGGCGCGCGGATTCGAAGGCGAGGGTGACCGGCCGCTCGATGCCGATCGGCCAGGTGTCGGGGACGCTGCGTTCGACCTGCGGCAACGGCAACCGCCATACGCGCACGAGGTCGATCAGGGCGAGCAGACCGAGTGCGGCACCGGCGCCCTGCCACCAGCGCGGCGGCACGGTGCCGGTGCTCGCGGCGAGGCCGAGCGCGGCCCACAGCACGAGCAGGGCCAGCAGCAGCGGCGCAGGGCGGGGAAGGGTGCGGGCCGACATGGCGCTACTCATATCACGCAACCGTTCCTGCCCCTGTTGCGCCGGCGGCGAAGGGGGTGAGTGGAGAGGATCGCGAGCCGCCGGCCCGCCCCGTGGCGGGGGCATGCCGGCCGAGTCCGACCGTCAGCCCGGCCGGCAACGGAGGAATCGCGGCAGCGACGGAGCCGGCCGTGCCCGGTTGCCTGCCCGTGCCGCACATGGAGCGGAGCCGGCGCCGGGCTGCGCAAACGACAGCGATCACTGCCGCGGCGCCTCGACCTTGGCCAGCAGCGCCTTCAGCACCGCGTCGGGCGTCTGGCCCTCGATCTGCAGTTCCGGCGCCAGCGCGATGCGATGGCGCAGTGCCGGCAGCGCGACTTCGCGGATGTCGTCGGGGGTGACGAAGTCGCGGCCCGACAGCACCGCCTGCGCGCGCGCGGCCCGCACCAGTGCGAGGCTGCCGCGTGGGCCGGCGCCGAGCGCGATCCCGGCCCAGTCGCGGGTCGCGGCGACGATGCGCACCGCGTAGTCGATCACCGCGTCGTCGACCGCGACCAGGGCGGTGCCGGCCTGCATCGCGACGATGTCCTCCGGGCCCAGCACGCTCTGCACCTGCGACAGCTCGAACGCGGCCGCGTTGCGGCCCTGGCTGACCGCGGCCACCATCCGCTTCTCGTCCTCGCGGTCCGGATAACCGATCAGCACCTTCAGCAGGAAGCGGTCGAGCTGGGCTTCCGGCAGCGGATAGGTGCCTTCCTGCTCGACCGGGTTCTGGGTCGCCATCGCCATGAACGGCGGCGGCAGCGGGAAGCTCCTGCCCTCGATCGTCACCTGCAGCTCGGCCATCGCCTCCAGCAGCGCCGACTGGGTCTTGGCCGGCGCGCGGTTGATCTCGTCGGCGAGCAGCAGGTGGGTGAAGATCGGCCCGCGGCGGATGTTGAAGGTCTCGCTCTTCGGGTTCCACACCGCGTGGCCGCTGATGTCGCTTGGCATCAGGTCGGGGGTGAACTGCACGCGTGCGTAGCTGCAGTCCAGCGCCTGCGACAGCGCCCGTACCAGCAGGGTCTTGCCCAGGCCGGGCACGCCCTCGATCAGCACGTGGCCGCCGGCGAGCAGCGCGACCAGGATCTGGTCGAGCACCTCGGGCTGGCCGATGAAGGCCTTGCCGACCTCGTCGCGCAGGGCGGCGGCGCGCCCGGCCAGCGCTTCACCGGTCAGCGGCACGACCGCCGAAGGCAGGTTGGACGGGGCCGCGGACGGTGATCCCGCGGTCGGGGTGTCGGGCGGCAGCGGGAGGTCGTTGGCGGTCATAGCTGATTCCTCAACCGGATCAGGGTGGCAATGCGGGAACGGAACGCGGCGTGATCGCGCGCGGTCGGCGTGGACAATGCGGTGCGCACTTCGTCGGCACCGATCGCGAGGGTGTCCTTGAAGCGTTCGGCGATCAGCGCGGCCTGGGCTTCGCCTTCCAGCGCGGCGGCCTGCGGATCGCGGCGGCGCAGGCGGGCGAGGAAGGCCGCGCGGACCGCGCCGTGCAGGACATGCGCGTAGCCGTAGCGGTAGATGTGCTCGCCGCTGGCGACGACGTGCTCGAGCAGCGAACGGCGCTCGCCGATCGGCGGCGGCAGCTGAGCCCCGAAGCGCTGCATCCGCGACCACAGCCACGCCAGCAGTGCCAGCAGCAGCGGCAGCCAGGCCATCCAGCTGCGTCCCGCCAGCCAGCGCCAGAACGAAGGCATCTCGGCCGCGTACAACAGGTGCGCGGTGCCGGCCTTCCAGTTGGGCGCCAGCAACTGCCGGGCCAGCACGATGTGCGGACCGTCGTCCAGGCTGTCGTTGGTGACGAAATCGAGGTCGGCGATCACGTCGACCGTGCCGTCGCCATGCGGCATGCGCGCGTAGACGGTATCGCCGTCCTTGTCCCGCCATGAATGCAGCGGCGCGATCCCGCCGATGTCGAAGCGCCGGCCCTGGCAGAACTCGACGTGCTCGCTCTCGTCGGCAACCGACAGCGACACGCAGCCGGCCGAACGCTCGTGGACCTCCAGGTCCAGCGCCTCCAGCAACGGGGCCTGCAGCGACATCGGTTCGCCGGCCGGACCCTGCCGCGGCGGCGTGCGCACGACCAGGTGGCCGCCGTCGGCGACGAAGAGCAGCAGCGCGTCGGCATCCGTGCGCGAAAGCCGGCGCGGATCGTTGAGCACGACCACGGTGTCGCGCGCGCCGAGTTCGACCTCGTCGGGATCCAGGCGCTGGCGCGCGTTCACCGTCCAGCCGTCCTCGCGCAGGGCCAGGCCGAGCACGTACAGCGGGTTGTAGGTGATCTCGCCACTGCGCGGCAGATCGATTTCCTCGTCGACCCGCTCGTGGGTCTGGAACCACCAGTAACCGAACGCGCCCAGCAGGGCCAGCACGACCACGACGGCGAGCGCGGTCAACAGCATCCGTGCGGGACGGCGCGCCGCCGGTGCCTTGGCGGATGCCGCGCTCATGCGTCCGCTCCGGTGGTCGCGGCATCGGGATGGCGGTGCGCGACGGGGCCGCGACGGTTCCAGCCGAAGCGCCCGGACAGGGTGTCGAGCTGCTGCTCGAACACCGCCGAGTCGGGCAGGCGCCCGGCATAGGCGGCGTACTGCCACAACCGCACCATCGCCGCGAACGCGTCGCGGTCGGCGGTGTCGGGCATCTTGCGTGACGCGCGCAGGCAGGCCGCCTCGGTCGCGCCCGGCACCAGCACGACGCCGGCGCGCGCGCTCATCGCCTCGACGCCGGCGCGGTACAGCAGCGCCAGCGCATCGCGCTGCCGGCCCGCCGCCCACAGCTTCCGTGCCGCGGACGGGATGTCGTCGGGCAGCGGCGCCGTGTCCGCCAGCGCATCGCGGGCGACCGGCTCGGGTTCGCGTCGCTGCGCGGCGACCGCGCCGCGCAGCCAGCCGATCCAGCGCGGCGAGGTCGCGGCGAGGATCACGACCAGCACCGCGAGCAGCGCCCACAGGCCGTACTCGCCGACCAGCGCGACCGCGGCACCGATCGCCTCCAGCAGCGGTGAGCCGTCGAATGGATCGTCGTCGTCCTCTTCCTCGTCGTCATCGTCGCGATCGCGGCGCTGCCAGGTCGTCACCTTGCGCTTGGGACTGACGCTGGGGTCCTCGTACGCGCGGACGACCGCCTCCCGCAGCGAGTCCGCGTCCGCCAGCGGACGGCCGAACACCCGCGGCAGGGTCGCCTTCCGCAGGCTCTCGCCGCGGCGTGCCGGCGAGTCCGCGTCACCGTCGACGGCCGTCCCGCCGTCGGTGGCGGCTTCAATGGCGACGGAAGCGTCGTTGGCGCCGGGCTTCCGCTCGCTGTCGAGCTCGGCCTTGTCGAGCCCGCGCTGCGACAGCGGACGGACCTGCGGCGCGTCCGCGGGTGCGGGCGATGCATCCTGCGCATGGGCGGGCGCTCCCGCGAGGCCGCCGCCGACCAGCAGGCCGCCGGCCAGCGCCACCGCCAGCAGCAGCGGCGTGGCGGCACCGGCCAGGCGCGCGGCAAGCCGGCGCAGCACGATCTCGATGTCCCAGCCCTCGATCTCGGTACGCCGGTTCAGGTAGAGCCCGAAGCCGGCGCCGACGTAGAACGGTTCGACCGCACAGGTCGCCAGCCACATCAGGGTGTTGCTGACCAGGTCCAGCCACAGCGGCTGCTCGCGGACCACGGTCATGAAGTCGCTCCACGCGTCGGACAGGTACTCCGGCGGGACGAACAGCACCGCCAGCGCGTTGAGGCCGAGATAGACCGCGAACTCGAAATGCAGGCAGATCACGGTCGCCAGCAGGGCGACGCCGTAGACCGGCCCGGTCAGGGTGCGGCGGCGTTGGCGCGCGGCGGCGCTGCGACCGCCTTCGAGCATGTCGATCGGCAGGTTCAGCGCGCGTACCGGGCTCAGCCGGCGCCAGCTCAGGTACGCCGGCATCCAGCGCAGGCCCCAGTGCAGCTGCGCGCGCAGGGTTCGGGCGACGCCGGGCACGTCGCCGAACACCGCATGCGAGAGGACGTACAACGGAATGCGGTCGTACACCGGCTTCAGCCACCACATCAGCAGTGGCGCCAGCCACATCGCCTCCAGCGACCACGCGAGCAGACTGCACAGGAGCAGCATTGGCGCGGTCAGCAGCAGCCACGGCGCCCAGATCGCAGCGGCATGGCGGCGGGTCAGCGAGGTGCCCAGCTCGACCGCCTCCCAGGCGGTGCGCGGGCGCAGCGCGACGGTCAGCGACTCCAGGTTCATGCGCCGCCGTCCCCGTGGGCCGGGTCGCGGATCGGGTCGACATCGGCGGAGGTCGGGCCCAGGTGTCGGCCACCAAGCAGCAGCCAGCCCAGCACCAGGGCCCACAGCAGCGCGCCCACCGCGTACTTGACCGCCGCCGGCATCCAGCCGATCGACGACCAGAACGCCTCGACGAACGCGGCGAACACCAGCATCGCGAACACGCCCAGGCACAGCCGGGCGCCGCGCCGGCCGCCGTCGATCAGCGCATCGATCCGGCGTCGCCGTCCGGGCGCGACCAGGTTCAGCCCCAGCCGCAGCCCGGCGCCGCCGGCGATCACGATCGCCGTCAGTTCCGGCGCCGAGTGGCCGGCGACGAAGCGCCAGAACGGATCGCCGTGGCCGGCAGCCTGCAGGTGGCCGGCGACCCCGCCAATGAAGACCCCGTTGAACAGCAGCACGAACACGGTGCCGACGCCGGCGAGCAGGCCGCTGGCAAAGGTGCGGAAGCCGATGCTGACGTTGTTCCAGATGTAGTGGCCGAACATCGCCAGGTCGGTCTCGCTGTCGCGGCCGAGCTTGCGGTCGGGATCGTCCGGGTCGTACATGCTCTCGAACCCGGCCAGCTGCATCGGGTCGAACAGGCTGCTCGCCAGCTCGGGCTTGAACTGGATCGCGACGAAAATCGCGACCAGCGGCAGCACGAACAGCACCAGCGCGGCGGACATGCAGGCGCGCTCGGAGCGGACCTGGCGCGGGAAGCCCGACAGCAGGAACTCCAGCGCGGCGTGCCAGCGCGGCGGTGGCGTGCGGTAGAGCAGGCTGTGGCCGCGTTGCATGATCTGCTGCAGGCGTTCGGTCAGCACCGGGCTGTAGCCGCGGCTGCGCGCCAGCGCCAGCTGCTGGCACAGGCGTCGGTAGCGCGCCGGCATCTCGTGGTCGGGAATGCCGTCCCAGCCGCGCCGTTCGCCACGCGCGCGGCGCGCCACGCTGCGGGCGTCGAGCCAGCGTTCCAGCGCCTGCCATTCGGCCTCGTGGCGGCGGACGAAGACTTCCTGTTTCATCGTTCCGCCCTCACCGGCGCCGCCCCAGCAGGCCGTTGGCGATGCCGTACAGCCGCTGCACGGCCGTCTGCCCGCGCACGCCCAGCCACGGTCCGGCCAGTTCGGCGAGCTCGGCCTGGCGGGCCGCGGTCAGCCGCGGGGCGCGCTCGGCGAACGCGACCAGCGCGGCCTGCTCGTGCGGCAGCAGCACGATCGGCGGCGCGAGCGCGTCCGCCGGCGGGGTCGAGGCCGGCGGCGGCGTGCGGCTGTCGTGGACGACCAGGGTGCCGGCGACCATGTCGCCGATCCGCCGCCCCCACGGGTCGCCGAAGCTGACCAGCAGGCCCAGCGCATAGCCGAACGGCAGCATGTCGACGACCCGCAGCAGGTTGCGCGAGAACGCCGGCAACCAGCCCACCGGCGCGCCGTTGGCGGCGATCACCCGCAGCCCGAGCGCGCGCTTGCCGGGTGTGCGGCCGCCCCACAGCACCTCGAACGCGATCGGATAGAGCCAGAACACCGAGAACAGCATGATCAGGAAGGGCCCCACCGCGCCGCGACCGAGCGCGCCGACCACCAGGCTGCCGACGAACAGCAGGGCCAGGCGCAGGGCGAGATCGATCAGCCACGCCAGTGCGCGCGGCATCGGGCCGGCGGCGGGCAGGCGCAGCGCCACGCCCTCGGGCGTGACCACCTCGCGACAGGTGTCGAGGATCGGACCGCGCATCAGCAGGCCCGGCACCATCGTCCGCGATGTGCGACGGATCCGCTCATCCCAGGTCGAACGACATCGAGAACGTGCATGCCGCCGTCACCGGGAGGCCGCCGCGGGTCGCGGGCGCGAAGCGCCAGGCGCGGATCGCGATCGTGGTGTGGTGGCCGAAGCTGGTGGGGTCGGTCGCAGAGGTGCGGATGTTGGCCGGAACGCCGTCGGCGCCGACATCGAAGCTGGAATCGACCTGCCAGCTCATCGGCAGGCGGCGGGTCTTGCGGTCCTCGATCAGGGTCGGATTGAGCATGCTGACCGGGAAGACCGGCGCCTTGGCCGCGACCAGCGCCGGCGCGGTGTCGTAGTCGCCCGTGCAGGCCGGGACCACGCCGTCGTCGACGATCGACTCGCCCGGCCGCAGGTAGTCGTTGTTCCCGAACGTGCAGCCCGCCAGCGCCGCCATGCATGCGGCCAGCGCCGCGCTCTTGCCTTCCATTCCCTGCCTCTGTTCTCCCCGCCCGCTCCCGTGGCACCGGACAGGCTCAGCTCCGCCCGTCGAGGTAGCGGTCCTTCAACCGCACATAGTGCTGCGCACTGTACTGCAGTTGTTCGATCTCGCGCGCTTCCAGTTTTCGCACGAACCGCGCCGGATTGCCAAGCCACAGCTCGGCCTCGCCGACGGTCTTGCCCGGTGGCACCACCGAGCCGGCGCCGACGAAGCCGAAGCGCGAGACCACGGCGCCATCGAGGATCTTCGCGCCCATCCCGATCAACGCGAACTCGCGCACGGTGCAGGCGTGGATGATCGCGCCGTGGCCGACGGTGACGTCGTTGTCGATCACCGTCGGCAGCCCGCCCGGCCGGGTGAACGGGCCCTCGTGGGTGACGTGGACGATGCTGCCGTCCTGGATGTTGGTGCGGGCGCCGATCGAGATCGTGTTGACGTCGCCGCGGACCACGCAGCCGGGCCAGATCGAGACATCGTCGCCGAGGCCGACCGCGCCGATCACGGTCGCGGCGGGGTCGACGTATACGCGTTCGCCCACGGTGGGGAAGGTGTCGAGATAGGAGCGCAGGGTCATGACGCGATTCTACCGGGCCGCCGGTGGCGCCCGCGTGGCGATCGGGACGACGCCGGCCATGCGGGCGCGGCGGAAGATCGCGGCCGCGAATCCGGACGGGGCAAACCGGCCATCGGTGGCGGCCGGAATCGCCCCTTTTCCATGACGTCCGTGCGACTACACTCGGTCGCATGGACATCACCGCCGACACCACGCCCGACGAGCTCGTCGCCACCCACCGCGCGCTGCGGACGGCCTGGCAGGCGCGCAGGCCCGATCTCGACCAGCGCCGCGCCGACCTGAAGCGGCTGCGCGATGCGTTCCGCGCGCAGGTGCCGGCGATGGATGCGGCGATCCGCGCCGACTTCGGCCATCGCTCCGAGCACGAGAACCTGATCTCGGAAGCGATGGTGGTGATCGCCGAGATCGACCACGCGCTGGCCCACCTGCGCCGCTGGGCGCGGCCCCGGCGCGCGGCGGTGGGCTGGCGGTTCTGGCCGGCGCGCGCGCAGGTGCGCCCGGTGCCGGTCGGCGTGGTCGGCATCCTGTCGCCATGGAACTACCCGGTGAACCTCGCGCTGATGCCGCTGGTATCGGCGATCGCCGCCGGCAACCACGTCTATCTCAAGCCCTCGGAACACACCCCGCGCACCAGTGCATGGCTGCGCGAGCTGCTGGCCGAGGTTTTCCCGGCCGACCGGGTCGCAGTCGCGCTGGGCGGTCCCGGGGTTGGCGCCACCTTCGCCGGGCTGCCGTTCGACCACCTGCTGTTCACCGGTTCGACCGCGGTCGGCCGCAAGGTGATGGCGGCGGCGGCGCCGAACCTGACCCCGGTGACGCTGGAACTCGGCGGCAAGGCGCCGGCGGTGATCTGCCCGGACTTTCCGGTCGACAAGGCCGCCGCCCGCATCGCCACCGGCAAGTGGATCAACGCCGGCCAGACCTGCATCGGCGTCGATTACGTGCTGGTCGACGCCGCCCGGCGCGATGCCTTCGTCGACGCGGTCGTGGCCGAGCTGCGTGCTCGCTACGGCGATATCGCCGGATCGTTGGACTACACCCGCATCATCAACGAGGCCCAGCACGCCCGGTTGCAGGGATACCTGGACGACGCCCGTGCCCGCGGCCTGCAGGTGATCGCGCCGTTCGGTGCCAGTCCGGCCGGCGCCGCCGACGAAGTCGGACGCCTGCTGCCGCCGACGCTGGTGATCGAGCCCGGCCCGGACGCCGAGGTGATGCGTCACGAGATCTTCGGGCCGATCCTGCCGGTACTGTCGTACACCTCGCTCGACGACGCGATCGGGATCATCCAGCGCCTGCCGCGGCCGCTGGCGCTGTACCCGTTCACCCGCGACGAGGCAGACCTCGCGCGGATCCTCGACGGCATCCTGCCCGGCGGCGTGACGGTGAACGACACGCTGGTGCACTTCGGCGTGCACGGCCTGCCGTTCGGCGGCATCGGCCCCAGCGGCATGGGTCAGATCCACGGTCGCCACGGCTTCGACACCTTCAGCAAGCAGTTGCCGGTGCTGCGCCAGGCGCACTGGGCCGGCAGCGACCTGATCAAGCCGCCGTACACCGGGAAGATCGACCGGATGATCCGCTGGCTGGCGAAGTAGCCGCCCAGCCCCGCTTCGCTTCTGATCCGGTCTTCCGCGACTTTGAAGCCCGCCGACAGATCGCCCGGAGCGATCCGGGTCTCCGAAGATGCCCAGGCAAGCGCATGGACACGCCTCGGCCCGTACCGCAGACCGGAGCTGTCGCAAAGACGGTCGTGCCCAGGTTTCGCGGTTCCTTCTGGAGTAGTTGTTGACGGTGCCTGAAAGGAAGCCGCCCATATCGATTGGAGACCCGGAGGGCGACGCGCATGGACGCGCGCCGTTTTTCGATCACGACAGGATGTCGTGTCGAAAAATCCCGGCAGGCTGTCTGCTCGCGATGGAGGTGTGCCGGGAAAGGCACCTTCTTTTGGTGACTTTTCTTTGGGCCGGTCTTTGGGCCGGCAAAGAAAAGTCACCCGCCGCTACAGCGGCGGAAGCTGTTGATTCTGGCCATGCCGATCCAGGTGTCCACTCGGAACAGGCCAAAGGCCTCCCGCCTCCGTGCTCTTGAACAGAGGCTTCCCATTCCTTGGAGCAAGATCAAAGGCTTCCGCCTTCGGCGGGTTACTTTTGTCTTGGCAAAAGTAACCAAAACCGCTGGCTCCTGACGCCCGCCGGGGCGGCCATGCCGCCCCGGTCCCCTGTGCTCCTCGCCCGAAGCGGCACGGTGCCCAAACTCGCGCCGCTGGGCGGCGCTCAGACATGGGCACCTCTACGGCCGCTCCGGCCTGCGGTGCGCGGCGGGCTTTAAGTCGCTGAAGGTCAACGTCAAAGTCAAAATCCACGGCAACGGCAACGGCAACGGCAACGGCAACGGCAACGGCAACTGTCGACTACACTTCGCGCCATGAAGATCGCCAGCTGGAACGTCAACTCGCTCAATGTCCGCCTTCCGCACCTGCAGCAGTGGCTGTCGCAGGCGGCGCCGGACATCGTCGCGCTGCAGGAGACCAAGCTCGAGGACGAGCGTTTTCCGGACGACGCGCTGGCCGCGGCTGGCTGGCGCAGCGTGTTTTCCGGGCAGAAGACCTACAACGGCGTGGCGATCCTCTCGCGCGAAGCGGCCAGCGACGTGCAGATCGGCATTCCAGGGTTCGGCGACGAGCAGAAGCGGGTGATCGCGGCGACCGTCGGCGATCTCCGTATCGTCAACCTGTACGTGGTCAACGGGCAGGATGTCGGCACCGAGAAATATGCCTACAAGCTGCGCTGGCTCGATGCGGTGCACGACTGGCTGGCCGACGAGCTGCGCGAGCATCCGAACCTGGTGGTGCTGGGCGACTTCAACATCGCCCCCGATGATCGCGACGTGCACGACCCGGAGATCTGGAACGACGACCACATCCTGACCTCGACCGCCGAGCGCGACGCGCTGAAGCGGCTGTACGCGCTCGGCCTGCACGATGGCTACCGCCTGCACCACGACGAGGGCGGGGTGTTCAGCTGGTGGGACTACCGCCAGGCCGGCTTCCGCCGCGACCGCGGCCTGCGCATCGACCTGACCCTGGTTTCCGATGCGTTGCGGGGTGCGTGTGCCGGCGCCGGCATCGACCGCGAACCGCGTACCTGGGAGCGGCCGAGCGACCATGCGCCGGCCTGGGTCGAGCTGGGCTGAGCGCGCGATCCGCCGAACTCAGGCCAGCGCCTGATCCGCGCGCAGGCCGTCGACGAGGTGATCGAACACGGCGCGCACCTTGGCCGAGACGCGCATGCCTTCGTGGTGCAGCACGTGGACCGGCAGCGGCGCGGGCTCGAATCCGGCCAGCAGGACGACCAGCCGGCCCGACCGCAGCGCAGGTTCGACCTGGTAGCTGAGCAGGCGTGCGCAACCGTCGCCGGCGATCGCCGAGGCGACCGCCAGGTCGGCGCTGTCGGTGATCAGCCGCGATTGCACCCGTACGCTGCGGCCCTGCCGGAAATTCCACTCCGGCCCCGGACTCTGGCCGGTGAACTGGATGCAGGCATGGTCGGCGAGGTCGTCGGGACTGGCGGGAACGCCATGCGCGTCCAGGTAGGCCGGTGATGCGCACACCACGCGGCGCACCCGTCCCACCGGCACCGCGCGCAACGAGGATTCGGTCAGCGGCCCCAACCGCACCGCGATGTCCATGTGCTCTTCGTAGAGGTTGACGACGCGGTCCACGAACAGCGTGCGCACGCTGATCAGCGGCTGCCGGCGCAGCAGCGCGCACAGCAGCGGGCCGACATGGGCGCGGCCGAACAGTTGCGAACTGGTCACCCCGACCAGGCCGCGCGGCGTGGCGTGGGTGCCCGCGGCGACGGCCTCGGCCTCGGCGAGATCGGCGAGCAGGCGGCGGCATTCCTGCAGGAACCGCTCGCCGGCGTCGGTGAGCTGCACCCGGCGGGTGGTGCGGTGGAACAGCCGTGCACCGAGCCGGGACTCCAGCGCCGCCACCGCGCGGGTCACGCTCGGCCCCGACGTGCCGAGCTGGCGCGCGGCCGCCGCGAAGCCGCCGCGTTCGGCGACCGTCTGGAAGACCAGCATCTCGTTGAAACGGTCCATTGCTGCGAATAATGAAATAGAAATTTACAGAATGGATGAATTCTATAATTTCTGGATATCAATAGAGTGTGCCCATCCCCCACCACTGGAGCACACCGTGAGCCGTATCGCCCTGATCGATCCCCGCCAGGCGGATTCCGACACCCTTCCCCTGTTCGACGCCGTGAAGCAGCAGCTCGGAGGCGTGCCGAACTTCATCCGCGTGCTCGGCCAGTCGCCGGCCGCGCTGGAGGCCTTCCTCGGCCTGTTCTCGATCGCCGGTGCCGGCCGGCTGGAGCCGACCACGCGCGAGCGCATCGCGTTGGCGATCGCCCAGCAGAACAGCTGCGACTATTGCCTGTCCGCACACTCGGCGCTGGCCGCGCAGGCCGGCCTGGATGGCGAAGAGATCCTGCTCAACCGCGCCGGTGGTTCGCAGGACGCCCGTGCGGCGGCGGCGGTGGCCTTCGCCCGCGCGGTGATGGACAACCTCGGCGACGTGACCCAGGCCGAGCTGCAGGCCGTGCGCGACGCGGGCTACGACGACGGGGAGATCGTCGAGATCGTCGTCCATGTCGCCCTCAACACGCTGACCAACATGATCGGCCGCGCCAGCCGCGTCGACATCGACTTCCCCCGGGTCGTGGCCGGCGACCTGGCGCGGGCCGCCTGAGCGGCGGGGAGATCCCGATGGCACGCCGTTTCGCCGAGCTGGCCTTCACTCCTTCGGTGAAGGCCGCACAGCAGCGCCACGGTTCGCGCGAGGGCAACCTCGGCCATGAGCTGGCCGAGGACCGCCGCGACCGCATCGGTCCGGCCGAGGCGGCGTTCATCGCCGAGCGCGATTCGTTCTACATCGCCAGCGTCGGCGAGGAGGGGTGGCCGTACGTGCAGCACCGCGGCGGGCCGCGCGGTTTTCTCAGGGTGCTGGACGACCGCACCCTGGGCTTTGCCGACTTCCGCGGAAACCGGCAGTACATCAGTGTCGGCAACGTGTCGGCCGACGACCGCGTGTCGCTGATCCTGGTCGACTACCCCGGCCGCCGCCGGCTGAAGCTGTGGGCGCGCGCGCGGGTGGTGGAGTTCCAGGACGATCCGCTGCTGCTCGCACGGCTGGAGTCGCCCGACTACCGCGCGCGGGTCGAACGCGGGATCGTGCTGCAAGTCGAGGCCTTCGACTGGAACTGCCCGCAGCACATCACCCCGCGCTACACCGAAGCGGAGATCGCGCCGCGGCTGCAGGCGCTGCAGGCCGAGATCGACCGCCTGCGGGCCGCTGCGGCCCCGGTGCAGGTGCCCGCCGCGGCCGTCGCCGACGATGCGGATGCGGCATTCGAGGTGCTGTTGCGGCGGTCCGGTCAGCGCCTGCAGGTCGGCGCCGACGAAAACCTGCTCGACGTGCTGATCGGCAATGGCCACGAGATTCCCTACAGCTGCAGGAGCGGCGAATGCGCGACCTGCGTCGTACCGGTGGTCGACGGCGAACTGCTGCACCGGGACGAGGTGTTGAGCGAGGCCGAGTACGCCGCCGGCGATGTGATGTGCAGCTGCGTGTCGCGCGCCCGCGGCACCCTGGTTCTTGATCTGTGAGGCCGACCCATGAGGCCTGGATGCGTGCACGCCGCGTTCGTGAGCCGCAACGATGAATGAGTTCCTGCGCAGACCGCAGCCTGCGGTCGGTTGGGCGGCTGCCCTGCGCGCGGGGTTGGGCGGCGGCGGTGCGATCGCCGTGCTGCTCGCGCTCGCGCACGTTTCGCAGCAACCATGGCTGATGGCGCCGTTCGGTGCTTCCTGCGTGCTGCTGTTCTCGGCCCCGGCCAGCCCGCTGTCGCAGCCTGCGAACGTGATCGGCGGGCACCTGGTCGCGACCGCGATCGGGCTGGCTGCCGTCCACTGGCTGCCCGACGCGGCGTGGGCGATGCCGTTGGCGGTCGCGCTGGCGATCGCGGCGATGGCCGTGCTGCGCGTCACCCATCCGCCGGCCGGCGCCGATCCGCTGCTGGTGCTGATCGCGCGACCGGAATGGAGTTTCCTGCTGTTCCCGGTCGCCGCGGGCAGCCTCGCGCTGGTGCTGCTCGCCTGGTTCGTGCACCGGCTGCCCGGCGGCGACCGCTACCCCTTGCCCCGCTCCACGACCTGAAACCACGAGGATCCGATGAAAAAGCTCCTGCTCGCCCTGTCGCTCGCGTGTGCAAGCTTCGCGGCCCCCGCAGAGCCGCCTCGGGAACTGCGTCTGTATGCGCTCGACTGCGGCCGCCTCGCGTTCGAGGACCTGGGGCAGTTCTCCGACACCTTCGAGTACGAAGGCCATTCGCGCACGATGCAGGCGTCCTGCTTCGTGATCCGGCATCCGGACGGCGTGCTGCTCTGGGATGCCGGGCTGGGCGACGGCCTTGCGGCCACGCGTGATGGCCGGCGGCTACGGGTGCTCGGCTCGGAGCTGACGATGACGGTGCCGGTGACGATGGCGTCGCAGCTGGCGTCGATCGGGCTGGACTTCAGCGACATCGACTACTTCGCGTTCTCGCACGGCCATGCCGATCATCTCGGCAATGCCGATGCGTTGGTCCGGGCAACGTGGATCGTGAATCGCACCGAGCTGGCGTGGCTGCGGCAGCAGCCCGCGCCGCAACGGACCGACCCCGCCCTGATCCGTAACCTTCCGAAGCAGCGGATGATCGCGATCGATCGCGATCACGACGTGTTCGGCGACGGCTCGGTGCGGATCCTGTCCGCGCCCGGCCACACGCCCGGGCACCAGGTCCTGCTGGTCAGGCTGCCGCGGACCGGTCCGGTGCTGCTGTCGGGCGACCTGTACCACACCCGCGAGAACCGCGGGCAGCGCCGGATACCGGCCTTCAATGTCGATCGTGCCGATACGCTGGCGTCCATCGACCGGATCGAGAGGATCGTCGCCAACCTCGGCGCCCGGGTGGTGATCCAGCATGCACCGGAGCATCTGCAGATGCTGCCGCGCCTGCCCGGCCATCTGGACTGACGGCCGCGGCAACGAAAAAGGCCCGGCAGGCGCCGGGCCTTCATCGGGCGATGCGGGCGTCAGCGCACCTTGCCGCGGCGGAACAGGTTGACGATCGCCAGCAACACGATTGCGCCGATCAGCGCGGTGATCAGGTAGCCCAGCCAGCCGGTCAGCTGCATGCCGAGCATCGGCAGCAGGATTCCGCCGAGAAATCCGCCGATGATGCCGACGATCACGTTCAGGATGATGCCCTGCTGTGCGTTGGTCTTCATGACCATGCTGGCGAGCCAGCCGGCGATGCCGCCCACGATCAACATGATGAGGAATTCCATGCGATGCCTCCCGGAGTAAGGGGTGTCGTTCGATCCCGTCCGGGGTGGCCCGGCGCGGGATCGCGGCCCACTCTGGTACGGCAGACGTGACGAAAACGTCAGGGTCCGCCAGCCGCCCCCCGGCAGGTCGGCGTGCCCTGCAGGCCGGTCAGACCGGTGCGCGGCGACGCATGGCGGCTGCGGAGGAAGGTCCCTCAGCAACGGCGGAGCGGCGGGGCGCCGCCGCTGCCGTCCGGTCAGCTTCGCAGCAGCGCCAGCAGCGCAGCCCGCGGCAGCTTGCCGGTTTCGTTGCGGGGCAGCGCCGGCACGCACGCGAGCGGCCGCGGCAGGAACACCGGGTCGACGGTCTCGCGCAGCGCCCGCAGGATCGTCGCCGCATCCAGGCCGGGCGCGACTGCGAGCGCGGCGATCCGGCGCACTCCGGCGGCATCGGCTTCGTCCAGTTGCAGCACGACGCCATCCTCGACGCCCGGCACGGCCAGCAGCTTGCGGGTCAGGTCGCCGAGCGAGGCGCGCTTGCCGGCGATCTCGAGCAGGTCGCCATTGCGGCCGTGCAGCACGAAGCGGCCGTCGCCCCGCACCTCGACCAGGTCGGCCAGCACCACCGGCTCCGGCAGGTGCGGCGCCTGCACCGCGGTGCCGTCCGGCTGCGGCTGCAGGCGCACGCCCGGCAGCGGCGTCCAGGCGTCCTCGGTGGCGGTACGCCGGCGCGCGAACACGCAGGTCTCGGTCGAGCCGAACACCTCGCGGACCTCGCAGCCGAAGCGGACCTCGGCCGCGCGGGCGAGCCCGGCCGTCAGCGGCGCGGTCGCCGAGACGATGCCGGCCAGCGCCGGCAGGCGGATTCCCGATTCGACCAGCGCATGCAGATGCACCGGCGTGGTGACCAGGAGCGGCGGCGCGGCCGCGTCGGCGCAGGCCCGCGCCACGTCGTCGGGAAAGAACGGGCGCCCACGGTGCACCGCCAGCCGGCCGAGCAGCGGCAGCAGCACCGACATCTCCAGGCCGTACATGTGCTGCGGCGGCACCGTCGCGATCAGTGGAGTCGTGCCCGCAGGGTGGGCCGGGTCGTCGAACAGGTCGGCCAGCGCCGCCAGGTTCTGCACGGTGCTGGCGCGGAATGCGGCCCAGGTCTTCGGATTCGGCCGCGGCTGGCCGGTGCTGCCGGAAGTGAAGCCGACCGCGATCAGGGCGTCGTCGGCGACAGCCAGCGGCGCATCGTCGTGTTCCGGCAGGCGTTCCGGCAACGCGTACAGCCGCGACGATGCCGCCGTCGGCGCGAAGTCGCCCAGCCCGTAGCTGCCCGGGTGGCGGGCCAGCACCTCGTCGATGACCGCCGGTGCGCGCGACGGCGGCAGCAGGGTGGTCTGCCCGCGCATCGCGGCGGCGCAGAACGCGACCAGGAAGCGGTAGCGGTCCTCGCACAGGTTGATCACCGCCGGTGCGTCCGGCAGACCCGCGGCGACGCCGTGAACCTCGCGGCGGAACCGCGCCAGAGTGACCGCGCCGTCGCCGCCGAAGCAGATCGTGCGCGCGGGATCGCCGGCCGCGAGTTCGTGCGCGGCGGTCGCGTCGGCTGTCGGCGAGTTGACTACGGCTGACATCGTCCCAAGTCCTGGAGGATCCCCGGCCTGTGCCGGTGTATCCAGACGGCATTCCTGCATGCGGCCTCGGCCGCCCCCTGCCGGGTAGCTTACGCTGGCAGGGCGAGCTGGCGCCAAGCCGGCGCGTCCGTGGCGGAGCGGTCGCATGCTTGTCGCCCGCATCCTGCTGCCCCCCACCTGACCGAGACCCGACCGCGTGTCCCTGCCGACGTCCGCCCCCGTATCGCCCCGCTGGACCTGGCTGCCGCGACAGCCCGGGGTACCGGCCGAGCTGCAGGCGCGCGGCTGGCTGTCGGCCCAGCTGGATACACCGCCGGAAGCGCTGTCGCTGCAGCGCGATGCCTGGCGGCGGCCGTGGATCGCGGCGCCGTTCGAGGCCCGCGACATCAACTGGAGCCACAGCGGCGAGGGCCTGCTGGTCGCGCTGGCCGACAGCGGAGTGCGGGTCGGCGTCGACCTGGAATGGCAGCGCCCGCGGCCGCGGGCGCTGATGCTGGCGGAGCGCTACTTCGCCGCCGCCGAACACGCCTGGCTCGCCGGCATGGCCGATCCGCAGGCGCGCGAACGGGCGTTCCTGCGCCTGTGGTGCGCGAAGGAGGCGGTGCTGAAGGCGCACGGACGCGGGCTCGCGTTCGGGCTCGATCGCCTGCGCTTCGAGGACGGGCCCGGCGGGCTGCGCCTGGTGGCCTGCGACCCGGACCTGGGGACGCCGGCAGGCTGGCAGCTGCGCGAACTCGAACCCGCACCCGGCTATCTCGGCGCACTGGCGTGGCGCCCCGCGGCGGCGGGTGGCGCCGTCAGCGGTTCGTGACGCCGACAATGCTCCGGCCGGTCCGGAGCGCGCCGCACGACAGGATTCACGTGGCTGGACCGGACCTGCGGGTGCCGGGCGGGCACCGATCGGAACCGGGCATCGACGTCTTCCGGCCGAACTCCGGGAGAATCCGCCCGGACCTTCCTTAACAGGTCTCGGGCCAGGCCCTAAACTGCGTGTCCGATGAACGTCCCCGCCCTTCCCGCCGATCTGCGTCCGACCCTCGAGGCGGGCCTGCGCGCGCTCGGGCTCGATCCCGGGCTGGCCGCGCCGCTGCTCGACTACCTCGCGCTGCTGGCGCGCTGGAACCGCGCCTACAACCTGACCGCGATCCGCGACCCGCGCGAGATGCTGGTCAAGCACGTGCTCGATTCGCTGGCGATGCATCCCCATGTCGACGCGATCGCCGAGGCCGGCGGCGAGCTGGCCGACCTCGGCACCGGCCCCGGGCTGCCCGGCATCCCGCTGGCGATCGCCAAGCCGGGCCTGCGGGTCGCGCTGGTGGAGAGCAATGGCAAGAAGGCGCGCTTCCTGCGCGAAGCGGTACGTAAGCTGGGGCTGGGGGCCCGGGTCCGGGTGCTGGAATCGAGGATCGAGGCGGTCGACGAGGCCGGAGCCTTCGATGCGATCACCGCGCGCGCGCTCGCGACCCTGCCGCTGATCATCGAGCTCGGCGGTCACCTGCTGCGGCCCGGTGGCGTGCTGCTGGCGATGAAGGGGGCCGATCCGGTCGATGAAATCGCCGCGCTGCCGGACGGATGGACGGCCCGTGCCCGCGTCCGGCTGGAGGTGCCCGGGCTCGACGCTGAGCGCCACCTGGTCGTCGTCGGGCGCGGCTGACGGTCCGGCACGTCCGCGTGCGTCCGGCGACGCCGATCGCCGGTTCAGCTGCGGAAGATGCAACGGATCGTGACCGCGAGGTGGGACAGGCGGGCCGGGGCGGGCATAATCACCAGTCCGGCCTGCGTCCGGATCGGGCCCGCCGCCCCGCGTGCGGCCCCGGACAGGGATCGCCGGTCACCCGCATCGTCCGCCCTTCCGGGGGCGCCATCCGAAGAACCGCGCGCGCCGCATGCCGCGCGAAACACGCCAGGGGAACCAGTCGCATGGCCCGCATCATCGCCATCGCCAACCAGAAGGGCGGGGTCGGCAAGACCACCACCGCCGTCAACCTGGCCGCCGGACTCGCCCGGACGCCGAAGAAGGTGCTGTTGATCGATCTCGATCCGCAGGGCAACGCGACGATGGGCAGCGGCGTCGACAAGCGCGAGCTGGAGAGTTCGATCTGCGACGTCCTGCTCGGCGAAGCCGCCGCCGCTGACGCGATCGTGCGCACCGCCGAGGACTTCGACCTGTTGCCGGGCAACATCGACCTGACCGCGGCCGAGATCCAGCTGATGGAACGCGACGGCCGCGAACAGCAGCTCAAGCTCGCGCTCGCCGACGTCGCCGGCAACTACGACTACGTGCTGGTCGACTGCCCGCCGGCACTGTCGCTGCTGACCCTCAACGCGCTGACCGCCGCCGATGCGGTGATCGTGCCGATGCAGTGCGAGTACTACGCGCTGGAAGGCATCAGCGCGCTGCTGGAGACCATCGAGGCGATCCGCCAGCGGCTGAACCCGAAGCTGGAGATCGAGGGCGTGCTGCGGACCATGTTCGACGTGCGCAACAACCTCGCCAACGCGGTCTCGGCCGAGCTGACCCGTCACTTCGGCGACAAGGTGTTCCGCACCATCGTGCCGCGCAACGTGCGCCTGGCCGAGGCGCCCAGCCACGGACAGAGCATCGTCGGCTACGACCGCGCCAGCCGCGGCGGCATCGCCTACCTGGGCCTGGCCGGCGAGGTGATCCGCCGCCAGCGCGAGCGCGACCAGGCCGCCAGGACCGCGGCGCCCGTCGCCGCCGGCGGCGCACCGGAGGTGGCGGCATGACCGCAGCCAGGGACGCAACCGCCAAGGACGCGACGGGCAAGGCCGCCGCGGCGAAGAAGCGCGGACTCGGCCGCGGGCTCGAGGCCCTGCTCGGACCCAAGGGCGCGGCCGAAGCGCCGGCGCTGGAGGCGGCCCCGGGCGACGTGCTGCGCACGCTGCCGGTGGATGCGCTGGCGCCGGGCAAGTACCAGCCGCGCAAGCACTGGGACGAGGACAAGCTCGACGAGCTGGCCGAGTCGATCCGCGCGCAGGGTGTGATCCAGCCGATCGTGGTGCGCGAGATCGCCGAGCGCGGCGGCAAGACCTGGGAGATCATCGCCGGCGAGCGCCGCTGGCGCGCGAGCCAGCGCGCCGGCCTGAGCGAGATTCCGGTGGTGGTGCGCGAGGTCGACGACCGCACCGTGGTCGCGATGGCGCTGATCGAGAACATCCAGCGCGAGGACCTCAATCCGCTGGAAGAGGCGCAGGCGCTGCAGCGGCTGATCGACGAGTTCGACCTGACCCACGCGCAGACCGCCGAGGCGGTCGGACGTTCGCGCGCGGCGGTGTCCAACCTGCTGCGCCTGCTCGAGCTGCCGCCGGAGATCCGGGTGCTGGTCGAGACCCGCACGCTGGAGATGGGCCATGCGCGCGCGCTGTTGACGCTGACGCCGCAGGCGGCGATCGCGCTGGCGCGGCAGGCCGCCGAACATGGCTGGTCGGTGCGCGAGGTCGAGCACCGGGTCCAGCAGCTCGCCTCCGGCAAGCTGCCGGCCAGCGGCAGGAACAAGCCGGCCAAGGCCGCGCCGCAGGCGGACATCGTCAGCCTGGAGCGCGAACTCTCGGAATCCCTCAATGCCCGTGTCAACGTGTTGCACGGCCGTGGCGGCAAGGGCCGGCTGGTGATCCACTACAGCGACCTTGATGCGCTCGACGGCGTGCTCGAGAAGCTGCGCGGCAAGAGCGACTGACGCGCATCGCACGACCTGGACGCACGCCATCCCGCCACAGTGACGTCGTGAATCCCTACCGTTACCGCGTGGCGCTGCGCGCCACCCATCCCAGCGCCGACCTGGCTCCGCTGTTCGAGGAGATCGGGTTGCGGCCGTCGCGCGCCTGGCGCGCCGGCGAACCGCGCCGGACCGAGGCCGGCAACCGGCTCGAAGGCGTGCACCGGGACAGCTATGCCACCGCGGAGCTGGCCGGCCCGGCTGCCGACGACGTCGCACGCCGCTGGACCGACGAGCCGTTCGAGGCCTTCCTGCGCCGCCAGCTCGACCGGCTCGCGCCGCACCAGCCGGCATTCCAGTCGCTGGTCCGCGACGGCGGCCGCTGCGAACTGGCGATCGGACTGAGCAGCGCGCACCCGATCAGCTTCGATCTCAGCGCCTGGCTGTGCGAGGCGACCGCACGCCTGCGCCTGTCGCTGGCCTTCGACATCCAACCCGACGCCGGCGAGCGACCGCGCGAGACCCTTGGCCGATGACGACGAACGACACTCCGCCTCCCGTCCTGGTGACCGGCGCCGCCGGCTTCATCGGCGCCTACGTGTGCCGCGCGCTGCGCGCACGCGGCGATGCGGTGATCGGCCTGGACAACTTCAATGCTTATTACGACCCCCGGCTCAAGCGCGACCGCATCGCCGCGCTGTGCCCGGAGGTCGAGATCCGCGAGCTCGACCTGTGCGATCGCGACGGACTGGCCGCGTTGTTCGATGCGTTCGGGCCGGTCCGCGTGGTGCACCTGGCCGCGCAGGCGGGCGTCCGCTATTCGCTGGAAAACCCGCACGCCTACGTCGACAGCAACCTGGTCGGCTTCGTCAACCTGCTCGAGCTGTGCCGCCATCGCGGCGTCGAGCACCTGGCCTATGCCAGCTCGTCGTCGGTCTACGGCGATTCGGCGACGCCGCCGTTCTCCGAGGACCAGCGGATCGACAAGCCCCGCTCGCTCTACGCCGCGACCAAGGCCGCCAACGAGCTGATGGGCTACACCTACGCGCAGCTGTACGGCTTGCGCGCGACCGGGCTGCGGTTCTTCACCGTCTACGGGCCCTGGGGCCGTCCGGACATGGCGCCGCTGCTGTTCTCGCGCGCGGTGCTGGCGGGGCGGCCGATCGACGTGTTCAACAATGGCCGGATGCGGCGCGATTTCACCCACGTCGACGACATCGTCGACGGCGTGCTGGCCGCGCTCGACCGTCCGCCGCCGGGCGGCGTCGACGGGGTGCCGCCGCACCGGGTGTTCAATCTCGGCAACCACGCGCCGGTCGAGCTGGAGCGGTTCATCGCGGTGATCGAAGGCGCTGCGGGGCGCCCGGCGCAGAAGGTCTACAAGCCGATGCAGCCGGGCGACATGGTCGAGACCATGGCCGACACCGCGCGTGCGCAGGAGGTGCTGGGCTTCGAGCCGAGCACCGCGATCGAGGACGGCCTGCCGCCGGTGGTGGCCTGGTGCCGCGACTACTTCGGCGACGCCGCCTGAGCGTGCAGGCCGCCGGCTGAACGGGGAGTCGGCCATCGCCGCCCGGGGGCGGTAGGATGTGCGCGCCGCGACCGGTCGCGGCTCCCGTTTCGCCGTCCCGCACGGCCCCCGACACCGTCCATTCCGATGACGCAAACCCAGCCCTCGCTCTCCGTGGTCGTGCCCGTGTTCAACGAGCGCGACAACGTCGCCCCGCTCGTGCACGAGATCACTGCCGCCCTGCGCGGCGTGGTGCCGTTCGAGATCGTCTATGTCGACGACCATTCGCGCGACGACACCCTCGACGTGCTGCAGGGCCTGAAGGCCGAGGTGCCCGAGCTGCGGGTGATCCACCATGTCACCCAGAGCGGCCAGAGCACCGCCGTGCGCAACGGCGTCAAGGCCGCGCGCGCGCCGTGGATTGCCACCCTCGACGGCGACGGTCAGAACGATCCGGCCGACATCCCTAAGCTGCTGGCCGAGCGCGACCGCGCCGATCCCGACACCCGGCTGTTCGCCGGCTGGCGGGTGAACCGCCAGGACAGCGGCAGCAAGCGCTGGGCCAGTAAGTGGGCCAATGCGATCCGCGCACGGATGCTGCGCGACGACACGCCCGATACCGGCTGCGGCATCAAGCTGTTCGAGCGGGAGGCCTTCCTCGAATTGCCGCATTTCGACCATATGCACCGCTACCTGCCGGCGCTGATGCAGCGCGCCGGCTACCGCACGGTGAGCGTGCCGGTGAACCATCGCCACCGCACCGCCGGCGTCTCCAAGTACAACAACCTCGGCCGCGCGCTGGTCGGCATCAGCGACCTGCGCGGTGTGGCCTGGCTGATCAGGCGCGGCAAGGTGACCCGGACCGAGGAGGTCTGAGCGATGACCGGCGACTTCATGAACGACCCGATCGGCTGGCTGGAATGGACCGGCATCCACATGTCGCCGTGGAAGCTGATCGGCCTCACCGGCGCCTTCATGTTCGGCGCGCGCTGGCTGGTGCAGTTCATCGCCTCGCGCCGGCACGGCAAGCCGGTGATCCCGCGGCTGTTCTGGTACATGAGCCTGTGCGGCAGCGCGATGACCCTGAGCTACTTCGTGTTCTCGCAGAAGCAGGACGCGGTCGGGGTGATCCAGAACCTGTTCCCGTCGTTCACCGCCGCCTACAGCCTGTACCTGGACATCCGCCACCGCGGCTGGCACCGCGACAAGGCCAGCCACTGAGGCGGACCGGGTCCGGCCTGCCCGGTGGCGGGCGGCGGACCGGCCTGCGGCCCCGGGCTGTGGATAACCTTGCGCATGCGGCGGGACACGGGCATAATGCCCGGCTCGCTGTGTCCGGGCGGGTCTGACGACCCGCCGGGCGACCCCGGAAGCGCGATTCCGGCCGCCATTGGCAGCGACCCGCCGTCCGGCGGGGTTCCACCCTCCCGTATCGCGCACCGCCCCGGATGGTCCGGCGGCGCTGGGGCCGACGCCTCCCTGGCCAAGGGAGACACCACTGGTTTGCGGATCCTTCCGCAAAAGCCCGGCCCTCCATGGCCGGACTCTCCAATTTACGAGGTGCGTAATGTCCCGAGTATGCCAAGTCACCGGCAAGCGTACGACGACCGGCAACAACGTCTCGCACGCGATGAACAAGACCCGTCGCCGTTTCCTCCCGAACCTGCACGAGCGCAAGTTCTGGGTCGCCAGCGAAAACCGCTGGGTGAAGCTGCGCGTTTCCACCAAGGCCCTGCGCACCATCGACAAGAACGGTATCGATGCCGTCCTCGCCGAGCTTCGCGCACGCGGCGAGAAGATCTGAGGAGAACTGAACCATGGCTTCCAAGCGCGACAAGATCCGCCTGATCTCCTCGGCCGGTACCGGCCACTTCTACACCACCGACAAGAACAAGAAGAACACGCCAGGCAAGATGGAGATCAAGAAGTACGATCCCGTCGTTCGCAAGCACGTGATCTACAAGGAAGGCAAGATCAAGTGAGGTAGCGGCGCGGTCGCTTCCCGCGGCCGCCCTTGCCACACTTCTCCCGGTCCTTGCCGGGACACCGACAGCCCGCTTCGGCGGGCTGTCTGCGTTTCCGGGGCCGAGCCGGGCGCGGGGCGTTCGCACCGCGCCCGGCCGACCGGTTCTGCCGCCGTGCCCGCGCGGGGGCGGGGCCCGCCGCCCCCCGGGGCCCGGGGGCGCCCCCCCCGGGGGGGGGG
>NZ_JAKJPO010000017.1 GCF_021725675.1 Marilutibacter chinensis | reverse complement strand
GGGGGGGCGCGGGGGGGGGGGGGTGGCGTCCCCCGCCCCCCGCCCCTACCGGTTCTGCCGCCGTCCAGTCGCGGGGCCGATCCCGGCTCCGCGACTGGACCGGAGGCCTCGACCCCGGCGGTCTGGCCGCACCGCGTCAGCGGCGGCGTTCCCATCGGAACCGTTCCCGCCCGCGGTGGCCGCCATGTACCGATTCGCCGTCCTGCTCGGACTCGCCCTTGCCGCCCCCGGCGCGCAGGCCGAGGACCCGCTGCCCGCCAACAGCTTCGGCGACAGCTACGGCCGCTACGCCCCGGGCGGCGACTGCACCCGCGAACCGCTAATCACCGTCGCCGCGACCGGCCTGGAGATCCGTGTCGGCGGCGCCAGCGAACGCATCGCCCAACCCGAGGTGGCCTGGAGCTACTTCGGCCAGGACTACGAGGGCATCGTCCGCACGGTGTTCCCGTATGCCGGCGCCGAACGGCCGGTGATCATGCTGCTCAACGACGGCGAGGTGCCCGGCGCCCTGCGGATCGAGCCGCACGACCGCGGCTACCCGGGCGGACCGCCGCTGTCGGCCCGGCACCAGACCCTGGTCGATGGCTCGCCGTATGCGCGGTGTGGGGATTGAAGGGCGACGGTCTGCGGGTGCGAGTAACGACTGGACAGTGCATCTGCTTTCACGGGCTATCTGCCAGTGCCGGTCAAACGATGCTGCCCGAGTGGCTGCTTCCGGCCAGAATTGGGCGGATGTTTTGCTCCATGTTCGGCAGACAACCAGCCTTGCAGTTCGAACGTCCGCTGTAGACACCGTCAGCGGGCCTTCGCTCACGTGATGTCGGTCAAGCCTTCCGCACTCAGCAGGAGCTTGCGGGTGGTACCAATAGCATCCAGAAACGGAACGTCATGGCTGACCACCACCAGTGCCCCTTCGAAGCCGGCCAGAGCATGTTCCAGTTCAGCCATGGATTCGAGGTCGAGATTGTTCGTAGGCTCATCCAGCAGCAGCAGGTTCGGGGCCATGTCCGCATGGAGCACGCAGGCCAGTGAGAGCCTGACATGCTCGCCTCCAGACAGCGCACCTGCCGGCAGGTGCATGCGTGCGCCCCGGAACTGCAATCGTGCCAGCAGGTCGGAGCGACCCTGCGCCGTCATGCGGGTTGCCGCCAGCGCGAGGTTCTCCGCTACGGTGAGCGAGGGGTCGAGATGACCCAGACGCTGGGAAAGATAAGCCGAACGTGTCAATCCGCGCCTGAGTCTGCCCGCGATCGGCACTACCTCGCCGGCCAGGATTCTCAGCAGCGTCGTCTTGCCTGTTCCGTTGTCGCCCAGGATGGCGATCCGCTCCGGCCCTCGGATGGTCAGCGATACGCCTTGCCCGCCGAAGAGTGAGCGGCCACCGGAATCTGCCTGCAGATGCTCGCCAGCCAACAGAAGCTGATTGTCGGCAACGCGGGTCGCGGGCAGGGAGAACGACGGCGCGGACACGGCATGGATTCTAGTCTTCGCATGCTGGAGTTGCTCGCGTACGCGGCTGACGCGATGTCCGTGGGCACCTTCGGTCTTTGCCGCCGAAACCTCTGCGGCGCGAGCGCGATTGCCCGCCACGATTCTCGACAGGCCTGCGTCGGCCCGGTTGCGCCTTGCGTTTGCTGTCCGTCTTTCGGTGCGCTCCCGCGCCTGCCGCATCTCGCGGTGCTCACGATGCAGCTCTCTCCGCAGATGATGGACGTGATGCTCCAACGCCAGTCGTTCCGACTCAACCGACGCCTGATAGGCGCCGAATCCTCCGCCGTAGAGACGAAGACTGGATGGGCGTAGTTCGGCGATCTGCTCCATGCCTTCGAGCAAGGTCCGGTCATGGCTTGCCACGATGATGCTGCCACGATAGTCAGACAGCGCATCCAGCAGCCGTTTGCGGGACGCAAGGTCCAGGTGGTTGGTGGGTTCGTCCAGCAACAGCACGGCGGGGCGTCGCAGCAGTTGTCCCGCCAGAGCGAGGGACATGGCCTGGCCGCCACTGAAGGTGGAGATTCGGCGCTCCAGGGATACGTTGTCCAAGCCCAGGCGCGCCAAGGTCGCAGCGATCCGCTCGCGGATGTCCCAGTGCCCTTCGGCGCGTTCGAACAGGGCCGGATCCGTATCACCGCACGCGATCGCCTCCAGTGCATGTACGGTGCTGGCGACGCCCAAGGCGTCGGCCACCCGCGCGTCGGGGTCCAGCGTCGGATCCTGGGGAAGATAGCCCAGGTCGCCGGATACCGTGATGGTGCCGGCACCAGGCGAGAGTTCGCCTGCGATCAGGCGCAGCAAGGTGCTCTTGCCGCCGCCGTTGGGCGCCACCAATCCGGTCCTGGACGGACCGATCACGCAGGACACATCGGTCAGAACGGGTGTACCGTCCGGCCAAGCAAAAGAAAGATGGGAAACGCTGACGCGTGCCTCGGACATGGGTTCCTCCTGGGGTGCGACGCGAACGCGATGCGCGCGCAGATCGCCGGTGGGAGCGTCCGGTGTGGTCTTGGACGGCTCCGATTCGCTAGGGGGAACGCTTGGATCACATGTCTGGGGCAACTCCAGCAGAACGTGCGGAGCACGCATTGTGGCATGGCAGCGTGGCTGCGGGAATGAACCGACGCTATGCCTTCGTACCCAAGGTTAGGGTGGCCTGCAGTCCGCCGCCATCGCGATTGATCAATGCCAGCTGCCCGCCCAGTGCATTCGTGAGCTGGTGCGCAATGGCCAGGCCCAGGCCGGTGCCGCCGGTGGACCGGCTGCGCGATGGCTCCAGGCGATGGAAGGGCTGCTTGATCGCATCCAGCTGCGCCTCCGGTACACCGGGGCCACGGTCCAGGACATCGATGCATACCTGTCCCTTGCCGTCCACCCGCAACCTTGTCTCGGCGCTCCCGGCATATGCCAGCGCGTTGTCGATGAGGTTCTGCAGGACGCGGCGCAACACCTGCGGATGCGTCTGCAGCGATGCATTATCGCCTCCTGTGTGCTGCACGGCCTTGCCAGTGTCCTGGTAGTCGCCCACCACACTGTCCAGGAACGCGTGCAGGTCAAGCCGCACCGACGGGTCCATCGTCACCCTGGCGCTGCGGGCATAGTTCAGGCCTTCCCGGATCAACTGGCTGATCTGGTCAACGTCATTGAGCAGCCGCGCTTGCTCTGTACTCTCATCCAAAGCTTCCACCCGTAGCCGCATGCGGGTGATCGGTGTCTGCAGATCGTGCGAGATGGCCGCCAGTATCTGCGTACGTTCCGACACATGGGCCGCGACCCGCGATTGCAGGGTATTGAGCGCCTGCGCCGCCTTGGCGATCTCCGCGCCTCCGTCCTGGGGAAGCGGCGCGCCTTTTCCCGCAGGATCCATGCGCTCGGCCGCCAGCGCCAACTGCGCCAGCGGCCGCGTGGCCAGGCGCACCGCCGCGCCGACGCACGCCAGCAGCAGCACGACCTGCGCAATCAGTATCCAGGGCAACCATCGCGCGACTGGCATGGGGGCCGGCGTGACTTCGATGGTCAATGGCCGCCCATCCCGCAAGGTCAGTTCCACCTCGTAGCGCTCCGGGAGGGACGAAACCGCGCGCGGCCGCAATGCGTACCGGTGAGCCAGCGCATCGTCGATCAAGCCGGCTACCTGCCGTGCGCGCTCGCTCGCCAGCGGCTTTCCGGTCTGCGCCGGACGCAACAGGTAACGATAGGTGCGCCGCTCCAGGCGCGGGATCCATTCGACCCGCTGCGCCGGCGAAAGGCGCTCCAGCAACGCCACACTGACGGGAATGTCCTCGAACAGGTTCCTCAACATCATCGAGCGGGTGGCATCCATGCGCTCATACGACAGTACGGAGAACGAAAGTGCATGCGCCAGCAACAGGCCTGCGCCCAGGATCAGCAGCAGCCGGGCCCGCAGAGTGCGCGGCAGAAGGCGCGAAGGCCACTTTGGCGGAACGCTGCTCATGCGTCTTCGTCGATCAGCACGACAGGCTGGCTGAACACGTAGCCTTCACTGCGCACGGTCTTGATGTACATCTGCTCGCGCGCGCCGTCTCCAAGTCGCTGGCGCAGCCGGCTGACCAGCAGATCGATGGACCGGTCGAACATCTCCGCATCGCGCCCCTGCGTGAGGTTGAGCAGCTGATCGCGGCTCAGCACCCGTTGCGGATGATCGATGAACACGCGAAGGAGCCGGAACTCGGCCCCGCTCAGGGGATAGACCGTGCCATCGGCATCCAGCAGGTGCCGTGCCGTGGTGTCCAGGCGCCAGTCGCCGAACCCGAGCAGGCGGCTGGCCTCGCTGACCTGCAGGTTGGGAGGAAGCATGCGGGTGCGGCGGATCACCGCGCTGATGCGCGCCAGCAGTTCCCGCGAAGAAAACGGCTTGCTCACGTAGTCGTCGGCGCCCATCTCCAACCCGATGATGCGGTCGGTCTCATCATCGCGCGCGGTCAGCAGGACGACCGGAACCGTCTTGTGCTTGCCTGCGCGCAGGTTGCGGCAAAGCGACAGGCCATCCTCGCCCGGCATCATCACGTCGAGCACGATCAGGTCGATGTCGCTGGTATCCAGCGTGGCCCGCATCTCCCGGCCATCCGCAGCCAGGCTGACGCGCAGGCCGTTGCGCCGCAGGTAGTCGCCGACCATTTGGCGGATGTCGCGATCGTCATCGACGACAAGGACATGATCGGTGCGGGATGACATGCGCGGGTACTCCCAAGTTCGCTCGCAGGGAAAACAAGGCCCCTGCGACGGATGTTAGCGCCAGTGCGCCGCACGTTAACCGCCGGCGGCGCTGGTGGGGGCATCGGCCGGTCGCAGGCCGCTGGCCTCCAGGATGACGTTGCTGACTTCGCCTGGCTCCGATACGGGCGCGACGTGGCTGGCACCGACGGAGTACAGCGTGGCGCCGATACGTTGCGCTGTGGCTACCTGGAGTTGCGGCGCCAGCATCCGGTCCTTGCGCGACACCACGTACCAGCTCGGACGTGAGCGCCACGCCGCCGCGGTCACCGGCTCGGCAAGCGCGCTGGCCTTGAGCGGCAGCTGGCTGGCCTGCACGCGTGCCAGTGCGCGCGGCGTCAGGTCCTGGGCGAAGTCGCGCGCGATCGTCTGCGGCGACAATGAGAGCCAGCCGTCCCGCTCCAGCAACTGCTGCAGGCCGGGCGCGACGGGGAAATGTTCGCCCTGCTGGGCCGAGGTCTGTCCCACATCGGGAGCGAACGCCGCCACATAGACCAACGCGGTCACCTTGGGATCGACGCCCGCCTGGGTGATCACGGTGCCTCCCCAGGAGTGACCGACCAGCACCACCTTGCCCGGTGCCGCGGCGATTGCGGCGCGGGTAACGTCCACATCTGCTTCGAGCGAACTGAGCGGATTGTCCACGGCCACGACGGGAACGCCGCGACGCCGGAGACGCTTGGCCACCTGGTCCCAACTGGAGGCGTCGGCGAAGGCACCGTGCACAAGGATGACGGTGGGGGCGTCTGGATCGACGGCAGGGCGCGCGGCGGCGGGGGTGAGCGTGGTGCCCAGCGCTAGAAACAGCAACAACGGGATCGAACGGAACATGGCAGGTCTCCTCATGGTCGGGGAGTGCCATTCCAGTACCCCACTGTATCGGCCGGGTGTCGGCGCGGGCCGTGTTTGTACCGGAATGTATCCACGGGCCACTTGCGGCCATTGACTGACAAATCCGGGGTTGGCAGGACATGTGGCCGACACCGGATGGGCGTGAAATTCCCGGCGAGCGCAGATGCCAGCTGCATGACCGGCGCCAGCGTGACGCTGGATGGCGGCTTCTCGATCTGACGCCTGTGCGGCGCCTGCCGGCGCGTCTCTGTTGTCCCGACTTCCCTTCAATCCACCTGCCGGAGGATCCACCATGTCCGCTACCACCACGTTGGTCCCTTCTACCGCCCGTCGCGGCCTGCGCCTGGCGCTATGGCTGCTCGTTACGAGCCTGCTGTTGGGCGCCGCCGCCTCCGCTGCCACACCCGATGCTGCTTTCGATACTGCGCTGCCCCCCGCACTGGTGGCGAACAAGCACGTGGACGCGGGCGATCTGCGCATCGGCTACGCCGAACTCGGCCCGGCCGACGGCGAAGCCGTCATCCTGCTGCATGGCTGGCCCTATGACATCAACAGCTATGCCCAGGTGGCACCGCAGCTGGCCGCGCAAGGCTACCGGGTGATCGTTCCGCACTTGCGCGGCTATGGCACCACGCGGTTCCTTTCCGCCGACACACCACGCAACGGCCAGCCCGCCGCACTGGCGTCGGACGTAGTGGCCTTGATGGATGCGTTGAAGATTCGTCGCGCCACCTTGGCAGGTTACGACTGGGGTGCGCGCTCGGCAGACATCGTGGCCGCCCTGTGGCCTGAGCGCGTCAAGGCGTTGGTGTCCGTCAGCGGTTACCTGATCGGCAGCCAGGAAGCCGGTCGCAAGCCGTTGCCGCCTTCGGCCGAACTCCAGTGGTGGTACCAGTACTACTTCGCCACGGAACGCGGCCAGGCCGGCTACACGCAGTACACCCACGACTTCGCCAGGAAGATCTGGGAACTGGCTTCGCCGCAGTGGAAGTTCGACGACGCCACCTTCAACCGGAGCGCCGCTGCCCTGGACAACCCGGACCAGGTCGCCATCGTGATCCACAACTATCGCTGGCGCCTGGGTCTGGCCGAAGGCGAAGCCAAGTACGCCGCACTGGAGCAACGTCTGGCGCAGGCGCCGGCCATCACCGTGCCGACGATCACCATCGAAGGCGACGCCAACGGCGCGCCGCATCCCAAGCCGGAGGCATACGCGGCCAAGTTCGTCGGCAAGTACGAGCACCGCACTTTCACCGGCGGCATCGGCCACAACCCGCCGCAGGAAGCGCCCGCCGAGTTCGTTCAGGCGGTTGTCGACGCCACCCACCTTTAAGCCTTCCCGGGAGCTCGCCATGAAAGCTGTGCACATCATCGGATTGCTGGCCGCTGCTGCCGGGACCGTGTTGGGTCTGGTCGGCGCCGTGCAGGCCTTCGACAACCGCGGCCCTGTCGCACCGATCTATGGCGTCCGGTTGCCTGAGGGCTATCGCGATTGGCCACTGGTGGCGCCGGCACAGGAAGCGGCGCCGCTGGACGAATTGCGTGTCGTCGTCGGCAATCCGAAAGCGATGCGCGCATATCGCGGGAAAGTCCAGCCGTTCCCGGATGGCACCGTGCTGGTCAAGCTCGCGTGGAAGCACGAGCCGTCGCCGGACTTCGCCCCGGCCTCCGTTCCAGGCGCGGCCACCACGGTGCAGGTGATGGTCAAGGACTTCCGCCGTTACGCGGCGACGGGCGGCTGGGGCTATGGGCGATTCATCGACGGCCGTCCGGTCGATGAGGCGCAACACCGCACCTGCCATGCCTGCCACGCCTCCCGCGTCAAGCAACGCGACTACGTGTTCACCCGATACGCGCCGTGAGCGACACGACCGACTCCACCCCACCCACCAGGAGATACCCATGAATGCGCTCGACACCGTCCTCTACACCGGCAAGACCCACACCGTTGGCGGCCGCGAAGGCTATGCGCGCAGCGACGACGGCCAGCTCGACGTCGTCCTGTCGCCGCCCGGCAGCCGTCGTCCCGGCACCAATCCCGAGCAGCTGTTCGCCGCCGGTTGGTCCGCCTGCTTCGAAGGCGCCATGGGCATCGCCGCTGGCAAGCTGCGCATCGTGCTGCCTGCCGGAACCGCGATCGATGCCGAAGTCGACCTTGGCATGGTCGGCGAGGGCTACCAGCTCCAGGCACGACTGGACATCTCGCTGCCCGGACTGGATCCGCAACAGGCGCAGGCCATCGTCGACGAAGCGCACCACACCTGCCCGTACTCCAAGGCCACGCGCGGCAACATCGACGTGCAGATCCGGTTGACCTGAGCCTCCTGGTAACAAAACGTGCCGACCGGCGCGCCAGGACGATCCGGATACAAAAGTCCGGATCCCTGAACACAGTGCAGCCACATGCCTGCGATGGAATGACCTCCCGCACCCGCGCGCCCGGATTCCTCCCATGATCGAATATGCCCTGGCAGCCCTTGCGGGCATGGCCACCATTCTCTCGCCTTGCATCCTGCCGGTCTTGCCGATCGTGCTGGCGACAGGAGCAGGCCGGGATCGCGCCACGCCGCTGTGGATCATCGGCGGATTCGTCACTACGTTCGCGGCCGGCGGCATCCTGCTGGGCGTGCTTGCAGCCTCCTCTGGCGAGTTGCAGGCCGGCATTCGCTCTGTGTCCATTGCCGTGCTGATGCTGGCAGGCCTGGCTTGCTTCTGGCCGGCGCCCTTTGAAGCGGCGGTGTCCTGGATCCGGCAGCAATGGACCCGCCACCGTCCGCAGCGGGTGGCGCTTCCGGGCCCAGGTGGTCGCGCGGGTGCGCTGATCGTTGGCGCTTCACTTGGACTGGCCTGGACGCCATGCGCCGGACCTGTGCTGGCTTCCGTGTTAGCCCTTGCCGCCACGGCCCAGGAGCCGGCCAAGGCAAGCGCATTGCTCGGCTTGTACGCCCTGGGAGCGGGCCTGCCCATGCTGCTGATCGCCTATGGCGGCCACTGGGTCAATGCACGGCTGCCCTTCATGCAGCGCCACGCCGACCTGTTCCGCAAATGCTTTGGTGCAGTTGCCGTCGCATTCGCCGTGCTGCAGTTGCTGCAGTACGACGTCTTCGTGTCCGCCTGGGCCACCCGGTGGCTCCCCCCTCTCTCACAAGGACTCTGATCCCATGAAAAAGCTCGCATCCCTGACGACCCTCCTGGCCGCCAGCGTATTCGCTGCTGCCTGCTCACCCAACGTGCAGGCCGACCCGGTCCAGCCCACGCATGCCGCTCCCGCACCGGTGGCGCCCGAGTTCAGGGGCATCGACAACTGGCTGAACGGCCCACCGCAGCGCCTGCGTGATCTGCGCGGCAAGGTAGTGCTGGTCGAATTCTGGACATATTCCTGCATCAACTGTGTACGCGTGATGCCTCACGTCAAACAGTGGCATTCCAGGTACCGGGACCAGGGGCTGGTGGTGATCGGCGTGCATACGCCCGAATACGGCTACGAAAAGAAGCTGGGCAATGTCCGTGCGGCCGTGCAGCGATTCGGTATCACCTATCCGGTTGCCCAGGACAATGGATATGAAACCTGGAATGCCTATGGCAATCGCTATTGGCCTGCGATGTACCTGATCGATCAGCAAGGACGCATCGTCTACCAGCACTTTGGCGAAGGGCAGTACGAGGAGACGGAGGCGAAGATTCGCGCCCTGCTCAACCTTGATGCCGCGAAGGGCTGAGAGGGGAATCGGCCGCCATGCTGAGCCACCTCTGCGGTGATGGCTTGGACAGGACGGCGGGCACTCCATCCATGGACGCCTTCCGTCCTGCCCAGGGCCGCGCGCGATGGCTGCCAGCAACGCCCTCCTGGATCTTTCCGATACCACTTGCCTGCAACCAGCGCTTGATGAAAGCGCCAACACCATGGGGACTACGCCATGACATCACGATGGTTGCGACGTCCCCCCGCTTTCAGTAGCGGTCTGATCTAGAGTCCGGGTTCACTGTAGCCGACTCGGCCAGTTGTTCGGCATAGGCGGCCGGCGTCATGCCGACAAGCGCCTTCTTGGGTCGCTCCTCGTTGTATTCACGGCGCCAGGTCTCGATGATCGTGCGGGCCTGGAGCAGGCCGGTGAACCAGTGTTCGTTGAGGCATTCGTCGCGCAGGCAGCCGTTGAACGACTCGACTTAGGTGTTCTGGTTCGGCTTGCCTGGCTCGCTCAACCGGAGTTGGACGCCACGCTCGTGTGCCCACGTGACCATTGCCTTGCCGCAGAACTCCTTGCCGTTGCCGGTCCGGATCACCTTGGACAGGCCCCGACTGAGTGCCAGCCAGTCCAGCACCCGGCTGACACCGTAACCCGAGATCGCCCGTTCCACCTCGATCGCCACCGGCTCATGCGTGGCATCGTCCACGATCACCAGGCACTTGATAACCCGGCCATCGGCCGTCCAATCGAGCACGCAGTCCATCGACCAGACTTCGTTGGCGCGGGTCGGCCGCAGCAAGGGCTGTCGCTCGCCCACGGGCACCTTCTTGCGCTTGCGATGGCGCGCCTGCAGCCGTTCTTCCCGATACAACCGCTCCACGTGCTTGTAGTTCAAGAGGTGTCCTTCCTGACGAAGCTTGAGGTGGATCATCCCGACGCCGTAGTGCCGATGCCGATGTGCCAGCGCCAGAATGCGTTCCCGCAGATCGACGCTCCGATCCGGCCGGGGCTCATAGCGCAATGTGCTGGCACTCATCCGTACCACCGCCAGTGCCCGCCGCTCGCTCAATCCCCTGTCCACCATGTAGCGCACCTGCTCGCGTCGGGCCGGTGCGCTCACCACTTTTTCGCAGGACGTCCTTGATCACCTTGCTCTCCAGCACCTGCTCGGCCAGCAGCTTCTTGAGCCGGGCGTTCTCCGTCTCCAGCTCGCGCAGCCGCTTCGCGTCCGGCACGCTCATGCCGCCGAACTTGTTGCGCCACAGGTAGTACGAGGCCTCGTTGAAGCCGTGCCTGCGGCACAGCTCCTTGACCGGCAGCCCGGCCTCGGCCTCACGCAGGAAACCGGTGATCCGTTCTTCGGTAAAGCGCTTCTTCATGTCCAATCTCCTTCTCGTTGGGGATTGGACTTCAAATCGCCGTGCTACTCAAAGCCGGGGGGACGTCGCCCACAAAAAAACCCCGGCCGAAGCCGGGGTCCGCTCAACGGGAGCAGGGGAGAGAGGCGGTGGGAACGCCGCGTTCCGGACGCGAGGCCCCGAACGTCGTGCTCAGAAGGTCACACTCCAGCTGTTGATGTAGCCGGTGTCCTGGTTGGCGTTGTCGTTCACGCGCAGCTTCCAGGTGCCGTTCAACGGTTCGCTGGACAGGTCCAGGGTGTAGGTGCCGATCACGTTGTCGGTGCTGCCGCCGCTGCGGTTGTGGAGGTTGTAGACGCTGCCGTCGGGTGCGATCACGTCGACCCGCAGGTCGCCCTTGTAGGTGTGGCGGATGTCGACGTCGACGCTGGCGTTGCTGGGGGCATTGCCGCTGCGGCCGGATACGGTGATCGGGCTTTCGACCGTGGCGTTGTCGTTGATCGTGTAGTCGGTGGTGTTGCTGTAGGTCTGGGTGCCGCCACCGCCGGTGCCGTAGCTGCCGGTCAGGCTGAGCCCCGAGAACGCCGAGTAGCCGCGCACCATCACGTGCCAGGTGCCGGCCTGCGGGCTGGCGAAGCTGCAGGTCTCGTTGTTGCCGCCGGTGTAGGGCCGGCAGTCGTAGTTGCTGGAGGTCGGTGCGCTGCCGAACTTGACGTACAGGTCGGCATCGCCGGTGCCGCCGCTGGTGACGAACTGCAGGTTGCTGGCGCCCGACGGGACTTCCATCGTCCAGAACTGCTCGCTGCCCTGGGCGCCGGACACGCCGGTGACCGGCACGCCGTTCTGCAGCTGGTTGCCGCCGCCCGAGCCGACCGTGACCGTGCGGGTGCGGCTGTTGCTGGCGCCGTCGTCATCGGTCACCGTCAGGGTGACGTCGTAGCTGCCGGCCGCGGCGTAGCTGTGGCTGGGGTTGGTCGCGGTCGAACTGCCGCCGTCGCCGAAGTTCCAGCTGCGCGAGGCGATCGAACCGTCGCTGTCGCTGGAGCCGTCGCTGAAGCTGACATCGAGTCCGTCGACGGTGAAGCTGAAGTCGGCGCTCGGAGGCAGGTTGCCGCCGCCACCGTCCGCGGCGATGCCGTCGATGTACTGCGCGCCGGTGCCGCCGGCGTCGAGCCAGCTGCTCAGACGGGTGCTGTCGCTGCCGCCGCCGGTCCAGGAGGCAAACAGGCGGCCGTAGTAGTCGCTGCGGTTGCTGCCGGTCGCGCTGCAGGTGGCGGGGCCGCCGTGCAACTGGCCGATCACGCGCTTGTCGGGGCTGTAGATCGGCGAGCCGGACGAACCTGGCTCGGTCACGCCGCCGGAGGGCTGCCAGAAGATGTGCAGGTGGGTGGTGCCGCTGCCGCCGCCATAGCCGCTGATCTGGGTCGGGCTGGTGGAGATGCTGATGCGCTTCTCGGCGACGTTGGGGTGGTGGATACCGATCGCGCCGGGGAAGTTCATGTCGCGCCGGTCCCAACCGCTCCAGTACAGGTTGTAGGCGGCAGGCGCCGGGTCGTCGAGCTCGACGAGGGTGAAGTCCGACGCGCTGTTGCCGGCGCGGAACGTCGAGCCGGTCAGGTACTGGTCCAGGGTGCCGTCGCCGTCCTGGCCGCTGGAGCTGCTGCCGGGGGTGCGGCAGGTCGAGTTCTGGTAGTTCCAGTAGGTGACCAGCGAGGCGGCGTTGCTGCCGTTGATGCCGCAGTGGTTGGCGGTGAGGAAGAACATCCGCCGGTCGTTCGCGGTGTTGTTCAGCAGGCTGCCGCTGCAGAACAGGCTGCCGCCGGTCGAGATCGCCGCCGAGGAGCGGACGATGTTGTCGTAGTACGGGTCGGCGTCGGGACATTCGACATCGACATTGCAGGCGCCGGAGGTGCCCAGCGGCTGGATCAGTGCGGATTCGCGCGCCATCCGGCTGAAGCCGCGATAGTCGTGGCCGACCTGGACCAGGCGCAGTCCGAGCTCGCCGACGCGGTCACGTGGCACGACCACCTCGATCACCACCCGGTCGCCAGGCACGATCGGCGTCCACAACTGACCGTGCGCCTCGTTGTCGGCATCGGTGAAGGTTCGCACCAGACGCGGATCCGCGTCCCGGGTCAGGCCCTCGGGATAGACCAGCAGGCGGCCGCCCGCGGGCATGCGGTAGTCGCTGAAACCGAAGTTCAGCGACAGCGCCTCGCGCGACTCCACCCGCAGCCGCCAGACCAGATGGTCGGCGTCGAGCTCCTCCCAGGCGCCGGCGTTGTGCGGGGTCAGGTCGACGCGCAGCGGCTGGGCAAAGCGTGGCGGCAACCCGCGCGCTTCGCGCTGCGGATCCTGCGCGCGCAGGCGCGGTACGTCGACTGCCGGCATGCTGCGGATCTCGACCCTGTCGAGCCGGGCGATGTCATGATCGAACGCGGCCGGACGCGCGCCGTCAGGGGCGGCAAGGGCCGTGCCGATCGACAGGGACAACAATGTCAGAAGACCACATACGCCTTTCATTGGACCTCTCCATGGGTAAGTGCTGCGTGGGTGTGGTGCTGCAGGTAATCCGCGTCGTCCATTGACGGGCGGCGCGGAACGCGGGGCCGGGGATCACGCCCCCGCAAAGCGGAATGCCTCGTCCTTCGTTGCGGCATGGTCAGAAGGTGACGCTCCAGCTGTTGATGTAGCCGGTGTCCTGGCTGGCGTTGTCGTTCACGCGCAGCTTCCAGGTGCCGTTGAGCGGCTCGCTGGACAGGTTCAGCGTGTAGGTGCCGATCACGTTGTCGGCGCTGCCGCCGCTGCGGTTGTGGATGTTGTAGGTGCTGCCGTCCGGTGCGACCAGATCGACCTTCAGATCACCCTTGTAGGTGT
>NZ_JAKJPO010000016.1 GCF_021725675.1 Marilutibacter chinensis | reverse complement strand
GACCGCGAGGGCTAAGACGGGCATGTTTATGCAGGTTCATCCGGGGCTCCTGGAGGGGTGGCTGATTCGCACCTCCAGTCTTCCGGGATCACCCTGGATGAACAACCTACTGAGAGATCACAGCTAGCTGGCGGTTCACGCTTCCGGCCGGATCGGTGCCCACGCACGCTGGAGGCCCGTATCCGCCTCCCTCGGCCGATACCCGGCCCCACGTCGACACGGCTGATGCCTCAAGGCCCCGCATACTCCCGCAATGACCGACACCGCTTCTTCCAAGCCCCCCCTCGGGCAACTGCGCACCCTGTGGCCGTTCGTGCGCAGGCACCGGGGGCTGTTCGGCGCCTGGCTGCTGGCGCTGGCCTTTTCCTCCACCGCGACGCTGAGCCTGCCGCCGGCCTTCCGCACCGTGATCGACCATGGCTTCGAATCCGGCGGCGACGGCATCGATCGCGCGTTCGCGCTGCTGTTCGTCGTCGCGCTGGTGCTGGCGTTCGCCACCGCCGCGCGTTTCTTCTTCGTCTCGTTGCTCGGCGAGCGGGTCGTCGCCGACCTGCGCCGGAGGCTGTACGCGCACCTGATCGACCTCGACGCCGGCTTCCACGACGCCAACCGCAGCGGCGAACTGGTTTCGCGGCTGACCGCGGACGCCGAGCTGCTGCGCAATGTGGTCGCCTCCAGCATGTCGGTGGCGCTGCGCAGCGCGGTGACCTTCCTCGGCAGCATCGCGATGCTGTTCGTGACCAGTCCGCGGCTGGCCGCGTATGCGATGGTCGGCATCCCGCTGGCGGTCCTGCCGATCGTGATGGGTGCGAGGCGGCTGCAGAAGATCTCGCGATCGGCCCAGGACCGCATCGCCGATGCCAACGCGCTGGCGGCCGAAACCCTGGGCGCGGTGCGCACCGTGCAGGCGCACGCACGCGAGCCGTACGAGCGAGGGCGCTTCGGCGAGGCGGTGGCGGCCGCGGTGGCCACCGCGCGCCGGCGCATCCAGGCGCAGGCCTGGGTCACCGCGATCGCGATCAGCCTGGTGTTCGGTGCGATCACCCTGGTGCTGTGGTCGGGCGCGCACGACGTCGCCGCCGGCCGCATGAGCGCCGGTACGCTGGGACAGTTCGTGCTCTACGCCTTGATCGGCGGCGGCTCCGTCGGCGCGCTGGCCGAGGTGTGGAACGAGCTGCAGCGCGCGGCCGGCGGCATGGGCCGGATCAGCGAACTGCTGGAAGCGGAGCCGGCGATCGCGGTGCCGGCGCATCCGCAGCCGATGCCCGACCCGGTACGCGGCACGATCGCCTTCGACAACGTCACCTTCCATTACCCCGCCCGGCCCGAACTTCCGGCCCTCGATGCATTCGGGTTGAAGGTCGCCCCTGGCGAGACCGTCGCACTGGTCGGCCCTTCGGGCGCGGGCAAGAGCACGGTGTTCTCGCTGCTGCTGCGATTCCACGATCCGGAGGCCGGCACCGTCCGCGTCGACGGCGTCGACGTCACCCGCCTGGATCCCGCGCAGCTGCGCGAGGCGATCGCCCTGGTGCCGCAGCAGCCGACGATCTTCGCCGCCAGCGCGAGGGAGAACATCCGCTACGGCCGGCTCGACGCCAGCGACGCGGAGATCGAGGCGGCGGTACGCTCGGCCCACGCGGCCGACTTCGTGGACGCCCTGCCGCAGGGGCTGGATACCGGACTGGGCGAGCGCGGCGCACGCCTGTCAGGCGGTCAGCAGCAACGCATCGTGATCGCCCGCGCCCTGCTCAAGGACGCGCCGATCCTGCTGCTGGACGAGGCTACCAGCGCGCTCGACGCGCACAGCGAGCGTGCGGTCCAGCAGGCGCTGGAAACGCTGATGGAAGGCCGCACCACGTTGGTGATCGCGCACCGGCTGGCGACCGTGCTCAAGGCCGACCGGATCGTGGTGATGGACCGCGGCCGTATCGTCGCCGAGGGTACCCACGAACAATTGCTGGCCGAGGGCGGACTGTACGCGGAACTGGCGAAGCTGCAGTTCCTCGACTGAAGCCCATCGGCACGATCGCCCGAAAGCGTAGGGACGGCACAAGCCGCGACCTGGACTCTCCGTGAAGGCCTGATCGCAGCATGCGCCACTCCTGCGGTCGCTTGTGCCTGCCTCAGCGCGTTCGGGCTCGACAGGTCTCGCCTGTGCGGGATGGTCTCAGGCCTCCGCCACCAGCGCCGCCGTGCGGCGTGGCCGGCTCGGGAACGCATGGCGCAGGATCCGCCACGTCACCTGGCCGAACTGCTTCGGCAGCGAACCGGTGTTGTAGTGCTGGCCGTAGCGCGAGCAGATCTCGCGGACCTCGACCGCCAGTTCGGCGTAGCGGTTTGCCGGGATGTCGGGATAGAAGTGATGCTCGATCTGGTGGCTGAGATTGCCCGACAGCAGATCGATGACCGGGCCGCCGGAGATGTTCGACGAACCGCGCAGCTGGCGCAGGTACCAGTGCCCGCGCGACTCGTTCTTGATCACCTCGCGCGGGAAGGTCTCTGCGTCGGCGGTGAAGTGCCCGCAGAAGATGATCACGTAGGTCCAGACGTTGCGGATCAGGTTGGCGACCACGTTGCCCAGCAGCACCGGCAGGAAGAACGGGCCGGCCAGCGCCGGGAACACCACATAGTCCTTCAGCGTCTGGCGGGCGATCTTGCGGCCGACCGGGCGGAACTTGCGCCACAGCTGCGAGGCGCTCATCTTGCCCTGCACCCAGCGGCCGAGCTTGAGGTCCTGGATCGCCACGCCCCACTCGAACAGCAGCGCGAACACCGGCGCGATGATCGGCTGCAGCAGGAAGAACGGCTGCCATTTCTGCTCCGGGAAGATCCGCAGCAGCCCGTAGCCGATATCGTCGTCCAGCCCGCGCACGTTGGTGTAGGTGTGGTGGCGGAAGTTGTGGGTCTTGCGCCAGGCCTCGGCTGTTCCGACGATGTCCCACTCGTAGGTCTTGCCGTTGAGCTGCGGATCGCCCATCCAGTCGTACTGGCCATGGATCACGTTGTGGCCGAGCTCCATGTTCTCGAGGATCTTCGACAACGCCAGCAGCAACACGCCGGCGATCCAGGCCGGCACCAGCACGCCGTGCACGAAGGCGCCGAGGAACAACAGGCCGCGGCCGGCGACCTCGGTATAGCGCACTGCCCTGACGACGTTGCGGATATAACGCGCGTCGCGCGCGCCAAGGCTGGCGACGGTACGGGCACGCAGCGCGTCGAGCTCGGCGCCGAAGGCGTCCAGTTCGGCGAGGCTCAGCGGCCGGTTCTTCGGGGGCTTGCGGGCGCTCTTGCGCGCGGCGGGGTCTTTCATGCTCGGTTCGGCCTTCTTCACAGGTCGAGGGTCAGGTCGGTGACGGCGCCGTGGATGCACAGCTTCAGCGCCTGGGTGTTCTCGTGGTCGAGCGCGCCGCTGGGCAGGTGGCGCACGCTGCCGGCGGACTTGCCGCAGGCGCAGGTGTTGCAGATGCCCATCCGGCAACCCGACGGCGGGCGCACGTCCTGTGCCTCCAGCGCCGCCAGCAGCGGCTGCCCGCGCGACACCTTCAGCCTCCGGCCGCTACGTACGAGGGTCACGTCGACCTCGCCCTCGTCGACGACCGGAATCTCCGGCGCGGTGAAGGCCTCGGCCTGGAAGCTGCGCACGCGCCCCTCCAGCAGGCCACGCGCAGCTTCGACGAAGCCGCCCGGACCGCAGGCCATCACCCGGCGCCCCTGAAACTCCGGCACCAGGCGGGACAGCATCCCGTCGTCGATGCGGCCCTCGCGCTCATGCTCGTCGCGGGCGGTATCGCGGGTCAGCAGCAGATGCAGATCGAAGTTCGCGTGCATGGCCGCAAGCCGGCGCAGCTCGTTGACGAAACACAGCTCCTCGCGCCGCCGCGCCCAATAGCACAGGGTCAGCGGCACCGGCATGCCTTCGGCCGCCAGCGATCGCAGCATCGCCATCAACGGAGTGATGCCGCTGCCGGCAGCGAGGAACAGCCACTCGCCGTCCGGCTGCCGCGGCAGCACCATCTCGCCGAAGGCCTGGCCCAGTTCGACGATCGTCCCCTCGGCCAGTCCGTCGAACAGGCGCGGGCTGACCCTGCCGCCCGGCATCGACTTCACCGTCACCGCGATCAGCCCATCGCTGCGCGGCGGCTCGGACAGGCTGTAGCTGCGGGTGATCCGGGCGCCGTCGACTTCGACCCCCAGGTTGACGTGCTGACCAGGACGGAATCCGCCCCAGTGGCCATTCGGCCGCAGCAGCAGGGTCATCGCGTCGGCCGATTCGCGGCGGCGCTCGACCAGTTGCGCAAGCGGGCGCTCCCAGGTCCACAGCGGATGGACGCGCGAAGACCAGAAATCAAAGACTTGCGGGGCGACGAACGGCGACAGCAGACGCTTGAGACGGAGCGGACGTCGGCTTCGTTGCGGGTGGACATGGGCACTCATGGTGACGCGACTATACCAGTGCATGGACGTTTGTATATACAACCGTATATTAATTGCGGAATTGTGATTATCCGCCCCTCCGGTCGTTCAGACTCGTCATACTTGCCGCCGTGACCGTCACCTCCACCCATCCCGCCGGGGTCAACCTCTCCGCCAGCACGACGCCGGAAGAGCACGGCCCTGGACGAAAGCCTTCGATCTCGCGGGAGGACCTGCTCGCCGCTGCGCTGAAGCTGATCGGACCGCATCGCAGCGTTTCGACGCTGAGCCTGCGCGAGGTCGCGCGCGAGGCCGGGATCGCCCCCAACAGCTTCTACCGGCAGTTCCGCGACATGGACGAGCTGGCGGTCGCGTTGATCGATCTGGCGGGGCGCTCGCTGCGGCGGATCATCGGCGAGGCCCGGCAGCGCGTCGCCGGCGGCAAGCGCAGCGTGATCCGCAGCTCGGTCGAGGCGTTCATGGAGCAGCTGCGCGCCGACGACAAGCTGCTGCACGTGCTGCTGCGCGAGGGCACGGTCGGCTCGGATGCGTTCAAGCAGGCGGTCGACCGCGAACTGCAGTTCTTCGAGGAGGAACTGCGGCTGGACCTGATCCGCCTGGCCCGGCTCGACCATGCGACCCTGCACGAACCCGCGCTGGCGGCCAAGGCGATCACACGGCTGGTGTTCGCGGTCGGCGCGACCGCGATGGACCTGCCGCCGGAGAAGGATCCGGAACTGGTCGAGGAACTGTCGACGATGGTGCGGATGATCGTCACCGGCGCGCGCACCCTGCCACCGGAGCGGTAGGACGCTGGCAGACGGATTGTCGTTGGCCGCGGATCACGCGGATGAACACGGATAAAGCCTTTTGAATATCGTTTGATCCGTGTCCATCCGTGGCTGATTTCGTCTGTCATTTCATGGCAGCGCGCGGGCGATGATCGCGTCGGAATCGATATCTGCCGGCAGCGTGCCAGTGCAAGGCCGTGCCCGACTTCGAGCCAGCCGCAGACGAAGCCTTCGGCCAAGGGACTGCCGGCACGCAGCAACGCGACCGCCTGCAGGCCCAGAGCCAGCCGTTCGACCAGCAAGCGTAGCCCGGGTAAGCGAAGCGCACCCGGGAACCGAAGCATCGAATCCCCGGGTGCGCTTCGCTTACCCGGGCTAACAGGTCATCGCGTCACGGCAACGCGCGGGCGATGGCCGTCTCGCAATCGATGTCGCCCGGCAGGGTGCCGAACACGAGGCCGTGTCCACCGAGCAGACGGCTGCGCACGAAGGCCTCGGCCAGCGGACTACCGGCGCGCAACAGGGCCGCCGCCTGCAGTCCCAGCGCCAGGCGTTCAACCAGCAGGCGGGCCTCGCTCTCCCCGGTCCGCGGCACCGCTGCCGCGAGCCCGGCGATGAACGCATCCGGGATGCCGTCCACGTCCGACATCTCCTGCTGCAGTGCCGTCAGACAGTCGGGCTCGCGTGCGAGCGCGCGCAGCACGTCCAGGCACTGGATGTTGCCGCTGCCCTCCCAGATCGAATTCAGCGGCGCCTGCCGGTACAACCGCGGCAGCATCGATTCCTCGACGTAGCCGGCTCCGCCCAGGCACTCCTGTGCCTCGTTGACGAACGCAGGCGTGCGCTTGCATATCCAGTACTTGCCGATCGCGGTCGCGACCCGCGCGAACGCCGCCTCGCCGGCATCGCGGTCGGCCGCGTCGACCGCACGCGCGACCCGCATCGACAGCGCGAGCGCGGCCTCGGATTCGATCGCAAGGTCGGCGAGCACGTTGCGCATCAATGGCTGCTCGACCAGCCGCCTGCCGAACGCCTGCCGATGCCGGGTGTGATGGATCGCCTGCGCCAGCGCCATCCGCATCTCGGCGCAGGAACCGAGCATGCAGTCCAGGCGGGTGAGCATCACCATCCGGATGATGGTGGGCACTCCACGTCCTTCGTCGCCGATGCGATACGCCCAGGCGCCGTCGAACTCGACCTCCGAGGAGGCGTTCGACCAGTCGCCGAGCTTGTCCTTCAGGCGCATGATCCGGAACGCGTTGCGGCTGCCGTCCGGCCGCCAGCGCGGCATCAGGAAGCAGCTCAGGCCGCCCGGCGCCTGCGCCAGCACCAGGAAGCCGTCCGACATCGGCGCCGAGAAGAACCACTTGTGCCCGATCAGCGTGTATTCGTCACTCGACGGCCGGTCGCCGGACAACGGCGTGGCGACGGTGCTGTTGCTGCGCACGTCGCTGCCGCCCTGCTTCTCGGTCATGCCCATGCCGAGGGTGATTCCTCGCTTGTCCGCGACCGGCACGTTGCGCGGGTCGTAGTGCGGTGCGGCCGCCTTCTCCGCCCATTCGGCCAGCGCCGGCGCCTGCCGCAACACCGGCACTGCGGCGTGGGTCATCGTCAGCGGGCAGCTGCTGCCGGGTTCGACCTGGTGATGCAGGTAGCTCAGCGCGGCGCGCGCGACGTGGGCGCCGGCACGCTCGTCGCGCCACGACAGTCCGGCGACGCCGTGCTCGATCGCCGTCTGCATGACCGTGTGGTAGTTCGGGTGGAATTCGACCACATCGATGCGGTGGCCGAAACGGTCGTGACTGCGCAGGCGCGGCCGATCCCGGTGGGCATCGAAGCCAAGCGCGTACAGCGCATCACCGGCCACGGCGCCATAGGCGGAAACCTGCACGCTCCAGGCACCGGCTCCTTCGCGCGACACGGCCTCGCGCAGGGCGACATCGTCGCTCCACAAATCCCGGGGCGCAAACTCTGGCGGCTGGTTCTCGACCGCGTGCGTGTCGATGCAGTCTCCGGCGCCGCGGCGCCCCGCATGCGTTTTTCCGTTGCCGTGAGGATCGGCTGGCGTGAAGGCGGACATCGTCGACTCCGTTCGGGACCATTACCGATTCTAGGCGCGCAACGCGGTCGTCCGCATCGCCGCATGCGAATGCGTCGTCCCCGGCCGGCATGCATCCACACGCATGCATTCGCGGATCGATGCACACAAAAAAGCCCCGCCGAAGCGGGGCCGGGAAATCCGAATCCGGTAAGGGTCACGCCTCGGCAGCCACCGTCACTTCGGAGGCCTGGGCGCCCTTCGGACCCTGGGTCAGCTGGTAGCTGACGCGCTGGCCTTCCTGCAGGCTGCGAAAACCCTTGGCGTTGATCGCCGAGAAATGGACGAAAACGTCTGCACTGCCATCCTCGGGTGAAATGAAGCCGAATCCCTTGGCGTCGTTGAACCACTTAACGGTACCGTACTGCATGTCCTTGATGACCTCATGCTGGATGCGATGGGTGCGTCGGCGCTGAACCGCGCGCGACACACACCCGAGTATGCAAACTGAACGAGCGCTTGACAACTGTTGGATAGCCTGTTTATGGCCTTCACGCCGTCTACACACAAGCATCCACTCGGGCCGCCCGCCAATCGTATCGACTGCAGTCGCCTGTCCCTTCATCGCTCCGGCCAGCAGTCCACGCGCACGGCTGCGACCGGTTCAGTTCTCCAGAAGCGCCGCCAGCAGCGCGGGCAGACCCGCCGACGCTGCCGCGACGTTGTCCAGCACGTCCTGCAGGGTGATCACTTCATCGGGATCGGGTCCGGCGCCAGCCGCCCAGTTGGCGACGATCGCCAGGCATGCGTAGTCCAGTCCAAGTTCGCGTGCCAGTCCCGCTTCCGGCATTCCGGTCATTCCGACCAGGTCGCAGCCGTCGCGACGCATCCGCACGATCTCGGCGCGCGTCTCCAGTCGCGGGCCCTGGGTCGCGCCGTAGCAGCCGCCATCGACCAGATCGACACCGGCCCTCCGCGCCGCCTGCACCATCGCGATGCGCAACGCGCGCGTGTAGGGTTCGCCGAAATCCACATGCAGCACTTCGCCGCCGGACTCCGTCCACGACTCGCCCTCGCACAGCGTGGACACGCGCCCCCAGGTGTAGTCGATCAACTGGTCCGGGCAGGCAAGGACCCTCGGCCCGAAACGATCGGTGATGCCGCCGACGGTATTCAACGCGAGCACCCGGACCGCACCCAGCGTCTGCAGCGCAGCCAGGTTGGCGCGGTAGTTGATCAGGTGCGGCGGTACCGAATGACCCTCGCCATGGCGGGCCAGAAAGGCCACGCGGCGGCCGTGCAGCGTGCCGATCCGCACCGGCCCCGACGGCTTGCCGTAGCAGGTCTCCAGCTCATGGCTTTCGACGTCCTGCAGCGCCGCGAGCCGGTAGACCCCGGTGCCGCCGATCACCGCCAGGTCGATCGCGCCGCCGGTCGCGCTGCCACTCGTGCTCATGCCGGATCCTTCAACGCGTAGATGGCCGGCAGATTGCGGCCCTGTTCGTGAAAGTCCATGCCGTAGCCGAACACATAGCGGTCCGGCACCTCCACCCCGGCATAGTCCGCACGCACGCCGGGCACGCAGCGGTCGTGCTGCTTCACCGTCAGTACCGCGACACGCACGTCGCTGGCGCCCTGCTCGCGGCACCACTGGATGATTTCGGCCAGGGTGTGTCCTTCGTCGAGGATGTCGTCGGCCAGCAGCACCCGCCGCCCGGCCAGCGGCGTCGCCGGCCGGTGCTTCCAGACCAGGTCGGCGCCGCGGGTTTCACCGCGGTAGCGGGTCGCATGCAGATAGTCGAACGCGAGGTCGAGTCCGCGCGCGCCCAGCTCCATCGCCAGCCGCGCCGCGAACGGCAGGCCGCCGTGCATGATGGTCAGGAAGACCGGCGGCTCGTCGTAGTCGGCGCGAATCGCATCGGCCATCCGCGCAACCGCCGCCTCCAGCTCGTGCTGTTCGACGACGACCTCGGAATGTTCCAGCGCCCAGGCCAGATCGTGTCCACTCATCAGGTCAGAACCTCCAGCCGGCTGCGGCTGTCACTGTAGCGGGTGTCGGCCCGCAGGACGTCCCAGCCGGGCGCATCGCGTCCGGCCAGCCCCGACAGGACCAGGATGTCGAGCGTGCGATCGCGGACCGCCGCGAGGGAGTCCTCGACCAGTTCGGGATGGCAGACCAGGACCACGTCGCAGCCAGCGTCCAGATGCGCGTTGACGCGCATACCGACACCACCGGCCGTGTCCGCCGCCTTCATGCCGATGTCGTCGCTGAAGACCACTCCGCGGAAGCCCAGTCCGCCATCGGCGCGATCGGCACGCAGAATCTCCTCGATCCAGCGTCGCGAATAACCGGCGGGATCGGCGTCGACCTGCGGATAGCGCACGTGCGCCATCATCACCGCATCGGCGCCCGCCCCGATGCCCGCAGCGAACGGTACCAGGTCGAGCGCACGGATCTCCTCGAGCGTGCGCGGGTCGGTGGCCGCCTCGAAATGGGTGTCCTCCGGCACCGAGCCATGGCCGGGGAAGTGCTTCAGCGTCGCCGCCATCCCGGCCTCGTGCATGCCCTGCACGTAGACGCGGGCGAAATCGGCGACGACCGCGGAATCGGCCGAGAACGCACGATTGCCGATCGCGCGATTGCCACGGCCCAGATCGACCACCGGCGCGAAGCTCAGGTCGACGTCGCTGGCGCGCACCTCGCTGGCCATCAGCCAGGCATGTTCGCGGGCCAGCGCCAGGGCGGAAACCGGATCGTCGGCATGCAGTCGTCCGAACGCTTCCAGCGGCGGCAATGCCGCATAGCCGTCGCGGAAGCGCTGCACCCGTCCGCCCTCCTGATCGACGCAGACCAGTTGCGGGCGCGGCGCGGTTTCGCGGATTGCCTGCGAGAGCTCGCGTACCTGTGTGTGCGAGGCAAAGTTGCGCGCGAACAGCACCACGCCGGCGCAGGCATCGTGCTGCAGCCAGTCGCGCTCGCGAGCTTCCAGTTCATGTCCGGCGACGCCGATCAGCAGCATGAAGACTCCATCAGGACCGCACCAGGACGGTGCGGCCATTGTATTGAAAGGCGATGCCACGGATTAGCGCGGATCGACACGGATACGCCTTCCGTATCCCCCCGGCCCGCCCCGGCCGTGCAATCCGCGGCAAAAGGTTCCACGTCGCCGACGTCATCAAGAACCGGCCCGCTCGTCGTCGCTCCATTGCGAGTACGGCCGCGTCGCCAGCGCGAGATTGTAGTAGCGCACCATTTCGGTCACCTCACGCCCGAGCCAGCCGGGATGCTCGAAGGCTTCGTCCGCATCTTCCAGCTCGATCTCGGCAACGACCAGTCCGGCGTTGTCGCCGAGGAACTCGTCCACCTCCCAGGTGTGCGTACCGACGGTGACGAAATGACGGCGCTTGTCGATCTTTCCACCGACGCAGAGTTCGAGCAGATCGCGTGCGTCGGCAATCGGGATCGGATAGTCGAACTCCTGGCGGGTGTGGCCGAGCTCCCTCGATTTCAGGTTCAGGAATGCCTCCTCGCCGGCGATGCGCACCCGCACCGAGGCCTTCATCGCGGCGCGCCCATTCTCGCCCGCATCCATCGCCACGAGGTCGTTGAGATAGCCCTGCGCCATCGGCACCACCGCGTGCGCGGCCGTGCGCCAGCCATCGCCGACGACCAGGAACTTGCGTTCGATTTCCAACCCCATGCAAAACCTCTACGAACTTGAATAACCCTGGCACTCATCAATCAATACGCGCCCAGCTGTTACCGTCGAAAGCCATGATGTCCTTGCCACCAATTGACCACAACACACCATCTGAGGTGCTGAGGTGATAGCAGCTACTGGGCGAGTCTTCACCGAAATCGACCGGCAAGAGCTTGTCCTGGTCGAGCGTGAATAGTCCGTACATGGTCGACAGATAAAGCTTGTCCTGATACCAGGCGAGATCCCAGATATCATCGATCATGCTCTGGTGATCGATGATATCCCATGCATCCCCGCGCCCCCTAAGCAGCAGTCCTTTACGCCCCGATGCGTAGACCACACCGTCGCCCGCGCAGAGTACCCGAGTCAGCACGATGTTGGTCGGGCTTTGCTTCTGGCTCCAGGTGTTGCCGTCGAAGCGCCAGATTTCACCATCCAACCCCACTGCATAGATGTCCGATTCGGAGAATCCGTCCACCGCCTCGAAGCCGACCACTTCCCTACTGCCATCGGCCGGTCTGGCGCCCTGATCTATAGAGACCCACTGATGGGCATCGTTTCTACGCCAAGCCTGGCGGTTCATGCCGACGACGTAGACGTGTTCACCGATGGTACGAACACCCCGCAGCGGGCCTCGGGCTTTGATCAACTCGTCGGTGTTACCGATTTGTTCTTCGTGTCGATCACCGCCACCCAATAACAGCACGCCCCCATAGACGCCGACAGCGCACATCTGCTGCAGCGGCTTTTGCGCAATAGCAATACCCGCGGTCGGCCATAGCACACGTCCCCCATCCCGCCAGACATGGTTGTCCCATTCGACGAAGTCGGAATGCGGGTACTTCGCTTTGTCTAGTTCATCGGCACTCATCGCGATGTAGGTCAGATCGAAAAAACGAACTGCGCCGGTTACAAACGAATAAGTACCAGTCCAATGGCCGCTCACTGATTTCCTCCTTGGGTATTGTCTATCGGCAGCCAGCAGCGCCGGATATGCCTGCTGAGCGAATGGCATTCGTGCGTGCGGCAGCCTGTGCCGTTGCGGCAGACACATCTGCCGCGGCAAAGCTTCCGGTTTGCGCCGCCTTGATCTTCGTATCGTCCGTCATTCCCTGGCGCTTGTGGTAGTGGTCCAGCTGATGCTTGATGCATTCTTCGTCGCAGGCCGATTCAGGCAACGTCTTGGTGACAGCCTTGGCCGCACTCTTCTTTGCCACCCCATACGTCGTCGCAGGCGCCATGACCGAACTCCCTCCATCGACCGCCAGCGACTCGGTCGGCGCCCCTGCCGCCGCCGCGCTCTGGAAGGTATGCAGCATGCCGTGGGATCCGGTGAACAGTGTTTGCTCCTCGGCACAAATGGAGGACGCCTTGCCCTCGCGGTAGTCTTCGGAAACACCGGCCAATGTCGGGCCACTGCAGCCACTGGCATGTACCTCGCCAGCACTCGATAATGCCTCAGCCACGGATTACACGGACAAGCGCGGATGGAACATTGTCGACGCGGCCTTATCCGTACTCGTCCGCGCGATCCATGACCACAACCGTCAACCCGGCTCGAACAGCGCGATCGACTCGACGTGTGCGGTATGCGGAAACATGTCCATCACCCCCGCCGCCTTCAGCTTCCAGCCTTTCTCGTTGACGAGGTAGCCGGCGTCGCGCGCCAGCGAAGCCGGATGGCAACTGACGTAGACGATGCGGCTGAACTGCTTCAGCGGCAGCACCGACAGCACGAAGTCCGCGCCCGAACGCGGCGGATCGAGCAGCAGCTTGTCGAAGCCCTCGCGCATCCACGGCTCGCCGGAAAGATCCTTGGCCAGGTCGGCGGCGAAGAAACGCGCATTCGCCAGGCCATTGTGTCCGGCATTCTCGCGCGCACGCTGCACCAGTCCGGCATCGCCCTCGACACCGACCACCTCGCGCACCTGCCGCGCCAGCGGCAGGGTGAAGTTGCCGAGGCCCGCGAACAGATCGAGCACGCGCTCTCCCGGTTGCGGATCGAGCAGATCGAACGCGTGGCGGATCATCTTGCGGTTCAGCCCCGCGTTGACCTGGATGAAATCCAGCGGCCGGAACTTCAGTTCGATGTCCCAGTCCTGCAACCGGAACGACAGCGGCATTGACGCCCCGTCGTCCGAGCTCCCCTCCGGTGACAGCGGATGCACGCTGTCGACGCCGCCGGGCTGCAGGAAGATCATGAGATCGTGTGCCTTAGCGAAAGCCGCCAGTGCCGCCCTGTCGTTGTCCGACAGCGGTGCCAGATGGCGGAAGGTCAGCGCGACCCGGTGCCGGGCGGCACCATCTTCGCCGGGCTGGCCGTCGCCGGCGATGAATTCGATCTGCGGGATCTCGCGCCGCGCTTCGAGGCCATCCACCAGGGCCGACAGCGCTTCCAGCTTCGTGCCGATCTCGGGAATCACCGTGTGGCATTCGCGCAGGTCGGCGACGAAACGCGGATCGGTCTCCCGGAAGCCGACCAGGGTCCTGTCCTTCTTCTCGACCCGGCGCACGGACAGCCGGCCCTTGCGGCGATAGCCCCAGGCGGCGTCGGTCAGCGGTTCCAGCCAGCGCTCCGGCGTGACGTGCCCGATCCGCTCCAGGTTCTCGCGCAGCACCCGCGCCTTGGCCAGGATCTGGCGATCCTCGGCGTAATGCTGCAGCGCGCAGCCGCCACAGGTGCCGAAATGCGCGCACCGCGGCTCGACCCGTTCGGGCGCTGCCTGCAGGACCTCGAGCGTCTGCGCCTCGTCGTAGTGGCGATGGCGCCGGGTCTGGCTGGCGATCACCCGCTCGCCCGGCAGTGCGCCGCCGACGAACACGGTCTTTCCTTCGGCATTGCGGGCGACGCCGCGGCCGTCATGGGTCAGGTCGATGATCTGGATTTCGAAGGGGGTACGGTCGATGCGGGCCACAGGCTGGCAATGAAGCTGGCGGGGCCGCGCATTGTCGCAGATGCCGGGGGGCTGAGGGCCGGCTGGCGCGCTCTTGCAGCTCGCAGACGATCCGCAGCAGCGGCGTGAGCCGCGGATCAGGCTTTCATTGGAGGCCCAATCGCGGCTTGCGCCGCCCCTGACGCTCGTACCTGGAGCGGAAGGCCGGCGCCACGCCGCTCTTCCCGCTACTTCTGCTTCCAGCTGCCGCCGCTCTGGTACCACCAGCCCTTGCGGGCGCTGGCGATCCACTGCCTGGCGAACACCTCGCGGATCTGCGGCTCCCATTCCGGGTGCCCGTTGGCGACCGCGACCTCGCGATAGACCGCCTTGCGATCGCGGTTGTCGTCGGCGACGGCCTGGTTGATCGCGACCCGGTCCTTCAGCGGCAGCTTGGACGCATCGCGCACGACGATGGTCCCGTCGGCGGCGAAACCCAGTGCGCCGGCGTCGAAGCCTGCCCGCAGCTGCGAGTCGAACCGCGACGCCATCCGCGCCTGGATCGCCTGGATCGCCGGAGTCCGGATCGTGATGTCGGGCTGGCCCTGCGCCCGTGCGCCACCGATGCCGGCAAGCGCCCACCAGTCGACCTCGCCGGCCTGTGCGAGCAGGCCGGCAACCGGGCCCGGACCGATCGCGGGCGCCAGCGACGCCGGCTTCAACGAGGCACTCTGACCGCCTTCGCCCTCCGGGACCGGCTCGGGCGCGGCGGCTTCGTCGCCGATCACCTTCTCGACGAACTCCTCGGCAGCCTCTCGTGCTTCCGCCGCCGGGAAATAGACATTGATCGTGACACAGGCCGTCAACATCACGGCCGCCACGGGAAGACCCAACCAACGACGCATGCTCGTTCTCCTGGCTGTTGCGTTATCTGCCGTCGTGCTTTTCGACGGGACCGGACGGCGGCCGGGCCCGACGGACCAGGACCCGCCCCGCAGGGACTGTCCTGATGATGTGCTCATTCAACCACCGGCGCGACATCGCCGCTGCCGACGGCACCGAGGCGTTCGACAAGCGTGGGCCAGTGTACACGCCGGTTGTAGCCCACCACGGTCAATCGCGGGATGCCTGCACCCTCGACGACAATAAAGCCGCGCCCGACTGAACGCAGTCCGTCCATCTCGCATACTTCGTCCGCCAGCGTGCAGGCGATCCCGATGCGCGAATAGCCGAAGTCGTCGAACAGCCCGATCAACTGGCCTTGCAGGCTGGTCACGAACGACGCGTCGCCGACGCTGGACAGATCCTGCACCGCGCGCTGGCTGATCCGCTGGCGCACGCCGCGGGTCCTCTCGGTATGCAGTTCGGCCTCGAACGCGACCGGCTGCCAGTTGACCAGGCGCAGCCCGCCGATGCGGCCATGCAGACGTCCGGTGATGCTGCCGAAGCCGAACACGCCGGTCAGCGCCTCCAGGTCGAGTCCTTCCAGTGCGACGTCGGCCGAGAGCGTCGGCGCGACTCCGAACGGCCGCTCCATCGACAACGCGGAGACCGCGACCCGGCCCTCGAACAGTTGCATGTCGAGGCCGCCGTCGAAGTCGAGCCGGTCGGCCGCATAATGCGCCATCGGAATGCGCCCGCTCAGCGCGCCGGTGAACGCCGGCCATCCGAGCGACGTGCTGAGCTGGCCGATGTCCAGATCGTCCAGTCCCAGTCCGAAGCGGACGTCCAGCCCCTGCCCTGCCGCCGGTGGCCGGATCCGCAGGCGTTCGAAACGGAGCTCGCCGCCGAGCATCGGCACCGCGGCCGTCGGCATCTCCAGCACGCCGTCATGGCTGAGGAACGGCAACCGCGATGCGCCGAACCGCAGACCATACAGCTCACCACCTTCCCATCGCAGTTCGCTGCTTACCGGCCCGTGCGCGGCATAGCGCACGTCTCCGCGCAACCCGGTGAAAGTGAAGCGCCCCCTCGGATCGTCGATGGCCGCCCCCTTCGCACCGTCGCCCGTGAGTTCGATCGCGGCCGTCGCCAGCTCGCCGTCGCTGATCGAGACCTCACCCTCGGCCTGCCCGGCCAACTGCAGTTCGGCCAGGCCGGCCATCCCGAACCACCCGCTCAGATAGGCGTCGCCGAGCCGGCCCAGGTCGGCGCTACGGAAATCGACCTGGAGATCACGCAACGTCGCATCGGCGTCGATGCGGGCCTGGCCGCGCGCATCGAGCACCGCACCGTCCTGCCACTGCCATTGCGGCAACCGCCAGCCTCCGCCGGCATCTCGCTCGGCGTCCAGCGCCAGATCGACGCGCCGCTGACCGAGCGAGACGTAGGTGGTGCCGAACAGCAGCTCTCCGCCCTCCAGCCGTCCGTGCACCGCAAGGCTGGGAAGGGCGCCGAACCGGCTGTCCAGCTCGAGCATCGCCCGTACGCCCTCGGCTGCGATGCGGCCGTCGGCGGTGTCCAGCGACAGGCCGTCCAGCCGGATCGGGCCGGACACCCGCAACGGCCGGTCCGCCGGGGCGCCGGCCTGCAGTTCCGCATCGATCCGCCCGTCGCCGAACCGCCCTTCGGCCCACGCCTGCGAGACCAGCGCCTGCGCCCATGCGACCGGCACGTGCCGCAGATCGATGCGGGTGATGTCGGGGCTGCCTGCGTCACGATGCAGCGCCAATTGCGCGCGCCCCCGCGAGAGGACGGCATCGGTCCGCGCGGTCCCCAGCGCCAGCGCCAGCCGCATCGGCGCCCGGCCGCGGCTGTCGACGTTGCCGTCGCAGCGCCAGCCGCCGTCGCCGTCGCCGTCGCGCTGCAGCGTGCACCGCCAGGTCACCGCCTCGAACCGATAGCCGAGTTCCGGTGCGACGACACGGCGCGCATGCACTTCCAGGGTTCCGTTCATATCCCCGGCCGGCCATTCGAGTCGTACCCGGACGCCATCCAGCGTCGCCACTGCGGTATCGACACGCTCCGCCCTCAATACCAGCGCCCGCGCCGACGCCTCGCCCGCCATGCACAGGACGAGCAGTACCGTTGTGCTCATGAAGCGGGCTAACATCGGCGGGGGCATGGCCGGCAGCATACCGGGCCCATACCCGGCTTCGCTGAACCCAGCGCCTGGCACTCCAGGCGCCCCCCTCGCACACGGACGTAGCACATCACCATGAATACAGGCTCCGCGCCCCCTCGCATCCTGCTGGTGGAGGACGATCCCACCAGCCTCGGTTTCTTCAAGGCCGCACTCAAACCGCTCGATGTCGTCGTCGAAACCGCCGATTGCAGCGGCACCGCGCTGTCGCTTGCCCAGGACCGGCGCCACGCGCTGTGGCTGTTCGATGCACACCTGCCCGACGGCACCGGGATCGGACTGCTCACCCGTCTGCGTGCGCAGGGCATGCGGACGCCGGCGGTCGCCCACACCGCATCCCTCTCGACCACCGAACGAGCGCAACTGCTGGCCGCGGGTTTCGAGCAGGTGCTGGTCAAGCCGCTCGCGCCACTCGAACTGCAGGCCGCGGTGCGGACGATGTTGCAGACCCATGCGTCGCCGGCGGTCCCGGCGAGCGAGCCGGAGCGGGCCGCCGATGGCCAGCCGATATGGGACGATCGCGCGGCCGACCGCGCGCTCAATGGCAATCACCAGCACGTCATGATGCTGCGGCGGATGTTCCTGGCCGATCTGGAGCGGACGCGCGAACGGATCGTGGCCGGCTGGCGCGGGGACCCCGCCGACGCGCACGCCGAACTGCACAAGCTGCGCGCCGCCTGCGGCTTCGTCGGCGCCGTCCGTCTGGCCGACGCGGTCGAGGCGCTTCAGCACATGCCCGACCTGCCGCAGAGTCTCGAACGCTTCGAGCGGGCAGTGGACGAGGTGCTGGCCTCGCAGGCCGACGACGCGCCCGCCGCCGTGCCGCCGCGCGATCGCGGTCCGGCTGGCCGCGATCCGTCCGGCTACGACGGGGTCGGCCCCGGCCCAGGCTGATCGTCGGCGCCGCCGCGCGCGGCCGCCGGCATCACGCTGGCCAGGGCCGCGAGCATCTCCCAGGACTTCAGGCCCCGCGGCCCCAGATGATGGGCCAGCACTTCACGGATCGGCCGCCGCAGCGACGCCAGGTCGGCCGCATCCGGCAGCCGGTCCTCGCCCAGCGAGAGCAGCGCGCGGCCGGTCGCCGCACCGGCCCGGTCGGCATGCCCGCGGTCCGACAGCAGCCGGCGTGGACCGTGCTCGGGATCGAGACGATAGCGCGCGGCCGGATCGATAGCGTCACCGTCTCCATCGAAGCGCAGATCGAAACCGACGCCGAGCGCATCGAGCAGATCGCGCTCGAAGCGCCGGAGCGTCCAGCCCAGAGGATCGTCGCCACGCAGGCGCTCGCGCGCATGCGCGTACGCGGCGAACAGCTCGGGCTGCGGTACCTGGCGCGGCGCCAGACGCAGCGTCAGTTCGTTGAGATAGAAGGCCGACAGCGCCGCCTCGCCCGACAGCCGCGGCGCGACATCCATCGCTTCGGCATTGAGCAGCCGTGCCAGTTCACCGCGCCAGACGGCATCGAACCGTATCGACTGCAGGGGCTGCAGCGCGGCCTTCAGGGGATGCCGCCGCGCACCCTGCACGCCGCGCGCGAGCAGTCCGATGCGGCCGTGGTCGGCACTGAGCACCTCGACCAGCAGGCTGGTCTCGCGCCAGGGCCGAGCATGCAGGACGAAGGCGGGCTCGGCGGTCAGGCGCATCGCGCAGGCATGGCTCAGTCGTGATAGCCGAATGCGCGCAGTGCCGCCTCGTCGTCCGACCAGCCCTGGCGCACGCGCACCCAGGTTTCGAGGAACACCCTGGCTCCGAACAGCCGCTCCATGTGCTGGCGCGCCTTGGCACCGATCTCGCGCAGGCGTTCGCCGCCCTTGCCGATCACGATGGCCTTCTGGCCGTCGCGCTCGACCCAGATCACCGCGCCGATCCGCAGCAACGGACCCGACTTCGCGGTTTCGTCTACCTCGAACCGCTCGATCTCCACGGTGGTCGCATACGGCAGCTCCTTTCCGAGCTGGCGCATCAGCTGTTCGCGCACCATCTCGCCGGCCAGGAAGCGCTGGCTCTTGTCGGTGATTTCGTCCTCGCCGTAGATCGGCGGCTGCTCGGGTACCAGTGCGAGCAGGGCGGCGACCAGCGCCTCCAGCCCGGTGCGCTTGAGCGCCGAGATCGGGTGCACGCCGGCGAAGTCACGCCCCTCGCTGACCTGCGCGAGATATGGCAGCAGCACGCTCTTGTCCTTCAGCCGATCGACCTGGTTGACCACCAGCACGACCGGCAGGCCCGCGGTACGCAGCGCTTCGTAAGCGAAGCTGTCGGCCTCGTCCCACTGTCCGGCGCGGACCACCAGCATCGCCGCATCCACGCCTTCCAGCGCACCGCGGGCAGCCCGGTTCATCCACCGGTGCATCGCCGATGCGGTCGCCTTGCCCTGCTCGCGGTGCAATCCGGGCGTGTCCACCAGGACCAGTTGTCCGGCATCGAAGGTGGCGATGCCGAGCAGGCGATGGCGCGTGGTCTGCGGACGATTGGAAACGATGCTGACCTTGGCGCCGACGAGGGCATTGATCAGGGTCGATTTGCCGACGTTGGGACGGCCGATGACGGCGACGTGGCCGGCGCGATGGCTGGGGGCGTTCATGCAGGGATTGTACTTGGGGCCGGGGGGCCAGGGCCGAGTGAGCGCGCACTGGAGGGCGATCCCCTGGACACGACCGTCGGCGACCGTAGGAGCGACGCAAGCCGCGATCGCGCCTTCGGATGAAAACCTGATCGCGGCTTGCGCCGTTCCTACAAAAGCCCGGGGCCGCAGGAACCTGCCCGCCCTCAGCCCTCAGTCAGCCCTCAATCCTTCCAGCGCCGCTTCGGCGGCGGCCTGTTCGGCGGCGCGGCGCGAGTTGCCCGCACCTTCGGTGCGCAGCGAAGGATCGGCCAGCGTGCAGCTGACATGGAAATGCTTGGCGTGTTCCTCGCCGGTCTCGGCCAGCAGCGCGTATACCGGCAGCGGCTTCTGCCGCCCCTGCAGCCACTCCTGCAAGCGGGTCTTCGCGTCCTTGCCGACCTTGTGCGGCGGTGGCATGGCCGCCATCACCGGCTCGAACCAGGGCAGCACGATCTTACGGCAGGCCTCGAAGCCGGCGTCCAGATAGATGGCCGCGACCACCGCCTCGACCGCATCGGCCAGGATGGAATCCCGCCGATGGCCGCCGGACTTCATCTCGCCCGGGCCCAGGATGAGCTGCGCCCCGAGATCCAGCCCGCGCGCGATCGTCGCCAACGAGGATTCGCGGACCAGTTCGGCACGGGCGCGGGTCAGCGCGCCTTCGTCGACCTGGGGCCAGCGCTGGAACAACGCCTCGGCGACGAACAGGTTGACCAGCGCATCGCCAAGGAACTCCAGCCGCTCATAATGCGGCGCACCGGCACTGCGGTGCGTCAGGGCCTGCCGGAGCAGGCCGATGTCGGAGAAGCGATGGGAAATCCGCCCATTCAAGCCGGTCAGTCGAGGCCGCCGCTGCGACGCATTTCCTGGGTCGCATTGAAACGGCCGACCACGTCCAGGTTCCCGATCAATGGCTTGCGGACTTCATAGTCGACCGTCACCAGGTAACCGGCGTCGCGTCGCTCGATCTTGAAGTGCTCCTTCTTGATGTTGTCGGCGTAGCTGACGTACAGGCGCCGGAAGAACAGATCCCGGATCTTCGACGGCTCGGCATTCGCGGCGGCGGGGTCGGTCGACAGCTCCGACAGCGCGCGCTTGACCGCGTAGTACTCCGAATACATCGGGATCAGTTTCATGCCCATGTAAATGAACACGCCCACCACCGCCAGGACGATGATGAAGCTGATCAGGGTCATGCCACCCTGCGTGCGTTTCATGACGTTGTGTCCCATGCCGTTCTCCCCGTTGCTCGTTGGACGCGATTGATCGATCCGTTCTGCCGGACCGGTTGCCCGGCCCGTCTCCAACCCGACTCCCCACCCGATGTCCGGCCCGGACCTCAGGGAATCCGCGACCCGATCCGCGACCAGTCGATGCCCCCGTCGATGTTCATCCAGATCAGGAACGCCTTGCCGCGGAGATTCTCCTCCGGCAGGAAGTGCGTCTGCCAGTATCGGCTGTCCTCGCTATTATCACGATTGTCGCCCATCACGAAATAGTGACCCGGCGGCACCACCCACTCGCCCTCGCCGTGGTCGGCATACGGCAGCGAGATCCGCTCGAGGATCCGGTGCTCGCGCCCGTCCAGGTCTTCGGTCAGCTCCTCCGAGCCGGTCATCTCGCGGCCGTTGCCCTTGCCTTCGTAGATGCCGACCGGCTGATAGCGCAGCGGCTTGCCATTGAGGTAGACGGTGTTGTCGCGATAGGCGACGGTGTCGCCCGGCAGCCCGACGATCCGCTTGATCCAGTCCTGGTCCGGGTGGTGCGGGGGGCGGAACACCACCACGTCGCCGCGCGCGGGCTCGCCCAGCGCCACCACCTTGGTGTTGGTGATCGGCAGGCGCAGGCCGTAGGTGAACTTGTTGACCAGGATGAAGTCGCCCGTCAGCAGGGTCGGCATCATCGAGTTGGACGGGATCCGGAACGGTTCGGCGACGAAGCTGCGCAGGATCAGCACCACCAGCAGTACCGGGAAGAATGCCTTGGAATAGTCGACGTACCAGGGATCGCTGTCGTCGTCGAGCAGGGTGGCATGGGCAGCACGTCGCCTGGCCAGATACAGCTTGTCCAGCAGCCAGATGAAACCCGAGACGAATGTCAACGCCACCAGGGCGATTTCAAACCAGCGCATGCAGGTTCCTTCGGAGCAGTGATTCGTGATGGGAGACCGGCGGTTCGCAGGGGGCCTGGGGAGCCGGGACGACCTCGGCCAAGCCTGCCGCCCGGAGCATAGCGGCGGGCGTGCTATTCGTCATGGACGACAGCCGGCACGGCGCCTGCCCAGGCGCACCGCCGTCCCCTGGCGTCATTTGCTGTCCACCTGCAGCACCGCCAGGAAGGCTTCCTGCGGGATCTCAACGCGGCCGACCTGCTTCATCCGCTTCTTGCCTTCCTTCTGCTTTTCCAACAGCTTCTTCTTGCGGGTGATGTCGCCGCCGTAGCACTTGGCAAGCACGTTCTTGCGCATCGCCTTGACCGTGGTGCGGGCGATCACCTGGGATCCGATCGCGGCCTGGATCGCGACGTCGAACATCTGCCGCGGGATCAGCTCCTTCATCCGCTCGCAGAGGTCGCGGCCGCGGCGGTCGGCGTGGCTGCGGTGGCAGATGATCGACAGCGCGTCGACCTTGTCGCCGTTGATCAGGATGTCGACGCGGACGAACGGGCCGGGATCGAAGCGCAGGAAGTGATAGTCCAGCGACGCATAGCCGCGGCTGACCGACTTCAGCCGGTCGAAGAAGTCCAGCACCACCTCGGCCATCGGCAGCTCGTAGGCGACCTGCACCTGGCTGCCCATGTAGGTGATGCCGATCTGGCTGCCGCGCTTCTCCTCGCACAGGGTGATGATCCCGCCGATGTAGTCCGGCGGGGTCAGGATGTTGGCGCGGATGATCGGCTCGCGGATCTCGTCGACCTGGTTCACCGGCGGCAGCTTGGCCGGGTTGTCCATCGGCACGATGCTGCCATCGGTCTTGAGCACCTCGTAGACCACGGTCGGCGCGGTGGTGATCAGGTTGAGATCGTACTCGCGCTCCAGCCGCTCCTGCACGATCTCCATGTGCAGCATGCCGAGGAAACCGCAGCGGAAACCGAAGCCCATCGCCTCCGAGCTCTCCGGCTCGAAACGCAGCGCCGCATCGTTCAGCCGCAGCTTCTCCAGCGCCTCGCGCAGGTCCGGGTAGTCCTCGGCGTCGACCGGGAACAGGCCGGCGAACACGCGCGGCTGCATTTCCTGGAAGCCCGGCAGAGGCTTGGGGGCCGGGTCGGCGGTCAGGGTCAGGGTGTCGCCGACCGGCGCGCCGTGCACGTCCTTGATGCTGGCGTTGACCCAGCCGACCTCGCCGGCGCCGAGCCTCGCCAGTTCCTTGCGCTTGGGCGTGAACACGCCGACGTTGTCGACCTGGTGGCTGCGGCCGGTCGACATCACCGTCAGCTTGTCGCCGGGCTTGATCTCGCCCTGCATGATGCGCACCAGCATCACCACGCCCAGGTAGTTGTCGAACCAGGAGTCGATGATCAGCGCCTGCAGCTTGTCGGTATCGCGCGGCTGCGGCGGCGGGATCCGCTGGACGATCGCCTCCAGCACGTCCTCGACGTTCAGCCCGGTCTTGGCGCTGACCGCGACCGCATCGGTGGCGTCGATGCCGATCACCGCCTCGATCTCGGCCTTGGCCCGGTCGATGTCGGCGGTGGGCAGGTCGATCTTGTTCAGGACCGGCACCACCTCCAGCCCCTGTTCGACCGCGGTGTAGCAGTTGGCGACCGACTGCGCCTCCACGCCCTGGGCGGCGTCGACGACCAGCAGCGCGCCTTCGCAGGCGGCAAGCGAGCGGCTGACCTCGTAGCTGAAGTCGACGTGGCCGGGGGTGTCGATGAAATTGAGGTGGTAGGTCTTGCCGTCGCGGGCGGTGTACGGCAGCGACACCGACTGCGACTTGATGGTGATGCCGCGCTCGCGCTCGATCGGATTGTTGTCGAGCACCTGGGCTTCCATCTCGCGCGCGGTCAGGCCACCGCACAACTGGATGATGCGGTCGGCCAGGGTCGACTTGCCGTGGTCGACGTGGGCGATGATGGAAAAGTTTCTGATCTGCTGCATTCGGGCGATTCGGGTCCGCCCGGGACGGCTGTCTGGGCGCGATAGGGGCTCGTTGATGGGCGCGGGCACGCGCCAGGCTAACGGGAGATTATCGCACAGCGGCGACACCCCAAGGGCACGACCCGGCCGGCCGTGCCCGCGACGGCGCTCGGCGCATCCGCGCCGCACGCCGGCCCAGGACGGTGTCGCCCCTCAGCGCCCCTAATCCAGGGTGACCGCGACGAACTGGGTGCCGCCGCCTCGGCGCACCAGCAGCATCACCGTATCGCCGGGCCCGGCGTCCGCCAGTTCGCGGTCCAGCGCCGCCGGCGACCCCACCGGCTTGCGCCCGACCGCCATCACCACGTCCCCCGGGCGCAGGTCAGCGCGCGCTGCTCCGTCGCCGACCGCGGTGATCAGCACGCCCTCGCCCGCTTCCAGCCCGAGCTGGCGGCGCTGGGCGGCGGTCGGGCTCTGCGTGGTGAGACCTAGCGGATTGCCGGACGAGGATCGCGGGGCGTCGCCCTCCTCGTCCGGACGTGCCGGAGCGCTGGCGACTTCGCCCTCGAGCGCGCCCAGCACGACCTTGAATTCGCGCAGCTTGCCGTCGCGCACGACACCCAGGCGCACCTCGCTGCCCGGCGCGCGGGCGCCGATCAGCGGCGGCAGGTCGGCCGAAGTGTTGACCGGACGGCCGTCGACGCTGCGGATGACGTCGCCGACCTCCATGCCCGCCTTCTCCGCGGCGCTGCCGGGGCTGACCACCGATACCAGGGCGCCGGTCGTGGTCTTCAGCCCGAAGCCGCGCGCGGTCTCGGCATCGATCGCCTGCACCTGCACGCCAAGCAGGCCGCGACGCACCGAACCGGTCTCCTTCAGCTGCTCGGCCGCGTTCATCGCGAGGTCGATCGGGATCGCGAAGCTCACGCCCATGTAGCCGCCGGAGTTGGAGAAGATCTGCGAGTTGATGCCGATCACCTCGCCGCTGGTGTTGAGCAGCGGACCGCCGGAGTTGCCGCGGTTGATCGCCACATCGCTCTGGATGAATGGCACGTACTGCTGGCCGGAGTACGGATTGCTGCGGCCGACCGCGCTGACGATGCCGGCGGTGACCGAATGGTCGAGTCCGAACGGCGAGCCGATCGCGACCGCCCACTGGCCGGGCCTGGTCAGACTGGCATCGGCCGCGCGCAGGAACGGCAGGCCGGTGGCGTCGATCTTCAGCAGCGCGACGTCGTACTGTTCGTCGCTGCCGATCACCTCCGCCTCCAGTTCGCGCCGGTCGGACAACCGCACGGTGATCTTGTCCGCACCGTCGACGACATGGTGATTGGTCAGCAGGTAGCCGTCGTCGGAGATCAGGAAGCCGGTACCCAGCGAGACTCCGCCCGGGGCCTGCGGCATCTGCGGCCCGTCCGGAAGCATGCCCGGCGGCAGCATGCGGCGGAAGAATTCGGGAATCTCGCCCTGCCCCGGCATCTGTCCGCGCGCGGCGCGGCGCGGCGCGATCTCGGCGCTCACGTTGACCACCGCCGGCCCGACCCGCTGCACCAGCGTGGTGAAGTCCGGCAGCCCGGTGACCAGCGGCCGTGCCGGCGTCGCCGCGGGTGGCGGCGCGATGGTGGAATTGCGGGCCTCGCCGGCGGTGTCGGCCGGCGGCTGCGCGGTGCAGGCCACGGGAAGCGCCGCGGCGATCAGTCCGGACAATGCGAGTGCACGAAACGGTCGGCTCATGGAATCGGCCTCTCTAGGGAAGTGTCTTTCAGGAAACGGCGGGGCCCGGAAGTCGGACGGGAGTCGGACGTACCGTGCCCCGGAACGGGGCCCTGCAATGGCGGGGAACTTCGCGAACGGCGGCCCGACTCGGGCGGAAATGCCCTGCCGCGACATCCGGCCGCTGCGGCTCAACGGCCCGGAGGCGACACCGGCGGCTCGACCTCGCCTTCGGACAGGCGCGGCTCGAACGGATAGAACGAGGGCGAGACCGGTACCGGCTCGCCATAGCCCACCGTGTACCCGCCCTGGCCGCCAGAACCCGGCAGGACGGCACGCGGCCACGGCCTGACGTTCGCGCCGGCGTCGCCGGGGTGGAACGGGTCGCGCACGGCAGCGGAAACGTCGGCAACGACATCGGAAGCCGCGGGGGCAGATCCGGCCAGGCTTGCCACCGTCTCGGCGGATGTACCGGTGGCTGCGCCCACGACCACCGGCAGGGATGGCTCGCGGCGTGCCACGCGCACCGCGGCACGTTGGCTCTGCCCGCGCGAACGACGTTCCGCACTGCGGCGCGGGACCTCGGCCACCGCCACCGCGGCGGCCGCGGCGCTCAGGCCGGTCTCGAACCCGACGTCACCGGTCTCCACTCCCGCCGGGTCGGTGGACGTCGCAACGACCGCAGACGACGCCGGTCCCGTCGCTCCGGTCGGAGCGGAAGCTTCGACCGCGACCTGCTGGGCTGGAGCCGGACCGGTATCGGAGCCGGCGGCGTCGGGACCGCTCAATGGGCGGGCGACGAACAGCGCCGCAACCGCCACCGAAGCCGCCAGCGCCGCACCGGGCACCCAGCGACGGCGCGTGGTACGGGGGGAGACATGGGACGTCAGGCCCAGCGGGACGGCCGTCTGCGCGGCAGCCGGCGCCTCATCCGCAATGGCCCGGGCGAGCCGGTCGGCGAAGCCGGTCGGCGCGACCGCCTCCGCACGACGGCGCAGCACGTCGCCGGCCAACTGCCAGCGCCCGCAGGCCTCGCGCCATCGGCCGTCGTGCGCGAGCCGGCGATGGGCGAAGCGGGTTGCTTCGGCCTCCAGCTCGCCGTCGAACAATGCCGACAGCACTTCGCGGTCGTCGCCGTGCGTCATCAGGGGATCGGTCGGAGAGTTGTGCATGCTGGTCATGTCAGTGGGCGGGCTCCCGGACGGGGCGGTTGTCCAACAGGGGACGCAATTGCGCATCGATCGCCTCGCGGGCGCGGAATATCCGCGAACGCACGGTGCCGATCGGGCAGTCCATCTGCCGGGCGATCTCCTCGTAGCTCAGGCCTTCGACCTCGCGCAGCGTGATCGCGGTCCGCAGCTCCTCGGGCAGCGATCCGACCGTCTCCATCACGGTACGCTCGATCTCCTGTCGCATCAGTTCATGTTCGGGGGTGTCGGTATCGCGCAGGCGGAGACCACCGTCGAACTGTTCGGCATCGGCGGCGTCGACATCGTCGGTCGGCGGTCGGCGGTTCTGTGCGACGAGATGGTTCTTGGCGGTATTCACGGCGATCCGGTGCAACCAGGTGTAGAACTGGGCGTCGCCGCGGAAGTTCGGCAGCGCGCGGTAGGCGCGCATGAACGTCTCCTGGGCCACGTCCTGGCACTCGCTCCAGTCGGGTATGTAACGCCCGATCAGCCCGACGATCCGGTGCTGGTACTTGCGCACCAACGCATCGAAGGCCGCGCTGTCGCCCTGCTGGACACGCCTGACCAACTCCTGGTCGAGCGCGCTGTCCTGCCCGCGGGCTTCGTCTTGAACGAGTTTGTTTTCGGCCATGCCGCGCCGGCACTCCTGTCAGCTCGGCAACATGCAGTGATACACATCGGCCGAACAATGGGACAACCCTGTCGGGGAAAAGTTCAATCCTGGGGCAACGCTGGTTCGAATCCGCGATGCCGCGCCCTGGCCGCACTGCTGCCCGGGGATGGCGGCAACCCGCCCAGGCCGGCCCCGGACGTATGATCGGCGGGCGAATCCGGCGGAACGAACCGGTGCATTGCCCGACATTAATGGGGATTGCAGCAGCCGCCACAAGCGCCAACGGTCATGAATGCCCGCCACGAGCGGGAAGCGCGCGGATCCGGCCCGACCGGCGGCGGCCCGGAACCGCGATTTGACTGCAGCGAAACGTCCCCGGGATGATATCGGTCTCCCATACGTTAACGGATGGTGCAGCATGATCGCTGGCCTCGACGGTCTTCGCTTCCAACACTGGCAGACCTCGCTCCGCGAGGACGGTGTCCTCGTGCTCTCTTTCGACCGCGCCGATGCGAGGGTCAACACCTTCGCCCAGGACGTGCTGATCGAGCTCGACGGCCTGATCGAGCGCCTGGCGATGGATCCGCCGAAGGGCGTGGTGGTGGCCTCGGCCAAGAGCAGCGGCTTCATCGCCGGCGCCGACATCAAGGAATTCGCCGAGTTCGATCGAAAGGGTACGGTCGGCGACGCGATCCGTCGCGGCCAGCAGGTATTCCAGCGGCTGGCCGACCTGCCCTGCCGGACGGTGGCCGCGATCCACGGCTTCTGCATGGGCGGCGGCACTGAGATTTCGCTGGCCTGCGACTATCGTGTCGCCAGCAAGAGCCCGTCGACCCGGATCGGCCTGCCGGAAGTGAAGCTGGGCATCTTCCCCGGTTGGGGCGGCAGCGTGCGGCTGCCGCGCCTGGTCGGCGCACCGGCCGCGTTCGACATGATGCTGACCGGGCGCAGCCTGTCGGCCTCGGCCGCGCGCGCCATCGGGCTGGTCGACAGGACCGTCGATGAGCCCCTGCTGATCGACGAGGCGGCCAAGCTCGCCCTGCGCGGCGCCAAGCGACCGTTCAAGCAGCGCTTCATGGCCTGGATCACCAACACCTGGCCGGCACGCCAGTTGCTGGCGCCGGTGCTGGTCAAGCAGGTCGCGCGCAAGGCGCGCAAGGACCACTACCCCGCGCCCTACGCGCTGATCGGCACCTGGAAGCGCGCCGGCGGCGGCATCCAGCGGCTGCTCGCAGCCGAACGCAAGTCGGTGGTCAAGCTTTCGTCCACGCCCACCGCGCGCAACCTGATCCGGGTGTTCTTCCTGCAGGAGCGACTGAAGAGCCAGGGCGGCAAGGATCATGGCATTGCCCGGGTGCACGTCGTCGGCGCCGGCGTCATGGGCGGCGACATCGCCGCCTGGTCCGCCTACAAAGGCTTCGAGGTGACCCTGCAGGACCGCGAGCAGCGCTTCATCGACGGCGCGCTGGGCCGCGGCCGCGCCCTGTTCGAGAAGAAGGTCAAGGACGAGTCCAGGCGCGAACAGGTCACCGCGCGGCTGCGCGGCGACCTCGCCGGCGACGGCGTCGCCGAAGCCGACCTGGTGATCGAGGCGATCATCGAGAATCCGGAGGCCAAGCGCGAGCTGTACGCGATGCTGGAGCCGAAGATGAAGGCCGACGCGTTGCTGACGACGAACACGTCGTCGATTCCGCTGACCGAACTGCGCGGGCACATCCAGCGTCCGGCGCAGTTCGCCGGCCTGCACTACTTCAACCCTGTCGCACTGATGCCGCTGGTCGAGATCATCGACCACGACCAGGTCGGCGACGCGACCCGCCAGCGGCTGGCGGCGTTCTGCCGCGCGATCGACAAGCTGCCGGTGCCGGTCGCCGGCACCCCGGGCTTCCTGGTCAACCGGGTGCTGTTCCCGTACATGCTCGAGGCGGCGACCGCGTTCGCGGAGGGCATTCCGGGCGCGGCGATCGACAAGGCCGCGGTGAAGTTCGGCATGCCGATGGGGCCGATCGAACTGATCGACACGGTCGGCCTCGACGTCGCCGCCGGCGTCGGCGCCGAGCTGGCACCGTTCCTCGGGCTGGAAGTCCCCGCCTCGCTCGGCGACGTCGAGCCAGGCAAGCGCGGCAAGAAGGACGGCCAGGGCCTGTACAAGTGGGAGCAGACCGACAAGGGCGGCAAGCCGGTCAAGCCGGAGCTGCCGAAGGACTACAAGGCGCCGGCCGACCTGGAAGACCGCCTGATCCTGCCGCTGCTCAACGAGGCGGTCGCCTGCCTGCACGACGGCGTGGTCGCCGATGCCGACCTGCTCGATGCCGGGGTGATCTTCGGCACCGGCTTCGCTCCGTTCCGCGGCGGCCCGATCCAGTACATCCGCGAGACCGGCGCCGCCACGCTGGTCGAGAAGCTGAAGGCATTGCAGGCGAGCCACGGCGAGCGGTTCGCGCCGAGGCCGGGCTGGGATGCGTTGATGTGAGGCGCCTGGCGGCGGGCGCGTTGCTAGTGATCACACCGACCTGTGTGGCAGCCGAACCCGCGTTCCCGCCACTGCCACAGGAACCCGAGTGGCACGAACCGGTGCCGCTCGAGGTCACGATGCGCGTCACGGTCGACGGCTGCGACTCCGGCCCCGGCTCGCCGATGCGGATCAACCGGTTCGAGCCCGAGCTCCGACCCGATGGCACGCTGAAGGTCGAGGGCTGGGTCATGCACAACGGATCCGACCGTGTTGACCCTGACTGGACGCGGGCCTGGAGCCAGGGAGAGCGCCTGATGCTCGCATACCGCTACCGGCCCGACGTGCATCCGATGGAACCCATCCTGATGTGTCCGGCCTTCTCGAGATTGAGCTTCGAGGTCCGCGGCCTGGACAGAGCGCCCGATACAGTGGAGGTCTATTCGGGCAAGTTCGGGTTCAAGCGGGTCGAGCCATACCCGGCCGACAACGATTCGCGGGACCACTGATACCGTCCAGCAGTACCGCAGGACGCCGGCGCGGTCCAGTCCAGCGCCGGTTCGACCCATTCCGGCAGCGGCGCGTACAGGAAGCCGTGGCTGAGTCCGGTATCGAGTTCGAGCGACCGGCTGGCGGTCACGCCTGGGCTGGCGGCAAACACCTCGGCGCAACCGCCGGCGATGGTGTCGCTGCGCTCGTGGATGTCGAGCACACGCCCGACCGGCCGCGGCGCCAGGCTGTCGCGGACCCAGTCGTTGCAGGCGCCCATCGCCACCACCCGCAGCTGCGGGTCGGCCAGCCGGTCGGCGGCGAGCAGGGCGATGATCGCGCCCTGCGAGGCGCCGACCACGCCGATGTTCCTGCTGGCGACACCGGAGGCCTTGAGCTTGCGCACCTCGGCGACGGCCGCATCGGCGGCCGCTTGCAGTTCCGTTCCCGGCGCACGCACCTCGGCATGGACGACGGCACCGCGCCGGCCCAGCGCCTCGACGATGTCGTCGAAGCGGTAGCGGCCGAATTCGGGGCTGACCGCATGGCGGCCGGACTCCTGCACGATCCGGCCGTGCAGGTAGATCAGGTGATGGGGAGGACATCCGTCCGCCCGCGGCGAACCGGAGCCGGTCTCCGCCACCGGCGGCGCAGACTCGGCGGCCGGCTTCAGCGCGCACCCCGCCAGCGGCAGCAGCGCGAGCAGGCACGACCACGCGACGCGCATGCCGGCCATCACATCGTATGGGTCGGCCGGTCCGCGGACAGCTGGCCGGCCAGCAGGGCCTCGATCCTGCCCTTCACCGCCTCGCCCTCGGCGTTCTCGTTGAACTGCACGCCGATGCCGGCCGGCCGGTTGCCCTGGGCGCCGACCGGGGTCACCCAGACCACCTTGCCGGCCACCGGCATGCGTTCGTTCGATTCCGGCAAGGTCACCAGCAGGAACACCTCGTCGCCGATGAAATAGCGCTTGGGCGTGGCCACGAACAGCCCACCGCCGCGGATGAACGGCATGTAGGCACCGTAGAGCGCAGCCTTGTCCTTGATCGCCAGGGTCAGGATGCCCTGTCGCGCACCTGCACCGCTCATCTCCTGCTCCCTGTCTGCTGGATGCTCATTGTCCTGATGTCCCCCATCGCGAATGCTGTTGCCGATCCCGCCAGTAGCGGACGGCTCCCGCTCCCATTGCCATACCGCTAGCCGCGACGACCCACGTCTGCGGCCCGGTCGGCCCTGAGTCCGGCTCGCCATGCCAGCAGCAGCTCCACGACCGCGAGGTCGGCGCGCACGGTGGTGCGCAGCAGGTCGCGTGTGCGGTTGGCCTTGTCGAACCAGGTCGCCAGACTGCGCGTCCGTGCCGGGTCGGTCAAGCGCGAGGCCTCGAAGACGGCGAGGTCGGCGGCGTGGCGCAGGCGCAGCTCGGCGTCCTCGTCTCCGGTCCAGCGCTGCGCGGTCTCCAGCGGCGAGGCCAGCCCGCGCTCGAGCCGCTGCAGGTCCTCGGCGACTTCGCGGCGCAGGTCCAGGCCGTTGCCTTCCAGCCACTGGTTGGCGAGCCCCGGATGGCCACGAGCGGCTTCCAGCGCGTCACGCGCGTCCTCGTCGCCGTGGCCACGGGACTGCAGCCAGGCCAGCGCCTCGTCGTAGGGCGGCAGGCGGAACTCGACCCGCTGGCAGCGACTGCGGATCGTCGCCGGCAGCCGGGCGGGAAACGCCGTGACCAGCCACAGGTAACGACCCGGCACCGGCTCTTCCAGGGTCTTGAGCAGGGCGTTGCCCGCGGCGGTGTTGATCGCATCGGCGGGATCGATGATCGCGACCTGGGCACCGCCGTACTGCGGCGTCAGCGCCAGCTGGGCCGAAAGCTCGCGGATCTGTTCGATGACGATCTCGGTGCGCAGCCGGGTGCCGTCGCGGTTCGGGATGAACGAGATGCTGCGGTAGTCCGGATGCGAACCGGCGGCCATCAGCAGGCAGCCGCGGCACTCGCCGCACGGCTCGCCGCCTTCGTCGCGGCCGGTGCACAGCAGGCGTCGGGCCAGGTATTCGGCCACCGCGTGCTTGCCAAGCAGGCCCGGGCCGCAGAACAGCAGTCCATGGCCGAGACGACCGGCATCCAGCGCCGAGACGATCCGGTCGCAGGCGCGCGCCTGCCAGGGGGCGAAGCCGGCGCGCGCGCTCATGCCGCCATCCCGATCTGCCGCTGCAGGTGGCGCAGCGCCTCGGCTGCGACCTCGGCCGCCGGCAGGGTCGCGTCGATGACGCGGAAACGTCGCGGCTGCGCTTCGGCACGGGCGCGATAACCGGCGCGGACGCGCTCGAAGAACGCGTCCTGTTCGGACTCGATGCGATCGACGCCGCCGCGCCGCCGCGCGCGCTCCAGCCCGATCGCGACCGGCACGTCGAGCAGCAGGGTCAGGCCAGGTTCGATGCCGACGACCCGCCGTTCGAGCTCGGCGATGAAACCGGCATCGCCGCCGCGCGCGGCACCCTGGTAGGCATAGCTGGCGTCGGTGAAGCGGTCGCTGACGACCCAGGCGCCGCGCTCCAGCGCCGGCAGCACGGTCTCGCGCACGTGCTGCGCGCGCGCGGCGAACATCAGCAGCAGTTCGGTCTCGGCCGCCGGCGGCTCGTGCCGCGGGTCCAGCAGCAGGTCGCGGATCTGTTCGGCCAGCGGCGTTCCGCCCGGCTCGCGGGTGGCCACCACCTCTGCACCGGTCGCGCGCAGGCGGGCGACCAGCGCGTCGAGCACCGTCGACTTGCCGGCGCCCTCTCCGCCTTCCAGGGTGACGAACCGGGGGCAGGTACGCAGGCTCATGGCGCCTCGGGCCCGGTGCCGGTCGACTGCGCCTGCGCGGCGGCGCGTTCTGCCGCACGCGCCTGGCGGTAGCGCTGCACATAGCGGGCGACCGCGGCGTTGTGCTCGGCAAGGGTGCGCGAGAACACGTGGCGGCCGCTGCCATCACCGACGGCGACGAAGTACAACGCGTCGCCATCGGCGGGGCGGGCGACCGCCTGCAGCGCATCGACGCCGGGCATCGCGATCGGCGTCGGCGGCAGGCCGGACCGGGTATAGGTGTTGTAAGGCGTGTCGGTCTGCAGGTCGCGACGGCGGATGTTGCCATCGTAGGCCGCGCCGAGGCCATAGATCACGGTCGGGTCGGTCTGCAGTTTCATTCCCGCCGCCAGCCGCCGCTCGAACACGCCGGCGATCTGCGCGCGCTCCCCGGCGATGCCCGTCTCCTTCTCGACGATCGACGCCAGGATCAGCATCTCGTCCGGGGTCTTGAGCACGCTGGCCGGATCGCGCGCGGCCCAGGCCTCGTCGAGCGCCTTGTCCATCGCCGCGTACGCGCGTCGCAGCAGGTCGAGATCGCTGTCACCGCGGGTGTAGTGGTAGGTCTCGGGCAGGAACCGGCCTTCCGGGTGCTGGCCGGGGTGACCGAGCGCGGCCATCAGCGCCGCGTCGTCCAGGTCGGCGGCTTCCTGCCGCAGCGGATCGGCCTTCGCCAATGCGGTACGCAGTTCGCGGATGTTGCGGCCGGGCAGGATCGTGAACGCGTAGCGCACGACCCTGCCGTCGCGCATCGCGATCAGGATGTCGCGCGGGCTCATGTCCGGACTCAACGCATATTCGCCAACCTGCAGGCGTCCGGCCGCGCCCAGTTCGCGCGCCAGCACCCGCCACTCGGCCTGGTGGCCCTCGCCGACGCCCACCGCCCGCAACTTGCGCAGCACCACCGGCAGCGAGTCGCCGCGTTCGACCAGCAACGTGGTGTCCGGTTGCAGGCTGGAAAGCGGACGGTCGGCGAACCCGGTGTAGCGCTGCCACGCCCAGAAGCCGGCGGCCGCGGCCATCACGATCAGCAGCAGGACGACCGCACCCAGGCGGCGCAGGACTTTGCGACTCACAGGTTCTCCATGGCGAAGGCGGGATGCGCGGCGGCGAGCCGTGCCTGCAGGTCGGTCACCTGCCGGTGCCCCGGCGTGGCGTCCGCCCAGTGCCGCGTCCCGAGCCGTGCGACGGGCAGGATACCCCGCACCGCGTTGCACAGGAAAACCGCGTCCGCGGTTTCGACGTCGGTCACATCCAGACGGGTCTCCAGGACGTCGAGTGCGTCGAGCACCCAGCCGCGGCAGACTCCGGCCACTCCGCAACGGTCGACCGCCGGCGTCCGCCAGCGGCCCTCGCGCAGGACGAACAGATTGGCGGCGGTGGCACCGACCGCATCGCCTTCGACGCTGCGCAGCAGGCCCTCATGGACGCCCGGATCGGACCACTCGGCCCGTGCAAGCACCTGCTCGAGTCGATTGCAATGTTTCAGTCCGGCCAGGCGCGGCTGCAACGACAGTCGAATCTCGCACCAGCGGACGTTCAACCCCGGCTCCGGCGCGGGCGGCGGCAGGGGATGCCGCGACAGCACCAGGGTCGGCACCGCCGGCGTCGGCGGTGCGTAGCCGCGCCCCCCTGCGCCTCGGGTCAGCAGCAGTTTGAACACGCCGTCGTCGCCATCGAGCAGCATTCTCGCGCCGTCCAGGACCTGCTCCGGATCCGGCAACGGCAGGTTCAGCCGCGCAGCGCCGAGCGCCAGCCGCGCCCAGTGCGCGTCCCACCAGGGCAGCTCGCCGCGATGCGCTCGCATCGTCTCGAACAGGCCGTCGCCGTAGGCCAGGCCGCGGTCGGCCGGATCGACCGCCACGACGCGCTCGCCCGCCTGGTAGATCACCGCGGTGCGGCCGCTCATCGTCCTCGCCCCGGCATCAGGCGGCATGCCGTCCGTGAGGACGTCATACCGACTCCGGACCGCCCCGCCCGGCCGTGCATGGCCGGGCGTCCGCCGGAGCGGACGGTGGCGACGGGGAGTCGACGCTCACCGGCTCGCCCAGCGCACGGATCATCCCGCGCGCCTTGGCACGCGTCTCCTCGAGTTCGCGCTGCGGATCGGAATCGGCGACGATCCCGGCGCCAGTACGGAAACGCAGCGCGTTGCCGTCGACCTCGGCGCTGCGGATCAGGATGTTGAGGTCGAGATCGCCATCGCGATTGAGCCACCCCATCGCACCGGTGTACGCGCCGCGGCCGACGCCCTCGAGCTCGGCGATGATCTGCATGCAGCGGACCTTCGGACAGCCGGTGATCGTGCCGCCGGGGAACACCGCACGAATCACCTGCCCCGGTGTCGCGTCAGCGCGCAGGCGGCCGCGCACGTTGCTGACGATGTGATGCACGTGAGCGTAGCTCTCCACCGTCATCAACTCGTCGACCTCCACGCTGCCCGGCGTGCAGACGCGACCGAGGTCGTTGCGCTCCAGGTCGATCAACATCACGTGCTCGGCACGTTCCTTGGGATGGCCGATCAGCTCGCGGATGCGTTCGGCATCCTCCCCGACGGCGCCCTCTCCGCCCGTTGCGCGCGGCCGGGTGCCGGCGATCGGGCGCGTCTCCACCACCTCGCCGCGCACCGACACCAGCCGCTCGGGCGAGGCGCTGACCACGCTGCCCTGCCCGGTCGAGAACACTCCGGCGAACGGTGCCGGGTTGTGCTCGCGCAGGCGCTGGAACAATGCCGCCGGATCGAGCGCGGCGTCGAAGTGCGCCTGCCAGCCACGCGACAGATTGACCTGGAACACATCGCCTGCCCGCAGGTACTCGAGCACGCGGAGGACGCCGTCGACGTATCGCTGCGGCGGCTCTTCGTCGATCCGCGCCGGGGGGCGCCACGGCGGCAATGCCGCCATCCGCGCGGCCTGGTCGCAATCGGCACGGATGCTCTCCAGCAGACCTTCGTGCCCGGGCTCGGCGACCGCCACGCACCCGCCGCCGACGTGGTCGCGCAGCACCGCGGCCGGGCAGCGCAACGCCATTGCGACCGGCGACCGTCCCGGCGCCGGCGGCAGCGCCAGTATCGGTTCAACCTGCGCGGCCAGTTCGTAACCCAGCAGCAATGCCCAGCCGCCGCGGAACGGCCAGCGCGGTTCGTCGCGCGGCACCCGTGCGGCCGACCAGGTCCGATCCAGCGCAGCCAGGAAGTCCTGCCCCAGTACGCGGCCCTCACGATCGCGGGTGACGCCGTCGACGTCCAGCCGCAGCCCCTCGCCCCGGCCGGCCAGCAGCATGTCCCATCGCCCCTGCGCGGTGCCGTGGGCACTGGACTCGAGCAACAGCGGGTAACGCGCGGGATCGGTCCGGTGCAGCGACAGCAGGTCGAGATTGGCGGGAAGCTGGCAGGTCAGAAGCATGGCGGACATTGTCGCACCACCTTCATGGGCGCATGCACCAATGAAGCTCCCGAAGTTTGCGCGGCAAACCTCGGGGCCCCCAGGCCATGCCTCCAGTCCCCCGCCCACCGCCTGTGACGCAAGCCGCCCCCCTGACAAAGGGGGGCTCGGAACAAGCGCCCAGCGGCTTCACCCGCGGACCCGGCCGCCACAAAGAACGATCCCCGCCGAAGCGGGGATCGTCGTCGGCCAGCCGCGGAACCGGTCAGACCCGCGTGAACACCAGCGTTCCGTTGGTGCCGCCGAAGCCGAAGCCGTTCGACACGGTCACGTCGACCTTCGCCTCGCGCGCGGTGTTCGGCACGTAGTCGAGGTCGCAGCCTTCGCCGGGCTCGTCGAGGTTGATCGTCGGCGGGATGATGCCGTGGTGCAGCGCCAGCACCGAGAAGATCGCCTCGGCGCCGCCGGCCGCGCCGAGCAGGTGGCCGGTCATCGACTTGGTCGAGCTGACCATCGTCCTGTAGGCATGATCGCCGAGCGCCCGCTTGATCGCGAGGGTCTCGGCGACGTCGCCCAGCGGCGTCGAAGTGCCATGCGCATTGAGGTAGCCGACCTGCTCGGGATTGATGCCCGCGTCCTTGAACGCGGTCGCCATGCAGCGCGCGGGGCCCTCGCCGTTCTCGCTCGGCGCGGTCATGTGGAAGGCATCGGAGCTGGCGCCGAAACCGGCAAGCTCGCAATAGATGCGCGCACCGCGCGCCTTGGCGTATTCGTATTCCTCCAGCACCAGGATGCCGGCGCCGTCGCCGAGCACGAAACCGTCGCGCTCCTTGTCCCACGGACGCGAAGCGCGGGCCGGATCGTCGTTGCGGGTCGACATCGCCTTCATCGAACAGAAGCCGCCGACCGAAGTCGGTGAGGAGCCGCGCTCGGCGCCGCCGGCCACCATCACGTCGGCGTCGCCGTACTGGATCATCCGCATCGCCATGCCGATCGAATGGTTCGAGGTGGCGCAGGCGGAGACCGCGGAGAAGTTCGGACCCTTGATGCCGGTCAGCAGCGAGACCTGGCCGGGCAGCATGTTGATGATCGTGCTGGGCACGTAGAACGGCGAGATCTTGCGCGGGCCGCCCTCGTGGTACTTGATGGTCTGCTCCTCGATGCCGAGGATGCCGCCGATGCCCGAACCGATCAGCGCACCGATGCGCTCGGCGTTGGAATCGTCGACCACCAGGCCGGCGTCCTCCATCGCCATCAGCGAGGCGGCAACCCCGTAGTGGATGAAGGAGTCCATCTTCTTCGCATCCTTCGCGCCGACCCAGCGGGTCACGTCGAAGTCGCGCACCTCGCCAGCGATGCGGGTGGTGAAGCCCGACGCATCGAAGTGGGTGATCGGGGCGATGCCCGAGCGGCCGTTGACGATACCGTCCCAGCTGCTGGCCACGTCGTTGCCCAACGGGGACACGAGGCCGAGTCCGGTAACCACTACGCGACGTTTCGACATTGATGACTCCGAATGCGGGGCACTGCCGGGTACGGCCCGGCTGCCGCCGGAAAACTGTTGGAATGGGGCCGCGGAACGTGCCGCAGGCAGCCCGATGTTCGGCGATCCGCGTTACGGGAAAGCCTTCGGACAGCCCTCGCAGGCGCCTGCGCGGCCGCGGCGGTTCCGGAGCGCGCGCGCAGGACGCGATCGCATCCCGGAACAACACGGGGCCGCAGAGCGGCCCCGACTGGCTTGCAGGGTACGCGGCCGGGCGTTCGACCCGACCCGCGACCGCCTTGGCGGCACCTGCCCGCCAGGCATGGATCAGGCCTTGACGTGCGCCTTGACGTAATCGATCGCCTGCTGCACCGAGGTGATCTTTTCGGCCTCTTCGTCCGGGATCTCGCACTCGAACTCTTCCTCGAGGGCCATCACCAGCTCGACGGTGTCGAGCGAGTCCGCGCCGAGGTCGTCGACGAACGAAGCGTTGTTGGTGACTTCTTCTTCCTTAACGCCGAGTTGTTCGACGACGATCTTCTTGACGCGCTCTTCGATGCTGCTCATGGGTTCTCACTCCTCCCGGACGGGATGTTCGACGGAATAGTCTAATGGAATCGGGGCCCAGGTGCGCCCCTTTGAAATTTGTTTCAAATCAGCCGTTTACCCCAGAGACGCGGGCCTCACGGCATGTACATGCCGCCATTGACGTGCAGGGTTTCCCCGGTGATGTACGCGGCCGAGGGACCCGCCAGGAACGCGACCGCACGGGCGATGTCGGCCGGCTCGCCGAAGCGGCCGAGCGCGATCTGCCCGAGCATCGCGTTCTTCGCGTCCTCCGGCAGCGCACGGGTCATGTCGGTGTCGATGAAACCGGGTGCGACCACATTGACGGTGACCCCGCGCGAGCCGATCTCCTTCGCCAGCGATTTGCTGAAAGCGATGATGCCGGCCTTGGCGGCGGCGTAGTTGGCCTGGCCGGCATTGCCGGTCACGCCGATCACCGACGCGATGTTGATGATGCGGCCCTTGCGCGCCTTCATCATCGAGCGCATCACCGCCTTGCTGGTGCGATAGACGCTGGACAGGTTGGTGTCGAGGATCGCCTGCCAGTCCTCGTCCTTCATCCGCATCAGCAGGTTGTCGCGGGTGATGCCTGCATTGTTGACCAGGATCGAGACCGGGCCGATCTCCTTCGCGATGCCGTCGATCAACGTCTCGATGGCGGCCGCATCGGCGACGTCGACGACGCGGCCATGGCCGCCACGAGGGGCCAGACGCTCGGCGATCGCCCGGGCGCCGCCCTCGGAAGTCGCGGTGCCGATCACGGTCGCGCCCTGTGCGGCCAGTTCGTCCGCGATCGCCGCGCCGATGCCGCGGCTGGCGCCGGTCACCAGGGCGATTTCGCCTTGCAGTGTCTGGGTCATTCGTTCGTCTCCAGGAAATTCGGCCACGGATTCCGCGGATGAGGCATCCAGAACGGATTATCGGTGTTTATCCGCGCGATTGGTGGCGAAGATTCATTTCCACTCGGCCAGCGCGCCGGCGAAATCCACCGGCGTGCCGAGGGCACGCGCATCGAGCGCCTTGTCGATGCGTTTTGCCAGGCCCGTGAGCACCTTGCCCGGGCCACATTCGGCGATCCGGGTCGCGCCGGCGGCCGCCAGCGCCTGCACGCAACCGGTCCATTGCACCGGCAGGTAGAGCTGGCGGACCAGCGCATCGCGGATCGCGTCGATGTTTTCGTGGACCTGCGCATCGACGTTCTGGACCACCGGCAGCGACGGCGCCGACCAGGCGATCCCGTCCATCGCGGCAGCGAGCCTGTCGGCGGCCTCGCGCATCAGCGGCGTGTGCGACGGAACGCTGACCGCGAGCTTGACCGCCTTGCGTACACCACGTTCGGCCAGCATCACCAGCGCGGCATCGACCGCCCCGGCATGACCGCCGATCACGACCTGTCCCGGCGAGTTGAAGTTGGCGGGCACGACGACCGCGGACGCGGTCGATACCGCCTCGCAGACCTCGACCACCAGCGCCTCCTCGGCACCGAGCACCGCGGCCATGCCGCCGGTGCCGGCGGGCGCGGCCGCCTGCATCAGCTGGCCGCGCAGGCGCACCAGGCGCGCGGCTTCGGTCAGCGACAGCGCACCGGAGGCGACCAGTGCGGTGTACTCGCCGAGGCTGTGCCCGGCCAGACGCGCCGGGCGCACGCCCCCTCGCGCGTTCCACAGGCGCCACACCGCGACGCCCGCGGCCAGCAATGCCGGCTGGGTGAACTCGGTGCGATCGAGATCCTCTTCGGGGCCCTGCTGGCTCAGCGCCCACAGGTCGACGCCGGCGCCATCGCTGGCTTCGGCAAAGGTCTCGGCGATGCCGGCATCGTCGGCGGCCAACCCGGCGAGCATGCCGAGCGACTGCGAGCCCTGGCCGGGGAACACGAACGCCAGGGTGGGATCGGAAGCGACCGTGGTCGCGGCGGCAGTCGGGACGGTGTCGGTCACGCACAAACCCTGTGAAGCGGGGCGTGCATGATACGGGCGAATGTCACATGGCGTCTGTACCCATGCGTACTGTCGTCACAAAAAGCGTATGGGTGCGCTCCTACCGTCGGCGACCACCCGGGATCCGATCGCGATCCGACCCGTCCCCACGAACCGTTCCGAAGGGCGTCGCGGCTGCGCCGGTGTCACCGGCGCAGCCATCATCGGCCCCAACGGTGCACTCCGCATACCGGTACTCCGTGACGCAGCGCGTCGTGCTGTCCGCCCGTTTCTTTGCCAGGTCCCTGCGGCATGCATCCGTCCGGGCCCGCGCGGTCCGCCGGTTGCCGACAACGTCCTCCGGATCGGTCCGGGACAAAGAAGAACGCCCCGCGTCGGCGGGGCGTTTCGAAGAGATGGATCGCGGGAACCGCCGAGCGGGCTGCCGCGATCAGTCAGTAGCGCAACAGCGCCGAACCCCAGGTGAAACCGCCACCGAACGCCTCCAGCAGGAGCAACTGGCCACGCTGCACCCGGCCCGAGCGCACCGCTTCGTCCAGCGCCAGCGGCACCGAACCCGACGAGGTGTTGCCGTGCCTGTCGACGGTGACGATCACCCGGTCCATCGGCATGTCCAGTCGCTTGGCGGTCGCCTCGATGATGCGCAGGTTGGCCTGGTGCGGGATCAGCCAGTCGATGTCATGGCGATCCAGGCCATTGGCCTCCAGGGTCTCCTCGACCACCGAATCGAGCGCCTTGACCGCATGCTTGAACACCTCGTTGCCGGTCATCAGCACTCTCACGCCGGCGTTGTGCTCGTCCGGCTTGAAGCCGGCGGAAACGCCGACCGGGTTCCACAGCAGTTCCTTCTTGCCGCCGTCGGCATGCATGTGGGTGCTGAGGATGCCGGTCTCGTCGTCGGCCTTGAGCACGACCGCGCCGGCGCCGTCGCCGAACAGCACGCAGGTCGAGCGGTCGTTCCAGTCGAGCATCCGGGTCAGGGTCTCGGCGCCGACCACCAGCACCGTCTTCGCCGCGCCGGAGCGGATGAACTTGTCGCCGACGGTCAGCGCGTAGACGAAGCCCGAACAGGCGGCGTTGACATCGAACGCCGGGCAGCCGTTGGCGCCCAGACGGTGCTGCAACAGGCAGGCGGTCGACGGAAAGATCAGGTCGGGCGTGGTGGTGCCGACCACGATCAGGTCGAGCTCGGAGGCGTCGACGCCGGCGGCTTCCAGCGCGCGCGAGGCGGCATGGAACGCAAGATCGCAGGTCGTCTCGCCGTCGGCGGCCACATGACGCTCGCGGATGCCGGTGCGGGCGGCGATCCATTCGTCGCTGGTGTCGACGATCTTCGCCAGGTCGTCGTTGGTCAGCACCTTCTCCGGCAGATAGCTGCCGGTGCCGGCGATGCGCGAGAACACTCCGCTTGCGCGGGCGCCCGCCTGCGCATCCATACCCTGCCCCACCTGTTGCCGCTCACTCATCAAGCCACTCCCGGCCGGCATCAGCCCGGCGATTGCAATAGCCACCAGCGACGCTGGCATTGGAGCGGCCCGCAGTGAAGCCGCCCGCGTTGGAGCCGCCTCTCAACCGGCGGGAACGGATCGCACGCGACGCCCGGCAAGGGCGGGATCGAGCGGGAAAGCCCCGGATCCGGCTGGATATGGCGATCGCCCCCACGGCATCACGACCATGGAGGGCGAAGCCGCCGCGCGCCGTGGGCGCGGCGGCCAGCGAGGAGATTACTCCTCGTCGGCGATCCGGCCCTTGGTGTCGATCACCTTCTTGCCGCGGTAGTAGCCATCGGCAGTGACGTGATGACGCAGGTGGGTCTCGCCGGTGGTCGGGTCGGTGGCCAGCTGCTTGCTGGTCAGCGAATCGTGCGAACGGCGCATGCCGCGCTTGGACGGGGAAACTTTCGACTTCTGGACAGCCATGGTCTTGCTCCGGGAAAGCTGGATCGTGAGAACTGGATTGTGTTGATGTACGAATTGACCTACAGCGGGTTGGCTTGCAGCTGACGTCAATTGGACGGGGGCTTCTTCAACGCCGACAACGCAGCGAACGGGTTGGCGCGTTCGGTTTCGGCCTCCGGGGCCGGCCAATCGCGCTCCATCGCTTCCGTGCCGGGCATCGTCGGCACGACCGGGACGGCAAGGATCAGTTCATCCTCGACCAGCTCGGCGCCCTGCAACATGCCGTCGGCGGGCATCAGCAGCGGTTCGTAGTCCGGCGGCAGCGCGGCCTCGTCCGCCTCATTACGGATCAGGCCGAGCCGCTGCACGATCTTTACCGGCAACAGGAAGCGCTGCAGGCTGCGCTGGCACAGCAGCGGCAGCTCGGCGTCGATACGCAGTTCGACATAAGGCACCTGCAACGCGTCCCTGTCGAAATCCAGCGAATAGGACACTTCGCCTTCGGTATCGACCAGACTGTCGGCCAGACGGGTCAGCGAGGACAACGGCAGCCGACCCGCGACGCCGCGCCGCGCCGACACCATGCGCCAGGCATCCAGCAACTCGGGCACCTGCACTCTTGGCACATCAGCGGACATAAGCCGCTGAATGTTAAGGATGCCCTCCCCCCCTGTCAAACGCCCCCGGCATGCGCCTTCAGGGTCCGGCCGACCGGGAGCCGAATTTGCCGCAGCGAGGCCGGCACGGCAGACTGGAAGTTCACCCGCGCCCGTCGTTGCCGTGAACCTGACACTCATCCTGTTCGCCGTCGTGGCGGCCGCCGTGGCCGCGCTTTTCCTGCTGAACCGGCGCCTGCGCCGTCGCCGCGCGGTCCGCGAGATCCTCGACGCCGCCGACGCCCTGGAGGCCCGTCTCAGGACGGCCCGCGACGAGATCGAGGCGGTCGCCGGCGACCAGCCCGAAGACCCGGTCCAGGACGCGTTACGAGAGATGCTGCGCCAGCGCCTGTGGCTGCGCGACCACGGCAGTGCCGCGACCCTCGATGAACTGCAGGAGGTGCGCAGCGGCATCGACAATGCCCGCGCCCGGATCGAGCGCCAGCTCGACCGGATCGAGGAAGCGCGCGCACCGCTGACCTGAACCCGTGTCGCCTCTCCCGTGAGCAGTCCACTGATCCTGGCATCCACCTCGGCGTACCGCCGCGAGCTGCTCGCGCGGCTGCGGCTGCCGTTCGAGACCGCGCGCCCCGACGTCGACGAATCGCCGCACGGGGACGAGGCGCCCGCCGCGCTGGCCGCCCGCCTCGCCGCCGCCAAGGCCGCCGCGGTCGCCGACGGGCGTCCCGATGCCTGGGTCATCGGTTCCGACCAGGTCGCCGAACTCGACGCCCGCCCACTCGGCAAGCCCGGTGGCCGCGACCCCGCGATCGAGCAGTTGTCGGCGATGTCGGGTCGGCAGGTACGTTTCCACACCGCCGTCTGCGTGATGCGCGCCGGCGGCGTTCCGTTGATGGCGAACGACCTGACGGTGGTCCGGTTCCGCCCGCTGCGGCACGACGAGATCGAGCGCTATGTCGATGCCGAGCAGCCCTACGACTGCGCCGGCAGCTTCAAGTGCGAGGGCCTGGGCATCTCCCTGTTCGAGGCGATCGAGACGCGCGACCCGACCGCCCTGGTCGGGCTGCCGTTGATCGAGACCGCGCGCCTGCTGCGCGCGGCCGGCTACCCCCTGCCCTGAGCCGCCTGCCCTACCGACGGCCTGCGGCCGCACTGAAGTGACGCGTCGAAGGAACCCGGTCTAGGGTTCGACCACGATCGGCTGTTCGGACCAGTCCTCGACGCTGCCGTCGCGCCCGTGAAGGCGAAGACCGATCCAATGCCGCCCCGGCGGCAGCGCGGCGATGTCGTAGGTGCCGCGGAACCCCACCTTCGGGTGCTGGGGGTCGCTGGATATCCGCCAGTAACCGGCCACGCCGGGATCTTCGAGTCCGTACTGCAGCTCGGTCACCACGCGTCCGTCCACCATCAGCTCGACCCGCGAGAGCCCGACGCCGTCCTTGAACGCCCAGCCCGCCACCTCGATCGTGCCGGTGGCGGTCTGGCCCGGTGTCGGCGTGGTGATCCAGGCCATCGCCGGTGCGACGCAGACGTTTCCGCCCGTCCCCGTGGCCTCGTCGCCAGTTGCCGACAACCGGAACAACAGGAAACGCTGGCGACCGTGATCGACGTTCAGCACCCGCGGCGGCGGCAGCGGCCCGACCATTTCGCACAGCGCGTGGTAGCGGGCGAGCAGCTCGCGATAGCGGACCTCGCTGGCACCGACCACCAGCAGCACCGGGCGGCCGCCCCAGTCCTCGCGGCCGGCGGTCTGCAGCCCCCATAGCCGCAGTTGCGGTGCGCGACCATGGAAATGGTTGAGCGGATGGTCGAGCACCGGAATGTCGGGATCGCCGAGCGCGAAGCCCAGCTCGGCGCCGACCTTGAAGTTGTCGGCCACCAGCAGGGTGTCGGCCGGCGCTGCCGCACGCTCCTCGCGCACGGCGTCGGCCAGGGCGTCCCAGCCGGCGAAGTTGGACGGATACCACTTCTCGGCGGCGGCGCGCGCGCGGACATCCGGGACCGACACGGCCACGTAGTAGCCCAGCACCACCGCCAGGCCGGCACCGGCGGTGCACCACAACGCGACGCGCCAGGGTTTCGGCCATCGCTCGATCAGCGCCGGCAACAATGGCAGCAGGGCCAGGTATCCCGGCAGCGGCCAATGGAAGCTGACCCGCTCGGTGTCGGCAAAGAAGCCGAGCACGAAGAAGCCGGCCACCACCAGCAGGCCCAGCCAGCCGAAGTAGCGCGACTGCGGACGCGGTGCCGACAGCGCGCGCCAACCGGCGAATCCCATCGCCGCGAACAGCACCGGAGTCACCAGCAGGGCCTGGATCACCAGGAACAGCACGCCGTCGACATGGAACGCCCACGGATGCCGCTCGACCAGTTGGAAGCGCAGGCCGGCGTCGGCGTTGTCGAAATTCCACGCCACCAGCGGCGTCCACGCCGCTGCGCCGAAGGCGATCGCCGTCCACACCCGCACGTCCCGCAATGCCCTGCGGCCGTCCGGCAACAGCAGCAGGGCCAGGAAACCGACCCCGATCACGGCGATGAAGCGGTAGTGGCTGAGCGCCCCGAGCGCCAGCCCGCCGGCCAGCTCGAGAGCGGTCGCGGCATCGACCCGGCGCAGCAACCGCGCACCGGCGTCGACGCACAGCAGGGTCGCGACCGCCATCGCCGCGTCCGGCAGCGCGAGCAGCCCCAGCGACCCCGACAACGGCAGCAGCAGCGCGAGGCTGCCGGCGATCCAGCCATCGCGTTCGCCGGACTCGCGGCGGGCGATCCGCACCACCAGCCACGGCACGAAGGCCGCCAGCAGCAGGAACGGCAGCCGCAGCGCCAGCGTGCTGTTGGACAACGTGCTGTCGCCGCCCAGGGCGACGCCGAGCCGGGTCAGCCATGCGGTGAGGCCCGGCAGGTCGGAGTAGGCGGCCGCCAGGTGCTGCCCCTCCTGCCAGTAGAACGCCTCGTCGACGAACAGCGGCAGACGCAGGGCGACCAGCAGCTTGACCAGCATCACGAAGGCGAACAGCGCGAGGAACGCGAAACGCGCCCGACCGGCGTCGTGCGCCTCCACGCCGCGCATCCGCACATCACGCACGCTCGAATCGCGCATGCCCAACTCACGCATGCCACTGGACCTCGCTACACTCGGAATGTTCCGGGGAGGGCGGCGACGCCCTGCCCGCGGTTCGGATCGCAGAGGAGAAGCGAATGGCCTCGACCCCCGCAAGGGCCGTCATGCTAACCGATGACCTGCGCGCGGCACTTGACCGTGCGATGACTCAGGTCAACACGCTGGTGCTGGGCAAACCGCTCGAGGTCCGCCTCGCCTTCGTCGCGCTGCTGTCCGACGGTCACCTGCTGATCGAGGATCTGCCCGGACTCGGCAAGACGACCCTCGCGCATGCGCTCGCGGCGACGCTCGGCCTCGAGTTCCAGCGCGTGCAGTTCACCTCCGACCTGCTGCCGGCCGACGTGGTCGGCGTGTCGGTGTTCGATGCCCAGAGCCGTCGGTTCGAATTCCATCCCGGCCCGGTGTTCACCCAGGTGCTGCTGGCCGACGAGATCAATCGCGCGCCGCCGCGCACCCAAAGCGCGTTGCTCGAGGCGATGGCCGAGCACCAGGTGACCGTCGATGGCACCACCCACCGATTGGAGGAGCCGTTCTTCGTCATCGCGACGCAGAACCCGGTCGACCTGTCGGGCACCTATCCGCTGCCCGACTCGCAGTTGGACCGCTTCCTGTTGCGGCTGAGCCTCGGCTATCCGGACGACAGGACCGAACGCGATCTGCTCGCCGGCGCCGACCGCCGCACCCTGATCGCACGCAGCCACCCGCTGCTCGGCAGCGAGGAGGTGCTGGCCGCGCGCGAGGCCGCAGCTTCGGTACATGCCAGCGAGGCGCTGATCGGCTACGTGCAGTCCCTGCTCGCGCAGAGCCGCAAGCATCCCGGGGTGCGCGTCGGCCTGTCGCCGCGCGCCGGCCTCGCGCTGCTGCGCGCCGCCCGTGCGCACGCCCTGCTGCTCGGACGGCAGCACGTGCTGCCGGAAGACGTACAGAGCCTCTTCATTCCGGTCGCCGCGCACCGCCTGGTCGCCGACGCCGATGCCGGCAGCGACGCCGCGCTGGCCAAGTCGATCCTGCACGCGGTGCCGGTGGACTGATGGCCGTGCCGCGTGCCCGGTCGTCGACACGGTCGACGATCGCCGCTCCGGGACGCTGCGGCCGGGGTTTCCGGGGCCGTGACTGAACCGGTTTCCCGCCTGGCGCCGACGACGGTGGCGTTCGGACGCCTGCGCGAACGGGCGCTGCGCTGGGCGCGCCCGCGCGAACCCGAGCCGCTGCCCGCGACGTTCGACCGTCGCCGCATCTATGTGCTGCCGACCCGTTTCGGCCTGTTCTACGCGGCGCTGCTGGCAGTGATGGGCATGGGCGCGTTGAACTACAACAACAATCCGGCGCTGCTGCTGGCGCTGCTGCTGGCCGGTGCCGGGCTGGCCAGCCTGATCGCCGCGCAGTTGCAGCTCAGCGGCCTGGAAATCCTCGCGATCGACGCGGAGCCGGTGCCTGCCGGCACTCCGCTCCGCCTGCGCGTGCATGCGCGCGCCAGGCCGGGCCGCGCCCGTCGTGGTTTGCAGGTGGACTGGGAGGAGGCGATGCCGCACGCCAGCCGTGGCGAAGTGCTCAACCTCACCGCGTACCGGGGCGAGGCCGACATCGAGTTGCCGACCACGCATCGCGGCTGGCTCGAGGTCCCGCGCCTGCGCATCTCGACCACCCGGCCGCTGGGCCTCGCCCGCGCATGGGCCTACGTGTGGCCGCAGGCACCGCTGCTGGTCTATCCGGCCCCCGAAGCCGCCGGCCCGGCGTTGCCCGACGGCCGCGGCGAGGCCACCCGATCGCAGCTGAAATCCAGCGGCGAGGATGTCCATCATCTGCGCGACTACCGCAGCGGCGACACCCGCCGGGCGATCGCCTGGAAGGCCTCGGCGCGACGCGACCGGCTGATGGTGCGCGAATACGAGCAGCCGCTCGGCGCGGAGGTCGTGCTCGACTGGCAGGCCACCGTGGGCCTGGGCTACGAACACCGGATCGCACGTCTCGCGCGCTGGGTCGACCTCGCCGAGCGCGAGGGGCGGCGCTACCGCCTCGCCTTGCCGGGACAGCCCGGCCTGGGTCCGGATCATGGCGTCCAGCACCGCCATGCCTGCCTGCGCGCACTGGCGCTGATGCCTCATGGCTAGCGCCTCCGGGGTCGCGCAGGCCGTCATGCCCCGCCGCGCCACCGGCGAGCGGCTCGATACCGGCACCCGTGTCGCCGTGCTGGGCACCGCCGCGCTGTGCCTGCTGCCGCTGCTGCTGCAACTGCCGCCGCGCATCGGCATCCTGGTCGCGCTCACCGCGGTGCTGATGACCGCGGTGTCGTGGCGGCAGCCGATGCCGGGCCTGCTGCGCTCGCTGCTGGCGTTGGCGCTGGTCGGCGTGGTGATGGCGATGACCGGCTTCAGCATCGGCCGCGATGTCGGTTGCGCGCTTCTGGCGGCGATGATCGCGGCCAAGCCGGCGGAGACCTACAGCCTGCGCGATGCCCGCAGCCTGCTCGGATTCGCGCTGTTCGCACCGTTCGCAACGTTCCTGCTCGACCAGGGTCCGCTGAGCCTGCTGTCCGGGCTGGTCGCCTCGGTGGTGGCGCTGACGACGCTGCAGCGGCTGGCCGACATCGAGGCCGGCGACCCCGGCAGTCCGGCACTGGACTGGCGGCGCTTCACCGCGATCGGGCGCCTGCTCGCGATCGGTCTGCCACTGGCGCTGGCGGCGTTCTGGCTGTTCCCGCGCCTGGGCAATCCGCTGTGGGGCATTCCCGAGCGCTCGCTGGCGCGGCCCGGCCTGTCCGACAGCATGCGGCCGGGCGAGTGGGTGGACCTGATGGCCGACGACACCCCGACGTTGCGGGTGAAATTCTTCGGTCAGGCCCCGCCGACGTCGCAGATGTACTGGCGCGGGCCCGTGCTGTGGGATTTCGATGGCCGCGAATGGACCCAGCCGCGCTGGCTGCGCGGGCTGCCGCCGGCGCCGATGGAGCCGGCGACACCCGGCTGGGACTACGAGATCGAGGTCGAGCCGACCGACGACCGCCTGCTGGTCGCGCTCGACCTGCTGCGCTCGGCCCCGGACGACAGCCGCCTGGCGATCGACCACAGCCTGTTCTCGCCGCGTCCGCTGACCTCGCTCACCCGCTGGCGGATGCGCTCGGCACCTCCGGCCCGCTACGACGCCGACCTCGGCGCGGTGCTCCGCCAGCGCGCGTTGGCTCTGCCCGACGGCTACAACCCGCGCACGCTGGCGCTGGCCCGGCAGTGGCGGCGCGAGGCCGGGCGCGACGACGCCGCGATCGTGCGCCGCGCGCTGGACTGGATCCGTCGCGAGTTCGCCTACACCCTGACCACGCCGCTGCCGGGCCGGCACTCGGTCGATGAGTTCCTGTTCGACCACAAGGCCGGCTTCTGCGAGCACTTCAGCAGCGCGTTCGTCGTGCTGATGCGCGGCGCCGGCATTCCCGCGCGCGTCGTCACCGGCTATACCGGCGGCTATTACAACCGGATCGGCGACTACTGGCTGGTCAGGCGCTCCGATGCGCACGCCTGGGCCGAGGTATGGCTGCCGGAGCGCGGCTGGATCCGCGTCGACCCGACCGCGGCGGTCGCGCCGGAGCGCATCTACGACACGCTCGCCGACCGTGCGCCGGGCGCCGGCGGGCTGTTCGGCGGCCTCGCCAACGTCACCCCGGCGTTCGAGCTGAGCGACTGGCTGCGGCGCGGCTGGAACGACTTCGTGCTCGGCTTCGACGCCGACCGCCAGCGCCATCTGTTGCAACCGCTCGGCATCGACCGGCTCGAGCCGCGGCAGATGATCCTGCTGTTCGCACTCGCCGCCGCGATCGCGGTGCTGTGGATGGCCTGGCTGAGTCACCGTGGCGAGCGCGAGCGCGACCCGCTGCTGCGCGCCTGGCATCGCCTCGACCGTCGCTACGCGCGGCTCGGCCTTGCCCGCGCCGCGCACGAAACCGCCGGCGACTGGGCGCGGCGCGTCGCTGCGGCCCGCCCGGACCTTGGACCCGAGCTGAACGGACTCAGCCAACGTTTCGCCGAATGGCGCTACGCTGGCGGTCAGGCCGGACCGGGGGAACGGACCCGCCTGAAGGCCCTGATCCGCGCCCTGCGCCGCCACCGCCCGCAACGCCCACGTATTCCGGGAGAACACCGATGAAGCTTCGTCCAAGACTGTCAGTCACCGTCCTGGCCGCCGCGCTGGTCGCCGGTTGCGCGACCCAGCCACAGCCGCTGCAGGGGGAATACAACCCGATCACCCCGCGCATGGCGGTGGACAGCGAGATGAGCGGCGCCGTGGTGCGCTGGGGCGGCCGCGTGATCCAGGTCGAGCCGAAGGAGAACCGGACCTGCTTCGAGATGCTGTCGACCCGGCTCAACGCCAACGCACGACCGTACTGGGCCTCCGATGAGACCGGCGGCCGCTTCATCGCCTGCCGCAATGGCTTCTACGACCCGGCGGTGTTCGAGCCCGGCCGCGAGGTCACCTTCACCGGCCGCATCGCCGGCTACGAGAACCGCCAGATCGGCGGCTACAACTACCGCTTTCCGATGGTCGAGGCCGACGTCGTCTACCTGTGGCCGGTCCGCGAGCAGGTCGACGTGATCACCCACCCGGCGCCGTGGCCGTGGTGGGGCTGGTGGTGAGGCGTTTACCGGGCTTCGCTCGGTAAACCCCGAAATCTGCTGCGCAGATTTCCGCCCCGCCGATGCTCTTCCGCCCCCGTTCGCGCCGCGCGCGAATTGCCCCCTGACTTTAGGGGGCTATGACCCGACTCTTCGAAGGTTGCAGATGGATCTGGCGCTGTTCGATTTCGATCACACCGTCACCGACCGCGACACCTTCTCGACCTTCCTCAAGGCGAACCTCCCTGCGAGCCGCCTGCGCTGGGGCGGCCTGCTGCTGGCGCCGCTGGCGTTCGGCTACTACCGGCTGAAGATCGTGCCGGCGCGGACGCTGCGCGCGGCGGTGGTACGGGTCGGCCTGACCGGACTGGAACGTCGGGCGCTGGCCACGGCCGCCGAGCGCTACGCCCGCGATACCTTGCCGGACTTCGTCCGTCCGCACGCGCTCGAGCGCATCCGCTGGCATCAGGCCCGCGGCGACACCGTGGCGATCGTCTCCGCCTCGATCGACCTCTACCTGCGCCACTGGTGCCGGCAGCACGGCGTGGCATTGATCTGCTCGCAGCTCGGCCACCGCGATGGGCGTTTCACCGGTCGCTACCGGGGACGCGACTGCTGCGGCATCCACAAGGCGCGACGGGTACTGAAGCGGTATCGGCTGACGGACTTCCAGGCCGTGCATGCCTACGGCGACAGCAGCGAGGATCATGCGATGCTCGCACTGGCCCACCACCGCAGCTACCGCTGGGAGCCGATGACGGCCGCAGCAGACGGATAGGCGACCTACGGCGTACCGAAATGCCCCAACTGCGCGCCGGCGAGCAGATGCAGGTGGAGCTGGAACACGGTCTGGCCGCCGTATTCGTTGCAGTTCATCACGAGACGGTAGCCATCCTCGGCGAGGCCCTGCGCCTTCGCATACCCGGCGGCCGCGACCGCGAGCCGGCCGATGATGACTGCGTGGTCCGACCGCACGTCGTTGAGCGTCGCGATGTCGGTCTTCGGCACGAACAGCACGTGCACCGGCGCCTGCGGGGCGATGTCGCGGAACGCGATCAGGTGATCGTCCTCGTAGACGATGTCGGCAGGGATCTCGCGACGGATGATCTTGTGGAAGATGGTGTCGGTCATGGCTCGGGATCCGCGATTCGGGACTGCAAGAATACGGCGTCGCGCCGGCGGATCCCGAAAACCTAGTCCCGGATCTCGGTCCTGCTGCCGAAGGCGTGCGACAGCGTGCCGCGATCGACGTATTCCAGTTCGCCTCCAAGCGGCAGGCCATGGGCGAGACGGCTGGGCCGCACTCCGTGCCCGCGCGCCAGCTGGGACAGATAGTGCGCGGTCGCCTCGCCTTCGACGGTCGGGTTGGTCGCGATGATCAACTCCTGCACCTCGCCCTCGGCCAGGCGCGCACCGAGGACATCGAGACCGAGCTCACGCGGGCCGATCCCGTCCAGTGGCGACAGCCGCCCCTGCAGCACGAAGTACAGTCCCCGGTAGCCGGTCGCCTGCTCGATCGCGAGACGGTCGGCGGGTGTCTCGACCACGCACAACTGGTGCGCATCGCGCGAGGCGCTGGCGCAGGTCGTGCAGACCTCGGTCTCGCTGAAGTCGCGGCAGCGCACGCAGTGGCCGATCTTCGCGACCGCCTCGGACAGCGCCTGGGACAGCCGCAGACCGCCCTCGCGCTCGCGTTCGAGCACGTGGTAGGCCATCCGCTGGGCCGATTTCTGCCCGACGCCGGGCAGAACGCGGAAGGCGTCGATCAATTGTTCGAGCAGGGAGCTCATCGCCGGAATGTACCCGCGCCGCACCGGAACATATGCGCGCACCGCGCCGACCGCATGGTGCGGCCGCCGATGAAGGACATGCTTCCGATCGGCGACGCGGATGTGGCGACAGGGCGCCACACCGTTCGCATCAGAACATCCCCGGCAGTTTCATCCCCGGCGGCATCGGCATGCCGGCGGTGGCCGCCCCCATCCTCGACTGCGACTCGGTGTTGACCTTGTTGACCGCATCGTTGATTGCGGCGGCGATCAGGTCCTCGGCCATTTCCGGATCCGACAGCACGCTCGGGTCGATGCGCACCTTGCGGCACTCCATCCGGCCGGTCAGGGTCACGTTGACCATGCCGCCGCCGGCATTGCCGGTGACCTCGAGCTTGGCCAGTTCTTCCTGCGCCTTCTGCAGGTTCTCCTGCATCTTCTGCGCCTGCTGCATGAGTTGGGCGATGTTTCCGCGCATGATTGCTTGCTCGCTTGTATGGAAGTGGAAGATGCCGTGACCGCACGATCGGGACGGCTCCGGCAGGGGGATGGAACGGTCCTCAGGCGTCGTCGAGAGGCCGTATCGAATCGGGCACGACCCGCGCGCCGTGCTGGCTGATCAGCCGCTGCACGTCCGGGTCGTTCAAAAATGCTTCCTCCGCCGCGGCCTGGCGCTCGTCGCGTGCCCGCGCCTTGCGCGCGTGCAGCGAGTCGTCGAGGCGCGCGGCCGTTTCGAAACGGATCTGCAGGCCCTCGCCGAGAGCCGGCGCCAGCGCAACCGCCAGCTGCTCCACGGTCATCGGGATCTGCAGGTGTTCGTCCTGGTCGGACAGCGCCAGCCGCAATACGCCTTCGGCGTGAGCGACGAATACCGCGTGCTCGGCCAGCAGTCGTGCGGGGCCCTTCAGCGACTGCAGGCCATCCACCACGGCATGCCAGTCGTCGGCATCCTCGATCTGCCGGGACGGGGCGGCCGCGCCGTTCGCATGCGTGCCGTCAGCGCCTGCGCTATCGGGATGGAGGCCGCGATGCGCATCCGTTTGCGTTCCGCTCTCGACACGTGACGTCAGCGACGACGGAACCGACGGCGTCTCGCCCGCCGGCTCGGCCTGGGGTGCGGGTGACGCCGTCGGTCCTGCCTGATCGGGCGATGCCGCAACGCCGGATGCGGTCGGGAGCGGGTTGTCCTGTCCGGCACCGGGCCGGTCAATGGGTCGATCCGCGGACCGGTTCGCAACGGCGGCCGGCGGAGACTGCGCGCCCGCCGTCGAAGCCGCCGCCGCACGTCGTGGCGCGCTTTCCTGGCGCCCGGAAGGCGCGGCTTCGTCGCCGTCCTCGCCCGCCGGACGGAACGCCAGCATCCGCAGCACGGTCATCTCGAAACCGGCACGCGGGCTCGGCGCATAGCCCAGGTCGCGGCGGCCGTTGATCGCCATCTGGTACCAGAGCTGGATGACCTCGGCACGGATCGCGGAGGCGAGCCGGTCGATATCGACACCGTCGCCCTCGACCTCGGCACCGGCGACCAGCTGCCGCACCTGCACCCGGTGCAGCGCCTCCGACAACGCATCCAGTACGCCACCCCAGTCGGGCGAGAACTCCGACAACGCCGCGACCTCGGCCAGCAGGCGCTCGCCATCGCCGTCGGCCAGCGCGGCCAGCAGCGCTCCGACCCGGGTCCGGTCGACGGTGCCGAGCATCGCCGCCACCGCGGCGGCGTCGAGCCTGCCGCCGGTGTAGGCGATCGCCTGGTCGAGCAGCGAGAGGCCGTCGCGCAGGCTGCCGTCGGCGCCGCGCGCGATCTGCCGGATCGCGCCCGGCTCGGCATCGATCCCTTCGGCTGCAAGGATCTTCTCGATCTGTCCGCCGATCTGCGCTTCGTCCAGCCGCTTGAGGTTGAACTGCAGGCAGCGCGACAGCACGGTGACCGGCAGCTTCTGCGGGTCGGTGGTCGCGAGCAGGAACTTCACATGCCCCGGCGGTTCCTCCAGGGTCTTCAGCAGCGCGTTGAACGCGCTCTTGGACAGCATGTGCACCTCGTCGATCAGGTACACCTTCACCCGGCCGCGGCTGGGCATGTACTGGGCGTTGTCGATCACCTCACGGACGTCGTCGACACCGGTGTTGCTGGCCGCGTCGATCTCCAGCAGGTCGATGAAGCGACCGGCGTCGATGTCCTTGCACGCCGCGCACTCGCCGCAGGGATCGGCCGAGGTGCCCTGCTCGCAGTTCAGCGACTTGGCGAAGATGCGCGCGATCGTGGTCTTGCCGACGCCGCGGGTACCGGTGAACAGGAAGGCGTGGTGGACGCGGCCGGAGTCGAGCGCGTTGGTCAGCGCCTTCACCACATGCTCCTGCCCGACCAGTTCGGCGAAGCGCCGGGGGCGCCACTTGCGTGCAAGGACCAGGTAGGACATGGGCTTGGATCGGATCTCGGATGGCGCCGTCGACGACCGGCAGGTCGCCGCTGCCGGCTGAGGTCCATAGTGTGCCATGCCCGTCCGGCCCACCGGGACCGCGACGACGCCCGGGCGCCCTCGTGTCGCGGCTGAAAGCGTCGGCAGCAGGCCCGCATCGCGCAGCGGGTCGTCGAGTTCCGTGTCAGAGACCTGTTTCCGCGACGGCGCGGGTACGCGTCCCGCCGTGGCGCAGGGAAGCGCCCGCGCCGATGATGAACCGATCCCGTTCTTCCCTTGTGGCAAGCCACCGCCAGCGTTAGACTTTGCGCCCCCTGCGGAGCGGCCGAGCGCCGCCCCGGCGGGTCCAGCGGAGAGGTGTCCGAGTGGTTGAAGGAGCACGCCTGGAAAGTGTGTAAGCGTCTAAACCGCGCTTCGGGGGTTCGAATCCCCCTCTCTCCGCCAAATTCCAAGCGCCCCGTCCTGCCGCCGCGCGATGCGCGACCCGGCCGGAGGGGGACGCGTCTCCATGGTGGCCCCGTCGGCCCCTCGCGACGCTAGATCGAAAACTCCGCCAGGGCCGGAAGGCAGCAACGGTATCGATCGACGCGGGCGCCGAGGATCGTTGGCGGGGCCGCCGCCTTTCCGGGCGCCGGGTCGCAGCCGTCGATGGCGGAACTCCGGCGGCGATCCGCATCACGCGTTCCTGCACGGGCATTCGCGACGGGGCCAGCCGATCGCCCGCCGACGGTGCCGGTCACCTCGCGACGACGTGCCGTGCCGGTCGCCACGGGGGAACTCAGCTCCGCCGCGGCCGGATCGGGACCTGAGGATGTGATGCGACGGCCGGATGGACGCGCCGGTTCATTCGGCGACCCCCAATGCGTCCGGCTCGCGTCCGGTCGCCCAGCGGTCGACGACCTTCCAGTCACCTGTATCGATCACCGCGATCTCGTCCGCGCCGCTGATCGCGACGTAGACCCGCGGGCGCTGCGGATCGGCTATCACGCCGATCGGCAACGCATCGCGGCCCAGCAGCGTGTCGCGATACTCGCCATCCTCGCGCAGCAGGCCGACCGTCGCGACGCGGCTCTTGCTGTCGGCGTCGAACACCGCCAGTTCGCCAGCGCGGGCGTTGGTCACCAGCGCATGGCGACCGTCGGCGGTGAACACGATGCGGATCGGGAATCCCGGGCTTTCCAGCGTATGCAGGACCTCCAGCGAAACCGGATCGTGGACGGTGACCGTACCGGCGGCACGGTTGCTGACCCACAGCTCGCCGTGGCCGCGCCGGAACGCGATACCCTCGGCACCCTCGCCACTCGTCCGTTCGCCGGTCTTGCGCGCCTTGGCCAGGTCGACCCTGCTGACCGTGCCGGCCGCGATCTTGCTCACGTAGGCGACACTGCCGTCATCCGACAGCGCGACCATGTGACCGACACCTTCGCCGACCCCGATCGCCGCCTCGATCGGATCATCGTCCGCCCCTGCATCCAGGTCGACGACCAGCAGGTGCCCGGACGCCTCGGTGGTCACCACCAGGCGACGGCTGTCGGGCAGGAAACGCACGCCGTGCGGCCGCCCGTGCGGGCCCAGGTCGATCGTGCGCGGCGTGGCGGCGCCGGCCAGGTCAAGCACGGTCAGGGTATGTCCGGGTGTGCCGGCGCCGTAGTTGGTGATCGCCGCCCGGCGGCCGTCGGGACTGACCGCGATCTCGTGCGGTCCGGCGTCGGTCTGCGCCACCGCGGTGCGGCGGCCGTCCTCCAGCGACAGGAACCAGACCGAGTCGGCCGACTTGTTGCCGACCATCAGCTCGCCCGCCGTCACGTCGGTGGCAAGCGGCAGCAACGCTGCGAGCAGGGGCAATACGAACGCCGGCAAACGGCGATGCGGATTTCGGGAAGGCTTCTGCATGATCGACTCCTCGAGTGCCGCTCCGCCCGCGTGGAGGGCATGGGTTCGACCGGTAAAGATCCGGGGCCCGGCTCCATCTGTCGCCATTGCTGGCTCGACAGGCTCACCATCGTCGCTTCGGACGACAACCGCTGTTCCCGCGCCTGTCGAAGCGGGAGCGGCCGGGAATTCCAGCCTAGGGATGCAGCCAGCCGGCGTCCCCGTCGAGATAGCGCTCGTGCTTCCAGATCGGCACCCGTACCTTCACCTCGTCGATGATGTAACGGCATGCGGCGAACGCACCATCACGGTGGGCGGCGCTGACGCCGACCCAGACCGCCAGCTCGCCTGTCGCGAGTTCGCCGTGGCGATGGACGCAACAGGCGTCGATGATGTCGAAACGCGCCAGCGCTTCGTCGATCACCGCGGCACCCTCGCGCTCGGCCAGCGCAGGATAGGCCTCGTAGTACAGCCCGCTCACGGCGCGACCCTGATGGTGGTCGCGGACCCAGCCTTCGAAACTGGCGTAGCCACCGGCACGGTCGTCGAGCAGGGCGGCGCGCAGCGGCGCGATGTCGAACGGTTCGGCGGCCAGACGGAAGCGCGTGATCACTTTTTCAACCTGCATCATTGTTCATCTTCGCGGGGCCGAGGTCGTAGTTCTTCTTCACGGGAGGAACGGCGCCGACCTCATGCTTCCCGCAGCCATTCATCGTGCGCCACGAGCGGTTCGTCCATCCCGGGCTTCCTCGTCGGGGGTCGCGGCGACGCGGGCCCTTGACCCGCCAACACCACCGCTCACCCACCGCTTACCGGCGGAATGAACGCGACCTCGCTGCCCGCACGCGGCGGATCGTCCCAGCGCGCGAACGCGCCATCGACGGCCACCCTCAGGCGCTCGACCGGGAGCGCGAACCCATGGCAGTCGCGCAGGTGTTCGTAGACTTCGCGCAGGCTGCCGGCATCGGTCTGCACGGTCTCCTCCGCGCGGCCCGCGGCATCCCGCAGGCTGGCGAAATACAGCACGGTCAGGCGGACGCTGTCGCTCATCGCAATGTTCCCACGTCGCGGCGGCCGCCGCGCTTGCCCAGCAGCCGGGCCGGACCGAGCACGATCCGGTGCGAGAGGGCCTTGCACATGTCGTAGACGGTCAGCGCGGCGACGGTCGCGCCGGTCAGCGCCTCCATCTCGACGCCGGTACGCCCGGTGGTGCGTACGCTGCACTCGATCCGCAACACGTTCTCGCCGTCCCAGTCGACGCCGATCCGGCAACCGTCGATCGGCAGCGGATGGCAGAACGGGATCAGCTCGGAAGTGCGCTTGACCGCCATCGTGCCGGCGATTACCGCGGTGTCGACGATCCCCCCCTTGGCGCTGCGCAGGTCGCTGGCGTGCAGTTGCCTCGCGACGTCGGCGGGGAACCGGACCCTGCATTCGGCCCGAGCCTCGCGCGCGCTGACCGCCTTGTCGGATACGTCGACCATGGCCGGGCGACCCTGTGGATCGAGATGGGTGAGCTTGGCGGTCGGGCGGGACATGGAACACATTGTAGGGGCTCCCCCGGGGAGAGCGCCCCCTTGGACGCCAGCGCCTTCGCTCATCCCCCGATCAGGTACATCTCCACATGCCTGCGCGATGCGCCGCGGCTGCCGCGCAGTTCGCTGTAGCGGTCATCCCGGCCGCTCCAGATCGCAGTCGCGGCCTCGACCAGCGCGTCCTCGCCCGCGGCCAGCGCCGGCCGCAGGTCGTGCCCGCGATCCGCGAACAGGCAGGTGTACAGATGTCCGTCGGCGGAAACCCGGGCGCGGTGGCAGTCTCCGCAGAACGGCGCGCTGACCGAGCTGACGAAGCCGACCTCGCTGCTGCCGTCCTCGAACGCGTAACGCGATGCGACCTCGCCGACGTAGTGCGGATCGAGCGGACGCAGCGGCCACCGCGCATGGATGCGGTCGCGCAGTTCGGCGGACGGCATCACATGCTCGCGCCGCCAGTCGTTGCAGGTGCCCACGTCCATGTATTCGATGAAGCGCACCACGACTCCGGTCCCGCGGAAGTGCGCGAGCAGCGGCAACACCTGGTCGTCATTGACGCCGCGCTGGACGACGCAGTTGAGCTTGATGGCGTCGAACCCGGCGGCCCGCGCCGCCTCGATCCCGGCCAGCACGTCGGCGACCTCGCCGCGCCCGCCGGACATCGTCCGGAACAGTGCCGGGTCGAGCGCGTCGAGACTGACCGTGACCCGTCCCAACCCGGCCTCGCGCAGGGCTCGCGCCTGCGCCGCCAGCAGCACGCCGTTGGTGGTCAGCGCAATGTCGTCGAGACCGTCGATCGCGGCGAGCCTCGCGACCAGCAGCGGCAAGCGCTTGCGCAGCAGCGGTTCGCCGCCGGTCAGGCGCAGCTTGCGCACGCCGACGCGGACGAAGGCGCGAACCAGGGTCTCGATCTGGTCGAAGTCCAGCCGACCCGCGGCATCGAGGCCGTGATCGTCGGGAATGCGGTCGGCGGGCATGCAGTACGGACAACGGAAGTTGCAGGCCTCGATCAGCGACAGGCGGAGGTCGCGGATCGGCCGCCCGCGACGATCCAGGATCCGGCCGCCCGCATCACCCCGCATCGCCGGCTCCTCGGCATCCATCCGGGCTTCCTGCCCGCCAGCCGAAGCGGACGGACGGCCGATGCTCATACGTGCTCCACGGGCAGTGCGCGCGGCGGCGCCAGCCCGATCGCCTCGCCGGGCCTGGCGATCCGGTAGCCGCGACGTTGCAGCAGCTCGCCGTCCTCGCGGCTGGCGTAGTGGTAGAACACGCAGCGGGCGAGCAGTGCCGGTGGATACTCGCGTTCGAGGTCCTCGATGCCGCTGTGCGATGGGTTGCCCACGACCGCGCAGTCGTGCGCGATCAGCTCGTCGTCGTCGGCCCAGCGCGCGAGCTGCTCCGGAATCGGCCGGGTATCGCCGGTCCAGACCAGACTGCCGGGCAGGCGCAGGCCGAACGAGGTGCCGGGCCAGTGATGGCGGGTCGCGAACAGCTCCAGGCGCTCGCCCTCGTGCCAGAACGCATCGTCGACCGGCACCACCTGAAACGCGTCCCAGAAGTTCACGCCGCCTTCGGCCAGCACGTTCGGGTAGCCGCCGACCCGCTGGTGCAGCAGCGGAATCAACGCCGCCGGCACGTACACGCGGGTCCGTCCGCGCCATTTCGGGTCGAACCAGCTGTCGACGAACAGACGTTCGAAGCCGGCGACATGATCCAGGTGGGTATGGGTGATGAACAGCGCACGCGGCGGATGGCCGTAATGGGCCAGGAAGGCGGTCAGCCCTTCGGCGCCGCAGTCGATCGTCAGCCAGGGTGCGCCGTCGCGCTCGATCGTCGCCATCGCCGAACCCAGCTCGACCGCGGCCGCGTTGCCGACTCCCTGCAATCGCAGTTGCCACGCCATCCCGGTATCCCCGTCGTCCCTGTCCGTCTCGAATCCGTTCACGTTCTCAGTACCCGCGCGCCCACACCGCATCGTACGCGCTCCGCAACCGGCCATAGTCGCGTTCGACATCGTCGACCGGCCGTTCCCCGCGCAGCTTGAGCAGCGAACGCCGCAGCCGCCGGAGGTTGCGCTCGCGCCAGCCGGTCGCCGGTATCCGCAACGCTCCGCGGTCGAGATCGATCACCCAGCCGTTGCCTGCGCCATTGAACAGCAGGTTGTGGGCATTGAGATCGGCATGGTCCAGACCGACCCGGTGGGTCCTGGCGATCAGCCGGCCGGCCTCCTCCCACGGGGCCTTCTCGGCCGCCTCGGCGGCCCGGTCCGCCAGCGAGGCGACGCCATCGATCCGGTCGAGCAGGATCGCCGCCTGGTAATGGATGCCGACCCGCCGGTAGCAGGCCGCAATCGGGCGCGGCACCGGCAGGCCACGCCTGGCGACCGCGCGGGTCAGCCGGAACTCGGCGAAACTGCGCGTCCGGCGCGCACCGTGCCAGAGATAGCGGTCGCGGCTCACCTTCGCCGCCAGCCCGCCGCGCAGGTAGTGGCGCAGCAGCGCCGGCCCCAGCGGCGTGTCGACGAACCACGCACCGCCGCGCCCGCCGCTGTCGACCGGGCGCGCAGCCTGCCCCCAGTATCCGGGCGAGAACCATTCCGGGCCGACTTGTCGCGTGCGCTCGAGGTCGAACAGAATCGCGCCGTAGCCGCTGTCGTCGCGGAAAGGCGTCAGGCCTTCGGTGGCGTCGTAACCGTTCATCCTCTGGAGTCTAACAATTCAAACGCCACCCACACCCGACGCCCGTGCACCGGAATCGATCTGCCTGCTGAGGCTGTCCGCCCTCGGCGACGTGACCCATGTCCTGCCGCTGGTCCACACCCTGCGCGATGCCTGGCCGCAGGCGCGGCTGGCCTGGGTCATCGGACGCGGCGAGCACCGCCTGCTGGACGGTCTGCCCGGGGTGAGCTTCTTCGAGTACGACAAGAAGACCGGCCTGGCCGGGATGCGTGCGCTGCGCCGCGAGCTGCGGCAGTACCTCGGCACGACGGACCGCTTCGATGCGCTGCTGCAGATGCAGCTGGCCGCGCGCGCGAACCTGCTGTCCGCGTTCGTGCCGGCCCGTCGCCGGATCGGCTACGACCGCCGGCGTTCGAAGGAACTGCACGGGCTGTTCGTCAACGAACGTATTCCCGGCCGCTCCCCCCTCCGAACGCCGGGACCGCACGTTCTGGACGTGCTCGGCAGTTTCTGCGAGCCGCTCGGCCTGCAGCGCGGACCGGTCCGCTGGGAGTTGCCGGTACCCGCCGACGCCCGCGAATGGGCCGCCGCGCAGTGGCCCGCCGAGGGCGGACCGGTCCTGCTGATCTCCCCATGCTCCAGCCATACGCTGCGCAACTGGCGCGCCGAACGCTATGCCGCGGTCGCCGATCACGCAGCGGCATGCGGCTGGCGGATAGCACTGTGCGGCGGGCGCAGCACGCTGGAACGCGAGACTGCCGACGCGATCGTCGCGGCGATGAGGCAGCCGGTGCTGGACCTGGTCGGCAAGGACACCCTCAAGCAACTGCCTGCCCTGCTCGAGCGCGCCGACCTGGTGATGAGCCCGGACTCGGGCCCGACGCACATCGCCAACGCGATGGGCACCCGGGTCCTCGGCCTGCACGCGGCGACCGACCCGAACCGCAGCGGGCCCTACAGCGACCGTCGCTACTGCGTCGACCGCTATGACGACGCCGCCCGCAGATACCGCGGCCGCCCGGCATCCGAGCTGCGCTGGGGCAGCCGGATCGAGCACGAGGGCGTGATGGACCTTGTCACCGTCGACGACGCGGTCGCGGCATTCGAGCGCTTTCGCGCCGACCATCCTTCGATCACCGCACGGGAGGCTCGCTGATGGCTTCATGGTTCACCGTAATGGCGCCGCTGCTGCCGGAGCTGATCCGCGCGGCGCGGCCGATCTTCACCCGCAATGCGGAACCCTCCCAGATCCCCAAACAGATCGCCGAGCTGCAGGACGCGGTGCTCCACAACGACCAGGCGATCAAGACCGTCGCCGCCGAGATGGAGCAGACCCTCGGCGCACTCACCCGCGCTTCGCAGGAACTCGAAACCACCCTGCTCGGGCTGCGACACACGCAGGGAGAACTCGAGCGGAGGCTGCGGCGTGCGAACGTCGTCGCCGCCATCGCGGCCACCGCCGCAGTGCTGGCATTCGCGACCGCCGCCTACGCGCTGGGCCGCTGACCACGGGCGATGCGGCCGACGCGGAGCGGCCGGCGCGCGGCGGCACGACACCGGCCGACGGCACTCGATGTCCGGATCCGGCCAGAACGACCGGCTGCGGGGCGCGAGCATGGCCGCAAGCCCGCCACGTTCACCGGAGTCCGAGATGTCCGCCCACACACCCGCCTTCCGCATCGTCGCCCTGCCGGCCGAACCGTTCGCTCCCCTGTTCGAACTGGACGACGGCGCCCTTGCCGCACGCGGCATCCGCCGCTGCACCGCCGATCATCCGCTTGCATATCCCTGCCGGGTCAGCCTGCAGAACGCAGCGGTCGGCGAAGAAGTCCTGTTGTTGCCGTTCGAACACCATGCGACGGCGTCGCCATACCGCGCTTCCGGACCGATCTTCGTCCGTCGCGGCGCGGTCCGTGCGGACTTCGCTGTCGACGAAGTGCCGCCGCAGTTCCGCCGCAAGCGGCTGTCGGTACGCGCCTACAACCACGACGGCGACCTGGTCCGCGCCGACGTCGTCACCGGCGATGCACTGGAGAGCTGCGTATCCGGGATGCTGGAGGTTTCCGAAGTCGACTGCCTGCACCTGCACCACGCCGGCCATGGCTGCTACCTGTGCCGGGTCGAGCGTGCCGACCGGGTGTCGGCGGAAGCTGCGCCTGCCTGATCCGCAACGCGACCGGCAAAGGCGGACCGCACGGCCTGCCCGGCGCTCAGGCGCCGCTGCCGCTGCCGTAGTCCTGGTAGGACTTCTCCTCGACGTAGGAGGAACCCAGCGCGAGGTTGATCTCCTTCTTGATCCGGGCGCGGGTGTCGTTTTCGAAGTAGACGCTGCGCGCCAGGCGGATGAATTCCTCGTCGAAGGCCTGCGCCTTCTCCTTGAGCCGGATGTCGTCCTCGATCTCCCACAACCGCTCGTTGACGGCCTTCAGATCGGCGCGCAGGCGGACGATGTCCTTGCCCGCGGCCGGATGGGCCATCCAGGTCTTCTCCAGCGCCGACAGCTCGTTGCGGACATTGGCGAGCTTGGCTTCGTCGCTCATGCGCTCGGACTTGATCTGCAGGATCGCGATCTTGTCGAGCAATTCACCGAAAGAGACGGGAACGAGGATTTCGGACATGCGGAATGGATGCCTTTGGGAGAACCGGCAGTGTAACGCGCCCGGTTCCCGCATCCCCTGGCGAACTGAACGCCGCCCCATACGCGGCAATGGCCCCGGCGCCGGGTACCGCTGCCGCTTGCCGGCCCCGGCCCCGGCCCGTATCATGGCGCCCCCGCGCCCGCTGCATTAACCAGCGGCAGGACACCCGGAGAGGTGGCAGAGCGGTTGAATGTACCTGACTCGAAATCAGGCAGGCGTTAATAGCGCCTCGGGGGTTCGAATCCCCCCCTCTCCGCCAGATACGAAAAGCGCCCCCTAGTGGGGCGTTTTTCGTATCTGCGGAGTGCGGGGACTTGGATAAGAACCCGCGCCGCAGGCGCGGTTCGACAGATCGGCAGGGTGAGGCGTTGCTGCCCGCCCGCCACTGGCAGGCGCAGCGCCGAACGCCCGAAGGCTATGCCTGAGGGCCGGGCCGCCGATCTGGACGGCCGAAGGCCGCCCCGAAGGGGCGAGGGCGATAAATGGCCCGAGCCCCCTGCCTCCCCTTCTCCCCGCCCACAACCGCACGTCGGTCACGCCGTCGCCGCGAACCGTGTCGTCCGCCTTGCCACGAGGCCGCCGGGCACCGATCATTCCGTTGGTTCCGCTAGAGGCTCTGACGCGACCGGCATGCCCCACGATGATTGAATTCGGACACCTGACGCACGCCGGCCTGCGCCGAGACCTGAACGAAGACACCTACTACGGCGACAGCGAGATGGGACTGTGGCTGGTCGCCGATGGCATGGGTGGACACGAGTACGGCGAGGTCGCCAGCGCACTGGCGCGCGAGACCATCGTCCGCGAGGTCCGCGACGGCACGCCGCTGATCCAGGCGATACGGATCGCCGACGAGGAGATCATCCGCAACTCGCGGCGGCGCCACGATGCCCTGCCGATGGGCACGACCGTGGTCGCGGCGCGGGTCAGCGGCACTTTGTTCGAGGTGGCCTGGGTCGGCGACAGCCGGGTCTACCTGTGGCGCGACGGCCACCTGGCGCAGCTGTCGCAGGACCACAGCTACGTCCAGGAACTGATCGCCACCGGTGCGATCACCCACGAGCAGGCCCGCCATCACCCCCATCGCAACGTGGTGACCCAGGCGCTGGGCGTGACCGACCCGCGCAACCTCAATGTCGAGACCATGACCGGCGAGCTGCGCCCGGGCATGCAACTGCTGCTGTGCAGCGACGGACTGACCGAGGAAGTCGACGACAGCATCATCGCCCGGGTGCTCGCCCAGCAGGACTGCAGTGCCCAGGAATGCGTCGATTCCCTGGTCGCCGCGGCCCTCGACGGGGGCGGTTCGGACAACATCACCGTGGTGCTGGTCCGCAGCCACTAGGAAGACCCCGGACGATGTCCCCTCCGCCGACGACGATCGGGAGAGAGCGCCGGGACGAGCAGGTGAGGCGCCAGGCGCCGCAACTGTTTTTCCTCAACGGCTCGAAGGGCAGCGACAAGAGTCTCCTCACCCTGGCCACATCCCCCCGACGATGAAACCGTTGGGAGGGGGAACGGACCAGCGGTCCCCTCACGCCTCGGCGCCGGTCGTCTCCTGATCCCAGATCGCATGGCCGGCCTTCTTTCGCAGCACCGCCAACCGGGCTTGGTGCGCGGCCAGCTCGGTTTCGGCGACGATCACCCGCGGTCGCGGCCGGTCGATGCGCCGCTGGAAGATAGCCGCGGCAGAAGACGGGTCGGCGCCGGCAGCCGAAGCCACGTCGGCGAAGCCGATCTCCTCCTGTCCCGAGGTCAGCGCGATGTAGACCTCGGCCAGCAACTGGGCATCGAGCAGCGCTCCGTGCAGCTGGCGATGGGCGTTGTCGACGCCCAGACGCTTGCACAGCGCGTCCAGCGAGTTGCGCTGGCCGGGAAACTTCTGTCGTGCCAGCAGCAGCGAGTCCTCGATCGCACAGCGGTCCGCCAGCCGGCCATACCCGGCCCCGGCGAGGCGCAGTTCGTTGTCGAGGAAGCCGACGTCGAACGCGGCGTTGTGGATGACCAGTTCGGCACCGTCGATGAATTCGATGAACTCGTCGACGATGTCCTCGAAGAACGGCTTGTCGGCGAGGAACTCCAGGGTCAGCCCGGTCACTTCCTGCGCGCCGGCCTCGAACTCGCAGCGCGGGTTGAGATAGCGGTGGAAGTTGCGGCCGGTCGGCCGCCGTTCGACGAATTCCACGCAGCCGATCTCGACCACGCGATTGCCGCGCTCCCAGCTCAGGCCGGTGGTTTCGGTATCGAGAATGACTTGGCGCATGTTTGTGGGCTGAGGGCTGAGGTTCGGGACTCGGGAACTGTGCCCGGATATGTGCGGCCTGTCATCTCAGGCCCTGCAAGGCGAAGCGGGCGCCCGGTCAGCCGCCATTCCTGTAGCGCAGGGCCTGCGCGCGTGCCAGCACGTCGACGCGTTCGTTGTCCGGATCGCCGGAATGGCCCCTGACCCAGTGCCAGTCGACCCGGTGGCGGCCGGCCGCCTCGTGCAGGCGCTCCCACAGGTCACGGTTCTTGACCGGATCGCCACCGGCGGTCTTCCAGCCGCGCCGCACCCAGTTCGCCATCCACTGGGTGATGCCCTGGCGGACGTACTGGGAATCGGTGGTGAGAACGACCCGGCACGGCTCCTTCAGCGATTCCAGGCCCATGATCGCCGCCATCAGTTCCATGCGGTTGTTGGTGGTGTCGGCCTCGCCGCCGCTGAGTTCGCGTTCGCGGCCCTGGTAGCGCAGCAGGGCGGCCCAGCCGCCCGGACCGGGGTTGCCCAGGCAGGCGCCGTCGGTATGTATCTCGACGGCCTTGTTCGGTTGTTCGGATGTCATTGCCGGATTATGGCTTCGGCCCCGGCCCTTGCCGCAAGGCGCCCGCATGTGTTCGCGCCGATCCGAGCCCTGTCCGCAACCGCAGCTTGCGCAGCGCGGCCGGCGGAATCGCCGCATGCACGCGCTTGCTGACGGTCAGGGCGATGGCGGCGCGCAGGCGGTCGGCGGCGCCGACCCCCGCCTCGGCGTCTTCCGGATGCCAGCGCGGGCCCAGCCACTGCAGGCTGACCGCATCGGCCGCGAAGCCGGCCCGGGCCAGTGCCGTCTGCCAGTATCCCGGGCCGTGCGCGCTGAGCCCGGCACGCCACCAGCGCGTCCGGTACGAACTCCACGGATTGAGCGCCGCCAGCCACAACACTCCGCCGGGCGCGAGTATCCGCATGCACTCGTCGAGCACCGCGGCGGTGTCGCCAAGACTGTCGTCGAGCACGTGCTGGAGCAGCACCGCGCCGAAGGTTTCGCTGGCCAGTGGCCACGGCAGGCCGCAGCGCAGCGCTCCTTCGAAGCCGCCCCCGCCCCGACGCAGGTAGAGTCCACGGCCTGCCTCGCTGTACGGGCAGTCGGCACCTTCGGCGCCGATGCAGAGCCAGGGCAGCGCGGGGATACCGGCCAGCACGCGCTCCATCGCGCGTGCCTCCGCCCGCAGCAAGCCCGCTCCGCGCGGCCCGGCAAACCAGGCCGGACCGGTCCCCGGCTGTTCAGGTTGACGTGACGGGTGCAGCGCGGGCATGGTCGCGGAATCGTGTCGGACCGGCGGCGGCCGCCGGTCGCCGGAGTCGGCCAGGGACGGTCCGCATGGCGAAAGGGAGGGCCTCCGATTCTGCGGGATTTGCGCGCGGGATTCGAGCGCCTGGCCGACCCCGCGACGATGCAGTGACAGATCAGAGCAGGCGCGCGGCGCAGGGAACAGCGAGGAACGATGTCCATGAACGATCGGGGGAGAATGTCGCACTGCCTGCGCTCGAGCGCGCCTTCCCGCGTGTCGTCTCCCGCAGGCGCAGGCAGGCCCTGAGATGCGGTTGCGCGCCCTGCCCTCGCGCCAGGACAACTACATCTGGACGCTTTCGGACGACGATGGCCGCATGATCGTCGTGGACCCGGGCGAGGCGGAACCGGTGCTCGCCGCCGCCGATGCCGGCCTGCGTCCCGCGGCCGTGCTGCTGACCCACCACCACTACGACCACATCGACGGCGCCGGCGCGCTGCTGGAGCGCTGGCCGGAGCTGCCGGTGTACGCCCCGCACGATCCCCGGATCCTTCCAGCCAATCACCGTGTCGGCGACGGCGACCGTTTCCACGTGCTGGGCATGGCCGCCTCCGTGATCGAGGTTCCGGGCCATACGTCCAGCCACATCGCGTTTCATCTCACCCATGATGGAGACGATTGGCTGTTCTGCGGCGACACCTTGTTCAGCCTGGGCTGTGGGCGCCTGTTCGAAGGTACCCCGGCCCAGATGCACCAATCGCTGCAGCGGCTCGCGGTGCTGCCTGCCGGGACCCTGGTCTGCTGCGGGCACGAGTACACGCTTTCCAATGCCGCCTTCGCACGCGCGGTGGAACCCGACAATCCGGCGCTGCTGCGCCGCATCGAGGAGGCCAAGGCCATGCGCCAGTCCGGACGTCCCAGCCTGCCCAGTACGCTCGCCAGCGAGCGCGCCTGCAATCCGTTCCTGCGTTGCGAGCAGGCCGATGTCAACGCCGCGGTCGCGCGGCGGCTGGGACGCCCTCCGCACGACGCGGTGGAGACCTTCGCCGAGCTGCGGCGCTGGAAAGACGGGTTCGTCGCATGAGCGGCCGCAACGGACGCAGGGCCGGTTGCCGGCTGGCCGGGCTCGCGGCGCTGCTGCTGGCATCCTCGGCGGTCGCCCACGCGGCCGACGGCCCCGCCGGCGGAGACACCGCAACCGGCGTCGATGGTGCGACCGCGGCCGGAACCGCCGCGACGGACGCCGGACCGGCACAGCCCGCCGGGACCCGCAACGGCCGCGAGATCTTCGACCGGTTCCGCGACGGCCTTGCCGACCCGCAATGCGAGGCCGACACCAGCGCACGCTGGAGCCGTCACTTCGCGCATGCGCCGGACCGGCTCGCCACGCCCGGCGACGGTCTGCTGCCGCTGTTCGGATACGTCGTCGATGCGCTGCGCGATTCGCACCTGCCCACCGAATACGCGCTGATCCCGTTCATCGAGAGCGGCTACAAGCCGGGCGCGCGCAGTCCGGCCGGGCCGGTCGGGATGTGGCAGATGGTCCAGGTCACCGCGCGCAACCACAAGGTCCCGGTGGGCGCCCGCTACGACGGGCGCCTGTCGCCGGTCGACTCGACCCGGGCCGCGGTGCGCTACCTCAAGACCCTGCACGGCATGTTCGCCGGCGACTGGCGACTGGCGGTGATGGCCTACAACGCCGGGGAGTACCGGGTGCTGGGCGCGCTGCGTCGCGGCGGCGTGGCGGCGCGTGACGCCGAGCCCGAACAGCTGCCCGGCATGCCCGGCATCACCCAGGCCTACGTGCGCAAGATCCATGCCCTGTCCTGCCTGATGCTCGAGGCCAGCGAGGACGAAGCCTGGCTGCAGGCACTGGACCGGCCGGTGCCTCGCCTGCAGGCGATTCCAGTGCCCGACGACGTACGCAGCGTCGCCCAGTATGCCGACCGCGCCGGCCAGGATCCGGGGCGGCTGCAGCGGCTGAATCCGGTCTACGCGAGCGGCCGGATTCACCGCCCCAACGGACGCCCGGCCTACCTGCTGGCACCGGCTTCCGGCATCGCGCCGGCGGCGATCGCGACGTCGTCCGAACCGGAAACGGGAACGACGGTCGCCGACGCGTCCGCGATCGTCACTGCCGCCGAATCCCGCCAGCATGTGGTCGTCCGCGGCGACAATCCCTGGACGATCGCCCGTCGCTATGGCCTGCGCGTCGGCGAGCTGCTCTCCCGCAATGGTCTGACCACGAGCAGCGTGCTGCAGCCCGGCCAACGCCTGCAGGTCGGTCCCGCGCCGGAAGCGGGAACGGCAGCGACGACGACGACCGTGGATTGACGGGCATGGGGCGCGGGTGGCGCCGGCATCCCGGCTGCGCGGGTACTTCGATGGCGGATTGCTCCCGCAACGTCCCCGGCAGGCTCTAGACTAGAGTCTTTGCTCGGCCGCGCTCCGCGGCCATGTCCCACCACCGAGGGAGTTTCCATGGGTTTTCTGCAAGGCAAGCGCGCCCTGATCACCGGCATCGCCAGCCAGCGTTCGATCGCCAGCGGCATCGCCGAGGCCATGCACCGCGAGGGTGCCGAACTGGCCTTCACCTACCAGAACGACAAGCTCAGGTCGCGCGTCGAGGCCGCGGCAGCCGAAGCCGGCAGCGATATCGTGCTGCCTCTGGACGTGACCGACGACGGACAGATCGAGGCCTGTTTCGGCGAACTGGGCAAACGCTGGGACAGCCTGGACATCGTCGTCCACGCGATCGCGTTCGCGCCGCGCGAGGCGATCGCCGGCCAGTACCTGGACGGCCTGACCCGCGAGAACTTCGCCCTTGCCCACGACATCTCGGCGTATTCGCTGTCGGCGCTGGCCAGGGCCGCGCGACCGTTGATGCAGGGCCGCAACGGGGCGATCCTCACCCTCAGCTACCTCGGCGCCGAACGCGCACTCGCCGGCTACAACCTGATGGGCGTCGCCAAGGCCAGCCTCGAGGCCAGCGTCCGCTATCTCGCCTACAACCTCGGCCCCGAGGGCATCCGCGTCAACGCGATCTCGGCCGGCCCGATCAAGACCCTCGCCGCGTCCGGCATCGCCGGCTTCCGCAAGATCCTCGGCCACGTCGAGGAAAACGCGCCGCTGCGCCGCACCGTGACCATCGAGGACGTGGGCAACGCCGCCGCGTTCCTGTGCTCGGACCTGGCATCGGGCATCACCGGAGAGATCACCTACGTCGACGCGGGCTACAACATCCTCGGCATGACCGGGATCGGCGACGGCGGCGAGTGATCCGGCCGCGCCCGGCATCTTTGCGGATGCGGGACAGGCGAAGGAATCAACGATCCGGTCGCTGAAACAGGAAGGCCCGGCAAGCGCCGGGCCTTCGTCGTTTCCGGCTCCGGATGGAACTGCCGCAACCGGAGCGTGTCGTGGCAGTCGCCGCAGGCGCAGGCTTAGAGGTTCTCCTCGAACACCGCCACCTGCATCTGCTTGCGCAACGCAGCGGTATACGCCTTGACGTCGTCGACGCCGGCGACCTGGCGCAGCTGCTCCTGCAACATCTCGCGCTCGGCGTCGCTGATCGTCGCGGTGTCGCCCGGGAGGACCTTGTCGACGGTGAACAGCACCGCGCCACCGCCCGGAAGCACCGCCATTCCCGGCGTCGGGGCGCCTTCCTTCGGCGGCTCGGCGGCGAACATCGCCTGGTTGACCACGATGTCCGGCATCGGCATGCCGCGCATCACGCCCGGCATCGGCTGAGGTTCCGGCAGCGACTTCGATTCGGCGATCGCCTGCAAGGTCTCTCCTTCCTTCATCCGCGCGAGCAGCGCCTCGGCCTCGGCCTTCGCCGCCTGCCGCGCGCGATCGGCACGGATCGCGGCGACGACTTCGTCGCGGACCTGGTCGAGCGGACGTGCGCGCTCGGGCTGGTGGGAGGCGACCCGGATCAGCACGTGGTGGCCCGGCTCAAGCTCGATCGGATCGCTGATGGTCCCGTCCTGGATGCGCGCCTCGTCGAAGGCGGCGCGCTTCACCGCCGGGTTGGCCATGATGCCGTCGCTGCTGTCGCGGCCGACCGGACCGAGTTTCTGCACGGCCAGGCTGGCCTCGGCGGCGACGCCGTCGAGGTTGTTCGGGTTCTTGTAGACCTGGTCGACGACGCGGGTCATCAGGTCGTTGACTGCACGCTCGCGGTCGGTCTCGGCCTGCTCGCGGGCCAGCGCGTCGCGCACCTGCTCGAACGGTTCGACCTCTCCGCTCCTGATCTCGCGCAGCTGGATCACGTGCCAGCCGAAGTCGGTCTTGACCGGGTCGCTGACGCCCGGTTCTCCCATCGCGAACAGGGTTTCCTCGAACGGCTCGACCATCATGCCCTTGCCGACCCACCCCAGGTCGCCGCCATTGCCCTTGGAGCCGATGTCGTCGCTGTTTTCCGCGGCCAACGCGGCGAAATCCGCACCTGCCGCGCGCGCCTTCGCGGCCAGGGCCACGGCCTTCTCCTGCGCGGCCTTCTGCGCCGCCTCGTCGGCGTCGGGTGCGACCTCGACCAGGATGTGCGAGGCCAGGCGCTCCTCCGGGGTCACGAACTTGGCCTTCTCGTCCTCGTAGCGCGCGCGCAGGGTGGCCTCGTCGGCCGGAGCCGGCGGCGGCAGCTCGGAGGCCCTGACCTCGACATACTCCAGCGAGACCGTCTCCGGCGCCCGGAAGTCCGCGCCGTGCGATTCGTACCACGCCTTGATCGCTTCATCGCCGACCGGCGCCTCGTCCTGCGCCGGGGGCGGCAGGAACAGCATGTGCGCATCGCGTCGCTCGCCGATCAGCCTGATCAGACGCTCCATCTCCGACGGAGTGACGAAGCTGCTGCCGCCAAGGGCGACCGGCACCAGCGTCTGCTGCAGGCCCTCGCGGATGGTCTGCTCGAACGCCTTCGGCGACTGCGCCGGGACCTGCGAAGCCAGCGCGAGCTGGTAGCGCTCGGCGTTGAACTTGCCATCGACCTGGAACGCCGGGATGTCCTGGATGGTCTGGCGGACCAGCGCGTCGCTGACGGCGATCCCCGCGCTCTGCGAGGCGAGCCCCTGCACGCGCTGGTCGATCAGCGCCTCCAGCACCAGCCGCTTGTTGTCGAGGCTCTCGAACTCGCGCGGATCGAAGGCGTCGCCCTGCTGCGCGCGGGTCTGCTGGCGGACCTGCTCGAAGCGGGTGCGGAAGTCGCCGACGGTGACTTCCTCCTGCCGCCACAGCATCGAAGCCGGCCACCACGACGGCGCGGACGGCCACCAAGTCGGCGGCGCTTCGACCCGTGCCACGGTGTCGTTGGTGTTCTGCACCAGATACTGGTCGATGCCGAACAGGCCCAGCGGCACGATCAGGATGGCGAGGACGATGGTGCCCAGCAGGCCGGAAGATTTCTCGCGGAGTTTCTGCAGCATGTTCGGGGATGCGTCGATGCGGAAGCCGCACAGTCTACCGCGCTTCGGGATTCGCGGCGCCCTGCCGCCGCGGGCGTACCGCGTCGCCGGACCGGCGGCGCGTTCCGTGCCCCGGAAGGCCGCCAGAAGGAGACCATCAAAAAGAAACGGCACCCCGGATGCTTCCGGGATGCCGTTGAAAAGTGGCGGAGCGGACGGGACTCGAACCCGCGACCTCCGGCGTGACAGGCCAGCATTCTAACCAGCTGAACTACCGCTCCGCGTCTTTGATCGATTGTCGCGACCCCGGAGGGTCGTGTCTCCGGCCTCCTGCCATGCGGCATGGAAATCCGGGACTCTCACTTAATGACGAAGGCGCCCGACGGGCGCCCTCTGTGTGTTACTGGCGGAGCGGACGGGACTCGAACCCGCGACCTCCGGCGTGACAGGCCAGCATTCTAACCAGCTGAACTACCGCTCCGCACTACTGAAACCCAAACTGCTTCATCACACCTTGGCGCTACCGACATCGGAGTCGTCGACATCAGTGGCGGGATGCTGGTGGGTGCTGAGGGTTTCGAACCCCCGACCCTCTCCTTGTAAGGGAGACGCTCTACCACTGAGCTAAGCACCCGGCGTGTCCTTCGGCGCCGATCGGGATGCGGTCTGGACCGCGACCCGACCAGTGCCGCCGGCCGAGCTCGTTAGTTTACTGCATCCTTCAGCGCCTTGCCAGCCTTGAATGCAGGATTCTTCGAGGCCTTGATCTTGATGGTCTCGCCGGTCTTCGGGTTACGGCCCTGACGGGCGGCGCGCTTACGGACCTGGAAGGTGCCGAAGCCGACCAGGGTCACGGTGTCGCCCTTCTTGAGCGCCTTGGTGATCACGCTGACAAACGCATCGACTGCACCCGCTGCATCGGTCTTGGACAGATCGGCCGCTTCAGCGACAGCCTCGATAAGCTCAGCCTTGTTCATTCGTTTTGACTCCCTTTGCGGTCATGGCCGCCTTGTTCTGAAAACCGGAGAAGCTCGACTCCCGACCTCATTGCCAGGAATCGACACCGGTCGATTTGACCACGCACCGCAGCGCACTTACACGGGCAGGCTTGCGACAGCGCGAGGTTGCGCTCGTTATACCAGTGGGTGCCGAGCCCAGCAAGCCTGAAAGCTAGCTCTGACGCGGGTTTCAGCGTTTGCCGGACGATTCTGACGAACGGGCCGACTCAGTGCTTGACACCGGCGCGCGATGCGTCCTCATCCTGGCCACGCACCGGCAGCTCGCCCTGCCCGGACACCGGCGCCGGCGACACGGGCCGCTCCAGCGCGATCTCGAGCACTTCGTCGATCCACTTCACCGGCTTGATGTCCAGCCCCTGGGTCACGGACTTCGGCAGGTCGACGAGATCCTTGCGGTTCTCCTCCGGGATGACCACCGTGCGGATGCCGCCGCGCAACGCCGCCAGCAGCTTCTCCTTCAAACCGCCGATCGGCAGCACGCGGCCGCGCAGGGTGATCTCGCCGGTCATCGCCACATCGGCCTTCACCGGATTGCGGGTCAGCATCGACACCAGCGAGGTCGCCATCGCGATGCCGGCGCTGGGACCGTCCTTCGGCGTCGCACCCTCGGGCACGTGCACGTGGACGTCGTGCTTCTGCAGGAAGTCCAGGTCGATCCCGAGCCGCTCGGTGCGCGCGCGCACGACCGAGAGCGCCGCCGACGCCGATTCCTTCATCACGTCGCCAAGATGGCCGGTCAGCAGCAGCTGGCCCTTGCCCGGCACCAGGGTCGATTCGATCTGCAGCAGGTCGCCACCGACCTCGGTCCAGGCAAGGCCGGTGACCAGGCCGATCTCGTTCTGTTCCTCGGCGCGACCGAAGTCGTAGCGACGCACGCCCAGGTACTTGTCCAGGTTCTTCGGGCTCACGGTGAGCGCGCTCTTCTTCGCCTTCGGGCCGGCCAGTGCGATCTCCTTGACCACCTTGCGGCAGATCTTCGCGATCTCGCGTTCGAGGCTGCGCACACCCGATTCGCGCGTGTAGTAGCGCACGATGTCGCGCACCGCGGCCTCGCCTACCTTCAGCTCGCCTTCGTGCAGACCGTTGGCCTTGATCTGCTTCGGCAGCAGGTAACGCATCGCGATGTTGAGCTTCTCCTCCTCGGTGTAGCCGGGGATGCGGATCACCTCCATGCGGTCGAGCAGCGGACCGGGGATGTTCAGCGAGTTGGAGGTCGCGACGAACATCACCTCCGACAGGTCGAGATCGACCTCCAGGTAGTGATCGTTGAAGGAATTGTTCTGCTCGGGATCGAGCACCTCCAGCAGCGCCGAGGACGGGTCGCCGCGGAAGTCCATCGACATCTTGTCGATCTCGTCGAGCATGAACAGCGGGTTCCGGGTGCCGGCCTTGTTGAGGTTCTGCACGATCCGGCCCGGCATCGAGCCCACGTAGGTGCGGCGATGCCCGCGGATCTCGGCCTCGTCGCGCACGCCGCCCAGCGACATCCGCACGAACTTGCGATTGGTCGCCTTGGCGATGCTCTGGCCGAGCGAGGTCTTGCCGACGCCCGGCGGACCGACCAGGCACAGGATCGGCCCCTTCATCTGCTTCACGCGGGTCTGCACCGCAAGATATTCGAGGATCCGGTCCTTGACCTTTTCCAGCCCGAAGTGATCGGCATCAAGGACGTCCTGCGCGGCCCTGAGATCCTTGCGCACCTTGCTGCGCTTCTTCCACGGCACGCCCAGCAGCCAGTCCAGGTAGTTGCGCACCACCGCGGCCTCGGCCGACATCGGCGACATCTGCTTGAGCTTGTTGAGCTCGTTCTTCGCCTTTGTCTCGACCGGCTTGGGCATCCCGGCTTCGGCGATCTTGCGGGTCAGCTCCTCGACGTCGTTGGGCGCATCGTCGATCTCGCCGAGCTCCTTCTGGATCGCCTTCATCTGCTCGTTGAGGTAGTACTCGCGCTGGCTCTTCTCCATCTGCGACTTGACCCGGCCACGGATGCGCTTCTCCAGCTGCTGCACGTCGATCTCGCCGTCGACGAGGCCGACCAGCTGCTCCAGCCGCTCGCCGATGCCATGGGTTTCCAGCAGTTTCTGCTTGTCGCTCAGGCGCACCCCCAGATGGGCGGCGATGGTGTCAGCAAGGCGCCCGGGCTCGTCGATGCCGGACAGGGTCTGGATCAGCTCCGGCGGCAGCTTGCGGTTGGTCTTCACGTACTGCTCGAACAGGCCCATCAGCGAACGGCTGATCGCCTCGAGTTCGCGCGGATCGCGGTCGAGTACCGGCGCCACCACTTCGGCGCGGCCCGACAGCAGGCCGTCGCGCTCCTCGACCTGGTCGACGTTCACCCGCGACACGCCTTCGACCAGCACCTTGATCGTGCCGTCGGGCAGCTTCAGCAGCTGCAGCACCTGCGCCAGCGTGCCGGTCGCGTACAGGTCGTCGGCGCCCGGGTCGTCGGTCTCGGCGGATTTCTGTGCGACCAGCAGGATGCGCTTGTCGGCCTCCATCGCCACGTCCAGAGCCCGGATCGACTTGTCGCGGCCGACGAACAGCGGAATGACCATGTGCGGAAAGACGACGACGTCGCGCAGCGGCAGCACGGGCAGATCCAGCGGCGCGCGACCGGGGTCGAAGTCGGGAGCGGTGCTGAGGGGGGAGTCGGTCATGATGTCTCCGGAACTGGGGAAAGGCCCGGACAAACCCGTGGTGGGTTTGCCGGACGTCGCAGGGCTGGTCAAGCCCGGCCTCGCTCCCGCCGGACCGGGCGCCTGCGCACCTGGTCCGTGAGCCGCTTTCCGCGGCGCATGGAGCCTTGGTTGGGAGCCACGGCTCGTAGGGGCGAACGGCCCTTTGGCACGGTTATGGGGGCCGGCGCGGACAGATGCAAGCAGATGTTTGGCCCGCATCGCGCACATGTCGCGCATCCCCAGCCAAATCAGCCACTTGCAAATGAAAACGCCGCCTGTTTCCAGGCGGCGTCGACGGATGCGGGAGCGCCGTGGCCTAGTCGGCCGCGGCGACCTTCGGCGAGGCCGGGGGGGTCTGGTAGATCAGGTACGGTTCGGACTTGTGCTCGATGACCGACTCGTCGACGACCACCTTGCTGACATTCTCCAGCGACGGCAGATCGTACATCGTGTCCAGCAGCACCGACTCGACGATCGTGCGCAGGCCGCGGGCGCCGGTCTTGCGCTTGAGCGCCTTGCGGGCGATCGCCGTCAACGCATCGGGCCGGAACTCCAGTTCCACGCCTTCCATCTCGAACAGCTTGCGGAACTGCTTGGTGATCGCGTTCTTCGGCTCGGTCAGGATCTTGACCAGGGCCGGCTCGTCCAGTTCCTCCAGGGTCGCCACCACCGGCAGGCGGCCGACGAACTCGGGGATCAGGCCGAACTTGATCAGGTCCTCGGGCTCGACGTCGGCGAGGACCTTGCCGATCTCGACCTTGCGCTGGGTGCTCTTCACCTTCGCGCCGAAGCCGATGCCGCCGGCCTCGGTGCTGCGCTGCTGGATGATCTTGTCCAGTCCGGCGAACGCGCCGCCGACGATGAACAGGATGTTGCGGGTGTCGACCTGCAGGAACTCCTGCTGCGGATGCTTGCGGCCACCCTGCGGCGGCACGCTGGCGATCGTGCCCTCGATCAGCTTCAGCAGCGCCTGCTGCACGCCCTCGCCGGACACGTCGCGGGTGATCGACGGGTTGTCGCTCTTGCGCGAGATCTTGTCGATCTCGTCGATGTAGACGATGCCCTGCTGCGCCTTGTCGACGTCGTAGTCGCACTTCTGCAGCAGCTTCTGGATGATGTTCTCGACGTCCTCGCCGACGTAGCCGGCCTCGGTCAGGGTCGTCGCGTCGGCCATCGTGAACGGCACGTTGAGCATCCGCGCCAGGGTCTCGGCCAGCAGGGTCTTGCCCGAACCGGTCGGACCGACCAGCAGGATGTTCGACTTGGCCAGCTCGACGTCGTCGTTGCGCTGGCGGCTCTCGATCCGCTTGTAGTGGTTGTAGACGGCGACGGCGAGGGTCTTCTTCGCCCGCTGCTGGCCGATCACGTACTGATCGAGGACCTCGAGGATCTCCTTCGGCTTGGGCAGGTGGCTGCGCGCCGACTGCGCCTTCTCCTCGAGCTCCTCGCGGATGATGTCGTTGCACAGCTCCACGCATTCGTCGCAGATGAACACGCTGGGACCCGCGATCAGCTTGCGGACCTCGTGCTGGCTCTTCCCGCAGAACGAACAGTAGAGGATCTTGTTGCTGTCTGTGGGGGGTCGGCCCTGTCGGTCGTCGCTCATGCTCTTGCCCAAATGTTGCGTGTGCCGTGAACCGCCTCCGGCCCCACCGGGGCCACGGATGCGATCCGAGAATAGCACAGCGATCCGGCCCGGCAGCCGGGTCGGATCGATTGCCTAAAAGTGTGTGGAATCAAAAACTTACAGCCCTGAACTTCGTCCGCGGCTCAGCCCGCCTGGATCGACTCGTCCGGACGGCGCTCGAGCACCTGATCGACCAGACCGTACTCGCGGGCGGCTTCGGCGCCCTTGAAGTTGTCGCGCTCGGTATCGTGGGCGATCGTTTCCAGCGCCTGCCCGGTGTGCTTGGACAGGATCTCGTTCAGACGCTGGCGCATGCCCAGGATCTCGCGGGCATGGATGTCGATGTCGGTCGCCTGCCCCTGGAAGCCGCCGAGCGGCTGGTGGATCATCACCCGCGAGTTCGGCAGCGCGTAGCGCTTGCCCTTGGCGCCCGCCGCCAGCAGCAGCGCGCCCATCGACGCGGCCTGGCCGACGCAGATCGTGCTCACGTCGGGCTTGATGTACTGCATGGTGTCGTAGATCGCCATGCCGGCAGTCACTATCCCGCCCGGGGAGTTGATGTAGAAGCTGATGTCCTTCTCTGGGTTCTCCGCCTCCAGGAACAGCATCTGCGCGACGATCACGTTGGCCACGTGGTCATCCACCCCGCCGACCAGGAAGATCACCCGCTCCTTCAGAAGCCGCGAATAGATGTCGTACGCGCGCTCGCCGCGGCTGGTCTGTTCGACCACCATCGGCACCAGGTTGAGGGCTTGGATTCGGTTGTCCATCAGTACGGCACCTGTAAAGCTGTGTGGGGTGATGCGTCCAAAGTTGGGGCCAATCGCGACGCGACGCAAGAGGCAGTCGCGTTCGCACTCAGGCAACCGACTCGCGACGTGGCTGCCGGGTCCCAGAACGGCAACGGCCGGCCCGGCGCTGGCGCCGGCCATGCCCCTCGTCGACGCCCGGGCGGACTCGTGGAACCCGGATGCCCGCCGTCGACGGATCCGCTTACTGGCGGATGGCTTCGCTGAAGCTCAGCGCCTGCTCGGTGTGCTGGGCCCGCTCGGCGATCCAGTCGATCACCTGCTCCTCCATCACCCGTGCCTGCAGCCCGCTCATCAGCTGCGCATCGTTGCGGTACAGCTCGATCACCTGCTGCGGTTCCTCGTAGGTCGAGGCGATCAGCCGCAGGGTCTCGTTGACCCGGGCCGGGTCCAGCTTCAGCTCGTTGCGGCGGGCGACCTCGCCCACGATCAGGCCGACCAGCACGCGCTTGCGCGCCGGCTCGATGAAGCCCAGATGCGCATCGGCCGGGATCTCGCCGATCTTGCGGCCCTGCCGGCGCGCCTGCTCGGCTGCCTGGCGGGCCATCTCGCGGGCTTCGTTCTCGACCAGCCGGGGCGGCATCTCGACGCTGGAGTACACGGCGATCAGCTGCTCGCCGACTTCGCGGCGCAGGCGGGTCATCAAAGCGCCCTTGAGCTCGCGCTCCAGGTTGGTGCGGATGTCGGCGCGGAACTGCTCGGCTTCGCCGCTCTTGACCCCGAAGCTCCTGATGAAGTCGGCGTCGACCTCCGGCAGCACCGGCTCGGATACCTTGACCGCCTTCAGGTGCACGTCGACCTTCTTGCCGGCGAACGCCGGCAGGCGCCAGTCGGCCGGGAACTCGACCTCGACCTGCTTCTCCTCGCCGGCCTTGAGGCCGACCAGGGCGGTCTCGATCGCCGGGAACATCGCGCCGGAGCCGATCACCGTGGTGCCGCGCTCCACGCCTTCGGCCGGGACACGCTGGTCGCCGGCCTGCGACCAGGTCTCGACCTCGACCGCGTCGCCTTCAGCCGCGGCGCGCTCGACGGGATTCCAGCTGCGGCGCTGCAGCCGCAGGTTCTCGATCATCGCGTCGATGTCGGCCTCGGCGACCTCGGCGGTGTGGCGGATCACGTTCAGCTTCTCGACGTCGATGTCGCCGAAATCCGGCACCACCTCGAAGGTGGCCACATAGGCCAGGTCTTCACCGCCCTCGACCGGCTCGATGCTCGGATTGCCGGCGATGTGCAGCGACTGTTCGCGCACTGCGTTGCGGAAGCCTTCACGCAGCATGCCGTCGAGGATCTCGGCGCGCACCTGCTGGCCGAAGCGCTGCTCGATCACCTTGGCCGGCACCTTGCCGGGGCGGAAACCCTTGATCTTGGCGCCGCGGGCGATCTCGCGCAGGCGTCCACCCACCTGGGCCTCCAGCCGGTCGGCCGGGAGACTGAAGGTCATGCGGCGCTCGAGGTTACCGACGGATTCAACCGAAACTTGCATATCCACTCCTGCTACCGGGGCAGGCCGCCGCGGCACGATGTTGTTTGAGGCTGTCCATGATGCCGCCGGCACCCGTGCAGGTGCGGGCGGCGGAACGGACTATTTTCGCCGATCGGGCGGCCGGTTGCCAGCGGGTCGCCTGCAGACGGCTCCCCGGACGGCGAACGGCCCTCGGGAGGAGCGGTTTGGCGGGGGTTGCCAGTGGGTCTACGTGAAGAGCCCGGGGCTCCGTGCCCTCGGACGAAGCACCCGGGCGGCCGGTCTGCCTTGCATGCACGTGGTGCGAAAGGGGGGACTCGAACCCCCACGCCTTGCGGCACTGGAACCTAAATCCAGGGCGTCTACCAATTCCGCCACTTTCGCGATGCGCTCGTCGACCGGCAGCGCCCCGGCGACACCCGCTCATTCTAGGGCCAGTCGCCCCGCAGCGACGAATTCAGGGCAACAGCCGAAGCCTCGACGCCGACCCGGCAGGTACGCGGCTTCGCGTCAGGCAGCCCGACAAACAAAAAGCACCCGGCTTGCGCCGGGTGCCTTTCGGATTTGGTGGGCCGTCAAGGATTCGAACCTTGGACCTATTGATTAAGAGTCAACTGCTCTACCAACTGAGCTAACGGCCCAAATCTGAGGAGCGGAATGATAGCAGACCCGCTCGCTTTGGCAAACACCCGGCTCCGGAAAATCCGCAGGCCGGGATGAAGTGGGGTGGCTGAGGGGATTCGAACCCCCGACCACTGGAATCACAATCCAGTACTCTAACCAACTGAGCTACAGCCACCACTGAAAAAACCGGGAGGGGGCATCGCAAAGAGTACGTCGGCAACGACACTTTCCGCTCTTTTCCGATCCCTTCCCTCTTCACTGCTTCTTGGCGCGCCCGGCAGGACTCGAACCTGCAACCACCGGCTTAGAAGGCCGGTGCTCTATCCGGTTGAGCTACGGGCGCGTGGTCCGCAATCTTAACCGGCATTGGCAGGTCGTTGGTCGGGGCAGAGGGATTCGAACCCCCGACCCTCTGCTCCCAAAGCAGATGCGCTACCAGACTGCGCTATGCCCCGAAGCCGGGCCTTCCGATGCGCGCCAACGCCGCGAAAGGTCGGACATTTTGGGCGCGCCCCCGGCTGCTGTCAACGCGCGCGCGCGGCCGGGACGATCCGCGCGTGGAACGCCGCCATCGCACCATTGCTCCGGCGTCGGCATCCGGGTGCCGTACAGGTGCCCGGGCTTCGCCCGGAACATGGCCCGAACCGGCCCGCGGTCCGGCCCCGCAAGCTGACCGCCAGCTGAGTTGCGGCTCGGGCGGTGTATCCTCGCGGTCAGGATCCATCTGCTGGCCGGGGTCACCGCCGCCCCGGCCCCAATCAGCGAGTCACGTTCAAGGAGCACGCATGCGCAGCGGCAACCCGGCACTGAAGGAATCCACTTTTCTCGATCTCGCCAGCGGCACCGTCGTCCGCAATCCCGGCGAGGCAATGACCCTGAACGGCACCGTCAACAAGACCGGCGTGCTCCTGCTGTTGTGCGTGATCACCGCGGCCTTCGCGTGGAGCCAGGTGGAGTTCACCGCAGACGGCCCGGTCGGCGCCGGCCCCTACATGTGGGGCGGCGCGATTGGCGGCCTGGTGCTGGCGCTGGTGACCGTGTTCAAGAAGGAATGGGCGCCGGTGACCGCACCGCTGTACGCGATCGTCGAAGGTTTCTTCCTCGGCGCGATCTCGGCGATGTACAACCATTTCTACGAGGGCATCGTGATGCAGGCGGTGCTGCTGACCTTCGGCACCCTGTTCGCGCTGCTGTTCGCCTATCGATCGGGCCTGATCAAGGCGACCGAGAACTTCAAGCTCGGCATCGTCGCCGCCACCGGCGGCATCTTCCTGGTCTACCTGGCGAGCATGGTGCTGGGCATGTTCGGCATCCAGATCCCGCTGATCCATGAATCGGGCATCGTCGGCATCGGCTTCAGCCTGTTCGTGGTGGTGATCGCGGCGCTGAACCTGGTGCTGGACTTCGACTTCATCGAGAGCGGCGTCGAACACGGCGCGCCGAAATACATGGAGTGGTATGGCGCGTTCGGCCTGCTGGTCACCCTGGTCTGGCTGTACATCGAGTTCCTGCGCCTGCTGGCCAAGCTGCAGTCGCGCGACTGACGCGCTCGCGGACCGGAAAAAACGGAAGGGGCGCCGATCGGCGCCCCTTCCTCATTGTGCCGCCCCGCCCTGCCCGGCCGGCGCCGCTTCCGCAGGACTTCGCTGCCGCGAAGGCCAGAGCATGAACACGATCGCGGCGGCCGCGAGCAGCCAGCAGTAGTAGACCTTGCCGGCGATCAGCAACGGCGACAGCCCGGCCAGCGAGCCGGCCAGCAGGATCTGCGCGCCGTAGGGCAATACGCCCTGCATCACGCAGGAGAAGATGTCGAGCAGACTGGCGCTGCGCCGGCCGCTGATGCCGTGATGCACGGCGATGTCGCGGGCCAGGCTGCCGCTGATCAGGATCGCCACCGTATTGTTCGCGGTCAGCGCGTCGCTGCCGGCCGCGAGCGCGGCGATGCTGGCCTCGCCGGCGCGACGGCCCTTGTGCCCGCGCGCAAATCGCGCAATCGCCTGCGCCAGCCAGTCCAGACCGCCACAGGCCTTGATCAGCGCGGCCAACCCGCCGATCAGCAGGGCCAGCAGGGTGATCTCGATCATGCCCTCGAAACCGGTGTAGATGTCGCTGGCGAAGCTGACCGCGTCGTAGCCGGCACCCGCCACCACGCCGAGCACCCCGGCCATCACCAGGCCGACGCCGAGCACGAGCACCACGTTGACTCCGGCCAGGGCCAGGGCCAGCACCAGCAGGTATGGCAGCACCAGCCAACGGCTGACCGGATCGTCCGGCGGCAGTACCGGCGCGACATCGCCCATCGCGCCGAGCAGCACCAGGGTGACCACCGCGGCCGGCAGCGCGATCTTCAGGTTCTCGCGGAACTTGTCGTGCATCCGGCACCCCTGGCTGCGGGTCGCGGCGATCGTGGTGTCGGAGATGATCGACAGGTTGTCGCCGAACATCGCTCCGCCGACGACCGCGCCGAGTACCAGGCCGGCGTCCAGGCCGGCTGCGTCGGAGATGCCCAGCGCGACCGGCACCACTGCCGCGATCGTGCCCATCGAAGTGCCGATCGCCAGCGAGATGAAGCCCGCGACGAGGAACAGCCCGGGCAGGATCAGCGAGGCCGGCAGCGCGCCGAGACCGAGCGCGACCACCGCATCCACCGCGCCGACGGCCTTGGTCACCGTCGCGAACGCGCCGGCGAGCAGGAACACAAGGCACATCAGCATCACGTTCGGATGGCCCATTCCGGCCAGCACGGTGTCCAGCGGCGCGATCCCGCGCCGCCACGCCAGCCATGCGCCCAGCGCCAGCGCCGGCAGCACCGCCACCGGCGCGCGCAACTGGTAGAAACCCATCGCCTCGCCATGGCTGGTGAAATAGATGCCGGCACCGAAGAACAGCAGCAGGAACAGCAGCAGCGGCGTCAGCGCGACCGCGCTGGGGCGCACGGGCGGCGGCACGGCAGCGGCGCCATCCTTTTTCATCTTTCCATCCGAATGAAGGAATAAACCGGGTCATTCTGGAGCACGGACCGGATGGTGTCGAGATCGGCCGGTGGAACGGTGAGGCGCGCGATCCGGACGTTTCCCTCGGGTCCGCCGGCATCCCGCCCGGAAACGTCCACACGAAAAAGGGCGCCTGAAGGCGCCCCGTTCGCGGTCCGGACCGGCCGGATCAGACCCGGCTGGCGATCGCCCTGGCGAACGACATCGTGTCGCCGCTGCCGCCCAGATCCGGGGTCAGCGAGTCCCCGGCCTCGAGCGTGGCGACGATCGCCTCGCGCAGCTTCGTCGCCTTCTCCGGCATGCCGAGGTGGTCGAGCATCTGCGCCGCGCCCAGCAGCAGCGCGCAGGGATTGGCCTTGCCCTGGCCGGCGATGTCCGGCGCGGTGCCGTGCACGGCTTCGAAGATCGCCGCGTCGGAACCGATGTTGGCGCCCGGCGCGAGGCCGAGGCCGCCGACCAGACCGGCGCAGAGGTCGGAGATGATGTCGCCGAACAGGTTGGTGGTGACGATCACATCGAACTTCTCCGGCTGCATCACCAGCTTCATGCAGCAGGCGTCGACGATCATCTCCTCGCACTCGATCTCGGGATACTCCTCGGCGACCTTGCGCGCGGTCCTCAGGAACAGGCCCGAGGTCGACTTCAGGATGTTCGCCTTGTGCACCACGGTGACCTTCCTGCGCCCGGTCTTGCGGGCCAGGTCGAAGGCATAGCGGACGATGCGTTCGGAGCCGCGACGGGTCACCTTCTGGGTCAGTACCGCGGTCTCGCCGTCGGCGGACAGCTCCTGGCCTTCGCCGATGTACGCGCCTTCGGTGTTCTCGCGCACGGTGATCAGGTCGACGCCGCTGGGAAACCGCGACCTGGTGTTCGGGAAGCTCTTGGCCGGGCGCACGTTCGCATAAAGATCGAAGCGCTTGCGCAACTCGACGTTGATCGAGGAAAACCCTTCACCGACCGGTGTGGTCAGCGGGCTCTTCAGCGCTACGCGGTTCCTGCGGATCGAATCCAGGGTCGCCTGCGGCAGCAGTTCGCCGTGCTTTTCCAGTGCGACCAGGCCGGCGTCGGCCTCCTCGTACTGCAGGCCAAGCTGCATCGCGTCGAGCACGTGCAGGGTGGCGTCCATGATCTCCGGGCCGATGCCATCGCCACGGATGACCGTGACGGTCTGTTTAACCGCTGTAGTCTGCGTCATAGGGGATCTTCCAGCTTTGGGGCGCCTGGCAGGGGGAGATGCGGCGCCGAATGGTGAACCGCGCAATTATGCCTGAGGCGCGGTCTCTTTTCAGATGCAACCATCGTCCGATCCCACCGCGCAAGCGCCTGCGGGCGGGGCCCAACCGAAACCGGGCGCCGCACCAGACCGCCGCAGACCGGCCCGCGGCAGGCTCGTGCAGAGGGGGAAAACCCACGCAAGCCGGGGCGGGCGACGTGGCTCAGGTGTGGTCGTGATCGGGCTTGACCGCCGTCGCGGCTTCTCCCCCGTCTCCCGGCCGTTCGAGTTCAAGCTGGTCCAGGAACGCGACTGCGCGGCGCATGTGCGGAATCACGATCGACCCGCCGACCACCAGGCCGACCGAGAACGCCTCGAACATCTCCTCGCGGTTCACCCCGGCCCCGCGGCACTGGGCGACGTGATAGCTGATGCAGTCGTCGCAACGCAGCACCAGCGACGCGACCAGGCCGAGCAGCTCCTTGGTCTTCACGTCCAGCGCCCCGGCCTGGTAGGTCTGGGTGTCCAGCGCGAAGAATCGACGCACGACCTGGTTGGGTTCGGCGAGGATGCGCTCGTTCATGCGCTTGCGGAACGCGGTGAACTCGGCAATGCGGTCGGTGTCGTCGTTGCTCATGTGTGTCCGTTCTGGAGAGGAATTGCGGCGATGCGGCCGCCACTGGCGGGCGACCTCCGCGGGCCTGCGCGGCGGCGTGCAGGCGGCCCGTCTCAGCCCTCGAGCAACGGATCGAGTCCGCCGGCCCGGTGCAGCGCGATCATGTCGTCGTAACCGCCGACGTGGGTATCGCCGATGAATATCTGCGGCACGCTGGTGCGCCGGGCGCGTTCGATCATGCGCTCGCGCTCGGTCGGGTCGAGGTCGATCCGCACCTCCTTCCACTGCTGCCCCCTGCTCCTGAGGAAATTCTTGGCCGCCACGCAGTACGGGCAGATGGCCGAGGTGTAGAGGGTGATCTCGGGACCGGTGCGGTCGCTGGGGGCGTTCAAGTGCGGACTCCTGTGGAAACTCGTGACGCTTGTCGTGGTCAAACCATGCCGACGCGGAAAATATGGGCCCCCGGGGCTCCTTTTTCCAGCCGGTCCGGCACGCCGATGGATGGAACGCTGCGTGGCAGACTGGCGACGGCCGTGCGGCGAGGGCGCCGCTCCGGTTACCGCCGGTTCATGCCTTCGTCGCCGGGTCGGCCCATGCTCGGGAAGCGCCCATCGTTCATCGTCCTTGCTTCGCTCCGCCATCGCCCCCAACGCAGAGACACGTCCTTGCCCCGCCTCGCTCCCCTCGCCGCCGCCGTCACCCTGTCCCTGGCCTTCGCATGCACGCCCGCGCACGACGCACATGCGCAGGAGTCGCGGCTGCCGGACATCGGCTCGTCCGCCGGCGAGCTGCTCAGTCCGGTGCAGCAGGAACAGTACGGCGCGATGATGCTGGCCCAGCTGCGGCACTACGAGTACGTGCTCGAGGACCCGCTGATCGACAGCTGGCTGCAAAGCATGGGCAACCGCCTGGCCGCGCACAGCGACCGCCCGGACCAGCCGTTCACCTTCTTCATGATGCGCGACCGCCAGATCAACGCCTTCGCCACACTGGGCGGCTACATCGGCGTCAACGCAGGGCTGGTGCTGGCCGGCGAGCGGGAGGACGAAGTGGCCGGCGTGCTTGCCCACGAGATCGCCCACGTCACCCAGTACCACGTGCTGCGCGGGGTCGAGCGCGCCCAGCGCGACCAGATCCCGATCCTGCTGGCAATGCTCGGCGCGCTGGTCGCAGCCCAGGCCGCTGGCGGCAACTCCGCCGACGACGCCGCGCAGGCGGCGATGGCCGGCGCGATGGGGCTGATGCAACAGCGGCAGATCGACTACACCCGTTCGAACGAGCAGGAGGCCGACCGCATCGGCATCCAGACGCTCGCTCGCAGCGACTACGACCCGGTCGCGATGGCGGACTTTTTTGCGACGATGCAGGCAAAATCAAGGACGAACGCGGCTGGTTACTACGATTTTCCTGACTATCTGCGTACCCATCCGGTGACCACGATGCGAATCACCGAGGCCAAGCAGCGCGCCGAGCAGCTGCGCCGCGCCAGCGGCGCCGGCTCGGTGTGCGTACGCGACCCGGACGGCCCCGACGAATGCCGCGAGGACCCGGTCGGTCAGCCCCGCTACGACACCGGCACCACGCTGAACCCGTTGCTGCCGCAGAACCTCAAGCCCGATCTGGCCACGACCGCGGCGGCGGGCGGCAGCGGGCAATTCGACTTCGCCCGCGAGCGGCTTCGGGTATTCAGTGCCCGCACGCCGGCCGAGGCCCTGCGCGAGTACGACGGTATCGCCGGCAGCCGCGCCCTGAGCGAGCCCCAGCAGTACGGGCGGGCGATCGCCCTGCTGCAGGCGAGCAAGCCCGGCGAAGCCGCTCAGGTGCTGTCCGCCCTGCTCGCCAGACGTCCCGGCGACACCTGGGTCACGCTGGCGCTCGCCGAGGCCGAGGCCCGCAGCGGCAAGCGCGCGTCCGCCGACGACCGCTTCGAGGCGCTGCTGCGGCGCGCGCCCAACGACCGCGCGGTCGCGCTCACCTACGCCCGCACGCTGGCCGAGCGCGATACCCGCGAAGCCGGGCAGCGCGCCCAGGCCATACTGCGGCCGCTGCTGGCGCGTTCCGGCGAAGACCCCGAGTTCCAGCAGGTGTTCGCACGTGCGTGCGAGATTGCCGGCGACCTGGTCCGCGCCGGCGAGGCCTATGCCGAGGCGGCTTACCTGAACGGGCGCCCTGAACTCGCCCTGGTGCGCCTGGAAAACCTCAAGAAGCGGGACGATCTGGACTACTACGCCCGCGCCAGGATCGATTCGCGGATCGCCGCGATCACCCCGACCGTGCTCGAGCTGCGAAGGCAGGGCATCCGTGACGAGGATCTGCGGCGATATTGAGGCCCGGGCGGGCAGAACAGCCCGCAGGAGCGCCAGTCCGGGTCGGCCGCACCGCGGCAGAGCGCGATGTCATGCGACAGTCATAAAACCGTAGTCTACTGATGCCGCTTCGGAGGCCCGGCGGTTCGGGCCCGGCGGTGCACTTTGGACGCACCGCTCACGGGAGCGCGGCACGGGTCCCGCGTCCGCGTCGCCCCCGGACGAAGCCGGAAACCGGTCCCGGCCGGAGTCCGTCGGCTCGGGAAGCCGCCAGGCCGGCGCGCCCGAGATGGCTCGCATCGACCCCCACTGGTGACCGCGTGCAGAAGCGCATCCTGATCGTAGAAGACGAACCCGCCATTCGAGACATGGTCTCCTTTGCCCTGCGCAAGGGGGAATACGAGCCGGTCCACGCCGGCGATGCCCGCGAAGCGCAGTCCGCCATCGCCGATCGCGTGCCCGACCTGATCCTGCTCGACTGGATGCTGCCCGGCACCAGCGGCCTGGAACTGGCCCGGCGCTGGCGCAAGGAATCGCTGACCCGCGAGATCCCGATCATCATGCTGACCGCCCGCGGCGAAGAAAACGATCGCGTCGGCGGCCTGGAGGCCGGCGTCGACGACTACGTGGTCAAACCGTTCTCGGCGCGCGAGCTGCTGGCGCGGATCCGCGCGGTGCTGCGGCGTTCGCGCGACGACGACGAGGACGGCAGCGTGACGGTCGGCAATCTGCGCATCGACGGCGCCGCCCACCGGCTGTTCGCGGGCGACCAGCCGGTCCAGATCGGCCCGACCGAGTACCGGCTGCTGCACTTCTTCATGACCCATCCCGAGCGGGTGTACTCGCGCACCCAGCTGCTCGATCATGTCTGGGGCGGCAGCGTCTACGTCGAGGAGCGCACCGTGGACGTGCACATCCGGCGTCTGCGCAAGACCCTCGAGCCGCACGGTCTCGACGGCATGGTGCAGACCGTGCGCGGCTCCGGATACCGGTTCTCGGCCTCGGTCGAAGCCTGAGCCCGAGAGCCCGCAGGCGCGGCGCAAGCCGCGACGGGGCTTTGCGCGGACACCCGACCGCGGTCCACGCCGCTTCTACCGAAAGCCCCGCGCCGGACCGACAACAACTAGACTTGCCCCATGCCTCCCCGCGCACGCTCCGCCTGGTTCCGCACTCTCGGTCTGCTGGTCCTGCTGCTGGCCTCGGCCACCGTGGTCGGCCTGCTGCTCGGGTACCCGTTCCAGGTGCTGACCGCGACTGCGCTGGGCATCGTCGCGTGGCACTACTGGCGGCTGCGCAAGGTGCTGACCCGGCTGACCGCCCGCCAGCGGCTGGGCCCTTCGAACGGCAAGGGCGTCTGGAACGAACTCGACCGGCTGCTGTACCGCGGCCAGGCGGAGATGCGCGGCCGCAAGCGGCGGTTGATGGAGATGCTGCGCGCCTACCGCGCCGCCGCCACCGCCATGCCCGACGCGATCGTCGTGGTCGAGCGCAACAGCCAGCGCATCCAGTGGTTCAACGAGTCCGGCACCCGCCTGCTCGGCCTGCGCTATCCCGACGACATCGGCACTTCCCTGGTGCAGCGGCTGCAGCCGTTGCCGCTGGCCCACTGGATGGCCGCGGGCCGCAATGCCGAAGCGCTGGAGACGATGTCGCCGCTCAATCCAGCCGTCACCCTCAGCCTGCGCCTGATCCCGTATTCGGAAAACCTGTGGCTGCTGGTGGCGCGCGACGTCAGCCGTCTGCTGCAGCTGGAACAGATGCGCCGCGACTTCGTCGCCAACGTTTCCCATGAGCTGCGCACGCCACTGACGGTGATCCATGGCTACCTCGACATGCTCGACCCGGAGGAACAGCCGGACTGGGCGCCGATGCTGGCCGAGATGCAACGACAGTCGCAGCGCATGACCCAGCTGGTCGAGGACCTGCTGACGCTGTCGCGACTGGAGTCGCAGGACCGGCTGCAGGGCGAGGAAGTCGTGTCGATGGCCTCGATGCTCAACACCCTGCGCCGCGAGGCCATGGCGCTGAGCCAGGGCCGCCACAACATCGAAGTCGACGACGCGGTCGATCTCGACCTGTACGGCTCCAGCAAGGAGCTGCACAGCGCGTTCTCGAACCTGGTCAGCAACGCGGTGCGCTACACCCCGGTCGGCGGCCGCATCGAGATCGCGCTGCGCGCCGACGATCACGGCGGCGCGGTGCTGCAGGTTTCCGACAGCGGCTACGGCATCCCTGCCAGCCACCTGCCGCGCATCACCGAGCGCTTCTACCGCGTCTCCACCAGCCGTTCGCGCGAGAGCGGTGGCACCGGGCTCGGCCTGGCGATCGTCAAGCACGTGCTGAACCTGCACGAGGCCACGCTCGAGATCTCCAGCGAGGTCGGCCGGGGCAGCGTGTTCGCCTGCCGCTTCGGCCCCTCCCGCGTGCGGCGGCGCGACGGCACCCCTGACGCGGCGAAATCCGACAGCACCGCGTCGGCCTGTTGACGGCCGGCCCGCCTGGAATCCCGATGAACGACGCCACCGAACCGACATTGCCGAGCGACGCGCAAGCGCCGGCATCGCTGCATGACAGCTCGCTGTACTTCAACCGCGAGCTGTCGCAGCTGGACTTCAACTTCCGCGTGCTCGCGCAGGCGCAGGACGCGCAGGTACCGCTGCTGGAACGGCTGAAGTACCTGTGCATCTCCTGCACCAACCTCGACGAGTTCTTCGAGATCCGCGCCGGCTCGCTGCGCCACGCCCAGGACCTCGGGCTGATGCCCGGCTCGGACGGGATGACTCCGGCCACCGTGCTGTCGCGGATCCACGACCGCGCCGCCGAGCTGGTCGCCGCCCAGTACGAATGCTGGAACGGAGTACTGCGCCCGGCGCTGGCCGGGGCCGGGGTGCGCGTGCTCAGCCGCGATTCCTGGAACACGCGGCAGAAGCGCTGGCTGCTGTCGTACTTCCGCGACGAGATCATGCCGGTGCTGTCGCCGCTGGGACTGGACCCGGCGCACCCGTTCCCGAAGATCCTCAACAAGTCGCTGAACATCGTGGTGGTGCTGAAGGGCCGCGACGCGTTCGGCCGCGCCGGCAACCTCGCGATCGTGCGCGCACCGCGTTCACTGCCGCGCATCATCCAGCTGCCGGAGAGCGTGTCCGGCGGACCGAACGACTTCGTGTTCCTGTCGTCGGTGCTGTCGACCTTCGTCGACGAGCTGTTCCCGGGCATGCAGGTCAAGGGCGCCTACCAGTTCCGCGTGACCCGCAACTCCGAGCTGCTGGTCGACGAGGAGGAGGTCGACAACATCGCCCTGGCCCTGCGCGACGAACTGGTCGGCCGCGGCTACCTGCGCGCGGTGCGGCTGGAGATCGCCGAACAGTGCCCCGATGACATCGTGCGCACGCTGCTGGAGAACTTCGACCTCAACGAGAACGCGGTGTACCGGATCAACGGCCCGGTCAACCTCAACCGGGTGATCCAGGTCTACGACCTGGTCGGACGTCCGGAACTGAAATTCCCGCCGTTCCAGCAGCGCCAGCTGCCCGGAAGCGAGGCGATGTTCGACCGCATCGGCCACGGCGACGTGCTGCTTCATCACCCCTTCGATGCGTTCACCCCGGTACTGGAACTGTTGCGCCAGGCCGCCGAGGACCCGCACGTGCTGGCGATCAAGCAGACCCTGTACCGCTCGGGCAAGGATTCGCCGATCGTCGAGCAGCTGGTTCAGGCCGCCCGCAACGGCAAGGACGTGACCGTGGTGGTCGAGCTGCGCGCGCGCTTCGACGAGGAAGCCAACCTCGGCTTCGCCGATCGCCTGCAGGAGGCCGGCGTGCAGGTCGTCTACGGCGTGGTCGGCTACAAGACCCACGCCAAGATGCTGCTGATCGTGCGCCGCGAGGACGGCCGGCTGCGCCGCTACGTGCACCTGGGTACCGGCAACTACCATTCCGGCACCGCGCGCCTGTACACCGACCTCGGCCTGTTCACCGCGCACCCGGAGATCGGCAACGACGTCCACCTGGTGTTCCAGCAGCTGTCGGGCATGGCGCCGGCGATCAAGCTCAAGCGCCTGCTGCAGTCGCCGTTCACCCTGCACGACGGCGTGCTCAAGCGGATCGAACGCGAGGCCCAGCATGCCAGGGCCGGGCGCCCGGCGCGGATCGTCGCCAAGATGAACGCTCTCAACGAGCCGCAGGTCGTGCGGGCGCTCTACCGGGCCTCGCAGGCCGGCGTGCGGATCGACCTGATCGTGCGCGGCGCCTGCACCCTGCGTCCGGGCCTGCCGGGCGTTTCGGAGAACATCCGGGTGCGTTCGATCGTCGGCCGCTTCCTCGAGCACCATCGGATCTACTGGTTCGGCAACGACGGCAATCCCGACCTGTTGTGTTCCAGCGCGGACTGGCTCGAGCGCAACCTGTTGCGCCGGGTGGAAACCTGCTTCCCGATCCTCGACCCGGAGATCGCGGTGCGTGTGTACGCCGAAACCATCACCAACTATCTGGACGACAATCTCAACGCGTGGGAACTGCAGGCCGATGGAAGCTACGTCCGCCTCGCGCCCGCCGACGGGCAGCAGCCGCACTCGGCGCAGTCGTCGCTGCTGGCTTCGATCTGCGGATGACGAACATGCCGGCCGGGCTGTTCTTGGACAGCCCGGTGCGCGATCATCCACGCATGAACGGACTGCTCCACGCGGCACGCCTCCCGCTGAAAGACGGCGACCTCGTCGCCGCGGTGGACCTGGGATCCAACAGCTTCCACATGATGGTGTCCCGCTACACGCTGGGACAGCTGCGCATCGTCGACCGCCTGCGCGAGACGGTACGGCTCGCCGAGGGCCTGGACGGCAAGGGCGGACTGGCGCCGGAGGTGAAATCACGCGCGCTCGACTGCCTGGCCCGCTTCGGCCAGCGGCTGCGCGACATCCCGCCGCAGCGGGTGCGGGCGATCGCCACCCACACGGTACGCCGGCTGGCCCAGCCGCAGGGCTTCCTGGTGCCAGCCGAGACCGCGCTCGGCCACGCGATCGAGGTGGTTTCCGGCCGCGAGGAGGCCCGCCTGATCTACCTGGGGGTCGCGCACGCGCAACCGCCCAAGCGCGACCAGCTGCGACTGGTCATCGACATCGGCGGCGGCTCCACGGAGTGCATCATCGGTTCGGGCTTCGATGCGATCGAACGCGAGAGCCTGCAGGTGGGCTGCGTTGCCAGCACGCGCCGCTTCTTCGGCAACGGCAAGCTGTCGAAGAAGAAATGGAACGCCGCGCTGGCCGAAGTCAGCGCCGAGTTCCAGCAGTTCACCGGCGCGTACCGGGCGCTGGGCTGGGACGAGGCGTTGGGTGCTTCCGGCACCTGCAAGGCGATCGGCGAGATCTGCCGCTCGATGAAGCTGACCAAGGGCGCGGTGACGGCCGAAGCGCTGCCGCAGGTGCGAGACCGCCTTCTGCAGGCCTCGACCATCGCCGACATCGATCTGCCGGGCCTGTCGGGCGAGCGTCGACCAGTGATCGCCGGCGGCGTGCTGGTGCTGGAGGCGGCATTCGACGCGCTCGGCCTGCAGCGGATGATGGTCAGCAAGGCGGCAATGCGCGAGGGCGTGCTCTACGACATGGTCGGCCGCGGTGGCGTCCACGATCCGCGCGAGGCGGCGGTCGCCGCGCTGATGCAGCGCTACGACATCGAGGCCGCCCAGGCGCGCCGGGTCGAGACCACCGCGTTGCGCCTGTTCGACCAGGTCGCCGAGGCCTGGTCGCTGGACGACGACGACCGGGTGATGCTGATCCACGCCGCGCGCCTGCACGAAATCGGCCTGGCGATCGCCCACAGCCAGTACCACGTGCATGGCGCCTATCTGGCGGAAAATTCCGACATATCCGGCTTCTCGCGCCAGCAACAGCAATTCCTGGCGGCCCTGATCCGCACCCACCGCCGCCGGATCCCGAAGTCCGCGTTCGACTCGCTGCCCGACCGCCTGCTCGACCCGGCCCGTCGCAGCGCCGCCCTGCTGCGGCTGTCGGTGCTGATGCACCGTTCCCACGAGCCTGACCCGATTCCCCGGCTTGAGCTGAGCGCCGACGGCAATCACCTGGGCTTGACCCTGTCGCGACGCTGGCTGGAGGCGCGTCCCCTGTTGCAGGCCGACCTGGAAGGCGAGATCGAAGACATCGCCGGGCTCGGCGTGTCGTTCGAGTTCACGGCCGACTGACTCCGGTGACGCTGGAAACGGCTTCCCGCATGCGGATCCTGACCATGGACTGACCGCGGACCGGTCACCGACGCGCACGTCATCTGTGCGTCATCTGGCTGCAACGATGGCTACACCTGCCAGCTGCACGATTCCCGGAACCCTGCCGAGGGGCCGGGGGAGGCGTGCATGCGCTACACCATCGTCACCGAGACCTACCCGCCGGAGGTAAACGGCGTCGCCCTGACCGTCAATGGTCTGGAACGCGGCCTGCGCGCCCGCGGTCACGACGTCGGCGTGGTCCGTCCCCGCCAGGGAGGCGAGGACAGCGCAGCCGATCACGAGCAACTGGTCCGCGGGCTGCCGCTGCCGCGCTATCCCGGCCTGCACTTCGGCCTTCCGGCCCGCCGCCGGCTCCTCTCGCACTGGCGCCTGCAGCGCCCCGACGCGATCTACATCGCCACCGAGGGCCCGCTGGGCTGGTCGGCGCTGCGCACCGCCAGGCGCCTCGGCATCCCGGTCGCCGCTGGCTTCCACACCCGATTCGACGAGTACATGCGCGACTACGGACTGCCGTTCATGACCGGTGCCGCGCTGGCCTGGATGCGCCGCTTCCACAACCTCGCCGACGCGACCCTGGTGCCGACGCACGAACTGGCCGGTTTCCTGCGCGGCAACCGCTTCGACAACGTGGTGCGGCTGCCACGGGCGGTCGACACCCTCGCCTTCGACCCGGGCCATCGCGACGCGGAACTGCGCCGCAGCTGGGGGGTCGGCGAAGACGGGTTGGTAGTGCTCTATCTCGGCCGGATCGCAGCCGAGAAGAACCTCGACCTGGCGGTCCGCACCTTCCGCGAGATCCAGCAGAACCGCAAAGAAGCCCGCTTCGTCTGGATCGGCGACGGCCCCGAGCGGGCCCGGCTGCAGCAGCAGCATCCCGATTTCGTGTTCTGCGGCATGCAGCGCGGACTGTCGCTGTCCAGGCACTGCGCCAGCGGCGACCTGTTCCCGTTCCCGAGCCGCAGCGAGACCTTCGGCAACGTGACCCTGGAGGCGATGTCCAGCGGAGTGCCGACGGTCGCTTTCGACTACGGCGCCGCGCGCGAGCACCTGCGCGACGGCCGCGACGGCGCCGCGGTTGCGGACGGCGACGACGAGGCCTTCATCGCGGCCGCGGTCCGCATCGCCACCGACGATCCACTGCGGCAAACGATGTCCCGCGCCTGCCGCGAAGCGGTCAGCGCATTGCGACCGGAACAGGTCGCCGCCGATCTCGACGCCGTACTCGAAGGGCTCTCCAGGAGAAGCCGCCATGCAACGGTTGCCACTGCATAAACGACTGATCGACGGCGCATTGCACGGCGATTCGGGCTGGTGCCTGCGCGCCAACCGCTGGGGCGAACAGCGCTCGTCCTCCTGCAGCTACTTCGCCGCGATCAGCCGGCTCGGCGACGGCGTTTTCTGGTACGCGCTGATGGCGGTGCTGGTGCTCACCGACGGGATGGCCGGACTGGCGGCGTCCGCGCACATGGCCGCCACCGGCCTGATCGCGCTGACCCTCTACAAGCTGCTCAAGCGCTGGACCCGACGACCGCGACCATTCGCCTCCGACCGCCGCATCCGCGCGCTGGTCGCACCTCTCGACGAATTCAGCTTCCCGTCCGGACACACCCTGCACGCGGTGGCGTTCAGCCTGGTCGCCTGTGCCCATTACCCGCTGCTGGCGTGGCTGCTGGTGCCGTTCACCGCCAGCGTGGCGCTCTCGCGCGTCGTGCTGGGCCTGCACTACCCCACCGACGTGCTTGCCGCGACCGGGATCGGCACCGCCCTGGCTGCGCTGTCGCTGTGGCTGGTGCCGGGTGTGCGTGTTTTTGGCGGGCTGGCACGCCCTCGCAGGTGTGGGGTGCCCCGCGCCGGGACCGTGACATGGAAGCCCGATCGCGGCTCACGCCGCCGACGCTTCTCTTCTACCGGTCCACGAACCTGGCCCGGGCGATCGCCGGTGCCAGCTGACCGGGCCAGTCCCGGTCGTTGGCGACCTGGGCCCGCGCGCGACTGGCGTCTAGTGCAGCGAAATCGAGATCGGCCACTGCCCAGCGTGCGTCGCCTGCGGTCATCGCGAGCACGCCGTCGGCGGGCAGCCCCACGTCCATCGGCGCATACACCGCCGCCTCTCCGGTATTGCAGTCCAGCGCCGGACTCCACGGAGCCTCGCCGGCGGTGACCGACTGCACGACGAAACAGCGGTTCTCCAGTGCCCGGGCCAGGCAACCGACCCGCACCCGGGTCGCACCCGCCCCGGTATCGGTGCAACTGGGCACCAGCAGCAGTTGCATCCCGGCCTCGCGCTGGGCGCGAACCGGCAACGGGAATTCACAGTCGTAGCAGACCGCGGTGCCGGCCCGCACGTCTTCGACGGCGAACACCGCGAGCGCATCGCCATGCTCGATCGTGGTGGTCCCGCTGCGGGCGACGTTCTTCTCGAACCCGGTCAGTTGCAGCTTGTCCTGCCAGGTATGCCCGCCGTCGGGCGCGAAGCGATAGCTGCGGTTGCGGTAACGGCCGTTGCCGGTCGCGCACAGGAAGCTGCCGGCGACGATATGCATGTCCAGCTCCCCCGCCAGTCGTGCGAACAGCGCCATCCACGGCGCGTGCAGGGTCTGGATCGCCTGCAGCGACGCTTCCAGGTCGGCATGGACCGCCGGCGGAAAGGCCGCGGCCAGTTCCAGCGACAGATATTCCGGCAACACCGCCACCCGGGCGCCGAGCCGGCGCGCCTCGCCGAGCCAGTCCGCCTGTTTGCGGGCGAATGCGTCGAAATCGAAGCCCGCCGGCCGTGGTTCGACCCGGTATTTCGCCGCCGCCACGCGCAATGCCGGAAGTCCCTGCATCGCGCTCAAATCACCCGCTCCAGCGGCCGCAACCAGTAACGCAGCGTGTGGTCGACTTCGCCGCCGCCGACTTCGCGCCAGGGCAGCTGTACCGACAGCCGTGGATGCGGTGCATAGCGGCGCCGGCGCCAGAAATCGTCGTTGTCGCGATGGAACGGCGGACGCCGCGGATCGTCTTCGCGACGTTCGACCGCGCAGAACGCGGTCCAGGCAAAGCCGCCCAGCGACCGCGCATGCGCCTCGCGCTCCTCGAAGAACCGGTGACCGAACCCGCGTCCGCGATAGCGCGGCAGCAGCACCGACTCACCGCAGTAGAACACTTCCAGCGGGTCGATCGAGGCGTGATCGAAGGGGGCGCGGAAGGCCTCTCCAGCATCGGCCAGCGGCAGTCCGGTCGAGGCCCCCACCACCTTGTCGCCGTCGAGCACCAGCACGACCACGCTGAACGGCGAATCCAGGTAGACCTTCAGATACCCGGCCTCGTACGCAGCGTCGCCGTCGTAGAGATAAGGCCACTGGCGGAAGACCTCGCTGCGCAGGCGGGCCAGATCGTCCACGTAAGGGGCGATGGCCGTGCCGGAGACCACGAGGACGTCGGGGGAGAGTCGGGCGTCCATGACGCGATTCTAGGGGGTGGCGGCAGGCCGCGGAGACCGTCCATGCGGCGAAGTCTGCCGTTGCGCCGCCCGGGTGGCCCATCCATGGACCGGAACCGCTCCGTGACCACGTTCAGCCGGGGACGCGCGCTCCCTCGCCTCCGTCAGCCCTGCAGGCTGCCGCGTCCGGCCAACTGGTACCAGTCGACCTTCCGGGTCACCGTCATCAGCGCGGCCAGCACCACGAACAGCAGGCCGGAACCGAGCACCAGGGCGTTGTCCTCCGACACCAGCAGCCCGTAGAGCGCGGCGTAGAGCAGGCCGAGCATCGTCGCGAACCCCAGTCCGCGTCCGATGCTGCGCAGCACCGCGCTGAGGTAGAACCCGAGCAGACCGATGCAGGCGACACTGGCGGCCAGGTAGGCCCAACCGAACGCGATGTGCTCGCTCAGGCTGACCAGCAGCAGGAAGAAGATCGCCAGCGCCAGCCCGACCAGGCCGTACTGGATCGGGTGGATCGGCAGGTGCTTGACCAGCTCGAAGATGAAGAAGCCGACGAAGGTCAGCAGCACGAACAGCAGGCCGTACTTGGTCGCGCGGTCCGCCTGCGAATAGACGTTGACCGGTTCCACCAGGGTGACCCGGACCGCATCGAGCTCGCCGGAGGTGTCGTACAGGTGGCTCGTGCCGTCGGAGGGATCGAGTCCGACGTTGGGCAGGCGCCGGCCGTCCAGGTACTGGCGCTGGGCGTTGGTCGCGACCGAGGCGACCTGCCAGCGGGCGCTGAAGCCGTTGCCGTCGATGTCGCGGCTGCGCGGAAGGAAGCTGCCGGAGAAACGCGGGTGCTGCCAGCTCGAGTCGATCGCGAAGTCGTTGTGCTTGCCCAGCGGCACCAGCGACAGTGACTCGGTGCCGCCGAGAGTGAACTCCAGACGCGCATCGAGCTCGAGCACTTCGCCCGGCTCCGGCGTCGGCAGTTCCACGTGCACCCCGGCACCGCTGCCATCGCCGAGGCCGTCCTCGATCGCCATCGGCTTGCCGTCGATCTGTACGCGCGGCGGCGCCAGCAGCCCGCGCACGTCGGCGATGCCGTAGCCGAGGCGGGCCTGGCCGATCCTGCGGTTGCCGGTGCCGTCCTCGTCGACCGGGATCCTGGCCTGGAAATGCGCCTGCGCCCTCGCCTCCCATTCGTAGACCCGGACCTCGTGCAGGCCGAGCCGGCGCGTCTCCGGACGCAGCGGCCCGCCGACTTCCAGCGTCTCCGGGAAGAACACCCACTGCCGGCTCTGCTCGCGTTCGACCTGGCGGACCTTGCCTTCCGCGTCCTGCTCCTCGACCCGCACCGTCTCGGTGTAGGGCACCACCAGCACCGGCCCCGAGAATGCCTGCGCGCCGGCATAGCTGCGCGCGACCTCGGATACCGCTTCCGACCGGTAGGACTGCCGTTCGTGGATCACGCCGCGGATCATCATCAGCGGCACCAGGATGGCCAGGGTCATCCCGACCACCATCAATACCTTCAGCCAGAGTCGCATGCCCTTCTCCTGTCGTTGCGAGGGCGACAGGATCGGGCGCGGGTGCGGGGCGACGATGGCGCGACGGTGAAGCGGGGGTGAAGCGCGGACCGGTCGCGGAGGGCCGCACCGGGAACGGTCGCCGTCAGGACGACAGCGGCAGCCACAGGCTGGCGACCGCGCCGCCGCCATCGCGATTGGCCAGCGCCGCGCGCCCACGGTGCAGCGCGGCGACCTCGGCCACGAAGCTCAGTCCCAGTCCGCTGCTGCGGCTGCCGCCGTCCGGCCGCGCCAGGGAATAAAAACGCTCGAACACGCGGTCCAGCGCATAGCCCGGAATCCCGGCTCCGCGGTCGCGCACCTCGATCCGCACCCCTCCGCCGTCATGTTCGACCGCGACCTCGATTCCGCTGCCGCGCGGCGCGAAGTCGGCTGCGTTCTCGATCAGGTTGAGCACCGCCTGGCGCAGCAGGAATGCATCGCCGGGTACGCGCGGCGCGTTCGCCCCGGACGACGCGTCTTCCAACCGCAGCCGGCACGATATACCGGCACGTTCGAGTCCCGGCCGGGCCGCCTCCACCGCCTCGGCGAGCACCGCCTCCAGTGCCAGCGGTTGCGGATTGTCCAGCCGTTGCCGATGCTCGACCGACGCCAGCGCCAGCAGCTTGTCGATCATCTGCGCCAGGCGCTCGCTCTGGTGGCGGATGTTGGCCGCGAAGCGCGCGCGGTCGGCCTCGGCCATCGGCACCGCGGCTTCGCCGCCATCGGATGGCGGCGCACCTTCGAGCAGTTCGGCACTGCCGCGGATCGCGGCCAGCGGACTCTTCATCTCGTGGGTCAGCGTGTGCACGTACTGTTCGACGTACTGCTTGCCCTCCAGCCGCGCGCGCATCGTCTCCAGGGCTTCGCCGAGGGCCCGGAACTCGCCGCTGGACTTCGGCGGCACGGCACGCTCGCCGGCAGTCACCGCCCTTGCGTAACGCTGAAGTCCGCGCAGTTGCCGCGACAGCCACCACGCCGCGATGATCCCCACCGCCAGCGCCACGCCGAGCAGCAGCAGCCCCCACGCCAGCACCACCCGCTGGCTGCGGGCGATGAACGGCGCGATCGTGCGGTTGGGCTTGGCGACCGTCAGCGAACCGACGATGCGGCCGTCGGCGTCGCGGATGGGTGCGGCCACATGCATCACGGTCGAGTCCGGAGCATCCGGGCTCTCGGGACTGGAACGCGCGCCGTAGCGGCCGCGCAGGGTCAGGTAGACGTCGTTCCAGCGCGAATAGTCCTTGCCCAGATCGCGGCCGTTGCTGTCGAACACCACGATGCCGCGCGCGTCGGTGATGTAGATCCGGTACTGGGCGACCCGTTTGCCGAAGCCCCAGATCTCCGCGCCGAGGTCGCGCCGGTCCAGCGCGCGGATCCGCGCGGCGAAGGTACCGTCGTTGATGCGCCCGGCGAGGAAGTCGTCCGTCGCCAGTTCGGCCAGCACGTTGGCGCTGTCGACCAGGGTGTCCTCCATCGCCTGGCGGACGCCGGGCTTGACCTCGGCCAGGAACACGCGCGCCAGCAGCATCGCCGCCAGCGCGACGATCAGGAAGTAGCCGAGAAAGATGCGCAGCCCGATCTTCATCGCGTCACCGTGCGAGCGGCGCGGAGCTCCACGGTCCGCCGACGTTCAGATCGCACCGGCATCGTCGCCATTCTCCACGTCGATCGAGTAGCCGAGACCGCGGTGGGTGCGGATCGGATCGGCGGTGGGGTGCAGTTCGCGCAGTTTCGCGCGCACGGTCTTGACATGGGTGTCGACGGTACGGTCGCCGCTTTCCAGCGCGTCGCCCCAGACCCGGTCCATCAACTGCGCCCGCGACAGCACCGCGCCCGGCCTCTGCAGCAATGCCGCCAGCAGGCCGTACTCGTAACGGGTCAGATCGAGCAGCTGGCCGCGGTAGCGGATGCGCCGACCGTCGTGATCGTGCTCGAAGTCGCCGGCGGTCAGCACCGGTCCCGGCTGGCGCTGGCCGCGCCGGAGCACCACCCGTACCCGCGCGACCAGCTCGCGCGGCGAGAACGGCTTGGTCACGTAATCGTCGGCCCCCAGTTCGAGGCCCAGGATGCGGTCGATCTCGCCGTCCTGAGCGGTCAGGAAAATCACCGGCAGGTCCCGGTGGCGGCGCAGCTCACGGCACAGGTCGAGCCCGCTGACGTCCGGCAGCCCGATGTCGAGGATGGCCAGATCGTGCTGACCGCCCGCCGCCAGTCGCAGGGCCTCGCCACCGGTCAGGCAGTGGTCGACGCCGAACCCGGCCGCCTGCAGGGCGTACTGCACGGTCGCGGCGATCGCGGATTCGTCTTCGACCAGGAGGATGCGCATGGGCTGAGGGCTGAGGGCTGAGGGCTGAGGGCTGAGGGCTGAGGGCTGGACAATCTTATGCAATCCGGGCCTCATCGCCCGATCTTCACGTCCGCGCCTCGACAGCAGGCAGAATGCGGACACTTTCCAGCCCTCAGCGACGCATGAACTACCGCCACGCCTTCCATGCCGGCAACCACGCCGACGTTCTCAAGCACGTCGCGCTGCTGGCTGTCTGCGACGCCCTCATCGCCAAGCCGGCACCGCTGTTCGCTGTCGACACCCATGCCGGGCGCGGGCTGTACCGGCTCGATGCCGATGCCGCACGACGCACCGGCGAGGCCGCAGACGGCATCGGACGGCTGCTCGAGCTGCCCACCCAGTGCGCGCCGGTCGAACGCTACCTGCAGGCGGTGCAGGCCTGCAGGATGGCGCATGGCGCCGATGCCTACCCGGGCTCGCCGTGGCTGCTCGCCCACGCACTGCGCGAGCACGATCGCATCGCCGCGTGCGAGTTGCAGCCCGAGGAAGCCGCCGCCCTGCGGACGGTCTTCGCCCGCGACCGCCGGGTCGCGGTTCATTCGCGCGACGGTTACGCCGCGCTCAAGGCGCTGCTGCCGCCGCGGATCGGCGAAACCCGGTTCGCCCGCGGCCTGGTGCTGATCGACCCGCCCTACGAGGCCCAGCTGGAGGAGTTCGACCACGCGCTCGCGGCGCTGCGACAGGCGCTGGAGCGCTGGCCGCAAGCGGTCTACGCGCTCTGGTACCCGATCAAGCGGCGGCGCGCCCTGCAGCCGTTCCTGCGTCGCGCGGCCGCGCTGCCGGCGAAGTCGTCCTTCGTCGCCGAACTGATGGTGCATCCGGACGACTCCCCGCTGCGGATGAACGGCAGCGGGCTGCTGCTGCTCAATCCGCCCTGGCAACTGGACACGGCCCTCGCTGCCGCCCTGCCGGTGCTCGTCGATCATCTCGGCCGGGCCGGCGCGTCCTGGCGCCTGGACTGGCTGAAGAGGGCGGCCTGAGCCCGGGAGCCAATCCGGGCTTTCAGATGCCGGCCTTCACGTCCGGCTCGAAGAAGCTCCAGCGCACCTCGGGGAAGGCTTCCTTCATCGCCCGCTCGACGCCGTTGATCCGTTGGACCAGCACATCGTCCTTCGGCACGTCGCGCATCTGCGCCTGTACCGAGACCATCATGTCGTTGCCCAGCTGAAGGGTGATCACGCTGATCACCCGCTCGATCTCCGGCCGCGCGTCGAGGAAGGCCTGGATCTGGCGCTGCCGCTCCGGATCCACGCTCTGCCCTATCAGCATCGCCTTGACCTCGACCGCGACCAGCACCGCGATCACGATCAGCAGCACGCCGATGCCGATCGTGCCGATCGCATCCCACACGGGGTCGCCGGTGACCACCGCCAGCACCACCGCGGCCAGCGCGAACACCAGGCCGAGCAGCGCCGCGAGATCCTCGCCGAAGATCACCACCAGCTCGCTCTGCCGGCTCTCGCGGAACCACTGCCAGATGCCGCGATCGCCACGCGACTTGTTCACTTCCTGCATGCAGGCGCGCATCGAGATGCCCTCGACGACGATGCCGAACACCAGCACGCCCACCGCCCACCACCATTGCTTCAGCGGCTCGGGATGCTGGAGCTTGTGGATGCCCTCGTAGAGCGAGAACATGCCGCCGACCGAGAACAGCATCACCGCGACCAGGAACGACCAGAAGTACACCGCCTTGCCGTAGCCCAGCGGGTGGTCGGGCGAGGCTGGACGCGTGGCCTGCTTCATGCCCAGCAGCAGCAGGCCCTGGTTGCCGCAGTCGGCCAGCGAGTGGACAGTCTCGGCGAGCATTGCGCCGGAACCGGTAAAGAACGCCGCCACGCCCTTCGCGCAGGCAATCGCGAAGTTGGCGCCCAGCGCGAAGAAGATCGCTCGGGTCGAATCACCAGCACCGGCCATCGGGTCACTCCATCGGAATCGGGTTGGGGGGATATCGGTTCGACAAGGCATGGAAGTCACCGCGGGCCGGCAACGGCGGCCGACGGCAGGGTACAGGCGGGCGGGTTCCGCCCGACCCCGAGCGGCATCCGTCCAAGTGGCGGACGGACCTTCCGGCACATGTATCCGCGACTGCCCGAGGGCGCGCAGGTTCCACGGGGCGGCGAGTCTAGCACCGGCGGGCGAACGTCCGTCACCCAGCCTGCAGGTACGACGGCCGCCACGACCGTTGCATCGCACCGCTCCCGTTACTGATGGCAGACGCCGGCCTCCGGTTCCCGGATGTAAGAGAGATGTAAGAGAGACGTGACAGTCGCATGAAGAAGACGCCCCCACCCCCTGTGCGATCATCCGACCATGGCCCTGCGTGAACGGCTCCCCCCCTGGCACGAGTACCAGCGCCTGCCCAACGGGCGCGAGGTCCTGATACGTCCGATCCGGCCCGAGGACGCGGTTCCACTGCGCGAGGGTTTCAGCCTGCTGCAGCCCGACGAGGTCCGCCAGCGCTTCCTGCACGCGGTCAAGGAGCTGACGCCCGAGGCGGCCGAGCGCTTCGCCCGGATCAATCCCAAGACCGAGTTCGCCCTCGTCGCCGCCGAGCCGCTGCCGCCGGGCGAGGCGCTGGTCGGCGCGGTCGCCCGGATCGCGATCGACGATGACGGGCAGGATGCCGAATTCGCGATCCTGGTCAGCCATTACATCGCCGGAATGGGACTGGGCCGCTACCTGATGACCCGCCTGGTCAAGTGGGCGCGCGGCAAGAAGGTGCGCCGCGTCTATGGCGACGTGTTCGAGCACAACCAGCCGATGCTGCAGCTGGCGCAGTCGCTGGGCTTCGTCCGAGAGCACGTGCAGGAAGCGCCAGGGCTGGTACGGGTGGTGCTCAATCTCGATCCGCCGCCGCTGCAGGCGGCGTCCTGACCCCGGCCGCGCGGCCGGCGTCATCCTTCCCGCCCGTTCCGGACATGGCCGTTCCCTCGTCGTTCCCGCGTTGACCGCAGCACAGGGGGAGCCTGCGGCGGGCGCCGCCGCATCCCCACGGATGGGCCCGACACCAGGAGCCCACATGATCGATCAGGACCGACTCAACCAGTTCCTCGGCCGCGCGCTGGGCGACCTCGGCGGTGCGATGAGCGCCACCCTCGTCCTGGTCGGCGACCAGCTCGGCCTGTACCGGGCACTCGCGAAGGAACCGACGACACCGGCCGGGCTGGCCCGGGCGACCGGCACCCACGAGCGCTACGTGCGCGAATGGCTGGCCAACCAGGCCGCCGGCGGCTATGTCGAGTACGACCCCGACAGCGACACCTATTCGATGACCGAGGAACAGGCCCTCTGCATGGCCGATCCCGACAGTCCGGTCGACGTCCCCGGCGCGTACAGCATCATCGAGGCGGTATTCCATGCGCTCGAACGCACCCGGGAGAACTTCCGCAGCGGCAACGGCATGGAGTGGGGCGAGCACCATGCATGCCTGTTCCACGGCACCGAACGCTTCTTCCGCGCCGGTTACAACGCCCACCTGCTGGGCGAATGGCTGCCTGCGCTGGAGGGCGCCGTCGACAAACTGGACGACGGCGGCAAGGTCGCCGATGTCGGCTGCGGCCATGGCGCCAGCACCCTGCTGATGGCGCGGGCCTTCCCTGCCAGCGAGTTCGTCGGCTACGACTACCACGCGCCGTCGATCGAGGTCGCCCGCCAGCGCGCCCACGACGCCGGGCTCGGCAACGCCCGCTTCGAGGTCGCCGACGCGACCGGCTATGACGACGGCGACTTCGACGTCATCGCGTTCTTCGACTGCCTGCACGACATGGCCGACCCGGTCGGTGCCGCCCGCCACGCCCGCCAGGCGCTGAAGGACGACGGCCATTGCATGCTGGTCGAGCCATTCGCCGGCGATTCCGTGCAGAGCAACCTCAACCCGGTCGGCCGGCTGTACTACGGCGCCTCGTCGCAGATCTGCGTGCCGGTGTCGCTGGCCCGCAACGGTCCGGCGCTCGGCGCCCAGGCCGGAGAAGCACGGCTGCGGCGGGTGATGGACGAGGCCGGCTTCGGACGCTTCCGGCGCGCGACCGAGACGCCGTTCAACCTGGTCCTCGAAGCGAGGCCGTAGCTTCGCCCCCCGCGCCGCGGACTGCTGCCGCGGACTGTCAGCAGGCTCACGGTAGAATGCGCGACCCGAATGCGCTGGACACCCCGGTGTCCGGCGCTGCCGTCGTTTTGCGCCCCCCGATGAGCCGACCCGAGACCGACCTGTCCCTCCTTCCCGTCCCTCCCCTGCGCCGCGCCGGCCAGCTTCGCGCCTGGTGGCGCGCGCCGGCTTCGGCGTCGGCCCTGGCCTGGCACATCGCGCGGGCCGCCCGCGCGCACGACGGGCCGCTGCTGGCGATCACCCGCGACAATCACAGTGCGCACCAGCTCGAGTCCGACCTGCGCACCCTGATCGGCAACGACGGCGCTGCCGGCGACGCGGCGACGATGCCTGTACTCGCATTCCCGGACTGGGAAACCCTGCCCTACGACGTCTTCAGTCCGCATCCGGACATCGTCAGCCAGCGCCTGGCCACCCTGCACCGGCTGCCGAACCTCGCGCGCGGCAGCATCGTGATCGTGCCGGTGCAGACCCTGCTGCAGCGACTGGCACCGAAGCGGCACGTGATCGGTTCCAGCTTCGACATCGCGGTCGGCCAGCGGCTGGACCTGGACGCCGAGAAGCGGAGGCTGGAGTCGGCCGGCTACCGTCACGTCCCGCAGGTGCTCGATCCGGGCGACTTCGCGGTCCGCGGCGGCCTGCTCGATGTGTTCCCGATGGGCGCCGAACAGCCGTTCCGGGTCGAACTGCTCGATGACGAGATCGACACCATCCGCGGCTTCGATCCCGAGACCCAGCGCTCGCTGGAGAAGATCGACGCAGTGCGGATGCTGCCCGGCCGCGAGCTGCCGCTCGACGAAGGCGCGATCAAGGACGTGCTCGATGCGCTGCGCGAGCGCTTCGACCTCGACACCCGCAACAGCGCGCTGTACCAGGACCTGAAGGCCGGCGTCGCCCCCGGCGGCATCGAGTACTACCTGCCGCTGTTCTTCGGCAGGGGCGCTGGCGGCAAGGACGCGGCCGACGCGACCGCGACGCTGTTCGACTATCTCGGCGAGAACGCGTTGCCGGTGATCGGCGACGGCGTCAACGAGGCGGCCGACGCGTTCTGGAAGCAGACCGGCGAGCGCTACGAGCAGCGCCGGCACGACATCGAGCGCCCGGTGCTGGCGCCGGCCGAGCTGTACCTGCCGCCCGACGCGCTGCGCGAACGGCTCAACCAGGCGGCGCGCGTGGAAATCTGCGGCGAAGCGCATCCGCAGCGCGAGCGTGCGCAGCCGCTGGGCGAGCAGCCCGCGCCGGCGCTGCCGGTGGCGGCGCGCGACCAGGAACCGGCCGAGGCGCTGAAGTCGTTCCTGTCGAGCTACCCCGGCCGCGTGCTGATCGCTGCCGACTCACCGGGCCGCCGCGAGGCGCTGCTGGAAGTGCTCGAACCGGCCCGGCTGCGCCCAGCGACGCTGTCGGGCTGGCGCGGGTTCCTCGAAGGCGACGAGCGCTTCGCGATCGCGGTCGCCCCGCTCGACGACGGCTTCGCGCTCGATGCGCCCCGGATCGTCGTGCTCACCGAGCGCCAGCTGTTCCCGGAGCGGGCGAGCCAGCCGCGCCGGCGTCGTCGTGCCGGCCGCGAGCCCGAGGCGATCATCCGCGATCTCGGCGAGCTGCGCGAAGGCGCGCCGATCGTCCACGAGGACCACGGCGTCGGCCGCTACCGCGGACTGATCGTGCTCGAGGCCGGCGGCCAGCCCGGTGAATACCTCGAGATCGAATATGCCAAGGGCGACCGTCTGTACGTGCCGGTCGCCCAGCTGCACCTGATCAACCGCTATTCCGGCGCCGCCGAGGAGACCGCGCCGCTGCACTCGCTCGGCGGCGAGCAGTGGACGAAGGCGAAGCGGAAGGCGGCCGAGAAAGTCCGCGACGTCGCCGCCGAGCTGCTGGAGATCCAGGCCAAGCGGCAGGCTCGCGCCGGCCTGGCGATCGACGTCGATCGCGCAATGTACGAGCCGTTCGCGGCCGGCTTCCCGTTCGAGGAGACGCCCGACCAGCACGCCGCGATCGAGGCGGTGATCCGCGACCTGCAGTCCAGCCAGCCGATGGACCGGGTGGTCTGCGGCGACGTCGGCTTCGGCAAGACCGAGGTCGCGGTACGCGCGGCCTTCGTCGCCGCCAGCGCCGGCCGCCAGGTCGCCCTGCTGGTGCCGACCACCCTGCTCGCCGAGCAGCACTACCGCAATTTCCGCGACCGCTTCGCCGATTGGCCACTGCGGGTCGAGGTGCTGTCGCGCTTCAAGACCAGCAAGGAGATCAAGGCCGAACTGGACAGGCTCGCCGAGGGTGGGATCGACGTGATCGTCGGCACCCACCGGCTGTTGCAGAAGGACGTGCGGTTCAAGGATCTCGGCCTGGTGATCGTCGACGAGGAACAGCGCTTCGGCGTACGCCAGAAGGAAGCGCTGAAGGCGCTGCGCGCGAACGTGCACCTGCTGACGCTGACCGCGACGCCGATCCCGCGCACGCTGAACATGGCGATGGCCGGACTGCGCGACCTGAGCATCATCGCCACCCCGCCCGCGCACCGGCTCGCAGTGCAGACCTTCGTCGTGCCCTGGGACGACGCCCAGCTGCGGGAGGCGTTCCAGCGCGAGCTGTCGCGCGGCGGCCAGGTGTACTTCCTGCACAACGACGTCGAGAGCATCGGCCGCATGCAGCGGCAGTTGCAGGAACTGGTACCGGAGGCGCGCATCGGCATCGCCCACGGCCAGATGCCCGAGCGCGAGCTGGAAAAAGTCATGCTCGACTTCCACAAGCAGCGCTTCAACGTGCTGCTGTGCTCGACCATCATCGAGTCCGGCATCGACATCCCGAACGCGAACACGATCATCATCAACCGCGCCGACAAGTTCGGCCTGGCCCAGCTGCACCAGCTGCGCGGACGCGTCGGCCGCAGCCATCACCGCGCCTACGCCTACCTCGTCATCCCCGACCGCCGCTCGATCACGCCGGACGCACAGAAGCGCCTGGACGCGATCGCCTCGATGGACGAGCTCGGCGCCGGCTTCACCCTCGCCACCCACGACCTGGAGATCCGCGGTGCCGGCGAGCTGCTGGGCGAGGACCAGAGCGGGCAGATGGCCGAGGTCGGTTTCAGCCTGTACACCGAGCTGCTCGAACGCGCGGTGCGGTCGATCCGCCAGGGCAAGCTGCCCGACGTGGACGAAGCCGACGCGCGCGGTGCCGAGGTCGAGCTGCACATCCCGGCGCTGATCCCCGAGGACTACCTGCCGGACGTGCATACCCGCCTGACCCTGTACAAACGGATCAGCGGCGCCCGCGACAAGGAGGGGCTGCGCGAGATGCAGGTGGAGATGATCGACCGCTTCGGCCTGCTGCCGGACCCGGCCAAACACCTGTTCGCGATCGCCGAGCTCAAGCTCGATGCCACCGCGCTGGGGATCCGCAAGCTCGACCTGGGCGAGAACGGCGGCCGCGTGCAGTTCGTAGAGAAACCCGACGTCGACCCGATGGCGATCATCAAGCTGATCCAGGGCCAGCCGAAGCACTACCGGATGGACGGCCCCGACAAGCTTCGGGTGACGCTGGAGCTGCCGGACGCCATCGCCCGCCTGGCCGCCGCCAAGGGACTGCTGCTGATGCTGGGCAAGGCGGGCTGATCGAATCCGGCGTCAGTTCAGCCGATACCCGGCGCTGTTTCCTCCGGCTTCGGTATCGCCACCGCTCCCGAACCGGCAGAGCCGTACCGCACCGACGGCTCGGCCACGCCGGGCCGGTCCAGCGGGCTCAGGACATCGCCCGCACCGCGTCCCAGCACATGGGTATAGATCTGCGTCGTTGCCACGTCCTTGTGGCCCATCAGTTCCTGCACGGTGCGGATGTCCTGCCCCGCTTCGATCAGATGGGTCGCGAACGAATGCCGCAACGTATGGCAACTGGCCGGTTTGTCGATCCCGGCCTTGACCCTCGCCACCTTGATCGCGCGCTGAAGCACTGCCTCGTCGGCATGATGCCGGCGCCGCTCCCCGCTGCGCGGGTCGCGCGACAGGCGCGACGACGGAAACAGGTACTGCCAGCCCAGCTCGAAACCCGCGCCCGGATACTTCTCCGCCAGCGCGTGCGGCAGATAAACCCCGGGCACTCCATCGAGCCGGTCCTGCCCGTGCAGGATCTTCACCCTGTCCCGCTGATGCTGCAGATCGTCCTTTAATCGCTGCGGCAACGGCACCCGCCTGTCCTTCGCTCCCTTGCCGTTCCGCACCACGATTTCATTGCGTTCGAAGTCGACATCCTTGACCCGCAACCGGTGGCATTCCATCAGGCGCATTCCGGTGCCGTAAAGCAGCGCCGCCATCAACCAGCACTGTCCATCCAGCAGGGCCAGCAAGCGCGCCACCTCGTCACGCGACAACACCACGGGCAACCGTCCCGGCCGCCTGGCCCGTACCACCGATTCCATCCACTCCAGTTCCACGCCCAACACCTGCCGGTACAGGAACAGCAACGCCGACAAGGCCTGGTTCTGTGTACTCGCCGCCACCCCACCCTGCGTTGCCAGGCTGGAAAGAAAGGCCTCGACCTCCCTGCGTCCCATCTCGCGCGGATGCCGCTTGCCATTGGCCAGGATGAAGCGGCGGATCCAGGCCACGTAAGCCCGCTCGGTGCGGATGCTGTAGTGCAGGACGCGGCAACGGGCGCGTACCTGATCAAGCAGGCGCGGTGGCCGGGCAGCCGGCCCCTCCACACCCACCAGCCCCATTCCACCAGCGTCACGCTTCCCAGCGGACGACGGCTCCTGCAGGGGTTCCCGTCCAGATAGCACCCCGTCCCTGGGTTGATATTTCATACCGCCTCCGATTCGTCACAATCCACACCATGGTGACCGCCCCAGCCACTCCGTCAGAATCGGGAAGACCGTTGATTACTGCTAGGATTTTTCCGATTGACGGGACCCTGGCGACCGGTCAAGAATCGGATATCACCCCGTATCTGGGGTCTACTAGCAAGTTAGGCCGCAGCAGGCAACTTGTTCGCATTTCAAAGGAGAGCAGCATGGCTACAACAATGTATTTCGACAAAGTCGTAAAAGACCAAGGCGGGGAGTTGTCGTTCGAGATCGGGCTTGGTCGCTCTTCCTTTTACCCGGAGGACAGCATCTATCTGACGATCGACGGAAAGACCGTGATCATGGATCTCGCTACGGCCAAGGAATTTGTAAACGCTGTGGCTTCAGTTGGTCGCTACCATGGCCTGCTTGAAGAGTAACAATCGGCCGCTGCCCAACAATTCAATCAAGCCGCCGCTCCGCGGCGCGGCTTAATTTGGGCGTTAGGCCACCGCCGAACCACACAAACCGTAGTGAAGGGGGACAGAATGAACAAAGCATGGGTTTTGGCATTGACTGCATTGCTTATGCTGCCGGGCTTGGCATTGGCCGCGCCAAAATGTGCGCCTGATACGTTCACTGGCGAGAAAGCTTGTGTCTATGGAACCGACACAATTGGAATGGCCGGAGTCGGGAATCAAATCCTGACAAAAGATGGAAAGATGTATTACCGCAAGCTCATCATGACTAACGGCGACCCGTTAAACATTGATGCATTGCTTTTCCGCCTGGATGATCAGCGCACAATTCGCTTGGTCGCCAGCAACACCAATACGCCAACCGTTGATTGCATCAATCGACACCTCTGCACATGGTCATGGACCGTAATGGCGCCAATTTCTGCAGAAGATCTAACAGCCCTCTCCCAAGCAAAGAAGCTGATCGTCGCGGCTGAAGATAAGAATCATCGCCGCACTGAAGAGAGCACCATGAAGAAAGGCGGCATGATTTTTCAGAAGTTCCTTGATGACATTCGCGCAAATGAGCCCGCAGTGTTGGCTCCCCTCCCGGCTGTAGCAGACCCCAGCACGGCGCAATAGGCGTCAAGCAGCGGCCTAACAATTCGTTCAAGCCGAACTTGCTTCGCTACACCAACAACATGGCAGGAAAAGCTTGCCATGTTGTTGGCTCCGCTACGCAAGTCGGCTTAACTCAGCAACTGTCTTGTGAGCCCAGCTGTCAGGCAGTTAAGGCCCCTTCCGCACGCAGCTCGTCACGCCGTCTGGCATTGACGATGCCCAGCAGCTTGCGCATGCAGGCGACCAGCGCGACCTTGCCC
>NZ_JAKJPO010000015.1 GCF_021725675.1 Marilutibacter chinensis | reverse complement strand
CGCCCGAGGCCCACGCTTATCAGTTCGAGGACAACCTCGATCAACTGTTCGGGCGCAGGGCGCGAGATCCGGCGTGCGGCCCCTGCTGAATTACGGTGGTGCTGACACCGAGGCGTTATCGGGCGCGCACGCCGGGCTCTCGGCGCTTACAGTAGGGGAAAGCCAAGACATAAGGTGTTAGGCATCAATGGAGGATTCTCGTATGACTCAGCAGTTGATCGAGCAAGCCATCCGTTCCAAGTCATTAGTTTCATTCACCTACAGCGGCCATCCCCGCTTAGCAGAGCCTCACGTCCTTGGCGTCAAAGACGGAGCGGTGCAATTCCTCGGGTATCAGACTGGTGGCTCCAGCAGCTCAGGCGGCCCGCTCCCTGAGTGGCGCCGCTTTGACCTCGCCAGGATTTCCATGCTTTCCATTGCAGACCAGAAATTCCCAGGGCGAAGGCCATTTCCATCCGGCAGGCACAGCGCGTGGGATAGCGAGATTCTTGTGGTTGATGCCTAACAATTCATTCAAGCCGAACCCGCTTCGCGGGTCGGCTTAATTCTGGTGTTAGCCGTCACCAAGGGGGACATCATGGCTCACGAAGTAAGCGCAAAGCTCCACACCAAGGTTGTTGCCAACAAGGATTTGGAAGTCATCGTCAAAACCAGTAGCACCGGAAAGCTCGGCACCCTGCTCATTAGCAAGGGCAATATCGAATGGCTTCCGCGCGGCAACTCCGTCAACAGAAAACGTATGACATGGCAGGCCTTTGCTGATCTCATTGAAGGCAAAGGAAAGACTGTCCGAGTCAAGAAGGCGGCCAAGAGGAAAGCTGCCAAAAAAGCAGTCAAAAAGACATCCACCAAGCGGGCATGACGGCTAACAACTCGTTCAAGCCGAACCCGTATCGGGGCACCGGCTAGGTGCTTTTACGCTACGCTAGCACCTATCCGCCGCCCCGCTACGAGTCGGCTTAACTCTGGCGTTAGGCGCGTAATCGTTTCTTGCCGGCGTAGCGGAATTGGTACATGCACCACCACAGTGGTCCCAGCGGGTTAGCCTTCTGGGTGCAGGTTCAACCCCTGCCGTCGGCGCCTCTTAGAGTCTTGCTCCGCAATCCGCATGCTCAGCATCTTCTCGGCGCAAGGTGCTGGTGGGTGGCGTCCCCGGTGTCAGAGAGTCCCCGGCAGCCCATTCGGTGCCAGCCGGGCTTGGGCCTTCACCTTCGGGTACTCTGGCGCCTAACAATTCGTCCAAGCCGACGCCGCTTCGCGGCGCGGCTTAACTCAGGTGTTAGGCCTCATATGAGCCATTCCCACTCATTCCATTCTTGGCCATTCAATCTCCCAGTTGAGACCGGGGTGTTCACTACTCGGCAAGTCATGGATGGACTTGAGCCAATTCGCGAGGTCTATCATGATCCCGACGGAGATTGGCAATTCCTGTGCGGCACCACGCTCGACACAGCAGACCTCAAACTGGTGTGCCTCGGCTGCATGGTGGAGCGAGATCTCACTATTGGTGAGCTGGCGGAAATGCCGCCAAGCTGGTGTGCCACAAGACAGGCCCCTGGTACCGAGTGGATTCAAGAGCCGTATGAGCCCCGCGAAGATGAGGCCTAACAATTCATTCAAGCCGAAGCCGCTTCGCGGCTCGGCTTAACTCAATCGTTAGGCGGCTACGGAAACTTCGGACATCATCGCGGTGGCAGCTCTTGCAATCTCGTTGCTATCCGGCTGGATTAGCTATCGTGCGCATCGACATTCGGTTCGCGTCGGTGAGGAGGAATCCCGTCTTGCATTCTCGCGCGAGAAGTCGGAGTTTTTGGTGCGAATTGACAAGGCAAGAGCAACGTTCGATCGCCTTGGAGATAGGCTAGAAGGCCTATTGAACGCGATGGATCGTGCGTCAGACAAGTCGCGCGCATCTCTGACAGATGAGGCGGAGCAACTTAAGTCGGATCTGAAGTACCTTGAGGGCTGCAAACGACAGGCATGGTCGCTTTGGGATGAGACTTACGAGATGAATCAGTCAGGCTTGGCGCACCACAAACCTCGCTTTCTGAAGCTCATAGAAGACGACGAACAGTTCGCGAGCGATGCTCAACTGAGATGCGATCGCACGGAAGAAGCTATGGCAAAGGCGGCCACAAAGATCGTTATGTTCACCTTGTAGCCGCCTAACAACTCAATCAAGCCGACGCCGATTCGCGGCGCGGCTTATTTCAGGCGTTAGGCCCCACAGGGAGTTTCATGCGCGATCTTGCCCCAGACATAACCAGACAGCGCTTATTGATCGAGGGCTTCTATACCGTCGCGGTCGATCACGCCTCGGTTGAGGACTACTTGACAGGCATAGCGGCGCATTTGAGCCTGCGGACTTACGGAACACCGATCATCCACTCCCCTGCTGGCGAGGGAAAGTTAGAGAACGCTGGCTTTGATGCTTTCATTCCGCTAATCGATTCGGGGATTTCGCTCTATGTCTGGTCGGAGCGCAAGTTCTTTGCAACGGTCTTGTTTACCTGCAAGGCTTTTGATGTCCGCCAAGCACTCGATTTCACGCAGCGCCATTTCGGCGCTTCGCAACTCGAGCACCGAGAGTTCTAATTGTTCAAACAGGCTGCCGGACGACTGATCGTGCTGGGGCTGCGCTGCAGTGCCTGGGCAATGCGGTGCAGCGACCGCCCTTCCCGCTTGAGCACGGACAGGGGGTATCGTTCCATCTCGGTGAGCTGGTGGTACATCGGGGACCGTCTCTTGCCGGAGTGATCTCCTTCAGTCTGCCAGCTCACCTCTCCATTTCTGGGCACCGCAGGTGTTGCACTTACTTTGTTAACCTGTGGCACCTAACAATTCGTTCAAGCCGAACCCGCTTCGCGGGTCGGCTTAACTCTGGCGTTAGGCACCAGAAGAAAGGACCTCATGAACTGGGGAAAGGTCGTCAGGTACACATTGGCTCTGCTGGTGGCGCAGGTCACTATCGGCTTCGTTGAAGCCTCAGTCGCGCCAACGAGTGTCAATGTCCTACCAGTAAGCTCCCTAGCCTCTCTCTTGGCGGGCGCAGCAATCTTCGCCAACCTCTCTTATCGTCAGGGCCACCGGCCATTTACTCACGCTTGGTCTGTACTCATCCTTCAAGTCATTCTCGGCACCGCACTCTTGCTGGCGTTGGTGGGCAGCTTGCGCGTCAGCTTCCCACCATTGGTACTTCTCGAGTTCGTCGTGCTCGTAGGTGCACTCATAGTGGGCACTACAGTAGGCTCGTACCTTAGGCGCAGAGCAGGACATCCTGCCGGCGCCTAACAGTTCGTTCGAGCCGAAGCCGCTTCGCGGCTCGACTTAGTTCAGGCGTTGGCCGCATTGAAATCCCCCGGTCCGTCCCTACGTATTCATCTGGAACCATGCCCAACGATTGAAATGTTGCCTTCTCGCGCTTTTTGGCTTGCTCTGCTACTGAGCGTCGCTGCAGGAACGGACGCTCATGAAAGTAGCGCGTACCTCCAAGATCTGCAGAACTCGCTCATCGCGTCTTCTGCATCGGACTTCGCGTCCCACGCCCCCCGCCCTGACGGTTTTCGGAATGTCGATCTCCGCTACCGCGAGAACGACCATGGCGCGCGCAGCTACATGCTTTGCGGACAGGTGCGTATGGCTGTTAGCGCCAATGCGGATTGGGTCGATTTCGCCACCATCAAGACAGATCCTTACGAGCAGTGGGTCGGCAGCACAGCCGCCGATATGTGCGCCCGTGCGGTTCCCGTCTCACCTGGTGACATGGACCTCTCCGACGCGCTTCAAACGAAACTTTCCCATAGCACGCATGCAAGCAATCCGTAGGGTGGAGCACCCCGGACTTCGGCCCAACAATTCATGTATGGACTCCCCTCCGTTAAGCATTTTTCGAAATAATGCTCGCGGGAAGCGGAACGGTTGCAGTCGGGTATCCTTCAAGCCGACGCCGCTTCGTGGCGCGGCTTAATTCAAGCGTTAGGCCTTGGAAGAACCACTCATGTCAGCGCCAGAAATCTACTGTCCTTTGTGTGCTTGGCGCCCTGGCGGTGATGATCTTTGGATGTGCACCCGCAATGATTGCGGCACTGAGTGGAATACTTTCTGGACACGTGGCGTATGCCCGGGCTGTTCCTATCAGTGGCGCAACACGCAGTGCTTATGGTGCTATGAATTCTCTCCTCATGAGAGCTGGTATCACTGCCCAGACCCAGCAAGTGGCAAGACCACAGGACACTTGCATGCAACTGAGACCTAACGGTTCGTTCAAACCGAACCCGAATCGGTGCGCCGCCTGCGCGCCTACGCTACGCTAGCACGCAGTCGCCGCCGCGCTCCGGGTCGGCTTAACTCGGACTTTAGGCTACACATGAGCAATCCGTATCAGCCAGCAAAAGCAGCACTCTCGACAACACGGCAACCCTGGCGTCTTGCTCATTCGCTTGCCGCGCTTGTTTCTGGCCTTGCGATCCCGCCCTTGGCCATCTTCCTGACAGCCCGCCTGCTCACTCCTGACGTTCCGCTGGCCCGGAGCAACTCGACATTCTGGGGCTCAGTCGTCTTGGGCAGCGTGCTGGCTGCGGCTGCGGTCCATAGACACAAGCGTATTCCACTGTGGTTGGCTGCCGCTATTGGCCCTGTCATCGTGCTTGTACTCGTCTTGGCGCCCGTGCTGTGGGCAGCGGTGCTGGGTACAGCCTAGTAATTCATTCAAACCCAAGCCGCTTCGCGGCTCGGCTTGATCCTGGCGTCAGGCCACTGGACGGACATGTTCACTTACGGAAGAGACCACGAGAAACAGAGCGAGGCCCGCTATGTTCGGAGAGCCGAGCAGCTCCCTTTGCTCATGGCGGTGATCGATGCCGTCCACGACCTGATCGACGGAGTGGGTTCCGAGGAGCGTCTTGCTTCCAGCATCCGGGATGCATTTGTACTGGGTGGCAGCGGGGTCTGGGAGAATGCGGGAAAGTGGCTCCGCAAGAGCAGCACCGACTATCCAGTCGTTCTCGGTCTCTGGTCAGAGTTCGCAAGCCATGGCCACGCGGAAGTGCGCTTCCGCACAGCCTGTTTCCTTGACGAGATGCCGCAAGACACCTATCGGCTGATCTCGTCAGCACTACTCGTGGACAGGAGCACGAGGGTTGCCCGCATGGCCGCAGCCAGAGTTGCGGAGCGTGGCTCCGGAGCCTGACAATCCGTCCACGCGGCGCGGCCTGATTCAGGCGTCATGGAACCAACGGGATACCCATGAAGAGCAAGTTCCGCTACAAGGCCTGGGCCAATGCAGAGATTCTCGACTCGATCGCGAAGATCGATCCATCTCGACACCCCGAGCAATGGACACTGGCAGTACGCCTCATGCACCACACGTACGTCGTGGATCGCATCTTCGCGGCTCATCTGAGCGGAGAAACGCACGAGTTCCAGGACACGAACACGCCCGAAACTCCCAGCCTCAACCAGCTCCGCGACAGAATTTCCGCATCCGATGAGTGGTATCAGCGGTACGTCAGCCGGATTTCAGGCAGCGAGCTCGCCCAGCCTGTCCCGTTCACCTTCACGGATGGGGATCGCGGCTCCATGACCCGCGAGGAGATGCTGTTCCACGTTCTGGCACATGGTGCATATCATCGGGGCAATGTGGGCATGGCGCTGGCCGCGTGCGGCATCGATCGTCCAAAGGACACGTTCACCCGCTTCCTGCATTTGAATGAACCCGGTCGCCGCAACGCGACCTGACGACCCACTCGAGCCAATGCCGCGTCGCGGTGCGGATTACCACAGGCGTAATGCAACAGGTGCAGCCATGTCGTTGGAAGGGAACGCAACCACGCTTCATGGAAGCTGCCACTGCGGCAGCCTGCGGGTTGAGTTCTCCACCCGCCTCGATCCCGCCGCCATCGGTCCCAGGGCCTGTGACTGCTCCTTCTGCCGCAAGCATGGCGCCGCGTACGTTTCGGATCCGGATGGCCGGCTACGGATTGCGGTCTCGGAAGCTGCCGCCCTGCTCTCGTATCGGCAGGGCTCCGGAGCCGCGAGGTTCCAGCTATGCGCCCGCTGCGGAGTGCTTGTGGCGGTCACCCATGAGCACGACCGTCGCCTGTTTGGCGCAGTCAACGCCGGCTGCCTCGACGATCCGGTTGCGCTTGGCGCTCCCGGCACGGCATCGCCCCAGCTCCTCGGACCCGAGGAGAAGGTCGGCAGGTGGCTGCAGTTGTGGGTCCCGGACACGGAGTTGCTGATCTCCGGCACCTGACGATCGAGACGAGCCACATCGGGCGTTCCGCGCGGATGGCTGGAGAACAGGGCACTGCCCCGGTCGCTGAAGAACGCTTTCCGCCTATTCCGGCGTCGTCGTTTCTCGCGCCTACGGCCGCCAGTTCGCGTTGTTTTCCCAGAACTCGACCGCGCGTCGGTAGGCCTCGCGGTCCAGCGGAACGCCGGAACCGCCCTCCTCCACCCCGAGCGCATTGCGCATCATCGTGATCGGCGCCATCGGGATCTCCTCGGGCTCGGCGGTGTACAGGCAGCCGACGATGCCCCAGTCGCCATCGATCGGTGCGCCCTCCTTCTCCAGTTGCGCCGCGCTGTAGAGGATCACCACGAGGTAGTCTGCGACCGGTGGCTCGACGCCTTCGAACCAGCGCACCAGCACCGGCAGCTCGTCTCTCGTGCGTGCCTCGTAGGCGCTGCGCAGCAGATGGCGATTGGCGTCGGTGACCGGCACGGTCAGGCAGCGGGTCGTGGTCCAGTTGCGGTGCACGTGCAGCTTGCAGAACGGCGCGTAGCCGTCGAGCACCTTCAGCGGCGCATGCGCGTTGAGATGGCGCTCGAACTGCTCCGGCGTGCAGTCCCGGATGGTGTTGCCGCGCGGCTCGCGCGGGAACAGCCGGGTGCGGGCGAATGGCGTCAGGACGATGGTCATTGGGCGCTGGAAGATGCCGATGGACGTGCAGGCGGAACCGTTGCACAGGATACCGCCCGGCGCGCGCCCTACAGCGCCAGCCGCTCGCGCAGTTCCCGCGCCTGCCGTCTCGACACTTCAACTACGCTGCCATCGCGCAGGGTCAGTTCGTAGCCGTCGCCGACCGCCAGGTCGATCTTCCGCACCATCCGCAGGTTGACCAGGGTGTTGCGGTTGGCACGGAAGAACAGTGCCGGATCCAGCCGCGCTTCCAGCGCGCTCAGGCTGCGCGCGATCGTGGCCTTGTGCTCGCTGAACCGGACGCTGGCGTAGTTGCCGTCGACCACGATCCGGCTGACCTCGTCCAAAGTAACGAACCAGCAGCGCTCACCATCGCGCAGGAACACCTGGTCGCCGGCACCGAGAAACGGCCGTTCCGGCGCCGGAGCCGCTCCGCGCTGCGCCAGTCGCTCACGGACCCGCGCCAGCGCCTCGCCCAGGCGCGTCGGGTCGACCGGCTTGAGCAGGTAGTCGAGGGCGTTCGCGGCAAAGGCCTGCAGCGCGTAACGGTCGTAGGCGGTGGTGAACACGACCGCGGGCGCCGTTTCGAGCGCGTCCAGCAGGTCGAAGCCGGAACCGGACGGCATCTGGATGTCGAGCAGCAACAGATCCGGCAGCAGCCGCTCCACCGCCGCACGCGCGGCCGGCACGTCGTCGGCCTCGCCGACCACCTCGACCTCGTGGTGCGCGGCCAGCAGCGTGCGCAGCTCCTGTCGCGCCAGCCGGGTGTCGTCGACGATCAGCGTGCGCAGCGTTGCGGTCATTGCGCGATCTCCAGCCGCGCCAGCACGCGCGGACCGTTCTGCTGCAGTTCGAAACGGTTGCCGGGCTCGCGCGCGAGCCGCGTGCGCAGGTAGGCGAGGCCGACCCCATGGCCGCCGGCCGAGGCGTCCAGCCGCCCCGGGTTGCTGACCTCGATCATCAGGCGGTCGTCGTGCCGCCAGGCGGAAACTCCCAGGTCGCCGCCACCCGGCACGGTCGCGATGCCGTGCCTGATCGCGTTCTCCACCAGCAGCTGCAACAGCATCGGTGGCAGCTGCGCGTCGAGCGCGGCGCCGGCGATGTCGCGATGCACGCGCAGGCGGTCCTCGTAATGCAGGCTTTCCACCGCCAGGTAGTCGTCCACCACCGCCAGCTCTTCGACGAACGCGACCGATTCGCGCTGGCTGTGCTCCAGCGCGTGACGCAGGATGTTGGACAGGCGGGTGACCGCCTCGCGCGCCCGCGCCGGCTCCTCGTTGATCAGCGCCCGCACGTTGTTGAGGGCGTTGAACACGAAGTGCGGATTGAGCCGCGCGCGCAGTGCGTCCAGCTCCAGCACGCTGCGCTGCGACTCGGCCCGCAGCCGCGCGAGTTCGCTCTGCCGGCGCTGCGACAGCAGCTGCCAGCCGCTCCACAGGGCCAGCCACAAGCCCAGGATCAGGCTGGTCTGCACGGTGTAGAGCAGCATCGCACGCGGGCCATAGGCATCTCCGGCAGGCAAACCGACCCAGCCCAGCGCATCGGCCAGCACCAGCACGCTGCGTGCCGCCAGTTGCAGCAGGAATCCTCCCAGCACTACTGCCACCACCAGCCGCCACACCAACGCGAGCGGGGCCAGCGCGAACCAGCCATTGCGCAGTGCCAGCCAGCGCACCACGCCGGTCAACAGCCACAGACCGGCGCCGAGCGCTCCCGCCAGCCACGCCACCAGCGGGATGATCCGGCCTCCTGCGGCCAATGCCTGCAGGCCGAGGATGAATCCGGCGTAGGCCATCGCCGGCAGCAGGTTGAGCAGGGCGAAGCGCAGATCGGTACGGGTCATTGCATTCCCCGGAAGGATGGCGGCGCGGATGGAATGAACTACCGCCCCGCGGCGGGCAGGAAGTCGCGCACCTGCGCCTGCAGCCATTGCGGATCGTCCCACATCAGGAAATGGTAGCCGTCATCGCTGAGCTCGATGCGCGCGCCGTCCAGCTCCGCGTACTGCGTCTTGAAGGTCTGTTCGACCGAATCCCGGGTCGCCCCGAAGCGGGCGTACGCTGCCCATGAGCCCAGCACCAGGGTCGGCACGCGGACTTCGCCGAGCCGCCCGCGCAGATCGAGGGTCAGCATTTCGTACATCGCCTGCGCGGTGGTCGCACGGTCGCTGGCCTCGCCCCAGGCGACCAGGGTGTCGACCCGCCGCGGATCCCGGGTCATCCCCTGCACGGCGTTGACGATGCCGGCCCGGTAGGCGGCCTCGTCCTGCTCCCGCATGCGGGTACGCATCGCCTCGGCCATCGGCCGGGACGACTCGGCGGTGGCCGCCGGGTTCTGCACCGCGCCGAGGAAGGCGAGCGCGTCCACCACGATCACGCGATCGAACGCCGCGGGCCGTTCGACCGCCATCTGCAGCGCGACGAAGCCGCCCAGGCTGTGCCCCATCACCACCGGGCGCTCCAGCTTGCGGACCTCGACGTAGTCGAGCAGGCGATCGCGCATGGCATCCAGCCAGTCGCCCTCCGCCACCTGCCCGATCGCCGGCTGGCCGGCAAAGCCCGGCAGGGTCACGATGTGGCATTGCACATGGTCGGCCTGCAGCGCGGCACAGGTCTCGGTCCAGGTTTCGCCGGCGCTGTTGAGGCCGGGAATCATCAACACCGGCCGGCCTTCGCCGACGACCTCGACACGGATGTCGCGGAAGCCGTGCGTATCGGCCTTCGACTGACCGGAACCGATCGCGGCCATGATGGCGACGGCGATCGCGATCCAGCGCGATACCGGCTTGCAGAACGGGGACGAACTGGACATGTCGCATTCCTCGAAGTGGAGTGGCATCCAGCATGGGCATCGCCACTGCGACCGGGGACAAAAAATGAGGAACGGCCGCCTGGCCGGACGACCGGCGGCCGGGACGGACGGCCCACCGCGCCCCGTATTTGAATATTTATCGCGATGAAGCGATATAATTCCGCGGAAACCACCGCCCCGGCCGGCCCATGATCCCGATCAGCTTCGAGTTCTATCCGCCCAAGACCGATGAGCAGCGCACGCAACTCGACCGCACCGCGGCCAAGCTCAAGGCCCATGCACCGGAGTACGTAAGCGTGACCTTCGGCGCCGGCGGATCGACCCTCAGCCATACCCCGGAAGCGATCCAGCGCCTGGCGAGCGGTTACGGCTACAGCGCCGCACCGCACATCACCTGCATGGGCGGTTCGCGCGAGGAGATCCGTGGCCTGCTGAAGCTGTACAAGGCAATGGGCGCGCGACGCCTGGTCACGCTGCGCGGCGACCTGCCTTCGGGCATGGTCAGTCCCGGCGACCTGCGTTACGCGAGCGAGCTGGTCGAGTTCATCCGCGCCGAGACCGGCGACCACTTCCACGTCGAGGTCGCCGCCTATCCCGAGACCCACCCGCAGGCGCGCGACGCGCACGCCGACCTGGCCCACTTCAAGCGCAAGGTCGATGCGGGCGCGGACGGCGCGATCACCCAGTACTTCTACAACTCGGATGCCTACTTCCGTTTCGTCGACGACGTGCGGGCGGCCGGCGTCGGCATCCCGATCGTGCCGGGCATCATGCCGATCTCGAATTTCAGCCAGATCCGCCGTTTCTCCGAGATGTGCGGCGCCGAGATCCCGCGCTGGATCGCGCAGCGGATGCTGGCCTACGGCGACGACGCGGCCAGCGTGCGCGCGTTCGGTGCCGACGTGGTCGCCCAGTTGTGCCAGCGTTTGATCGATGGAGGTGCGCCGTCGCTGCACTTCTACACCCTCAACATGGCCCGGCCGACCCAGAGCGTCATCGAACGGCTGGCCTGAACGCGGTCCCGGAGCGCTGCCGAAAACCCGACCTCCGTATTACCCGCGACGGGCGCCACGGCGTTAGGCTCGCGGGATGCCATCGCCGCGCCCGTCCGCCGCTCTCCGCTCCCAGCACGCGGCGCCCGTGCTGACCGGGCTGCTGGCTGTCGGCGCCCTGCTCGCGCTGCCGGCGCCCGCGGCCGGCCAGATCCGGCGCTGCACCGCGGCCGACGGCACCAGCGTGTTCACCGACCGTCGCTGCGAGGACGTCGACAGCGTGTCCCGGCGTCCGGATGCCGGCGCGTCGACCGGCCGCTCCGGCCTGTACCGTCCGCGCTGCATGCGCAGCATCGACGAGCTGGTGTTCGAACTGGGGCTGGCCTTCGACAGCCAGGACGCCAACCGCCTGGCCGGGCTGTATCACTGGGCCGGGATGTCCTCCAGCAGCGGTTACGCGGTGATCGAGCGGCTCGACCGGCTGGTCCATCGACCGCTGATAGGCTTCGTGCCGATAATGCCGGCGCCACCGGATCCCATGCCCCTGCCCACGCCCGTGCCGGCCTCGATGGCGGAGCGCGGTGCTGCCGGCGACACGTCATCGCCATCGCCGGCGACGACCGGCGACTGGACCGACTGGGGCCGTCCGCTGCCGTCCGATCCGGAGCCTCCGCCGTCGGCAGACCCACCGCCGGCCTCGCCCGCCCCGCCGGAGCCTTCGCCGACATCCACGCCTCCGCCGCAACGCCCGGTCGCGCTGCGGATCGAGCAGACCCTGTCCGACGGCAGCACCCCGTCCAGCACGGTTTTCGGCCTGACCCGCCACTTCGGCTGCTGGTGGCTGCGCGACTGAGCCGGCCGCCGCATGCAGACACTTGGGCACGGTCGCGGCACGCGGCAGAATGGGCGAGTTTTCCCGACTTCGGATGCCCGCAATGCAGTACCCCGACTGGATCTGGCACAACGGCGACATCAAGCGCTGGCAGGACGCGACCACGCACATCATGGCCCACGGTCTGCACTACGGTTCGTCGGTGTTCGAAGGCATCCGCTGCTACGAGACCCCCGACGGCCCGGCGATCTTCCGCCTCACCGACCACAACAAGCGGCTGTATGCGTCGGCCCGGATCTACGACATGGCGTTGCCGTACGACCTGGACACGATCAACGCCGCCTGCCGCGAGGTGATCCGCCGCAACGGCCTGAGCCGCGCCTACCTGCGGCCGTTCGCGTGGCGCGGTCTGGGCGGCTTCGGACTGTCGGCGGAAACGCCGATCGAGATGGCGGTCGCGACCTGGTTCATGGGGCCGTACCTGGGCGATGAAGCGCTGGAGACCGGCATCGACGCCTGCGTGTCGAGCTGGCAGCGCTTCGCCCCCAACACCATTCCGGCCGGCGCCAAGGCCGGCGGCAACTACCTGTCGGGCCAGCTGATCGCGCGCGAGGCGCGGCGCCTGGGCTTCGGCGAGGGCATCGCGCTGGCGTCGACCGGCCTGCTCAGCGAGGGCGCCGGCGAGAACCTGTTCCTGGTCTTCGACGGCGCGCTGCACACGACCCCGGTCAGTGCCGCGCTGCTCAACGGCATCACCCGCAACAGCCTGATCACCCTGGCCCACGACCACGGCATCGAGGTGGTTGAACGCGACCTGCCGCGCGAGTACCTGTACCTGTGCGACGAGTTGTTCATGTGCGGCACCGCCGCCGAGATCACCCCGATCCGCTCCGTCGACGGTCGCCAGGTCGGCACCGGCAGGCCTGGCCCGGTGACCCGCAGGCTGCAGGAACTGTTCTTCGGACTGTTCGACGGCCGCACCCCCGACCGCCACGGCTGGCTGGAGGCCCTGTAGGCCGAGGTCTTCTCCGATCACGGGAGCTACGGTAGGAGCGGCGCAAGCCGCGATGGAGCTTTCATGGGACGGCTCGATCGCGGCTGAGCCGCTCCTGCGATATCGGCGCGCACCACCCTGGGTCGGGAGGCGATTCGCGTGGGCGCGAGTGGGAGATGGAAACGCGACGGCGGGGAGCCAGAGGTTGCGGTCGCGCCGCAGGCTTTGGGGACTCACGGGCACAGCCGGGGGATCGCGGCTTACGCTGCTCCTACACCCCTCCTACGGGGCTAGCGGGTGTGGAAGCTTAGCGTCGCGACCACGCCCTCGACCTCGCCGGGGGTGACCCGGACGCTCCAGCCGTAGAGGTCGCACAGCCGCCTCACGATCGACAGGCCGATGCCGCCGCCCTGCGAGTGGCCGGCATGGGTGCCGCGGTAGCCGCGCTCGAACAGCTTGGCCGCATCTTCCGCGCTCAGGCCGGGACCGGAATCGATCACCTCGACCGACTCCGGCAGCAGGCGGACGATCACTTCGCCGCGCTTGGTGTATTTGACCGCATTGCCGATCAGGTTGCCGAGCGCGACCGAGACCGCCGCCTCCGGGGCGTCCACGACCAGCTCCGAGCGCCCCTCGATCCGCAGCTCCAGCGGCTTGCCGGCGATCTGCGCGCGGTGGGCATCGAGCAGCTGTTCGGCGAGCCTGCCGACGTCGGTGGCCCCGTGGCCGCGCTCGTTGCGCGAGAGCAGCAGCAGCGCGCTGATCAGGTCGGTGCACTGCGCCTCGGCGCGCTGGATCCGCAACAGCCGGCTGCGGGTCTTGTCGTCGAGATCGGGCGCCGACAGCAGCAGTTCGACCGCACCCTTGACCACTGCCAGCGGTGTGCGCAGCTCGTGGCTGACGTCGGCGTTGAACTCGCGGTCGCGCTGGACCACGTCGGTCAGGCGCGCGGAATAGTCGTCCAGCGCCTCGGCCAGCTGGCCGACCTCGTCGTCCGGGAAGTGGCTGGCGAGCTGGTCGGGCCGCGAGCTGCTGCCCGATTCCTTCAGCCGCGTGGCCAGTTCGGACACCGGGCTCATCACCCGCGAGGCCGCCCACCAGCCGACCAGCAGCGACAACAGCGTGAACACCAGCACCGAGCCATAGATCGCGCGGTTGAACTGCTTCTCGCCCCTGACCGACTGGGTCATGTCGTAGGCGAGAAAAAACCATTCGTTGGGCGTCTTGCGCACCGCCAGCTTGTAGGCGAACGGCGAACCGTCGGGATTGGTGCCGGAGATGTTGTGGATGCCGTCGCCGAGCTCGTACCAGTCCGGCTGCTCGTAGCGCAGCGTCTCGAAGTTCTCGCGCTTGACCACACGCCCGACCATCTGCTGGAAATCGATGCCAGGGGTCTGTCCCGGCGCGGAGTAGTACTTGTCCGCGTAGGCGTCGATGTTGCTGTTCATCACGTCTTCGACCAACTGGTTCTCGACCCGGGTGCGGGTGTAGTTGGTCGCCCACGCGAACAGCGCGGTCAGCCCGAAACCGAGCAGGACGAAGGCCAGGATGATGCGGCTGCGGAGCTGGCGCCGGAACCGCCGGCGGCGGCGCAGGCGCCGGGGCGCTGCTTCAGCCTCGGTCATCGGGCGGTGCGATGCGGTAACCGATGCCATGGCGGGTCTGGATCAGCGGCGTCTCGAAGGGCTTGTCGGCGACCGCGCGCAGGCCGTGGATGTGCACGCGCAGGCTGTCGGAGTCGGGCAGCTCCTCGCCCCACACCCGGGTCTCCAGTTCCTGCCGCGTCACCACGGCCGGCGAGGCCTCCATCAGCGCCTGCAGGATCTTCAGCGCGGTCGGGTTCAACTGCAGCAGCTTGCCCTGGCGACGCACTTCCAAGGTGTCCAGGTTGTATTCCAGGTCGGCGACGTTGAGCACGCGGGTCTGCACGCCGCGGCCGCGCCGCGCCAGCGCGTTCAGCCGCACCTCGACCTCCTGCAGCGCGAACGGCTTGATCAGGTAGTCGTCGGCACCGGAGTCGAAGCCGGACAGCTTGTTTTCGAGGCTGTCGCGTGCGGTCAGCATCAGCACCGGCGTCTGCTTGCGGGCCTCGTTGCGCAGCTTGCGGCAGACCTCCAGGCCGTCCATCCCGGGCAGGTTGAGATCGAGCACGATCGCGTCGAAGTCGTGGACGACGGCCAGGTGCAGCCCGGTGATGCCGTCGGCAGCGAAGTCGACGGTATGGCCGCGATCTTCCAGGAAGTCGCCAAGATTGGCGGCGATGTCCTGATTGTCCTCGATCACAAGTATGCGCATCACGCCTTCCTTCAATGTGGGGTATCGGTGGCAACAGGATTTGGACAGGCGCCGCTGGCATCCGGTTCCGCGACTGTCGGTCACCGCTCAGCGCCGATTCTGCCAGAGCCGTCCGCGAACGCCGCGGCAAGAAAAAGCCCAGGGGCGGGATCGCCGCACCTGGGCCAACAATGCAAAGGGTACTGCCCCGATACCGTAACCCGCTGTATCCAGCCGACTGACTTGGAACCGGCAGAGCTGCGGTCAGGCAAGACTACCCCGGATCCGATTAAGCTGTCGTTAAAGGGTTCGACCTTCCTGCAACTTCGCCAGCAAGATACCGACAAATTCGCCGAAACTGCAGCCATATTCTACTAAAACACGAAATTCCGACTACTGGAGGGCCAATCGATCCAAGGCGACGGGCACTCACATGCTGCGGTCGCGCAGGACGCTTTCCGGGGTGACGTTGCCCGCGGGCAGCGATTCCACGCTGGCCTCCCTCTGACGACGGCGCTCGGCGACGGTCATGCAGGAGCTGGTCACGAACCGGCTTCCCGTCCGCTGTTCGCGCCGGCATACCAGCCGGCTGTCCTCGGCTGCCGCCGTGAGGATCTGGTTCACCGTTTCCTGCTCGTTGAACAGCTCGACCTGCTCGTCCGGCTGCATCTGCACGACCGGGCCGGACTGCTCGATCAGCCGCTGCATCCGGTCCAGCGAGGCCTTCACGCGCATCCGGTCCTCGGCCGTCAACTCGGCATATTTCTCGCCGTCGGCCAGGTCCCGCTCGATGACGGAGCGCTGCGAATCGAAGCTCCGGCTCCCGCGCAGGTCCATCTGCATCGCGGCCGCGTTGCCGGCGACGCCCGCGAGCAGCAACAGGACCAGGGACGGGAGCAAGGGGCGGGAACGGGAAAGACATGACTTCATCGGAAACTCCTTCTCACGGGTGATCGGCGCGTCGATCGGGCGCCGGAACGCCGACGCTACGCCAACGCCGGCCCGCCGCGAGCCCGCTCCTGCGATGCCGCCAGAAACGGCAAAAGCCGGAAGACCAGCCCTCTCCCCGCGCTCAGCCCCGGCGTGCGGCTGCGCGCTTGGCCGCGCGACGCTTGTGGCGGTCGGCCGAGTAGCGGACGATCTCGGTGGCGACGTCGACGCCGGTCGCCTCCTCGATCCCCTCCAGTCCCGGCGAGGCGTTGACCTCAAGCACCAGCGGCCCGCGCGCGGAACGGATCAGGTCGACGCCGGCCACGCCCAGTCCGAGGACACGGGCGGCGCGGATGGCGACGTCCTGTTCGGTCAGGCTCGCCTTCACTCCACGGGCGCGGCCGCCGCGATGGAGGTTGGAGCGGAAGTCGCCCTTGGGCGCCTGCCGCTTCATCGCCGCGACCACCTTGCCGCCGACCACGAAGCAGCGCAGATCGGCGCCCTTGGCTTCGGCGACGAACTCCTGCACCAGGAACTGCGCGTACAGGCCGCGCAATGCCTCGATCACGCCGCGCGATGCCGACAGCTTCTCGGTCAGCATCACCCCGGCACCCTGGGTGCCCTCGTTGAGCTTGATCACGTGCGGCGGCGGACCGAGCATCGACAGCAGGTCGTTGGTGTCGTCGGGGTTGTCGCCGAACACCGTGGCCGGCAGGCCGATACCCTGGGCGGCGAGCATCTGGTGGCTGCGCAGCTTGTCGCGCGCGCGCAGGATCGCGTCGGACGGATTCGGAGTGAAGGTGCCCATCAGCTCGAACTGGCGCAGCACCGCGCTGCCGTAGCGGGTCACCGACGCGCCGATGCGCGGGATCACCACGTGGTACCCGCTCATCTCGCGGCCCTTGTAGTGCATCTGGAAGCCGTCGGTGGCGATCCGCATGTAACAGCGCAGCGGATCGAGCACGCGCACGGAGTGGCCCTGTTCGCGCGCGGCTTCGGCCAGACGCCGGGTCGAGTACAGCTTGGTGTTGCGCGACAGGATCGCGAACTTCATGGCGGCGACATCCGGTGCGACGACTTCATGGCGGCGTCATCGGGGAACATGGGGACGGCGATGAACGGTGGCACCGTCCGCCGGGGGACGGCCGTGGAGAAAGGAGCGTGCCGGATCGATCGTGAACGTCGGGGCGATGGCGGTGCGTCCCAGCAGCATCGGGAACAGCATGCCGCGCCGGTCCGACAGATTGATTTCAATCTCGCGCTCGATGCCGGCCAGGCGCATGGTCGTGCACAGGAACACCCGGCGGGTGGTATGGCCACCGGAGTCGGTCACCTCGCGCTCGTCGAACACCGGCGCGACCGCTTCGACCGCGCGGATGCCGGCCTCTCCGTCCGTGTCCGGTCCCGCGCCCGGGGTCAGCGCGAAGCCGACCCACGGCGCCCCGCCCTCGACGAAACGCCATTGGCGATCGACATGCAACGCCGAACTGCGCGCGCCGCTGTCGACCTTGGCGCGGACCGCATCCAGACCGAGCGCCGGCAGCGCGACCCATTCGCGCCAGCCGAGCACGATGCTGGCAGCCGCCGGCGTCGGTGTCGGGTTCGACATCGGATCTCCTGGAGACGTTGGACGCTGCCGCAGCCGCGCAGCGCGACGGATGGGGGCCGGAACGAACGACGGCGGCCCCGTCCGCTAGGAATCGGGGCCGCCGCCGGAAACTGGAGCGGGTGATGGGAATCGAACCCACGCCATCAGCTTGGGAAGCTGAGGTTCTACCATTGAACTACACCCGCATGCGGCAGAGTCTACGCTCCGCGCCGGCCTCCAGGCAACGCGTCGGACCGGCGCCCGGGACAGGCGCCGGCCCTGCTTCGCGGCCGACCGGCTCGTGCAACGACCAACCGGTCAGAACCCGCGACCGAGGTTGAGGAACACCGAGACCGTGTCGGTCCCCTCGCGGGCCACCATTCCGGACAGGCCGACATCGGCATCCAGACCGAACATCCGGCTGCGCGCGCCCACGGTCAGCGTGCCGTAGTCGTCGTCGATCCGCAGCCCCGGCACCGCATAGGGCGCGGCGGCCGGCAACGACTGCAGACGCGCGAACGCCTCGTCGTCGCGGTCCTCGAACTCGTGCTCCCAGGCGACCCGCGCATACGGCGCGAGGTGCTCGCCGGCCTGGACCTGGAACTGCCAGCCGACGCTGCCGACCAGCGAATCGATGTCCTGTTCGGCGTAGGCCAGCGAGGTCGACAGCGATGCCTGGTTCTCGGCCAGTTCGTCGATCTCGATCGTCTGCGACACCAGCGAGACCACCGGGCCGTGCCGCAGCGCGCCGTGGACGAACTCGTAGCCGGCGTCGACGGCGACGGTCAGGTTGCTGCCGTCGGCCGAACCGCGATGCTGGCGGGTCGCCTCGCCCAGCGCGACCTTGCGGTCGAAGTCGTAGCTCGACCAGCTGTAGCCGAGCTGTCCGGTCACCCACGCGCGCTCGCCACGCCAGCCGAGATAGCCGCCGAGGCTCGCATCGTCGTAGGAAAACTCGCCATGGTCGCGACCGAAGTCGAGGGTCTGTCGGCCGTAGCCGAGATAGCCACCGTAGACCAGGTTGCCGCTGCGCCAGTCGACGCCGGCCATCAGCGCCGGCCCCAGTCCCTCGGCATCGACCATCAGCCCCGCATCCTCGTCGAAGCGCTGGTAGTCGCCGCGCAGGTCGGCCCAGCCGCGCATGCCGTCGCCGTCCGCACGCCCGTCCAGTTGTGCGGAAACGCGTCCGGCGCGGGTACGGCCGGTCAGGCTCTGCGCATGTGACATCAACGTGGCGTGGCGTGGCGCCTCGAGGATCGAGACCGCGTAGTCGGCCAGGATCCCGTGCGCCTTCGACGAAGGGTGCACGCCGTCGGCGAAGGCGTGGGTGTCGGCGGCGTCGGGGGTCACGTAGGTGCCCGGATTGCAGGTGACCGACTGCGCGGTGATCTGCGGCTGGCAGGCGGTGCCGGTGACGTTGCTGAAACCGTAGGCCGTCGGATCGGCGACGATCTCCTGCAGCAGGTGGAAGGTGTCCATCGGGATCACCCGCAGCCCGGCGCCGGCCAGGCCGTTGAACAGCGCGTCGTTGTAGCTCATCGACAGTTGGGTGCCGATGGCCGAGGCCTGCGCGCCCTGGGCGAGGAAGCCCGGGGTGCGGCCGATGTCGGGGATCGTCGGCACCAGCACGTAGCGTGCGCCGGCCGCCTGCAGGCTGCCGACCAGGCCGATCTGGGTGGTCACCGCAGCGCCGATCGTCTGCTCGGGCGGCGCGCCGGCGGTCACCGCGAAGATGTCGTTCGCGCCACCCCAGACCGTGTACAGCGCATTCGGATCGGCGCGGCCGCCGGTGCTGGCGAGATAGTTGGAAACCTGGGTGGCCAGCGACGGCGTCGGGCCGAGCGCACCCACGCTGTCGGTACCGACACGGGCACCGCCGACCGCGTAGTTGGTGCCGCCCTGGTTGGCGCTCCACGCCTCCGCGTCGTAGAAGTCGGCCAGGTATTCGGACCAGACCAGGCCGGGGTTGGTGGTGAAGCGGCCGAGGATCGCGGCACCCGGACCGGCCTGCTGGACCAGCGCCGGGCGGTAGTGGCCGGAGTCGGTCAGGCTGTCGCCGAAGAAGATGGTCTGCGAATAGGTCTGCGCCATGACCGGCGCGGCGGCCAGCGCCAGCGCGGTGGCTAGCAGGGTGCGTGCGGGTGTCTTCATCGATGTCCCTATGTGAGTCGGTGGTCAAGCCAAAAGGAGGTCGTGCGGGATTGCCGACGGATGCGCCAGGCGCTGTATCGCCGGTCGTCGCGTCGGAGCCGGTGAGCCGGCAATGGCGGCCGCCGGCATACGCCGGCGGATGGACACAGCAATACCGCGCACGCGGTCGCGATTCACGCCGCAGTGCGTCATGAATCCGTCATAGACCGCCGCATCCGGCGGCCGCCGCACGGCCCGCTCGGGCCTCGGAGCCGGCCGCCGGCTTCACACCCGCCGTCGCGGGCAGGACAATGGCCGCATGGAGATCATCCTCAACGGCGAGACGCGCCGCACCGACGCCACCACCATCGCCGCCCTGGTCGAAAGCGAGGGCCTGGCCGAACGCCGCGTCGCGGTCGAGGTCAACGGCGAGATCGTGCCTCGCAGTCGCCACGCAGGGCACCTGCTGCGCAACGGCGACCGTGTCGAAATCGTCCACGCCCTGGGCGGCGGGTGAGCGGCCGCCTTCATTGGCGCATACGCCAATGAAGCTCCCGAAGTTTGCGTTGCAAACTTCGGGCCCCAGGCCATGCCTCCAATCCCCGCTCGCGCCTGCAGTGCTCACCGCCCCCTTACCAAAGGGGCGCAAGGCGCCGGCGACGTGCCCGTAATCCAGCGGCCGGACCGGCCAGGCTCGTCGCAGCCCACCGCAAGACTTGCAGCAGATGTGATAATGCGCGGATGAACGCCCCCCACCGCACCGACCCGCTCGTCATCGCGGGCAAGACCTACGCCTCGCGCCTGCTCACCGGCACCGGCAAGTTCAAGGATCTCGAGGAAACCCGCCTGGCGACCGAGGCCGCCGGCGCCGGGATCGTCACCGTCGCGATCCGCCGCACGAACATCGGGCAGAACCCGGGCGAACCGAACCTGCTCGACGTGCTGCCGCCGGAAAAGTTCACGATCCTGCCGAACACCGCCGGCTGCTACACCGCCGACGACGCGGTGCGCACCTGCCGGCTCGCGCGCGAGCTGCTCGACGGCCACAACCTGGTCAAGCTGGAGGTGCTCGGCGACCAGAAGACCCTGTTCCCCGACGTGGTCGCCACCCTCTCCGCCGCCGAAACCCTGGTCCGGGACGGCTTCGAGGTGATGGTCTACACCTCCGACGACCCGATCCTGGCCAGGCGGCTGGAGGAGATCGGCTGCGTCGCGGTGATGCCGCTGGCCGCGCCGATCGGCTCCGGCCTGGGCGTGCAGAACCGCTACAACCTGCTGGAAATCGTCGAGAACGCGAAGGTGCCGGTCATCGTCGACGCCGGCGTCGGCACCGCCTCCGATGCGTCGATCGCGATGGAACTGGGCTGCGACGGCGTGCTGATGAACACCGCGATCGCCGGCGCGAAGGATCCGGTGCTGATGGCGCACGCGATGAAGCTGGCGGTCGAGGCCGGCCGCGCCGCGTTCAAGGCCGGCCGCATCCCGCGCAAGCGCTACGCCTCGGCCTCCAGCCCGGTGGACGGGCTGATCGCCTGATGGCCGGAGAGTCCGACAAGCCGTCCGGCGACGAGCCATCCGACAGCACCGCCGGCGACGGCCGTACCGGCGGCGGCAAGGCCCCACCCAAGCCGTTCACCGTCCACGAAGGACGTCGCCAGATCCGCAGCTTCGTGCTGCGCCAGGGCCGCTTCACCCCGGCCCAGCAGCGCGCGTTCGACGAACTCTGGCCACGCTTCGGGCTTGACTACGAAGGCCGGCTGCGCGATTTCGACGCGGTGTTCGGCCGCGCCGGCAAGCGGGTGCTGGAGATCGGCTTCGGCAACGGCGAGGCGCTGCGCTTCGCCGCCGGCCAGGACCCGGCCCGCGACTACATCGGCATCGAGGTGCACGCCCCCGGCGTCGGCCGCCTGCTCAACGCGCTCGCCGAGGACGGTGCCGGCAACGTCCGCCTCTACCATCACGATGCGGTCGAGGTGCTGGAGAACGAGATCGCCGACGGCAGCCTCGACGAAGTCCGGATCTACTTTCCCGACCCCTGGCACAAGAAGCGTCACCACAAGCGCCGGCTGGTGCAGCCGGCCTTCGCCGCGCTGCTGGTACGCAAGCTCGCAACGGGCGGGCGCTTGCACCTCGCCACCGATTGGCAGGACTATGCGGAACATATGTGGGACGTGCTCGACGCTACAGGGGGGCTGAGCAATCGCGCCGGCGCGCGCGGCTCGGTACCGCGGCCGCCGTGGCGCCCGCAGACGCACTTCGAGACCCGCGGCCAGCGGCTTGGGCACGGCGTCTGGGACCTGCTGTATGACAAGGGCTGAAGAGCAAGGGCCGAGGGCCGGCGGGGCAAGACGTGTGCCTGCCGCCCCTGTGCGCCCGCATCCCCAGCCCTCGGCCCTCAACCCCCAGCCCTGAAAGTAATGGACACCGCGCTGACGCTCACCACCGACATGAAGCTCGTCCTCGGGCTGGTGGGCTTCACGATGGTGATGTTCCTGTTCGAGCGGATCCGCGCCGACGTCGTCGCGCTGTGCGTGCTGGTGATGCTCGGACTGTCCGGACTGGTCGCCCCCGACGAGCTGTTCAATGGATTCTCCGGCCAGGCGGTGATCAGCGTGATCGCGACGATGGTCCTCGGCGCCGGACTCGACCGTACCGGCGCGCTGAACCGCCTCGCCGCCTGGCTGCTGCGTCGCGCGCATGGCATCGAACAGCGGCTGATGCTGTTGACCGGCGCGATCGCCGGCCTCAATTCCTCGTTCATGCAGAACCCGGCGGTGATGGCGCTGTACCTGCCGGTCGCTTCGCGGTTGTCCTCGCGCACCGGCCTGTCGCTGCCGAGGCTGCTGCTGCCGATCGCCGCGGCGATCATCATGGGCAGCGCGCTGACGATGGTCGGCAATTCTCCGCTGATCCTGCTCAACGACCTGCTGGTCGCGGCCAACAGCAACCTGCCGTCGGGCGCGGCCACGCTGGAACCGCTGAAGATGTTCGCGCCGCTGCCGATCGGCCTGACCCTGCTGGCGGCGGCGCTGGCCTACTTCCACTTCTTCGGCCACAAGCTCGAGCGCGAGGAGGTCGGCAAGGGCGTGACCCCCGCACGCACCCAGAGCTACTTCGCCAAGGCCTACGGCATCGAGGGCGACGTCTACGAGCTCACCGTGACCGCGGAAAGTCCGCTGGTCGGCATGTCGCTGGGCGAGGCCGAGACCCTGCACGGGGTGCCGTTGCTGCTGGCGCTGAAGAGCAACAGCGAGGAACGGCTGGCGCCGCCGGCCGACACCCGGATCTGGGTGGGCAGCGTGCTCGGCGCGATGGGTCCGAAGCAGCAGGTCGCCGATTTCGCGCAGAACAACTTCCTGCGCATGAGCTCGCGGCTGCGCAACTTCGGCGACCTGTTCAACCCGAGCCGCGCCGGCATCTCCGAGGCGGTGATTCCGCCGACCTCTGGCTTCATCGGCAAGACCGGCCGGGAACTCGAGCTGCGCAAGCAGCGGGGCATCAGCCTGCTGGCGATCAACCGCGAAAGGACGGTGTTGCGCGACGACGTGCGCAACCAGCCGCTGCGCTCGGGCGACATGCTGGTCCTGCACAGCATCTGGACCGACCTGGCCAAGGCCGCCGCGGGCAAGGACCTGGTCGTGGTCACCGACTACCCGAAGGGCGAGCAGCGCCCGCACAAGTTCAAGATCGCGATGGGCATCTTCGCCGTCGCGATGCTGCTGGCGCTGTCGTCGCGGCTGCCGGTCTCGCTGGCGCTTATGACCGGCGTGGCCGGCATGCTGATCGCCGGGGTGATCCACATCGACGAGGCCTACGCGGCGATCAACTGGAAGACCGTCTTCATGATGGCCTGCCTGATTCCGCTGGGCTGGGCGATGGACTCCAGCGGCGCGGCCGCCTGGGTCGCCGGGCACAGCATCGAGCAACTGCCCGAAGGCACCCCGACCTGGATCATGCAACTGCTGCTGGGCCTGCTCACCACGGCGTTCTCGCTGGTGATCAGCCATGTCGGGGCGACGATCGTGGTGGTGCCGCTTGCGATCAACATCGCGCTCGCGGCCGGCGGCAACCCGACCGCGTTCGCGCTGATCGTCGCGCTGTCGGCATCGAACAATTTCATGACCGCCTCCAACCCCGTGATCTCGATGATCACCGGGCCGGCCGGCTACAGCGCCAGGGAACTGTGGAAGATCGGCGCGCCGCTGTCGCTGGCCTATACCGCGATCGCGGTGCTGATGGTCAACCTGCTGTTCTGACGGGGCTGAGGGCGGGCAGCCTTCGCCACTCGCAGGAGCGGCGCAAGCCGCGACTGGAGCATCATGAAGGCCCGGTCACGGTCTACGCCGTTCCCACGCCATTGGCCCCGGCCCCTCGAGTCAGGGGGCGATTCGCGCTGCAGGCGCGAACTGAAGCCGCGAGCGCGAACGAGGGTGTGGGAGCGCAACGGCGGGGCCCAAGGTTTGTGCAGCAACCTTTGGGGATTCCCGTGCACAGCCCGGGAATCGCGGGTTGCGCCGCTCCTACGGCTGCTGCGGCGGCCATGGTCGTCCCGCGGCCGCGGTCTCGTGCCACCCCGCCTGCCGCAGGATCAGGTCCGCGGACGCAGCAGCTTGATCAGCGCCGCGGCTTCTTCGTCGGCGTAACCCGCGTCGGCGGCCCGGCGGAACAGATCCGCGATGAAGCGCGGGATCTCCTCTCCGATGCCGCTGTCGCGCGCGCCCTGGAGGATGCGGGCGGTCGCTTCGACCGAGATGCTCAACGGACTCTCTCCAACCCGGAAATCGCCCGACTGGATCACGTCGGCCTCGTACTTGAGGAAGTCCGCGAACGTCGGCCCGATACCCGCGACCAGGGCGCCGTAGCGGTCGACGCGGAAGCCCTCGGCCTCGGCGATGCGCGCGCCGTGCAGGAATCCGACCATCGAGCCGTAGATGTACGACAGCGTCGCCATGTCCATCGCCGCGGCGAGTCCGGCGTCGTCGCCCAGCCAGGTCCAGCCGCCACCGAATGCGCGCAGCAGCGATTCGTGCCGTTCCCACGCGTCCTGCGCACCCGACAACAGGATGGGCGTGTCCGGCCGCCCCATCTGGCCGGGCGCGGCCTGGATCGCGCCATCGAGATAGCGGCCACCGTGGGCACGCACCCAGGCCTCGGCGTCGCGGGCTTCGGCCGGGCTGCCGGTGGTGAGCTGGACCACCAGCTTTCCGTCCAGGGCCGCAGCCACCGAAGACGTGCGCAGAACGGCGTCGGTGGCCGCGTAATCGTGCACGCAGACGACGATCACCTCGCCGGCCCGCACCGCCTCCAGCGGCGTGGACGCCTGCAGGGCACCACGTTCGAGCAGGGCAGCGGCCTTGTCCGGAGTGCGGTTCCATACCGTGACCCGGTGGCCGGCTTCCAGCAGCAGTCGCGCAAGCGTGCTGCCCATCTGTCCCAATCCGATCACGCTGACGTGCTTCATTCGATGTACTCCAGAGAAATGAGGAGCCGCCATCGTCCCTGGCCGTCCAGGGGTGGTCGCGCCGGATCGGGCGCGGAATGAGCACATCCGGCCGACGGGACAGTGTGTCCACCGCGCTGGGCCAACGCGTTGCCGATAATGCCGCACGTCCCGCCCCGCCCGTCGCGGAGTCCCGCATGTCCTCGCCGTCTCCCCTGCGCATCCCTTTCGCCGTCGACATACGCGTCGAACGGCAGACGACGCCCCCGGGACCGGTGCGGCTCGATGCAGCCGCCGAGCATCGCATCAAGCTGCACACCGGCCGCGCGGTGACCGGCACCTGCGACCGCCAGCGTTTCCGCTACACCCATGGCGATGTCGACCTGCTGCCGGCGGGCAGCGCCGACGCCTGGGAGGAAGACCAGGGCAGCACCAGCGTGCTGCTGCATTTCGCTCCCGCGCTGTTGCGTCGCACCGCGGACGAGCTGGGCCTGGACGGCACGCGGGTCGGACTGCAGCCTCACCACCAGTTCCGGGATGCACGGATCGCGCACCTCGCCTGGGCGCTGGATGCCGACCATCGCGCCGGCCAGCCCAGCGGCCGTCTGTACACGGACAGCCTGTCCACTGCCCTGCTCGCGCATCTGGCAGCGCAGCATCACACCCTGCAATCTCCGGCGCAGGGATTGGCGCCGTCACGGCTGCAGCGTGTGACGGAGTACATCGACGCGCACCTGGATCAGGACCTTTCGCTGGCATGCCTGGCGCGGGTGGCGAATCTGAGCCCGTCCCATCTGAAGACGCAGTTCAAGCGCGCGACCGGTTCGCCGGTGCATGCGCATGTGATCCGTCGCCGGGTCGAACGTGCCCGCGAACTGCTGCTCCGGCGCGACCTGCCCGCCAGCCAGATCGCGCTGGAGGCCGGCTTCGCGCACCAGAGCCACATGATGCGCACGCTGCGGCGCGTGCTGGGCGATGCATCGGTTGCGCTGCTGCGCGGGAGCGGCCCGCGGCGACGCGGGTGACCCGGCAGCAGACGACGGCCGCGCCCTCGCCCTGCCTAGTCGCCGGCGGTCAGCCAGACCGCGCCATCCCGCACCTCGACCGCCACCTCGCGCAGATGCTCGCCGCGGCAGGGGCCGGCGACGCACTCGCCGCGCCCGAGTTCGAAGCTGGCGCCGTGGGCCGCACAGACCAGCAGACCGTCCTTGCTGCGCAGGAACCGGCCCGGCGACCAGTCCAGGCGGCGGCCGGCATGCGGACAGATGTTGAACCACGCGCGCACGCGGTCGCCGTCACGGAAGAGCAGCAGCGATTCGGCATCGCCATCGACGACGGCCTCGACCTCGGCCAGGCCGTCGTCGGGGAAATGGTCCAGCTTCAGCAGGGGATCGGCTTTCATGACGGCGGCGGAAGCGGTGTCCGGGACGGGCAGCGCTCTCACGCTCTTTTAACGAATCCATTACACGGTCATATGCGCGGGGCCCGATACTCGCGCCTCGGCAATGTTGCCGCATTGTGTCACGACTGTCCCTGCGACCGAGCCTATGTTCGCCCACGCCTTCCGTTTCGATCACGCCCGCTTCCAAGATCGCGTCCGTGCCGCCGTCTCGCCGCACAAGCCGCGGCAGCGCTGGCTGCGGTTCGCGTTCGGGCTGCTGGGGCTGGCGATCCTCGCGGTGCTGGTGATGTTCAGCGTGGTGGTAGGCGCGGCAATGATCGCCGCCGGCCTGCTGCTGCGCCTGTGGCAGCAACGCGGCCGGCCGACCGCCAGCCATCGCGTGCACGGCCGGGGCGGCCGGGTCGTCGACGGTGAGTTCCGGGTCGTCGACACGCCACGGCTGCATGACCGCCCCCCTCCGCCGGTACGCTGAAATACCGGCCACGCCGCACCCGCCTGCCGGCATCCGCCGGCCGCCAGCCACGAGACTCCGAACATGGGCGACGTCATCCCGGCGCCGGCAGCGCCTCGCATCCCGGTTCACAGCGACACGGACCCGGGCACGTTCCCGGTCCGCCGGATCTACTGCGTCGGCCGCAACTTCGCCGACCACGCCCGCGAGATGGGCGCCAGCGCACCGGCCGGAAAGGCCGATCGCGGCCGGCCGGTGTTCTTCCTCAAACCGGCCGACGCCGTCGTGGTCAACGGCCAGACGCCGTATCCGCCCGGCACCGGCGAGCTGCATCACGAGGTCGAGCTGGTGGTCGCCCTCGGCGCCGACGCGCCGCCGGGCGAACTGCCGGTGGAGCACGCCGGGCCCCTGATCTACGGCTATGCGCTCGGGCTGGACCTGACCCGGCGCGATCTGCAGGCCGCGGCCAAGGCCAAGGGACTGCCGTGGGACACCGGCAAGTCGTTCGACTTCGCCGCGCCGGTCGGCGCGCTGGTGCCCGCGAACGAACTCGGTGCCCTGTCCGGACGCACGATCGCGCTGGCGGTCAACGGGGAGATCCGCCAGCGCGGCTCGCTCGACGACCTGATCTGGAGTGTCCCGGAGATCCTGCACGAGCTGTCGAAGCTGTACGCGCTGCGCGCCGGCGACCTGGTGTTCATGGGTACCCCGGCCGGGGTCGGCCCGCTGCGGCCCGGCGACGCGTTCGAGGCGACGCTGGACGGCCTGCCGCCGTTGTCCGGAACGATCCTGCCGCCGATCGGCTGAGCGCAGGCTGCCGGCGCACGATCCGCTGTCTGTACGCGCAGGCTTTGCGGTAGCCTGTCGGCCACGTACAGACACGGAGCACGCCAGATGGGCATGGTCAGCGAGTTCAAGGAATTCATCGCGCGCGGCAACGTCATCGACCTCGCCGTCGGCGTGGTGATCGGCGCCGCGTTCGGAAAGATCGTCACCGCGCTGGTAGACGGCATCGTGATGCCGGCACTCGGCATGCTGACCGGCGGCGTCGACATCAGCGACCTGAAGGTGGTGCTCAGTCCAGCCGGCGTCGATGCGGCAGGGGCCGAAATCGCCGAGGTCGCGATCCGTTACGGCGCCTTCATCCAGACCGTCGTCGACTTCGTGCTGATCGCCTTCGTGATCTTCCTCTTCATCAAGGGCTACAACCGGCTGAAGAAGTCGACCGAGGCCGAAGCCGAGGCCGCGCCGGCCGAGCCCTCCGAGGACATACTGCTGCTGCGCGAGATCCGCGATTCGTTGAAGCGCGGTTGATCGCGGCACACCAGGAACGGGCAGACATCGTCCGGTCGTGTCGAGCCACGAACCTCGCTCAAGGCAGCCGACGAAAACCCTCAAGTCACGCATGACTTGAGACACCCCGGCATGAAGCCGCGAGTTGTTAAGCTCGCGGCTTCGTTCGTTTCTGCCCCTTCTTCCGTTTCTGGAGCCCCGAATGCGAGTATCCCAGCTGGCCCAGGCCACCGCCCTGGCCGTCGTCCTGCTCTTCGCGAATACCGCCACGATCGGCCATGCCAACGCGGCGGAGGCTGAAAGCATGATTCCGCAGGAGGCGCTGGATTCGGTCGCTGCACTACGCGAACAGGCGCTGGCCAGCGATCTGGGCTACCGGATCACCGAGTCGCTGACCACCGAGGTCGGGCCACGCCTGGCCGGCAGCGAGGCCGATGCGCGTGCGGTCGCCTGGGCGATCGCCCGGTTCAAGGCGCTGGGCTACGACAAGGTCTGGACCGAACCGGTGACCTTCCCGAAGTGGGAGCGTCGCAGCGAGCGCGCGCGCGTCGTCGGCGCCAACGCACAGCCGCTGGCCGTCACCGCGCTGGGCGGCAGCCCGGCCGGCACGGTCGAAGCCGAGGTGGTGCGTTTCGCCGATCTGGCCGCGCTTGAGGCCGCTCCGGCAGGTTCGCTGGCCGGCAGGATCGCCTTCATCGACTACAGGATGGAGCGCGCCCGCGACGGCAGCGGCTACGGCCCCGGCAGTCGCGTGCGCAGCCGCGGCCCGTCGGCCGCGATCCACGCCGGCGCCGCCGCCTTCGTGATGCGCTCGGCCGGTACCGACTCGCATCGCAACCCGCACACCGGCATCACCCGCTTCGACGAAGGCCTGACCCCGATCCCCTCGGCCGCGCTGTCGGTGCCCGACGCCGACCAGCTGTCGCGCCTGCTGGCGCTCGGTCCGGTGCGCATGCAGCTGGCGCTCGACTGCGGCTGGGACGGCGAGTACACCTCGCAGAACGTGATCGGCCAGATCGACGGCAGCGAACGTCCCGACGAGGTCGTGCTGATCGGCGGCCACCTCGACTCCTGGGATCTCGGCACCGGTGCGGTCGACGATGCCGCCGGCGTCGGCATCACCATGGCCGCCGGTGCGCTGATCGGCAAACTGCCGCAGCGCCCGGCGCGCAGCATCCGCGTGGTCGCGTTCGCCAACGAGGAACAGGGATTGCACGGCGGCAAGGCCTACGCCGAGGCGCACGCGGTCGACGTCGGCAAGCACGTGATCGCGGCCGAGAGCGACTTCGGCGCCGGGCGCATCTACGGCTATTCCAGCTCCGCCCCGGAGTACGCGGCCGAAGCCGACCGCCGCATCGCCGAGGCGCTGGCGCCGCTCGGCATCGAGCACCTGCCCGGCAAGGGCGGCCCCGGCCCCGACATCGGCCCGATCGCCGCCAAGGGTGCGGCCTGGGGATGGCTGGCGCAGGACGGCACCGACTATTTCGACCTGCACCACACCCCGGACGACACCTTCGACAAGATCGACCCGCAGGCACTGGCGCAGAACGTCGCCGCCTACGCGGTATTCGCCTATCTCGCCGCCTCGGTCGAGAACGACCGGGCGTCGGGCTTCGGCAGCGCTCCCACGTCCGAGGACGGCACGGCGATCGGCAAGTAGACGGGCAGGACCTGCAGATCGCCCCCGGCATCACCCGCTTTGAAGAGGAGGCTCCGCATGATCGTCCCCCACCGCTTCCGCAATCGCGTCGGTATGGCGGCGCTGCTGCTGACGCTCGTCACCGGGATGGCTTCGCTGCCCGCATTCGCGGGCGGGGGCGACATCGCCCGTGCCGCGCCGGTCCAGCAGCTGCGCATCTACCGGGTCCATCCGGGCAATGAGCAGGCCTTCCACGACCGCTTCCGCGACCATGCGCTGCGGATCATGGCGCGGCATGGTTTCGACGTCGTCGCGACCTGGGAAACGGAGGCCGAGGATCATGTCGAGTTCGCGTATCTGCTCGAATGGCCCGATGCCGAGACGATGCAGGCGCGCTGGGACGCCTTCATGGCCGACGAGGAATGGGCCGCGATCAAGCGCGAGACCGGCCAGGTCCATGGCCGTTTCGTCGACGGGATCGAGGACCGGACGCTGCGGCCGACGCCGTACTCGCCGCGCAGCCGGTTCCTTCCCGCCGACTGAGCCGGCGCCGCGATCGTCGCTCCGGCACGCCTGCGGCAGCGTAGACTGCGACACGAAAGTCCACCCACACAGCAAGGAGCGCAGCCATGGCTTTCCCGACCTCGGTCAACGACCAGATCACCGACGCCGTCACCCAATCCAACGTCAAGATCGTAGGGGAGGCGCCGGCGATGGCGATGGGCTCTATCTACCAGAGCCTGGCCCACTCGACCGGCATCCTGTTCGAGAACGCCGTCGCCGCCCAGCAGCAGCAGAACACGCTGATGCAGGCCGCGACGGCCCAGGGCGTGATGCAGATCTACTCGGTGGACACGTTGTCCGCCGATGGCGCCGGGCAGTTGCAGGACCAGCTGCGCCAGAGCGCGGCCGAGCTCGAGGCCGCGGGCATGGGCGGCGTCAACCCGCAGATCGCCGACGCGGTGAAATCGAACCTGCGCAACGTGCTGGACAACGCCGGCGACTTCTCCTTCGCGGTACGCAGCGTCGCCGAGGCGATGCAGACCACATTGGACGACATCAGCGCCGCCAGCCACCACGACGGCCTGCGTACGCTGCAACTGGCCGCGACCGCGAGCTGCCTGCGCGCGATGCTCGCCGACCCCTCCCAGGCCAATGCCTATGCCGGCGTGCTGGACACCATCCGCCGCCTGGGCTGAGCCTGCAGCGCGCGCCAACGCGATCCGGCTGCGCTCTCGAAAACACGGATGCACCGCGGCCAGGCCGGTGCCAAGGCCGCCGATCGACGGTGGTATGCCGCTGTTGCCGCGTCCGCGGGCGGTGCGCTAGCGCCGCGCCAGTACGACCCACTGCCCCTGCGGCGGCCCTGCGCCCGGATCCTGGATCCGGCACAACCCGGCCGTCGCGAACCCGTCGGCGCGCAGATCGTCCAGCAACTGCCATCCGAAATGATGGAAGCAGGCGACACCGCCGCTCAGCGGATCGCCGTGATACTCGGGCTCGCCAAAGAACCGGACCCGTCCGGCTCCGCGATCCGCACGTTCGTGGCCTGCGCATGATGGAAGGGCACGGTCAGCACCAGCACGCCGCCCGGCGCGAGCACCCGGGCGAACTCGCGCAGGGCCGCCCGGTAGTCCGGCACGTGCTCGAGCACGTCCAGGCTGAGCATGCCGTCGATGCTCCCGTCGCGCATCGACAACGCGGTCACGTCATCGTGGCGGGCGAAGCCGGCGACGCCGTGACGCCACAGCCAGGCCGTCAACCGCAGCCGCAACCGCCACGACCCCAGATACTCGCTCCCGCGCAGGCGGCCGATGCGACGACGCAGCGCCAGGAACAGGCGGCTGGCCTGTTCGGTCACCGCCACCGTCGCCCGCGAGGGTGCGGCGAGGTTGTCGAGCAACACGCGCGCAGCCGCCCGCTGGCGCGCATTGCAGCCACAGCGGCGACACGCCAGTCCCTCGCGCATGTCCTGCGCCGCTCCCGGCTCGAAACCGACGGAAGCGCCGCACAGATCGCAGCGTCCGGGCACGAACGCCGCCGCAGCCGCCGCGGCGACGGCGGCGGCCTCGTCCGCGAGCACGCGCGTCAGGTCGGCCCGCCAACCCTCCAGCGTCGTCCACGGACCGGCCGTCACGCTCACCTGCCCCGCGGTCAATGCCGCGCCCGCCAGGCCGCCAGCAGCACCGCGGCCGCGGCCGCGACGTTGAGGCTTTCCACCGCACCGGTACCCGGAATCGACAGCCGCAGCTCGCAGGCTTCGGCGAACGCGCGGTCCATGCCCTCGCCCTCGGCGCCAAGCACGTAGACGAGCCGTTCCGGCAATGCCGCGGCGAACAGGTCGTCGCCGCCGTCCACCACGGTCGCGGCGAGGCTGAAACCTGCGGCGCGCAACTGCGCCAGTGCGTTCTCCGGACGTCCCAACCGCACCATCGGCACCGCCTCGGCACCGCCTTCGGCGACCCGCGCCGCGGCGCCGGACAACGCCAGTTCCGAATGCTTTGGCAGCAGGATCGCGGCGACACCGAAATGCGCCGCCGAACGCAGGATCGCACCGAGGTTGTGCGGATTGCCGACGCCGTCCAGCCACAGCGCCAGCTGCGGCCCCGCGGGCAATGTCTCCAGCCACGCCGACAGCGACAGCGGCGCCTCGCGCAGCAGATCGGCGACCACGCCCTCATGATGCTGGCTGGCGGCGAGGCGCTGCAGATCCCCCTCGCCGACCACGCGATAGCCGACGCGGTGCGCGACGCACCACTTCAGCAGCGGCTGCAGCTCCGGGATCCGCGACTCGGCCAGGTACAGCTTGCGCAACGCCTGCGGCCGGCGGTCGAACGCCGCGCGTACCGCGTTCAGGCCATACAGGCGCAGCTCGCGGGCAGGGTCGGCCTGTCCGCTGCGGGCGGACGCGCGTGGCTGCTCATCACGGCGCGAACCGGCGCGTTCCGGCGCATCGCGACCCGCGCCGCGCCGGCCTTGAGCCCAGGGTGACTTGCGTTCGGTCATCTGTGGCGACCTGCGCGAGCGTACGGATCACTGCCCGTCGATGCGACGCTGCCAGAAGCCGGCGTTGCGGATGCCGAGCGCATCGGGGTCGAACACCGGATCGAGCCCCGCCCTCTTCTGCCGTTCGTAGTCGCGCAGCGCCAGGAATGCCGGTTTCTGCAGGATCAGGATCGCGATGATGTTGAGCCAGGCCATCAGGCCGACGCCGATGTCGCCCAGTCCCCAGGCCAGCGCCGCGCTTTTGATCGCGCCGTAGGCGACCGCCGCCATGATGCCGACGCGCAGCAGCAGCGTCAGCCACGGCCGGTGCGCCTTGCGGTTGATGTAGGCGATGTTGGTCTCGGCCATGTAGTAGTAGGCGACGATGGTGGTGAACGCGAAGAACAGCAGCGCCAGTGCCACGAACGGCGCACCGAAGCCCTGCAGCGCGGTTTCGACCGCGGCCTGCGCGTAACCCGGGCCGGCCTCGACGCCGGGCAGTTCGTTGACCAGCATCGTGCCGTCCGGCCCCTGCACGTTGTACATGCCGGTGGACAGGATCAGGAACGCGGTGGCCGAGCACACCAGCAGGGTGTCGACATACACCGAGAACGCCTGCACATAGCCCTGCTTGGCCGGATGCGAGACCTCGGCAGCGGCGGCGGCATGCGGCCCGGTGCCCTGTCCGGCTTCGTTCGAATAGATGCCGCGCTTGACGCCCCACTCCACCGCCAGGCCCAGGACCGCGCCGAACGCGGCCTCCCTGCCGAACGCGCTGTTGAAGATCAGCGCGACCATGTCCGGCACCATCTGCGCGTTCATCGACACGATCACGACCGCGATGATCATGTAGGCCACGGCCATGAACGGCACCACGACCTGTGCGAAGTGGGCGATGCGCTTGACGCCGCCGAAGATGATGAAGCCCAGCGCCGCCACGACCACCAGCGCGGTCGCCCAGGTCGGTACGTTCCAGGCGGTGTTCATGCTCTGCGCGATGCTGTTGGCCTGCACGCCCGGCAGCAACAGGCCGGTCGCGATCACCGTGACCAGGGCGAACAGCCATGCGTACCACTTCTGGCCCATCGCCTTCTCGATGAAATACGCCGGGCCGCCGCGATACTGGCCGTTGTCGTCCTTCTCCTTGTAGATCTGCGCCAGGGTCGATTCGACATAGGCCGTCGACGCGCCGAGGAACGCCACCACCCACATCCAGAACACCGCGCCCGGACCGCCGAAGGTGATCGCGGTGGCGACGCCGGCGATGTTACCGGTGCCGACGCGGCCGGACAGCGACATCGCCAGCGCCTGGAACGACGACACGCCGGCGCTGGACGACTGGCCCCGGAACAGCAGGCGCAGCATCTCGCCGAAGCCGCGCACCTGCATGAAGCGCGACCTGATCGAGAAGTACAGGCCGGCGCCCAGGCACAGGTAGATCAGCGCCTTGCTCCAGATGATGTCGTTGAGTGCAGTGACCAAAGCTTCCACGTATCTCTCTCCCCGGGGACGAGGCCGCATCGCGGCGAAGCAGGGGCGGCGCCATCCCGCGCTCCGCCCCGCGAATCAGGCGCCCACGATACCCGGAATCGACGCCCGGGTCGTCCCGCCGCCACGGCCCGGGTATGGATCGGGGTCACCGCATGCAATCCAGGCCGTCCCGGGTGCGCGCGAACATCCGCAGGTCGTGCAGGCGCCCACGCTTGATCACCGCGCAACGCAGCGTGCCCTCCTCGACGAAGCGGTTCTTCAGCAGCACCGCCGCCGAGGCGGGATTGTCGTCCTGCACGGTCGCGAACAGGCGGTGCAGCGACAGCCTCTGCATCACCCATGGCGCGTATGCCGCGACCACCCGGCTCATCAAACCGCGGCCCCAGTACGCGCGCCCGAGCCAGTAGCCGAGCTCGGCGGCGCAGGCGCGCTCGTCGACGCCGGGCCGTACACCGATACCGCCGCAGGCCTCGCCGTCGACTTCGATCGCGAATACCGGCTGGGACAGATCGACTACCTCGCCGGACAGGAACCGCAGGCCGTCCGCGCGCGTGTACGGGTACGGGAAACGGTCGCTGACCGCACGCGAGACCTGCTCGTCGTCCGCATGCCGCACCAGCGACTCGAGATCGTCCATCCGCCACGCGCGCAGCGCGAAGCCTTCGCCGGGCAATGTCGTCGCGAAGCGATCCGCTCCGGCCTGCTGCTCCCGCTGCCGCGCCACCACCATGCCGCTCCGTTCTTCGTCCCACCCGGTCATGGATGTTGCGTGAGCGGCACGGGAGCCTGCAAGTCGGGGCCGTGGGCGGCTCAGGCGATGCCGCCGACCTCGGGCGTCTTCGACTCCAGCGTTTCGAGTTCGTGCTTCACCGCGTCCGGCGAACGCGTGTAGCGCGCCAGCAGCACGTAGAACACCGGCACCACGAACAGCGACAGCAGGGTCGAGAAGGAAACGCCGAAGATCACCACCACGCCGATCGTGGCACGGCTGGCCGAGCCCGGCCCGCCGGCGATCACCAGCGGAAGCGCGCCGGCAACGGTCGCGATCGAAGTCATCAGGATCGGCCTCAGGCGCACCGCCGAGGCCTCGACGATCGCCTCGTGGATGCCGCGGCCGGCATCGCGCAGCTGGTTGGCGAACTCGACGATCAGGATGCCGTTCTTCGCCGCAAGGCCGACCAGCATCACGATGCCGATCTGGCTGAACAGATTCAGCGTGCCGCCAGTCACCAGCAGCCCGAGCAGCGCACCGAGCACGCCCAGCGGCACCGTCAGCATGATCGTGAACGGATGGACGAAGCTCTCGAACTGCGCCGCCAGCACCAGATAGACGATCAGCAGGGCCAATGCGAACGTCAGCAACACCGCGCCGCCGGCCTTCTGGTGTTCGCGCGATTCGCCCTTCCAGTCGATCTGCGCGTGCTCGGGCAGCTCCTCGCGGACGATCTGGTTCATCCATTCGATCGCGTCGCCGAGGCGGTAGCCGTCCGCCAGGCCGGCGCTGATGGTGATCGCGCGCAGCCGGTTGAAGCGGTTCAGGCTGCCGGCCTCGGCCAGTTCGGTCAGTGTGACCAGGTTCGACAACGGCACCAGCTCGCCGCCGCGCGCGCGGACCTGGATCTTCTCCAGATCCGCCGGAGTCGCCCGCGCGGGCTTGTCGGCCTGCACGATCACGTCGTACTCCTCGCCATCCTGCACGAAGGTGGTGACGCGGCGGCTGCCCATCATCGTCTCCAGCGAGCGCCCGATCGCCGACACACTGACGCCGAGATCGGCGGCGCGCTGGCGGTTGATCTGCACGCGCATCTGCGGACGGGTTTCCTTGTAGTCGGAGTCGGCACCGTACAGGCCGGGATTGTCGTCCATCCGCCTGATGATGCGATCGCGCCACTCGGCCAGCTCCTCATAGTCAGGACCGCCGATCACGACCTGCAACGGCTGGCCTCCGCTGCGCACCAGGCCGGTGCGCACGCGCGGAACCGCGCGCACGCCGGTCAGCTGGCCCAGTTCGCTGCGCAGCTGGTCGACCACCTCGGCCGTGCTCGCCTCGCGCTTGTCCCAGTCGGACAGGAACACGATCACGTTGCCGGTGTGCATTTCCTCGCTCGCGCCCCAGCCTCCGGGTACGCGGGTGTTGGCACGCTGGACCGGCCGGCTGCCGTTGCCGTTGCCGGCAATCTGTTCGGCCATCACCGCCTCGACCTGCTTGATCTGCTCGACGGTGTAGTCGAAGCCCGCGCCCTCCGGCCCTTCGACCGAGATGAAGAACGCACCGCGATCCTCCGGAGGCGCCAGCTCGGTCGGCATCCAGCGGAACAGGCCGCCGATCGCGACGACCGCGACCACCATCAACGCGCCGAACAGCCACGGACGCTCGACGCTGCGGTCGAGGAAGCGCCGGTAACGGGCGCCGACGGCGTCGAGCCGGCGGGTGATCCAGCGGTGCACGGGGTTGGATTTCTCCTCGCTGTGCGGGCGGATCAGCTTGGACGCCATCATCGGGCTGAGGGTCAGCGCGACGAACGCCGAGATCGCAACCGCGCTGGCCAGCGCCACCGACAGTTCGCGGAACAGCCGGCCGGTATTGCCTTCCATGAAACCGACCGGCAGGAATACCGCGACCAGCACCGCAGTGGTCGCGATCACCGCGAACGCGACCTGGCGGGTGCCGCGCTTGGCCGCGACCAGTCGCGGCTCGCCCAGGTCGGTACGGCGCTGGATGTTCTCCAGCACCACGATCGCGTCGTCGACGACCAGGCCGATGCACAGCACCAGCGCCAGCAGGGTCAGCAGGTTGATCGAGAAGCCGAACAGGTACAGTGGGATGAAGGCGGCGATCAGGCATACCGGTACCGTGACCGCCGGAATCAGCGCGGCGCGGAAGCTGCCCAGGAACAGCCATATCACCAGCAGCACCAGCACGATCGCCTCGGCGAGCGTGTGGTAGACGCGCTCGATCGCGGCCTCGATGAACAGCGTGCTGTCGAAGGCGACGAAGATGCGGGTGCCTTCCGGCAGTGTCGGCTGGATGCGCTCGGCCTCGGCCCGGGCGGCGCGCGCGACTTCCAGCGCGTTCGCGGTCGAGGTCTTGTTGATGCCCAGCCCAATGTTCGGTTCGCCGTTGCTGCGGTAGTACGCGCGCCGCTCGGCCGATGCCAGTTCGACCCGGGCGACGTCGCCCAGCCGCACCACGTAACCGTCCTCGCCCTTGCGCAGCGGGATGCGCGCGAAGTCCTCCGGCTCCTGGTAGCTGCGCGCCAGCCGCAGGGTGAAGTCGCGATTGTCCGATTCGATGCGGCCGGCCGGCAGCTCGACGTTCTCGGCGCGCAGCGCGTCCTCGACGTCGTTGGCGGTAATCCCGCGCGCGGCCAGCGCATCGCTGTCGAGCCAGATCCGCATCGCGTAGCGCTGCTGTCCACCGATCCGCACCGTCGACACGCCGTCGAGGCTGGACAGCCGGTCGACCACGTAGCGCTCGGCGTAGTCGCTCAGCTGCAGCGGATCCATCGTGGTGCTGCTCATGTTGAGCCAGATCACCGTGTCCGAGTCGCTGTCGGCCTTCTCGACCTCGGGCGGATCGGCCTCCTCGGGCATCCGGTCTGCGACGCCGCTGATCGCATCGCGCACATCGTTCGCAGCGGCCTCGATGTCGCGTTCCAGGGTGAACTCGATGGTGACCTGCGAGCGTCCGTTCACGCTGCGCGAGGAGATCGTCTCCACGCCCTCGATCCCCGACAGCGCGTCTTCCAGCACCTGGGTCACGCGGGTCTCGACGACCGCCGCGGACGCGCCCGGATAGTTGACGTCGACCGACACCACCGGCGGATCGATCGCCGGCAGCTCGCGCAGGGTCAGGCGCGAGAACGCCATGATCCCGAGCACGATCAGCATCAGGCTCATCACCGTCGCGAACACCGGCCGACGAATCGACAGCTCGGAGAAGTTCATCGCTCAGTCTCCATTGGATGGAGTGGCCGTCGGCGCGGCCCGGGAATCGTCCTTCGATGCGCCCTCCTCTGCGACGTCCGCGTCCGCAGCGGCGGCACCAGCCGGCACAGCCCCTTCCGGGGCAGCCTCTTCACCAAAGGCTCCCTCGCGGATGGCGCCCTCGCGGATCAGGCTGCCCGGACGCAGCTTGCCGGTGCCGTCGACCACGATGCGGTCGCCGATCTCCAGCCCCGAGGTCACCTCGGCCAGGCCGGCACGGCGCGCGCCGACGCCTACCTCGACGCGCTCCACCGTGTCGTCGGCCTTCACGCGGTAGACATACGCGCTGTTGCCGATCTGGATGATCGATATTTCCGGCACCAGCAGCGCCTGCCGCTCCGGGCGGCTGAGGGTGATCTGGAGCAGCATGCCCGGGCGCAACGCGCGGTCGGGGTTCGGGAAATCGCCGCGCACCGTCACCGCGCGGGTCGCCGCGTCGATGCGCGCATCGATGGTGCTGACGATGCCCTCGAACTCGCGCTCGGGCCAGGCTTCGCTGCGACCGCTCAGGCGCTGGCCGACCGCCAGATGGGACAGCTGCGACTCGGGCACCGGGAAGTCGACGTAGACGCGGCGGGTATCGTCCAGCGTCGCGATCGCGGTGCCGGGCGTGACCAGCGCGCCGGGGCTGACCTGGCGGATGCCGAGCACGCCCGGGAACGGCGCGGTGATCACGCGATCTCCGAGCTGGGCGCGGATCTGCGCAACCCGGGCGCGGGCAGCGTCGCGGATCGCGCGCTGGGCATCGAACTGCGAGGTCGCGATCAATTGCTGCTGCACGAGCTCGCTCTGGCGCTTGTACAGGCGCTCGGCTTCCTCGGCCGCCGCCTGCGCCTCGTTCAGCGCGGCGCGCTGCTGCTGGCCGCTGAGGGTGACCAGCGGCGCGCCGGCCTCGACCTCGTCGCCGCTGTCGAAGTGCACGTCCTCGACGATCTCGCTGACCTTGGCGGTCACCGTGATCGACTCGCGCGCCTTGACCGTACCGAGCGCCTGCACGGTGTCGCTCCAGGACTGCAGCTGCAACTGCCGGGTGGTGACCGGAATCGCGGGGGCGCTCCCGCCTTCGACGGGCGTACCGCGGTCGCAGGCGGCCAGTCCCGCGATCATGATCATGGCCAGCAGCGTCGGCAGGCGGCGGGAGTCGGGGGAGGAAGGGGGCATGCCTGTCTCGATCGAAAGGAAGTGCAGCCAGCAAGTCTAGCCACCGGTGGCCAACGCACGCGTAGGCCATTGGTTGACACCGCCGGTCGGCAACGACCGGATCGGCAAAGCCGCGGCCCTGCCCGGTACGGCTGCAGCGATGGCGCCCGGCGCCCGTGTCCAGCCAGGATCCCGGTTGCTGAACGACGCGCCCGGCCGAACGGGAGGTTCACCCGGGTAGCGCTTCCCGGAACCCCGGTGCGATCTTGAATGCGGCCATCGTTACGTCCCCGGTCACGAACACGAGGACAGCCCCCAGCGGACGCTCAACCCTGCGGCACTCCCGCCATGTCCGGCAATGTGTGGGCGACGCCCTTGTGGCAGTCGATGCAGGTTTTCTCGCCGGTGCCGAGCCAGCGCTGGTGGATCCAGGCCGAACGCGGCGCCTGCCGGGTCAGATCCATGGAGTCGTAATCGTGGCAGTTGCGGCACTCCAGGGAGTCGTTCGCCTTCAGCCGGGCCCATTCGTGGGTGGCCAGCACCAGCCGTTCGTCGAGGAACTTCTCGCGGGTATCGATCGTCCCGAAGATCTTGCCCCACACTTCCTTGGAAGCCTGCATCTTGCGGGCGATCTTGTCGGTCCAGTCGTGCGGGACGTGGCAGTCCGGACAGGTGGCGCGGACGCCGGAGCGGTTGTTGTAGTGGATCGTGGTCTTCAGCTCCTCGAACACGTTGTCGCGCATTTCGTGACAGCTGGTGCAGAAGGTCTCGGTATTGGTCGCCTCCAGCGCGGTGTTGAAGCCGCCCCAGAACACGATGCCGGCGATGAACCCGCCCAGCGCCAGGAAGCCGAGGCTGAAGTGCGCGCTGGGCCTGCGGAAGGTGTCCCAGAACGCCGCCACGGCCCCGCGGATGCGTCGCCACATGTCAGCGGTCTCCGCCGGCTGCCGCCTGTTCCGCAGCCAGCACGGTGTCGATGTCGCGGAAACCGTTCGCGACCAGCGGCTGGGCATCGGTCTGGACGACGTGGCACTGGTTGCAGAAGTAGCGTCGCGGCGAAATGGTCGCGAGGAACTGGTCGTCGCGGTCCATGTAATGGGTCACGCTGACCGGCGGGGCCTGGAAGTCGGCTGCGTTCGCGCGCGCATGGCACAACATGCAGCGATTGGTGTTCACCGTGACCTGGTAGTTGTCGATGCTGTGGGGAATCGTCGGCGGCTGCATCGGATAGCCCCGCTCGCGCTTCAGGTCGGTGTTGAGCACCCGCGCCATCGGCAGCGGCGTGGCCTCTTCGTCGATCGGAATGCCGCGTCGCATCGCGTCGATCTGCGACCCGTGCGGCAACACGTGCTCGGCCACCGGCGCGGCGGGCGGGACGCTCGCGACCTGCTTCCTGTCGCCGAGCCTGAACGACAGCGCGATCACGATGCCGAGCAGCACGGCGACCGCGGCGGCGAGCAGCAGGATGGCCATCTGTGTGCCGAGGGCGCCACGCTGGAGGCAGGCGGAGGTTGGCGGGATCGGATGGAGGCGCATCGCCCTGGTTCCTCTGGCAGATTGTCCAAGCGCATGTCACGCGCGTTTGAGATCACGGGGCCGGCAGAGTCGGCCCCGCTTGCGACGACTCAGCCGTCAGCGGACGGCTCCGCAGACTGCATCTCGACGGCCTGGCGGACGGCCAGCACCTTGACGGCACATTTCTTGAAGTCGGTCTGCCTGGAGATCGGGTCGGTCGCGTCCAGGGTGACCTTGTTGATCAGCTGGGCGGCGTCGAACCAGGGGACGAAGACCAGTCCGCGCGGAACGCGGTTCCTGCCCCGGGTCTCCACGCGCGTCCTCAGCTCGCCACGCCGTGACACCACGCGCACCTCGTCGCCGCGTTTGAGTCCGCGCGCATGGGCGTCGTCCGGATGCATGAACGCCACCGCGGACGGAAACGCGCGGTACAGCTCCGGCACGCGCATGGTCATCGATCCGGAGTGCCAGTGCTCGAGCACCCGCCCGGTGGACAGCCACAGGTCGTATTCGGCGTCCGGCGCCTCGGCAGGCGGTTCGTACGGCAGCGCCCAGATCACCGCGCGTCCGTCCTTGTTGCCGTAGAACTCGAACCCCTTGCCCTTGCCGACGTAGGGATCGCTGCCTTCGCGGTAGCGCCAGAGTGTCTCCCTGCCATCGACCACCGGCCAGCGCAGGCCGCGCACCTCGTGATAGCGGTCGAAGGGCGCCAGGTCGTGGCCGTGACCGCGGCCGAACTCGGCATACTCCTCGAACAGCCCCTTCTGTGGATAGAATCCGTACGCCGCGGCCTCGTCGTTGGCATAGCCCTCTGCGACGTCCGACGCCGGGAACGCGTCGACCTTGCCGTTGCGGAACAACACCTCGAACAGCGTCCTGCCCCGGTATTGCGGGTTCGCCTCGAGGATCTCCGCGGGCCAGCACTCTTCGGTGGTGAAGCGCTTGGAGAACTCCATCAGGTGCCACAGATCCGAGCGCGCCTCACCTGGCGCTTTCACCAACTGGTGCCAGAAGTGCGTCCGGCGCTCGGCGTTGCCATAGGCCCCTTCCTTCTCCACCCACATCGCCGCCGGAAGCACCAGGTCCGCGGCCTGGGCCGTCACGGTCGGATAGGCATCGGAAACGACAATGAAATTGTCCGGATTGCGATAGCCCGGCCACCCCTCCTCGCGCAGGTTGGCGGCCGCCTGCATGTTGTTGTTGACCATCACCCAGTACGCGTTGAGCTTGCCGTCGCGCAGCGCGCGGTTCTGCGCAACGGCGTGGTAGCCCGGCTTCTCCTGGATGATCCCGTGCGGGATCTTCCAGATCTCCTCCGCGTGTCTGCGGTGCTCGGGATTGGTGACCTCCATGTCGGCCGGCAAGCGATGCGCGAACGTGCCGACCTCGCGCGCGGTGCCGCAGGCGGAAGGCTGCCCGGTCAGCGAGAACGGGCTGTTGCCGGGCGTTGAGATCTTGCCGGTCAGAAGATGCAGGTTGTAGACCATGTTGTTGGCCCAGACACCGCGGGTGTGTTGGTTGAAGCCCATGGTCCAGAACGACATCACCTTGATGTCCGGGTCCGCGTAGAGCTCGGCGAGCCGCTCCAGCCAGCCGCGCTCCACGCCGGTCATCTCCACCGCCCTGTCGAGGGTGTATGGCGCGACGAAGGCCGCGAAGGCGTCGAAGTCGATGTCCTCGCCGCCCCCGGGATCGGCTGCATTGACCGCCGCCTGCTGCAGCGGATGCTCGTCGCGCAGCCCGTAGCCGATGTCGGTGTTGCCCTTGCGGAACCGGGCATGCCTGCCGACGAAATCGCGGTCGACACGACCGCTGCGGATGATGTGGTTCGCGATGTAGTTCAGGATCACCAGGTCCGTCTGCGGGGTGAACACGATCGGGATGTCGGCCAGCTCGAAGCTGCGGTGTTCGAAGGTCGACAGCACCGCGACCTTGACGTGCGGATGCGAAAGCCTGCGGTCGGTCACCCGGGTCCACAGGATCGGGTGCATCTCGGCCATGTTCGAGCCCCACAGCACGAAGGCATCGGCGGCCTCGATGTCGTCGTAGCAGCCCATCGGCTCGTCCATGCCGAAGGTGCGCATGAAGCCCACCGCGGCCGATGCCATGCAGTGACGGGCGTTGGGGTCGATGCTGTTGCTGCGGAAGCCGGCCTTCATCAGTTTGTTGGCGGCGTACCCCTCCCAGATCGTCCACTGGCCGGAGCCGAACATGCCGATCGCCTCGGGTCCCTTCTCCTTCAGCACGCGCTTGAACTGCGCGGCCATCACGTCGAAGGCCTCGTCCCACGACACCGGCGTGAACTCGCCGTCCTTCGCATAGACGCCGTCCTTCTTGCGCAGCAGGGGGGAGGTCAGGCGGTCGTTGCCGTACATGATCTTGGACAGGAAGTAGCCCTTGATGCAGTTGAGGCCACGGTTGACCTCGGCATGCACGTCACCGTGCGTGGCGACGACGCGGCCGTTCCTGACCGCGACGTTGACGCCGCAGCCGGTGCCGCAGAAGCGGCACGGAGCCTTGTCCCATTTCAGGCCGGTGCGGTCGCCTTCCAGCAGCACTTCCTGTGCACCGCCGCCGATCGGGAGGCCGGCGGCGGCCGCAGCGGCGGCAACCGCGCTGTTGCGGATGAATTCGCGTCGGGTAATCGTCATGTGCTGGCTCCGGGGCCGGCCGTCGGGGCGGGGCCGGCGGCGATGTCGATCGGTTCGCCCAGCTGTTCGGCGGGTTCCACGTGGTGGTAGACCAGCGCCACCGACAGCACGCCGTCCACCGCCTGCAGTTCGTCGATACGGTCCATCAGTACCCGCGATGCGTCGCTCTCGCACAGCACGATGCTGCGGCCGCCGTCGCGCCGCGCGAGCTCCAGCTCCTTGCAGGCCGCGATGCAGGCATCCACCCCGGCGCCGGCCTCGGGCCGGTGCTGGACCAGCAGGCTGGCGATATGCACATCAGTCACGGTGCCTCCCGTCGTCCGCCTGTACCAGTACGACCGCATCGGCCGGGCACACCGGCACGCATGCGCCGCAGCCGCTGCAGCGGGCGGTATCGATACGGGGCTCGCGACGGCCGCCGGAAACCGGAGGCAGCGCGATCGCCTGCTCCGGACAGGCGTCCTGGCAGACCTGGCACGCGACGCCTCCGCGCGACAGGCAGGCGTCGCCGACGGTTGCGCTCCAGTTCCACGGCGGCATTCCCGCGACCCGATGCAGCGCGCCGGTCCCGCAATGCGTCGCGCAATCGCCGCAGAACGTGCATTCGCCGCGGCCCGGATCGAACACCGGATACCCGCCCCCGCCTCGCGCGAGCACCGCCTCGGGACAGGCATCGATGCAGGCGCCGCAGGCGGTACAGGCATCGAGAAAGCCGGCTTCGGCCAGCGCCCAAGGCGGCCGGTGCACCGGCACGGCACGCGCACGCCCCAGCAGGAAGGCACGGCGGGCGGCGACGGGAACGCTCACGGTCGCCACCTCATGCGCCAGGCGGCCCATTGAACATCTGCCAGATCCAGACCGAAAAGCCGTAGGCGGCGACCAGCCCCACCGCCAGCACCGGGAAGATCACCACGGTGATCAGCAGGAATACGGTCAGTTCGGCCCGTTGTGTTTTCCGTGGCTCGACCCCTGGCTCGGCCGGAGGTGCCTGGCTACCGGATCGCATCGCACGCCTCCCTTGCACAATGCCCGCAGCGCCGACCCGCGGACTGGTCACTGCCGGGCCAGTCTATTGAGAAGGCATCGAGGAGATGTCAATGCGGCGTCAAGGCCGTCGCCGCGGAGGCTGGAAAGCGGAACGCCGGCACAGGGCCGGCGTTCCTCGGGTACCGCTATGGCGCCAGAACCTCAGGCGGCCTTGCTCCACTCGCCCAGCGCGGCCAGGCCATTGTCGCGGGCGCGTTCGTAGACGGTCTGCTGCGCGGCGGCGACGTTGCCGGCGATGTCCTGCGCCCACAGCTTCAGCGCGGCCTGCTGCATCGCGCGGCCGTAGGAGAACGAAAGCGGCCACGGGCTCGGGCCCATGCGGTTGATCATGTCCAGGTGCGCGGTCGCGTCGTCGTCGCTCTGGCCGCCGGACAGGAACACGATGCCCGGCAGGGTCGCCGGCACGGTCGACTTCAGGCACTGCAGGGTCGCCGCGGCGACTTCCTCGACGCTGGCCTTCTCGCCGCTGGTGGTACCCGGCAGGACCATCGAGGCCTTCAGGATGGTGCCTTCCAGCATCACGTTGTGCTCGTACAGCGAGGCGAACAGCGAGCGCAGGGTCACCTCGGTGACTTCGTAGCAGGTATCGATGTCGTGGTTGCCGTCCATGATCACTTCCGGCTCGACCATCGGCACCAGGCCCTGCTCCTGGCACAGCGCGGCATAGCGGGCCAGCGCATGCGCGTTGGCATCGATGCAGGTCCCGGACGGAATGTCGTCGCCGATGTTGATGACCGCGCGCCACTTGGCGAAACGCGCACCGAGCCTGTAGTACTCCTCCAGCCGGCCGCGCAGGCCGTCCAGGCCCTCGGTGACCACCTCGCCCGGGAAACCGGCCAGGGCGTGGGTGCCCTTGTCGACCTTGATGCCCGGGATCATGCCGGCGTCGGTCATGACCTTGGCGAACGGCACGCCGTCCCGGGTCGACTGGCGCAGGGTCTCGTCGTACAGGATCGCGCCGGAGATGTGGTCGCTCAGCTTCGGCGTGGTCAGCAGCAGCTCGCGGTAAGCGCGGCGGTTCTCTTCGGTGTTCTCGACGCCGACGCCGGCGAAGCGCTTCGCTATCGTGCCGGTCGACTCGTCGATCGCGATGATGCCCTTGCCCGGGGCGACCATGGCCTGGGCGGTTTCGGCAAGCTGTTCGATGCTCATGGGGATCCTGCAGGGAGCGGGTGGGAAGCCCGCGATTATAGCCGCGCCCGGGCGGCTCCGCCTCCCTCCGGCAACCGACAATCAACGACTTGCAGACCAGACATCCCGTTTTTCAATACCAGTTGACGCTCGACGGCGTGGCACCGCGACAAGGGCAGCGATGCGCGCGAGTACTGGTTGTTCGTCTACCGCGCCGGCAAGCCCAATCTCGCCGCGCGCTACCGGCTGGAGAGCGAAGACGAGTAGCCGGTGGTCGGGCTGGGAATCGTCTGCGGCGGCCAGCCCGATGCCTGCGACGAGGCGACTGCCTTCCTGATGAAGGGCTTCCCGTTCGCCAGGGCACGCCGCCGCTGAGCGGCGCCGATCAGAGCTCGCCCAGCCCCACCGCCTGGCCGTCGGGGCCGACCTCGAGCAGGCGCAGGGTGTTGGTGGAGCCGCGGTGCTCCATGCGTTCGCCGCTGGTGAAGACCACCCGCTCGCCCGCTTCCAGCAGGCCGGCCTGGACCAGGCGTTCGATCGCGCCACGGCCCGCCTCGCCCGGGGTCTGGCCGCGACTGTCGTAGTCGATCGGGAACACGTCGCGCATCATCGCCATCCGCCGCCGCGCGCCGGCGTGGCGGGAGAACGCGTAGATCGGCACCCCCGAGCGGAACCGCGACAGGAAGCGCGCGGTGCCGCCGGATTCGGTCATCGCGACGATCGCGCGCAGGCCGATGTGCTCGCTCAGGAACATCGAGGCCATCGCGATCGCCTGGTCGACGCGCTCCAGATTGCGCGGCGCGGACTCGAAGTCGGTGTCGTGGGCAAACTGGCGCTCGGCACCGAGGCAGATGCGCGCCATCGCCTCGACCGCGCGGACCGGGTAACGGCCGGCGGCGGATTCGGCCGACAGCATCACCGCATCGGTGCCGTCGATCACCGCATTGGCGACGTCGAGCACCTCGGCGCGGGTCGGAATCGGGCTTTCCACCATCGACTGCAGCATCTGGGTCGCGGTGATCACCACCTTGTTGCGCGCCAGCGACTCCTTGATGATCTTCTTCTGCAGGCCGGGCAGCTCGGCGTCGCCGATCTCCACGCCGAGGTCGCCGCGCGCGACCATCACCACGTCACTGGCGTCGACGATCTCGGTGAGGTTGGCGATCGCCTCGGCGCGTTCGACCTTGGCGACCATCGCCGCGTCACAGCCGGCTTCGCGGGCGACCCGGCGCGCTTCGTCCATGTCGGCGGCGTTGCGGCAGAACGACACCGCGATGAAATCGACGTCGGCCTCGGCGGCGACCTTGATCAGCTCGCGGTCGCGCTCGGTCAGCGCCCCCAGCGAGAGGCCGCCGCCGAGCTTGTTCAGGCCCTTGCGGTCGGACAGCACGCCGTCGTTGAGCACGCTGCAGTGGATGCGCTCGCCCTCGACCCGCTCGACCCGCAGCTGCATCAGGCCGTCATCGAGCAGCAGGGTGTCGCCGGGAGCGACGTCGCCGGGCAGCCCGAGGTAGCTGACGCCGACCTCGCGCCGGTTGCCCGGCGGCGCGTCCTCGCGCGCGACCAGGTCGAAGGCGTCGCCGGCCTTCAGCTCGACCCTGCCGTCGGCAAAGCGCTCGATGCGGATCTTCGGGCCCGGCAGGTCGGCGAGGATGCCGACTTCGGTGCCGACCCGTTTCGCCGCCGCCCGGACGGCCTCCGCGCGTGCCAGCTGCGACGACGGATCGCCGTGCGAGAAGTTCAGCCTTACCACGTCCACGCCCGCCTTCAGCAGCTGATCGAGCACCCCCGGCGGATCGGTGGCGGGGCCGAGGGTGGCGAGGATCCTGGTGCGGCGCAGCTGTGCGGTCATCTGTCGATCGTTGGGTCGGGTGATCTCCCCGACGCTAGCACAGCTGCCTGACGATCCATGCGGAAACCGGAAACGGGCGTCGCCGGGCACTCCAGTGGTATCGAATGTCCACGGGCAACAAAGACCAGCGGACGCGGAAATTGCTGCACCTGCGCAACGTCTGCGCGATCCCGCACCGGTCCGATTTCGGTTAGCTTTCACCGGCCGGCGGGTGCCGGCGCCGAACCGGGTAAGCCGATGCTCAACCGCCTGTCGCGACCGGCCGTCCGCCTGGTCGAACGCTACCTGCCCGACGCCTACGTGCTGGTGCTGCTGCTGACCCTGGTCGCCGCCATCGCCGCGATGGCGGTCGAGCGGCATACGCCGCTGGCGGTGCTGCGGATGTGGGGCGGCGGGTTCTGGGAGCTGCTGGGCTTCTCGATGCAGATGCTGCTGGTGCTGGTCACCGGCTTCATGCTCGCCAGCACACCGCCGGTAAAGGCGATGCTGGTGCGCTTGGCCGCGCTCGCGCGCTCGCCGGGCGCGGCGATCGTCCTGGTCAGCCTGGTATCGCTGCTCGCGAGCTGGATCAACTGGGGCTTCGGCCTGGTGGTCGGCGCGCTGTTCGCGCGCGAGCTTGCCCGCCAGATCCACGTCGACTACCGGCTGCTGGTCGCCAGCGCGTATTCGGGCTTCGTCGTCTGGCACGGCGGGCTGGCCGGCTCGATCCCGTTGACGATCGCGACCGACGGCCATTTTCTCGCCGACACGATGGGCGTGGTACCGACCTCCCGGACAATATTCGCTGGCTACAACCTGGCGATCGTCGCCGCGCTGTTCGTACTGGTGCCGCTGGTCAACCGCTGGATGCTGCCGCCCGGCAACGAGTCGGTGGTGCACCGGCCCGACGCCGAACGGATCACGGCCGTTCCCGCCGCGCAGTCCCAGCCGGCCGACCGGCTGGAGGACAGCCGCCTGCTCGCCTGGATCGTCGGCCTGGCCGGCGTCGCGTTCCTCGTCGACCACTTCGTCGGCGGTGGCGGGCTCAACCTCAACGTCGTCAACTTCGCCTTCCTGATGTTGGCGATCGTGCTCCATAGCACGCCGCGACGGCTGCTGGCCAGCCTCGCGCAGGCGATCCGCGGTGGTGCCGGCATCGTCGTCCAGTTCCCGTTCTATGCCGGAATCATGGCGATCATGGTCAAGTCGGGACTGGCGGTGACCTTGTCGCAGGCCTTCGTAGCGATCGCCGATGCCGACACCCTGCCGTTCTGGAGCTTCATCGCCGGCGGCGTGCTGAACGTGTTCGTGCCGTCCGGCGGCGGCCAATGGGCAGTGCAGGCGCCGATCATGGTGCCGGCGGCCGAGGCGCTGGGCGCGGACGTGGCGAAGGTCGCGATGGGCGTGGCATGGGGCGATGCGTGGACCAACCTGATCCAGCCGTTCTGGGCGTTGCCGGCGCTTGCCCTGGCCGGACTGAAGGCACGCGACATCATGGGCTTCTGCCTGATCCAGCTGGTCGTCACCGGCGTGGTGATCGGCGCGGCCCTGCTGTGGCTTTGAGCGCAAAGCACGCAAAACAAAATGAGTACGGACCCGACAAGACCAGACCTGACGAAACCGGACGTCATGGAGACGGCGATACCCTACCGGCCACCGGTCATCGCCGGCGCGCGCATCCGTCTTCGTCCCTATCGCGAGGACGACCTGCCGGCATTCTTCGCGGTGCACGCCGACCCCGAGGTGATGCGCTACGGCAGCCATCCGCCCTGGACTCGGATCGAACAGGCGTATCCGAAATTCCACAGCAGCCTCCACGACAACGCTCCCGACCGCCAGCTCTGCTGGGTGATCGCCGCCGCCGACGACCGCCTGATCGGCGGGGTGGCGCTGTTCCGGATCAACGCCGCGCAACGGCTGGCCGAATTCGGCTATGCGCTCGAGCGCGCATCGTGGGGGCAGGGATTCGCGCGCGAAGCGGCCGCGCTCGCACTCGGCCACGCTTTCGATGGGTTGGACCTGCGCCGGATCGAGGCAGACATCGACCCGCGCAACCTCGCTTCCTGCCGCCTCGCCGAGCGGCTGGGCTTCGTTCGCGAAGGCCTGCTGCGCGAGCGCTGGCAGGTGAACGGCGAGATCAGCGACACCGCGCTGTACGGGCTGCTCGCGCGCGACTGGAACGCCGCAGGCCCGCGCCACCGCCGCAGGAGCGGCGTGAGCCGAGATGAAGCCTTTCCATGAAAGCCCGATCTCGGCTCACGCCGCTCCTGCGGGGATCCCTGCAAACATGCCGGGGAAGTCAGATCAGCAACGCGGCCAGTTCACCTGGGGATGCCGCCAGGCGCGCTGCGCCAGCGGCGCGCAGTTCCGCCTCGCCCCCGAAGCCCCACAGCACGCCGATGTTGCGCATGCGATGGCAGCGCGCGCCTTCGATGTCCATGCGACGGTCGCCGATCATCCAGCAGTCGTCGGGATCAAGCCCGAGTCGCGCGAGCGCTTCGGCGATCAGCTCGGGCTTGTCGCTGCGCGTGCCGCATGGGGTCGCGCCGATCACGTCGACGAAGCGGTCGCCGAACGGCAGATGCTCCACGATCCGCCTCGCGTGCGGCTCGTTCTTCGCGGTGACCACCGCGAGCCGGTGGCCACGCGCATGCAGCGCTTCGACGGTCTCGCCGATGCCGGCATAGATCGCATGCTCGGTCCAGCCGACCCGTTCGAAGCGGTCGCGATAGTGCGAAACCGCCGACTCGACCTCGGACGGGTCGTCGAACAGCGGTCCGAAGCTGGTGCGCAGCGACGGGCCGATCCAGCCGCGCAGTTCCGCCTCTGCCGGCATCGGCCGTCCCATCGCGCCCAGCGCATGGGCGATGCAGCGGGTGATGCCGGCGGCCGAATCGATCAGGGTGCCGTCGAGGTCGAAGAACAGCGTCGGCCGCGGTTCGCCCATCAGGCGGCACGCGCCTTCAGCGCCGCGACCGCCGGCAGTTCCTTGCCTTCCAGGAATTCGAGGAACGCGCCGCCGCCGGTGGAGATGTAGCCGACGTCGGCGGCGATGCCGTACTTGTCGACCGCGGCGAGGGTATCGCCGCCACCGGCGATCGAGAACGCCCTGCTGGACGCGATCGCACGCGCCATGGCCTCGGTGCCCTTGCCGAAGGCGTCGAACTCGAACACGCCGACCGGGCCGTTCCAGACCACCGTGCCGGCCTTCGCGATCAGTGCGGCGTAGGCCTTGGCGGTGTCCGGGCCGATGTCGAGGATCATGTCGTCGGCGCCCACCGCGTCGACAGCCCTGACGGTGGCCGGTGCGTCGGCCGAGAACGCCGGCGCGACCACCACATCGGTCGGCAGCGGGATGCTGGCGCCACGCGCCTGCGCGTCGGCGATGATCTGCTTCGCGGTGTCGATCAGGTCCATCTCGACCAGCGACTTGCCGACCCCAAAGCCCATCGCGGCAATGAACGTGTTGGCGATGCCGCCGCCGACGATCAGCTGGTCGACCTTGCCGACCAGCGACGACAGCAGCTCGAGCTTGGTGCTGACCTTGGAACCGGCGACGATCGCCAGCAGTGGCCGCGCCGGCTCGTCGAGCGCCTTGGCCAGCGCATCGAGTTCGGCCATCAGCAGCGGGCCGCCGGCGGCAACCTTCGCCGCGCGGATCACGCCGTGGGTCGAGGCCTGCGCGCGGTGGGCGGTGCCGAACGCATCCATCACGAAGACGTCGCACAGCGCCGCGTACTTCTTCGACAACACCTCGTCGTCGGCTTTCTCACCGATGTTCATCCGGCAGTTCTCGAGCAGCACCAGTTGGCCGGGCGCGAGATCCTTGCCATCGATGCCGAAGCCGTCGACCCAGTCGCGCACCAGCGGCACCTCGATTCCGAGCAGCTCCGACAGGCGGGCGGCGACGGGTGCCAGCGAGTCGGCCTCGCTCCACTGCCCTTCCTTCGGCCGGCCGAGGTGCGAGGTGACCATCACCGCCGCGCCCTTCTCCAGCGCCAGCTTCATCGTCGGCAACGCCGCCAGGATGCGCTGTTCGGAGGTGATCCGGCCCTCGCTGATCGGCACGTTGAGGTCCTCGCGGATCAGTACGCGCTTGCCGGCGAGGTCGAGGTCGGTCATTCGCAGGATGGTCATCGTGTTCGCTCGTTGGGAATTGTTCGGGGAAAAGGACAGCTGTGCCGTCCCTGGCGCTGCTGGCCGTCTTCGGGTCGTCCGGCCCGGCCGTCCATGGCCGGGCGCTCGCCGGCGCGGCCTGCCGATAGGGCAGCCCGCGTCAGCCCGGCTCGCCCTCGCGGATCAGTACGCGCTTGCCGGCGAGGTCGAGGTCGGTCATTCGCAGGATGGTCATCGTGTTCGCTCGTTGGGAATTGTTCGGGGAAAAGGACAGCTGTGCCGTCCCTGGCGCTGCTGGCCGTCTTCGGATCGTCCGGCCCGGGCCAGGTCGCAGGAGGGGTCGGCATCTTGCGCCGCAGGCGCTGGCGTACAGCGCCGATGTCCCCGGCCCGGTATTGTCGCGGTCCGCTGCCGCGAATGAAACCGCGTGTGCGACGCGCGCGGGTGCCGCGAGGGCGCTCAGTCGTCGCCGGGCTTGCCCTCGACGATGTCGTCCGGGGTCCCTGCCGTAGACTCCGCGACGGCGTCGCCGGCGGCTTCCGCCGGCGCATCCACGGCGGCAGTCCTGCGGGTGGAGCGCAGCAGGCTGATCGCGAGGCCCGCGACCACCAGCGCAGCGATCAGCAGCACGCCCCAGAGCAGCCAGCTGCGCCAGTCACGGCGCGGCTCGAGTGCCTGTTCACCGGCGAGCACGCGGACATTTCCGGCGTACGCGGTGGCCGGCTGCCAGGCGCGGCCATGGCGCTCGCGCAGGGCATCGACCAGGCGGGGGACCGGCGAGTCCTCGCGCAGCGTCCGCCTGCTTCCGGCCGCAAGCGAGTACGGCGGCGTGCCCTGGGCGACGAACACGGCGACCTCCGGGCGATAGCCCAGGCGCAACGTCGGCGTACCGCTGACCGCGGTGCTCGCCCGCAATCGCCAGTGACGGTCGCGGACCGGCCCGGCCAGCACCGCCGGTTCCGAGCGGCCGCCGTCGGCGCCGACGCGGTAGCCCATCCATGGTGCGGCGCGCGGGCGCCAGTCCCCGTCGGACACGTCGCGGCTTTCCAGTTGCCATTCGACCGCATGGTTGCCGACCAGCGCGACATCGGCCTGCTGGACGGGAAAGCGGCCTTCGAGCACGAACTCGTATGCCAGTCCATCGGCGGATGTCCGCACCGGCGACAGCTCGACCCAGCTCGGCGGGGCCACGTCCGCCCGGGGCGCGAACACCGCCGTCACCGCGGTAACCGCCAGCGGCTGGTCGGTCCGGTCGGGGGTCAGTCGCAGGTAGCGGGCGCGCTGGTGATGGGGCAGCAATCCGTACAGCTCGATGCGACGGTGCAGCAGTTGCCGCCCCTCGCGCTGCAGATCGACGAGGCGCCCGCGGGTGGCCAGCGGCGTCCAGTGATCCAGATCGTCGCTGGCCTCGACGTGATAGCCGAGATCGAGCCCCTCGACCGGCTTCCATTCCAGCTCCAGCGCGGCGACCGCCTCGCGTACGCGGCTGAGGTCGACCACCAGCGCGTCGGCCAGCGCGCGCTCGCCGGACATGCTCCCACGCACCTCGACCCGGCGCAGTCGCCCGTCCGCATCCGATTCGCTGACCAGGTCCCAGCGCCGCGCCGTCGTCGCACTCGGCAGCGGTACCGGAAACCACGGAAGCTCCAGTCTCGGCACCGGCCGGGCCAGTGGCTGCTCGGGCTCGAACAACGCCGTCGGCGCGGCGGCGCCGGTGCCGTCGAACACGACCAGGTCCCGCATGCCCGGATCCTGGACCCGGCGGTAGACGGACTCGTCCAGGGTCACCCGATAGGCGCCGGCGTCGTCGTGCGACAGGGTCAGCGGCCATTCCCAGCCATAGTCCCCGCGGCCGCCGGCGAGCGCCGTCATGCACGGCAGCAGCACGAGGACGGCGGCGATCCGGCTACGGACCCTGATTTGCGGCTTCATGCGGATTCTCCCGACGGCTGTACCGGCGATGGCGTCCTGGGCGGGGCGGGCGCGAAATAACCGACGGCGGTACACAGCAGCCCGTAGGCGATGAAGGAAGCGATCCCGAGCAGATTGCCCAGGTGCTGGCGATCGATCAGGACAAGCTTCGCCAGCACCACCGCCATCAGCACCGCGCCCGCCAGCCACAGCGTACGACGCCCGCGCCGGGAACCGACGATCCAGCCGATCACGCCGAGCATGCTCCAGACCACGGTCAGCGCGGTCTGGACCAGGCTGGTCTGCAGTATCTGCGCCTGCCACGCCTCCCCACCCCAGTGGTGCGCGGCACGCAGCGTGATCACGCTGACCAGGACGAAGCCGGCGCCGGCAAGTACGATCGGTCGCGCCGCGCGCAGGCCCAGGCCACCGGGCACCGACTGCAGGCCGGCGCCGATGACCAGGATCGCGCCGATCTGGAACACGTCGAGCGGATTGAGGACGGGCAGCCACGGCAGCGGATCGGCGGCACCCGGCCAGAAGAGCGCGATCACGAACGCCAGGGCGAGCACCAGCAGGAAGCCGCCGAGCAGCGGCGCCCGCCAGCCATCGAATGCGTCGGCCAGCGGCCAACCGACCTGGCGCGGCCGCCACTGGATCGCCGCGGCGACGGCCAGCCAGGGTCCCGCGCCCAGGGCCAGCTGCCAGCCATCGCCCAGATCCAGCCCTTGCGCCAGCTCGCTCAGGCCCAGCCCGATCGCGACCGGCCACGCCGCGACCCATCCGGCATGGGCGGCCGCACGGCCGCCGCTGCCGGCGCCACGCAGACCGGTCAACGCGAGCGCACCGCCCACGGCGTAGGCCGCCCATGCCGCCAGTCCCAGCCCTGCGAACGGCTGCGCATGCGCGTCGGCCTGGGCAAAGGCGAGCGGCAAGGCGACCGCGAGCGCTGCCGCCACCGTCCAGTCCAGCGGCGTCGCGTCGACCCGGCGTCTGGCCACGCCGGCCAGCAGCGCGGTCAGCGCCGCGAACATCAGGCACAGGTCGGCGTCCCGCGCCGGCGGCGCGAAGCGATCGATCTCGGCCAGTCCGATTCCACCCCACCAGACCAGCCCCCACAGGTAATACGGCAATCCCGGCGCCCGGGTCGGAGTACGCCAGTAGCTCCACGCACTGGCGAAGCCGGCGACGGCGATCAGCAGACCGCCGGTGAAGCGCGGATTGGCCAGCGCGCGCGCCGCAGGAGCCGCGCCTTCCAGGCCGATCAGGAAACTCACCGCGGCGGCAAGCTGCAGCAGCAGGCCGGCGATCTGCGGCAGGCGCCGTTGCTGGCGCAGGCCCAGCCATACCGCTGCCGCGCCTTCCAGCGCGAACACGCTGGCGGTCGCCTGCGCCGACAGCGCAAGCGGTACCGCGAGCGTGGCGAACCCGACCGCCAGCACCGCATAGGGCGCGACCAGCGCCGCGTAGCGCTCGCGCGAGCGCAGCATCCAGGCCAGCAGCAGGTAGACAGCAGCCAGCGCCAACGCGCACAGCGCCAATGGCATCCGCGCGCCTTCGAGCAAACCGGCCTGCAGCGAGAACGCGACCAGCGGCGTGCCGAACACCAGGCAGGCATCGACGGCATTGCGTCGGCCGGCCACCCGCCTGCGGGCATACAGGACCGGGATGACCAGATAGAAGGCGAAGAACAGCAGCAGGAACGGCTCGGTCGTCGCGAAATGGTCCGGCCGGTACTGCAGCACGCCCCAGACGGTGCCGATGCCGAAGGTGAAGACGAAGCCGAGCAGGTTCAGCACCCGCCACGGGCGCCACCACGCGATCGCGAGAACCGCCGCGTTGAGTACCGCGTAGTAGCCGAACAGGGCGGCATGGTTGCCGCTCCCCGTCGACAGCCACACCGGCGCAAGGAACCCTGCGAGGATGCCCAGCACCGCCAGCGCGATCGCCCGCTGTACCACCGCAAGCACGCCGGCGCCCGCCACCAGCGCCACGCTCAGCGCGAACGCCGCGCCCGCGGGCAGCAGCGGGTGGACCTTGAACGCGGCGAACACCACCAGCAACAGCACCCCGATCGTGCCGCCCTGCAGCGCCAGCGCGAACGTGCGCTTGCGCTCGCGCTGGCGCCAGCCGAATACCAGCCCGGCCAGCGCGGCGGCCGCGATGCCGGCATAGCGAAGCTCGATCGGCAGCGTCATCCAGCCCTGGTCACTGGCGTACTTGAGCAGGGCGGCGACGCCCGCGAACAGCACCAGCATGCCGACCTTGACCGGCACGTTGCCCTCGGTGAACCAGCGCTTGATCACGCGCACGCCCGCGGCGACCGGATCGGGACCGGTACGGACCGGTACCGGCCGCGCCTGCGGCGGCACTGGCGGCAATGGAGGCAATGGCGGCAATGGAGGCAATGGAGGCGGCGATGGCATCGAAGTTTCCTCCGATGCCGGGGTCGCGTCGACGACCGCAGGGCGTGGCATCGGTCGAGGTTCGGGTCGCGGCCCGGATTGGGCCGTGGGAGCGGCCTCCGCCGGCTGCGAGGCCTGCATGATCTCGGCGAGCGTCGGTTCCGGCGCGGCCGCCGTCGCCGTGCCGGCCTCCGTCGTCGCGGACTCGCGCAACCACGCCACCTCGCGCTCGAGCGCGCCTACCCGCGACCGCAGCCCGCCGATCATCACCAACGCCACGATCAGCAGTACCGGCACCAGCAGCACCACCAGCCCGAGCAGCACGAGCAGACCTTCCATTACGCCCCGCCTCGCATTCAGCTGGAAGCGAGGCTACACCACCTGTGCCGTTTCGGCAGCGTACGGGCGCAATCGACGCCCTTCACGCAAATCACAACATATCGGATTGACTGGACCTGATACCCACACTATGTTGTGCCCGTCGGTGCTGGCCGCCTCCGGGCGGCTGGCTTAATAGGGAAGTCCGGTGCGGTGCCGCCTGCATGGCGCACCCAGGCCGGCGCTGCCCCGCAGCGGTAGTGGAAACGAAACCCGTCATGGCACTGGGGACAGCCCCGGGAAGCGACGGGCGGTAGGTGGAGTCCGGTTGTCGTAGGAGCGGCGTGAGCCGCGATGAAGCCTTCTCGTGAAGGCCCGATCGCGGCTCACGCCGCTCCTACGGAAGCGCAACCGGCTTCCGCGTCCAGAGCCCGAAGACCTGCCGACAGCCGTGCGAAGCACACCGCGCGGTGACCGGCCAGGGAGTCTCCGGGGGGAGACGGTCGGTGTCGTCGCAGCGGCCGCCTCGTCCGCTGCGCAGCGCCGGATCCTCCGCCGGCGCGGGAGGCCCGTCCGGCCCTGCGACACCCCGTCTTCATTCCGCAGACTCCGCGCCCGCGGGGGCACGGCTGGATCGGCGCCGTTCCTGTTCCGGGCGCCATCCGCCGTGCCTCCGTGCGCCGCCCTCGCGGGAAGGGCGGCGAACCGTGCGCCTGCACAGGAGTACCGCGATGACCACCGACAGCCCCGACACCCTGGCCGCCATGCCGCCAACCGCCTCCACCGCACCTGCGAAGACGACGAGCGACGGCTTCGCGCTGACGCCGCCGGCCGCGAACCTGACCATGACCGTGACCAAGCGCAACGGTCGCCGCGAACCGGTCGACCTCAACAAGATCGTGCGCGCGGTGACCCGCTGCAGCGAGGATCTCTACTCGGTCGACCCGATGCGGGTCGCGACCCGCACCATCTCCGGGCTCTACGACGGCGCCACCACCCGCGAGCTGGACGAGCTGTCGATCCGCACCGCCGCCCTGCTGACCGCCGAGGAGCCCGAGTACGGCCGCCTCGCCGCCCGCCTGCTGGCCGGGGTGATCGAGAAGGAGGTCGCCGCGCTCGACATCAACGCGTTTTCGCAGTCGGTGCAGCGCGGCCACGAGCTTGGCGTGATCAACGACCGCCTGCTCGGCTTCGTGCAGGCGAACGCACGCAAGCTCAACGACGCGATCGACAACACGCTCAACAACCGGTTCGACTACTTCGGCCTGCGCACGCTGTACGACCGCTACCTGCTGCGCCACCCGACCGCGCGCACGGTGATCGAGACCCCGCAGCAGTTCTTCCTGCGCATCGCCTGCGCGCTCAGCGAGGACGTCGGCGACGCGCTGGCGCTGTACCGGCGGATGGCGCAGCTGGACTACGTGCCCTCCTCACCGACCCTGTTCAACGCCGGCACCACCCACGAACAGCTGTCGAGCTGCTTCCTGCTCGACTCGCCCGAGGACTCGCTGGAAGGCATCTACAAGCGCTACATGGACGTGGCCAAGCTCTCCAAGTTCAGCGGCGGCATCGGCCTGAGCTACACCCGCATCCGCTCGCACGGTTCGCTGATCCGCAGCACCAATGGCCTGAGCAACGGCATCGTGCCGTGGCTGAAGACGCTCGACGCCTCGGTCGCCGCGGTCAACCAGGGCGGCAAGCGCAAGGGCGCGGCGTGCGTGTACCTCGAACCCTGGCATGCCGACGTCGAGGAGTTCCTGGAACTGCGCGACAACACCGGCGACGAGGCGCGGCGCACCCACAACCTCAACCTCGCCAACTGGATCCCGGACGAGTTCATGCGCCGGGTCGAGGCCGACGCGGAGTGGTCGCTGTTCGATCCGGCCCGGGTGCCTCAGCTGACGGACCTGTGGGGCGACGCCTTCGACACCGCCTACCGCGCCGCCGAGGCAGCCGGGCTGGCGACGAAGCAGGTCAAGGCGCGCGAGTTGTACGCGCGGATGATGCGCACCCTCGCCCAGACCGGCAACGGCTGGATGAACTTCAAGGACAAGTCCAACCGTGCCTGCAACCAGACCCTGCGCGAAGGCAACGTGGTCCACCTGTCGAACCTGTGCACCGAGATCCTCGAGGTCACCTCGCAGGACGAGACCGCGGTCTGCAACCTCGGTTCGATCAACCTCTCCCACCATGTTGAGTTGTTCGAAGAGGGGCCGGTGCATGGCCAGGCCGGGACATTCGATTTCGGGAAGCTGAGCGAGACGGTACGGCTCGCGATACGCCAGCTCGACCGCGTGATCGACCTGAATTTCTACCCGATCGAGACCGCGCGCCGCGCCAACCTGAAGTGGCGGCCGGTCGGGCTCGGGGTGATGGGCCTGCAGGACGTGTTCTTCAAGCTGAGGCTTCCGTTCGATTCCGAACCGGCACGCGCACTGTCGATGCAGATCGCCGAGCACATCTATTTCCACGCGCTGTCGGCATCGAACGAGCTGGCAATGGAACGCGGCAGGCATCCCGGCTTCGAGGACACCCGCGCCTCGCGCGGCGAGCTGCAGTTCGAGGCCTGGGGCGTCGGACCTTCCGCATCGCTGGAGTGGGACGCGCTGCGGGCGCGGATCGGGGAGCATGGCCTGCGCAACTCGTTGCTGATCGCGATCGCTCCGACCGCGACGATCGCGTCCATCGCCGGTTGCTACGAGTGCATCGAGCCGCAGGTATCGAACCTGTTCAAGCGCGAGACGCTGTCGGGCGACTTCATCGTGGTCAATCGCTACCTCGTGGAAGAGCTGAAGAAGCTGGGCCAGTGGACGCCGGAACTGCGCGACCGGATCAAGATGGCCGAGGGCTCGATCCAGGGCATCGACGCGATCCCCGAAGCGCTGCGCGCGGTCTACCGCACCGCCTGGGAACTGCCGATGCGCTCGTTGATCGACATGGCGGCGGACCGTGGCGCCTTCATCGACCAGAGCCAGTCGCTGAACCTGTTCATCGAGAGTCCGAACATCGGCCAGCTGTCGTCGATGTACATGTACGCGTGGAAGAAGGGGCTGAAGACCACCTACTACCTGCGCTCGCGGCCTGCCACGAAGATCGCCAAGTCGACCGTGAGCAGCGTCGCGCCGGCTGCCGCCGTCGCCTGTTCGCTGGAGAACCCCGAATCCTGCGAGGCCTGCCAATGAGCACCGACAGCCACCTCCTCGACCCCGGCTTTGACCTCACCCTGCGACCGATGCGCTATCCGCGCTTCTACGAGATGTACCGCGACGCGATCCGCAACACCTGGACCGTCGAGGAAGTCGACTTCTCGCTCGATGTCAACGACCTGCGCCAGAAGTTCGGCCCGGCCGAACGGCACCTGATCGAACGGCTGGTGGCGTTCTTCGCCACCGGTGATTCGATCGTCGCCAACAACCTGGTGCTGAACCTCTACCAGCACATCAACGCGCCCGAGGCGCGCATGTACCTGTCGCGCCAGCTGTACGAGGAGGCGCTGCACGTGCAGTTCTACCTGACCCTGCTCGACACCTACCTGCCGGATCCGGTCGCGCGTGCGAAGGCCTTCGCCGCGGTGGAGAACATTCCGTCGATCCGCGCCAAGGCCGAGTTCTGCTTCAGGTGGATGGATTCGATCCAGGACCTGCGACGGATCGAGACGCCCGGGCAGCGCCGCCAGTTCCTGCTCAACCTGATCTGCTTCGCCTGCTGCATCGAAGGCCTGTTCTTCTTCGCCGCGTTCGCCTATGTCTACTACCTGCGTTCACGCGGGCTGCTGCACGGGCTGGCCTCGGGCACCAACTGGGTGTTCCGCGACGAAAGCTGCCACATGGCGTTCGCATTCGAGGTCATCGACACCGTGCGCAAGGAAGAGCCCGGGCTGTTCGACGAAGAACTGAAACAGCGCGTCGTTACGATGCTGGAGGAAGCGGTGGATTGCGAGATGCAGTTCGCGCAGGACGTGCTGTCGGGCGGCGTGGTCGGCCTGTCGCTGAAGGACATGCGCCAGTACCTGGAGTACTGCGCGGACCAGCGACTGGGACAGCTCGGACTGCCAAAGCGGTTCGGCGCCGTCAATCCGTTCGGCTTCATGGATCTGCAGGACGTGCAGGAGGTCACCAACTTCTTCGAGCGGCGCGTGTCCGCATATCAGGTCGGCGTCAGCGGCGAGGTCGCCTTCGATGCGGCGTTCTGAGCGTTCCGCGTCGCCACCCGTGTTCGCCGGGACGCGGTCCACGCGGTGGACGGAGCCATCGCCGGCACGGACGCACCGGTAAGGATGCCGCGCAGGGATGCATCGGGGGACGAAGGAGACTCCCTGTTCCAAGCAGCGTGAACGGCGGCACGGACGCCGCCACTTCGCGCCGCTCCCCCGAGTGGACGCGGAGGTCGGGGTCCTGCCGGCCGGCGCTGTCTGCGTCCACGATTCTGCACGCCGCCTGCGGGGTCCACGGGACGATCTCCCTCTTCCGACCACGCAGCTGTCCGGCCTCGTCGCCGGCGGGCGCCGCGACCCGGTTGCCGTCGTTCGCGGCAGCGGCACGCGATTCGCGACCCTCGTCACAGAGCCCCGCTGGCGACGCCGGACACGGGAAAACGCGGCCGCGCAGGCGATTGCCCCGTCTCATCGCGCGCGGTAGCGTACGGCCATCAATACTCCGAGCGCGCCCGCACCCTTGGTCTCTCCCGGACAATCGTGGTCCCTGCGCCGGCGGTTCACCCAGCTGCTTCTCTTTGCCGCGCTGGTGCCGGCGCTGTTGTTCAGCGGGGTCATGCTCTGGCAGCAGTACCAGTCCGAGCATCGCTCGCTCGGCGAGCAGACCGGCCTGTCCGCCAGCCTGACCGCCTCGTCGATCGACGACTTCATCCACAGCCGGCTCGCCGGCATGGCCATGCTTGCGCAGAACCGCGGAAACGGCAGCGACGACTGGTCGGCCGACCTGGACAGCCTGCTCGCCGCCTACCCGGGCCTGATCAGCGCATTGGTGACCGATCGCGACGGGCGCATCATCGCCCACGCCCCGTCGACGGTCGTCATGCAGAGGGACGACGCGCCACGGAGCGTCGCCGACCGCGAGTATTTCCGGAATCCCGAACGCCACCTGCGGCCGTACGTCTCCAACGCATTCCAGGGCCGGGCGCTGGGCGAGGATCCGCTGGTCGCGATTTCCGCCCCGATCATCCGCAACGGCGACTTCAACGGCATCGTCGAAGCGTCGATCCACGTCGAGACCTTCGTCGACCAGCGCGGCGACGTGTTCCGTTCGCGCGGCTACGAGATGCTGCTGCTCGACCGCCGCGGGCGGATCATCCATGCCACCGAGGGTTTGCCTTACCGGTTCCTCGACATCGTCGACGATCCCCGCCTTACCCTGCAGGGGGAGGTCCCGCTGCATCTGGCTCGGACGAGCTTCGAACGGCGCATCCTTGGCGACGGCAATGCATTCGTGTCGCGCTCGCGGATGCGCAGCGGCTGGACCCTCGTCCTGCTGGCGCCCGACCGCCAGCTGCTGGAGACGATCAGTCGCAACACCCTCGTTCTCGTCGCGCTGCTGATCCTGATCAGCCTGGGCGTGCTGGCCGCAACCTGGGCGCAGTTGCGGGCGTTGGCCTCGGGCACCGGCCGTCTGCTCGACGCACTGCGCAACTTCGCAGTCGGCGCTCCGGTCGACCGCGACGGCACCGACCGCATGCCGATGGAGCTGCAGCCGGTCGCCGACGCGGTCAGCGAGCTCTCTGACCGGCTGAGTCGCGCCTACGGCGAACTCAACGCCTCGCTCGACGAACAACGCAGGCTGGCGGCCTCGCTGCAGACCGTGATCGAAGAACGCGACGACGAGATCGCCGCACGCACCGCCGATCTGCGGCAGGCGGTCGAAGAGCTGGAGCGGGTCGCCAGCATCGACGCGCTGACCGGCGCGCTGAACGTGCGCGGCTTCCGTCGCGCGGTCAACGCGCTGGTCGAAGAGCCGGAATACGACGACACCTCGATCGCCGCGCTGATCGTCGACGTCGACCACTTCAAGGCCTACAACGACCGCTACGGCCATCCGGCCGGCGACACCGTGCTCAAGCGGGTGGTCGGCATCATGACCAGCCTGTTGCGCGGCCCGGGCGACGTGCTGGCCCGGGTCGGCGGCGAGGAGTTCGCGATCCTGCTGTGCGATGCCGACGAAGGGATCGCGACCGAGGTCGCCCAGCGGCTGAGCAGCAACGTGCGCAACACCGGCATCCCGCATGCCGACGGCATCCACGGCGTGGTCACGATCAGCATCGGCGTCGCCGTGCAGCCGTCGCCGCAGTTCATGGACCGGCTGCTGTCGCAGGCCGACGAGGCGTTGTACCGGGCCAAACGCAACGGGCGCGACCGGGTCGGCGTCTAGGGCATCCCCTTTCCCCGACCGGATCGCGCCCGCGATGGGTCGCTCAGCGGCGCACGGTCAGCCCGCGACGACCTTGGCCATCTCCAGGCACTTGTTGGAGTAGCCCCACTCGTTGTCGTACCAGCTGACCAGCTTGACGAAGGTGCCGTCCAGCGCGATGCCGGCCTCGGCATCGAAGATCGAGGTGCGCGCATCACCGCGGAAGTCGGTCGCCACGACTTTGTCCTCGGTGTAGCCGAGGATGCCCTTCAGTGCGCCTTCGGACTGCGCCTTCATCTCGGCACAGATCTCGGCATAGCTGGCGTCCTTCTCGAGCTCGACGGTCAGGTCGACCACCGACACGTCCGAGGTCGGCACGCGGAACGCCATGCCGGTGAGCTTCTTGTTGAGCTCGGGGATCACCACACCGACCGCCTTGGCCGCGCCCGTCGAGGACGGGATGATGTTCTCGAGGATGCCGCGTCCGCCGCGCCAGTCCTTGTTGGACGGGCCGTCGACGGTCTTCTGGGTTGCGGTGGCGGCGTGCACGGTGGTCATCAGGCCGCGCTTGATGCCCCACTTGTCGTTGATCACCTTGGCCAGCGGCGCCAGGCAGTTGGTGGTGCACGAGGCATTGGAGATGATCGCCTCGCCCTTGTAGGTCGCATGGTTGACGCCGTAGACGAACATCGGAGTGTCGTCCTTCGACGGTGCCGACATGATCACCTTCTTCGCGCCGGCATCGATGTGCTTCTGCGCGGTTTCCTTGGTCAGGAACAGACCGGTCGACTCGATGACGACGTCGGCGCCGACCTCGTCCCACTTCAGGTTGGCCGGGTCGCGCTCGGCGGTCAGGCGGATCTTGCGTCCATTGACGATCAGGTCGCTGCCCTCGACCGAAACCTCGCCCTGGAAGCGGCCGTGCACGGAGTCGTAGCGCAGCATGTAGGCCAGGTAGTCGGGCTCGAGCAGGTCGTTGATGGCGACGATCTCGATCTCGCCGGCGAAGTTCTGCACGGCCGAACGCAGCACGTTGCGTCCGATGCGGCCGAAGCCGTTGATGCCTACCTTGATGGTCATTGCTGGGAGCTCCTGCGACCGCGCACGGGCGCGGCGAATGGGTGGACGGAGCCCCATATTCTAGCAGCCCGTTCTCGCAGCCCGTCCCGCGCGGCCCGTCCCGCACCCCGGCCGCGGCCCCCGCGCGGACGGCGTCTGCCTTGACTCGCGACCGGCACCATCCCGCCACGCTCCGGCGGACGGTTCGCACCTTCGAGGCCAGGAGCTTTTCCAGCCGGGTTCACGGATTTGAGCTCGGTCAAGTCGCGACACTGGCGAAGGCGGATAGTGGCGCCAACCCAACTGGAAAGGAGTCTTGCCCATGCGTATGCACCCGATCACCTGCACCCTCGCCCTGGCCGTCGCGACCTTCGCGACGCCGGTCCTGGCCCAGTCCCAGGGCGAGTGGACCCTTGGCGTGGGTGCCCACGTCGTCGACCCCAAGTCCGACAACGGCAGCCTCGCCGGCGGCACCCTGGACGTCGAGGTCGACGACAACGTCCGTCCGACCATCACCTTCGAGTATTTCCTGCGCGACAACCTCGGCATCGAGGTGCTCGCGTCGCTGCCGTTCGAACACGACATCGCGATAGACGGACTGGGCACGGTCGGCAGCACCCGCCACCTGCCACCGACGGTCTCGCTGCAGTACCACTTCAATGGCGGCGGCACGGTGCGTCCGTTCGTCGGCGCCGGCGTGAACTACACGACCTTCTTCAGCGAGGACACCCGCGGCGCCCTCGCCGGGAGCGATCTCGAGCTGGACGGCTCCTGGGGCGCGGCCGCCCACGCCGGCATCGACTTCGACGTCGGCGAGCGCGGCGCGATCCGGGTCGACGCCCGCTGGATCGACATCGATACCGACGTCAGGCTGGACGGTGCCGACCTGGGCACGGTCGACATCGATCCCTTCATCTACGGCGTCGCCTACGTGTTCCGGTTCTGAGGTCTCCGTCCCGCCGGCACGCCGGGGTTTGCCGGCGTGCCGGCGTCGACCGAAGCGTCGCGGGTGACGCGGCACGGGCCGGGCGCAAGGACGGGAGCGCTGCGATTCGCCCCTCTCTCACCGACAGTCCGGAACCCGGGAAATGTCCGGAGCGCTTCCGAAGACGCCGCCTTGCGCACATGTCCTGTCGCCCGCGGTGCACTAGAGTAGCGCGCATGACCCTGCGCACCGTTCTGGTCGCCGCCGTCCTGGCCGCGACCCTCGTCCTGCCCGTTCCCGCCCATGCCTGGGGCCCGCTCGGCCACCGCCTGGTGGCCGAGCTCGCCTGGGACGGAATGACGCCGCAAGCCCGGGCCGAAGCGCGACGGCTGCTCGCCGGGGAAGCCGAACCCAGCCTGGCCGGCATCGCCAACTGGGCCGACGAGCTGCGCGCCCACGACCCCGATCTCGGCCGTCGCAGCGCGCGCTGGCACTACGTCAACATCGCTCCGGAAGATGGCGCCGGGAACGGTTGCCGCTACGACCCCGCACGCGACTGTCCGCGCGGCGACTGCGTGGTCGCGGCGATCGACGCGCAGTTGGCGATCCTCGCCGATCACGGCCGGCCGCGGGCTGCGCGCCTGCAGGCGCTGAAATTCGTCGTCCACTTCGTCGGCGACGTCCACCAGCCGCTGCACGCCGGTCGCGCCGACGACCGCGGCGGCAATACCCATCAGATCAACGTCGATGGCCGCGGCAGCAACCTGCATGCGCTGTGGGACAGCGGCCTGCTGGCCGGCGCCGGTCTCGACGAAGCAGGCTGGCTCGCCCGCCTGCGGCAATCGCCGGCGCCCGCATCCGCCGACGCGCACGCGGCGCCCGGGGGGCCGGCCGCCTGGGCCGAAGCTTCCTGCAGGATCGTCGAGAGTCCCGGCTTCTATCCGCCGAAGGGCTCGCTGGACCCGGCCTATGCCGGGCGCTGGCAGCCGGTCGCCGAACGGCAGCTGCGCCTGGGCGGGCAGCACCTGGCCAAGGTCCTCAACGCCGCGCTCGGCGGCTGAGCCTACGCCGCCTGGCGCCGTCTATTCGGCCGACAATCCCAACTGCTGGCGGACCTGCGCTTCGGCACCCGTAAGCCCGGCGGCCTTGCCCAGTTCCAGCGCCTGTTCCGCGGGCAACCCGCCCTGGGCGGCACCGAGCGCGATCAACCCGCCGACCCGGTTGCCGGACGCGCAATGCACCAGCACCGTGCCGTTCGCGTCCTCCAGCAGCGCGCGCAGCGCCGCGGCGTTGTCGCCGTTGATGCCGGCCGCGCCGGCCACCGGGATCGCGTGGTAGCGCATGCCCGCGGCGGCGACCTCGGCCGCCACGTCGCGCCCGGCGAGCTCTTCGGCAGTACGCAGATTGATCACGGTGGTGACGCCCTGCGCCTTCAGCCCGCGCCAGGCCGATGCATCGGGCTGGCCGCCGGTGATCAGTCCGGGACGCGGCCTGCGCAGCTGGGGCACGTCGAAACGGAGAGCGGGGTCGTGGGACATGGCGGTTGCGGTCCTCGTCATCGGAACGGCGGGTGGGATCGGAGTCGCGCAGGCGGTCAGCCCGGCGGCGAGAAAGAAAACCGGCGGCATCGCGGCGCGCCACCCTCGCAAGGGCGTCATGGCGCGTCTCCCTCGCAGTAGATGCGATGGAGGGCGGCCATCACCTGCTGCGCCGGTCCGGGCTGCAGCGAATAGAACACCTGTACTCCGTCGCGGCGGGTGGCGACGATGCCGGCCTCGCGCAGCACCGCCAGATGCTGGGACAGCGCCGACTGCGACAGCGACAGACGCGCGTGCAGCGCGCCGACGCCGAGTTCTCCCGCGACCAGGTGGCACAGGATCATCAGGCGCTGCGGATTGCCGAGCGTCTTCAGCAACGCCGAGGCGTCGGCGGCGTGGACCTGCATCCGGGCGGCATCGATGCCTGCCGGATGCGCGCGGTGGACGGTGTTCAAGGCAGCACTCCGTTCTTGGAAGGGACAGCCATCGCCCGCATTATATTCAATATTGCTAAATAAGCAATATCTAATACAATGCCGTATCCGGATTGGAGAGAACGCCATGTCCCCGCAGGTCCATCCCTTCTTCCATGCCGATACCAACACCTGGAGTTACGTCATCCACGCGCCGGACGCGCGCGCGGCCGCGGTGATCGACCCGGTGCTGGACTTCGACCCCAAGGCGGGCCGCACCTCGACCACGTCCGCCCAGGCGCTGGTCGACTTCGTCCGCGAACGCAGCCTGGACGTACGCTGGATCCTCGAGACCCACGCCCACGCCGACCACCTCAGCGCCGGTCACTGGCTGAAGTCGCGGTGGCCGGACGCGACGCTGGCGATCGGCGAAGGCATCCGCACGGTGCAGAAGACCTTCCGTCCCATCTTCAATCTCGGCGAGCACTTCCCGGTCGACGGCTCGCAGTTCGACCGTCTGTTCGCCGATGGCGACCGCTTCGAGGTCGGACCGCTGGCCGCACAGGTGATCGCGGTGCCCGGCCACACCAGCGACAGCAATGCCTTCCTGATCGGCGATGCGCTGTTCGTCGGCGACTCGCTGTTCATGCCCGACGGCGGCACTGCCCGCTGCGACTTCCCCGGCGGCGACGCTCGCACGCTGTACCGCTCGATCCGGCGCCTGTTCGACACCCTGCCCGGGCAGACCCGCGTGTTCGTCTGCCACGACTACGGTCCCGGCGGCCGCGAGGTCGCGTGCGAGACCACCCTGGACGCGGAGAAGCGCGACAACGTCCACGTCGGCGCCGGCCTGGACGAGGACGCGTTCGTCACCCTGCGCGAGGCGCGCGACAGGACCCTGGCGATGCCGACCCTGATCCTGCCCGCGATCCAGGTGAACATCCGTGCCGGCGAGCTGCCGGCGCCGGAGGGCAACGGCGTGCGATACCTGAAACTTCCCCTCGACCAGTTCTGAGAGTCCGATCGATGTCCACCGAATTCACCCCCGTCTCCGCCCTCGCCGGCGGCGCGTTGATCGGCCTCGCCGCGACCTGGCTGCTGGCCGCACTCGGCCGCATCGCAGGAGTCAGCGGCGTGCTCAACAATGCGATCGAATCCGGCGAGGGACGCGGCTGGCGGCTGGCGTTCCTCATCGGACTGGTGCTGGGCGCGGGCGCGTGGTTCGCATTCACCGGCGCGACGCCACGCAGCGGCTTTCCGCCGCCCCTGCTGATCGCGGGCGGTCTGCTGGTCGGCTTCGGTACCCGCCTCGGCAACGGCTGCACCAGCGGCCATGGCATCTGCGGACTCGCGCGGCTGTCGCGACGCTCGCTGGTGGCGGTGGCGATCTTCATGACGGCCGGCGCCGCCACCGTGTTCGTGGTCCGCCACCTGTTCGGAATGCCGGCTTGAAGCGGGCGGCGCATGCGGCGATCGCCGGCCTGCTGTTCGGCCTGGGACTGGCGATGTCCGGAATGACCAATCCGGACAAGGTACTGAACTTCCTCGACTTCGCCGGCCAATGGGACGCGTCGCTGGCGCTGGTGATGGGCGGCGCACTCGCGGTGGCGCTGCCCGGCTACCGCTGGGTACGCCACCGCGATCACGCGGTCTGCGGCAACCCGCTGTCCGTCGCCGGCATCGACCTCCGCCTGCTCGGCGGCAGCGCGCTGTTCGGTATCGGCTGGGGGCTGGCCGGCTACTGCCCCGGCCCGGCGCTGGCCGGCCTTGCCCACGGCTCGATCGATGCGGTTGTATTCGTGGCCGCGATGCTGGCAGGCTCGCGGCTGGCCCGCCCCCTGGCATCGCAGATTTGAGCGAAACCGAACTGATCCTCGCCCTGCTGTTGCTGGGCGTCGCCACGTTGTACTCCTCGGTCGGCCATGCCGGCGCCAGCGGCTATATCGCGGTGATGGCCCTGCTGGGCCTGGCGCCCGAGCAGATCCGCCCCACCGCACTGACGCTGAACCTGCTGGTCGGCGGCATCGGCCTGCTGCGCTTCTGGCGCGACGGGCACGTGCGCTGGCGCAACGTGCTGCCGTTCGTGCTGGCCTCCGCGCCCGCCGCCTTCCTCGCCGCGCAGGTGAAGCTGCCGAAGGAAAGCTATTCGATCCTGCTGGGCATCGTACTGCTGGTCGCCGCGGTCGGCGTGTTCCGTCATGCCGGCCGAGCCGAAGAGGAGGATGCCGCCACCACCGGTCAGCGGGTGCCGTGGCTGCCCGGCCTGCTGGTCGGCGCCGGCATCGGCACGCTGTCCGGACTGACCGGCACCGGCGGCGCGATTTTCCTCACCCCGCTGCTGCTGTTCGCCCATTGGATGCCGACCCGCGAGGCCAGCGGTACATCGGTCGCCTTCGTCTGGATCAATTCGCTGACCGCGTTGGCCGGACTGTTGCACGCCACCGGCACCTTGCCGACCGCACTGCCGCTATGGCTGGGCGCGGTCGCCGTCGGTGCGCTGATCGGCACCCAGCTCGGCCTGCGCTGGTTGCCGGTCAACATGCTCCGCCGCATGCTCGGCTTGGTGCTGCTGATCGCGGCGGCCAAGCTGTTCTTCGCCTGAGGAGGCCGGCAGCGCGGTCCTTCGAGCCGGCCTGGCCGCAGGTTCAGCCCGGAGCCGGTCCGTCCGCGGGCGTACCGTCCGCCACCGGCGGGTCGAAGCGCACCGGCACACGCAGCCGCGAAGGAACCGCCTCGCCGTTCCTGATCTCGGGATCGAATCGCCACTTGTATGCGGCTTCGATCGATGCGGCATCGAACACCCCCGCCGGCTCCGACCGTTCCACCTGCACCAGGGTCGGCTTGCCGGCTGCGTCGACGTCGACCAGCAGCACCACGCTGCCGCCGACGCCACCGGCCGCTGCAGCAGCCGGATAGGCCGGAGGGTTCTGGATGCGCGTATCGTCCACCGCCTGCGCGTCGGCACGCCGCACCACCAGGCCCAGCTCCAGCCCCTTGACCAGCCGGTCGTCGGTGCGTTCGCCGACCGTGATGCCGGCATCCTCGCCCTCCCTGACCACCAGGTTCGGCGCCGCCTGCAGCTGTCCGTCGCGCAGGATCCGGGTGGCGACCGTGTAGGTGCCGGCGTCGGCCGGGGTGATCGTCAGCGCGACCTCCCAGCGTTGACCCTCGTGGTCGTAGTCGAACACCTGCTCGCGGCCCGGCGTGAACCGCCCGGACGACGCCATCGGTCTGGAATCGTCGATGCGCACGCTCAAGCCGACCACGTGCCCATCGACTGCGTTCCCGTCCTTTGCGGCGATCGAACCGCTGTCCTGCAACGCGGCACGCCCAGGCTGCGCGGCCCATGCCGCAGCGCCGGTCGCGACGGCAAGGGCGGTGATCACGACGATACCGGCCGCGATGCGCGGGCCTGACTTCGGAGTCAGCTTCAACATCTCGATTCTCTCCCTGAGTGGATGACTGAAACCCCAGTGGCAGCCGAGCGGCAACGGCTGAGCGGCCAGCTGGGTATGAAGCATCGCCTCGCCATAGGCGCGACGGCGATGCGGATAGCGCGCGACCACGGCGGCGTCGCAGGCCAGCTCCTGGTCGTGGCGAAAGCGACGGGCGGCGGCATGGACCAGCGGGTTGAACCAGAACAGGCAGCGCAGCAGCGCGACGACAGCGTTGACATGCAGATCGCCACGACGGATATGGGTCCGCTCGTGCAGCTGCATCAACGCGCGTTGCGTACTCGTGTAGCGGCTATCGAAATCGGCCGGTACCACGATCCGCGGCCGCAGCAGTCCGACCACCGCCGGCAGGCCGGCGCATGCGCTCGCCTGCCAGCTGCCGTCCAGACGACGCTGCAGCGTCCCGAGCCCGCGCAGGAACCCACGCTGCTGCATCGCCAGCCGCATCGTGGCCAACAGCACTCCCAATCCCCAGACGGCGGCAGCGCCGTCCGCCGCACTCACGGCCGGGCGGAACACCGTGACGGCCGCGGTGGCGGCGGGGATGGCGTGCAGGGTCGCGACCGGCAACGGCGCAGCCTCGGGAGCCGGCAGCAGCACCGCAAGCACGGCCGCAGGCACCAGCAGCCACGCGGCATGGGCCAACCCTGGGCCGAACATCCTGCGCAGGTAGCGCCGCGACGCCAGCACGACGAGGATCGCGGCACTGCCCGCCAGTGTGGTCTCCAGCAACAGGTCGAGCAGCTCAGCGCTGGTCATCGTCCAGCTCCTCCAGCAATGCCCGCAGCTCCCGGATGTCCTTGGCGCTGAGCCTGCGCTGCCGGCTGAAGTGCGCGACCAGCGGCGCGACGCGCCCGTCGAACAGGCGATCGAGCAGGCCCTCGCTCTCGCCCTGCACCCAGTCCTCCCGCTTCAGCACCGGTGAGTACAGGTAACGCCGGCCGTCCTTCTCGGCCGCGATGGCCCCCTTCTTGAGCAACCGGTTGAGCAGGGTCTTGATCGTGGGCTCCTGCCACTGCTGGCGGTTGCCCAGCGCCTCGACCACGTCCTCCGCAGCCAGCGGCGATCGCCGCCAGAGCACATCCATCACTACCGATTCCGCATCGCTGATCCGCATCGCTTCACCATTTACACCTGTAAACAATTACAAAATTACACTTGTAATCGAAGATGTCAAGCCCGGGCCCGCGCGCGCCGTCACCCGCCGTCTCCACGCACACGCGCTAGGCTTGGCGGATGGCAGCGAACGACAGCACTTCCACCCCTCTCGAACTCACCGGGCTTGACGCCGCGGTCGACCGGATCCTGGAAAGGGTCGACGGCAGCCTGCGGATCGGCGCGCCGCTGGGCCTGGGCAAGCCGCACCGCCTGCTCAATGCCCTGTATGCGCGGGTGAAGGACATGCCGTCGCGCCCCCTGCGGCTCTACACCGCGTTGTCGCTTGAGCCTCCCGCGGCAGGTGGCAAGGGCCTGGAAGGACGGTTTCTGGGCCCGTTCGTGAAGCGGCATTTCGGCGACGACTTTCCGCGCCTGGCCTATGTACACGCACTCGGACGCAATGCGTTGCCGGCGCATGTCGAGGTCGAGGAGTTCTACATGCAGTCAGGTGCGATGCTGGGCGCGAGCCAGGCGCAGCGCCGCTACGCCAGCCTCAACTACACCCACGTCGCACGGGCGTTGGCCGACCGCGCACTCAACGTGATCGTGCAGAAGGTCGCGCGCGAGCCCGGAGGCACCCGGCTGTCGCTGTCGTGCAACACCGATCTGACCTTCGACGCCCTGGCCGCGATACAGGCGCGCGGGCTGCCGCGCCCGCTGCTGGTCGCCGAAGTCGATCCGGGGCTGCCCTGGCTGGACGGCAGCGCCGCGGTCGATGCGGACTTCTTCGACATCGTCGTCGAACCGCCGGGGCCGCACCCGAAGCTGTTCGGCCTGCCGCGCCAGCCGGTCGGCGACGTCGAATACGCGATCGGTTTCCACGCGAGCACCCTGGTCGTCGACGGCGGCACCCTGCAGATCGGTATCGGTGCGCTGGCCGACGCGCTGTGCCATGCGCTGGCGCTGCGGCATACCGACAATGCCGGCTATCGGCGGGTGCTGCGTGCGCTCGGCTCGACGTCCGTCGACGATCCAGCGCTTGGACCGTTCGAACGCGGACTGTACGGTTGCAGCGAGATGATCAACGAGGGCTTCCGCCGACTGGTCGAGGTCGGCGTGATCCGGCGCAAGGTCGTCGACGACGTCGAACTGATGCGGCGCGACGCCGATGGTCGCCTGTCCGCCGACGATCATGCCCGCCTCGAGCGCGACGGCGAGTACCTGCACGGCGCGTTCTATCTCGGCTCGCCGGAGTTCTACCGGTGGTTGCGCGAGCTGCCCGACGACACCCGACGGGGCATCGGCATGCGCCCGGTCAGCGCGGTCAACCAGCTCTACGGCGGCAACGAGACGCTGGAGCGGCTGCAGCGCCGCGACGCGCGTTTCTTCAACAGCTGCATGATGGCGACCGCGCTCGGCGCGGCGGTGTCCGATGCGCTGGAGGACGGCCGCGTGGTCTCGGGCGTCGGCGGCCAGTACAACTTCGTCGCGATGGCGCACGCGCTGCCGGACGCGCGCTCGGTGCTGATGTTCCGCGCGACCCGCAGCGGCGCGCGGACGAGTTCGAACGTGGTCTGGAACTACGGCCATACGACGATCCCGCGGCACCTGCGCGACGTCTACATCACCGAGTACGGCATCGCCGACATCCGCGGTGCGACCGACGAGGACTGCATCGCGGCGATGGCCGGGATCGCCGATGCGCGCTTCCAGCAGTCGCTGGTGGGCAGCGCCACGCGGGCCGGCAAGCTGTCCCCCGGCTTCGCGCTGCCCGCGCGCGCGCGCGACAACACGCCCGGATGGCTGTGCGCGCAGCTGGCGCCGCTGCGCCACGACGGAACCCTGCCCGACTTTCCGCTCGGCAGCGACTTCACCGAAGTCGAACAGCGGCTGGTCCGCGCCCTGGCCTGGCTGAAGAGCGCCACCGCGAACCGCACCGGCAAGCTGCGCACGCTGCTCGCCGCGACCTTCGCGCCTCCCGCGCGGGACGCCGAAGCCGTGGAGCGGATGGCGCTGGACCGGCCGCGCGGACTGGCCGCGAGGCTCGAGTCCCGGCTGCTCGCGCTCGCGCTGCACCGCACGCAGGTGTGACCCACCCGCGGAGCCCCCCGGCCTTTGCCTATACTGGCCACTTCCACCCTGGGGAGCCCGCACCGGATGTCCGCCGACACCGTCTACAAGCACTTCTACCGCACGATGCGCCTGTCCGCGAGCGAGCTCAGCGACGGCGGCGGACCGTTCGGCTTCGACGTCACCACCGCGCTGGAGTTCGACTTCCTGATCGAACGTTACCAGTGCGATGCGATCATCGAGACCGGCAGCAACATGGGCGACACCACCGAGTATCTCGCCCGCACCTATCCGCATCTCAACATCGTCACCTGCGACGTGATGGACAAGTACGTCGACATCGTCAGGCGCCGGGTCGGCTTCATGCCGCACACGTACGTGGAGAAGGTCGACTCGCCGGAGCTGATCGCGAAATTCAAGGACGAGTTCCGCTGCCCCCTCTACTACCTCGATGCGCACTGGTACGAAGACTGGCCGCTGGAACGTGAGCTGGCCCTGATCGACAACGGCGTTGTCTGCGTGGACGACTTCAACATCGGCCACCCGCGTTTCGGCTACGACAAGTACGGCGAGATCGAGTGCGGCCCGCAGATGCTGTCGCGCTTCATCGACAAGATCCCGCACTACTACACCAACAATCCCGAGGCCCAGCACGAGCTGCCGTGCCTGCAGACCGGGCGTCGCGGCGGCAAGGCCTATTTCGCGATCGGCCAGCGCGACCACATGAAGCATCACCGCTATTTCAGGCGCCACGAGACGCCGCGGCCTTCCGGCTGAGCGCGGAGACGAAAAAGGCGGCTCGAAGCCGCCTTTTTCGTGTGCAAGGGCGGGATATCACCCCAGCGACTTCGCGACCTCGACCACGTCATCGACAGTGAAGCCGAACTGCTGCATCAACGGCTTGATCGGCGCAGAGGCGCCGAAGGTGTCGATGCCGACCACCGCACCGTCCAGACCGACGTACTTGCGCCAGAAGCCGGACACGCCGGCCTCGATCGCGACCCGCCTGCGGCACGCTTTCGGCAGTACCGACTCCTTGTAGGCCGCATCCTGGCGCTCGAACACCTCGGTCGACGGCATCGAGACGACGCGCACGCCATCGCCGAGCTTCTCCGCCGCCTGCATCGCCAGCGCGACCTCGGAACCGGTCGCGATCAGGATCGTTTCCGGCGCACCCGCCGAATCTTTCAATACGTAGCCGCCGCGCGCGATGTCGGCGACCTGCGCATCGCTGCGCGGCTGGTGGTCGAGATTCTGGCGCGAGAACACCAGGCAGCTCGGCCCATCGGCGCGGACGATCGCCGCCTTCCACGCCACCGCCGATTCGACCGCGTCGCATGGACGCCAGACGTCGTTGCCGGGGATGTAGCGCAACGACGCCAGGTGCTCGACCGGCTGGTGGGTCGGGCCGTCCTCGCCGAGGCCGATCGAATCGTGGGTATAGACGTGGATTGCGTGCGCGCCCATCAGCGCGCTCATCCGCACTGCGTTACGGGCGTAGTCGCTGAACACCAGGAAGGTGGCATCGTACGGGATGAAGCCGCCATGCAGGCTCAGGCCGTTGCTGATCGCGGTCATGCCGAACTCGCGCACGCCGTAGTAGACGTAGTTCGCGTCCCGGCTTTCAGGCAGCGCGGGGTCGAGGGTCACCGACTTGCTGCCCTTCCACAAGGTCAGGTTCGAGTGGGCGAGATCGGCCGAACCGCCGATCAGCTCCGGCAGCAGCGGCGCGAACGCCTCGATCGCCATCTGCGAGGCCTTGCGCGACGCGACGACCGGGCCGTCTGCCTGCAGGCCGGCGATGTAGGCGTCGGCCTGGGCGGCGAAGGTCGCCGGCAGCCCCGCACGCATCCGGCGCTCGTACTCCGCGGCCAGCTCCGGGTGGGCGGCGGCATAGTCGGCGAACAGCGCGTTCCATGCCTCCTCGCGGGCCTGGCCCTCGGCCTTCGCGTTCCAGGCATCGCTGATCGGCTGCGGAATCACGAAGGCGTCGTGCTCCCAATGCAGCGCTTCGCGGGTCGCCTTGACCTCGTCGGCACCGAGCGCGGCGCCGTGGCAGGACTCCTTGCCGGCCTTGTTCGGCGAGCCGAAACCGATCGTGGTGCGACAGCAGACCAGGGTGGGTTTGCCGGTCGACGCGAGCGCGGCCTCGATCGCCGCCTTCACCGCGCCGGCATCATGACCGTCGACGCCGCGGATCACGTTCCAGCCATAGGCCTCGAAGCGCGCCGGGGTGTCATCGGTGAACCAGCCCTCGGTGTTGCCGTCGATGCTGATGTGGTTGTCGTCCCAGAACGCGATCAGCTTGTCGAGGCCCCAGGTTCCGGCCAGCGACGCAACCTCGTGGCTGATCCCCTCCATCAGGCAGCCGTCGCCGAGGAACACCCATGTGCGATGGTCCACGACGTCGAAGCCCGGACGGTTGAAGCGCTGCGCGAGCAACTTCTCGGCCAGCGCCATGCCCACCGCGTTGGCGATGCCCTGGCCGAGCGGACCGGTGGTGGTCTCCACGCCCGGGGTCATGTGGTTCTCGGGATGGCCCGGGGTGCGGCTGCCGAGTTGGCGGAAGTTCTTCAGCTCCTCGATCGGCAGGTCGTAGCCGGTCAGGTGCAGAAGCGCGTACTGCAGCATCGAGCCATGGCCGTTGGACAGCACGAAACGGTCGCGGTTGGTCCATTTCGGATTGCCGGGGTTGTGGCGATGGAAATCGTTCCACAGCACTTCGGCGATGTCGGCCATGCCCATCGGCATGCCGGGGTGGCCTGAATTGGCGGCCTGGACCGCGTCGATGGCAAGGAATCGGATGGCGTTCGCGAGATCGCGGCGGCTGGGCGTCGTCATGGCGTCGGGGCAGTCTTGGGAAGCGGGCTTGGAAAGGGCGGGCGGAGACGCCCGCGAAGCAGGCCGGCGGCCGGGACGCGGGCGTCCGGGGCCGGGCCGATGGAGGCGGCGGGCGCGCCATTGTCCCATCCGGCGGCGCCGATGTCGCCCCGGACGCCGATCGCCGCCTCAGCCATGGCCGGAAGGGGCCGGCCGACGCCGTTCCGGCCGCCTCAGCCCGGCTGGCGGGCGGCCGCGCGCGCCTCGGCGACCGCCTCGCTGCGGCCGATCACCACCGAACCGGCCATGTCGCCACCGACATTGACCACGGTCCGGCACATGTCGAGGAAACGGTCGACGCCGAGGATCAGCCCGATGCCCTCGGGCGGGATCTTGAACATCACCAGGATCATCGCGATCACCGGCAGCGAGCCGCCCGGCACGCCGGCAGCGCCGATCGATCCGAGGATGCACAGCACCAGGATCATCACCTGCTGCACCAGGCTCAGCTCGACGCCGAAGAACTGCGCCAGGAACAGCACGGTGATGCCTTCGAACAGTGCGGTGCCGTTCATGTTGGCGGTCGCGCCAAGCGTGCAGACGAAACGCACGACCCGACGCGGCACGCCCAGGCTCTCCTCGGTGACCTTGAGCGTGGTCGGCAGGGTCGCGCTGGATGACGAGGTCGAAAACGCGGTCAACAGCGCCGGCTCGGCGCCGCGGAAGAACGCCAGCGGCGACATCCTGCCGAAAGTCCGCAGCAACAGCGGGAACACGACGAAGAAATGGATCGCCAACGCCAGCACCACGGTGCCGACGTAGCGGGCGAGCTGGACCAGCACGTCGAAGCCGAGCTTGGCGGTGATCGAGAACAGCAGCGCGGCGACCGCGTAGGGGGCCATCTCGATCACCCAGCCGATCAGCTTCAGGCAGATGTCGTAGACGCCCTGCACGGTGGAGACGAAGCTGCGGGTGCCCTCGCTCTGGATCACGGTCGCGGCGATGCCGAACATCAGCGCGAAGAACATCACCGCGATCAGGTCGCCGTCGGCGGCGGCGGCGACCGGGTTGCGCGGCACGATGTTGAGCAGGATCTGGATGCCTGACACGCCCTCGCGCTTGCCAGCGACCTCCGTGGCGCGATCGGAGGCGGCGGCGAGCAGTTCCTGGCCGACATCCTGCGGCAGCCCACGCCCGGGCTCCAGCACGTTCACGCAGACCAGGCCGATGGTCACCGCGACCGCGGTGACCACCAGGATCCACAGCAGGGTCTTGCCGCCGATGCGGCCCAGTGACTTGGCGTCGCCGATCTCGACCACGCCCAGCACCAGCGCCGAGAACACCAGCGGGATCACCAGCATGAACAGCAGGCGCAGGAACAGCTGGCCGACCGGGTCGGTGACGTAGGCGATCAGCCCGTCCAGCCAGCCGGCCTGGCCGACGAAGACATTGGCGGCAATGCCGGCGCCGGCGCCGACGATGAAGCCGATCAGCATGCGGGTGTGCAGGGACAGGCCGGATGTGTTGCGGGTTTCGGTCATGGGCGCACTTCCGTCGGAACCCGGCGAGCTTAGCAAACCGGCCCGGGCCGGACCTCGTCATGTCGAAGCGGCCCGAGCCGCTGCAGGGAAACGAAGGGACTTGGCCACGGATCACGCGGATGAACACGGATAAGGCAAAAGCGGAATCGAAAATGTTCTATCCGCGTTCATCCGTGTAATCCGCGGCTGGATTCTCTTGCCCTGCACCGGCAGGAAACCTCTGATCAATTCGATAGTCGTCATCCCGGCGGATACAGCGGCGGCAGCGGCGCATCCGCCGGTGCGGCGGTCGCCACCCAGCGCGGCCCTTCGGCGAAGGCTTCGCGCAGGCGCGCGCGCGCCTCGCGGCCATCGCCATCGGCCCAGCGCGCGCGCTGCATCGCCTCCAGCGCGGCACGCTGGCCTGGATCGTCGAGACGGTGCGCCAGGGCATCGACGCTGCCCGCCGGCGGCGTCGCCATCGCGCACAGCAGATCGGCGACGTCATCGAAACTGCCGGTGTCGAGCGCCTTGCGCAACGCCTCGGCTGTCGGCTTCGTCGTGCCCGCGCGTCCATTGGGCCGGTCCGTATCCTCCGCCCCGGCCCTGCGCGTGGAGGTCCGCTGGTGCAGCGCCCACAGCAGCGTCAGCAGCCACAGCGCGGCGAACAGCGCGGCCGCCAGCGCCCAGTAGCGGCGGCTGCGCTCGGCCGGGGCACCGGGCACGGAGACATCGCCGGACGCCGGCGCCGCGACCTGCCCCGCGACGGCACCTGCATCCGCCGGAACCGCTTCCGCCAGTGCCGCGGCAGAGGCGCCCGTACCGGCCTGCACCGTCCAGCGCAGCGGCGGCAAGGTCGCCGAACGCCCCTTGCCGGTACCCACGTCCCACCAGTCCATCTCGACACCGGAAAGCCGGACCTCGCCGCTGCGGTCGGGCACCAGCGAGAAGCTGCGGGTCGACTTCACCCGCGGACGGCCGTCGACGAAGGTCTCGTCGACCTGCGGCCGCTCGGCGAACACCTGGACACCATCGATCGGCGGCAGTTCCAGCTCCGGCATCTGCGAGGCGGTGGCGCCATCGGCGATCACCTCGATCGCCAGCGTCGCCGCATGGCCCTGCCGCAGCGTCGACGGATTGGCGCGATAGCGCAGCTGCAGGTCGTGCAATGGCAGCCACGGCTGCGGCGCCTGGGCCGGGATCGCCTGCACATCCAGGGTGCGCGCGTCGGCACGCGCCTGCAGCGTGTCGCCGCGGCCGCCACCGAACATGTCGTCGAAGAAGCCGGCCGCGCCGCGCCCCTGGAAGGTCGCGCCCGGCACCCGCAGTTCGCCGCTGCGTTCCGGAACCAGCAGGAAACGACGCTCGATCACCTGGTACTGGCGTCCTGCGACCGTCCGCGAATACTGCGCGTCGTCGCCGACCCGCTGGAAGGCGGCGCCATCCGGAGCCGGCTGGTCGAGGCTGCCGGTGACGATCGGTACCGCCGCGTACAGGCGCACGACCCAGCCCACCGACTGCTGGACATAGGGCCGCTCGTGGTCGGGCCCGCTCTCGATGAAGACGTCCTCGCCGGCGCCCGCCAGAGGGCGCTGCTCGGTCGGGACGACCACCAGCGACAGCGGCGCGGTGCGCTCGTTGCCGACCCGCAGCGACGGCACCGTCAGCACGCCGTCGCGGCGCGGGCGCAGCGCGACCGCGAACAGGCTGCGGGCACCGCCCTGCGAGCCCATCGCCATCCCGCGCCGGCTGCTGTGGCCGCTGACGTCGAAATCCGCCCGCAGCGGCGCGTAGTCCGGCGATGCGGTCAGCGCATCGGTTTCGACGTTGAGCGTGACCGTCTCGCCCAGCTCGATGCGATCGCGGTCGAGCCACGCGCGGGTCGCGGCAGCGGCGTCGAGGACCGTCGCCAGCAGCACGGTGCAAAGCAGCCACGGCAACAGGGCTCTCGCGCGGGTCTTCGGTGGCGTCACGGGACGTCTCAAGGCTTCGGTTCTCCCAGGCCGCCCTGACGCTGGCGGCGCTCGTGCTCGATCCGGAACTTCTCGCGCAGCAGCCCGCCCGGATCGTCGGGTACCCGCCGCAGCCAGGCCTCGTTGGCGATCCGGCGCTCGCGCTCGGCCGGCGTTTCGTCCGGGCGTGCCCGACGGCCGGACGCCTGTCCGTCGTGTTCCTCCTCGCCCTCGCGCCCGTCCTGCTCCAGCGCCTGCTGCATGCGTTGGCGCTGGGCCTCGTCGGCGGCCTGCTGCGCCTGCGCGTCCTGTGCGTCGGGCGCCTCGGCCGGCGGGTTCCCGGACTGTCCGTCCTCGCCCTCCTCGGCGCCGTCCTGCGATCCGGATTCGGGCGAATCTCCCTGGTCTCGTGGCGATGTCGGCTGGCCCTGCGCATCGCCCGCGTCCGGCTGCCGCGACGGGTCCGCCGGCCCCTGCTTCGGCGATTCGCCGCCCGTGTCGGAGTCCTGCGATCCATCGTCGTTGTCGGACGGCTGGCTTTCGTCGCCGGACTGCGGCTGCCGCTTCATCGCCGCTTCGACCGCCGCCCGGTTGGCAACCGCGTCCTCCATGCCGGGCTGCAGCTGCAGTGCGCGGTCGTAGGCGTCGATCGCTTCCTGGTAACGGCCGGCCTTCGCCATCGCATTGCCCAGGTTGTACTGACCGTCGGCGCTGTCGACCTTCGCGTAGCCTTCGGCCGCGGCCGCATAGTCGCCGCTTCGATAGGCCTCGGTCGCTTCGCTCAGGCGCCGATGCTCGACCTGATCGGCCCGCCGCCACCAGTCCGCGGCCTTGGCCGGGGCGGACGGCAACCACAGCCCGAGCATCAGCACCGCCAGCACGGCACCGCGGCGGAATGCCAGCAGCATCAGCAACATCAGCGGCGGCAGCAGCCAGAAGCCTTCGTCGAGCGGCGCGCTGCCGCCCTGCGCGCCGCTCGCGGCAGCATGGGTCACCCCGCTTTCGAACACGCCGAGGGTGCGCAGGTCGGCGTCGCCGGCCGACAACCGCGCATAGCGGCCGCCGCCCGCGGCGGCGATCCGGCGCAGCAGTTCCTCGTCGAAAGGGGCGAGCGCGGCACGTCCCGCGACGTCGCGATAGGTCACCCCGCCGCTACGGCCGAGACCGAGCACCTCGACTTCGAAGCCGGCGGCATGCGCGTCGGCGGCGGCGCCGACGGTGCGCGCATCGGCATCGCCCGCGAGCAGCAGGATCCGGCCCTGCTCGAAGCCGGCCTGCTCCATCAGCCGCACCGCCGACCCGATCGCGCGATCGGCGCGTGGGCCTTCGGCCGGCGAACTGTCGACCGGCATGATGTCCGGCGACAGCGCATCGAGGAACAGGGCCACGTTGGTCACGTCGTCGGTGATCGGAGCGACGGTGAAGGCGTCGTCGGCGAACACCAGCAACCCCACCGGTCCGTCGCGGGAAGCAAGCAGGGTGGCGAGCTTGGCCTGCGCCTGCGCCAGCCGCGTGGGCGGCGGATCGGCCGCGAGAGTCGCCGAGGACAGGTCCAGCGCCACCATCAGCGGTTGCCGACCCTGCCACAGCGGCTGCTCGACCTGGCGCCAGCTCGGCCCCGCCAGCGCCAGCACCGTCACGCCATAGGCGAGCCCGGCGATCAGCACGCCTGCGCCTTGGCTCCAGCGGCGGCGCGGCAGGTCGCCGCCGTCGAGCAGATGCGGCAGCAGGTGCGGATCGACGGCCTCGCGCCACGTACCGGTCCGACGACGCCGCAACATCCACATCGCCATCAGTGCCGGCAGCAGCGACAAGGCCCACAGCCAGTCGGGACGCAACAGATGGAGGGCGGAGAAGTCGGGCAGCGTCATCGGCGCCTCCAGCCTGCCAGCAGGAAGGACAGCAGGGCCAGCGCGAACGCACCGGCCAGCGGCCAGACATAGCGCTCGATGCGCGGACGCAGGGCCGGCCCCGGCCGCTCGACCGGTTCCAGACGATCGATCTCGGCATAGATGCCGGCCAGCTGCGCCGTATCGCGGGCACGGAAGAAGCGTCCGCCGGTCGCCTCGGCGATCGCCTGCAGCGTCGCCTCGTCGATCTCGTCGCCGCCACCCGGCATCGGCAGCTGGAAGCCGAACACCGACATCACGCCATCCCCACCGAATGCGATCGTATGCACGCGCACGCCGTTGTCGCGGGCCAGCTCGGCGGCCTTGCGCGGATCCAGCAGGCCCGCGGTGTTGACGCCGTCGGTCAGCAGGATCAACACCTTGTCTTCGTCGCGCTGCTCTTCGCCCGACTCTTCGCGCAGGCGCTTGACCGCGAGGCCGATCGCATCGCCGATCGCGGTTTCCTGGCCGGCCAGCCCGACCACGCTGTCCTGCAACTGCTGGCGTACCGATTCGCGATCCAGGGTGAGCGGCGTCAGCGCATAGGCGCGGCGACCGAACACCAGCAGGCCGACACGGTCGCCGGCGCGGCGGTCGAGGAAGTCGGCCAGGACCGCCTTGGCGGCGGTGAGGCGGTCGACCGGACGCCCTCCCAGGCTCATGTCCGGTTCCTGCATGCTGCCCGACAGGTCCAGTGCCAGCATCAGGTCGCGCCCGGCCTGCGGCGGCTGCACCGGCTCGCCGAGCTGCTGCGGACGGGCCGCGGCCACGCACAGAAGGGCCCAGGCCAGCCACAGCAGCGGACCGGGACCACGAAGGGGCCGCGCCCGCGCACCGTTACCGGCGATATCGCGCAGGCGCGCCTCATGAGGGAAACGCAACGCCGCCGCACCGCTGCGTACGGCCGGCAGCAGCCACAGCGCCAGCCACGGCAGCGGCAGCGCCAGCAGCCACCACGGCCAGACCAGTTGCAGGTCCGGCCACGCCTGCCAGGGCATTGCGGTCGCCATGCTCATCGCACGCCCATCCACTGCAGGAAACGCATCCGCACCAGCGGGCGCAGCATCGCCGCCCGCTCGGCGTCGAGCTCACGCCGGTAGCCGCCTTCGAGCAGCACATCGCCGGCCTCGCCGGCGAACAGGGGTTGCGCGGCGCCCTCGTCGAGGAACGCGCGCCAGGCATCGCCCTGGAGGCGGTCCGCATGCGGATCGCGCCGACGCGCGGCGCGGCGCAGCAGTTCGGACATCGCCGCGACCTCGTCCGCCGGCGATGCCGCCGCGGCGAGCGCGCGCTCGAACAGTGCCTCGATCTTCTCGCGCCTGCGTCGCCGCTGCCGGCGCCAGAACACGAAGCCGGCGGCGATCGCCAGCGCGAGGCCGGCCAGAAGCCACCAGCCCGGCGCCGGCGGCCACCATGGAGGCGCCGGTGGCTGATGGATGTCGCGCAGGACGATTGCGATCGGCATCAGGCCACCAGCGGCCGCGCGTGGCCCAGCAGCGGCAACCAGGCGTCGCTGGGCGCATCGGTCGACAGCGTGGTCGCGCGCACCCCGCGTGCGGGCAGGCTGGCCAGCGCCGCATCGACCGGCTGGACGAAGGCCGAGCGCCACCGCGCACGCTGGGCCGCCGATCCGAGATCGAGTTCGACCCGTTCGGCATCGGCGGCGGCGCGCAGTGGCAGGCGTGTGCCAGGCGGTGCGGTCTCGAACGGGTCGGTCAGCATCAGCACGATCACCTCGTGGTGCTGCGCGAGCACCGGCCATCGCCGCTCGGGGATCGCCGCGATGCTGGCGGCGTCGGCCAGCACCACCAACCGCGAGCCGGGCCGCAACAGGCGCCCGGCGTGCTCGAGGGCGACGTCCAGGCCCAGATCGTCCTGCTGCGGTGCCCGGTACCAGCGGACCAGCCCGTCCAGCACCTGCAACACGCCACGGGTGCCGGCCGCCGGCGCGATCGGAGGCTCGCCGCGACTGCCGCGCAGGGCGGCGATGCGGTCGCCGTCGCGGGCCGCCACCCAGGCCGCGATCGCGCCCGCGCGCGCGGCCTGCACCGACTTGAAGCGGGTCCGGGTGCCGAAGTACAGCGACGGCGCGGTGTCGCCGACGATCAGGGTCAGCCGCTCGCGCTCGGCCTGGAACAGTTTGGTATGCGCCCGCCCGGTCCTCGCGGTCAGCCTCCAGTCGATGTGACGCGCATCGTCGCCGGCCACGTACTCGCGCGACTCCGCGTAATCCATCCCGCGCCCGCGCAATGGCGACAACGCCGGCCCATGGATGCCATGCCGACCGCGGCGTGGCGGCCGGCGCGCACCCGCGAGCCGGCGCAGGCCGACCAGTTCCGTCAGCGTCGGCTCGATGCCGTTTTCGTCGTGAACGGTCATGGCGTGTCGGTCAAACCCCTATGCCGCGGATCAGGCGGATGAACACGGATGAGGCAAGAACAGGATTGGAAACCTCACCGTCCGCGCTCATCCGCGTGATCCACGGCAAAAAAGTCGCTCATGGCAACGGCACCACGCGCAGCAGCTCGGCGACCAGCCTGCCGCCGTCCCAGCCCTCCGCGGTCGCCTCGTAGCTGGGCAGCACGCGGTGCCGCAGCACATCCGGTGCCACTGCGCGCACATCGTCCGGGGTGACGTAATCGCGCCCTGCCAGCCAGGCATGCGCGCGCGCGCAACGCTCCAGCGCGATCGAGCCGCGCGGGCTCGCGCCCCAGGCGATGCGCCGGCCAAGCGCGGCGTCGTAGCGGGCCGCATCGCGCGAGGCCAGCACCAGTTCGATCAGGTAGCGCTCGACCGCCGGCGCGACGTGCAGCTCGAGTACCGCCGCGCGCGCGGCGAACACGTCCTCGACCGGAATCCGCGGCGGCGCAGGGGCCGGCGTCGCCATCGCCTCGCGCGCGCGCTCCCGCGCCAGCCGCAGGATCTCGGCTTCGGCCTCGGCCTCGGGGTAGCCGATGTGGACATGCATCAGGAAGCGGTCGAGCTGCGCCTCCGGCAACGGGAAGGTGCCTTCCTGCTCGATCGGGTTCTGGGTCGCCATCACCAGGAACAGCTTCGGCAGCGGATAGGTCGCGCGACCGACGGTGACCTGGCGTTCGCCCATCGCCTCCAGCAGGGCCGACTGCACCTTGGCCGGCGCCCGGTTGATCTCGTCGGCAAGCAGCACCGGATGGAAGATCGGTCCGGCCTGGAACTCGAAGCGCCCGTCCTGCGGCCGCCAGACCTCGGTGCCGGTCAGATCCGCCGGCAGCAGGTCGGGAGTGAACTGGACACGGGCGAAATCGGCTTCGAGCCGGGCAGAGAGCGCCCGGATCGCGGTGGTCTTGGCCAGCCCGGGCGCGCCTTCGACAAGCAGATGGCCGTCGGCCAGCAGCGCGATCAGCAGCCGCTCGATCAACTGCGCCTGGCCGACGATCTCCGCCGCCAGTCCGTCGCGCAGCGACCGGAACGCCTCGTGCAACCGGATCGATTCGTCGGAAGCCGGGCCCGGAGCCGGTACGACAGGGTTCGCCATGCTGTCCATTCCACCTTTACCTGGGACGCGGGGGGAGGCCCAGTTTGACTCCATTTTGCCGCCCGGGTTCCGCCGGCTTCATCTTCGGTTCAAGCCCGTCCGCACACGGCCTACATGAAAAAAGGGCCCGCAGGCCCTTTCTTCAGTGCGCGTCAAGCCGGGCTCAGTTGCGCTGTTCGACGCGCATCACCTTCGGCGTGACCATGATCAGCAGCTCGGCCTTGTCCTTGTCGCGACCCTTCTTTTTGAACAGGTTGCCGAGGAACGGGATGTCGCCGAGGAACGGCACCTTGCTGATGTCGGTGCGGTCGGCGAACTCGTAGACGCCGCCGATCACCACGGTCTGGCCGTCCTCGATCAGCACCGCGGTGTTGACCTCGCGCTTGGCGATCTGCGGGACCTGGCCGATGCTGGTGTCGATGAAGCCTTCGACCTCGTCCTTCTTGACGTTCATGTTCAGGAACACGCGGCCGTCGTGGGTGATCGTCGGAGTGACCTTGAGCTCGAGCAGCACGTCCTTGAACTGGACGTTCGGGATCGGGATGCTGTTGCCGCCCTGCTGCGGCGAGATCGTCACGTAGCCGACTTCCTGGCCCTGGCGGATCACCGCCTCGCGCTGGTTGCTGGTGACCACGCGCGGATTGGAGATGACCTCGCCACGTCCCTCCTCCTGCATCGCCGACAGTTCGATGTCGAGCGCATAGCCGGCATTGAGGATCTGCAGCGCCAGCGAACCGGCCGGGTTGAGCACCCCCAGGTTGCTCATCGCGCCCTTGGTCAGTTCGAAGGACGGCTCGTTGGAGGTGATCGCCTCCACGTACGAGCCCCGGGTCTCGTCGTTGTTCTCGATCGTGTCGTTGAAGAAGTACTTGCCGTCCTTGTGGCCGGCGATGCCGAAGCGGGCGCCCAGCTCGCGCGCGAAGGTGTCGGTCGCGACCACCACCCGGGCTTCGATCAGCACCTGGTCGACCGGACGGTCGATCACCCGGATCAGCTCGCGCATCTGCGCGACCTTCTTCGGGATGTCGCTGACCATCAGCGTGTTGGTGCGCTCGTCGGCGACCAGCCGGCCGCGCGGCGAGAGGAAGCCGTTGTCGTTGTTGTTCGTACCCTGACCACCCTGGCCGCTCTGCCCGCCGATGCCCTTGGCCTCGGTCAGCGCCTCGAAGATCTGGGTGGCGTTGTGATAGTTGATCTGGACGTATTCGGTGACCAGGTCGACGCGGTTCTCGAGCGCGATGCGCGCGTCCTCCTTGTCCTGCTCGTACTTGGCGATCTCGGCCTGCGGCGCGATCCAGACCACGTTGCCGCTGCGGCGCTTGTCCAGGCCCTTGGCCTGCAGCACGATGTCCAGCGCCTGGTCCCACGGCACGTTGACCAGCCGCAGGGTGACGTTGCCCTGGACGGTGTCCGCGGCGACGACGTTGAGCCCCGACTCCTCGGCGATCAACTGCAGCACCGTGCGCACCGGAACGTCCTGGAAGTTGAAGGTCACCGGACGCCCGGAGTAGGCGCGGGCGGTGCCGGCCGAGGTGGTCGCGCCGACCGCTGCGGTGCTGGCGCCGACGGCACGGGTGCCAGGCTGGGCCGCACGCGGCACGATCTCGACGATGTACTCGCTGCCGGTCTGATAGGCCATCGATTCGTAGTTGCCCTGGGTGCTGAGCGTCAGCGTCGCACCGGTGCCGGAACTGCGGGCCTCGATGCGCTGCACCGGGGTGGCGAAGTCGGTGACGTTGAGCGGGCGCTGCAGGCTCGCAGGCAGCTCGGCGTTGGCGACGTTGATCGTCACCGTCGACCCGACGCTGCGCAGGTCGGGAGCGGCGCCTTCGCCGCTGAAGCTCAGGACCAGCCGGCCGGCGCCGCCTTCGCCGCGCTTGAAGTCGATCTTGGAGACCTCGATCGTCCCCGGCAGGCGCTTGGACGGGTCCGCGCTCGGCACCGGGGCGGCCTGGCCGACCGCCAGAGGCGCGACCGCGACGGTCGCGTCGTGCTGGGCATGGGCGGCGCTGAACGCCGCAATCGCGCCTACGGCAAGGCCGATGCCGGCACTGCGCATGAGCGTTGAGCGCCGGGCCGGCCGCGGGCTTTTGGCGTTGAATACGGTCATCGTGCTATCCCCCAAACTCATTGATCTTCCAACGCGACGGACGCCGGGCGTTCGAGCCAGCCCCCCGCGCCATCCGGCACCAGTTCCACCAGCTCGATGCGATCTTCATGGACAGCGGTCACTCGACCGTCGCTCTGCCCCATGTACGCGCCGGGCCGCACCCGATACGTCACCTTGTCCGGCGCCATCACCAGCGCCACGATGCCGTTGCCGGCACCCAGCGTGCCCACCATGTCCAGACTGTCGAGCGGGAACTGCTCGAGCGTCTGCTTGCGACGGGTGGAGTCGGGGCGCGGACCGCCGCCGCCCTGGTCGCGGAATGCCCGGCTGAAGGGATCACGCAACCCCTGGGCGGCGTACTCGAAGCTCTCGAACTGCTGCATCACCGGCAGCGGATCGAGCGGCGGCGCGGGACGGGCCTTGACCTCGGCGATCCACTTCTCGAGGTTCGGCGCATCGCCGGGCGTGCTGGTGACGCCGCGCGCGCAGCCGGCCAGCGCGATCGTCACCGCCGCCGCCAGTGCCAGGCGGGGCAGCGCTCGGCCTACACGGATACTGGACATGTGCATGCTCAAGCTCCCCCCCCCGCGTTCGCGGCATCCTGGCTCGCCTTCTGCTGCTCGGCGACCTCTTCTTCGTCCAGGTAGCGATAGGTCTTGACCGTACCGACCAGTTCGAGCGGGCTGTTCGGCGTGATCGGCGCGTTCTTGTCCTTGCCGGCCGGCTGCAGCGAGATGTCGTGCATGGTCATGATGACCACGCGCGGCAGCGAGGCCACGCCGCTGACGAAGGCGCCGAACTGGTGATAGGAACCCACCATGCGCAACGCGATCGGCTTCTCGGCGTAGAACTCCTTGGGCTCTTCCGGGCCGGGCTGGAACAGCTCGTTGCTGATGCCGGTCGCGAGCGCGGTCTGGGAGATGTCGACGATCAGGTCCGGCATCTCGGTCTTGCTCGGCAGCTGACGCAGCATCTGCTGGAGCTGCTGCTCCATCTGCGCGAGCTGCTGCTTGAGCGGCTCCAGGTTGGAGGCGCGGCCCTGCTTCTCCTCGAACTCTCCGCGCAGCTCGCTTTCGGTCTTCTCCAGGCGCTGCAGCTGCTCGCGCTTGTCGCTGACGAACAGGTACCAGGTCAGGCCGACGATGATCAGGCCGATGATCACGCAGAAGCCGATCTTGGCCTGGCGCGGCCACGCGCCCATGTTGTTGAAGTCGAGCTCCCGCAGGGACATCTTCTTCTGGCTCATGACGCAGCTCCGGTTGCGGGCTCAGGGGCGGCGGTTCCGGCATCGGATTCGGCCGGAGCCTGCTCCGCCGGAGCGGATTCGGGCGCGGGTGCCGGTGCGGTCGGGGCCTCGGTCGCCGCCGCGGCATCCGCCTCGGCTTCGGCCGGGGCGGCCGGCTCGTCCGCCGGTGCATCCGGGATCCCGTCGCCGTCCTCGTCCTTCGGCGCGTTCGGATTGGCCAGCGTCACCTGCAGGCTGAACTCGTACGGCAGGCCCTTGTCCTCGCCCTTCGCCTCGATGATCGAGAGATCGGGCTTGGTCATCCAGCCGGAACCTTCCAGGTTGCGCATGTAGGTGCTGACGCGGGAATTGGACTGCGAGCGGCCAGTCAGGCTCAGCGTCTTGTCGTCCTGCTTGATCGAGGTCAGGATCACGCCGTCGGGGATGGTCCTCACCAGCGAGTCGAACAGGTGCACCATCTGCGAGCGGTTGGCCTGCAGCTGCTCGATGACCTCCTTGCGCGCCAGCAGCTTGGCCTTCTTCTTGTCGAGCTCCTCGATCTCGGCGATCTGCTTGTCGACCTCGGCGATCCGGTCCTTGAGGAAGTCGTTGCGGACGTTCTGTCCGCTGATCTGGCCGTTGTAGAAACTGACGATCATGAAGGACAGCGCGACCGCGGCCAGGGCCGACAGGCCGGCCATCACGCCGAACTCCTTCTGACGTTGCTTGCGCCGCTCGGCGCGCCACGGGAGCAGATTGATTCTTGCCATCAGTCGAAGCTCCTCAGGGCAAGGCCGCAGGCGATCATCAGCGCCGGCGCGTCCTGCGCCAGGGCATGGGCCTGGACGCGCGGGCCGAGGGTCATGTTCGCGAGCGGGTTGGCGATCATCGTCGGCACGCCCAGCTGCTCCTCGACCATCTGGGCGATGCCCTGGATCGAGGCGCAGCCGCCGGCCAGGACGATCTGGTCGACGCGGTTGAACTCGCTACCGGCGTAGAAGAACTGCAGCAGGCGGCTGACCTGCTGGGCCATCGCCTCCTTGAACGGCTCCAGGACCTCGACCTCGTAGCTCTCGGGCAGCCCGCCCTGGCGCTTGGCCAGACCGGCTTCCTCGTAGCTGAGGCCATAGCGGCGCATCACCTCGTCGGTCAGCTGCTTGCCGCCGAACACCTGTTCGCGGTTGTAGATGCTGCGACCGTTGCGCAACACGTTGAGGGTGGTCATGGTGGCGCCGGCATCGATCAGCGCGACCAGGCCGTCGCGCGGCCCGCTGAGCTGCTCGGCGATCAGTGCGAACGCGTTCTCGACCGCGAACGCCTCCACGTCCATGACTTTCGGGATCAGACCGCCCAGCTCCAGCGCGGATGCGCGGACCTCGACGTTCTCGGCGCGCGAGGCGGCCAGCAGGACCTGCACCGTCTCGGTGCTGCCCGGCATCGGCCCGAGGACCTCGAAATCGAGGTTCACTTCCTCGATCGGATACGGCACGTAATTCACCGCCTCCAGCTCGATCGCCGACTCCATCTCCTCGTCGTCGAGATCCGCCTGCATCGGGATCACCTTGGTGATCACCGAGGAACCGGCAACCGCGGCGGCCGCATGCCGGGCCCGGGTTCCGGACCGGGACACCGCCCGCTTGATCGCCTCGCCGACGGCCTCGACCTCGACCAGGTTCTTCTCGATCACCGCGTTCGGCGGCAACGGTTCCACCGCGTAGTGCTCCACGCGGTAACGGTTGCCCGACCGCGACAGCTGCAGCAGCTTGACGGCAGTCGAACTGATGTCCACGCCGACGAGCGCCGGCTGGCTTTTTGTGATGACTCCCACGATCTTCTCCCCATACCACAAGCGCTTACGCGCACTTCGTGTGGCCCCGTCTTAGATAACGGACTTTTCAGGAGCTGGCAACCACTTCGTGCACAAATTGCCCCTCGCCGTCACTTTAAAGCCCTCTCCGGCCGCCTGAACCCCCTCGGCCGCCCCTGTCCCCGTTCCCCCCGGAACGCCCTGGCGACTCCTCTATACTGCCCGCCCACTACATCCGCAACTCGGAATCGGATCCCGATGCCACGAATTCGACGCTTGCTGCGCTGGGCGCTTCTGGCCCTGGTCGGCCTGGCCGTGTTGGCCGCGATCGCGCTCGGCACCTTGTATTACGTAATTGTCCCCAAACTTCCGGACGTGGAGACCCTGCGCACGGTCGAGCTGCAGGAACCGATGCACGTCTACGCCCGCGACGGGCAGCTGATCGCACAGTTCGGCGAGATGCGACGCTCGCCGGTGGAGATCGGGAAGGTTCCCGAGCGCCTGAAGGAGGCCTTCATCGCCACCGAGGACGCCCGCTTCTACGAGCACCACGGCGTCGACTACAAGGGCGTGGCGCGCGCGGTCTGGCTGCTGGCGACCACCGACGGACGCGTGCCCGGCGGCTCCACCATCACCCAGCAGGTCGCCCGCCAGTTCTTCCTCGACTCCGAGTACAGCTACATGCGCAAGCTGCGCGAGATGCTGCTGGCGATGAAGATGGAGCGCGAACTGAGCAAGGACGAGATCTTCGAGCTTTACCTCAACAAGAGTTTCTTCGGCCACCGCAACTACGGCGTCGCCGCGGCTGCCCAGTTCTATTACGGCAAATCACTGGACCAGCTCGACCTGGACGAGATGGCCTCGCTGGCCGGCATCCCGAAGTTCCCGTCCAGCGGCAACCCGCTGAGCAACCCGGAACGCGCCCGCGAACGGCGCGACTACATCCTGCGGAGGATGGAGGAACTCGGCTTCGTGAACCCCGCCGAGGCCGCAGCGGCGCGAGCTGTGCCGATGCATGCCGCTCCGCACGAACCGCCGGTCGAGGTCTATGCCCCTTACGTGGCCGAGATGGTCCGCCAGGAGATGGTGGCCCGCTACGGCGCCGAGGCATTGACCCAGGGCTACCGCGTGACCACCACCATCGACCCGGTGCTGCAGACCGCCGCCGACAAGGCGATCCGCGACGGCCTGGCGACCTACGACCGTCGTCATGGCTGGCATGGGGTGGAGCAGCATTTCGAGCTGGCCGCCGACGAGACCGCCACCGCCGCCGGCAAGCGCCTGCGCGGCATTCCCGCCCAGGCCAACCTGCTGCCGGCGATCGTGCTGACCGCCGATGCCGGCCGCGCGACGCTGGCGCTGCGTGACGGCAGCGTGGTCGAGATCACCGGCAAGAACAGCTACGGCGACCGCGACCCGGGCAGCCTGCTCAAGCGCGGCGACCTGGTCCGGGTACGGCAGACACCGGTCGAGAGCGACCCCGTCGAGGTGCCCGAAGGATTGCCGGCGCCGCCGCCGCGCCATACCTATGCGCTCGACCAGTTGCCCCGGGCGCAGGCTGCGCTGGTTTCGCTGGAGCCGGTGAGCGGCGCACTGCGCGCGCTGTCGGGCGGTTTCAGCTTCGCCGGCAACGAGTTCAACCGCGCGACCCAGGCACGTCGCCAGCCCGGCTCCAGCTTCAAGCCCTTCGTCTACGCCGCGGCGATGGACAAGGGCTTCAACCCGGCCTCGATCGTGCTCGACGCCCCGGTCGTGTTCAAGCAGCGCAGCGGCAAGGTCTGGCGCCCGCAGAACGACTCCGGCAACTTCGCCGGGCCGATGCGGCTGCGCGAGGCGATGGTGCAGTCGCGCAACCTGGTGTCGGTGCGCCTGCTCGATGCGATCGGCGTCGACTACGCGCGCAGGTACATCGCCAACTTCGGCTTCGAGGAGGCGCAGCTGCCGCCCAACCTGTCGATGTCGCTGGGTACCGCCTCGCTGACCCCGCTTTCGGTCGCGCGAGGCTACGCGGTATTCGCCAACGGCGGCTACCGGATCACCCCGTGGTTCATCGACGAGGTCCGCGACCGCAACGACGCGGTGATGTTCAAGGAAGAGCCGGCGCTGGCATGTCCCAGTTGCGGCGTCGGCGGCAATGCCGCGGCGGTCAGCCAGGTGATCGACGGCTTCAACCTCGGCCCGGCGGTGGCGCCTGCGCCCAAACCGGAGGAGGACGACCGGCCGGCCGCCGATGAGACGTCGATCGACCCGGACGCACCGCGGGCGCCGCGCGCGATCGACAACCGCGTCGCCTACCAGATAGTCTCGATGCTGCGCGACGTGGTCCGTCGCGGCACCGGCACCGCCGCCAGGGTGCTCGACCGCGAGGACGTCGGCGGCAAGACCGGTTCCTCCAACGACTGGCGCGATGCCTGGTTCAGCGGCTTCGGCGGCCCCTACGTCACCACCGTCTGGGTCGGTCACGACGACTTCAAATCGCTCGGCTACCGCGAATACGGCGGCACGGCCGCACTGCCGATCTGGATCGACTACATGCGGGTCGCACTGGAAGGCCAGCCGATCGCGCAGAACCTGCCGCCCGACGGCATGATCAAGGTATCGGTCTCGGCGAACGGTCAGTTGCTGCCCGACGGCAGCGGTGGCCTGACCGAATGGGTCAAGGCTGAGGACCTGGAGCGGATGCAGACCTTCATCGACTATGGCGCCGACGAGGAACCCGCCGAGGAGTCGTTCGACATCTTCTAGCTGGACCCGCGCCGCCCGGCCGCCGTCAACGGCGGCTGGCGCCGCCCCCTGCGGCTATCGTCGAAGCCGGCCCATGCGGCCGGCACTCCCGCCCGACTGAACCGCCGCCATGCCCCAGCCGATCGTGGACGACGCCGCGGGTTCCCGGCGTCATCCGCGGCGTGCTAGCGTTGGCTTGCCGGCCACATGGGCCGGCCTCGGCGATGCGATCGCCGCTGTCGTGCCAGCCGCGGAGGTTGTCATGCCCCACGCCCGTCAGCACGCCCATCTCCACGCCCAGACCCGTACCCGCGAGCGCCGCCGCCGGCTCGCCCACGAAGCCGCACGGCTGATGGCCGAGGGCGGCATGCGTGACTACCACCAGGCCAAGCTCAAGGCCGCGCAACGCCTGGGCATCTTCGACGACGCCTCGTTGCCGCGGAACCGCGAGATCGAGGACGCGCTGCGCGAATACCAGCGCCTGTTCGCGGGCCCGTCCCATGGCGAAGCACTGAGGATCCGTCGCGAAGCAGCGCTGCGCGCGCTCGGTTTCCTCGAACATTTCTCGCCGCGCCTGGTCGGTCCGGTGCTGGACGGCACCGCCGATGCCAATTCCCCGGTCCACCTGCATGCCTACAGTGACGATGCCGAGGCGGTGATGCGCTTCCTGGACGAACATCGCGTACCGGCGGAATCACGGACGCGCCGGTTGCGATTCGATCTCGAACGCTCGGCCGATCTGCCGGTCTGGGTGTTCAGTGCCGAGGATCTGAGCTTCGACGTGACGGTGCTGCCGCTGGATGCGCTGCGCCAGGCTCCGCTGTCGAACGTCGACGGCCGACCTATGAAACGCGCCTCGGCCGCGCAGCTGCGGCAACTGCTCGCCAGCGAGGAGATCTCGGCCTACGAGGCCGGACTGCAATCCTGAGCCGCTCGCGGGACTGGCGGGGTCCGATCGGCCCCTCATCGACGCAAAGGGGCTCCTGCCCTCGACGCCAGAAGGCCCGTACCAAGAACGCTGCCGCATGCCAGTGGATCGACAGGGCCCGAAAAAAGCCCCGTCGCTCCATCCGACCAGGGTTTACTCGGGCATGATCCGGGCCGATTCGCCCGAGCCGAACACGCGGACCCGGCCACCGACCTGCAGCTCGTCGACCTGTACGGCCTGGATCGCGGATTGGCTGCCGTCGTCGAAACGGATCATCACCAGATAGGCGGTGGCCGCCTGCCCGCTCCTGTTCTCGACGACGACCTCCGCGGTGTCGTCGACGGCGCCGGAGGCGACGTCATAGGTGTCGTAGGCATGCTCGCTGCTGGAATTCAGCGCCGCGCGCCACAGCGCCCGCTTGACCGTGCGGCCGACCGCACGCCCCACCGCCGACTGCGCCTTCGAGGGTTCCTGCTCCTGTTGCCTGTTTTCCGGCACCTGGATGGTGTCGATGTCGGTCACGACGCCGCTGCGGAACGACATTTCCTGCGCCCACGCTCCGGTCGAGGCCAGCAGCAGGCACAACGACGCGCCCAGGCCAGTGATCAAGGTTCTCATCTATCGTCTCCTGTCCATGGTGTAATCCGACGACGGCGGCCGCAGCCGCCGCTCCGGCAATCGAGCTGCCCGGGAAGCGGATGCCCGCCCCTTCGGGCGGATCCCCGCACTTCCCTGTGCGCGCGACGGCGACCTGCTGCGCCGTCCCGCTGCGGCGGATCATAGCATCGGCCGGCACCACGATCGTGCAGCACACGTCGCCCGGATGCGCGTCCTGTCGACCCGTGGACCGGAGCGCGCGCAAAAAAGAACGCCCCGCGAGATGCGGGGCGTCTGCAGACCGGTGGCGGTGCGATCAGCGCCTGTCGATGGCGACGTAATCGCGGGTGGCCGCGCCGGTGTAGATCTGGCGGGGGCGACCGATCTTGTTCTCCGGATCGACCTGCTGCTCCAGCCAATGCGCGACCCAGCCGGCGGTACGGCCGATCGCGAACATCACGGTGAACATCTCGGTGGGGATCTTCAGCGCCTTGTAGATGATGCCGCTGTAGAAGTCGACGTTCGGATAGAGCTTGCGCTGGACGAAGTAGTCGTCCTTCAGCGCCGCCTCCTCCAGCTTCATCGCCACTTCCAGCAGCGGATCGTCGATGCCCAGCTCGCCGAGCACCTTGTGGGTCATCTCGCGGATGATCTTCGCGCGCGGGTCGAAGTTCTTGTAGACGCGGTGGCCGAAGCCCATCAGGCGGAAGCTGTCGTTCTTGTCCTTGGCTCGGGCGACCGCGGCGTCGACCTTGTCCGGGGTACCGATCTCGGCCAGCATCTTCAGCACCGCCTCGTTGGCGCCGCCGTGGGCGGGCCCCCACAGCGCGGTGATGCCGGCGGCCACCGAGGCGTACGGGTTCGCACCGGTGGAGCCGACCAGGCGGACGGTCGAGGTCGAAGCGTTCTGCTCGTGGTCGGCATGCAGGATGAACAGCAGGTCGAGCGCCTTGGCGACCACGGGATTCATCTCCAGCGGCTCGCTGGGCACCTCGAACATCATGTGCAGGAAGCGATTGACGTAGTCGAGATTGTTGCGCGGGAAGCGGATCGGCCAGCCGATCGAATAGCGGTACGCGGCTGCAGCCAGGGTCGGCATCTTCGCCAGCAGGCGGATCGCAGCGAGACGGCGCTGCTCGGGATCCTCGAGGTCGAGGGTGTCGTGATAGAACGCCGACAGCGATGCCACGGTCGCGGCCAGCATCGCCATCGGGTGCGCGTCGTACTGGAAGCCCTGGAAGAAGTTCTTCAGGCGCTCGTGCATCATCGTGTGATGCGTGACCTCGTGCTCGAACTTCGCGAACTCGTTCCTGTCCGGCAGCTCGCCGTTCATCAACAGATAGGCGACCTCGAGGAAGCTCGACTGCTCGGCCAGCTGTTCGATCGGATAACCGCGGTACAGCAGCACGCCCTGATCGCCGTCGATGTAGGTGATCGCGGACTTGCAGCTCGCGGTGGCGGTGAAGCCGGGATCGTAGGTGAAGCAGCCGGTTTCCTTCGGCAGGCGGGCGACGTCGATGCACGGCGCGCCCAGGGTCGGATACTGCACGGGCAGGACGACGTTCTTGTCGCCGGCGGCAAGGGTGACCTCGGCAGGACCGGACTTGGTCGAATCGGACACGGAAGACTCCTCATGTCGACGTGCGGGCACGGGCCCGGACACGGATGGGGGACAGGGTCACGGCCAGCATGGCCGGACGCAACCCGCGGATTATCGCACATGCGTCCAGAGTCGAAGCTCGGACTTCAGTACTAGAAGCGCCTGCGCGCCACCGACGTTCCGGCCTCGCGGCGCAGATGCCCATTCGGCCGCTGACCGGTGCGGCCGGCATCGACGATGGTCGTGCATGCGGATGACACGGGACATCGTCCAGGCGGCGGACCGGCGGGATGCGGGCATGAAAACGACGACGGCCGCCTGCCGGCAGCCGTCGTGCGGATGAACCTGCTGAAGATACGACGCGCCCTGCGGCGCGCCGCTTACTTCTTCGCGTAGCGCTTGCGGAACTTGTCCACGCGGCCGCTGGTATCCATGATCTTGTGCTTGCCCGTGTAGAACGGGTGCGATGCCGACGAGATGTCGACCTTGATCAGCGGGTACTCGTTGCCGTCCTCGAGCTTCACCGTCTCCTTGCTGCCGAGGGTGGAACGAGTCAGGAACTGGAAGTCGGTGGTCACGTCTTGGAACACGACTTCGCGGTATTCGGGATGGATGCCGGCCTTCATGGCACTCACCAAGTCATCGGAGGGAAGCGGCGCAGTATAGCGACGCTCAGCCCCCCGGGCAAGTGGGGGCCAGATCCGCGGCCGACCCGTTCAGCCGGCGGCGGCGGGAACCTCCACCCCGGCCCCGACCGCACCGCGGATCATCGCCTCGAACCGCGCCTGGTCGTACTGCTGCAGGATCCGCACGTTGTCCGGCCGCCCGGTCTGGCGGCGCCAGTCGACCACGGTGGCGCCGCGGCTGTGCCGGCCCTCCAGCGCCACCGCCATCGGCCGCGCTTCGACCCGGATCCCGCCCTCCGGCTCGAGCACCCAGGCCATCGCCAGCGCATCGGCACAGAACCAGCGATTGCCGCGGCGGTTCTCGGACCATTCCCGGGTCTGCCGCGAGGCCGCTTCGTAGAACCGGGCCCGTCCATCCGGAGCCGACAGCCAGGTTCGCAGTTCGGCATGGTCGAGGCTGTGGGCGACGGTCGCCTCCCAGTCGGCGAGGTCGGTCGTCGGGAAGGCGTCGAACACGATGTGCGCGGCCTCGGGGTCGAAGTGCACGTTGAACTCGGCCGACGCGGTGATGTTGCCCTGGGCGGTGACCGCGCCCCCCATCACCACGAAGCGGGCGACCCGCTGCGGCAGGCTCGGGTCCAGCCGCAACGCGAGCGCGATGTTGGTCAACGGTCCGAGCGCGACCAGCACCAGCCGGCCGGCGTGCTCGTGCGAAAGGCGGATGATCGCCAGCGCCGCATGCTCGGACTCGGCGCTGCGAGCGGCCGGGGTGTAGCCGATGTCGCCGAGGCCGTCCTTGCCGTGCACGTCGGCCGCATCCGGCGCGGGATGCAGCAGCGGAGTCGCGCAGCCGGCGAACACCGGCACTTCGTATCCAGCCACCTCGCATATCTTCAAGGCGTTGCGCACGGTATGCGCCAGACCGACGTTGCCGGCGGCGATGGTAAGGCCGACCACGTCGTAACGCGGGTCGTTGAAGGCCATCAGCAGCGCGAGGGCATCGTCGACGCCCGGGTCGGTATCGATCAGCAGCGGTGTCTTCTGTAGAGATGTCTTGTCCATCGCCCGATTATGCGCGGATTCGGGCGACACGGGTAAGCGCGTCCCCATCGCACCTTCATCGCGAGGGCGGCGGCTGCAGGCCCGGCGGGTGTTGCGACAGCCAGTGGCGGGTGCGCTGCAGATAGTGGTCGGGCGCCTGCGGCGTGTAGTCGAGGTAGTCGCGATCCCCGGACGAATACGGCACCGCCGGTTCGATCTGTGTGCCCTCGTGCCACTCGTTGAAGGAGGTAACCGCGATGTACGGCGCGCCGCTCGCGATGGCGGCCGCGAACATCCCGTCGTAGTAGCGGCCGCCATCGCGAACGCGGGTGTTGATGCCGTTCCATGGCCGCACCCGCGCGTCGATGTAACCCGGACCTACCGACGGTATGAAGCGCAGCCCGTTGCCTTCCGCCCAATGCTGCAACGAGGGCCAGTGCTCTGGAGTCGCACCGTAGGTGAAGCCGCGGCTGGCGAAATAGGTGTAGAAGCCATCGAAGCCACCGTCGAGGAAGAAGGCATGCTCGTCGGCTTCGACCCAGAGTCCGATCACGTCGGCGTCGAACGCGGTGCCGCGCAGGCTGAGATCGCCGCCAGTCCGCAGCAGGCGCGCCCAGTCGGTGGCCGGGATCTGGTAGGAGTCGTAGACGAAGAACAGCGGCCGGCCGCTGTCAGGATCGCGGAAGAACGCCGGATGACGTCCGAAACGTTCGACGAGACGCATGATCGATCCGCGTGCGGCGACGACATCGGGTCGCGCGGCGGGCTCGATCTGGAAACAGAGCCGGAGCCCGTGGCGGGCGGCGGCGTCGAACAGCAGTGGCAGGCTGCGCGCGCTCGGGTCGTCGTCGCCGAGCCAGGTGACCGCGACGATACCGATGCCGGCCTGCGCGATCATCGCCATGTGTTGCTCGATGACCACGGGGTCGGCGCTGGAGTACTCGCCGAGGGCCGGGTAGAAATCGGCGGCGATATCGCCGTCGCCGGGAATGTCCGGCCGGTCTGGATCCGCCGGATTGAACTTGAGGACCGGATGCGACCAGTGCAGGCGTTCGCCGTCGACGTCGGGGCTGCCGTACCAGTTGTAGTAGAAGACGATCGCGCGCGGGTTCAGCGTCGCCCGCGCCGGTGCGCGGGGGTAACCGGCACAGGCGGTGAGCAGCACGAGCAGCGTTGCCAGCATCGCCGGCAACCCCCGTCCGACGAGGTTCATTGCGCGCCGGTCGCGTGCAGCGGATCGGCCTCGGGAGTGCCGGCAGGTTCCGCCCCGGCGGGCGAACCGAGCAGTTCCATCTCGGCGAGCGAGACCGGGCGCCCCGGATCGCTGGCACCGGTGATGACAAGCCGGTATCGCTTGTAGCGGGCAGGTGCATCGAGCCGGAACGGCCGGGTGTAGCGCGTCCAATCGAAGACCTCGCCGCTGCGACGGTCCAGCTCGCGCCAGGCATCGCCGTCATCGGAACCTTCGAGCACCCAATCGGTCGGGTGGCCGCCGGTGTCGCCGGACGTGAGCGTGTAGAAGGTCACCGCCGCCGCGGGCCGCTCCTCGAATGTCCAGGTCACCTGGACCGGCTCGACAGCTGCACCCGCTGCCGCGAACACCGCCTCGCTATGCGAGGTGTTGTCGAACAGATGTCCGGCCTGCGCGTTGCGCATGTTGGTCGAGGCGATGCCCGTGCCGGCACCGGTGAGGTCGGCCAGCGGGCTCGGCGGCTCATTCCCGGTGGTCAGCGACGGCGGCAGGGCCGCCACGTCGCTGCCCCATCTGCCTGGTTCTGAGGACATCGAGAACTCGATGCGCCCGCCACCGGCCAGCAGGCGGTGCGGAATGACGGTGCTGTTCCACGCCTTGCCGTTGACGGTGACGCCGGCGACATAGACGTTGTCGCGGTCGTTGCCCGGCGCGCTGATCACCAGTTCCCTACCATCCTGAAGATGCACGGTGGCCCGGCTGAACAACGGCGAACCGATCACCAGATGCTCGCTGCCCATCTGCAGCGGGTAGAAACCCAACGCCGCGAACAACCACCATGCCGACGACTCGCCGTTGTCCTCGTCGCCCGGATAGCCCTGACCGATCTCGGAACCGACATACATCCGGGCCAGTGTCTCGCGGACGATCTCCTGCGTTCGCCACGGGCGGCCGGCGTAGAGATACATCCACGGCACGTGATGGGCGACCTGGTTGGAGAAGCCCCACTGCCCCATGCGCACGTCGCGCGCTTCGACCATCTCGTGGATCACTCCGCCATAGGAACCCGGGTAGCGCGCGGTCTCGGGCGTTGCGAAGTATTCGTCCAGCTTGCGCGCAAGGCCTTCGCGGCCGCCGTAGAGATTGGCCAGGCCCTGGCCGTCGTGCGGCACCAGGAACGCAAAGCCCCAGCCGTTGGTCTCTGTGTAGTCGTGATCGTGGCCCCAGACCTGCGGATCGTAGTCTTCGGCCGGCGACTTCCATTTCCCGTCGAGCGAACGCCCCTGGAAGAAGCCGATGGCAGGGTCGAACATGCGCACGTAGTTCAGCGCGCGGCTGCGGTAGTACGCGCTTTCGGTTTCCAGCCGCTCGCGCGAAAGGTCGGTCGCTGGATCCTCCGCCATCGCCGACAGCATGTTGGCGATGCCGTAATCGTTGATGTAGCCCTCCAGCGCCCAGGAGAGTCCCTCGCCCACCGTGCTCGGCACGTATCCGACGAACGGCGCCACGTCCATGCCCTTGCGTCCGATGTTGTCGTTCGGCGGCGCGACCGCGGCATTCCTGATCATCGCCGCGTAGGCGGCTGCGACGTCGATGCCTTCCACGCCCTTGACGTACGCGTCGGCGAACGAGACATCCGAACTGGTGCCCGTCATCAGGTTCGCATAGCCCGGCGACGACCAGCGCGGTACCCAGCCGCCATCGTGGTAATGCTGCAGGAACCCGTTGACCATCTCCGCGGCCTGCCGCGGCGCGAAAAGCGAATAGGCCGCCCAGGTGGTGCGATAGGTATCCCAGAACCCGTTGTTGACGTAGACCTTGCCGTCCACCACCGCTGCCCCGGTCCGCGATTCGGTCGTACCGGGCGGGATGTCCTTGCTGGCCGACGACTGCACCGCATGCTTCCATACCGGCCGCTCGTTGCTGCCAGCGTTCTCGTGCCCGGTGTTCGGGTACAGGAACAGTCGGTACAGGTTGGAATACAGCGTGGTCAGCTGGTCCGGGCTGGCGCCCTCGACCTCGATCACGCCGAGTCTTTCGTCCCAGGCCTTCTGCGCGCGTCCGCGCACGTCCTCGAACGTATCGTCGTCGGCGATCTGCAGCGCGAGGTTGTGCTTCGCCTGCTCGACACTGATCAGGGACGTGGCGATCCGCATCGCGACCGTGCGCTTTTCGCCGGCATCGAAACGAAAGTAACCGGGTACGCTGACCCGCCTGCCTCCATCCGGGCCGTCGGTCGCGACGAGCTTGCCGCTGGCGGTGACCGGGCGGTCGAACTTCGCGTAGACGTACATCCGGCCGGCACCGTTGGACAACCCGCTGCGGGTGTCGGTGTAACCGGTCAGTTCGCCGCTGGCCGGCGAGAGGGACAGGCCGCCGCGGTCGTCGACGTTGTCGAAGATCAGGCTCGCCTCATCGCCCGGGAAGGTGAACCGGAACATCGCCGCGTGATCGGTCGGCGCGATCTCGGCGACGATGCCGTTGTCCAGCGCGACGCGATAGTGGTGCGGCCGGGCGAGCTCGTTCTCGTGCCGGAAGGTCACGGCGCGATCGCTGCGGTTGGCGCTCGGCACGCCGGCGGCAACCGACGGCATGACCTGGAAGGTCTGGCGGTCGCCCATCCAGGGGCTGGTCTCGTGGGACAGCGTCAGCGCTTCCAGCCGCGGCAGGTTTCGCTCGTCGTTGCGCCTGCCGTACTCGTAGAACCAGCTCAGCGAACCGGCATCGGTGACCGGTGCCCAGAAGTTGAAACCGTGCGGCATTGCGGTGGCCGGGATGTTGTTGCCACGGGAGAAGGCGCCGCTGGAGTTCGTACCGCGGGTCGTCAGCACGTGCTCGCTGGGGCGCTTCTGCGATGCGGCCGACGGCGTGTCGGCGGCGACGCGGTCGACGATCGCGATATCGTCGATCCAGCCGCGGAAGCTGGCGGGACCGAATGGCGCATCGATGCCGACCAGGATCTTTTCGATCACCTTGCCTGCGGCTACGTCGCCGATGCGCGACTGCTTGTGATTCCACTGGCCGGTGTAGAGCGACCTGGATTCTCCCTGTCCGCGCGGCGACAGGATGAAGCCGTGCTGGTCCATCGCACCGAGGTCGGACAGGTAGGTGCCATCGCTGAACGCCAGATCGATGCCGACCCAGGTGCTGGGATAGCGCAGGTCGTCCCCGATGAAGCGGGGGAAGATGCGGTAGGACAACTCGGTCCCGGCGGTCACCGGGATGGACACGTCGAAAACGGCTGCCCTGGCCTGTGCACCGGCATCACCATCGACGTCGCCGGAGTATTCCAGCGAACGCACCCCGGTGAACCCTACCCCCGTCCGCGCGGTGTATGCCTCATCGGGGCCGCCGGCGCTGCGCAGCGCGAGCTCCGCGCCCGCCGCACGCCGGACGAGACCGTCGGGGGGCTGCGGCTCGCCATCCTCGAACGACGACCGGAAGCGCTCCCCGCCCAAGGAGGAGGATGCGACTGCCGGTGCCGATATCCCGGATCGTGGCAGCCCGCCAGCCAGCAGGGCTGTGGCCAGCGCGGGACCGGCGAGCAGGCGCCAGCGGGACGAACGTGATGGCATGGAAGTCATTGGACGGCTCGCTCCGGATATGCGGCAGCTTCAGCGCAGGACGTTGAGCACCTCGTGGCAGGCGCCCATGGTGTGGTAGTCGGTCTTGCCGGCCGGACTCTTCTCGTCGCCGTACTTGCGGTTCTCGACATCGAGGATGCGGTACCAGGCGCCATGCTCGTGATCGACCATGTGCGTCCAGGCATACGCCCACAGCCGGCCGTACCAGTCCCAGTACTTCGCGTCGCCGGTGCGGTGCGCAAGCAGCGCCGCCGCGGCCAGCGACTCCGCCTGGACCCAGAAGTACTTGTCGTCGTCGCAGACATACGCGGGTCCCTCCGCAAAGGCCCGGCCACCCATGATCGGGTTCTTCGATGCTTCGCCCTGCTGCAGTGCCCGCTTCAACCCTTCGAACGCGAAACCGTAGACCATGCCGCCGCGCGCCACGTCCCAGGAGTGCTCGAGCGCGGCATCGAACAGCCGGCGCGCGGTCGGCACCAGCCAGGTGGCTTCGACGTCCAGGGCCGTGGCATGCCGGTCGAGGATCAGCAGCAACTTGGTCCACTCGGTCTGGTGGCCGGGCTGGAAACCCCAGGGACGGAACAGATGCTTGGGATCGTCGAGGTGATAGGTCCAGTCGACGTTCCAGTCGGCATCGTAGTGCTCCCATACCAGCCCCCCGGCCAGTGCGGCCTGGCGTCGGGTCATGTGGTCGGCGAGCTTCAGCGCACGGTCGAAGTAGCGACGCTCGCCGCTGGCTTCATATGCGGCCAGCATCGCCTCGCACATGTGCATGTTGGCGTTCTGGCCACGATAGCTTCCGAAGTTCCACCCGGCGTCGGCTTCGTCCCGATACAGACCCGGACCGGACTCCCAGAAACGTGATTCCAGCAGCTGCCAGGTCTCGTCCATCCAGCCACGCGCCTCCTCGATGCCGACCTTGAGCCCGCACGAGTACGCCAGCAGGACGAAGGCGACGCCATAGCAATGATTGGTCGCGTCCTCGACCTCGCCGTCCCGCAGGGTCCAGGCGTAGCCTCCTGTTTCCGGATTGCGGTGTGCCTCCCGCAGGTAGCGCAGGCCATGGCGGACGGCAGCGAGATACTCGCCGCCCAGCGCAGCATCTTCGGTGAATTCACGCGCCGCCATCGCATAGTTGAAGACGAAGCGGGTGCTGCTGACCAGGTGACGGTGACCGCGCTCGTAGACCGTCCCGTCGTCCTTGAAATAATGGAAGAAGCCGCCGTCCGGATCGATGCAACGCGGGTGGTAGAACGCCATCGTCTTCGCGATGTGGGCGCGCAGGACCTCGGCGGAGCGGAAGTCCGGCAGCTGGAGGCCCGGCGTCTGTAGAGCAATCGGATTTTCAGGCGGCATCTTCGTACTGTTCCTTGAGCAGTTGCTGTACTTCGACGCGCGAGGGCATCGCAGCGAACGCCCCGTTGCGGGTCACGGCGAGCGCACCGACCGCGGCGGCGAATCGCAGCGTGCGTTCGACCGCATCGCGGTCGCGGACGAACTGCGGCAGGTGCCCGGCATCCACGCCAGTCTCGGCGAGATGGAACAACAGACCGCCGACGAACGCATCGCCCGCCGCGGTGGTGTCGACTGCGGTGACCCGGAACCCTGGCAGCTCGCCGCTGCCGTCGCGGCCGTGCCAGCGCAGCGGCGCACTGCCATCGGTGACGATCACCCACTGCGTGGCCCCGTCCAGCAGCCGTTCCAGCACCTTGCGTTCGCCGTCCTCGCCGCCGCCATGACCGGCCGCGAGATAGTCGAGCTCATTGCGCGCGAGCTTGACCACGTCGGCGGCCCGCAACGCGCGCCACAGGCGCGGTTGCGGATCGACGTCGCTCGGCCACAGCACCGGGCGCAGATTGAGGTCCATGCTCACCAGCACGCCGGCCTCCCGCGCCATGCGCATGCCGTGCAGCGTCGCGTCGGCGATCGCCTCCTCGGTGAGGCTGTTGGAGCAGACGTGGAACGCCCCGGCGCCGTCAAAACACGATGCTTCGAAATGGCCGGCACGGAACAGCAGGTCGGCCGCCGGCGGGCGGTAGAAGCTGAAGCTGCGCTCGCCCTCGTGATCGAGCGCGACGAACGCCAGCGCGGTACGGGCCTCGCCGGTGCGTACCACGTGCCCGGTACCGACGCCGGCGGTGCGCAGGCTGTCGAGCAGGAAATCGCCGAACATGTCGGTGCCGAGCATGCCCACGAACTCGGCCGCTGCGCCAAGCCGGGCCACGGCGACCGCGACGTTGGCCGGGGCGCCGCCGGCGTGCTGCACGAAGGTGCGCGGGGTATCCGGCGTCGCCACCGGCTGGGCGAAGAAGTCGATCAGGGCTTCGCCGAAGCAGACGATCTTGCGCATGCCCACCTCAGCCCCGGTCGCCATCGACACCACGCAGACGCGAACCGCGCCAGCCGTACCATAGGATGTAGACGTAGCACAGGATCGATACGAAGAACGCGTACTGCAACGCGCGTGTCTCGTTGCCGATGCCGGCCTTGAACAGGTCGACGAACAAGCCCTGCAGTGGCGGGATCACCGCGCCACCGACGATCGCCATCACCAGCAGGCTCGATGCCTTCTCGGTCATCGGCCCGAGCCGCTCGATCGCGAGGGTGAAGACGGTCGGGAACATGATCGAATTGAACAGCCCGACCGCGACCACGCTCCACAGCGCGACCCCGCCCAACGAGTTCATCGTCACCAGCAGCAGCAGGATGTTCATTCCCGCAGCCAGTGGCAGCACCCGCCGGGGATTCGCGCGCATCAGCAGCACCGCGCCCGCGAAGCGGCCGATCATCGCAGCGAAGTGGTAGTACGACAGGTACAGCGACGCATCGCGCTCGCTCATCGCGCCGATTTCCGGCTTCGACACGTAGGTGACCATGAAATGGGCGACGGTGACCTCGACGCCGACATAGAAGAAGATCGCCAGCACGCCCCAGCGCACGTGCGGAAGAGCCAGCACTTCGCGGAAGCCGTGCGGGCGGTCGTCCGCCTGCTCGGTCGCTTCCACCAGCGCCGGCAGACGGAAGAAGTACACCGCCGCGGCCAGCACCAGCAGCGTCGCGGCCACGCCGATGTACAGCGGCTGCACCGTCTGCACGCGCTCACTGGCCGGCAGCGCGGCGAGCTGGTCGGCGCTGAGCATGGTCGCGCTGAAGATCAGCAGGCCGGCCACGTACGGGCCGATGGTGTGTCCGAGCGAGTTGACGGCCTGGGCGAAGTTCAGCCGGCTCGCGGCGCGCTGCGGCGCGCCGAGCAGGCTGACGTAGGGATTGGCCGCGACCTGCAGCACCACCACGCCTGTGGCGAGAATGAACAGCGCCGGCAGGAACAGGTTGAACGAGGCCATCTGCGCCGCCGGCAGCACCAGCAGCGCACCTGCGCCCGCGACCAGCAGGCCTATCACGATGCCGAGCTTGTAGCCCACCTTCGCGACCACCCGGCCCGCCGGCAACGCCATCACGAAGTAGGCGCCGAAGAACGCCGAATCCAGCAGCATCGAGCGCGCATGGGTCAGCTCGAACACCGACTGCAGGTGCGGTATCAGCACGCCGTTGAGCTCGGTGATGAAGCCCCACATGAAGAAGATCGCGGTCATCGCGACCAGCGCCATGCGGGTATTGCCCGCAGGTGCGGCCGCGCCGACCGGCGTGGTGTCGAGTTGGACGGGCGTGCTCATGGGTGGTAGGACACTCGCTGGTCAGGCGCGTCGATGGCGCCGGGAGGGAAGGTACTGGGCAGGAGGGGACGTCATGGCCGCTGTTCTCCGCAGCTGCCACGGACCATCAGGCGCACCGGTGCGATCACCCGTCGCGGCGGCGCGTCGGGATCGCGCACGCGTTCGAGCAGCATCTCGGCCGCCATGCGACCGCAGGCGCGCGGCTGCGCGGCCAGGGTGGTCAGCGGCGGGGTGGACAGGGCGGCCTCACTGATGTCGTCGAAGCCGGTCACGGCGAACTCCGCGCCCGGGCGCACGCCACGCGCACGCAGTCCGAGCATCAGTCCGAAGGCGACATTGTCGTTGTAGCAGACCGCCGCGGTCGTGTCCGGCGCACGCTCGAACAGCTCGGCGGTCCGCGCGGCGGCGTCGACACGGGTCGGACTGGATTCGACCAGCCAGCCCGGCTCCGGCTCGATGCCGGCGTCGCGCAGGGCTTCCAGGTAGCCCTCGCGGCGCTGCCGGCACGAACTCGAGTCCGCGTGGCCGCCGAAGAACGCGATCCGGCTGTGGCCGAGCGCAAGCAGGTGCTCGGTCGCCAGGCGTGCGCCGCGCTGGTTGTCGAGGGCGAGGAAGTCCCAGTCGTGGCCGGGCAGCTCGCGGTTGAACACCAGCACCGGGGTGCGCGCACCGAGCAGGCGCTGCAATGCGGCACCGTCGCTGTGCTCGGCCGGCGACAGGATGATTCCCGCCGGCGCATGTTCGACCAGCGACGCCAGCACGGCCTGCTGCCGTTCCGGCGACTCGGCGGTGCTGCCGAGCAGTGTCACGTATCGGCCCTCGCCCAGCGCTTCGTCGACGCCGGCGGCGAATTCGGCGAAGAACGGATTGGACAGGTCGTTGATGACCAGCGCGACCGACGAGGAGGTCTGCCGGCGCAGATTGGCGGCGGCGCGATTGTAGACATAGCGCTGGCGCTTGAGCTCGGCCTCGACCCGGGCACGGGTGTCGACGTGCACGAGCGGGCTGCCGCGCAACACCAGCGACACCGTCGCGCGCGAGACCCCGCAGGCTTTCGCGATGTCGGTAACGGTGACGGCCTTGCGTCCGGGCCTGGTTGCGGTCATCGGAGTCTCCTTGCGTATCCCTGGATGTGTCCGATTATTGCCGAAATGAATCGATTCAAGCCCGCTCCTGGAGTTTCTCCGGCCGCCGCTCCGGAAGGTCCGTGCGGTACGGCCGCGGGTCCGCTCCGGCGATAGCGTCGCCGCGGATCCGTACCGGAGGCTCCCACGCTGCATCGTCGGTTCCTTTGCCGTGCTCAGCGCAGGTCCGCCGGACAGGACGGCGCCGGCCTGCTCGATGCGGCAACGCCCCAGTCCGACGGCTCGCCGGCGAGCTCGAACTCCAGCTCGCCGCCTTCGCGCAGCTGCGTCCAGTCCAGCCAGACGCGGTCGACCGGCTCGCCGTTGAAGCGTACCTGCCGCGGGTATTGCAGCGCACTGCCGTCCGCGCCCGGCGCACGCACGCTCAGGGTGCGGCCGTTGCCGAGATCGAGCTCGATCCGCTCGAAGCGCGGTGCGTGCAGCACCAGTTCGCCACTGCCCGGCATCAGCGGATACAGGCCGACCGCGCTGAACAGATACCAGGCCGACATCGTGCCGAGGTCGTCGTTGCCGGTCACGCCGTTCGGCGCGTTGGTGAACAGGGTCTGCGCCGTACGCAGCACCGCCGAGGTCTTCCACGGCTGGCCGAGCAGCGTGTACAGCCAGGGCGCATGCAGGTCGGGTTCGTTGTTGGGGTTGTAGCGGTACTGGTTGTAGTAGCTGTACGGACCGACCACCCATTCCTTGCGCGCGGCATGGGCCGGATCGGCGATCAGCGCGTCGTAGGCGAAGAACGTGTCGAGCCGTTGCAGCGCCGCCGCCTCGCCACCCATCGCGGCCGCCAGGCCGGGGACGTCCTGTTGCGCCAGCCACTGGTATTGCCAGGCGGTGCCTTCATGGAAGCCGTGGTTCGAGCGCGGGTCGTAGCCGCCGCGCGGAGGCGCGTACCAACTGCCGTCCTCGACGCGCGGACGCGGAAAGCCGATGAAGTCCAGCTCCGGATCGCGCGCCTGCGCATCCCAGAGATTGCGCCAGTTGCCACCGCGCGCGCCCAGCATGCGGGCGGCCTCGTCGTGACCCAGCGCACCGGCCATAAGCGACAGCGCGCAGTCGGCCAGCGCGTACTCGAGCGTCGCCGATCCCCCGTGATGCGGATCCACGTCCATGCCTTTCGACGGGAACGCGCGGTCGTAGGCCACGAAGCCATCGGCGAGATAACTGTCGTTTCCGGCCCGGCCCTGCGCGCGCGACATCGCCGGCGGGCGTCCGGTCGCGTTCTGCCACAGCGCCTGCCATGCCTGCCGTTCGCGGCCTTCGAGCGCACCGAACTTCCACAGGTCGACCAGGAAAGGCGTGACCGGATCGCCGGTCATGATGTTGGTCTCGAAGTTGGCGTAGCCCCAGCGCGGCAGCCAGCCCATCTGCTCGTGGATCTTCAGCACCGAGTTCGCGATGTCGCGCGCGCGATCCGGCCGCAGAATCGCCAGCAGCTGGTTCTGGGAACGATAGGTGTCCCACAGCGAGAAGTACTCGTAATAGGTCCAGCCATCGGCGACATGGATCTCGTCGTCGTAGCCACGGTAGCGGCCGTCGGCGTCGTTGCCGGTCAGCGGCTGCAGCAGCGCGTGGTAGAGCGCGGTGTAGAACACCGTGCGGTCGTCGTCGCTGCCGCCGGCGACCCGCACCGAGGCCAGCTCCCTGCGCCAGGCGTCCTGCGCCTGCTCCCGCATCTCGTCGAATCCGAGCAGCCTACCGTCGCGCTTGCCCTCGGCTTCGAGGTTGCGGCGCGCACCATCGGCGTCGACGTGCGAGATCGCGCTGATCGCGGTGACGCTGCGCGAGTGGCCGAGGTCGAAGCTCAGCCAGGCACCGTTCGGCACCTCCCACTGCGCACCCATGCCGTGGCGCGAACCGGGTACGCCGCCCTCCTTGTCCCAGGTGCCGAACGCCTGGAACGGGCGGTCGAACTCGAGCCGGAACCATGTCGTGTACTGGCGGCCGCCGCAGAAGCTCTTGGTGACCAGCTTGCCTTCCACCGCACGGTCGCCGACGACCTGGATGACGCTGCCGACGACTTCGTGCTTCGCATTGGCCTGGCCGACATTGACCAGCACATGGCCGGTGTCCACGTCCGCGGCGAAGGTGTAGCGCTCGGCCGCGGCGCGGGTCAGCGCGGTGGCCTCCGCGTCGATGCCGCCGCGGTCGGTCAGTCGCACCCGGTAGTAACCGGCCTCGCCGACCTCGCCGTCATGGCTGTAGGCCGATCCATAGCGGGTGTGATCGAAGCTCTCGGCCCTGGTGGTGTCGAAGTCGCCGCCGGGACCGATCGTGCCGGTCACCGGCAGCACCGATACCTGCCCGCCCTGTTCCCAGCAGCCGGCACCTGAAATGAATGAGTGGCCGAAGCCTTGGATCTTCGGATCGTCGTAGCGCCAGCCCGAATAATGCTCGCCGATCGGCGAAACCTGGATCAGGCCGAACGGCGCCGACGCGCCGGGGAAGGTGTTGCCGTCGTCCTTGCTGCCGATGAAGGTGTTGACCATCGCGGCCAGGTCCTCCCCGGCCGGGACGGCCAGCGCCAAGGACGGCAGCGCCAGTGCGGCCGCGAAGGCGATCGCGCGCAGGCGGCGACGGAGATTCGGACGGGTCGGCGATGGGCTTTCGGGCACGGCGCACCTCTGGATTTCGGGCGGTTGCGAACCTGCAACCGCTGTTCGGGAAATCGTCCGCGGACTGTCGCTGCAGCCGCGATGCACGGGTACGGGAGGAAAAACGAGCCCGGCCGGAACCGGGCTCCATCCCGAGGGAGGGTGGGAAAACGGTATTTGTCACGATCTAAAAATCCAGGTCCGGTAGAGGCCAAATGCCACACCCCTGCCCAACTGGATCGATCCAAATCAAACACAGATGATCGGATCATGCATTCTGCACTGCAGCATGAACTGGACGCCCGGCTCGCCCGGAGTCGCCCCTCCCTGCTGCCCGGATACCCCCCGCCTCCGCCGGCCAGCCCCCCTCACCCCGGTCAGTAGACCTCGAACTCGTAGATCCGCGCCGCCGGATCTCCGTTCTGCGTCGGCGTGACGATGTCGAGCCTCACGTAGCGCCCGCTGACCGGCAATATGTCGTGGCTGGTGACGCTGGCGGTGTTGTCGTTCATCTCGACGACCGGAGCCCAGGTCGCGCCATCGCCCGACACCCCGATGCCGTAGGCCCGAGTATTCCAACCCGTCGATTCGCCGCCGGCGCCGGCATGCCTGAGCACGAAACGCTTGATGCTCCGCGACGCGCCCAGGTCCACCTGCAGCCACTTCGTGGCGGCCAGGGTGCAGAACTTGTCGCTGTTGCCGCCGGAGACGCTGCCGTTGACCGCCTTGGCCGGACCTTCGGCCGAACCGCAGGCGTTCGAGCCCGTTGCCGGCTGCTGCAGCGCCAGGTTGACGTCGCCCGCCGCCGCATGGACCTCGAACTCGTAGATCCGCGCTGCCGGGTTGCCGTCCTGCGCAGGCGTGACGATATCGAGCCTGACATGGCGCGCCGTCACCGACGCAATGTCGTGGCTGGTGATGCTGGCGGTGTTGTCGTTCACCGAGGCCACCGTGGTCCATGTCGAACCGTCGCCCGATACCCGGATGGTGTACGCGCGGGTATTCCAGTCGGTCGATTCGCCGCCGGCGCCGGCATGTCTGATCACGAATCGGCCGATCGCCTGCGACGATCCCAGATCCACCTGCAGCCACTTCGACGCGGCCAACGTGCAGAACTTGTCGCCGTTGCCGCCCGAAACACTGCCGTTGACCGCCCGCTCCGGTCCTTCGCTGGCGTTGCATGCGGTCGAGCCGGTCGCGGGCCTGTTCAACGCCAGGTTGGCCGATCCGACCACGACGGTGTCGGTGCGGCTGGAGCTGGCGCCGTCGTCGTCGGTGACGGTGAGTCTGACCGTATAGCTGCCTGCCGTCGCATAGGCATGGCTGGGCGCCGACGAGGTGGACGAGGCACCATCGCCGAATTCCCAGTAGCGCGAAACAATGTTGCCGTCGCTGTCGCTGGAGGTATCGGTGAAGGATGCGGTCAGGCCACTGACACTGGTCCCGAAGCTGGCTTGCGGCGGCGAGTTGCCGCCAACGGCGGTATTGATCGCGGCAGCGTAATCGGCGGTGGTGCCCTGCGACCAGCACGCCTGGATATCGTCGTACAACCAGATGAAGCCGCCGACGATGCCGGCCGAGGTCTTCCAGCTGGCCATCCGGCTCTGCACCGACGCCGGGCTGTCGCCCGACGTGCAGCCTGTCCCATGCTTCGACCACACCCCGGGATCGACAGCCATGCCAAGGGCGTTCGACCAGGTCGTCGGATCGTTGCCGGCGCCGCCGGCGTAGACCTGCAGATGGATGCCGTCGACCTTGCCCGACAGATTGTTCGCCAGGCTCTGCCAATGGCTCATGTTGGTATACGGAGCCAGAGTGATCGAGTAACCGAGCTCCCAGAGCATCTCGCCGAACAGGGTGGATGAATCGAGGTCGTAGGTGGTCTCGTCGTCGAAGTCGATCGCATCGGCCCCGGTGATCTGCTTCAGCGTCTGGAAATTGCGGTACAGCACGCTGTCCGGACCAGTACCCTCCGCGGCGATCAGGTCCCTGATGTTGTCGAAATCGCCGGTGCCCCATCCGCCGACCGAGGCTTCTATGCGGGTGATCGAGGTCGGCGCCTGCTTCAGTGTGGCCAGGCGCGAGGGCCAGTCCGGATCGCCGATATAGATGCCGTCGGAAATGATCGGCACATTGTTGTAGTGCAGGTCGCCATTGGCGTGCACATGCACGGCGAAGAGGATCACCGTGGTGAAGCCCGATGCACGCAGATCGTCCATCACGGCCTGTCCACCGCTGTAGAACGGGCCGCCGCCGTAGATCGCCGAATCCGCGGACGCATGTGGCGAAGTGAACCCCAGACCCATCAGCACCACGGCCAACCATGCACCACGCACCAACCGGTTACGGTCAAACATTGGTCTCTCCTCCCTGTCGGGTTGCTCGAAGGCCTTCCCGCTCCTCCTGGCTACGGCACATCGCCATGGCAGCGGAAGCAGGCGATTTGCATCGATCCAAATTCGGACGACTTTGAATCGATGCAAATTCCTTATACGCGCCCTCCTCGCCCGCGATCAAACGCCCCCACGCAGTGCGGATCCGGCCCTGGTGGCTCCGCCGCGGGGCCCCTCGCCTCATATTGCAGAGCAACATGCATGTCCCCCCGCCCTGTGTTACATCTACCGCCGCGACGCATTGGATCGATCCAACCGTTCAGGCCCGGAGAAGGGTGCCGGTCGAGTATCCGTCCCATGGATACCGGCAGCCGGCAGGCACAGGGGGTGCCTCGTGGGTACCGATGCCGCCCTCAAATTAGATCGATATAAATTCCGATCGTCCGAGGCCACTCAACCTGGAGAGGGAGATTGAGATGTCACATTCGTATATCCGGAGCTCGCTGTCCGCGGCCATAGCCATCGCCCTGACCGCGGCCACGGCAGTTCCAACCCGCGCGTTCGCCCAGGAGACGGCGGAATCCGCTGCACCCGACGCGGCCACCGACCTCGATGCGGTCGTCGTCACCGGCTACCGCTACGCGATCGAGGAAAGCCTGGAGCAGAAGCGCAACGCCAACGCGATCGTCGAGGTCATCACCGCCGAGGACGTGGGCAAGTTTCCCGACAAGAACGTGGCCGACGCGCTGCAGCGCGTGCCGGGCGTGGTCGTCAGCCGCGACGGCGGCGAAGGCAAGAGCGTCAGTGTCCGTGGTCTGCGCCCGGATCTGACCCTGACCCAGTTGAACGGCAACTACATCGCCACGGCCGAATCCAACGGCGACCCGACCCGTTCGTTCAACTACATGCTGCTGCCGTCGAACATGCTGTCCGGCGCCGAGCTGTTCAAGACGCCGGAAGCGCGCATCGACGAAGGCGGCGTCGGCGGCACCGTGATCCTGCACACCCGCCGTCCGCTGGACATGGAATCGAATACCGGTTTCGTTTCCGTCGAAGGCACCCGTGCCGACACCACCGATAAGACCGACGGCCAGTTCTCGGGCTCGTATTCGTGGCACGACGCGGAGGACCGCTTCGGCGTCTTCGTCGGCTACACCCAGCAGAAGCGCACTACGCGCACCATGGGCGCCAGCACCGAAAACTGGCAGTGGTACGGTCGCGATGAAGGCGGCACCGCGGTCGACGTCAACGGTCGGCCCTCCGATTTCAATTCGAACTGGTGGGGCGGTACGGGCTTCCACGACCAGAACGGCAACTACTACACCGGCTTCATGATGCCGACCTCGGTCAACCTGGACGTGCTCGAAGAAGAGCGCGAGCGCAAGGGTGGCCAGCTGACCTTGCAGTTCAGGCCGACCGACAACCTGACACTGACCGCGAACTACTTCCGTTTCGACCTGTCGCAGGACTCGCAGACCAACACGCTGAAAGTTCCGGAGTGGAACATCGCCCGCTATCACGGCGACGGCAACTGGCCCGGCGGCCGCCTGCTCGACGGCCTGACCTTCGACCCCAGCGGCACCATCGTCACCGGCGCGGACTACAGCCTGCATCCGGACAAGGCGTACTACTGCAGCGAGGACGAAGCCGCCGCAGCCGGCATGGCTCCGGGCGGTTGGGGTCCGGACGACTGCACCGTGCCGACGCCACAGATCACCGGCAGCTACAACATCGAGAAGTCCCGCTCGCAGAGCTTCGATTTCGGCGGCGAGTGGCGCGGCGAGGACTTCGACGTCTCCTTCAAGGTCGGCCGCACCTGGGCCAAGGGCGGTCCGGAACTCCAGTTCTCGCTGCCGATCAAGCCCCGCCGCCAGAATGCGGACGGCAGCTGGACCAACGGCAACTACGCCAGTTCGTGGGACCTGACCGGCACGCCGACCATGACCTTCTCGCCGGAACTGATGCAGAACCTGCGGGACGGCATCCTGCAGGTCGATCTCGGCTCGACCGGTTCGTCCTGGACCCGCAACAGCGACGAGCAGAAGTACGCCCAGGTCGACACCACCTGGCGCTTCGACAGCGACTTCCTGGATTCGATCCAGTTCGGCATCAAGGGCCGGGAGGGCGGTATCCACCGCAGCACCGGCAACAGCTACTGGGTGTGCCCGGGCACCGATCCGGGCGACTACGACAACCGCTACTGGAACGGTCGCTGCAACGACCTCGCCACCCAGTTCTCGCCGGACTTCCTGTATTCGTTGGGCAACCTCGCGGGCGGCATCAATGCCAGCGCCTACCCGGCGATCAACTTCCCGGCCTACATCGCCTATCTGAACAGCACCTACGGCGCGCAGCAGACCCGCGAGGAGCCGAACTTCGTCTACAACGTCGACGAAACGATCTACTCGGCCTACCTGCAAGCCAACTTCCGCACCGATCGGCTGCGCGGCAACATTGGCCTGCGCTTCGCCAGCACCGAGCAGCATGCCGACTCGACCGACAAGGTCACCTCCTACAACGACTACTTCTACGACGGCGCCGACGGCAATCCGCTGGCCTGTCAGCAGAACGACCCCGCGCCGGGCGGCGCGCCCGCCGACACCTACTGCGGCAGCGAGGGGTACTGGAGGCTCTCGGACAGCCTGGCGCGAACCGAAACCTACGAGGTCGCCGCGCTCGACCGCACTTACACGGACGTGCTGCCGAGCTTCAACCTGGCCTACGAGCTGACCTACGACCTGGTGCTGCGCGCCGCCGCCTCCAAGGTGATCTCGCGCCCGAGCTACGGTGCCATCGCCAGTCCGGGCAGCCTGGAGTACTTCAGTCCCGAGTACATCAACGATCGCCGCCTGACCGGTGGCGCGAGCGAGCAGGGCTGGTACGGCAGCGGCAGCAACAAGAGGCTGGAGCCATACGAAGCCGAACAGTACGACCTGGGCGTGGAATGGTACTTCCAGCCGGGTTCGGTCCTGGGCCTGGGCCTGTTCCGCAAGAACGTCAGCAACTTCGCGGTGCCGGTCGTGAACGACGTGGACATGGTCGTCAACGGCGAGACCGTGACGGTGCAGAACTATCGGACCGATGCCGGTGGCCGCGATGGTGTTTCGCAGGGCGTCGAGCTGTATGCCCAGCACACGCTGGATCTCGGCCTGGGCTTCCAGTTCAACTACACCTACAACGACACCAACGAAGCGGCCATCGTCCTCGAGGACGGCACCAAGCTCGGCGAGTCCCCGCTGGTGGGCAGCGCGAAGAACCAGACCAACTTCACCGTGTTCTACGAGAACGACAAGCTCTTGCTGCGCGCTTCGTACAACCGTCGCGGCGAGGTGGTGCAAGGGTTGGTGAACGGCTTGAACGTCTACCAGGAGCCGTACCAGCAGATCGACCTGAACGCTGCGTACAACATCACCCCGGCGCTGAGCCTGAGCGCTTCGGTGCTGAACCTGACCAAGGAGGAGACGCGCTCCCATCTGGGCAACGACACCAAGGACCGCTTCTACTCCAACGGCTACGCTGGCCGCGTCGCATACCTCGGCCTGACCTACAAGTTCTGACCCCCCGCCCCCTCGTGCCCGGCGGCACGAGGGGGTACCGTCGGCCGGCGTCTGCCGGTCTCTTTCTATGGGGTATGCAGTGAGCAGCGACAACCGGATCAGGAACGTGGTCGTCGTAGGCGGCGGCAGCGCCGGCTGGATGGCCGCGGCAACGCTGGCCACCTACCTGGGAAAGGGCGCCTCCATCCGCCTGGTCGAATCCGAGGAGATCGGCATCGTCGGCGTGGGCGAGGCCAGCGTCCCCCACATGAAGACCTTCAACAGCGAGATGCTGGGGATCAAGGAGGTCGACTTCGTCACCCATACCCGCGGCACGTTCAAGCTCGGCATCGAGTTCAGGAACTGGGGCCGCCTTGGCGACAGCTACATCCACGGCTTCGGCAGGATCGGCCAGGGCATCGGCCCACTGCCGTTCCACCAGTTCTGGCTGAAGCTGTTCCTCGCCGGACGCGCGGCCGACATCGGCGCCTACTCGCTGCAGACCGTGGCCGCGCCGCAGGACAGGTTCATGGTCAGCCCGGGCAATGCGCCTGCGGATTCGCCGCTGTCCGACATCGCCTACGCCTACCACTTCGATGCCGGCCTGTACGCGCGCTTCCTGCGCACTCTTTCGGAAAGGCGCGGCGTGAAGCGCACTGAAGGCAGGATCGTCGACGTGGTCCAGCGCGCGGAAGACGGATTCATCGAAGCGGTCGTGATGGAAAGCGGCGAACGCATCGAGGGCGAGCTGTTCATCGACTGCTCGGGCTTCCGTGGCCTGCTGATCGAGCAGGCATTGAAGACCGGCTACGTCGACTGGACCCACTGGCTGCCTTGCGACAGGGCGATGGCCGTACCCTGCGAAGTCGTCGCTCCGCCGACACCCTACACGCGGTCGACCGCGCTGAAGGCGGGCTGGCAGTGGCGCATCCCGCTGCAGCACCGCGTCGGCAACGGCTACGTCTACTCGAGCAGCCATCTCGGCGACGACGAGGCGGCCTCGACCCTGCTGGCGAACCTCGACGGCAAGCCGCTCGCGGACCCACGCCCGCTGCGCTTCACCACCGGCATGCGCAGGAAGCTCTGGAACAGGAACGTGGTCGCGCTGGGCCTGGCCAGCGGCTTCCTGGAGCCGCTGGAGTCGACCAGCATCTACCTGGTCCAGTCCGGCCTCGGCCGTCTGCTTGGCCTGTTCCCCAGCCGCGATTTCGACCCGCTGCTGGCCGAACGTTTCAACCGCGAGTCCGCGTTCGAATACGAGCGTACCCGCGACTTCCTGATCCTGCACTACAACGCGACTGAGCGTGACGACACTCCGTTCTGGGACTACTGCCGCACGATGTCGATCCCGGACACCTTGCGCGAGGCCATCGACCTGTTCCGCAGCGACGGCCGCTACTTCCGCAATGGCGAGGACTTCTTCGCGCTGCCGAGCTGGGTACAGGTGATGCTCGGCCAGCGCATCGTGCCACGCGGCTACCACCCGATCGTCGACGAGATGCCCGAGGACGACCTGGTCAGGCACGTCGAGCGCGTGCGCCAGGTGATCGCCAACTGCGTCGGCGCGATGCCCAGCCACCAGGATTTCATCGACCAGTACTGCAAGGCGCCGAATCCATGACCGACCCGTTCCATGCTTCCGGGCGCGCATCGCCTGCCCCGCGCCGCCTCGCCCCGCGTCGATCGGGCGCGCACCGGCTTGTCCGATGCCTGCTCGCCGGGCTCGCCCTCGCCCTGGCCGCCACCACGGCCATCGCCGCTTCGCCGGAAGAAGTCGTCCTCGATCGCGACTGGCAGTTCCGCCAGCTGCCCGCCAGTCCCCAGGCACGGGCGCATCCCGAGACCGCCGCATGGCGCGCCGCGACCGTGCCCGGCACGGTCCACACCGACCTGCTCGCCCACGGCCTGATCCCCGATCCCTACGTCGGCGCATCCGAGGCCGGGCTGCAATGGATCGGCCTGGCCGACTGGGAATACCGGACCGGATTCGACGTACCCGCCGACGCGCTGGGCGCCGCACGCAGCGATCTGGTGTTCGAGGGCCTGGACACCTTCGCCGAGGTCTATCTCAACGGCGAGAGGATCCTCGATGCCGACAACTTCTTCCGCACCTGGCGGGTGCCGGTACAGGGCAAGTTGCAGGACGGCGGCAACGAGTTGCGCGTGGTGCTGCGCTCGCCGATCAACCGCATGTTGCCGCACGTACAGGCGATGCCGCACAAGATCGCCGGCAACTATCCCTCGCCCTACGGCGACGAACCGCGCGACGCGATGACCGCCAACTTCGTGCGCAAGCCGGGCTACCACTACGGCTGGGACTGGGGTCCGCGCTACGTCACCGCGGGCGTGTGGCGACCGGTGAAGTTGCAGAGCTGGAACGAGGTCCGCATCGACGATCTGCACATCCGCCAGGAGAAGGTCACCGCCGAACGTGCCGAGCTGAGCGTGCAGGTCGACCTCGATGCCGCCCGCGCAAGCGACTACGAGCTGCGCCTGTGGCAGAGCGCGCCCGACGGCAGGCGCAGGCAAGTGGCAAGACAACGCGTCGACGTGACTGCCGGTATGAACACGGTGACCGTACCGTTGAGCATCGACGAGCCGCAACGCTGGTTCCCGGTCGGCTATGGCGCGCAGCCGCTGTACCGCTTCGACGTGGAAGTCCGCGAAGGTCCGAAGACAGTGGCCGGTGCCAGCGAGCGCACCGGACTGCGTAGCGTCGAGCTGCGCCGCGAACGCGACGACGAAGGAGAAAGCTTCGCCTTCGTCGTCAACGGCACTCCGGTGTTCGCCAAAGGGGCCAATTTCATCCCGTTCGACATGTTCCAGCCGCGCGTGACCGATGCGCAGTTGCGCCACGTGCTGCAATCCGCGGTGGACGCCAACATGAACATGATCCGCGGCTGGGGTGGTGGCTACTATGAGAGCGACACGTTCTACGATATCGCCGACGAGCTCGGACTGATGGTGTGGCAGGATTTCATGTTCGGCGGCGGCATGCAGCCCGCCTACGACGACGCATTCCGCGCCAACGTGGTCGCCGAGGCACGCGATCAGGTGCGTCGCCTGCGCGATCATCCCAGCATCGTGCTCTGGTGCGGCAACAACGAGGAAGAGATCGCGTGGAAGTACTGGGGCGGCGGCGACTACGGCCAAGCCCTGAAGGCGCGCGCGCCGGCGTTCGCACAGAAGGTATGGGATGGCTACGTGCAGTTGTTCGGACGCGACCTGCGCAAGGTCGTCGCAGAGGAAGGCGGCGGCATCGGGTACTGGCCGAGTTCGCCGAGCAACGACCTGGCCGAGGTTGCGAACACGCCCGCCGCCGGCGACATGCACTACTGGGAGGTGTGGGGCAACCCCGCGCATCCGCCGATCAAGTATCTCGACATCACGCCCCGCTTCATGTCCGAGTACGGCCTGCAGGCGTGGCCGGTGCAGCGCACGGTCGACTATTTCGCCAAGCGCAGCGAACAGGGAATCGACACGCCCGTGATCGAGGCGCACCAGAAGTTCCTCGCCGGCAAGGGCAACGAACGACTGATGCACTACGTACGCATGGAATTCGGCGAACCCGAGGACTTCGGCGACTTCATCTATCTGAGCCAGGTCACCCAGGCAGAGGCCATCGAACTGGCGGCGCTGCATCACCGCGCGAGCCGCCCGTACACCATGGGCACGCTGTACTGGCAGCTCAATGATGTGTGGCCCGGCGCCTCGTGGTCGGGCATCGACTGGTTCGGACGCTGGAAGGCGCTGCAGTTCCATGCCCGCCGCTTCTTCGCCCCGGTCGCCGTTGCCGCGCTACGCAAGGATGGCGAAACCCGCGTGCACCTGGTTTCCGACCGCACCCGCGAATCGCAGGGCGAACTGCGCGTGCGGGTCATCGGCATGGATGGCGACGTGTTGCGCGACGAACGACGCATCGTGATCCTGCCGCCGCTGTCGTCGATCGAAGCCGCACGGTACACCGACGGCGGGCTGCTCGGCGACGCCAGTCCCACGGCGACCGCCGCGGCCTTCGACCTGAAGGTCGAAGGCGAGCCGCCGTCGCGTCGCGTGGTCTGGTTCAGCGCCGCGAGGGACATCGACTGGGGGAATCCCGATCTGCGGGCAACGCTGACCCGCGACGGCGACGATTACCTGCTCGAGCTGCGCAGCGCACGGATCGCACGTGCGGTATGGATCGACTTCGGAGACCTTGATGCCAAGCTGACCGACAACGCACTGACCCTGCTGCCGGGCGAGACCGTGAGAGTCAGGCTGCAGTCCAAAGCAAGCCTGGACGAACTGCGCACCGCGCTGTCCATGCGCTCGCTGGCGGACGCGGTCCCGCCGCCGTCACGCTGACGCGCGCAGCGCGTCGCGCAATGCCGCGACCGTATCGCGGTCGCTCTGCCGCCAGTCCGGCGTCAGGCCGGGCAGGTGCGTGCGGTGGCGCATTGCCGACCGTCGCAGCGCCCCGGCGGAGGCATGGAACTCATCGGCGCCGCTGCGTTCGCGCAGCAGCGCGATGTTTCCGGGATCGACGCCCGCACCCGCCATCACCCTGATCCGTCCCGCCGCCTGTCGCACGAGTGCGGCGATGGTCTCCGCCCCTTCCGGCGCGGACGCTTTCGCACCCGAGGTCAGCACCCGTTCGCAGCCGAGGTCGATCGCGGCCTCCAGGGCGGCGGACGGATCACGGGCAACGTCCAGCGCGCGATGGAACGTCACTCCAAGCGGGCCAGCCACGGTGACCAGCTCGCGACATGCCATCCGATCGACGTCACCATCGGCATCCAGCGCACCGATCACCACGCCGTCGCAACCGAGACGGACACAAGCCTCGATATCGCGGCACATCGCCTCGCATTCGCCGGCGTCGTAGAGAAAATCGCCGCCGCGCGGACGGATCAGCACATACAGCGGAATCCGCAACCGGTCGCGCGCCGCCGCGATCGTGCCGTAGGACGGCGTGCAGCCGCCGTCGCCGAGGTTCTCGCACAGTTCGATGCGGTCGGCGCCGCCGGCCTGTGCCGCCAGCGCAGAAGCCAGCGAGTTCGCGGCGATCTCCAACGATGGCGAGTCCCGGAGGGCGGTGGCGGTCACGTCTGCTGCGCCTCGTAGATCGAACCTGCGTCGCGCAGGCGATCATGCGGCCCGGCACCGCCATCGTGGACGGCATAGACGAAACCTTCGTGCAGCGCGAACGCGCCGACCTCGCCGTCGCGGCTCAGTGCCAGGAAGCAGACCTGCAGTTGGCGGCTGGCCTCCGGCCGTTTGCGCAATACCCGTTCGATCGCCTCCCGGCAGGCGTCCGCCGGCGAGCGACCCTGGCGCATCAGCTCGACCACAAGGAAACTCGCGGCGTTGCGGATCATCTCCTCGCCGACACCGGATGCGGTCGCGGCGCCGACTTCGTTGTCGACATACAGACCAGCACCGACGATCGGGCTGTCGCCGACCCGCCCATGCATCTTCCAGGCCATCCCGCTGGTGGTGCAGGCGCCAGCCAGCTTGCCGCCGGCATCAAGGGCGAGGATGCCGAGGGTGTCGTGATTGCTCTTGTCGCCGGGGCGTTGCATCCGCTCGGCGTTGATCTGCGGGTTGTACTCCGACGTCTCGAGCCATTCGCGCCAGGCTTGGCGCGCCTCGTCGGTCAGTAGCGGCGTCTTCTCGAAGCCCTGCGCGACCGCAAACTGTTGGGCGCCGGCGCCGACCAGCATCACGTGCGGCGTCTTTTCCATCACCGCACGGGCGACCGAAACCGGATGGGCGATGTCCTCGAGCGCGGCGACCGCGCCGCAGCGGCCATCGCCGTCCATGATGCTGGCGTCCAGGGTCAGCACGCCGTCGCGATCGGGATTGCCGCAGCGGCCGACGGTCGGATTGCACAGATCGGACTCGGCCCAGCGCGCGCCGGCCTCGACCGCATCCAGCGCCGAACCGCCTGCGCCGAGCACGCGCCAGGCGGCCGCATTGGCGCCAACACCGAAGTCCCAGGTCGAGACCACCCTCGCGCCACCCACCGCCGTCGGCGCGGCGGCGCCCAGATGACCCAGCGGCAGAGCGGCGGCGCCAGCACCCAACGCGGCGGCCTGCAGGAATCGGCGACGACTGGTCATGCGGGAGCATCCTTGGTCGAGTGGCTTTTCGGCCTGCCATTCTATCGATCCAGAGCGGATTCCTGCGCCTGCTCAGGCCGACGCGTAACGTGCGGCACCGCCGATCCAGCGTGCGACGATCCGCTCGGCGAGCTGCGGCGACTCGCGCATCA
>NZ_JAKJPO010000014.1 GCF_021725675.1 Marilutibacter chinensis | reverse complement strand
CCGGCGGCCGGGGTGGCCTACCACATCCCGGCCGCGCTGCGCCTGAAGGGACACCTGGACCGCGACGCGTTGAAGCGGGCGCTCGACCGCATCGTCGCCCGCCACGAGAACCTGCGCACGAGCTTCACCAGCACCGACGCCGGTCCGGTGCAGTCGATCGCAGCGGAGACGATCGGCTTCGCGCTGGTGGAGGAGGACCTGGCGTCGCTGGACGCGCCGGCGCGCGAACAGGCCCTGCGCGCGCGCGCGGCCGAGGAAGCGCGGGCCCCGTTCGACCTGGCCGCCGGTCCGCTGTTCCGCGGCCGGTTGATCCGGCTGGCGGCGGACGAGCACGCGCTGTTGCTGACCCAGCACCACATCGTCTCCGACGGCTGGTCGCTGGGGGTGCTGGTGAAGGAGGTGACGACGCTGTACGCGGCGTTCGTGGAAGGGCGCGCGGATCCGCTGCCGCCGCTGCCGATCCAGTATGCCGACTACGCGGTGTGGCAGCGCGGCTGGCTGCAGGGAGAGGCCCTGGAGGCGCAGGTCGCATTCTGGCGCGAGCACCTGCGGGGCGCGCCGCCGCTGCTGGAGCTGCCGACCGACCGGCCGCGTCCGCCGGTGCAGAGCTATGCCGGCGCGGTGGTGCCGGTGGCGTTGTCGAAGGCGACGACGGCGGGACTGCGCCGGTTGTCGAAGCGGCATGGGACGACGCTGTTCATGACCCTGCTGGCGGGCTGGTCGGCGCTGCTGTCGCGCTACAGCGGCCAGCAGGAGGTGGTGGTGGGCACGCCGGTGGCGAACCGTCAGCGGACGGAAGTGGAGCCGCTGGTCGGGTTCTTCGTCAACACGCTGGCGCTGCGCGTATCGGTGGAGCACGACCCCAGCGTCGCCGAGCTGCTGGGCCAGGTGCGCCGGTCCACGCTGGACGCCTACTCGCATCAGGACGTGCCGTTCGAGCAGGTGGTCGAAGCCCTCCAGCCGCAGCGGTCGCTGAGCTACAGCCCGATCTTCCAGACCCTGTTCGCGTTCAACAACACGCCCGAGGGCGGCGAGGTGCCGTTGCCGGGACTGAGCCTGTCGCCGATTCCCGCCGAGCGCCACACCACCCACTTCGACCTGGAGCTGGGGGTGCGTGAGGTGGAGGACGTGATCCGCGGCAACATCGGCTATGCGGGCGATCTGTTCGATGCGGCCACCATCGGCCGTCTCGCCGACAGCTTCGTCCGCATGCTGGAGGCGATGGTCGCCGACGACAGCGTGCGGGTGAGCGCCCTGCCGCTGTTGTCGGAAGCCGGACGCGCGGCGATCGTCGAGGGCTTCAACGCCACCGCGGCCGATCATGGCACGGCGGCTTCGCTGCCCGAACTGTTCGCGGCGCAGGTGCGGCGCACGCCGGAGGCGCCGGCCATCGGGTTCGAAGGCGACAGCGTGAGCTACGCCGAACTGGACCGGCGTGCGAATCGCGTCGCACAGCGCCTGATCGCGCTGGGCGTCAAGCCCGACGACCGCGTCGCGATCTGCGTGGAGCGCGGCATCGGGCTGGTGGCCGGCGTGCTCGGCATCGTCAAGGCCGGCGCCGGCTACGTACCGCTGGATCCGGCCTATCCGCCCGACCGCCTGCGCTACATGCTGGAGAACAGCACGCCCTCCGCCCTGGTCTCGCAGGCCGCGCTGCTGGCGCGTCTGCCCCTGCTGGGCGCATGCACGGCGCCGCTGCTGGATATCGACGACGGCAGCTGCGACGCCATGCCCGACAGCGATCCCGCGGTGCCGGGAATCGGCCCGGACCACCTGGCCTACGTGATATACACCTCCGGCTCCACCGGCCTGCCCAAGGGCGTGGCGATGCCGCAGGGGCCGTTGCTGAACCTGCTGGCATGGCAGCGCGGTGCGGATGCCGAGGCGTCCACGCCGGAGCGCGTGCTGCAGTTCGCGGCGCTGGGCTTCGACGTTGCGTTCCAGGAACTGTTCCACACCCTCGGTACCGGCGGCTGCCTGCTGCCGGTTCGCGAGGAGGTCCGGCAGGATCCGTTCGCGTTGGCGGCGTTCATCGAGCGCCACGGTGTGCAGCGCATCTTCCTGCCGTTCGTGGCCTTCCAGGGGCTGGTCGCGGCGGCGGAGCAGGAGGGCAGGGCCTTGCCGACGCTGCGCCACGTGATCACCGCCGGCGAACAGCTGTTCGTCACCCCGGCGATCCGGGCGTTCTTCGCGCGCATGCCGGGTCGCCGCCTGCACAACCAGTACGGTCCGACCGAGACCCACGTCGCCACCGCGCACACCCTCGATGCCCTGCCGGAGCATTGGGGTGCGACGCCGCCGATCGGCCGGCCGATCGCCAATGCCCGCGCCTACCTGCTCGATGCGCACGGCCAGCCGGTGCCGGTCGGGGTGACCGGCGAGCTGTTCCTGGCCGGCGACTGCATCGCGCGCGGCTACCTCAACCGCGAGGACCTCACCGCCGAACGCTTCCTGCCCGACCCTTTCTCGTCGAGGCCGGGTGCACGCATGTACCGTACCGGCGACCTGGGCCGCTGGCTGCCGAACGGCGAGATCGACTATCTCGGCCGCAACGATTTCCAGGTGAAGATCCGCGGCTTCCGTGTGGAGCTGGGCGAGATCGAAGCGAAGCTGGGCCAATGCGCCGGCGTGCGCGAAGCGGTGGTCATGGCGCACGAGGACGGTGCGGGCGGCAAGCGCCTGGTGGCGTACCTGCAGGTACGGCCTGGCGAAGCGCCCGGTGCCGCCGCGCTGCGCGCCGAACTGGCGCGCGAACTGGCCGACTACATGATTCCCGCCGCCTTCGTGACCCTGGACGCATGGCCGACGACGCCCAGCGGCAAGATCGATCGCAAGGCGTTGCCGGACCCCGGGCAGGCGGCGGTGGCCAGCCGCGAGTACGTCGCGCCTGAGGGCGGGACCGAACAGGCGCTGGCCGGGATCTGGTGCGCCCTGCTCAACATCGAGCGGGTCGGCCGCGACGACCACTTCTTCGAACTGGGCGGTCATTCGCTGCTGGCCGTGCAACTGGTCGCGCACGTGCGCGCCCGGCTGGGCGTGGAACTGCCGCTGCGTACGATCTTCGCCGAACCGACCCTGTCCGGCCTTGCCGGTGCGTTGTCGGGCCAGGCGCGGGCGTCGGTCGACGCCATCCCGCGTGCGGACCGCGCGGCGGCGCTGCCGTTGTCGTGGGCGCAGCAGCGGTTGTGGTTCCTTGCCCAGCTCGATCCGGCGGCCGGGGTGGCCTACCACATCCCGGCCGCGCTGCGCCTGAAGGGACACCTGGACCGCGACGCGTTGAAGCGGGCGCTCGACCGCATCGTCGCCCGCCACGAGAACCTGCGCACGAGCTTCACCAGCACCGACGCCGGTCCGGTGCAGTCGATCGCAGCGGAGACGATCGGCTTCGCGCTGGTGGAGGAGGACCTGGCGTCGCTGGACGCGCCGGCGCGCGAACAGGCCCTGCGCGCGCGCGCGGCCGAGGAAGCGCGGGCCCCGTTCGACCTGGCCGCCGGTCCGCTGTTCCGCGGCCGGTTGATCCGGCTGGCGGCGGACGAGCACGCGCTGTTGCTGACCCAGCACCACATCGTCTCCGACGGCTGGTCGCTGGGGGTGCTGGTGAAGGAGGTGACGACGCTGTACGCGGCGTTCGTGGAAGGGCGCGCGGATCCGCTGCCGCCGCTGCCGATCCAGTATGCCGACTACGCGGTGTGGCAGCGCGGCTGGCTGCAGGGAGAGGCCCTGGAGGCGCAGGTCGCATTCTGGCGCGAGCACCTGCGGGGCGCGCCGCCGCTGCTGGAGCTGCCGACCGACCGGCCGCGTCCGCCGGTGCAGAGCTATGCCGGCGCGGTGGTGCCGGTGGCGTTGTCGAAGGCGACGACGGCGGGACTGCGCCGGTTGTCGAAGCGGCATGGGACGACGCTGTTCATGACCCTGCTGGCGGGCTGGTCGGCGCTGCTGTCGCGCTACAGCGGCCAGCAGGAGGTGGTGGTGGGCACGCCGGTGGCGAACCGTCAGCGGACGGAAGTGGAGCCGCTGGTCGGGTTCTTCGTCAACACGCTGGCGCTGCGCGTGTCGGTGGAGCACGACCCCAGCGTCGCCGAGCTGCTGGGCCAGGTGCGCCGGTCGACGCTGGACGCCTACTCGCATCAGGACGTGCCGTTCGAGCAGGTGGTCGAAGCCCTCCAGCCGCAGCGGTCGCTGAGCTACAGCCCCTTGTTCCAGACGATGTTGTCGTTGGACAACACCCCGGATGCGAAGGGCGCCTCGATGCGCGGGCTGCGTGCAGAGCCCTTGCGCGGTGAACGCAACACCGTGCACTCCGACCTCGACCTGTCCCTGGTCGAGCACGACGACGGCATTGCCGGTTCGCTCGCCTACTCGACCGCACTGTTCGAGCGGGCCACGGTCGAGCGCCTCGCGCAGGCTTTGCACCGGTTGCTCGATGCCATGATCGCCGATCCATCGATGCCGGTCGGCCGCCTGCCGTTGCTGGACCACGGACAGCGCGCGCGCGTGCTGGAAGCCTTCAACGCCACCACCGCGTCGTATCCGCGCGAGGCGACGATCCACGGCCTGTTCGAGGCCCAGGCCCGCCGCACCCCGGCCGCGACAGCGGTAGCGGACGATGGCCGGCGGCTCAGCTATGCCGAGCTTGACGCCCGGGCCGAAGCGTTGGCCCGGCGGCTGCGCGCGCAGGGCGTGCGCCCCGACGACCGGGTTGCGTTCTGCGCCGGGCGGGACGTCGATCTCCTGGTCGGGATACTCGGGATCCTGAAGGCCGGCGCCGGCTACGTGCCGCTGGACCCGTCCTACCCCGAGGGCCGCCTGCGCTACCTGTTGTCCGACAGCGCGCCGCGCGTGATCGTGACCACGCGCGCATTGGATCCATTGCGACCGTTGCTGGCTGAAACCGGTCTGCCGGTGTTGTACGTGGAGAGCATGGAAACGGCGGAGGACGCGTCCGCGTCGACCATTGCCGATGTCCATCGATCGAGTCAACTGGCCTATGTCATCTATACCTCCGGTTCGACCGGGCATCCAAAAGGGGTGGAAGTCGAGCATCGCAGTGCGATCAATCTATGGGCGTCGCTGGAACGGGAGGTGTTCTCGCATTGCAGAGCCGATGCGCGAGTCGCGCTGAACGCGGCGTTCTCGTTCGATGCATCGCTGCAGATGCTTCTGCAGGTGCTGTCCGGGCGCTGTGTGCGGCTGGTGCCGGCCAGCGTCCGCGCCGACGGTGCAGCGATGATCGGCTTCCTGAGACGCGAACAGATCGAAGCCTTCGACTGCACACCGGCGCAGCTGGAGCTGCTGCTGGACGCCGGTGCGCTGGAGTCCGGCCGCCTGCCCGCGCTGCGCACGATCCTCGTCGGTGGCGAGGCGATATCGCGGACGCTGTGGGAACGGGCCGCCGCGTCGGATGTCGCCTGTTTCAACGTCTACGGGCCGACTGAATGCACGGTGGACGCGACCCTCGCCAGGATCGAGGCGGGTGTGCCGCCGAACATCGGGCGAGGCATCGCCAATACCCGCATCTACCTGCTCGATGCGTACGGCCAACCGGTCCCCGAGGGTGTCTGCGGCGAACTGCACATTGGCGGCGAGGGCGTGGCGCGCGGCTACCTCAACCGTGAGGACCTCACCGCCGAACGCTTCCGCGCGGACCCGTTCTCTACCGTGCCCGGCGCACGGATGTACCGCACCGGCGACCTCGGACGCTGGCGGTCCGACGGGGTCATCGAGTACCTGGGCCGCAACGACTTCCAGATCAAGATCCGAGGGTTTCGGATCGAGCCCGGCGAGATCGAGGCTGCGCTTGCGCGAGGCGACGGCATCCGCGAGGCCGTGGTGCTCGTGCGCGAGGACGCGGCCGGAGACAAGCGCCTTGTCGCCTATGTGCGGGTCGATGACGGCACTGCGGTCGATGCGGCATCGCTGCGTGCCGCATTGTCGCAGCAGCTGCCCGAACACATGCTGCCGTCGGCGTTCGTGACGATGACGGCGTTGCCGCTGACCCCCAACGGCAAGGTCGACCGGGATGCACTGCCGGCTCCGGATGGCACCGCTATCGCGACACGCGCGCACGTGGCGCCGGAGGGAGAAGAAGAAACCGTGCTGGCGGAGATCTGGGGCGGGCTGCTGGGCCTGGAGCGCGTGGGCCGGCACGACCACTTCTTCGAACTCGGCGGGCACTCGCTGCTGGCGGTACGGATGTTCGCCGCCGTACGCGAGCGATTCGGAACGGCACCGCCGCTGAGCGCGGTATTCGCCACGCCGGTATTGTCCGCGCTGGCCGAACGGCTGTCGCAAGCGCGCAGGAACGAGGACGCCGGTGTGTCGGCTGTCGCTCTGCAGACGATTCGACGCGACACCCGCCCGCTGTTCTGCATTCATCCGGTGGGTGGTGAAATCGCGATGTATCGCGCATTGGCCGGACGCCTGGCACCGGTGTGTCCGGTATATGCCTTGCCATCGCCGGAGGCGGTCGGCGAGGGGGCCATCCGCGACATCGACGCTCTGGTCGCACGTCACGTCGAGTGCATCCGCTCCGTACAGCCTCAGGGACCGTACCGGTTGGCGGGCTGGTCGAGCGGCGGCCTGTTCGCGGCGGCGGTGGCGAATCGCCTGGTCGAATCCGGTGCAGCGGTCGAATACCTCGGATTGATCGACTCCCACCCCCTGCCGGACGGACCGCTCGACGACGAGGTCCTGATCGCACTCGCATTGCGCGCCGAACTGGGCGCGCGCGGCATCGCGGTCGACGCCGCATGGATCGAGGCGTTTACGGCCTCCGGGCGCCCGCTTTCGGCGTTCGTCGCGTCCTCGCCGGAAGAAGCGCTGCGCCATGCCGGCATCGATGCGGTTCCGGGGCTGGACGCCCCCCTGCTCACGCAACTGCTCAATCAGCTGCCGAAGACCGCCGCCCACCTCGCTGCGCTGCGCGATGGCGGCCGCCCGACGGTCGCGGTGGCGGTGCACCATGTCCGTGCGGCATCGCAGCCCGCGCCGGCGACGCCGCCGGTGGCGGCACCGGCGGGAGAGTCGACTCGAGTCGTGACCGGTACGCATCATTCGATGCTGATGGAGCCGGCCGTCGCGGAGGTGGCCGCGTGCATCGCCGGCGCGCTGGGTACGATGGCAACGGGCGATGGCCGTCGGGCAGCCACTTCCGGCACGGAGGCGATGGCATGAATGCACGTTCGTCGCCCTGGATGATCCGCACGCCATCCTCCGCCCGTCGCCATCGCCTGTTCTGCTTTCCCTATGCGGGCGGAAACGCATTCGCATTCGCCCGCTGGCAGGAGGCCCTGGATCCGTCGATCGAGGTCTGTGCGATCCAGGCTCCCGGCCGTGGCGCGCGAATCGGCGAGGCGCCGATCGATTCGTTGCCGGCGCTGCTGCGCGCGGTGGCTCCGGAAGTCGCGCGCCTGGACGATCTGCCGTTCTCGTTCTTCGGCCACAGCGTGGGGGCGCTGGTTGCGTTTGAACTGGCGCGCTACCTGCGCTTGCACGGCATGCGCCTGCCGGAGCACCTGATCGTCTCCGGCTGCCAGGCGCCGCAGTTCCGGAGTGCTCCGCGGGGACTGCACGCCCTGGACGACGCTTCGTTCGTAAATCTCCTTCGGCTCTACGCGGGGACTCCGCCAGAGGTTCTGGAGAACCAGGAACTCATGGCGCTGCTACTGCCGACGATCCGGGCCGATTTCTCGCTTGCGGAGAACTACCGCTATCGGTTTTCTCCGCTTCTGCCCGTTCCGGTCTCCGTGTTCGCAGGAACACACGACGAGAACAAAGGGGCGGGCCAGGTGGACGGGTGGCAGAAGGAGACCAGCCGTGCGTGCAGCATCGCCTGGTTCGAGGGCGGCCACTTCTTCCTGAACGAACAGCGCGACCGGGTCCTGCGGTGCATCGAAAGCACGCTGCTCCCGACAGGGCGATCCGCGACGGCCGCCCATGACGTCTCGTCGTCAACGCACGCGCTCCATACACACAGCACTTGATCAATCTCCAAAGGACTGCAGGATGAAATCGACCCCGTTATTTTCCCCCACCCCGCATCACCCGCTCGTGATGACGCCGGACGGCGACAACAGCCTCGTCGCGCTGGGCGCCTACCTGGAGGCGAATCGCGATGGGCTGCAGCAGTCGCTGTTGCGCCACGGCGGGTTGCTGTTCCGCGGGTTCGAAGTGAAGACGGTCGAGGATTTCAGGGAATGCACCCGCCACCTGGGTGCGGTGAGCTTCGACTACGTGGGCGGCAACTCGCCGCGTACGCGGGTGCTGCCCGAGGTTTACACCTCGACCGAGTATCCGGCGACCGAGACGATCAGTCTTCACAACGAGATGTCGTACCTGCCCTCGTGGCCGAGCCGCCTGTTCTTCTACAGCCTGATTCCCGCCATCTCCGGTGGGCAGACGTCCTTGGCCCACAGCGTCGATGTGCTGGAGGCCGTCCCAGACGAGGTCGTCTCGAAGATGCGCGACCGCAAGATCAGGTACATCCGCAACTTCCACGCCGGACTTCCGCTGGGCAAGACCTGGCAGGCCACCTATCAGACCGATAGCCGGGAAGAGGTGGAGGAGATCGTTGCCGGGCAGGGGTCGACCTGCGAATGGCGTGCCGATGGCGGTCTGCGCGTGTCCACCGTGCGCGACGCCTTCGTGGCGCATCCGGTCACCGGCCAGGACGTGTGGTTCAACCAGGCCGAACAGTGGCACCGGTCAGCGCTCGATCCGGCGCTGCGCGAGATGTTCGAGAAGATGGTCGGGAGCGGCAATCTTCCCCATGAGTGCGAGTACGGCGACGGAGCACCGCTCGACGACCGGGACATGGCTGCGGTGCGCAAGGCGATGAACGACAACAAGCTGCTGTTCGACTGGAAGCACGGCGACGTTCTGGTGATAGACAACCTGTTGATGATGCATGGCCGCGAACCCTTCAAGGGCGAGCGCAAGACCCTGGCCTATCTGTCCGTCAATTGACTCTTTCGCACCTGTTTTGCGCGGACCGGGATCCGCGCGTCTCATTGAACATTTCGAGGATTCACCGAATGAATGTCGGATGTTGCGTTTCGCAACTGAGCGGCGCCGTTGCCGCAGTACTGTTCCTGGGTGCGGTCGCACCCGCCAACGCCGCCATCGTCATCGATGGAAAGCTGGATGAGCCCGAATGGGCGCAGGCGGCCCGCTACGACGACTTCAGGCTGACCGAACCGTTCCAGCTGACCACGCCGGACACCGGTCTGGCGACCGAAGCCCGTCTGCTGTCGACTCCGGACGGCATCGTGGTCGGCTTCCGGCTGCAGCAGGAGCCGGGTGTGCAGCGGGTCAAGCCCAGATTGGAACGCGACAACGGCAACCCGGTCGACAGCGTGAACTTCATCGTCGATTTCAACGGCGATGGGAACACGGCCTACAGTTTCACCGTCAGTCTGTCCGGTTCGATCCAGGACGGCGTGGTGTCCAACGAGAACGTGATCGGATACGACTGGGACACCGACTGGAGCTGGGCGGTGTCGGAGACCGAAGAGGACTGGCAGGTGGAGATGCAGATCCCGTGGACGGTGGCGCCGATGCGCGGCACCGATACCCAGGCGCGGGAGATGACGGTCTACTTCAGTCGACAGTTCGGCGGCACTGGAGAGCGTGCCGCGTTCCCCGCAGTGACCACGGAGAACGGCAGCTTCCTTTCCGCCTTCGAGCGCGTCGAGGTCCCGCAGTATCGCAAGGCCCTGTTCCACTATTGGCCCTACGTCACCGCCAGTACCGATCTGATAGAGGGCAGGACACGCTACAAGGCCGGTGTCGACATGTTCTGGAAGCCGTCCCCGAACTTCCAGCTCAGCGCGACGGTGAATCCGGACTTCGGCCAGGTCGAGGCGGATGACATCGTCATCAACTTCGACGCGATCGAGGTCTTCTTCAGCGACAGGCGTCCGTTCTTTACCGAGAATCAGAGTCTGTTCGATGTGCGTACCGGAGACTCCAGCCGGCTCGTGCATACCAGGCGCATCGGTGCGGAAGCGGATGACGGTTCCGGGATCAGCGACATCAATGCCGCCCTCAAGCTCAATGGCTCCTTCGGCAACGTCAGCTACGGAGTGATGGCCGCGGTCGAGGATGACGCCGCCGGCCGCGACTTCTATGCCGCCCGTCTGCTGTATCCGGTGAGCGAACGGCTCAATATCGGCTGGCTGGGAACATTCGTCGATCGGCCGTTCCTGGATCGCAGCGCCCGTGTCAACGAGCTCGACATGCTGTGGCGTCCGACCGATACCTTGCTGTTCAACGCCCAGTGGCTGGGTACTTCGGTGGACCAGCAGGGGCTGGAGTACGACGACACCGGGTATTGGCTGCGCATGAACTGGACGCCGACCAGCGCGTGGGCCTACCGGCTGGAGGCCACCCATTTCGGCCGCGACCTGAACTTCAACGATCTTGGATTCATGCGTCGCAACAATCTGAGCGAGCAGCGGGGATCGGTCGCCTACACGCACCGGTTCCGGGACGAGGACTCGCCATTGGGCAGCACGCGCCTGCAGTTGCAGGCGATGTCCCGCGAGAACGATTTCGGCGACCGCCTGCCCGGCTCATACGTGCTGGTCAACAACTACAGCTTCAGGAACGGCAACAGGATCAACGCCAACTACAGCCGCTTCACCGACGGGTGGGAGGACCTGATTTCGCGCGGCAACGGGTTGTGGCGGCGATCGGCGCGCAACCGGACCGAAGTCGAGTTCGCAAGCCGCCGGTATGGTGACTGGGCCTTCGGTGCCGGATTCACCGCGATGGCGACCGGGCTGTCGGCGGAGACCGGGAGGGAGCTGGAGCTCTGGGCGGACTGGTTCCCCAGCGACGCTTTCAACGCTTCGCTGACCCTCGGTCCCGAGCGGACAGGAGACTGGCTCATATGGGAGGGCGGTACGGACTTTGGCCGCTACTCGCGCCGGGGCGATTCGATACGTCTCGGTCTGAGCTGGTTTCCGGGCCTGCGCCACGAGCTGCGCCTGAAGTCCGAGTGGGTTGCGATCCGAGCCAGCGACGGGACGGCCTATGTCCTGGATCCATCCGGCGACATGCGGGCGACCGGGGCGGAGCTGGAAGACTTCGACATCAACAGCTTTGGCCTGCAACTGCGTTATCGCTACCTGATCGGCCCGCAGTCGGACGTGTACCTGGCGTACTCGCGAGGCGGCGAGTCCCGCTTCGATCGCGAGGACCCCGGCCTCTCCGACCTGCTCGATGATGCGCTGAGTCTGCGCGACTCCGACCAGGTGCTCGTGAAGGTCCGCTACCGCTTCTGATCCTCGACGCCCGCCGCGTCTGCCCGGCACAACAGGAACGCCCACAATGTCCGACTTCAACCAACGTCTTCTGATCCCGGGCCAGCGCGGCCCGCTCACCTTCGAGCCCGAAGGCGAGCGCGATCTCGCGGCATTCGTCTCGGCGCATTCCGCGCACATCGAGGCATCGCTGCTTGAGCATGGCGCATTGCTGTTCCGGGGTTTCGACGTCGCCTCGGTCGAGGACTTCGAGCGGGCCGGCGCCGCGATCTCCCCGAATGCGCTGGAGTACACCTATCGCTCCACGCCGAGAACCTCGCTGGGCAAAGGGGTATTCACCACTACCGAATATCCGCCGGACCAGGAAATCGCATTGCATTGCGAGAATGCCTATCAGCGCGCCTGGCCGCGGAAGATTGCGTTCTGTTGCCTGGTCGCCCCCGATAGCGGTGGCGCAACCCAGATTGCCGATGTGCGCAAGGTCACCGCTTCACTGGATCCCGCGCTGATAGAGCGGTTCTACCGCCTTGGCGTGCGCTACGTACGCCACTATCGACCCTATGTCGACATCCCATGGGAAACGGTCTTCCAGACATCGGACCGCAATGAGCTGGCGGATTTCTGCGTACGCAACGGGATCGAGCACGACTGGCTCGACGGCAACACGCTTCGTACCGTGCAGACCAATCAGGGGTTGGCCACACACCCTGTAACCGGCGAGCGCGTGTTTTTCAACCAGGCGCATCTGTTCCATATCTCAAACCTGCCTGCGGACGTGGTGCGCTCGTTGCGAACGATGTATGGCGATCGCGTCCCGCGCAACACGTTCTATGGCGACGGCAGCGAAATTCCGGCAGCCGACCTGCAGGCGGTGCGCGAGGCATTCAAGGCGGCCGAGATGAGCTTTCCGTGGCGAGTTGGCGATGTGATGCTGTTGGACAACATGCAGATGGCCCACGGGCGGAAGCCGTTTAGGGGCAATCGAAAAGTCGTGGCGATGTTGCTCGACGCTCATGCCCCCGGCGGTACCCGCGAGCTCGGTGATGCGCTGCGCACCGCGGTGCATTGACAGCAAGTTCGAGGCGTAGCATCTTCCGGCGGCTCACAGTCCGCATCAGCGACTGAGTTCGACCGGGCGCGGCGTCTCGATCCGCGATCGGCAACCCCCGGCACCATCGATACCGCTTTTCGCAGGGCCAGGAATCGTCTGCTTTCCGAAATTGGCCTTCGACGCTCGGATCTTCCACGTTCCGGCTGTTCTTCCTGGTTCCGGCCGCCATGCCATGCAGCGTCCCGCTCCAGGACCGGTTTCTTCAACGGAATGGATCGGGTGCGGAAATATGCCCGCCGGCACATTCGACTTCGCGCGCGAGCCTTCCCAACACATCAGCTGCGTTCTGGATCCAGCTCGCGGCCGGGTGCTGGACACGGGGTCAGCATGGCGATCGGCGGAGGCCGTTTCATGGGAGCGACTTGAGGGAGTGCTTGTCTCCACGTGGCAGCTTGGCAAGACTGCCCAGCGCGACCAGTCGAGCTCGGGGCTACCCTGTCCAGCAGACACTCGCGGACGACAGATGCCGCCCCAGGCCTGGCCGCCCAAGTGACCGTAATGGCACGTCAGAGGCAATTCAGCAGGTTCGCCGATTCCGATGACACCCGGTACCGCCGCAAGAAAGCCTGTTTCGAAGCTGGGCTTTCGCCGGCTAACGCATTGTTTTTGCGGCGGAATCTGGTGGCTATGGGTGGACTCGAACCACCGACCCCAGCATTATGAGTGCTGTGCTCTAACCGGCTGAGCTACATAGCCACGGGGTGAACCGCGAATTTTTCACGCAAGTGCGCGGCCTGTCAATTGCCCCGCCGGGCATCGCGCGGCGGCTTGTGGCGCCGCCGGGTGCGTGGCAGAGTCGGTGGCAGTGACGCAAGTCAGTAATTCAGGGAGTCCGCATCGTGATCGATCCGGACGGCTATAGACCCAATGTAGGCATCGTCCTGATGCGGCCGGACGGCCGGCTGTTCTGGGCCCGCCGGGTTCGCCGCGATGGCTGGCAGTTCCCGCAAGGCGGGATGAACAGCGACGAAACGCCGATCGAGGCCATGTATCGCGAACTGCGCGAAGAAACGGGCCTGCTTCCCGAACATGTCGAGGTGCTGGGCGTCACTCCGGGCTGGCTGCGTTACCGGCTGCCGCAGCGGGCGATCCGCCGCAACGACCGCCTGGTCTGTGTCGGCCAGAAGCAGGTCTGGTTCCTGTTGCGGCTGCTCGGCGAGGAATCGCACCTGCGCCTGGACCTGACCGACAAACCCGAGTTCGACCACTGGCGCTGGGTCGACTTCTGGTACCCGCTCGAGCACGTGGTGATGTTCAAGCGCGGCGTCTACGCCCGCGCACTGGGGCACCTGGCGCCGTTCGCCCGCAAGGTGGCCGGGGTCCAGGCGGTGCCGCCGAAGGAGGGCGACCCGCGGACGGCCGGCTGGAGCCGCAATCGCGCCAGGCCGAGGTCGCGCGAGGCCGCCGGCGGGGACGGCGGTCGCGGTCACCGGCACAAGTAGCGCGGGCCGGCCTGGCGCCGCCCGGGCTTTTCGGGAACCCGATCTGCGTCGATTGACAATCATTCTCATTCGTAGTGGAATGCGGATGCGGCCAATCCGGCTGCGACAGTGCCCGCCACGCCACCACACGCCATCATGTACGTCTGCATCTGCAACGGGGTCACCGATCACGACATCCGCGAAGCGGCCGAAGCCGGCTGCGGCAGCGTGCCGGAGCTGACCATGCGGACCGGTGCCGGCGCCAACTGCGGCAGCTGTCTGGATCTCGCCGCCGAACTGCTCGAGGCCCATCGCCCGGTCCGCGACCTGCCGCTGCCGGTGCTGGCCCACGCCGCCTGAGCCCCGCGCCTCACCGGCGCCGCGATTCCTTCATCGTTGAAACTGATTCGCGAGTGCGGCTGCGGCCGATTCGCGTTCCGTCACGCCTGTCCGGCAAGCGCTAGAGTGCCGCCATAGTTTTCGCACGGAGCTCGACCATGAAGGGTGACGCCAAGGTCATCGAATTCCTCAACAAGGCGCTCTACAACGAGCTGACCGCGATCAACCAGTACTTCCTGCACGCCAAGATGCTGAAGAACTGGGGACTCAAGGAACTCGCCGAACACGAGTACCACGAGTCGATCGACGAGATGAAGCATGCCGACAAGCTTTCGGAGCGCATCCTGTTCCTCGACGGGCTGCCCAACTTCCAGGCGCTGGGGAAGCTGCGCATCGGCGAGAACCCGCGCGAGCTGCTCAACTGCGACCTCGCGCTGGAGCTGGAGGCGGTACCACTGCTGCGCGAGGCGATCGCGCACTGCGAGAGCGTGTCCGATTACGTTAGCCGCGACCTGTTCGCCCACATCCTCGACTCCGAGGAGGAACACATCGACTGGATCGAGACCCAGCTCGCGCTGATCGAGCGCGTCGGCGAGCAGAACTACCTGGCGATGAAGATGGAGAGCTGAGGCGGGGCCGCGGTATGCCCGCACCTGCCGCGGAGCTCAAAGAGGAAGCGGCGTAGGCTGCGACGAGATTCTCCCGAAGAAGTCCGTCGCGCCCCGCGCCGCTTCCGCGCGTGAGCCTGGAGGACGCCCGGAACCGCCGTCAGGCCGGCTTGGGCGCGCGCCTGAAGAGCTTGCGCCATACCCACCAGATCGACAGCGCGATGCCGAGGCTGAACAGCAGCACCACGGCCAGGGTCAGCCACGGATAGGCGAACACCAGCGCCAGCGCGCCGACCACGGCGACGTCCTCGCCGACCGACGCGGTCCAGTTGGTGACCGGTTCGGGCGAAGTGTTCAGCATGATCCGAGTGCCCGACTTCAGCGCATGGCTGGCCAGCGCCACTCCGGCGCCCGTGGCCAGCGCGCCGGCGCCGAGCTCGCCGTCGGACGACAGCGTGGCGGCGGCCAGGAACGCGCCGGCCGGCACCCGCGCCAGGGTCTGCAACAGGTCCCAGCCCGAGTCCACGCCGGGGATCTTGTCGGCGAAGAACTCCGTCAGCGCCAGGGCGCCCGACACTCCCAGCACCCACGGCGACTGCGTCGCCTGCAGGGCCTCGGGCAGGTCGAGCCAGCCCAGCGCGCCTGCCAGCCCGACTCCGAACACGGTCAGATAGGCACGAACCCCGGCCAGCCAGGCCAGAACCACGCCAATTGCGAACAGGTGCGCATCAGTCATCGTCGTCGCGCCGCTAGAATGACGATTAAGTATAGGGTCAGCCGCGTGACGATCCGCCCACGAACGTCGGCCGGCCCGGCATCTCCGAACCCAGCGCATGAGTCCGTCACCGAGGAATACGCCGCCACCGCGTTACCGCATCGTCCAGCAGGGTCCGGATCGCCGGCCGCTGATCTGGACGCTGCTGGTGCTGGCATGGCTGGGTTCGGTCGCGGTCGCATGGCGCTGGTCGCAGCAACTGGCGGCTCCGCGGCTGCCCGAGCTCAGCCGCGAGCTGACCGAGGCCCGCGGCCGGCTCAAGCGCCAGCAGGGCGAACTGGAGACCCTGCGTCAGCGCACCGAGATCCTGGAGAAGTCCGATCAGATCACCCGCGCCGCCAACAAGCAGGTGCAGCGCAGCCTCGCCGAACGCGAGGAGGAGATCGCAGGGCTGCGCGAGGACGTTGCGTTCTATGAACGACTGGTTGGGGCCACGACGCCCCGCAAGGGCCTGAACGTGCATTCCTCGCAGTTCACCCGCGAGGCGGCCGGCAGCTGGCGCTACGAGATCGTGCTGACCCAGAACCTCAACCGCGGCGCGGTCAGCGAGGGGCGGCTGAAGTTCGCGATCGAGGGCGTGCGCGAGGGCAAGCTGGCGGCGATCGACTGGGATGCGTTGCACCAGACCTCCGGCGCTCCGGGTCAGCCGTACTCGTTCCGCTACTTCCAGCAGCTCGCCGGCAGCGTGATGCTGCCGCAGGGCTTCACTCCGCAGCGGGTGAAGGTGCGGCTGCGAGGCGAGAGCGGTTCGGTCGACCAGACCCTCGCCTGGCAGGGACGCGAGCCGGAAAACGCGACGGCGGCGACCGCCGTGGCCGGTGCCACCGGCGCCAACGATCTCATCCAAGGGGAACCGTAAGCATGTTCAAGAACAAACCCGCCCACATCGAAGGCGGCCAGGTCGACACCTTGATCGGTGCGCAGGTCGTGTTCCGCGGCGATCTGGAATTCAGCGGGGGCCTGTACATCGAGGGCCGGGTGATCGGCAAGATCGTCGCCCAGGAGGGGCAGAAGGCCACCCTGACCCTGGCCGAGGGCGGAGTCATCGAAGGCGAGGTGCATGCGCCTGTGGTGGTGATCAACGGTGCGCTGACGGGGGACGTCTATGCGGCCGAGCGCGTCGAGCTCGCGTCTAAGGCGCGGGTGCAGGGCAATGTCCACTACAAGGTGGTGGAGATGTGTGCCGGTTCGACCCTGACCGGCCGCCTGATCCATGCCGACAGCCTGCACGCCGGAAGCACCCTCGCCGAGCAGGTCGCCGCCCCGGCGCGCGGCGAGTTCGTCGAAGCCGCCTGAATCGAACCTGCCTCCCGCGCCACGGTGCGTGCGGCGGCGACACGCGTGCGTGAACCGCGACCGTCGACCCGGCCATCGGTTGGGTTGACGCGGTCCGGCCCGGCTTCTATATCGGTGACGATGGACGAGCCCACGCATCCCGACACGGCCGCCGATACCGGCGATGCCGCGGCGCCCGCTGCCGAGCCAGGGCCGCCGGATCCGCGTTGGCGGCGCGCACGCTGGGCGCTGCTGGCCGCGGTGGTGCTGTCGCTGCTGTTCGGGGGCTGGGGCCTGTGGCGGGTGTTGTCGCCGGTCTCGGACGACATCCGCAGCCGACTGACCGCCAGCGAAGCCCAGCGCGACCGGCTGCAGGTGCAGGTCGACGAACTGCAGCAGCAGGTCGCGACCCTGAGCCGCTCCGACCAGATCAGTCGCGACGCCAACCGCGACGTCCAGAACACGCTGGCCGAACGCGACGAGGAGATCGCCGGCCTGCGCGCCGATGTCGCCTTCTACGAGCGCCTGGTCGGCGCCACCGGCCAGCGTCGCGGACTCAGCGTGCATGCGATCCGGATGCAGCCGCAGAGCGACACGGCCTGGCACTTCACCACCACCCTGACCCAGAACCTCAATCGGGGCGCGGTCAGTACCGGCCAGCTGAGCCTGGTGATCGAGGGCACCCGCAATGGCCGCCGCGAGACCCTGGAGTGGGACCGCCTGCGCCAGGGCGAGCAGGCTCCGGGGCTGGAATACTCGTTCAAGTACTTCCAGCAGGTCGAAGGCGACGTGTTCCTGCCCGAGGGCTTTGCGCCGGTGCGGGTCATGGTGCGGCTGCTGCCGCGTTCCGGCGCTGCGGTCGAGCAGTCGTTCACCTGGGCCGAGGCCATCCGCGAGGCCCACGTCGCTCCTGCAGGCAATGGCGGCGGCGAACGCAACTGAAGTCCGCCGCCGCGCTTGAATGCGGGACGGCGACGCCCCATCCTGAAGGCATGGACATCACCCCGCTGCCCACCGCCAACGCCGCCGCCCCCGACTACCAGTCGCTGGACCGGCCGCTGGCGTTCACCTCGGCGGCCGCCGCCAAGGTCCGCGAACTGATCGCCGAGGAGGGCAATCCGGCGTTGAAGCTGCGTGTCTACATCCAGGGCGGCGGCTGTTCGGGCTTCCAGTACGGCTTCGAGTTCGACGAGGCCCGGGCCGAGGACGATCTTGCGGTCGAGACCGATGGCGTGACCCTGCTGGTCGATCCGCTCAGCCTGCAGTACCTGATGGGCGCCGAGGTCGACTACACCGAGAGCCTGCACGGCGCGCAGTTCGTGATCCGAAATCCGAACGCCAAGACCACCTGCGGTTGCGGTTCTTCGTTCTCCGCCTGAGTCCGGGTCTTTCCCGATCCGGACGCCGCGCGGCTGAGGCGATCCGGGCTGCGGAGGGCTTGCCGTAAGGGCGGTTCCTGGCTCATGTCCCCCGATCGCGCCATTCGTGCGGGATCCGTTCGGGGTGAGAGGACCGCTGTCATCGTCGACAATAGGCGTTGGTTCAGCCGCAAGTCCGCCCGATGACCGACGCATCCCCGTTCGCCTTCGTCCCCACCGTCCCCGGTGAGCTGCCCGCGGCGGTGCTCGACCGCGCCGATCACCTGCGCGACGACAACGCCGCGCTCGATGCGTTGTGGAACGGCGCGCGCGTGCTGCTGCTCGATTCCACCGGTCGCGCCCTGGTCGACGGCGAGCGCCGGCCGGCCGCGCCGCAGGGCGCCGAGCTCAGCGGCGGCGCCGGCGGCAGCGGGATGGCGACCTTCCTCGGCCTGACCGGCGCCGGCCAGGCCTGGTTCTCGCTGGACGCCGAACTCGTCGCGTACACCGCGGCGGGCACGCTGGACGTGCGTTCGGCCGCCGCGCTGTGGCCGATGCAGGAGGCCGCGGTGTTCGCGCAGGCGCGGGCGATGCAGCACTGGCACCAGCGCCACCGCCACTGCGGCAGTTGCGGCGCACAGACCCGGGTGGAACGCGGTGGTTGGCTGCGCCGCTGCAGCGGCTGCGGCATCGAGCACTACCCGCGCACCGACCCGGCGGTGATCGTCGCGGTCAGCGACGGCGAGCGCCTGCTGCTCGGCCGGCAGGCCGGCTGGCCGCCGCGCCGCTATTCGGTGATCGCCGGTTTCGTCGAGCCGGGCGAGTCGCTCGAGCAGGCGGTCGCGCGCGAGGTCGAGGAGGAGACCGGCCTGCGGATCAGCCGCTGCCGCTATCTCGCTTCGCAGCCGTGGCCGTTCCCGGGCACGCTGATGCTCGGCTTCTTCGCCGATGCCACCGGTGAGCCCCGTCCGGGCGAGGAGCTGGAGGACGTACGCTGGTTCGACGCCGACAGCATCGCCGACGCCCGCCGGCGCGAGCAGGAGGGGGGCGAGGACCACGGCGAAGAGCTGCTGCTGTCGCCGTCGATCTCGATTTCGCGCTGGCTGCTCGAACAGTGGCTGGCCGAGCGACAGCGCGCCGGCTCCTGAGAGCCGGGCCCTGCGCGGTCACCGGTCCGCCCACGGGACCGCCGCAGCGGCCGCCGTCGCAATCCGCGGCGGTGGTCCCGTGCCTGGCCGCAGCGCGGCATGAACCGATCACACCGCGCAGGCTAGAATCAACCGACGCGATGCCGCCGGCATTGCCGCCCTGCACGCTGTCCGCACAACGCCGCTGGAGCCCTGCCGCCGCATGTCCACCACCCTGATCGCCACCGTCGTTGCGCTCGTGCTGGGTCACCTGGTGCCCTCGCTGGCTGCCAGCGTGCGTGCCTATGGCTGGTACGGCGACTGGCTGCACTGGCTGGACGCCCGCTTCGAGGAAGAAAGTCCGTGGCATGGGCGGTGGGGCATCGTGCTCGCGCTGGCGCCGCCGCTGCTGCTGATCGGATTGTTCCAGTACGCGCTCGAGGGCACCGTGTTCGGGCTGGCCAGCCTGGTGCTGGGGATTGTCGTGCTGTTCTACACCTGGGGTCCGCGCGATCTGGATGTCGACGTCGAGGCGATCCTCGACGCTCCCGACACCGCGTCGCGTCGGGCCGCGGCGATGCCGTTGTGGTCGGAACCGGAGGCGGTCTCGCTCGACGGCGGCGCGCTGGTCGACGCGGTGTTCCGCAACGCGCTGCGCCGCTGGTTCGGTGTGCTGGCCTGGTTCCTCGTGTTCGGGCCGTTCGGCGCGCTGCTGTACCGGCTGACGGAGCTGGCGGCGCATGGCCGCCTCGCCCGCATCCTGCCGCACGATACCGTGCTCGGTGCCCGCAACCTGCTGGCGGCGCTGGAATGGCCGGTCGCACAGCTGATGACGCTGGCGCTGGCGATCGTCGGCAACTTCGATACCGTGCTCGCCGCCTGGCGCGACAACGGCGGTGCCTCGTTCAGGCTCGACAACCGCTTCCTCGCAGCGGTCGGCCGCGCGAGCGTGCGCACCGAACTGGCCGAGGAGGCCCGCGACTATGCCGACGAGCCGGACCTGGTCGAGGGCGGCGGCGAGGTGACCGCGGTGCCCGGCGATCTGCCGGAACTGCGCGACGCGATGAGCCTGGTCTGGCGCGTGCTGCTGGCCTGGCTGGCGGTGCTGGCGCTGTTCGTGATCGCCGGATACGTCAACTGATCCGCCACCGCAGCGCGTCTGCAGGAGTGCCAGTAGGCGTGCCTGTAGCAGCGGCGTGAGCCGCGCCCCATCGTTTGGCTGATGCCGCGCGGCCTTCGACCTCAGTAGTGTCCGCCGCTGAACATCGCACTCAGCACGGCCATGCCGCCGGCGAACATCATCCACAGCATGATCAGTACCGGCCCGGCGACCGCCGACGCGATCGCCCAGTTGCGCGCGCTGGCCGCGGCGGCGCGTGCGGCGGGAATGTTGCCGGCGGCGCGCAGACCGTCGACCCTGGCCGCGTAGACGATCGAGACGATGCCCAGCGGCAGGCAGCAGAACAGGGTGGTCAGGATCGCCCAGACCAGGTTGTTGGGAACGTATTCGCCGTGCGGGGCGTTCATCGGGAGTCTCCAGCGGGACGGACGATCAACCCGGCGCCAGCCAGGTGAACGGCCACCACGGCAGGTTGCGGGCGATCCAGTAGCCGGTCAGCAGCACCAGCCACAGTTTGGGATTGTTGAGCGTGCGCATCACCGCGCCTGGCAACGGCACCTGCCAGCCCAGGCCGTGCAGCACGATCGGCGGCAGCGCGACCGCGAGCGCCGGTAGCAGCGGGTTCATCGCCACCATTCCGACGAGGTCGCCGTGCACCAGCGCATGCAGTGCACGGGTGGTGCCGCAGCCGGGGCAGTACAGTCCGGTGGCCTCGAGGAAGATGCAGCCCATGAACGGGCTGTTCGCCGCATTGGGATCGAAGTTGCGCAGCACCCACACCCCGAAACCGGCCAGGGCCACGGCCGCCGCGGAGACGGCGGCCAGCGGCCAGCGGAAACGGGGCGGGGCGGATGCGGCGGCCATCGGTTACTGCTGGGCCCGCTGCATTTCCTCGATCATCTGCATGTACTGCTCAGTGCCGCCGGTCATGAACCCCCAGACGTTCAGCAGCAGGCCGAAGATCGCCAGGCCGGTGGTGACCCAGCACCAGGTCTTGGCATTCGCCGAGGCCTGCATCGCGCCCTGCACGTCGCCGAGGTTGAGCTTCTTGTTGACCTGTGCCGAGTAGACGATCGCGACCACGCCCGGAATCGCACCGACGAAGCAGCACAGGCAGAACGCGACGACGGTGGAGACGATCGCCCAGGCGAGGTGGTTCTGGACCGGTTGCGGCGGCGCCGAGGCGGGCGGTACCGGAGGCGGCATGCTCATGGTGGTGTTCCCCTTCTGATTGTGATGGCTGGTTACGTAAAGCGTTGCGGTAAAGCGTTGTCGTGGCCGACTGCGGATGCGCGACCCGGACGACGGATATCGATGTGCGCCGATGCGGTCCGTCTGCCGGCACGTTCCCCTGTCGCATCCTAGCAGCGGCCGGCGAAATTCGCGTCATCGCCGTGGTCGCGGGAGCGTCTGCAAGGCCATCGCCATCCGCCGATGCCGGCAGCGCCGGTCGTGGTGCCGCCGGCGCCATGCGGAAATTGCCGTTGCGGAGCGGACACCTCCACCAGGAGCATCATGGCGGCAGCGCGCCCTGCCTGTGCCGCGCCGCTGCACGCTCGCTGCGATTGCCGTGCCCCGATGGGGCGGACACCCTGCACCGGCATCACGCGGCGTCGCCGCGCATCGCCCGCACCCGTTCCTCGAGTCCGGCCGCGGTTGCCGTGGTGCCGTCGATCGGCGCTCCGGCCAGCACCTCCACATGCGCGCGGAAGCGGCGCGGCACGCGCATCCGCCCCAGCCGGGAGTCGCGTCGGCTCCACATGCTGGCCCACATCCCGCGCAGCGCCATCGGCACCACCGGGACCGTCTGGCCGCGCGCGTTCGCCCGTTCCAGGATCCGCTCGGCGCCGGCCTTGAACGGCGCGATCGTCCCGTCCCGCGTCAACGCGCCCTCGGGGAAGATCCCGACCAGCTCGCCATCGGCCAGCGCTGCGTCGATCTCATCGTAGGCGCGTCGCAGCAGTTCCGGATCCTCCTTCGCGCCGGCGATCGGAATCGCCTTGGCGGTGCGGAAGATCCAGCGCATCACCGGGATGTTGAATATCCGGTAGTACATGACGAATCGCACCGGGCGTGGGATGCAGGCCGACAGGATCAGCGCGTCCATGTAGCTGACGTGGTTGCAGACGATCAGCGCCGGCCCCTCGTCGGGTACGTGCGCCTCGACCCCGCGGACCCGCAGCCGGTACAGCACCCGCACCAGCAGCCAGCTCAGGAACCTCATCAGGAATTCGGGCACGATCGTGAAGATCCAGATCGCGACCAGGATGTTGAGCACCGCCAGCGCCAGGAACACCTGCGGGATCGTCCAGCCCAGCAGCTTCTGCGCTGCCAGTGCCGACATCGCCGCCAGCACGATGAAGCCCGAGTTCTGGATGTTGAGGCCGGCGATCACGCGCGACAGTTCGTTCTTCGGCGAACGGCTCTGGATCAGCGCGAACAGCGGCACCACGAACAGGCCGGCGAACAGGCCGATCCCGAGCAGGTCGGTGACGATCCGCCAGCTGCCCTCGGTACGCAGGAAGCCGGCCACGTCCAGCCCGGCCGCCGTTGCGACGCCGGTGCGGGCGAAATACAGGTCGAGGATGAAGGCGCTCATCCCGAACGCGCCCAGCGGCACCAGTCCGATCTCGACGGTGCGTCCGGACAGCTTCTCGCACAGCAGGGAACCCACGCCGGTGCCGATCGAGAACAGCGCCAGCGCGAAGATGTACAGCGTCGCATCGCCGCCCAGGTGAACCTCGGCATAGGCCGGCAGTTGCGAGGTCAGCACGGTACCCACGAACCAGAACCACGACACCCCGAGCACTGCGTTGCGCACCGCCAGCTGCCTGCGCGCCAGCTTGAGCATGTGCACCGATTCGGGAATCGGATTCCAGTTGATCCTCAGGTCCGGCGCGCCGGCATCGACCCGCGGGATCAGCCGGCTGACCAGGTTGCCGGTCACTGCCAATGCGACCACCGCCGTGCCGGTCACCCAGGGTCCCTGATCGCCGGCCAGCTTGAACAGCAGCCCGCCGAGGATCATGCCGAGCAGGATCGACATCGACGTGCCCATTTCGACAAGCCCATTCCCGCCCGTCAGCTCCTCCGGGCGCAGCACCGACGGCAGGATCGAGTACTTGACCGGACCGAACAGGGTCGATTGCAGGCCGGTGCAGAACAACGCGACCAGCAGCACCGGCAGGCTCTGCAGATAGAAGCCGGCTGCCGCCACCGACATGATCGCGATCTCCATCGCGGTGGTGATGCGGATCAGCCGGTGCTTCTCCAGCTTCTCCGCGACCTGGCCGGCGAGCCCGGAGAACAGGAAGTAGGGCAGGATGAAGATCGCCGGCGCCAGGCTCGCGTACAGCGCCTTGTCCTCGCTGTTGGCGCCGAGCCAGAACAGCATGCCGATGATCGCCTGGCGGAACACGTTGTCGTTGAACGCGCCCAGCGCCTGCACCACGAAGAATGGCAGGAAGCGTCGCTGCTTCAGCAGGCCGAACTGGCTGCGGGTGGGTGGCGCATCCGGTCCGGGGCCGGCGGCCGGCGGCCTGCGCCCCATCAATGCGTCGTTCGATTCCTGCTGCGCCGTCACGTCCTTCGTCATGGAGCCTCCACGCGGTTCCGCGGGAGTGTAGCCGGTCGAATGGGCAGGCGACCGGACCGGGGTGCCCGGACCCGGCGGCCGTGGCTGGTGCGCGCCATGTGCGGGGGGCAAGCCGGTGCGGCGAACAAGCGGAGTGTGCCCAGGCCGATCTGGTGCCGCTTAAACAGGTCCGATGCGGTGTGCGCTGCAGGAGCACTCTGCGGAGACCTGCGAAGATATGCTCCCATCGAGATTCGATCGACGGGAGGACGACGATGACCCAGCATCGGATATACCGCATGAAGTTCGCGAGCGTTTACCCGTTGTATGTCCAGAAGGCGGAGCGCAGGAAGCGGACGAAGGAAGAGGTGGACAGGATCATCTGCTGGCTGACGGGCTATGGCCCGGCGGAGCTGCGGAATCAGATCGAGAACGAGAGTGACATGGAGACTTTCTTCGCCCAGGCGCCGTCGTTCAATCCGAAGGCCTCGCTCGTCAAGGGCGTGGTGTGCGTGGTACGCGTGGAAGAGGTCGAAGACCCGCTGATGCGGAAGATCCGCTGTCTGGACAAGCTTGTTGATGAGCTTGCAAAGGGCAAGGCCCTGGACAAGATCCTGCGGAAGTAGGTCGTGCATGGGAGACGACCTGCGGCGTGAGCTGGAAAAAGCGCGTACTGCGCTGATCCGCACCTACGTTCTGCATGTGGCGTGGTTCGCGGCCATGTGCGTGTTCGTTTCGCTCCAGTGGAGCGGGGATGGACTGAAAGCCTCGGTACTGCTCACGCTCATCACGGTCCCGCCGGTGCTGTTCTACACCGTGCGGGTTCACCGGTTGTGCCGGCGCATCGACCCGGCGGCGCGCACTGTCGGGGTGGTTCCGGTTCTGGTGACCACGCTGGTGCTGAGCCCGTTCGAGTCGGGGCTGATCCTGCCGGCCAGGAACCTGCTCGTCGCAAACAGGATCCTCCGGGCGCGCAAGCGGCAGGAAGCCGCGCGGATCGGCACGGGCCCGTTGAATTGAAAGTCCCTCCCATTCGGATCCGCCCAGGCATCGAACGCATGCTTTGCGCTACTCTGGCACGTCGTTGCCATGCGATGCGACCGGTCAGGCCCGGGCATGGTCGCACCGCGGAAGAGGTCATATGAGCACGCATCAGGATCAGCTCCGGGGATTCGCCCGGTACAACCGCGAGTTCAACCGGCGGCTGTTCGAGCAGCTTTCGGGACTGACCGACGATGAGCGGAAGAAGGACATGGGTGCCTTCTTCGGTTCGATCCACGGGACACTGAACCACATCCTGCTTGCCGACCGGATCTGGCTGGGCCGCTTTGCCGCGGCGTTCCCCGCGCTGTCGTCGCTGGAGGGCGCTGACCTGGTGCACGAATTCTCGTCGTTGCGTCAGCAGCTGTACGCCGGGTTCGAAGCGCTGCACGCCGGGCGGCGCGCGACCGACCGGGTCATTTCCGACTGGGTCGAGGAGCTTTCGGACGATCTGCTCGGGGAAACGATGCGCTATCGCAATTCCCGGGGCGATCGGCGCGAGCACGCGGCCTGGATCGCGGTGGCGCACATGTTCAATCACCAGACCCATCACCGCGGCCAGGTCACGGCCCTGATGCATCAGCTCGGGCATGATCCGGGGGCGACCGACTACCTCGTGTACGTGCAGTAGGTCAGGACGACGGCGGTCGTGCCGGCGCGCACCGGCACCGGCCTTACGCCGTCACCGGTTCGCCCTGCTCCCGCGCGATCGCGCGCCAGCCGATGTCATGGCGGTGGAACTCGCCGTGCCAGGAAATCCCGGCGACCTCGGCATAGGCATTCTTCTGCGCCTCGGCGACGCTGTCGCCCAGCGCGCAGACGCACAGCACGCGGCCGCCGGCGGTGACGACGTGTTCGCCCTCGACCTTCGTGCCGGCATGGAAAACCTTGGCGTCGTCCACGTCGGGCGTGTCCCAGCTGCCGATGACGTCGCCGGTGCGCGGCTTGCCGGGGTAGCCTTCGGCGGCCATCACCACGCCGAGCGAGGCGCGCGGATCCCAGTCGACGCGGCGACCGGCGAGCTTGCCGTCGATCGCAGCGTCGACCAGTTCGACCAGGTCGGACTGCAACCGCAGCATGATCGGCTGGGTCTCGGGGTCGCCGAACCGGACGTTGAATTCGATGACCTTCGGCGCGCCGCTGTGGTCGATCATCAGGCCGGCATAGAGGAAACCGGTGAACGGAACGCCATCGGCGGCCATGCCGCGCACGGTCGGCTCGATCACCTCGCGCATGATGCGGTCGTGGACGGCCGGGGTGACCACAGGTGCCGGGGAGTACGCGCCCATGCCGCCGGTATTCGGACCGGTGTCGCCGTCGCCGACCCGCTTGTGGTCCTGGCTGGTCGCCATCGGCAGTGCGGTGCTGCCGTCGACCATCGCGATGAAGCTGGCCTCCTCGCCGTCGAGGAACTCCTCGATCACCACCCGCGCACCGGCCTGGCCGAATGCATAGTCGGACAGCATGTCGGTGACCGCCGCCTCGGCCTCGGCCACGGTCGTCGCGACGATCACGCCCTTGCCGGCCGCCAGGCCGTCGGCCTTGATCACGATCGGTGCGCCCTTCTGGTGGATGTAGTCCAGTGCCTTGTCGGCCTCGGTGAACACCGCGTAGTGCGCGGTCGGGATCCGGTGGCGGGCCAGGAAGTCCTTGGCGAACGCTTTGCTGCCTTCGAGCTGCGCGGCAGCGGCGGTTGGCCCGAAGATGCGCTGGCCGGCCGCACGGAAGCGGTCGACGACGCCGGCCACCAGGGGCACTTCGGGACCGACCACGGTCAGCTCGACACCTTCGTCCTGTGCCAGCGCCAGCAGGCCGTCCAGGTCGTCGGCGGCGACGTCGGCGTTGCGGCACCTGGCCTCGCTGGCGGTGCCGGCGTTGCCCGGGGCGACCACGACCTCCTCCACGCGCGGCGACTGCGCCAGCTTCCAGGCCAGGGCGTGTTCGCGGCCGCCGGAACCGATAACGAGGATCTTCATGGGCACTCCTGGCCGGGGTGTATATGGGGAGTCACGGATTTTACGGGAGGTTCCGGAAGCCGCGCAGTATCGCGGGCGGACCCCCGGGCCGGCGCATCCGCGGCGCGTTGCTACCATGGCCCGCATTGCCCGCCGGGCTCCGGGGACGCCTGCAACCGATGGATGTGGTACTGGATACGATCGAGGCGCTGCTGGCGCCACTGATTGGCGGCATCAATGCGCTGCTGTGGGACTACGTGCTGGTCTACGGCCTGCTGGCCGTCGGCCTGTTCTTCAGCGTGCGCCTGCGCGGACTCCAACTGCGTCGCTTTCCGCACATGCTGCGGCTCGTCGCCGGCGGTACCCGTGCCGACGCCAGCGGCATCTCGCCGTTCCAGGCGCTGTGCACCAGCCTGGCGGCGCGGGTCGGCACCGGCAACCTGGCCGGGGTCGCGATCGCGCTGGGCGTCGGCGGTCCGGGGGCGCTGTTCTGGATGTGGTGCACGGCGCTGCTGGGCATGGCGACCGCCTATGCCGAAAGCACGCTGGCGCAGTTGTACAAGGAACGTGACGCGACCGGCCAGTTCCGCGGCGGGCCGTCGTATTACATGACCCGCGGGCTCGGCCGTCGCTGGATGGGCGTCGCCTTCGCCCTGGCCCTGCTGCTCAGCTACGGGCTGATCTTCAGCAGCGTGCATGCCAACGCGATGGCGCAGGCGCTGGAGGGCGCATTCGGGCTCGGCCAGGCGACGGTCGCGATCGGGCTGGTGGTGCTGACGGCGGCGATCATCTTCGGCGGCCTGCGTTCGGTCGCGCGCTTCGCGCAGTGGGTGGTGCCGTTCATGTCGCTCGCCTACCTGCTGCTGGCGGGGTGGATCGTGCTGACCCATCTGCCGCAACTGCCGGCCGTGCTGCTGCAGGTGGTGCGTGGTGCGTTCGGACTCGACGCCGCTACCGGGGGCCTGCTGGGCGCGCTGAGCGTGGCGATGCTGCAGGGTGTGAAGCGCGGCCTGTATTCGAACGAGGCCGGCATGGGCAGCGCCCCGAACGTTGCCGCGGCGGTGACGCCGGTGCCGAACCATCCGGCAAGCCAGGGCCTGGTGCAGGCGCTGGGCGTGTTCATCGACACCCTGCTGGTGTGCAGCGCGACCGGAGTGATCATCCTGTTGTCGGGTGTGCTCGGCGAGGGAAACAGCGACGGCGTGCAGCTGACCCAGGCCGCGATGACGGTGTTCCTCGGCGACTGGGGCGCCGGCTTCGTTGCGGTGGCGATGTTCTTCTTCGCCTTCACCACGATCCTCGGCAACTATTCCTACGCCGAGGCCAACCTGCTCTATCTCGGCGGCGGCCGGGCCGGGCTGCTGATGCTGCGGCTGGCGGCGCTGGCGACGATCACCTGGGGCGTCTATTCCAGGGTCCAGCTGGTCTGGGACGCGGCCGATGCCTCGATGGCGGTGATGGCCTCGATCAATCTGGTCGCGATCGTGATGCTGGCCGGGGTGGTGGTGCGGCTGACCCGCGACTACGAGGCTCAACTGGATGGCGGCGGTGAGCCGAGCTTCCGGATCGCCCGCCATCCTGAAATGGCCCATGGCGTGGATGCCGGCATCTGGAAATAGATTCGCCGCTCCTGCGGGACGCCTGGATCTACCGTGGTGCGCCGCTCTGCGGATTGCGCAACGCGTGCGCGACCACCACCAGCAGGGTCACCACCGTCAGCGGGATCACGAACCACAGCATTACCGAGCTGAACGTTTCCAGCGCCGCGTGACGGGTGTTCGCCAGCAGCAGGTAGGCGGCGTAGGCGACGTAGTAGCCGAGGAACAGGCCGCCTTCCCAGCGTGCGATGTAATGGCCGGTGAAGAAGATCGGCAGGCAGGCGACCGCGGTCGCGATCATCACCAGGATGTCGAAGTTCAGCGCCGAATTCGAGACGTGGACGCCGTCCGGCGCCACCACGGCGGTCGCACCCAGCACCACCAGCAGGTTGAAGATGCAGCTGCCGATCACGTTGCCGGCAGCGAGGTCGCGCTGGCCGCGGACGACCGCCAGGAGCGAGGTCGCGATCTCCGGCAGTGAGGTGCCGATCGCGATCACGGTCAGGCCGATGATCAGTTCGCTGACGCCCAACGCCTGCGCGATCGATACCGCCGACTGCACCAGCCAGCCTGCACCGAGCACCAGCAACGCCAGCCCGGCGACGAACAGCAGCAGGTTGAACCACAAGGGCCGTTGTGGCATCCCGGCGAGATCCTCGCCGGCCTCGCCAAGGCCCTGGCCACGCCGGCTCATCCATACCAGCAGCACGGTGTAGGCGATGCCGCCGAGCACCAGCGCCAGCCCCTCGACGCGCGAGAGTTGGTGGTCGAGCGACATCAGCCAGACCGCGCCGGACACGCCGACCAGCAGCGGCGCGTCCAGCCAGACCAGCTGGCGGGCGACCACCAGCGGCGCCACCAGCGCGGCGATGCCGAGCACCAGCAGCACGTTGGCGATGTTGCTGCCGACGACGTTGCCGACGGCGATGTCGGGCGATCCCTGCAGGGCCGCGCCGATGCTGGTCGCCAGCTCGGGAGCGCTGGTGCCCAGCGCGACCACGGTCAGGCCGACGACCAGCGGCGACAGCCCGGTCGCCAGCGCGATGCGCGACGCGCCGCGAACCAGCAGTTCGGCGCCGAAGATCAGCGCGACCAGTCCGGTGATCAGTCCGAAGGCGACAGCGAGGGTCATGGCGGATATCCGGCGTGCAGGGCGAGGGAGCAGGTCTGCCAGGCGCCGTGCGGTACTTCCGTCAGCGCGCTTCCATGCCCTCGTTCGGACCTGCGGCGCGAATCGCCTCGCGGCGCATCGGACGGGTTGGCCAGGCAGCGCATGCCGGACATCATGCCGACGTGCTCGACATCAATGCCGGAAGTGGCGCACGCCGGTGAACACCATCGCCAGGCCGTGTTCGTCGGCGGCGGCGATCACCTCGGCATCGCGCATCGAGCCGCCCGGCTGGATCACCGCCTTGATGCCGGCAGCGGCGGCGGCATCGATGCCATCGCGGAACGGGAAGAACGCATCCGACGCCATTACCGAGCCTTCGACGACCAGGTTCGCATCGGCGGCCTTGATCCCGGCGATGCGCGCCGAGTAGACCCGGCTCATCTGGCCGGCGCCGACGCCGATCGTGCGCTGGTCCTTCGCGTAGACGATCGCGTTGGACTTCACGAACTTGGCCACCTTCCATGCGAACAGCAGATCGGCGAGCTGCGCCTCGGTCGGCGCCAGTCTGGTCACGACCTTCAGCTCGTCCCGCGTCACCACGCGCGCATCGGCGGTCTGCATCAGCATGCCGGAGCCGACGCGCTTGGTGTCGATGAAACCGGTGGAGGGCGGCGCCAGGGGAATCCGCAACACGCGTACGTTGGCCTTCTTCGACGCGTAGGCAAGCGCCTCGTCGTCGTAATCGGGTGCGATCAGCACCTCGACGAACTGGCGATCCAGGATCGCCCGGCAGGTCGCGCCGTCGAGCGGCTTGTTGAAGGCGATGATGCCGCCGAAGGCGCTGGTCGGGTCGGTCGCGTAGGCCAGTTCGTAGGCGTCTCCGCAGGCCACGCCCTGGGCCACGCCGCAGGGATTGGCGTGCTTGACGATCACGCAGGCCGGCGCCTCGAACTGGCGGACGCATTCCCATGCGGCATCGCTGTCGGCGATGTTGTTGTAGCTCAGCTCCTTGCCCTGCAGCTGCTCCAGCGTCGCCAGCGAGCCGGGCGCGGGGTAGAGGTCCCGGTAGAACGCGGCCTGCTGGTGCGGGTTCTCGCCGTAGCGCAGGTCCATGACCTTCACGAAGCTGCCGTTGGCCTGCGCGGAGAACGCCGTCCGTGCCGGCACTTCGTCCGTACTGTCGGCCGAGCTGCCGGCGATCGCGGACAGGTAGTTGCTGATCGCGGCGTCGTACTGCGCCACGCGGTTGAACGCCGCCACCGACAATTCGAAGCGCCTGGCGGAGGACAGTCCGCCGTCGTTGGCCTGCAGTTCCGTCACCAGGTCGGCGTACTGGTCGGGTGAGGTGGCCACCGCCACGCGGGCGAAGTTCTTCGCCGCCGATCGCAGCATCGCGGGGCCGCCGATGTCGATGTTCTCCACCGCATCCGCGAGCGTGCAGTCGGCGCGGGCGGTGACCGATTCGAATGGATAGAGGTTCAGCACCAGCAGATCGATCGCGCCGATGCCGTGTTCGGCCATCACTGTGTCGTCGATGCCGGCACGCCCGAGCAGTCCGCCATGCACGACCGGATGCAGGGTCTTGACCCTTCCGTCCATCATTTCCGGGAAGCCGGTGACTTCGCTGACGTCCTTCACCGCCAGGCCGGCATCGCGGATCGCCTTCGCGGTGCCGCCGGTGGACAGCAGTTCGACGCCCAGCTCCGAAAGCGCGGTGGCGAGCTCGACCAGGCCGGTCTTGTCGGATACGGACAGCAGGGCGCGGCGGATCTTTACGGCGCCGGTCGGTCGGGCAGCGGTCATCGGAATGCGTATGCGGGCGAGGGGAGCCGGCAATTATACCGGGGCGGTGCGATCGGGCCGCGGTCGCGATGGTGGAAACGCCTCGTCCGATCGGTCCTGTAGGCAGCTCGGGCCCGCTCGTATGCGCCAGCGGCTCAGGCCAGACCGTACTCGCGCAGCTTCTTGCGCAGGGTCGCGCGATGGATGCCCAGCATCGCCGCGGCGCGGCTCTGGTTGCCATCACAATGCTGCATGACCTCGGCGAACAGCGGAATCTCCAGTTCGCGCAGCGCGATCTCGTAGAGGTTCTCGGTGCCGCTGCCGTTCAGATCGCCCAGGTAGCGGCGGATCGAGGTGGCCACATGGTCGCGCAGTGGCACGCGTGGCCCGGGACGGGCGGATTCATTGCGTTCGGCGGCAGCGTTCAAGGCATTTCCCCTGTGCGACGACTCCGTCACCGCCTGTTCGGCACCGGCCGGGCGTACGCGGGGCGATAGCGGGAGGAGGGGAGTCTAGCGCGATGGCCATCCGGAGGACACCGCTTGGCATCACATTCACTGGAAGTCGAAGGTGAATGCGACGATGTGCGGCGCCGGCTCGACCACGTCGAAGCTGACGGTCGTGCTCTGCCCGGGTTCGAGCACGTCGCCCGGGTCGTGCGCCGCGCGGTACTCGTCGGGGGCGAATGCGCGCAGGCCGACCTGGCGGCCGTCGACGTCGGACAGGCTCAGCACCAGGACCGGCCACGCCTGCGCCCAGCGCGCGTCGTTGCGGAAGCTCGCGTTGACGCGCAATACGCCCGGCCGGTCCGGTCGCGGCGTCACGCTGCGATCCAGCATCGCGTAGGCCTCGGGCTGGTGCCACGGCGGCAGTTCGCAGAACAGCGCCGTGCACAACGCGCCCAGCAGCGGCCGCCAGCGCGCCTGCGCCGCCAGTTCCGCGCGCTGCGACAGCAGCAGTTGCAACGCCAGCAGCAGTACCAGTCCGGCGACGACCGCCAGCAGCGGCCAACGCCGGGTCGACGCCAGCGGATCCACGCGGACGCGGGCGAAGCTGGGTCCGCTGGCGCGTACCCGGGGGGCGGTCGCTGTCGTATCGGTCGCTGTGGCGGCGATCGTCGCGGGTGCGGAATCGTGTCCAACGCCAGGTGCCGGCGTCGGTGCTGGTGCGGAAGCAGCAGGCGGAGAGGCTTCAGGCGGTGCGGGTGCCGGCGCGACCGGTTCCGCAGCATCCGCCGCCGCTGGCGATGCTTCCGGCGCCGGTGTCCCATCGGCCCGCCCGGGCGCGTCTTCGTCATCCATCAGCGCATTGCAGCGCGGGCAATGCTGCGAGGTGCCGGCGCGCCTGGCGGCGAGCGCGACCAGGAATCCGCAGTTGGGGCAGGGCACGAACATGGTGGCCAGTGTACGAGCGAGAGCGCGTCGAGCGGAACCGTCGCGGATGCGATCCGTGCGTCGAAGCCGCCCCGGCTCGGTGTCGGGCCGGGATGGTTCAGCCGCGACGGATGCCGGTGACCCGCATCCAGTCGTCCAGGCGCTCGGCGTGCAGGGCGTCGAAGCGGTCGGCGTAGGCGGCGATCACCTCGTCTTCCTGGCCGGCGAGGATGCCCGACAAGGCGATCCGGCCGCCGGGGGCGACCTGGTGGCCGATCACGTCGGCCAGCTCGATCAGCGCCGAGGCGAGGATGTTGGCGACCACCACCGGATAGGTCGCGTCCGGTGCGTCCTCGGGGAGGTATACGGCCATCCGCGATTCGACCCCGTTGCGCTGCGCGTTGTCCAGCGTCGCGGCGACCGCCTGCGGGTCGTTGTCGACGCCGACCGCGCGTGCGGCCCCCAGCTTCAGCGCGGCCAGCGCCAGGATGCCCGAGCCGCAGCCGAAGTCGAGAACCTCGCGGCCGGCGATCAGGTCTTCGCTGGCCAGGCCGTCCAGCCATTGCAGGCACAGCGCGGTGGTCGGGTGGGTGCCGGAGCCGAACGCCAGTCCCGGATCGAGCCGTACGACCGCCGCATCGACGGCATCCGCGCCTTCGGGCAACGCGTGGTTCCACGGCACGATCCAGGTGCGCGCGCCGAACTTCAGCGGCTCGTACTGGTCCATCCACGCGCGTTCCCAGTCCTGGTCCTCGACTTCGCGGAACTGCGCGCGCGACCAGTCCAGCCCTTCGTCGTGCGCGGCCAGCGCGTGCAGCAGCAGTTCCGACGGGGTACCGCCGGGAAACAGCGCGGTCAGCACCATCTCGCCCCACAGCGGGGTCTGGCCGACGCCGGGCTCGAAGATCGCCTGTTCGTCCGGCGCATCGGCGTGCGCGTCGGCGAGGGTGACCGCGAGCGCGCCGACGTCTTCCAGCGCGCGCTCGTAGCGCGGCTGCTGGGCCTCGGTGCAGGGCAGGGTGAGTTCGAGGAAGGGCATGGTTAGCCAGTCTATTTTAGATCTACTTTTTCGCAGAATCTTCGGGCTTCAGGGCACTTTATGTCGATGTACTGCTCATTCGTCTCATATCCGTTGCAATACCATATGAATCGGTATTCAGACTGGTGCGCGTACTGAGCGCGCTTGATAAATAGAAGATCGCGAACATGCTCTGCAACGTACCTGTCGATCTTTTCACCGACATCCACTTCGCTTTCCTTGGTTTCGTTGAGTAGTCTCTCAAAGTCAAGGCCGCGGCTTGTGTGGACAGTGGCATGGGGTTTGTCATGATAGGAGCAAAGTCCTTCCATTCCGCCAAGAAAGCCAGGTAGGTGAGAGGATATTGCGTTAGCAAACGCAATTGAATTTTGGATGCGGATGCCGAAATTTGTGACGAATCTTCCATGTAGTTCTCGGCTCTCGATTGTGCTTGTGCTCAGCACGTAGGCTCGTTGGCCATTCATGGCCATGACTTGCCAGTTTGCGTTGGGAGCAGAAATTGATGCTGCTACACGGCCTTCATAGGGATCGCCAATCTCTTCATCTGGATTATTTCGGAAACGTTGAAACGTGGGGATGCGAAGTGATCCATCAGTGAAAAAGGCGTCGGCGTATTGTTCGTCCAAGTAGCGGAATACTGATGCTGATCGCACGGTCCAAGGACGTGTGAAAACAGTGCTGATCATGTTCATATGATCTCTCCGGCCTTCTTCTGCTGCATCCATGTGTAGCCCGGGTAAGCGCAGCGCACCCGGGAGATGCGACGGTGGCGATGGATCGCGGAGGCAGGGGCGTCCCGAGTGCGGCCTTTGACCTTGCCCCGACTACGGGCATCGCCGATCAGACGATCGACAGCGCCTTTTCCTTCTGCTCCTTCAGCCGCTTCTCCAGGTAGTGGATGTTCTGCCCGCCCTGCTGGAAGCCGATGTCGGAGAGGATGCGCTGCTGCAGCGGGATGTTGGTCTTGATGCCGTCGACGACCATCTCGCTCAGCGCCACCCGCATGCGCGCGATCGCGGTCTCGCGGTCGGGGCCGTGCACGATCAGCTTGCCGATCATCGAGTCGTAGTTCGGCGGCACCCGGTAGCCCTCGTAGATGTGGCTGTCGACGCGCACGCCGGGACCGCCCGGGGCGTGGAAGTGCTGGATCAGGCCCGGGCTCGGCATGAAGGTCTCCGGGTCCTCGGCGTTGATCCGGCACTCGATCGCGTGGCCTTCCAGCACGATGTCGTCCTGGGTCAGGCTGAGGGTGTTGCCGGCGGCGATGTTGAGCTGCTCGCGGATCAGGTCGACCCCGGTGACCATCTCGGTGACCGGGTGCTCGACCTGGATGCGGGTGTTCATCTCGATGAAGTAGAAGCGGCCGTTCTCGTACAGGAACTCGAACGTGCCGGCGCCGCGGTAGCCGATGCGGATGCAGGCTTCGACGCAGACGCGGCCGATCTCGGCGCGCTGCTCGGGAGTGATCCCCGGCGCCGGCGCTTCCTCGACGACCTTCTGGTGGCGGCGCTGCATCGAGCAGTCGCGCTCGCCCAGGTGGATCGCGTTGCCCTGGCCGTCGGCGAGCACCTGGATCTCCACGTGGCGCGGGTTCTCCAGGAACTTCTCCATGTAGACCATGTCGTTGCCGAACGCGGCCTTGGCCTCGCTCTTGGTGGTCTGCACGGCGCTGTGCAGGTGCGCCTCGGTGTGGACCACGCGCATGCCGCGGCCGCCGCCGCCGCCGGCGGCCTTGACGATGACCGGATATCCGATCTCGCGGGCGATCTTCGCATTGGCGTCGGCGTCGTCGCCGAGCGGGCCGCCGCTGCCGGGCACGCAGGGCACACCGGCTTCCTTCATCGCCCGGATCGCTTCGACCTTGTCGCCCATCAGGCGGATGGTCTCGGCCTTCGGGCCGATGAAGACGAAGCCGGACTCCTCGACCCGCTCGGCGAAGTCGGCGTTCTCCGACAGGAAGCCGTAGCCGGGGTGGATGGCCTGGGCGTCGGTCACCTCGGCGGCGGCGATGATCTGCGCCATGTTGAGGTAACTGTCGGTCGACGGCGCCGGGCCGATGCACACCGACTCGTCGGCCATCGCGACGTGCTTGAGGTTGCGGTCGACGGTGGAGTGGACCGCGACGGTGCGGATGCCCAGGGCGTGGCAGGCGCGCAGGATGCGCAGCGCGATCTCGCCCCGGTTGGCGATTACGACTTTATCGAGCATGGGCCCCGGCCTCAGGCAATGACGAACAGCGGCTGGTCGAACTCGATCGGCTGGCCGTTCTCGACCAGGACCTTGACCACGGTGCCGGAAACGTCGGCCTCGATCGGGTTGAACATCTTCATCGCCTCGATGATGCCCAGCGTGTCGCCGGCCTTGACCGTCTGGCCGGCGTTGACGAAGGCCGGCTTGTCCGGCGCCGGCGAGGCGTAGAAGGTGCCGACCATCGGCGCGCGCACGACGTGGCCGTCGGGCAGGTCGTTGCCGGCGTCGCCGCTGGGCTGGCCGCCGGTGGCCGCCTCGACCGGGGACTGCATCGGCATCGCGGCCGGAACGTGCACCGTGTGCTGCATCGGTGCGCTGGTGGGAATGCCGCCGCGCGGGGTGCGGGCCAGGCGGACGGACTCCTCGCCCTCCTTGATCTCGATCTCGGCGAGGTTGGATTCCTCGAGAAGGTCGATGAGTTTCTTGATCTTGCGCAGGTCCATGGATGGGCCTCTTGGTCGTGTGCCCCGGCAGGGGCGGGGCGGTCTGGGTTGAATCGATCCGTGCGGGTCGATCCGGGTATCGGTGGAGCGGGTCAGCCGGCGGGTTCGATGCGCCGGTCGAGTTGTCGGGTGCGGGTGCGGGTGTGCTCGATCAGGCATTCCAGCAGGGCCTGGTTGCGGCCGCTGCCGTCGGCGGCGTGCGCGTAGACGGCGTCGCAGTCGCGGTCGCGAAAGGCAATCCAGTGTCGCTGTGCCTCCACCAGCATTTCGCTCATGCCGGTGCAGGCCGCGCAGTCGAACTCGTCCTCGAAGCGCTGCAGCTGCGCGCGCAGGCGCTTGTAGCTGGTATTGAGTTCGACGTCGGCGCGCTCGTATTCGCGCGACATGCAGATGTCGATCTCCATCGTCGCGCTGGCCTGGGCGCAGTCGATGTCGTCGGCGCCGGCGCGGGTGGGTACGCTGCCGGCCCCCAGGGCCAGTCCGGCGAGCAGGACGGCGCGCGCGATCACGCCGCCGCTCCCAGTCGCTGCAGGGCGGCATCCAGCGCGTAGCGGTAGCTGTCGACGCCGAAGCCGCAGACCACGCCGACCGCGAGGTCGGAGAAGTAGCTGGTGTGGCGGAACGGTTCGCGCGCGTGCGGGTTGGACAGGTGGACCTCGATGAACGGGATCGCGACCGCGGCCAGCGCGTCGCGCAGCGCGACCGAGGTGTGGGTGAACGCGGCCGGGTTGATCAGGATGAAGTCGATTCCGTCGCGCGCGGCCTGGACCCGTTCGACCAGCGCGTGCTCGGCGTTGGACTGGAAGCTTTCCAACCGGTGGCCGGCGGCCTCGGCGCGACCGGCCAGGTCGGCCTCGATCTCGGCGAGCGTGGTCGCGCCGTAGATGCCGGGCTCACGGGTGCCGAGCAGGTTGAGGTTGGGGCCATGCAGGGCCAGCAGCTTCGCCATCGCCTGGGATTCGTCCGGGTCATTGCCCTCGAAGGCCGGCAGTGTGCGCGATGGTGGTGTCGCTGTCCAGAAGTTACCCGCCAAATCGGCGAAGTTGTCGCGATTTAAGCGGTTGTTTGAGTTGACGCTCTAAATTGCTCGCGCGCTGCCGTCAAGCATCCCGCAGCGGGCGGCGGGGATCGGCCGGTCCGGTTCCAGGGGAGGTCGTTCCGAGCGGAGGACGGAACATCGCTGCTCAGTTTGTGACGTCTCAGTCGCGTTCCGTCGCCCAGCCGTCGATCTCGCCGGACTGGAACGGGCCGACTTTCTGTTTCAGCAGGCGCCCGTCGGCCGATATCAGCACCGAGTAGGGCAGCACCCCGCGCGGGTTGCCGAGCTGGACGCTGCTGTCGCGTGGCCCGGCCCGGTCGATCAGGACCGGGTAGTCGACCGGGATCCGGGCCAGGAACTCGCGGACCGCGTCGGCATCGTCGAGGGCGATGCCGACCACCTGCGTGCCGTCGCCGGCCTTGCCGCCGGCATTCTGGCCAGCGGCGTAGCGGTTGAGCTCCGGCATCTCCTCGATGCAGGGGCCGCACCAGCTGGCCCAGAAGTTCACCAGCAGCGGCCGTCCGGCGTAGGCGCCGGGTACTTCGACGGTGGCGCCATCGAGATCGGGCAGCCGCACTGTCGGCACCGTTTCGCCGCGGCGGGCGACCGGCAGGTCCTGCGGCGGTGCGGGCGCCGTGGCCGACAGCGCGCCCTGCAGCGCGCGTTGGCCGGCCTCGGTCCGCAGCAGCGGGCTCGATCCGCCGCGCCACAGGCCGACGGCAGCCCCGAGCACGGCGCCGACGACGGCGATCAGGAGGATGTGGCTGGTTTTCAATTTCATGTCGTCAACGTCTTGTCGTCAGCTCGGTGGCGTCGCCGGCTCCCGGCCGCGGCGCGGGAGGTGACGGCTCCGACCGGACCGGTCGCCCGCGACATCAGCGGGCCGCGCCCGCGGCGTCGAGCAGGGCCTCGCGGACGACGCCGGGCGTGAGCAGGATCGGCAGCACCCGGCCTTCGCCGCCGCCGGCCGGATAGACCACGTACAGCGGCACGCCGACGGCTTCGTGGCGCTGCAGGAATGCGGTCAGCGCCGGGTCGACATCGGTCCAGTCGCCGACCATGTAGACGGTGCCGGTCGCCGCCAGCGTTTCGCGGAACTCGTCGCGGGAGAACACCGTGCTCTCGTTGGCCTTGCACGACACGCACCAGTCGGCGGTCACGTTGACGAACACCGGCCGGCCGGCAGCACGCAGCTCGGCCAGCCGCCGTTCGGAGAACGGCACCGTCGCCGCTGCGGCATCCGTTGCCGACGCGACGGATGCGGTGGCCTGCGGACGCGGCATCTGATGGATGCGCAGCAGCGGCCAGGCGGTGGCGAGCAGGGCCAGTCCGGCAACGATCGCGGCCCAGCGGCGGCCGTCGCGGCGCGCGCGGGTCCACGCCCAGGCGGCGAGCGCGAGCGCGGTGGCCGCCAGCAGGAACCAGCCGATCGCGTCGGCGCCACGCTGGCGCGCCAGCACCCAGGCCAGCCACACCGCGGTCAGGTACAGCGGGAACGCGAGCAGCTGCTTGAAGGTCTCCATCCAGGCGCCCGGCCGCGGCAGCCGGTGCGCGAGCGCAGGGATGAAGCCGATCAGCAGGAACGGCAGCGCCAGGCCGAGGCCGAGCGCGAGGAACACCGCCATGGCGGTTGCGGTGTCGGCCGTGAACGCCCACGCCAGCGCCGCGCCCATCAGCGGTGCGGTGCAGGGCGTGGCCACGACCACCGCCAGCACGCCGGTGAAGAAGTCGCCGAGCGGTCCGGACTTCGCGGTCAGCTCATGGCCGACGCCGGTCCAGCGGCCGCCGACGTGCCAGACCCCCGACAGGCTCAGGCCGAGCGCGAACATCAGCAGGGCCAGCACCGCGACCACCAGCGGCTGCTGCAGCTGGAAGCCCCAGCCCAGCGCCAGCCCGGCCTCGCGCAGCGCCAGCGCCAGGCCGCCGAGGGCGGCGAAGCTCAGCAGTACGCCCGCGGTGTACCACAGTGCGTGTCTGCGCGCGCGCTGCGGGCTCTCGCCGTTGCCGGCCAGCGACAGCGCCTTCAGCGACAGCACCGGCAGCACGCAGGGCATCAGGTTCAGGATCAGGCCGCCACCGAGGGCGAGCAGCAGGGCGCTGAACAGGTTCAGCGGCGGGCGCTGGCCGCTGTCGGTGGCCGGAGCCCGGTCCTTGCCAGCCGTCATGCTGTCAGCTCCGGCGCCGGCCGTGGCCGGATCCTCGTGGAGAGCCGCGGCGTCGGCAGACGAGTCTGCGACGCCGGAGATCGCGTCCGAGCCCGGCATCCGGTCCGCGCCGGTCGCGACTTCCGGTTCCGGCGCGTCCACCCCGCCGTCCGCGGTGGCCGGCTCCTGGCCGCCGGCGATGTCGACGCGTCCTGCCGGCAGCGACACCGCCAGCTGGCGCGTCATCGGCGGATAGCAGATCCCGTCGGTCTGGCAGCCCTGCAGTTCCACGGTCAGGCGGGCGTCGGTCGCGCCGGCCTCGCGCCGCAGCACCGGCAGTGCGACCTCGACCGGCTCGAAGTACACCGTGGTCCTGCCGAAATACTCGTCCTCGTGCGCGGCTCCGGGCGGCCAGTCCGGACGGCCGCTGGCGAGGCCCCGGCCGCCGTCGTCGGCCTGCAGGCGGAACGCGGTCTTGTCGCGGTAGAGGTAGTAGCCCGGGGCGACGTCGAAGCGCACGCGCAGCCGGTTGCCGCCATCGGCGAAGGCCTGTACGGCGAAGGCCTGTTCCGGCGGCAGCGGTCGGGCCTCGCCCCCGGGCAGCGCAGCCGGCGCCAGCAGGCGGCCGCCGTGGGCCGTCGGTTCGACCGCGCTCGACGCGCCCGAGCTGCCGGGCAGGCGCAGCCCGCCGCTGGCCGGTGCCGGGTCGCTGCCGCCGGCGGCGGCCGTCGGCGCCGCCACTCCGGCCGCGGCCGATCGTGATGCAGCGTCGGACATCCTCACGACCAGCTCGCGAGTCTGGGGCGGATAGCAGATGCCGACGTCGGCACAGCCCTGGTATTTCACCTTCAGGCCGACCGTGCCCGCGCCGGCACGGCCGGGCAGCACTGCGGTCAGCCGATCCCGGTAGGTTTCGACGTCGCCGAAGAACTCGTCGGTGTAGGCGTGGCCCTTCGGCAATTGCAGTTCGCCCTGGGCGAACGCCGGGTCGGCCTGGACCGAGGTCCGGTGGCGGTACAGGTAGTAGCCGTCGGCGATCTTCCATTGCACGGTGATCGTGTCCGCGGCGCTGGCCGAGGCACTCAGTACGAAGGCCTCGTCGACCGGCAGCAGTTCCTCCTCGTCGACCGCCGCCTGCACCGGCAGCGGCGGCATCAGCAATGCGAGCAGGGCGAGCATGACGGCGGACGCGCGCTGGCGCGCCGGGGCGTTTCGGAGTCGGGTCATTCTTGAGGGTCCGGAGAGCGGGTCTGCTCGGCCACCCACTGCAGGTAGGGGGCCAGGCCTCCGCGGGCTTCGACCGCGACCAGTTCGGGAAGTTCGTACGGGTGCAGGGCCTGGACGCGTGCGGCCAGTGCTTCGAGCCGGTCGGCGCGGGTCTTGATCAGCAGCAGCACCTCGTCGGCCTGCTCGATCGTTCCCTGCCAGCGGTAGGTCGAGCGCAGGCCCGGCAGCCGGCTGACGCAGGCGGCCAGCCGCTCTTCAACCAGAGCTTCGGCGAGTCGCGCCGCGCTGGCGTCGTCGGGGCAGGTGCAGTGGACGAGGAGGACGGGCGGGGAGGGCGCGACGGACATGCCGCGATTGTAGCGGGCCCGCCCTGGATGGCACCGGCGGTCGTGTGGACCGGCCGGGATTGGCACCAGATCCGATAGCGGTATAGCGGTCCCGCTTCGCTCCGTTGCGGGAGGGAACAGGCCGTGGGCCACAAAAAAGGGAGGGCCGGCAAGCGGCCCTCCCTGTCGTGCCCTTGATCAGCCTCTCAGTTGAGCTGGCAACTGGCCGGCTGGCTCGAAGTGAACAGCGCCTCGGAGGCCCATTCCGGATGGTCGATGAACGGATTGCGGTTGCCCTGGAAGCTGTAGATCACCTCGTTGCGGGCGCGCTCGGCGTCGTCCGGCGGATCGGCCTGGTGCCAGGCCAGCAGGGTCGACAGCAGTCCCATGTAGGCCGGCGAGCCGGACGTGGCCACGATCAGGCTGGCGTTGTCGGTCAGCTCCAGGTCGGGCTCGGCCTGGCCGCTGTTGATGTCCTGGCCGCCTTCGTAGCGGATGGCCATGTACATCACCGCACGGGCCATGTCGCCGCGACGCGCGCCCCAGACCTGGAAGCCGCTGCTCCAGGTCCAGTTCGAGTTGCCCGGGAACACGCCACTGCCTCCGCCGATGCCGTTGTAGGCATCGGTGACCCGCTCGCCGCAGCTGCCCTGCGACGGGCAGTTCTTGTACGGCTTGTTGCCGCGGTCGGAGTTGTAGCCGGTGTCGGTCAGGTACAGCATGTGGGTATCGGTGTACGGCGCGTTCGGCAGGCCGAGGTTGCCGGTGCGGCTGCCGAAGCCCAGCGAGTTCGGCCAGGTGTGCTCGCGGTTGTAGGTATCCCCGCTGCCAGTGCCGGCGCGATCGCTGCCCTTCGTGTAGGTGCGGTTGCGGTAGGCGTCGAGGATGCGGTTGGCGTTGTTCGGATCCTCGTCGGCGATCTCCAGGATGTCCCAGGTATCGGTGCTGCTGGCGCTGTAGGGATAGACCGTGTGGCCGCGGATCACGTGGTGCAGCGAGCAGCGCAGCTGGCTGGCGCTGCTGGTGTTGACCGGGTCGTAATAGCTGCCGCCACCGCCACCGCTGCTGGCGACGTTGAAACCGACCTGGGTGTCGGCGACCGGGTGGGCGCCGCCGGTGTCGGTGACCTGGCTGGCGTGGACGGTGAAGGTGCAGGCCTCGCCGGCATGCAGCGCGGTACCGGTGGTCGCGGTGAAGCTGCTGCCGCTGGACGGGTACTGCAGCGGGACCGTGCCCGACTGTGCGCACTGCAACGTCAGCGCGCTGCCGGTGAGGCTCACGCTCTCGCTGAAGGCGACACCGAGATCGCCGGCAGCCGGGAAATCGCTCGCGCCGTTGACCGGCTGGGTCGCGGTGACTTCCGGGAGGGGATTCGGAGTGCTGAAGCTCTGGCCGTTGTTGCAGCCGCCGAAGGTCTGGGCGGCGGCCGCCTGCCAGGCGAAGTCGCCGTAGCCGTCGCCGCTGCCGGCCAGCTGCAGCGAATGGCCGACCGGGGTGCTGCCGCTTTCGGACACCGGCAGTGCAGTGCTGGTCTGACCGGCGGCCGGACCGTTGGAGGCGGTGACGGTGCCCTCGTAGCTGAGGAACTGGACCAGCGCGCCGCTGCCGTCGACCAGCGCGATCGCGTCCGGTGCGCCGTTCTGGATGCCGTTGCCGGGATAGTTGAGGGTGGCGATGCGGACGTTGCCGCCGCAGGCGACCATGCTGCCGGCCGGCAGCGGGTCGTTGTCGTACACGGTTGCGGACGACGGCGAGCTGCCGTTGTAGAGGTAGATGCGATAACCGGACAGGCTCTCGCCCGCGGTGGCGACCACTTCCACGGCTTCACCGGTATCGCTGCCGTCGTTGTCGTAGTGAATTTCGTTGATGAAGACTTCGGCCAGCGCGGGGGCGGGCGCGAGCGATACCGCGAGGGCAAACCACAGACTGCGGCGGATCATCCGTTCGACTCCTTTCATGATCGTGAACGCCGGAGTCTAGCGGGCTTTTGTGACCACAAGTAGCAGACGCGGCGGGCCGATGTGCTCAGCCTGTGCGGTCGGTCGCGGGCTTGCGGCCCATCCGCTGCGCGGCCAGTTGCTCGGTGATCTCGACCAGCGGCGCCCGCGCCAGTGTCGGAGCCTCCCGGAACGCGGCCAGCAGCCGCAGCTCCAGCGGGTCGTCGACCAGCAATGCGTCCGCCGCCGCGACCGAGTCCATTGCCACGTCCTCGCTCAGGGTCATGCGGCCGCGGCCGGTGGCGAGCCACTCGAACTGGACCTGGGTGGCCAGGGCCAGCTCGCGCATGTTCGCGGTGCTCGGGGACTTGCCGATGGTGGCTTCCCAGTGGCTGACCGCGCTGCGCTGCACTCCGACCGCGCGGGCGAGTGCGGCCTGGGACAGCCCGGCGTGACGGCGGGCGAGACGGATGCGCTGCTGGAGAGTCATGGGGTGCTCGGTCCGGTGACGGGCTGCCGCAAGGGGCGGAGGGAAGCGCCGGCGCTCCGTGGTCGCCTGCAGGGGCGGCCATCAAGCGTTCACGCCAGAATCGGCAAATAGGCTACCAAAAGTCACGTTGCGATCAATAATCACAAACATGTGTCTACCGCCAGTCACCTCTTCGCCGGCCATCATCGTAATTTCAATGATTTCATGCCGTAATCCGGGGGATGCGCTACCAGAAGTAAACATAATTCGTGACTGGATGCTATAGCCAAGGTGACGTGCTGCGCGCAATATCGACTCAGGCCGACATGGATAGCTGGTATCGACACTGAAGTCAGGTCAGGGGAGGACGCAGGATGCGCATGCCAGGTAAGGCCGATCCCATGCCACGAAAGAGCGCGTCACTTCGGGGACGCGCTCTTTCTCTTTGAGCCTCCCCGGATCGCCTCCACCGTCTGACGCCGGCGACGAAATTTTTCGTCGCGGCCCCTTGAAAGCCTCCCGCCCGCTCCCATCTCGTCGCGGTCCCGGTTCGCCGGGCGCGGTCGTGCCCGGACTTTGGCACTCTCCCGGGGCGACTGCTAACATCCAGCGACTTTTTTCCCACAATCAATTACTTGCATGAGGTTCTCATGAACATCAAGCCGCTCTACGACCGCGTGGTCATCAAGCGCATGGAAGAAGAGAAGATGTCCGCCGGCGGCATCGTCATCCCCGACTCGGCCACCGAGAAGCCGATCAAGGGCGAGGTCGTCGCCGTTGGCGAAGGCAAGGTGCTGGACAACGGCAACGTGCGCGCTCCCAAGGTCAAGACCGGCGACAAGGTGCTGTTCGGCAAGTACAGCGGCACCGAGGTGAAGCTCGACGGCGTCGAGTACCTGGTCGTGAAGGAAGACGACATCTTCGCCGTCCTCGGCTGAGCCGACGATGGCGGGACCGATGCCGGCCCCGGAATCCGCGAAAGCGCTTCGCGCTGACATTCCTGCCCGGCAGCCGAGCCCGCGTCGCCTTCGCTTCCGCGAACCCCCCAATCCCTGATCAAGAATTCCGGAGTTAACCCATGGCTGCCAAGGAAATCCGTTTCGGTGAAGACGCGCGCGCGAAGATGCTGCGCGGCGTCAACACGCTCGCCAATGCCGTCAAGGCCACCCTCGGCCCGAAGGGCCGCAACGTCGTGCTCGACAAGAGCTTCGGCGCCCCGACCATCACCAAGGACGGCGTCTCCGTCGCCAAGGAAATCGAGCTGCAGGACAAGTTCGAGAACATGGGCGCGCAGATGGTGAAGGAAGTCGCCTCCAAGACCTCCGACAACGCCGGCGACGGCACCACCACCGCCACCGTGCTGGCGCAGGCGCTGATCCGCGAGGGCATGAAGGCGGTCGCCGCCGGCATGAACCCGATGGACCTCAAGCGCGGCATCGACAAGGCCGTCGTCGGCGCCGTCGAGGAGCTGAAGAAGATCAGCAAGCCGTCCTCGACCAGCAAGGAGATCGCCCAGGTCGGCGCCATCTCCGCCAACTCCGACGCCAACATCGGTGACCTGATCGCGCAGGCGATGGACAAGGTCGGCAAGGAAGGCGTGATCACCGTCGAGGATGGTTCGGGCCTGGAGAATGAGCTCGACGTCGTCGAGGGCATGCAGTTCGACCGCGGCTACCTGTCCCCGTACTTCATCAACAACCAGCAGTCGATGCAGGCCGAGCTGGACGATCCCTTCATCCTGCTGCACGACAAGAAGATCTCCAACGTGCGCGACCTGCTGCCCGTCCTCGAGGGCGTGGCCAAGGCCGGCAAGCCGCTGCTGATCATCGCCGAGGACGTCGAGGGCGAGGCGCTGGCGACGCTGGTGGTCAACACCATCCGCGGCATCGTCAAGGTCTGCGCGGTCAAGGCACCGGGCTTCGGCGACCGCCGCAAGGCGATGCTGGAGGACATGGCGATCCTGACCGGCGGCACCGTGATCTCCGAGGAAGTCGGCCTGCAGCTGGACAAGGCCACGATCAACGACCTCGGCCGCGCGAAGAAGGTGCAGATCTCGAAGGAGAACACCACCATCATCGACGGCGCCGGCGACACCGCGGGCATCGAGGCGCGCATCAAGCAGATCAAGGCGCAGATCGAGGAGACCTCCTCGGACTACGACCGCGAGAAGCTGCAGGAGCGCGTGGCCAAGCTGGCCGGCGGCGTGGCCGTCATCAAGGTCGGTGCCGCCACCGAGGTCGAGATGAAGGAGAAGAAGGCCCGCGTCGAGGATGCGCTGCACGCGACCCGCGCCGCCGTCGAGGAAGGCATCGTCCCGGGCGGCGGCGTCGCCCTGCTGCGCGCCAAGGCCGCGATCGCCGAGCTCAAGGGCGCCAACGAGGACCAGAACCACGGCATCGCCATCGCCCTGCGCGCGATGGAGGCCCCGCTGCGCGAGATCGTCACCAATGCCGGCGACGAGCCGAGCGTGATACTCAACAAGGTGCTCGAGGGCAAGGGTGCGTTCGGCTACAACGCCGCCAACGGCGAGTTCGGCGACATGCTCGAGTTCGGCATCCTGGACCCGACCAAGGTGACCCGCACCGCGCTGCAGAACGCCGCGTCGATCGCGGGCCTGATGATCACCACCGAGGCGATGGTCGCCGAGCTGCCGAAGAAGGAAGAGCCGGCGATGCCGGCCGGTGGCATGGGCGACATGGGCGGCATGGGCTTCTGATCCCGCCTGCTACGCTGGACGAGAAAGGCCCGCCTCGGCGGGCCTTTCTTTTTGGCCGCACCCACGTCGAGGGCCGGCGCTCAGGGCTGGTAGCGCGATCCGCTGACGAACTGTCTCGGCGTAATCGTCGGAGGCCGGCACCCGGCCGGCACGGGCGGGCGAGCGGCGTTCACAGCAGATCCAGCAGCAGTTCACGATTGGCCGGAGCGATGTACTGGGACATGTCGAGCGCGGTCAGCTGCCGGTTGATGTGACCGCGCGCGAAGTCGTCGATCAGCGCGATGCACGGATTGGCCAGTGCCGGCGGCAGGAAGTGCAGGATCGGCAGCAGTTCCTGGTTGCCGATCACCCGCCAGCCCGCCACGCGATCCAGGCTGCGCACCCAGAGGGCTTCGTGGGCATCGTCGATGCCCAGCGCCTCGTCGCCGCCCATCACCCTCACCTCCTCGCGCCGCAACTGGTCGATGTAGCGCTTCTGCAGCGCGCGCTGCTCGCTGTGGCCGCTGCCGACGTCCGCCGTTGCGCGGCCCTTGGAGGTCTGCACGTCGGCGGCGGCACCGAGCCTGAACTCGCGCACCAGTTGCTCCTGCTCCTCGCTGTCCGTGTTCTCGATGAGCAGGGTCCGCACCCGTTGTCCGCCCAGGACGACCTCGCAGGGAAAGAAGTAGCCGAATCGATGGAAGACTTCTTCGTGCAGGCGTCGGTACTGCTCCTTGCGGCCACCACGCCGGTCGCCCAGCACCCGTTCCACCGCGGCCGTCAGCGCGTCGGATGCGCGCAGGTCCTCTTGCGGCCGCAGTCGCAGCGTGACCCGCGGCACGAAGGTTTCCAGCGACAGATGGATCGTCGTGGTCTCGTTGCGGCGGAGCCGTTCCAGGTCCTGACGGAAGCTGGCGTCAAGGCCGAACCCCGCGAAGCTGCCGGATGCGTGGCTCGCATGGATGCCGCGCTCGCGCAGCGCATGCAGCGCCCGGCTCGCGGTCGCGGCGAACTCGCGCCGCAGCCGTCCGGGTTCGGGGAAGGCGGGACGGCGGTCGGGATGCAGGTAGACCACCGGCGGCATCGCCGAGCGGGAGCCGAACACGCGCGGGTCGAGGATGAATTCGTCCGGAGCGGGTGAGCGGTCGATGTGGAGGTTCGGGCCGAAACGCAGGCCGCGATCCAGCCCGAGCGTCGAGAACACGAGGCGCACCGTGCGAAGTGGAAGCGTCGCGAAGACGTCGGGAGTGCCGGCCTCGACGTTGCCGATCTGCGCGCGCAACGCCTCGATCAGGTCCGGGGCGTCGTCGCCGGGGGCAAGGCCCCAGGCGGGCTCCTGTCGCGTGAGGTCGGGCCCCCGGGGTCGAACCGGTTCGCGCGTGTCCTCCGGGGGGCTTGGTGCGGGAGGCGTGTCCGTGGTTCCTGCCGGCGGTTCCGGCGGAGAATCGGCTGGTGCCGGTTCCGCCGGTGCGGCCGCGATCGCGCGTGCGCGCACCCGCAGGGTGCGGTCTTCGGCGATCAGGTCGGCGATGGTCGTCTCGCCCTCGGCGGCCGGATCCAGTCCGGCGTTGCCGATCAGGAAGCGCTCCTCGGGCTGCAGCCCCGCGCGCTCGGCGAGCAGCGTGCGCAACTGCTGCAGGCTCTGGGTCGGAGCGGCCCGCAGCGCGATGTCGCGTTCGGCGGCGCCTTCGAATGCGATGGTGATGAGCATGAGATGTCCTTCTGAATGTGCGTCCGTGGTGCGGCTCAGCTTTCGTCGAGCACGAAGAAGTGCACGCGCAGCTGTCCGATCCGGGTCCGTTCGGGGTCGTCCTCGCGCTGCACCTGGATGCGGTCGAAGCGCTGCTCGGCAGCACCATCGGCCCAGACCACGCCGGCACGTACCGGGTATGCGGTACGCGTTGCCGCCATGACGCTGCGGGCGGCCATGGGTGCTCTCGCAGCGGCAACCGGCGGTTCCTGACGGGGAAAACGCGGATTGGCGGCGGTGAAGACACGGCCGGCGATCGGATCGAGGAACTGGTGTACCTGCCAGGTCGAGATGTCGCAGGCCCACAGGCGCTCCAGCGAATGCAGGTCATGCGTGCCCTGCTGCCGCGCGCGCATCAGGTCGACGGTGATCAAGCTGGCGTCGCGCTGGAAACGGCGCACCGTTGCATCGCGGAAGCCGTCGGCGTCGGGCCGGTCGACCGCATACAGCCGGTCCACGACCGGTTCGGCGCCAGTGGCGATCCGGAAGCCGAAGCCGAGGTCGGCGCGGGAGCGGATCTGGATCGACAATGCGGCGCCGCGGCTGACCGCGACGACGTGTGCGAACGACCGCCCGGGCGCCGCGCTGACCTCTGCATCGTTGAGCATTTCCAGGCGCGCATGTTCGTTGCGCTGCCGCGCTTCGGTGTCGGCGACGTTGAGGCCGAAACGGACCCTCAGGTCTCCGCCGTTGCTGAACCATGGGCCCGGCGTACCGGAAATCGAAGGAGACATGGGCGGCTCCTTATGCCAGTTCGACCGAGTAGTGCAGGGTGGTGCCGCGGACGTTGAAGGTCGCCGTCTGGCCGTTGGGCGCGTAGCGCACCATCGGGCCCTCGCGGGTGGAGCCGAGCACGGCGTGCACGCGCGGCTGGACCAGGTCGCCGACCTCCAGGCCGCCGCCATCGAACTCCAGCTGGGACAGATCGACACGCCGGCTCTGGTTGATCGGATAGTTGCCGCTGTCGCCGGCGTGGCGACCGTCGCGCTGGCGACGGATCTGGAAGCTCATTACGAAACCGGCGTTGTTGACGCAGGCGATGTGCTGGACGTGCAGATCGACGTCTCCGGATTCGGCTGGATTCATGCGGGGTCTCGTTGACATGAGTGGACGGTGCACTGATCAACGCGGGGGGTTGACGCTTGTGAAACATCGGTGACGGCGGGGCGCGAACGCCCGCGGGCGACGGATCGATCCGCGGCATCGATGGCGAGCGCGGACGCTCAGCGCCGACCGCCATGCGGCCGGTGTCGTCGCAAACGTGTGGTGTCGGACTGTCGGCGTGCGTGCCGCCGCTGCCGCCGGCCGCGCCGCATCGGCCGGACGATGGGCGATGCCGGAATTGCGCGTCGGCGCCCGCAGGGTTTGCCGGATCGGGTCGACCGCTTGCTGAACCCGGCAGTTCTATTTTGCACTGCAGCGTGCAAGCCGGTAACGCTTCCTTCACGATCGGTCCCGCATCCCGACGTGGGGGAGGGAGCAAGCCCGCAACCGGTTCGACCGGGGCGGGCTTTTTAATTGCCGGCATCCAGGCGTTTGCCCCAGGCATCCGCCGTGTCCCGGTTCAGCATGCTTGCGGTCAGGCCATGCACGCGCCGGCTCGCGTCGGTGGACCGCCTCTGGCCGCGATCGCGGGCCTGCATCGCGCTGGTGCAGGCGTCCGCGGCGCCCATGTCATCATCGGGCGATGACGCAAACACACAGCGCCGATCACGATGCCCGGCCCGACGCCGAAGAACTTGCCGCCTGGGCCGACCGCGCGGTCGCGCGGCTGCGCGAGGCGTCGGCCGAAGCCCGGGTCGTGCTGGACGACCCCGTGGTCGCCGCCCGCTTCGGACGCCTGGCCTGCGCAAGCGACTTCGCGATCGAGACACTGCGGCGGCAGCCGGCGCTGCTGGCGCGGCTGGCAGCCGACGCCGCGGCGCCGGCCTTGCCGGTACCGGTACTGGACGCCGGAAACCGCGACGAGTGGGGCGCGCGGCTGCGCCGCCATCGCGCTGCCGAGTCCACGCGGCTGATCTGGCGCGACGTGCTCGGGCTCGACGATGTCGCCGCGACCCTCGCCGGCGCCACCCGGCTGGCCGAGGACTGCCTGCGGGCAGCGCTGGACGCGCTGGAGACCGAGTTCGCGAGCCGTCACGGTGTGTTCCGCGACAGCGACGGCCGAATGCGGCGGCTGGTCGTGTTCGGGCTGGGCAAGCTCGGCGGCGGCGAACTGAACTTCAGTTCCGACATCGACCTGGTCTATGGCTACGACCTCGACGGCGTCTCCGATCCGCAGGCAAGCGACGGCGAGCGACCGCTCGCCGCGGAGACCTGGTTCGCCCGGCTCGGCCAACAGCTCGCGCGCCTGCTCGACGAGGTGACCGGCGAAGGCTTCTGTCATCGCGTCGACCTGCGCCTGCGGCCATACGGCAGCGCCGGCCGGGTCGCCTGGTCGTTCTCGGCGATGGAGCAGTATTTCCAGCACGAGGGTCGCGACTGGGAGCGCTATGCCTGGCAGAAGGCGCGTCCGGTGGCCGGCGACATCGCGGCAGGCGAACGCTTCCTGGTCGCGCTGCGGCCTTTCATCTATCGCCGCTACCTGGACTTCGGCGCGCTCGATGGCCTGCGCACGATGAAGGCGGCGATCGCCGCCGAGGTCGCGCGCAAGGAGCTGGCGGACGACATCAAACGCGGTCCCGGCGGCATTCGTGAGATCGAGTTCCTGGTCCAGGCGCTGCAATTGATCCGCGGCGGTCGTGAACCGACGCTGCGCGGGCGCGAACTGCTGCCGACCCTGCACGCGCTGGTCGAGTCCCGGCAGATGGACGCCGGCGCCGCCGAAGCGCTCGCCGGCGCGTACCGGTTCCTGCGTCGCCTGGAGAACCGCCTGCAGATGCTGGCCGATGCGCAGACCCACGCGCTGCCGGACGATGCACTGGCGCGCGCGCGCATCGCCACCGGCCTGGGCTACGCCGGCTGGGCCGCGCTGCGCACCGAACTGGACCGCCAGCGTGCCGTGGTCGGCGCCGAGTTCGCGGCCCTGCTGGCGCCGCGACGCATGCAGGCGGCCCCGGACGCGCTGGCGCTGTACTGGCGCGCGCTGCCGGAGGCGGGATCTGCCGATGCGCTGGCCGAGGCGGGATTCGCCGAGACCGAGGAGGCCGATGGCCTGCTGCGCGACCTCGCCCGCAGCCCGGCGGTGGCGGCGTTGTCCGATCGGGCGCGGGCGCGCCTTGACCGGGTGCTGCCGGCCCTGCTGCAGGGCGCCGCCGAGGCCAGCCATCCGATGCTCGCGCTGCGGCGGCTGCTGACGATGCTGCACAACATCCTGCGGCGCAGCGCGTACCTGGCCCTGCTTGACGAACAGCCGCCGGCGCTGGCGCGGCTGGTCGAGGTGGTATCGCAGAGCGCGCTGCTGGCCGAACGCCTCGCCCTGCATCCGCTGCTGCTCGACGAACTGCTCGATGCGCGGGTGTCGGGCCCCTTGCCGGGGCGGCAGGAGCTGTTCGACGCCTGCGCCGGCGTGCCCGGTGGCGACGACGCCGAGACCGTGCTGCAGGCGCTGAACGAGGTGCGCCAGGCGTTGAGCTTCCGTATCGCGATGGCGTTCCGCGACCGCCGCCAGGGCGCCGAGGCCAGCGCCCGCCAGCTGGCCTGGCTGGCCGACGGCGTGGTCGCGCGCGTGCTCGCGCTGGCCTGGCACGAGGTCGCCGGCAGCCACGGCGAGGTGCCCGGCGCGCGCTTCGCGGTGCTCGGCTACGGGAGTCTCGGCGGCGAGGAACTGGGTTTCGGCTCCGATCTCGACCTGGTGTTCCTGTACGACGCCGACCCGGACGCGCCTTCCGACGGCGCCCGTCCGCTCGAGGCCTCGCGCTGGTTCTCGCGGCTGGCGCAGAAGATCGTCGCCCTGCTCGGCGCGGTCACCGCGGCCGGCCGCCTGTTCGACGTCGACGTGCGCCTGCGTCCGGACGGTGCCCAGGGTCTGCTGGTGTCGAGCTTGGCCAGCTATTCGGAATACCAGCGCGAACGGGCCTGGACCTGGGAGCACCAGGCGCTGGTCCGGGCGCGGGTGGTCGCCGGTGGCGCCGGCCTGGCCGAGGACTTCGAGCGGGTGCGCACCGCGACCCTGGCGCGCGCGCGCGACCCTGGCGGCCTGGCCGACGACGTGGTCAGGATGCGGCGACGGATGCGCGGCGAGCTCGACCGCAGCGACGCGGCACTGTTCGATCTGAAACAGGGCGAGGGCGGCCTGGTGGATCTCGAGTTCCTGCTGCAGGCAGTGGTGCTGCGCCATGGCCTGCGCATTCCTGTCCTGCTCGGTCCGCGCCATACGCCTGGCCTGATCGACGCCGCGCGCGACGGTGGAGTGTTCGACGCGGAGACCACGGCCGCACTGCACGCGGCGCACGCGCACCTGCTCGACCTCGGGCTGTCGTGCACGCTCGACCGTCGCCAGCGCCGCGCGCCCCGTGACACTGCGCTCGACCGCGCCCGCGCCGCGATCCGTGAAGCGGCCCGCGGGCAGGGGCTCGACTTCGTCTCCTGAAACGTGGTCGCGGGAAGGGATCCGCCGGTATCCTGCGAGCCGTCGACCATCGCCAACCCTCCCATGATCCGGCACATCGGTATCGTCGCCTGCTCGGCGGAAGGCGCCGCGCTTTGTTACCGCACTCTTTGCGAGGAAGCCCCGGCGCTGCTCGGCGCGCACGCGCATCCGGAGATATCCCTGCATTCGCTGTCGCTGGCCGACTATGTCGACCGCCTCGACAACGGCGACACCGCCGGTGTCGGCGAGCTGATGCTGGAATCGGCCCGGAAGCTGGCGCGGATCGGGGCCGACTTCCTGATCTGTCCGGACAACACCATCCACGCCGCGCTGCCGCACGTCCGTGCACGGCTGCCGCGGCCGTGGCTGCACATCGCCGAGGCGGTCGCCGCCGAAGCGGCCGGCCGCGGCTTCCGCCGGCTGGCCCTGACCGGAACCCACTGGCTGCTCGACAGCGAGGTCTATCCGGCTGCGCTCGCCGCACATGGCCTGGAGTGGCTGCGGCCGGAGCCGGAGGAACGCGCGGAGATGGGGCGGATCATCATGGACGAGCTGGTCCGCGGCGTGTTCCTGCCGGGATCGGTGGCATGGTTCCAGCAGGCCATCGCGCGGATGCAGGCCCGGGGGTGCGACGCGGTGGTGCTCGGCTGCACCGAGATCCCGCTGATCCTGTCGGATGCGAACTCGCCGCTGCCGACACTGGATTCGACGCGGTTGCTGGCGCGCGCGGCCCTGAGGCGGGCCGTCGCGGCGGACGGCTGAACCCGCCTGGTCGTGAGCCGTGGTCGTTGTCGTTGTCGCGACTCCGCCGGCGTCCATACAATCGTCGCGTCCACGTGACCGGCGACGTGGGAGGCGACACCATCGCGGAGCGGGGATTGCATCGCATGTACACCGCGCGCCCGGACCCCGCCCGATCCGTTTGCCCCTGGAGGTGCGCCGTGCCCGATTTTCCCCATCTGCTGGCCTTCTCGCTGATCGCACTGGGCATGGTGCTCACGCCCGGGCCGAACATGCTCTACCTGCTGTCGCGCTCGATCAGCCAGGGCCCGGCGGCGGGGATGATCTCGCTGGGCGGGGTCGCGCTGGGTTTCGTGTTCTACATGGTCTGCGCGGCGCTGGGCATCACCGCGCTGGTGATGGCGGTGCCGTACGCCTACGACGCGTTGCGCATCGCCGGCGCGCTGTATCTGCTGTACCTGGCCTGGCAGGCGGTGAGGCCGGGTGGCAGTTCGCCGTTCGCCACGGTCGACGCGCAGTCGCGCCGGCTGCGCCACGACAGCCCACGCCGGCTGTTCCTGATGGGGCTGTTCACCAACCTGCTGAATCCGAAGGCCGCGGTGCTGTACCTGTCGCTGCTGCCGCAGTTCATCGAACCCGGGCGCGGCAGCGTGCTCGCACAGTCGTTGGCCCTGGGCTTCACCCAGATCGCGATCAGCGTCGCGGTCAATGCGCTGCTGGTGCTGATGGCCGGGACGATCGCCGCCTTCCTTGCCGGCCGTCCTCTCTGGGTGCAGTGGCAGCGCTGGCTGATGGGCGGAGTGCTCGGCGCGCTGGCGCTGCGGATGGCGACCGATGCGCGGCGCTGAGCCGACGCCGGAACCCTACAGCCCCAGTCGTGCCGCGACCTCGGCGGCCACCCGCGCGGTCTCGCGCAATGGCTGCACCGGGAACGCCGCCATCGCCGCGTCGAGCGGCCGCAGCCGGCCGCGGCCGAGCAGACTGTCGACGAAGCGGCGCGGGCGCCCGCCGACGCGCTCGATGCCGGCTGCGAATACGGGCGCCCCGGTCGCGCAGGCTTCCGACAGCATGTTGACCGAGTCGGCGGTGCATACGATGCGGTCGGCCCAGCCGAGCAGGCCCGGATAGGGGTTGCTTCGATCGCCGGCGGTGTCGGAGGTCCAGACGATGCCGGGCAGCCGGCCCAGCCGTTCGCGCATCCGTGCCGCCGCAGCCGGTGGCGTGCGTCGCGAAGCGGTCGCCAGCACGCTGCCGCCCTCGTTCCGGACACGTTCGACGACGCGGTCGAACAGGGTTTCGAAGACCGCGTGGTCGAAGTCGGCGTGCGCGCTCGATCCGCCGACCAGCACCGCCGTGCGCGGCCCGGGCAGTTCACCGAACGCAGGAAAGTCGCGCCGTGCCGCCGCCAGCCACAGATCGTCGACCGGATGCAGGCTGCCGAGCAGGTTGATCACGTTGCGGCCGAGCAAACCGTCGTGTTCGGGCGCGATCACCAGATCCCAGTGGCGGGTCGCGATCCGGGGGGCGAGGATCTGCACCGCGGCGACCCCGTGCCGGCGCAGCAACCGGGTCGCCAGCGCGGCCTGCCTGCCGCAGCCGATCGCCAGTCCGGGCAGGACCGCGTCGCCGAGTGCCAGTGCGCGGGCGAAGTCCGGGCCGAACGCACTGCGGCTGCCGGGCAGGCGCCGTGGTGCCCACCAGCGCCACGGCGCGCGCGCGGTCAGCGTCCAGTCGCGCGCGGCCAGGCCGAGCGCGGCCGTGAGCGCGGTGGCCTGGCGGACATTGCCGGCGTGGCCATCGCTGAGCGTCCACGTGGTGGAGCTTTTCGATGTTTGGCGGTCGCTTTGTTGCACGGTTGGTGCTAATACGTTCCGGGCGTGAAGACGGTGGGCTGATTTCCGAGACTCTACACTTGCCCTGCCTGCCGCGGACGCCTGTAACGTCCGCGCCCCATGGCCCGAACGGGCAGGCTGCCGGCATGCGCGCCAACGGATACCGGCGAATCGCCGGCCCGGCGCCCGTCCGGACCCGCATCGACCCACCGCCCTACGGAGACCCTAGATGTCCAGGACCCTGCCCGACGCCGCCCTCGACCAGTTGTTCCGCACCGCCCGCACCCACAACGAGCTGGGCGGCGAGGTCAGCGACGAGACCCTGCGCCAGCTGTACGAACTGGCCAAGTGGGGCCCCACCAGCGCCAACATGAGCCCGCTGCGGCTGGTGTTCGTGAAGTCCAAGGAAGCCAAGGCCAAGCTCGGTCCGGCCCTGGACGAAGGCAACTACGCCAAGACCATGGCCGCGCCGGTGACCGCGATCGTCGCGTTCGACGAAGACTTTCACGACAAGCTGCCGTACCTGTTTCCGCATACCGACGCCAAGAGCTGGTTCGAGGGCCCGCGCGAGAACCGTCACGTCGCCGCGTTCCGCAACGGCAGCCTGCAGGGTGCCTACGTGCTGCTGGCGGCGCGCGCGCTGGGGCTGGACTGCGGCCCGATGTCGGGCTTCGACAATGCCAAGGTCGACGCGGCGTTCTTCGCCGGCACCGCGATCAGGTCCAATTTCCTGATCAACCTCGGCCACGGCGATCCCGGCAAGCTGTTCCCGCGTTCGCCGCGACTGTCGTTCGACGAGGTCGCGCAGATCCTCTGAGCGCGGACGCGCGACCGGTCGCCGTGCCCCGTCACGCTCGTCGCCGGCTCAGGCGAAGTACCGCGCATACGTTCCGATGAAGCCGTTCCCGCTACCGTTCTTTCGCCCCAACCGACCCATGGAGCCCCTCATGTTCAAGCAGATCGTCCTCGCCGCCGCGCTGTCGGCCGCCAGCGCCGCCGCCTTCGCCGCCCCCGTCACCTACGACATCGACCCGAACCATACCGATGTGATCGCATCCTGGAGCCACTTCGGCTTCTCGCATCCGGTCGCGCATTTCGGCGATGTCGATGGCGCGATCGTCTACGATGCCGACAACGTCGGCCAGTCCTCGGTCCAGGTCACCATTCCGCTGAGCGGGCTGGAGTCGCACGTGCCCGATTTCAACGATCACCTGCTCAGCGCCGACTTCTTCGACGCCGCACAGTTCCCGGAGATCACCTTCAAGAGCACCAAGGTCGAAGCTGCCGGCGACAGCAAGCTGCGCATCTGGGGCGACCTGACCGTTCACGGCGTGACCAGGCAGGTGCTGCTCGACACCACCATCAACAAGCTCGGCGTGCATCCGCTCGGCAAACGCGAGGCGGCGGGCTTCGACGCCACGACCGTGATCAAGCGCAGCGAATTCGGCGTCGGCAAGTACGCGCCCAACGTCAGCGACGAGGTCGAGATCCGGATCACCGTCGAGGCGATGGTGCCGAAGGCGGAATAAGGCAGAATTCCCGGGATCCCGGATTCGGGGTCCCGGTTGCGGCTCCCGAACCCTCAGCCCCCGTCTTTCAAGCCCTCGGCCCTTCATCGCCCCCATGATCATCGAACGCAGGTCCCAGGATCGCGGCCATGTCCAGGCCGGCTGGCTCGACAGCCGCCACACGTTCTCGTTCGGCCATTACTACGATCCGGCCTGGATGGGCTTCGGCGTGCTGCGGGTGATCAACGAGGATCGTGTCGCGCCGGGTGCCGGCTTCCCGACCCATGGCCACGCCAACATGGAGATCCTCAGCTACGTGCTCGACGGTGCGCTCGCGCACAAGGACAGCAGCGGTGGCGGCGGGGTGATCCAGACCGGCGAACTGCAGTGGATGGGCGCCGGCCACGGTGTCGAGCACAGCGAGTTCAACGCCTCGCAGACCGAGCCGGTGCACTTCCTGCAGATATGGCTGCAGCCGGACCGGGTCAATGCGGCACCGGGCTATGCCCAGCGGGCGGCCGCAGGACCGGTGCCCGGTGGCGGCTGGACCCTGCTGGCGTCGCCGGATGGCGCCGACGGCAGCGTCGCGGTGCGCCAGGATGCGCGCGTGCTGGAAGCCAGGCTGGGCGACGGCGATGTCGCAGACCATGTCCTGGATCCGGCACGCCGCTATTGGCTGCATCTCGCCCACGGCCGCGCCCGGGTCGGCGAGCGGGACCTGGAGGCCGGAGACGCCCTCGGATTCAGCGACGAAGCCGGCACGCTGCATGTCCGGGCCGACGACGAGGCCCTGGCGTTGCTGTTCGACCTGCCGGGCTGAAGCCGTGCCGCAGCAGCCGTAGGCGCGGTGCGAGCCGCGACGAAGCTTTCCCGTGATGGCCTGGTCGCGGCTCGCGCCGCGCCTGGGAGGCTGACGCCCAGGCTGATGCGCGGCTGCCCGACCCGCGATGGCCGTGCCGCCGCAGTGGCCGACCGCGTCGGTGTCCGGTTGCGGCTGCTAGAATCGCAGCTCCGCGATCGACCTTCCCGCGCCCCATGACCGCAGCCGCCAGCACCCACACCACCCAGGCCAATGCCGAGCAGCGCTACACCGTCACGCGCGCCGACCTTCCGCTGAGCTGCCCGACGCCGTCGATGGCGCTGTGGAACTCGCACCCTCGCGTCTATCTGCCGATCGAGGCCGAAGGCGAGGTGCAGTGCCCGTATTGCGGCGCCCACTTCGTGCTCGAAGGCTGACCTGCCGCAGGGCCGTCGGCGTGCGCGCCGTCAGCCCGCAGCGGGCCGCCGGCCGGCCATGCAATGACCGACCTGGCCAGGGCGATCGCCGTGCAAAATGACGGCATGGAGTCTGCGCCCCGCCGGACCGTGATGCAGCTGCTGCCCGCCCTCGATTCGGGCGGAGTCGAGCGCTCCACCCTGGAGATCGCCGAGGCGCTGGTCCGTGCCGGACACCGTGCCCTGGTGGTGTCCGCCGGTGGCCGGCTGGTACCGCGCCTGCAGGCGCTGGGCGCCGAACACATCGAACTCGAGATTGGCCGCAAATCGCCGATCACCCTGCTGCGCGCGCGCGCGCTGTGCAGGCTGATCGAAGCCGGGCGGGTCGATCTGGTGCATGCGCGCTCCCGCCTGCCGGCGTGGCTGGCGGTGCTGGCCCTGCGCGGCTTGCCGGCATCTGCGCGACCGCCTCTGGTCACCACGGTGCACGGCCTCAACTCGCCGTCTCGCTACAGCGCGGTGATGACCCGTGGCGAACGCGTCATCTGCGTGTCCACGACCGTGCGCGACTATGTCCTGCGGCATTACCCGGCCACCGACGCGGCGAAGCTGCGGGTGATCCCGCGCGGGATCGATCCGTCGGCATTTCCCCCTGCACCGCATCCGGATCCGGCCGCACGCGCCTGGGCCGCCATGCTGCATCCGGCGCTCGGCGGAGACGGCCCGTTGCTGCTGCTGCCCGGCCGTGGCACCCGCCTGAAGGGCCATGCCGATGCGCTGGCGCTGCTGGCCGCGTTGCGCGGGGAGGGTGGAGATGTCCGCCTGTGGTTGCCGGGCGCGCGCGAACGCGGCCGCGAGGCATACATCGCCGAACTGGAAGCGGAGGCGATGCGGCTCGGTGTGGCCGACGCGGTCGCATTCACCCCGCCGACCGACGCGATCGCGCGCGCCTATGCCGCGAGCGACCTGGTGCTGCAGTTGTCGCGCAAGCCGGAGGCGTTCGGCCGCACCGTGGTCGAGGCGCTGTCCAGTGGTCGGCCGGTGTTGGGCTGGGCGCATGGCGGGGTCGGTGAGCTGCTGGCGGAACTGCAGCCGGCTGGTGCGGTTCCGCCATTCGATGCCGGAATGCTGCAGCAACGCGCCCGCACACTGCTCGCGCAGCCGCAGGCGGCAGCCGGTACGATGTCGCGCTACACCTTGCGCGCGATGCAGGACGCCACGCTAGCCGTCTATGACGAACTCCTCGACTGAATCCGACTTCGCCCCCGATCCCGCGACCGGCCGCGATGCCACGGCGGGCTGGCGCTGGGCGCCAGCGTGGATCCTCGCCTACGTCGCGTTGTGGCCCGCGCCGGGCTATGCCGAGGCGGTGCTGGCGCTGGGCGCGCTGGCCGCGCTGTTCAAGCTGGTCTCGTCCCGCTTCCGCGGCGGCGTGCAACTGCTCAGCCATCACGCCTGGGCGCTGACCAGCGTGCTGTTCTTCGCCTACTGGCTGCCGGAGCTCGTATCGGCCTTCGATGCGGTCGATGTCGGACGCGCGCTGAAGGAGGCCGCGGGCGACCTGCGCTACCTGCCGTTCCTGTGGCTGGCGGCGTCGGCGGTGGCCGGCCGGCGCGGACGCCGCACGACCTTCGGCGGACTGGCGGTGATCGTCGGCATCTGGACGGTCGACGCGCTGATACAGGCGGCGACCGGGACCAGCCCGCTGTTCGCCGGCATCGACGGGCTCAAGCAGGCGATCAGCGGTCGCGGCATGTGCACGCCCGAGGAGGTGGCGGGGGCCGACCGGCTCAGCGGCGTCCTCGGCCCATGCAATCTCAAGCTTGGCCTGGTGCTGGCCAGCCTGTCGCCGTTCGCGTTGTACGCCGCTGGCCGCCGTTTCGGCAGCGCCGGCTGGTTGCTGGCGTCGGCGGCGATCGGCGTGGTGATCGTGCTGGCCGGCTCGCGCGCGTCGTGGATCACCTACGGACTGGTGCTGCTGTTCTCGGGCTGGCGCCTGCTGGGCTGGAAGAAGCTGCTGGGCGTATTCGCATTCGGTGCGGTACTGCTGCTGGCGCTGAGCTTCGTCTCGCCGCAGGTCGGCCAGCGCGTGCAGCGCACGATGCATGCGCTGACCGGAGACAGGCTCGGGGTCGATACCGCACTGTCGGGACGCGCCCGGATCTGGGGGGCGGCCGTCTGCATGGCGCGCGAGCATCCATTCAACGGCGTCGGTGCACGCGGCTTCCGCGAGGCGTTTCCAGCCTGCGACCCCTCCCCAGGCGAGCCCGCGGCATGGGGAGAGGGACCGGCATTCCACGCCCACCAGCTGGTGCTGGAAGTACTCAGCGAAACCGGCGGCTTCGGTTTGCTGTTGTGGCTTGCCGGCGCCGCGCTGGCCTGGCGCGCGTGGCGATTCGCCGATGGCGGGGCGCGCGACAACGCGCGTCCGGCGATGCTCGCGCTGGCGGTGACGGTATTCCCGTTCAATACCCACCTCGCGTTCTACTCGACGTTCTGGGGCGGACTCACGCTGCTGCTGGCTGCACTGTATGCGGGGAGCCTGCTGGCGCGGGAGGAACCGTAAGGTGTCCGCGGTTCCAGCACGGGCACGCCTTCGCGCAATGACGGTGCTTCTGTTCGCCTTGATTGCCGCTTTCTTGCTGCCCAGCACCCATGGTCATGCCGAAGAATGCTCCGAGGGGAGTGCAAGGGAAACAGTCGAGGACTTCATGGAGGCCGCAGGTGCGGAGGACTGCGATGTCCGTCTGACCCGTCTCGGGGCAGGCCCATGGTGGCTGGATGAATGCCGCAGGCAACAGGGATCGCCGGATGCGCACATGCAGGCCGAGCTTGCCACAAGGACCGAGGTTTCCTTCCAGAAGGTACTGGAAAGGGATGGACGAATGCTGGTCGTGATGACATTGCATGGCCCCGACCCAGTGGTCTATCAGCATGCAGTGGCAAGAGAACACCACTGCCGCCCCGGAACAGAGGCAAATGGCTTGTGGGGCAGTTTCATGTCCGAGTTCGAGTCGAAGTCGGGCATTCACCGCACCGGTTGCGGCGAACAGTTCTGGGCCGGCATTCCCGTAATAGAACGCCTGGGCGCCGTTCCGGTTGAATGCCGGGCAGGCCGATGGCAGGTGCTGGACCTGCCTTGACGCTAGCGCTTGGCGATCACCGGCCGTACGGCGCCTTCATTCCTTCCGGGCGCCGCTTGAAACGGCGGTGGATCCACAGGTACTGGCTCGGCGCCTCGCGTACCATCGCCTCGATTGCGGCATTGACGCGTGCGGTGTCGGCGGTAGCGTCCTTCGACGGGAAGTCGGCCAGCGGCTCGCCCAGGCGAAGCACGTAGTCGGCGCCCTCGCGACGATGGAAGAACGGCACCACCGCGCAGCCCGACAGGCGTGCGAACTGGTGGGTGGCGGTGATCGTCGCCGCCGGCACGCCGAAGAAGGGGGCGAACACGGTGTCCTTGCCGCGCATGTCCTGGTCCGGCGCGTACCACAGGATCCCGCCCTGCTTGAGATGGCGGATCGCGGGGCGCACCTCCTCGTTGGCGAACATCGCCACCGCGTAGCGCTGGCGCCCGCGCCGCACCGCCCATTCGAAAACCGGGCTGCGGTGGCGGCGGTACATGCCGGCCAGCGGCAGCCTGTCGCACATCAGCCGGCCGCACATCTCCAGGGTCATGAAGTGGCCGGACACCAGCAGCACGCCGCGCCCCTGCGCGCGGATCGCCTCGACCCGCTCGACGCCCTCGATGCGCACGGTCCTGCGCATCGCGGTGGCGTCGCCCCACCATGCGCGGACGAACTCGAGGAAGCCGATGCCGAGGTCGCGGAAGCCGTCGCGCAGCAGCACTGCTCGCTCGTCCTCCGGCATCTGCGGGAAGCACAGCGCGAGATTGGTCGCGGCGGCACGGCGGCGGCTGCCGGCCAGACGGAACGCGAGGGCGCCGAGACCGCGCCCGAGCGCGCGCTGCAGCGGCCAGGGAAGCCGTGCAGCGAGCACCATCGCCGCGAGGCCGAGCCACATCGGCCAATGACGGGGACCGACGGGTGGCCGGGGGAGCGGGCTGTCATCGCGCATCCGCGGATTCTAAGGCAAGGCCCGAAGCGTCCTTCGAATATCGCCGCGACCGCACACCGCGACGACCGCTGCCGCGCGTATCGCCTGCGCCTTCGCTATCCTTTCCCGATGTCCAGTGCCAGCCAACCGCCATCCGGCAGATCGCGCCGCATCCGTGTGGCCATCCGCCACGGCGCCCGTCCACCGGCCGCGGACGTGCCGGCGCCGGCGACGCGGCATCGCGGCCGACCGGACGCCGCCGCAAGCGCGCGATGCGAGACGTCGGGACGTTGATGGCGGCCTCCGGAAACATGATCGAGCGCCTGCTGCGCGGCCTGTACTCGGCCGTCCTCTACCTGCTGGTGCCGGTCACCCTCTATCACCTGATCTGGCGCGGCTTCCGCCACCAGGCCTATCTGCTGCGGTGGCACGAACGCTATGCGGTCTACCACGATCCGCCGGCCGGTGCGGAACTCGGTCGGCGCACGGTATGGCTGCATGCTGTCTCGGTCGGCGAGGTCAATGCCGCCGCACCGGTGGTCAATGCCCTGCGCCGCGCGCGTCCGGACCTGCGCCTGCTGATCACCACGATCACCCCTACCGGCTCGGATCGCGTCAACGCCCTGTGGGGAGGCGAGGTCGAGCACGTCTATCTGCCCTACGATCTGCCTGGCGCGGTCGGACGCTTCCTGGCCCACTTCAGGCCCGGCGTCGCGCTGATCATGGAAACCGAACTGTGGCCGAACCTGCTGTTCGGCTCTCGCGACCGCGACATCCCGACCTACATACTCAATGCGCGCCTGTCGGAGCGTTCGCTGCGCGGCTACCGGGTGCTCGCACCACTGGTTTCCCGTGCCCTGCGCACGGTTTCCCGTGTCGCCGCACAGTCGCAGGCGGACGCCGACCGCTTCATCAGGTTGGGCGCTCGTGCGGATCAGGTCATCAGGACCGGTAACCTCAAGTTCGACGTGCCGCTGCCCGACGACATCGGTTCGTTCGCCGCCGAATGCCGCGCCCGCCTTGGCGGACGGCCTGCCTGGATCGCCGCGAGCACCCACGAAGACGAAGAAGCGGCCGTGCTGGCGATGCACCGCCGCCTGCGCGAGCGGCACCCGGGCCTGCTGCTGATCTGGGCGCCGCGGCATCCGGAACGGTTCAGGGTGGTCGCCGAGCTGGCGCGGATGGCCGGCATGCAGGTTGCGACCCGCTCGCGCGCGGGGTGGCCCGGTGCCGACGACGACGTGTTCGTGGTCGACACGCTCGGCGAACTGATCCGGTTCTACGCCTGTGCCGACATCGCCTTTGTCGGCGGCAGCCTGCAACCGGTTGGCGGCCATAACCTGCTGGAACCGGCCGCCGCGGGCACCGCGATCGTGACCGGGCCGCACCTGCACAACTTCGCCGAGATCCGGCGGCTGTTCACCGAGGCCGGGGCGTTGAAGATCGGCTACGACGCCGATGGGATCGGCCGTGCGCTCGGCGATCTGCTCGACAGTCCCGACGAGCGCGCGCGGATGGTCGAATCAGGACTGGAACTGGTGGACTCCGGTCGCGGCGCGCTGGCGGCGACGATGGTACTGATCGAACCGGTTTTGCCGCCCGTACCGACGGCAGCATCGCCACGAAGCCGGACGCCACCGCCAGGCTGACGGTGCCGCACCGGCAAGACGCATGTGACGAGCATGAATACCAAGGGCCGGCAGTGCCGGCCCTTGGTAGGTCGCATGTATCGGAGCGCCCGCTGGCGGACGCCCGATCCGGTATCAGAGATCGACCTGCGACTCGGCGTCGACGGTCAGCAGGCGGTTGATGTCCTGCAGGTCCTCGATCTCGAGGGTGCCGGCGGCCTGTTCCAGCAGCAGGCGGTTCTGCAGGTAGTTGTAGCGCGCCTGCGCATAGTTCTGCTGGGCGGTGAACAGGTTGCGCTGGTTCTGCAGCACGTCGAGCACGGTGCGGGTACCGACTTCCAGGCCGACGTTCGATGCGTCGTAGGCGCTCTGCGCCGCGACCAGGGCCAGGCGGCGCGCTTCGACTTCGCTGATGCCTGCGACCAGCGTCTGATACGCATTGCGGGCGTTGCGTTCCAGGGCCCGGCGCTGCTGGACCAGCTCGTCCTGGACGACGTCGCGCTGGGCCAGCGCCTGGCGCACGCCGGACTGGGTCGCGCCGCCGGCGAAGATCGGCACGCTCAGGGTGATGCCGAACTGCGGGCCACGGCTTTCGTTCTCGACCGGATTGGTGACCGAGCCGAAGCCGCTGGTAAAGGTATTGTCGCCCCATGTCGCGCTGTCGACGTAACTGCCGTTGAGGTACAGGCGCGGATAGTGACCGGAGCGGGCGGTGTTGACGTTGGCCTCGGCGGACTCGAGCTGGTACTCCTTGGCCTGCAGGGCCGGATTGTTGTCGATCGCCGTCTGCACCCATTCCTCGACACCCAGCGAGTTCGGCAGCGCCGGCTGGAAGTCGGCCGGCAGCGCCTTCAGGTTGCGCACCGGCTGGCCGGTGATCTCGGCCAGTGCCTGGTAGGCATCCTCGACCGCGTTGCGGGTCAGGATCGTGCTCGCGCGGGCACTCTCGTACTGGGCCTGGGCCTCGTGCACGTCGGTGATCGGCGCCAGGCCGACCTCGAGCCGCTTGGAGGCGTAGTCGAACTGCTTCTTCGCCGCGTCCTCGGCGGCCTGCGCGGCAGCCAGGGTCTCCAGCTGCACCAGCACGTTGAAATAGGCGGCCGAGGTGCGGGTGATCAGGTCGTCGCCGGCAGCTTCGAGCTGATAGTCGCTGGCCACGCTCAGCGCCTTCTGGCTCCTGAGCGTGGTGATCCGCGAGTGGTCGTAGATCATCTGGGTCAGGTCGACGCCGTAGCGACGCGATGTAGTTTCGCTATCGGAGTTGCCGCTGATCGAAGTAAGTTGACCGTTGGCGGGATTGATCTGGGTCTGAGTCGACGGACCCTCGCTCCTGGAGCGGCTCAGCGTGGCCGTTCCGTCGAGCTGCGGCAGCATCGCCGCACGCGCCTGCACCGCACCTTCGCGGGTCGCGAGGCGATTGGATTCGGCGGCGGAGAACTGCGGGTCGCCGGCACGGGCCAGCTCGTAGGTCTGCATCAGATCTTCGGCCGAGGCCAGCGAGGGCGCCAGCACGAAGGCGAGGGCGAGGGCGAGGGGGCGGCGGATCATGCGGGGTCCTTGTTTTCCAAACTTGTCGTCAGAACTCGAAGGTCGGCGCAGGGGCCGCACCGACGAGATAGGGGAGGTCGGTCTCGAACAACGACTGCACGCGGGCGGGGGGGGGGGGGGGGGGGGGGGCCCCCCCCCCCCCCCCCCCCCCCCCACCCCCCCCCCCCCCCCCCCCCGCCCACCACCCG
>NZ_JAKJPO010000013.1 GCF_021725675.1 Marilutibacter chinensis | reverse complement strand
GGGGGGGGCCCCCGCGGGGTGGGGGGGGGGGGGGGCCCCCCCCCCGGGGGGGGGGGGGGGGGGGGGGGGGGGGGCCCCCCCCCCCCCCGCGCACCAGCACCGCTTCCATTGCCGGCGAACGGCCGCGGATCACGAACATGCGGCCACCTGGCTTGAGCCACTGCATGAAGCGTGGCGGGATCTCGGCGACGGCGCCGGTCACGCAGATCGCATCGAAGCGGCGTTCGTTGCTCCAGTCGAAGGCGTCGGCATGGACCACCCCGACATTGCCGACCGCCTGCTCGGCCAGGCGCGCGCGCGCGCCCTCGGCCAGGTCGGCATGGCGCTCGATGCTGACCACCTCGCGGGCGAGGCGGCCGAGACAGGCGGCCATGAAGCCGCTGCCGCTGCCGATCTCCAGCACCTCGTCGCCGGCTTCGACGGCCAGCGACTGCAGGGTGCGGCCTTCGAGCACCGGCTTCATCATGAATTCGCCGTGCGCCAGCGGCAGAGCCAGGTCCGCGTAGGCCAGCTTGCGGTGGCTCTCGGCGACGAAGGCCTCGCGCGGCAGCGTGGACAGCACGTCCAGGATGCGCGGGTCGAGCACGTCCCAAGGCCGGACCTGCTGCTCGACCATCAGTTCGCGTGCCTTGGCAAAGTCCATCGTCGTCATGTCTGGTGTCGTCGTGCGCGGAAGGTCCGACATTCTAATCGACCGCCCGCGATGGGCGGCGGCGATACGTCGCCGGAGCGGGCACAGGATGGCGTCGGCAGGGTCCGGTGATTTAGTGCCATAAGTCACCGGTACACAAGTAACGGCGGTCAACGGAAGTCTCAGCGGCGGTGCGGGCGGGGCGCATAGGCCGCCAGGAACATGTCCACCGAGGCGTCCAGGTGCTCCTCGACGGTGCCCAGCGGCGGACCGGCACAGCCGAACACCAGCCGTGCATGATGCTCGCCCTTGAGCAGGGTGAAGAACTGGCTGGCGGCGCGCTCGACATCGGAGATCTCAAGCTCGCCGGCCGCGATGCGGCGCTCGAGCAGGCATGCGAAGTCGCCCTGCACGCGCATTGGTCCCGACTCCCAGAACAGCTGCACCATCGGCGACTCGGCCATCTGCGGCGAGCACATCATCCGATGGCCGGCGACCGCCTCGGGGCTGGAGATCATCGCGTAGAAGGCACGGGCGATCTCCTGCAGGCGCTCGCGCAGCGGCACCTCCGGTCGCGACTCGAACAGAGAGGTCGGCATCTGCTGCTCGCAATGGGCCTCGACCACCGCCGAGAACAGTCCCTCCTTGTCGCCGAAATGGCTGTAGACGGTCAGCTTGGACACGCTGGCCTCGGCGGCGACCTGATCCATGCTGGTGCCGTCGAACCCCTGCTGTGTGAAGGTACGCTTGGCGGCTTCCAGGATCGCGGCGCGCTTGGCCAGGTCCTTCGGGCGGCCGGGACCGGTGGGTCGGGAAGGGCGGTCGGTGGAGCGGTTCGCGGACATGGATCAATACTAGACTAATCGGTTTGATATTTATACAGTACTACCTGGTTCATTAATTTCGACTGAGGCTTCCTCCATGCGCCTGCCGCCTCCCCCCGGAACGCGCGCTTCCCGGCACCTGCCCTGGTTCCTGCCCAAGTTCCCGCCGGTATCCTCCTCCGCGGCCGGCCGCCCTGTCGTCGTGCTTTTGCTGTCCATCGCGCTGGCGGCCTGTGCCGGAGGCGAGGAGGGCAACGGGGTTCCGCGCCCGGTCCTGGTCGCGCATCCGCAACCCACGGCGACGACGGTGGATGCATTCGCCGGCGACGTCCGCGCCCGCGAAGAGAGCCCGCTGGCGTTCCGCGTCGGCGGCAACCTGGTCGAACGTCGGGTCGACGTCGGCGACCGGGTCAAGGCCGGCCAGGTGCTGGCGGTACTCGATGGCGAAGACTACGCCGCACAGGCACGGGCCGCGAAGGCTCAACTGTCCGCCGCGGAAGCAGAGCTGAAGCGTGCGCGCGACGAGCGGGCGCGCTTCACCCGGCTCGGCGCCGAGCAGGTGGTCAGCCGCTCGGCGGTGGATGCCCAGGATGCGGCGGCGATCGCCGCTCAGGGGCAGGTCGATGCGGCCCGCGCGAATCTCGCGGTCGCCAGCAACCAGGCCGCCTATACCCGCCTGCGGGCACCGGCCGACGGCGTGATCGCCGCGCGCCAGGCCGAGGCGGGTCAGGTGGTCGCCGCCGGTCAGAGCGTGTTCGTGCTGGCCGCCGACGGCGAGCGCGAGATCGCCTTCGCGGTGCCCGAAAGCGCGATCGATACCGTCGTGCCAGGGCGGCCGGTGCAGGTCGAGCTGTGGTCGCAGCCCGGCAAGCGCTGGCCCGGCCGCGTGCGCGAAGTCTCGCCGGCGGCCGACCCGGCGTCGCGCACGTTCGCGGTGCGGGTGGCGGTCGACGCGCCTTCCGGCAACCTCGAACTCGGACAGAGCGCGCGCGTCTACCTCGACGGCGGCCGCGAGACCAGGCTCGGGGTGCCGCTGGCCGCGCTGCAGAAGACCGATGGCGGCAGCGCTGTGTTCGTGGTCGACCCCGCGACCTCGATCCTGCGCCTGCAGCCGGTGCAGGCCGGCACCTACGGGCCGGACAGCGTCGCGGTGAGCGGCGACATCGACGCCTCGGACTGGGTGGTGGCCGCTGGCGGCCATCTGCTGCGCGAGGGGCTCGAGGTCGCGCCGGTCGACCGCGACAACCGGCCGGTCCGGCTGGTCCGGCCGAAGGGCGATCAGGCCGCCGGACAACGCGCGGTTTCCGTGCCGGAACGCTGAGGCAGCCATGCGCTTCAATCTCTCCGAATGGGCGCTGCGGCACCGCAGCCTCGTGGTCTACGCGATGCTGGTGGTTGCGATCGCCGGTACCCTCTCTTATCTGAATCTTGGTCGCAGCGAGGACCCCGAATTCACCTTCAAGGCGATGGTGATCCGCACCCTGTGGCCGGGCGCGACCGCCGAGGAGGTGTCCACTCAGGTCACCGAGCGGATCGAGAAGAAGCTGATGGAGACCGGCGAGTACGAGTTCATCCGCTCGTACTCCCGCGCGGGCGAATCGCAGGTGATCTTCATGGCGCGCGACTCGATGCGCTCGAAGGAGATCGAGCCGCTGTGGTACCAGGTGCGCAAGAAGGTCGGCGACATCCGCTCGACCCTGCCGGCCGAGGTGATCGGCCCGTTCTTCAACGACGAGTTCGGCGACACCTTCGGCAACATCTACGCGCTGACCGGCGAGGGCTTCGACTACGCGGTGCTGAAGGATTACGCCGAGCGCGTGCAGCTGGCGCTGCAGGAGCTGCCCGACGTCGGCAAGATCGAGCTGTTCGGGGTGCAGGACGAGAAGATCTGGATCGAGCTGTCGAACGTCAAGCTGGCGACCCTCGGCGTGCCCGCGCAGGCGGTGCAGCAGGCGCTGGAGCAGCAGAACGCGATGGTCCCGGCCGGCTTCTTCGAAACCCCGAGCAGCCGCGTGCCGCTGCGGGTCGACGGCCGCTTCGGCACGGTCGAGGAGATCCGCGACTTCCCGATCCGGGTCGGCGACCGCACCTTCCGCCTCGGCGATGTCGCCGAGGTCCGTCGCGGCTTCGCCGACCCGGCGGCGCCGCGGATGCGCTTCCGCGGCGAGGACGCGATCGGGATCGGCGTGGCGATGCGCGACGGCGGCAACATCCTCGACCTCGGCAAGACCCTGGAGTCGGAGTTCGCGCGCCTGCAGGAGACGCTGCCGGCGGGGATGGAGCTGCACAAGGTCGCCGACCAGCCGGCGGCGGTCGACGAATCGGTCGGCGAATTCGTCCAGGTGCTGACGGAGGCGGTGGTGATCGTGCTGCTGGTGAGCTTCCTGTCGCTGGGCCTGCGCACCGGTCTGGTGGTTGCGCTGTCGATCCCGCTGGTGCTGGCAATGACCTTCGCGGTGATGGCGTTCTTCGGCGTCGGCCTGCACAAGATATCGCTCGGCGCGCTGGTGCTCGCGCTCGGCTTGCTGGTCGACGACGCGATCATCGCGGTCGAGATGATGGCGATCAAGATGGAGCAGGGCTTCAGCCGGCTGAAGGCCGCCGCGTTCGCATGGGAGAGCACCGCGTTCCCGATGCTGACCGGCACGCTGATCACCGCGGCCGGCTTCCTGCCGATCGCGACGGCGGCGTCGAGCACCGGCGAATACACCCGCTCGCTGTTCGAGGTGGTGACCATCGCGCTGCTGGTGTCGTGGATCGCCGCGGTGATGTTCATCCCCTATCTCGGCGACAAGCTGCTCCCCGACCACGGCCACGCGGCGCCGTTGAAGCCGGGTTCCCTGGCCGCGCGCTGGCATGCGCAGCGCGCGCGCTGGGCCGATCGCCATCCCGCGCTTGCGGACTTCATCCGCCCGGCGCCGCACGACGGCCGCGATCACGACCCGTACGACACGCGCTTCTACGTCCGCTTCCGCCACTTGCTCGTCTGGTGCGTGCGTCGGCGCAAGACCGTCATCGCGATCACCGTCGCCGCGTTCGTCGGCTCGGTGCTGCTGTTCCGCTTCGTGCCGCAGCAGTTCTTCCCCGACTCGGTGCGTCCGGAACTGATGGTCGACATGGAACTGGCCGAGGGCAGCTCGCTGAAGGCGACCGAGGCGCAGGCGAAGAAGCTCGAGGCGCTGCTGGCCGCACGTCAGGACCTGACCAACTACGTCGCCTACGTCGGCACCGGCTCGCCGCGCTTCTACCTGCCTCTCGACCAGCAGCTGCCGGCGGCCAACTTCGCCCAGTTCGTGCTGATGCCGAAGGACATCGAGGCGCGCGAGGCGGTGCGGGAATGGATCATCGACGAGGTGGTGCCGCAGTTCCCCGACCTGCAGTTGCGCGTCACCCGCCTCGAGAACGGACCGCCGGTCGGCTATCCGGTGCAGTTCCGCGTGTCCGGCGAACACATCGACCGGATCCGCGAGATCGCCTACGAGGTGCGCGAGAAGATCCGCGAGAATCCGCACGTCACCAACGTCAACCTCGACTGGGACGAACCGGGCAAGGTCGTGCGCCTGCGCATCGACCAGGAGCGCGCCCGGGCGATGGGCATCGCTTCGGCCCAGGTCGCGCATTTCCTGACCAGCTCGCTGTCGGGCTCGCACGTGAGCACCTACCGCGAGGGCAACGAACTGGTCGAGATGCTGCTGCGCGGCCCCGAGGAGGAGCGGGTGCGGCTGGACATGCTCGGCAGCCTGGCGGTGCCGACCGGCAGCGGCGCCAGCGTGCCGCTGGAGCAGATCGCGACGCTCGAGTACGGTTTCGAGGACGGCATCATCTGGCATCGCGACCGCCGTCCGACGATGACCGTCCGGGCCGACATCTACGACGGCACGCAGCCGGCCACGGTGGCCGGGCAGATATCGCCGACCCTGGACGAGCTGCGCGCCGGACTCCCGTATGGCTATTCGATCGACATCGGCGGCACCGTCGAGGACTCGGCGCGCGGCCAGGACTCGATCAACGCCGGCATGCCGCTGTTCCTGTTCGTCGTGTTCACCCTGCTGATGCTGCAGCTGCGCAGCTTCTCGCGCAGCGTGATGGTGCTGCTGACCGCACCGCTGGGACTGATCGGCGTGACCCTGTTCCTGCTGGTGTTCCGGGTGCCGTTCGGATTCGTGGCGATGCTGGGCACGATCGCGCTGGCCGGCATGATCATGCGCAACTCGGTGATCCTGGTCGACCAGATCGAACAGGACCGCAGTGCAGGCGAGGAGACCTGGAAGGCGATCGTGGAGGCGACAGTGCGCCGCTTCCGCCCGATCGTGCTGACCGCGCTGGCGGCGATCCTGGCGATGATTCCGTTGTCGCGCAGTGCCTTCTTCGGACCGATGGCAGTGGCGATCATGGGCGGCCTGCTGGTCGCGACCGTGCTGACACTGCTGTTCCTGCCAGCACTGTACGCGGCGTGGTTCCGGGTGAAGGTGCCGCAGCCGGAGGGAGGCGGTTGAAGCCCCGGTCTGGAAGGCCGGGTCAGTCTTCGACGCTGAAGGCCAGCGTCGCCTGTACCGCGCGCTTCCAGCCGGCGTACAGCGCCTCGCGTCGCTGCGCGTCCATCCGCGGCTCGAAACGGCGCTCGACCTGCCGTTGCGCGGCCAGCTCCCCACGGTCTTCCCAGAAGCCCACCGCCAGCCCGGCCAGGCAGGCCGCGCCCCAGGCGGTGGCTTCGCTGTTGCGCGGGCGTTCCAGCGCCGCGTCGAGGATGTCGGCCTGGAACTGCGCGGCGAAATCGTTGCCGATCGCGCCGCCGTCGGCGCTGAGGACCCTGAGCGCGATTCCGGAATCCGCCTGCATCGCTTCCAGCACGTCGCGCGTCTGGTAGGCCAGCGATTCGAGCACCGCGCGGATGAAGACTTCCTTGCTGGTGCCGCGGGTGAGGCCGAACATCGCCCCGCGTACGTCGCTGCGCCAGTACGGCGCGCCGAGGCCGACGAAGGCTGGAACGAAATAGACGCCTTCGCTGGAATGCGCACGCTCGGCGTAGGACTGGCTGTCGCTGGCCTTGCCCAGCATGCGCAGGCCGTCGCGCAGCCACTGGATCGCGGAGCCGGCAACGAAGATGCTGCCCTCCAGCGCGTACTCCACCCGCCCGTCCACGTCCCAGGCGATGGTGGTCAGCAGGCCATTGTCCGAACGTACCGCCCGCTCGCCCGTGTTCATCAGCACGAAACAGCCGGTGCCGTAGGTGTTCTTGGCCATGCCCGGCTCGAAGCAGGCGTGGCCGAACAGCGCCGCCTGCTGGTCGCCGGCGATGCCGCAGATCGGGATGCGCCGCGCGAACACGCCGTCGGGCGCGGTGTGCGCATGGATCTCGCTGTTGGAACGGACCTCGGGCAGCATCGCCGCCGGCACGTCGAGGATTTCCAGCAGGTCCGGGCACCAGCGCCGCCGATGGATGTCGTACATCAGCGTGCGCGCGGCATTGCCGCAGTCGGTCAGGTGGCTGCGGTCCCCGGACAGGTTCCAGAGCAGCCAGCTGTCGATGGTGCCGAACAGCAGTTCGCCGCGCGCCGCGCGCGCACGCGCGCCGGGCACGTGGTCGAGGATCCACTTGAGCTTGGTGCCGGAGAAATAGGCGTCGATCAGCAGTCCGGTGCGTTCCCGCACGATCGCGTCATGGCCGTCGCGCCTGAGCTGCTCGCAGATGCCGGCGGTCTGTCGCGACTGCCACACCACGGCGTTGTGGATGGCCTGTCCGGTGTGGCGGTCCCAGACCACCGTGGTTTCGCGCTGGTTGCTGATGCCGATGCCTGCGACCTGCGAAGCGTCGACCTGCGCCCGTGTCATCGCCTCGACGATGGTCGACTGCACGCTGGCCAGGATCTCTCGCGGATCGTGTTCGACCCAGCCGGGCTGCGGGAACAACTGCGCGAACTCGCGTTGGGCGATTCCGGCCACCGTGCCGCGACGGTCGAACAGGATCGCCCGCGAACTGGTCGTTCCCTGGTCGATGGCCAGGATGTAACGCTTCTCCGTCAATGGTCCCTTCCACCACGGATGGATACCGGATCATCGCACGGGTTGTCATGGAAGGCCTGCGATGAATGTCGGCATCCGACCCGATGCCGTTGCATGATCGGGCCCGGCTGCGGAATCAGTCCTCCTGGCCCCACGGTGCGGGCGGGACATCCACCGGCCGGCCGAGGTCGAACTCGATCCGGAACAGGCGCCCGGGACGCGACAGTTCGTATACGAAGGTACTGCCGGGTTCGATCTCCATCGCCCACGTGTTGCGGATGGATGCGGCGAGTCCCTCCCGAGCGAACAGTTCCCGCGATTCCGCATCGACCGGAAACTCCTGGCGGGCGCCGGTACCGCCCTCGCCGGCGCTGAGGCCGCCGTACATCGTCAACACGTCCTCGCTGCCGTCCTCATGGCGATGGTCGTGCTTCAGCCGCAGGCCGTCGGCGGTCCGGTCCAGCACCCAGGTCCGCGAACGGTCCGCGCCCACGTGGAGGGGAATACGGATGGTGTTCCGGTCGCAGTCGCGCACATGCATGACCAGCGGCTGGCCGGTGAACGGGTCTTCGCCCGCAGGCGGAGGCTGGTTGGCGACGATCCGCCCCGCGAAGGCCTGGCCACACAACGTCCGCACCCGTTCCATGAACCGGTCGGCCGGTGCGGTTTCCGTTGCGGGAATACCGGGTTGATGCGCGACGTCGGCGGCGGATCTGGGGGGCGGGCTGGTGCCGCAGGCGGCCAGGACCAGCAGCGCGGCGGCTGCAGTGCTGCGATGGGTTGGGTTCATCGCAGCACCCTAGCCGGTGCCGTGTGCGCGGCGCAATCGCGACCGGCCTCCGGCTGCATGCCATGCGCCACCGCATCCTCGGCCGCCCGTGGGAGCGGCGCAAGCCGCGACCAGGCCCGGGGGGCGCTCCATCGCGGCTGACGCCGCTGCTACGGGGAGCTTTCCGCCGTTGCCGCGAGAGTCGCTGCGCGGGGCGGTGACGATCCTGGTCGCGCATCCCTAGTCGCGCATCGGCACCGGCTGGCACTCCAGCTGCAGCTGCTCGATCACCGCTTCGGTCGCTTCGCGGGTGCTGACTGCACGGCCGCTGGCGGCGAGGTCGGCGGTGAACACGCCGGCGTCGAGAACGGCCGAGACCGCCTTCTCGATGCAGTCCGCTTCGTCTTCCAGGCCCAGCGAGTGACGCAGCAGCAGCGCGCCGCTGAGGATCGCCGCATACGGGTTGGCGATGCCGCGACCGGCGATGTCGGGCGCCGAGCCGTGGATCGGCTCGTACAGGCCGATGGTCGCAGAACGGCTTCCGTCCGTGGCGTCGCGGGCAGCGCCCGCATGACGCGCGACCTCGCCCAGCGACGCCGACGGCAGCAGGCCTAGCGAGCCGGCCAGCATCGAGGCCTCATCGGTGAGGATGTCGCCGAACATGTTCTCGGTGACGATCACGTCGTACTCGCGCGGCCGCGACAGCAGGTGCATCGCCATCGAGTCGACCAGCTGGTGCTCGAGCTGGATGTCGGGGAACTCCCGGGCGACCACGCGGGTCGTGGTCTCGCGCCACAGCCGCGAAGTCTCCAGCACATTGGCCTTGTCGACCGAGGTCAGCTTGCCGCGACGGCTGCGCGCGAGCGTGCAGGCACGACGCACGACGCGCTCGATCTCCCCGACGTCGTACTCGCACAGATCGCTGGCGGTGGTGGCGGTGCGCGTCTTCTCGCCGAAATAGATACCGCCGGTCAGTTCGCGCACGACCATCAGGTCGACGCCGGTCAGCAGGTGCGGTTTCACCGGCGATGCACCGAGCGCGGCCGGATGCGGTGCCACCGGCCGCAGGTTCGCATACAGGCCAAGCGCCTTGCGGATCGCCAGCAGGCCCTGTTCCGGGCGCACCGCCGCCTTCGGATCCGACCACTTCGGTCCGCCGACCGCGCCGAGCAGGACCGCGTCGGCGCGCCGGGCGGCCTCCAGGGTGGCGGCCGGCAGCGGTTCGCCGGTGGCGTCGATCGCGGCGCCGCCGATCAGGTGTTCGTGGAAGCCGAATGCATGGCCGTAGCGGCGACCGACTGCGCGCAGGACCTCGACCGCGGCGGCGGTGACCTCGGGACCGATGCCGTCCCCGGGCAGTACGACGATGTCAGCGTGCATGGTGGACGCCCTCGTGATGTGTCTGTTCGTAGCGCTGGATGGCGGGCTGCTGGCGCAGCAGATAGCCGAGCTGGTCGACGCCCTCCAGCAGGCAGGTGCGGGCGAACGCATCGAGCGGGAACTCGACCTCGGCGCCGCCGGGCAGGGCGACGCGGCGCCTGGCGACGTCGATGCTCAGCTCGATGCCCGGACGGTCGAGCAGTTCGTCGACGACGGCTTCGTCCAGCACCACCGGCAGCAATCCGTTCTTGAGCGCGTTGCTGCGGAAGATGTCGGCGATCTCGGCGCTGATCACCGCACGGATCCCGAGGTCGGCCAATGCCCACGGCGCATGCTCGCGCGAGGATCCGCAGCCGAAGTTGCGGCCCGCGACCAGGATGCGCGCGCCGGCGCTTTCGGCGCGATTGAACGGAAAGTCCGGATCCGGCGAGCCGTCCGGCAGGTGTCGCCAGTCGCTGAACGCGTGGCGGCCGAGGCCGGCGCGTTCGGTCGTGGTCAGGAAACGGGCGGGGATGATCTGGTCGGTGTCGATGTTGCGCTCGCGCAGCACGACGGTTCTCGAGGTCAGGGTGGTGAAGGCGGTCATCAGGCGGTCTCCAGCTCGACGGCGACGGTCTCGCCGTCGAGGAAGGCACGGGGGTCGGCGATCTCGCCGGCGACCGCACAGGCCGCGGCGGTCAGCGGCGAGGCCAGCACGGTCCGCGCGCCCTTGCCCTGGCGGCCTTCGAAATTGCGGTTGCTGGTCGAGACCGCGAGCTGGCCGGGGCCGACCAGGTCGCCGTTCATCGCGATGCACATCGAGCAGCCCGGCTCGCGCCATTCGGCACCGGCGGAGCGCACGATCGCGTCGATGCCCTCGGCCTCGGCTTCGCGCTTGACCTGTTCCGAGCCGGGTACGACCAGCATGCGCACCCGCGGGTGCACCTTGCGGCCACGCAGCACGCGCGCGGCGTCGCGCAGGTCGGACAGGCGCGAGTTGGTGCAACTGCCGACGAAGACGACATCGACCGGCCGACCTGCAAGCGCCGCTTCCGACTTCCAGCCCATGTAGTCGCGTGCCTTGCCCGCGTCAGCGCCGGCGTCGGCAGGCAGGCGGGCGCCGACCGCCGCCACCTGGCCCGGATGGGTGCCCCAGGTGATGGTGGGCTCGATTCCGGTGGCGTCGATCACCACCTCGCGATCGAAGCGCGCACCTGGGTCGCTGCGGAACTGCTCCCAGCGCCCGACCGCGGCGTCGAAGGCGGCGCCGGACGGCACACGCGGCCGGCCGCGTAGATACTCGAAGGTGATCTCGTCGGGCGCGATCAGGCCGGCACGTGCGCCGGCCTCGATCGACATGTTGCAGACCGTCATCCGCTCCTCCATGGACAACGCGCGGATCGCACTGCCGCGATACTCGATCACGTGGCCGGTGCCGCCGTTGACGCCGATCACGCCGATCACGTGCAGGATCAGGTCCTTGGCGGTCACGCCCGGCCGCAGCGCGCCGTCGATCGTGATCGCCAGCGTCTTCGGCCTGCGCTGCAGCAGGCATTGCGTGGCCAGCACGTGGCCGACCTCGCTGGTGCCGATGCCGAACGCCAGGGCTCCGAAGGCGCCGTGGGTGGCGGTGTGACTGTCGCCGCAGACGATCGTCATGCCGGGCTGGGTCAGGCCGAGCTCGGGGCCGATCACGTGGACGATGCCGCGTTGCGGGCTGTCGATGTCGAACAACTCGATGTCGTGTCGCGCACAGTTGTCGCGCAGGCGCTGCACCTGCGCGCGCGCCTCGTCGCTGGCGAAGGGCAGGCGGCCGTCCGCGCCGGCCGGCAGGGTCGGCGTCGAGTGGTCCATCGTCGCCTTGGTGCGATCCGGGCGGCGCGGAGCGAGTCCGCGCGATTCGAGCTCGGCGAACGCCTGTGGCGAGGTGACCTCATGGATCAGGTGCAGGTCGATGTAGAGGACCGCCGGCGCGGCCTCCGTTTCGGGGGTGACGAGATGGGCGTCCCACAGCTTGTCGAACAGGGTGCGGGGACGGGACGGTGGATGCGATGACATGGAGGCACTCATGCGGTGGCGGCGACGCGCGCCGTCGGGGTGGGTCGGGGCGTGCTTTGCGCGACATCGACGCCGCCGCGCAACAGCCGGTTGGCGATGTCGAGCCAGGCGTGCGCGCTCGCCTCGAGAATGTCGGTGCTGGTGCCCGAGCCGGTCAGCTCGCTGCCGTCGACCCGTGCGATCACCTGCGCCTGGCCCTGGGCGTCGTCGCCGGTGGTCACGCTGGACACCTGATAGCTGTCGATGTCCAGTTCGATGCCGGTGGCGCGCGCGAGCGCGGCGAACAGCGCGTGCACGGGGCCATCGCCGACCGCGGCCTCGCTGACGGCCCCGCCATCGGCATCGTGCAGCTGCACGCTGGCGGTGGGCAGGACGTCGCCATTGCCCGAGCCGGTGCTGACGTGCAGCCGGGTCAGGCGCCAGCCGCGGGTCGTCGCCGAATCGGTCCCCAGGGCCAGCGCCTCCAGGTCGGCGTCGAACACCTCGCGCTTCTTCTCGGCCAGCGTCTTGAATGCGGCAAACACCTGGTTCAGTGCCGGCTCCGGCAGCTGGAAGCCCAGCGCCTGCAGTCGGTCGGCCAGCGCGGCGCGGCCGCTGTGGCGTCCCATCACCATCTGCGACTGCGCCCAGCCGACATCTTCCGGCCGCATGATCTCGTAGGTGCCGCGGTGCTTGAGCATGCCGTGCTGGTGGATGCCGGACTCGTGCGCGAACGCGTTCTGTCCGACCACCGCCTTGTTGCGCTGGACCGCCATGCCGGTGATCCGCGACAGCAGCCGCGACGTCGGCACCAGCCGGCGGGTATCGATTCGGGTATGGGCGCCGTAGTAGCCGCTGCGCACCCGCAGCGCCATCACCAGTTCTTCAAGCGCGCAGTTGCCGGCGCGTTCTCCGATGCCGTTCACCGTGCACTCGACCTGGCGCGCGCCACCCTCGATCGCGGCCAGCGAGTTGGCGACCGCCAGGCCGAGGTCGTTGTGGCAATGCGCGCTGAACACCACCTCGCCGGCGCCGGCGACGCCGCTGGCCTCCACGGCGGCGCGCAGGTATTCGAACAATGCGCGGATCTCGCTCGGGGTGGTGTAGCCGACGGTATCGGGAATGTTGAGCGTCCTTGCGCCGGCGGCGACCGCGGCGCTGCATATCTCGGCGAGGAACTCAGGTTCCGTTCGCAGCGCGTCCTCGGCCGAGAACTCGACGTCGTCGACGAGGCGGCGCGCGCGCTGCACGCCCTTCACCGCGCGCTCGAGCACCTGTTCCCGGCTCAGTCCCAGCTTGTGCTCGCGATGCAACGGGCTGGTCGATATGAACACGTGGATGCGCGGATGCGCGGCGCCGTCCAGCGCGGACGCGCAGGCATCGATGTCGTCGTCGTGGCAGCGGGCCAGGGTGGCGATGGTACTGCCGCGGACCTCGCGCGCGATCGCCCGCACCGCATCCCGGTCGGCCTGGGAACTGGCCGGAAAGCCGGCCTCGAGTGCATCGACGCCGAGTTCCGCGAGCGCGTGGGCGAAGCGGAGCTTCTGCGCGGCGGTCATGCTGCAGCCCGGCGACTGTTCGCCATCGCGCAGGCTGGTGTCGAAGATGCGTACTCGGGCGGCGGGGTCGTTCATTCGTTGTGCTCCGTCGAGGTTGTTGTCGGCCGCGGATGGGTGCGGGTCGAAGCCGCGTGGCAGGTGGATGGGGCGGCGATGTTCGATTCCCGATTCATGCCAGCTCCACTCCTGCTTTGGCCCAGTTCGCGTCCATCCGTGGGAATCCGCGGCCAGCACCGGTGTCCGGTCTGAGGGGCGTGAGTGTCGGAATGGCCGGCTCCTGCGCCGACACCGGCAAGGCGGTCTCGCGGCTGCGGCGGCGCGGTCGGCGCGGTGCGCGCGGACGGACTTCCGACAGCAGGGTCGCGAGCACGCCCGCGTCGACGTTGCCGCCGGACACCACTGCGCACTTGCGCCTGCCGGCGACGCGACGGCCGGCGGCCAGCGCCAGCGCACCGGCACCTTCGGCGATCACGTGCTCTTCCAGCGCCAACCGCACCAGGGTCTCGCGCAACTCGGCTTCGCGGACGATCACGATGTCGTCGAGCAGCTCGGCAAGCAGGCGCCGGGTCAGCATGCCCGGCACCTTGACGCGGACACCGTCGGCCAGGCTGGTCGCCGGCTCGATCGGACGCTCGTCGCCTTCGAGGGCTCGTGCCATCGAGTCGACGCCTTCGACCTGGGCGCCGACGATCCGGATGCCCTGCGACTTGAGCGCCAGTGCGACGCCGGACGCCAGTCCGCCTCCACCGATCGGCACCAGCACCACATCCGGCGCCAGCGCCGCCAGCTCCAGGCCGACCGTGCCCTGACCGGCGATCACGTCGGGGTCGTCGAACGCCGACAGCAGCCGGTAGCCGTGCTGCCGCGCCAGCTCGTGGGCGAAGGCCTTCGCTTCGTCGTAGCTGTCGCCGTGCAGGCGAACCGTCGCACCCCAGTGGGAAACGCCCGCGACCTTGGTGTCCGGCGCGCCGCGCGGCATCACCGTGATCGCCTGCATGCCGAGGCGGTAGGCGGCCCAGGCCAGGCCCTGGGCGTGATTGCCGGCGGAGGCCGCGATCACCGGACGTTCGTCGCCGCGCTCGCGTGCGGCCAACAGCGCATTGAGCGCGCCGCGCACCTTGTACGAGCCGGTGCGTTGCAGGTTCTCCAGCTTCAGCCAGCAGCCGAAACGCTCGGCGTGATGCAGCGGCGTCGCGGTCAGGTAGCGGCGCAGGCGGGCCTGTGCCGCAAGCACGTCGGCGACGCCGACGGCTACGTCGCCCTCGTCGATCTGCTCGCCGGAGCTGCGCATGTCCTTGCCGCGGGCGCGGGTGCCGTCCATCGTCAGACCCGGGTCAGCCAGTGGGCGAAGGCGGGATCCTGGCCACGGACGATGCGCGCGTAGCGTTGCTGGAAATCGCGGGTCACCGGGTTGTCGCCATACTCGTGCCCGTCGAGCGATGCGATCGGCGCGACTTCGGCGGCGGTACCGCAGACGAACACCTCGTCGGCCTGCTTCAGCTCCTCCAGTGCGACCGGCCGCGACTGCGCGCCGGACAGTTCGACCAGGGTCGCGCGGGTGATGCCGTCGAGCGCATCCGCGTGGCTGACCGCGGTGATCTCGCCGCCCTTGACCATGAACACGTTCGCACCGGTGCACTCGACCGCGTAGCCGTCGCCGTCGACGAACAGGGCCTCGTCGAAACCGCGCTGCTTGGCTTCGCGCTTGGCCAGCACGGAATTGACGTAGCCGCCGCACAGTTTCAGCGGCGGCAGCGAGCTGGCCGGATTGCGTCGCCAGCCCGACACGCCCAGGCGCGCCGCCTTGCCGGCCAGGTGCACTGCGGTGGCCATCGTCGCGACCATCAGGTGCTGGCTCAGCGGCGCGACGTCCAGCCCGATCGTGCCGCTGCCCAGCCAGGCCAATGGACGGATGTAGGCGTCGCGGTGGCCGTTCGCGCGCAGTGTCTGCAGCACCGCCTCGCCGGCGGCGTCGACGTCGAAGTCGATGCCGAGCAGCTCGCAGCCCTTGCGCATGCGCTCCAGGTGCTCGGGCAGGCGGAACACCGCCGCGCCACCGTCGGCGGTGGCGTAGGCGCGGATGCCTTCGAACACGCCACTGCCGTAGTGCATCGCGTGGGTGGTCAACGGCGCCTGGGGCGAGTCGATCGCGACCATGCGGCCGTCGAACCACACCTGCGGGCTGGCGGCGGGCACGGAGGCGCTGTCGCGGGCGGTTTCGGCGGCTTCCGCCGCCGGTGTCGCGTCGTTCAACTGCACGGCGACACCTCCACCGCGAGGCAGTCGTAGAGCTTCGCCAGCTGCGACTGCAGGGACGTGTCGGCACGTTCGCCTTCGACCATCAGGCGCAGGTGCCAGCGGTCGCCGTCGGGCTGGGCCTCGCCGTCGACGGCCAGCGGCCGGAAGCCGCGACGTTCGGCCGCGCCCAGCACGCGTGCCAGCGCGCCTTCGGCCTGCCTTAGGGTGAGATCAAGCTGGTAACGCATGGCTGGGGTTCTCCGGAGTGGGGGAATTGGATGCTTGGGCTGCCGGCCCGGGGACCTCGTCGCCGTCCAGCATTTCCGCGTTGTTGCGGTTCGGCGGCACCAGCGGCCAGACGTTGGCCTTCTGGTCGATCGCCACGTGCAGCAGCGCCGGGCCTGGCGCGTGCACCAGCGCCTGCAGTGCGTCCTCGACATCGTCGGCGCGGTCGATACGGGTAGCCGGGATGCCGAACGCGGAGGCCAGCGTCGCGAAGTCGGGGTTGTCGGACAGGTCGATCTCGGAATAGCGCTGCTCGAAGAACAGTTCCTGCCACTGCCGGACCATGCCCAGCGCCTGGTTGTCGAGCAGGACGATCTTCACCGGCAGCCGGTAGCGGGCGACGGTGGCCAGCTCCTGCACGTTCATCAGGAACGAGCCGTCGCCGCTGACGCAGACCACGCAGGCCTCCGGCTCCTGCGGGTCGTGCGGGGCCTGTTCCCGCAACGCCAGCTGCGCGCCGATCGCCGCCGGCAGGCCGAAGCCCATCGCGCCGAGGGCGCCGCTGGTCAGGTGCTGGCGCGGATGGCTGAAGCGCCAGTGCTGCGCGACCCACATCTGGTGCTGGCCGACGTCGCAGGACACGACCGCTCCGGGCACTATTTCAGATAGCCGTTTCAGCAGGGCGGGCGCATAGACGCCGTCGCCCGGCGCGTCGTAGCGGGCTGCATGATCGCGCGCGCGCTGCTGGCAGGTTTCCAGCCACTGCCGCCGCGCGACCGCATGGCGCCCATGCACATGCGCGGCACAGGGCAGGGTCAGCGCCTTCAATGCACCGACGATGTCGCCGTTTATCGCCGCGTCGGCATGCCGCAGCTTGCCGATCTCGCAGGCGTCCGGGTCCATGTGGATCACCCGCGCATGGGGGGCGAACTCGGACAGCTTGCCGGTCGCGCGGTCGTCGAAGCGGGCGCCGACCACGATCAGCAGATCGCATTCCTGCACCGCCAGGTTGGCCGCACGGGTGCCGTGCATGCCGAGCATGCCAAGGTTCAGCGGATTGTCCGGCGGCAGCGCGCCGAGCCCCTTGAGGGTCAGCACCGCGGGAATGCGGGTCGCGTTGACGAAATCGCGGAACACGTCCACCGCATTCCCCAGCGCGACGCCGCCGCCGGCATAGACGACCGGCCGCTGCGCCTGCGACACCAGCGCCAGCGCTGCGTGCAGCGAGGCGTCGGCCGCACGCGGCACGTCGTCGATGTCCAGCGGCACGTGCGGGGCGAGGCCGCTGGCATCGCCGACCTGCACGTCCTTGGGGAAATCGATCAGCACCGGACCCGGACGCCCCGAGCGGGCGATGCGGAAAGCCTCGGCGACCACCCTCGGAAGATCCTCGACCCGGCGCACGAGGAAGCTGTGCTTGACGATCGGCATCGTCATGCCGAACACGTCCAGCTCCTGGAATGCGTCCGTGCCCATCAACGGGGTGGCGACCTGGCCGGTGATCACGACCATCGGCACCGAATCCAGCATCGCATCGGCGATGCCGGTGACAAGGTTCGATGCACCGGGACCGGAAGTGGCGACGCATACGCCGACGCGCCCGCTGGCTCGCGCATAGCCATTGGCTGCGAACGCCGCACCCTGCTCGTGACGGACCAGGACGTGTTTCAGGTCCGAGCCGTGCAGGGCATCGTAGAACGGCATGATCGCGCCGCCGGGATAGCCGAACAGCGTGTCGACGCCTTCGGCGATCAGGGCCTGCGCGAGCCACGAAGCTCCGTTGCAGGGGCTCGCGGTTCTCGGGGTGCTGCTGGCGGTTTGGGTGCTCATGGACATCCTGTTGGTTTGGCTCCCCGTCGTCCCCGCCATTGCGGGGACAACGGGGAGCGGAGCGTTCAGGCCGCCTTGGCCGCGGTGGCCGGCGCATTGCCGAGCCACTTCATGTTCGCGCGCAGCTTCCTGCCGACCGCCTCGATCGGATGCTCGAGATCGGCCTGCTTCATCGCCTTGTACTGCGCGTTGCCGGCCGCGTACTCGGCGATCCACTGACGCGCGAAGGTGCCGTCCTGGATTTCCTCCAGCACCTTCTTCATCTGCGCGCGGGTGTTGTCGTCGACGACGTAGGGACCCCGGGTCAGCGCGCCGTACTGGGCGGTCTCGCTGATGAACTCGTGCATGCGGGTGATGCCGCCCTCGTAGAACAGATCGACGATCAGCTTCAGTTCGTGCAGGCACTCGTAGTAGGCGACCTCGGGCTGGTAGCCCGCCTCGACCAGGGTTTCCCAGCCGGCCTGCACCAGTTTGGTCGCGCCGCCGCACAGCACCGCCTGTTCGCCGAACAGGTCGGTCTCGGTCTCTTCCTTGAACGTGGTCTTGATCGCATTCTGGCGCGCGCCACCGATGCCGGCGCAGTAGGCCAGCGCCAGTTGCTCGGCACCGCCGCTGCGATCCTGGTGGACCGCGTAGACCGACGGCACGCCGCGGCCGATCTCGTATTCGCGGCGGACCAGCGCGCCCGGCCCCTTCGGGGCGACCAGCACCACGTCCAGGTCCTCACGCGGGTTGATCTGCTGGTAATGCACGTTGAAGCCGTGCGCGAACAGCAGGCACGCGCCCTGGGCGATGTTCGGCTCGATCACTTCGCCGTACAGCTGCGGCTGGACCATGTCGGGCGTCAGCACCGCGACCAGCTCGGCCTCCCTAACTGCGTCGGCGGGCGTCTTCACGGTGAAGCCGTCGGCTTTGGCCTTGATCTCGGTCGGGCCGCCCGGGCGCAGGCCGACAGTCACGTCGAAACCGGAATCGCGAAGGTTGAGCGCGTGCGCGCGACCCTGGCTGCCGTAGCCGACGATCGCGATGCGGGGTTTGCTGGAAGACATTGCGGGTTCCTTGGTGGGTGTGTAGGAGCGGCATCAGCCGCGATCTGGATTCGGGCGAAGGCGTGCTAGACGAGGATCGGTTCGTGGGTTGTGGCAGGTACGATGGAAGCCGGGATCTCCCGCGGAGACGTCGCATCCAGAGGTCCCGGCGCGGTTACCGCTCCCTTCGACGCGGAGCTGACGATGCGTGCGTACTTCGCCAGCGCGCCGGTACGGATGCGCGGCTGGAACCGTGCCGGCGCCCGCGCGGCCAGGTCGGCATCCACGTCGATGCGGCGCGTGGTCACGTCGATGCGCACGGTGTCGCCGTCGCGCAGGCATGCGATCGGGCCGCCGTGCGCGGCCTCGGGCGCGATGTGGCCGACCATGAAACCGTGGGTCGCGCCGCTGAAGCGGCCGTCGGTGATCAACGCGACGTCGTTGCCCAGGCCCTGGCCGACCAGGGCCGCGGTCACCGCCAGCATTTCGCGCATGCCGGGACCGCCGGTCGGACCCTCGAAGCGGATCACCACCACGTCGCCGGCGCGGATGTCGCGCGCCTGCACCGCGGCGAATGCCGCCTCCTCGGAGTCGAACACCCGCGCGGGGCCTTCGAAGCGGTCGCGGCCATGGCCGGCCAGCTTGACGATGCAGCCTTCCGGCGCCAGGTCGCCATAGAGGATCGAGTAGCCGCCGCGCGGCTTGATCGGGTCGTCGACAGGACGCACCACGTCCTGGCCCGCCGGTACGGCCGCCTCGTCCAGCTCGGCGAAGAACCCGCGGCCGGTGACCGTCGGTACGTCCTCGATCAGTCCTGCCGTACGCAGTTCGCGGGCGACCAGGGCGGTGCCGCCCTGCTCGAACATCTCGGCCGCGGTATAGCGGCCGCCGGGCTTCAGATCGGCGATGACCGGCGTGGACGCCGCCGCCTCGAATTCCTCCAGGTCGAAGGCGATGCCCGCCTCATGCGCGATCGCCAGCAGGTGCAGCGCGGCGTTGGTGGAGCCGGCGGTGGCCGACACCGCGCGTGCCGCGTTGCGCAGCGCGGCGGGGGAGAGAAGGGTGCGCGGTGTCGGGCCGCTGTTGCGCAACTGCTGCATCACCAGCGCCCCGCAACGGCGGGCGGCGGCGGGTTTGTCGGCGTGCACTGCCGGGATGTCGTTGAACTGCAGCGGCGACAGCCCGAGGAAGGTCAGCACCATCGCCATCGTGTTGGCGGTGAACTGGCCGCCACAGGCGCCGGCGCCGGGACAGGCATGCGACTCGACCCGGTGCAGCTCGGCGTCGTCGATGCGTCCGGCAGCGTGCGCTCCGACCGCCTCGAACACGTCCTGCACGGTCAGCGGTTTGTCGTCGCTCCTGGAAGGGCACTTGCCCGGCATGATCGTGCCGCCGTAGAGGATCACGGTCGGCACGTCCAGGCGCGCGGCCGCCATCGCCGCCGCCGGGATGGTCTTGTCGCAGCCGACCAACAGCACCATCGCATCGAGGCTGTGGCCGGTGACCGCCAGTTCGATCGAATCGGCGATGGTCTCGCGCGAGGCCAGCGACGCACGCATGCCGTCGGTGCCCATCGCGATCCCGTCGGTGATCGCGATGGTGTTGAACTCGACCGCGGTGCCGCCGTTGTCCTCGATGCCGGCGCGCACGTCGGCGGCAAGATCGCGCAGGGTCAGGTTGCACGGCGACACGTCGGTCCAGGTATGGATCACGCCGACGAACGGCCGTGCGATCGCCTCGTCGTCGCGGCCGGTCGCGCGCAGCATCGCCCGCGCCGGTGCGTGTGCGGGGCCCTGCTTGATCGCGTTGCTTCTCACTGTCGGGAATTCCTTGGCGGTATCGGGAAGATGGGTTTTCGGAGGACTGAAACGAAAAACCCCGCGCCATCTCTGGCGCGGGGTCCTGGTACTTTTCGGGTTTGCCTGTGTCAGCTACGCAATCCCGTACCCCGCGCTTGTTGGCCCGGTAATAAGTACGAGTACGAGAATGAGCGCGCTGGCGATGGCCGCCGCGATCGCGGGCGGAAGCGCGGCGTGCAGGGCGTCGGCCGGGTCGTGGGCCCGGGCGGCGGCGGTCTGCGGATGGTTGCTGCGCTGCGTCATGGAGCTGAGGTAAACACGGCTCGATCCAGAGTGTCAACAGTTTCCTGTGAAACGGCGACGAGCCGTGACCCGTTGCCCGCTTCGATGCGTCATCGCACGGTCAACGTTTCGACCAAGGTCGAATAGGTCGCCGGCATCGGCTCGGCATGCGCAGGGCGGGCCAGGGACTCGGCCAGTGCCGGCGGCGGCTCGACGGTGCCGCCGATCAACGGCTCGACGATCGACTCGAACTTGGCCGGGTGCGCGGTCGCCACCACCGCCCAGGCACGGGTGTCGCCGGATTCGCGCAAGCGCTCGAGCAGGTGCAGGCCGGTCGCGGTATGCGGGCAGGGCACGACACCGTGCCGTTGCGGCGCGGTTGCGATCGTCGCACGGATCGTTGCGTCGTCGACCGCGATCGCCGTCGTCGCCGCACGCAGCGCCGCGTCGTCGCGATGCCAATGGCGCAGACGCTCGAAGTTGCTCGGAGCGCTCACGTCCATCGCGTTGGCCAGCGTCGCGACGGTGGGGTGCGGGGCGTAGTCCTCACCCGCGAAGTACCGCGGCAGGGTGTCGTTGGCATTGCTCGCCAGCCGCACTTCGCCGACCGGCAGTCCCATCCGCTGCGCCAGCACCGCTGCGCAGGCATTGCCCAGGTTGCCGGTGGGCACGATGAAGTTCAGCGCCTCGCCATGCATGGCGTGGTGAAGAAGCGCGGCATGCGCGTAGTAGGCCGCCTGTGGCAGCAGCCGGCCGAGGCTGATGCTGTTGGCCGAGCCGAGCGGGCAACGTTCGCGCAGGTCCTGGTCGGCCAGCGCCTGCTTGGCCAGCCGCTGGCAGTCGTCGAAGCTGCCATCGACCCGGAACGCGCGGACGTTGTCACCCCAGCAGCCCAGACCGTGCGCCTGGCGTGGCGACACGCGGCCATCGGGGTAGAGGATCGCGACCTCGAAGCCGTCGCGATGGTGGAAGGCGGCCGCGACCGCGGCGCCGGTGTCGCCCGAGGTCGCAACGACGATCGTGGTCGGCCGGACATCGTCCCGTGGTTCCGAATGCCCGCGCAATCTCGACAGCGCTTCGGCGAGGAAGCGCGCGGCATAGTCCTTGAACGCGGCGGTCGGGCCATGGAACAGCTCGAGCAGACGGTCGTTGCGGCCGGCAAGCGGCCGCAGCGGTGCGTCGAACGCGAAGGCCTGCGCGCAGATGGCGGCGAGTTCTTCCTGCAGCCGCGAGCCGACGAAGTACGGTGCCAGCACCGCGACTGCGGTGTCGGCCAGCGTCGTCCCGGGCGTGGCGATATCGACGGTGGGAATCCGCTCGGGGACGAACAGCCCGCCGTCGGCGGCGAGCCCGGCGATCAATGCGGCATCGATGCCGGTCGTCGCGCCGTGTCCGCGCGTGCTGACATAGCCCAGTGGCACCGCGGTCATGCCGCTTCTCCCGACGTGGACAGCACTTCGGCGCGCGGTCCCGCGACCGGCGAGACGTAGGCGCGCGCGTCGAAACCGGCGTCGACGAAGGCCGCGCGCATCGCCGGTGCCGCGGCCTCGGCGGCGGAGCGCGATGCGAACCAGGCAAAGGTGCTCGGCCCGGCACCGGAGATGCTCGCGCCAAGCGCATCGTGGTCGAGCGCGGCCGCCTTGGCGGCGGCGAAGCCGGGGATCAGCGGTGCGCGTCGCGGTTCGACCAGAAGATCGATCAGGCCTTCGCGCAGCATCGCCGCGTCGCCGCGCTGCAGGCCGGTCAGGAACAGCGCCAGGTGCGCGCTTTGCCGCACCACCAGCGGCAGCGGATAGGGCTCGGACAGCACCTCGCGGGCGCGCCGCGTCTCCAGCTCCTGGTCGGGATGGACGACCACCACGTGCAGCCAGTCCGGCGCCGGCAGCGCGATCATGCGCTCGTGGGTCGCCATCACCACGCCGCCGAGCAGCATCGGCGCGACGTTGTCGCCGTGACGGCTGCCGCTGGACACCGATTCGCCGTCGAGCGCGAATCCGTACAGCGCCTCGCGACTCAACGGGGTTTCCAGCAACGCGTTCGCGGCGACCAACGCGGCCACGCAGGAGGCGGCCGATCCGCCGAGCCCGGAGCCGAGCGCGATGCCCTTCTGCAGCGACAGTTCGAAGCCGTGCTCCAGCCCGAGCGCCTCGCGCAGGCTGATCAGGGCCTGGCCCGCGGTGTTGCGTTCCGCTTGCAGCGGCAGCCGGTCGGCGCCTGGCACGTCGCCGCCGATCGCGGCGATGCGGACTTCGCGGGTCTCGATGCGGCGGACCGCGGCGATGTCGCGCGGGCCGTCGATGCTGTGACCGAGCAGGTCGAAGCCGACGCCGATGTTGCCGACGCTGGCGGGCGCGAAGGCACGGGCCAGCAGCGGTGGAGTCGTCTGGGCGGGCAAGCGGGCTTCTCCTGGGGAAATCCGGTGTTCGATGATCGTATCGTCCAATGCAGTGTCTGCCGTCGTCATGTCGATGGGCTCCGGAGCGCCGGCTCAGCCGAGGTTCTGCGCGATCGCGAGGATGTCGCCGAACACGCCGGCGGCGGTCACCTCGGGTCCGGCGCCGGGTCCCTGCACGACCAGCGGGTTGTCGGGGTAGCGCAGGGTGCGGAACTGGATCAGGTTGTCGGTCAGGCGGCCGTACAGGCTGGCGTGGCCGGCCGGCGGCACCACCAGCGACACGCTCGCGCGGCCGTCGCGGTCGAGCCGGGCGAGGTAGCGCAGCTTGCCGCCGCTGGTGCCGGCCGCATCCAGCCGCGCCTGCATCGGCGCGTCAAGTTCGCCGATGCGCTCCAGGAAAGCGTCCAGTGCGATTTCGCGCAACGGCTCGGGGACCAGATTCTCGATCTCGACGTCGTCGAGCGAGAGTTCGCGCCCGGCCTCGCGGGCGAGGATCACCAGCTTGCGGGCGACGTCCATTCCCGACAGGTCGTCGCGCGGATCGGGCTCGGTGTAGCCGAGCCGGCGCGCTTCCAGCACCAGTTCCGAGAATGGCAGGCCGTCGTCGGGCCCGCTGCCGCCGAAGCGGTTGAACAGCCATGCCAGGGTGCCGGAGAACAGGCCTTCGATCTCGTACAGCACGTCGCCGGTGTCGATCAGGTCGCGCAGGGTGCGGATCACCGGCAGGCCGGCGCCGACGGTGGCCTCGTAGCGGAACTGGCCGCCGCTGCGACTGGCCTTGCGGATCGCCTGGAAGCGCGTCAGCGGACCGCTGCCGGCCTGCTTGTTCGGCGTCACCACGTGGATGCCTGCGGCCAGCCACTCGGCGTAGCGTGCGGCGACCGCGTCGCTGCCGCTGCAGTCGACGATCATCGCGTGCGGCAGGTGTTCGGCGCGGATGTGGGCGGCGAAACGGTCGAGGTCGAGTGCCTCCGCGTCCTCGAGCAGGGCACCGGCGGCGGTGGCCGGGTCCAGCGCCTTCGGGTGCAGCCGCATCCGGCGGCTGTTGGCGATCGCGCGCAGGCGCAGGTCGAGGTTCTGCCCGTGCAGGGCGCCGGCGGCGAAGCGGGGCGCGGCCTCGGCCAGTTGACGAAGGAGGGTGCGGCCGACATTGCCGGGACCGATCAGGCCGACGGACAGCGTCTGCGGCGACAACCAGAACGCCGCATGTGCAGCGCGCAGCCCGCGCTGGGCGTCGCCGGCGGCGATCGCGACCGAGATGTTGCGCTCGCCCGCGCCCTGCGCGATCGCGCGGACATTGACCCGCGCCTGCGCCAGTCCGCCGAGCAGGCGCGCGGCAACGCCAGGGGTGCCGACCATGCCGTCGCCGACCGCGGCGAGCACCGCGATGCCGGGAGTCAGGCCGACGCCCTGGGCCTGGCCGTCGCCGATCGCCTCGGCGAAGGCGGCCTCCACCGCTTCGCGCGCCGCGTCGGCCTGGGCCTGCCGGACCACGCAGCAGATCGAGTGCTCGGACGAGCCCTGCGAAATCATGATCACCGACACGTCCGCCTGGCGCAGCGCCGCGAACATGCGTTCGGCGGTACCGGGCACGCCGATCAGACCGGCGCCCGACAGCTCCAGCAGGGCCAGCCCTTCGGCCAGGCTCAGGCCCTTGACCGGCGTTCCGTGCAGGCCGTCGGGACCGCGCGAGACGGCGCTGATCAAGGTGCCCGGTGCCTGCGGGGCGCGCGAGTTGCGGATCCGGATCGGCAGCTCGTGCCGGATCGCCGGGGCCATCGTCTGCGGATGCAGCACCTTGGCGCCGAAGTAGGCCAGCTCGCATGCCTCGGCATACGACAGCATCGGCAGGCAGACCGCGTCCGGTACCAGCCGCGGATCGGCCGACAGCACGCCGTCGACGTCGGTCCATATGGTCAGTTCGTCGGCCTCGAACAGCACCGCGAAGATCGCACCGGAATGATCGCTGCCGTTGCGTCCCAGCGTGGTAGGACGGCCCTGCGCGTCGCTCGCGACGAAGCCGGTGACGACGATGTTCGGCTGCAGATGGCGTTGGCGCCACTGCGCCAGTTGTTCCCGCGATGCCGTCCAGTCGACCGCGACGCCAAGCTCGCCGGGATGCACGCACAGCACCTCACGCGCGTCCAGCCGGGCCCAGCCAGCGGCCTCGCCGCCGAGCGCGGCGTGCAGCAGATGCGAGGACAGCACCTCGCCGAGGCCATGGACCCAGGCCACGTCGGCCTCGTCGCCAGCACCCGCGGCCAGTCCGGCCAGGCGTCCGCACAGCGCGTCGAGTTCACGCGCGAGCGCGACCTTCAGTCCGGGGGAATCGCCGGATCCATCGGCGAGCAGCGCGTCGGCGGCGGCGAGGTGGCGCTGGGCGAGGGCGTCCCAGTCGGTCTGCCAGTCGCGGCCATCGCGGGCGGCGTCGGCCAGCGCAACCAGCGCGTCGGTCACGCCCTGCATCGCCGAGACCACGACGATGCGCGAATCGGCACCGTCGGCGCCATCGGCGACGAGCGCGGCCGCGGCGCGCTGGCGGTCGGCGTCGGCGAGACTGCTGCCGCCGAACTTGTGGGCATGGCGACGCAGCCGCGCGGTGGCGACGAGCGCGGCGGCGGGCGGCGTGGGGTGTGCGGACGGGTTGGGACTGGACATCGGGCGGGCTTCCTTGTGAAGCCCCGCCCTCGAACCCGGTGCCTGACCTCCGCACCCGGTTCGGGGGGCGGAGCGGCGTGGGTTCTTCAGTTCACGCGCGATCGCACCCCGGACGGCTGGTACCGGTACCGGTGGTGGTAATGATCGAGGTGAAGCAGGGGGGCGACGGCGGCAACACGCGACCCGCGATCGCCGCGCCGGCCGCATCGGCAGTCGGGCGCAGGATGATCGGATGGCGGTTGTTGCGCTGCGTCATGCGGCGAGCAGAGCATGCCGTTTCCAGGCTGTCAACAGTTGCCTGTGAAACGGCCAGCCGCTTCTGCGGTGAAGCCGCGCGGCGTAGCATGCCCGGCCGCAACGTGGGATCTTCGGCCCCGGACGACCGGCGTCGGCTGTGGCCGACGCTCCGGATTCTTCACCGCACCCGGGTCGGTGCGGCGGCCGCATGACAGGGGGACAACAGGTTGAACAACGCTGCGCCCAGGACGACATTGTCCATTCGGGAAGCGCTTGTCGTCGCGACGATCTGCTTCGGCCTGTTCACCCTCTGGTCTGTCCAGGCGGTGCTGGACGGCTTCCCTGACGCGGAGTTCTCCGACGCCAGCAACGTCATCGGCATCGGCCTGGAGCTCGCGCTCGGCGGGTTCGCGCTGCTGTATCTGCGCATGCGCGATTTCGACGTCGGCGCGTTGTATCCAAGGCCCGGTCTGGGCGGGGCGCTGGTCGGCCTCGCGCTCTACGCGGCGATCTGGGTCGCCTGGGCCGCGGTCATGCCGCTGTTCGCGCGCGAGGACGGCGCGCCCGAGGTGGTGGCCTTCTCCTACAGCGGGTCGTCGCTGGCCCTGATCGTGCTCTTCGCGATGGTCAACGGCGCGTTCGAGGAGATATTCCTGCTCGGCGTCATGGCCCGGGGCCTGCGGCACCATGGGCTGTCCGTCGCGGTGGGGTTGCCGTTGCTGGTGCGCATCCTGTACCACCTGTACCAGGGGCCGGCTGGGGTGGTCTCGGTCCTGGTCTTCGGTCTGATCCTGACGGCCTATTACCTGCGCAGCGGGCGCCTGTGGCCGGTGGTGTTCGCCCATATCCTGGCGGACATCGTGCCTTTCGTCCTCGGCGAGGGCTGAGAACCCGCCCGCAACGGGCTGGGCGAGTTGTCGTTCGTGCGGCCCCATGTTGAAATGCGTCCCGAAGCGGGGGTACCGGCCCGACATGTCGTGATGAAGCCGCCGGTTGAGACAGACCCTTCGAACCTGATGCGGTTGAGACCGCCGTAGGGAAGCTTCGCCGCAGCGGCCAGTGGCCGACGCGACGCCGCCCGCTTCGTCCCTGCCCGCTTGGGCGCGCCACAGGACGAACAGATGAACGCGGTTCCCTCCCAGCTCCTCGAGCAGGCCGACAAGCTGTCGGCCGACGTCGTCCGCCCGATTCCGGGCTCCCGCAAGATCCATGTCGAGGGCTCGCGCACCGACCTGCGCGTGCCGATGCGCGAGATCGCGCTGCAGCGCACGCCGACGATGTTCGGAGGCGAGGACAACGCACCGTTGGCGGTCTACGACACCTCCGGTCCGTACACCGATCCCGACGCGAAGATCGATCTCGCCGCCGGCCTGGCGCCGCTGCGCGCGCAGTGGATCGCCGAGCGCGGCGACACCGCGGTGCTCGAAGGCCTGAGCTCCGAGTTCGGCCGCCGTCGCGAGAACGATCCCAGGCTCGATGCGGTCCGCTTCGGCAACCGGCGGCCGCCACGCCGCGCGCTTGCCCGCGCCAACGTGACACAGATGCACTACGCGCGCCGCGGCATCGTCACCCCGGAGATGGAGTTCATCGCGATCCGCGAGAACCAGCGGATGGAGGCGATCCGCGAGGCGCACCTGCTGGACCAGCATCCGGGCGAAAGTTTCGGCGCCAGCATCCAGAAGATCATCACGCCCGAGTTCGTCCGCGACGAGGTCGCCCGCGGTCGCGCGATCATCCCCAACAACGTCAACCACCCCGAAAGCGAGCCGATGATCATCGGCCGCAACTTCCTGACCAAGGTCAACGCCAACATCGGCAACTCTGCGGTGTCCTCCGGCATCGCCGAGGAGGTCGAGAAGCTGGTCTGGTCGATCCGCTGGGGCGCCGACACGGTCATGGACCTGTCGACTGGCAAGCACATCCACGAGACCCGCGAGTGGATCATCCGCAACTCGCCGGTTCCCATCGGTACCGTGCCGATCTACCAGGCGCTGGAGAAGGTCGACGGCCGCGCCGAGGAGCTCAACTGGGAGATCTTCCGCGACACCCTGATCGAGCAGGCCGAGCAGGGCGTCGACTACTTCACGATCCATGCCGGCGTGCTGCTGCGCTACGTGCCGCTGACCGCGAAGCGGGTGACCGGCATCGTCTCGCGCGGCGGCTCGATCATGGCCAAGTGGTGCCTCGCGCATCACCGCGAGAGCTTCCTCTACGAGCACTTCGAGGAGATCTGCGAAATCATGAAGGCCTACGACGTAGCCTTCTCGCTCGGCGACGGCCTGCGTCCGGGCTCGATCGCCGATGCCAACGATGCCGCGCAGTTCGGCGAACTGGAGACCCTGGGCGAGCTGACGAAGATCGCGTGGAAGCACGACGTGCAGACGATGATCGAAGGCCCCGGCCACGTGCCGATGCAGCTGATCAAGGAGAACATGGACAAGCAGCTCCGCGAGTGCGGCGAGGCGCCGTTCTACACGCTCGGCCCGCTGACCACCGACATCGCGCCCGGCTACGACCACATCACCTCCGCGATCGGCGCGGCGATGATCGGCTGGTACGGCACCGCGATGCTCTGCTACGTGACGCCGAAGGAGCATCTCGGTCTGCCGAACAAGCACGATGTGCGCGAGGGGTTGATGGCGTACAAGATCGCCGCGCACGCCGCCGATCTCGCGAAGGGTCATCCCGGCGCGCAGGCGCGCGACAACGCGATGAGCAAGGCGCGCTTCGAGTTCCGCTGGGAAGACCAGTTCAATCTCGGTCTCGATCCCGAGCGTGCCCGCGAGTATCACGACGAGACATTGCCGAAGGAGGCGCACAAGGTCGCCCACTTCTGTTCGATGTGCGGCCCGCACTTCTGTTCGATGAAGATCACCCAGGACGTGCGGGAATACGCAGCCGAGCACGGAGTCGACGAGCACGCCGCGCTGGCCGAAGGCATGGCCGAGAAGGCGGCCGAGTTCCGCGAGCAGGGCGCCGAGGTCTATCGCAAGGCCTGACGGCGGCCGCGTCGGGGCGTCGTGCGGGATGCGTGAGCCTCGCACGGCCCCGCTGGCCGGCGCGCAAAAGAATGGCGCCGTGCGGCGCCAATGTTGAACCTCAGCGTAATGAGACGTCGGCGAGAGAGGGCCTGTAGCCAGTGCCCGCGCTGCGGGCCTGCCGCGACAGGCTAGAATGAACGGCCGCGGTGGGTTAGTCCGTGAACGCCCGGGTCCTTTGCCATATCTGCCCAAACCCTTGGCAGGTGACAGGACCTTTTGGCACATGCCGGACTGAACCACCCTGTTCAGTATTGCAGGTGAGATGTCTCCCCCCATCGAACCAAGCTCGTTGCCGTCCGATCGGCTGCGCATAGGCGACTGCGTGGTCGACGTACCGCTGCGCGAGGTGCTCGCGCCCGACGCCCGGCGTCCGCACAGGATCACGCCCAAGGCGATGGGCGTGTTGCGCGTCCTCGTCGGACATGGCGGCCGCGTTGTCAGCCGCGACACCTTGTTGGCCGAGGTATGGCCGGACACGCTGCCGACCGACGATGTGATCACCCAGGCCGTGACCCAGTTGCGCAAGGCCTTCGGCGAGAAGCGCGGCGACACGCAATACATCGAGACGATCGCCAAGACCGGTTACCGCCTGCTGGCGCCGGTGACCTGGCTGGACCCCACCGGCGGCGACGGCGGCCCCGCGGTCGCGCTGGAAACCGGTACGGACGATGTGGAGGAGGATGCCGGCACAGCGTTGACGGCGGCGGCCGCCCGGGTTCCCGTACCGGCACCGCAGGGGCAGGTGCCGGCGCGCTGGTGGTTGCGCGAGCGCGTGCTGGTCAGTCTCGCGGCGGCGGCGATGGCGATTGCCCTGGTCGCCATCCTGCTGCTGCGTACGCCGGAAGCATCGTCCGACGGCGTGGCGACGGAGATCGTAGGCACCGTGCCGGATCGTCCGTACCGCCTGCTGACCTCGGCGCCCGGGTTCGAGCTGTCGCCGACCCTGTCGCCCGATGCCTCGATGATCGCCTATGCCGCGACCTTGCCCGATCGCCGCGGCACGGTGATCATGATGCAGACGACCAACTCGTCGCAGCCGCGCCAGATCAGCTTTCCGGACAACGGCGTCTCCGACCGGGTTCCGTCGTGGTCGCCGGACGGGCGCGAGATCGCATGGATCCGTTACGGTCCGGGCCAAGCCTGCGAGGTGCTGGTGATGGCGGCGAGCGGCAGCGGCGGCGAGCGCAGCGTCGCCAGTTGCAACGGCGACGATCTGCTCAGCTTCGGCTGGGCGCCCGACAATCGCGCGCTGGTGTTCGGCAGCATGAGCAGCGATCAGGATGCGACCGGCCTGCGGGTGCTCGACCTGCAGAGCGGCCAGTGGCGCGATCTGGACTATCCCAGCCGCGGCACCGCGCTCGACCACGCGCCGCGGTTCTCGCCGGATGGAAAGTGGGTCGGGTTCGTACGCAATCCGCAGCTCGGCGACCTGTGGCGGATTCCGGCCGCGGGCGGCACGCCCGAGCGGCTCACCAGCATCGGCGGCGAATTCCGTGGCTGGGACTGGTTGCCGGACGGCCGTGGCATCGTGTTCGCACGCCGGATCGACAGCGAGACCCGGCTCTACCAGCTCGACCTGTCCACCCGGCGCATCCACGATCTCGGTCTGGACGACGCCCAGGCCCCGGCGGTCGCCGCCCGTGCCGGCGTGCTCGCATTCGTGCGCCGGCGGCCGCAGTTCGGACTGTTCCGGGTCAACCGCAGCGAGGCCTCCGGGCCGGTGCGGCGCGAACATCTGTTCGCCTCGTCGGGGCGCGATACGATGCCGTCACTGGCACCGGATGGTCGCCAGCTGGTCTTCAGTTCGGACCGCTCCGGACATTTCCACCTGTGGTGGACCGACCTGGAGGATCCGCAGAGCCTGCGCCAGATCGAGGACGTGCACCCGGACACGCACAGTCGCCCGGAGTGGTCGCCGGACAGCCGCCGGATGCTGGTGGTCGGGCACGACGACGAGGGACGTTCGGGCGTGTTCGAGGTCGTGCCGGCGAGCGGGCAGGTCACGTTCCTGCCGATGCCCGGCCCCCGTTTCAGGACGCTGCAGGCGATGTACACGCCGGCTCCTGACCGCGTTCTCATGACGGTCCGCGACCCGGACGGCATGCTGTGCCTGGCTCTGCTCGACCGCAGCCGGATGCCGTGGAAGGTGCTGGGCAGGATCGAGGATGTCTCGCATGCGCGGGTGGATTCCGCGAACGATCGCGTGCTGTTCACCCGGCTGTCCGCGGACGGGCTCTGGGAGGCCGACCTGTCGCTGGCGCCGGACAGCATCCGGATCGTCGACCCGGACAGGCCGACCCGCTGGCGCTACCAGACCTGGACGGTCGCCGAAGATGGCAGCATCGATTACCTGGAGCCGCGCCCGGACTGCCTCAGCAGCCTGCGTCCACTCGGGCGGCGGTCAGCCGGGTCGCCGTCCACGCCAGTGGCGACGCGCTGTCTGAATCCGGATCGGCTCAGCGCGACGACCTCGTTCAGCAGTTCCTCGCAACTGGACGCGGTGTTCACCGCACAGGCGGTCGACGACGGCACCGACATAGGCCTGATGGCAATCCAGCCGGGGCCTTCGGAGGAGATCCGGGTCGAGGTGCCGGGGTGGATCAAGTGAATGATCCATAAGAAAAAAAGTCTTTCGGAACTCTTTCGGCTGCGCTGCCGGACAGAATTCGCATAGTTCTACGCCGTTCGTCAGGCGGGATCCGCCCGCTTCAGGCAAATCCATTGGCCATCCCCTGCAATCGAGATGAGCCAATGGAGCAAGTACTTTGGGCCGATCGTGGCCAGTCCCTGCAACAGTCCGTGCAACCGGAAGCCCTCGAGGGCACTTCCAGCAGCTGCGTAGGCGTGTCCCGGCTGGGCAGCGTGCAGTTGGCCGGCAACCAGTTCTCGATCTGGATCCAGCTGCGCGGCAGCTCCTGGGTCGAGGCGAAGGAAGGCAAGTTCCGGTTGCGTCGCGGCCGCTGGATTGCGTTCGAGAAGGACTCCCGCCCGAACGTCCAGGCCGATCACCATGGCCTGTGCATCGGCCTGAGCCTGTCCGCCGAGGCGCTGCAGGCGATCATCCGCTTCACCGACTGCGGTCTGTACGCGGGCCGTGGCCAGATTTCCCTGCGCGACGCCCGCACCGCGCTGCGCCTGTGGCGCGAGATCTGCCTGCGCGCCGGTGACGGCCACGGCATCGACATGGCCGTGCTGCGTCCGATGCTGCTGCAGCTGGTCGGCTTCCAGCGCGACATCGCCGCCCGCGCCGCCCGCTGCCCGGGCCGCTCCCGCGTGCGCAAGCGCCAGGTGTTCAGCCGTCTGCAGCGCGCCCATCTCTATCTGGAAGGCAACTGCGACCGCGTCGTCCGCATCAGCGAGCTCGCCGAGCTGACCAGCTTCTCCAGCTGGTACTTCTCCAAGACCTTCCACGGCCTGTACGACGAAAGCCCGCAGGCCGCGGCCGCGCGCATGCGACTGGAGCAGGCCGCCGAGCTGCTGGTCGGCACCGAAATGATGGTGGGCGAGGTGGCCGCCGCCTGCGGCTTCGACAACTGCTGCAGCTTCGCCCGCGCATTCCGCGCGCGCTACGGCATCTCCGCGAGCCGCTACCGCGCCGAGGCCGCGCGGCCCGATTCGGCAAACTCTCCCGTCGTTGCAGGCAAAGCAAGCTGGCGGACCGGGACGTAACGTGGCTGGGCGTTTTAACACGCCCATAACGATATTTTTGGAGAGAGATAGATGAACCACTTGCGTTCCGCGGTGCGCGTCGGCCTGCTGCCGGCCAGCATTGCTCTCGCACTGACCCCGGTCATCGCCGGTGCCCAGGAAGCCGAGACCGGCTCCGAGGCCACCACGCTCGACCGCATCGAAGTGACCGGTTCGCGCATCCGTGGCGCGGACATGGAGACCCAGCAGCCGATCATCACCATCGGTCGTGAAGAGATCGAGCTGCAGGGCAAGACCTCGGTCGCCGACATCCTGCAGAACCTGACCTCGGCGGGCTCTCCGGCCATCTCCCGCGCCAGCGCCCTGTCCTCGGGCGAGGCCGTCGGCGGCTACTACATCGACCTGCGCAACCTCGGCGCCCAGCGCACCCTGATCCTGGTCAACGGCAAGCGCCTGGGTGCGACCACCTCCGGCTACCAGGACCTGAGCCAGATCCCGACCTCGGCGATCGATCGCATCGAGATCCTGAAGGACGGCGCCTCGGCCATCTACGGTTCCGACGCGATCGCCGGTGTGGTCAACGTCATCACCCGCAAGCGCTTCGACGGCGCCGAGGCCGAGGCCCGCATCGGCCAGTACAGCGAAGGCGACGGCGAGGTGCAGCAGTACTCGTTCACCATCGGCTCGGCCGGTGACCGCGGTGGCGTGACCCTGTCGGTGCAGTACGACAAGGAAGAGCCGGTGCTCAGCACCGACCGCTGGTTCGCGAAGGACGGCAGCGCCGGTCCGGACTACCCGGGCGCCGGTTGGAGCCCGATCACCCACCGTGGCTCGTTCTGCGACCCGTGCGTGCCGACCCAGGATGCCGTGTGGTGGACACTGAACGACGGCGGCGACCCGACCAACCGCGCCGACTACCATCCGATCACTCCGGCCGAGTACACCAATGCCAACCAGCAGATGCTGGTGCAGACCGGCATCGAGCGCAAGAGCGTCTTCGCCAATGCCAACTACGACATCAGCGACAAGATCTTCTTCAACGCCGATGTCCTGTACAACCACCGCTCGACCGACCAGCTGATCGCCGGTTACCCGTACGGGTCGGACAGGTTCGGTACCCCGCTGTCGGGCGACAGCGTGTTCAATCCGACCCCGGGCACCGACGTCCAGTTCCGTCGCCGCCTGTGGGAGGTGCCGCGCACCACCAAGAGCGATCTGGAGACCTACCGCTTCGCCGGTGGCTTCAACGGCTACTTCGAGCTGGCCGGCAAGCCGTGGGACTGGGACGTCGGCGCGCTGCTGAACACCAACCGCGTGACCAAGGTCGGCCACGGCGATGCCAACCTGTTCGCCGCTGCCGACGCGCTGGGCCCGTCGTTCATCAACGCCGACGGCATTGCCCAGTGCGGCTCCGCTGCCAATCCGATCGGCCTGGACGTCTGCCGTCCGTGGAACCCGCTGCTGCCCTACGGCGTCGACGGCCAGGGCTCGCTGGCCGACCCGGCCCTGCAGGCGCTGATGTTCCCGTACTACACCGACACCGGCGAGACCAAGACCACCAGCTACACCGCCAACCTGACCGGCTCGCTGTTCGAGCTGCCGGCGGGCGAGGTCGGCCTGGCGGTCGGCTACGAGCACCGCAAGGAGTCGGGCCGCTTCGTGCCGGACGCGTTCCGCCAGACCGGCAACAGCACCGGCCTCGCCGCGAGCACCACCGAGGGCGAGTACGATCTCGACGAGTTCTACGCCGAGCTGAACATCCCGGTGCTGGCCGACATGGCGCTCGCGAAGGAACTGACCTTCAACGTCGCCAGCCGCTACTCGGACTACAGCAACTTCGGCGACACCACCAACAGCAAGTTCGGCTTCACCTGGCGTCCGGTCGATGACCTGTTGGTCCGCGGCACCTGGGCCGAGGGCTTCCGCGCGCCGACCATCGACGACCTGTACGGCGGCATCGGCAGCAGCTTCGAGGACTACATCGATCCGTGCGGCGTGGGCGCGCGGAACAGCGTGAACGGCAATGCCGCCTGTAACGCTGCCGGCGTGCCGATCGGATACGTGCAGCTCGGCCAGGGCCTGGTGCCCTGCACCCAATACCCGTGCCAGACCCCGGACCAGTTCATCACCGGTTCCAACGCGAACCTGGTGCCCGAGACTTCCGAGAGCCAGACCGTCGGCCTGGTCTGGAGCCCGCGTTGGGTGGAAGGCCTGGACATCTCGCTCGACTGGTACAAGTACGAGCTGGAGAACATGATCATCGAGGACAGCGTCGACCGCATCCTGCGCGACTGCTATGTCCTGGGCAACGCCAGCCGCTGCGAGGGCATTGAGCGCGCCGCCGATGGCCATATCACCAACATGTTCTTCGGCCTCGCCAACCTGGGCTCGATGGAGACCGAGGGCTACGACCTGGGCGTCAAGTACCGCCTGCCGGAGTTCTCGTTCGGCCAATTCGTCATCGACTGGCAGAGCACCTACGTCAGCAGGTACGACGAAGAGGGACAGAACCGTAATGGCGACAGCATCACTGTCGGCCGCGTCGGCGAGCCGGGCTTCTTCCGCCTGCGTTCGAACATCGGCGTGGACTACAGCTTCGGCGACTTCACCGTCTCCTACCTGGCCCGTTACTACTCGGGCATGAAGGAAGGCTGCATCCCGAACCGTCCGTGCACCGATCCGGACCGCTACGCCAACGGCGAGCCGGATGCGGTCCGCCGCGTCGGCAGCAACACCTTCCACGACGTGCAGTTCAGCTGGAAGGCGCCGTGGAACGCGACCATCGGCATCGGCGCGAGCAACGTGTTCGACCATCGTGGTCCGGTGATGTTCAGCCAGCCGAGCAGCAACTTCGCCTACTACGGCGGGTTCGACATCGGTCGCATGATGTACGTGCGTTACCAGCAGCGCTTCTGATCACCCCCGAACGCTGTGCAGCACCTACGGCCCCGCAAGGGGCCGTAGTTTTTTTGGGCGCTGGGAGCGGGACGCGACAGCCGGTAGCATGACGCGGTCCAGATGCCGTCGTCGCCGCCATGAAACTGCAGGTTCCCTTCATCCAGTTGCCGATCAGCTTCGATGCCGCCGCGCTCGCGGAGGAGGTCGCCGCACTGGGCGAGACGCCGTGGCGGCCGCATCCGCAGGGCTTCCCCGGCAATTCGATGCTGCCGCTGGTCGCGGCCGACGGCGATCCGGCCAACGAGGCCTTCGCCGGTCCGATGCGGCCGACCCCGGCGCTGCAGGCCTGCGGCCACCTGAAGCAGGTGATCGCGAGCCTGGGAGCCACCGTCGGCCGTTCCCGGCTGATGCGGCTGGCCGGCAATGCCGAGGTCACCCGTCATGTCGACCAGGGCTATTACTGGGCCGAGCGCGTGCGCGTGCACGTGCCGATCGTGACCCAGCCGACCGTCCGCTTCGAATGCGGCGATGCCGTGGTCAACATGGCCGCCGGCGAATGCTGGATCTTCGATACCTGGCGCCAGCACCGCGTGCTCAACGATGCAACCGCATCGCGGATCCACCTGGTCGTCGATACCGTCGGCGGGGAGGGGTTCTGGGAGCTGGTCGCGCGCGGGCGGGCGCCGGGACATCCGTCATCGGCGCCCTGGCAGCCACGGCACGTCGCCGTCGGTGGCGACGAGGTGGACGAGATCGCCTGCGAACAGCTGAACGTGCCGCGGGTGATGAGCCCATGGGAACTCAATGCGCTGTTCGGCATCCTGTTCGCCGATGCGGCACCGGGTCCGGCGGTGGCCCAGGTGCAGCAGATCACGTTGCGCTTCATCCGCGCCTGGCGCGCGCTGTGGGCCCGTTTCGGCGACGCCGACCCCAGCTTGGATGCCTATCGGGCGCGGCTGCAGCAATACCTGGAGGAGGTGCGGATGCCTGCGCAGGCGATCCGGATGAACAACCACCTGGACTGGTACGGCGCGATGACGATGATGATCGGGCGGGTCGCGGTGGCCGCGCCCGAACCGGTGCAGGCCGACGCGGTCCGCCAGCGGGCGATGGGCGACAACGCCTGAGCCGAAGCTCGCGAGCGCCGGGAGCCAAACGGCGAAGGCCGCCCGGGGGCGACCTTCGACAGTGAGAATCGTGGCTGTCGGCCCCGATCAGAACTTCGGCTTGTCGGCCTCGGCGGTGTCGTTGTAGCGCTTGATCGCGTCGTTCAGGATCGCCTTGGCCTCGGTGGCGTTGCCCCAGCCCTCGAGCTTGACCCACTTGCCCTTCTCCAGGTCCTTGTAGTGCTCGAAGAAGTGGCCGATGCGCTCGAGCCAGTGCTGGGAGACCTGGTCGATGTCCTCGATGTGGGCATAGCCGCCGAAGATCTTCGGCACCGGGATCGCGAGCAGCTTCTCGTCGCTGCCGGCCTCGTCGCTCATCTTCAGCACGCCGACCGGCTTGCAGCGGATCACCGAACCCGGCACCAGCGGCAGCGGCAGGATCACCAGCACGTCGGCCGGGTCGCCGTCGCCGCACAGGGTGTGCGGGACGTAGCCGTAGTTGCACGGGTAGCGCATCGGCGTGGACAGGATGCGGTCGACGAAGATCGCGCCGGAGGCCTTGTCGACCTCGTACTTGACCGGTTCGGCGTCCTTCGGGATTTCGATGACGACATTGATCTCGTCCGGCGGGTTCTTGCCGGTGGAGACGAGGTCCAGACCCATGCTGATGCTCCGACTGCAGGCCCCGCCGCGGGCAGGCCGTGGCGGGGGAGGTGAGGGAAGGCGCGCATTTTACCCGGGTTGCTGTTGTGTTGCAGCGGGGGTGGCGGAGGAAAATGGCCAGCGCTGCTGACGCCGTCCGTCAGGACATCGACTGGCCTGCGCCGGCATGAGGCGAAGCATGATCTGGCAGCAGGTATGGGCGAGAAAAAGGCAAAGAAGGACAGCTGTAACAGTCAGTTGCAGTGCTATGCTGCAAGCCGTTTCGGCGTGGTGGTTTTTCGTCTTTTTTTAGGGATGACGGCAGTCTTGCCGGGCATGAAGTCGACAGGGGTAAAGGAATGGCAGAAGGGATTGGTCAGGGCTGGATGGCCCGGCTGGGTGCGGTGGCAGCACTTGTTGCCGTCAGCGGTTCGGCACTTGCGATCGAGCCGTACCAGGAGTACCGCAAGCGCGTCGAGGCGGCGCAGAACCTCACGGCGCTGAAGAGCGACCTGTTCGGCGACAGCGTCAGCCTCTACAACGGCAAGACCGAATTCGTTGTCACCGACATCGACATCCCGGGCAACAGTGCTCTGCCGGTGCAATTGCAGCGTCGCTTCAATGTCGAAATCCACTTGTCCGGATCAAGCACCGGCTTCAACTCCAATCTAGGGGGCGCCGGTGGCTGGGATGTGGAGGTGCCGTACATCTCGGGCATGTTCTCGCCCGTCTCGGGATGGAGCGATCAGCGCTGCTCGGTATCGATGATGCCGACGGTGACCAATGGCTTCAGCGTCAACGAAATCTGGCAGGGCAACACCATTCATATCCCGGGTGGCGGGGATCGGACGATGCTCAGGCTGGAGGCGAATACCCCGCGTCCGTCCGATGGCGTGAACCGTCTGTGGACGACGGCGTCGCGCGATGCGATCGACTGCATCCCGATGCAGTCCGGACTAAGTGGAGAAGGGTTCCGAATCACCACCACGGAAGGCGTCCAGTACCACTTCGATATCGCCACGACCCGATATGCAGGCTGGATGAACAAACCGCTTCAGCCGCCACTGGTTGGTTACAAGGCCAATCGCTCCCGCGTTTTCCTATTGGCCAGCAAGGTCGTCGATCGTTTCGGCAATACCGTCCAATACCAGTATGACGCGAACGGCCATCCGACCCGGGTATGGTCGTCCGATGGCCGCGAAATATGGCTGACCTATAGCGGCGGACAGCTGCAGACGGCTACTGCCGCCGGACGGACCTGGAATTATGGGTACACAACGGTAGAAGGGCAGATGCGGCTCTCAACGGTGACGCGCCCCGACAACAGCCAGTGGGCCTATACGTACTCCAACGCGCTGATGCCGTCGTACGTCGCGTGGGATGGCAACTCGACCTCGAACTGCGCGGAACAGCCGCCGGAGGTCACCGCTTCCTTCATCCTGACCGCCAAGCACCCCAGTGGCGCGCAGGGCACGTTCAACTTCTCGAATGCGCGCCACTACCGCAGTGGCGTGCATATGAGTGCGTGCCTGCAGCGGATATCCAGCGGGACCTACTACTACGAGCTGAATACGCCCAACTTCTTCGATGTGATGACGCTGTATGGCAAGCGTATCGAGGGGGTGGGCCTTGCGCCGCAGGTGTGGAGCTACTCATACGGTGGCGGTTATCAGCCGCTGTGGGGAACGCGAGGTTCCGCGGCCATCTACCCGTGCACACAGTGCGATGTCGAGAAAACCGTCGTCGTCACCAACCCCGACAACACCAAGACCCGGTATCGCTACGGCTTTCTCTACGCCGCGAACGAGGGAAAGCTGTTGGGCAGCTCGGTGCTCGACGCGCAGGGCGGCGTGCTGCGCAGCGAAACAACGACCTATATGAGCGACGCGGAGGCGGCCAACCAGAGCTTCGCCCCGCGCTACGGTATTGGCTATGACGGCAGCGATCCCAGCGTCAACAAGGTGCGTCCGGTGGTCAGCAGTACGGTAGTGCAGGATGGTGTCACTTTCAGCCTGATCAACAACAGCTTCGACACCTATGCCCGGCCACTGAGCGTCAGCCGCTCCAACACCCAGGGCAACTCGCGCACAGACGTCAGCGCCTATCACGACGACACCACGCTGTGGGTGCTGGGACAGATCAAGTCGGTCACCAACGTCGAAACCGGCGGAGTGGTCTCGCAGACCGACTATGGCTGGAACAGCATGCCCCGCAAGCGCTACAGCTTCGGGCGGCTGGTTCAGGAAATCGGCTACAACACCAGTGACGGCACCGTGTCCTACGTCAAGGATGGGGCCGGCAATACGACGACGTTGAGCAGTTGGAAGCGTGGCATCCCGCAGGCGATCGCTTATGCGGACGCGACCAGCCAGTCGGCAGTGGTCAACGCCGACGGCACGATCGCATCGGTCATCGACGAGAACGGCTACAAGACCTGCTACGCCTACGATGCGATGGGACGGCTGAGCAAGATCACCTATCCGTCGGAGACCTCTACCGGTATCTGCGATACGACGTGGAACGCGACCACCCAGTCGTTCGTCCCGATCGGTGTCAGTGAGTACGGTATTCCCGCAGGCCACTGGCGCCAGGATGTTGCCACCGGCAACGGGCGCAGGAAGACCTACTTCGATGCGCTATGGCGACCGTTGCTCGTGCGCGAATACGATGCCGGTAATGTTGCCGCGACCGAGCGTTTCACCCGCTTCGCCTACGATCACGAGGGTCGCACCACATTCGCCTCGTATCCTGCCACGGGCAGCAATCCGGTCACTGGCATCCGTACGACCTACGATGCTCTGGGGCGCACGACCCATGTCAGGCAGGACTCGGAACTGGACCTGGACCAGAACGGGACGCCGGACCAGTTGCTCACGCGCACCGAGTACCTGAGCAATGCCAGCGGCTACTACACCAAAGTCACCAATCCGCGCCAGAAGATTACCCATACCTGGTATCAGGCGTTCGACCAGCCCAGCTATGACAATCCGGTCGCCATCTGGCATGGCGAAGGTGCGGTGACCTATATCACCCGCGACGTGTTCGGCAAACCGACCCGGATCCGACGCAGCAACAGTACCAGTCCGACGGGCGGCACGACGATTCTCGATCGGCACTACCTGTACGGCGGTGCACAGCGCCTGTGCATGGTGACCGAACCTGAAACGGGATCGGAGGTGGTGTGGTACGACGGTGCAGACAACCTGATCCGCTCGGCGGCGGGGCTGAACGTCGCCGCCGGGACCTCCTGTGCGGATGCGAAAGCCCAGGCGCTGTCGTCCGGGCGCGTGGTGGCTCGCAGCTACGACGCCCGCAACCGGATCATCACGTTGACCTTCCCGGATGGGCGCGGCAATACCACCCACACCTATTGGCCGGACGGGCAGCCGCACACGATCACCGCCGACAATGGCGACGGCAATCTGGTCACGACCAGCTACGGCTACAACCATCGCCGCCTGCCGGTCCGGGAACGGATGCAGTGGAACAGCATCGACTGGGCGATCAGCCATTCCTACAACGCCAACGGCCACCGCTCGGCCCAGTCCTGGCACGGCATCACCGTCGACTACGCGCCCAATGCGCTCGGCCAGCCGACCAGGGCAGGGGGTTACGCCAGCAACGTCAGCTACTTCCCGAACGGGGCGATCAAGCAGTTCACCTACGGCAACGGCATCGTCCACACGCTGACCCAGAACGCACGCGGCTTGCCGGACACCAGTACCGATGCCTACGGCAGCACGAAGTTCCTGAGCGACGGTTACGACTACGACCAGAACGGCAACGTGGCGGCGATCACCGACGGCGCCACCGGTCGCAACCAGCGCGGCAACCGGACGATGACGTATGACGGTCTCGACCGGCTGACCGGCACGACCTCGCCGATGTTCGGCACCGCGACCTATGCCTACGACGTGCTGGACAACCTGACCCGGGTCAAGCTCAGCGGCGGCACGGCCGCGCGCGATCACTACTATTGCTATGGCAGCGCCAACCGATTGGCGTTCATTCGCAGCGGTCCAGTCTGCACCGGCAGCTCGGCCAGCCCCGCGGTGCAGGCCCTGACTTGGGATGTGCAGGGCAACCTGAGCGACAAGAGCGGCCAGACATTCGAGTTCGACTATGGCAACCGCCTGCGCAGCGCCACGGTGGGCGCGGTGACCAGCCAATACGCGTATGACGGGCTGGGCCGCCGGGTCTGGGACTACACCAGTCACAACAAGTACAGCCAGTACACGCAATCGGGCGAACTGGCGATGACCGTCGACCAGCGCAAGAGCGTGATCAGCGAGTACATCTACCTGGCCGGCAGCCTGATTGCGACCCGCGAGCGTTATACGCCCACCAACACCTATACGACCAAGTACCAGCATACCGACGCGCTGGGCAGTCCGGTGGTGGTGACCGATGCCAGCCGCAACGTGATCGAGCGCAGCGAATACGAGCCCTACGGCAAGGTGTTGAATCGCCCGCTGAAGGACGGGCTTGGCTATACCGGACACGTCGAGGATGCGGCGACCGGGCTGATCTACGCTCAGCAGCGCTACTACGACGATGATATTGGGCGGTTCCTGAGTGCCGATCCGGTTACCGCATACGACGATGGCGACCTGCGGTTCTTCAATCGCTACAGCTATGCTACGAATGCGCCCTACACCTTTACAGATCCAGATGGGCGCGAAATAAAGCCAGTTGGGACTAGGGCTGAAATCAGGGCGATAAAGCGTGCCTTGAAAAGAATTGAGAGATCGAATCCGGCTTCAAAGGCAAGAATGCAAGCAATGCGGGCTTCGGCGAACGTGCACACGATTAGATATCCGCAGCCGGGAGAAATTCCGGAGAATAAGACAACCGGTATCAGAGCCAACGAAAGCAATGGTGTCGGTACTGGAAGTGAGACAATTGTTGATCCTACGGCGTCGATAACAACGGTCAACAGTGACGGGACACCGGTAATTTCTAGCGGTGAAACAGTGTTGGCTCATGAGCTCCTTGGGCATGGTGGGGACAAAGATAAAGGCGTTATGGATCGGAGCATAAATCCAGAAACAGGGGAGCGTAAAAGTGAAGAAAGGGCTATGGGTGCAGAGAATGAGTACAAGGATGCGGTTGGCGAATCTAGGCGCAATTGTCACTCGCAGTGTTAGCCTTGCGATGTTGATTTCGGCTCTTGTTTTGACTGGATGTCAATCAGTGTCTGCAGATATTAGTGGCGAATGGCGGGTAAGTACTTTTGACGCTACGAAGCTCCATGCTGTGAGCGCGAGTTCGGTGGATCAAATACTCGTCGATCGGCTGATCGAGGATTACAAGAAGGCCCCTAAGGACAGCGACTACTCAGAACTGACCCTGTTGCGCGTCTTTAGAGACGGAGAGGGTAGCGGAAGACAATACTTTGTTTTTGATCTCCTGTACGTAGATGATGTTGGTGTCGTGTATGTCTTGGATTCGCGTAACGTCATCTTAGAGAAGTTTCTTACATCTCCCTGGATAAGGTAAGAATCGACGGTGGGAGGCAATTCAGCTAATTTCATACGCATAAGCCTCCATTCGGTGGGCTTGCTGTTTGGGCTAGGTGGTGGGATGGGTTTCTGTGCCGCAACACCGTATCGATATTAGGTTGTTATTCAGAGCGGCTATAAAGAGCACATTTCTCCGGAACCCATTTATGTAGAGGGTAAGCCTCCTTTCAAAGGGGAGCCTTGTTCGGCCTGCGTAGGAACTAGCTACTCAAAAAAGATCCCTGACCTCCTCCCCGCGTTAGGCCCCGCGATTGCGGGGCCCTTTCGTTTCCGATCCTTGCGCCGGCGCTTCTACCTGCGCAGATGCTTCTCGGCCCAGTCGTTGGCGATCCTGCCGGCCGCCTCGCGGCCGCCGAGGCCGAAGGCCAGCGCGATCGCAACCGCGACCGCACCCAGCACCAGCCCGAACGCCAGGTTGACGATTTCGTCGGCGATGCCCATCGCGCGCAGGCCCATCGCCAGCACCAGGCCGAGGATCGCGACCCGCGCGATCCGCGACAGCCCGACGCCCTTGTCGGGATTGGCGCGTTCGATCGCGGTCGCGGCCAGGTTGGCGAGCCAGTAGCCGACCACGAAGATCACCAGTCCCAGCAGGACGTTGGCGCCGAACGCGATGAAGGTCTCCAGCAGCTCCCGCACGCCGGTGAAGCCGACCTGGTGGGCCGCCTCGACCGTCGCGAACAGCATGATGAAGAACAGCACCACCTGGCCGCCGAACTCGGAGAGGGTCCACCGGGTGTCGTCTTCGGCGGCCGGGGCTCCGGCCGCGGGCTCGAACTCGCCTTCGCGCGGTGCCGGTGCCAGCGCATGGCCGAGGCCGAGGCGCTCGGGCAGGCGATCGAAGCCGAGGTTGGCGAGCAGGCGGGTCGCCAGGTCGGCGACGAAGCGGCCGACGAACCACGCGATGATCAGGATCGCGGCGGCGGCGATGATGTGCGGCACCGCGGCCAGGAACATGTCGAGCATGTCGGTCAGCGGCCCGGAGATCGCCTCGATGCGCAGCGCGTCGAGCGCGGCAATCAGGGTCGGCACGATCACCAGGATGAACACCAGGGTGCCGCCGAGCTGCGACAGCTTGAGGTCGCGGGTGGCCTCGGTCTGCTGGCTGAAGCGGTCGACCCCGGTCGCGGCCAGCAGGTTGCTGACCAGCCCGCGCAGCGCCTTGGCGATGATCCAGCCGGCCAGGCCGATCATCGCGGCGGCGAACAGGTTCGGCAGCATTCCGACCAGTTCGGTGGTCATCGACGACAGCGGCACCATCAGCCCTTCGATCTGCAGGGCGCCGACGATCGCGGGCAGGAACAGCAGCAGCACCAGCCAGTACGCGACGTTGCCCATGGTGTCGGAGATCGGACGCATGTCCGCGCCTTCGGACAGCTTCTCGTCGACCCGCGTCGCGCCCAGCGCCTTGTTGACGACGGTGCGCACGATGGTCGCGACCAGCCACGCGATCACTGCCAGCGCGATCGCCAGCAGCAGGCGCGGCAGGTACATCATCACCGTGTTGGCGAGCGTCGACAGCGGGCCGGATACGCCGTCGACGTGCAGCACGCCGAACATGCCGATCACGGCCAGCAGCAGGATCGTCCAGAACACGATGCGGCCCGCGATGCGCTCGAAATCGAGCGTGCTCTCGGTCTGCGCCGACAGCCGCCGGTTGGTCCCGAGCCTGCCGAGTCCCTTGCGGGTCGCGGCACTGGCGGCAAGCGCGACGATCCATCCGACCAGCAGGATCGCGAGCGCGCCGAGTATCGAAGGCAGGTACCCGCCCAGTGAGTCTTGCAACGAGGACAGCCAGGTCATCGAGTCCATGAGATTCCCCCTTTGGTATCGAGAAAGGTGGAAGCGAACCGCGTCACAGTTCTGCATTCACTGCAATCACCATACCGGGCGGATGTAAACGATCCGTCTACGCGGCGTTGCTGTCGGCGGCTGCACGATCCGGAGCGGACAACGGAAAGACCCCGCCGAGGCGGGGTCTGGTCGCAGCTCATTTGCAGTCCTTCCCCCCCCGTTGCAGGAGGGAAGGCGTCTGTGCCATTCCAACGGGCGTCGCGGCGGATCGCTACAGCAGCGGCACCATCAGCAACGCGACGATGTTGATGATCTTGATCAGCGGATTGATCGCGGGGCCGGCCGTGTCCTTGTACGGATCGCCGACGGTGTCGCCGGTGACCGCGGCCTTGTGCGCCTCGCTGCCCTTGCCGCCGAAGTTGCCGTCCTCGATGTACTTCTTTGCGTTGTCCCAGGCGCCGCCGCCGGTGGTCATCGAGATCGCGACGAACAGGCCGGTCACGATCGTGCCGATCAGCAGGCCGCCCAGCGCCTTCGGACCCAGCAGCAGGCCAACGACGACGGGAACCGCGACCGGCAGCAGCGACGGCACGATCATCTCCTTGATCGCCGACTTGGTCAGCATGTCGACCGCCTTGCTGTAGTCCGGCTTGCCGGTGCCCTCCATGATGCCGGGGATCTCGCGGAACTGGCGGCGCACCTCCTCGACCACCGCACCGGCCGCGCGGCCGACCGCTTCCATCGCCATCGCACCGAACAGGTACGGGATCAGGCCGCCGATGAGCAGACCGATCAGCACCACATGGTCGCTGAGGTCGAATGCGAGCGTCGCGCCATCGTTGTTGGCCGACAGGTTGTGGGTGTAGTCGGCGAACAGCACCAGCGCGGCCAGTGCGGCCGATCCGATCGCGTAGCCCTTGGTGACCGCCTTGGTGGTGTTGCCGACGGCGTCGAGCGGATCGGTGACGTCGCGGACCTCGGGCGGCAGTTCGGCCATCTCGGCGATGCCGCCGGCGTTGTCGGTGATCGGCCCGTACGCGTCCAGCGCGACGATCATGCCGGCCATCGAAAGCATCGCGGTCGCCGCGATCGCGATGCCGTACAGGCCGCCGAGCGCATGGCAGGTCCAGATCGCCGCGCATACCGCGATCACCGGCAGCGCGGTCGACTTCATCGATACGCCGAGGCCGGCGATGATGTTGGTGCCGTGGCCGGTGGTCGAGGCCGACGCGACGTGCCTGACCGGACCGTACTGGGTGCCGGTGTAGTACTCGGTGATCCAGACGATGGCCCCGGTCAGCACCAGGCCGATCAACGCGCAGAAGTAGATGTTCATCGCGCCGTGGCTGGCATCGGCCATCAGTTCGATGGTGATCGGGTAGAACGCGATCGCCGCCAGCACGGCCGACACGATCACGCCCTTGTACAGCGCGCCCATGATCGAGCCGCCCGCCTTCACCTTGACGAAGAACGCGCCGATGATCGAGGCGATGATCGACGCGCCGCCCAGCACCAGCGGGTACAGCACGCCGTTGCTGCCGACCTCCGACACCATCAGGAAGCCCAGCAGCATCGTTGCTATCACCGTGACCGCATAGGTCTCGAACAGGTCGGCCGCCATGCCGGCGCAGTCGCCGACGTTGTCGCCGACGTTGTCGGCGATCACCGCCGGGTTGCGCGGATCGTCCTCGGGAATGCCGGCCTCGACCTTGCCGACCAGGTCGGCGCCGACGTCCGCGCCCTTGGTGAATATACCGCCGCCGAGGCGGGCGAAGATCGAGATCAGCGACGAACCGAACGCTACCCCGACCAGCGCGTGCAGCACGTCCTCGGTCGGCAGCTTGAAGCCGATGTTCAGCACCGCCCAATAGCCGGCCACCCCGAGCAGGCCGAGTCCGACCACCAGCATGCCGGTGATCGCGCCACCACGGAACGCGACGTCCATCGCCGGGCCGATGCCCTGGCGCGCGGCCTCGGCGGTGCGCACGTTCGCGCGGACCGAGACGTTCATGCCGATGTAGCCGGCCGCGCCCGACAGCACCGCGCCGATCAGGAAGCCGATCGCCGTATGCCAGTTCAGGAACAGGCCGATCACCAGGAACAACGCCGCGCCGGCGATGGCGATCGTCAGGTACTGCCGGTTGAGGTAGGCGCGCGCGCCTTCCTGGATCGCCGCTGCGATCTGCTGCATGCGTTCGTTGCCGGCGGGCTGCGCGCCGATCCAGCGCGCCGAGATGATCCCGTACAGGATCGCGATGACGGCGCAGACCAGCGCCATGGTCAAACCGTACTGCTCCAGCATGAACCCCTCCCAGGAGTGGACTACGTGGAATTTCGGATTTCGAGCCTTCTCGTTTGTATGCGTTGCGGGAGCGCCTCGCGGCGGCCGGTGGGGGCAACGGGCCTGACTATCGCACAGGATGCGGCCGTTCTGCTGGGTGCCGCGCCCGGGTTTCGCGCGGCTCGGGCGGCGGCGCAGGCGGGCGGCCGGCGTGGCCCGGGGTTCAGCCACGCCATGCCAGCCTCCCGGCAGTCCACTGTCGCCGGAGCGTTGTGATGCGTTCGATTTCGATGCCGATCCTGGTTCTGCCACCGATGCTGGCCGTCGCCCTCGGGGCCCGGGCCACCGGCCCGACGCCGGAGATCGAGCGTCCGGTTGCGCCGCCACAGGAGACGGGCGTGGTGCATTCGCTGCGCACGATCCCCGAGGCCTGCGCCCGCATCGAAGGGGCGTTCACCGGCGATGCGGCCGAGCCATACCGGTTCGCGGTCGTCCGCACCAGCGCGAACTGCCAGCCGCGCGCGCGTTTCGTCGATGCCGCCAAGGCCGATCCGGACACGACCAAGGGCTGGATCTTCAACGACCTCATCCGGGTGCCCAGCGCCGCCTGCCCGCGCCGGCAGGCAGTGGTGCGGGTGTGGCGCAAGCCGGCGGCGAGCGCACCGCCGGACCTCGATGCCCAGGGCCGCTCGCGGATCTACCTGCAGGATTCCAGGCAGGCCGCGGGCTCGGCAATGAACCGGGTACCGATGTTCGCCGCGGTGATGACGGTCGAGGGCGAAGCCTGCCGCTGAAATCCACGAACGAAAAGGGCCGCGGGCGCGGTCCTTTCCTGCTCAGGCCTGCCGAGATCCCGCGTCGCTGGTTGCAGTCCCGCCGGTCTCGGGAACCATGGCATCCGGGATGATCTCCGGAGCGGTTTCCGTGACATCTTCCGGAGCTGGTGAGGCATCGTCTCCTTCCGGGGTATGGCGTACTTCGGTAGAGGAATCGCTCTGCGCGTTCACGGAAGCGGCGGTGGTCATCCGTTCGCCGGCATCTGTCCCTGACGATGCGAGGGCAAGCGGATCCGCGTAGGCCCCCGGTATCGTCGCGATGTTCTCTTCAGGCAGTTTGAACTGCTCGCGCGAAAGCAGCTGGACGCAGGTCCACCCCAGGTGGGCGGTGACGTCCTTGAGCAGCTGAGCGCCGTTCGCATGCATCTGATCGCGCGACGGGCGGTTGGCATGATCGCGGGTGCTCGCATTGCAGGCCATGTTCGAGACCTGACGGGCAGTGGCGGTCTCCACCAACTGCACCTGGACGCCGTAGTTGACCCAGTAGGAGTTCCAGTCCATCGGGTAGTAGGCGTACCCCCAGCCGGTGGAGCGAACGTCGAGGACGTAATCCGCCTCGGGATGCGTGGCCGCGATTTGACGCGGCTTCTTGGCGTCCGTGGGCTCGGCATCGACATTCAGAACCTCGGCTCCAAAGGATGTCCGCAGGCTGCTTGCCAGTTGTTCACGAATCAGCGTGGCCGGGTCGGCGACATTGTTCTCGTCAACCAGCTTGTTGCCCGCCGCGTACATCGCACCCGCGCCGATCAGCCCGAACGACGCCTTGCCGGCAGTCATCGCACCGAAGGACGGGCGTTGGTGCAGCGCTACCGCCACCTTCTTCCCCTGCAGAAGCGCGGCATCGTCTTCCGACAGCGGAGTCATCTTGTTCCTGGCCATGGCCGTCGAGGCACACAGCAACGCTGCGCACAGGAGCGCGGCTCGCTTCATTCGCAATTCCCCATGCAGTTCTGGTGATGGAGGCGACAGGTCGGGGACGACCGGCGACGGACAGGAGCTCCCCAGCTCCGTGTCCATGGCCCATTATGAGGGCAGGATCGACCGTGCGACAGGGGAACCAGTAACTGGATGGAGCGAAGCGGCCCCGCACTCGTCGTTCGTCCGACTCATGGGAAGGCCGCCTGTCAGGTTCCCGGAAACCGGATCACATCAGCCGTGGCCGGGCGCCAGCTTCTTCCGCACCATCACGTTCTTCAGCGCGACGTACTTCGGCAGCCCATCGCGGCCGTACGGAGGCGGGGTCTCGCCGCGGATCAGCGGTTCGAGGTAGCGCCGCGCGGCCGGGGTGATGCCGTAGCCGTCGCGGCGGATGAAGCCGGACGGCATCTTCTTCTCGTGGTTGGCGATCTTTTCCAGCGGGGCCGGCTCGATCTTCCAGCGGTAGGGCGTGTCGGCGGTGCGCACGATCACCGGCATCACCGCGTTCATGCCCGCAAGCGCGTACTCGACCGCCTTGCGGCCGACCGCCTGGGCCTGGTCGAGGTCGGTCTTGCTGGCGATGTGGCGGGCCGAACGTTGCAGGTAGTCGGGCAGGGTCCAGTGGACCTTGTAGCCGAGCGCGTCCTTGACCCGCCCGGCGAGGTGGGATGCGACGCCGCCCAGCTGGGTATGGCCGAACGAGTCCTTGCCGCCGCCTGCGTCGGCGACAAAGCGACCGTCCGGGGTCTGGATGCCCTCGCTGGCGACGACGACGCACCAGCCGACGCGCTCGACGGTCGCCTTCACCTTCTCGAAGAAATCGGCCTCCACGTACGGACGCTCGGGAAACAGGATCAGGTGCGGGGCGGCATCGCGGCCGTCGCCGGCCAGGCCCGCGGCCGCGGCCAGCCAGCCGGCGTGGCGGCCCATCGCTTCGTAGACGAACACCTTGGTCGAGGTATCCGCCATCGCGGCGACATCCAGCGCGGCTTCGCGCACCGACACCGCGGTGTACTTGGCCGCCGAGCCGAAGCCGGGGCAACAGTCGGTGACGGCGAGGTCGTTGTCGACCGTCTTCGGCACGCCGACGCAGGTCAGCGGATAGCCGAACTCGGCCGCGAGCCGCGATACCTTGAGCGCGGTGTCGGCGGAATCGTTGCCGCCGTTGTAGAGGAAATAGCGCACGTCGTGGGCGCGCAGCACGTCGAGCAGCCGCTCGTAGCGGGCGCGGTCCTCCTGCAGCGACTTCAGCTTGACCCGGCACGAGCCGAACGCGCCGCCCGGGGTGTGCGCCAGCGCCCGGATCGCGGCGATGCTTTCCCTGGAGGTGTCGATCAGCTCCTCGCGCAGTGCGCCCAGAATGCCGTTGCGCGCCGCCAGCACCCGGACCTTTTTCGCGCGGGCCGCCTGGACGACTGCCGAGGCGGTGGCGTTGATGACGGCGGTGACGCCGCCGGACTGGGCGTAGAGCAGGGTTCCCTGGGCCATGTCGGCTCCTCTCGGAGGTCGTGAATGGGGGTTGTACCGGTCCGATGGTCGACATTCGCGGGCGTTTGCCCGGAAATGGCGTCCGATCATGCCGCAGATGGCCGTGGACGGGCCGTCGATAGGGTAAGCTGGACGCCGTTTCGCCCGTCGGGCCACGGTCTGCGCCAGTGTAGCGCCGCCGTGCCGGGACATGCGGGCCCGGTTTTCTTCTTTGTGGAGCGATGTCGATGCGATTGGTACTTCTAGGCGCGCCGGGTTCCGGCAAGGGAACCCAGGCCGCCCGCCTCAAGGATCACCTGCAGGTACCCCACATCTCCACCGGCGATCTGCTGCGGGCGGAGGTGGCGGCGGGTTCGAAGCTGGGGCTGGAGGCCAAGGAAGTGATGGCGCGCGGCGAGCTGGTCAGCGACGCGATCCTGCTGGGCATGCTCGAGGACCGTTTCTCTCGCCCGGACACGGCCGGCGGGTTCATCCTCGACGGCTATCCGCGCAACCTGGCCCAGGCCGATGCGCTTGACGCACTGTTGAACCGCATCGGCCAGCCGATGGACTTCGCGGTACAGCTGGAAGTCGCGACCGAACTGCTGGTCGAGCGCATCGCCGGCCGTGCCCAGGCCGAAGGCCGCGCCGATGACAATCCCGAGTCGGTGCGCAAGCGTCTGCACGTCTACGAGACCTCGACCGCGCCGGTGATCGAGTTCTACCGCCAGCATGGCCAGCTGACCGTGGTCGACGGCGTCGGCACGATGGACGAGGTGTTCACCCGCATCGTCGAGGCGATCGAGCCGGTCCGCGAGGTCGGCTGACGCGGTCGCTGCGGCGCCCGGGATTCCGACGGCAAACGCCCTGGCAGGTCCGGGGCGTTTGCCGTTGTGGTTCCGCCGTCGATCCACCCCGGTGACGAAGGCGGTCGGCACGACCGTCAGCCGGGAGCGTCGCGACGCGGCCGGGAACGGACTTCGGGGGTACCCTAGAGCGGTTCTGTCTCCATTGATCGGGAACCCTTCGCTTGAAACTCCACATCCTCGGCATCGCCGGCACGTTCATGGGCGGTGTCGCCGCGCTGGCACGCGAACTCGGGCACCAGGTCGAAGGCAGCGACCAGGCCGTCTACCCGCCGATGTCGACCCAGCTCGAGCGGCTCGGCATCGCGTTGAGGCAGGGCTACCTGCCGGAGAACATCTCGGCCGACTGCGACGAAGTCGTGATCGGCAACGCGCTCTCGCGCGGCAACGCCGCGGTCGAACAGGTGCTCGACGAAGGCCGGCGCTACATCTCCGGTGCGCAGTGGCTCAGCGAGCGGGTCCTGCCCGGACGCGACACCCTTGCGGTGGCCGGTACCCACGGCAAGACCACGACCACCACCATCCTGACCTGGCTGCTGCAGGCGGCCGGGCGCGAGCCGGGCTTCCTGATCGGCGGCGTCGCCGAGGACTTCGGAGTGTCGGCGCGGATCGGGACCGGACGCGAGTTCGTGGTCGAGGCGGACGAATACGACACCGCGTTCTTCGACAAGCGCAGCAAGTTCGTCCACTACCGGCCACTGGTCGCGATTCTCAACAATCTGGAGTACGACCACGCCGACATCTTTCCCGACGTGGCCGCGATCCAGCGCCAGTTCCACCATCTGGTGCGTACCGTGCCGCGGCGCGGCCGGTTGATCGTCAACGGCGAGGACGCGCGCCTGGCCGAGGTGCTGGCGATGGGCTGCTGGACGCCGGTGGAAACGTTCGGGCTCGATGCCGCGCTGGCGGTGCCGCCGCCGCACGGCGACCGCGCCGACCCGGCGGCCGCCGCGCGCGCCGTGTTCGACTGGACCGCGCGCCTGCTGCGCGAGGATGGCAGCGCGTTCGTGGTCGTGCACCGCGGCGTCGAACTTGGCGAGGTGCGCTGGCCCCTGCTCGGCCGACACAACGTGATGAACGCACTGGCCGCGCTCGCCGCCTGCGCGGCGGTCGGCGTCGACGTGGAGGACGTGCTGCCGGCGCTGGCGCGGTTCCGCAGCGTCAAACGGCGGATGGAGTTGCTCGGCGAGGCGCGTGGCGTGACCGTCTACGACGACTTTGCCCATCATCCGACCGCGATCCGCACCACCCTGGCCGGCTTGCGCGCCAGGGTAGGCGATGCGCGCGTCGTGGTGGCGATGGAACCGCGCAGCAATTCGATGCGCCTGGGCGCGCATGCCGAGGCGCTGGCGCCGTCGCTGGACGCGGCCGACGCGGTGGTGTTCCTGCATCGTCCGGAACTGGCCTGGGATGCGGGCGGGGTTGTGGCCGCGCTGCGCGGCGAGGGTATCGCAGTGCCGGACGTCGATGCGTTGATCGCGCGCCTGTGCGAGCGGGTACGCGACGGCGACCACGTGGTGTTCATGTCCAACGGCGGTTTCGACGGCGCGCCGCGGCGCTTCCTGGCGGCGTTGCGGGAGACCGGCTGAGCCGAATGGCGATGCGGCCGGTGGCGCGGGATGCGCCGCCGCTGCGCGTGGCGGATGACCGTGCCAGGAGGTGACGCGGCGGACATCGCGCGTACACTGGAGCCGATGTCGGAGACCGGCCCGCCCGTCGAGACGATCGGATTGTTCCCCCTGCACGCGGTGCTGCTGCCGGGGGCGGCGCTGGGTCTGCGCGTGTTCGAACCGCGTTATCTCGACCTGGTTCGCGACTGCAGCCGGACCGGCAAGGGCTTCGGCATCTGCATGATCCTGGAAGGCGAGGAGGTCGGCACCGTCACCTCGGCCGCGGCCTACGGCACCGAGGCGGCGATCGAGGACTTCGGCACCGGCGACGACGGCCTGCTGACCCTGCAGGTGCGCGGCCGGCGACGTTTCCACGTACACCGGGTGCGGGTGCGCGACAGCGGCCTGCAGGTCGCCGAGGTCAGCTGGTGCGGCGCCGACGCGGTCGAGCCGCTGCGCCCGGAGCACGGACTGCTTGCGACCCTCCTGCACGAGGTGATCGACAAGTTCGGTGGCGAGCACGCCGCAGCTCCGGAGGACCGTTTCGACGACGCGGCCTGGGTCGGTTGGCGGTTGGCCGAGATGTTGCCGCTGCACAACACCCAGCGCCAGGCCCTGCTGCAGATGGAAGATCCGCACGAGCGCCTGCAGCAGGTGCTGTCGCTGCTGCCCTGACGTCGCGGCCCCGATCCGTGCGAACGCCGTGCTGGCGCGGCTGGCGTTACCGCGGGTCCGGCGCCGTCCGCAGCCGCAGCACCGGCAGGCCGGTGGCGGGATGCGCTTCCTCGACCGGCGAGAAGCCCGACAGCGCCTCGCGCACCTGCGTGAAGGATTCGCCGTCGTCGGGTTCGGGGCGCCACAGCGCGGCCGCGTCGAGCGGCCGCGCCAGGTGCAGCCGCTGCGTCGAACCCAGCCACAGCGGCGAGCCGTCGTCGAGTGCGGCCGGCGCCGGCCACAGGCGCAGCGCGTACAGGCGTTCGGTGCCGTCCGGACCGGGCGGCGCGTCGCGCAGCATCAGCAGCGTCTCGGCCCGCGCATCCAGGGTCGCCGGCAGCACCGGTTGCCGGATCGGTGGAATGTCGTCGTCGAGCAGGCCGATCGTCGCGGTCCAGTCCGCCTGCGGCTGCACACGCCAGCCCTCGGCCTCCAGCGCCGCCCGCAGCGGTTCCAGCGGACCGGCGACCTGCAGGTCGAGCAGCCAGCGCCGGCGGGCGTCGCTTTCGTCGCGACGGCCGGGCAGTTCGCTCCAGCCGTCGTTCCACCATTGCCGGGCATCGATGATCCGCAGCGGTGCGGCGGTCTCGAATTTCGCCAGCAGGCCGTCCGCCGCGCGCGGCGCGTGCCACAACGCGGCGGCGAGGAAGCTGCCATAGAACATCCACGCCAGCGGCCGCATCCAGAACGAGCGCGCGACGTGGCTGCGGTAGGCCAGCCCCAGCGCCAGCAGCCAGAGAATGCCGAACAGGCTGCCGCCGATCAGGTCGCTGAGCCAGTGCGCCCCCAGGTACAGACGGGCGAAGCCGACCAGGGTGGTGGCGACGCCGGCGACCAGATACGGCCAGACCCGCTTGCGCCCGGGCAGCTCGCGTGAGATCAGCACCGCGAAGAAGCCGAACACCACCGTCGTCATCGTCACCGCGACCGACGGGAAGCCGAAGCCTGCCGGCGCGGTCGGCGGGCGCGGCATCTCGATCGCGGTCTCCAGCAGCGCGGTCAGCACCAGGCCGAAGACGATCGCCGCGATCCAGTGCGCCGCCGCCATCCAGCGTCGCCGCCACAGCAGGTAGACCAGGGTGACCGCGGCCGCGGTGCCCAGCACCGGCGTGTCGCCAAGGCTGGCCAGGCCCGCCATCAGATGATCGGCGAGCGGGTTGCGCAGGCTCCACATCAGCCCATGTACGGCCTGGTCCAGCGCCAGCGGGCCGCCGCTGGCGAGCAGGGCCGCGAGGAACGTGAACCACGCCCAGCTGATCGCCAACAGGCATACCGCCAACATCACCAGGGATGGCGACTCCGGGCGATTGGGGTCGACCAGTGCTGCCGCATAGCGGCCCAGTCGCGGGTGCGTGCGGGTCCAGGACAGGCCGCGGGCGAGCAGGTTGTCGGCGTGGGCCGCGAACCATCGCCAGGTGTAGAGCACCGCCGCCCAGACCAGCGCCAGCACGATCGCCAGGGTGCCGAGCACGATCGCGAGCCGGTCCGCGACCGCCGCCACCGCGTCGTAGGACGCGCCCAGCACCCAGCCGGGCGCCAGGAACAGCGCCGCCCAGGCGATCGAAGCGGCGAGGCTGGGAACCAGGTAGCGTGGGAAGGGCATCCGCAGCATCCCCGCGATCGCCGGCACGAACGGCCGTACCGCGCCAACGAAGCGGGCGATCACGATGCTCATCGCGCCGCGCCGGCGGAACATGCCTTCGCCGCGATCCAGCCACTGCGGATAGCGCGAGAACGGCCAGGTCTGCCGCAGTTGCGGCCCCCAGTTGCGGCCGATCCAGTAGCTCAGCGCATCGCCGAGAAAGGCGCCGGCAGAGGCGGCAGCCAGCGCATACGGTCCATTGATGTGACCCAGTCCGACCAGGGCGCCGACCGCGAACAGCAGCGGCAGCGCCGGCACGAAGATGCCCAGGATCACCAGGGCGTCGCAGAACGCGATCAGGAAGATCACCGCGCCCGCTGCAATGGGGTGTGCCGCGATCCAGGCGGTCGCGCTTTCGATCCAGGCCGAGTCCATCTACGGATTATGGGGGACGGACCTGGCAATGCCCTAGGGTCTTCGATCCGATCGAGGCACGCCGCGCCACACTTGATACCGTGCGCAGCCGGCGGACGCCACGGAATGCCGATGCATGCGGCCGCAGGACCTGAAGCGGCGCTGCGACGCGCCGGGCCCGCCGGAAGGGGCGGCGGAAAGTGGTCGCTCGCGCCCGGATGACCGCGGCAGGCTCCGGCCGGGCGCCGCCGGGCTTAGACTTTGGTCATGTCGATCGAAGTTTCCGCGCTCAAGTCCGACAGTTTCGGCCGCATCGCCCTGATGCGCGGCGAACGTGGGCTGTTCGTCCGCCGCGACCTGGCTCACGTGCCGCTGTGGCTGCGGCTGCCTGCCTGGTGGCTGGCCCGGCGCGAGGCGCGCGGCCTGCAGGCCGTGACCGGGCTCGAGGCGGTGCCGCAGCTGTTGGGTTGGGACGGGCGCCGGCTCGATCGCAGCTACATGGATGGCGCGGCGATGTACCAGCGCCCGCCGCGGGGCGACCTCGCCTATTTCCGCGAGGCGCGGCGCCTGTTGCAGGCGCTGCACCGGCGGGGCGTCGCCCACAACGATCTGGCCAAGGAGGCCAACTGGCTGGTGCTGGCCGATGGTCGCCCCGGCATCATCGATTTCCAGCTTGCGGTGCGCGGCGATCCGCGTTCGCGCTGGATGCGCCTGCTTGCCCGCGAGGACCTGCGCCATCTGCTCAAGCACAAGCGCACCTATTGTCCCGAGGCACTGACCCCGGTCGAGCGGCGCGTACTCAAGCGGCACTCCTGGGTCCGCGAGGCCTGGTTCGCGACCGGCAAGCCGGTCTACCGCTTCGTCACCCGGCGCCTGCTGAAGTGGGAGGACAACGAGGGGCAGGGGCCCAAGCCTTGAGGATCCGGGATAGACGGCTGCCGCGGACGCGTTGACGCGTTAGGCTCTTGGCGGTCCCCCACCGTCTGGTGTCCGATGTCCTCCCTTCAAGGCAAGACCCTGTTCATCACCGGCGCCTCGCGCGGGATCGGCCGCGCAATCGCCCTGCGCGCCGCCCGCGACGGCGCCAACGTCGCGATCGTCGCCAAGTCAGGCGTGCCCAATCCCAAGCTGCCGGGCACCATCCACAGTGTCGCGGCCGAGGTCGAGGCCGCCGGCGGTCGCGCGCTGCCGGTGCAGTGCGACATCCGCGACGAGGAGCAGGTCCGCGCGGCGGTGGCCGCGACCGTCGATGCCTTTGGCGGCCTCGACATCCTGGTGAACAATGCCAGCGCGATCTGGCTGCGCGGCGCGCTGGACACGCCGATGAAGCGCTACGACCTGATGCAGGAGGTCAACGCGCGCGGCACCTTCCTGTGCACCCAGACCTGCCTGCCGCACCTGCGCGAAGCGGCCAACCCCCACGTGCTGACGCTGTCGCCGCCACCGAGCCTGGATCCGAAGTGGTGGGGGCCGCACGTGGCCTACACCTACGCGAAGATGGGCATGAGCCTGCTGACGATCGGCCTGGCCGCCGAGTTCGGTCCACAGGGCATCGCGATCAACGCACTGTGGCCGCGCACGGTGATCGCCACCGATGCAATCCGGATGATTCCCGGCGTAGAGCCCAGGGCCTGCCGACGCCCCGAGATCATGGGCGACGCGGCGCACGCGGTACTGGTTCGACCGGCGGCGGGCTTCTTCGGCCGCTTCCTGATCGACGACGAGGTGCTGGGCGAGGCCGGGGGCGCCGATCTCGACGCCTACGCGGTCGAACCAGGGCATCCGCTGCTGCCCGATCTGTTCCTCTGATCAACGCATCAACATTTCCCACGATTCCGGACGACACGATGAAATATCTGCACGCGATGGTCCGCGTCCGCGACCTCGACGCCTCCCTGAAGTTCTTCCGCGACGGCCTGGGCTTGCGCGAGACCCGGCGCAAGGACGTGCCGCAGGGCCGCTTCACCCTGGTCTATCTCGGTGCACCCGAGAACCCGGAGGCCGAGGTCGAGCTGACCTGGAACTATGACGATGAGGACTACGGCGACGCGCGCAACTTCGGCCATCTGGCCTTCGCGGTCGACGACATCTATGCGTTGTGCGCGCACCTGCAGGGTATGGACGTCACCATCAACCGCCCGCCGCGCGACGGCCACATGGCCTTCGTGCGCTCGCCCGATGGCATTTCGATCGAACTGCTGCAGAAGGGCGAGCCGCTGACGCCGGCCGAGCCGTGGGCGTCGATGCCGAACACCGGAAGCTGGTAGTGGATTCAGGGCCTGGTGCCGCGCCGCTGGGCGTTCGCCTGGGCCGCGTGGTCGTTGTGCGGCCGGAGTCGCGTCGCGACCGGGGCGTTCACCAAACTGCGAGCCGGTGGTTCGCGAACGCCTCCGACTCACCCCATCGGTGCTGGAAGTCTGACGCCGCAGCCCCGGCAGTGCAGTGCGTCGGGGTCGTGGCCTTCCAGGCCGCATTCGGGGCAGCCGCGCGCGTCGTGGTGGCCGGGCATGCCGGAGGCCTCGCGCAGGCTGCTGGCGAGCTCGGCGGTGTAGATGCCGGTCGGAACCGCGATCACGCTGTAGCCGATCAGGATCAGGATCGACGCGAAGAAGCGGCCGGGGACCGTCGCCGGCGAAATGTCGCCGTAGCCGACCGTCGCCATCGTCACGATCGCCCAGTACATCCCGGTCGGAATGCTGGTGAAACCGTGCTCAGGTCCCTCGATCAGGTACATCAATGCGCCGAAGATCACGACCACGGTCATGATCGCGCACAGGAAAACGAAGATCTTGCGGCGGCTGCGCCACAGCGCCCGGATCAGGATGCCGCTTTCCTCGACGTACTGGGTCAGCTTGAGGATGCGGAAAAGCCGCAGGATGCGCAGGATCCGCACCACCAGCAGGCTCTGACTGCCCGGCAGCAGCAGAGAAAGGTAGGTCGGCAGGATCGACAGCAGGTCGATCAGCCCCCAGGCGCTCAGCGCGTAGCGCAGCGGTCTGCGCACCACCACCAGCCGCAGCGCGTACTCGAGGGTGAACAGCGCGGTGAATGCCCATTCGACCAGATACAGCGCCCGGGCGTGGCGTTCGTGGAACCGAGGCACACTGTCGAACATGATCACCAGCACGCTGGCGAGGATCGCGACGACGAGGATCAAGTCGAAGTTCCGCGACGGCGGCGTATCGTGGCGGTAGATGATGTCGAACCAGGTCCGTCGCCAGCCGGTTTCGGTGGCGGGGTTCAGCTGCGGGGCGAGTAACAGGCGCATCGGCATCCTCCGGTCACGTGATTGTGACGCATATCGAGGGGCGTCTCGTGCCGCATCCGGTCGCGCGATCGGCGAGAATGCGCATTCCGTCCCTGCCGTCCACGCCCATGTCCGCCTCCAACGATGCCCTCTGCGCCCTCGCCGACGACTACTACGTGCCGGTCTACCGGCCGCGTCGGATCGTCCTCGACCACGGTCAGGGTTCGCGCATCTTCGACATCGACGGCCGCGAGTACATCGACTTCGGCGGCGGCATCGCGGTCAACGCGCTCGGTCATGCCAATCCGGTCCTGATCGAGGCGCTGACCGCGCAGGCGCAACGGCTCTGGCACACCAGCAACGTGTTCGTCAGCGAACCGCCGCTGCGGCTGGCGCAGGAACTGGTCGAGGCCAGCGGCTTCGCCCGCCGCGTGTTCCTGTGCAACTCCGGCGCCGAAGCCAACGAGGCGGCGATCAAGCTGGCCCGTCGCTGGGCCGCGGCGCAGGGCCGTCCACCGGAACAGCGCGTGATCCTCACCTTCCGCGGCAGTTTCCACGGCCGCACCCTGGCGACCGTGACCGCGACCGCGCAGCCCAAATACCAGGAAGGTTTCGAGCCGCTGCCGGCCGGCTTCCGCTACAGCGACTTCAATGATCTGGCCGCGGCCGAGGCGGCGATGGCGGCCGGCGACGTCTGTGCCGTGCTGGTCGAGCCGGTCCAGGGTGAGGGCGGGGTGACGCCGGCGACGGATGCGTTCCTTCAGGGTCTGCGTGCGCTGTGCGATCGCCACGGCGCGCTGCTGATGCTCGACGAGATCCAGTGCGGGATGGGCCGTACCGGCCATCTGTTCGCGTGCGAGGGCTACGGCGTGGTACCCGATGTGGTCACCCTGGCCAAGGCGCTCGGCGGGGGCATGCCGATCGGCGCGATGCTGGCCGGCCCGAAGGCCAGCGAGACACTGCAGTTCGGCGCCCATGGCACCACCTTCGGCGGCAATCCGATGGCGGCCGCGGTCGCCCGCGCAGTCCTGCGGGAACTGTCGTCCACGGCCCTGCAGGCCAATGTCGGGCGTCAGGCTGCGGCGATCCGCGCGTCGCTGGCGGACATCGATGCCGAACTCGGCCTGTTCGCCGAGATCCGCGGACGTGGATTGATGATCGGGGCGCAGCTGCGGGCCGAGCACACGGGAAGGGCGGCCGAGATTCTCGACCGCTGTGTCGGCCATGGCCTGCTGCTGCTGCAGGCCGGCCCGGACGTGCTGCGCTTCGTGCCGGCGTTGAACATCGGCGATGCCGATGTCGCCGATGGCATGGCCCGCCTGCACGCCGCGCTGCGCGACTTCGCCGCCGGCTGAACCCCTTAGCTACAGCGGCCGTAGCAGTGGAGCAAGCCGCAATCGGACTCTCGCCGGAGGGTTCCTCGCGGTTTAGTCCGCTCTTGTCGCATCACGCGCCGGCGTGGACGACTCTTGAGGGCGTGGCGCGAGCTGAGATCCGTCGCGAATGTCGGCGGGTCGCGCCGCGTTACCGGGCCGCCTGCGCGACCTCGGCGAATGCCGAGCGCGCGGCCAGGATCGTGTGCGCGATCTCGGCGTCGCCATGCGCCGCCGACATGAAGCCGGCCTCGAACGCCGACGGCGCCAGGTACACCCCGCGCTCCAGCATCGCGTGGAAGAACTGTCCGAACTTGCCGGCATCCGACGCCTTCGCGTCTTCGAACGTCTCCACCGGTCCCTCGCGGAAATACAGGCCGAACATGCCCGGTGCGCGGGTGGTGTGGAAGGCGACTCCGGCCTCGCGCGCCGCTGCCTCCAGGCCGTCGCAGAGCTGGTGGGTACGGCGTTCAAGCGCATCGTGGAAGCCCGGCGCCTGGATCAGCTCGAGCGTCGCCAGCCCCGCGGCCATCGCGACCGGATTGCCGCTGAGCGTTCCGGCCTGGTAGATCGGCCCGCTCGGCGCGACCTGTGCCATCAGCTCGCGGCGGCCGCCGTAGGCGCCGACCGGCATGCCGCCGCCGATGATCTTGCCGAAGGTGCTCAGATCGGGCGTGACCTCGTAACGCTGCTGCGCCCCGCCCAGCGCGACGCGGAAGCCGGTCATCACCTCGTCGAAGATAAGCACGGCGCCATGCTTCGTGCACAGTGCGCGCAGGTGCTGCAGATAGCCTTCGCGCGGCAGGATGCAATTCGCGTTGCCGACGATCGGTTCGATGATCAGGCCGGCGATCTCGTCGCCGATCTCGTCGAACAGCCTCGTCGCCGCATCGAAGTCGTTGTACGGGATCGTCATCGTCAGGTCGGCGAGCGCGTCGGGCACCCCGGGCGAGTTCGGCAGGCCAAGCGTCATCACTCCGCTGCCGGCCTTCACCAGGAAGCTGTCGCCATGGCCGTGATAACAGCCTTCGAACTTGACGATGCGACTGCGCCCGGTCGCACCGCGGGCGACCCGGATCGCCGACAGCGTCGCCTCGGTACCGGAGTTGACCATGCGCACCATCTCGCAGCTCGGCACGATCCGGGTGATCGCCTCGGCCATCTCGACCTCGAGCGCGTTTGGCACGCCGAAACTCAGGCCGTTGCGCATCGCGCCTTCGACCGCCGCCAGCACTTCGGGATGGGCGTGACCGGCGATCATCGGCCCCCACGAGCCGACGTAGTCGACATAGCGGTTGCCGTCGACGTCGAACAGGTAGGCTCCCTCCGCGCGTTGTGCGAAGAAGGGCTCGCCGCCGACCGACTTGAACGCGCGTACCGGCGAGTTGACGCCGCCGGGTATCAGCGCCTGGGCGCGGGTGAACAGGGCGTGTGAGCGTTCGTGGTTCATGGTGTGGGGTGTCCGCGTGGAATAACGAAGGGAAATGCGTGACTCAATCGAAGCAGGCGCGGTAGGCGTTCACCGCGCGGGCGGGATCGGGAGCGTCGAACACGCCGCTGATCACCGCGATGAGATCGGCGCCGGCGGCGACGATCGAGCGCGCATTGTCCGGAGTGATGCCACCGATCGCCACCCGCGCTACGCCCAGCGCGGCGACATGGCCCAGCAGTGCCGGATCGGCGCGACGCGCCCGGGGCTTGGTCGGCGAGGGGAAGAATGCGCCGAAAGCCACATAGGAAGCACCGGCATTCACCGCGGCGATCGCGCGGCCGGCATCGTCGTAGCAGGACGCGCCGATCAGGGCATGGCGACCGAGTGCCGCGCGCGCCTGCGCGATGTCGCCGTCGTCCTCGCCCAGGTGTACGCCGTCGGCTCCGATCTCCGTTGCGAGTCGCCAGTCGTCGTTGACGATCAGCGCGACGCCGCGGGCGCGGCATGCGGGCTGCAACGCCGAAGCCTGCATGCGCCGCAGCGCCGGCGACGCCGTCTTGTTTCGGTACTGCAGCCAGACGATGCCAGCATCGAGCACGGGCTCGACGCGCTGCAGCAGCTGTACGGTGTCCGTGCAGTCGGGCGTGATTGCGTAGACGCCGCGGCGGGGGCGGACGGAGGCTGGCGGAGTCGAATTCATGGCTCGGCTTCTTCATGGCCGCATCCGTGGGACAATGCGGCTCTGTCATCCATACATTATCCGCTCATGTCCGTTTCCGAAGTCACCGCGCCCTACCGCACGTGGATGTGCGTTGTCTGCGGCTTCATCTACGACGAGTCCGAGGGACTCCCCGAGGAAGGCATCGCGCCCGGCACGCGCTGGGAGGACGTGCCCGACACCTGGACCTGCCCGGACTGCGGCGTCACCAAGGACGACTTCGAGATGGTGCCGGCCTGAGCCGGCAGTTGCAGCAGCGACGGAACGTATCCGCTCAAGCGGATCCGATCAGTCGTCTGCGCCGGCTTCCTGCTCGACGGCAGGTCCGAACAGCAACGTCGCCCCATCCTCCAGTTTCAGCCGCGCCGCTTCGCCCGCGTTGAGCTCGAGGACGTAACGCGCCGGCGCGCTGCTCGGATACGGCGGGCAGCCGTTGCCCAGCGAACATGGCGGCACGTCGCGCTGCTGCGAAACCAGCCGGCGAGCGCTGTCGAAATAGAGGATGTCGAGCGGGATCCGCGTGTTCTTCATCCAGTACGACTGCATCTCCTCGCGCTCGTGGATGAACAGCATCCCGCTGCCTTCTGCCAGCCTGTCCCGGAACATCAATCCCCGGGCGCGCTCCTGATCGTCGTTGGCGATCTCGACCTCATAGCGTGCCCCGCCGAGCTCGACCCATGCACCGTTCTCGGTCGCGCAACCGGGCAATGCCAGGCCCGCCGCAAGGACAGCGGCAACGGCCAGCAATGGGAGGGGGTTGGATCGGTCGCGGCGCATGGGCATGACGGTTTCAAGGGGGGGAATGGAGCCCGACCATCCGCCAGTGTCGCGGCGAGGTCAAGACGCCCGTGTCCTGCAGAAGAGACTGCCGCATTGAGCCTCTTCCCAAAGCCGGAATGGCTGTGCACAATGCGCGCCCCGCATCGGGATGTGAGTGGTTGTGGGGGCGTATTGGAGGCGGTTTTCAGCGGGCGGTTGACGGTCTGGGGAGTTGCTGTAAGATGCGCGGCCCGCTGGCGGTGAGGTGCGAGCTGAACGGTGGCGGGGAGGCAGGAAACGGGGTGTGAAAAGGTGTTGACGGCCCTGAAAACTGCTGTATGATGAGCGGCTCCCTCGGGCACTTAGGCGATTGCCGGTGGCGGAGGGTGAAGCG